>NZ_JACHNP010000002.1 GCF_014206815.1 Xanthomonas sp. F10
AAAGCCTCGAAATGACGGATCGGCGAGGCGCTGCCCGTTCCCTCACCCCGACCCCTCTCCCGCGGGGAGAGGGGCTCGGTTCCTCCCTTCTCCCGCCAGGACCACGACCCCCTTTGCGGGGGAAGCGGCCCCGCAGGGGCGTCACCGAACTCTTGCAAAGACTTTTTGGGGTCTTTTATGTCGTGCGTCTCATCGATGTCGCGCGTCTTCCACAGGCGCGCTTGACTGATGAAGCAATCGCTGCCCGCACGCCATCGGCGAAGTACATCCAGGTTCAGCTGAACACGTGCGCCAGTCCACAACTGGCCACTTCGACAGCGGGTTTTGAGCGAGCGCATCGTACCGTTCCATGGAGCGATGCGTGCCTTTCATGCCATGGCGCTTAGACTTTTTTCCGATTCCGGCGATCGCGAGGGCATTCGCTGCCTGCTTCACGCGTCGCTCTCGGCCCCCTTTCACCCACCACGAGGCCTTCCCCATGAGCCAAGCCACTGGATACGCCGCCCAGGCATCCGATCAGCCGCTGACCCCCTTCACCTTCGAGCGCCGTGCGCTCGGTGCCAAGGATGTCAGCATCGAGATCCTCTACTGCGGCGTCTGCCACTCCGATCTGCATACCGCCCGCAACGAGTGGCACAACACTCAGTACCCATCGGTACCAGGCCATGAAATCGTCGGCCGCGTCACCGCGGTGGGCGACCAGGTCGGTAGCTTCAAGGTCGGCGACCTGGCCGGCGTCGGCTGCATGGTCGACAGCTGCCGGCACTGCTCCTCCTGCGCCGATGGCGAAGAGCAGTACTGCGAAAACGGCTTCGTCGGTACCTACAACGGCCCGATGTTCGGCGGCGAGAACACTTATGGCGGCTACTCCGACCATATCGTGGTCGACGAGAAGTACGTGCTGCACATCCGCCACGATGCCGACAAGCTGGCCGCGGTGGCGCCGCTGCTGTGCGCCGGCATCACCACCTATTCGCCGCTGAACCACTGGAAGGTGGGTCCTGGCAAGAAGGTCGGCATCGTCGGTCTGGGCGGCCTCGGCCACATGGGCGTGAAGATCGCCCACGCCATGGGCGCGCACGTGGTGCTGTTCACGACGTCGGCCGGCAAGCGCGAGGATGCGCTGCGTCTGGGCGCGAACGAGGTGGTGGTGTCGAAGAACGCCGAGGAGATGGCGGCGCATACCAACAGCTTCGATTTCATCCTCAACACCGTGGCGGCGCCGCACGATCTGGATGCCTTCCTGACCCTGCTCAAGCGCGATGGCACCATGACCCTGGTCGGCGCACCGGCCGAACCGCATCCGTCGCCGACGGTGTTCAACCTGATCATGAAGCGGCGCCAGCTGGCCGGCTCGCTGATCGGCGGCATCCGTGAGACTCAGGAAATGCTGGATTTCTGCGCCAAGCACGGCATCGTGTCCGACATCGAGACGATCGAGATGGCGCAGATCAACGAGGCCTACGAGCGCATGCTCAAGGGCGACGTGAAGTACCGCTTCGTCATCGACATGGCCAGCCTGGCACAGACCAAGCGAGCGGCCTGAGGCGGCGTCCGCGGTGGCGTTTCGCTACCGCGGCCACGTCACGCATCATGGCGAGACCTCGGAAGCCCGGGCAAGCATGCCCGGGCTTTTCTATTGGGGAGGGCGGGGCCGATATCGTCGTATGCGCCAGGGGCGGTGGATCCTCGTTTCCGGGGAACAGGTCGCAGGCATCCTTGGGCGCGGGAACGAAGCGCTGCAGGATCGAGACAGCCGACAGGCAGCGCAGCGGATGGCCGCAAGGCGAGCCACGCGCTCTGCAGGGTGGTGATGCTCCGCGAGGCGCGCGAATCCATCTTGTCGTGATTGAATACATCGTAAGAACGTCAGCCTGATTCGCCCCGCGCTGACGAAAGCCAGACAGACCGCGACTGCGTGTCGTGTCGCGCCAAGGCCGTCGGTATCCAGGCGACTGATGCGCGATCCACCGCTGTAGGAGCGGCTTCAGCCGCGACGGGCATTCCCGGTAACTCCTGTCGCGGCTGAAGCCGCTCCTACAGTTGCCAGGTGTCGTGATTCGAGGCGCCTCGAAGAGGCCCCCACAACAGCGCACCCGCAACGCGCTGTTGAACATGATCGGATGGAAGCCGGCACAGCGATGATGGCAACGCATGCCGTCGTGTTCCGCGCGCCCTATGCCGCCCGTCGCACGACCGACGCCCACAAACGACAACGGCGCCGAAGCGCCGTTGCCATGAAACTGGAGGGCGCAGCCGCCTACTTGGCGGCGGCAGGCGCCGCTGCCGGCAGCGACGTGGGCCGGCCCATCATCTTGTCGCGTGCGGCCTTGAACGGGTTGTCCGGATACCAGTTCGGCCAGCTGTCGCCGGCGGCCAGTTCCTTGCCGACCCCGTATACCGCCTGCAGGTCGTCCATCACGCCATCGAGCTTCCAGGTCGCCGGGTCGTACTCGTCGGCCGCCGTGTGATAACGCTTGGCGTAGTCCGCCGCGGCACGGCGTCCGGCCTCGATGCCGCCGTCGACCAAGTCCTCGCCGCCGTCGATGTACAGCGCGGGCACGCCGGCCTTGGCGAAGTTGAAGTGATCGGAGCGGAAGTAGAAGCCGCTCTGCGGCGCGTCTTCAGAGTGCAGCACGCGGCCTTGCGCGGCGGCGATGGGCTTGAGCAGGTCTTCCAGCTGCGAGTTGCCGAACCCGTTGACCACCAAATCCCTGGCGCGCCCGGCCACCGGCATCGCATCCAGGTTGATGACGCCGGCGATCTTGTTCAGCGGGAAGGTCGGATGCGCCACGTAGTACTTGGAACCGAGCAGTCCCGACTCTTCCAGGGTCACCGCCAGGAACACCACCGAGCGCTCGGGCTTGGGCTGCTGGTGCGCGAACGCCTCGGCGATTTCCAGGATGCCGGCCACGCCGGTGGCGTTGTCGACCGCGCCGTTGTAGATGTTGTCGCCCGGTTCGCCCTCGTGCTTGCCCAGGTGATCCCAGTGCGCCATGTACACCACCGCTTCGTCGGCGCGGCTGCTGCCGGGCAGCACGCCGACCACGTTGCGCGAGGTCTTCTCGGCGATGGTGCTCTTCAGGTCCACCGAGAGCTTGGCCTTCAGCGGGACCGGCTTGAAGCCGCGCTTGCTGGCGTCCTTGTAGGCCTGTGCCAGATCCAGGCCGGCGTCGGCGAACAGCTTCTTGGCCGCCTCGGCGGTGAGCCAGCCCTGCACCGGAATGCGCGGCTCCGGATCGTCCTTCGCCGGCAGGTCGTACTGCGCGCCGGACCAGGAGTTCTTGACCACGTCCCAGCCGTAGCTGGCGCCGGGCGTGTCGTGCACGATCAACGCGGCGGCGGCACCCTTGCTCGCGGCTTCCTCGAACTTGTAGGTCCAGCGCCCGTAGTAGGTCATGCGCTTGCCTTCGAACAGGCTGCCGTCGCCGGTGTGGAAGCCGGGGTCGTTGACGAACATCACCACCGTCTTGCCCTTCCAGTCCTGGCCGGCATAGTCGTTCCACTTCTGCTCCGGCGCGTCCACGCCGTAGCCGACGAAGACCATGTCGCTGCCATCGAGCTTGACCTCGGGCTGGCCGGTGCGCGTGCCCACCACCATGTCGGTGCCGAAGGCGAGCTGCCGTGCCGCGCCGTCGTGCGCGATGGTGAGCGTGGTGCCGGGCGCCGCGGTGGTCTCAGTCATCGCCACGTCCTGGAACCAGCTGTCGCCGTTGCCCGGCTGCAAGCCGATGCGTTGCATCTGGTCGCGGATGTAGGCCACGGTCTTGTCCTCGCCCGGCGTGCCGGGGCCGCGGCCTTCGAAAGCGTCGGAGGACAGCGTCTTGACCAGTTCGGCGAAGTCCGCCGGCGCGATCCCGGTGGAAAACGCATGCGCGGGCGCCGCAGCAGGCGCGGGCGCTGCGGTCGGTGGCGCGGCGTCGGCGGCCGGGGCGGGGGCTTCGCGCTTGCACGCGGTCAGCGCCGCCGCTGCGGCCAGGCACAGCACGAGCTTGCGGGACATGGGGGCTCCTGGTGGCGAGGGAACCCTGGATTCTATAGGCAAGCCGCGCGCACCCGGGTGCGCACGGCAACGCGGCTCAGTTGTTCGGCGCGGTGTCGCCGTCGAAGGGCAACGCGGTGGCCCCGGTGATCGGCCCGGTCTTGGCACTGCGGTGCACGTACAGGGTGACTTCGCGCTCGAAGCGCAGCGGGCCGTCGATCACCGCACGCGGGCCGACGATGACCCGCGGCTTGCGCGCCGGCTTGAACGACATGCTGAAGCTGGGCTTGTTGATCGAGATGCCGCCGCCGACATGCGAATCGTGGCCGACGGTGATGTCGCCGTTGACCGTCTCGATGCCCTTGTCCAGTTGCGTGGCGACCAGGCCGATGCTGCCGTTGACGCTCTCGATGCCGCCGCCGACGCGGCCGCCGCGGTCGACGAAGATGCCGCCGTTGACGGTTTCGATGGAACCGGCGACCTGCGCGCGCTCGCCGAGGGTGATGCCGCCGTTGACCGTGGACAGACCCTTGGTCTGCGCGCCGTCGGCGACCTTGACGCTGCCGTTGACCGTTTCCACGCTGCCTACCTGGGCGCCGGACTGGACGTTGATACTGCCGTTGACGGTTTCCAGATCCCCGTACTGCTTGCCGGCGTCGGCGGTGATGCTGCCGTTGACCTTGCTGATGCTCTCGCTCGCGAACGCCGGGCCGGCCAGGGCCAAGGCCAGCACAACCGCCAGATGCATGCGTTTCATCCCTCACCTCCCGGGCGCCGACGATGCGGCGGCAATCAATCGTGAGGCGATCACAACACGCTTCGCTACAATCCACACCTGCCTGAAGTCACTGGACCCCCGCTTGCCCGCAGCCGCGCCTGTCCCATCGCATTCCGCCGCGCCCTGCGCGGCCGAGCGGCGTGCGCCCGGCGACTGGCGCGGGCCGTTGCGCAGCCTGCTGGCGGCGGCGTGGCTGCTGACCGCGGGGATGGCCGCGGCGCAGAATCCGCGCGAGGCCGAGAAGCGCCTGGAGAAGGTGCGCGGCGAGCTGAAGAGCGTGGCCGAGGAACGGCGGCAACTGGAGGGCAAGCGCGGCGACGCCGCACGCCAGTTGCGCGAGGCCGACGAAAAAGTCGCCGCCACCGGCCGCAGCCTGGCGCAGACGCAGCAGGCGCTGCAGCGGCACCAGCAGACCCTGGCCGAGCTCGAACGCAAGCGCGATGGCCTGCGCAGCGGCCTGACCCGCCAGCGCGCCGAATTGGCGCAACTGTTGCGCGCGGCCTACGCCATCGGCGGCAATGCGCCGCTGAAGCTGTTGCTGGCGCAGGACCGCGTGGCCGACGCCAACCGCCTGCTGGCCTATCACCGCTACCTGCAGCGCGAGCGCGCGCAGCGCATCGCCACCTTGACCCACGAGTTGCAGGCGCTGGAACAGGTGCAGCGCGAGGTCGTCGAACAGAAGCAGCAACTGAGCGAAGCCCAGCGCCGCCAGCAGGAACAGGCGCAGGCCCTGCAGCGCGACCGCAAGCAGCGCGCCAGCGTGGTCTCGGAACTGGACCAGCGCTATCAGGACCGCAGCGAACGCGAGAAGGCGCTGGGCCAGGACGCCAAGGCGCTGGAAACCCTGCTCGCCAACCTGCGCGCCGCGGCGGCCCGTGCCGAAGCCGAGCGCCGTGCCGCGGCCAGGCGCGAAGCCGCCGAGCAGGCGGCGCAGGCCAAGGCCGCGGCGAAGGCCGGGCGTGGTGGTGGCAAGGTGCCACCCAAGGTGGTCGCTTCGGCGCCGCCGTTGAAGGTCGGCGGCCTGGGCTGGCCGCTGTCGGGCGACCTGATCGCGCGTTACGGCGGCCGGCTGCCCGACGGGCGCACCAGCAGCGGCGTGCTGATCGCCGCCCCCGCCGGCAGCACCGTCACCGCAGTCGCCGACGGCACCGTGGTGTTCTCCGACTGGATGACCGGCTACGGCATGATCCTGATCGTGGACCACGGCAACGGCTACATGAGCCTGTACGCGCACAACGACACCTTGCTGCGCGACGCCGGCGCCAAGGTCAAGCGCGGCGATGCGGTGGCCAAGGTCGGCAATTCCGGCGGCCAGGGCCGTCCGGCGCTGTACTTCGAACTGCGCCGCAATGGTCAGCCGGTGGATCCATCGTCGTGGCTGCAGCGCCGCTGAGCCACGCCAACGCGGTGCGTTCAACGCGAATTTAGCTCCGCTTCGCGCATAATCCGGACAACCGCGCCGTGCACGGTGCGGGTCTTCCCCAATCGGAGTGCTTCATGCGCGTAGTCCTGTCCGCAGCCCTGTTGCTCGCCCTGGCGCCGCTGCCGTCGATGGCGCAACGCGCCGAGACGCAGACGCCCACGGCCCCGGCGGCCAGCGCCGACGATCCCGATGCCACCGAATCGGCCAGCACCAAGGTGCCGCTGGACGAGATCCGCCGCTACGTCGCGGTCTACAACGCGGTGAAGGAAGCCTACGTCGATCCGGTCGACGACAAGAAGCTGATGCAGTCCGCGATCCGCGGTCTGCTGCTGGACCTGGATCCGCACAGCACCTATTTCAGCAAGGAAGACGCCGAGGCCTTCGACGAGCAGACCAGCGGCGCCTACGACGGCATCGGCGTGGAGCTGCTGCAGTTGCCGGACAATACCCTCAAGGTGGTGTCGCCGATCGACGACACGCCTGCCGCGCGCGCCGGCCTGCGCTCGGGCGACATCATCATCGCCATCGACGGCAAGCCGATCAGCGCGGTCAAGGCGATGGAGCCGCTGCGCGGCGAGTCGGGCAGCAAGGTCGTGCTGACCATCGCCCGCGACAAGGTCGACAAGCCGTTCGACGTGACCCTGACCCGGCAGACCATCCGCGTGGCCAGCGTGCGCAGCCGCATGCTCGAGCCGGGCTACGGCTACATCCGCATCAGCACCTTCCAGGCCGACACCGGCGCCGATTTCCACAAGCAGCTGCAGCAGTTGCAGGCGCAGGCCGGCGGCAAGCTGCGCGGGTTGGTGCTGGATCTGCGCAGCAACCCGGGCGGCCTGCTGACCGCCGCGGTGCAGGTGGCCGACGACGTGCTCGACAAGGGCACCATCGTCAGCACGCGTGGGCGCATCTCGGTCAGCGATTCCAAGTTCGACGCCACGCCCGGCGATCTGCTCAACGGCGCGCCGATGGTGGTGTTGGTGGACGCCGGTTCGGCCAGCGCCTCGGAAGTGCTGGCCGGCGCGCTGCGCGACAACAAGCGCGCGCGCATCGTCGGCAGCCGTACCTTCGGCAAGGGCTCGGTGCAGACCGTGCTGCCGCTGGACAACGGCGATTCGGTCAAGCTGACCACGGCGCGCTACTACACGCCGAGCGGCAAGTCGATCCAGGCCAGCGGCATCGTGCCCGACGTGGTGCTGCACCCGGAGGCGAGTGCGGACGACGCCGACAAGCCGGCCGCGATCGCCGACTACAGCGAAGCGACCCTGCCGGGCCATCTGCATGGCGACGACGAGGGCGCCGAGGGCTACACCGCCGGCGACGTGCTGCCGGGCGATGGCCCGATCGCGCAGGCGCTGGCCGAACTGAAGCAGCCCGGCGCCGTGGCGCGGGCCGCTGCGGCGGCCCCGGCCGGCAAGGGCAAGGCCAAGCCGGCGCACAAGCCGGCGGGCGCGGCGCCGAAGCAGGCCCCGGCAAAGCCGCCGGCAGCGGAACCGGCCAAGCCCGACGCGGCCAAGCCGGCAACGAATACGCCCGAACCGGCCCCGGCGTCCGGTTCCTGAGCCGGTCGCGGCGCGCCGTCGCCTAGCGCGCGGCGCGCCCGCTGGACGAAGGCGGTCTGCCGCTCAGCCGCGGGCGCTCAGCACCTCGGGATTGGCCAGCCGCTGCGGCGTGCCGGCGGCGAAGGCCAGCACGTTGTCGAAAGCCGTGCCGAAATACAGGTCGTAGCTGGCCTGCTCGACGTAGCCGATGTGCGGCGTCGCCAGCACGCGCGGATGCCGCAGCAGCGGATGCTGCGGGTCCAGCACCGGCTCCTGTTCGAAGACGTCCAGCGCTGCCTGTCCCGGGCGACCGGCGTCCAGCGCGGCCAGCAGCGCGCCCGGCGCAAGCAGTTCGGCGCGGCTGGTATTGACCAGCAACGCATCGGGTTTCATCCGCAGCAGGTCGTCCAGCCCGATCTGGTGCCGGGTGGCCGCGACCAGGCGGCGATGCAAGCTGAGGACATCGCTCTCGGCGAACAGCGCCTCGCGGCTGGCAGCGACCGCGAAGCCGTCGGCGCGCGCCTGCGCACAACTGTCCTCGCTGCCCCACACTTGCACCTGCATGCCGAAGGCACGGCCGTAGGCGGCGACGCGACGGCCGATCTTGCCGTAGCTCCAGATGCCCAGCGTCAGACCATCCAGGCTGCGGCCCAGCTGCGCATCGCCGGTGACCTGCCAGTGTCCGGCCAGCAGCGCATGGCGGTAGGCGGGCAAGCGCCGGCTGGCGGCCATCAGCAGCGCCCAGGTCAGCTCCGCCGGCGCCACCGGCGAACCGACACCTTCGGCCACGGCCACGCCGCGCGCGGTGCAGGCGGCTAGATCGATGTGCTCGCCGATCCGCCCGGTCTGGCTGATCAGGCGCAGCGTCGGCAGTTGCGCCAGCAGCGCGGCGTCGATGCGGGTGCGCTCGCGGATCAGCACCAGCGCCTCGGCCTCGGCGGCGCGTCGGAGGAAGGTCGCGCGGTCGGGCGCCAACGCGGTCAGCACCTGCACGCTGTGCGCCTGCAGGCGCGCGAAGCAGGGCAGGTGACGCACCGCATCCTGATAGTCGTCGGCGATCAGGATGCGCATGCGCTCAGCGCGGCTTGCCGGGCATCGGGAACGGCGTGACCACCTTTTCGCCGGTGGTCGCATCGCGGATCGCCGACGGCCCTTTCTTCTCCACCTCTTCGATGCGCACGATGCTCTGCATCGGCAGGTGCAGCGTCTTGGTGGCGCCGAACTCCTCGCGCAGGCGTTCCTCGGTGGGATCGATCACCAGCCCGTCGTGCACGTCGAACACCAGGGTGCCGATCTCGGTGAAGCCCCACAGGTGGCTGCTGCCGACGTGCTGGCAGTACAGCTCGTAGACCTTGCCGTGGTTGAGGAAGGTCACTTTGTACAGGTGCTTGAACATGCCCGCAGTATAAGGCGCGGCCGTCGCCGCACGCGGCTCAGAACCCCTTGCGCTTGCGCAGCCGCCGCGCGATCGCCGCGCGCACGTACAGCCCGTAGACCATGCCGAAGGCGAAGCCGGCCAGGTGCGCCGACCACGCCACCATGCCGAACGCCGGGCCGATGTAGGCGAACACCACCTGCAGCGCCGCCCAGGTGCCGATCAGCAGCGAGGCCGGGGCGCGCACGAACTCCAGGAACAGCCCCAGCGGCAGCACCACGCCGAGCTTGGCCCGCGGGAACAGCGCCAGATAGGTGCCGATCAGTGCCGAGACCGCGCCGCTGGCGCCGATGATGACCCGGTCCGGGGTGCCGATCGCGAACACCGCGGCTAGGTTGGAGATCGCCCCGCCGCCCAGGAACAGCAGCAGGAACCGCCACGGCCCCAGCACGCGCTCGGCCGGCAGGCCGAAGATCAGCAGGAACACCAGGTTGCCGAGCAGGTGCGACCAGTCGGCGTGCAGGAACAGCGCGGTGAACAGGCGCAGCACGCTGCCGTCCTGCACCGTGGCCAGCCAGTCGCGCGGGCTGCCGACCCCGGCCGAGAGCGCGCCCCAGTCCAGCCACAGGGTCGCGCGCGCCTCGTCGGGGCGGCTGATCGACCACAGGAAGGCCAGCCACATCGCCGCGAACAGCAGCGGGGTGGCCCAGCGCAGCGTGGTGCGTTCGCGGGAGGGGATGGAAACGAACATGCGAGGAAAGGGAAGCAGGAGACCGCCAGGGACGCCACGATAACGGCTTCATCCGGCTGAACGCACGCCGACTCCACACGAACCTGAACGTATCATGTCGTTATTGTTGAGTTAACGCGGAGGCGTATACTCGCATACGGCGTCGTATGTCGGGAGGGGACTCCGGCGCGCACTCCTGGGTCTTTTCGGCCCCGGCCTGCGCAGACGCGAACACAGACAATTCGTCTTCCGGAGAAAAACTAGCCATGCAAAACGCAACCCAGTTCGTCCGTTTCACCGCTCTGGCCGTCGGCATCGTCGGCGCGCTGGCCATGGGCCAGGCGCACGGCGCCGCGTTCCAGCTCAAGGAGAACAGCGCCAAGGGCCTGGGCCGCGCCTTTGCCGGCTCCGGCAGCGCCCCCGGCGACGCGTCCATCATTGCCAACAACCCGGCCGGCATGCGCCAGCTCGACGGCAAGGTGTTCCAGGCCGACGTCAGCGCCATCCAGTTCTCGGCCAAGTACCAGGGCGACGGCGGCACCTATGCCACCGGCGCGCCGATCTCGGGCGGCCGCGGTGGCGACGCCGGCATGATCGCGCCGGTCCCGGCCGTGTACTTCCACATGCCGTTCGGCGAAAACAACAACATGCACTTCGGCACCTCGCTGACCGTGCCGTTCGGCTTCAAGACCGAATACGACCGCGACTGGGTCGGCCGCTACAACGGCGTGAAGACCGAACTGCAGGCGATCGACCTGAACTTCGCCTTCTCCTACGACGTCAACCCGTACGTGTCGTTCGGCGCGTCGGTGTTCGCCGAGCGCCTGGACATCGATCTGACCAACGCCATCGACTTCGGCACCATCCTGGCCTCGCGCCGCGTGCCGGGCTTCGCGCCGGGCAGCGCCGACGGCTTCTCGCGCATCAAGGGCGACAACACCGAGGTCGGCTTCACCCTGGGCGGCCTGTTCAGCATCGACGAGAACACCCACATCGGCTTCAGCTACCGGTCGCAGGTCGAGCACAAGATCACCGGCGGCGACGCCGACTTCACCGTGCCGGGCAATGCCGCCACCGTGCTGGCCGTCGCCGCGCCGGGCACCTTCGTCGACACCAAGGGCCGCGCCACGGTCAAGCTGCCGGCCAGCGCCACCGCCAGCTTCACCCACAACATCAACGAGCAGTGGACGGTGATGGCCGACGTCACCCGCACCGCCTGGAGCAAGTTCGACAAGGTCACCGTCGACTTCGCCTCCAACCAGCCCGACAGCGTGCTGGACTTCTCGTATCGCGACACCACCTTCGTGTCGCTGGGCGCCGACTACCGCATGAGCGACACGCTGACCCTGCGTGGCGGCCTGGCCTACGACCAGACCCCGACCACCGACCGTCACCGCGACGTGCGCGTGCCGGATGCGAGCCGCAAGTGGGTCTCGCTGGGTCTGACCTGGAAGCCGTCCGAGCAGTCCGAGTACAGCTTCGGCTACACCCACCTGTTCACCAGCGATCCGAGCATCGCCACCACCAGCGCCACCGGCAACACCCTGGTCGGCGACTACGACGTGAGCGGCAACGTGCTGGCGGCTTCGGTCAACTACAAGTTCTGATCGCAGGCGCTTCACGGCTCACGAAAAAGCCCCGCTTCGGCGGGGCTTTTTTTGTGCCTGTCCGCGGCGTGCGGTGCGCGCCGCGGCAGGCCGGGCGGTCGGCGCAGGTTCCGGGGGGAATGCTGCGCCGAGATAGGCCGGTCAGTCGCCCAGGGTCAGCAGCGAGGCGTTGCCGCCGGCGGCGGTGGTGTTGACCGTCACCACCTTTTCGGTGGCGAAGCGCAGCAGGTAGTGCGGGCCGCCGGCCTTGGGGCCGGTGCCGGACAGGCCCTGGCCGCCGAACGGCTGCACGCCGACCACCGCGCCGATCTGGTTGCGGTTGACGTAGACGTTGCCCACCGCCACGCGCGAGGCGATGCGCTCGATGGTCTCGTCGATGCGCGAATGCACGCCCAGGGTCAGGCCGTAGCCGGTGGCGTTGATCTGGTCGATCACCGCATCGAGTTGGTCGGCCTTCCAGCGGATCACGTGCAGTACCGGGCCGAAGATCTCGCGCTGCAACTGCGCCAGCGACTGCAGCTCGTAGGCGCGCGGGGCGAAGAAGCTGCCGTGCGCGGTGGCGGCGTCGGTCGCGGCGACGGCGATGGCGCGCGCCTCGCGGTCCATGCGTGCGGCATGATCGGTGAGGATCTGCAGCGCGTCGGCATCGATCACCGGGCCGACGTCGGTGGACAGCAGGCCGGGATCGCCGACCTTCAGTTCGGCCATGGCGCCGGCCAGCATGGTCATCACCTTGTCGGCGATGTCGTCCTGCACGAACAGCACGCGCGCGGCCGAGCAGCGCTGGCCGGCGGAGATGAAGGCGCTGGAGATCGCGTCCTTGACCACCGCCTCGGGCAGCGACGAGGAATCGGCGATGAAGGCGTTCTGGCCGCCGGTCTCGGCGATCAGCACGCCGATGGCGGCATCGCGCGCGGCCAGCGCGCGGTTGATCGCGCGGGCGGTCTCGGTGGAGCCGGTGAAGGCGACGCCGGCCACGCGCGCGTCGCGGGTCAGTGCGGCGCCGACGGTGGCGCCGTCGCCGGGCAGGAACTGCACCACCGCCTCCGGCACGCCGGCTTCGTGCAGCAGCTTCACCGCGGCATGGCCGACCAGGTTGGTCTGCTCGGCCGGCTTGGCGATGACGCTGTTGCCGGCGGCCAGCGCCGCGGCGACCTGGCCGAGGAAGATGGCCAGCGGGAAGTTCCACGGGCTGATGCACACGAACACGCCGCGGCCGTGCAGCTGCAGCTCGTTGGATTCGCCGGTCGGCCCGGGCAGGCGCTCGGGGGCGCCGAACTGCGCGCGCGCCTGGCCGGCGTAGTAGCGCAGGAAGTCCACCGCCTCGCGCACTTCGGCCACGCCGTCGGGCAGGGTCTTGCCGGCTTCCTTGACGCACAGCGCCATGAACTCGGGCATGCGCGCTTCCAGCAGGTCGGCGGCGTGTTCGAGGATGGTGGCGCGGCTGGCGGCCGGGGTGCGGTTCCAGGCCGGATAGGCGGCTGCGGCATTGCTCAGTGCCTTCTCCACGGTGGCGGCATCGGCCGGCTTCCAGTGGCCGACGATCTGGCGGCGGTCGGCCGGGTTGGCGACCGGCAGCGCATCGCCGGCGATCACCGCGCCGGGCACCAGCGGCGCGGCGTGCCAGGGCTTGAGCGCGGTGTTGAGCTGGTCGGCCAGCGCGCGCAGATCGTTGTCGTTGGCGAGGTTGGCGCCCATGGAGTTCTTCCTGTTGTGGTTCTGGCTGCGCAGCAGATCGACCGGCAGCGGAATCTTCGGATGCGGGATGGAGGCGAATGCGGACACGGCCTCGACCGGGTCGCGGATCAGGTCTTCGATGGCCACGTCTTCGTCGGTGATGCGGTTGACGAAACTGGAGTTGGCGCCGTTCTCCAGCAGGCGCCGCACCAGGTACGGCAGCAGGTCCTCGTGTGAGCCCACCGGCGCGTACACGCGGCAGGGCACGCCGAGGCGGTCGGCGGGGATCACTTCGGCGTAGAGGTCGTCGCCCATGCCGTGCAGCTTCTGGTGCTCGTAGTCGCGGCCGCCGGCGATGGCCCGCACCGCGGCGATGGTCTGCGCGTTGTGGGTGGCGAACATCGGGTACAGCGCGTCGCTGTGCGCGAACAGGCGCTTGGCGCAGGCCAGGTAGGACACGTCGGTGTTCTGCTTGCGGGTGAACACCGGATAGCCCGGGTGACCCTCGACCTGCGCGCGCTTGATCTCCGCGTCCCAGTACGCGCCCTTGACCAGGCGCACCGGGATGCGGCGGCCGACGCGGCGCGCCAGGTCGGCGAGGAAATCGATCGTGTACGGGGTGCGCTTCTGGTACGCCTGCACCGCCAGGCCGTAGCCCTCCCAGCCGTCCAGCGAGGGATCGGAGAAGGTGGCCTCGATGATGTCCAGCGACAGTTCCAGGCGGTCGGCTTCTTCGGCATCGACCGTGTAGCCGATGCCGTAGGACTTGGCCAGCTGCGCCAGTTCCAGCACGCCCGGCACCAGCTCGGCCATCACCCGCGCGCGCTTGGCGTGCTCGTAGCGCGGGTACAGCGCCGAGAGCTTGATCGAGATGCTGGGCGCGGCGAACACCGCGTCCTTGCCGCCCTGCTGGCGCTGCGCGGCGAAATGCCTGCCGATGGCGTGGATCGCCTGGCGGTAGGCATCGAGGTAGCGCTGCGCGTCCTTCATGGTCAGCGCGCCTTCGCCGAGCATGTCGAACGAATAGCGGTAGTGGGCGTTGTCGCCCTTCTTCGAGCGGGTCAGCGCCTCGCCGATGGTCCGGCCCATCACGAACTGGTGGCCCATGATCTTCATCGCCTGGCGCACCGCCAGGCGGATCACCGGCTCGCCGACGCGGCCGATCAGGCGCTTGAACGCGCCGGACACGTCGGCCCGGGTGAGATCGTTGATCTGCACCAGCTTGCCGGTGAGCATCAGGCCCCAGGTCGAGGCATTGACGAGAATCGAGTCGCTCTCGCCCATGTGCTTCTTCCAGTCCGCATCGCCGAGCTTGTCGCGGATCAGCTTGTCGGCGGTGTCCTGGTCTGGGATGCGCAGCAGCGCTTCGGCCACGCACATCAGCAGCACGCCTTCCTCGCTGCCGAGGTCGTACTGGCGCATGAAGGCTTCGATCGCGCCCTGGTCCTGGGCGCGGGCGCGCACCCGGGTGACCAGGTCGGCGGCCAGCGCCTGCACCTTGGCCTGGTCGGCCGCGGGCAGGCGCGCCTGCTCGAGCAGTTCGCGCACGTGTTCGGCTTCGTCCTTGAGCCAGGCAGCGGTGATCGCCGCGCGCAGGGCCTGCGGCGCGGGCGGGAGTTCGGGGGACAGCAAGGGCGAAGGGGACGCGGACGGCATCGCCGGAACAGAGCCGGCGCCAGGCAGAGCGTTCATGCGGGAAAGGCCAGGGACAGAGCCCACCATTTTATGTCAGCGCCTGCACGCGCAGGGCGTCGCCGGCATCGTCGCGATGCCGGCGGCAGCGTCCAGGCTGAACGCGAATCTGGTTGCGCTGCAGCATTTTTTGTGGTGAACGCGCGCTTGCCGCCGCGCAGGCCCGGGGCTACCATCCAGGCGTGCTCGCGGCTCGGGGCGCGAGCGGTTCGGAAGCGCGGTTCGACATGATCGAAATGTTTCCGTTTTCTCCGGAGGGGTCGGGTACGCAGCTGCGGCTGCGACCGCCGCGGGCGTTGAATGCCCGGCAATTCGTTCTGTTGTTCGTCGCACTGGCCGGGGCGATGTGGGCCGTGGCTGGGCTGGGGTGGCTCGCCGGCAACGTGTTCGCGCCTGCGTTCGCTCTGTTGCACAGCATCGTGGTGGCGCTCGCGCTGCATTGGTCGTGGCGCGGCGGCGAGCGCGAAGAGGATATCCGGGTGGGTCCGGCCTGCGTGGAAGTGACCCGTCCGAATGCAGGAACGCCGGCGTTCCGGGCCCATCCGCATTGGGTGCGGTTGCGGATCGAAGGCGACGACAGGGTGGTGCTGGCATCCAGCGGCAAGCAGGTCCGGGTCGGCGAGTTCCTCGGCCCCGACGAACGCCGGCAACTGGCGCAGACCCTGGAAGGCTTGCTCGCGGCCGTGACCGGCCGCAACCGATGACGCTCCAAGGGGTCTAGGCAATGAAGCAACGCGGCGGGTGGGTGCAACAGGCGGTCAGGGGCGGGATGGCGTTGGCGGCGGCGATGGCCGCACCGCTGGCGTGGGCGCAGTCGGCCGATCCCAAGCCGTGGCAGCTCAACATGGGCAGGGGCGTCACCCAGAGCGCGCGCAACGCCTACGACGCGCACATGGTCGCGTTGTGGGTCTGCGTGGTCATCGGCGTGCTGGTGTTCGGCGCGATGGCCTATGCGATCTTCAAGTTCCGCAAGTCCAAGGGCGCGGTGCCGGCGCAGTTCAGCCACAACACCAAGGCCGAGATCGTGTGGACGGTGATCCCGGTGCTGATCCTGATCGTGATGGCGTGGCCCGCCACGGCCAAGCTCATCGCGATGTACGACACCCGCGATGCCGAGATGACGGTGAAGGTCACCGGCTACCAGTGGATGTGGCGCTACGAATACCTGGGCGAGAACGTGACGTTCACCAGCCGCCTGGCGCGCAGTTCCGATCGCCTGCGGCAGAGCGGTGCGGTGCCCACTGTCGAGCACGACCCGCACTACCTGCTGGACGTGGACAACCGGCTGGTGCTGCCGGTGAATACCAAGGTGCGTTTCGTCATCACCGCCGACGACGTCATCCACGCCTGGTGGGTGCCGGCACTTGGGTGGAAGCAGGACGCCATCCCCGGGATCATCAACGAGGCCTGGACCAGCATCGACACCCCCGGCGTGTACCGCGGCCAGTGCGCCGAACTGTGCGGCAAGGACCATGGCTTCATGCCGATCGTGGTCGAGGCAGTGAGCAAGCAGGACTTCCAGAAGTGGCTGGCATCGCGCAAGCCGGCGCCCGCCGCCGCGCCTGCGCCGGCCACGCCGACGGCGGCTCCGGCGGCCGCGCCGGCCACGGCCGCACCCGCTGCCGCGCCCGCCGATGCCCAGGCGCCGGCAGCGCCGCCGCAGGCGCGGCTGTCGCGTCCCCGTTCCGACTCGCACCCGTTCGTGCAAGCCGCCTGATCTCCAGCATTCCTTTCCTGAGGTAGCCGCCATGGCCCATTCGGCAGTCGATCACCACGACGAGCACGGGCATCAGCAGAGCTTCGTCGAGCGTTGGTTCTTCTCCACCAACCACAAGGACATCGGCACGCTGTACCTGCTTTTCAGCTTCACCATGTTCGTCATCGGTGCGGCGATGAGCGTGGTGATCCGCGCCGAACTGGCGCAGCCGGGCCTGCAGTTCGTCAAGCCCGAGTTCTTCAACCAGATGACCACCGTGCACGCGCTGGTGATGATCTTCGGCGGGGTGATGCCGGCCTTCGTCGGCCTGGCCAACTGGATGATCCCGCTGCAGATCGGCGCGCCGGACATGGCGCTGCCGCGCATGAACAACTGGTCGTTCTGGTTGCTGCCGGTGGCTTTCACCCTGCTGCTGCTGACCCTGTTCCTGCCCGGCGGCGCGCCGGCCGGTGGCTGGACCATGTACCCGCCGCTGATGCTGCAGGGCGGCTACAACGTCGCGTTCTCGGTGTTCGCCATCCACGTCGCCGGCATCAGCTCGATCATGGGCGCGATCAACATCATCGCCACCGTGCTGAACATGCGCGCGCCGGGCATCGACCTGCTGAAGATGCCGATCTTCTGCTGGGCCTGGCTGATCACCGCGTTCCTGCTGATCGCGGTGATGCCGGTGCTGGCCGGCGCGGTGACCATGCTGCTCACCGACAAGTTCTTCGGCACCTCGTTCTTCAATGCCGCCGGCGGCGGCGACCCGGTGATGTACCAGCACATCTTCTGGTTCTTCGGGCATCCCGAGGTCTACATCATGATCCTGCCGGCGTTCGGCGTGATCAGCGAAATCATCCCGACCTTCAGCCGCAAGCCGCTGTTCGGCTACCAGGCGATGGTCTACGCGATCGCGGCGATCGCGTTCCTGAGCTTCATCGTCTGGGCCCACCACATGTTCACCGTGGGTATGCCGCTGGGCGGCGAGATCTACTTCATGTTCGCCACCATGCTCATCTCCATCCCCACCGGGGTGAAGGTGTTCAACTGGGTCAGCACCATGTGGCAGGGCTCGATGACCTTCGAATCGCCGATGCTGTGGGCCATCGCCTTCGTCATCCTGTTCACCATCGGCGGTTTCTCCGGGCTGATGCTGGCGATCGTGCCGGCCGACTTCCAGTACCACGACACCTATTTCGTGGTCGCGCACTTCCACTACGTGCTGGTCACCGGCGCGGTGTTCGCGCTGATCGCGGCGGTGTACTACTGGTGGCCGAAGTGGACCGGGCGCATGTACAACGAGGCCTGGGCCAAGTTCCATTTCTGGTGGACGATGCTGTTCGTCAACCTGCTGTTCTTCCCGCAGCACTTCCTCGGCCTGGCCGGCATGCCGCGGCGCATCCCCGACTACAACGTGGTGTTCGCCGACTGGAACCTGGTCAGCTCGATCGGTGCGTTCGGCATGTTCGTCACCCCGTTCCTGATGGCCGGCATCCTGCTGGCGTCGCTGCGCAACGGCGCGCGCGCCGAAGCGCGCTCGTGGGAAGGCGCGCGCGGCCTGGAGTGGACGGTGCCGTCGCCGGCGCCGGCGCATACCTTCACCCTGCCGCCGGTGCTCAAGCCCGGCGACCTGGCCCACGACGACATCAGCCACTGATGACCGCGCAACCGCCGCTCGACGACCTGGTCCTGCGCCGCAAGCGTGCGGCGCGCACCGCGCTGGTGGTCGGCGCGGTGGCGCTGGCGATCTATGTCGGCTTCATCCTCACCGGGGTGCTGGGCCGATGAACGCGCCGGCGCCGCAGGTGCACAGCAGCGCCGGGCTGTTCAAGCTGGTCGGCGTGGCGCTGGCGGTGTTCCTGCTGACCTTCTCGCTGGTGCCGCTGTACCGCATCGCCTGCGAGAAGGTGTTCGGCGTGCGCCTGGAGCGCGGCCCGGGCGAAGGTCCGCAGGCCGGCAAGCCACTGGCGGGCAAGCGCACGGTCACGGTGCAGTTCGATGGCGGCGTGAACTCCAAGCTGCCGTGGTCGTTCCATCCGGAGCAGCTGACCATGCAGGTGGTGCCGGGCGAGCTCAACGAGGCGCTGTACTACGCGCACAACGATGGCGCGCACGCCATCGTCGGCAGCGCGGTGCCGTCGGTGGCGCCGGCGCGCGCCTCCGGCTACTTCACCAAGACCGAGTGCTTCTGCTTCACCGCGCAGACCCTGCAGGCCGGCGAGAAGCGCGACATGCCGGTGCGTTTCATCGTCGATCCGAATCTGCCGCGCGACATCACCACCATCACCCTGTCCTACACCTTCTACAAGAACGATGCGCTGAGCGCGGAACTGGGATCGCCGAAACTGGCCGGTTCCGCGCGCGCGGCTCCCTGACCCGACCGGAATGCCTGCCATGGCCCAGCCCAGCACCGACGCCACCGCCAACGCCTATTACGTGCCCAGCCAGAGCCGCTGGCCGTTCATCGGCTCGATCGCGATGTTCGTGACCATGATCGGCGTGGCCAGTTGGCTCAACGACGCGTCCTGGGGCAAGTGGACCTTCTTCACCGGCATCGCGATGCTGGTGGCGACGCTGTTCATGTGGTTCGGCGACGTGATCCGCGAATCGATCGCCGGGCACTACAACCGCCAGGTCGACGTGTCGTTCCGCATGGGGATGGTGTGGTTCATCTTCTCCGAGGTGATGTTCTTCGGCGCCTTCTTCGGCGCGCTGTTCTACACCCGCACCTTCATCCTGCCGTGGCTGGGCGGCGAGGGCGACGGGGTGATGACCAACGCGCTGCTGTGGGACGGCTACTCCGCTGCCTGGCCGACCAACGGCCCGGGCGGCATCGGCGGCCAGTTCCAGACGATTCCGGCGTGGGGCCTGCCGCTGATCAATACACTGATCCTGCTCAGCTCCGGCGTGACCCTGACCATCGCCCACCACGCGCTCAAGGCCGGCCACCGCACCCGGCTGATGGTGTTCCAGGCGCTGACCGTGGTGCTGGGGTGCACCTTCCTGTACTTCCAGGCCGAGGAGTACATGCATGCCTACAAGGAGCTCAACCTGACCCTGGGCTCGGGCATCTACGGCTCCACCTTCTTCATGCTCACCGGCTTCCACGGCGCGCACGTGCTGCTGGGCACGATCATGCTGCTGGTGATGCTGCTGCGGATCACGCGCGGGCACTTCAGCCGCGACAACCACTTCGCCTTCGAAGCGGCGGCGTGGTACTGGCACTTCGTCGACGTGGTGTGGCTGGCGCTGTTCCTGTTCGTCTATGTGCTTTGAGGGCGGGGATTGGGAAGTTGGGATTGGGGATTCGTTGGATCCCGCGCGTGCCCGCGTCCTCGGTGGTGGTGCTGTAGGAGCGGCTTCAGCCGCGACGCATTCCCGGTAACGGGTCGCGGCTGAAGCCGCTCCTACGAGGAACAGCGCACTTTGCGGATCTTGCGTGCACGGTCATACGCGCACGGCATGCTCATTCGAATCCCGAATCCCGAATCCCGAAAGCAACGTCTACCTCCCGAGCCCATGAGGCTTGATCACTCCCGTGTAGATGCCCAGGATCACCAGCAGGATCAGGCACACCGATAGGCCGATGCGCCAGGTCAATGCGTTCACCGTGCGCTTGCTCTGGCCGCGGTCCACCAACAGGTAATACAGGCCGGCGCCCAGGTTCCACAGGATGAGCAGCAGGAACGCGACGATCAGCAAGGTCTTCAGCGAGTCGTTCATGGGCGTCTCGGCGCATGGTGTGTCCGCATTATGACCCTCGCCGCTGCCTCGCGCGTGGGCGAGCGCCGGCGCATGCCGTTGTGGCTGGGCTGGAGCGTCGCGCTGGCGGTGGCGCTGGCCTTCTGCCTGCTTGGTCGCTGGCAGTTGCAGCGCATGCACGAGAAACAGGCGCTGCTGGCGCAGGCGGCGCATGTGCGCGATCGCCCGCAGACGCTGGCCGATGCGCTGCGTGCGAGCCCGCCCGGCCACTTGCGCTGGGTGCATGGCGCCGGCCGCTTCCTGCCCGGGCAGATCCTGCTCGACAACCAACTGCGGCAGGGTCGCAGCGGGGTGAAGGTGTACCAGCCGTTCCTGGCCGACGGCGTCGCGGCGCCGTTGCTGGTGGAGCTGGGCTGGTTGCCGCTGCCGGCCGACCGCGCGCTGCCGGAGCCGGCGCCGCTGCAGGGCCGCTACACGCTGGTCGGCCTGCTCGGGCCGGCGCCGTCGCATGGGCTGGCGCTGGGTCCGGCGCTGGTGGCGGCGCCCTCGCCGCAGCGCTGGTTGGCGATGCGCATCGAGCCGGCGGCGATCGGCGAGGCGCTCGGCCGCCGCGACATTTTGTCGCAGGTGCTGCGCCTGGATCCGGCCCTGCCGCTGGGCTATCCGCGCGACCTGGACCTGCTGCCGAACACGCTGCCGCCCGAGCGCCACTTGGGTTACGCGGTGCAATGGTTCGGCCTGGCGCTGGCGGTGCTGGTCACCGCGGCGCTGCTCAGCTGGCGCGCGCGCAGGGGACGGGGCGGGCGCTGAGCGCGCGCGCATGAGAAAATCCCCGGCATGAATGCTCCCACCCCGGCCCCGCGCCCGGCGGCCGCACGCGGCCGCTGGCCGCTGATCGTGTTGTTCGTCCTGTTCTTCGGCTCGATGCTGGTCGCCGGCGCGTTGCGCTTCTCCGGCTGGCAGCCGGCTGCCAGCCGCAACCATGGCGAGCTGCTGCAGCCGCCGGCCGACCTGCGCGCGCTGCAGCCACGGCTGGCCGACGGCCGCAGCTACGCCTGGGAACCGCAGCGGCGCCTGTGGCGCATCGCGCTGGCGCCGCCGGCGGACTGCGGCAGCGCCTGCGATGCGCTGGCGCGCGACCTGGACAAGGTCTGGCAACTGTTCGGCCACGACGCCGACCACGTGCAGATCCTGTGGATCGGCACGCCGCCGGCCGCCGCCCAGGCCCTGCCGCAGGTGCAGGCGCTGCGCGCGGACCCGGCGCTGCTGGCGGCGCTGCCGCGGGTGCGCGATGCGGCCGGAGTGCCGGTCTACGTCATCGATCCGAACGGTTTCGTGGTGCTGCGCTATGCCCCCGGGTTCGACCCGGCCGGGCTGCGCGCGGACCTGGCGAAACTGCTGAAACTCCTGTGAGCCGCTTCCTATGACCTTGTTCGCGCGCCCGGCGCTGTTCCGGCATTTCCACCGCATGGCCTGGCTGGCGGCGCTGTTCACCGCCAGCACCATCATGTTCGGTTCGTTCGTGCGCTTGTCCGATGCGGGCATGAGCTGCCCGGACTGGCCGACCTGCTACGGCCGCATCACCTGGCCGCAGACCAGTGCCGAGGCCGACACCCACGCCGCCAGCAAGATCCGGCCGCTGGAGACGCACAAGGCCTGGCGCGAGCAGATCCACCGCTTCCTGGCCGGTGCGCTGGGCGTGGAGGTGCTGGTGCTGTCGCTGCTGGCGGCGCGGCGGCGCCGGCTCGGCATCGCCCAGATCGTCACGGCGGCGGCGCTGGTGGCGCTGTCGATCCCGCTGTACATGTCCGGCTGGCCGGGGCTGGCGATGCTGGTGGCGGTCGGTGGCGAGGCGATCCTGCTGCTGGCGGCGCTGCGCTGGTCCAACGACGACCTGGCCCGCGCGGCGGTGCTGACCCTGTCGGTGGTGATCTTCCAGGCCTTGCTGGGCATGTGGACGGTGACCCTGCTGCTCAAGCCGATCGTGGTGATGGGGCACCTGCTGGGCGGCCTGCTGATGTTCTCGCTGCTGGTGTGGATGGCCTGGCGCGCCACCCACCTGCCAATCACCCTGGCCGATGCGCCGCGCCTGAAATGGCTGCTGCGCCTGGGCGTGGCGGTGCTGGTGCTGCAGATCGCGCTGGGCGGCTGGGTCAGCGCCAACTACGCGGCGCTGGCCTGCGGCGGCGGCAGCTGGTCGGCCGACAACTTCCCGCGCTGCGTCAGCCAGTGGTGGCCGCCGCACGATTTCCGCGAGGGCTTCACCCTGTGGCGCGGCATCGGCGTGGACTACGAAGGCGGCGTGCTCGATGGCGCGGCGCGCATCGCCATCCAGATGGCGCACCGGATGATGGCGATGGTGGTGGCGGCCTACCTGCTGTGGCTGAGCTGGCGCCTGAGCCGCACGCCGGGCATGCGCGGCTGGGCCGCGGCGCTGGCGCTGCTGCTGGTCGCGCAGGTGTGCCTGGGCATCCTCAACGTCAAGCTGGCGCTGCCCTTGCCGGTGGCGGTGCTGCACAACGCCGGCGCGGTGGCGCTGCTGTTCGTGCTGGTGTCGTTGCTGGCGCGATTGCGGGCACCGCAATGAGCGCGCGCGGCGTCCACTGGCGCGACTACTGGGACCTGACCAAGCCCAAGGTGGTGGCGTTGATCGTGTTCACCGCCCTGGTCGGCATGTGTCTGGCGATCCCGGGGCTGCCGACCTGGGCGCAGGTGCGCACCGGCTTGCTCGGTTTCTTCGGCATCTGGCTGGCGGCCTCGGCGGCGGCGGCGATCAACCAACTGCTGGACGCGCGCATCGACGCGCAGATGGCGCGCACCTCCTGGCGCCCGCTGGTGGTGGGCAAGGTGCTGCCGTGGCAGGTACTGGTCTTCGCGGCGCTGCTGACCGCGCTGTCGATGACCGTGCTGGTGGTGTGGGTCAACTGGATCACCGCGGTGCTGACCTTCGCCTCGCTGATCGGCTATGCGGTGATCTACACGGTGTTCCTCAAGCGCACCACGCCGCAGAACATCGTCATCGGCGGCCTGGCCGGCGCGGCGCCGCCGCTGCTGGGCTGGGCCGCGATCACCGGCATGCAGGGCCAGTGGGACTGGGCCTATGCCTCGCTGCTGGTGCTGATCATCTTCGTGTGGACGCCGCCGCACTTCTGGGCGCTGGCGATCTTCCGCCGCGCCGACTACGCCAAGGCCTCGATCCCGATGCTGCCGGTCACCCACGGCGTGGCGCATACCCGCCGGCAGATCCTGGTGTACACGGTGCTGCTGGTGGTGGTGACCCTGCTGCCGGTGGCGGTGGGCATGAGCGGGGTGTTCTACCTCGGCGGCACCCTGGTGCTGGACGCGGTGTTCCTCTGGTACGCCTGGCGCATGCTCGACCCGCCGGACGAGATGTTCTCGATGCGCATGTTCGGCTATTCCATCGTGTACCTGATGGCGCTGTTCGCGTTCCTGCTGGTCGATCACTGGATCGCCTGAACCGCCCGTTCAGTCTCCCGCTCAAGTGTTGCCGGCCGCGGTCGTTACCGGACGAACGACCAAAATCGGCAAAGCCGCGGAGACACGTATGTGGGGCAAGAGCAAGCAAGACGCGGCGAAGCTGCAGGCACTGATGGAGCGCCTGCGTGAGGCCGAGGCGGAGCGCGACCGCGCGCGTGCGCAGGCCGACAGCGCCCTCGCCAACCTGGACGAGATGCGCGTCCGTTTCGACCTGGTCACCAAGGCAACCACCGACGGCCTGTGGGAAATGAGCGTGATCGCCGGCGATCCGATCAACCCCGCCAATGAATTCTGGTGGTCCTCGCAGTTCCGCGCGATGCTGGGCTTCTCCTCCGAGCTCGACTTTCCCAACGTGCTGGACAGTTGGGCTTCGCGCCTGCATCCGGACGACAAGCAGGCCACGCTGGACGCGTTCGCCGCGCACCTGGGCGACCGCAGCGGCCAGACCCCGTACGACGTGGACTACCGCCTGCAGCTGAAGAACGGCCAGTACCGCTGGTTCCGCGCGATCGGCACCACGCAGCGCGATGCCCAGGGCACGCCCTTGCACGTGGCCGGCGCGCTCACCGACATCACCGAGCGGCGCGAGCGCGAGGCCTTCCTGGACATCGTGCTGACGCGCTTCGAGCTGGGCCAGGACATGCTCAACGACGGCCTGTGGGACATGAGCGTGATTGCCGGCGACCCGATCAATCCGTCCAACGAGTTCTGGTGGTCGCCGCAGTTCCGCTCGCTGCTGGGGTTCGCCTCCGAGGCCGAGTTCCCCAACGTGCTCGACAGCTGGTCCTCGCGTCTGCACCCGGAGGACGCGCAGTTCGCGCTCAACGCATTCGCCGCGCACCTCAACGACCGTACCGGCCGCACCGGCTTCGACATCGAATACCGCTTGCAGCTGAAGAATGGCGAGTACCGCTGGTTCCGCGCGCGCGGCCTGACCAAGCGCGCCGCCGACGGCACCCCGCTGCGCGCGGTCGGCGCCCTGCTGGACATCCATGCCGCGCGCCAGCTCGGCGAGGCCGCGCACACCCTGCAGACCGCGGCGGCGGAAATGGTCGACGACAACAGCGACCTGGCCCGGCGCACCGAGCAGCAGGCCGCGGCGCTGGAAGAGGCGGCCAGCTCGATGGAAGAGATCACCGGCACCGTGCAGCGCAACGTCGAGCACGTCGGCCATGCCAACCGCCTGGTGGACGGCGCCAGCGACGTCGCCCAGCGCGGCGGCGAGGTGGTGCGCGACGTGGTGCAGACCATGGCCGGCATCGAGAGCGCCTCGCGCAAGATCGCCGACATCATCAGCGTGATCGACGGCATCGCGTTCCAGACCAACATCCTCGCCCTGAACGCGGCGGTGGAAGCGGCGCGCGCCGGCGAGCAGGGCCGCGGCTTCGCCGTGGTCGCCACCGAAGTGCGCAGCCTGGCCCAGCGTTGCGCGGACGCGGCCAAGGAAGTGCGCGGCCTGATCGCCGGGTCCAGCGAGCAGGTCGATCGCGGCTCGGCGCTGGTCGCGCGCGCCGGCGCCACCATGGAAGAACTGCTCGGCTCGGTGCGCGAGGTGCAGCGCATCATGACCGACATCGCCGGCGCCAGCCGCGAGCAGAGCGCCGGTATCGGCCAGGTCAACCAGATCGTGGTGCAGATGGACACCGCCACGCAGCAGAACGCGGCGCTGGTCGAAAAGATGGCCGAGGCTGCGCGCGCGCTGGAAGGGCAGGCGCAGGGCCTGAATGCGCATACCGGCAGCGGCCGCCGCCCCGGCAGCCAGGGCGCCGGTCAGGCAGCGGCGCCGGTCCGCGTGGCGGCCTGATCGGAAACGGTCGAGCGCACGGCGCGCGCCATGGTGCGCCGCTGCGCGAGGCCTGCCTACGGTCCATCGTGCGGCGTAGGCAATCGCGCCGCGGCGCACAGGATCTCCAGCGAATGGCGGCCGTGCAGAGGACCAGCGGCGGCCGCCGGCGCGTTGCACGGGTCATCGCGCGTTACGCGCCGCGTGCCCTCATCCCAGCCAATGCTGGCAGCCGTCGCGCGCCTGGCTGCCGCAGCTTTGCTGCATCTTCTGCTGCAGCCGCGCCAGCACCGCGCGGCCGTCATGACCCTTGCTCCAGGCCTGCAGGGCCTTGGCCAGGGTATCGAAGCGCTGCCGGGTGCGCTGGTGATAGCCGTCGGGCTGGCCGGCCAATTCCCCAATCACTTGTCCGGCGGCTGCCTCGATCGCGGCCGCATTGTCCGGCTGCAGCCGGACCAGGCCGTCGACGTAGAGCACGCCCCACTGCACGCGGGTGGCGGGGCCTTGCGCGCTCTCGTAGGCCTTCTTCAGCCAGAACAGCGCCGTCTGCTTGTCGCCGCGCGCCTCGGCCAGGCTGGCCAGTTCCGGCATGTAGTAGTACGGGGTCTTGCTGCGCTGAAGCTCGGCCAGCAGCAGTTGTTCGGCGCCGGCGCTGTCGCCGGCCGCGTCGAGCAGGCCGGCGGCGGTGCTGATCGTGGACTGGCGTTCGTCGTCGGTCTTGGCGGCCTGCTCGGCCCATTGCACGCGCTGCTGCACCTTGGCGACCACCGCGGGCGGCAGCGGCGGCTGCGGCCCGTCGCCGGCCTCGGCCGGCTGGCCTTGCGCCAGGCGCGCCAGGGCGATGTCCGCAGCGGCGGTGTCCAGGCGATCGCTGATCGGCAGGCTGCCGTCGGCATAGACCTGGTCCAGTGCATGGGTCAGCGCGCTCGACAGTGCGCTGCGTTCGGCGGCGTCGCTGGCCGCGGCCTGCACCAGTTCGCGCGCCGCATAGGTCAGCGTGCTGCGATTGGCGCGCACCTCGGCCGGATCGGCCAGCACCGCCTGCAGCAGCGCGCGGTCGGCGGCGCGGTGCCTGGCGTCCACGGTGGCAGCCTTGGCCGGATCCTGCGCCGCCAACGCCTGCAGCGCGAAACGGCGCTGCAATGCCGGCTGCGGCGCGGCGGCGGCCAGCCGCGTGAGCACGTCGGCCGCCTCACCCGGCTTGACCAATTGCGCTGCATCCACGGCCCAGCCGTATTCGCCGAGCAGGGTCCAGTCGTCGGCGCCGAGCGTGGCCGGCGCCTTCAGCGCTTGCTGCAGCAACTGCGCCGAGGTGGTGGTGCGGGTCGCGGCGACACGTAGCGCCTCGGCCAGACGCTGCGTGTCGCTGTCGCCGGCCAGGCGGGTGATCTCGGTGCGGTCCGGGCGCAGCACGATGATGGTCGGATAGCCCTTGATGCCGAAGCGTTCGCCCCAGGCCTGGGCGCCTTCCGAATCGCCGTCCAGGTGCACCGCGACGAAGGCGCGGGTGCGGGCGATGAACGCCGGGTCCTTGAACAGCGTGGCCTTGAGCCGGTTGCAGGGTGGGCACCAAGCTGCGCCCCAGTACAGCAGCACCGGTTTGTCGTGTTCGCGCGCTTCGGCGAAGGCGTCGTCGACGTCGCCCTCGCGCCAGGCGATGCCGGCGCTGTCGGTGGCAGGTGCCGGCGTGGTGGCCTTGGGCGCGGCGGGCGTTGGCGGTTGCTGGCAGGCGCCCAGCGCCAGCAGCGTGGCCAGGCTGGCGGAGATCGTCGCGGAACGGCGCAACATGCGGCTCATGGGGGCACCGGGTGGGGAGGGGCGCACGGCGCCGGCCGTGCCGGCCATCTACTGTACGTAGCCCCTGCCGCGCTTGCACATGCCGGCTGTGCATCTGCATATGCCGCGATCACCGGTGCCGCGGAGGGCGGCTCGCCCGCGGTCGCACCGGCGCGATGGGCGGCCGACTGCTGTCTGCCGCTCGCTAGGGCATCGCTTCCGCCTTCGCACGCGCGTAGCGTTGCGCGATCACCGCGCAGACGATCAACTGGATCTGGTGGTAGATCATCACCGGCAGCACGATCGCGCCGAGGCTGCCGCTGGCGAACAGCACCTTGGCCATCGGCACGCCGGTAGCCAGGCTCTTCTTGGAGCCGCAGAACACGATCGGGATCTCGTCCTCACGCGAAAAGCCCAGGCGCCGCGCGCCGAAGGTGATCAGCGTCATCGCCAGCGCCAGCAGCAGGGCGCCGACCAGGGCGACGCCGAGCAGTGCCGGCAGCGGCGTCTTGCGCCACAGGCCTTCGACCACCGCGGCGCTGAACGCGGTGTACACCACCAGCAGGATGGTGCTCTGGTCGGTGTAGCGCAGCACCGCACGGCGGCGCTCGACCCAGCCGCCGATCCAGCGCTGCAGCAGGTGGCCGGCGACGAACGGCACCAGCAGTTGCAGCATGATCTTGCCCATCGCCTCCAGCGGGTTGGCCATGGCGCTTTGCGCACCGGCCAGCAGGCCCATCAGCAGCGGCGTCAGGAACACCCCGAGCAGGCTCGACAGCGAGGCGCTGCACACCGCCGCCGGCACGTTGCCGCCGGCCATCGAGGTGAAGGCGATCGACGACTGCACCGTGGACGGCAGCGCGCACAGGAACAGCACGCCGATGTACAGGTCCGGGGTCAGCAGCCAGTGCGACAGCGGCTTGAACAGCAGGCCCAGCAACGGGAACAGGATGAAGGTGGCGGCGAAGATGGTCAGGTGCAGGCGCCAGTGCAGCGCGCCGGCGACAATGGCCTCGCGCGAGAGCCGCGCGCCGTGCAGGAAGAACAGCGCGGCGATCGCCAGGTCGGTGACCACGTCCATCACCGACGCCGCGCGTCCCTGCACCGGCAGCAGCGAGGCGAGCAGCACCGTGCACAGCAGCGCCAGGGTGAACGGTTCGATGCGCAGGCGCGCGAGCCAGGACTTGATCATTGGGGGGCGGGCGGCGGGGAGTGTGCATTTTAGGAAGCATGGCGCCCGCACGCGAATCCGGACGCACGGCGTAGACAACTCGCAGACATCTTGCGGTGCTGGCGGTTTCGATCGAATGCGTGTCGCGGCGGCTTGCTAGATTGCCTCGGCCCGTCCGATTGGGGGAGCGCGTCGGGCACGATGCCGCGCCGCACGTGCGCCATCGACTCCCGCTCTCCGGGATCAGGAGCACGCACATGCAATACGATCAATATCAGACCGTGTTTGCGCTTTCGAGCTTGGCCAATTGGGTAGGGACGCGCACCGGCACTGCCCCTGCGCTGCAATCCGATTACCAGCGCATGTTGTTGGATACCCTGAAGTCGACGGCCGCGCAGCAGACGATCGGGGCCTGGGAATTGGTCTGGGGGCCGCAGGTGTGGCAGGGGCAACACTCCGATCTTTCGGACAACGCGATGTTCGTCGCCAAGTGCATGGACATGCCTGGCTTCTCCACCGCTGTCTATGTGGTGGCGATCTGCGCCACCAACCCGAAGTCCTCCTACGACTGGTTGGTCGAGGATTTCGACGTTGCGTCGGTGGTCGACTTCTCCACCTACGACCCCTTGGCCAGTGCCATGCCGACCAGGGCATCCAAGCCGATCCCGCAGGATGCCGCGGTGATCTCGATGGGTACCGCATTGGGCGTATGGCATCTGCTCAACATGGTGAGTCCGGGTACTGCGAAGGCGCCAAACACCACCTTGTGCAGCTTCCTGCAGAGCAATGCGAGCAACGATGCCACGGTGATCTTCGCCGGCCATAGCCTCGGTGGCGCGTTGTCGCCGACCACTGCGGCGTGGCTCAAGCAGGCAGGCAAGCTCGACGGATACAACGCGGTGTACTGCTATCCCACTGCAGGCGCAACGCCGGGCAACGCGGCGTTCTCCAGCCTCTGCACGCAGCTGTTGCCGGCCACGCCTGCCAACGGTTACCGGGCCTGGAACCGCGATATGTGGAATACCCTGGACGCGGTACCGCATGCGTGGGTCATTGCCATGCTTCGGCAGATCAAGACGCTCTACGGCAACACGCCCATCTCGGATGTCGATCTGGCGGTGAATGCGGCCATCGTGCAGGCCTGGGCATCGGGCGTCTCCTACACGCAGATTGCCAATCAGCCGTTGGCGGGAACGCCCAGCGGTAGTCCTCCGACCGACCTGAAGACCTTCCTGCAGCAGGTGGCGTTCCAGCACACGAAGGCCTACGAGGCGCTGATCGCGAACTGGCTGCAGCCGGTGTTTCCGCCCGGTGCCACGGCGCAGACGCAGCCGCTGGAGGCAGATGCGCTGCTCGATGCGCTGGTCGCGCGCATCCAAGCGAAGGGTGTGGAGTGGAAGAGGCTGGAGGCAGACGCGACGGCGGCGTTGGCACCGGCGCAAACGTCGGCATAGCCCGGACGAGGCGTGGTTGGAGGTGGCGGTCTGTCATGCGGATCGCCGCCTTTTCAGTGAACCCTGTACGGACTCAATGCAGCCCCGCGCGCGCCTTCAACAGTTCCCGCAACTCGTACTTGTCGGTGTCGTCCAGGCCTTGCGCGCGCTGCTTGGCCTGCAATTCGTCCAGGCGCTGCTGCAGCGTCTGCTTTTCCAGCTGCACGACCACGTCGTGCAGCTCCTGACGCCAGCTGGCGGTCTCGCCGGCGATCTCCTGCACCGCCAGCTTCTGCAGCGCGGCCAGTTCCTCGCGTTCGTGGAAGTGTTCGAGCAGGGCGCCGGTGGTGATTTCCGGGCGCGCATGCACGATCTGCAGCAACTCGATCATCAGCTCGATGCCCGGCAGGCGCAGGCCGGCGAACGGGTAGGGCGGCGGCAGGTCCAGCGCCAGCGACGGCGCCTGCAGCAGGCGCACGATCGCCTCGCGCACCAGGCTGCGCTTGTGTGCCGGGCGCGGCACGCGCGGCGGCGGCCTGCTCGTCGCGGCGCTGGCGGCCGCCGGTGCGGCGGCGCCGATGCCGGTGAGTTCGGCCAGGCGCTGGCGCATCAGGTCGCCGAAGGCGCCGTCGGGAATCTGCGCCAGCATCGGCCGCGCGCGTTCGGCCAGGCGTGCCTTGCCGTCGAGAGTGCCGAGGTTGATCTCGCGCGAGAGTTCGTCGAAGAAGAACTGCGACAGCGGCGTGGCCTGGACCAGCCGCGCATCGAAGGCCGCGGCGCCTTCCTTGCGCACGATGGTGTCCGGATCCTCGCCATCGGGCAGGAACAGGAAGAACGCCTGGCGGCCGTCCTTCATCCGCGGCAGCACCGATTCCAGCGCCTTCCAGCCGGCGCGGCGGCCGGCGGCGTCGCCGTCGAAGCAGAAGAACACGTCCGGCGCGTTGCGGAACAGCAGTTCGGCGTGGTCCGGCGTGGTCGCGGTGCCCAGCGTCGCCACCGCCTGGGTGACGCCGAACTGGAACAGCGAGACCACGTCCATGTAGCCCTCGACCACGATCAGCCGCTCGATCTTCTGGTTGGCCTGACGCACCTGCCATAGGCCGTACAGTTCGCGGCCCTTGTGGAACAGCGCGGTCTCCGGCGAGTTCAGGTACTTGGGGCCGTCGTCCTTGTCGAGCACGCGGCCGCCGAAGGCGATGACCCGGCCGCGGCGGTCGAAGATCGGGAACATCACCCGGTCGCGGAACTTGTCGTAGACGTGGCCGCGGTCGTTCTTGGAGAACAGCCCGGCGCGGTCCAGCAGCTTGAGCCGGCGCTCGTCGGTGCCCAGCGCATCCTTGAGCGCGCTGTAGCCGTCCGGGGCATAGCCGATCTGGAAGCGTGCGCGGTTCTCCGCATCCACGCCGCGGCCGTCCAGGTAGGCACGCGCCTTGTCGCTGCCGTCGAACTGGCGCTGGAAGAACTTGGCCGCCGCTTCCAGCGCCGAGTACAGGTCGCGGTGGTCGTCGCCGGCGGCCTGGGCGGCGCCGCGCTGCTGGGCGTCGCGCGGCACTTCCATGCCGGCGCGCTTGGCCAGTTCGTCGACCGCGTCGAGGAATTCGAGGCGGTCGTAGTTCATCAGGAAGCTGATCGCGGTGCCGTGCGCGCCGCAGCCGAAGCAGTGGTAGAACTGCTTGGTCGGGGACACCGTGAACGAGGCCGAGCGCTCGTCGTGGAACGGGCAGCGCGCCGCGTATTCCTTGCCCTGGCGCTTCAGCGGCACGCGCGTGCCGACCACCTCGACGATGTCGGTGCGGGCGAGCAGGTCGTCGATGAATGCGTCGGGGATGCGGGCCATCCGCATAGGATGCCACGCGCGTGCGCCGTCACGCTGGGCGCGCTGCCTGTGAGGTTCAGCGCCGTGCGGTCAGGACGTCGGCGGTGCCTGCGCGGCGTTGCGCGGGTCGATCCCGGCGGCGACGAGCTTGCTGTGCGAGCGCAGGCGCTCGTCGATCACCGCGGTGATCAGCGCGCCGACGAAGAACACCACGGTGGCGTAGTAGATCCACACCAGCAGGATCACCAGCGCGCCCATCGAGCCGTAGGCGCTGCCCGGCGCGGCGGTGGCGATGTACAGGCCGATCGCATAGCGCCCGGCCACGAACAGGCAGGCGGTGATGGCGCCGCCGATGATGGCCTGGCGCCATTGCACCCGGCGGTCGGGCAGGTAGTGGTAGAGCACGGCGAAGGCCAGCACGTAGATCGCCAGGGTCGAGACGTAGCCGACCGCGGGCAGCAGCGACGGCATCCGCGCGAACACCACCTGCAGCACGGTGGTCAGAATCATCGAGATCAGCAGCAGGAAGCCCAGCCCCAGCACCACGCCGAAGGAGAACACGCGCTTCTTCAGCCAGGCCATGATGCCGTCCAGGCGCTGCTTGTCGGTGCGGAAGATCAGGTTCAGCGCGTTCTGCAGCTGCGCGAACACCGCGGTCGCGCCGACGAACAGCAGCAGGGTGCTCCACAGCCCGGCCAGCGAGCCGATGTTGGGCTGGTTCTTGGCATTGTCGATCACCGTCTGCGCGACCTCGCGCGCGCCGTGTCCGGCCAGCTGCCCGATCTGCGCGATCAGCGCCTCCTGGGCCTGCGGGTACAGCGAGGCGGTGAGCCACAGCAGCAGCACCAGCAGCGGCGCCAGCGACAGCAGGGCGTAGAACGACAGCGAGGCCGACTGGGTCATCACGTCGATCTCGACGAAGCGCCGCACCAGCGCGGCCGGCAGGCTCTGCTGCAGGCGGGCGAGATGTTTGTGCAGGCGATCGGACGACAGGGGCAGGGACATGGGCGCGGGACCTTCGGCGCGCGGCGTCGCAACGCCGGTCCCGCACTGCGCGCTGAAGGAGGGCGCGGGCTTGCCGGGCGTTGTAGCAGCCCGGCATCGAAAGGCGGGTGAAGCCCGCCGCCCGCGCGCCCCTCGGGAGCGTCAGCCGGCCAGTTGCTGCTTGACCAGCACCGAGACCTGGCCCATGTCGGCCTTGCCGGCCAGCATCGGCTTGAGCACGCCCATCAGCTTGCCCATGTCGGCCGGGCTGGCGGCGCCGGTCTGCGCCATCGCCGCCTGGATCGCGGCGACGATCTCGGCCTCGCCCATCTTGCTCGGCAGGTAGCGCTCGATCACCACGATCTCCTCGCGCTCCACCTGGGCCAGATCGTCGCGGCCGGCGGCCTCGTACTGGCTCACCGAGTCCTTGCGCTGCTTGACCATCTTGTCCATCACCGCGATCACCGCGGCGTCGTCCATCTCCACGCGCTCGTCCACTTCCTTCTGCTTGATCGCGGCGTTGATCAGCCGGATCACGCCCAGGCTGTGCTTGTCGCCGGACTTCATCGCGGCCTTCATGTCGTCGGTGAGCTGCTGCTTGAGGGTCATGAGGGGCTCCACAGGGAAGAGAAAAGGGGGAAGGGCATTCTAGGCAAGCGCGCTGGCGCAGGCCGTGCGGCCGAGGCGGCACGCGGGTGCCGAGGGATCAGGGGACGGGGCCGATACTCCGCGAGGGCGGATCGCCTGGTCCAAGCAGGAGATGCACAAAAAGCCGGCGACGCTTGCGCGTGCCGGCTTCGTGGGCTTACCGTAGCGGGTGCCGAAACCGGCACATCCCGCTACCGCAGGCCGCGATCCTCAGTACAGACGCTGGCGCTTGGTGACGTCGCGCGAGGTGCGACGCAGCTGGCGCTTCACCGCGGCAGCGGCCTTGCGCTTGCGTTCCTGGGTCGGCTTTTCGTAGAACTCGCGCTTGCGGGTTTCGGCCAGCACGCCGGCCTTTTCGCAGGTGCGCTTGAAGCGACGGAGCGCAAACTCGAAGGGCTCGTTCTCGCGGACTTTAACGCTGGGCATGGAATCTCCGGGACACAATGGTGACCGGGTCAGGCCCGGCGAGCCGCACATTATAGCGACAGATTTCGCCGCTGCAAGCGCCGCGTTTGGCCTGCCGCCGATTCGGCCCCACAATGCATCCATGAACGTTCTCGGCATCGAATCCAGTTGCGACGAAACCGGCGTCGCCGTCTACGACACCACGCGCTCCGGCGCGGCCGCGCTGCGCGCGCACGCGCTGTACAGCCAGATCGCCCTGCACGCCGAGTACGGCGGGGTGGTGCCGGAGCTGGCCAGCCGCGACCACGTGCGCAAGTTGCTGCCGCTGATCCGCCAGACCCTGGCCGAGGCCGGCCTGCGGGTGCGCGACCTGGACGGGGTGGCCTACACCGCCGGGCCGGGCCTGGTCGGCGCGCTGCTGGTCGGTGCCGGCGTGGCCCGGGCCCTGGCCTGGGCGCTGGAGGTGCCGGCGATCGGCGTGCACCACATGGAAGGCCACCTGCTGGCGCCGCTGATGGAGGATCCGGACCCGGTGCACGGGGCGCCGGCGCCGCCGTTCGTGGCGCTGCTGGTGTCCGGCGGCCACACCCAGCTGATCGCGGTGGAGGCCATCGGCCGTTACCGCCTGCTCGGCGAGACCCTGGACGACGCCGCCGGCGAGGCCTTCGACAAGACCGCCAAGCTGATGGGGCTGCCATATCCGGGCGGCCCGCAACTGGCGGCACTGGCCACGCAGGGCACCTCGGGGCGGTTCCGCTTCGCCCGGCCGATGACCGACCGGCCCGGCCTGGACTTCAGCTTTTCCGGGCTCAAGACCCAGGTGCTGCTGGCCTGGCGCGACAGCGACCAGTCCGAGACGGTGCGCGCCGACATCGCCCGCGGCTTCGAGGATGCGGTGGTGGACACGCTGGCGATCAAGTGCGAGCGCGCGCTGGAGGCGGCCGGCAGCGACACCATCGTGGTCGCCGGCGGCGTCGGCGCCAATCTGCGCCTGCGCGCCAAGCTGCAGGCGACGGCGCAGGCGCGCGGCGGTCGTGCCTGCTTTCCGCGCCCGGCGCTGTGCACCGACAACGGCGCGATGATCGCCTTCGCCGGCGCCCTGCGCCTGCAGGCCGGATTGCACGATGCCGCAGCCGCGGTGCAGGTGACGCCGCGCTGGGACATGGCGACGTTGCCGCCGCTGGCGGCAGCGCGGGAGTCGGGAATGGAGAATCGGGAATCGTAAAAGCGGCTCACGTCCCGCTTTTGCCTTTGCTCTTACCATTCCCGAATCCCCATTCCCCAATCCCTGCTCCCAATGGATAAAGTCTTCATCGAAGGTCTGGAAATCGACGCGCTGATCGGCATCTACGATTGGGAGCGGCGGATCCGGCAGACGCTGCGCTTCGATCTGGAAATGGGCTTCGACAACCGCAAGCCCGCGGCCAGCGACGACATCGCCGATACGCTCAACTACAAGGCGGTGAGCAAGCGCCTGGTGGAACTGGTCGAGCAGTCCGGCTACGGGCTGGTGGAGACGCTGGCCGAGCGCTGCGCGGAAGCGGTGCTGCAAGAATTCGACGTGCGCTGGTTGCGGCTGAAGCTGAGCAAGCCGGGCGCGGTGCGCGGGGCGCAGGCGGTGGGGGTCATCATCGAGCGCAGCCGCGCATGAGTGTGCAGGCGTTGCTGCCGTTCGCCAGCGCCTCGTCGGCGCTGCCCGGCGCGGCGTTTTTCGCCGACCTGCAGCACACCCTGGCGCCGTATCCCTGGGCCTACGACGCGATGGTGATCGTGGCGCTGCTGCTGGTGGCGTGGCTGGCCAACTGGGTGACCAAGCGGATCCTGCTGCGCGGGCTGCGGCGGGCACTGCGTGCCACCGTGCTCAGCGACAAGGAAGTGAAGCTGAGCGTGATCCCGCGCCTGGCCAACGTGATCCCGGCGCTGGTGCTGTCGCTGGGCATCGGCGCGGTGCCGCATCTGCCGGCGGCGATGGTCAGCGTGGTGCGCAACGTCTGCGCCGCCTTCATCGTGCTGACCGTGGCACTGGCCTTGTCGCGCGTGCTGGACCTGCTCAACCACGTGTACGAGCGGCGCCCGGACGCGCACAACAAGCCGATCAAGGGCTACATGCAGTTGCTCAAGATCGTGCTGGGCGTGGTCGCGGCGGTGCTGATGGTGTCGGTGCTGGTGGACAAGTCGCCGGTGATCCTGCTGTCGGGCGTGGGCGCGATGATGGCGGTGCTGATCCTGGTGTTCCAGGACACCCTGCTGTCGCTGGTGGCCAGCGTCACCATCAGTTCCAACGACATGGTCCGCGTCGGCGACTGGATCGAGATGCCGCAGCAGAACGCCGACGGCGACGTGATCGACATCGCGCTGCATACGGTCAAGGTCCAGAACTGGGACAAGACCATCACCACCATCCCGACCAAGAAACTGATCAGCGACTCGTTCAAGAACTGGCGCGGGATGAGCGAGGCCGGCGGGCGCCGGATCAAGCGCGCGCTGTACCTGGACCAGCACAGCGTGCGCTTCCTCGACGCCGCCGAGATCGAGCAGATGCGGCAGTTGACCGTGCTGCGCGAGTACATCGACCGCAAGCGCACCGAGCTCGACGCCTGGAACGGCGCGCTGGCCGAGCGCGGGGTGGCGCCGATCAACGGCCGCCGGATCACCAACCTCGGCACCTTCCGCGCCTACGTCGAGCACTACCTGCGCGCCAGCCCGCACGTGCGCCAGGACATGACCCTGCTGGTGCGGCAACTGGAGCCGGGCGCCAACGGCCTGCCGCTGGAGGTGTACTGCTTCGCCAACGACACGCGCTGGGCGATGTACGAGCAGATCCAGGCGGACCTGTTCGACCACCTGCTGGCGATCCTGCCCAACTTCGACCTGCGCGTGTTCCAGGCCTCCAGCGACGCGATGTTCATGGACAGCGCGCGCATCCGCCGCGCCCCGGACACCGTCCCGCCGCCGGCGGCTTGACGGCCGTCACGACTGCGGGCATGTTGCGGGACAACATGCCGGCGCCGTTCGCCGCCGGCCCACAGCAACAAGGGGCGCGATGGACTGGAGCAAGTACCGCACGGCCACCTTCGACGAGCTGATCCAGTCCGATGGGCAGCCACGTCCGGCCGCGCGCCGGGTCATCGAGTACCTGTCCAGCCTCAGTGGACGCGAATTGTCCGAACGCCAGCTCGCCGCCGATGTCGCCGCGCGGGTCATGGGCATCACCTTCACCGTCTACTCCGACGGTCGCAACGTCGACCGCACCCTGCCGTTCGACCTGATCCCGCGGGTGATCCCGCTGCACGAGTGGCAGCGCACCGAGGCTGGGCTGAAGCAGCGCATGCGCGCGCTCAACCTGTTCATCGGTGACATCTACGGCGCCCAGCGCATCGTCAAGGACAAGGTGTTCCCGGCGATGCTGCTGGAGCACTCGGTCAACTTCCGCCCGCAGTGCGTGGGCATCGCCCCGGCACTGGGCGTGTGGGCGCACGTGTGCGGCTCGGACCTGGTGCGCGACGCCGACGGCACCCTGTACGCGCTGGAGGACAACCTGCGCATCCCCAGCGGCGTGTCGTACATGCTCGAGAACCGCATGGTCGCCAAGCGGGTGTTTCCGGAGCTGTTCGAGACCAGCGCGATCCTGCCGGTGGACGATTACCCGGCGCAGCTCTACGACACCCTGGCGGCGCTGTCGCCGCGCCCCGGCGACCAGCCGGTGATCGCGTTGCTGACCCCGGGCATCTTCAACAGCGCCTACTTCGAACACGCCTACCTGGCGCAGGCGATGGGCATCGAACTGGTCGAGGGCGACGACCTGTTCGTGGCCGACGACGACTGCACCTACATGCGCACCGTGTACGGGCCGCGCCGGGTCGACGTGATCTACCGCCGGGTCGACGACCTGTTCCTGGATCCGGAGGCGTTCCGCGCCGATTCGGTGCTGGGCGTGGCTGGGCTGATCCGCAGCTGGCGCGCCGGCAAGGTGGCGCTGGCCAATGCGCCGGGCGCCGGCGTGGCCGACGACAAGGTGGTGTTCGCCTACGTGCCGAAGATGATCCGCTACTACCTGGACGAGGAGCCGATCCTGCCCAACGTGCCCAGCTACCTGTGCCACGACGACAAGGACCGCCAGTACGTGCTCGAGCACCTGGACGAGCTGGTGGTGAAGCCGGCCAACGAGTCCGGCGGCTACGGCATGCTGATCGGCCCGCGCTCGACCACGCGCCAGCGCGAGCAGTTCCGCAAGCTGATCCTGGCCGACCCGCGCAACTACATGGCGCAGCCGACCCTGGGCCTGTCCACCGCGCCGATCGTGACCGAGGCCGGGCCGGCGCCGCGGCACCTGGACCTGCGCCCGTTCATCCTCTCCCGCGAGGACGTCTACGTGACCACCGGCGGGCTGACCCGGGTGGCGATGGAGGAGGGCTCGCTGGTGGTCAATTCCTCGCAGGGCGGCGGCGCCAAGGACACCTGGGTGGTGGACCTGGACGAGGAGCTGGACTGATGCTCTCGCGCGTCGCCGACAACCTCTACTGGTTCAGCCGCTACGTGCGCCGCGCCGAGACCACCGCGCGGCTGGTGGGAGTGGGCAGCCTGCTGCAACTGGACCTGCCGCGCTCGGTGCGTTTCGCCTGGCGGCCGATGATCGACACGGTAGGCGCCGGCGAGATCTTCGCGCTGTGGTTCCCCAATGCCGGCGACGACGTCGGCGATGCCGACGTGGTGCGCTTCCTGCTGCTGGACGAGCGCAACCCGTCCTCGCTGCGCAGCTCGGTGCGCTACGCCCGCGAACTGCTGCGCAGCATCCGCGACACGCTGCCGCAGGAGATCTGGGAAGCGGTCAACGACCTGCATCTGCACATCGACGCCAACGGCGAGCGCAGCGTCGGCCGCCGCTACCGCATGGAGTTCCTGGGCCACGTCACCGATGCCTGCCTGAAGGTGTCCGGGCTGTTGACCGCCAACGTCAGCCGCGACATCGGCTTCCAGTTCCTGCGCCTGGGCACGGCGATCGAGCAGGCCGACATGACCACGCGCATCATCGACGCCGGCGCCTCGGGCCTGATCACCCCGCGCCAGGCCGACGACCGCGAGGCCTACCAGGCCATGCAGTGGATGAGCGTGCTGCGTGCCCAGGCCGCCTACCAGATGTACCGCCGCCACGTGCGGCAGCGCGTCACCGGCGAGCAGGCGCTGCGTTTCCTGCTGCAGAACAACGACTTCCCGCGCAGCGTGCAGTTCTGCCTGGTGCGCGCCCAGCACATCCTGCCGACCATGCCGCCGCGGCCGCCGGTGGAGCGCGCACTGATGCGCATCAGCGGGCTGGTGCGCAATGCCGACCCGGCCTACCTGGCCGCGCACAACCCGGCCGGGTTCATGGACGAGATCCAGACCCACCTCGGCCACCTGCACAACGCCATCGCCGAGGCCTACTTCAGTTCCTGAGCCGCGCAGGGCGCCCCGGGCCCCGAGTCCGGCGGTCGCGGCGCGGCCCGTGTGAGGCGCGGCATAGTGGCCAGGGCGTCCTGTCGTTCCCCCTATGCGGCATCCGTCCGCAGGCGTATGGTGCGCGGCGGCCGGGGCGCACCCGGTTGGTAGACAGTTTTCTGAATAGGCGATTCCGGCGCCGGAACTTGCCCCATCGTCTGGCCGGAGAGCTAGAATTGGCGGCTATGTAAACGTTTTCTCAAAGGACCCCATGGCTTCGGATCGTATCGAATCGCTCATCGCCCGCATGACCGTCGAGGAGAAGGTCGGCCAGCTCGGCGTCTTCGCCGACATGGTGCGCCCGTTCGCCCCCGACGTGAATCCGGAAGCCAACGTCCGCAATGCCGACGAGGTGCTGCAGCAGGTGCGCGCCGGCCGGGTCGGCTCGCTGTTCAACGGCGTCGGCGCGGAGCTGGGGCGGCGCATCCAGCAGGTGGCGCTGGAGGAGAGCCGGCTGGGCATCCCGGTGATCCTGGCCGCGGACGTGATCCATGGCATGCGCACGGTGTTCCCGATCCCGCTGGGCGAGGCCGCCAGCTTCGAGCCGGAGCTGGCCGAGCGCACCGCGCGCGCCACCGCGGTCGAGGCCACCGCCGCCGGCATCCACTGGACCTACGCGCCGGCGGTGGACATCGCCCGCGACCAGCGCTGGGGCCGCGGCGCCGAGGGTGCCGGCGAGGACGTGGTGCTGGGCTGCGCCTTCGCCGCCGCACGCGTGCGCGGCTTCCAGGGGCCGGACCTGCGTGCCGACGACGCACTGCTGGCCACGCCCAAGCACTTCGCCGCCTACGGCGCGGTCGCCGCCGGCATGGAGTACGCCAGCGTCGATATCGCCCCGCAGACCCTGCGCGACGTGCACCTGCCGCCGTTCCAGGCCGCCCTCGGCGCCGGCGCGCTGAGCGTGATGACCTCCTTCAACGACATCAATGGCGTGCCGGCCAGCGCCAACCACGAACTGCTGACAGAGATCCTGCGCGGCGAATGGAAGTTCCCCGGCGTGGTGATCTCCGACTACACCGCCGACATGGAGCTGATCGCGCACGGCTATGCCGCCGACGAGCGCGACGCGACCAAGAAGGCGTTCCTGGCCGGCATGGACATGAGCATGCAGAGCGGCTTCTACGCCGCGCACCTGCCGTCGCTGGTGGAGGACGGCGAGGTGCCGATGGCGCTGCTGGATGCGTCGGTGCGCCGCGTGCTGGAACTGAAGGAAGCGATCGGCCTGCTGGACGATCCGTACCGCTCGCTGGACGCGGCGCGCGAGGCCGACCAGTCGCACATCGCCGCGCACGATGCGCTGGCGCGCGACGCGGCGCGGCGCTCGATCGTGCTGCTGAAGAACGACGGCCCGGTGCTGCCGCTGCGCAAGCAGGGGCAGAAGATCGCGCTGATCGGCCCGTTCGTGCAGGACCGCGACAACATCGAGGGCTGCTGGACCCTGTTCGGCGACAAGAGTCGCTACGTGACCCTGGAGGCCGGCGTGCGCTCCGCGCTGGACGACGCGCAGGCGCTGACCGTGGTGCCCGGCTGCGCGCTGGAAGCGCCGCTGGACGGCGGCATCGAGGCGGCGGTGGCCGCCGCGCGCGCCGCCGACGTGGTGGTGCTGGCGCTGGGCGAGCCGCAGCGCTACAGCGGCGAGGCGCAGTCGCGCACCCAGATCGTGCTGCCGCCGGCGCAGCAGGCGCTGGCCGAGGCGGTGGCCGCCACCGGCACGCCGCTGGTGGTGCTGCTGCGCAACGGCCGCGCGCTGGCCCTGCAGGGTGCGGTGCGCGACGCCGCGGCGATCGCGGTGACCTGGTACCTGGGCACGCAGACCGGCCCGGCGGTGGCCGACGTGCTGTTCGGCGACTACAACCCGTCCGCGCGCCTGCCGGTGAGCTTCCCGCTCGACGCCGGGCAGCAGCCGTACTTCTACAACCACCCGCGCACCGGCCGGCCGGAATTGCCGACGATGAGCGAGTTCAAGTCGCGCTGGCGCGAGGTGCCGAACGCGCCGCTGTATCCGTTCGGCCACGGTCTCGGCTACACCCAGTTCGCCTACGGCGTGCCGCAGCTCGACCGCACCCAGGTCGGTTGGGACGACACCCTGACCGTGACCACGCGCATCGACAACGTCGGCGAGCGCGAGGGCGAGGAAGTGGTGCAGCTGTACATCCACGACCGCGTCGCCAGCCGGGTGCGCCCGGTGCGCGAGCTGAAGGCGTTCCGCAAGGTGCGGCTGGCGGCGGGCGAGGGCATGGAGGTCAGCTTCACCCTCGACCGCCACGCGCTGGCCTTCACCGGCCGCGACGGACAGTGCACGGCCGAGCCGGGCATGTTCGACCTGTGGGTGTGCGCGTCCTCGGCCAGCGGCGAGCCCGTGGCCTTCGAACTGCTGCCGCAGGGCTGATTGCGGCGTCGCGGCGTAGCGGCAGCGCCTGCCGCCGCCGCAGCGACGTTCTTGAATAGGCGACGTGTCTACCGGACCCGTCGCCGTGACGTGACCGCGGCCACGCCCTGGCCGCGGCATGCTTGCCGTGCACGCGCGCTCTGCTAGGTTCGGGATTCGACCCCAACCGATAGGTGCACGTCATGCGTACTCCCCTGGGTTTGGCTTGCGCGCTGGCCATGGGCCTGGCGATGTCCGCGGCACACGCCGCGCCCGCCGACAAGGCGGCCGAGCGGCGCGGCGACTGGCCGTTCTCGGCGACGCCGGTCGCCACCTTCAACGAACCCTGGGCGATGAGCTTCCTGCCCGACGGCACCGCCCTGGTCAGCGAGAAGGGCGGCACGCTCAAACGCATCGATCCGGTCAGCGGCCACACCGGCACGGTCAGCGGCGTACCCACCGTGGCGTACGGCGGCCAGGGCGGCCTGGGCGATGTGCTGCCGCATCCGGGCTTCGCCAAGAACGGCTGGGTCTACCTGAGCTACGCCGAACCCGGCAGCGGCGATACCCGCGGTGGCGCGGTGATGCGCGCCAAGCTGACGCTGGACAGCAACGGCGGCGGCGCTCTGTCGCAGCAGCAGGTGATCTGGCGGCAGCAACCGAAGGTGTCCGGCAACGGCCACTTCGGCCACCGCCTGGCGTTCGGCCCGGACGGCAAGCTGTGGATCAGTTCCAGCGAGCGGCAGAAGTTCGACCCGGCGCAGGACATGAGCGGCAACCTGGGCAAGATCGTGCGCCTCAACGACGACGGCAGCGTGCCGGCCGACAACCCGTTCGCCAACCGCGGCGGCGTCGCCGCGCAGGTCTGGTCGCTCGGCCACCGCAATGTGCTCGGCCTGGCCTTCGACGCCAACGGCCGGCTGTGGGAGCACGAAATGGGCCCGGCCGGCGGCGACGAACTCAACCTGATCCAGCGCGGCGCCAACTACGGCTACCCGATCGTGTCCAATGGCGACCATTACGACGGCCGCCCGATCCCCGACCACAGCACGCGGCCGGAGTTCGCCGCGCCCAAGGTGAGCTGGACGCCGGTGATCTCGCCGGCCGGCTTCGTCATCTACAACGGCAGCCGCTTCCCGCAGTGGCGCGGCAACGGCTTCATCGGCGGCCTGTCCTCGCAGTCGCTGGTGCGGATCGAGTTCAATGGCGAAACCGCGCGCGAAGCGGCGCGCTACGACATGGGCAAGCGCATCCGCGAAGTGGAGCAGGGGCCGGACGGCGCGCTGTGGCTGCTGGAAGACGGCGCCGGCGGGCGCTTGCTGAAGCTGCAGCCGCTGGAGAGTTGAAGCACGCACCCGGCAGTGGCGGTTGTGCCGCTGCCGGGTGCGCGGCATGGGCGTACGCTTGGCGATGCGTCGGTTTCGTCGGGCGCGTCGTGCTGTTAGGAACAACGCCGTGCTGCCCTCGTAGGAGCGGCTTCAGCCGCGACGGGCTTTACCGAACAAGCGCGTCGCGGCTGAAGCCGCTCCTACGAACGGGCGAGGTGGCGCGTCCGCCTCAGTCGCCGTTGCCGGCCCGCTCCCAGGCGCGTCGCACCGCGTGGCGGGCCTTGCTCCAGCTCAGGGTCTGCGAGCCCTTGTTGTTGTCCCAGTCGCGGTGCAGTTCCGCTTCCACCTGCTCGTAGGCGCGGTTGAAGTCGCGGATGCGCGCCTCGTGGCCGGCGTGGTAGGCGGGCTCGTAGTCTTCAAAGCGCTCGCCTTCGCTGTAGTAGGGCTCGTCCGCGAAGCGATCGCGCCAGTACTGCGAGACGCTGCTGCGGTCCCCGTCGTTGGGGGCGCGGCCGGGAATCTGATACGGAACGCTCATCGTCGGTCTCCGTTGCTGTGAATACGCTCCACGCTAGTCAGGCGCTCGTTAACCCTGTCCCTGCGCGGCGTGATCGCGGTATGAAACATTCATGCCTTCTGGCAGGCTGCGCCCGCGTGCACGGTGGCTTACGATCCGCCGCTACATCCTCGCTTTCCGGCAGACCCCATGGCCGCCAACGGCATCGCCTTGCTGACCCCGTACCTGGCCACGGCCGGCGTCGGCTGGCTGTATTACCGGCGGATCCGCCGCTACTTCGGCCGCCAGCCCTGGCAACCGCGGCGCACCGCCGTGCGGCTCGGGTTCCTGCTGCTGGTCGCGGTCCTGCTGACCTGGCTGGCCGTGCAGTTGCCCGCCGTGCGCCTCGGCATGGCGCTGGGCGCGGTGGGCGGTGCCGCGCTGGGCGCCTTCGCCCTGCACCACACCCGGATCAAGGTACAGGACGGCGCGCGCTGGTACACGCCCAATCCCTGGATCGGCGCCGCACTGAGCGTGCTGTTGCTGGGGCGCCTGGCCTGGCGCTGGGCCAGCGGTGCCTTCTCCGGCGGCAGCGCGCAGACCCTGCAGAACGCCAGTCCGCTGACCATGAGCATCGCTGCGGCGTTGATCGCCTATGGGCTGGTGTACGCCGCCGGGCTGCTCGTGCGCATGCGGGCGTTGACGACCACCTGATCGCCGACGCGCGCCGGTTGCGACGCCATCGTGGTCGTCTTCATGCTGCGCAGACCATCGAGCGCAGCACCTCGCGCGCGAGATCGCGCGCAAGCCGATGTGGTGTTCGCTCCGTGGCGCCGCGTCAGTGCGCGGCCGCCGCCGCTTCGTACGGCAAGGCCGTGGTGCCGGCCGCGCGCAGCGGGGCGTCGGCGGCGTCCAGTTGTTCCGGCTCGCCTTCGATCACCACCAGGATGCGGCCGGCCTCGATTTCCTCTTCGAAGTTGCGCCGCACCGGGTCCGGCACGGTCGACCCGACCAGGGCCGAGGACCAGCTGCCGACCAGCGCGCCGGCAATGGCCATCACGCCGGCGCCGGCCAGGGTGATGCCCAGTGGCGGCACCGCGATCGCCGCCAGCCCGGCCAGCAGGCCCGCCGCGCCGCCACCCAGGGCGCCGCGCGCGGCGGCCGGCACGGTGTCGGTCTTGCCTTCCTTGCGGTCGTCGGGGATGGCTTCCAGTTCGATGTCGCCGCGTGCGACCAGCGACAGGTCGTCGTTGTCGACACCGGCGCTGCGCGCGGCCTGCAGCGCACGGGTGGCGGTGGGCAGATCCGGGGCACTGTAGACGCGGCGGCGTTTCATGGCGGGCGGCCCTTGCTGGCGGGCGTCCAGCCTCCGGGCGCTGGAGTTATCCGCGCGTGACCTGCGCGCAAGGCGGCGTGAAGGTGTTCAGGCCGCGTCCTTGCGCGGGAAGCGATAGAACAGCGCGCCCACCAGCAGCGCTACGCCTGCGGCGGCCAGGTTCTGCCAACTGGCACTGAGCAGCAGTGCCAGCGCCAGCAGCAGTGCCGCCAGCGGAATCAGTGGCCCCCCCGGCAGCCGCAGCGCACCGGGCCGGTCGCGGTAGCGCCGTGCCAGCACCAGCACCGCCGCGGCGGTGCCGATGTAGGCGAACAGGCGGGTGACCATCGACAGCAGGGCCAGCTGCACGAACGAGCCGGACAGGGCCAGCGCCAGCGACAGCACGCCCTGCAGCAGGATCGCCGCGGCCGGCGTGCGGAAGCGCGGATGCACCCGCGCCAGGAACGCCGGGCCATAGCCGTCCTTGGCCAGTGCGAACAGGAAGCGCGGCCCCAGCATCACCGTGTTGCTGGTGGTGCCGAGGATGGAGATGGTGGCGCCGACAGTGAGGATCAGCGCCAGCGCCTCGCCGCCGAAGCCGCTGGCGGCGTCGGCCAGCGGCGTCGCCGATTGCGCCACGTTGGGCAGCGTGCCCTGCGCCACCACCTGCACCGCGGCATAGATCAGGGTGACGGTGACGATCATGGTGATCAGCGCGAACGGCACGTCGCGGCGCGGATTGCGGTACTCGCCGGCGGCGGCCGGGATGTTCTCGAAACCGGCGTAGGCGAACAGCAGCAGCAAGGCCGCTTCGCCGAGGTTGCCGACATCGCGCGGGTCCGGGGTCTTGCCGGAGAACGCCCACGACCAGTCCACGTAGAACACGCCGATGGCCACGAACAGCAGCAGCGGCACCAGCTTGCCGATCACCAGCGCCACGCCGGTGCGCGCGGCCGACTTCACGCCGATCACGTTGATCGCGGTGAGCAGGCCGAGCGAGCCGACCACGATGCCCAGGCGTGCGCCGCCACCGGCCGCGGCCGGCCAGAAGCGCACCACCGCATCGGCCAGGCCGTTGCTCAGCGCCGCCGCCGAACTGATCCGGGTCAGCCAGATCATCCAGCCGATCTCGAAACCGGCGAAGCGGCCGAACGCCTCGCGCGCATATAGATAGCTGCCGCCGGGCTCGTCGAAGTAGCTGGCCGCCTGCGCGTAGCACAGCACCAGCAGGGCCACCGCCACGCCGGCCAGCAGCACCGCCCACAGGCTCAGCGGCCCGAGCAGGGCGGCGGTGGCCGCCGGCAGCAGGTAGATGCCGCTGCCGATCACGTCGTTGATCGACAGCCCGACGATCTGCCAGCGGCTGACCGCACGGACCAGCCCGGGTTGCGGCGCCTGGCTCACGGTGCCGGCCCCACGGCCGGCAGCGCCCAGTCGGCCTGCAGGCGCCGGTACGCATCGCGCGGCAGCAGCACGAACAGCGGCGCGGCCGACGGCCGCAGCCACGCCAGCAGCCCTTGCATGTCGGCCGGCTGCATCGCGGTGCAGCCGGCGGTGGGCGCGCCCGGCGCACGCCACAGGTGGGCGAAGATGCAGCTGCCGGCCCCCGGCGTGCCCTGCGCGTTGTGGTGGATGACGAAGCCCTCGCGGTAGCGCGTGTCGCCGTCGTGGCGCAGGTCCAGGCGCATCGGCTCGGTGGACCCGGCCACCGCGGCGCTGCCGACCTCCTTGGCATCGACGATGCGGTTGTACAGCGGCGAGGTGGGCACGTCGATGCAGTAGTTGCTCTCCTGCATCGCCTGGTAGGGCATGGCGCTGTCGATGCGCGGCGCATAGCCGAAGGCCTCGCCGATGGTGAACACCCCCGCTGGGCTGCGGCCGTCGCCTTCGCGTTTCTGCGGGCCGTCGTCTTGTGCCGGATGCAGGCCCAGGCCCCAGGCGCTGCCGTGGCGGCCGAGGCTCACGTCGAAGGCCTTGCCATGCGCACGCCACCCCTGCGCGTCGCGCTCGAACGCCTGCAGCTGCCCCTGCGGGCTGTCCCAGTCCGGCGCCAGCACCAGGATCAGCTGCTGCGCGCGCTGCAAGGCGGGCAAGGCGGCGCTGTCGGCGGCCATGCTCGGCGCGGCGATCAGGGTGCACAGCAGGGCCAGGCCGATGCGCCAGGCGCGGTGGTGACCGTTGTGCACTGACGCGGCAGGGGACCGATGGAGCAGGGGCATGGGCATCTCCGGTGGCGGCATGGGCGCGAGGGCGCGCCTTGGGTGCAAGGTAGCGCAGTTGCTAGGCGGATGGCGTGCGCTGGTGCCGCCATCTCGGCCGACTGCTCAACCGATGAAGTTGTTGACAGTGATGTGCGTGCTGACGACACATGGTCGGTGCGAGCAGTCTTGTCGTGTGATGCCCTGGTTCCGAAACCGGGCAAGACGATCCATGCCGTTGCCGTTGCCGTTGCCGTTGCTCCGGCTGTTGCTGTTGTTTTGGCTTTTGACTTACCGGGTTCCCTTCCGAAGCGGCGAACCAGGCGGGAAACACCCGAAGGGCGGCGCACAGGGATGTGCGCCGTCCGCGGCAGGGGCAGGATGCCCCTTCCGCGGATCCCGTCTGGTTCGCGGACCCGGAGCGCGCAGCGCGGAGGGCGCGTAGGCAGGGCGCGCTTTCTTTTGGTTACCTTTTCTTTGCGCGAGCAAAGAAAAGTAACTCGCCCGAAAGGGCGAAAGCCTTTAAAGCTTTTGCTGTTGCTACTGCTATTGATTGAAGTTGGTCTGTCGGACGAGAAAATCTGTAGGAGCGGCTTTAGCCGCGACAGCATCACCGAGTACGTCGGTCGCGGCTGAAGCCGCTCCTACAATCTAGCGGTCGCCGCTGAGCAGCAAGTGCAAGAGCAAAGCTTTCGCCTTGCGGCGAGTTACTTTTCTTTGCTTGTGCAAAGAAAAGTAACCAAAAGAAGCGCTTTACCACAGCCGAAGGCTGGTCAAGCACACCCTGCCTCGCGCCCTCCGCGCTGACGCGCTCCGGGTCCGCGTCCAGCCCGGGGATTCGCGGAAGGGGCATCCTGCCCCTGCCGCGAACGGCGCACGTCCATGTGCGCCGCCCCTTCGGGGTTTTTCCCCGGGCTGGCCGCCGCTTCGGAAGGGGACCCGGTAAGTCAAAAGCAACAGCAACAGCCGAAGCAACAGCAAATGCACTCCACGGCGGTGCGCTTGTGCGCAATGCGTGAGACGCAGCGGCCCTGCGCCGTCCTCCAGCCCGCATCCAATGACGCTAGCGATCCAATAGCGGCCGCGACACCGAATCGCGTGTGATCAAGCGGTGCGGCACCACGTGATTGACGCTGACGCGCTCCGCCCCGGCGGCCTGCCGGATCTCGCGTAACAGGAGGTCGATGGCGGCATCGGTCATGTCCGCCACCGGCTGATGGATGGTGGTCAGCTCCGGCCACACCATCGTCGATGCCGACGTGTCGTCGAACCCCACCACCGACAGATCCTCCGGCACCTTCAGGCGCCGGCGATGCGCCACCGACACCACCGCCGAAGCCATGTCGTCGTTGCTTGCGAAAATCGCGCTGGGGCGCGGCTGCAGCGCCAAGAGCCGCTCGGCCGCCTCCAATCCGGCGCGATAGGTGAAGTCGCCGGCCTGCACCAGTGCGGCGTCGTAGCCGATGCCCGCCTCCGCCAGGGCATCGCGGTAGCCCTGCCAGCGGTGCGCGCTGGCGGTCTGGTTCGGGTCGCCGGTGATGTAGCCGATGCGGGTGTGCCCGTGCGCGATCAGATGCGAGACCATGTCGTGGCTGGCGCGGCGGTCATCGATGCGCACGCAGGAGACCTTGTCGCTGAACCGGCTGGACGCGATGGCGACGACCGGAATCCCGGCCTCGACGAAAGCACCGACGATGGCCTTCGATTCGCATAGCGGCGGCGGCAGGATCACCCCCGCCACGCTGTTGCAGAGCGTCTGCGCGGCAGCGCGGCGTGCCCGCGGACCCAGGCCATCCCAGGTCGCGATCACCAGTTGCGCCGCTGCACGGGTGGACCCGCGCAGTGCCCCGACCAGCAGTTCGCGCAGATAGCTGGAGCTGGGATTGGTGTAGATCAACGCGATGCACAGGTGCTGCGCCGCGGCGAGGGCGCTGGCGGCCGGGTTGGGCCGGTAGTCCAGGGCGCGCACGCTGCGCATCACCCGCTCGCGGGTGCTCTCGCGCACGCCGGCATGGCCATGGGTGACGCGCGAGACGGTCATGGGCGAGACGCCGGCATGCGCCGCCACGTCGTCGATGGTGATGGTGCTCGCTTTTCGACGCAGCGTTTTGGGGGTGCTCTTCAAGGAATGCGTTCCTTTGTTGCGACGCATGATGACAAGCGATATCGGGGGTGCGTAGTCTGCGCCGTGACGTGATGATAGCGCTATCAATTAGCGGCAGTCGGGCTCGGGGGGAGCCTTTATCGCGCGTCGTCTGGCAATCCTGAAACGGAGTTTTGAGTCGCAGCGACCGCACAGCGCGCTGCGATGTTCGGCGTGGAAGACGGGCATCGCCCGTGCGTGCCTCTTTGGGGGAGGGGCGGTACATCCATCGATCGCATGTCAGAGGGGAGAGTCATGAGCGCTTCTATGTTTCGTCGTCTGCCAGTCCTGAGGGCTCGTCCATGAGCCGGGCGCTGGCGAAGTTCAAATCCAGGGCCATGTTCACGTTCGTCGGCGGCGTGCTGGTCATCAATCCCGCCTTCGCACAGGACGCGTCGACGCCGGCGCCGGCACCGCCCGCCCAGCAGCAGGCCCAGAGCAGCCCGACCCAACTGGACACCGTCCAGGTCACCGGCCTGCGCAACAGCCTCAGCCAGGCGATGGACATCAAGCGCGACGCCGCCGGCGTGGTGGATGCCATCAGTGCCGAGGACATCGGCAAGTTCCCGGACACCAACCTGGCCGAGTCCCTGCAGCGCATCACCGGCATCTCCATCGAGCGGCGCGATGGCGAAGGCGCGCAGGTCACCGCGCGCGGCTTCGGCCCGCAGTTCAACATGGTGACGCTCAACGGGCGGCAGATGCCGGGCGCCGATGCGTTCGGCGCCGCCGGGCAGGTCGCCATCGGCGGCGTCGACGGCGGCACCCGCGCCTTCAACTTCGCCCAGTTGGCCGCCGAGGCGATCAACGGCATCGAGGTCTACAAGACCAGCCAGGCCAACGTGCCCAGCGGCGGCATCGGCGCCACCATCAACATCCTGACCTCGCGTCCGTTCGACCATCAGGGCATCGTCGCCAGTGCCGGCGCCAAGGCGGTTTCGGACCGCAGCCAGCCGTTCGACAACGACCTGACCCCGGAACTGTCCGGCATCTTCAGCTACAGCAATCCGGACAAGACCTTCGGCGTCGGCGTCAGCGCGAGCTACCAGAAGCGCAAGGGCGGCTCGGTGCAGGCCACCGAGAACTACTGGAACGTGCAGCCGTGGACCGGCTCGATGCCCGGCAACCCGACCGTGGTCAACGCGCCGCAGATCGGTGCGCTGTACGCGCGCCCGAACGACCTGCGCTATGCGTTCTCCGAGTTCGAACGCGAGCGCGTCAACGGCCAGGCGGTGCTGCAGTTCGCGCCCACCGACAGCCTGACCCTGACCCTGGACTACACCTACTCGACCAACGAGATCACCGAGAATCGTGGCGAGCAGGGCATGTGGCTGCAGAACAGCAACTACACCGACGTGACCTTCGACACCAGCGGCGCGGTGGCCGTGCCGACCTACATCCGCGAAATCGCCGGCACCAAGGATTTCGGCCTCGAGCAGCAACGCAGCATGCAGAAGTACAAGCTGGGCTCGCTCGGCCTGAACGCGGTGTGGAACGTGACCGACCGGCTCAAGCTGAGCTTCGACGCGCACGACTCGAAGAACGAAAGCCGCCCCAACGATCCGCTGACCGGCGGCGGTTCTCTCTTCATGAGCATCGCCGGCACCAACAACTGCACCACCGGCCCGCACTGCGGCGGCTCCTGGGTGCAGGAGTTGAACTTCAACAACGGCCTGCCGATCGGCACCCAGGTGTGGTATCCGAGCGACGCCGCTGCCGCGGCCAACGTCAACGGCGTGGTCAACCCGGGCTTCGTGCCGGGCGAGATCGGCACGCAGGTGCTGCGCGTCAACTCGCAGAGCCAGATCAGCCAGATCAAGCAGGCGCGCGTGGACGGCGAGTGGAGCTTCGACCAGGGCCGCTTCCAGTTCGGCGTGGACAGCAGCAAGTCGACCACCCACCGCATCCAGGCCGCCGAGGCGTATTCCACCCTGGGCGACTGGGGCGTGGCCAATGTCGACCGCGATACCGCCGGCGGGCTGATGAACCTGATGCAGCCGGTCAACATCATCGGCCTGTTCGACGACTACGGCGGCACCAGTTGGCCCGCATGGCGGGGCGATGCCGGCCGGCTCGCGGAATGGGCAGCCGGCCAGTACGGCGTCGGCCTGGGCGTGAGCCCGCAGCGCGCCGCCGACAATTTCGTGGAGGAGAAGACCCGCTCGGCGTACTTCCAGGTGGAACTGGATGGCGAGTTGGCCGGTCGGCGTACCAATACGCGGTTGGGCGTGCGCTACGAAACCACCGACGTGGTCTCGACCTCGGTCATCGCCACCCCGGAAGCGATCGAGTGGCAGTCCAACAACGACTTCCGCGTGGTGCTGTCCAACGCGCAGCAACCCTTCAGCGAAAAGACCACCTACAGCTACATCCTGCCCAACCTCGATTTCAGCATCGACCTCACCGACACGCTGAAGGGCCGCGTCTCGTTCGGCAAGAGCATCGCGCGCGCGCCGATCGGCAACCTCTATGCCGGCCCCGGGGCGCAGCAGCCGTTCGGCTCGGTGCTGATCGACCCGTCCTCGCGGGCCAGCGGCACCGCGCAGAACCCGGCGCTGAAGCCGCTGGAGTCCGACAACCTCGACCTGGCGCTGGAGTGGTACTTCGCCGACGCGAGTTACCTGTCGGTGACCTACTGGAACAAGTCGGTCAACAACTTCATCGGCAACACCGTGGTGCAGGAGAATCTGTACGGCCTGCGCGATCCGACCTCCGGCCCGGACGCGAGGACGGCACTGGCCTTCCTCACCAGCGGTGCCTGTCTCGCCCAGGTCGGCCCGGCCAACGCAGCGGCCTGCTCGGCCAACGATACCTCGCTGTTCACCGCGCTGGCCCTGCTGCGCAACAATCCGGCCGGCCTGGCCGCCTACAACGGCACCGGCGCGCAGGTGCTGGCGACCGAAGCGGCCTACGATCTCTACGGCGAGGCCGACGACCCGCTGTACGAGTTCAACGTCAACCGCCCGATCAACCAGAACCAGGCCAAGCTGCACGGCTGGGAACTCGGCGGGCAGTACTTCTTCGGCGACACCGGGTTCGGCGTCCTCGCCAACTACACCATCGTCAAGGGCGACGTGGGCTACGACAACGGCGGCGATCCGGGCATCGACCAGTTCGCGCTCACCGGCCTGAGCGACACCGCCAATGCGGTGCTGATGTACGAGAAGTACGGCTGGTCGGTACGCCTGGCCTGGAACTGGCGCGACCAGTACCTGATCCTGGCCAACCAGGGCACCAGCCGCAATCCGTACTATGTGGAACCCTACGAACAGTGGGACCTCAGCGTGAACTACACGTTGAACGACAACTGGTCGTTCGGCCTGGAAGCGATCAACCTGACCGGCGAGGACGTGCGCTGGCGCTCGCGTACCTCGCAGATGATCGTGAAGCTGGCCGACCAGAGTCCGCGCTACATGCTGGGCGTTCGCTACAGGTTCTGAAGAAGGCGAGGAGCTTCTCTTCGCGTGTCGCCACGGACGCCGTCGCTGTCGCGGCGGCGCTCCGTGCCAGGCTGCAACCGGGAGTGCGCAACACGATGCCGCGTTACGAAATGCTCAACAACATCGCGCACCGCGACCTGCGCGTGGCCACCGACTTCGGGCCGGAGTTCGGCGACGCGGTGGGCATGGTGCCGGCCTATCCGAGCGAGTTCGCCGAGCTGCAGCGGGAATATCCGCTCTTCCTGCGCAAGGATCCGGCGACCGGCGCGTGGCAGTCGGTGGTGTTGCTGGGGTTCGAGCAGCACGAGAACCTGTTCCTGCAGGAGCGGCGCTGGGCGGCCTCGTATCTGCCCGGGGCTGCCGCCAAGGGGCCGTTCCTGATCGGCTTCCAGGAGCAGCGGATCGATGGCGTGCTCACCCAGGAGGCGGTTTTGCACGTGGACATGGAGCATCCGCGGGTGACCGCGATGCAGGGCGAGCCGGTGTTCTTGCCGCAAGGGGGTAACACCGCCTATCTCGACCACATCACCACGGTGCTGCGCGGCATCCACGAGGGCCATGCCTTCGGCGCGGAGATGTTCGCCGCGCTCGATGCGCACGGACTGATCCAGCCGGTGACGCTGGACGTGCAAGTCGATGCGCAGCATCGGGTCGGCGTCAGCGGCCTGCACGCGATCGACCGTGAGCGCCTGTCTCAGTTGGATGGCACCGCGCTGGCCGCGCTCAACCGCGCCGGCTATCTCGAAGGGGCGTTCCTGATGCTGGCGTCGCTGCACAACATGCGGCGGCTGATCGCCGAAAAGCAGCGACGCTTGCGATTGCAGGATGCCGCCGTCGCGGCGGGCAGGAACTGACCATGCCGGACGGCGGGGCCATGCGGACACTGGAGGGCGTGCAGCCCACCGCGCTGCCAGTGCAGGACCTGGTGGCGGCCGGGGAGCCGGTGGTGTTGCGCGGCATCGCGCGCGACTGGGGGCTGGTCCAGGCCGGCTTGCGCTCCACGCAGGAGGCCCTGGCCTACCTGCGTGGTTTCGATGCGGGTGTGCCGGTTCCGTATTCCTTCGGCGAACCCGGGATCGAGGGGCGTCCGTTCTACAACGCCGATTTCACCCAGTTGAATGTCGAGGTCCGGCGTGGACCGCTCACGCAGGTGCTGGACGCGATCGCCGCCACCTTCGAGGATCCGCGGCCGCCCACCTACTATGTCGCGTCGCTGCCGATCGAGCGGGCGCTGCCGGGGTTCGCGCAGGCCAACGACGCCGGTCTGGCCGGTCAGGGCATCGATGCGCTGGCGAGCATCTGGATCGGCAACCGGGTGACGGCGTCCTGCCATTTCGACACGCCGGACAACCTGGCCTGCTGTGCCGTGGGCCGGCGCCGCTTCACCCTGTTTCCGCCGGAGCAGATCGACAACCTGTATCCGGGACCGCTGGACCCCACGCCGGGCGGGCAGGTGGTCAGCGTGGTGGACTTTGACCGCCCCGACTTCGCGCGGTATCCGCGCTTCCGCGATGCCCTGGCCAGCGCGCAGCACGTCGAGCTGGAGCCGGGCGATGCGCTGTTCATCCCGAGCATGTGGTGGCACCACGTGCGCAGCCTTGAGCCGTTCAACGTGCTGGTGAACTACTGGTGGCGCAGCGCGCCGGCGTTCCTGCCCTCGCCGCTGCCTGCGCTGCAGCACGCGATGTGGGCGCTGCGCGATCTGCCGGCGCGCGAGAAACAGGCGTGGGCGCAGATCTTCGATTACTACGTGTTCGGTCCGGGCGAACGCGCAGCGCAGCACCTGCCCGAGGCCGCGCGCGGCGAACTGGCGCCGTTCGACGAAACGCGTGCGCGCCGCGTGCGCGCGCAGTTGCTGGCGCGGCTCAACCGCTGATGGGAGCATCGCCTTGAACCTGGCCACCACACCAGACGGACGCATCCGCAAGGTCGTCATCGCCGGCGGCGGCACCGCCGGCTGGCTGGCAGGCTGCGCGCTGGCGCACCAGTTCCGCGATCGTTTGGACATCACCCTGGTGGAGTCCGAGCAGATCGGCACCGTGGGCGTGGGCGAGTCGACCGTGCCGCCGATCCGCATGTTCCACCGCTTCCTGCAGATCGACGAGCAGGAGTTCCTGCGCGCGGTGGCCGGCACCTTCAAGCTCTCGATTTCCTTCGAGCACTGGCGTCGCCCCGGCGATCGCTTCATCCATCCGTTCGGCACCATCGGGCAGGGCACCTGGGCCACACCGTTCCATCATTTCTGGCTGGACAGCCTGCGCCGCGGCATGCCGTCGGACCTGGGCGATTACTGCCTGGAAAGCGTGGCCTCGCGTGCGGACCGGTTCTCGCTGGAGACGCAGCCGCAGGTCAACTACGCCTATCACTTCGACGCCGCGCTGTACGCGAAGTTCCTGCGCAAGAAGGCCGAAGGCTATGGCCTGCGCCGGGTGGAAGGGCAGATCCGCGAGGTTCGGCAACATGCGCATGACGGCGCCATCGCGTCGCTGCTGCTGGACGACGGGCAGGTCATCGAGGGCGACCTGTTCATCGACTGCACCGGCTTCCGTGGCCTGCTGACCGAGCAGACCCTGCACACCGGCTACGAAGACTGGCGCGACTGGTTGCCCAGCGATCGCGCCGTGGCGGTGCAGACCGAGGCGGTCGCGCCGCCGGTGCCGTATACCCGTGCCATCGCGCACGAGGCCGGGTGGCGCTGGCATATCGCGCTCCAGCACCGGGTCGGGTGCGGGCTGGTGTTCTCCAGCCGCCACATGTCCGACGACGAGGCGCACGCCAAGCTGCTGCGCGACGTCGACGGTCCGCCGCTGCGCGACCCGTGGCTGGTGCCGTTTCGCAGCGGGCGCAGGTTGCAGGCCTGGAACAAGAACGTGGTGGCGCTGGGCCTGGCCAGTGGCTTCATCGAGCCGCTGGAATCGACCAGCATCCACCTGACCATCAGCGCCGTGGTGCGCCTGATCCAGCTGTTTCCGAGCGACGGCATCAGTCCGGCGTCGGTGGAGCTGTACAACACGGTCAGCCGCCAGGAGATGGAGCACGTGCGCGACTTCATCATCCTGCATTACCACGCCACCCAGCGCGACGAGCCGATGTGGAAGGCATGCCGCGAGATGGCGCTGCCCGAGTCGCTGGCGATCCGGCTGCGCGCCTGGCGCGAACGTGCGCACGCCTGGCAGGACCCCGGCGAGCTGTTCCGCGTGGATTCCTGGACCAGCGTGTTGATGGGCCAGGGAGTCCAGCCCGGGCCGCCGCATCCGCTGGCCGCCGCCATCGGCGATGCGGATCTGCGCACGCTGCTGACGCGGATCCGGCAGCCGCTGCAGCAGGCCCGCGCGGCGATGCCCTCGCAGGCGGAGTTCATCGAGCGCTATTGCAAGGCGGCGCCGGACGTGTGGCAGCGGAGCGTTTCCCTGGCGTAGCGGGACGCACGCCGTCATCCAAAAATGGTAGCGCTAACTTAGGGCGGGTACGAAGTGGAAGACATGCAACTGGTGGCCGGAATCGATGCGGGAACGCAAAGCCTGAAGGTCGTGGTCTACGACCCGGTCGGGCGCAGCGTCGTGGCCAGCAGCACCGCGCCGCTGGAGTTGGAGGCCGCCGCCGACGGCAGTCGCGAACAGCGGCCGGCCGACTGGGTCGTCGCCATGCAGGCCTGCTTCCGGGCGATCGATCCTTCGCTGCGGTCGCGCCTCGGCGCGCTGGCGGTCTCGGGCCAGCAGCACGGCTTCGTTCCGGTCGATGCGGCAGGCGAGGTGCTGGCACCGGCCAAGCTGTGGTGCGACACCAGCACCTCGGCCGAGTGCGTGCAGATCATGGACGCAGTCGGCGGCACGGCGCGCACCATCGCACTGGCGGGCAATCCGATCCTCACCGGCTACACCGCGTCCAAGCTGCCGTGGACCAAGACCCACCGGCCCGAGGCCTATGCGCGCCTCGCCACCATTCTGCTGCCGCACGACTACCTCAACTTCGTGCTCACCGGCCAGCGCTTCTGCGAATACGGCGACGCCTCGGGCACGGGCTGGCTGGACGTGCGCACGCGCACCTGGTCGACCGAGCTGCTGCGCGCCACCGATCCGCAGCGCGATCTGGCGGAGTGCCTGCCGCGCCTGGCCGCACCCGATGCCCTGTTCGACATCGACCCGGCCGCGGCCAGCCTGCTCGGCGTGCCGGCGACGCTGAAGGTCGCCGTCGGCGGCGGCGACAACATGATGGCGGCCATCGGCACCGGCTGCGTCGTGCCCGGTCGCCTGGCGATGAGCCTGGGCACCTCGGGCACCTTGTTCGCCTATTCCGACACGCCGGTGGTCGACCCGGACGGCGCGTGGGCCGCGTTCTGCTCCTCCACCGGCGGCTGGCTGCCGCTGATCTGCACGATGAACTGCACCGTGGCGACCGAGCAGGTCGCCGCCGCGTTCGGTTTCAGCACCCGCGACGGCGATGCGCACCTGCACGCCACCGCGCCCGGTGCCGATGGACTGGTGATGCTGCCGTTCCTCAATGGCGAGCGCACGCCGGACCTGCCGCTGGGCAAGGGCGTGCTGGCGGGCTTGGACACCACCAACATGACCCCGGCCCATCTCTATCGCGCGGCGATGGAAGGGGCGACGTACAGCCTGAAGTACGGCTTCGACGCGTTCGTGCGTGCCGGCATGCACTTCGAGCGCATCGTGCTGACCGGCGGCGGCAGCAACAGCGGCGCGTGGCGGCAACTGGTGGCCGATGTGTTCGGCCTGCCGGTGGACGTGCCCACGCAGCCGGAAGGCGCGGCGTTCGGTGCGGCCTTGCAGGCGCTGTGGGCCGTGGGCCTGGCACGCGGCGATGCCGCCTCCATCGCCGACATCGCGCAGCGGCATGTGGCGGTGGATCCGCAGCTGTCGGCCCGCCCGGATCCGGCGCGCACCCAGGCCTACGCCGCGGCCTATGCGCGTTTCCTGCGTCATCTCGACGCCCTGACGCCGCTGTTGCGCGGCTGACCTTCCGTTTCGCACCCCTCCCACCACGACAGGACCACGCACATGCACACCCAACCCTTCATCGGCGCCAAGGAATACTTCCCCGGCATCGGCCGCATCCCCTTCGAAGGCCGCGGCTCGGACAATCCATTGGCCTTCAAGGTCTATGACGCCAACAAGGTCGTCGGCGGCAAGACCATGCAGGAACATCTGCGCTTCGCGGTCTGCTACTGGCACACCTTCTGCAACGCCGGGCAGGATCCGTTCGGCCCGGGCACGCGCCACTTCCCCTGGGAGGTCGGCGCGCCGATGGCCAGCGCCGAGGCCAAAGTGGATGCGGCGTTCGAGTTCTTCACCAAGCTCGGCGTGCCGTACTGGTGCTTCCACGACATCGACCTGGCGCCGGACGCCGACGATGCCGGGCAGTACGAAAAGAACCTCAAGCACATGGTCGGCCTGGCCAAGGCGCGCCAGGACGCGACCGGGATGAAGCTGCTGTGGGGCACGGCCAATCTGTTCTCGCATCCGCGCTACATGAACGGTGCCGCGACCAATCCCGATTTCGCCGTGGTGGCGCGCGCCGCGGTGCAGGTGAAGGCGGCGCTGGAGGCGACGGTGGAACTGGGCGGCGAGCATTACGTGTTCTGGGGCGGCCGCGAAGGCTACGCCTCGCTGGTCAACACGCAGATGAAGCGCGAGCTCGAGCACTTCGCGCGCTTCCTCACCATGGCGCGCGACTACGGCCGCAGCATCGGCCTGAAGGGCAACTTCCTGATCGAGCCCAAGCCGATGGAGCCGATGAAGCACCAGTACGACTTCGACAGCGCGACGGTGGCGGGCTTCCTGAAGGCGCACGGCCTGGACAAGGATTTCAAGCTCAACATCGAGGCCAACCACGCCACGCTCTCCGGCCACACCTTCGAACACGACCTGCAGGTCGCGGCCGACCATGGCCTGCTCGGCAGCATCGACGCCAACCGCGGCAATGCGCAGAACGGCTGGGATACCGACCAGTTCCCCACCGACCTGTACGACACCGTCGGCGCCATGCTGGTGGTGCTGCGCCAGGGCGGGCTGGAGGGCGGCCTGAACTTCGACGCCAAGGTGCGCCGCGAATCGACCGACCTGGAGGATCTGTTCATCGCCCACATCGGCGGCATGGACGCCTTCGCCCGCGGATTGGAAGTGGCCCATGCGCTGCTCAACGAGTCGCCCTGGGAACAGTGGCGCCAGGAGCGCTACGCCAGCTTCGACAGCGGCGCCGGTCAGGAATTCGCGCGTGGCGCGCTCGGCCTCGCCGAGCTGGCGGGGCTGGGCGCGAAGGCCGGCGAGCCGCAGCAGATCAGCGGCCGGCAGGAGCGCTACGAGAACCTGATCAACCAGTACCTGCTGCGCTGAGCGCGGCGGCAAGGAGAGCGCCGTGACCGACACCCATTCCGCACGCCATACCGGCGCACTGCTGGCCGCACTCCTGCTCGCGCTTGCCGTGTGCGAGGGCGGCGTCCAGGCCGCGGCGCCCGCCCGCGCGGAGGCCAGCGCCTGGCCCAACGTGACCTGGCCGCTGCCCGAGGATCCCGCGCTGGAGAAGCGCCTCACCGACCTGATCGCCACCATGACGGTGGAGGAGAAGGTCGGCCAGCTGGTGCAGGGCGACATCGGCAGCCTCACACCGGAGGACGTACGCAAGTATCGATTGGGGTCGATCCTGGCCGGCGGCAACTCCGATCCCGGCGGCCGCTACGATGCTGCGCCGGCCGAATGGCTGGCGCTGGCCGATGCGTTCTATGCGGCGTCGATGGATACGTCGCAGGGCGGCAAGGCGATTCCGGTGCTGTTCGGCATCGATGCGGTGCACGGGCAGAGCAACATCGTCGGCGCCACGCTGTTCCCGCACAACATCGGCCTGGGTGCGACCCGCAACCCGGCGCTGCTGCGCCGCATCGGCGAAATCACCGCGCTGGAGACCCGTGCCACCGGCATGGAGTGGACCTTCGCGCCGACCGTGGCGGTGCCGCAGGACGACCGCTGGGGGCGGACCTACGAGGGCTATTCGGAGTCGCCCGAGGTGGTGGCCAGCTATGCCGGTGCGATGGTCGAGGGACTGCAGGGCAAGGTCGGAACACCGGCGTTTCTCGATGGCCGCCACGTGATCGCCTCGGTCAAGCACTTCCTGGGCGATGGCGGCACCACCGACGGCCGGGACCAGGGCGACACCAAAATCGACGAAGCCGAGCTGGTACGCATCCACGCCGCCGGCTATCCCCCGGCGATCGCCGCGGGCGCGCAGACCGCGATGGCCTCGTTCAACAGCGTCAACGGCGAAAAGATGCATGGCCACAAGGCGTACCTGACCGATGCGCTGAAGGGCCGCATGCACTTCGGCGGTTTCGTGGTCGGCGACTGGAACGGCCACGGACAGGTCAAGGGCTGCACGCCCACCGACTGCCCGGCCACCATCAATGCCGGCCTGGACATGGCCATGGCCTCGGACAGTTGGAAGGGCTTCTACACCACCACGCTGGCGGCGGCCAGGAACGGCACCATCTCCCCGCAGCGCCTGGACGATGCGGTGCGCCGGATCCTGCGGGTCAAGATGCGGCTGGGCCTGTTCGAGGCGGGCAAGCCGTCGGCGCGCGCGGTCGGTGGCCAGTTCGCGCTGATCGGTGCGCCGGCGCATCGCGCAGTGGCGCGGCAGGCGGTGCGCGAGTCGCTGGTGCTGCTGAAGAACCAGGGTGGCGTGCTGCCGCTGTCGCCGAAGCAGCGCATCCTGGTGGCCGGCGACGGCGCCAACGACGTCGGCAAGCAAGCCGGCGGCTGGACGCTGAACTGGCAGGGCACCGGCACCACCCGCAAGGACTTCCCGAACGCGGACACCATCTACGAGGGCCTCGCGCAGCAGGCCAAGGCCGCCGGCGGCGAGGCCGTGCTTTCGGTCGACGGCAAGTACACGACGAAGCCGGACGTGGCCGTTGTGGTGTTCGGAGAAAACCCGTATGCGGAGTTCCAGGGCGATCGGCCGACCCTGGCCTACAAGCCGGGCGACGACACCGACCTGGCGTTGATCAAGCGGCTCAAGGCCGACGGCATTCCCGTGGTCGCGGTGTTCCTCAGCGGACGCCCGCTGTGGGTCAACCGCGAACTCAATGCCGCCGATGCCTTCGTGGCGGCGTGGCTGCCGGGCTCGGAAGGCGCCGGTATCGCCGACGTGCTGTTGCGCAGCCCGCAGGGCGGCGTGCAGCACGACTTCAAGGGCAAGCTGAGCTTCAGCTGGCCGCGCACGGCCACGCAATACGCCAACAACGTGGGGCAGAAGCACTACGACCCGCTGTTCGCCTTCGGCTACGGCCTGCGCTATGCCGACAACGGCGATCTTGCCAAGCTCTCGGAGGTGTCCGGCCTCACCGGCAACGAAGGCGCGGCCGGGGTGTTCTTCGCCCGCGGTGCGGCCGGCCCGGGCATGGCCTTGCGCCTGGAAGGCAGCACCGGGCAGGGCGTAACCGTCACCCGCGTGCCGGAATCGCTCGACGGCGCGCTGTTGAAAGTCACCGGCGTGGATCACCTGGCGCAGGAAGATGGCCGCCGCCTCGCCTGGTCGGGCCGGCGCGAAGCGGTGGTTGCGCTGCAGTCGCATACGCCGCTGGACCTGCAGCGCGAGAGCAACGGCGACCTGATGCTGGTGACCACGCTGCGGGTGGACACCGCACCGCAGGGCCAGGCGTGGCTGACGGTCGGCTGCGGCAGCGGCTGCACGGCGCGGGTGGCGATCGGGCCGACGCTGGCAGCCCTGCCGGTGGGCCAATGGACGCGCGTGGGCGTGCCGCTCAAGTGCCTGGCGGCGGCCGGCGCGGATCTGGGCAAGCTCGATCGCCCCTGGGCGGTGGCGACGGCGGGCACGATGACGCTCTCGGTGTCGCGGGTCGCGCTCGGTGCGTTGAACGAAGCGGAGACGACCGTCGCATGCCCGAGCGCGTGAGCCCGCGTCCTGCGCTAGCGCCCCTTGGGTGGACTGGCGACCGAACCGCGCAGCACCAGCCGGTGCGGAACCACGTGGTCGCTGGACACGCGCGCGTCGTCGCGCTTGTGGCGGATGCTGCGCAGCAGGATGTCGATGGCGGCATCGGCCATCGAGGCGATCGGTTGATGGATGGTGGTGAGTTCCGGCCACACGGTGGTGGCGGCCGAGGTATCGTCGAAGCCCACCACCGACAGGTCGCGCGGCACCTCCAGGCCGCGCCGGTGCGCGACCGAGATCGCCGCCGCGCCCATGTCGTCGTTGCTGGCGAAGATCGCGGTCGGCGGCCGCCGCTGCGACAGCAGTTTCTCGGTGGCGGCCAGCCCGGATCGATAGGTGTAGTCCCCCTGTTGGACCAGGCCGGGTTCGACCTGCAGCCCGGCCTCCTGCAGGGCGGTGACGAAGCCCTCGTAGCGCCGCGCGCTGGCACTGAGGTCCTGGCGGCCGCGGATGAAGCCGATGCGCCGGTGGCCCTGTCGGATCAGGTGCTCGGCCATCTCCTTGCCCGCATGGAAGTCGTCGATGCGCACGCAGGAGATCGCGTCGCTGAGCCGCCCAGCGGCGATCGCGACCACCGGGATGCCGGCCTTGACCAGCTCGGTCACCGCCGCCTGCGACTCGCACAAGGGCGGCGGCAGGATGACGCCGTCCACGCGCCCGCCCAGGGCCCGCGCGGCCTTGCGCTCGGCGTCGGGGTCCAGGTCCTCCCAGTAGTGGATGACCAACTGGATGGCGGCGTTGGAGGCGACGCGCAGCAAGCCGACCAGCAGCTCGCGCAGGTAGGCGCCGCTGGGGTTGGTGTAGATCAGGGCGATGCGCGTGTGCTGCGCGGCGGCCAGCGAACTGGCGGCCAGGTTGGGCGTATAGCCCAGCTCGCGCACCGCGCGCAGCACGCGCTCGCGGGTGGCATCGCGCACCTTGCCCTGATTGATCGCGCGCGAGACGGTCATCGGCGAGACCCCGGCCAGGGCGGCGACCTCGTCGATCGTCACCCCGCTGGTCTTGCGGCGGACCGCTTTCTTCGGCTTGTCCAAAACGCGTTCCCTTTGCTCTTCTTGACGCTGCCGCGCCGCGGGCACGCCGTCAGCTTACAAGGTTTGCTGGCGGCGCTTGGGCGCCGTATCCATGTCATTCGGTGTCACCGGATGGCGTGCGTTGCCATAGCACTGATGGTCTGCGCGGGCAGCGTGCGCGCGGAAAATGGCGCGGCGCTGTGGATGCGTTACGTGCCCTCGCAAGGCACCGCGCGCGCGGCGGACGCGCGCGTGCGGCTGGACGAGGTCGTGGCGCCGGAGCGGACGCCGATGCAGCGCGTGGCGCGCGACGAACTGGTGCGTGGCTTCACCGGCCTGCTGGGGCGCGCGCCGGCGATGCGGGCCGCGGCGACCGGCGACCACGCCGTGGTGCTGGGCACGCCGCAGTCGACGCCAGCGCTTGCGCCGTTCCGCGAGGAGATCGCGGCGCTGGGCGAGGAGGGCTATCTGCTCAAGCGCGCCCGCATCGATGGGCATGCGGTGTTGCTGGTGGTCGCGCGCCGGGACATCGGCGTGCTGTATGGGGTGTTCCATCTGCTGCGGCTGGTGCAGACCGGCGCGTCGCTGGACGCGCTGGAGGTGCGCGAGTCGCCACGGATCCAACTGCGCGTGCTCGACCATTGGGACGACCTGGACGGCCATGTCGAGCGCGGCTATGCGGGCCGCTCGTTGTGGGACTGGCAGAGCCTGCCGGAGTGGCGCGACCCGCGTTACACCGACTACGCGCGCGCCAATGCCTCGATCGGCATCAACGGCACGGTGCTGAACAACGTCAACGCCAACGCGCAGAGCCTGGCGCCGGCCTACCTCGACAAGGCCGCGGCGCTGGCGGACGTGTTCCGGCCCTACGGCATCCGCGTGTACCTGAGCGCGCGCTTCAGCGCGCCCATCGAGCTGGGCGGGCTGAAGACCGCCGATCCGCACGACCCGGCCGTGCAGCGCTGGTGGCGCGACAAGGCCGACGAGATCTACGCGCGCATTCCGGATTTCGGCGGCTTCCTGGTCAAGGCCAATTCGGAAGGGCAGCCCGGCCCGCAGGACTATGGCCGTTCGCATGCCGACGGCGCCAACCTGCTGGCCGATGCGCTGGCGCCGCACGGCGGCGTGGTGATGTGGCGGGCCTTCGTCTACGCCCACGACGTGCCGGTGGATCGCGCCATGCAGGCGTACACCGAGTTCGTCGGCCTGGACGGCGCCTTCCGCCCGAACGTGATCGTGCAGGTCAAGAACGGGCCCATCGACTTCCAGCCGCGCGAGCCCTTCCATCCGCTGTTCGGCGCCATGCCGCGCACGCCGCTGATGCTGGAGTTGCAGATCACCAAGGAGTATCTCGGCTTCGCCACGCACCTGGTGTACCTGGGGCCGCTGTACGAGGACGTGCTGCAGGCCGACACCCACGCCCGCGGCGCGGGCTCCACGGTGGCGGACGTGGTGGATGGATCGCTGGAAGGCCACGCCCTGACCGGCATCGCCGGCGTCGCCAACATCGGCAACGACCGCACCTGGAGCGGCTCGCACTTCGACCAGGCCAACTGGTATGCGTTCGGCCGTCTCGCCTGGAATCCGCACCAATCCGCCCGCGCCATCGCCGCGGAATGGACGGCGATGACGTTCTCGCCGGCGCCCGAGGTGGTGCAGCCCATCGTCGGGATGATGATGGGCTCGCGCGAGGCGGCGGTGAACTACATGACCCCGCTGGGCCTGCACCACCTGATGGCGCGCGGCCACCACTACGGCCCCGGCCCCTGGGTGGACGGCGGCCCGCGCGCGGACTGGACGTCGGTGTACTACCACCGTGCCGACCGCGATGGCATCGGTTTCGATCGCACTGCGCGCGGCAGCAATGCGGTGAGCCAGTACGCGCCCGAGGTGGCGGCCGTGTATGGCGACCTGGCGCGGGTGCCCGAGCCGTTGCTGTTGTGGTTCCACCATGTGCCGTGGGACCACCGCATGGCCTCCGGAAGGCCATTGTGGGACGAACTAGTCGGGCGCTATACGCAGGGCGTGCGCCAGGTGCAGGCCATGCAGGCCACCTGGGACGGCCTGCGCGGCAAGGTGGATGCCGAGCGGCATGCGCAGGTGGCGGCCTTCCTGCGCATCCAGCTGCGCGAGGCGCAGTGGTGGCGCGATGCCAGCGTGGCGTACTTCCAGTCGGTGAGCGGGCGGCCATTGCCTGCAGGCGAAACCGCGCCGCCGCACCCGCTGGCCTGGTACCAGGCCCTGCAGTTTCCCTCCGCACCCGGAGATGGACGATGAAACCGACAACGTGGAGCGGCCGGCTGCTGGCGATGGCCTTGGCGTGCTGCGCAATCCCCTGCATGGCGCAGCACGGGGCACCGCCGCTGTTGCACCCGCTGTTCCAGGATCACGCCGTGCTGCAGCGCGACCGGCCGATGCCGGTCTGGGGGCACGCCGCGCCGGGTGCCACGGTGTCGGTGACCTTCGCCCGGCAGTCGGTCAGCGCACGCGCCGATGCCGACGGCCGCTGGCGCGCCACGCTCAAGCCCATCGCCGCCGGTGGACCTTACGACATGACGGTGCGCGCGGGACAGGAGCGCCAGGTCGTGCGCGATGTGCTGATCGGCGATGTCTGGCTGTGCTCAGGGCAATCGAACATGGAGCTGCCGGTGTGGCGCGCGCTGGATGCGAGCCGCGAACTGGCCGCGGCCACGCAGCCGAGCATCCGCCTGTTCGCCGTGCCCAAGGCCGCGGCGGTCACGCCGCAGGAGGCGTTCGCGGCTGCGGTCGCGTGGCAGCCCGCATCGCCGCAGACGGTGCGGGAATTTTCCGCCGCCTGCTTCTACTTCGCGCGCGAACTGCAGAAGACGGTCAAGGTGCCGATGGGGCTGATCCAGGCGGCCTGGGGTGGTGCGCGGATCGAGGCCTGGACCAGCGCCGACGCCCTGCGTGCGCAGGGCGGCATGGACGCGGCGCTGGACGTGCTGGCGCTGTACGCCACCGACCCCGTGGCCGCGAGCGCGCGCTGGGGCCGACACTGGCAGCAGTGGTGGGGCACACGCGCCGGCGCCAAGCCGGGCGATACGCCATGGCAACCCGGCGCTGACCGCACCGGATGGCAGGATGCACCGGCGGCGCTCGGGGCATGGGAGCGCTGGGGCGTGCCGGCGCTGGCCGACTACAACGGCATGGTCTGGTACCGCACGCAGGTCACCCTCACCGCCGCGCAGGCGGCGCAAGGCGCTCGGCTGGTGCTGGGGCCGGTCGACGAGACGGACATGACCTGGGTGAACGGGGTGGCCGTGGGCAGCCAGAACGCGCCGAGCGATCCGCGCCGGTATGCGCTTGCGCCCGGCCTGTTGAAGGCAGGCCGCAATACGGTGGTCGTCAATGTGCTGGACACCTACGGCGAGGGCGGGCTGGCAGGCCCCGCGAGCGCCCAGGCCGTGGAGCTGGAGGACGGCACGCGGATCGGGCTGGACGCGCCCTGGCAGTACCGCGTCGCGCCCGATCCGCAGTCACCGCCGCTGGCGCCGTGGCATGCGGCCTCCGGCATGTCGACGCTGTACAACGGCATGATCGCGCCGCTCGGGGCGTACGGCCTGCGCGGAATGCTGTGGTACCAGGGCGAATCCAACACCGGCGACGGTGCGGCCTACGCGACGCGGCTGCGTGGCTTGCGCGATGACTGGCGCCGGCAGTTCGGCGCAACGCTGCCGTTGCTGGTAGTGCAGTTGGCCGGCTACGGTCGTCCGCCGCAGGCGCCGACGGAGAGCGGCTGGGCGCAGGTGCGCGAGGCGCAGCGGCGCGTGGCGGCAGAAGATCCGCACAGCGGGCTCGCAGTGGCCATCGACATCGGCGATGCCTACGACATCCATCCGCCGAACAAGCAGGAACTGGGGCGACGCCTGGCACAGGCGGCACGCCATGTGGTCTATGGCGAACGCGCGCTGGCCCCGTCCGGTCCGACGCCACGCGCGGCATCGCGCACGCAGGGCACGGTGCGGATCGCGTTCGACGACGTCGTCGGGACGCTGGTTACGACCGGTGCGAACGGTCCCATCGGCTTCGAACTCTGCGATACGCAGGCGCAGCACTGTACGTATGCAGACACCGCCCTGGACGGGCGCACCGTGGTCCTGCGCAGCCCGCAGGCCGCAACCGCCACGCGCATCCGCTACTGCTGGGCCGACGGCCCGGTCTGCACGCTGGGCGACAGCTCCGGCGCGCCGGCGGGGCCGTTCGAACTCTCCCTTCCTGCAGAGGTTCCCTGATGCGTGCGCTGCTTGCCATGGCCTTCCTGCTGCTGTCCGCGGCGCTGCAGCCGCTGCGGGCCGCGCCCGCGCCGCCGGTCTACTTCGACTGGTTCGACTACGCCGGGCGCGACGCGGCCTTCGAGGCGCCGCTGCCCGCCGGGCATTACCGCAACCCGATCCTGGCCGGCTTCCATGCCGACCCCAGCATCGTCCGCGCGAACGGGCGGTTCTACCTCGTCAATTCCAGCTTCACCTACTTCCCCGGCATCCCAGTGTTCGAGAGCGCCGACCTGGTGCACTGGACGCAGATCGGCAACGTGATCGACCGGCCGACGCAGCTGGACTTCGACGGCCTGAGCGTGTCGCGCGGCATCTTCGCACCGGCCATCGCCTACCACGACGGCGTGTTCTACGTGGTCACCACCGCCGTGGACAGCGGCGGCAACTTCATCGCCACCGCGCGCGATCCCGCCGGCCCCTGGTCGGACCCGCACTGGCTGCCGGGCATCGGCGGCATCGACCCGTCCTTGTTCTTCGATGAAGACGGCCGCGTCTACCTGCTCAACAACGACGTGCCGCCCGGCCCGGCGCGCTACGACGGCCACCGCGCGATCTGGATGCAGCAACTCGACCTGGCGACCTTCACCCCGGTAGGGCCGCGCAAGGTGCTGATCGATGGCGGTGTGGAGCCGGCGAAGAACCCGATCTGGATCGAGGGGCCGCACCTGTATCGACGCGACGGCTGGTACTACCTCTCCGACGCCGAGGGCGGCACCGGGCCGCAGCACTCGCAGGTGGTGCTGCGCAGCCGCGACGTGTGGGGGCCTTACCTGCCGTACGCGGGCAATCCCATCCTCACCCAGCGCGACCTGCCCGACGCTCGGCCGCTGCCCATCGCCAATGCCGGGCATGCGGATCTGGTGGAGGGGCCGGACGGCTCGTGGTGGGCGGTGTTCCTGGCCAGCCGCACCTACGACGTGCGCCACTACAACACCGGGCGCGAGACTTATCTGCTGCCGGTGCAGTGGCGCGACGGCTGGCCGGTGATCCTGCCGGCCGGGCAGGCCATCCCGTATGCGGTCAAGGCGCCGTCGTGGATGCAGGGCGCGGCGTCGCAGGCGCCGTCCACCGGCAACTTCGCCGAGCGCGACGACTTCGACGCACCGACGCTCGGCCGCGGCTGGTTGCGCGTGCGCGTGCCCAAGCAGGACTGGGCGGATCTGCGTACGCGTCCGGGCAGCCTGGCCGTGCATCCGCTGCCGGAGAACCTGGACACCTTGCGCAATCCCGCGTTCCTGGGGCGCCGCCAGCAACACCTGCGGTTCGAGGCCAGCACCGCACTGACGCGGCCGGCGACGGGCGTGGCGGCGGGGCTTGCGGCGTTCCAGAACGAGGACTGGTGGTACTTCCTCGGCGTGCGCCGTGTGGGCGGCGGTCGCGTGGAGGTGTTCCTCGAAGCGCGCGAAGGCAAGGGCGCGATCAGGACCATCGCGACCCGCGAGGTGGACGCGCCCGGCGCGCTGCGCCTGAAGATCACGGGCGACAACGGCACGTATGCGTTCGCGTTCGACACCAGCGCGGGGCAAGGCTGGCAGACCCTCGCCGACGACGTCGACGGGACGGTGTTGAGTACCGATCGCGCAGGCGGCTTCGTGGGCGCCCTGCTCGGTCCTTTCGCGCGCGACGAGCGCACCTCCAGGAGCAAATGATGACGCGCAGCCCCTCCCTTCCGACCGGTCGCCGTGGCCGCCTGTTCCGTGCGCTGGCCCTTTGCGCCGCCGCCACGCTGGCCAGCGCCGTCCACGCCGAGGACAGCAAGCCGTGGCAAGACACCTCGGCCAGCTTCGAGGACCGGGCGGCCGCGCTGGTCGCGCAGATGACCCTGGAGGAGAAAGCGGCACAGATGCAGAACGCCGCGCCGGCGATCGAACGCCTGGGCGTGCCGGCCTACGACTGGTGGAACGAGGCGCTGCACGGCGTGGCGCGGGCCGGGCAAGCCACCGTGTTTCCGCAGGCCATCGGCCTGGCCGCCACCTTCGACGTGCCGTTGATGGGGCAGGTGGCCACCACCATCAGCGACGAGGCGCGCGCCAAGCACCACCAGTTCCTCCGCGAGGGCGCGCACGGCCGTTATCAGGGGCTGACCTTCTGGTCGCCGAACATCAACATCTTCCGCGACCCGCGCTGGGGCCGCGGCCAGGAAACCTACGGCGAGGATCCCTACCTCACCGCGCGCATGGGGGTGGCCTTCGTGCACGGACTGCAGGGCGACGATCCGGTGTACCGCAAGCTCGACGCCACCGCCAAGCACTTCGCCGTGCACAGCGGCCCGGAGGCCGACCGCCACCACTTCGATGCGCGTCCCAGCAAGCGCGACCTCTACGACACCTACCTGCCGGCGTTCGAGGCGCTGGTGAAGGAGGGGCAGGTGGACGCGGTGATGGGGGCCTACAACCGGGTGTACGGCGAGTCCGCCAGCGCCAGCCGGTTCCTGTTGCGCGACGCGCTGCGCCGCGACTGGGGCTTCAAGGGGTATGTGGTGTCGGACTGCTGGGCCATCGTCGACATCTGGAAGCATCACCACCTCGCGCCCAGCCGCGAGGCGGCCTCCGCGCTGGCGGTCAAGAACGGCACCGAACTGGAGTGCGGCCAGGAGTACGCCACGCTGCCGGCGGCAGTGCGCCAGGGGCTGATCGGCGAAGCGGAGATCGACGACGCGGTGACACGCCTGTTCACCGCGCGGATGCGGCTGGGCATGTTCGATCCGCCCGAACGCGTGCGCTGGGCGCGGATCCCCGCCTCGGTGAACCAGGCGCCCGCGCACGATACGCTGGCTCTGCAGGCCGCGCAGGAATCGCTGGTGCTGCTGAAGAACGACGGCGTGCTGCCGCTGTCGCGCGAGCTCAAGCGCATTGCCGTGGTCGGCCCGACCGCCGACGACACCATGGCCCTGCTCGGCAACTACTTCGGCACCCCGGCGGCGCCGGTCACCCTCCTGCAAGGCATCCGCGATGCGGCCAAGGGCATCGAGGTGCGCTATGCGCGCGGCGTGGATCTGGTCGAAGGGCGCGACGATCCGAGCGCCACGCCGCTGATCGAGCCGACGTATCTGCGGCCCTCGGCGGACTCGCCGGAACGCGGCCTGCGCGGCGAATACTTCCGCACGCCCGATCTGTCGGGCACGCCGGCGCTGGTCCGCACCGATGCCCAGATCGGCTTCCGCTGGGACCGCGGTTCGCCGACGGACAACCTGCTGGCCCGTGGCGAAGCGGGACCGGGGCAGGGCATTCCCAACGATCATTTCAGCATCCGCTGGAGCGGCCAGCTGCTGCCGCCGGTCTCGGGCCGCTACCGGATCGAGGCGGCCGCCGACGACGGCTTCCGTCTCTACGTGGACGGCAAGCTGGTGCTGGACCACTGGACCGACAGCGACCGCATGCGCGCCGACGGCGTGGACCTGGACCTGCAGGCGGGCCGCGCCTATGCGGTGAAGCTGGAGTACTACGACGCCGAGCGCGACGCCGGTGTGCGCCTGGGTTGGCGCATGCCCGGCGCCAAGCCGCCGTTCGAGGAGGCGCTCGATGCCGCGCGCAACGCGGACGTGGTGGTGTTCGTCGGCGGCCTGACCGGCGACGTCGAGGGCGAAGAGATGAAAGTCGACTATCCGGGCTTCGCCGGCGGCGACCGCACCGACCTGCGCCTGCCCGCGCCGCAGCGCACTCTGCTGGAAGCGCTGCACGCCACTGGCAAGCCGGTGGTGATGGTGCTGACCGGCGGCTCGGCAATGGCGGTGGAATGGGCGCAGGCGCATCTGCCGGCGATCCTGATGAGCTGGTATCCGGGGCAGCGCGGCGGCACCGCCGTGGGCCAGGCGCTGTTCGGCGAGGTCAATCCCGCGGGGCGCCTGCCGGTGACGTTCTACCGGGCGGACCAGGCGCTGCCGGCGTTCGACGATTACGCGATGGAAGGCCGCACCTACCGCTACTTCCGCGGCACGCCGCTGTATCCGTTCGGCCACGGGCTGTCGTATACGCGGTTCGACTACGCCAAGCTGCGCCTGGACGCGCCGCGTATCGCCGACGATGGACGCCTCACGGTGCAGGTGGAGGTGGCCAACACCGGCAAGCGCGCCGGCGACGAAGTCGCGCAGTTGTACGTGCGGCGGCTGGCAGCCGCGCCCGGCGATGCGCAGCAGGCGCTGCGTGGCTTCCAGCGTGTGCACCTCGCCCCTGGCGAGCGGCGGACCCTGACCTTCGAACTGGACGCGCAACAGGCGCTGCGTCAGTACGACGATGCGCGCGGCGCCTATGTCGTGCCGGCGGGGAGCTACGAAGTGCGGATCGGCGGTTCCAGCGCCGATGCCCGCGTGCGCGGGCGCTTCACCGTGGAGGCGCGCCGTGACTGAGCCCCGCAGTGCGGAGACCCCCGTGCACGTGCTGACGGTGCGGGAAAAGCTGGGCTACAGCCTGGGCGACCTGGCGGCGAACCTGATCTTCCAGACGCTGATCACCTACCTGGCGTTCTTCTACACCGACGTGTACCGATTGCCGGCGGCCACGGCGGCGACGATCATCTTCGTGATCGGCCTGCTGGGCGCGTTCGTGTTCACCCCGCTGATCGGCATCGCCGCCGACCGCACGGCAAGCCGCTGGGGCAAGTTCCGGCCCTGGATCCTGTGGACGGCGATTCCGTTCGGCGCGCTGTCGCTGCTGGCCTTCAGTACTCCGGACCTGGGCGCGCGCGGCAAGGTGCTGTACGCCCTCACCACCTATGGCCTGCTGATGCTGGTGTACGCGGCCAACAACCTGCCGTACTCGGCGCTCAGCGGGGTGCTGACCGGCAACATGGCCCAGCGCAACAGCCTCTCGGCCTACCGCTTCGTGGCGGTGATGATCGCGCAATTCATCATCCAGGTGCTGCTGTTGCCGCTGGTGCTGATCCTGGGCGACGGCGACAACGTGCGCGGTTTCGAGCGCCTGATGACGGTGTTCGCGGTGGTGGGCACGCTGTTCTTCCTGATCACCTTCGCCACCACCCGCGAGCGCATCGTGCCGGCCAAGGAACAGAGCGCCGGCGTGCTGCAGGATCTGTCCGACCTGCTGCACAACCGGCCATGGAAGGTGATGCTGGCGCTGACGGTGCTGGTCTTCGTCAACCTGGCGCTGAAGGGCGGCACCTATATCTACTATTTCCAGTATTACCTGAGCGAGGCGGCGCTGGCGGGGTTTCTCGACGCCTCCGGCTTCAATGGCTTCATCGGCGGAGTCAATGCGCTGCTCGCCGGATGGGGCCTGTCCGGCTTCACTTGGCCGCAGGATCCGGCGACCTCGGCATTCAGCCTGTTCAATGCCTGCGGCATCCTGTGCATGATCCTGGGCATCGGTTTCTCCCGGCGCCTGGCCGACCGCTTCGGCAAGCGCGATGCCTTCGGCGGCGCGCTGCTGGCCTCCACCGTGTTCCTGCTGGCGTTCTACGTGTTTCCGCCCACGGCGATCGGCGTGGCCTTCGGCGCCTTCATGCTGCACGGCTTCTGCTACGGCATCACCATCCCCTTGCTGTGGGCGATGATCGCCGACGTCGCCGACTACTCCGAATGGAAGAACCATCGCCGCGCCACCGCGATCATCTTCTCGGCGATGCTGTGCGGGCTGAAGATCGGGCTCAGCATCGGCGGCGCGCTGGTCGCCGGCATCCTCGCGCACCACGGCTACCAGGCGGGCGCGCCGCAGCAGCCGCAGGATGTGGTGAACGGCATCCGCCTGACCGTGAGCGTCTATAGCGCCCTCCCGTTCCTGGTCGCGGTGGCGCTGCTGTTCTTCTATCGGATCGACAAACGCATGGAACGTCGCATCGAACACGACCTGCAGGCGCGTCGGCAGGGGGCCGACCCGAGTGAACGCAGCGACCTGGACCATCTCGCGGCGCACGCCATCGCGCAGCCGCTGGTCACCCACATTTACACGGCCGATCCATCGGCGCACGTATTCGAGGGACGCCTGTACATCTATCCGTCCCACGACATCGACAGCGGCGCGCCGTTCGACGACGACGGCGGTCACTTCGGCATGGAGGACTACCACGTGCTGCGCATGGACACGCCCGACGGCGCCGCCACCGACTGCGGCGTGGCCCTGCACGTGCGCGACGTGCCCTGGGCCAGCCGGCAGATGTGGGCGCCGGATGCGGCGACCCGCGACGGCCGCTATTACCTGTACTTCCCGGCCAAGGACGCGCAGGGCCTGTTCCGCATCGGCGTGGCGGTGGCCGACCGCCCGGAGGGCCCGTTCGCCGCCGAGCCCGAGCCGATCGCGGGAACCTATTCGATCGACCCTGCCGTGTTCGAGGACGACGACGGCGCGCACTACCTCTGCTTCGGCGGCATCTGGGGCGGCCAGCTGCAGAAATATCGCGACGACCGCTTCGATGCGGCGAACGCCGAGCCTGTCGGCGACGAACCGGCGCTGGGGCCGCGGATCGCCAGGCTGGACCCCGACATGACGCAGCTGGCGGAGCGCACACGCGAAATCGTCATCCTCGACGAACACGGCCAACCGTTGCGCGCCGACGACCGCGCGCGCCGCTTCTTCGAGGGGCCGTGGCTGCACAAGGACCAGGGCCGCTACTACCTGTCCTACTCCACTGGCAACACGCACCTGCTGTGCTACGCCATCGGCGACAGCCCGTATGGACCGTTCACCTATCGCGGCGTGCTGCTCAAGCCGGTGGTGGGCTGGACCACGCACCACTCCATCTGCAGGTTTGAAGGCCGGTGGTACCTGTTCTATCACGATGCCCTGTTGTCCGGCGGCGTGACCCACCTGCGCTCGGTCAAGTGCACGCCGCTGCACATCGAGGCGGATGGCAGCATCCGCACGGTCGATCCCTATGGCGGATGAGAGGCCGCTGCCCAGGGACTGCACACGCGCTGGCCGTGGCAAGGCGGTCGCCAGTCCCTTGTAGGAGCGGCTTCAGCCGCGACAGGCCTTCACGGTAACGCCTGTCGCGGCTGAAGCCGCTCCTACGCGTGCATTGTCGATCGTGATTGAAGACCTGCTCCAGTCACGGACGGAAGCTGGAGAATCGGCCTTCGTGTCCGCCAGCGCAGCCAGGTGCCGCTCTTCGCCGCATGGCGCAGCGCGCCTGGCGCCACGCGCGGCGCAGCACCACCCCTACACCGACCGCGGCAACAACTCCAACCCCTGGATCTCGCGAATCCCCAACCCAGGCGCTTCGCCAATCCGGATCTGCGCTTCGTCGAACTGCACCCCGCCCACCACCGGGTCGAAGGCTCCCAGCGATGGTCCGTCCAGGTCGACCTTGGTGATGACGTCCGCGCGCGCCACCGCCAGGTGTGCCGCCGCCGCGACGCCGATGCTCGATTCGAGCATGCAGCCGATCATGCACGGCACCCCGTACACCGCGGCGATGTCGGCGATGCGCAGCGCGTTGGACAGGCCGCCGGCTTTGATCAGTTTGATGTTGACGATGTCCGCCGCGCGCCGCTGCAGCAGCGCGATCGCCTGCGCCGGCGAGAACACGCTCTCGTCGGCCATCACCGGGGTCTGCACGCGCTCGGTCACGTACTGCAGGCCATCGACGTCGCCGGCCTTGACCGGCTGTTCCAGCAGTTCCAGGGTCACCCCGGCCCGCTCCAGCGCGTGCATCGCCTGCACCGCCTGCTTCGGCGTCCAGCCCTGGTTGGCGTCCAGCCGCAGCTGCGCGCGATCGCCGACCGCGGCATGGATCGCCTTGACCCGTGCGATGTCCTCGGCGAGATCGGTGCCGATCTTGATCTTCAGCGCCACGAACCCGCGCGCCAGTGCCGACAGCGCATCGGCCACCATCGTGTCCACTGCATTCACGCTGATGGTGAGGTCGGTGGTCAGCTGCGGCGTGCCACCGCCAAGCAGCCGGTACAGCGGCGCACCATGCTGCTGCGCCCACAGGTCGTGCACGGCGATCTCCAGCGCCGCCTTGGCGCTGCTGTTGTGTTCCAGCGCGCCCTGGATCAGGCCGCGCAGGCGCTGCAGGTCGGCGATGTCCTCGCCGATCAGGCGCGGCGCCAGGCAGCGTTCGATCGCCGCGATGATCGATCCGTGGGTGTCGCCGGTGATTGGCGGGGTGGCCGGTGCGCTGCCATGGCCGATCCGGCCATCGCCGGTGTGGACCATGACCACCACGTCCTCGATCGCCTGCACGGTGCGCAGCGCGGTCTTGAACGGGGTCTTCAGCGGCACGCGCAGCATGCCCAGGCGGATCTCGGTGATCTTCATTCGGTGGTCGGTGCGCGCAGGCGCTGGATGCGGGTGATGCGGTCGATGAACGGCGTGCCGTCGCCGAGCAGCAGCGGCTCCAGCGGGGTCACCGACACGCCGTTGAGGCGCACGCGCTGCAACCGGCCAGCGGCGTCGCGGTAGCTGGCGCCGGCCACGTCGTGGATCACCCAGGTCTGGCCATCCTCGTGGCCGATCACCAGCATCACGTGGCCGGGGATGTAGACCAGGTCGCCGACGCGCAGTCGCGCCAGCGCCTGCCTGCGCTGAAGCAGCGGGTCGCTGGCGGTGTAGGACACCGACGCCAGTGCCGGACTGCGCGCCTGGTCGCCGGTGTTGCGCGGCAGCTCGATGCCGAGGCTGCGGTGGAGGTCGACCACGAAGCCGCTGCAGTCGCGCGCGTCGTAGCTGTTGCCCCAGCCATAGCGCTCGCCGAGGAACTTGAAGGCCTGCTGCAGCAGCATCTGCGGCGTGGCCGGCAGCGGCGCCTCGGCGACGTCGGCGCTGCGCGGCACCAGTGCGGGCGCCAGTTGCAGCCGTCCGTCGCGGTCGCGCAGCGGCAGTTGCACCACGTAGGCGGCCAGCGGCGACTGGCCGTTGACCGCCTGCTGCGGCGGCCAGTCGCGCAGCAGCGGCAGCGCGCTGCCCATGTCCAGCGCCACCTGCGAGGCCGCCGGCAGCTCCGGGGTGAACACGGTGGCCGCGCGCGCACCGGTGACCAGCAGCCGCGGCGTACGTTGCGCGTACGCCAGTACGCCGGCGCGGTCGCTCTCGGCGATGCGGTCGCGGGCGATCCAGGCGGCATAGTTGTTGGCCAGCACGAACAGCCACTGCCCATCGGCGCTGGCATGCAGGATTGCCACCGGGCTGCCCGGATACAGCGCCGATTCCTGGAAGCGGTCGATGTCGCGATCGTCGCGGTCGCTGAACACACGGTCGGCGGTCGGGAAGCGCCGCAGGTCGGCGCGTTGCACCACCAATGCATAGCGCGGCTGCACCTGCGCCGGCAGCGCGTCCAGCGCCAGCGCGCGCTGCAGCGCCTGCAGACGCGCGGCATCGAGTGCGGCGCCCTGGGCGTCGTAGAGCGTGCGCGTCGGCGGTGCCGACAACGCCAGGATCTGCGTGCGCACCTGCGCGCCGGGAACTTGCGCCGGCAGTGCGGCCAGGTCGTGCATCGACGGATCGTCGCGCAGCAGCCGGGCATTGAACGCGGCGCGCTGCGACGCCTGCAGCAACGGCGGCGATGCCGCCGGCAGCCGTGCGATCCAGTGCGCGGCCTGCAACTGCGCCGGCTGTGCCTGCAGCGGCATGGCGTCGGTGGCGCGTGCTGGTGCGATGCCGCCGCTCGCCGCCACGGCGAGCAACAGGCACAGGCCGCGCATCTTGATCATGGCATCCCGCTGTCTGGAAAGAAGGCCGGCGCGTGCTGCGCGCCGACGCCAGGATCTTCGATTCCCGGTTTTTTCCTGTCAAGGCGCTGCGTTGACAGGTTTTGCAAGCGCGTGTTACATCCGACTGCACAGGGGAAGCGTGGCGATGGCGCCGGGGAACGTGCAGGCACCGCACGGCAGCGCCGCGTCCGCTCGGCAAGATGCAGGACCCGCAACACGATGGCCGCGTGCCGCGCACGTGCCATTGCCGTGTGCGTGGACGCCAGGGACAGGCGCTCGTCGGTAGCCGCGCCCGCGGCGTTCGCGCCATCCACCCGCGCCATGCAGGAGAGCCGCGTGCCCATGCGAATCGTTCGTCGTCCTTCTCCCTTGCGACTCGTACGCGTGGCGCTGGCCGCGCTGACGACGCTGGCCGCGGCCTCGCCGGCAGCGGCCGCGGCGCAGGAACAGGCGGCGACGCCGCGCGATCTCGATGCGGTGCTGGTGACCGGCTCGCGCATCGCCCGCGCACAGGTCGAAGGCCCGGCACCCGTCACCGTCATCACCGCCGAGGACATCCGCAAGCAGGGCTTCGCCACGGTGTGGGAATCACTGGGCACGCTGACCCAGTTCAGCGGCAGCACCTTCAACGAGAGCGACCAGACCGGCAGCTCACCCAACGGCCAGTACCTCAACCTGCGCGGGCTCGGGCCGGGCTACCAGCTGATCCTGCTCAATGGCAAGCGCATGGCCGACTATCCGCAGCCCTACGGCGCCAACGGCACCGCAGTCAGCCTGGGCAGCATTCCGGCGGCGGCGGTGGAGCGCATCGAGGTGATGAGCGGCGGCGCCTCGGCCATCTATGGCTCCGACGCGGTGGCCGGCGTGGTCAACATCATCACCAAGCGCGATTTCCAGGGCGACAGCCTGCGCGTGCGCGCCGGCACCACCACCCGCGGCGGCGGCGATACCGGGCAACTGCAGTGGACCGGCGGGCGCCGCGGCGACGGCTGGAGTTTTACCTACGCCTTCGAGCGGCTGGATCGCGAACCCATCGTCGCCCGCCAGCGCGGCTTCATGGATTCCTACGACGACCATCCGGACAACAAGGCCGACCCCGGCTCGCCCAACGTGTCCATCTCCGGCGTGTACCTGCGCCGCGGCAACACCTATCTGTGGCCGCAGGCGGGCACGCTGTCGACCTCGCCGCAGGCGCTGGCCGCGGCCTGCGCCGCGACCAATCCGGCGTTCCGTCCCTACCGCACCAGCGACAGCCTGGCCGCGCCCAACCGCTGCGGCGCGTTCGACTACTACGCCGGGCGCTCGGTGCAAAACGGCTATGGCAAGACCTCGGCCTACCTGGCCGGCGATGCCGAGCTCGGCCACGACGTCGTCGCCTACGCGCAACTGCTGGCCAACCGTTCGCAGGACAAGAGCTCCAGCCAGACCCACTACTACATCGGCGAGGGCGCGTTCACCGCCTACGATCCGGACCTGGGGCTGGTCACCGCGCAGCGCATCTTCCTGCCGGACGAGGTCGGCGGCATCAAGACCATCGACTACGACGAGCGCAGCTGGAACCTCAACGCCGGCGTGCGCGGCAAGGCCCTCGACGGGCGGTTCGACTGGGATGCCAGCGTGTCGCTGTCGCGCTACGACATCACCACGCGGCGCCCGCGCTTCCTCACCAATGCGGTGCGCGATTACTACTTCGGGCCCGTGCTGGGCTATCGGCCGGACGGCACCGAAAGCCGCCGCGTGCGCCCGGACCGGCTGTTCGCGCCCGGCAGCCCGGCGCTGTATCAGCAGCTCACCACCGAAGTGGTCAGCCGCGGCGAATCGGCCACCGACCAGGCCCAGTTCGTGGTCAGCGGCGACCTGTTCGCGGTGCCGGCGGGCATGGTGCAGATCGCCACCGTGCTGGAAGCGGCACGCCAGACCTACGACCTGCAGCCGGATCCACGCACCACCGTCGACTACGTCGGCAGCGAGCGCATCTACAACCTCACCCAGACCCCGGGCGGCGGCCCGCGCAAGCGCTATGCCGCCGGCCTGGAACTGCGCGTGCCGATTGCCAGCCGGCTCAGCGCCACCCTGGCCGCGCGTTACGACGCCTACGACGACATCACCGCGGTCGATGGCGCGGCCACCTGGCAGGCCGGGCTGGAGTGGCGTCCGTTCGACACGCTGTTGCTGCGCGGCAGCCATGCCACCAGCTTCCGCGCGCCGGACCTGCTGTGGATCTACGCCGGCACCAGCGCCAACAATCCCACCGTGGTCGACGAGTACCTGTGCCGCCGCGACGGCCTGGATCCGCTGTCGGCGGCCTGCGCGAGCGCGCACGAGTACCAGACGTTCTCCACCCAGGCTTCCAATCCGCTGCTGCGCGAAGAGACTGGCAAGTCGACCACGTTCGGCGTGGTCTGGGATGCGCTGCCGGCACTGTCGCTGAGCCTGGATTACTACCGCATGGAACTGAAGGGCCGGGTCGAAGCCGTCTCCAGCGAAACCCTGCTGGAGAACAACGCCAACTGCCTGCTCGGCCGCGACCGCGCCGGCGCCGCGGTGGACACTGCCTCGGCGGCCTGCCGGTTCTACCTGGACGCGGTCACGCGCAGCCCCGGCACCGACCTGACCAGCGAAGGCCAGATCACCGCGTTCAAGACCTTCCCTATCAACCAGTCGCTGATGCGCACCGACGGCATCGACGCCAGCCTGCGCTACGACCTCGACCTCGGCGCCTGGGGCACGCTCGGCCTGCAGGGTGGCCTGACCCGCGTGCTGCGGATGGAGGTGGCGCAGTTCGCCGGCGCGCAGCCGGTGGACGTGATGAACGACGTCGACTACCTGGCGTTCCGCACGCGCAGCAACTGGCGCGCGAACTGGAGCCGCGGCGACTGGTCGGCCAGCGTGTACGGCTACCGCTACGGCTCGCGGCCCGACTACGCCGAGCGCGGCCGGGTCGCGCCCTACCTGGTGTGGAACGTCGACCTCGCCAAGCAGATCACCGACAAGGCCACCGTCGGCCTGAGCGTGCTCAACGTGTTCGACGCGCTGCATCCGCGCGACGACACCTACACCACCTGGCCGTACTTCCCGCGGGTGTACAGCGCGATCGGCCGGCAGTGGTCCGTCAACTTCAACTACCGCTTCTGAGCGCGCGTGGCCGTCGACGCGCGTTTGCACGCCGCCGCCGCGCCGATTGCGTACGCTTGTGCGACCCCGACCAGGAAGTGTCCATGACCCGCGTTCCCGTGCCGTCCCTGTCCGCCGCGTGCCGGCTGCTGCTCCTGGGGACGCTGGCCTTGCTCGGGGCCTGCGCGCACGCGCCGCAGCGCAATCCGCTCGCCACCTGGGTGCCGTCGCCCAACTACGACACGCGCCGGCCGATCCTGATCGTCATCCACTACACCGACCAGCACTCGGTGCAGCAGAGCCTGGACACGCTGCGCTCGCACAACAGCAAGGGCAAGGTCAGCGCGCACTACCTGATCGGCCGCGACGGCACGCGCTACCAACTGGTCGCCGACCAGGACCGCGCCTGGCATGGCGGCGCCGGGCGCTGGGGCACCATCACCGACATCAACTCCGCCTCGATCGGCATCGAGCTGGACAACGACGGCAAGACCCCGTTCGCGCCGCAACAGATCGCGAGCCTGCTGGTGCTGCTCGAAGACCTGTGCACACGCCTGCGCATCCCGCGCACCCAGGTGGTCGGGCACGAGGACTTCGCGCCCTCGCGCAAGGTCGACCCGGGCCCGCTGTTCCCGTGGAAGCAACTGGCCGAGGCCGGCTTCGGCCGCTGGCCGGCCGCCGACACGCCGCCGGCCCCGCCCGGCTTCGATCCGTGGCAGGCGCTGGCGCTGATCGGCTATCCGGTCGACGACCGCGCCGCGACCTTGCGTGCCTTCCACCACCACTACCGCGGCAACGACGCCACCGACTTCGACGCCGAAGACCTGCGCATCCTGTACGCGTTGACCCAGCCGCTGCTGGCGCGGCCGCAGCCGGTCCCGGCGATGGAGCCGGACGCGCCCTGAGCCGGCGCGCCGCGGCGCCAGCGTCGGTCTTGGCGGCGTGCACGCCTGTCACTTGGCGCCGCCGCGGTTCTTGGTAGCATCGCGCGCCAACAGACTCCAAAGGACGCAGTGCGATGAGGCGAGGAACCACGGCCCTGTGGGCGGCCACCTTCCTGCTGTTGGGTGGGTGCAAGGACAAGACTGCCGACGCGCCGGCCACGCAGACCCCGGCGACGGCAAGCGCGGCCGCGCCCGCAGCGCCCGCCGACGCGACCGCCGCGGCACAGCCGGCCGCCGCCGAGGTGCCGGCGCCGGGCCAGGTGCTGGCCGACATCTACGGCACCAAGGGCGACGGCTCGGCGTCCTACGCCATTGACAACGGCGCAGTGGCCAGCTTCTGGTACGGCGACCGCTTCGACCTCGGCGGCAAGCAGTATTACACCGGGTTCGCCAATGCCACCGGCGGCAAGTACGAGAAGCCCGGCGACCAGGCCGGCGACCAGGACATGTCCGACCCGGCAGCCACCGTCAGCATCAGCCAGGCCACCTACGTGCTCGATAGCGCCGGCGGCACGCCGACCTGGACCCTGTTCCATGCGCAGCGCTGGGCCGGCGATTTCGGCTCCGACGGCAAGGCCGACACCCTGGACGAACAGCGCAAGCCGCAGAGCACCACCACCAAGGACGGCCACCTGCTGCTGGCGCTGCCGACCACGCGCTTCGCCGACGGCATCACCAGTGCCGGCTTCGCGATCTTCACCTTCGACCCGAACAAGAACGACCTGGGCGACTACAAGGGTTGGGTCTACCTGGGCACGGTCGCCGCCGGCGAGGACAACAGCGCCGCCTGCGACGACCAGGGCACCATGAAGTGCGCCACCAGCACCGGCACGCTGAGCTTCGTGCCGCCGACCAGCGGCAACGTGCCGTCGCTGCGGATCGCCCTGCAGGGCACGGCGGTGGACGGACCGGGCAAGGTCCGCACGCTGGGCCCGGCCGACGCCGTCACCTACACCTACGACCCCGCCAAGCAGCAGTACACGCCGCCGCTGGACCGCTGACGGACGGCGCGCGGGCGGCGCGGGCGCGCGTCGCCGCGGTGGTGTCGGGCGTGGGACCTGGTTTAAGATGCGCCCCACGGGGCCTGATGATCAGGCGAGTCATTCGCGAGCGGCATGGGATGCTGCACTCGCCCGAAATGCCGGCGTGGATTGCCGGCGTGCGGTTCGCCATGCGCGACCGCCATCACCGCCCCTGCTCGGGGCCGCAGTGCACGTCACCGTCGTTCCGTCCGCAACCGCGCCCGCGGGGAGTCTTCGTGCTCCGCGTCAGGCGTCGCGTCCGCCTCGTGCGCCGCCTGCGTCAGGGCGGACACGGCGGCGGGCGCATCGGAATGTGCAGGTGGGTTCTTCCGGCTTCTTCACCGAATACAGGATGTTCTGGACATGTCGAACGACAACAAGCGCGCCGCCGCTCCCGAAGTGCCACCCGATGCGGGCAGCGTGCTGTACCTGATCTATGGCTGGGACGGCGATGGCGCCGTGTCCTACGAGATCGACAACGGCGCGGTGGTGAATTTCTGGGGCGGCCAGCATGTCGAACTGGACGGCAAGCACTACTACACCGGTTTCAGCTATGCCACGCCGGGCCGGTACGGCATCGACGATGCCGAAACTTTTCCGAACCCGGGCGAGGGCGTCTCGCTCGGCGCCGCCACCTTCCTGCTGACCACGCCCGGCGGCGAGCGGCCGTGGATGGTGCTGCACGCGCAGCGCTACGTCGGCAGCTTCGGCGCCTATGCGCGTGCCGATGCGTTCGACACCACGCGTGCGCCGCAGCAGCATGCACTGGGCGACGGCCGGTTGCTGCTGGCCCTGCCCACCACGCGCTTCGGCAACGGCATCACCGAGGCCGGCTTCGCGCTGTTCGTGTTCGACCCGAACCGGCATGACCTCGGCGATTACCGCAGCTGGCTCTACTGCGGCACGGTGGCGGCCGGCGAAGACAACGAAGCGGCCAGCGACCCGGACGGCGTGGTGCCGCACGTGTCCAGCACCGGCACCCTGGAATTCCAGACGGTCCCCGGCCAGCGCATGCCGGCGCTGCGGGTGGCGCTGCACGGCACCGCGATCGCCGCTCCTGGCCGCGCGCGCCTGCTCGATGCCGGCGACGTGCTGCAGTACGCCTTCGACCCGGACAGCGGCCAGTACCAGCCCGCGCCCGATGCATGACCCCACGGCGCGCGGCGGCGCGCCGGTGGACGCAGCACCCGATGTTCCGCAGTACGCAATCGTTCTGTTGACCGCGCACTAACAAGCTCACGGACGAGCTCGGTTGACCCAGGCGGCCGCGATGGCCGTACCTCAACCTCAAGGAGTTACACGAGATGGCACGCGATACCACCAAGGCAGAGAATCTCGACATCATCGAGCGGGAAGCCAGGCAGCGGCAGATTCCGGTCGACGATTTCATGCGCTTCGCCTACATCGAAACCGGCGGCCGCTTCGACGAGCAGGCCAGTCGCGGTCCCAACAGCGCCAAGGGCCTGTTCCAGTTCACCCCCGGCGCCGCCAGCGCCTACGGCATCCGCGGCCGCGAACTCGACGCGGTGGCCAACACCGATGCCGCTGCGCGCATGTACCAGGACAACCGCAACAGCCTGACCCGCCAGCACGAACGCGACGGCCGCCCCTACCTGTCCGGCAGCGCGCAGCCCGACGGCCTGGACATGTACATGGCGCACCAGCAGGGCGCCGGCGGCTACCGCTCGATCCAGGCCGCCATCGCCACCGGCCACTTCGAGCTGAAGGGCACCCGCGCCAACATCCTCAACAACGTTCCCGGCGAAAAGGACGCGCAGGGCGCGCGCCAGTTCCAGGCCTACACCGGCACCTCGCTGGCCGACTTCAAGACACTGTCCGACCAGGACATGGCCAAGGCCTTCGTGAAGTACTGGGACGCCAAATACGACCACATCGCGATCCCGGAAAAGGGCATCAAGCCGCTCGCCGAGGGCCAGGCCGCGCCGGCGCGCACGCCGACCCACGCAGGCGGCAGGCAGGGCGGCCACGACGGCATCGCGCTGACCGCCGCCTACGACCTGGGCGTCAAGCACGACGACGTGAAGTACGCGATCAACGTCAAGAGCAGCAAGTACTACCACCCCGGCGTGGACGGCAAGCATCTGTCGCAGGGCTACATCGACTGCTCCGGCTGGGTGACCGAGCTGCAGAACGCGACGATGAACGAGATCAACCGCAAGGTCGGGCGCGACGTGTTCACCCAGAAGGACATGTTGGCGCAGGGCATGGTCGGCTCCGGCGAGATCGTCAAGAAGGCCTTCGACAGCTCCGGCGTGCTGCTGCAGGGCAAGGACGTGTTCAAGCCCGGCGCGCTGAAGGAAGGCATGGTCATCGGCGTGGACTCGGGCAAGACCGCGCACGAGCACTGGAAGGGCATCGACCACATCATGATGGTCGTGCGCGATCCCAAGAGCGGCGAACTGCTGGTCAGCCAGTCCACCGGCAGCAAGGGCGTCAACACCATGCCGCTGGACGACTACCTGGCCACGCACCAGAACGCCAAGCTGTTCGCTTCCGATCCGCTGGCCAAGGGCCGCGACCTGCTGCAGGACCGCCAGCAGAGCCAGGCGCAGACGCAGGGGGCGCAGGAGCCGCGCACGGCGCTGAAGCCGGGCGAGCAGGGCGCCGACGTCAAGGCGATGCAGCAGCGCCTGATCGAACTGGGCATCAAGGACGACCAGGGCAAGCTGCTCAGCGGTACCGGCTATTACGGCGATCGCACCAAGGAAGTGGTCGCCAACCTGCAACGCGAGAAGGGCCTGGCGGCGACCGGCATCGCCGACAAGGCCACGCTGGAGGCGATCGCCAAGCAGCCGGCGCCGGCCAAGGCCGACGCGGCGGCGCTGGCCGACAACCCACTGTACAAGCAGGCCATGGACCACCTGCAGAAGCAGGGACCCAACGGCGGCTTCAAGAGCGCCGAGGAGATGCAGCGCGCCGCGGGCCAGGTCGCGTTCGAGGCCAAGGTCAGCGGCATGAATCGCATCGACGACCTGGTGCTCAGCGGCGACCGCCGCGGCCTGATCGCGGTGCAGCGCAATCCGGAGAATCCGCACGACGTCAATCGTGCCTACGTGGACAGGCAGCAGGCCGCGGCGGTGCCGCTGGAGCGCAGCCAGCAGCAACTGGCCGCCGAAACCCAGCGGCAGGCGCAGGAGCAGCCGCAGCAGCCGGACCCGCAGCGCGAAAAGGCCCAGGCGCCGCGCTGATCGGTGCTTCTGGCCACGGCCGTCGTCGCGCATGTCGCGCGGCGGTGGTCGTGCGTGGCGATGGCGGCGGCCATTGCCACGCATGCGTCGGCGCGACATTGCCCAACGCCGGCCAAACATCATCACCCGCCATCGCGGCGCGCGATGGACAGCGTGCGCCACGATCGATTAGAACCTCGCCTTTCCGCTCGCGCAAACGACAAGGACGCAACCCGACCATGGCCATCGCCAAGGCTTTCCACCACTCTTCCCTGCTGCTGTTGTGCGTGGCCACCGCCGCCTGCAGCGCGCCGTCTTCCACGCCCAGTCAGGCGCAGGCGCCGGCCGCTCCAGCGGCGGACCCCGCGACTGCGGCGGCTCCCGCGGCCACCCACGAGGCCGGCACCCAGGCCGACGCGGGTGCCGCCACGCCGGCCGCGACGCCGGCGGCGCCCAGCCCTTCCCCCGCTTCAGGAGATTCCCCCGTGCTGCGACCGTCCTACGACACCTGCATCACCGCCGCCGGCGGCGCCACCCCGGCGATGCTGGATTGCATTTCCGACGAACACGCCTACCAGGACCAGCGCCTCAACACCGCCTACAAGGCGGCGATGGCCAAGCTCGGCGAGGCCGAGCAGCACGCGCTGCGCGAGCGGCAGCGCAAGTGGATCGCCGAACGCGACGAGAAGTGCGTCGCCGATCCGGACGGCGGCCAGGCCGAGCGCGTGGATGCGGCCGAATGCCGCCTGGAAATGACCGCACGCCGCGCCGACGAACTCGAAGCGCACTGATTTCACCCTCTGTATTGAACCCCGACGCGCGGCGCCTTCCACGCCGCGCGTCCTGCCAAGGAGAACGCGATGAGCGACAAGGATTGGGAACTGGGCCAGACCTCCAAGCACTACGAGACCGGCGGCCGCGGCGCGTCGACCGTGTCCTCCGGCGTCGACGACCCGGGCGGCGTGTCCTACGGCTCGTATCAGATGACCTCGCAGACCACCACCCGCGAGGGCAAGGTCATCAACGGCGGCACCGTCGCCGCCTTCGTCAAGGACAGCAAGTACAGCGACGACTTCGCCGGCCTCAAGCCGGGCTCGGACGCCTTCAGCGCCAAGTGGAAGGAGTTGGCCAAGACCGACCCCAGCTTCGGCCAGGAACAGCACGACTACATCAAGCGCACGCACTTCGACAAACTGGTCGACCGGCTCAAGGACAAGGGCCTGGACCTGTCCGACCGCGGCCCGGCAGTGCAGGACGCGATGTGGAGCACCGCGGTCCAGTACGGCCCCGGCAGCGACAAGAAGCCGGGCGGCTCCGGCGTGTTCCTGCGCGCCATGGAGGAGAAGTTCGGCAAGCAGGCCGACCTGTCCAAGATCTCCGACAAGGAGATTGTCAGCGCGGTGCAGGACTACAAGGCCGAGCACGTCAAGGAGCTGTTCCCGCGCGTGCACAAGCAGAAGACCCTGGATTCGCTGCAGAACCGTGCCGAGAACGAGAAGGCCGACCTGCTCAAGCTGGCCGACCTCGGCAAGACCGTCGCCAAGCCCGGCGAGCAACGCGACGGGCACACGGCGCCGAAGCCGCAGGACGGCCATCGCGAGCCGGCCGCGCACGGCGGCGTGCTGGCGCGCAATGCGCAGGGCGAGGCGGTGAAGGGCCTGCAGGAGAAGCTGGCCACGCTCGGCTACCTGGAGGCCAAGGATGCGATCGGCACCTACGGCCCCAAGACCGAAGCGGCGGTGGAGAAGTTCCAGCAGGACCAGCACCTGAAGGGCGTGGACGGCAAGGCCGGCCCGGAGACGCTGGCGGCGATCGAGCGCAGCGTGCAGCGGCAGCAGGGCGTGGAGCAGTTGCGGCGCGACAATCCGTTGTTCGACCAGGCGGTCGCGCAGCTGGAAAAGCAAGGGCGCAACGGTGGCTACGGCGACCGCGAGTCCATGCAGCGTGCGGCCGGGCAATTGGCGTTCGAAGCCAAGGTCAGCGGCATGTCGCGCATCGACGACCTGGTCGCCAGCACCGATGGCCGCGGCATGATCGCGGTACAGCGCAATCCGGAAAACGCGCACGACGTGCACCGCGCCTACGTCGATCGCCAGCAGGCGGCGACCGTGCCGCTGGAGCAGAGCCAGCAGCAGCTGGCGGCCGAAACCCAGCGCCAAGCGCAGGAGCGGCAGGTGCAGGACCAGCAGCGCACCCAGACCCAGGCGCAGACGCCGGGGCGTTGATGCGCACTGCGCAGGGCGGTCATCGGCACGCGCCGCTGCCCGCCCTCATTGCGAAGTGGCATTGCGCATCACGGGAGCGCGGCAGGACAGCGGCAACGGCCATGGCCTATGCTGCGCAGATGCCGCATGACCGCCGCTCACGCCACCACCATTCCTCGCGCCCCTGGCGCCGGCATGGCGCGCTGCGCGCGCTGGGCCTGACGCTCGCGTTCGCCGTCGCGCCCGCCACGTTCGCTGCGGAACCGATCACCTCGCCGGCGACCACGCCGGAGCAGGCGGGACTGGTGGACGTGCATGCGCTGGCGCCGGAGATCGCGATGGACATCCGCTACGCCGGCCACGACAACTTCACCGGTCGCCCGGTGCCGGGCTACGACGCGCCCAAATGCTATCTGCTGGCGCCGGCCGCGCAGGCCCTGGCGCAGGTGCAGCGCGACCTGCAGGCCAAGGGCTACCGCCTGCAGGTGTTCGACTGCTACCGGCCGCAGCGGTCGGTGCGTGCCTTCGTCGCCTGGGCGCGCGATCCGCAGGACCAGGTGGCCAAGGCGCGCTACTACCCGAAGCTCGACAAGAGCGTGTTGCTCGGCGACTACATCGCCGAGCACTCCGGCCACAGCCGCGGCGCCACCGTCGACCTGGGCTTGCTGGACTGCCGCCAGGGCGCCTGCCGCGCGCTGGACATGGGCACCGGCTTCGACTTCTTCGACGCCAGCGCGCACACCGACACGCCGGCCATCGACGCCACGCAGCGTGCGCACCGTCGGCAGCTGTTGAAGGCGATGGCCGCGCGCGGCTTCGTCAACTATCCGATGGAATGGTGGCACTTCACCTTCCAGCCCGAGCCCAGCCCCGGCGTCGCCTTCGACGTGCCGGTGCGCTAGCGGCGCCTCATCTTCGCTACGGACCCCTCCATGACCGGCACGCACCAGTTCGTCGACCTGCAATGCCCTTACTGCGGCGAATGGATCGACGTCGCGCTGGATCCGTCGGTGGACGTGCAGCAATACGTCGAGGACTGCCAGGTCTGCTGCAAGCCGATGTTGATCACGGTGCGCTGGGACGAGGACGGCGCGCCGGTGGTGAGCGCGATCGCCGAAAACGCCAGTTGAGCCGCGCGTCGGCGCGCCGTGCCGCACGCCGATGCGCGACACCCTCTAGACTTGTGCCCTTGCCGACCGAGGACACCCGATGAACCTGCCGCTGCACTTCGGCCTGCTGGGCTCGCTGGAAGCCGGGCTGATCGCATTGGCGGTCGGCTTCCTGGTCTATGCGCTGTGGCAATGGTTGGGCCGGCGATGGGGCTGGTCCGAGGGCCAGCAGCTGGGCGGCGCGTGCCTGATCGCGGTGGCGGTGTCGGCCGGCATCGACTGCTGGAACCTGTTCTACACCAGCATCGTGCGCCTGGAGTCGCCGTTGTACGCGCGCATCGCCCTGGCCAGCATCCACGACCCGGACGAACTGGGCTCGCGGGTGGTGCTGGAAGTGGCCGGCGCGCTCGCTGGCGTGGCGCTGGCCTGGGTTGCATTCAGGGGACGTTCAAGCGAAAACGCCGGCGACGGCGGTCACGAAACACGCTGAAACAGACGTTTTCTTTCTGCAATCCAAACGTCTCGAATGGACGCCTTACCGCACGCTGACGAAGCCCTAACCATTGCGGTAGCGCGCCGTGCGGGCGCCGTGGTTAACGATCCGTTTGGCGGCGATTTTCGACAGGGAATGGATTCAGTCTGAGACCGGCACGGTAGCGCCGTGTCCGGAATCGACCGGACATGCCACACCGAGAGAGCCAAGGAGAATCCACCCATGAACATTCGCACCCGCACCCCGCTGATCGGTACCGCCGCCCTCCTCGCCGCCGCGCTGGCCCTGCCGGCGTTTGCCCAGGACGCGCAGCAGGCCGATGCCGCCGCGCAGGCGCAGACGCAGTCGTCCACCAGCGCCACCGGCCAGAGTGGGCAGGCCGGCGCGGCCTCGGGCGGCGGCCAGACCTGGGCCGATGTGGACGCCGACAAGGACGGCGCCATCAGCAAGCAGGAGGCGCAGGTCAATGCCGGCCTCAGCCAGATCTTCGCCCAGGCCGATGCCGACCATAACGGCAAGCTGACCCCGGACGAGTACAAGGCCTACGTCGCCAAGCAGCAGGGCGGCGCGGCGACCGGCAGCGACAGCAACGGCGGCCAGTAACGGGAGCGGTCCCGGCACGGCGGTCGCGCGGCGATGAGGACGCGCACCGCCTTGCCGGAACCGGACTCCAGCGCATCACCGCGAGCGTCTTTCCATCAACGCTCCACCACGACGGCGGCCATGGGCCGCCGTCGTGCGTTTGCGCGGTGGGGCAGGGGAGGTGTCTGCGGGTCGGAGGCCGCTGCTATGCTTGGCGGATGATGCCGACGCCGACTGCCTTGCGTGCTTCCCCCATCGCCCTGGTCGGTTTCGACGGCGACGACACCCTGTGGAAGAGCGAGGACTACTACCGCGACGCCGAGGCCGCGTTCGAAGCCATCCTCGGCCAGTACCTGGACCTGCACGACGCCCGCACCCTGCAGCACCTGCTGACGGTGGAGCGGCGCAACCTGGCGGTGTTCGGCTACGGCGCGAAGGGCATGACCCTGTCGATGATCGAGGCGGCGATCGAGCTGACCGATGCGCGGATCTCCGCGCGCGACATCGGGCGCATCGTCGAGATCGGGCGCAGCACGTTGCAGCACCCAGTGGAGGTGATCGCCGGCGTGCGCGAGGCGGTGGCGACGATCGCCGCCGAGTTCGAGATCGTGCTGATCACCAAGGGCGACCTGTTCCACCAGGAAGCCAAGATCGCGCAGTCCGGCCTGGGCGACCTGTTCCCGCGCATCGAAATCGTGTCCGAGAAAGACCCGAAGACCTACGCCAAGGTGCTGTCCGAGTTCGGCATCGGCGCCGAGCGCTTCGTGATGATCGGCAACTCGCTGCGGTCGGACGTGGAGCCGGTGATCGCGCTCGGCGGCTGGGGCATCCATACGCCATACACCACCACCTGGGCGCACGAGGCCGAGCACGGGCTGTCGGCCGACGAACCGCGCCTGCGCGAAGTCGCCGCGGCCGCGGACTGGCCGCAGGCGGTGGCGGATCTCAACCGGCATGCGGCGAGCCTGCAGCGGGGCTGAGTGGATCCCTCGCCCAGCGGCGTTGGCATCATCGGCCGCTGGCCTTGTGGCGTAGGAGCGGCTTCAGCCGCGACACCGCCGAGGCCTCGGTGTGCATACCTGCCGGCTTGCCGCGCTGACAGCGCCCCCTGCCTCCGGCAGAATCGACGCATGCCTCTGCGTCCGTCTCCTGCCGGTCTGTTCCTGTGCGCCGCCCTGCTGGCGGCCGGCCCGGCCATGGCGCAGGGGGCGGCGGCGCCCGCGCGCGCCCCTGCCTCTGACAGCGGGGAGACGGCACCGGTCGAGGTGCCCGGCACCGACGATGCCTGGATCGACCGTCAGTTGCTCGACATCGACCGCTACGCCGCGCGCTATCCCGACAGCTTTCTCGACGAGATCGCGCGCTATGCGCAGATGCCGCACGGTTATGCCGAGGTCCTGCTGCACGATCGGCGCTGGCCGCCGCGCGATGTCTATGTCGCGGCGTTCCTGGCCAAGGCGGCGGGGCGACCCTACCGCGAGGTGGTGCGCGCACGCACGGCCGCCGGTGTCGCTGCCGGCTGGGCGACGGTGGCGAGCGACATGGACGCGCCGCCCGGTTCGCTGGCCTATCGTGCGCTGCGCCATGCCATCGTCGCCAGCTACGACCACTGGGATCGCCCGATCGTGCTGGACGCACTGTTGCGCCGGCAATTGGGCGACCGCGCCGCACGCGATCGCGCCGCGGCGCAGCCGCAGGACGGATCCGCGCGCACGCAATAAGCGCGGAGGAGCACAACGACACAGAGCGGCCGCCTGCACGTTCGCCCATGTCGTTGCGCGAACGTCCCGTTGTCCTGCACGGCATGCATGCACCGTTATGCATCAACGTCAGCGCATACCTAGCCCCTCACCCCCCGGGAGAGGGGTTGGGGCGAGGGTCGGGGCGCGCAGCGCCTCACGCAGTTTGGGTGCACGAGGCTGCGCCCGGACCCGCATCCGCCCCTGCGGGGCACCTTCTCCCGGCGGGAGAAGGAGACAGCGGTGCAGGCCACGTCCGTGCCGCACCGATACGCGCCGCGGGTTCATCCACACTGGCCGCGCCGCCGCCGCGGCGCGAGAATAGGCGTTCTGCCGGTCCTGCCGCCGGCGCCACCGCCGCTCCGGACCGCCCGATGACCAACGCCTTCGTTTCGCCCGACGCTATCCGCAGCCTGTTTGCGCAGGCCATGTCCGACATGTACCGCACCGAGGTGCCGTTGTACGGCACGCTGATGGAGCTGGTGGCGCAGGTCAATGCGCAGACCCTGGCCGCGGACCCGGCGTTGGAGGCGCAACTGCAGCGCAACGACGAACGCGCGCGGCTGGACCAGGAGCGGCATGGCGCGATCCGCGTCGGCACTGCCGAGGAACTGGCCACCCTGCGCCGCCTGTTCGCGGTGATGGGCATGGCGCCGGTGGGGTATTACGACCTGTCGGTGGCCGGCGTGCCGGTGCACTCCACCGCGTTCCGCCCGCTGGATGCCGCGGCGCTGGCGCGCAACCCGTTCCGCGTGTTCACTTCGCTGCTGCGGATGGAGCTGATCGAGGACCCAGCGCTGCGCGAGCAGGCCGCGCAGATCCTCGCCAAGCGGCGCATCTTCACCGACGGCGCCCTCGCGTTGATCGCGCAATGCGAACGCGACGGCGGCCTGGTCGACGCGGATGCGCAGCGTTTCGTTGCCGAGGCGCTGGAGACCTTCCGCTGGCACAGCGACGCCACCGTGAGCCTGCCGACCTACCGTGCGCTGAGCGAGGCGCACAAGCTGATCGCCGACGTGGTCAGCTTCCACGGCCCGCACATCAACCACCTGACCCCGCGCACCCTGGACATCGACGCGGCGCAGGCGGAAATGCTGCGCCGGGGCATCGACGCCAAGGCGGTGATCGAAGGCCCGCCGCGCCGCGCCTGCCCGATCCTGCTGCGCCAGACCAGCTTCAAGGCGCTGGAGGAAACCGTGCGTTTCCCGGCGGGCGCGGACAGCGCCGAGGCCGGTACCCACACCGCGCGGTTCGGCGAGATCGAACAGCGTGGCCTGGCCCTGACGCCGAAGGGTCGCGCGCTGTACGACGCGCTGCTGGAGCGCGCGCGCGCGGCCGAGGGCAGCGCCGGTGCCGACTACGCCACGCGCCTGCATGCCGTGTTCGCCGATTTCCCCGACGACTACGCCACCCTGCGCCGCGAGGGCCTGGGCTATTTCCGCTATGCGCTGACCGACGCCGGTCGCGCCGCCGGCGCCGCCGCCCTGGCCGGCAAGCCGGCCGAAGCATTGATCGCCGACGGTCTGGCCAGCGCCGACCCGATCGTCTACGAGGATTTCCTGCCGGTCAGCGCTGCGGGCATCTTCCAGTCCAACCTCGGCGGCGGCGAACAGCGCGCCTACGCCGCGCACGCCAACCGCGCCGCATTCGAGCAGGCGCTGGGCGCGCCGGTGCACGACGAATTCGCCATCTACGCCGGCATCGAGCGCGATTCGCTGCAGGCGCTGGCGGGTTGAAGGCATGGCCGGCGCGCCGGTTGGCGTGCCATGGCGATCGGCAGGAAAGCGCGCAGCGGTTGGCTTGCCGCGGGCCTGCTGCTGTCGTAGGAGCGGCTTCAGCCGCGACAGGCGTTCATGGGAAGGCCCGTCGCGGCTGAAGCCGCTCCTACAAGAACACGATCAGTGTGAGGGTGCATTGTGGGAGGGACTTCAGGCCCGGCGGCTTCCGAAGACAACAACGCTGCTCACACCGTCGCGTCGCGGCTGAAGCCGCTCCTACGAGTGCACGATGGGCATGGTGCTGCACTGTGGGAGGGACTTCAGTCCCGACGGTGTCCGAAGACAGCAATGCTCACACCCCCGCGCGTCGCGGCCGCAGTGGCTTACAAGGAATACGCGCGAGGCGCTGCACCGCCCGATGCCGCTCGACACCAGCCCCGCGCCTGCCTGCGCGACCTGGGGCGCGCAGGCCGATCGACCGCGGCTTACCCCGCGTAGCGCGCCTTCAACATCGCATACGCCGAACGCAGCGCCAGCGCTTCGCCACCCGCCGGGCGGCCGGGGCGGTCGCTGTCGTTCCAGGCGTACACGTCCAGGTGCGCCCAGACCTGCCTGGCCGGCACGAAGCGCTCCAGGTAAAGCGCCGCGGTCACCGCGCCGGCCATGCGCGAGCCGGCGTTGGCCAGGTCGGCGACCGAGCTGGTCAGGTAGCGCAGGTACGGGCGCCACAGCGGCATGCGCCAGACCGGGTCACGAGTGCGCTCGCCGGCGGCGATCCAGGCCTGCGCCAGCGTGTCGTCGTTGCTGAACAGTGCCGGCAGGTCCGGGCCCAGGGCGATGCGCGCGGCGCCGGTCAGGGTGGCGAAATCCAGGATTGCGTCCGGGCGCTGCTCGCCGGCATAGGCCAGCGCATCGCACAGCACCAGGCGGCCTTCGGCGTCGGTGTTGTCGATCTCCACGCTGGTGCCCTGGCGGGTGGCGATGACCTCGCCGGGGCGGAACGCGTTCGGGCCGACGGAGTTTTCCACCGCCGGCAGCAGCACGGTCAGCCGCAGCGGCAGCCGCTGCGCCATCACCAGCCCGGCCAGCGCCAGGGCGTGCGCGGCGCCGCCCATGTCCTTCTTCATGTTGCGCATGCCGTCGGCCGGCTTCAGGTCCAGGCCGCCGGTGTCGAAACATACGCCCTTGCCGACCAGGGCCACTTGCGGATGCGCCTCCTCGCCCCAGCGCAGCACCAGCAGCCGCGGCGCGCGGTGCGAGGCGCGGCCGACCGCGTGGATCGCCGGGAAGTTCTGCGCCAGCAGCGCGTCGCCGACGATGCTCTCGAACTGCGCACCGTGTTCCTGCGCGATCGCGCGCGCGGCGTCTTCCAGTTGCTCCGGCCCCATGTGCTCGGTCGGCGTGTTGACCCAGTCGCGCACGCGCAGGCTGGCGGCGATCAGGTCGCGCACTTCCGCCTGCGGCGTGGCCAGCAACTGCGCCGGCAGCCGCGCCGGTTGCTTGTAGCGGGCGAAGCGGTAGCTGCCCAGGCCCCAACCCAGGTGCAGCGCCGCAAGCGTGTCGGCGTCCAGCGCCGTCTCCACCCGCCAGGTGCTGCCGGCCGGCAGCGCGTACGGCGCATGCGCATAGGCATACGCATCGCCGCGATCGCCGACGCCCAGCACCGCGGCGGCCACGCCGTCGGCGCCCGGCAGCAGCAGCACGCTGCCCGGTGCGGCCACGAATTGCTGGGCGTCCATCCACGCCGCCCAGGCCGGCGCTTGCGCCGCGCGCCATTCGGCCAGGTGGTCGCGGTCCAGCACGTACAGCGGCAGCGCGTGGGACGAGGCGTCGGTGAAGCCGGTCGGCAGGGACATCAGCGGATCCTTGGAAGAGGGAGGTGGCCGGCGGGCCAGCGCGCGAGGGTCATGCGCGCGCGACGGCCGGCTGGGTCGCGTCCAGCCAGTCGGCCAGGCCGGTGAGGGTGTCGAAATGCAGGTCGGGCGGGGTCGGCGGATGCCAAGCCTGCGCATCGCGGTTGATCCAGCAGCCGCGCAGGCCGGCCTGCATCGCGCCGACCACGTCGATCTCGATGTGGTCGCCCACGTGCAGCACCTGCGCGCAGGGCAGGCCCAGGCGCGCGCAGGCGGCGCGGAAGATGCCCGGGTCCGGCTTGGCCGCGCCGTGCTCGCGGGCACTGAGCTGGAAGGCGAAATGCTGGTCCAGGCCGATCGTGGCCAGGTCGGCGTTGCCGTTGCTCAACGCCACCACCGGCACGCGCGCGGCGATGCGCTCCAACGCGGCGATGCTGTCCGGATAGCACTCCACCTGGTTGCGCGCGGCATGGAACACCGCATAGGCCGGTTCCAGCAGCGCGGCGTCGGCGCCGCTCTCGTGCAGCGCGCGGCGCAGCGTCAAGCGGCGCAGTTCGCTGAGGTCGTGATGCAGGTGCGGATGCGCGGCGAACACGTCTTCGCGCAGCTGCCGCATCGCCGCGACCGGGAAGCGTGCGGCGGTGGCCGGGCTGTGCTGCAGCAGCCAGTCGTGCAGCACCTGCTCGATGCGCGCGCCGATCGGCGCGAACGGCCACAGCGTGTCGTCCAGATCCAGCGTGATCGCGCGGACGGGGAAGGAGGGCATGGAAGTCACCGGCGCATTTTACGCCAAGCGCCACCGCCGTCGCGGGCCGCATCCGATAGACAGCACGCCGTGGCGCTTTCGACGCCCAATCCCGAATCCCCGCCTCACTCCAGCAGCCGTGCCCAGCGCTGCATGCCCTCCACCCGCGCCAGCACCATCTTGATGCACACCAGCAGCGGCACCGCCAGCAGCAGGCCGATCATGCCCCACAGCCAGCCGAACAGCATCAGCGCCAGGATCAGCATCAGCGGCGAGATCGCCATGCGCCGGCCGAGCACGATCGGCGTCACTACCTGGCCCTCGAGCGTGTGCAGGGCCAGGTACAGGGTCGCCGGCAGCGCCGCGCTCAGCGGGTCGCGGAAGGCGACGAACCCCATCAGCAGCATCAGCACCGCGCCGATCAGCGGCCCCACGTACGGCGCGAAGTTCAGCAGCGCCACCACCGTGCCCCACAGCAACGCTTCCTGCGGCGGGATCTTCAGCAGGATCAGGATGCCAGCGAAGATCAGGCCGACCAGCGTGTTGATCACGGTGATGGTCAGGACGTAGCGCGAGACCTCGCGTTCGATCGAGCGCAGGATCTCGGTGGTGAACTTCTGTTGCTGGCGGTTGGGCAGCAAGGCGATCGCATGGCGCTGCAGGTTCTCGCCGAACACCATGAAGAAGAACGTCAGCAGCACCACCGCCAGCACCGAGGCGGCCAGCCGCGGGGTCCGCACCAGCGCCTTGTACGGGTCGTCCATCTGCGTGCGGATCACCTGCACGCGGCGACCGCTCTCGCCGCCGGCGGCGCGGGCGAAGTTCTCCGCGGCCTGGTTGGCCTGCTGCATCGGCTTGGTCAGGTCGCGCACCTGGGTGGCGAGGTGGCGCAGCTGCGCCGGCGCCTGCTGCGCCCATTCGGCGGCGGGGCCGGCCAACTGCACGGTCAGGGTCGTCGCCACCGCCATGCCGGACAGCAGCACCAGCAGCGCGGCCAGGAAGCGCGGCAGGTACAGCCGTTGCAGCACGCGCAGGATCGGGTTGCCGACCAGGGCGAAGAAGGCCGAGAGCAGGATCGGCAGGATCACGTCCTGTGCCGCCCACAGCGTGTAGCAGACCGCCAGCGTCGCCAGCACCACCAGCGAGACCGGTCCGCGCGGGCGCGGCGCGGGCGGCGGCGGCAGGGCGTCGTGCGGCGCGTCGTCGGCGACGGCCGCGGGATCGGAAACTGTACTCATCGGACCTGCGAGACGGTGGCCGCGGCGCGCGCCGCAGTGCACGCGCCGGACGGCGTCGAAAAGGAAGCGAAGTGTAGGCCGATCGTGGCCGGGGCGGTATCAAGACCGCGTGGCCGCCGCGTGCGCGCGGCGTTGCGCCGACGGTCGCCCGGCACTGCGTGCAATCCGGCGGCGCCGCAATGGAACCGGATGTGCGGCGCCATCGTAGGAGCGGCTTCAGCCGCGACGGGCTTTACCGGGAACGCCCATCGCGGCTGAAGCCGCTCCTACACTGCGCTCCGTGTGCGTGCCGGAGGCGGCCTAGCGCTCGGACAGGTCGGTCGCCGCTTCCGCCGCGGCCGGGTGCCCGGGACGCGAGGCCATCGGCGGCCAGGGGCGCGGGCCGGCAGCAGGGGCGGCGGCGGGCTGCGCTGCGGGCGGAGTGCTGGCGTCCTCGGCCGCGTCCTGCGCGGTATCCGCCGCCTCCTCGGCATTGTCGGAGGCGCGCTCGGCGTTGTCCGAGGCGCTCTTGGCGGTGGTGGCGTTGATCAGGCTGGAGACCGCGCTGAGCATCTGCAGCCAGCGTGCGCCGCCGAGCTTGCCGACCACGGCCGCCGGTTCGGCGCGCCCGACCAGGAAGCCGGTGCCGAGGCCAACGATCACGATCCGCCACGGCGTCCAGCCTTCGCGCCAGACCTGCTGCAGGGTCGTCCAGTGCGTGCGCACCTGCTCCTGGCGCCCTTCCAGCACCGATTCGGCGCGGGCGATGCGGTGCTGCAATTGCCGCAGGGTCATGGCGTGGCCTCGCGCTTGGCGACGTCTTCGTCGCTGTCCTCGTCATCGCCACCGATGCCCAGCTTGGCCAGCTGGCGGCGGGTGGCGTCGAGCTTGCTCATGTCGAAGTAGCGCAACGCCTGCCAGGCACCGAGCGCGGTGACCACCAGGCTGAAGGCGGCCGTCGCCGAGATCGACGCCAGCCACGACCAGCCCATGCGCTGCAGCAAGGCGATCATCGCGCCCATCAGCAGCATCCAGGCCGAGGCGCCGAACGCCACCGACACGGTCAGCCATACCAGGGCCCGCGCCAACGCGGCGCGGGCCAGGGCCAGATCCGCGGCCACCAGCTTGCGCAGCGCGCGGCCGGTATCCAGGGTGGCGGTGAGTCCTTCGCGGCCGGCGGTGCCGAGCGCGCGGAAGGATTCCTCCAGCGACGGTGCGGCCGCGGCGTCTGCCGCGGCACCGTCGGCGCGGGCCTGCTCCTCGCTCACGTGCGGCTTACTTGTCGCCGCCGCTGCGCGCCAGCTTGGCGATGATCCAGCCGGTGGCGAAGGCCACGCCGAACGACGCCAGCGGACGCTCGCGGATCAGTTCGGCAGCGCTGTCGATCAGGTCGCGGCCCTTGTCCAGCAGCACGTCCACCTGCTCCTTCGCCGCCGCGCCGCCGAATTCGGCCGCGGCCAAGCCGGACAGGGCGCTGTCGGACAGCTCGGCCTTGACGTTGGCCTTGCCCAGCTTCAGTTCTTCGCCGGCGGCACCGGCAGCGCCCTTGATCGCATCACCGGCGTAGCTGGCCGCGGACTTCAGGTGCGCGCCGGCCTCGCTCAGGTTGTCCTTGAGGTTTTCGGTATTGGTCGGGCTGGCATTCATGGGCATGTCTCCTCTGGGGTTTGGGGGCCTGCCGTCCGCCGATGCGGACGCTGCGCAGAACGGGGCGACACCAATACCATCGGCGGGGTGTACGGGGTGTTAGCTCGTCGCCGCGGGCGATGCGCCATAGTGTCGGAGCTCGCCGGCGAATGGCCAAGAGCGGCCAGCAAAACGACTCGCAGCCACCGTCGGCGCGGACGTGCTCGGAACCGGCAGGCACCACGCGTGCACGGCGGTTACTTCGCGCCGGCCGCACCCCAACTGGCGGCGGCTCGCGACGTCTTGTCAGCCATCCCAAAAGCCCTGGAGGACCTGTCATGCACGCATACGGCAACCGGAGCGGCCACGCCGGGGTGGTCGCCTACGACAGCGGTCCGGACTGGATCGTGCTGCGCTTCGCCGATGGCGCCACCTACCGTTACGACCGCCATCATCCCGGCCTGCTCCACGTGCTGGAGATGCAGCGCCTGGCCGCGGCCGGGCGCGGCCTCACCACCTATCTCAACCAGCACGTGCGCGACGACTACGCCGCGCGCCTGGACTGAGGGCGTCGCCTCACTGCATGACCAGGTCGGCCTGCGCGCCGCCGCGCACCACGCGCAGCACCAACTGCGCCGGCTTGCGCGCGAAGTTGGCGCGGTAGCTGGCCAGGTCGGCGAACTCGCCGACCGAGGCGGCCACCACGATGTCGCCGCCGGCCAGGCCGTTGCGCGCCGCGCGGCTGCCGCGCGCCACGTTGCCGATCAGTACGCCGGAGATGCCGGACTGGCGCAGCGATTCGGGCAGGTCGGTGAAGGTGGCGCCACTCAGCCGCGGGTCCAGCGACTCGCCGCTGACCGCGCGGGGCTGTTCCTTGAGCGCGACCTTGAGTTGCAGCGGCTTGCCGTCGCGGCGCACGTCCAGGGTCACCGTGCTGCCTACCGGCTGCAGGCCCTCGTAGTTGTGCAGCGCCTCGGCGCTGTCCAGCCGCTCGCCGTTGGCGCCGACGACCACGTCGCCCGGCTGCAGCCCGGCGGCCGCGGCCGACGAGCCGGCCAGCACCCGCGTCACCAGCGCCCCGCGCGGCGCCGACAGGCCCAGGCCCTGCGCCATCTGCGTGGTCAGGTTCTGCGTCTCGATGCCGAAGGTGCCGCGGATCATCACCCCGTTGTTCTTGATCAACTGGTCGACCACCGCGCGCGCCAGGTTCGACGGGATCGCCAGGCCCAGGCCGATGTTGCCGGCCATGCTGCCCTGCGGATTGAAGCTGGCGGTGTTGATGCCGACCAGTTCGCCGCGCAGGTCCACCAGCGCGCCGCCGGAGTTGCCCGGGTTGATCGAGGCGTCGGTCTGGATGAAGTTCTGGTAGCCCAGGCCGCGGATGCCGTTGCGGCCCATCGCCGAGACGATGCCGGAGGTGACGGTCTGGGTGAAGCCGAACGGGTTGCCGATGGCGGCGACGAAATCGCCCACGCGCAGCTTGTCGCTGTCGCCCAGGCGGATCTCGGTGAGGTTGTCGGCCTTGATGCGGATCAGCGCGATGTCGGTGTCCGCGTCCGAGCCCATGAACTCGGCCTTGAAGCTGCGCCCGTCGGCCAGGGTCACCTGCACGTCGTCTGCGTTCTCCACCACGTGGTGGTTGGTGAGCACGTAGCCGTTCTTGGCATCGATGATCACGCCCGAGCCCAGCGACTCGTTGATGCGCTCCTGCGGAATGTCCGGGAACAGGCGGCGCAGGATCGGGTCGTTGAAGAACGGATTGCGTACCCGTACCACCTGCTTGGTGTTGATGCTCACCACCGCCGGCATCACCTTCTGCAGCATCGGCGCCAGCGACGGCAGCGGCTCGCCGGCCACCGAGGACGGCAGCCGCGCGGCGCCGGACAGCGGCGGTGCCGCCGCCACCGGCGCGGCCTCGGCGCGGTTGTCCAGTTGCGCGTTGATCGCGGTGGCGGCGAAACCGCCGAAGGCAGCGGCGGCGGTCAGGGTCAGCAGCGTAGGCAGCGGTCGCATGGGTGGTTTTCCGGGGACGCGGGAGACGTGGGGCAGATGGGCGCGCGTGCGCGTAAATCAAGATGAACGCGCGGCGTTTAACCGCCAGTGAAAGCGCGCCGATGCCACTTGCGTAAGGCCGTGTACGCGCCCCGTGCGCGCCGCATCTCGATGGCGTGCAATGGGCGTGCGGCGCCGTTGACAGTCGGCCTGCCCGGGGTTAGCGTTCACGCGTGCCGCAGCCACAACATGTAGCGGTAGCGCATCGGTGCGGCACTAGACATAGGGTTTTCTTCACCAGGGATTTACATCCGGGGGCGTGCTCGGCGGTGCATGACGGGACGGTGACAGGGAAGGTCGCGGATTCGGGAATTTCGATCGGTCGAGGGCAGCCGCCGCGTGCGCTGCCGCGGCCGTCTCTGCCGTGCAGCGCAAGTGCGATATAGACAAGACACACGGCGGATGACCACCCATCCGCCCCATCGGGACAGGTTCGAGGAGAACACAGCAGAATGAGTACGGTGCGCCTGGAAGTCGTCCAGACCGGATCCAAGCACGACCCCATCCCGATGCAGCCGGCGTCGCAGGACATCTGGGACAAGAAGTATCGGCTCAAGACCAAGCAGGGCGAACCGCTGGATGCCGACATCGACGGCACCTACCTGCGCGTGGCCCGTGCGCTGGCCGACGCAGAGGCGACCGAGGAGCAGCGCGCCTACTGGTTCGAGCGCTTCGCCTGGGCGCTGCGCCGCGGCGCGATCCCGGCCGGGCGCATCACCTCCAACGCCGGCGCGCAGGAACACAAGCCGGCCACCAGCACGATCAACTGCACCGTGTCGGGCACCATCACCGACTCGATGGACGGCATCCTGGAGAAGGTCCACGAGGCCGGGCTGACCCTCAAGGCCGGCTGCGGCATCGGCTACGAGTTCAGCACGCTGCGCCCGCGCGGCGCGTTCGTGGCCGGCGCCGGCGCCTACACCTCCGGGCCGATGTCGTTCATGGATATCTTCGACAAGATGTGCTTCACCGTGTCCTCGGCCGGCGGCCGCCGCGGCGCGCAGATGGGCACCTTCGACGTATCCCATCCGGACGTGAAGGACTTCATCCGCGCCAAGCGCGAGGACGGGCGCCTGCGCCAGTTCAACCTGTCGCTGCTGATCACCGACGGCTTCATGCAGGCGGTGGAGCAGGACGCCGACTGGCCGCTGGTGTTCCCGGTCAACCGCAAGGAAGAGGCCGACATCGACCTGGCCGACGCCAGCGCCGTGGTGTGGCGCGACTGGCCCACGCACCAGGACTACATCGTGCGCGACGACGGCCTGGTCGCGTGCAAGGTGTACGGGCACATCCGCGCCCGCCACCTGTGGGACATGATCATGGTCTCCACCTACGACTACGCCGAGCCGGGCTTCATCCTGATCGACCGCGTCAACGAAATGAACAACAACTGGTGGTGCGAGAACATCCGCGCGACCAATCCTTGCGTGACCGCCGATACCTGGGTGCAGACCGCCGAGGGGCCGCGTCAGGTCGCCGATCTGCTGGGAACGCAGTTCCTGGCGCGGGTCGATGGCGGCGACCATGCCACCGGTGCGGAGGGTTTCTTCAAGACCGCGCACAAGCAGGTGGTACGACTGCAGACGCAGGAGGGTTACGCGCTGCGCCTGACCGCAGACCACCGCGTGCGGCGCGTGGTGCGCCAGACCCGTTGGTCGCTGGACACCCAATGGTGCCAGGCGGACCAACTGGTCGCAGGCGACCGGGTGCTGCTCAACAATCACCGTGCCGGTGCGGAGTGGGGCGGCGCGCGCAGCTATGAGGAAGGTTTCCTGCTCGGCATGCTGGTGGGCGACGGCACGCTCAAGCAGGAGGCCGCCGTGTTGTCTGTCTGGTCGCAGGCCGCCGCCGTCAATGCGGCGCCGCTGGCACCGGTGGCGCTGATGGAAGAAGCCCTGCGCTGCGCGCGCAGCCTGCCGCACCGTGCCGACTTCGCCGGCTGGAGCGAGGTGCGCGAGCGTGGCGAGTACCGCCTGAAGTCGGCCGCGTTGCGCGATCTGGCCCTGGAGCTGGGCCTGCGTCCGGGCGACAAGGCGATCACGCCGGCCGTCGAGAAGACCTCCAGCGACTTCCACCGCGGCTTCCTGCGTGGCCTGTTCGACACCGACGGCTCGGTGCAGGGCAGTCAGGAGAAGGGCGTCAGCGTGCGCCTGGCACAGTCCGACCTGGCACGGCTGGAGGCAGCGCAGCGCATGCTGTTGCGGCTGGGCATCGCCTCGCACATCTACCGCGACCGGCGGCCCGCCGGCACGGCATTGCTCCCCGACGGGCACGGCGGCACGCGTGCCTATCCCACCAAGGCGCAGCACGAACTGGTCGTCAGCGGCGACAACCTCGACGCCTTCGCCCAACGGGTGGGCTTTGCCGACACCGCCAAGGCCAACCGCCTCAAGGCGCTGCTGTCCGGCTACCGTCGCCAGTTGAACCGCGAGCGCTTCGTGGCGACCGTGCAGTCGGTGGCCGCCGATGGCATCGAAGACGTCTACGACGTGCAGGTCCCTGGCATCAACACCTTCGACGGCAACGGTCTGCACGCCCACAATTGCGGCGAGCAACCGTTGCCGCCCTACGGCGCCTGCCTGCTCGGCTCGATCAACCTCACCACCTTCGTGCGCGACCCGTTCACCGAGCGCGCCCGCTTCGACTGGGAGGAATACAAGGACGTGGTGCGGGTGTTCACCCGCATGCTCGACAACGTGGTCGAGGTCAACGGCCTGCCGCTGCAGCAGCAGCGCGACGAGATCATGCGCAAGCGTCGCCACGGCATGGGCTTCCTCGGCCTGGGGTCGACCATGACCATGCTGCGGATGAAGTACGGCAGCGCCGAGTCCTGCGAGTTCACCGAGGCCATCGCCCGCGAGATGGCCGTGGCCGGCTGGGAGACCGCGCTGTCGCTGGCCAAGGAAAAGGGCCCGGCGCCGATCATGCAGGAGACCTTCGAGGTCACCGCGGCGATGCTGCGGCAGCGCCCGGAGATGGCCCGCGACGGCTGGCGCGTCGGTGAGCGCATCGAAGGCCGGCTGCTGCACGCCAAGTACAGCCGCTACATGCAGCGCATCGCCGAGGTGGCGCCGGCGCTGGTCGAGGAGCTGGCCGAGGTGGGCGCGCGCTTCACCCACCACAGCTCCATCGCCCCCACCGGCACCATTTCGCTGAGCCTGGCCAACAACGCCTCCAACGGCATCGAGCCGAGCTTCGCCCATCACTACAGCCGCAACGTGATCCGCGAAGGCAAGAAGAGCAAGGAGAAGGTGGACGTGTTCTCCTTCGAGCTGCTGGCCTATCGCCACCTGGTCAACGCCAAGGCGATGCCGTTCGCCGAGGACGCCGCCGCGCGCCTGCCGGACTACTTCATCGCCGCCGACGACATCCACCCCAAGGAACACGTGGACGTGCAGGCCGCCGCGCAGAAGTGGGTGGACAGCTCCATCTCCAAGACCGCCAACGTCCCCACCGACTATCCCTACGAGCAGTTCAAGGACATCTACCGCTACGCCCACCAGCAGGGGCTGAAGGGCTGCACCACGTTCCGCTTCAACCCGGCCGCCTTCCAGGGCGTGCTGGTCAAGGAGGCGGACCTGGAGAACACCACCTACCGCTTCGAGCTGGAAGACGGCAGCGTGGTCGAGGTCAAGGGCAACGAGCAGATCGAATATGACGGCGAGATGCACACCGCCGCCAACCTGTTCGATGCGCTGAAAGAAGGGTATTACGGCAAGTTCTGATGCCGTCCCGTCTCCCCTCCGCGCCGGCGGAGGGGAGGGCGGCGGCGGGAGTCCCGGAGCGCGGCGTGCCGCGCTTCCCCAACGCTTCCCCACCGTCCGCCGCCTGTCGCCGTTTCCGGCTCCCCGCTTCGCTGCAATCGGTATAGCATCGCCCGCGTTACATAAACACTGACACCCTGAGGAGGGTTTTATGAGCACTGGGAATGGAGTCACGGCGACGCTGACGCAGGTCGCCGAGAACGTGAAAGAAACCGCCACCAACGTGGGCGAGACCATCGCCGCCACCGCCAGCGAGGCCGTCGCCAGCGTCAAGCAGACCGCTGAAAACGTGCAGAAGCGCGTGCAGGACCAGGTCGCCAAGACCCGCAAGGTGGTGAAGCAGGCCGAGAAGGCCGTCGCCAAACGCGCCGAGAAGGCCGGCAAGGCCGTCAAGAAGACCGTCGCCAGCGCGCGCAAGAAGCTGGAAGCGGCCAAGGCCAGCGCCCAGGCCGAAGCGGCCTCGCTGAGCAAGGGCGGCAAGAAGACCGCCAAGAAGGCGGCTGCGAAGAAGGCGCCGGCGAAGAAGGCCGCCGCCAAGAAGGCCCCGGCCAAGAAAGTGACCGCCAAGAAGGCCGCGCCGAAGAATGCGGTCAAGAAGGTCGCCGCCAAGAAGGCCGTGACCAAGAAGTCGGTGGTCGCCAAGAAGAGCGCGGTGAAGAAGAGCGTGGGCGCGCGCAAGGCCGTGGCCAAGAAGGCCGTGGGCAAGGCCGCCAAGGCGGTCAAGAAGAGCACCGCCAAGGTCGCCAAGAAGAGCGCCGCGGTGAAGAAGACCACCGTGCGCAAGGCCGCCGGCAAGAAGGCCGCGGCCACCCGCGCCAAGAAGTAAGCCGTCCCGTTGCACCCTCTCTCCCGCACGCGGGAGAGAGGCCGGGCCTACGCCCGTCCCGATCCGCATTCCAGGAACGCACGCCTCATGGCCATCAAGATCGACCAGAAAATCAAGGGCTACGCCGTCGTCACCCCCGAGGACAAGGCGCGCGACGCCGCCGCCGCGGTGCCCGCCTCGTCGATCGACCGTGCCACCGCCGAGGCCGAAGCGCCGGCCGACAACATCATCCACATGCACGAGCGCATCGAGCGCCCGGACGTGCTGATCGGCAGCACCTACAAGATCAAGTCGCCGTTGGTGGAACACGCCATGTACGTGACCCTCAACGACATCGTGCTCAACGCCGGCACCGAACACGAACTGCGCCGCCCGTTCGAAATCTTCGTCAACTCCAAGTCCATGGAACACTTCCAGTGGATCGTGGCGCTGACCCGCATCATGTCCGCCGTGTTCCGCAAGGGCGGCGACGTCACCTTCCTGGTCGACGAAATGAAGGCCGTGTTCGACCCCAAGGGCGGCTACTTCAAGGCCGGCGGCGTGTACATGCCGTCGCTGGTCGCCGAACTGGGCAGCATCGTCGAAGAACACATGAAGTCGATCGGCCTGCTGCACGACCCGGAGATGAGCGATCACCAGCGCGCGCTGATCGCCGAAAAACGCAAGCAGTACGAAGAGCGCTCAAAAAAAAACAGTGAAGTGAGCAAGGCGGTTCCTGCTCCTGCGGGAGAAGGTGCCCGCAGGGCGGATGAGGGTACGGTGTCCGCCGACTCCACCGCCGACCACGAAGAAGACATCGCCGTCACCGGCGACGGCGCCAGCTTCCCGCCCTCGGCCACGATGTGCCACAAGTGCAACACCAAGGCGCTGGTGATCATGGACGGGTGTGCTACTTGTTTGAATTGTGGGTATTCGAAGTGCGGGTGAGCCCAATTTAAGGAAAGGAACTTTGTAATGGACCTCGAAGACAAAAATAAAGATGGAATTGATATTGTTGGGACTTCTTCTAAGCTGGGGAAAAATAAGAAAAAGACAAGAAGGAGTAATAAAGCCAAGGCTGAGCCTGTTCTTAATGCCCCAGCTGTAGATAATTTGCTCATTCTTTGTGAAGAGGTCACCCGGGCAACTCCAGAAGGAGCAAGGAGATTTATTGAGCCTGCTCCAGGTGTGCTTGCTCGTGCAAAATCGAGGCAGCACAATATAATATTTGGCCGCCGCGGTTCCGGCAAGTCGAGCTTACTAAGAAAGGCGGTCGCAGATTTAACTGTGGACAGAAGGCCCATATCTTTTGTCGACATGGAGACTTTTAAGGGCCACACTTATCCGGATGTCTTGATTAGCGTTTTAATCAAGAGTCTCCAAGAGTTTAAATCCTGGCTTGAGGTTGCTGCGACCACCCCGGCATCTAAAACAAGTTTTTGGAAGAGACTTTTCGGCGTGATTCCAAGTCGGCCTGCATTTAATAAGGCTGAAACGCAAAAAATTCATGCAGAGCTTTCAGGTGTGATTAAGGATCTGGAGGACCAGCTCCGCCTGCCAGAAACTATGCAAATAAAAGGGAGAAAAGCGCTGTCTTCCGAAAGTGATAAGAGGTCTGAACTTAAATCAGGCATCTCTCTTTCGGCCGTTTCTTTGAGCGGGGACGCTTCTTCCTCCAACAAGGAGACAGAGCAGGATGAAGTTGAAGCCACATATACTTCGCATAAGATAGAATATCTTCACCAGAACATATTGAGGTTCCAAGCTTTTTTTAGAGCCCTGGCAAATCTTTCAGATGGCCCTGCTTTCTTGGTGCTTGATGATCTTTACCACATTCGCCGAACTGATCAGGCGAAAGTTGTGGATTATTTCCATAGGGTAGGTAAGGGAAATGATCTCTGGTTAAAAATTGGCACGATTAAACATCGAAGCGAATGGTATCAACATTCTGATCCGCCAATAGGGATGAAGCTTGGCGATGATGCTAAGGAGATAAATCTGGATGTCTCTTTGGAGAAGTTCGAGACGCTAAAAGAATTTCTAAAGAAAGTGATCGGCAACTTATGCGTCGAAGCGGGATTGCCTTCGTTTAGAGATTTAATAAATCCTACCGCAATAGATCGTCTTATTATTGCGTCGGGTGGTGTCACGCGAGACTTTATTGGGATTCTTTCTGGCTCAATTGCTCAAGCTCGAGACAGGCCAGCTAGTGATCATCGGGGGCCAAAAGTTGGAGCTGAGGACGTTAACCTTGCTTCGGGAGACTATGACACTGTAAAGAGAGAAGAATTTAAACTTGATACTGCAGAGGATCGGGAGGCTCTGGAGCAAGCCTTTGTGAGGCTTGTTGACTTCTGTACGCAAAAATCGAAGTGCAATGTGTTTCTTCTTTCTCAAAAACTCACAGGCGAAGATAGGGATGCGATTGATCAATTGATTGATCTGCGGCTTATTCATTCTGTGAAATCCCGAGTCACCCTAAAGCGTGGTGCATCTGGTGAAATATTTGAAGCTTACATGCTTGACCTTAGTCAGTATACTGCTGCGCGAAAGGTTCATCAGTTTGAAATGGTAGAGCTTGGAAATGCCGGCAACGATGAAGCAATTCGCAAGGACTCATTGATATATCCTCCCCGCAGAAACTTTGTTGTGCGAGCAAAGTCAAAGGCGAAAATGGAGAATAAGCAGCATGACTTGTTCGACGGTCGAAACTAGCTAATTTGATTTTTCTTTAGATGACGTCACTCCGTGGATAATCTACGGGTGATGGTTAGTGGCGCGAGCGTCAGGGTGGATTTGTATGCCTGCCTCCATTCGTGGTGCTGTTGGGCATAGATGAATCATCGCCACCGCCACTTGTGCACAGGGACAGCACGTGTGCACAGGAATAGGAAGCCAATATGGACTATTGCATCGCCACTTTTGATGCGCTTGAAGCGCTATACGGCCAACCCGTCGAGCGCGCGCTACGCAAACAAATCGACCATCTGAACGCCGACTACCAGGCGTTCGTACACGCGTCGCCGTTCGTCGTGTTGGCTTCGGCCGGAGACGAAGGACTGGACTGCTCACCCCGCGGCGATGCGCCGGGATTCGTGCAGGTGCTGGATGCGCGCACGCTGGCGTTGCCGGATCGGCCGGGCAACAACCGCATCGATACGCTGCGCAATCTGCTGCAGGATCCGCGCCTGTCGCTGTTGTTCCTGATTCCCGGCATCGGCGAAACCTTGCGCGTGAACGGCCATGCCGAGATCCGCGTCGATCCGGACCTGTTGGCGCGGTTTGCGGTCGGCGAGCGCTTGCCGCGCAGCGTGATCGTGGTGCACATCGAGGCGGTGTACTTCCACTGCGCCAGGGCGATCGTGCGCTCGCAGCTATGGGATCCGACGCGGCACCTGCCGCGCGATCGTCTGCCCAGTCCCGGCACCATGCTCGCGCACCTGACCGACGACGCGTTCGACGCCGACGCCTATGACCGGGAATTGCCGCAGCGTACGCGCGATACGCTGTACTAGCACGTCTGGGTGAACGGGCGAGGCGTGCGCGGCGCCTTGTCCAGGGTGATCTGCGTGTCGTCCGGTGATGCGGCCACCGGTCCCGGGTCAGCCGCCTCTGCTACGGTGCGCCGCTGGCAGACGTCCATGTCGCTCGACCCGCAGGGCGCCTGCCAGTCGGTGACTGCGGCCGCGTTGCCTGAACGGTCCGCCATCGGCGGCGCCAGCATGTTGGCTGGAGCCGCGCCGCCGCTGTTCAACGCGGTCGCTGCCGTAGACAGCTCGCTTCCTGAACACGCGGGTGCTTTCGCCGCTGTACATCACGCTTTACAGTCGAACGACAAGGACGTGTCGCCCGCTGGATAGCGTGGGGAACGTCCGGGGTTCCCCCGTTGCTCGATCGGGTCGGTCACGGCTCGGCGCCGTGTGCGGCGCGAGCCGCGTGGGCCGCAACGCTTTCGGGGGAGAAGCGGGATGTCGTCGAGCGAGGATGCGTCGGAATCTCATCCGCTGTTCGAGCTGTTGTCGGGTGAGATCAGCGACCGCGAGCTGCGCCGCTGCCTGCGCGTGGTGCGCCAGCACCTGGGCATGGACGTGGCATTCCTGTCGCGCTTCCGCGCGACCGATCGCGTGCTCGATCACGTGGACGGTCCGCCCGGGTGTCCGATCCACGAAGGCCAGGTCCTGCCGTTGGCCGACGGCTACTGCATGGGCGTGGTGCGAGGCGAGTTGCCGCAACTCATTCCGGATACTTCCCTGGTGCCGGCCGCGCAATGCATCCCGGCGACCTTCTCGATCCCGATCGGCGCGCACATGAGCGTACCGATCCAGGTCGGTGGCCGGGTGTACGGCACGCTGTGCTGTTTCAGCTTCCTGCCCAGGCACGGCCTGGGCGAGCGCGACATCGGCATGCTGCGCGCATTCGCCGAGATTCTCGCCCTGCGCTTGCATGAAGTGGAGGCGCACAAGCTGGAGCGGCAGGCGATGATCGACGAGATCGACGGCGCCTTGGCGGCGGGCGCGCCGCGCATCGTGTTCCAGCCGTTGTTCGCGCTGGACGGCATGCGCCTGCATGGGTTCGAGTGCCTGTCGCGTTTCGACATCGCCCCGCAGCGTGGCCCCGACAAGTGGTTCCAGCAGGCCGAGCTGGCCGGCGTCGGCATGCGCCTGGAACTGCACGTGGTGGCCAAGACGCTGGCTTATCTGCGCCAGTTTCCCCCGACGTTCCGGCTCAATCTCAACCTGTCGCCGGAACTGCTGACGTCCGAAGCGCTGGCGGTGCTGCTGGGGGACGACATCGACGTCGCGCGCCTGACCCTGGAGATCACCGAGCACGCCATTGTGCGCAACTACCTGGAGCTGGCCGATGCGCTGTCGCCGCTGCGCGCGCGCGGCGCACGCCTGGCGGTGGACGACGCCGGCGCCGGCTACGCCAGCATGCGCCACATCCTGCGGCTGCAGCCGGACGTGATCAAGCTCGACATGAGCATCACCCACTGCATCGACAGCGACCGCAAGTGCCGCGCGCTGGCCAAGGGGCTGACCAACTTCGCGCACGAGATCGGCTCGCACGTGGTGGCCGAGGGCGTGGAGACGGCCGAGGAACTGGAGACCCTGCGCGCGCTCGACGTCGATTTCGTGCAGGGCTATTTCCTGTCGCGGCCGCTGCCCGAGCAGGAAGCGCTGGCCATGGCGCAGGCCGAAGGGGCGTGAGCGGGCGACGCGCGCCGGCGCGTCACTGGCCTGCGGCGACCGTTTACTACGGCACCTCGCGGCCCAGGTCATCCAGATAGTGCAGGCCGCCGCGACCTTGGGCGGCGCCGACGGTGCCGAGCAGGGGCGGGATGCTGTCGTCGATGGGCAGGCGCGCCTGCGGCCCGCCGATGTCGATCCGCACCAGCCGGGCGCCATGAGCAGCAGGGTCCGGGCGCTGTCGCGCCGGCGGGCGGCGAAGCTGCGCATCGGCATGTTCAGCGCCGCCTTGCCGCTGCGGTAGAACGCGTACCAGCCGTTGCGGTGGTTGGCGTCCTGGCGCAGCGGCGCCAGAACGTTCGCATCGGCATCCGCCGCCACGTCGTGGTCCAGGCCGCTGTCCCAGGCGCGGCCGCCGTGCACAGACCCTCGCTGCGCGGGTGCGACATCGGCACTGGTCCGCCGCCGCGGCGATGGCGCACACTTGCCGGCTCTGATCGAAGGCAGGAACACACGATGGTACGGCGATACGGATGGAGCGCGATGCTGGTGTGGCTGGTGACGTTCGGCGCGGCGGCAGCCGGTCCCACGCCCGGCGAATACAGCACCAAGGAAGGCTGGGGCAGCATGCGGGTCACCGAGAAGGGCGGGGTGCGCCAGTTCGACCTGTTGTCGGTCGGCGCCAATGGCCATACCTGCTCGCTGTCGGGCACGCTGCAGGGCGACAAGGCCGAGGTGAACGACGCCGGCGACGTGCCCTGCAAGCTCGCCTTCAAGCCGGTGCCGGGCGGGTTCGACGTGGCCGCATTGACCCAGGAAAGCTGCCGCGACTACTGCGGCATGCGCGCCAGTTTCGAGGGCGACTACCTGCAGCTGCCGGCCGGCTGCACCGCCGCGGCCAGCAGCCGGCGGCGCGAGGCCTATCTGCAGGACTATCGCGGCAAGCGCTATGACAAGGCGCTGGCCGGCATGCTGGCGTTCGAAGGCGAGTGCGGCGGCTTCCTCAACTGGCTCGATCGCGACCGCTTCGCCAACGACCGTGCCATCACCCTGCTGCGCCTGGGTCGGCCGCAAGAGTGCCTGGCGGTGCTGGACGGCACCATGGCCGGTCGCAGCCACGACGAAGCCTCGTTCCAGGCGGAACTGGAAAAGCAGAGCACCATGCTGCCGCCCACCGACTGGGACGCCTACCTGCCCATCGCCAAGTCCACCTGGTTCAACCGCAAGCTGTGCGAGGCGGCCAAGGACTGAGCAGGCGCCTGCGCCAGGCGCGTGGCAGGACGCGCTGCGAGGGCGCCGCCTGCGTGCGGCGCCGTGCAGCAGGGCCGGCGCGAGAGGCGATGCGATGGCGCTGCTGCGCCTGCGATCGACGGCGGCGCGCGCGTGCAACGGCCGCCGATGCGATCGCGCCCGCCCGCGATGCGTCGCTGGCGATAAGACTTGTGGCTGCGCCGGTTGCCGTCGCCGCGGGCGCCTGCGCATACTTCGGGCGACCGATGGCGCGTTGGACGCTTTGGAGCAAGGATGATCGATCGACTGCGACGCCTGTTGTCCCGCACCCCGCCCCGCGGGGCCGATGCCGCCCCCGATGCCGCAGGCTCGGAGGCCGCACCCGACGCGCAACCGGGCCGCACACTGCAGCAGTTGTTGCTGCAGGTGCTGCAGCGCGAGGGCCATGTGGCGACCTTGCACGAGGACGGCGTCGTACTCGGCAATGGGCTGCACCTGCTCACCGAACTGGTGGACCTGGCCGAGCTGCGTAGCGGCGTGCGCACGGCCAGTTGCATCCGCGTGCATCACCGCAGCCTGTTCCCCGAGGGGATCGTCGAGTTCCAGCATTCCATCGGCGAGGACACCGAGGCGAGCCTGGCCTCGGGCTTCACCACCTGGGCGCGCACCGATCTGGTGGCGCTGTCGGAGGCGGTGAGCGCTCCCGCCGAGGCCCGCTGCATGACCTTGCAGATGGAGTTTCCTGCCGAGGCCGGGGCGCAGGCCTCGGTGCGGCGCACGGTGGTGCTGGGGCCGGTGGCGCATATGAACGGCGATGCGGCCCGGGCCGCGGCGGGCGACGACACCGAACACGCGTTCTGCCCGTGCTGCCTGTTCACCAACAGCCTGGATGCCTTGATGCCGCTGCTGCAGCGGGATCAGCGCATGCTCGGGATCCGCCTGTTCGCCTCGCGCGATGCCGACGGCGAGGTCGCGGCCGATTGCCGGGTCAACGGCGAGGACTTTCCCGACGGCGTGGCCTGCCTGCGCCGCTACGCCGAGACCTGGCCGGCGCTGGGTGCCTTGGAGTTCCGCAAGCAGTACGCGGTGGTGCGCCTGCCGGAGCCGGTGGTGCCGGACGCCATGCACTGACGCGCCAGTGGGCGTTGCCCGGGCGCGCGCCCGTTCTTGTGTCGCCCGGTCTAGGCCGCAGCCGCGTCCGCCGGCGCGGCAGGCAGTGCCGAGGCCACGATGCCGTGCAACTGCGCGGCCAGCGCCTTGCGGTCGCTGCCCGGTGCGACCGCAATCGGTGCGTGGAAGGTCACCCTGACCACCGCACCGGACAGGCGCAGGAAGTGCGCGACGTGCGCGCCGGCCTGCATCTCGCCATAGAAGGCATACGCATCGCGATCGCCGCCCTGGGCCAGCGGCTGCCCGTCGACGCTGCGCACCTCCAGCGTGAACGGCTGCAGCGTCCAGTGCCGCGCGCCGGGGGCGGCACTGAGGAACAGCGAGAACAGGCTGGACTTGAACGGCGCCACCCGTTCGCCGGAGGAGGTGGTGCCTTCGGCGAACAGCACCACATCGTGATCCGGGCGCAGTTGCGCGGCGACCGCGGCCGCCACGGCGGCGGCATCCTGGCGGCGCCGGCTGATGAACACGGTCTGCGCCAACGCGCCGATATGGCGCATGCCCGGCCAGCGCTCCATGTCGTTCTTGGCGATGAAGCGTGCGCGCAGCAGACTGCCCAGCACCACGATGTCGAAGTGGGAGATGTGGTTGCCGACGAACAGCGTGCCGCCGGCGTCGCGCGGCACGCCCACCACCTCGACACGGATGCCCAGGGCGCGCCGCAGGCAGCCGAACCACAGCCGCGGCAGCACGAACGCGCCGCGGCCGCGGGTAAGGCGCATCAACAGCCACTGCGGCGGGATCAACAGCACGCTGGCGACCAGGCAGATGGCCACGCGAACGACGGTACGCAGGCGGCCGACGAGGGGGGCTGCGGCGGGGCGGGGCGAAGCGGCGTCGGGCATGGGCGATGGCGGCTGGGGAGACGGTCGGCGCGCGCGCTGGCGTGGCCGCGGCGATGGTAGCCGAGGCTTGCGTCTTCGGCATCACGCCGCCGCCTTGTCCATGGCGTGTCGCGTGAGCGCGTCAGGCGTCACGCCGGTTCCGCCTTCCCGATCCCGATGCCGTGCCTGCGCTCACGTCGCGCCTTTGCAGGTGTGTCAGGCCCATGCCGCACCGGGGAACTGCATCTTCCGCAGATCAGCCAGCGCCCGATGGGCGTGGCGGTAACGCTTGCGCATTGTGGCAGCGTCCGCCACGGCGCCGTTCGCCGTGGAGACCATCCCGACCACTTCCAAGGAGCACGTCCATGCATCGTCCGATTTCCTATGCCCTGCTCGCCGCGCTGCTGGCGTCCACCCAGGCGCAGGCGCAAAAGGCGCCGCCCGCCTGCAGTGCGCTGCCGACCTACGTTCGCGATGCCGCACGCGACATGGCGTACTGCATCACCATGGCCAACCCGATCGCCGCCTGCGGTTCCACCCAGGTGGACGTGCAGGTGTTCGGCAACGCCGAAGGGCGCCTGCCGAAAGCCGGCAAGGGACAGACCTACTACGAAGGCAAGGCGCGGCGCGATCCGGGCGGCGCGGCCGGCACCTATCGCCTGGTGTTCCTGGTCATCGACGGCAAGGCCAAGTCGACGATCGCGCAGCGCTATTACTCGGCCGACCACTACACCACGTTCTGCGCGGTGCAGTGAGGGGGTTCGGCTGGCGCCGTCCACCTCTGGTCGGTGCCAGCCGATGCGATGCGCCAGCGCGGTGCGTGAGCATCAGGAGCGTCGCGTTAGGTAGGCGGCTGTGGTGCTTCCGCCCCCACGGATGCGTGACACCGAGGGGCGCGGTCGTTCGTGGCGGCTGCAACAGGTCTCTAAACAGCACGGCGAGGCGCACGCGTAGGAGCGCCTTCAGCCGCGACGAGGCGTTACCGGGGCAGCCGGTCGCGGCTGAAGCCGCTCCTACAAGAACAACGTGGGTCTCGCCGAGGCGCAGCAAGGGCGAACGGCGATGCGACGCGGAGCCTGGCTACGCCGCGATGGCGATTGCAGCGTCAGTGCGTGCTATCGGCCTGCTTGCAATCCTCAGCTTGCGAGGTAGCAAACGACGTCAGGACCCACGCACCTTCAGGGCGTGCCTCGACGCCGTAGCGCCACGACTGGCGCACGTTGTCTGAGCAACTGGTAATGGCGATGCTGTCGCTGGTCGCGCCGTTGGCCGGCAGTGGCACGGGCGCGGGAAGCCGCTCGCTGGCGGGCGGCAGCGCTCGCGCGTAGCTCAGGACGATGGGACCGAGCTGGTCGAGACTGCCCATGCGCGCGCCGTCGCTGCGCGTACGGTGCTGCGCCAGCCAGTCGCGCACCTGCCGCCACTCGGGCGTGCCTGCGGCGTAGGTGTTGGTGCTGGACACGCGCAGGCTGTCCGGCGTATTCGGCGCGGCGCAGGCCGCCAGCGACGGCAAGGCAAGCAGCAGCGGGATCATGATGCAGCGCGCATGCCGGGGGCGCATCTGTCCGTTTCCGACCGCACCATCGCTACGCCTGTGCATCCGTCCGCTCCCTGCTGGTTGCCGATGCCGCGACGATAGCACCATCGGCGGCCACGTCCGCCGGCGTGTCGCCGCCAAGCCGCCCGCCGTGCCCGCGCTCAGCGTTTGCCGGGGCGATCGGCCAGCGAGGCCTGCAAGGCGGTGGCCAATGCGGCGTCGCCGCTGACCAGGGCGCTCCAGCGCAGTTCCAGGCCCTTGCGTCGGCCCTTCTCGGTGAGCTTCAGGCCGTCCGGGTCCACGGTCAGGGTGTAGTGCACGCCGTCGATCTCCAGTTCGCGGCGCAAGGGTTTGTCGAGCGGGGTCATGCGGCGGCTCCCGTTTTCACGATGCGTCGAGGGTAGCGGAGCCAAGGTGACGGCTGGTTCTGCAGGCGCGCCGGATGAAGACGCTCAAGATCGCCACCTACAACGTCAACGGCATCCGCAGCCGCTTGCCGCAGCTGCTGCAGTGGTTGCAGCGCGAGGCGCCGGACATCGTCGGGCTGCAGGAACTCAAGAGCGTGGATGCGGGTTTCCCGCTGGCCGAGTTGCATGCCGCCGGCTATGGCGCGGTGTGGATGGGGCAGTCGAGCTGGAATGGCGTGGCGCTGCTGGCCAAGGGCTGCGATCCCATCGAGAGCCGGCGCGGCCTGCCCGGCGACCCGCGCGACACCCAGAGCCGCTACATCGAGGCGATGGCGCACGGCGTGCTGGTCGGCTGCCTGTACCTGCCCAACGGCAATCCGCGCCCAGGACCGAAGTTCGACTACAAGCTGGACTGGTTCGCGCGCCTGCAGCGGCATGCGCAGCACCTGGTGGCGCTGCCGCATCCGGTGGCCCTGATCGGCGACTTCAACGTGGTGCCCACCGATGCGGACATCTACAACCCGGCCTCGTGGCGGCGCGATGCGCTGCTGCAGCCGGAAAGCCGCCAGGCCTATGCCGAGCTCTTGGCGCAGGGCTGGACCGACAGCCTGCGCCAGGTGCACGGCGAGCGCCGCGTGTACACGTTCTGGGATTATTTCCGCCAGCACTGGCAGCGCGATGCCGGGCTGCGCATCGACCATCTGCTGCTGAATCCCCCACTGGCCGCGCGCCTGCGCGATGCCGGCGTGGACCGCTGGGTGCGCGACCAGCCGCATGCCAGCGACCATGCGCCGACCTGGGTCGCCATCGGCGCGTCGCCGGCCCGCGGTGCCGCCGCGGCGTCGGCCAAGCCGAGGCGCGGTGACGGGGGCGCCGAAGGCAAGCCCAAAGGCGGCAAGGCGAAGAAGACGCCACGCACCGCCGCATCTGGCGCGGTGGCGTCGGCGAGGAAGGCAACGCGGACCAAGCGCAAGACGACGGCCAGCGCTGCTGAGACAGCGTCGACGCCAAAGCCGGCAACAAAGACGACACGCGCAGCAAAGGCGACGAAAGCGACAACGCCGAAAGCGCAGACGCCAAAAGCGGGCAAGCCGCGCGCCGCGACCGAGGCGCCGCCCAAGCCCGCGCGCGGCACCAAGCGCCGCAAACCACCCCTTCTCCCACCGGGAGAAGGTGGCGCGTAGCGCCGGATGAGGGTGCGGCGAAGCGGGGAAGGTACTGATTCCGTGCTACCGCCGCGCGGCGTGGCCGACGCGGCGTATGTCTTCCCTTACTTCAGCATCTCGGTAAAGGCGCGATCGGCCTCGATCACGTCGGGCAGCGCGGCGAACAGGGCGTCCAGGTCCACGTCGTCCATCAGCGGGCCGGTCACCGCCTGCCGCGCCTGCTCGTTGGCGCCACCATGGCGTTCCAGCGCGTCGGCGACCAAGGCGGCCTGGGCGACGACCTTCGGCATCGGCTCGCCTTCCGGCGCCTGCAGCGGCCGCGCCTGGAACGCGATGGCGGTCTGGATCACCTGCGGCAGGTGCCAGCGCCGCGCCAGTTCGGCGCCCACTTCCGGGTAGCCGAAGCCCAGTTGCACGGTCTCGTCGGCAGCGCGGCCGCTGGACGAGGCGTCCGGGTGCAGTTGCGCGGCGTAGTCGGGCGCGCCGGTCTGGATCAGCAGTTCGCCGATGTTGTGCATCATGCCGCAGGTGAACGCGGTCTCCGCGTCCAGGCCCTTCTGCCGCGCCAGCAACCGGCACACGCCGGCCACTTCGAAGCTGTGCAGCCAGAACGCGCGCAGGTCGAAATGCGCCGGCGCATGGAAGGCGCCGGTCACCGAGGAGGCCAGCACCAGGGTGCGCAAGGTGTTGAAGCCCAGGCGCAGCGCCGCGTCCTCCACCGTGGTGGAGTCGCGCGCGCCGCGGAAGCGCGCCGAATTGGCCAGCCGCAGCACCTTGGCCGCGATCACCGGATCCCGTTCGATGTTGCGCGCCACCGCGTCCAGGCTGGTGCCCGGCGCATCGAACTGCAGGATCAGGTCCTGCGCCACCTGGGGAATGGTCGGCAGGGTGTGCAACTGGTCGAACAGCGCCTCTAGCTTCATGGGACCCTCGGAACGGAACGGGAGGCGGGCAGGGCCGGTGGCCGGCCGCGCCGCCACGGTGGCGGACTGCGCGCATCCTACCGATTCGCGATGGCCGGTGTGTGGAAAACCGACCTCGCGGCGACGGCCGCGCCCTGGTGCCGCGGTGCGCGCGGCTCAGCCGGCGCCGCGCACGCGCAGGGTCAGGCCCTTCAGGAAGTTGCGCAGCAACTGGTCGCCGCACAGGCGGAAATTCTTGTGCTCCGGCTGCCGGAACAGCGCCGACAGTTCCGGCTTGGACACCGGGAAACCGGCCGCGTCGAAGATCTGGTGCATGTCCACGTCCTTGAGCTGGAACGCCACGCGCAGCTTCTTCAGCACCACGTTGTTGGTGACACGCGCTTCCACCGGGCGCGGCGGCAGGCTGTCGTCGCGGCCGCGGTAGTGGAACACCAGCCCGTCCAGCACGTGTGCGAGCACCGCGTCGCTGCATTCGACGAAGCCGTCCTCGTCCTCCTTCTTCAGCCACGCCGGGATCTGCGCCTTGTCGATCGGGAACGCGGGATCGGCGAGGTGCGCCAGATCGACGATCTTCTGGTCGCTCAGGTCGAGCATGTAGCGGATGGAGCGCAGGATGTCGTTGTTGAGCATGGCAGGTGCCGGAGTGCCGGGCGGCCCGGCGAGGGGCGCTAGTCTAGGGCCTGTCACCCATTCCCGGGTAGGCCGCGTTGGCGCTGCAAGGCCGTCAGGTTTGCGTCGCGTGGCGTAGGCCTGACTGGCCGTCAGGTCAAGCCGCGCGGCGCGAAGATGGCGGCCTTGCAGCGACAACCCGAAGGGCCGCCCTTGCGCATGCCCGGGACTGCGTCATTGCTCGGTCGTGGACGCACGTCCACTCCCTCGCGCTTCCTTGCCCCAGGCACGCGCAAGGGCGGCGCGACCTACCCGGGAATGGGTGACAGGCCCTAGGCGCTGGCTCGCATCAGTGCGTAGACCGCGCAGGCCCAGGCCAGGGTTGCGGTTCACCGAGGGTATGCACGCGTCGCGGCGCCCTGCGTCGTCGCGGCGCGGTTGCATCCGCCCGCGCATGCGCCATCATCGGGGCATGGACCATCCGATTCCCAAGCCGAACGCAGTCTCTGCGCTCAATCCGCGCCAGGAGCAACTGGTGGCGCTGGTGCGCCAGCAAGGCTATGCCGAGGTGGAAGGATTGGCGGCGCGTTTCGAGGTGACGCCGCAGACCATCCGCCGCGACCTGACCCTGCTGTGCGAGGCCGGCGTGCTGCGCCGCTACCACGGCGGCGTGAGCCTGCCCTCGAGCGTGGAGAACCTGGCCTATGCGGCGCGCAAGTCGCTGCAGGCGCAGGAGAAGCGGCGCATCGCCACGCTGCTGGCGCAGCACATCCCCGACGATGCCTCGCTGTTCATCAACATCGGCACCACCAACGAGGACGTGGCGCGCGCGCTGATGGGCCACAGCGGCCTGCGCGTGATCACCAACAACCTCAACGTCGCGGTGATGATGAGCGCCAATCCCAGCTTCGAGGTGATGGTGGCCGGCGGGCGCGTGCGCGGCCGCGACCAGGGCGTCACCGGCGAGGCCACCATCGAGCTGATCCGCCAGTTCAAGGTGGACTTCGGCGTGATCGGCATTTCCGGCATCGACCCCGACGGCACCCTGCTGGATTTCGACTTCCACGAAGTGCGGGTGGCGCAGGCGATCATCGAGCACTCGCGGCAGGTGTTCCTGGCCGCCGACCACAGCAAGCTCGGCCGCAACGCGATGGTGCGGCTGGGGCCGATCGGGCGGGTGCACGCCTGGTTCACCGACCGCGCGCCGCCGGCCGAGCTGGCCGCGGTGCTGGACGCGGCCGGCACCCGGGTGTTCGTCGCCGAGGGCGATGCTGCCGATCCGGGCGCGCCGGACCTAGACGCGGCTGCGGGTTGAGGGCGCCTGTAACAACGACGAAGGCCATTGGTAGGAGCGGCTTTAGCCGCGACGGGCGTCACTGGGATTGCCCGTCGCGGCTAAAACCGCTCCTCCAATCGAGACGAGACATCCTGCCGCGCCCGGCGATAAGGCGGCATTAGCGGTGTCCTTGAGTGGACCGCCGGCTCTGGCTCCGACGCTGGCGGCAGACGGGCTCGTGTTCGAATTATTTCGTTAATGTTGCGTGATGTGGCGCTTTGGCGCGCCGCGCCGGCGTCCTGCGTGCTCTCGGCTGTCCATGAACTAGGACTGTCAGGCCTGTTGCCGCGTTTCTCCGGCACCGTCGACGCCACGCTGCAGTGCAGCGTGATATGTTCGGAAATGTTCGTTTACGATCTTTTCGTCCTCAGTTCCGCGCCTGGCGCCTCCGCCGAGCCCGGACACGACATTTCCGGAGTCGGCTATGCGCGAGACCTACGATGTGCTGGTGGTCGGTGGCGGCATCAACGGCGTGGGCATCGCCCGCGATGCGGTGGGTCGCGGCCTGTCGGTGTGCCTGTGCGAGCGAGACGATCTGGCCGCGCATACCTCCAGCGCCAGCACCAAGCTGATCCACGGCGGCCTGCGCTATCTGGAGCAGTACGAGTTCGCCCTGGTCGGCAAGGCCCTGGCCGAGCGCGAGGTGCTGCTGCGGCTGGCCCCGCACATCATCTGGCCGCTGCGCTTCCTGCTGCCGCACCAGCCGCACCTGCGCCCGGCGTGGATGATCCGCACCGGCCTGTTCCTGTACGACCACCTCGGCCGCGGCCGCCGCACCCTGCCGGGCTCCCGGCGCCTGGCGCTGCGCACGCATCCGGTGGGCGCGCCGCTGCGCGAGGAGTTCCGCACCGGCTTCGTCTATTCCGACGCCTGGGTGCAGGACGCGCGGCTGGTAGTGCTCAACGCGATGGACGCCGCGCAGCGCGGCGCGCGCATCCTCACCCGCACCCGCTGCGTCGGCGCGCGCCGCGTGGAGGGCGTGTGGCAGGTGCAGTTGCAGCACGCCGACGGCCGCCGCGAGGAACTGCGCGCGCGGTCGCTGGTCAATGCCGCCGGGCCGTGGGCGGTGCAGTTCCTGGACGAGGTGGCGCATGTCGGCCACGACCACGCGCTGCGCCTGGTCAAGGGCAGCCACATCGTGGTGCCGCGGCTGTTCGAGCACGACCACGCCTACATCTTCCAGCAGCCGGACCGGCGCATCGTCTTCGCCATTCCCTACGAGCAGGACTACACCCTGATCGGCACCACCGATGTCGACTACCGTGCCGATCCGGCCGCGCCGCGCATCGACGGCGAGGAGACGCGTTATCTGTGCGAGGCGGCCAACCGCTATTTCCGCAAGCAGATCGCCCCGGACGACGTGGTGTGGAGCTACAGCGGCGTGCGCCCGCTGCTCGACGACGAGGAGGACAACGCCGCCGAGGTCACCCGCGACTATCTGCTGGAACTGGATGCACGCGACGGCGCGGCCCTGCTCAACGTGTTCGGCGGCAAGCTCACCACCTACCGCAAGCTCGCCGAGGAGGCGGTGGACCGGCTGACCGCGCACGCCGGACGCAAGGCGCCGGCCTGGACCGCGCATGGCGCGCCGCTGCCCGGCGGCGAACGCAACGACATCGCCGCGTTGGCGCGCGAACTGCGCGCGGCACGGCCGTGGCTGGCCGAGGCCACCGCGCAGCGGCTGGCGCGCAACTATGGCACCCGCGCGGACACGCTGCTGGGCGAGGCGAGCTCGCTGCAGGACCTGGGCCAGCATTTCGGCGCCGACCTGTACCAGGCCGAGGTCGACTACCTGCGCCAACACGAGTGGGTGGTGGAGGCCGACGACCTGCTGTGGCGCCGCAGCAAGCTCGGCCTGCGCGTGGACGCCGCCGGCCGCGAGCGCCTGGTCGCCTACCTGCAACAGGCGCCGGCCACCCTGGCCGCGGCACCGGCATGATCAAAACGCTGCCGCCGGCCCGGTTCGGGCCGCGGCGGCGCGTGCACAATCGCGCTGCGCCCGGCCCCCGCCGCGGCGCAGGAACCTGGACGCAACCGTGGAGGGTGGCAGGCATGGGTGGATCGACAGCGGCAACGACGGCAGGCCGGGAGGCATGGGCATGAGCCGGCAACTGGTGGGTGAACTGATTTCCGAGGCGATCGCGATGCTGATCATCATCGCCTTCGGCTGCTCGGTGGCGTGCATGTACGTGCTCTACGACCCCAGCCCCTACCAGCACGCCTACTGGGGCGTGTGCATCGCCTGGGGCCTGGCGGTGACCATCGCCATCTACGTCACCGGCTCGGTGTCCGGCACCCACGCCAATCCGGCGGTGACCCTGGCGCTGGCGCTTTACCGTGGCTTTCCCTGGCCCAAGGTGCTGCCGTACTGGGTGGCGCAGGTGATCGGCGCATTCCTCGGCGCATGGATCGTCTACCTGCTGTTCGCGCCGGTGATCGACCACTACAACCAGGCCCAGCATCTCACCCGTGCCGGCGGCGGCGCGGCCGGGGTGTTCTTCACCGCACCGGGCCTGGCGATCACGCCGATGCACGCGCTGCGCGACCAGGTGATCCTGACCGCGTTCCTGATCTTCGGCATCTTCGCCATCACCGAGCGCTACAACGAGGCTGCGCCCACCGCCAATTCCGGTGCGCTGATCATCGGCCTGCTGGTGGCCACCATCGGTGCCTCGATGGGCTATCTGGAAGCCTGGGCGATCAATCCGGCGCGCGACTTCGGCCCGCGCCTGTTCGCCTACGTCGCCGGCTGGGGTTCCTCGGCGTTGCCGTCGGCCGACAACTACTGGTGGATCCCGATCGTCGGCCCGCTGATCGGCGGCGTGATCGGCGGTGCCGCCTACCAGTGGCTGATCTATCCGTTCCTGCCGGCGCGGGTGAAAGCTCTGGAGGAAGAGCAGGCCGCTGCGCGCCGCGGCTAGCGCGCCGGCGGCGCGTTCGTTTTCGCGCGCGGCGTGCGCGCCTCCCTAATTTCCCGTTGGCGCCGCGCCCGTGTGCGCGGCGTGCATCCCGCAGGAGTCTCCGATGGAAAAGCAGTTCATCCTGGCCATCGACCAGGGCACCACCAGTTCGCGCGCGATCCTGTTCGACCGCCAGGGCCGCATCGTCGGCATGGCGCAGCGCGAGTTCTCGCAGATCTTCCCGCAGCCGGGCTGGGTCGAGCACAACCCGCGCGAGATCATGACCAGCGTCTACACCACGATCACCGAGCTGCTCAACAACCACCAGGTGGACGCCAGCGCGATCGCCGGCATCGGTATCACCAACCAGCGCGAGACCGCGGTGGTGTGGGACCGCGCCACCGGCCAGCCGATCTACAACGCCATCGTCTGGCAGTCGCGGCAGACCAAGGACATCTGCGACCAGCTCAAGGCCGGCGGCCACGAGGACCTGGTGCGGGCCAAGACCGGCCTGCTGATCGATGCGTATTTCTCCGGTACCAAGGTCAAGTGGATCCTCGACCACGTCGAGGGTGCGCGCGAACGCGCGCAGCGCGGCGAACTGGCCTTCGGCACCATCGACAGCTGGCTGATCTGGAATCTCACCGGCGGCAAGGTACACGTCACCGACTACACCAATGCCTCGCGCACGCTGCTCTACAACATCCATGAACTGCGCTGGGACGAGGAACTGCTGCAGCTGCTGGACATCCCCGCCTCGATGCTGCCGGAGGTGCGCTCGTCCAGCGAGATCTACGGCAATACCCAGGGCCAGTATTTCTACGGCCATGCGGTGCCGATCGCCGGCATCGCCGGCGACCAGCAGGCGGCGCTGTTCGGCCAGGCCTGCTTCGAGCCGGGCATGGCCAAGAACACCTATGGCACCGGCTGTTTCATGCTGATGAACACCGGCGAGAAGGCGGTGGCATCGAAGAACGGCCTGCTCACCACCATCGCCTGGGGCGTGGACGGCAAGGTCGAGTACGCGCTGGAAGGCGCGATCTTCGTCGCCGGCTCGGTGGTGCAGTGGCTGCGCGACGGCCTGCGCATGCTCGGCAAGGCCAGCGACTCGCAGGCCTATGCCGAGCGCGCTGGCGACAACGACGGTGTGTACTTCGTGCCGGCCTTCGTCGGCCTGGGCGCGCCGTACTGGCGCAGCGACATCCGCGGCGCGGTGTTCGGCCTGACCCGCGGCACCACCAAGGAGCATTTCATCCGCGCCGCGATCGAGTCGATGGCCTACCAGACGCGCGACGTGCTGACCGCGATGCAGGTCGATTCGGGCATCGAACTGAAGGAACTGCGCGCCGACGGCGGCGCCATCGCCAACGACTTCATGGCGCAGTTCCAGAGCGACATCCTGGACGTGCCGGTGCTGCGCCCGGAAGTGGCCGAGACCACCGCCCTGGGCGCGGCCTACCTGGCCGGCCTGGCCACCGGGTTCTGGAAGAACCGTGCCGAGATCGCCCAGCAGTGGGCGGTGGACCGCCGCTTCGAGCCGGACATGCCGGCCGAGCGTCGAGAAGCGCTGTACGCCGGTTGGCAGCAAGCGGTGGAGTCGACGATGGGGTTTCGGATTCGCTAAGGCGAACAAAACACGTAGGAGCGGTTTCAACCGCGACCGGGCGTTCCTGGGAAAGCCTGGTCGCGGCTCTGGTCGCGGCTGAAGCCGCTCCTACGAGACAACTGTCGCGTTCCTCGGCGCTGCAGTGCTTCCTCACCTCGGCTATCGAAAGCGCCGGATGTCAGCCGTTGCAGGGAACCCGTAGGAGCGGCTTCAGCCGCGGCAGGCTTTCCCATGAACGCCGAGCCGCGGCGTTCCAACCGGCATCGCCGTTATTCCTGCGGCGGAGCGCGCGCCGCAAGCTCCACACTCGCTCCTTGGTCGCAGCTGCCTAGACGTACTGCGTCGGTCCGCGCGGACCCGGCACCGGGGCGTCGATGCTGCCGACCGGGTCCTGGATCGGCGGGATGGTCGGGTCGGTCGGCTGGTCCGGGATCGGATCGATCGGCCGATCCGGGGTCGGGTCCACGCCCGGGTTCGGCACCTGGCCCGGCACTTCGTTCGGTGGCTGCTGCGGATCCTGGGCGGGGTTGGGGGATTGCATGTGCATGGCCGTCTCCGTGCGATGAGCCTGCAGCGTGCGCGCTGCGCAGGCGCGTGCGGGTGAAGCGCACGGCAACGGCGGATGAAAGGCGGGCCAATCCGCGTGCCTGGCTGCCGCGATCGGCAGGCGTGCCGCTGGCGTGGATGCCAGCGCTCCGTCATGCTGCCGCCGCATGCGCCGCTACGACCTGGTCATCTTCGATTTCGACGGCACCCTGGCCGACTCCTTCCCCTGGTTCCTGGCGACCATCAACGGCGTCGCCGACGAATTCGGCTTCCGCCGCTTCGACGTGGCGCGGCTGGACGAGATCCGCAGCCTGAGCGCGCGCGAGCTGATGGCGCGCAGCGGCCTGCGCTGGTGGCGGGTGCCGGCGGTGGCGCAACACATGCGCGCGCTGATGAGCGCGCAGATCGAGCGCATCGCGCTGTTCGACGGCGTCGCCGAGTTGCTCGCGCAGCTGGCGCAGGATGGCGTGCAGCTGGCCCTGGTCACGTCCAACAGCCGCGCCAACGTCGAGCGCGTGCTCGGCCCGGCGTTGCTCGCGCAGTTCCGCGACGTGCGCTGCGGCGCGGCGGTGCTGGGCAAGCGCCGCAAGCTGCGCGCCAGCCTGCGCGCCTGCGGCGTTCCCGCCGCGCGGGCACTCTGCGTGGGCGACGAGATCCGCGATGCCGAGGCCGCACGTCAGGCCGGCATCGCGTTTGCCGGCGTGGCCTGGGGCTACACCTTGCCGGCGGCCTTGCAGCCGCACACGCCGCTGCCGTTGCTGCAGCGGCCGTACGCGCTGTCAGCGCTGGTGCTGCCGCCCTAACGCCGGCCAGGCGATTGCTGCGCTGCAGGTTGATTGTTCACTTGTGATTGCTATATTCATATGCGAACAGTCGCCGTGCCCGCTGCCATCCAGAGCGCGCATGCTGCGGCCTTAACCCACCGCGCCCGATCCCGGGCAGAGGCGTGCCATGTGCAATCCCCGTCGCCACCGTCCCTCGCGCGTCCGCGGGCGATCTGCGGTGCGGCCCATCCTGGGAGTTCGGGCATGGCGTTGAGCTTCGCCACCGATGCCGTCACCGCTCCACGTGCGCTGGGCGCCAGCGGCGTGCACCTGTCCACGCTGGGCTTCGGCGCCGCACCGATCGGCAACCTGTACGCCGAGGTGGACGATGCGGTGGCGCTGGCCGCGGTGGCCGATGCCTATGCCGCCGGCATCCGCCATTTCGACACCGCGCCGTACTACGGCTACGGGCTGAGCGAGCAGCGCCTGGGGCAGGGCCTGCGCGGGCTGCCGCGCGCCAGCTACACGCTTTCGACCAAGGTCGGGCGCTGCGTCTACGACGATGCCGCGGCCGCGCCGGGGCGCGAGGGCTTCGCCGTCGCCGGGCGCCGCGCCGAGTTCGACTACAGCCGCGACGGCGTGCTGCGTGCATTCGAGTCCAGCCTGCAGCGGCTCGGCACCGATCACATCGATGTGCTGCTGCTGCACGACATCGGCCGCCTGACCCACGGCGCACGCCATCCGGCCATGCTGCGGCAGGCGCTGGACGAGGCCTTGCCGACGATGGCCGCGCTCAAGGCGCAGGGCGCGTGCCGGGCGATCGGCATCGGCGTCAACGAGGAAGACGTGGCGGTGGAACTGCTGCCGCTGTTCCCGCTCGACTGCGTGATGCTGGCAGGCCGCTACACCCTACTCGAGCAGCACGCCGCGCAGCGGATCATGGCGCAGGCGCTGCAGCGGCAGGTCGGCATCCTGGTCGCCGGGCCGTACAGCTCCGGCCTGCTGAGCGATGCGCGCGGCCCGGGCGAGACCTACAACTACGCGCCGGTAGATGCGGCCACGCTGCAGCACGCGCAGCGCCTGTTCGCAGCCTGCGCGGCGCACGGCGTGGACGTGGGCGCGGCGGCGCTGCAGTTCCCGCTTGCGCATCCGGCGGTGAGCACGGTGGTCGCGGGCATGCGCACGCCGGCGGAAGTGGCCAGCGCCGCCACGCGCCTGCGCGCGGCGATTCCCGCGGCACTGTGGCAACAGCTGCGCGACGACGGCCTGCTGCGCGCGCCGGTGCCGACGCCGTGAACGTCATCGACGCCCATGTGCATTTCTGGCGCCTGGCGCGTGGCGACTATGCCTGGCTGACCCCAAACCTGGGCGTGCTGTACCGCGATTACCTGCCCGAGGACCTGGCCGCGACGCTCGACGCGCACGGCGTGACCGCGCTGGTGGCGGTGCAGGCGGCGCAGAGCGAAGCGGAAACGCGCTATCTGCTGCAGCTGGCGCGGACCGAGCCGCGCATCGCCGGCGTGGTCGGCTGGGTGGATTTCGAGGCGGCCGATGTCGCCGCGCGCATCGCCGCGTTGTGCGCCGACGGCGCCGGCCTGCTCAAGGGACTGCGGCCGATGGTGCAGGACCTGGCCGATCCGCAGTGGCTGGCGCGGCCGCAGCTGGACGCGGCGTTCGACGCACTGCTGCAGCACGATCTGGCCTTCGACGCGCTGGTGCGGCCGCTGCACCTGCCGGCGCTGCTGGCACGGCTGCAGCGTCACCCGCAATTGCGCGTGGTGCTGGACCATGCCGCCAAGCCGGCCATCGGCGGCGCCGACTTCCAGGCCTGGGCCGATGGCGTGGCGCAACTGGCGCAGCACCCCAACGTGCTGTGCAAGCTGTCCGGCCTGCTCACCGAACTCCCGGCCGATGCCGCCATCGACGATCCCGCGCTGGCCCCCTACGTGGCGCAGCTGTTCGCCTGCTTCGGCGCGCAGCGGCTGCTGTGGGGCAGCGACTGGCCGGTGCTGACCCAGCGCGCCGACTACGCCGCCTGGATGGCGCTGGCGCAGGCCTGGGTCGCGCAGCATGCCGCCGGCGACGCCGAGGCGGTGTTCGCCGGCAATGCGCGGCGCGTCTACCGCCTGTCCGATCCGATTGCTTCCTCCTCCCCCACCTGGAGTCCCGCCCCATGACCACGTTCGCATCCGTTTCCGGGAGCCGCGCATGAGCGGCCGTCTGCAAGGCAAGCGCTGCCTGATCACCGCCGCCGGCGCCGGCATCGGCCGCGAGAGCGCACTGGCCTGCGCGCGCGAAGGCGCGCAGGTGCTGGCCACCGACATCGACGCCGCCGCGCTGCAGGCTTTGGCCGCCGAGGCCGATGGCATCGCCACGCAGACCCTGGACGTCACCGACGCCGCCGCGATCCAGGCGCTGGTGGCGGCGCAGCCGACCTTCGACGTGCTGTTCAACTGCGCCGGCTACGTGCACCAGGGCAGCATCCTCGACTGCGACGCGTCGGCGTGGAAGCGCTCGTTCGCGATCAATGTCGATGCGATGTACTACCTGTGCCAGGCGGTGCTGCCGGGCATGCTCGCGCAGGGCCGCGGCAGCATCGTCAACATGTCCTCGGTGGCGTCCAGCATCAAGGGCGTGCCCAACCGCTTCGCCTACGGCGTGACCAAGGCGGCGGTGATCGGCCTGAGCAAGGCCATCGCCGCCGACTACGTGGCCAAGGGCATCCGCTGCAACGCGATCTGCCCGGGCACGATCAAGACGCCGTCGCTGGGCGAGCGGGTCAAGGCGCTGGGCGGCGATGAGCAGGCGGTGTGGAAGAGCTTCACCGACCGCCAGCCGATGGGCCGCCTGGGCGACCCGCGCGAGATCGCGCAGCTGGTGGTGTACCTGGCCTCGGACGAATCCTCGTTCACCACCGGCCAGACCCACATCATCGACGGCGGCTGGTCGAACTGACCGCGCCTTCCCACTACGACAGAGGATTTCCCATGAAACTGCTGCGTTACGGCGAACCCGGCCACGAACGCCCGGCCCTGCTCGATGCCGACGGCCACCTGCGCGATCTCTCGGCGGTGATCGACGACGTTGCGGGCGAGCATCTCACCGCCGCCGGCCTGGCCAGGTTGCGCGCGCTCGACCCGGCCACGCTGCCGCAGGTGGACGGCGAGGTGCGCTACGGCGCCGCCGTCGGCCGCGTCGGCAAGTTCATCTGCGTCGGGCTGAACTATGCCGACCACGCCGCCGAGTCGGGCATGGCGGTGCCGGAGATGCCGGTGCTGTTCATGAAGGCCACCAGCGCGATCAGCGGCCCCAACGACACGGTGACGATCCCGCGTGGTTCGCTCAAGACCGACTGGGAAGTAGAGCTGGGCGTGGTGATCGGCGATACCGCGCGCGACGTGTCGGTGGACGAGGCGCTGGCGCACGTCGCCGGCTATGCGGTGATCAACGACCTGTCCGAGCGCGCGTTCCAGCTCGAGCACGGCGGGCAGTGGGTGAAAGGCAAGAGCTGCGACGGCTTCGGCCCGATCGGCCCGTGGCTGGTCACCGCCGACGAGGTGCCCGATCCGCAGAACCTGTCGATGTGGCTGGAGGTCAACGGCCACCGTTACCAGAACGGCAGCACCCGCACGATGGTGTTCGGCGTGGCCGAGCTGGTCAGCCACATCAGCCGCTACATGACCCTGCTGCCGGGCGACGTGATCAGCACCGGCACGCCGCCAGGCGTGGGCCTGGGGCAGAAGCCGCAGGTGTACCTGAAGCCGGGCGACGTGATGCGGCTGGGCATCGAAGGCCTGGGCGAGCAGCGCCAGGCCGTGGTCGCGCATCCGCGCGACGCGCAGTAAGCAACGCACGAGATGCAAAGCCCCTCTCCCTCCGGTCGCCGGGGGGAGAGGGGCTACTTCACTGCTTTTTTTGACTTTCCTACCGCTTCACCCACCAGGATCCCCATGAGCAAAATCGTCGCGCTCGAGACCTTCGACGTTCGTTTCCCCACCTCGCGCGAACTGGACGGTTCCGATGCGATGAATCCGGATCCGGATTATTCGGCCGCCTATCTGCGCCTGCGCACCGACGCCGGCGACGGCCTCGCCGGCTACGGCCTGGCCTTCACCATCGGCCGCGGCAACGACGTGCAGAGCGCGGCGGTGGCGGCATTGGCGCACCACGTGGTCGGCCGCGACGTGGAGACGGTGATCGGCGACCTCGGTGGTTTCGCGCGCAGCCTCACCGACGATTCGCAGCTGCGCTGGCTGGGTCCGGAGAAGGGCGTGATGCACATGGCCATCGGCGCCGTGGTCAACGCCGCCTGGGACATGGCCGCGCGGCGCGCCGGCAAGCCGCTGTGGCGCTTCATCGCCGAGCTGTCGCCGGAACAGTTGGTGGCTACGATCGACTTCCGCTACCTCAGCGACGCGCTGACCCCGGACGAGGCGCTGGCCATGTTGCGCGAGGCCGAACCGCTGCGCGCCGAACGCATCCAGACGCTGCTGGAACAGGGGTATCCGGCCTACACCACCTCGCCGGGCTGGCTCGGCTATTCCGACGAGAAGCTGGTGCGCCTGGCCAAGGAGGCGGTGGCCGACGGCTTCCGCACGATCAAGCTCAAGGTCGGCGCCAACGTGGAGGACGACATCCGCCGCTGCCGCCTGGCGCGCGCGGCGATCGGTCCGGACATCGCCATGGCGGTGGACGCCAACCAGCGTTGGGACGTGGGCCCGGCGATCGCCTGGATGCGCCAGCTCGCCGCATTCGACATCGCCTGGATCGAGGAGCCGACCAGCCCCGACGACGTACTAGGCCACGCCGCGATCCGCCGCGGCATCGCCCCTGTGCCGGTGTCCACCGGCGAGCACACCCAGAACCGGGTGGTGTTCAAGCAGTTGCTGCAGGCCGGCGCGGTGGACCTGATCCAGATCGACGCAGCGCGCGTGGGCGGCGTCAACGAGAACCTGGCGATCCTGTTGCTGGCGGCCAAGTTCGGCGTGCGCGTGTTCCCGCATGCCGGCGGCGTGGGCCTGTGCGAACTGGTGCAACACCTGGCCATGGCCGATTTCGTCGCCATCACCGGCAAGATGGAAGACCGCGCGATCGAGTTCGTCGATCACCTGCACCAGCACTTCGTCGATCCGGTGCGGATCGTGCACGGCCGCTATCTGGCGCCGACGGCGCCGGGCTTCTCGGCCGAGATGCATGCCGCCTCGGTCACCCAGTTCCTGTACCCGGATGGCCCGTTCTGGAGTGCGGACCTGGCGGCGCAGGTCGGCTGATGCCAGCGACGTTGGTGCGCTTTCCATCGCTGGAAGCGCACCGGCGGCAGCGAACCGGTCGCGGCTGAAGCCGCTCCTACGACAGCGACAGTGGCTCCGGATCGCTTTCCGTAGGAGCGGCTTCAGCCGCGACAAACGAAGCAGCACTGCAACCGCTTGCACCAGCGGTCAAGACCGACATCCCGCTCGCAAACGCCTCAGCCCGCGCCCTTGCGCTCCTGCTCCGCCAGCGCCGCCTGCAACGAAAAGATCTGCAGCGCCTCGCGCCATTTCTCGCCGGGTGCCGAACCGGGCAGCGGCTTCTGGAAGCGCCACATCAGCTCCTCCCACGCCTGCACCCGCGGGTCCGCGGCGTCGGCGGCGGCCTTGGCCGCGGGCGAATACGCCTCGTCCACCTCCATCAGCATCACCAGGCGATCGCCGCAGCGGTGGATGTCCAGCTCGCGGATGCCGGCCGCGCGCAGCGAGGCGACGATCTCCGGCCACACCGTGTCTGGACGATGCCAGCGTTCGTATTCGGCGATCAGCGCCGGGTCGTCGTGCAGGTCCAGCAGATAGCAATGGCGCGGCATGGCTCAGGCTCCGCGGGCAGAGGGAAGGGACACCACGCGGTTTCGCGCCGCGTGCAGCGCGAACCCGAGGATCACCGCGAAGCCGAGCGCCGGCACCGCGATCGCCCAATGGATGCCGGCATGGTCGGAGATCGCGCCCATCACCGCAGTCAGCGCGGCGCCGCCGATGATCGCCATCACGATCAGCGAGGCGCCCAGCTTGCGTGCGTCGTCGTCCAGTCCGTCCAGGCCCAGGGCGAAGATGGTCGGGAACATCACCGACATGAACAGGCTGCTGGCGACCAGTGCGTACAGGCCGATCCAGCCCGGCAGCGCCACCGCCACCGCGCACAGCAGCAGGTTGAGCAGGGCGAACACGCCCAGCAGCCGCGCCGGAGCCAGGAAACGCAGCAGTGCCGTGCCGATGAAGCGGCCGGCCATGAACAGCACCAGCGAGACAGTGAGGAAATCGGCGGCGGTCTTCTCCGGGGTGCCGGGCACGCCGTCCTGCAGGTAGCGGATCAGGTAGCTCCAGATGCCGACCTGCGCGCCGACGTAGAAGAACTGCGCGATCACCGCGAACACGAAGCGGCGGTTGCGCCGCAACTGGCCGAAGCCGCCGGCGCCGGCGCTGTCGCCACCGGCGCGGGTGGTCGGGAAGCGGGTCAGCCCGATCAGCAGCGCCCACAGCAGCACTACCGCGCCGATGATCAGGTATGGGGTCTGCACCGCCAGCGATTCGGTGGCGAAGAAGGCCTCGCGCGCGGCCGGCGCCATCGCCGCCAGTTCCTGTGGGGTATGTTCCACGCCGGACAGGATGAAGTGCTGGCCGACCAGGATGCCGGTGATCGAGCCCAGCGGATTGAACGCCTGCGCCAGGTTCAGCCGCCGCGCTGCGCCCTCGGCCGGGCCGAGCACGGTGACCAGCGGATTGGCGGTGGTTTCCAGGAACGCCAGGCCGCTGGCGATGACGAACAGCGCCAGCAGGAACAGCCAGTAGGTGTGCACCTGCGCGGCGGGGTAGAACAGGAACGCGCCGACCGCGTACAGCAGCAGGCCCAGCACCACCGCGGCCTTGTAGCTGTAGCGGCGCATGAACATCGCCGCCGGGATCGCGCACACGAAGTAGCCCAGGTAGAACGCGCTCTGCACCAGCCCGGCCTGCAGGTCGGTCAGTTCGAAGGCCTTCTTGAACTGCTTGATCAGGATGTCGTTGAGGTTGTTCGCCATGCCCCAGAGAAAGAACAGGCTGACGATCAGGACCAGCGGCGCGAGCGCGGTCCGGGTGAGACTGGCGGGCGCCGGGGTGGCGCGTTCGCTGCTGTAGTGCATTGCCGCCTACCCCTCCCAAGGTGTGCCGCGTCGCGTTCGGATTGTCGGCGGAGCGTACTGCGCCGGCGAGTGCCATGCAAATATAAAATTTGAGTTCATATTTGCATGGAGTCGCCGGCGCCGATTCACGCAGCGCAACGCGCCAGCGGTGCGACCCGGTGCGGCGTCCCTGTACCCTAGCCCTCTTCGCCTGCTGCCGGGTCCTCGACGGAATGACCACCCCTTTGCCCAAGTACCGCGCGCCCGCCCTGGACAAGGGGCTGGACATCCTGGAGCTGCTGGCGCGCGACGGGCGGCCGATGACCATGGGCGAGATCTCACAGGGCATCGGCCGCTCGCGCGGCGAGATCTTCCGCATGCTGCAGGTGCTGGAAGAGCGCGGCTACCTGACCCGGGCCGCGGGCGAGGGCGGCTACACGCTGACCAACCGCCTGTTCATGCTCGGCATGCAACAGCCGCGCGTGCAGAACGTCACCGAAGTGGCGCTGCCGGTGATGCGCGCGCTGGCCGACGCGATCCGTCAGCCCTGCCACCTGGTGGCGCCGTCGGACGACCAGATCGTGGTCATCGCGCAGATGGACGTGCCCAGCGACCTGGGGCTGGTGGTGCGTCCTGGCCACCGCCGCCCATTCGCGCACTCCACCTCAGGCCTGGTGCTGTTCGCGTTCCAGCCGGCCGATGCGCAGGCGCAGTTGCTGCAGCGGCTGGACGCCAGCGAGGTGGCGTACGACCGCGCCGCGTTCCTGGCCGCGGCGCAGGAGGTGCGCGCGCTGGGCTACAGCATCCATCCCAGCGAGGCGGTGGTCGGGGTGATCGACCTCACCGCACCGATCCTGCAGCACGGCATCGCCCGCTACACCCTCACCGTGCCCTTCATCGAACGCCGCCCGCAACCGATCGACGCACAGGCGGCGATGCGCGCGGTGTGCGATGCCGCGGCGCAGATCAGTGCGGCGCTGGCGTAGGCGCCGTGGCTGACATTTGCCGGTGTGCCGTGGCAGATGCCTCCCTGCAGGAAGTGCGGTCGCGTCCTGTGTCGCATGCGCACTGCGGCCAGCGAGACCAGCGCATGCCTGGTCGCTGCGCATCGCGTGTGGTGGTCGGGTGACTGAGGGCAAGTGATGGCGAACGCGGTCTTCTATCTGTTCGCCGCGATCGTGGCGCTGCTGGCGGTAGGCCTCCATCGATACAACAAGCGCCGCATGGACGCCCTGCTGATGGACTCGTTTCGCCACCTGTCCTTCACCAGCGACGGCATCGCCCTGCGCGGTGTGGATCTGCAGGTGCTGAAGAAGGCGCAACAGCTCATCCGCACGACGCAGCAGGTGTCGCTCTTGCCGGATAGCCCAGCCGTGAATCAAGGCGATGCGTTCTGGTATTGCCGCGGCCCCGGCGCACGCTGGTTCCTGGCGATTCCCACCGTGGTGTCGCGCGGCGGCGAATTGGAGGTGAACTGGGTGGTACGCCCACTCACCGAGCAGCGCATGCGCGCCGCGCTGCAGTTCGACCGCAAGGCCTGCCAGCGTGCGTTCGGTGAGCGGGACGCATCCTGAGGGTCGTGACAAACCGCCCGGCGGGTCGAATTACCAATGCGATGCCGAGGCTGCGTCATGCGTGCGTCGACGCTTCGTTGCCTGATTCCGTTCCTGCAAGCGAGCGACATCGCGACCGCGTGCCACATGCAGTGAAGGCGGCGTTGTCGCGCCATGAGGCGGCGTTCTGCGCATGGCGACGCTGCACACGCGTTGCGCCGCGATGCGTGCAGCACACCGCTGGAATGCGCACCCATGGGGCACGTGACTCGCTCCCCAGCTTGATCACGCATTCGCTGCACCTGCGCGCAAAGCGTTGACCATCGCGCCACAGCTGCGCAGCCTGCAGGGAACACGGTGACACGGGCACACGGCATGGCACGGCGGTTTCCCTGGAGTTGGTTGGCACTGTTGGTGGCCTGTGCATTGGTGCTGGTGCTGGCCTGGCAGAACCGTAGCCTGCGCGAGGAACGGCGTTGGTTCGTCACCCGCACCACCGAGCCGTATCTGGGCATGTATGTGCCGCGTATCGCCGCCACCAGCCTGGACGGCGCGTCGCTGACGCTCGGTGAGCCGACGGCCGAGCGCCAGGTGCTGTTCTTCTTCACCACCACCTGCCCGTACTGCAAGCGCTCGGCGCAGCATGTGGTGCAGGCGGCGCAGCGCCTGGCCGCGCAGCAGCCCGGCGTGCAGGTGCTGGGCGTGTGCCACTGCAGTCCCGCGCAGGCGCAGCGCTACGCCGCCGAGCATGGCTTCACGTTTCCGGTGACCACGCTGACCGATCGCCGCGCGCTGATGCTGTTTCGCGCGCGCAACGTGCCGACGTTGCTGGCGCTGGACCGCGAGGGACGCGTGCGCTATGCGCGCGTCGGCGTCTTCGAGACCACGGAGCGGATGCAGGACCTGATGGCCGCAGTGCGCAGCACGGATGCGCCGCCGGCCTTGGCAACCATCGAGGAGTAAGCCATGAAACAGCGTTGGACAGCGTTACGCAACGGGATGCTCGCGGCCGTGTTCCTGGCCAGCATGGGCTTTGGCGCGGTGCAGGCGACTGCCGGCGACGGCATCGAGAAGGAGGCGGCCTGCAGCGCCTGGGCCTGCCAGCAGGAATGCGCGCCGTTCGGCGGCGAGCTGGGGCCGGGCGGTCCCGGACAGCCGCTGATCTGCTACTGCTGCGGCTGAGCCGCGCCCGGGGCCGGTCGCGCCAGGCCGGCTCCGGGGATGTAGCGCAATGGGTGCAATGACGGTCGGCGGCACAGCACGCGCCTAGGCGCGGCGCTTTGGCGTTGCAGGTACCGCGCACGCGTTCACGGGAGCCTGCATCCAACCCTGTCCGCCGCCAACGATTCACGCAGGTTTGCGCGGTGGCTGGGCATGGTGGGACGCAGACCAACCAGGAGCGTTCCATGACCTCATCCTTTCATCCCGCCCGCCTGTCCCTGCTTGCGGCGCTGACCGCCGTCGCGTTGAGCGGCTGCGGCAAGCCCGGCGACCAGGCCTCGCGCACCGCGCCGGCCACCTCGCCGCAGCCCACCGCCGCGCCGGTCGGCGGCGAAAGCGGGCGTGCGCCGATCGGTGGCGACGCCTCGGCCAAGGCGATGCTGCAGGTGCTGGAGGGCAACGTGGTGGCGCTGTCGAAGCAGGCGCTGTCGCGCGATGTCAGCAAGACCGTGGCCGACTTCGCCCGCGAGACCATCGCCGTGCACCACGATGCCGACCCGGCCACCGCCGGCAAGGGTGGCCCCGGCGATGCGGAGAAGATCGCCGCGCAGGTGGCCAAGGGCCGCGCGCAGTTGCAGGCGCTGGGCGACGAGAAGGACAACTCCGCCTACATGAACGCCTACGCGGCGGCGGTGGTGCGGCAGTATTCCGATGCGCTGTCGGTGATCGATGCCGAACTGGTGCCTGCCGCCAAGGAGGACGCCACGCGCCAGGAACTGGAGCAGGCGCGCAAGCGCATCGCCGAGCAACTGGAGCGCGCGCAGGCGCTGGCGTCGGCGCGCTACTGAGCGCGTCGCCCCTCTCCCGTTGGGGCGACAGGGTGCGGCCTGCGCGCCACTGGCGCGCGCACCCTGGAGCGCCCCCGCCGCAAGCGCGGGCCGGGGCGCGGAGCGGGGGTCTGGGTGAGGAGACGGCGCGAAGCGACGCGCAGGGTTTTGGCGCACGAGGCTGCGCCAGTCGCCTCATCCGCCCTGCGGGGCACCTTCCCAAAAACGAGGACCATGCTCCCGAGCGGAAAAGAAACAGCCACTGCGGCGTGTGCCCTAAATCCCGAGCATGCCGCGCCGCGACTGCGTGTGCCTTTGGCAAGGAGGCGGGGGAAGTGGACGTCCGTCCACGCCCGAGCGATGACGCAGCCATGGGGCGCGCAGTTGCGCGGCACTTCGGTTGGTCTCGGCAGCCGCGCAGCCGGCGCCCAAAACCAATGAGGTATCCGGGAATCGGCGACACGCCCTGAGAGCCGCCACAGAACGGCGACGCAGCCGCCGCAGGCGGTGCGCGGCATGCCCATGACCCACTCCCGCACTCGCGGCTCCTCCGCGCCCCCTGGCGACCGCTCGCGACGTCTGGGGCGGCGCTAAGCCGGCAAGGCCGGCAACGACACGACCATGCACGCCGTGCACACTGAATCGTGCGTGCCCCGGATCCGGATGCAACAGGTCGACAGCATGCCTGTTGCAACGCAGCGTGCATTGGTCACGGCTTCATAATTATATCGTAATTACAGTATCGGTCCGGCCTCGCCACCATGTTGGGCCACCTCCATTCGCCGACGGAAAGCCTTATGCCTCAGGACTGGAACACGCTCGCCGACAATCGCCGGCAACGTCTGCAGCGCGCCGATGGGTTGGCGCGCGGGCGCCTGGTGGAGGCCCAGGACGCCGTGGCGCTGCTGGAGGCGGTGATCGAGCCGGGCGACCGCGTGTGCGTGGAAGGCAACAACCAGAAACAGGCCGATTTCCTCTCGCAGTGCCTGACCGAGGTCGATCCGGCGCGGGTGCACGGGCTGCATCTGCTGCAATCGGTGCTGGCGTTGCCGACGCACCTGGACGTGTTCGAGCGCGGCATCGCGCAGCGCCTGGACTTCTCGTTTTCCGGGCCGCAGGCGCTGCGCCTGGCGCGGCTGGTCGCCGACAAGCGCATCGAGATCGGCGCGATCCACACCTACCTTGAACTGTTCGGCCGCTACTTCGTCGATCTGACCCCGCGCGTGGCGCTGGTCGCGGCGCAAGCCGCCGATCGCCAAGGCAATCTCTACACCGGGCCGAACACCGAGGACACGCCGGTGATCGCCGAGGCCACCGCGTTCAAGGGCGGCATCGTCATCGCCCAGGTCAACGAGATCGTGGACACGCTGCCGCGCGTGGACATTCCCGCCGACTGGATCGGCTACGTGGTGCAGGCGCCGCGTCCGCACTACATCGAACCGCTGTTCACCCGCGACCCGGCGCAGATCTCCGAGATCCAGGTGTTGATGGCGATGATGGCGATCAAGGGTATCTACGCCGAATACGGCGTGGACCGGCTCAACCACGGCATCGGTTTCGACACCGCGGCGATCGAACTGCTGCTGCCGACCTATGCCGAGTCGCTCGGCCTGCGCGGCAAGATTTGCCGGCACTGGGCGCTGAATCCGCATCCGGCGCTGATCCCGGCGATCGAGTCGGGCTTCGTCAAATCGGTACATTCGTTCGGCTCGGAACTCGGCATGGAGCGCTACATCGCCGCGCGCGCCGACGTGTTCTTCGCCGGTCCCGACGGTTCGATGCGTTCCAATCGCGCGTTCTCGCAGACCGCCGGCCTGTACGCCTGCGACATGTTCATTGGGTCCACGCTGCAGATCGACCTGCAGGGCAACAGTTCCACCGCCACCCGCGATCGCATCGCCGGCTTCGGCGGCGCGCCGAACATGGGATCGGATGCGCGCGGCCGCCGCCACGGCAGCGAGGCCTGGCTCAAAGCCGGGCGCGAGGCCGCGCGCCCGGGCGAGATGCCGCGCGGGCGCAAGCTGGTGGTGCAGATGGTGGAGACCTTCCGCGAGCACATGGCGCCGGCCTTCGTCGATCGGCTCGACGCCTGGGAACTGGCCGAGCGCGCCAACATGCCGCTGCCGCCGGTGATGATCTACGGCGACGACGTCAGCCACGTGCTGACCGAAGAGGGCATCGCCAACCTGCTGCTGTGCCGTACGCCGGAGGAGCGCGAACAGGCGATCCGCGGCGTGGCCGGCTACACCGCGGTGGGTCTGGGCCGCGACCGGCGCATGGTCGAGAACCTGCGCGACCGCGGCGTGATCCGCCGCCCCGAGGATCTCGGCATCCGCCTGCGCGACGCCACCCGCGACCTGCTGGCCGCGCGCAGCGTCAAGGATCTGGTGCGCTGGTCAGGCGGCCTGTACGCGCCGCCGCAACGTTTCCGCAACTGGTAAGGGACGTCGATGGAAACCCTTCGCTATCGCTACGACGGGCGCCTGGCGCCGAATGGCCGGCGCGGCCACGTGCTGGTCGGGGTGGTGTCTTCCGGCAACCTGGAAGTGCTGATCGAACCGCAGGACCTCGGTGGCGCGATGCAGATCGAGATCGTCACCGCCGCCGATGGCTTCGGCACGATCTGGCAGGCGGTGCTCGACGATTTCGCCGCGCGCCATCCGCTGCGCGACGTGCGCATCTCGATCAACGACGTCGGCGCCACTCCGGCGGTGGTCGGTTTGCGCCTGGACCAGGCGGTGGAAGCGTTGCAGGAGGATGCGTGATGCGTCGAGTCCGCATGTCCGCAATCGCTGAGCTCTCTGTAGGAGAGGCTTCAGCCCCGACTGGGTCTGGAGCGTGCGAGATTTCGGCTGCGTTCGTCGCGGCTGAAGCCGTTCCTACAAGGGACCCCGTTCCCGCGAGGAACGCTGTGGGAGGGGCTTCAGCCCCGACACGATCTTCCGACAGCACCTGGATGGCGCCGACTGTGATCCGGATACCCGCTGCAGTGAACGATGGTCCCGCATTGCCGATTCGGCGAGTTCGGCGAGTACGTCCCCAACACCGGAGTTGCGCATGAGTGCGATCCCCAACAATCGCCGCCCGCGCAGCTTCTACGAAGCCGACGCGCGCGAGCGTATCGCCGGCTTGCTCGATCCCGGCTCGTTCCGCGAGTTCGTCGGCCCGCGCCAGCGGGCGATGAGTCCGCACCTGGCGCAACTGGACCAGCCCGGCGCGTTCGACGACGGCATCGTCGTCGGCGAGGGCCGGCTCGACGGGCGCACGGTGCTGATCGCCGCGCAGCAAGGCCAGTTCATGGGTGGCGCGGTCGGGGAAGTGCACGGTGCCAAGCTCACCGGCTTGTTGCAGCGCGCCGCGGCGACCAGGCCGGCGGCGGTGCTGCTGCTGCCCGACAGCGGCGGTGTGCGCCTGCACGAGGCCAATGCCGGGTTGATCGCGATCTCCGAAATCATGCGCGCCACCTTGGACGCGCGCGCCGCCGGCGTGCCGGTGCTGGCGCTGATCGGCAGTGGCAATGGCTGCTTCGGTGGCATGGGCATCGTCAGCCGCTGCTGCACGCGCGTGGTCATGTCCGAGGAAGGGCGGCTTGGTCTTTCGGGTCCGGAAGTGATCGAGACGGTGCGCGGCGTGGAGGAATTCGACTCGCGCGATCGCGCCCTGGTGTGGCGGGTGACCGGCGGCAAGCACCGCTATCTGCTCGGCGAGGCGCAGGCCTTGGTCGCCGATGCCATCGAGGACTTCCGCGCCGCGGCGATCGCCGCGCTGGCGGCGCCGCCGGCGGCCGCGGACGACGACGGCCTGGCGCGCATCGCCGCCGAGCACGCCGCGCTGCGCACGCGCCTGGACGCCTATGGCGACTGCCGCGACGGCGTGGACATCTGGCGCCGTCAGGGCATCGCCGATCCCGAAGCGCTGCCGCTGCTGGACACCGCCGCCTTTCTTGCCGCCGTTGCCGACCGGAGCCCGTGATGGAGCTGATGCCTTTGCTGGAAGCGTTGTTCCCGCTCGGCCACCGGGTCGAGGTGCACGACGGCGTGATCGGCGGCAGCGCCAGCACCGCGCTGGGCGAGGTCAGCGTGATCGGCAGCGCCGACAAGCTGGAAGTGGGCGTGGAGCACGCGCTGGCGCTGGCCGCCGCGGTGCTGGACAGCACCCGGTCGCACCCGCAGCGGCCGATCGTGATGCTGGTCGATACCGCCGGCCAGCGGCCGTCGCGCAAGGACGAACTGCTCGGTATCAACGGCTATTTCGGCCATCTGGCGCAATGCCTGGACCTGGCGCGGCGGCGCGGCGCGCGGCTGCTGACGCTGGTCTATGGCGAATCGGTCAGCGGCGGCTTCCTCGCCTTCGGGCTGATGGCCGATGCGATCTATGCGTTGCCCGAGGCGCAGGTGAGGGTGATGGATCTGCGCGCGATGGCGCGGGTCACCAAACAGCCACTGGAGAAGCTGCAGGCGCTGAGCAAGAGCTCGCCGGTCTTCGCGCCGGGCGTGGAGAACTACGCGGCGATGGGCGCGGTGGATGCGCTGTGGCAGGACGATCTGGCGCAAGCGCTGGTCGCCGCGCTGCAGGCGCCGCTGCACGGCGACACGCGTGCGCAGCGCGGCGCGGAGCGCAACGGCCGCCTGCTGGCCGCACGGATTGCCGCCGAGGTCGCCGCCGGCCATGCATGAGCCGCTCGCCCGGCACGACCTGGTCTGGCTGGCGGCCGACGCGCCGTGGCAGGCGCGTACGCCGGATGCGCAGGCGCGCTTGCGCGACTGGTTCGCGGCCGGCCATCCGGCGATCGTCGCCCGCGGCGATCGCAGCGATGATGCGCAGCTGTTGCGTCTCGGCGTGCCGCTGCCGCCGGCCGAACGCAAGCAGCGCCTGTCGCTGTCGGCCGAGCGCGATGCGGTAGTGCGGCAGCGCGCACCGCTCACGCTGGACGAGGTCTGCGCGCAGGTGCGGGCCGTGCCGCCGTGGCAAGGGCCGCTGCGCGCACTGCAGGCGCTGGCCGCCACGCATGGCCTTGCGCCGCGCGTGTTCGGCGCCTTCGCCTGGCAGGCGCTGACCGGCTTGCCCTACGTGCAGGCCGGCTCGGACATCGATCTGCTGTGGCCGGCGCCGTCGCCAGCGCGGGCGACGGCGCTGCTCGCCGACCTGGCGCGCTGGGAACAGCGCCACGGCCGCCGCGTCGATGGCGAAGTGCTGCTGCCCGACGGCGCCGCGGTGAGCTGGCGCGAACTGGCCGGCGACAGCGCGCAACTGCTAGTCAAGGCGCTGCGCGACTGTCGGCTGCAGCCGCGCGCCGAACTGCTGCAGGCATGGGGGGCGTGATGGAACTGCGGGCGCTGCGCGGTGTGGAAGACCGCAGCTTCGTGCGGGCACCTGCAGCGGTGGACGGCGCGGCGCCAGTAGCGGTCGCGGCTGAAGCCGCTCCTACAGTGCAGGTAGCCGACTGTCCGCAAGTCCCCGTAGGAGCGGCTTCAGCCGCGACGATCGCAGCCGCGATCTTTCCGATACCGGCAGCCGTCGGGACTGAAGTCCCTCCCGCAGTGCAAATAGCCGGCCATGCGCATGTCCCTGTAGGAGCGGCTTCAGCCGCGACGATCGCAGCCGCGATCTTTCCGATATCGGCAGACGTCGGGACTGAAGTCCCTCCCGCAGTGCAAATAGCCGGACATGCGCATGTCCCTGTAGGAGCGGCTTCAGCCGCGACGAACACAGCCGCGGCGAAGACCGCGGCGAATTTCCACGATCCGGCCGCCATGCCGCACCGCCTCGGCCGTCTCGCCGTCGCCAGCCTGCATGCCGAGCTGGCCTGCGCGCCGAAGCCTGGCCTGGTCACGCCGTTCGATCGCGGCAGCCACGACGACATGGACGCCTCCACGTTCCTGCGCAGCCTGTTCGCGTTGCGCGGCTACTTCGTCGCGATCGCCGCCGCAGGCGCGACCGCCGCGGCGTTCCCCGCGCTGCGCCAACTCGGCATCGGCGCCGAGCGTGCCATGCTGCACGCCACCGGCGGCATCAACACGCACCGCGGCGCGATCTTCAGCCTGGGCCTGCTGGTCGCTGCAGCGGCGCGGCTGCGCAGCCGGACGCAGGCGGCGCCGGATGGCGTGGCGGTCTGCCATGCCGTCGGCGTCTACTGGCGCGATGCGCTGCTGGACGCCCCGCTGGACCCGCACAGCCACGGCCAGCGCATGCGGCGCCTGCACGGCGTGGCCGGCGTGCGCGAACAGGCGGCGGCCGGTTTCCCGCTGCTGCGCGAGGTGGCATTGCCCAGTTTGCAGGCGGCGCTGCGTGCGGGCCTGGCGCAGGAGGCGGCGCTGGCGCAGACCCTGCTGCAGCTGATCGCGCAGACCGACGATCTGAATCTGTTGCACCGCGGCGGCCGCGACGGGCTGCGCTTCGCGCAACGCAGCGCGCGGACGTTCCTCGAGGCCGGCGGCGCTGCGCAGCCGGATTGGCGCCAGCAGCTGTCGCGCATCGGCGACGCCTTCGTCGCGCGCCGGCTCAGCCCGGGCGGCAGCGCCGACCTGCTGGCCTGCGCCTGCTTCCTGCAGCGCCAGGAGGGCCTATGAGCCTGGCGCTGCTGTGCCCGGGACAGGGCGCACAACATCCGGCGATGTTCGACCACAGCGTCGGCGTGCCGGCGGCCGAGTCTGTGCTGGCGGCGGCGGCGCAGGTGCTCGGCGCAGACCCGCGCGCGCTGGCCGGCGACGACGCGCGCTACGACAACGCAATCGCGCAGCCGCTGGTCTGCGCCGCGGTGCTGGCCAATGCGGCGGCGTTGCTGCCGCAACTGTCGGCGCCGGCGTTGCTGCTCGGCTACAGCATCGGCGAGTTGGCCGCGCACGCGTTGGCCGGCGGCCTGGAGGCTAACGCGTGCCTGGCGCTGGCGGTGCAGCGCGCGCAGCGCATGGATGCGGCCAGCCGCAATGGCGACGGCCTGATCGCGGTGCAGGGCCTGCTGCGCGAACAGGCCGAGGCCCTGTGCGCGCAGACCGGCCTGCACCTGGCCATCGTCAATGGCGGGGACCATCTGATTCTCGGCGGCCATGCCGATGCCTTGGCGCACGGCGAGTGGCAGGCGCGTGCGCAGCGCGCGCGGGTCAAGCGCCTGCCGGTGTCGGTGGCCGCGCACACGCCGCTGCTGGCGAGCGCGGCGCAGGCGTTCGCCGCCGATTTGCGCGCCGCGCCGCTGGCGGCGCCGCGCGCCGCGGTGCTGGCCGGCATCGACGGACACCGTATCGGCGACCGCGACGACGCCGTCGGCGCCTTGTCGGCGCAGCTGGCGACGACGTTGGATTGGGCCGGCACGCTGCGCCAGGCCGCCGAACGCGGCGTACGCGTGTTCCTGGAACTGGGGCCGGGCGGTGCGCTGGCGCGCATCGCGCGCGAGGTGCTGCCGGAGTGCCAGGCGCGCTCGGTGGAGGAGTTCGGCAGCCTGGCCGCAGCGGCGGCGTGGGTGCGGCAGGCGGAGCAGCGGATGCAGTGATGTCAGCCGCGGCGGCGACCGGGGACGGCGATGGCCGCCGCCGCGCCGCAACGGCGGCTGGCAATGGGCGATCGACCCAGGATGGCGGGTGGCCATTCGCGGCAGGGGCAGTGATACGGATCCAGCCAGCTCGGGAGGGCGCATGAGTCCACAAATCGCAACGATCATCGGCTTGATCGTGATGTTCATCGTGGCCACGGCGTTGCCGGTCAACATGGGCGCGGTCGCGTTCGCGTTGGCCTTCATCATCGGTGGCGTCTGGGTCGGCATGGACGGGAAGGAGGTCTTGGCCGGGTTTCCCGGCGACCTGTTCCTGACCCTGGTCGGCATCACCTATCTGTTCGCGATCGCGCGCAACAACGGCACCATCGATCTATTGGTGCATTGGGCGGTGCGCGCGGTCCGCGGCAAGATCGTGGCGATCCCATGGGTGATGTTCGTGGTCACCGCGGTGCTGACCGCGTTCGGTGCGCTGGGTCCGGCGGCGGTGGCGATCATCGGCCCGGTCGCGCTGCGCTTCGCCAAGCAGTACAGGATCAATCCGTTGCTGATGGGCCTGCTGGTGATCCATGGCGCGCAGGCCGGCGGATTCTCGCCGATCAGCGTGTACGGCGGCATCACCAACAAGGTGGTGGAGAAGGCAGGGCTGGACGTGACCGAGATGGCGGTGTTCCTGACCAGCCTCGGCTTCAACCTGCTGATGGCGGTGATCTGCTTCTTCGCCTTTGGCGGCCTGGCCTTGCTGCGGCGCGCACAGACGCCGTCGCTGGCCAATGCCGAGTATGTGGCGGTGGGCGATCAGTCCTCGCATCGCCGGTTCGCCATCGAAGGCCATGGCGCGTTGCTGTCGGCCGGCGGCGGCACCTTGTCCACCGACCCGGCGGCGCTGGAGTCGGTGCGCCTGAACCGCGATCGCGTGCTGACCTTGTTCGGCCTGCTCGGTCTGGGCATCGCCTCGCTGATCTACAACCTCAACGTCGGCCTGGTCTCGATGACCGTGGCGGTGGTGCTGGCGCTGTTGTCGCCGAAGGCGCAGAAGGGCGCGGTGGACGGCATCAGCTGGTCCACGGTGCTGTTGATCAGCGGCGTGGTCACCTACGTGGCGGTGCTGCAGGAGAGCGGGGCGGTGGACTTCATCGGCAACAGCGTATCCGACATCGGCATCCCGCTGCTCGGCGCGCTGCTGGTGTGCTACGTCGGCGGCATCGTCTCCGCGTTCGCCTCGTCGGCGGCGGTGTTGGGCGCGACCATCCCGCTGGCAGTGCCGTTTCTGCTGCAGGGCCACCTCGGCGCGGCCGGGGTGATCTGCGCCCTGGCGATCTCGTCCACGGTGGTGGACGTGAGTCCGTTCTCGACCAACGGCGCGCTGGTGGTGGCCTCGGCCGCCCCGGACGAACGCGACGCGCTGTACAAGCGCTTCCTGATCTACAGCGGCCTGGTGGTGCTCTTCGGCCCGTTGCTGGCTTGGCTGCTGCTGGTGGTGCCGGGGTGGCTGTGAGGCTGTGAGGCTGGGATTGGGGATTCGGGATTGGGGATTGGTTAGAGCGGATCGCGGTTCCTGATCCAACCTGCGTTGCAAGAAAAGCGCCGGCCCTTGGGTCGGCGCTTTTTTTTTGCATGGTTTCGACCACCGCAGCGTTTCATCGGCGCAGCAGACGCCGCTGTTACGAATCCCCAATCCCGAATCCCGAATCCCGGCCGCTCAACGAATCCCCAATGCCGAATCCCTAATCCCGGCTCCGAGGCAACGGCGCCGGCACGTTCAACTTGCCGCCGGCGGCCACGTACATCGCCAGGGCGTTGCCCTGGCTTTGCAGATGCCGGTTCATGGTGCGCTCGGCGCCTTCGGCATCGCCGCGGCGGAAGCAGTCCATCAGTTCGCGGTGTTCGGACAGCGATTGCTGCATGCGTCCGGGCGCCAGCAGCTGGCGTCCGCGGTGCATCTTGAGGATGCGGTGCAGGTCGTGGGTGACGCGGATCAGCCACGGATTGCCGGCCAGTTCCTGCACCGATTCGTGGATCAGGTAGTTCTGCCGGTAGTACTCGGCCAGATCGCCTTCGTCGGCGGCCTGCTCCATGCGTGCGTGCAGCGTCTCCAGCCGCGCCAGGCCGGTGGCGTCGACCTTGCGCACCGCCTCGTAGGCGCAGCGGCCTTCCAGCAGCGCCATCACCGGGAACAGCTCGTTGAGGTCTTCCAGGGTCAGCCGGGTCACGCGTGCGCCGCGGCCGGGTTCGATCTGCACCAGGCCTTCGGCCGCGAGCAGCTTCAGGCTCTCGCGCAGCGGGGTGCGGCTGATCCCCAGTTCGGCGACCAGCGCCGGCTCATCGATCCATTCGCCCGGCGGCAGCACGTAGTCGTAGATCTTCTGCCGCAGCCGCTCGGCCACGTCTTCGTACAGCGCCACGCGCTTGCGCGGCGCGCGGCTGTCGGGTGCGAGGGTCATCGGCGAGGTCGAAGCGCTCTGGAGCCGGCGGGCGATGCGGCCATTCTAGCGGCCGACGGTCACCGCCGCGCAGGCGCTAGCCTCGGCCCGCTATGGAACGCGTGGCCCCTCTCCCGCCGGGAGAGGGGTTGGGGTGAGGGTACGGCGCGAAGCGACGCGCAGCGTTTGCGGCGCACGAGGCTGCGTCGCTACCCTCATCCGTCCCTGCGGGGCACCTTCCCCGACGATGAGGGCCGTGCTCTCGAGGGGAGAAGAAACAGCCGCTGGGGTGCGCCATCAATCCCCGAGCATGCCGCGCCGCGATTGCGTGCGCCTGTGGCCAGGAGGCGTGAGGACGTGGACGTCCGTCGACGCCCGAGCGATGACGCGGCCATGGGCGCGCGCCTGCCAGAGCCAACGCGGCATCCTCGGCAATCGGTGACACGCCCTAGCCGTTGGCGGCGACCGCGTGCGGCGCCGGCCGCTCCTCGCGCCCATCCGGATGTCGCGCGAAGCGGGCCGGGTCGCTGCCGTGCACCGGCGCCTCGTCCTGCCATGGCCAGCCGCCGAACTGGGTGCGGCGATAGTCGGCCATGGCCTGGGCGATCTCGGCCTGGGTGTTCATCACGAACGGACCGTGTTGGGCCACCGGTTCGGCGATCGGTCGGCCTTGCAGCACCAGGAACTCGCTCGCCTCTCCGTCGCCGTTGACCAACTCGACCGCCTGATCGGCGCGCAACTCGATCGCCGCGTGGCGGGTCACCGGGCGCCCGCCCACCGTCACCGCTGCGCCCTTGAAGAAGTACAGGCTGCGGCGCGTGCCGCGGCTTTGCGCGGCGGGCAGGGTCCAGCGTGCGCCGGGCGCCATGCGGATCGTCCAGATGGCCACATCGGCATCGTCCTGCGCGGCCCACGAATCCGGTGGCGGCGCGAGCGGGCCACCGGCGCTGCCGGGCGCGGCGTCGACCGGGCCGATGCGGCCGGCCACGCAGGCCACCTCGGTGGTGCGGCCGGCGTCGTCGGTGGCCGTGAAGCGCGGCAGGTCTTCCGACCAGAACATGGTGAAGTGCGGCGCGGCCAGCTTGTTGCGCGCCGGCAGGTTGAGCCAGATCTGGAACAGTTCCAGCGGGTTGGGCGCCGCCGTGTCCAGCAGCGGGAACATCTCCGAATGGACGATGCCCGCGCCCGCCGTCACCCATTGCACGTCGCCGGCGCCGAAGCGCGCCGCCGCACCGAGCGAGTCGGCATGGTCGATCAGGCCCTTGCGCACGATGGTCACGGTCTCGAAGCCGCGGTGCGGATGACCGGGAAAGCCGGGAATCTCCTCGCCGTGATACATGCTCCAGCCGTCCTTGCGGCTGAAGTCCTGGCCGATGGCGCGGCCGTGCAGGGACGCCGCCGGCCCCATCGCGCCGTTGCCGGCGGGGTAGGCATCGTCGTGGTGGACGCAGAACAGGAACGGGTCGATCGTGTCCCAAGGGAAGCCGAGCGGCTTGATCTGGACGATGGGGTCGGTCATGGAGAGCTCCTTCGTGCGAACGCCGCCCGAGGTTGGACGCGGCAACCTTCACGATATGGGGCGATGCCGATGGAACGGAAGGCCGGCCCGAAGGACATCCTGTCCCGCTCGGGAAACGCTGGGCTGCGCCGCCGCCGCGTCCATGGCGATGGCGCAGGCGCGGTGGCCGGCCGCGCTGCATGCGCCGATCGAGCGACCCGGCAGGTAGCGGCGTGCGCTGAATGCTCGCCGGGGTGCAACCGCGCAGCTGCGCCCGCAGGACCCGTGCGTCATTGGACTGTCATCTGCCGCGGCCAGCATCGCAGGCTTTTCCGATCCTGCGAGCGCCTGGTGCGTCCCGAACCCATGCCGGCCCTGTCGCGGCTGTTCCTGCAATGGCGGCCGTCGCTGAGCCGCTATTTCCGCAAGCGCCGCGCCGCGGCCTGGGATACCGACGACCTGCTGCAGGAAGTGTGGCTGCGGCTGCAGCGCAGCGAGGCGCATGCGCCGGAGATCGCCAATCCCGAAGCCTACCTGTTCACCATCGCCGCCAACCTGATGCGCGAGCACGCGCTGCTGCACCAGCGCAGCAGCCAGCGCGATACCTGCCTGGACGACGTGCTGGACCGGCTGGCAGTGCCCTGCGAGGCCGATGCGCAGGTGCACCGCGCGCAGCGCCGGCAGCGCCTGGCCGAACTGATGGCGCGGCTGCCGCCGAAGTGCCGTGCGGCGATGGTGCTGCGCTACCGCGACGAGCTGGGCTACCAGGAGATCGCCGAGCAACTGCAGATCTCCAGCCACATGGTTAAGAAATACATCATCAAGGGCCTGGCGGTGTGCCGGCAGGGCATGGCGCGCTATGCGTGAGGAGTCACGACGCAGCGCCGAAGCCGCCGCGGACTGGTACCTGGCGCAGCGCGAGACCACGCTGCCGCCGGCGCGGCAGGCCGCGTTCCTGGGCTGGCTGCGGCAGTCGCCGGCGCACGTGGTCGCCTATCTCGACATCGCGCGCATGCACGGCGACCTGCCGTCCGCGGCCCAGGCGCAGCAGGCCAGCAGTGCGCAACTGCGCGCGCATGCTTTGCGCAGCGGGGCGGTGGTGGTGCCGTTGCGCCCGGACGTGGACACACCGGCGGTGGCGTTCAACCCGCGCCGTGTCGTACCACGACGCAGGCGCTGGCCGCTGGCGGTGGCGGCCGTGCTGGCGCTGGCCGCCATCGGCCTGGCGCTGCGTCTGAGCACGCCGACGCCGGTGCCGGCGACGGTCTACGAAGCGCCGGCGGACGCGCCGCGCAGCATCGCGCTGGACGACGGCAGCATGGTGCAGCTGCAGCGCGGCGGCGCGATCGCGGTGCGCTACGGCGCGCAGCGCCGCGATATCGCCCTGCTGCGCGGCAAGGCGGTGTTCGATCTTGGCCACGATCCGGCACGGCCGCTGCGGGTCAGCGTCGGTACCCTGGTGCTGCGCGACGTCGGCACCGTGTTCGGGGTCGACCCGCAGGCCGGCGGGGCGCGGGTCACCGTGCTGCAGGGGCGGGTGCAGGTGTCGCGCGACACGCCGGCATGGTGGCGCCGCGGCGACCTGCCGTCGGAGGGGACGACGCTGGCGGACCTGGGCGGCGGCCAGCAGGCACGGGTGGATGCGCAGGGCCGCGTGCTGGCGCTGCGCGACCATGCCGACATCGCCGACGCCACTGCCTGGCTGCCGGCGCAGGTCGGTGTGCAGGACCGCAGCCTCGGCGAGGTGGCACGGCTGTTCAACGCCTACACCACGCGGCCGCTGCGCATCGCCGACCCGGCGCTGGCGGCGCAGCGGGTCAGCGGCGTGTTCCACCTGCGCGATCCGGAGGCCTTCGTCGCCTATGTCGGCAGCCTGCCCGGCGTGCAGGTGCAGCGCGATGCGCAGGCGGTGACCCTCCGCCGCGCACCGGCGCCGCTGTAAGAAAAAATTCACGCAATGGACGGTAGCCGCACGGCGCACCGGGGCACTCCTAGGACGCATGGCCATCGCGCAGCACGCGCGGGCCGCCCTTCCTCCCCTCCGGTGTGATCGTCATGCGCAAGCCTCTCGTCGTCTCCATCGCCCTGCTGCTCGGCAGTGCGTCCTCGCTGCCGGCCTGGTCGGCGCCCGCCGCCACGGCGGCGGCCATCGCGCCCATGCCGTTGGCGCAGGCGCTGGACCGGTTCGCACGCAGCAGCGGCCTGCAACTGATGTACGACCCGGCGCTGGCCGCGGGCCTGCACAGCAGCGGTGCCCCGGCCGGCCTGGCGCCGCCGCAGCAACTGCACGCCCTGCTTGCCGGCACCGGCCTGGACTACCGCATGCTGACCCCGGGCTCGGTCGCCATCGTGCGCAGCAGCGTCGCCACTGCCCCGGCCGCCGCGCCGCGTGCGCCGCGCAGCGCCGCCCCGGCGCGCGCCGAGGCCGACGGCGAGCACGACGGCCCGCGCGAACTGGCGCCGATCAACGTCACCGCCAACAGCGTCGACACGCTGGCGCCCAGTGCCGCGCCGCTGGAGGCGAGCCAGCCGACGTCGGTGATCGACGAGCGCTTCATCCGCGACGGCCTGCGGCTGAACTCCAACTACGACGACATCATCAAGTACGCGCCCAGCGTGGTCACCACCTCGCCGGAAGGCCCGGGCCTGGGCAAGAACGAAGGCATCAGCATCCGCGGCTTCCAGGACGGCCAGTTCAACATCACCCTCGACGGCATCCCGTTCGGCGATGCCAGCGATCTGCACCACACCACCTCGGCCTACTTCAACAACCACGTGCTCGGCCAGGCCGAGATCGACCGCGGCCCCGGCGGCGGCGCCACCATCGGCAACGCCACCTTCGGCGGCACCCTGGCGCTGCGCACGCGCAATCCCAGCGAGGTCGACGGGGTCACCGTCTACGGCACCGGCGGCAGCTGGAACACCTGGGCTGGCGGTGTCAGCGCCGACGAGCACATCGGCAACACGCGCCTGTTCGCCGACCTGTCCAAGGAGGCCAGCGACACCTACCTCAAAGGCACCGACGACCGCCGCGAGCACGCCTTCCTCAAGACCGTCAGCGACCTGGGCGAGGCGACCACGCTGACCTTCGTCAGCAGCTACAACCAGGAGCACCAGAACACCGTGCAGGGCGCCACCCGCGCGCAGATCGCGCAGCATGGCTGGCGCTACGGCCTGGGCGACGATCCGACCCTGCAGAACTACACCGGCTACAACGCCGCCGCCTACTACTCCAGCTTCACCTACCTGGGCCTGAGCACGCGCCTGGGCGACTGGGACCTGGACAACAAGATCTACTACAACAGCTTCGACCACACCGCGGCCAAGACCAGCATCCCCACCAGCGAGAGCGCCGCCGACAACGGCGTGACCTTCTACGGCGCGACCGGCAAGAAGCTGTCCAAGGCCGCCAAGGACGTGCCGGGCAAGCTGTCGGACAACGACTTCCGCGCCTTCGGCGACGTGCTGCGGCTGGCGCGCGACCTCGGCCCGGGCCAGCTGCAGACCGGCGTGTGGGTGGAGCGCAACCTCGACGAGCGCCAGCAGTTGCCGGTGGACATGAGCACCGGCGCGGCCAGCGGCACCAAGTACGGCCCGCTGTACAACTACAACCTGCACGACCGCACCGACACCCTGCAGCCGTACCTGCAGTACGACTGGAAGCTCAGCGACAGCCTCACCCTCAGCCCGGGCCTGCGCTACGCGCGCGTGCAGCGCCAGCTCGATGCCGAGCTCAACAAGAGCACGCCGCCGGCGCCGGCGCACAGCACGGCCAGCTACGACGCCACGCTGCCGTCGCTGAGCCTGCACCAGGCCTTCAACGAGCACTGGAGCGGCTACGTGCAGGCTGCGCGCGGCTTCCTGGCGCCGCCGATCGACGTGATCGAACTCAACGGCGCGCGCGGCCTGCGCCCGGAACTGACCAGCAACTACCAGCTCGGCACCAGCTACGCCGCGCGCGGCCTGACCTTCGGCGCCGACGTCTACTACATCGACTTCAGCAACTACATCAGCCAGACCCTGATCACTACCGACAGCGGTACCGAGAGCGCCTACGTCAACGGCGGCGGCGCGGTGTACCGCGGCGCCGAGGCCGAGGCCACCTACGCGCTGACGCCGATCCTGAGCCTGTACGCCAACGCCAGCTACAACGACGCCACCTACAAGCACAGCAGCACCCAGGTCGCCGGCACGCCGCGGGTGACCGCGGCGCTGGGCCTGCTGTACAACAGCGGCACCGGCTACTTCGGCTCGCTGATGGAGAAGATGGTGGGCGCACAGTACGGCGTGGACAACAGCACCACCGCCAGCGGCGCCACCGTGTTCGGCAACGACCAGCGCCTGGGCGGCTACGCCAGCCTGGACGCGGCGCTGGGCTACCGCAGCACGCACGGGCCCTACGGCCTGAAGGGCTATTCGATCAGCATGGACGTCAACAACCTGCTGAACCGGCACGCGCTGATCGGCTACGCCGGCACCCGTTCCTCCGACAACCAGCCGCTGTACTTCGGCCTGGCCGGGCGCGGCGTGTTCCTCGACCTGTCGCTGAAGTTCTGAGGCCGGCCATGTCCTTTTCCCAGTTTGCACGCGTGCGCAGCGGATGGCGTCTGGCCGCGCTGCTGTGGGTCGCCAGTGCCGCCTGGCCGGCGGGTGCATCGCCCAAGGCGCCTACCGCACCAGATCCGGCGCAGGTGCGCCTGACAATCGTGGTGATGCGCCACGGCGTGCGCGCACCGACGCAATCGCCGCAGGAGCTGGCCAAGTACGCCGCACAGCCGTGGCCGCAATGGCCGGTGGCGCCCGGCCAGCTTACTGGGCACGGGGCGGCCGGCATGCAGGCGCTGGGCGCGCGCTATCGGCAGCGCTGGCTGGGCACGGCGGCGCTGGCGCCGGATTGCGCCAGGTCCGGCGCGGTGGTGATCGCCGACAGCACGCCGCGCAATCACGACAGCGCGGCGGCGTTCAGCGAGGGACTGCTGCCGGGGTGTCAGGCGCAGTACCTGGCGTTGCCGACGACACAGAACAATCCGCTGTTCCATTTCGGCAAGGACGAGGACAAGGACGACGCTGCGCCCGCGGCGCCGCTGCACCTGGACGCGGCCACCCGCACCCGGCTGCGCGCGCTGCAGCGTGTGCTGTCCGGCTGCGCGACTCCGGCTTGCGCTGCGCCGGTCGCGCCGCGCCTGGACGATCCGCAGCGGCTGCAGGAGCCGGCGCAGGCGGCCAAGGCATTGAAGACCGCCGGCAGCCTGGCCGAGAACCTGATGCTGGAGTACGCGCAGGGCCTGCCGTTGCCGCAGGTGGCGTGGGGGCGCGCCGATGCCGCGGCGCTGCAGCGGCTGATCGGCCTGCACAACGCGTCCTTCGCCTACAGCAAGCGGGCGCTGCCGGCGGCACGTGCCGGCGGCTCCAACCTGCTCGCGCACCTGCTGGCGACGCTGCAAACGGCGGCCGGGCAGACCCCGGCGGTGGCAGCGCTGGCGCCGGCGGACACGCGCGCGCTGTTGCTGCTCGGCCACGACACCAACCTGGCCCATCTGGCCGGCCTGTTCGGCATCGATCCGCTCGTGCGCGGCCAGCCGGACGCGTATCCGCCCGGTGGTGCGCTGCTGTTGGAACTGGTGCGGCAGGACGGCCACGACTTCCTGCAACTGCGCAGCCTGGTGCCGACCCTGCCGGCGCTGCGCGCCAACCGCTTCGACGGCCACGGCCTGCGCGAGCGGCGCTGGCCGTTGCCCGGCTGCGGCGGCCGGCTGCGCTGCCCGTTGGCGATCGCGCTGCCGGCACTGCAGGCGCGGCTGGATCCGCAACGGGTCGAGGCGGCGGTGCCGGCGATGACGCCATGGCCGGCGAAAGCGGCACCGGTGGGCGATTAGGCGGCGCCTGCGCTGGGCGGCACCGTAGGAGCGGCTTCAGCCGCGACCGGCTGTTCCTGGGTCATGCCTGTCGCGGCTGAAGCCGCTCCTACGCGTGTCACGGGGCCGGGGTAAATGCCGCCCGCCGTCACGGACCCCTCAGCGCGGAAGGTCGATCATCGCGGTTCCCCCACGCGCCTGCGCCTGCGTGCGCCGCGCTCTTTGCCAGGACCCCGCCATGTCCCCGACCCACGCCGCCGCGCTGCCCGACACCATGACCGCGATCGAGATCCGCCAGCCCGGTGCGCCCGAGGTGCTGGTGCCGGTGCGCGTGCCGCTGCCGCATCCGGGGCGCGGCGAACTGCTGGTGCGGGTGGCCGCGGCCGGCGTCAACCGGCCCGATGTGATGCAGCGCCAGGGCAGCTATCCGCCGCCGCCGGGCGCCTCGCCGCTGCCGGGGCTGGAGTTCGCCGGCGAGGTGGTCGGCCTGGGCGAGGGCGTGGAACGCTACCGGCTGGGCGACCAGATCTGCGCGCTGGTCGCCGGCGGCGGCTATGCCGAGTACGCGGTGGTGCACGAGCGCAACGCCTTGCCGGTGCCGGCAGCGCTGAGCCTGACCGAGGCCGCGGCGGTGCCGGAAACCTTCTTCACGGTGTGGGCCAACGTGTTCCAGCGCGGCCGCCTGCAGTCCGGCGAGACCCTGCTGGTGCACGGCGGCACCTCCGGCATCGGCAGCGTCGCCACCTTGCTCGGGCGGGCCTTCGGCGCGCGGGTGATCAGCACCGTGGGGTCGGCCGACAAGCGCGCCGCCAGCCTGGCGCTGGGCGCGGAGGCGGCCATCCTCTACCGCGAGGAAGACTTCGTCGCCGAGACGATGCGCCTGACCGAGGGCCGTGGCGCCGACGTGATCGTGGACCTGATCGGCGGCGACTACCTGGCGCGCAACTACCAGGCCGCGGCGCTGGACGGGCGCATCGTGCAGATCGGCATCCAGCAGGGCAAGGTGCGCGAACTGGACCTGATGCCGCTGCTGGCCAAGCGCCTGACCCACACCGGCTCGACCCTGCGCCCGCGCTCGGTGATGGAGAAGGCGGCGATCGCGCGGGAACTGGAGGAGCGGGTGTGGCCGTTGCTGGCGCAGGGCCGGATCAAGCCGCAGGTGGACCGCTGCTTCCCACTGCACGAGGCGGCGCAGGCGCATGCGTTGATGGAATCCAGCGCGCACATCGGCAAGATCGTGCTGACGACAGCAGCGCAGTGAACGCGGGCATCGGTCGCGGCGACCCGCGTCCTACGCGTTGTCGGTCGTGAAGGGAGGCAGCCCCCCGGTGGCCACCGCGCACCCGCGCAGGTGGCCCCGGCACCCCTCGAAACACGAGCCCCAGTATCAGCCCCTCGCCACCGCTGGCCCGGTTCAAGCGCCGCGCCGTATAGTGCGCCGCACGCGCGGTGGTCCGCGCATGCCCGTGCCGGTCCCTGCGTGCGCCTGCTGCCCCGTTCCGCGTCCTCGTCGCCCCTGTTGCGTTGCGTCCTGCTGCTGTTGTGGCTGTGCGCGGCCGTGGCCTCCGCCCAGCCGCAGGACGCCGACGACGCGCCGCCGGACCCGCAGACCCTGCTGGACAACGCCGCCAAGTCGCTGAAGGACGCGCGCGGCCAGGAAGTGGACGCGGGCAACCAGACCGCCTTCCAGGATCTGGTGGCGCAGGTTTCCGATGCCGCCAACGATGCGCAGACCGCCGCCGATGCGCTCTCGCAGCAGCTGGCGCAGGTCAATGCGCGCCTGCAGCAACTCGGCCCGGCCGCCACCGGCGACTCGCCCGACATCACCGCACAGCGCAAGGCGCTGACCAAGCAACGCGACGCGCTGGATTCGGGGGTCAAGCGCGGCAAGCTGATGGTGGTGGAGGCGCGGCAGCTGGCCGACGAGATCGAACGCGCACGCGCCGAGCATTTCAGCCAGGAGCTGTCGCTGCGCTCGCCCTCGCCGCTGTCGCCGGCGCTGTGGAAGCAGATCGCCGCCGATTTCCCCGACGACCAGGCCAAGTTGCTGGCGCTGTATGCGCTGGGCCAGCAGGCGCTGCAGGGCGCAATCGCCGAGCATGGCCGCGGCGCGCTCGGGTTCGGCATCGCCATCGCGCTGATCCTGTTGTTCCCGCTGCGCTACCTGCTGCGCTGGCTGGGCAAGCGCTATGCGGTGTCGCGCGCGCCCGGCAGCCGTCTGCGCCGCTCCGGTCTGGCGATCTGGTTCCTGCTGCTGGGCACGCTGACCCCGGGCCTGGCCGCGGTGGCGCTGGCCGAAGCCCTGCGCAGCATCGACGCGGTGCCCGAGCGCCTGGATGCAGTGCTCAATGGCTTCGTGTGGGTCAGCTTCGCCGCGGCCTTCATGGGCTCGCTCGGCGCCAGCGTGCTGCTGCCGAACCAGCCGAGCTGGCGGCTGTTCCCGATCGACGACGCCACCGCGCGGCGCCTGCGCAAGTACACCTGGGCCACCGCGGCGCTGGCCTGGCTCAGCAGCATGCTGCTGGTGGTCAACCAGGCCGCGCGCACCAGCGATTCGGCCACCGTCGCCGCCGACGGGGTGATCGCGCTGGTCTACGGGGTGCTGATCCTGGCCACGCTGACCAGCCTGTCGCGGCTGCGCCGGCGGCAGTACGCCGAGGCCGCGGCGCAGGCGCTGGCCAACGACCAGCCGCCGCCGCCCGGCCAGCACGGCGGGGTGCTGGCGTTGATCGGGGTGCTGGTCAAGGTGGCGGTGGTGGTGGCGCTGCTGGCGGCGCTGCTGGGCTACCTGCACCTGGGCCTGTTCATCACCCGGCAGATCATCTGGATCACCATGATCGTCGGTGCGGTGCGCCTGCTGATGACCTTCGCCGACGACTTCGCGCTGTGGCTGTTCGCCAGTGAAGGCCGCATCGGCCGCGCCGCCAACGGCGCGTTCGGGGTGCGTTCGAGCAGCCTGGAGCAGGCCGGTGTGCTGACCTCGGCGCTGCTGCGGGTGCTGTTGCTGCTGATCGGCGTCGGCGCGCTGCTGATGCCGTTCGGTACCAACGTCTCCATCGTCTCGGACTGGTTCTCGCTGCTGTCCGACGGCATCCGCGTCAGCGACAAGGTGGTGCTGTACCCGGGCGCGATCGCCCGCGCGGTGCTGGTGCTGCTGCTGGGCCTGGGCGTCATGCAGTACCTGCATCGCTGGTTGACCCAGACCTATCTGCCCAAGACTGAACTGGACGACGGCTCGCGCAACTCGATCAGCACGGTGGCGCGCTATGTCGGCATCATCCTGGCGGCGTTGTGGGCGCTGGCCGCCCTGGGCATCGGCCTGGAGCGCATCGCGCTGGTGGTCAGCGCGCTGTCGGTCGGCATCGGTTTCGGCCTGCAGTCGATCACCCAGAACTTCGTGTCCGGCCTGATCCTGCTCGCCGAGCGCCCGGTGAAGATCGGCGACTGGATCAAGATCGGCGACCAGGAGGGCGATGTGCGCCGGATCAGCGTGCGCGCCACCGAGATCCAGGTCGGCGACCGCTCCACCCTGATCGTGCCGAACTCCGAACTGATCACCAAGACCCTGCGCAACATGACCCTGGCCGGGCCGCTGGGGCGGGTGCAGATCCAGTTCGCGGTGTCGCTGGGCACCGATGTGACCAAGCTGCGCGCCCTGCTGCTGGAGCTGTACGCGGCGCACCCGGGGGTGCTGGACGACCCGGCGCCGTCGGTGTTCATCGACTCCATCGCCAGCGGCCACGTCACCCTCAACAGCTTCGCCTACGTGGCCTCGCCGCGGCTGACCTACGGCACCCGCAGCGACCTGTTCTTCGCCCTGCTGCAGCGCCTGGCCGAGGAGGGCATCGCGCTGGAATCGCCCCAGGAAGTGAAGTTGGTGCGTCAGTAGCGGGGATTGGGGATTGGGGATTCGGGATTGGTGAAGCGCAAGTCAGGCTTGGCTGCTGTCTGTCGGCGCTGCAGGTCGCGGCTGAAGCCGCTCCTACGATTCCCCATTCCCGACTCCCTACTCCCGGCTTTTCAGCGCCTACCGCGCTCCTCGCGGGCGCGGATGCGCCGGTCGAACAGCACGGCGCTGACCACGATGCCCAGGCCCAGGATCACGCCGAGCAGGAACAGCACCATCGCGATCGCCGGGTAGCCGAACAGCTTGGTGCCGGTGTCGATGCGCATCATCTGCGTGGAGGCCAGGATCAGCGCGGCGGTGACGATGCCGGCGGCGACACGGTTGGCGATCTTCTGCAGGCTCTCCATCAGCCGCGATTCCTCCAGCCCAGCCACGCGCACCTGCAGGCGGTTCTCCGCCGCCAGGGTGAGGATGTCCGAGAGCCGGCGCGGGCCTTCGCGCAGCAGCGCCTGCAGCTCCATCGCCTCGCTGGCCAGGTTGGCCGCCGACAGCGACTTCTTCAACCGCGCGCGCATCACGTGCTGCAGCTGGTCCTCGACCACCACGCGCGTGTCCAGGTGCGGCGACAGCGCGCGGCACACCGCTTCCAGGTTCAGCAGGGTCTTGCCGAGCAGGCTCAATTCGGGCGGCGTGCGCAGCCCGTAGGCGGTGGCGATGCGCACCAGGTCCAGCACCACCCGGCCTTCGGAGGTGGCGTCGTGCGCGGCGTAGCGGGCGATCATCTGCCCGGTCTCGCGCTGGTAGCGCTCCTCGTCGAAGTCCTCCAGGCGCGTGCTCAGGGCGATGGTTTCCTCGGCCACTTCCTCGCCGCGGCCGTCGACCGCCGCGAACAGCAGCTTGAGCAGCCGCTCGCGCAGCTTCGGCGGCACGTGCGCGACCATGCCCAGGTCGAAGATCGCCAGGCGCCCATCGGCGAGCACGCGCAGGTTGCCCGGATGCGGGTCGGCATGGATCTCGCCGTGCACGAACATCTGGTCCAGGTAGCCGCGCACCAGCGCCGCGGCCAGGTCGTCCATCGGCTGCTCCGTGCGGCGCAGCCCGGAGATCTTGTCCACGCGCACGCCTTCGGCCAGCTGCATGGTCAGCACGCGGCGGCTGCACAGGTCCCACACCGGCTGCGGCACCCACAGTTGCGGGAACGGCCGCAGGTGTTCGCCGAAGCGCGCCAGGTTCTCGGCCTCGGCCTCGTAGTTCAGTTCGGCCAGCAGCGCCTTGCCGAACTCGGCCAGCCAGTCGGCGAAGCGGATGCGCCGGCCCAGCCCGGTCAGCTTGTCGGCGGCGCTGGCGAAGCTGCGCAGCACCTCCAGGTCCGAGCGCACCTGCGCGGCGACCTCGGGCTTCTGCACCTTGATCGCCACCGGCGTACCGTCGCGCAGCGCGGCGCGGTGTACCTGCGCCAGGGAGGCACTGCCCAGCGGGGTGTCGTCGAACGCGGAGAAGGCCTTGTTGATGCCGACACCGAGTTCGGCCTCGACGATCTCGCGGATGCGCTCGCTCGGAATCGGCGCGGTGTTCTCCTGCATCCGCTCCAGCGCGGTGGCGAACTCCGGCGGCACCACGTCCGGGCGCGTGGACAGCATTTGCCCGAGCTTGACGAAGGTCGGGCCCAGCGCCTCCAGGTCGGTGACGAACTGTTCGGGCGTGCCTTCCGGCGGCAGCTCGTGCTCGCCCTGGGCGGTCTCCATGTCCATGCCGGAAAACACCCCGGAGCTGCGGTAGCGCAGCAGCAGGCGCAGGATCTGGGTGCGGCGGCTGAGGCCGCCGATCACGTGCGGTGCGTCCGCAGCGTCGGGCGTCGCGCTCAAGGTAGGCTCCGGCAGGCGAAAGGCAGGTCATGAGTGTGGCGACCGCCGGGTCGTCGCGCGGTGAATCCCGCAGCGTGACGCCTGGTCGTCGCTGACGGGAGGGGATGGCCGATGATCGTGCCCTCGCGACAGCCGCGATCCGCGCCGGGTGCCATGCAGGTGGTCTGCCGTCATCGCCGCTACGTCCCCGGGGCCGCTGGCGATGGCGTCCCGTCATGGCGCTGCGTCGTATCCTGCCGCGTTGCGATGGCGCAAGTCGGAGGGAGCGGAGTGCAGCGGAGCGAACGGGCGAGGTCGATCGGGGCGCGTCGGTGCCATCCCTCGGGGCGCGGTCATCATCGGCGCGCTGCGCCAGAGACCGCGCCATGGGACGGCGCGACGCGCACGCGGGCGCGCGGTGTCGGCATGGCTGTGGCCCGATGAGCGGACGCCGGCTCGCGCTGCTGGCGGCGGTGATCCTGGCGCTGCTGGTCATGGCCTGGCTGGGCGACGACGGCGCCGGCGTCGCCACCGAGGTGCGCAGCGCCCTGCGCGCCCTCGCGCGTGCGTTGTTCTGACCCACGGGCGGTTGGCAGCCCCTGTTCCGGTGCCGCGACCGCGCTTACCCTGGGCGTTCGCCATCACCTGCCAGGAGCGCTGCCATGTCCGTCGTCGTTCTGCCTGCCGTCCGCCGTGCCGCCGTCCTGTGCGCGTGCGCGTTGCTGACGGGGCTGCTGTCGGCGACTGCGGCTGCGGCACCCGCGCCCCAGCGCTATGCCGGCGAGGAGTTCGACGCCAAGGCCTTCGCCGCCAGCACGCGCCGCAGTTACGAGCTGCAGGACTTTTCCGACCGCTACCGCGCGACCCTGGAGGTCGAGGACAACGACGAGGTGTTCCGTCCCGGGATCGTGCGCGTGTTCGCCCGCGGCAACGCCACGCCGCTGCTCGAGGTGGCCTCGTCGGAACTGGTGCTGGACACCGATGGCAAGAGCGGCAAGGTCAAGGCCAACGTGCATGAACTGCCGTACGGCGAGCAGAGCGTGCTGATCTACGACGATTTCAATTTCGACGGGATCAAGGACCTGGCGGTGATGGACGGCCAGAACAGCTGCTATCACGGCCCGTCCTACCAGGTGTACCTGGGCACCGCCGACGGCTTCCAGGCCAGTTCCGGTTTCACCGAACTGGCACAGAGCAACTGCGGCTTGTTCCAGGTGGATGCGAAAGCGCGCGAACTCCACACCATGACCAAGGACGGCTGCTGTTGGCACCAGTACGCGACGTACGCGGTACGCGATGGCGAGCCGCTGCTGGAGCGCGAGGTGGTGGAGGATGCGCGCAGCGAGGGGCCGGGACTGGCGCAGGAGACGGTGTACCGCGACCGTGCCGGCAAGCGCGTGGCCGACACGCATTATCTGTGGGACGAGCAGGGCGGTACCACCGCGGGCGAGCGCAAGCTCCTGCTCGCGTTCCGCCTGGCGCCGGCCGGCAAGCGCATCGTGGTGTTCGCCAATGTCGGCGACGGCGCAAGCGGCAAGCCGTTCTATGCGGCGATCGGCGCGCAGCAGCGGGTGGATCTGCTGTATCCGAATGCGGAGGGCGAGGCGATGGACTACGACGCCGACCACCAGGTGCTGAGCTTCACGCGCGGCGACACCACCTACCGCATCGTCGGCGATGCGCGCGGCGTGCCGCAGCGCATGGAGGTGGTGGTGCGCGGCAAGACCCAGGCGCTGGCGCTACAGCCCGGCTCGGTGCACGGCTCGCTGCAGGCGGTGGCGCAGGTGCTGGAGGCTGCGTCGGCGGAGTAGCGGGCGGCGGGGCGATGTTCCAAAGGCGCTGGCGATTTCGACACGCGCGCGTCGGGACTGAAGTCCCTCCCACAGTGCACCAGTTTGCCGCAAGCCTTGTAGGAGCGGCTTCAGCCGCGACGGGCGTTCCCGGTGCAGCCTGTCGCGGCTGAAGCCGCTCCTACAAAGGCTGCAGCCGGCGATGGTCCTTGAACTGCATGCGGGTCTGCCTGCGCGTGCGGTCATAACGCTACGCATGCCATGTGCCGGCTTGTCGTAGGAGCGGCTTCAGCCGCGACAGGCGGTCGCGGTAGCGCCTGCCGTCGCGGATGACCCAGGCCTGCCTTTAACCGTGTTGGCCGACATGATTGGCCGCCTCTCACCGCCAGGCTGCGAACGCCCGCGCCACCGCCTCGGCGCCGGGGTCGATCACGCCGCGCAATGCGTCCGCCGGCACCGCGGCGGCGCGGCCGGCGCCAGCCCGGGTGAGCTGTGCGGTGGCATCGGCGCCGGCGCGGGCGGCGTGCGCGGCGGCCTCCACGCCGGCGCCCTGCGCCAGGGCGTCCAGTGCCGGCAGCAGCGCATCGAGCAGGGTGCGGTCGCCGCGTTGTGCGCCGCCGTAGTGCTGCATCCGTGCCACGCCGGCCTGCAGCGCCTGCACCCAGTCGCGTCCGTCTGCCAGGGCGCTGGCGGCGGTGGTGAACAGGATCGACAGCAGCACGCCGCTGGAGCCGCCCATGCTGTGTTCGATCGTCGCCGCCAGGCCGCGCGCCAGTGCGGCGGCGTCGCCGGTGGCCAGCGCATCCGTGTCCAACGCCTGCTGCAGGGCGCGCGCCCCGGCGGCGAAGGTGCTGCCGGCGTCGCCATCGCCGCTGCGCGCGTCCAGGGCGTCCAGTTCCGCCTGCGCGGCGATCAGTGCCTGCGCCACCCGCGCCAGCGCTGCGGCGCACTGCGCATCGCGCGCCCCCTGGCGGTGGCTGTCGTCGCGCTTCAGTGCCGGCGCAAAGGTCCGCACCGCGTGCGGCACGCGCACGCCGGGCCAGCCCAGGGTCTGCACCGGCGCCTGCAGCGCGGCAAGCACGTCGGCATCGGCCGGGGCGAGGGTGATCGAGAAACCGTGCATGTCCATCGAGGTCATCAGCGCCGCCGGCACCGCCATCAGCGCCACCCGCTCGACACCGATGCGCTGCAGCGCCAGCCGCGTCAGCACGCCCAGTTCCTGCGTCGAGCAGCCGCCGAGGTCGTTGAGCATCAGGACCAGTGGCGCGTCGGTGCCGAAGCGGGCATCGGCCTGCGCCAGCAGCGGGTCCAGCACCAGCGCCAGCGCTTCCGCCACCGTGCTCGGCTGCACCGGCCGCGCGCCAGGTTCGTTGTGGATGCCCAGGCCCAGTTCCGGCGCGCGGCGGCCGACGTGCTGGCCGGGCACGCTACAACTGGACAAGGCCATGCCCAGCGACAGCAGGCGGTCGGCGAAGGCCTGGCCGCGCTGCGCCAGGTCGGCCAGCGGCACGCCCTCGCGCGCCAGGTGGCCCACGTACTTGTGCACCAGCACCGTGCCGGCGATGCCGCGCGGCTGCGCGGCGTCGGGCAGGGCGATGTCGTCGGCGACCAGCACGCTGGCCACGTCGATGCCCTCGGCGCGGGCGCGCTCGGCGGCCAGGCCGAAGTTGAGCCGGTCGCCGGTGTAGTTCTTGATCACCAGCAGCACGCCGGGCGCGTCGGCGCAGGCGCGGATCGCCGCCAGCACCGCCTCCACGCCGGGCGAGGCGAACAGGTCGCCGGCGATGGCGCCGCTGAGCATGCCGGGGCCGACGAAGCCGGCATGCGCCGGTTCGTGCCCGGCACCGCCGCCGGACAGCACGGCGACCTGGCGCGGATCGCGCGCGGCCTGCAGCACGATGCGGGTGCCGCTGCCGGTTTCGGACAGCAGCAGCGGTTGCAGCGTGGCCACGGCCGCGAGCACGTCGTCGACGATGGCGCGGGGGGCGGTGAGGAACTGGTCCATGCGGGTGTCCTGTGCGGGCCGTGCGGCGTCGTCGGCACGATAGCCGAGCCGGCGTTACGCGCGGTTGAGACCGTGCCGCTCACGCACCCGCGCGGCGGAATCGGCGAGAATCGCCGCTCACCCCGCACGGAATCCCCGCATGGCCGGCGCCAGCCTGTTCACCCTGCTCGACGACATCGCCACCTTGCTCGACGACGTGTCGATCCTGACCAAGGTCGCGGCCAAGAAGACCGCCGGCGTGCTCGGCGACGACCTGGCGCTGAACGCGCAGCAGGTGACCGGGGTGAACGCCGACCGCGAACTGCCGGTGGTGTGGGCGGTGGCCAAGGGCTCGCTGCTGAACAAGGCGATCCTGGTGCCGGCGGCACTGGCGATCAGCGCCTGGCTGCCGTGGGCGATCACCCCGCTGATGATGATCGGCGGCGCCTTCCTGTGCTTCGAGGGCGTGGAGAAGCTGGCGCACCGTTTCCTGCATTCGAAGGAAGAGGACGCGGAACGTCGCGCGCAGCAGGTGCAGGCGCTGGCCGACCAGCAGGTGGACGTGGTGGCGCTGGAGAAGGACAAGGTCAAGGGCGCGATCCGCACCGACTTCATCCTCTCGGCCGAGATCATCGTGCTGTCGCTGGGCGTGGTCGCCGGCGTGCCGTTCGTGCAGCAGGTCGCGGTGCTGGTGGCGATCGCGCTGGCGATGACCGCCGGCGTCTATGGCCTGGTCGCCGGCATCGTCAAGCTCGACGACCTGGGCCTGTACCTGAGCCGCAAGGGCGCCGCCGCCGCGTCGATCGGCCGCGGCATCCTGTGGCTGGCGCCGTGGCTGATGCGCACCCTGTCGGTCGCCGGCACCGCGGCGATGTTCCTGGTCGGCGGCGGCATCCTGGTGCACAGCATCGGCCCGCTGCACCACGCCATCGAGGCCATCGCCCCGAGCGGCGGCCTGGGCAGCCTGGTGCTGGCCTTGGGCAATGCGGTGGTGGGTATCGTGGCCGGCGCGGTGGTGCTGGCGGTGGTGCTGGGCATCAAGAAGGTGCGGCAGTAGGGATTCGGGATTGGAGATCCGGGATTCGTAACGGCGCCGCGCATGCGCGCTTTTGCGCGTCCCCAATCCCGACTCGCCAATCCCGCGCCGGCCACGCCGGCGCCAGCTAATCGGCCGACACCACCCGGTTCTTGCCGGCCTTCTTGGCCTCGTACAGCGCACGGTCGGCGCGGCGGATCAGTGCGTCCTGCGCTTCGCCGGGCTGGCGCAGGGCCACGCCGGCGCTGAAGCTCACGAACACGCGCTGGTCCTCGTGTACCACCGCGCGCTGGGCCAGGGCGCGTTGCACGCGGTTCACCGCCGCGCTGGCCTCGAAGATCGTGCAGTCCGGCATCAGCAGCACGAATTCCTCGCCACCGAAGCGGGCGATGGCGTCGCTGGCGCGCAACGTCGTGCGCGCCACTTCCACCACGTGACGCAGCGCGCTGTCGCCGCCGGGGTGGCCGTAGGTCTCGTTGAGCTGGCGGAAATCGTCCAGGTCCAGCATCGCCACGCACAGCGGTTGCGCGCTGCGTTCGGTACGTACCAGCTCGCGCGCGAACAGGTCCTCCAGCCCACGGCGGTTGAGCGCGCCGGTGAGCTGGTCGACCCGCACCAGGCCGCTGACGTCCTGCAGTTCCTGCTCCAGGCGCAGGATGCGCTGCTCGGCCGCCTCCACTTCCTGGCGCGCGGCGATCAGGTGGTCGCGCGCGCGCAGCGCCTGCTCCTGCACGTGGCCGGTGTCCTGCAACACTTCCTGCAGCAGGCGGTTGAGGTCGGCGATGCTGCGCGCGTCGCGGATGGTCTGCGAGTAGTCGGCGATGCGGTCGTGGAATTCGCCGGTGCTGGCGGCCATGCCGTCCAGATCTTCGACGAAGGTCAGCATCAGGTCCTTCATCGCCTCCTTGGATTCGGCGATGCCCTGCTTGAGCAGGCCCTGCTTGTAGATCACCTCGCGCAGGCTGCCGCGCGCCTCCTCGATCGAGTAGCGGTCCAGCGGCCCGGCGATCAGGTCGCGCACCACCGCGATCTGGCCCTGCAGCCAGCTGGTGTCGTCGAGCAGTTCGCCGACGTTCTCCAGCAGCAGGTCGAACAGGCTCAGCAACAGCGCCTGCTGCTCCTGGCTGTCGTTGGCGCGCAACGCGATCTGGTGGCACAGCTCGCGCACCTGCTGCGCCACCGGCTCCAGCGGTTGCCCGGGTCGCCACTGGCGCAGCGCCTCGCCGCTGGCCTCGGCTTCGCCGGCCAGTTCCGGCAGGGTGTGCAGCAGCGCCGCCAGCGCGCCCGCCACGGTCTGCCGCAGCAGGTCGCGCAGGCGCTCGCTGTCGCTGGGTCCTGCCAGCGGATCCTCGACGTCGATGGTGCGGATGTACTTGTCGATCAACTGGCGCAGCGCGCGGCCGTAGCTGGGCCAGTCGCCGCTGCTGGCCGCCGATTGCAGGCGCCGGCCCATGTCGCCCAACTCGCCATGCAGCGCGGCCATGCCGTCGGCGAAGGCGCCGAGCAGGCCCAGCGGCTCCTGCGCCTGCTGGAACAGGCGGATCAACGCGGCGGTGGCGGCAGCCGGGTCGGTCGCGGCTGCCGCAGGAAGCGCCGCATGGGCGTGCTTGTGCCCATGGCCCTGCCCATGCGCGCGCGCCGGCAGCGTCGCGGCCGCCACGGGCGCCGGATCGCGCCGACGCGGCGACAGCAGCTTGCGCAGTCCGCTGATCGGCGGCTCGTCGCGTTGGTCCGACATGCCAGCCGGCTCCTCCCCAGGTCAATGCGCCGCCCATGGTAGCGCTCAGGATCTGGATATCGGCGCCGGCGGTGTGCGCTTGAGCGGGCGGGTGGTGGGTCTGTGAAGAAGACTCCATTGCGGGCGCACCCTCACCCCGGCTCCTTGCTTCCTTCTCCTTCCGGGGCCATGGCCCCCTTTTCGGGGGAAGGTGCCCCGAAGGGGCGGATGAGGGTCGGGTGGCTTAGGGAGGTGTCTGGGGGCGAGGTTCCTTGGCGGCCGCACCTCACCCCCAGCCCCTCTCTCGGTGGGAGAGGGGAGTGAAGCGGGTGGGAGAGGGGAGTGAAGCGGGCGCGGAGGACTTCGTCGGAGCGGCGACCTGATCCCTTTTCCCTCCGGGAGAAGGTGCCCCGCAGGGGCGGATGAGGGTCGGGTGGCTAGGGAGGTGTCTGGTGACGAGGTTCCCTGGCGGCCGCACCTCACCCCCAACCCCTTTCCCGGCGGGAGAGGGGAGTGCATGCCACGGCGCTGTGCAGAATGCGGACGGCGCTGGCACTCTGGCGGCCGCGCCTCCCGCGGCGCCCCCCACCTCCACGGAGACCGAACATGGCCGATTCCCGCGAACCGCTGCTGCACCCGGTCCCGATCCTGTCCCTGCGCCCCACGCAAATGACCGTGGGCATGCGCGAGGTCAAGGAGAAGCGCAAGCGCTGGCGCGCGCATGCGTCCAGGCACACGCAGGCCGAACTGCTCGGCACGCACATGATCCCGGTGGTGCTGGGGCCGGACGGCAGGTACTACGTGGTCGACCACCACCATCTGGCGCGGGCGCTGCACGACGAAGGGGTGAAGGACATCCTGGTCACGGTGATCGCCGACCTCAGCGTGGTCGACAAGGCCGCGCTGTGGAGCGTGCTCGATCATCGCCGCTGGGCCTATCCCTACGACGCCAAGGGCGAGCGCCGTCCGTTCAAGGACATGCCGACGTCGATCGCGGACCTGAAGGACGATCCCTACCGCAGCCTCGCCGGCGAGGTCCGGCGTGCGGGCGGCTATGCCAAGGACACCACGCCCTTCAGCGAATTCCTGTGGGCCGACCTGTTCCGCCGCCGGCTGCGGCGCCGCGACATCAAGGAGGATTTCGCCCGCGCCGTGGAGACCGCGCTCGCGCTCGCCAAGAGCCGGGACGCGAGCTACTTGCCGGGCTGGTGCGGGCCGTCGTCCGACGACTGATCGGTCGCCGCGGCACCGTGCGGCTTGCCGCCCAGGAGCGTGTGCAATGCGCGCTCGACGCGGCCGCCGAACAACAGGATGACGAAGGCGATGGCCAGCGACACGGCCACGATCTGCCACTGGCCGGCGCCGCACATGATGCCGATGCAGGCGGTGAGCCAGACGCAGGCGGCGCTGGTCAGGCCATGCACCCGGACGTGTTTCTGGGTGTGATAGATCACGCCGGCGCCAAGGAAGCCGATGCCGGTCAGGATGCCCTGGATGACGCGGCTGCCGGCGTCGGTGAAGCCGCCCTTGCCCAGCGGGTCGGCCAGCAGCACCACCATCGCGGTGGCCAGGCCGACCAGGCCCAGGGTGCGGATGCCGATCGGCTTGCCGTGCAGGTCGCGGTTCAACCCGATCGCCGCGCCGGCGAGCGCGGCGATGCCCAGGCGCACGGCGATGTCGGACAGGTCGATCAAGGCAGGTCTCCTGGTGGATGCGGCGCCGTGGGGCGGCCGCCCATCATAGGGACGCCGGCCGCGGGCATGCCGTGCACGCCGTGGGGCGTCCTCAGAGCGCGGCGCGGACCTCGTCCAGGCTGGGCGGGTTGGCGCCGGCGCGGGTGCAGTTGATCGCCGCGGCGGCCACGCAGAACTGCAGCAGGCGCTCCAGCGCGGCCGGGTCGCTGCCCAGCGCCGCCAGCGCGGCCGGATCGGGCAACTGCTGCAGCAATGCGGCCTGGAAGCTGTCGCCGGCGCCCACGGTATCGACCACCTGCACCACGCGGCCGGGCACGCGCGCCTCGCTGTCGCCGCGCCAGGCCACCGCGCCGTCGCCGCCCAGGGTCATCACCACCAGCGACGGCCCCTGCTGCAGCCAGCTGCGGGCGACGGCGAACGGATCCTGCTGCGGATACAGCAGTTCGATGTCTTCCTGGCTGACCTTGACCACGTGCGCCAGCGCGATCCAGCGGGCCAGTCGCGCGCGCCACACCGCCATGTCCGGCTCCACCGTCGGCCGCACGTTCGGGTCCAGCGAGATCAGGCGCTGCCCGCGCTCGCGCTCGGCCAGCGCCTGGAAGGTGCTGGCGGTGGTTTCGGCGACCAGGGTGTAGGAGCCGAAATGCAGGCCGCCGACGCGCGCGTCCAGCGCCGGCAGGTCGGCTTCGGTCAGCGCCCGGTCGGCGCAGCCGGTGCCGTAGAAGGCGTAGTTGGGCACGCCGCCGGCGTCGAGCGCGACCATCACCAGGGTGGTCGCTTCGCGCTTGTCGATGCAGTAGTCCAGGGCCACGCCTTCGCCTTCGAGGGTGGCGCGCAGCTGGCGGCCGAGCGGATCGGTGGACAGGCCGGTGAACAGTGCCGACGGCGCGCCCAGGCGGGCCAGGCCGATCGCCACGTTGAACGGCGAACCGCCCTGGCGCGCGGTCATCCCGACCGAGGTGCCGGCATAGCCGTCGATGAAGATGTCGTACAAGGCCTCTCCGCACACCACGAACATCGAACCGCTCCTCGTCAGGTTGCAGCGCGCCGGCCGGCGCGATGGGGCGGCTATTGTGGCGTACCTGGTTCGGCGCGGCGACCGTGTGGAGCGGGGTGCTGGGCCTGCCGTGTGGGATGGACGCCTAGCTGGGCTGCCGTACCCTCATCCGCCCCTGCGGGGCACCTTCTCCCAGTGGGAGAAGGGAAAAGCCAAAGCCCCTCTCCCACCGGGAGAGGGGTTGGGGTGAGGGTACGGGCGCGCAGCGCCTCATGGATCCTGGACACCGCAAACATCCCCGACAGCGCCTTCCCGCCACCCCTGCGATAGTCGCCACCTCCCGCCAGCTCCAAGGCCGTTCCCATGAAAATCCTGCTCGCCGGCGCCACCGGCCTGGTCGGTGGCCATGCGCTCACCCAGTTGCTGGCCGAGCCGGCCTGCAGCGCGGTGATCGCGCCGACCAGGCGCGCGCTGGCCATGACCCATCCCAAGCTGCACAACCCGGTGCTGGACTTCGACGCGCTGCCGGCGCAGGCGCCGTGGTGGCAGGTGGATGCGGCGATCTGCGCGCTCGGCACCACGATGCGCCAGGCCGGCTCGCGCGAGGCGTTCCGTCGGGTCGATCACGACTATCCGCTGGCGATCGCGCAGCGACTGCGCCAGCACGGGGCCGAGGCCTTCGCGCTCAACTCCGCGCTGGGGGCGAATCCGCGCTCATGGGCGTTCTATAACCGGGTCAAGGGCGATCTGGAGCACGACCTGCGCACACTCGGCTATCCCTCCCTGACCCTGGTGCGGCCCGGGCTGATCGGCGGCGAACGTGCGCAACGCCGTCGCGGCGAGCATGCCGCCAGCGTGGTGCTGCGCGCGCTGGGGCCGCTGCTGCCGCGGCGCTACCGGATCAATCCGGCCGAGCGCATCGCCGCGGCGCTGGTCGCGGCCGCGCTGCAGCCGCGTCCGGGCGTGCAGGTGATCGAGGCGGCGCAGTTGGTGTAGGAGCCGGGATTGGGGAGTGGGGATTGGGGATTGGGGATTGGAGAGCGTGCGCGAGTTCGCAGCATTGCGTGTGCGATAGCGACAGCCGGCCATGGGGCGATCGTCTGCAGCGCGGCGTCGTCGCCAGGCCACATCAGCACCGCATCGCGTGCAGCCCACGCTCGCCGTAGCGCGCTCGCGTGCATTGGCCGCGGCCGTACGCGCGACCCGCTAGGCGCCCAGCGACTGTCCGCCGTCCACCGCCAGCACCTGGCCGGTGATCCAGCGCGCCTGCGGCGAGGCCAGGAACAGCGCCGCGTTGGCGACGTCGTCGAGCGCGCCGAAGGCACCGAACGGAATGCTGGCGCGGATGTGCCGGTACAGCTCGGGCTGCTGCTGACGGCGCTGCTCCCACAGGCCACCGGGGAACTCGATGGAACCGGGCGCGATCGCGTTGACCCGGATCCGTTCGCGCGCCAGCTGCGTCGCCAGCGTGGTCGTGTAGTAGTTCAGCGCCGCCTTCGCCGCCGAATACGCCGGCACGCGTGGCGTTGGCCGCAGGCCGTTGATCGAGCTGATGTTGAGGATGCAGCCGCGGCCGCTGGCGCGCAGCCGTGGCAGCGCCGCGCGGTTGCAGCGCACCGCGGCCATCAGGTCGATGTCGAAGCCGGCCTGCCAACTGGCATCGTCGTCGCCATGGCCGTAGCCGGAGGCGTTGTTGATCATCACGTCGATGCCACCCAGCGCATCTGCGGCCTGCGCCACCCAGCCCTCGATCTGTGCGGCGTCGGCCAGGTCGCAGCACTGCGAGGCGACCAGGTGGCCATGGTGCTGCAAGTGCGCGGCGGCATCGGCCAGCGGCGCGGGACTGCGCGCGCAGATCGCCACGGCGGCGCCGTGGCGGGCGAAGGCGTCGGCGATGGCAAGGCCGATGCCACGGCTGGCGCCGGCGACGAGGACGCGGTACCCCGCGAAGGCGGACGGATCGTTCATCGGTGGCTCCTGCATGGCGGTGGGGCGTGCGCCGATTATCCGCGCATTCCACAGCGCGCGGCCGCTTCTGGCACCATGACGGCCCGTGGCACGCGCCGCCTGCCGGTGCGCCCGCCGCGCCGCCGCGCTGCGCTGGCCGCCGCATTCCCTTTCCAGGATTTCCCGCAGTGAAGAAGACCTACCGGCTCCGCATCGAAGGCAAGCATCCCGACCGCCTGCTCGACGCCGCCAAGCACGACATCCGCAAGTACATCCGCCGCGAGCGCCGCAAGACCCTGCCGGCCGGTGCCGACTACTGGGATTTCGACACGTTGTTCGGCACCGAGGAAGCCACTGCCGCGGTGCTGCCGCCGGCCGAGCTGTTGCGCGCGGTCGACGCGCTGGTCGCCGCCGGCGGCGAACAGTTCTACGTGGAAATCCGCAGCCGGGCATGCACGCGGCCGCCGCGGGCCAAGGGTGGCCAGGACGAGCGCGATCCGTTCGAGGACTGAGCCCGATCCGGCACGCCTGCCGCGTCGGCGCCGTGCCGCGGCGCGCGGTCCCATCGCCCATCGCCTCTGTGGCATTGCCGCAGCCCGCGTCGCGCGGCTGGGGATGCAAGGGCGGCTCCAACAACGACGGAACGTATGCGTGGGAGCGACTTCCACGCGGCGGAGCGTTCCCGGTCGCTCCCGTGGCGGCGGAAGCCGCTCCTACGGCGCAACCTGGATTCGGCTTGCGTGGAGCGAACGCAGGTGATGTGAGGTGTCCTCGAGACGCCTCTTGCCGGAAACGGTCGCGTTCGCGCGACGGCGCAAGGCGTCTGGATGTGTCTGGCCGGAAACGTCTCTCGGCGCAGCACGGGTTGGCATGGCGACGGATGCGCGCTGATGCGCGGCAAGGCCGACGCGGTGCCGTTCAGCCGGCTGCCGGTGGCTCGCCGCTCTGCGCACGTGCCGCGCGCAGCCGGTCCTTCTTGCTCGGCCGCTTGCCCTTGATGCCGCCGGTGGAGGCTGCGGCCTCCGCGACCTGTGCGGTCGCCGGGGGCGGTGCCGGCGTCGGCTCGAAACCGGGGATGCGTTCGCGCGGCACGCGCACGCCCTGGCGTTTTTCGATCAGGCGCAGATGCGCCGCGCTGGCCGCATCGACGAAGCTCAGCGCCTGACCCTCGGCGCCGGCGCGCGCGCTGCGGCCGATGCGATGGGTGTAGTCCGCAGTGGAACGCGGCAGGTCGTAGTTCACCACCACCGGCAGCGCGGCGATGTCGATGCCGCGCGCGGCCAGGTCGGTGGTCACCAGCACCCGTAGCTGCTGCTGGCGGAACGCGTCCAGGGTGCGCTGGCGCCGGCCCTGGGCCAGTTCGCCATGCAGCGGTTGCGCAACGATGCCGGCCTTGCTCAGGGCGGTGGCGACCTGTTCGGCGCTGCGCCGGCTGGCCACGAACACCAACGCACGCGGCCAGGCTTCGTGTTCCAGCAGATGCTGCAGCAGGCCCAGGCGCCGCGCGCTGTCGACCTCGATCGCGCGCTGGCGCAGCGTCGCCGGAATCGGTGCGGCGTCGGCGGCGTCGCCGATCCGCCGCGGCGCGCGCAGCAGGCGCGTGGCCAGCGCCGCGATCGGCGCCGGCACCGTGGCCGAGAACAGCAGGGTCTGCCGCGTCGGCGGCAGCAGGCGCAGCAGCCGCTCCAGTTCGGCGCCGAACCCCAGGTCGAGCAGACGGTCGGCCTCGTCCAGCACCAGGTGCGCCACCGCGTCCAATTGCAGGGCGCGCTGCTCCAGCAGATCCAGCAGGCGCCCGGGCGTGGCCACCACCACGTCGGCGCCGCCGCGCAGCGCCAGCATCTGCGGATTGATCGAGACCCCGCCGACCGCCACCACCACCCGCGGTCGCCGCGGCAGTTCCAGGCCCAGCGCGACGAAGGTGTCGGCGACCTGCACCGCCAGTTCGCGGGTCGGCACCAGCACCAGCACGCGGGTGGAGCGCGCCGGCCTGGCCGCCTGCGCGCAGGCCTGCAGCAACGGCAAGGCGAACGCCGCGGTCTTGCCGGAACCGGTCTGCGCCATGGCCAGCAGGTCGTGGCCGGCGACGATCAGCGGCACCGCCTGCTGCTGGATCGACGTGGGCGTCTGCCAGCCGGCGCGCGCAAGCGCGGCGGCGAAGGCGGGATACAGCGCGGACGACAGACCGAGGGAAGCGAACGACATCGGGGAGACGGGCAGCGGCAGGCCATGCGGGTCACGGCGGGCGTGCAGTATCGCCGACCGTGCACGGACGGGTGAAGGCGCGCTCAGTGCGGCAGATCGTGCGCCCGTTCAGCGGCCCGCGCCGCCGCGCGCGCATAGCGCCGCTTCGCCAGCCAGCCGTCGCCCTGCAGGGTCTGCCGCAGCGCCAGGTTGTCGGCATCGTCCGGCGCCAGCCGGCAGGCCGCCTCGCACCAGCGCACCGCACGGTCGAAGTCCTGCCAGGTGGGATTGGAGGTCGTGCCATGGAAGTAGCCGAGGCCGCGCATGGCCTCCGCCCAGCCGGCGTGCGCGAACCGGGTGAGCACGCCCAGGATGCGCTCGATCCGCGCCGGGTCGTCGTCGTGGTGGGCGAGGAAGTGGCGCAGGCCGTGCACACAGGCATTGGCGCGGCGGATCGCGCGTTCGGACAGCGTCGGCATCGCCGCGGTGGCTTCCAGGCAGGCGATCTCGCAGTCGTTGGACAGGCGCACCAGTTCGTCCGGTGCCAGCCCGGCGATACCGCCCTGTTCGATGCCGCGGTCGTACACCAGGCTGAGGTTGTACGCGGCCCGCGGAAAGCCGTGTTCGGCCGCGCGCCGGTACCAGTGGATCGCCAGCGCCGGGTCGTAGCTGTCCTCATCCTCGAAGTAGCGATAGCCCAGGGCGAACTGCATTTCCGGATAGCCGAGTTCGGCGCCGCAGTTGGCCATGTGTTGCAGTGGACCGTGCTGCACCTGCTCGTCGAAGGCGTAGTAGACGTCGTTGAACGGGCACACCTCTTCCGGCGCGGGCAACGGTGCGAGGGTGGCGGCGTGCCGGTACCACGCCTCGGCGATGGCCGGATCGCGCTGCACGCCTCCCCAGCCGGTATCGCACAGCAAGCCGTAGAGCACGGCCGCATGCGCGCTCTGCGTGCAGCTGCGCGCGGCCAGGGCGCCCAGCCAGTCGGCCTGCAGGTGTCCGCCATGCACCGCAGCATGCAACGCCCGCAGCAGTTGGTGATCGTCCAGGCGCAACGGCGCCGGCAACGCGGCGACGGCCGACAGGTGGGGAACGGCCTGGTCAGGCTGCTCGGCGAAGCTGTACAGCTCCGCCAACTGCAGATGCAGCTGCGCACGGTCGCCATCGTCGTGCGTACGCTGCAACATGGCATGCCCGTGGTGCAGCGCCTGCGCGATCGCCTCGGCGTCGTCGGTGTCGATGCTGTCCACGTCGATCGCATCGAGCCAGGCGACCAGGCGCAGACGCTGGCGTTCGCCAGGGTCGAGGCGGGCGGCCAGCGGCCCTTCGGCCAGCGCGAGGATCTCTTCGCGGCTGCCGCCCCAGCGTGGAGTGTGCAGCGTGGCGTAGGACAGCAAGGCTGCGAGTCCATGGCCGCTGTGGCGCAGCGTCAGCGACAGCCAGAACCACGCCGGCGGCACGGGATCATCGGGGACCGGCCTTCCGTCCGGCGCGCGCAGTTGCGCGGGCAGTACCGCGGGCAGGCCGAGGGACGCGAGGTCCCGCGCGTCCGCCGCATCGAGCGTGTCGTTGTCGCTGGGATGCACGCCGTCGCATCGCCAGTGCGTCAGCCAGTCCGGTTCGCCGAAGACCTGCACGCTGCGGGTGAGCAGCGTGCCGAGGATCCACGGCAGCGGAGACCGCGCCATCAACTGCAGCGCGTCTGCAAACAAGTGCCATTGCGCGTGGCGCACCGCCCGCCACTGCGCCGCGCCGACGCCTTCCGCCCAGCCCGTGCCACGCGCCTGCAGCGCGCGTCGCTCCCAACAGGCGCAGCGCAGGAGCCGCGGTGCCGGACTGTCCGGAGACTGTTGTTGCCATGCGTCCAGCACGGCTGGCAGCGCACCGGGGCGGGCCGCCGCGAGTGCACCGGTCTCTTCTACGATCCGCGCGTACAAGCTCGCCTCGCCGGCTGCGTCGGTCGCGGCGAGCAGCGTCCGCAACTGCGCGTCCACCGCGTCGAAGCGTCGGGCGAGCAGGTCATGTTGGAAGGGGGTCAGATCGGCGCGCACGGCTTGCGCGACGGACGTGGCGGGATGCATGGGACGTCTCGGATCGGAAGGGAAGTGATGAGGGGAGCCGGTGCCGTTGCGCGCAGGCGGTCGGCCCACGCGGGTGACGCAGGCATGCCGTCTCGCCACGGCGGATCGCGACGGCACCGCGTGCCGATGGCAAGGTCCCGTTCGGTTCCCGCGCGGCGTGGCGGCGCAGGTGCGGCGCGCCATGCGCTCGCAGACGGCGCCGTCGTTGGGCGCGGAGAACCCGCTTGCGTGCAGGCGCCGCGCCGTCCGCGGTGGCGGCTGGCGGTGAAGGCGGCATTGGACGCAGGGAAGAGAAGACGAAATGGGCACAGAACAGGGGCGCCGTCTGCCGTCGTGGATCGCACGCGCGGCATCACGATGCAGACGACCGGCATGTCGACATGGGGCGTCGAGTGGGGGCGCGCAGTATAGGGCAGCGCCGTTAGCGCACCGTCGTCGCCATGGCGTCATCGCCGTGGCCATGCGGGTGCCGCGCGGATGCCGATCGCTGCGCCTCCGCGGGTGTGTTCCGGTTCATGTGCACACCACGCACGTGCATGGCTCGGCCACGCGGCGCTTGCGTGACGATCGCCGTGCTCTCGGCAGCGCTGGGTCAGCGTGGGTCGGCGCAATGCATGCCCTTGCCGATCTGTATCGTCACACGCCCGGCCACCGCGATCGATGGTCGGGCGTGCGGTGCGGGCGTTACTGCGGGCAGCTCACGCCGACGGCGGCGAAGGCATTGCGCACCGCGGTCACCGAACGGCCCAGGTCGCTGGCCGCGGTCTGCACGCCGCAGGCGCCGCTGTTGAAGCTGGTGCTGGGCGTCCAGTACAGCTGGTTGGCGCGGGCGAAGACTTCGAAGGCGCTGCGCGTGTTCCAGCCGGACGTCTTGGCCAGGGTGTAGAAGGCCTTGTTGTAGACGCCCGAAGAGTAGTGCACGTTCATGCCGCTGCTGTAGTTGGCGGCGTTGTCGATCGAGGCGCCGTCCTGGGTCGGGTTGGCCATGTAGCGCAGCGCGCCGCTGGCCTTGACGATCTCCGCGCCCACCAGGAAGTCGTTGCTGCCCTTGAGGTAGTACTCGGTGGCCTCGCCGGCCATGTCCGAGAACGCTTCGTTGATGCCGCCGGACTGGCCGGAGTAGGTGAGGTTGGAATGCTGCTCGGTGAAGCCGTGCGAGACCTCGTGGCCGGCGACGTCGGCGCTGACCAGCGGATAGAAGCGCGTGTTGCCGTCGCCGAAGTTCATCGTCGAGCCGTTCCAGAACGCGTTCTCGTAGCGCGAGCCGTAATGCACGCGCATCACCAGCTGGAAGGTCAGCGGCGCCACGCCGACGTAGCTGCGGTACATCTTCTCGATCACGCCGCCGAAGTAGTGTGCGTCGTTGATCGGCGAATAGGCGCCGTTGATGGCCTTGTAGGTGTTGCGCGAGCAGGTGAACTGGAAGGCGGTGGTGCCGGAGCTGCCGCCGTTGAGGTTCACCGATTTGACGTTGGTGTTCTGCATGCGGCAGTTGCTGTCCACGTCCAGGAAGCCGTGGATGCTGTCGCTGCCGTACTCGTACTGGCCGGTCTTGGTGTTGCCGCCCGGGCCGGTGGCGTCGCGGGTGGTCAGGCCCTCCCACTGCTTGAGGATCGCGCCGCTGCGCGCGTCCACGATCACGAACGGCCGACTCGGCGTGCCGCCCTGCGGCGCATCGGCGAAGAACGACACCACGTAGGCCAGGTGCGCGCGGTCGCTGTCGTCCAGATAGATCATCTGCGGCGCCTGCGCGCGCTCGATGCGGCGCTCGGCCTGGGCCGTGCCGAGGGCGACGCGCTGCGCCAGCAGCAGCGCGCGATCGGCAGTCAGCGTGGCGCTAGCCGCATTGGAGGCCGTGTTCGGCAACTCGCTGGCCAGCCCGGCCACCGAGCGGCCGAACAGGCTGTGCACGCTGCCGTCGGCGCGTTCGCTGACGATCACCTGTTCGCCCCACACCGGAATGCCGCGGAAGGTCTGCTGGTAGCGGCGGTGCACGGTGCCATCGGCATCTTCGCTGCTGCCGAGCAGGGTGAGCGCGGATTCGGCGTCCAGCCCGATCAGTTCGGCATGGCGCACGGCGGCCGCCGCCGGAATACCGCCCACGCGCGCAGCGGCGCTGCGGTACTGGGTACCGAGCGTGTCCGGATTCTTGGCATGCAGGTCCACGCGTTGCGCGGCGCTGGCGGAGGTGGCGGCGAGCGCGAGCAGCAGGGCGGGCAGCAGCACCGACGGACGATGACGACTTGGCAGAGTCATGAGCGGAATCCTCGAACGCGAGAAGGAAGGACACGCCGGCGCGGCAGCGAAGCGGCCGTGGCGCGGTGACGTGGCATGACGACTGGGCAGTGCGGCCGATCGGCGCAGTGCCTCCCCCTGTGCAGCGACCATAACGGCCGCGCTGCATCGCGTGGTAGACAGGTTGTGTTCAGGATTTTTGGCGCTTGAATGCAGCGTGCGCCGGTTCGGTGATGTGGGATGCGCGGTCGAGGCAGGTGCGTGCGCGATCGCAGCTTCATGCATAACGCTGCGAGTACGCACGTGGTTGATGCCGCTCCGTCAGAGGTCATGTAGACGCTTTGAGCGAAACGTGCGTTGTAGGAGCGGCTTCAGTCGCGACGAGATAATGCGGGGAATGCAGCGTCACGGTTGAAGCAGCCTTACGAAGATGTGGCGCCTCGGTATGCGAAAGCGGCGAGGTGCGGGCACACGTTGCCTGGGTGGAATGCTGTAGGCCCAGCACCTTAGCCGCGAATGCAGTTGGACGTGATGGCGGAGCGGGGCAAATATGCTGGCTAGCGGCAGCACTCGTCCCGTTTGGGATCGGCCGGACAGACGGTCGGTACAGCGTGTCGCGGCTGAAGCCGCTCCTACGACGGGTCGAACGATTCTTCGACTACGGAGCGGTTGAGAGGAACCATGGGGAGAAGCGCGGCTCGGATGGCGAATGCGCTGCAATGCGATGCGACGCTCGCGCATCCGCGGTTGCAGCTTCGCCCCTCGCCGCACGCTGCGGCGAGGAGGTGCTTGCTCAGGCCGGCAGCGCCAGGTCGTCGATCATCGCGCGCAGGAACCGCGCCGCTTCGCCGCCGGTGCAGGCGCGGTGGTCGAAGCTCAGCGACAGCGGCAGGATCTTGTGCGTTTCCACGCCGCCCATCACCGGCACCAGTTGGTGGCGGGCGCGGCCGGCGGCGACGATGGCCACGCACGGCGGCACCACGATCGGCGTGGCGTAGCGGCCGGCGAACATGCCGAAGTTGGACAGCGAGATGGTGTAGCCGCTCAGTTCCGACGCCGGGATGCTGCGCGCCTCCACCTGCTGGCGCAGGCGGTTGATGCCTTCGCGCACGCCACGTGCATCGAGCATGTCGGCGTTGCGCAGGGCCGGCACGAACAGGCCGTCGTCGGTGTCCACGGCGATGCCGATGTCCACGTGCGCGTGCAGGGTACGGGTCAGCGCCTCGCCGTCGAACCAGGCGTTGAGCGCCGGCACCGCCTGGCAGGCGGCGACGATCGCGCGCACCAGGCGCCCGGTGGTGTCGTTGCCCGGCGTCCACGCGTGCAGGTCGGCGTCGTCGTTGAGCGTGGTCAGCACCACCTGGCGCTGCGCCTCGGCCATCACCCGTGCCATGTTGCGGCGCACGCCCTTCAGCGGTTCGGGCTGGCCCTGCACGGCCACGCCCGGCGGCTGCGTGCGCATCGGCTTGCCGGCGGCGGAGAGCGGGGTGCGCGCGGGCGCTGCGGCTGACGGGGGGGCGTTCGTAGGAGCGGCTTCAGCCGCGACAGCAGGACGCCTTGCGGTCGCGGCTGAAGCCGCTCCCGCAGTCGCACCTGCCTTCGCCGAGCCATCCGCCGCGGCCTGCTTGACGTCGGCCAGGGTGACCGCGCCGTCGGCGCCGCTGGCGCGCACGCGGCCCAGGTCCACGCCCAGCTTCTTGGCCAGGGCGCGTACCGCCGGCATCGCGCGCACGCCGCCGACCGACACGGCTTGCTCGCTGTGCACGGTGTTGGAGCTCTGCATCGCACCGACCACGGTGCCGGCATCGTCACGCTCGCCGGCCGCCTGCGCGTTGTCGGCGTCGTGCAGCTCGCCGCCGTCGTCGGAGGCCACCACGCGGTCGTCGGCCGCGGCGGTGTCCGCGCCGGCGCCCTTGCCGGAAGCGGCCGGCGCCGCGCCGCCGTGGTGATGGCCGGTATCCTGGCCTTCGGCGCGCTGCGGCAGGTTCGGGTCGGGCGCGAACTGCGCCAGCATGCTGCCGGTGACGACGATGTCGCCCGGCGCGCCGGCCAGCTTCAGCACTTTGCCGGAGACCGGCGAGGGCACTTCGACCACCGCCTTGGCGGTTTCCATCGACACAAGCGGCTCGTCCAGCCGGATGGTGTCGCCTTCCTTGACGAACCACTCGACGATGGTGGCGTCGGGCAGGCCTTCGCCCAGGTCGGGCAGATTGAAGTTCTTGGTTTGGCTCATGTGGTCTCTTCCAGCAGTTCCAGGTCGCGTGCCGGCAGCCAGCCCTGCGTGCCGTCGGCGCGCTCGGCCCACCACCAGTCGCCGTATTCGTGATGCAGGACGACGGTGTCGCCCTGCGCGGCATCGAGTTCGCGCGCGTCGTAATCGCGCAGCGCCACGGCATGGCCGTCGCCGGTCGGCTGCAGCCAGGCCAGCGGCGCCCAGCCGGCACTGCCGGCGGCGCCGGTGATCCAGACGAACGCCGGCCACTCTTCGTCGCGCACGCCCAGCGCGACCCGCTCGCCGGCGGCGATGCGGATCGGATGCGGATAGGCCGCGCGGTAATCGCTGATCAAACGTGCCTGCATATCAACCCGCGGCCATCGCCCGCTTGGCCGCCGCCACGATCTTGTCGGTGCTCGGCAGGTATTTCATTTCCAGCCGGAACAGCGGGATGTGGGTGTCGTAGCCGGTCACGCGCTGCACCGGCGCGACCAGGTCGTACATCGACTGCTCGGCCAGGCGCGCGGCGATCTCGGCGCCGAAGCCGGCGCTGCGCGGGGCTTCCTGCACGATCACGCAGCGTCCGGTACGCGCCACCGATTCGGCGATGGTGTCGAAATCCAGCGGGCGCAGCGTGGCCACATCGATCACTTCGGCGCTGATGCCGTCGGCGGCGAGCCGGTCGGCCGCTTCCAGCGCTTCCTTGACCTGCGCGCCCCAGGCGACCAGGGTCACGTCGGTGCCGTCGCGCAGCACGAAGCACACGTCCAGCGGCAGCGCTTCGCCGTCGTCGGCCACCACTTCCTTGTACTGCCGGTAGATGCGCTTGGGCTCCATGTAAATCACCGGATCCGGCTCGCGGATCGCCGCCAGCAGCAGGCCGTAGGCGCGCTGCGGCGAAGACGGCAGCACCACGCGCAGGCCCGGCACGTTGGTGAAGATGGCTTCGTTGGCCTCGCTGTGATGTTCCGGCGCGCGGATGCCGCCGCCCCACGGCACGCGCAGCACCATCGGGCAGTGCAGGCGACCACGGGTGCGGGTGCGCAGGCGCGCGGCGTGGCAGATCAGGTGATCGACCATCGGGTAGACGAAGCCGTCGAACTGCGCCTCGGCCACCGGCTTCATGCCCTGCGCGGCGAGGCCGACGCTGAGCCCGGCGATGGTGGTCTCGTCCAGCGGCGTGTCGAGCACGCGCTGCGCGCCGAAGCGCTGCTGCAGGCCGGCGGTGGCGCGGAACACGCCGCCGTTGACGCCCACGTCCTCGCCCAGCACCAGCACCGACGGGTCGTGCTGCAGTTCCCAGGCCAGCGCCTGGGTCACCGCTTCGATCAAGGTAATGGGCGTGCTGGTCATCGGGGTGTCTCCGCGCGACGTCGCCGCGCTGTGGGCGGTGCCGGCCGCAGACGCGGCCGCGTGGTCGGCGAGGCGAGGGCTGAGCTCATCCATGGCGCTGCTCCAGGGCGATGGCCTCGGCACGCTGCGCGAGCAGGTCCGGCGGCGGGTCGGCGTACAGGTAGTCGAACATGGCTTCCACCGGCTGCACCGGGGTCTCCAGGTAGGCGTTGAGCTCGATGTCGGCCAGGCGCGCGCATTCCTGCTTCCACGCTGCTTCCTCGTCCTCGCTCCACAGGCCCTGCGCGCTCAGCCAGGCGCGCAGGCGCAGCAGCGGCTCGCGTTCCCAGGCCTGCTTGACCTCGGCATCGTCGCGGTAGCGGCGCGCGTCGTCGGCGGTGGTGTGGTCGGACAGGCGGTAGGTCATGAACTCGATCACCGTGCCGCCCTGGCCGGCCAGCGCGCGCTCGCGCGCCTGGCGCATCGCCTCCAGCACCGCGATCAGGTCGTTGCCGTCCACCTGCAGGCAGTGCAGGCCGCCGGCCAGGCCCTTCTGCGCCAGGGTCTGCGCGCCGGTCTGCGCAGTGCGCGGCACCGAGATCGCCCAGCCGTTGTTGATCACGCACAGGATCAGCGGCAACTGGTAGGCGCCGGCGGAGTTGAGCGCGGCGTAGAAGTCGGTCTTGGACGAGCCGCCGTCGCCGCAGGTGGCCACCGCCACCTGCGCCTCGCCGCGCAGCTTGAACGCCAGCGCGGCGCCGGCGGCGTGCAGGCACTGGGTGGAAATCGGCACGCAGATCGGGAAGTCGCGGGCGGCGTCGGAATCGCGCTGGAAGTCGCTGCCGCGCTCGTCGCCGCCCCAGTACAGCAGGATCTCGCGCGGGCGCACGCCGCGCATGAACATGGCGCCGTACTCGCGGTAGCTGGGCGCCAGCACGTCGCCGCGGCGCATCGAGGCGCCGATGCCGACGTGGGTGGCTTCGTGGCCCAGGCACGAGGCGTAGGTGCCCAGCTTGCCGGTGCGCTGCAGGGCCACCGCCTTGCTGTCGAAGGTGCGCACGTAGAGCATCTGCTTGAACAGCGCCAGCAGCGTCTGCGGGTTGGCCGAGTCGGCCGGAAGCGCGTCGCGGACCGGCTGGCCGCCCGCGTCGAGGTACTGCAGGAACTCAATTTCGAACTGGGCGGCGATGCTCATGGCGATGGCGCTCTCGACAACAAGTTTCAAATGATATGAGTCGGCATGTTAAGGAAGCCGTGCACAAAAGCCGTCGTGCACCGCAGCACGTGCTGATGCCGTATCGCACAAGAAAAGCCTGGTCGCGCCGCGTTGCCGATTGATGGCGTTGGGTATCGCCGATGTTGCACTGCGATGCATGCCGTTCATGTGCGCGTGGGTGTCCACCGGTGGCGCCGGTAGATGCCCGCAGTGCGCCGCGCGCGTCGACAGGCGAGAGCATTGGACAAGGGCGGAAGACGTAGGCGTGCAAGCGCGGCGCGAGGGCGCCCCAGCGCCCGCTACGCCTAACCTCGTAGGAGCGGCTTCAGCCGAGACGGGCCTTCACGGAACGCCCCGTCGCGGCTGAAGCCGCTCCTACGCGATATCGCGGGTGCCCCGCTGAATACCGGCAGCACATGATCGGTGACGGGTCGGCGTCGCCCCAGCAAAAAGGGCGTGGCCTCGCGGCCACGCCCTCGCACTTGCACCGCTTGCCGCGATCAGCGACCGAACAGGCGCAGCCCTTCCACGTAGGTGCTGAAGCGCGCGCTGTTGTCGCTGGGGTCGGCGTCGGCCGAGGTCGAGCCGGCGCTGGCGCCGATCACGATCTGGCGGTCGGCCGGCAGCGGCCGCGTCGCCAGGCTCAGGCGGAACGCGGCGCTGGCGCCCGGCGCCAGGTCGGCGCCGCTGCGGCACTGGAAGCGCGCGCTGCGCAGGCCGTGGTTCTGCCGCACGCACTGCCAGCCGCGCGGCGGCACCAGCGCGGTGAGCGCCGACAGGGTGCTGCCGTCGATCTCCAGGCTGGCGCCCTGCACCGGCGCGTTGCCGTGGTTGCGCACGTCGATGCGGTAGTCGGCGAAGAAGGCCAGGAACGGCAGGGTGGCCGGGCCATCGATCGACACCGCCAGGTCGCCGGCCGGGCGCGCCTGCACCGCCACCGTGGCGCTGCCGCCGTTGTCGCCGGGGTTGGGGTCCTCGGTCTGCGAGGCCACCGACGCGGCCAGGCTCAGGCTGCGCCCGACCAGGGCGGCGCCGGCCGGCACCGCCACCTCGAAGCGCGGCGTGGTGCCGGCGGCGAACTGTGCGGTGCTGCAGGTGACCACGGTCTGCGCGGCCACGTCCGGCGCGGCGCAGTCCCAGCCCGGGGCGGCGGTCACGCTCGGGGCCACCGCCGCGTCCAGGGCGAAGGCGACCGCAGCGGCGCGCGCCGCGTCCGGGCCGGCATTGGCCAGAGTGATGCTGTAGCGGATGGTGTCGCCGGCATAGACCGATGCGTTGGCGGCGCTCACGCGCAGGCTCAGGTCGGCGCGCTCCAGCGGCTTGAGCTTGATCAGCACCACCGCCGGGTCGTGGTCGGACAGCCGCGCCGGCGAGTTGGCGTCGTTGCGCGCCACGGCCGGGAAATCGGCGTTGAGCCGCGCGTGGGCTTCGCTGAGGCCGGCGATCTGCGCCGAGCGCATCAGCGCGCGGTTGGCCAGGATGTGGTCCAGCGACTGCACGTTGCCGTCGTAGGCATAGGAGTAGCTCTGGTCCGGCGTCGACAGCAGGGTCAGGTTGTACAGCGCCGGATCGACCAGGGTGGCGCCGTCGCCGCCGACCACGGTCTGCGTGTCGGGCGCCGGCAGGCCGGTGATGGTGCCCATCGCATCGACGTAGCCGTCGTTGAACTCGAAGGCGTTGAAGTCGCCCATCACCAGCAATTGCTCGGTGGGATCGGCGGTCTGGCGCGCCTGCAGCAGGTTCGCCAGGAACACCGCCTGCGCCTGGCGCTTGGCGCGGATGCGCTGGCCGCTGGCGTCGTCGGTCTCGGCGCCGTTGAGCGAGCGCTGGTGCACCTCGACCACGGTCAGCGGCAGCGCGCGGCCGTCGGCGAAATGCACCACCGCCTTCAGCAGCAGCGGCGGACGGTCGTTGAGCAGGCTCACGGTGCCGCTGGGCCCGGTCCAGGTGGCGGCCTTGCCTTCCTGGCTCACCGAGACCACCTCGACGCGGGCGAGGCCGGCGCCGATCTGCGCGGTCTTGACCAGGAAGCCGACGTCGATGCCGCCGACGTCGTTGCCTTCCTGCAGGTAGGCCACGTACTGCGGATCGGGCTGGCCGGCGGCCACCGCGTCGCGGTTGACGCGGTCGGCCAGGGTCTGCAGCACGCTCAGGTTCTCGATCTCCACCGTGCCGAGGATGTCGGGGGTGTTGAGGTAGTTGCGGATCGCCAGCGAGGCCTTGTTGAGGCGGGCCTGGTAGGCGGCCGCGGTCAGCACCGGTTCGCCGATCGCCGGATCGTTCTGGTCGTCGAAGAAGCGCTCCATGTTGTAGGTGGCGATGTTGACGTCGTCGGCCTGCGGCGCCGGGGCCGGCCTGGGCTGGTCGGCGCCGTTGCACTGCACGCTGGGCGCGGTTTCCGGGTAGATCGTGTAGCGGCGGAAGCTGTAGTCCAGCGGGCCGCTGACGCCGAGCACGGTGCAGCCGGCGGCCACGTCGATGCGCTCGCCGCCGAGGCCGGCGCTGCCGACCGCGATCACCTGCGGGCTGGTGTTCCAGCGCGGCACATCGCTTGGCGAGCCGGCCGGCAGCGCGTCGGGCTGCTGCACGCCGGCGCTGCGCCAGGCGCGCGGCAGGCCGGTGACCACGGCATGGAACACGCCGTTGCTGGTCGCGCTGGCGTTGGTCTCGTTGACGTTGCCCAGGGTCGGGGTGTTGACGGTCAGGCTGGGCACGGTGACGCGCATGCCTTCCAGGCGCTCGAGCTGGTCGTAGGCGCCGTTCGGGTCGGGGAAGCGGGTGGTCAGTTCGACTGCGGCCGGCAACGGATTGCCGGTGGACTGCAGCAGCACCGTCGGCGAGCTCAGTTCGGTCAGCGGCGGCTGGCTGGGGTCGGTGCTGGGCACGTACTCGACCACCGTGGCCTGCACCCGCACCGCGTTGCCCACCGCGGCCTCGGCCGGCGGCGCGCTGCCGGTGTAGACGTAGATGCCCTCGGAGGTGAGTGGGTCGGCGTCGGCCTGGGCGTCGGGCGTCTGCAGGAAGAAGCCGGCGCTGCGCCGCGCGGTGACGATGCCGCTGGTGGCGACCACCTGGCCGACCAGCGGCGAGCGCGCGCCGCTGCCCTGGATGCTGTGGATCGGCACCAGGTTGAAGTCGTCGTTGAGGATCACCCCGCTGGCGGTCAGCATGGACGGCAGCGCGCCGCTGACCCCGCTGATGTCCAGGTAGAAGGTCTCGTCCGGTTCGTTGCTGGTGTCGCCGTTGACCAGCACGCGCACCTCGGCGCTGCTTTCGCCGGCCGGGATCGTCACCTGGGTGGCGGCCAGCGCCTGGTAATCGCTGCCGGCGCTGGCGGTGCCGTCGCGGGTGGCGGCGGTGAAGCTCACGCCGGCGCTGCCGGCCGGCTGGCTCAGCGTCACGGTGAACACGAACGCGGTGCTGCCGCTGTCGCCTTCGGCGCGGCTGATGTTGGCCACGCTGGCCACCGGCAGGTTGCCGCCGCCGCACAGGCTGACCGCCGCGGCGCTGTTGCGCGGGGTCGGCGCGCCGGTGGCGAAGTCGGCATTGTTGTTGTCGCTGTCGGTGCAGCCGCCGTTGCCGCGCAGCACCGCCAGGGTGTTGCTGGGCGCGGCGGTCGGGGCGCTGCCTTCGGCGCAGCTGGCGCTGCTGCCGTAGCCGACGAAGTCGGCGTTGCCAGCCGGGCAGGCGCCGCTCAGTGCGGCGCTGCCCTTGCTCAGCGCGATCTTGCCGGCAGTGCCGCTCATGGCGATGGTGCCGGTGGCGTCGGGCGTGGGCAGCGCGGTGCTGCCGCCGCTGCCGTCGGCCTGCTTGACCAGGTAGTAGCCTCCGGGCGCGATGCTGCCGCTCAGCGGGGTGACCTGCCAGCTGCTGCCGGCGGCCGAGGCGTACTGCACCGACCAGCCGGCCAGGCTCACCGCCTCGCTGCCGTTGTTGTGCAACTCGACGAAATCGCTCTTGTAGGTGGCGCCGCTGTTGCCGCCACCGCCATAGACCTGGCTGATGACCACCTGCGCCTGGGCGTACCCGGCACACCCCAACGCGCACGACAACACTGCAGCTCGAAGCAGCATGGCTCGCATGAACAAGATCTCCCCAATCCTTGAAGACGTGGACTTAAGAGTGGCTGACGAAGCGTAGCGAGCAGTCGCCAGGTGGGTGCGGACGGCGCGGAGGAACCGCAGTGTACGAGTGGTACATGAGGATTCCGAGCACCGTCCGCGCCCGCCTGGTGGCTGCGCAGTAGTTTTGTTAGCCGCTCTTACGCAGATGACTTGACGGCGCCCCCCCAGGCGCCGCCGACGATTGTGCCGGAGTTTGACAAGGTGTGCTGACCAATGTGTGACATTCGTCGCTGCGGTACCCTTGCCGGCCCGGAACGCCCACGCCGCCCATGCCCGTCGAACAGAACCAGCGCCCGCTCGAAGCCGGCATCCATACCGACCTCGAAGGCCGGCTGACCTATGGCGGCTACCTGCGCCTGGACCGGCTGCTGTCGGCGCAGCAGCCGCTGTCCAATCCGCCGCACCACGACGAACTGCTGTTCATCGTCCAGCACCAGACCTCCGAGCTGTGGCTGAAGCTGCTGGCGCACGAACTGGGCGCGGCGATCGCGCACCTGCAGCGCGACGAAGTGTGGCAGTGCCGCAAGGTGCTGGCGCGCAGCAAGCAGGTGCTGCGCCTGCTGACCGAACAGTGGTCGGTGCTGGAGACCCTGACCCCGTCGGAGTACATGGGGTTTCGCGACGTGCTGGGTCCGTCCTCCGGGTTCCAGTCGCTGCAGTACCGCACCATCGAATTCATGCTCGGCAACAAGAACGCGCAGATGCTGCCGGTGTTCGACCACGACCCGCAGGGCCAGGCGGCGCTGCAGGCGGTGCTGGAGGCGCCCAGCCTGTACGAGGAGTTCCTGCGCTACCTGGCCCGCTTCGGCCACGCGGTGCCGGCGCCGTACCGCGCCCGCGACTGGCGCCAGCCGCACGTCAGCGACCCGCTGCTGCGCCCGGTGTTCGAGCGCATCTACGAGAACACCGACCGCTACTGGCGCGAATATGCGCTGTGCGAGGACCTGGTGGACCTGGAGACCCAGTTCCAGCTGTGGCGCTTTCGCCACATGCGCACGGTGATGCGGGTGATCGGCTTCAAGCGCGGCACCGGCGGCTCCAGCGGCGTCGGCTTCCTGCAGCAGGCGCTGGCGCTGACCTTCTTTCCGGAGCTGTTCGAGGTGCGCACCTCGGTGGGGCTGGAAAGCCGGGACCCGGGACTCGGGACCCGGGACCCGGATGGGGCGTCGCAAGCGCCGTAGTGGAGCGCGCTGGCAGGCGCCGCTCGGCCTTGCTGCGCTGCGTTGTTATCGGAGGCGTTCGTCTTCCGCGTGGACGCGGGCTTACCGCATGCGCACATCGCCTTCTTGCCCGGAATCCCTGGTGCTTGAGGTCCCGCTTTTCCGGGTCCCGGGCCCCGGGTCCCGAGTCCCGGCCCGTCCACGCATTTGACGCCACGCCGTCCCTCGGTGATCCTCGCGCGTTGCCCGGCCTGGCCGGACGCACCGCCCCAGCCCATCTGAATACGCAAGGGAACACCGCATGAGCGTTGACGTCGTCGCGTCGAACCACCCCGCCTCACCGCAGCCGCCGTCAGCGCAACCGCCCGAATTCAAGACCCTGCTGGGCCATCCGCGCCCGCTGTGGATGCTGTTCATGACCGAGTTCTGGGAGCGCTTCGCGTTCTACGGCATTCGCTGGGCGCTGGTGCTGTACATCGTGGCGCAGTTCCATGGCGGCCAGGGCACGGGCCAGGCCTCGGCCAGCGCCACCTACGGCGCGTACCTGGCGCTGGTGTATGCGGCGGCGATCTTCGGCGGCTATATCGCCGACCGGGTGCTCGGCTACCAGCGCTCGATCCTGGTCGGCGCCGCGGTCATGTCCACCGGCCTGTTCCTGATCTCCGTGCCCAACCCGCAGATCTTCGAACTGGGCCTGGCCACCGTGGTGGTCGGCAACGGCCTGTTCAAACCCAACATCTCGACCATGGTCGGCAAGCTGTACAGCGCCGCCGATCCGCGCCGCGACAGCGGGTTCACCATCTTCTACATGGGCATCAACCTGGGCGCGATGATCGCGCCGTGGCTGACCCAGCAGCTGGCCGAGAAGGTGTTCGGCACCGAAGCCATGCCGTCCTACAAGATGGTGTTCATCGCGTCGGGCTTCGGCATGCTGATCAGCCTGGTGTGGTTCTGGTTCGGCCGCCGCCAGCTCAAGGGCATCGGCGCGCCGTTGCCGGGCGGCGCAGGCAACATGCGCGTGATCTATGTGCTGCTGGGCATGCTGGTGGCGATCCCGGCGGTGTACCTGGCGCTGGCCGCCGGCGCCGAAGTGCTGCAGTGGATCCTCAGCACCATGTTCGTGGCGCTGGCGATCATGCTGCTGGTGGAGGGCATCCGCAACGGCAAGGTGGCGCGCGACAAGGTCATCGCGATGCTGATCATCTTCGCCTTCAACGTGCTGTTCTGGATGTTCTTCGAACAGGCCGGCAGTTCCTTCACCTTCCTCGCCGACGAGATCGTCAACCGCCAGTTCGGCGACTGGACCTTCCCGACCGCGTGGTTCCAGTCGGTCAACTCGCTGGCGATCATCACCCTGGCGCCGGTCATCGCCTGGATCTGGGTCAAGGCCGGCCGCTTCAATCCGTCGATCTCGCGCAAGTTCGCGCTGGGCCTGATGTTCAACGGCCTGGCCTTCCTGCTGCTGATGTTCGCGCTGTCGAGCCTGGTCAACGACGCCGGCAAGATCCCGTTCTGGACGCTGTTCATGGTCTACGTCATCCAGTCGGTGGGCGAGCTGTGCCTGTCGCCGATCGGGCTGTCGATGGTGACCAAGCTGGCGCCGGTGCGCCTGGTCGGCTTCGGCATGGGCGGCTGGTTCCTGTCCACCGGCATCGGCAACAACCTGTCCGGCATCTTCGCCAGCCATGTCAGCGGCGAAGGCGGCATGACCGTGGCTTCCGCGCTGGGCGGGTATACCTTCGGCTTCTGGGCGTTGCTGGGCGCCGGCGTGGTGCTGTTCCTGATCGCGCCGCTGATCAGCAAGCTGATGCATGGTGTGAAGTGAGGACGTGCCAATGACGATGAACAAGACGATGTGCGCCGCCCTGGCGGCGGTGCTGGCCCTGGGCGGTTGCAGCCAGACGGCGCCGCCTGAAGCGCAGGCGCCGGCCAAGCCGCTGGATACCTCGGTGCAGAAGCCGCCGGTGGCCGATCCCAACCAGCCGGTGGCCTCGGGCAATACCCCGGCGGCCGCCGACATCGCCGCGGCCAAGGCGCTGGGTGCGCAGTTCGACCCCCAGCGCAACCCCGCCGACGACCTGGACACAGCCATGGTCGAGGCCAAGCGCGGCGGCAAGCGCATCCTGCTCGACGTGGGCAACGAGGCGTGCGACTGGTGCCATACGCTGGACACCTTCATCGAGGGCGATGCGGAACTGCGCAGCTTCCGCGATGGGAACTTCGTCTGGGTCAAGGTCAACGTCAGCGACGCCAACAAGAACGAGGCGTTCATGGCGCAGTACCCGAAGATCGTCGACTTCCCGCACCTGCTGGTGCTCGACGCCGACGGCAAGCTGCTGCATTCGCAGGTGGTCGGCGACCTGCAGAAGGGCAAGGGCTACGACCGCAAGAAGTTCTCGGACTTCCTCAAGCAGTGGGCACCGCCCAAGCCCTGAGCGGCGGCGACGCGTCGTTCTCGCAGGAGCGGCTTCAGCCGCGACGGCGCGTTACTGGGAACGCCCGGTCGCGGCTGAAGCCGCTCCTACGGTGTCTATACGGCCCCATCTCGCGAGGTACCGGCGCCTCAGCGCCCGGTCATGCTCGGCAGGCCCTCGGCCGCCAGGCGGTCGATCAGCCGGTTCAGCAGCCGCTGCTCGTCCTCGCTGAAGGGGGCCAGCAGGCGCCGTTCGCACTCCAGCACCATCGGCGCCACCACCTGGTACACCTCCACCCCGGCCGGGGTCAGGTGCAGCACCGAGCGGCGGCGGTCGTCGCCATGGGTCTCGCGCTGGATGAACCCGCGCTCCAGCTGCCGCGCCACCGCCCGGCTCACCGCCACCTTGTCCATCGCGGTGCGCTCGGAGACCTCGCCGGCCGACAGGCCCGGATACAGCGCCAGCACCGCCATCACCCGCCATTCGGTCACCGCCATGCCGTAGCGCTCGCCGTAGACGCGGGCGATGTTGCTGCTGATGCGGTTGGACAGCACGCTGATCCGGTACGGCAGGAACCGTTCCAGATCCAGGGAGGGCGGCTCGGGCGTCGGGGCGGGCGTGGCGATCGTCATGCTGCATTGCACCTTGCTGGTGGTTTCACTTGTAACTACAACGGAGGATACTACGGCCATTCTCGCGAGTCTGGCGTCCGTCCGCACCCGAAATTTCGGCCCGGCCGCCGCACCCCGTCCTCCAGGAGACGCGTCATGAGTGCACAACCGCAACATCCGTCGCAGCCTGCCAACCTCGGCATGCAGGTCACCACCTTCGAGAACCCGATGGGTATCGACGGTTTCGAGTTCGTGGAATTCGCCGCGCCGGCCGGGCAGGGCGAGCAGTTGCATGCGTACTTCCGCAGCATGGGCTTTACGGCGGTGCTGCGCCATCGCCAGCGCGCGATCACCGTGTACCGCCAGGGCGGGGTCAATTTCCTGGTCAACGAGGAACCGGATTCCTTCGCCGCCGATTTCGCCGCCGCGCACGGCCCCTGCGCCTGCGGTTTCGCGATCCGCTTCCAGCACCCGGCCGACGAGGTCTTCGCCAAGGTGCTGGAGAACGGCGGCGAAGCCATCGCCGACAAGGCCGACACCCGCGCGGTGCAGGCGCCGGTGGTCAAGGGCATCGGCGACTGCATGCTGTACCTGGTCGACCGGTATGGCGAGAAGGGCTCGGTGTACGCAGATTTCGAGCCGGTGCCCGGCGCCGAGCAGCATCCGGCCGGGTTCGGCCTGACCTTCATCGACCACCTGACCCACAACCTGTATTTCGGCAACATGCAGCGCTGGTCGGATTACTACGAGCGCCTGTTCAACTTCCGCGAGATCCGCTACTTCGACATCAAGGGCGCCAAGACCGGGCTGGTGTCCAAGGCGATGACCGCGCCGGACGGCGTGGTGCGCATCCCGCTCAACGAATCGTCCGATCCCAAGAGCCAGATCAACGAGTACCTGGACGCCTACCGCGGCGAAGGCATCCAGCACATCGCCTGCTTCACCGACGACATCTACGAGACCGTCGAGCGCATGCGCGCGGCCGGCGTCGCGTTCCTGGACACGCCGGACACCTATTTCGAGGTGATCGACCAGCGCATTCCCAACCACGGCGAGGACGTGCCGCGGCTGGCGCGCAACAAGATCCTGATCGACGCCGACCCGGAGACCAAGCAGCGCAAGCTGCTGCAGATCTTCACCCAGAACTGCATCGGCCCGATCTTCTTCGAGATCATCCAGCGCAAGGGCAACGAAGGCTTCGGCGAAGGCAACTTCAAGGCGCTGTTCGAGAGCATCGAGCGCGATCAGATGAAGCGCGGCGTGCTCTGAGGGCGGAAGGCGGCGAGCGGGGGGCTGACGGCCAAGGTGCTCGAAGCCGGCGGATGCTGACAGCGCATCGCGGAGACTTCCGACAGCCGTTCTAGCCCCTCTCCAACCGGGAGAGGGGTTGGGGTGAGGGTAGGCTTGTGCAATGACGTCCAAGCCGCCCTTGCCCACCACGACATTGGAGCACGCGCGTGATCTGCGCACTGGCATGACCGATGCGGGGCGCCTGCTCCGGTACCACCTGCGCAGCGGTTTGTTGGGATTGAAATTCCGCAGGCAGCATCCGCTGCCGCCGTACGTAATGGATTTCTATTGCGACGCGAGAGCGATGGTGATCGAACTGGATGGTTCTCAGCACACGCTCGCCGTCGATGCGGTGCGTACGCGCTACCTCCAATCGCGAGGGATGCGGGTACTACGTTTCTGGAACAACGATGTGCTGAAACGGCCGGATGCGGTACTTGCGCACATCGTCGCGGTCGCCGGCGGTCTTACCCTCACCCCAACCCCTCTCCCGGTGGGAGAGGGGCTTCAAGCAGAAGAGCCCTCGTCATGAACATCCAACCCAACGGCTACATGTCCGGCTTCGGCAACGAATTCGCCACCGAGGCGGTGCCCGGTGCGTTGCCGATCGGGCAGAACTCGCCGCAGCGCGTCGCCCACGGCCTGTATGCCGAGCAATTGTCGGGCACCGCGTTCACCGCGCCGCGTGGCGTCAACCGGCGCAGTTGGCTGTACCGCATCCGCCCGGCGGTGGTGCATGGCGGCTTCGTCGCCTACGACCGCGCGGCCGCGTTCCACAACGATTTCCAGCGCGGCCCGGTGCCGCCGGATCAGTTGCGCTGGAGCCCGTTGCCGCTGCCGGAGGCGCCGGTGGACTTCGTCGATGGTCTATACACCATGGCCGGCAACGGCTCGGCCGAGGCCCAGCATGGCGTGGCGGTGCACCTGTACGCGGCCAACGCCTCGATGCAGGGCCGCTTCTTCTACGATGCGGATGCGGAACTGCTGATCGTGCCGCAGCTCGGCCGGCTGCGCCTGTGCACCGAGCTGGGCACGCTGGAGCTGGCGCCGCAAGAGATCGCGGTGATCCCTCGTGGCGTGCGCTTCCGCGTCGAGCTGCCCGACGGCCCTGCGCGCGGATACGTGTGCGAGAACTTCGGCGGCCTGCTGCGGTTGCCGGACCTGGGACCGATCGGCGCCAACGGCCTGGCCAACCCGCGCGACTTCCTGACCCCGGTGGCCGCCTACGAGGAAGGCGAGGGCGACTTCGAACTGATCGCCAAGTTCCAGGGCCATCTGTGGCGCGCGCCGATCGGGCATTCGCCGCTGGACGTGGTCGCCTGGCACGGCAACTACGCCCCGTACAAGTACGACCTGCGCCGTTTCAACACCATCGGCTCGATCAGTTTCGACCATCCCGATCCGAGCATCTTCACCGTGCTGACCGCGCCCAGCGACACGCCCGGCACCGCCAACATGGATTTCGCGATCTTTCCGCCGCGCTGGCTGGTGGCGCAGCACACCTTCCGGCCGCCGTGGTTCCACCGCAATGTCGCCAGCGAGTTCATGGGCCTGGTGCACGGCGTTTACGATGCCAAGGCCGACGGCTTCGCCCCGGGTGGAGCGTCGCTGCACAACTGCATGAGCGGGCACGGCCCGGACGCGGCCACGTTCGACAAGGCCTCGCAGGCCGATCTGTCGCGGCCGGACGTCATCGCCGACACCATGGCCTTCATGTTCGAGACGCGCGCGGTGCTGCGCCCGACCGCGCAGGCGCTGGATGCCGCGCATCGTCAGCGCGACTACCAGCAGTGCTGGCAGGGCCTGCGCCGGCAGTTCCGCGCGCCCTGAGCGGGCGTCGGCGCAGCTGCGCTGTTCAGGCTGCTCAGGCCACTGCCGAGGCTGCTTCTGCCGAGGCCGCTGCTGCCGCTGCTGCGGCTGCGGTCTCGGCGCTCAGGCGGCCTCCGCCGCCGCGGTCAGCGCGCCGTGCAGCGATGCCGGCAGGATCTCCAGCACGCGCTCGCGGATGCGCTGCGCGTAGCGCTCGGAGGTCATCTCCGGCATCGTGCGCAGCGCCAGCGCGATCGCGCACAGGGTGTCCTGTTCCTCGCGCGCGGCGCGCAATTGCTGCTGCAGCGCCGGCGAGGCCGGATGCCGCTGCAGTTGCAGCAGGTCCAGCAGATACATGCGCGCATTGAGCAGCGCGCGCCGCGGCTCCGTTGATGCCGGCGGCGCGCTTGTCGCCACCGGCATGGCGACGCTGCTGCGGCCATCGTCCAGGTAGCCCTGCTGCAGCAGGCCCTGCACGATCGCATCGGCACCGCGGCCGCCCAGCGTGGTCAGTTCCTCGACACTGCGCTGGCCGTCGGCCAGGATCAGCACGCGTCGCTGGCGCATGTCCAGCGGCGCATCGTGCGATTGCAGTGCCGCAAGGGCGAGGGCGGTCTTGCGCGGATGCATGGCGGCGGGGTCGGTAGGCGCGCAGCGTCGCGCAGCGCGGTGAAATGCCGATGACAGGCGCGATGCGCTGGCATGTCCGTGTCGACAGCCGCCTGCCATCGGCGCGGTCGAGCGCCTGGTTCGGGACGCGGTGCGCCGCCGCGCGTGCTCGGCGCTGCGTCGCCGCCGCCGTGCAGTGCGAGGGCATGCACGCTAGCCTATGCGCTGGTCCAGCGAGGAACTGCGATGAAGCCGATTCAACCAGGCGTGGCGGTCTTGCTGCTCGCGCTCGCCGCCTGCGACCGGCAGCCGCCATCGCCGCCGGCCGCGCCTCCTGCGCCATCGGCGTCCGCCGCTCCCGCCGCCGCGGCCGACGACGGCGCCTTGCCGCCGCCGGAGATCGACCAGCCCGACGGCGACGTGCCGCCGGCACAGGCCCCGGCCTCGGCGCTGCCGCCGGAACTGGCGGCGGGGGACCGGCAACTGGCGCGCATCGACGGCTACGGCGACCTGCGCCTGGGCATGAGCGCGGCGCAGGCACGTGCGGCCTGGGGCGGCGAACTCGACGGCCAGCCCAGCGCCGGCAGCAGCTGCTACGTGCTGCGTCCGCGCTGGGCCAAGGGCAACCGCCAGTTCGGCCTGATGGTCGAAGACGACGCGCTGGTGCGCTACGACGTGCGCACCGCCAAGGAAACCGCGCCCGGCGGCGGCAAGGTCGGCATGGACCTGGCGCAACTGCGCGCGCTGTATGCCGGCCGGCTGGAGGAACAGCCGCACAAGTATGTCGAAGGCGCGAAGGTGCTGCGCGTGCGCGGCGAGTCCGGCCAGCCCGGCGTGCTGGTGTTCGAGACCGACGCCGCCGGCAAGGCCGTCGCCTGGCGCGTCGGCCTGCCGCCGCAGGTGGATTACGTGGAGGGTTGTGGCTGAAGGGCGGGGATTGGGGAGTCGGGATTGGGGATTCGTAAAGGCGGCGCTATCGAGCGCTTGAGGCACAGCGGATCACGCCAGCCCTAACGCCGTACGGATGCCCGCTTTTGCGAATCCCGAATTCCTAATGCCGAATCCCTGCCGCAGCAAGCTGGCGCCGCTCGCGCCGCCGTGCGCGGCGGGCGTACCAGCGTTCGCGCAGGCAGGAGAAGATCACGTACAGCGCCGGGGTGCTGAGCAGGGTCAGGCTCTGCGAGATCAGCAGGCCACCGATCATCGCGATGCCGAGCGGGCGGCGCAGTTCCGAGCCTTCGCCCAGGCCCACGGCCAGCGGCACCGCGGCCAGGATCGCCACCATCGTGGTCATCATGATCGGGCGGAAGCGCACGATGCAGGCCTCGCGCGCGGCCTCCAGCGGGGTCTTGCCGTGCTCGCGTTCGGCGACCAGGGCGAAGTCGATCATCATGATCGCGTTCTTCTTGACGATGCCGATCAGCAGCACCAGTGCGATCATCGAGATCACCGACAGTTCGGTGCCGGTGACCCACAGCGCCAGCAGCGCGCCCATGCCGGCGGCCGGCAGCGTGGAGAGGATGGTCACCGGGTGCACCAGGCTCTCGTAGAGCATGCCCAGCACGATGTAGACCACCACGATCGCGGCCAGCACCAGCACCAGCATCGAGTTCGGCTGCAGCTGCACGCCGAAGCCGCCGCCGTCGGCGATGCGGATGTCGCCGGGCATGCGCAGCCCGGCCACGGCGGCGGCGATGATCGCATCGCCCTCGCCGGTGCTCACGCCAGGGGCCAGGTTGTAGCTCAGGTCCATGGTCGTGTACTGGTTCATGTGGGTGATCTGCGACGGCGCCAGGCCCGGCACCTGGTGGGCGACCGCGGTCAGCGGGATCATCGTGCCGTTGCGGGTGGGCACGTAGATGCGGTTCAGCGCCGCCGGCGTGGCGGTCTGGTCCGGCAGCGCGTTGACCACCACGCTGTACTGGTTGAGGTCGGAGTAGATGGTGGAGATCTGGCGCTGGCCGAACGCGCCGTACAGCGCGCCGTCGATGGCGCCGATCGACACGCCCAGGCGCGCGGCCAGGGCGCGGTCGATGACGATGTTCTGGCGCAGGCCGGCGTTGTCCACGTCGGTGCCGACATCGCGCAGCTTGGGGTTCTGCTTCAGCGCGGCCTGCAGTTTCGGCAGCCACTCCTGCAACTGCGCGTTGTCGTTGCCCTGCAGCGAGACGCGGTACTGCGCGCCCTGGCTGGTGCCGCCGCCGCCGTCGCTGGGCAGGTCCTGGATCGCGCGCAGGCGCAGCTGCAGGTCGGGGTAGCGGTCGGCCTTGGCGCTGAGCCGCGCCAGGACCTCGGCGGTGGTGTCGGTGCGGCCTTCGTCGCGGCGCTTGAGTTCGATGTTGAAGCTGGCGCTGGAACCCTGGCGGCTGCTGCCCAGGCGCGCGCCGACGATCTTCACCGCCGGGTCGGACATCAGCATGTCGGTGATGCGGCGCTGGCGGCTGACCATGTCGGCGAAGGACACGGTGGCGCTGGAGGTGGCGCGTCCCCAGATCAGGCCGGTGTCCTGCGCCGGGAACGAGCCCTTCTTGACCGCGCCGGCCAGGAACACCGTGGCCACGATCAGCAGCAGCGGGGTCAGTGCCAGCAGCAGCGCGTGGCGCAACGAGAAGTCCAGGGCCACGGTGTACACGCGCAGCATGCGTTCGTGCATGCGCTCCAGCCAGGCGCCGAAGCGGCCGGGGCGTTCCGGCTCGGCGTGCGCGGACAGGAAGCGGCTGCACAGCGCCGGGGTGAGCGTGAGCGAAACCACCGCCGAGACGCAGATCGCCGCCACCAGGGTGACGGTGAACTCGCGGAAGAACACCCCGATCATGCCGCTGGCGAACAGGATCGGAATGAACACCGCCACCAGCGAGGCGGTGATCGAGACGATGGTGAAGCCGATCTCGCGCGCACCGGCCAGCGCCGCATCCAGCCGCGACATGCCTTCGTCGAGGTGGCGCATGATGTTCTCGATGACCACGATCGCATCGTCGACGACGAAGCCGATCGCGATCACCAGCGCCAGCAGGCTCAGGTTGTTGAGGGTGAAGCCCATCACGTGCATCGCCAGCGCCGCGCCGGCCAGCGACAGCGGCACGGTGGCCGCGGCGATCAGCGTGGGCGCCAGCCGACGCAGGAACAGCGCCATGGTCAGCACCACCATCGCCAGGCTGATCATCAGCGTGGCCTGCACCTCGTTGAGCGAGGCGCGGATGGTCGGGGTGCGGTCGAAGTACGCCGTCATCCTGGTGCCCGGCTGCAGGTAGGTGCGCAGCATCGGGATCTCGGCCTTGACCCGGTCCACCGTCTCCACGATGTTGGCGCCGGCACGGGTGAACACGTACATCACCACCGCCGGCTTGCCGCCGAACCAGGCCGCCTGGTAGGCGTCCTGCTGGCCGTCGTAGACGTTGGCGATGTCGCGCAGGCGCACCGTGCGGCCCTGCTGCTGGCTGATCACCACCTGGCCGAAGTCGGCGGCCTTGGCCACCGCGTCGTTGGCGACGATGGCGGTGGTGGTGGTGCCGTCGCTGAGGAAGCCGGTGGGCGAGGTGACGTTGGCAGCGCGCACCGCATTGCGCAGGTCGTCCGGGGTCAGGCCCATGGCATTGAGCGCGCGCAGGTTCACGTCCACCCGCACCGCCGGGGTGGAGGCGCCGCCGATGTCCACCGAGGACACGCCGCTGATCTGGCGCAGGCGCTGCGCCAGCAGCGAATCGGCGACGTTGTACAGCTCGTCGGCCGATTGCGTGTCCGAGGTCAGGGCGATGGCGATGACCGGGTCGTCGTTGGGATTGGCCTTCTGGTAGCGCGGCGTGGCCAGGCCGGAGGGCAGGTCGGCCTGCGCGGCGTTGATCGCGCTCTCCACGTCCTGTGCCGCCGAGTCGATGTTGCGGTTGCTCTGGAACACCATGAACACCTGGCTGTTCCCCTCCGAACTGGAGGAACGCATGGTGTCGATGCCGGGCACCTGGCCCAGGTGCCGTTCCAGCGGCGCGGTGACCGTGGACGCCATGGTCGCGGCGTCGGCGCCGGCCTGGCTGGCCTGCACGAAGATCACCGGGATCGAGATGTTCGGCAGCGCCGCCACGCCCAGGCGCAGGTAGCACATCATGCCGATCACGAACAGGCCGATGGCCAGCAGCGCGGTGCCGATGGGACGGCGGATGAAGGGCGCGGAGATGTTCATGGGGCCGGGACCAGGAGAGCCGGGACCCGGGACTCGGGACACGGGACCCGTGCGAATTGGTCGCTTTGTTGTTCAGTGGCAAGCGCGTAGGTATGGCTGTTTTGCAGGTGCGCGCGGAGCCCGCTTTGCGGGTCCCGGGTCCCGGGTCCCGGGTCCCGGCTTCTCAAGCCCCTCATGCCGGCCGCTCCATTGACACCCGCGCCGCGCGCCGCTCGCGCCATGTCCGCACACGCTCGGAGGCACGTTCCATGTACAGGTAGATCACCGGCGTGGTGTACAGGGTGACCAACTGCGACAGCAGCAGGCCGCCGACGATGGAGATGCCCAGCGGGCGGCGCAGTTCCGAGCCGATGCCGTCGCCCAGCGCCAGCGGCAGCGCGCCGAGCATCGCCGCGGCGGTGGTCATCATGATCGGGCGGAAGCGCAGCAGGCAGGCGCGGCGGATCGCGTCGTGGGCGCTGGCGCCCTCCCGGCGCGCGTCGATCGCGAAGTCGATCATCATGATCGCGTTCTTCTTGACGATGCCGATCAGCAGCACGATGCCGACGATGCCGTCCACCGACAGGCTCAGCCCGCACAGCATCAGCGCCAGCAGCGCGCCGACACCGGCCGGCGGCAGGGTGGAGATGATCGTCAGCGGATGGATGTAGCTCTCGTAGAGCACGCCCAGCACGATGTAGATCAGCACCACCGAGGCCAGCAGCAGCCACACCACGTCGGTCTGGCTGCCGGTGAACTCGGCGGCCTTGCCGATGAACTCGGCATGCAGCTGCGGCGGCAACTGCAGCTGGGCGCGGGTCTCCTCGATCGCCGCCACCGCCTGCGACAGCGAATAGCCCGGCGCCAGGTTGAACGACACCGTCACCGCCGGCAGCTGCTGCTGGTGGCTGACCACCAGCGGCGTGGTCGACTGCTTGGCCTCGGCCACCGCCGCCAAGGGCACGGTGCCGCCGCTGCCGACGGTGATGCCGGTGTTCTGCGCGCCGATGCCGGTGGCGGTGGACGAGTTGCTGGAAGTGGTCTGGCCGAAGCTGGTGGCGTTGCTCGCGGTCAACGCGCCGCTGCCGTTGCTGGCCACCGCCAATTGGTTCAGCAGCGCGGTGCTAGTGCGGAACTCCGGCGCCACTTCCAGCACCACGCGGTACTGGTTGAGCTGGGTGAAGATGGTGGAGATCTGGCGCTGGCCGAAGGCGTCGTACAGCGTGTCGTCGATGGTCTGCATCGGCACGCCGAGGGCGCTGGCCTTGTCGCGGTCCACGCGCAGTTCCAGCGCGCGGCCCTGGTTGGCCAGGTTGTTGTCCACGTCGGCCAGTTCCGGGCGCTTGCGCAGCGCCTCGGTCAGGCGCGTGGCCTGGGTCGCCAGTTCGGTGCTGTCCACGTCCGAGAGCGAGTACTGGTACTCGGTGGCGGCCACGCGGGTATCCAGGGTCACGTCCTGCACCGGCTTCAGGTACAGCGCCACACCGGGTAGCCCGGCCACCGCCTTCTGCAGCCGCGGCAGCAGGTCTTCCAGGCTGTCGCGGTCGCTGCGCGGCTTCAGCACGATGCTGAGCTGGCCCTGGTTGAGCGTGGGGTTCATCGAGCCGGCGCCGATGAAGGCGGCCACGCCGGTCACCGCCGGGTCGCGGCGCAGCGCCTCGGCCACCGCCTGGGTGCGCTGCTCCATCTGCGGGAACGCCACGTTCTGGTCGGCCTGGACCACGCCGGTGATCAGCCCGGTGTCCTGCTCGGGCAGCAGGCCCTTGGGGATCACCACGTACAGCAGCACGGTCAGCACCATGGTCGCCAGCGCCACCAGCAGGGTCAGCTTCTGGTGGCCCAGCACCCAGTCCAGGCTGCGTTCGTACAGCCCCACGGTGCGCGACCACAGCGTAGTCTTGCCGGCCGCCGCCGCGCGCTCGTGCGCGTCCTCGCCCTCGGGCAGGGCGTCGGGCTTGAGTAGGTAGGCACACATCATCGGCGTGAGCGTCAGCGACACCAGCATCGAGATCACCACCGCGATGCTCAGCACCCAGGCGAACTCGTGGAACAGGCGGCCGGTGACGCCGGGCATCAGGATCAGCGGCAGGAACACCGCCACCAGCGACACGGTCAGCGACAGCACGGTGAAGCCGATCTGGCGTGCGCCGATCTCCGCGGCCTCGCGGCCGCTCTTGCCCTGTTCGATGTAGCGCACGATGTTCTCGATCATCACGATCGCATCGTCGACCACGAAGCCGGTGGCCACCACCAGCGCCATCAGCGACAGGTTGTCCAGCGACATGCCGGCGAAGGCCATCACCGCGAAGGTGCCGGCCAGCGACAGCGGCACCGCCACCGACGGGATCACCGTGGCCCACAGCCGGCGCAGGAACACGAAGATCACCGCCACCACCAGGCCGATGGTCAGGATCAGGGTGAACTTGACCTCGTGCACCGAGGCACGGATGGTCTCGGTGCGGTCGGAGAACACGTCCAGGTGCACGCCCGCCGGCAACACGCCCTGCAGCTGCGGCAGGATCGCGCGGATCTGCTCCACCGTCTGCACGATGTTGGCGCCGGGCTGGCGGCGCACTTCCAGCAGCACCGCCGGCTTGCCGTCGGCCCAGGCGGCGAGCTGGTCGTTCTCCACCCCGTCCACCACCTTGGCCACGTCCGAAAGCCGCACCGGCGCGCCGTTCTTGTAGCTGATGACGGTGTCGCGGTACTCGGCGGCACTGGACAGCTGGTCGTTGGTGCCGATGCTGTAGGACTGGGTCTTGCCGTTGAGCGAGCCCTTCGGCGCGTTGACGTTGGTCTGGGTCAGCGCGCTGCGCAGCGCCTCCATGGTCAGGCCCATGTTCGACAGCTGCGCCGGATTGACCTGGATGCGCACCGCCGGGCGCACGTTGCCGGCGATCGACACCAGGCCCACGCCCGGCACCTGCGACAGGCGCTGGGCCAGGATCGAGTCGGCGTAGTTGTTGACGTCGCGCAGCGGCAGCGTGTCGGAGCTGAGCTTGAGGGTGAGGATCGCCGCGTCGGCCGGGTTCACCCGGTTGTAGACCGGCTGGTAGGGCAGCGAGGAGGGCAGGGTGGACTGGCGGATCGCCGCCTGCACGTCCTGCGCGGCGATGTCGATGTCGCGGTCCATCGCGAATTGCAGCACGATCGTGGACAGGCCGGCCGACGAGTCGGAGGTCATCATCTGCAGCCCGGAGATCTGCCCGAGCTGCCGCTCCAGCGGCGTGGTCACCAGCGAGGCCATGGTGCTGGCGTTGGCGCCGGGATATTGCGTGGTCACCACCAGGCTGGGCGCGTCGATTTCCGGCAGCGCCGACACCGGCAGCTGCCGGTAGCCGAGGATGCCGAGCAGCAGCACGCCTGCCATCAGCAAGGTGGTGGCGATCGGGCGGCGGATGAAGATCGTCGAAAAGCCCACGGGGAAGATCCTTGCTGGTGAGAGTCCGGCGCGGCGGTGCCGGCGCCGGGGAAGACGGCGGAATCAGCGGCGGCCGTGGCCCCGCGCCGCGATCGCGGCGCGGCATGGCGACGCCGCCGCCTGCAGGCGCCCCAGTCGCGGCCTGCCGCGCGGGCGCGGCACGGCCCTCGCCGGGGCGCGCGGCGCGCTCAGCGCGGCCCGCCGCCGCCGCGGCGTCCGCCGCCGCGTTGCTGCTGCTTGCCCTCGGCGGCCTTCAGTTCGGCCTCGGTCGGCTCCGGTGGCGCCTCGCCCGGCTTCAGCGCGGTCACCTTGGTGCCGGGCTTGAGCCGGAACTGACCTTCGGTGACCACCCGCTCGCCGGCCTTCAGGCCTTCGGTCAGTTGCACCTGGCTGTCGCCGACTTCCGCGCCCTGCTTGACCGTCTGCATCTTGACCGTGTTGTCGGCCTGCACCACGTACACGTAGTCGCCGTTGGGGCCGCGCTGCACCGCCTGGGTCGGCACCACCACCCCGTCGGGCACGGTGCGCAGGGTCAGGCGCACGTTGACGAACTGGCCCGGCCACAGCGCGCGGTCGTTGTTCGGGAACACCGCGCGGACCTTGAAGGTGCCGGTGTCGACGCTGATCTGGTTGTCGATCACGTCGACCTGGCCGTCGCTGGCGATCGGATGCGCGTCGGTGCGGTCCAGTGCGGCCACCGGCAGCGGCGCCGCCGCCTGCGCCTGGCGCACGTCCTGCAACTGGATCTCGGGCAGGTTGAAGGTGACGTAGATCGGGTGCACCTGGGTGATGGTGACGATGGTGCTGCTGGTGCTGACGATGTTGCCCACGTCCACCCCGCGGATGCCGGCGATGCCGTCGCTGGGGGCGAGGATGCGGGTGTACTGCAACTGCACCTGCGCCGCGCGCATCTGCGCATCGTTGGCGGCGACCGCCGCTTCGTACTGCGCCACCTGGTTGCGCTGGGTGTCCAGGTCGGTCTTGGCCACGTACTGCCGGTAGGCCGGCGAGTCGGAGCGCTGGAAGGTGGAGCGCGCGGTGGCCAGCAGCGCCTGGTTCTGGCGCTTGCTCGCCGCGGCCTGGTCGTAGCTGGCCTGCAGCGAGCGCGGGTCGATCTGCGCCAGCAGTTCGCCTTTCTTGACTTCCTGGCCTTCGCGGAAGTTCAGGCTCATCAGTTGGCCGCCGACCTGCGGGCTGACGGTGACGGTGCTCAGCGCGGTCACCGTGCCGGTGGCGGTGGCGTAGATCGGCACCGCCTGGCTGCTGGCGGCGACCACCGTGACCGGCACCGGCGTGTTATCGCCGTCGTCGCCCATGCCGGCGTCGCCCCCCTTGTGATGCCCGCCGCCGCGCATGAAACGCGTGCCCACCACCACCAAGGCCACCGCTGCGAGGATCAGCAGCGCAATCTTCCAGAAACGCGACATCCGGGGAAACTCCTGTGGCGAGGCGGGGTGGAGGACCCTCCCGCAGTGGCTGGTGCAACGGTCGCGAAAGCATATCGCCGGCGCGTTGCGATTGGACCATGACTGAAGGGACAGACCCCGCGGGCGGGCGAGGCCGGTCGTTCGCTCTCGCAACGCACCGGCGGCGCATCGGTTGACACGGATTCGCAAAGGTTTTTTCCCCGCGGCGGGATCCACGGCCGCCCCCGACCGACCGCCGATGCACTACATTGACTGAACGCCTGTTGCGTCCCGACCTGGAGTCCTGCCATGCCGCGCCTGTCCCGCCTGCTGTCCGCGATGCTGTTCGCCGTCCCCGCCCTGGCCTGGGCGCAGAGCGCCGAGCGCCCGGAGGTGGCGGCTGCCGCGGCCAGGCTGCAGGCCAAGGTGGTGGAGTGGCGGCGCGACTTCCACCAGCACCCGGAGCTGTCCAACCGCGAGGAGCGCACCGCCGCCAAGGTCGCCGAGCGGCTGCGCGCGCTGGGCCTGAAGCCGCAGACCGGCATCGCCCACCACGGCGTGGTGGCGATCGTCAAAGGCGCGCTGCCCGGGCCGAAGATCGCCCTGCGCGCGGACATGGACGCGCTGCCGGTGACCGAGCAGACCGGCCTGCCGTTCGCCTCCAAGGCCACCGGCGAGTACCGCGGCGAGACCGTGGGGGTGATGCACGCCTGCGGCCACGACGCGCACACCGCGATCCTGCTCGGCGTGGCCGAGGCCCTGGTGGCGATGCGCGCGCAGCTGCCGGGCGAGGTCATGCTGGTGTTCCAGCCCTCGGAGGAGGGCGCGCCGGGCAACGAGGAGGGCGGCGCCTCGCTGATGCTCAAGGAAGGCCTGTTCCGCGACTTCAAGCCGCAGGCGATGTTCGGCCTGCACGTGTTCTCCAGCGTCCAGGCCGGCAAGATCGCGGTGCGCGGCGGCCCGCTGATGGCCGCCTCGGACCGCTTCAGCATCAAGGTGGTCGGCCGCCAGACCCACGGCTCGGCGCCGTGGAACGGCATCGACCCGATCGTGGCCAGCGCCGACCTGATCGGCGCCGCGCAGAGCGTGATCAGCCGTCGCGCCAACCTGTCCAAGCAGCCGGCGGTGCTGAGCTTCGGCGCGATCAAGGGCGGTATCCGCTACAACATCATTCCCGACGACGTGGAGATGGTCGGCACCATCCGCACCTTCGACGAGGGCATGCGCCAGCAGATCTTCGCCGACCTCAAGACCGTGGCCGAGCACACCGCCGCCGCGCACGGCGCCAAGGCCGAGGCGCACGTGCCCGACCAGGACGGCAACCCGGCCACGATCAACGACCCGGCACTGACCGCGCGCATGCTGCCCAGCCTGCAGGCGGTGGTCGGCGCCGGCAACGTCTACGAACCGCCGCTGCAGATGGGCGCGGAGGATTTCTCGTACTACGCGCAGCAGTTGCCGTCGATGTTCTTCTTCGTCGGCGCCACCGGCCCCGGCATCGACCCGGCGACCGCGCCCAGCAACCACTCGCCGCAGTTCCTGCTCGACGAGACCGCCCTGGACGTCGGCCTGCGCGCGATGCTGCAGGTCTCGTTGGATTATCTGGGGATGAAGCCGGAGGCCTGAAGGGGTGGGATTGGGGAGTCGGGAGTGGGGATTCGTAAAAGCGACAGTCCCGCAGCCTCGTGGAAGGCATCGTGCGTCGGCCCGGCAGCGATGGACAGATGGACATCCGTAGGAGCGGCTTCAGCCGCGACGGGCGTTACCGGGAAGACTGTCGCGGCTGAAGCCGCTCCTATGCGCGCGGCGCTGGATCGCCTCTGTGGGAGCGACTTAGTCGCGACGCGGGAAGCCCAGAACCGAGGGATTCCTTCGACACCAATCGTGGCCGCCCTTCCAGACTCGCATGTGCCCTGCGCCCTTTCCCTGTAGGAGCGGCTTCAGCCGCGACGGGCATGACCGGGAAGGCTGTCGCGGCTGAAGCCGCTCCTACGACGCGCGGCGTTGGATCGCCTCTGTGGGAGCGACGTCAGTCGCGACGCATGAAGCCTTGCAGCGACGCAAGCACCTCGACACAAGCGCGTGCAGCATCGCTTCGCCACTTCCGAATCCCCACTCCCCAATCCCCACCCATACACCTCCCAGCCAGAACGCGCCCGCTACACTGCACCACATGAACACCCCCCAGGATTCCAGCCTCGGCCGCGAGGTCGCCTACCCGTCGCAGTACGATCCCGCGCTGCTGTTTCCCATCCCGCGCGCCGCGGCGCGTACCGAGATCGGCCTCGACCCCGTGGCGCTGCCGTTCTTCGGCGTGGACCGCTGGCATGCCTACGAACTGAGTTGGCTCGATGCGCAGGGCAAGCCCTGCGTCGCCACCGCGACCTTGCAGGTGCCGTGCGCCTCGCCGAATCTGATCGAATCCAAGTCGCTCAAGCTCTATCTCAACTCGCTCAACGCGATGCGCTTCAACAGCGCCGAGGCGCTGCGCAGTTGCATCGTCACCGACCTGTCGGCGCGTGCCGGCGCCGACGTGGCGATGGAATTCGGCCTGCCGCCGATCGACACGCTGGGCGAGGGCGAATCGCTGGACGCGCTGGACATCGCCATCGACTGCTACGGCCCGCCGCGTCCGGACTTCCTGTCCGCCGCCGACGGCGAGGTGGTCGAAGAGACCCTGACCAGCGAATTGCTCAAGTCCAACTGCCCGGTCACCGGCCAGCCGGACTGGGCGTCGCTGCACATCCGCTACCGCGGCGGCCGCATCGACCGGGAGGGGCTGCTGCGCTACCTGATCAGCTTCCGCGAGCATGCCGGCTTCCACGAGCAGTGCGTCGAGCGCATCTTCCACGACCTGATGACGCGCTGCCGCCCGCAGTCGCTGCAGGTGGAGGCGCGCTACACCCGCCGCGGCGGCCTGGACATCAATCCCTGGCGCGCCACCCCGGACGTGGCCGAACCGCTGAGCTTCCTGCGCGATCTGCGCCAGTAACCAGACACCGCGCCGACACCGCAATGGTGCGGCGCCGTCCGCACCTGTGCTCGCCTGCGATCGGCTGCTTTCAGCGTGCTTGCGATGCGCGTGTCGCGCACCGCTCCCGAACCGATTGAACGACGGTCCCTGTCGCCGCGTTCGAGGCACGTCGCACGCCTGAACCGCGTCTGCGCGATTCACGGCTGCGCGATCCTTTTTTAACAAATCCTGTGACACCGTGGCATCGTCCCATCACGCAGGGAGCTACGCGATGAACAGCGATAAACGTGCCGACTTCTCGGCAGTCACTGCCAAGGTGGATACCACGGCCGACGTCGTGCAGAAGGCGGACTTCTCCGCCGTGCAGAGCAAGGTCGACAGCACGGCCGAGCAGGTGCAGCAGGTGTATGTGGTCAAGCCCGGCGATTCGCTGTCCAAGATCGCCAAGTTGCATTACGGCGACGGCAATGCCTGGACGCGCATCTTCGAGGCCAACCGCGACGTGCTCGCCGACCCCGACAAGATCTATCCCGGCCAGACGCTCAAGTTGCCCGCCGGCGCCTGACGACACGAGCTTCCACCACCACTTCTTCGCCATTCCGACAGGAGTCCCTTTCCGATGAAGACCCGTTCGATCTCCCCGTTTTCGCCGCTGCTGATCGCCCTGGTCGGTGCCCTGGCGCTGGCCGGCTGCAAGAAGCAGGAGCAGCAGCAGACCACGTCGCCCGATCCCACCTCGTCCGCACCGACCGAACAGATGCCGGGTCCGGCCGCCGCGCCGGCGGAGCAGCCGGCACCGGCCGCCGCGGGCGCCAACGCGGTGAACGTCGCCGCGGTCGCCGTCGGCAACACCGCGGCCGCGGACAAGTCGGTCGCGCCGCTGACCACGCTCGGCAGCAAGGACAAGATCATCGTCTCGGTGAAAACCGAGGGTTCGGCGACCAATGCCAACGTCGGTGCCAAGCTGGTGTTCCAGGACGGCCAGACCGCCGGCGAGCGCACCGAGACGCTCAACACCAGCGGGGCCGACACCACCAACTTCGAGTTCACCAATCCCAAGGGCTGGCCGGCCGGCCAGTACAAGGCCGAGGTCACCGTGAACGGCCAGGCGGCGGGTACGCCGCAGACGTTCGAGGTGAAGTGATCCAGGGCTGAGCCCGGGTCACGGGTCGCACGCGCCGCCTCTCTCCCGGCACGGGCGACACGCTGGCGCAGCCGCGAGGCTGCGCCTTTTTTATGGCTGGTCCGATGGGGTGTGCCCCCAGTGGCAGGAAGTGGCACTGCGAATCGAAGGCGCGCATCCGATGCCGAGCGCGCGCGCCATCGCTGCATCGCGGTTTGGACGGCATCGCATGCAGCACGGTGTGTTGCGCGACGCCGTCGGTTGTCTTCCAGGACAGTCATCATCCGTGCCGCCCACAGGTGCGGCGCCAGTGTGGGTGGGCCTCAGACTGGCGCCGCACTGCTGCATGGCGCTTGTCGAAAGCAAACCCCCGCGCTTTGCCCACAGCCGGCAGACACGCGACAATGGACGGCCGATGTCCGGCGGTTGGCGGCATCGCGAAACCTACAAGAAACAATACGCCGCCGTACTGTCGGTGCTGCCTATTCCCCCTGCCAGAGGTCATCCGTCGCGTCATGTCGAATACGCCCAAGATCCTGTACACGCTCACCGATGAAGCCCCGTACCTGGCGACGCAGTCGCTGTTGCCGATCGTCTCTGCGTTCGCCGGCACCGCTGGCATCGCCGTGGAGACCCGCGACATTTCGCTGGCCGGCCGCCTGATTTCGCAGTTCCCCGAATACCTGCGCGAGGACCAGCGCATCGCCGACGACCTGGCCGAACTGGGCCAGCTGGCGACCACACCGGAAGCCAACATCATCAAGCTGCCCAACATCAGTGCCTCGGTGCCGCAGCTCAAGGCCGCGATCAAGGAACTGCAGCAGCAGGGTTATGCGCTGCCGGACTACGTGGACGAGCCGAAGGACGAGAAGCAGAAGGAAGCCAAGGCGCGCTACGACAAGGTCAAGGGCAGCGCGGTCAATCCGGTGCTGCGCGAGGGCAATTCCGATCGCCGCGCGCCGGCCTCGGTGAAGCACTACGCGCGCAAGCACCCGCACCGCATGGGCGCCTGGAGCGCCGATTCCAAGTCGCACGTGGCGCACATGGATGCCGGCGATTTCTACGGCAGCGAGCGCTCGGCGCTGATCGCGCAGGCCGGCAACGTCAAGATCGAGCTCGTCGGCAAGGACGGCGCGGTGACGGTGCTGAAGGAAAAGACCGCGGTGCAGGCCGGCGAGTTGATCGACGCGGCGGTGATGAGCAAGCGCGCGCTGGCCGCCTTCGTGCAGGCGCAGATCGCCGATGCCAAGCAGCAGGGCGTGCTGTTCTCGCTGCACCTGAAGGCGACGATGATGAAGGTCTCCGACCCGATCATGTTCGGCGTGGTGGTCGAGGCGTTCTACCGCGACGTGCTGGACAAGCACGCCGCCACGCTCAAGCAGGTGGGCTTCGATGCCAACAATGGCATCGGCGATCTGTACGCGCGCATCGCCAGTCTGCCGGAGGCGCAGCGTGCGCCGATCGAGGCCGACCTGCAGGCGCTGTACGCGCAGCGCCCGGCGCTGGCGATGGTCAACTCCGACAAGGGCATCACCAACCTGCACGTGCCCAGCGACGTGATCGTCGATGCGTCGATGCCGGCGATGATCCGCGACTCCGGCAAGATGTGGAACGCCGAGGGCAAGCTGCAGGACACCAAGGCGGTGATCCCGGACCGCTGCTACGCCGGCGTGTACCAGGCGGTGATCGAGGACTGCAAGCTGCACGGCGCGTTCGACCCGGCCACCATGGGCAGCGTGCCCAACGTCGGCCTGATGGCGCAGAAGGCCGAGGAGTACGGTTCGCACGACAAGACCTTCCAGATCGCCACCGACGGCACCGTGCGTGTCACCGACGCCGGCGGCACGGTGTTGCTGGAGCATGCGGTGGAAGCCGGCGACATCTGGCGCATGTGCCAGACCAAGGACGCGCCGATCCAGGACTGGGTCAAGCTGGCGGTCGAGCGCGCGCGCCTGAGCGCCACCCCGGCGGTGTTCTGGCTGGACCCGCAGCGTGCGCACGATGCGCTGATGATCCAGAAGGTGGAGCGCTACCTGCAGGATCACGACCTCAACGGCCTGGACATCCGCATCCTGCCGCCGGTGGAAGCCACCGCGTTCTCGCTGCAGCGCATCCGCAAGGGCGAGGACACCATCTCGGTCACCGGCAACGTGCTGCGCGACTACCTGACCGACCTGTTCCCGATCATGGAGCTGGGCACCAGCGCCAAGATGCTGTCGATCGTGCCGCTGATGGCCGGCGGCGGCCTGTTCGAGACAGGTGCCGGCGGTTCGGCGCCCAAGCACGTGCAGCAGTTCGTCGAAGAGAACTACCTGCGCTGGGATTCGCTGGGCGAGTTCCTGGCCCTGGCCGCGTCGCTGGAGCACCTGGGCCAGCGCCACCACAACGCCGCCATCGGCGTGCTGGCGCGCACCCTGGACCAGGCCAACGGCCAGTTCCTGGACAACGACAAGTCGCCTTCGCGCAAGGTCGGCGGGCTGGACAACCGCGGCAGCCACTTCTACCTGGCCCTGTACTGGGCGCAGGCGCTGGCCGCGCAGGACGAGGACGCCACGCTGAAGGCGCGCTTCGCGCCGCTGGCCAAGCAGCTGACCGAGCAGGAAGCGACCATCGTCGCCGAGCTCAACGGCGTGCAGGGCCAGCCGGTCGACATCCAGGGTTACTACCGCCCGAACCTGGACCTGGTCGGCAAGGCGATGCGGCCGAGCAAGACCCTCAACGACGCCCTGGCGATGCTGAGCGCCTGATCGCTCGAGCCGAGCGTGACGCAAAGGGCCGCCCCCTCGGGCGGCCCTTTGCGTTTGCGGCGCAGGAAACGCCGTGTAGGAGCCGCTTCAGCCGCGACAGGCTGGCCGGGCACGCCCGGTCGCGGCTGAAGCCGCTCCTACGGGCAACCTGCGTCTGGCTCGACCTTGGCGAAGTAGGTCGCTGGAGATGTCCATGACGCAGATCCTGGCAGTATCCAGGCGCTGGTGGTTTTCCTGGATGCGTCGCCGGCTCCGCCCGACGCCCGCGTGACGCCACCACCTGGGTACACTGCGGGCATGCCGTCCACGCCGCTGCCGCTGCCGTCCGAACGCCGTGCCCTGGTCATCGGCCGCATCGTCTTCGAGGCGTTCGAGGACTACCACGCGCGCTTCGCGCAGATCTCCGCGCGTGCGCGCCAGCGCTTCGAGGCGCGCGACTGGAGCGCGGCGCGGGAGGATGCGATCGAGCGCATCGCGCTGTACGACCAGTGCATCGCCGAATGCATGCTGCGCCTGCGCGCGGTGCTGCTCGGCCAGGCGCACGACCGTGCGCTGTGGATCCGCGCGCGCGACCACTACGCCGAGCTGATCGCCGCGCTGATCGACCAGGAACTGTACAAGACCTTCTACAACACCCTGACCCGGCGCTTCTTCCGCACGCAGGGCGTGGATGCGCAGATCGAGTTCGTGGCGCTGGACATCGAGCCCACCGACGCCATCACCCACCCGGTGGCGCGGCACAACTACGTGGTGTCCGAGGCGCGGCCGGTGGACGCGTTCGTGCGCGTGCTCGGCGACTATCCGTTCGACGTGCCGTACGCGCACCGCACGCGCTGCGCGGCGGCGATCGCGGTGCGGCTGCAGGACGACCTCGCCCACTGGGGCGAGAACCCGGTGCGCGGCATCGAACTGCTGGAGACGGTGTTCTACCGCGAACGCCGCGCCTACCTGATCGGCCGCGTGTTCGGCGAGCACCGTTTCTCGCCGTGCGTGATCGCGCTGGTCAACGACGAGCAGGGCTTGCGCGCCGAAGCGGTGCTGACCAAGCGCAACGACGTGGCACAGCTGTTCAGCATCTCGCGCAGCTATTTCCAGGCCGACCTGTCCACCGTCGGCGATGCGGTGGTGTTCCTGCGCAGCCTGCTGCCGCACAAGCCGATCGACGAGCTGTACACCATGCTCGGCCGCGCCAAGCAGGGCAAGACCGAACGCTTCCGCACCTTCTTCCGGCACTTCCAGGCGCATCCCAACGAACAGCTGGTGCATGCCGAGGGCACGCCGGGCATGGTCATGGCGGTGTTCACCCTGCCCAGCTATCCGCTGGTGTTCAAGCTGATCCGCGACCGCTTCGCCTATCCGAAGACGATGAGTCGCGAGGAAGTGGAGGAGAAGTACGCGCTGGTGTTCAACCTCGATCGGGTCGGCCGCCTGCTCGACGCGCAGCCGTACCGCTCGCTGCGCTTCCCGCGTGCGCGCTTCGCGCCGGCGCTGCTGAAAGAGTTGATGGAGGGCTGCGCGCGTAGTCTGCGCGAGGACGGCGACGACCTGATCGTCGAGCTGTGCTACGTGCAGCGGCGCCTGCGTCCGTTGAACCTGTACCTGCGCGAGCAGGGCGCCGAGGCCGCACGCGAGGCCGCGCTGGACTACGCGCAGGCGATCAAGGACATGGCCCGCAACAACATCTTCCCCGGCGACATGCTGCTGAAGAACTTCGGCGTGTCGCGGCAAGGCCGGGCGGTGTTCTACGACTACGACGAACTGTGCCTGGTCACCGACTGCAACTTCCGCGACTGGCCGCAGCCGCGCAACGAGGAGGAGGCGATGTCCGCCGAACCCTGGTTCCACGTCGCCCCGCGCGACGTGTTCCCGGAGCGCTTCGCGATGTTCATGGGCCTGCCTGCGGCGGCGCTGGAGGCGGTGCGCCACGCCCACGGCGAACTGTTCGATCCGCAATGGTGGCGCGACCTACAGGCGCGGCTGCGCGAGGACGACTATCCGGACGCGCCGCCCTATCCGGACGCGCTGCGCCTGGCCTGAGTTGCCGGCCGACCGCCACTGCGGTGTAATCGGCGCCTCATCTCAGGCAAAGGAATGCGCGATGCACCGTCGATCTCTCCGCTCGTGGCGGCGCTGGAGCGCCCTGCTGTCGCTGCTGCTGGCATTTGCCGCCCTCGCCGCCGACGGGGTCGGCCCCGGCGCGGTGCGCAAGCAGATCGAGAGCAGCATGCTGGTGAGCGGCACCATCGATATCGAGCCCAGCGGCAAGGTGTCGGCGCTGGCGCTGGACCAGCAGGAGCGTCTGCCCAAGGGCGTGGTCGACTTCGTCCGCAGCACCGTGATGCAGTGGACGTTCGCGCCGCATGCGCGATGGCAAACCCGTTCCGGCGCGTGCGCCGATGACCCTGCGCCTGGTCGCCAAGCGCCAGCAGGGCGACGACTATCAGGTCGAGATCCGCGGCGCCGATTTCAGCCACTACGATCCCAACGACCGCAGCGTGGTCACCTCGATCCAGATGAAGCCGCCGGCCTATCCGGAAGCCGCCTACAGCGTCGGTGCCGCGGGATCGGCGTACCTGGTGCTCAAGGTGGGCCGCGACGGTCGCGTCGCCGACGCCGCGGTGGAGCAGGTCAACCTGCGCGTGGTGGCGTCCGAGCGGCAGATGCAGCAACTGCGCGACGTGCTGGGCAAGAGCGCGCTGGGTGCGGCGCGCAAGTGGACCTTCCGCCCGCCGAGCGAAGGCAAGGACGTGGATGCGCCCTACTGGACCGTGCGCGTGCCGGTCGATTACGCGCTGCTCGACCAGTCCCGCCAGGGTGCGCCGTCGGCTTACGGCCGCTGGATGAGCTACATCCCCGGCCCGCGCCAGCGTGCTCCGTGGATCACCGGCGAACACGCGACCGGCTTCTCGCCGGACCTGCTACCGGCCGGCGGCGTGTACATGGCCGACGGCGCCGGCCCGCGCCTGCTGACGCCGCTGCAGGGCGGCTGAGCGGCGATCGCCTGCCGCCTGGTCGCCGGGACGGCCAGGTGGCCTGCGTCGGCGACCGGTCGACGCTAGCGCGCCGCGCGGCCGTCGTCGTCGCGGCGTCGCGTCGAGACGACCAGCACCGCCAGCAACAGCCCGGCCAGCAGCAGCGACGCGCCGATCGTGCCCAGGTCCAGCCCGCCCTTGCTGGCCGGCTTGCTCAGCAGATCGCCGAGGGTGGCGCCGAACGGGCGGGTCAGCACGAACGCCGCCCAGAACAGTGCCGTGCGCGAGACACGGGTGAAGGCATACGCCAGGGCGATCGCCGCCAGCAACGCCGCGATCAGCAGCGCGCCACCGGCGAAGCCCAGGCCGGAACTGTCGGCCAGGTAATCGCCCAGTGCGGTCCCCAGCGTGTTGGAGACCAGGATCGCCAGCCAGTAGAAGACCTCGGCGCGGCCGCTGCCGATCCGCGCGACCGACAGGCTGCGTTCGCACAGCCACCATATCGCCAGCACCGCGGCCAGCAGGCTGACCAGCAGCAGCGCACCCTGCGCGTAGCCCAGCCCCAGGCTGCGGTCCATGTAGTCCGACAGCGTGGTGCCGGCGGTGCTGGTGGTCAGGATCACCCACCAGTACCGCCACGGCTGGAACTGCCGCGCGCGCAACTGCGCCCACAGCGAGACCAGGAACACCGCCAGCAGCAGCACGCTGCTCAGCGCATAGCCGACGTCCAGGGTCATCGACAGCAGGTCGCCGCCGGTCTCGCCGAGGGTGGTGGCGCAGATCTTCATCACCCAGAAGCCGAGGGTGACCGGGGCGACCTTGCTGACGGTGGGGTTGGCAGGGGCGGGCATGGTGGCGGACGCGGCGGGCGAATGGCGCCCATCTCACCGGCGCTTACGTCGAAAGACCGTCGGACCCCGCGCCGGTCAGGCGCTGGTCGCGCAGTGCCGGCCCCACAAACGCGAACGCCCCGCCGAAGCGGGGCGTTGCGGTCGAGCAGGCGCCTGGACTCAGCGCTTCATCGAACCGAAGAACTCGTCGTTGGACTTGGTGTTCTTCATCTTGTCCAGCAGGAACTCCATCGCCGCGATCTCGTCCATCGGATGCAGCAGCTTGCGCAGGATCCAGATCTTCTGCAGCAGTTCCGGCTCGATCAGCAGGTCCTCGCGGCGGGTGCCGGAGCGGTTGATGTCGATGGCCGGGTACACGCGCTTCTCGGCGATACGGCGGTTCAGGTGCACTTCGCTGTTGCCGGTGCCCTTGAACTCTTCGTAGATCACCTCGTCCATCTTGCTGCCGGTCTCCACCAGCGCGGTGGCGATGATGGTCAGCGAGCCGCCTTCCTCGACGTTGCGCGCCGCGCCGAAGAAGCGCTTCGGGCGGTGCAGGGCGTTGGCGTCGACGCCGCCGCTGAGCACCTTGCCGGAGGACGGCACCACGTTGTTGTAGGCGCGGGCCAGGCGGGTGATCGAGTCGAGCAGGATCACCACGTCCTTCTTGTGCTCGACCAGGCGCTTGGCGCGCTCGATCACCATCTCGGCGACCTGCACGTGGCGCGCGGCCGGCTCGTCAAAGGTCGAGGAGATGACCTCGCCGCGCACGGTGCGCTGCATTTCGGTCACCTCTTCCGGGCGCTCGTCGATCAGCAGCACGATCAGGTGCACGTCCGGGTGGTTGGTGGTGATCGCCGTGGCCACCTGCTGCATCAGCATGGTCTTGCCGGCCTTGGGCGGGGACACGATCAGCGCACGCTGGCCCTTGCCCTGCGGCGCCATCAGATCGAGGATGCGGCCGGAGATGTCTTCCGAGGAGCCGTTGCCGCGCTCCAGGGTGAAGCGCTTGCGCGGGAACAGCGCGGTCAGGTTCTCGAACAGGACCTTGTTCTTGCTCGCTTCCAGCGGTTCGCCGTTGATGGTGTCGACGATCGACAGCGCGAAGTAGCGTTCGCCGTCCTTCGGGAAGCGGATGCGGCCGGACAGGTGGTCGCCGGTGCGCAGGTTGAAGCGGCGGATCTGGCTGGGCGAGATGTAGGTGTCGTCCGGGCCGGCCAGGTAGCTGGCCTCGGCCGCGCGCAGGAAGCCGAAGCCGTCCGGCAGGATTTCCAGCACGCCGTCGGCGGCGACGCCTTCGCCGTGGCGGGTCAGCACCTTCAGCAGGGCGAAGATCACGTCCTGCTTGCGCGCGCGGGCCACGCCGTCCTGGATGTTGAGCTGCTCGGCGATGTCCAGCAGCTTCTGCGCCGGCATCTTCTTCAGGTCGCTCAGCGAGTAGATCGGAAAGCCTTCCGGCACGCTGGCGTGCGGACGCGGCACGAACGGCTCGTTGCCGCCGTTGTCGCTGGGCAGGCCGTTGTCCTGGAAGCGGTCGCCGCCGCGCTGGTTGCGGTCGCGGTCGCGGCGATTGCGGAAGCGATCGCGGCGGTTGCCCTGCTGGTTGTTCTGGTTGTTCTGGTTCTGATTGTTGAAGCGGTTGTTGTTGCCGCCGTCGCGCGGCTCACGGCCTTCGCGCGGCTCGCCGCCGTCGGACGCCTGGCTGCCGCCGCCCTGATGGGCCGGCGCGTCGCCGCCGCCGTGGCTCTGGTTGCCGCTCGCGGCCGGGGCCGGGGCGGACTCCGGCGCTGCGGCGCGCGGCGCCTCGGCCTGGGCCGGCGCGGGGTTCAGCGGCAGGGTCGGCTGCGCCGGCGCGCCGTGCTCGGCGGCGCCTTCCGCGCCGCTCGCGGCCTTGCTGACGCGCGGCTTGCGCACGCGCTTCTCGGCGGGGGCGTCGGCGCTCCCGGGTTCGGACATGGTGTGATCGGACAAGTGGTGTTCCTCGCTAAGAGTGCGAGCGCCCAGCGTGGGGGCATACGGGGTTGGGAGGAGGTCTGGGAGAGAATCTTCCAGAGGGGGTGCGGTGTGCGAATGCCACCGGATGCATCGACACTATCATCGCCGCGCAAGCACGGCAAGCAGGCGTTGGCGGGCGATTCAGCCACCGGCGGCGCAAGGCCGGCCGGGGGTGCCGTGGCGCCGCTCCGGTGGCGGAGCGGGCGCCGGCAGCGGGCGTCAGGCGGCGCTGCCGCCCAGGGTCTTGTCGATCATCTGGGTCAGCTGGCCCTTGCCGACCGCGCCGATCTGGGTGGCCTGGATCTGGCCGTTCTTGAACAGCAGCAGCATCGGGATCGAACGCACGTGGTACTTGATCGCGGTGGCGCGGTTCTCGTCCACGTTGACCTTGGCGACCTTCAGGCGGCCGTCGTAGGCGTCGGCGAGGTCGTCCAGCACCGGCGCGATCATCTTGCACGGGCCGCACCATTCGGCCCAGAAGTCCACCAGGACCGGCTCGTCGGACTGCAGCACCGTGGCATCGAAATCGGCGTCGCCGACGTAAAGGACCTTGTCGCTCACTTTGGGGGTTCTCCTGGGCCAATGCGACTGGCCGGACCGGGTGGCCGCCGCATTGCGGTAAACTGGGGCATTGCGCGGCGAACTCAAGGGATTCCCCCTGTCGCGCGACCCGGCATGGAAGACGCCAGTGTGCGACGCTGCCGGGACCGATGCAAGCCGCGACCTTACGCTTCGGGCGGGGTGGCCTCACGAAGATGGAATGATGAGCGACAAACCGCTGACCGATGTGACTTTTTCCGCGTTCGACCTGCATCCTGCGCTGCTCGCAGGGCTGGAAAGCGCCGGCTTCACCCGCTGCACCCCGATCCAGGCGCTGACCCTGCCGGTGGCCCTTCCCGGCCGCGACGTGGCCGGCCAGGCCCAGACCGGCACCGGCAAGACCCTGGCGTTCCTGGTGGCGGTGATGAACCGCCTGCTCAGCCGCCCGGCGCTGGCCGACCGCAAGCCGGAGGATCCGCGCGCGCTGATCCTGGCCCCGACCCGCGAACTGGCGATCCAGATCCACAAGGACGCGATGAAGTTCGGCTCCGAGCTGGGCCTGCGCTTCGCCCTGGTCTACGGCGGCGTGGATTACGACAAGCAGCGCGAACTGCTGCAGCAGGGCGTGGACGTGATCATCGCCACCCCCGGCCGCCTGATCGACTACGTCAAGCAGCACAAGGTGGTGTCGCTGCACGCCTGCGAGATCTGCGTGCTCGACGAAGCCGACCGCATGTTCGACCTGGGCTTCATCAAGGACATCCGCTTCCTGCTGCGGCGCATGCCCGAGCGTGGCACCCGCCAGACCCTGCTGTTCTCGGCCACCCTCAGCCACCGCGTGCTGGAGCTGGCCTACGAGCACATGAACGAGCCGGAAAAGCTCGTGGTCGAGACCGAGAGCATCACCGCCGCGCGCGTGCGCCAGCGCATCTACTTCCCCTCCGACGAGGAGAAGCTGACCCTGCTGCTGGGCCTGCTGTCGCGCAGCGAGGGCGCGCGCACCATGGTGTTCGTCAACACCAAGGCCTTCGTCGAGCGCGTGGCGCGCGCGCTGGAGCGCAACGGCTACCGGGTCGGCGTGCTGTCCGGCGACGTGCCGCAGAAGAAGCGCGAGACCCTGCTCAACCGCTTCCAGAAGGGCCAGTTGGAGATCCTGGTGGCCACCGACGTGGCCGCGCGCGGCCTGCATATCGACGGGGTCAAGTACGTCTACAACTACGACCTGCCGTTCGACGCCGAGGACTACGTGCACCGCATCGGCCGCACCGCGCGGCTGGGAGAGGAGGGCGACGCGATCAGCTTCGCCTGCGAGCGCTACGCGATGAGCCTGCCGGACATCGAAACCTACATCGAGCAGAAGATCCCGGTCGAGCCGGTCACCGCCGAACTGCTGGTGGCGCTGCCGCGCACCCCGCGCGCGGCGGTGGAGGGCGAGGCTGCCGAGGCCGACGGCGACGAGAGCATCGGCGAGATCTTCCGCGAGGCCCGCGCCCAGCGCGAGGCCGACGAGCAGCGTCGTGGCGGCGGTCGCGGCAAGCCCGGCGGCGGCCGCAGCGGCCCGGGCGGCCGTGGCGAGTCGCGCAGCGCCGACGGCAAGCCGCGGCGTCCGCGCACCCCGCGTCCGGCGGATGTCACGGCCGCTGCGGCCGACGGCACTGCGCCGGCTGCCGCCGCGCCGGCGCCTGCCCCCAAGCCGCCGCGTGCTGCGCCGGCCGAGGGCGCAGCGCCCGCGGTCGAGGGCGAGCGTGCGCCGCGCAAGCGCCGCCGCCGTCGCGGCGGGCGTCCGCTGGAAGGCGCCGAGGGCGCACCGGCCGGCAACGGCAGCACCGCTCCGGCGACCGCGGCCCCGGCCAAGCCGGTGCAGGTCGTGGCCACCCCGGTCAAGGCCGCGCGCCAGGCCGAGCGCGGCGCGGCGGCGAAGAACGATTCGTTCCTGACCCGCCTGGGCCGCAAGCTGCGTTCGCTGGTGTCCAGCTCCTGATCCGGGCCGGCCGTCCGCCGCGTGCGTCGCATGCGGTGGACGAACACCCCGGCCGCTCCGGCATAATCGCCGGATGAGCGTTCTGCGGTTCGACAATGTCAGCAAACAGTACGCCGGCGGCCATGCGGCGCTGGTGGACGTCAGCTTCGAGGTCGAGGAGGGCGAGATGCTGTTCGTCACCGGCCATTCCGGTGCCGGCAAGAGCACCTTGCTCAAGCTGATCCACCTGAGCGAGCGGCCCTCGCGCGGCGCCGTGCTGTTCGGCGAGCGTAACCTGCTGAAGGTGCGCGGCCGCCGCGTGCCGCTGCACCGGCGCGAGGTCGGCGTGGTCTACCAGGACCACCGCCTGCTCACCGACCGCAGCATCGCCGAGAACGTCGCCCTGCCGCTGATCCTGCGCGGCACCCGCCGTGCCGAGATCGGCAAGCGCGTGCGCTCGGTGCTCGAGCGCATGGGCCTGGGCCACCGCGAGAAGGCATTGCCCTCGCAGCTGTCGGCCGGCGAGCAGCAGCGCGTCGGCATCGCCCGGGCGATGGTCGGCGAACCGCGGCTGCTGGTCGCCGACGAACCCACCGGCAATCTCGATCCGACCCTGGCCGCGGAAATCATGCAACTGTTCGCCGAACTGCCGGCGCGCGGCACCAGCGTGCTGGTGGTCAGCCACGACCTGGCGCTGCTCAAGCAGATGCGCAAGCGCGTGCTGATCCTGGACCACGGCCGCCTGATCGACGACATCTCGCCGCAGGACCTGGCCGAATGAGCGCACGCAACGCCGGCGCCGCGGCGCCATCGCGGCTGGGCGTGTGGTGGGACCACCACCTGCACAGCATCGTCTACAGCCTCGGCCGCGCCATGCGCAAGCCGTGGGCGACGCTGCTGACCATGGCTGTGATGGCGCTGGCGCTGACCCTGCCGCTGGGCCTGTCGATCGCCCTGGACAACCTCAAGCAGTTCGCCGGCAGCGTGCAGCAGTCGCGCGACATCAACGTGTTCCTGAAGATCGACGTCGACGCCGCCGCGGCGCAGGCGCTGGCGCAGACCCTGCGCGGCCGCGCCGATGTGGCCGCGGTAACGCTGCGCACGCCTGCCGAGGGCATGGCCGAGCTGCGCGACAGCGCCGGGTTGGGCGAGGCGCTGGACGCGCTGCAGGACAACCCGCTGCCGACGCTGCTGATCGTCACCCCGGCCGCGGCCGACGACACTCCGCTGGCGACGGCGCTGACCGCGCTGCCGCAGGCCGACCTGGTCCAGCACGACGCGCTGTGGCGCAAGCGCCTGGACGGCTGGCTGCATTTCGGCGAACGCCTGGTGCAGGTGCTGTCGCTGCTGCTCGGCGCCGGTGCGGTGCTGGTGGTCGGCAACACCGTGCGCCTGGACATCCAGTCGCGGCGCGAGGAGATCGGCGTATTGCAGCTGCTCGGCGCCAGCGACGGCTTCATCCGCCGCCCGTTCCTGTATCTGGGCGCCTGGTACGGTTTCGGCGCCGGGGTGCTGGCGCTGGGCCTGCTCGCCGCCTCCGGCATGGCCTTGGGCCAGCCGCTGGCGGCGCTGGCCGACAGCTACGGCAGCCATTTCGTGCTGCATGGGCTGGACGCGCTGCACGCCGGCTTTGTCCTGCTCGGCACGCTGCTGCTGGGCTGGCTCGGCGCCTGGCTGGTGACCGGCCACTTCCTGCGCCAGACGCGGCCCACCGACACCTGAGGCGCACATGGCCGGGCACGAGCTCAAGCATCTGATCAGCGCCGCCCCGCGGGTGATGGTGGTCGATGGCTCCAAGCTGGTGCGCAAGCTGATCGCCGACGTGCTGCACCGCGAACTGCCCGACGTGACCGTGGTCGGCTGCGCCAGCATCGCCGAGGCGCGCGCGGCGCTGGAGGCCGGTCCGGTCGACCTGGTCACCACCTCGCTGGGGCTGCCCGACGGCGATGGCCTGACCCTGGCGCGCAGCGTGCGCGAGGCCGCCGGCCAGGCCTACGTGCCGGTGATCGTTGTTTCCGGCGACGCCCAGCAGCACCTGGTCGAGCGCCGTTTCACCGAATACGTCACCGACTATTTCGACAAGGCGCTCGGCCACGAGGCGCTGGCCACCTTCATCCGCGGCTACGTGCAGCCGCAGCCGGTGGCCGGCGCCACCGTGCTCTACGTCGAGGACAGCCGGGTGGTGGCCGAGGCGACCAAGCGCATGCTCGAGCGCCAGCAACTGCACGTGGTGCACGTGCTCAGCGCCGAGGACGCGTTCGCGTTGCTCACCGCCGAGTCGCTGGGCCGTACCACCCGACGCATCGACCTGGTGCTGACCGACGTCACCCTCAAGGGCGAACTCAACGGCCGCGACGTGGTCCAGCGCATCCGCGTCGATTTCGCCTACGGCAAGCGGCGCATGCCGGTGCTGGTGATGACCGGCGACAGCAATCCGCACACCCAGTCCGAGCTGCTGCGCGCCGGCGCCAACGACCTGGTGCAGAAACCGATCGAAGAGCGCCTGCTGGTCACCAAGGTGCTGTTCCAGTTGCGCCTGGCGCGGCTCGACGAGATCGCCGTGACCTTCTGACCGATGTGATGTCCCGAGCCTCAAAGCGATGAGCAACAACGAAGACGAAAGCCGGATCCAGCTGGAGCCGTCGTGGAAGGCGCAGGTCGGCGACTGGCTGCTGCGCCCGGAGATGCGCGAGCTGGCCACGTTCCTGCGCCAGCGCAAGGCCGCCGGCGCGCGGGTGTTCCCGCCGGGGCGGCAGATCTTCGCCGCCTTCGATGCCACCCCGTTCGAGCGGGTGGAGGTGGTGATCCTCGGCCAGGACCCGTACCACGGCTATGGCCAGGCGCATGGGCTGTGCTTCTCGGTGCTGCCCGGGGTGCCGGTGCCGCCGTCGCTGCTGAACATCTACAAGGAGATCGAGGACGACCTGGGCATCCGCCGGCCCGACCACGGCTGCCTGCTGCCGTGGGCGCAGCGCGGCGTGCTGCTGCTCAACGCGGTGCTGACGGTGGAGGAAGGCCGCGCCGGCGCGCACCAGGGCAAGGGCTGGGAGGGCTTCACCGACCACGTGGTGGAGACCCTCAACCGCGAACGCGAGGGCCTGGTGTTCCTGCTGTGGGGCAGCTATGCCCAGGCCAAGGGCAAGGTCATCGACACCCGTCGCCACCGCGTGCTCAAGGCGCCGCACCCCTCGCCGCTGTCGGCGCACCGCGGCTTCCTCGGCTGCAAGCATTTCTCGGCGGCCAACGAGTACCTGCGGCGGCGCGGCGCCACCCCGATCGACTGGAGCCTGCCGCCGCGCGCCGAACTGGAGGGGGCCCTGCGCGGCGCCTGAACCCCGGTTGGACAGGGCGCCGCTGTCGCCTGACGTGGACGCCATTTTCGCGAACCGGCTGCTACTTTGGCGGTCAGAAAACGGGATGGCGACGCGTCCCGATTGTTTCAACGGCTTGTGATGCAGTGCCATTCCTGAGTCGAATGTTGCATAAACAGAACACAGGAACTTTTTACTGTACCCAGCAGTCCAATTAGTAGACTGCTAAGATGAGCCCTATGAGCCAGACTCTCACTTCCAACGCATTGGTTGCCAACAACCTCCCGATCCCCAGTCCGCTCGGTTCGCTGGATGCCTACATCGGCGCCGTGCACCAGATCCCGGTGCTGACGTCCGACGAGGAACACGCACTGGCGGTGCGGTATCGCGACCAGGAAGACCTGGACGCGGCCCGCGAACTGGTCCATTCCCACCTGCGCTTCGTGGTGCACGTGGCCCGTGGCTACAACGGCTACGGCCTGCCGCTGGGCGACCTGATCCAGGAAGGCAACATCGGCCTGATGAAGGCGGTCAAGCGCTTCGACCCGGACATGGGCGTGCGCCTGGTCAGCTTCGCGGTGCACTGGATCCGTGCCGAGATGCACGAGTACATCTTGAAGAACTGGCGCATCGTCAAGGTCGCCACGACCAAGGCGCAGCGCAAGCTGTTCTTCAACCTGCGCAAGTCCAAGACCCGCCTTGGCTGGATGAATGCGGCCGAGGTCACCGCGGTGGCCAAGGACCTCAACGTGTCCGAGCGCGAGGTGCTGGAGATGGAGTCGCGCCTGTCCGGTCGCGACATCGGCTTCGATGCGCCGTCCGACGAGGACGACGACCACGCGCCGCCGTCGCCGGCCGCGTATCTGATGGCCAACGAGGAAGATCCCTCGCAGGCCTACGAACGCGCCGACAGCGAGGACAACCAGCTGCAACTGCTGCGCGAAGGCCTGGCGGAACTGGATGCGCGTTCGCGCGACATCATCAAGCGCCGCTGGCTGGATGCCGACAGCAAGATCACCCTGCAGGAACTGGCCGACGAGTACGGCGTGTCGGCCGAGCGCATCCGCCAGATCGAGGCGAACGCGCTGAAGAAGATGAAGGCGCTGTTCGTCGCCTGAGTCGCCTGCGGCGGTCAGTAGTAACGCAAAAAGGCCCGGCACTGCCGGGCCTTTTCTTTTGTTGCTGGACGGCACCGCTAGTGACGACTGCCGAGCGCGGAAGCGTGCCCGCGCGAGTGACTGTGAGCTACGACTCCGGCGGGCGCGCCACCGGCAGGTGCCAGCCGTAGCGGATCGCCATGAAGCGCAGGCCGAAGCACAGCACCGCGCCCACACCCAAGCCCCAGGGCTGCGGCAGGTGCAGCACCTGCGCCGCGGCGACCACGCCGCCGCCGAGCAGGGCCGCCACCGCGTACAGCTCGGCCTGCAGCACCACCGGCGTGCGCGCCACCAGCAGGTCGCGGACGATGCCGCCGCCGATGCCGCTGAGCATGCCCAGCAGCGGTGCGCTGACCGGGCCCAGGCCGAACGCCAGCGCCTTGCTGGTGCCGTACACCGCGAACAGCGCCAGGCCCATCGCATCGAAGATCTGCACCGGATTGCGCAGGCGCTCGACCGTGTGGTGACGGTAGAACGCCAGCAGCCCGGCCAGGCAGGCGACGCCGAGATAGCGCACGTCGGCCAGCGCAGCCGGCGGGGTGGCGCCGATCAGCACGTCGCGGGCGATGCCGCCGGAGACCGCGGCCGCGCACGACAGCACCAGCACCCCGAACAGGTCCAGGCGATGGCGCACGCCGACGGTGGCGCCGCTGATCGCGAACACGAAGGTGCCCAGCAGGTCGAGCAGGAACAGGAAGGTCGCCAAGGCGGGCACTGCACTGCAGCAAAAGGCCGGCTAGGATCGCAGCCCGCTCGGGCAGTGTCACCTGTCCGCCGGCGGCGCGGCCTGCGCCTGCGGTTCCTCCGCCGCGGGTGGATCGCCGAGGATGATCCGCGCCGCGCGCTGGTAGCTCCAGTACGCCCAGGCCCAGTTGAGCAGCACCACCACGCGGTTGCGGAAGCCGATCAGGAAGAACACGTGCGCGGCCAGCCAGAACCACCAGGCCAGCACGCCGGAGAGCTGCAGCCGGCCCAGGTGCACGATCGCGGCCATGCGCCCGATGGTGGCCAGGTTGCCGTAGTCGGCATAGCGGAACGGCACGCTGGCGGTGTCGCCGCGCAGCCGCCGGCGCAGGGTGTCGGCGACGTGCCGGCCCATCTGCTTGGCGGCCGGCGCCACGCCGGGAACCGGGCGGCCGTCGGCCTGCTGCACCGCGGCCAGGTCGCCGGCGACGAACAGCTCCGGATGGCCGGGCACGCTCAGGTCCGGCTGCACCTGCACGCGGCCGCTGCGGTCCAGCGGGGTCTGCAGGGTCTTCGCCAGCGGCGAGGCGGCCACGCCGGCGGCCCAGACCACGGTGCGCGCCGGCACGAAGGTGCTGCCGAGCCGGTAACCGCTGGCGTCGATGTCGGCGACCGGCACGCCGGTCAGCACTTCCACGCCGAGCTTCTCCAACTGCTTCTGCGCCTTGGCCGAGAGGTGCTCGGGGAACGAGGACAGCACCCGCGGGCCGGCCTCGATCAGCCGCACCCGCGCCTCGGCCGGGTCGATGCGGCGGAACTCGTGCTTCAGCGTGTGCCGGGCGATTTCGGCCAGGGTGCCGGCCAGTTCGACGCCGGTGGGGCCGCCGCCGACAATGGCGAAGCTGAGCCAGGCCGCGCGCGCGGCCGGATCGGTTTCCGCTTCGGCGCGTTCGAACGCCAGCAGCAGGTGTCGGCGCAGCTGTAACGCATCGTCCAGGGTCTTCAGGCCCGGCGCGTGCGCCGCCCAGTCGTCGTGGCCGAAATAGGCGTGGGTGGCACCGGTGGCGACCAGCAGGTAGTCGTAGTCCAGGACCTGGCCATCGGCCAGGCGTACCTGCCGCGCCTGCTTGTCGATGTACACCACTTCGCCCAGGCGCACTTCGACGTTGTCCTGGTGGCGCAGGATCTGCCGCAGCGGCGCGGCGATGTCCGGTGCCGACAGGCCGGCGGTGGCGACCTGGTACAGCAGCGGCTGGAACAGGTGATGGTTGCGGCGGTCGATCAGGGTGATGCGCAACGGCGTCTTGGCCAGGGCGCGGGTGGCCCACAAGCCGGCGAAGCCGCCGCCGACCACGATCAGGTGCGGCACGCGCGTGTCATCCATGCAGGACTCCAGGAGGGGGAGGGGAGAGGAGGCGTCCGCTGTCGACGCGGCGGTCGCGTCGCAGTCGCGCGGCGCGCCGATCCGCCGGAACGCGCGCTGCCGATGAGGCGCTGCGCGATCGTCGAAGGCCGGACCTGCATGCTCGTATAGTAGCGCGATGCCAAGCGCGGTCAGCGACAGAGAAAACGCACGGTCATGTCAGCGACAGTGAAGCCGCGCGCTTCGGCGCCGTTGCAGGCGCCGCTGCCGTCGCGCTGGCGCAGCCTGCTGTTCTGGGCCAAGACCCGCGCGCTGCAACTGCGCCGCGCGCTGGACGATCTGCGCGATGGCCCGCGCCGGCATCGCCGCGATGGCGGCCTGGCGATCGCCGATGCCGCCTGCGCCGAATCGGTCACCGCGCTGTGGCCCGACAGCGATGAGACCGCACCGCAGCTGGTGGCCGGCAAGATCCACAACCTGCGCCTGGCCGCGCGTGCGCTGCACGGCGTGGAAGTGCCGGCCGGGGCGACCTTCAGTTTCTGGCGCCAACTGGGCCGCGCCACGCGTCGTCGCGGCTTCGTCGCCGGCCGCGAACTGCGCGAGGGCTGCCTGGTGCCGTCGATCGGCGGCGGCCTGTGCCAGCTGTCCAATGCGATCTACGATGCGGCCCTGCGGCAGGGCCTGGAGATCGTCGAGCGGCATCGCCACACCCAGGTGATTGCCGGCTCCCTGGCCGAACGCGACCGCGATGCGGTGGTGTTCTGGAACTACGTGGACCTGCGCCTGCGCGCCGCTGCGCCGTGGCGGCTGGAGGTGTGGCTGGACGGCGAGGCGCTGCACGTGCGCATCCGCGGCGGTGCCGCGGCGCCGGCGGCACTGCCGTTGCCGCCGCTGCAGCGCCGCACCGCGCCCGCCGGTGTCGATGCCGCCAACGACTGCACCCGCTGCGGCCGCAGCGCCTGCCATCGCCATGTGGCGGCGGTGCCCGACGGTCTGCACCGCACCTGGCTGGTGGACGAGGACTGGCCGGAATTCGCCGAGGACCGCCGGCGCCGGCGGCAGCCGGGCGACCGGGTGCTGGCGTTGCCGCGCACCAGTGTCGCGGCGGTGCACGCAGCGCTGCTGCGGCGCTGGTGGCTGTGGCGCGGCATGCCGTTGCCGCAGGCGCGCCAGCGCGCACAGCGCATCCGCCTGCAGACATTGCGGCGCCGGCTGGGCGCGCGCGACGTCGACCTAGTGGTGCCGCAGAGCCTGTTGCCGGAGTTGTAGCTGGCCGGCGAACTGCAGGGGCGGCGCTGGGACGTGTACATGACCGCCTTGCCGATGCACCTGCTGCAGGCGCGCCTGGACGTGGCCGCGCAGCGGCATCCGCACAGTCCCACCCTGCGCGATTTCCGCGCCGATCCGGCGCTGGTCCAGGCCGAGCGCGCGGCACTGGCGCAGGCGCGGCACTGGATCGCCCCGCACCGCGAACTGCTGGCGCTGGCAGGCAGCCGCGGTCTCGCGCTGGCATGGCAACGGCCGCCGCTCCCGGCGGTCGCGGCAGGGGATGCGGTCGCCATCGCGGACACCGTGCCGCGGGTGCTGTTGGCGGCCTCGGCGCTGGCGCGCAAGGGTGCCTACGAATTGCGCGAAGCGGTACGTGGCTTGCCGCTGCTGTTGCTGCTGCCGCCCGGCGCGCAGGAAACGCCGGACTTCTGGAACGGCGTCGACGTGCAGCGCGTCGCCTCGATGGCAGAGGGCGTGCGTGCGGCCACGCTGGTACTGCTGCCGGCCTGGATCGAACAGCAGCCGCGCGGGCTGCTGCTGGCCATGGCGCTGGGCAAACCGGTGATCGCCACCGCCGCCTGCGGCCTGGCCGCGGACGATGGCGCGTGGCGCTGCGTGGAAGCCGGTGACAGCGCCGTGCTGCGCACGCAGGTGCTGGAGGCATTGGGCCTGGCGGGTTGAGCGAAACAAAAGGCATCGCGGCCTCAGATGCGTGGTCCGTCCGCTTTGCCTCGTATCAGCCTGACGCGGTTCGCCCAGAGCGGCTCCTTTGCCACGGGCTGGCAACCCACGCCATTGCCGCGTAGGAGCGGCTTCAGCCGCGACCAGGCGTTACCGGGAAAACGCGTCGCGGCTGAAGCCGCTCCTACGGAATGTGGGACCACGCGCAATCGCATCGCGAATCGGCTTCTGACGATCTGCGGCTTCATCCATGCCTCGACGGGCACATCACCCGCTCAGCAACGCGCGTCGGTGCTCCAGCGATGGCTTGCAGGAGACGCGTCGCCGCCTCAGTACAGATCCTGCGGATCCACATCCAGCGACCAGCGCACCCGCCGTGCCTGCGGTAGTGCGTGGATCGCCGGTACCGCCGCGTCCAGCAGCGCGTGCAGCGCGCGCCGGGTGCTGGCCGAGAGCAGCAACTGGGTGCGCTGGAAGCCGGCGCGGCGTGGCATCGGCGCCGGCATCGGGCCGAAGCGCTGCACCTCGTCCTGCACCGGCAGCAACGCGCGCACGGCGGCGAGGAAGGCGTTGGCATGTTCGACCTGCTTGGCTTCGGCGCGCAGCAGCGCCAGATGCGCGAACGGGGGGAAGCCGGCGGCCTCGCGCTGCTCCAGTTCCGCGGCGGCGAAGGCGTGGTAGCCGCCGTGCACCAGGGTCTGCAGCAGCGGATGTGCGGGGTGATGGGTCTGCAGCCAGACCTCGCCCGGGCGGGCGGCGCGGCCGGCGCGCCCGGCGACCTGGATCAACTGCTGCGCCAGCTTCTCGCTGGCGCGGAAATCGGCCGAGAACAGGCCTTCGTCGATGCCCACCACCACCACCCGGCTCAGCTGCGGCAGGTCGTGGCCCTTGGCCAGGATCTGCGTGCCGACCAGGATGCCGGGCGCGCTGCCGAGCGTGGCAAGTTGCGTCTCCAGCGCGTCGCGGCGCTGGGTGGTGCTGCGGTCGATGCGCAGCACCGGTACGTCCGGGAATGCCTGCACCAGGCGTTCTTCCAGGCGTTCGGTGCCGATGCCCTGCGGCTGCAGCGCCAGGCTGCCGCAATCCGGGCAGGCCAGCGGCGCCGGCTGGCGCGCGCCGCAGTGGTGGCATTGCAGGCGCCGGCCGCCGGCGTGCACGGTCATCGGCGTGGCGTGCAGCGGCGTGCTGCAGCGCTGGCACGGCGCGGTCCAGCCGCAGTCGTGGCACAGCAGCACCGGCGCATAGCCGCGGCGGTTCTTGAACACCAGCACCTGGCCGCCCTCGGCCAGTGCCGTGCCGATGCCGGCCAGCACCTCCGGCGACAGGCCGTCCTGCAGCGGGCGCTTGCGCACGTCGAGTACGCGCACCGTCGGCGGCTTGGCGTCGCCGGCGCGGCGGGTCAGGCGCAGGTGCGCGTAGCGGCCGCTGGCGGCGTTGTGCAGGCTCTCCAGCGACGGCGTGGCGCTGCCCAGCAGCACCGGTACGTCCAGCGCCTTGCCGCGGACCAGGGCGAAATCGCGGGCGTGGTAGCGGATGCCGTCCTGCTGTTTGTAGCTGCCGTCGTGTTCCTCGTCGACCACGATCAGGCCGGCCCGCGGCAGCGGCACGAACACCGCCGAGCGGGTGCCGACCACCACCTGCGCCTCGCCGCGCCAGGCGGCGGCCCAGACCCGGGCGCGTTCGTTGTCGTTGAGCCCGGAATGCAGCGCATGCACGGGTACCCCGAGGCGGGCGCGGAAGCGTGCCAGGGTCTGCGGGGTCAGGCCGATCTCCGGCACCAGCACCAGCGCCTGGCGGCCGCGCGCCAGGCAGGCGGCGATCGCCTGCAGGTAGACCTCGGTCTTGCCGCTGCCGGTGACGCCGTCGAGCAGGAACGGCGCGAAGCCGGCAGCGGCGACCACCGCGTCGATGGCGTCCTGCTGTTCGGCATTGGGCACCGGCCCGGGCTGCGGCTGCGGCGCCGCGGCGCTGGCCGGCACCGCGATGCGTTCGGCATGCCCCCGCTTGGCCAGGGCCCGCGCGGCGCTGCGCCAGTCGTCCATCGCCTGGTCCAGCCGGTCCTCGTCCATGGGGCCGGCCGCCAGCAGCGCGGCGAAGCGATGCGGACGGGTGCCGGGACGGGCACGGTGGCTGGCGCCGGCCTCGGTCAGGCGCCAGGCCCAGGCGTGGGTGTCGGGCAGCGGCTCGCCACGGCGCAGCGGCACCGGCAACGCCGTGGCCAGCACCTCGCCCAGCGGCGCGTGGCTGTAGCGCGCCAGCCAGCGCAGCGACTCGGCCAGTTCGCCGTGCAGCAACGGTGCCGGGTCCAGCCAGGCCAGCGCAGCGCGCAGGCCGTCGGCGTCCTCGGCCTGGCCGATCGCGGCCACCACGCCACTCAGTTCGCGGTTGCCGAACGGCACCTGCACGCGGCGGCCGACATCGCCGTCGGCGACCGTGTCGCCGGGCGGTGGCAGGTAGTCGAACAGCTGCGGCAGCGGCACGGGCAGGGCGACGCGGAGCGTGGCGGCGGGGGAGGGCATCCACCTAGTCTAGCGGCCGCGGCAAGCGCGCCCGGCAGCCAGGAGTTGCGCGCGATTGCTGCCCGCAAAGTGATAAACCGGTCGTAAATAGCTGCCGTGCTTGGAGAATCGAATTTATCCACATCTGCTGTGGATAAAGCTGTGTATGACGGGCATGCTCCACGCCGTGAAGACGGACTCACAAGCCTCTGCCACGAGTTGGACAAAAAAGCGCCAATCGCATTTATTGCTTTAAGAACAATCACTTGGCCGTGAAACACAGATGCAACATGGTTTCGCGGGGGCTTGACAAGACCTGTCCCGGGCCAATTTCCGGTGCTGTGCACAACCCGCCGTCGCGACGGCCGCCGATGAGCCGATCGCTGCGTCGCTGTCAAGCGCGCGGTGCGGCGGCGGCCTCGCTATCATCGCGCCGATGATGGAGTTCCGATGACCGCCACGTCCCCTTCCGACGGCGTGGCCGCCCCGCCCGCCCTGGCCGCGTTCCTGCGCGGGATCGAACGCCGCGCCGCGGTCCTGGCCGACCTGCAGAGCGGCCGGCCCGAACGCGGCACGCCGGCCCTGGCGGCGGCGATGCGGGCGTTCCGCAGCCACGCCGCGGCCCTGCCGATGGCCGACTGGCCGCTGCGGTTCTGGAAGCTGCTCGGCGCGGTGCCGACCCTGCGCCAGGCCGAGGCCGCCGCGGGCGCCTGGCCCGCGCCGCTGGCGCACCTGCGCACCCTGCAGCCGGCCGATCGCCTGGCGCTGCTGCTGCGTATCGTGGCCGGGCTGGACGAGCCGCTCGCCGCGCAGGTGCTGCAGTTGTCCACCGAGGACTACCAGCAGGCGCTGGCGCGGGCCTGCCCGCGCGATGCCGCGGGCAGGCCGGATGCGGCGGGCTGGCGCGCGCTGGCCGATGCGGCGCAGCAGTGCCTGCGCGACCTGCCGCCGGCACGGCTGCAGGCCCTGGCGCAACTGCGCGATGCGGCGATCGCCGGCAGCACGGCCCCGCCGGCGGCGACCCCGGCCCCGGCTCCGGCAACGGACACGGCCCCCGTACGTCCGCGCCGCCGTGGCGCGCGCTCGGCCCTGCGCACGCGCCTGGCCGGGGCGGTGATCGCCGTTGTGGTCCTGGCCCTGGTCGGTACGGCGTTCTGGGATCGGCTGCCGTGGCGCCGCGCGCACGTGGCGACCGGCACGGGCGGCACCGACGCGGGCCTGGCGCTGGGCGACACCGGCCCGGTGCAGGTGGAAGTGCTGCCGCCGGAATCGGATACTGCCAGCGCGCCGCCGCTGCCGGCCGACCCGCCGGCGCCGCTGCCCGAGCCGGCGATCTACGACCTGGATTTCTATGCGTGGTACGCGGCCGGTGCGCCGCCGCCGCGGATCGAGCGCAGTGCCCCCAGCGCCGCCGACCTGGCCGAGGCCGCCGAACACCCGCCGGCCGCCGCCGTGGCCCCGGCTGTCGCGCCCGCGGCAGCCAGCACGCCGCCGGCGCTGACCCCGGCGCAATTGCGCGCGCGCCAGGCCGCCTGGGATGCGCTGCCGGCGGCGGCGCAGGCGCGCCTGCGCCAGGTCGCCACGGCCTTCGCCGGCCTGCCGATCGAGCAGCAGCACAGCTTGCATGCGCAGTTCGCCGAAATGGACGCGCTGGAGCGCCACGGCTGGTTGCTCGGCCCGGAACTGGGCGCCGAGTTCTGGGCGCTGCAGCCGCTGCTGGGCTACGTGCCCGCGGCGCAGCGGCAGGCGCTGCTGGGCGTGCTGCGCAGCCTGCCGGCGGACCAGCGCGAACATCTGGCGCTGCTGTCGCAACGCACCCCGCCGCAGGACCGCGCGGCCTTGCGCCGCGACCTGCTGGCGCAGGGCGCCGACAGCCGCGGCGCCTGGCTGAAGCAGCGCGCCGCGCGCTGAGATGCGCGCGCGGCGCTTGGCTTTCGCGGGCGCCTGATTCCAGCCCCGGGGCGCGGCTCCCAGCAGCCATCCGCCGCAGCGGGTAGAATGCGCGGCCTCCGCCACCCGGTGTCCGGCGCTGTCTGCGCGGCCGCAGTGGCGAGATCGCCAGAGTCTTGCAATGTTTTCGTCTTCCACCCCGGCCACGGTCCGGGGCCGCGAACTGCGCACCACCGCGCAGCTCGCCCTGCCGCTGGTCCTGGGGCACGTCTCCACCGGCCTGATCAGCTTCGTCGACAACGTGATCGCCGGTCACCACGGCACCCGCACGCTGGCCTCGGTGACGGTCGGCACGGCCCTGCTGTGGCTACCGATGATGATCCCGATCGGCACCCTGATCGCCCTGACCGCCTCGGTGTCGCAGCTCGACGGCGCCAAGCGCCAGGCGCAGATCGGGCCGCTGTTCCGCCAGGCGCTGTGGCTGTCGCTGGGCCTGGGCCTGCTGATGTTCGCGTTCCTGAGCGTGATGCCGATGGCGCTGCCGCAACTGGGCATTGCTCCGGAGATCGTGCCCGGCGCGCGCGACTTCCTGCACGCGATCCGTTGGGGCGTGCCGGCGCTGGTGCTGTATTTCTGCATGCGCTACCTCAGCGAAGGCATGCACTGGACGCTGCCCACCATGCTGCTCGGCTTCGGCGGCCTGCTGCTGCTGGCCCCGCTCGGCTATGCGCTGACCTTCGGTCTATGGGGCCTGCGCGAGCACGGCGCCGGCGGCCTGGGCATGGCCTCGGCGATCACGATGTGGGCGCAGGCGCTGTGCTTCGCCTTCTACCTGGCGCGGTCCAAGCGCTTCGCGCCGCTGCGCCTGTTCGCGCAGTTCGAGGCGCCGGACCTGCGCGCGATCGCCGGGCTGCTGAAGACCGGCCTGCCGATCGGCGTGACCATCCTGATGGAAGGCGGCCTGTTCATCGTCACCGCGCTGCTGATCGCGCGGCTCGGCGAGGTGCCGGCAGCGGCGCACCAGATCGCGATCAACGTGGCGCAGCTGTGCTTCATGGTGCCGATGGGCGTGGCCGAGGCGACCACGGTGCGGGTCGGCCGCGCCGCCGGCGCCGGCGACGCGGTGGGCGTGCGCGGTGCGGCCTGGGCCGGCTATGCGATCGTGCTCGGCACCCAGGCGCTGTCGGCGCTGGTGCTGTTGTTCGGCCACGACGCCATCGTCGGCATCTACACCAGCGACCTGGCGGTGGCGGCGCTGGCCTCCACGCTGCTGCTGTACGCGGCCACGTTCCAATTCCCCGACGGCGTGCAGGTGCTGTCGGCCGGCGCGCTGCGCGGCCTCAAGGACACCCGCGTGCCGATGCTGCTGGCCCTGTGCTCCTACTGGGGCCTGGGCATGCCGCTGGGCGCCGGCCTCGGCCTGTGGCTGGGCTGGGGGCCGCAGGGCATGTGGATCGGCCTGATCCTGGGCCTGACCGCGGCGGCGGTGATGATGGGCGCGCGGTTCCGCTGGAGCAGCGCGCGGCTGCTGGCCGCGCCGGCGGCCCCCTGACTTCAGACGCATGTGCGGGGCCTGACGCAGCCGGTATGCTGCGCAGGCGCAAGACGCCTTCCCTTCGGAGTTTTCCATGAACCAACCCGTGCGTCGCAGCCCCGTCGCCAACTTCTTCGTCGGCCTGTGGGATGTGATGAACTTCACCCGCCGGTTGATCTTCAACCTGGTGTTCTTCGGTTTCCTGTTGCTGATCCTGCTGGCGATGGTGTTCGCCATGGCGCGCGGCGACGGCGGCAAGGCGCTGCGCGACCGCACCACGCTGCTGATCGCGCCGGAAGGCAAGCTGGTCGAGCAGTTCAGTGCCGACCCGGTCAGCCGCGCGCTGGCCAAGGCGATGAACGACAAGGGCGCGCAGGAGATCCAGTTGCGCGACCTGGTGCGCGCGATCGAGGCGGCCAAGACCGATCCCAAGATCGAGCGCGTTGCACTGCGCCTGGACAAGCTGCAGCCCAGCGGCTTCGCCTCGATGCGCGAGGTGGAGAAGGCGCTGCAGGACCTGCGCAGCTCCGGCAAGCAGATCGTTGCCTACAGCGACAACCTGAACCAGTGGCAGTACCTGCTGGCCGCGCAGGCCAACGAGGTCTACCTGGACCCGATGGGCTCGATGACCCTGGAAGGCCTGGGCCGCTACCGTCAGTACTTCCGCGAGGGCCTGCAGGACAAGCTCGGCGTGGACGTGCACCTGTTCAAGGTCGGCGAGTACAAGTCCGCCGCCGAGCCCTACGTGCTCGACGCGGCCTCGCCGGCGTCCAAGGAAGCCGACCTGTTCTGGATGAACGACGTGTGGCAGCGCTACGTGGCCGACATCGCCAAGGCGCGCAAGCTGGCGCCTGAGCAGATCAACGCCGGCATCGACACCATGCCCGAGGGCGTGGCCGCCGCCGGCGGCGACCTGGCCAAGTTCGCCCTGCAGCAGAAACTGGTGGACGGCCTGAAGACCCGCGAGGACGTCGAGCAACTGCTGGCCAAGCGCGGCGTCGCCGACGACGATGCCGACACCGGCTATCGCAACGTCGACCTGGACGGCTACCTGCAGCAGTTGGACCTGCGCCGTTCGCCGGTGGATTCGCGGCCGCAGGTGGCGGTGGTGGTCGCCGCGGGCGAGATCAGCGGCGGCGAACAGCCGGCCGGCCGCATCGGCGGCGAGTCGACCGCGGCGCTGCTGCGCCAGGCGCGCGACGACGACGCGGTGAAGGCGGTGGTGCTGCGGGTGGATTCGCCGGGCGGCGAAGTGTTCGCCTCCGAGCAGATCCGCCGCGAGGTGGTGGCGCTGAAGGCCGCCGGCAAGCCGGTGGTGGTGTCGATGGGCGACCTGGCCGCGTCCGGCGGCTACTGGATCAGCATGAACGCCGATCGCATCTATGCCGACCCGTCGACCATCACCGGTTCGATCGGCATCTTCGGCATGATCCCCAACATCACCCGCACCCTGGACAAGATCGGCGTGCACACCGACGGCGTGGGCACTACCCGCTTCGCCGGTGCGTTCGACATGACCCGGCCGATGGATCCGGCGGTGGGTCAGCTGATCCAGTCGGTGATCAACAAGGGCTATGCCGACTTCACCGGCAAGGTCGCGCAGGCGCGCGGCAAGTCGGTCGAGGCCATCGACCAGGTGGCGCGCGGCCGCGTGTGGAGCGGTGCGCAGGCCAAGGAGCGCGGGCTGGTGGACGCGTTCGGCGGCTTCAAGGATGCGGTGGCCGATGCCGCCGCGCGCGCCAAGCTGGGCGGCCCGGACAAGTACCGGGTGCGTTACGTCGAGAAGCCGGCCACGCCGTTCGCGCAGTTCGTCAGCGGGTTCGCCGGCAGCCGTCTGGGCGTGTGGATGCTGAGCGACTCGGCGCTGGGCCATGCCCTGCTGGCGCGCAGCCTGCCGGAGCTGGACACCCAGCTGCGCTTCGTCAAGGACGCGGCCGACACCCGCCCGGGCGCACCGGTGAAGGCGCTGGCCTACTGCTTCTGCGGTCTGTGAGCCGGCCCTGAGCCGGTGGCGGCGCGCCCGTGCCGGCGCGCCGCATGTGCCTGCAACGCCGGCCCCCGTGGCCGGCGTTGTTCATTGCGCGGTGGCGGCGTCGAGCGCGGCGTTCTGCGTGGCCGCGGCGCGGTCCAGCGTGGTCTGGGTCTGCTTGGCGCGGTCCAGCGGCTGGGCGATGGCGGCGCGCAACGCGCTGGCCTTCGGCGGCGGCGGCGCATCGGGCGGTTGCGGCGGCGCCGGCCTGCATGCGGCCAGCAGTGCGAGCAACGGCAATGCCAACGTCGTCCTGCGCAGTGGTGCGGACATGGCGGCGACCTCCTCAAGGGTGGAGGTATCATCCTACGCCTCTCACGTGAGCAGACAGGCACGCGCATGCAGCACCGTTGGCGGCTGGACGGACAGACCGCGCTGATCACCGGCGCCAGCGCCGGTATCGGCCTGGCGATCGCACGCGAACTGCTCGGGTTCGGCGCCGACCTGCTGCTGGTGGCGCGCGACCTCGATGCACTCGAGACCGCGCGCGACGAACTGCGCGACGCCTTTCCCGAGCGCGAGATCCTGGCACTGGCCGCCGACGTCGCCGACGACGAGGACCGCCGCGAGATCCTGGATTGGGTCGAGGACCATGCCGACGGCCTGCACCTGCTGATCAACAACGCCGGCGGCAACGTCAGCAAGGCCGCGGTGGACTACACCGAGGACGAATGGCGCGGCATCTTCGAGACCAACCTGTTCTCCGCGTTCGAACTGTCGCGCTACGCGCATCCGCTGCTGGCGCAGCACGCGGCCTCGGCGATCGTCAACGTCGGCAGCGTGTCCGGGCTGACCCACGTGCGCAGCGGCGCGCCCTACGGCATGACCAAGGCGGCGCTGCACCAGCTCACCCGCAACCTCGCCGCCGAATGGGCCGAGGACGGCATCCGGGTCAATGCGGTGGCGCCGTGGTACATCCGCACCCGCCGCACGTCAGGCCCGCTGTCGGACCCGGACTACTACGAGCAGGTGATCGAGCGCACGCCGATGCGCCGCATCGGCGAACCGGAGGAAGTGGCGGCGGCGGTCGGGTTCCTGTGCCTGCCGGCGGCCAGCTACATCACTGGCGAATGCATCGCGGTGGATGGGGGGTTTCTGCGCTACGGGTTTTGACGGTTCTGCGGCTGCATGAGGCGGCTTTCGCTTAGGGCGAGCCGAAGGCGCAGTGCGGTGCGTCCCGGGCGGTACGGCGTCGGGACTGAAGTCCCTCCCACAAGGGCGCGCGCTCGTCGTGGTAGAACGGTTGCGGCGGTGAGTGCCAGGAAGTGGCGGCTGCGGTTTGGTTCCTGTGATTGCGCCTGCTACATCACCGCCGAATGCATCGCGGTGGACCGCGGTTTTGCGCGACGGGTTTTTAGCGCTGCAGGCTGTGGTGCAAGCGAGGCAACTGCGTGCAGCGGATTCCGTAGGAGCGGCTTCAGCCGCGACCGGGCGTTACCGGGAAAGCCCGGTCGCGGCTGAAGCCGCTCCTACGACGACAGGCGCACCACTACGCGCGAGCGCGATGGGTCACGGCGCAGGCCGCTCCGGTGCGCCGCAGTTGCTGGCCTCGGTGACGCCGGTCGCGACTGAAGCCGCTCCTACCACAATAGGTGCGCCACCACGCACGAGCACGATGGGTCACGGCGCAGGCCGCTCCGGTGCGCTGCAGTTGCTGGCCTCGGTGACGCCGGTCGCGGCTGAAGCCGCTCCTACGACGACAGGCGCACCACGACGCGCGACCACGGTGGGTCATGGCGCGGGCCGCTCCGATGCGCTGCAGTTGCTGGCCTCGAGCAGGTGCTGGCGGCGTTCGAACTCCGCATGCAGCGCCTCCGCATGCTCGGGCACGGCGAAGCGCCAGTGCGTTTCGGCTTCGGCCACGTAGTTCTTCCAGGTATCGCACAACTGCTCGGCGGGCAGCGGCTGGCACTGGTCGCGCAGCACCTCGCAGGCGCTGCCGCCGGCCTGGTTGGGTCCACCGTCCAGGTCCGTCGTGTGCAGCGGCACGCAACGCGGCGGCGGTTCGGCGACCTCACCGATGTAGGACGCCTGCTCGCGGGTGGTGCAGGTGTACAGCGGCGGGGGCGGCAGCTTTGGCGGTGGCGGTGGAGCTGCAGCAGCCGTGGTGTCGACCGGGGCCGCCGCGTCTGCAGGCGTGGCGGCGGTCGGGGTGCTTGCAGGGGGCGACGATGGAACGGGCTCGGCTCCGAGCGTGGTCGGCAGTGCGGCGCTGCTCACGCCCTGCATGATCTTCTTCTGCTGGCGCATGCCCTTGGGGCAGGGCATGTTCTGGATGGTCAGGTTGTCCTGCGCATCGGTACAGCGATAGAACACCACCGGTTCGGCGCTCGCCGCGCCGGCGCAGGCCAGCCACGCGGCCAGGCAGAGCGCACGGCGCATCAGGTGCCGCCGCAGTCGCGCGCCAGGCGTGCATCGATGCCGCGCTGTTCGGTTTCCAGCGCACGGCGCTCGCTCTGCAGGGCGCTGTTGTAGCGACGGATCAACTCCCAGCGGCGGTCGCTCAGGCGCGCGCAGACCTCCTGCTCGGGCAGCGCCGTGCAGGTATCGCGGATCAGGGTGCTGCCGGCCGGCACGATCACCCCGGCACCGGCGGCCACTCCCGGCGGCGGTGGCCCTGGCGGGTATGGACGGCCGGGCGAGCGGCCATCGGGGCCGCGCCCGGACGGCCGCGCGTACGGGCCCTCGGCATAGCCATAGGCCCACAGCGGCACCCAGCGCGGATTGCCGGCGTTGTCGTCGCTGGTGTAGCGCGTGCCTTCCGGGGTCACGCACTCGTACATCGGCTGCGCCGGCTGCACGGTGACGATGCGCAGTTCGCGCTGCGGCAGCGGCGCCGGGGAGGCCTCGCCGCGCGCCGGATCGGTGCTGATGGTGGTGGTCGGCCGCGGCGGCGGATCGCGTGGGCGCTGCATGTCCAGCACCTGCTGCCGGCGCGCGTTCTCGCAAGGCGCGTTCTGCAGGCTGACCGCACCGGAGGCGGAGATGCAGCGGTAGATGCGTACCGACGCGTTGCCGCCGTCGCTGCTGACCGTTTGCGTCTGTTGCGCCCAGCCGGCGTTGATCCAGGGCGACAGGCTCAGCAGCAGCAAGGGGCGGAGAAGGCGGCGCATGCGCGCATCTTGCGCGCCTTGGCCGGCCAGGGAAAGGGCGTGCATGCGGGGATTCAGGACGCGATGGGCGCGGGTGCGCAGCAGGGTCTCGTAGCGCATCGGCGGGCCGCGGGTCAGCGGCGCGCTTCCTGCCGCATCTCGCAGCGGTTGCGCGGCGTTGCCGGCCTCGGCCAGAGCGCGCTCGTGCAGTGCGGGCGCGTTGCTCCGGCAATGCGAACTGCGCCCGACCCTCATCCGCCTCCGGGGCACCTTCCCGGAAAAGGGGGCCGTGGTCCCGAGAGGAGAAGGGGAGCGTGCAAGCCCCTCTCCCACCGGGAGAGGGTTGGGGGGAGGGTGCGGCGCGCGAAGCGCCCTCGTCGATCTGGCGATGCGAGCTGCGCCCGTACCCTCATCCGCCCCTGCGGGGCACCTTCCCCCGAAAAGGGGGCCATGGTCCCGAGGGGAGAAGGGAAGCGTGCAAGCCCCTCTCGCACCGGGAGAGGGGTTGGGGGTGAGGGTGCGGTGCGCGAAGCGCCCACGTGGCTCCATCGCCATTGCGCCAGGCGTTACTGCAACGGAGGCAAGGCGTGCCGTGGAAGCCAGGGCCTCAGGAGCGCAGGATCTCGCCGCTGGCGGCGTCGCGGATCGGGGTGGGTTGGGCCAGGCCGCCGGTGTCGCCGTCGAGCAGGCCGTCGAGGTCGTTCAGCACCAGCGGATCCAGTTCGCTGCGCTGCCGCGCCGGCGGCTCGCCACCGCGGTTGGCGCTGGTCGACACCAAGGCGCCGCCCCAGGCCCGGCACAGGGCGGCGACCAGGGGATGGGCGCTGATCCGCACCGCGATGCCCTGGTGCGCGCCGGTCACCCACGGCGGCGCATGCGCGGAGGCGGGCAGGATCCAGGTGTGCGGTCCCGGCCAACTGGCCAGCACCGCGGCCAGCCGGTCCGCCGGCAGCGCCGACAGGTCGAGCAGCGGGCGCAACGGATCCAGTTCGGCGGCGACCACGATCAGGCCCTTGTCCACCGGCCGCTGCTTGATCCGCAGCAGGCGGGTCACGGCGGTCTCGTCGTGCGGATCGCAGCCCAGGCCCCACACGGCTTCGGTGGGATAGGCGATCACGCCGCCCTGGCGCAGGACGGCGACGGCATGGCTCAGCGACAGGTCGGTCATGCGCGCATCATGCGGCACGTCCTCGTCTAAGGACAATGAGGGTCGGCGCGGGGCAGGGCCTGTCGGCGCAGGGCGCGCCGGGCCGGGCGATGCGTCGCGGTCGGTCCTGCAACCGGGGCAGGCAAGCGCCGCTGTGCAGCGGCGGGGCGTGCGTGGGCGCGCTGTCGCGCCGGATGTGCGCCAGCAAGATCGCGTCCGGCGATGGCGCAGGTGCGATGCGGCGAGCTGCGGCGGCGGTTCGCGGGTTACTGGCGCGCGCGCCCGGCGCTGGTGCTCCGTCGCGGCACCCCAGTAAGCGCCGCCGCGACCGCGGCAGCCCGGCAAGGGCGGCTCAGCCGCCCTTGGCCACGGTCTTCTTCGCCGCCTTCTTCACCGCTTTCTTGGCGGTCTTCTTCGCGGCCTTCTTGACCGCCTTCTTCGCCGCCGGCTTGGCCGGAGCGTCGGCCGCGGCCTTCTTCGCCGCGCTCTTCTTCGGCGCGGCTTCCTTCTTGGCCGCGGCCTTCTTGGCGCCGAAGCCCTTGCGCACCGGCTTGCCGGTTTCCTCCAGCAGCTTCTGCACTTCGTCCAGGCTCAGCGTGGCCGGCTCGCGATCCTTGGGGATCTTGCCGTTGAGCTTGCCGTCGCTGATGTACGGGCCGAAGCGGCCGTTGAGCACCTGGATGTCGCTGCCGGGGAATTCCTTGATGATGCGGTTGCGCGCGATCTCTTCCTTCTCCTCGATCAGGAACACCGCACGGGCCAGATCGATGGTGTAGGGATCGTCTTCCTTCTTCAGCGAGGCGTACACGCTGCCGCGCTTGGCGAACGGGCCGAAGCGGCCGATGCCGACGCTGACTTCCTCGCCCTTGTCCTGGCCGAGGCTGCGCGGCATCAGGAACAGCTCCAGCGCCTCCTCCAGGGTGATGGTGTGCATGCTCTGGCCGGGACGCAGCGAGGCGAACTTGGGCTTGTCCTCGGCGTCCTCGGCGGTGCTGCCGATCGCCGCGTACGGCCCGAAGCGGCCCAGGCGCACGCTCACCGGCTTGCCGGTCTTGGGATCGGTGCCGAGCTCGCGCGCACCGCTGGCTTCGGCACGGTCGACCGATTCCTTCTTGTCCTCGACCAGTTCCTTGAACGGTTCCCAGAAGCGCGACATCAGCGGGATCCACTCCTCCTCGCCGCGCGAGACCGCGTCGAGCTCGTCCTCGAGCTTGGCGGTGAAGTCGTAGTCCACGTACTGGGTGAAATGGCTGGACAGGAACTTGGACACCGCACGGCCGACGTCGGACGGGCGGAAGCTGCGGCCTTCCATCTCCACGTACTTGCGGAACAGCAGGGTCTGGATGATCGAGGCGTAGGTCGAGGGGCGGCCGATGCCGTACTCTTCCAGCGCCTTCACCAGCGCCGCTTCGGTGTAGCGCGGCGGCGGCTGGGTGAAGTGCTGCTCGGCCAGGATGCGTTCCAGCGGCACGCGATCGCCGGGCTTCATCGCCGGCAGCTTGCGGCCTTCGTCCTCGTCCTCGGCGCTCTTGTTGTCCTTGCCTTCCTCGTACACGGCCAGGAAGCCGGGCACCACCACGGTGGTGCCGCTGGCGCGGAACACGTGCTCACTGCCGGCCGACAGGTCCACGCTCACGGTGTTGAGCGTCGCCGGGATCATCTGGCAGGCCACCGCGCGCTTCCAGATCAGCTCGTACAGCTTGCGCTCGTCGTCGGTGAGGAAGCGGGCGACCTGGGCCGGGGTGCGCAGCGCCGAGGTCGGACGCACGGCTTCGTGCGCTTCCTGGGCATTCTTGGACTTGGTCTGGTAGGTGTTGGGCTGGTCCGGCAGCGAGGCGATGCCGTAGTCGCGCGCGATCACGTCGCGGATCTCGGCCAGCGCGTCCTGCGACAGGTTGACCGAGTCGGTACGCATGTACGAGATCAGGCCGACCGTGCCCTCGTCGCCGATCGCCACGCCTTCGTACAGCTTCTGCGCCACCTGCATGGTCTTGCGGGTGGTGAAGCCGAGTTTGCGCGAGGCTTCCTGCTGCAGGGTGGAGGTGGTGAACGGCGGCGCCGGGCGGCGCTTGCGCTCCTTGCTGGCGACGTCGGTGACGTGCAATGCGCCCTGCGCGGCCTGCTGGATGCGCAGGCGTGCGGCCTCGGCGGTATCGCCGTCGGTGATGGTGAACTGCTCGAACTTCTGCCCGTCGAGCTTGATCAGCTTGGCGTTGAAGTGCTGCGAGGGATGCGCGCAGTCGGCGGCGATGGACCAGTACTCGCGTGCGACGAAGGCCTCGATCTCCTCCTCGCGCTCGACGATCATGCGCAGCGCCGGCGACTGCACGCGGCCGGCGGACAGGCCGCGCTGCACCTTGCGCCACAGCACCGGCGACAGGTTGAAGCCGACCAGGTAGTCCAGCGCGCGGCGCGCCTGCTGCGCATCGACCAGGTCGCCGGCGATCTGCCGCGGCTGCGCCATCGCTTCCTTGATCGCGCGCGGGGTGATCTCGGTGAACACCACCCGGTGCAGCGGCTTGCCCTTGAGCAGACCGCGCTCCTGCAGGATCTCGGCGATGTGCCAGCTGATCGCCTCGCCCTCGCGGTCCGGGTCGGTCGCCAGGTAGATGTCTTCGGCCGCCTTGGCCGCCTTGGCGATGGCCTCCACGTGCTTCTCGTTCTTGTCGATCAGCGCGTAGCGCATCGCGAAGCCGTCGTCCGGATCCACCGCGCCTTCCTTCGGGATCAGGTCACGCACGTGCCCATACGAGGCCAGGACGTGGAAATCCTTGCCGAGGTATTTGTTGATCGTCTTGGCCTTGGCGGGCGATTCGACGATGAGCAGGTGCTTGGACATGGCGGGTCGGGCTTCGATGGGCGTGGGCGGACGCCCTGGGGGCGGTAGGGTGGCGCAATTGCTCCGGTTAGTGAAGCGTTGCGGTCTCGCAGAGAAGCCGACGCCCGGGACGGAACCCCCGGGCGTTCAGCTACGGCGCTTATTTATTAGTGGGCATGTCCGGCGCCCGCTGTCAAGCCGGCGCCGGTCGGCCGGGCCGCCGGGCAGGTGGCAACACGGCTCCGGAGCCTGCCGGACTCAGTGCCAGCCGCCCTTGGCGGCCATGCCGATCGCCAGCGCCACCAGCAGCACCACGCCCGCCATCAGCAGGCCGAACAGCGACAGGATCACCACGGTGACGGTGCCGAGCTTGCGCTGCTGCCATTCCGGATGGTCGGTGTAGGCCCACTTGTCCACCACCAGGGTGTCGCAGAGCATGTCGTGCAGGGCCTGCTTGCGCTCGGTGAAGGCCGCCATCAGCAGGCCGATGCCCAGGGTCAGGCTGCTCAGCATGAAGCCGAAGTAGCGGCCCACGCCGCGGGCCACGGTGATGCGGCTGCCATCGGTGCGCACCACCTTGATGCCGACCGCCATCTTGCCCAGCGTGGCCTGCTTGGTGGAGGCGTGGAACAGGCCGTAGTACAGCGCCGAGATCGCGATCGGCATCAGGTACATCAGCAGCAGCATGACGATGCCGGCGGCGGAGGTGAAGTTGGGCTGGTTGCCGACGCCACTGACCCCCATGAAACCGAGCAGCACCACGAACTGGATCACGTTGGCGACCATGCCGACCAGGAACGCATCGATCAGGTAGGCGGCCACGCGCTTCCAGAAACCGGCCTGCACCACCTCGCCGCCGCCGACCACCCGCGTACCGCCGTCGAGCACGGCGCTGGGGGCCGCGTAGGGCGACGCGACTGCGGGGGGCGCGGGCGCGGCCCAGGCGTCGGGCACGGCCGGGGTCGGAGCGGGGGGCGGCACTTCTCCGTCCATCTCCGTCGGTGCCAGCGCGGGAGCCGGAGGTGGCGCCTGGGCCAGGCCGAGCTCGTCGACGAACTCGGCCAGGGTGCGCCATTCGTTCAGGCCCTCGCGCCAGACCAGGGTGGACAGCCCGATCTCGCCGCGCTGGAAGCGCTGTTGCAGGTCGGCGGCCGCCAGCGGGCCATGGCGCTGCTGCGCCGCATCGGCGTAGTACCACTCAGTCATTCTGTTCCCCGGGAGTTGCAGTCGAAAACGGTGCGCCGGTCAGCCGCCGCGGCAGTGGACCGGCAGGACGCGATCGTCCAGGTCGGAACTGCAGTTCCAGGCGGACGTGCGCTCATCGTAGTCCAGCCACAGCGCTTTGCCATCCAGGCGCTTTTGGTCGGGCAGGCGCAGCGTGGCTTCCAGGCCGCAGTGGCCATTGTCGAAGCGGCCGACCCGCACCTGCGCGATGGCGTCGCCGGCATAGCTTTGCGGGGTACCGAAGCCGGTGTCGCCGTTGACCGCGCAACGGTGCTCCTGCGCGGCGAAGGCGGCGACCTGGTCTTTCAGCGGCGCCAGCGTGCCGAGCGCCTGCGCGACCTTCGCACGTGCCAGATAGTCCTGGTAGGCGGGCAGGGCGATCGCGGCCGCGATGCCCAGGAACGCCACCAGCATCACGCCGCCGACGGCGCCGATGATGGCCATGATCGCGCAGCCGGACAGGCCGCTGCGTGGCGCGGCAGCGGGACCTGCGGTGGCGGTGGCGGTGGCATGCGGCGGTGGCGGCAACGGCGGCGGGGTGGGCGCGTCGGGCAGGCCCAGCTCGGCGGCGAGCGTGTGCAGTGGCCGCCACTCCGACAGGCCCTCGCGCCAGACCAGGGTCTCGCGCTGCAGGCGGCCGTCGTGCAGGCGTTCCAGCAGGGCCGACGCCGGCAACGGGCCGTGCCGCTCGCGTGCGGCGTCGACGTAGTACCAGAGCGTGGGGGAGGAAGTGTCTTCGTGCATCCGTGCGCGACCGTCAGCGGCTCAGTGGACCGGCTCCGGCTCGTCGACGAACATCTGCGTTTCCATCCACGCGTACGCCGCCTCGGCACCGGGCTGGTTGAACAGCACCATCAGCACCACCCATTTCAGGTCGTCCAGGTCCAGCTCGTCCTGGTCCAGGGCCATGGCCCGGTCCAGCACCAGCTCGCGCTGGTCGCTGTCGAGAATGCCGTGCTGTTCCAGGAACAGCAGGAAGCCGCGGCATTCCACGTCGAGCTTGTCCAGTTCCGGACCGTGGTAGATGCGGATCGGGCCATCGATGCGCGGCTGCGCCACGGCCGGGCGCTGGTCGGCCAGGGCGTCGAGCCAGTCGAACGCCTTGCTGATCTCGGTGGGGCTGAAGCCGGCCTGGATCAGGCCATTCTGGAGGGAGTCGCGATCGCGGACCGGGTCCGCGTCTTCGCTGAAATAGTGTTCGAACAGGTACAGCAGGACATCCAGAATGCTCTCTTTCATTGCCCCTCGGCCTGCGTCGCGAGACGCTGTGGAGGTGAAGAAACTAGGGTTTGCGGGTGTAACGACCGCGTTCGACCGCCACGTAGCCATCCAGTTCCATGGCCAGCAGCATGGAGGACGCCGCTGCGGCCGTCAATCCGCTGCGTGCGATGACTGAATCCATACAGATGGGGTCGTGGCCCAGCGCCTGCCACAAGCGCTGGTAGTCGGGATGGGGGAAGACCGGCGTGGCGCCGCGCGCGGTGCTGGTTCCCTGTGTGGGGGCGTTCAGGCGTCCGCGCAAGGCATCGGCGAGTTCGGCGGCCAGCGGCGCGACGCCGGCCAACACCTCCTCGGCGCTCTCCACCAGCCCGGCGCCGTCGCGGATCAGCCGATGGCAGCCGCGCGCCAGCGGGTTGTGGATCGAGCCGGGCAGTGCGAACACCTCGCGCCCGGCCTCGGCGGCCAGCCGCGCGGTGATCAGCGCGCCGGAGCGGGTGGCCGCCTCGATCACCAGGGTCGCCAGGCTCAGCCCGGCGATGATCCGGTTGCGCGCCGGGAAGTGGCCCGCCCGCGCCGGCGTGCCGGGCGGATGCTCGCTGACCACCGCGCCGCGTGCGGCGATCTGGCTGCGCAGGGCAGCGTGCTGGCGCGGATAGGCCAGGTCCGGGCCGGTGCCGACCACCGCCACGGTCAGCCCGTCCGCGCGCGACAGCGCGGCCCGGTGCGCGGCGGCATCGACGCCGCTGGCCATGCCGCTGGTGACCGCGAAGCCGGCGGCGGCCAGGGCCAGGGCGAAGCCGTAGGCGTTGTCGCGGCCGCCGGCGCTGGGCGCGCGACTGCCGACCACCGCCACGGCCGGGTGCCACAGCGCCGTCGGGTCGCCGTCCACATACAGCGCCAGGGGCGGGTTGGGCGTGCGTCGCAGCAGGGCGGGGTAGTCGGCATCGTGGCAGCCGAGCAGGTGCCGGCCTGGCTGTGCCAGCCAGCGTTCGGCGGTATCCAGCGCGGCGCGGTCGGGCCGCTGCAGCGCGGCGATCTGCGCCGCGTCCAGGCCGGCCGCATGCCAGCCGGCGGGACCTGCAGCCAGCGCCGCGGCCGGGCTGCCCTGCTGCTCCAGCAGCTGCCGGCGCGGGGCGCTGGCGCCGCCGGCCAGCGACAGGACCAGCAGGGCTGGGTCGGCGGGGGCGTCGATGGGAGGGGTGACAGGCGGGGACATGCGCCCAGGCTAGGCCGCAAACGCAGACGGCGCCCTCGGGCGCCGTCTGCAATCGTTGTAGGGGGATGCCCCGGCGGCGGGTCAGCGTGCGTCGGGGTGCTTGACGTCGTAGCCGATGCGGGTCGGCTTGATGCCGTCCATCACCAGCGCGTAGCTGACCTTGTCGAAGGTGCGGAACACCATCGCGTGCGCGGCGTACTCGTCCGGCAGCGCCACGGTGGTGCCGCTGCCGCCGGTGAAGCCGTCGTCGGCGCGCGAGGTGTTGGGGTGGCGCACGCGGTCGTTGACCCGGGTGCCATGCCGCCACAGCGACACCACGGTGCCGTTGTCGATGCCTTCGCGGCGGCCGCCGGAAATGGCGATCACGTCGCGCGGGCCGGCCGCGCTGAACGCGTCGGCCACCGCCAGCACCCGCAGGCCGGCGGCCAGCGCCTGCTCGGACGGCGGATGCGGCACGAACTGCAGGTCGTAGGGCTGCGCCTCGACCGGGATCAGGCGGTCGCCGGCGCGCACTTCGCGGGCGTTGTCCTGCAGCAGCAGGGCGGTGGCCTGGCGGCCATCGGCGGACACCCGCGCAACGGTGCCGATGTTGACCTGGGCCAGTTCGTAGCCGAGGGTCTCGCGGCGCTTGTCCGGCGGCACGAAGGTCTGCCACAGGTTGCCGCTGCCGGGAATGCTGCGGCCTTCGGCGTTGAGGTCGTCGCTGAGCTTGGGCAGCAGGTAGCGCACGGTCGTGCGGACCACGGCGTAGCGCTGCCCGGCCTGGGCCTGGCCGAGGCCGACCGCGTAGACCAGTTGCCCGTCGGTGGCGCGCAGGCGGTTGTCTTCGGTGCCGACCACGTAGGGCAGGTTGTCGATGCGGTCGACCACGCGCAGGTTCTTCAGGAACGGCTCCACCTGCGCCAGCGGGATCGCGTCGATCGGCGCGTCCTGGCGTGGGCCCGGCTTGACCTCGGCATGCGCCACCCGGTCCAGGTAGGCCAGGCTGAGCACGTCGCCGGGATAGATCAGGTGCGGGTTGTGCACCTGCGGATTGGCCTGCCAGATCTCCGGCCACAGCCAGGGCTTGCCGAGGAAACGCCCGGCGATGTCCCACAGGGTGTCGCCCTTGCGCACCACGTAGGTGTCGGGGTGTTCGGCGGCCATGCTGGCGGAAGCAGCATAGGTCGCCACGGTGAGCATCGCCACGGCGACGACCGTGCGGAGTCGATTGAACATGAGCGCGGAGCCTGATTCCCCAACAGGTTGGCGCACTATAGTGCAGAACCCTGGTGCGGGCGCAAGCGCCGGGCGCAGAAACGGGTAGAATCCGCAGGTCTTGCCGAATCGTCCGGCGCCCCCATCTTGGGTACCGCTATGGCCCTGCTCCCCATTCTCGAATTCCCCGACCCGCGCCTGCGCACCAAGGCGGTGCCGGTCGATGCCGCCGAGGTCACCTCCGCGCCCTTCCAGCGCCTGCTCGACGACATGTTCGAGACCATGTACGACGCGCCCGGCATCGGCCTGGCCGCCAGCCAGGTGGACGTGCACAAGCGCTTCATGGTCATCGACGTCAGCGAGGAGAAGAACGCCCCGCAGGTGTTCATCAACCCGCAGATCGTGCAGCGCGACGGCGAACAGGTGTACCAGGAGGGCTGTCTCTCGGTCCCCGGCATCTACGCCGACGTGACCCGCGCCGACGCCATCACCGTGCGCTACCTGGACCGCCAGGGCCAGCCGCAGGAACTGAGCACCGACGGCCTGCTGGCGGTGTGCGTGCAGCACGAGATGGACCACCTCGACGGCAAGCTGTTCGTCGACTACCTGTCCCCGCTCAAGCGCGAAATGGTGCGCAAGAAGCTGGCCAAGGCGCGCAAGCACGTGGCCTGACGGCCGGGATTCGGCAGTCGGGATTGGGGATTCGCAAGCGCGTATCGGATTCCCATCCGGTCGCCGAACTCCCGCCTTTGCGAATCCCCAATCCCCAATCCCGAATCCCGCCCAATGAAAATCGTCTTCGCCGGTACGCCGGACTTCGCCGTGCCGTCGTTGCGCGCGGCTGCGCAACGCCATGAAGTGGTCGCGGTCTACACCCAGCCGGACCGCCCGGCCGGGCGTGGCCGCGGGCTGACCCCGTCGCCGGTCAAGCTGGAGGCGGTGGCGCGCGGCATCCCGGTGCTGCAGCCGCAGACGCTGCGCTCGCCGGAGACGCTGCAGGCGCTGCGCGCGCTGCAGCCGGACCTGATCGTGGTGGTGGCCTACGGGCTGATCCTGCCCAAGGCGGTGCTGGCGATCCCGACCCATGGCTGCTGGAACGTGCACGCCTCGCTGCTGCCGCGCTGGCGCGGCGCCGCGCCGATCCAGCGCGCGATCGAGGCCGGCGACAGCGAGACCGGGGTGTGCCTGATGCAGATGGAGGCGGGGCTGGACACCGGCCCGGTGCTGCTGTCGCAGCGCACGCCGATCGGCGCCGACGAGACCGGCGGGCAGTTGCACGATCGCCTGGCCGCGCTCGGCGCGCAGGTGCTGGCCGACGGTCTGGGCCTGCTGCGTGCCGGCCTGCGTCCGGTGGCGCAGCCGCAGCCAGAGGCCGGCGTCACCTATGCGCACAAGCTGGACAAGGCGCAGGCGCGGCTGGACTGGCAGCAGCCGGCGGCGCAGCTGGCGCGGCAGGTGCGTGCCTTCGATCCGTGGCCGGTCGCCGAGGCGATGCTGGCCGGCGAGCGGGTGCGGGTGCGCGGTGCGATCGCGCTGGATCTGGCCCACGGGCAGCCGCCGGGCACGGTGCTGACCGCGTCCAAGCAGGGCATCGACATCGCCTGCGGCCAGGGCGCGCTGCGCCTGCGCGTGCTGCAGCGCGAGGGCGGCAAGGCGATCACCGCCGCCGACTACCTCAATGCGCGGCGCGACCTGCCGGTCCTGGCCTAAGGCGCCGGGCATGCCTGCGTACGCCGCGTTGGGCCTGGCAGGCGCGGCCGTGCGCGCGTCCTCGCTGAGGCATGGGCGCGCCATCCGCACGCGCCACCGCAGCGCGGCATGCGCGCGAACAGATGACACGTCCTGGAGCGCGCGCCGATGACCGCGACGCCTGCCGCCGCGTGGCCGCCGGGCGTGGCCCCGCGGGTGCTCGCCGCCCGCGTGCTGACGGCGGTGATCGACCGCGGCCGCTCGCTCAAGGCCGAACTGGCCACCGCGCTGCCGACATTGCCGGATCCGCGCGACCGCGCGCTGGTGGAGGCGATCTGCTTCGCCGTGCTGCGCCGCCGCCCGGCCTACGAGGCGGCGCTGCGGATGTGGTTGCAGAAGCAGTTGCCGCAGCGCGACGCCGAACTGCGCGGCCTGCTGCTGGCCGGCTTCGCCCAGCTCGATGCGCTGGGCCTGGCGCCGCACGCGGCGCTGTCGGCAACCGTCGAAGCGACGCGCGCGCTGGATCGGCCGCGCCAGGCCGGGTTGGTCAACGCATTGCTGCGGCGCGCGCTGCGCGACGGGCTGCCGGCGGTGGCTGCCGACGCGGGCTGGCCGCTGTGGCTGCGCGATGCGCTGCGCGTCGACTGGCCGCAGCAGGCCGAGGCGATCTTCGCCGCCAGCCAGCAGCCGGCGCCGCTGTGGCTGCGGGTCAACCGCCAACGCGGCACCCGCGACGCCTACCTGCAGGAACTGGCCGCGGCCGGCATCGCCGCGCAGGCGTCGCCGCTGCTGGCCGATGCGATCCGCCTGGAAACGCCGATGGCGGTGGGTGGCTTGCCGGGCTTCGCCGACGGGCGCGTGTCGGTGCAGGACGGCGCGGCGCAGCGGGTCGCCGACGTGCTGGCGCCGGCGCCGGGTGCGCGCGTGCTCGACGCCTGCGCGGCACCGGGCGGCAAGTCCGCGCACCTGCTTGAACGCGATCCCAGTCTGCGCCTGACCGCACTGGACGTGGATGCGCGGCGGCTGGCGCGGGTCGGCGAGACCTTTGCGCGCACCGGCGCCGGTGCGCAGGCGCAATTGCAGGTTGCCGACGCCGCGCAGCCGCAGGACTGGTGGGACGGCGAGCCGTTCGACGCGGTGCTGCTCGACGCGCCGTGTTCGGCGACCGGCATCGTGCGCCGCCAGCCGGACGTGCTGCTGCATCGCCGGCGCGAGGACGTGATCGCGCTGCAGGCGCTGCAGGCGCGCCTGCTCGACGCCGCCTGGCAGGTGCTGCGGCCGGGCGGGGTGTTGGTCTACGCCACCTGCTCATTGCTGCAGGACGAGAACGCGCGGCAGGTGCAGGCCTTGCTGGCGCGGCAGCAAGGCGCGGCACTGGAGGATCCGGGCGCGGCCTGCGGGCATGCCTCCGGTGGCGGGCGCCAGCGCTTCCCCGGCGAACAGGACTGCGACGGCTTCTACTACGCACGGTTCCGCAAGACGGCGTGAACCGGCCCCGGTATCATCGCGTCCCATGCTGAAGACCCGCGCGTCCCGAGAGTTCTGGTTGTTGGCTGTCCTGGCGGTGCTGGTGCTCGGCGCCGGCCTGGGCCTGCGCGATCCGCATCCGGCCGACGAGCCGCGCTTCGCGCTGGTCGCCAAGCAGATGGTGGAGAGCGGCAACTGGCTGTTCCCGCACCGCGGCACCGAGCTGTACTCGGACAAGCCGCCGATGCTGATGTGGCTGCAGGCCAGCTTCTACACGCTGTTCGGCAACTGGCGGGTGGCGTTCCTGCTGCCGTCGCTGCTGGCCGGGCTGGGCACGCTGGCCTGCGTCTACGATCTCGGCCGGCGCCTGTGGACGCGCCGCGTCGGCATGTACGCGGCCTACGCGCTGCTGTTCGCCTTCCACTTCACCTACCAGGCGAAGAAGGCACAGATCGATCCGCTGGTGGTGTTCTTCATCACCCTGGCCAACTACGCGCTGCTGCGCCACCTGTTGCGCGGGCCGGACTGGCGTTTGTGGGCGCTGGGCTGGTTCGCCGCGGGCCTGGGTACCATCACCAAGGGCGTGGGCGTGCTGGCGCTGCTGATGCTGCTGCCGGCCGCGGCGGCGTCGCTGGCGCACTGGCGCGGGGTCCGGGTCGGCCTGCGCGATCCGCGCTTCTGGCTGGGGCCGCTGGCGTTCCTGGCGGCGGTGTCGATCTGGCTGGTGCCGATGGTGACCACCGCGCTGTCGAGCAATGCGCCCGAGTACCGCGCCTACCTCAACGACATCCTGTTCCGGCAGACCGCCGGGCGCTACGCCAAGTCCTGGGACCACGCGCACGGGCCGCTGTACTTCTTCGGGGTGATGCCGAGCATGTGGCTGCCGGTGCTGCTGGCGCTGCCGTGGGCGATCCCCGCCTGGGCGCGGCGCCTGCGCCGGCGCGACGCGCGCTACCTGCTGCCGCTGGCCTGGTGGGCGCTGGTGGTGCTGTTCTTCTCGATCCCGACCGGCAAGCGCGACGTCTACATCCTGCCGGCGCTGCCGATGCTGTGCCTGGCGATGGGGCCGCTGATCCCCGGGCTGTTGCGCAAGCCCGGGGTCAAGCGCCTGCTGCTGGCGTTCACCGCGCTGCTGGCGCTGGCGTTGGGCGGCGTCGGCGCGGCGATCCTGCTGGGACACGGCTTCCGCGCGAAGATGATGGAAGACCGCGGCATCGACCTGGCCACGGTGCAGGTGCTGGCCTGGATCCTGCTGGCGATCGGCCTGTGGGGCGTGGCCAGCCTGGCCGCCTTCGCACGGCGCCGCCCGGAACTGGCGACGGTCTCGACCCTGACCATGGTCTGGGCGATGGCCGGCTTGCTGGTGTACCCGCTGATCAACCTGTCCAGCTCCGCGCGCGGGGTGATGGAGTCGGTCGGGCGCCGCATCGGCCCGGATGCCGAACTCGGCCTGGTCGCCTGGAAGGAACAGAACCTGTTGATGGCCGACCGCCCGGCGACGACCTTCGGCTTCGTGGTGCCCTGGGACGAGCAACTGCGCCGCGGCATCGCCTGGCAGGCGCAGGCGCCGCAGCGGCGCTGGCTGCTGGTGCAGGAGGCAGCGATGCTGGGCTGCGTCGACCGCAGCGCCAGCATCCTGGCCGGCGTGTCCAACCGGCGCGACTGGTGGCTGGTCCCGGCCAGCGCCGTGCACGGCCACTGCGTGGTCACCCAGGACGACCGCGACCGCCTGCGCGAGCAGGACAAGGACCGCTTCGAATGAGCCGCAGCCGCGCGTTGCGGCAGCGTACCGCGGGTGCCGCTGGCGACCCGCGTGCCGCGCGGGCCGGGAGGCGCGCGTGCCGCCGCGCCTGATCCGGGTCATCAGCCGCGACAACGGCGGCGGCCTCAGCCGCGACCTGCAGGTGGTCGCCGACCTGTTGCGCGAGACCGGCCGCTATCGTGTCGAGGTGCTGGGCTTCGGCACCGTGCGCATCGCCAACCGCCTGCGCGAACTGCGCCTGTTCCTGCGCAGCCTGCTGTTCGGGCGCGCCGACCTGCAGATCTTCCTGGAGCGGGTGTATCCGCGTTGCCTCGGCGGCGGCCTGCGCAATGCGCTGATCCCCAATCCCGAGTGGTTCCGGCACAAGTGGCTGCGCTGCCTGCCGCGCTTCGCGCAGGTGCTGTGCAAGACCCGCCAGGCCGAACAGCGGTTTTCCACGATGGCGCCCACCGCCTTCATCGGCTTTTGCAGCGACGATTGCTACCGTCCCGAGGTGCCGCGCGAACGCGCCTGCCTGCACGTGGCCGGGCGCAGTTCGGCCAAGGGCACGGCGCTGCTGCTGCAGACCTGGGCACGGCACCCCGAGTGGCCACGGCTGACCGTGGTGCAGAGCGCGAAGAAGTCCCACCCGATCGAGGCCGAGAACATCGACTACCTGACCGGCTACCTGGACCAGCAGGAACTGCGGCGGCTGCAGAACGCGCACCGCTTCCACCTGTGCCCGTCCGAGGTGGAGGGTTTCGGCCACTACATCATGGAGGCGCTGAGCGTCGGTGCGGTGGTGATCACCACCAACGGCGCGCCGATGAACGAGCTGGTCAGCGCCGAGCGCGGCGTGCTGATCGACCCGGTCGGCGAGGGTCCGGACAACTTCGGCGTGCGCTACCGGATCGAGGCCGCCGGCCTGGAGCGGGCGATGGCGCAGGCGCTGGCGCTGTCGCCGATGCAATGCGACGCGCTGGGCACGGCCGCGCGCGGGTTCTTCGAGGCGCGCCGGCGCGAGTTCGGCGAGCGTCTGCGTGCGGCCGTGGCCGACCTGCTCGGGGACGCGCCGCCGCCCGCCGTTCCGGCCAGCCGCGGCGCCGATCGCGAACAGGTCAGGCCGGGTTAGGGAAGCGCCCCGGATCATCGCCGACCACCCACCCCCACGGCCTTCCCTCCTTGATGTCCCAGCCCATCGCGCCACGCCATGCCGTTTCCGCGTCCTCCCGCCAGGCCCTGGCCGAGCGCGGCGCGGCGCTCGCGCTGCTGTGCCTGCCGGCGCTGGTGATCAGCATGCCCAGCGGCCTGCTGCCGTTCGGCCTGCTGCTGCTGGTGACCAGCCTGCTGGCACTGCCGCAGTTGCGCCAGGCGGTGGCGCCGATGCAACCGTCGCTGCGCTGGCTGTGGATCCTGGCGCTGCTGGTGATCGGGTTGTCGCTGTGTTCGGTGCTGTACTTCGGCCAGCCGCTGAAGGACATCGACAACCGGACCCGCTTCCTGGTGCTGCCGTGGGCGGCACTGTGGACCTATGCGCTGCGGCCGCCGCAGCGCCTGCTGTGGTGGGGCGCGCTGCTCGGCATCCTCGCCGCGCTGGTGCTGGCCAGCGTGCAGGTGCTGCAGGGCCAGCCGCGCGCCGAAGGCTGGACCAATGCCATCGTCCTGGCCGACGTGGTGCTGATGCTGATGGTGCTGGCGGTGTTCTGCCGGCCGCGCGGCCAGTGGCCGTGGGCCGTGGCCGCGGTGGTGGCCGGCGGCATCGTCATCCTGCTCAGCGGCAGCCGCGGCGTGTGGCTGGGCGTGTTGCTGCTGCTGGTGGTCAGCGCCCTGTGCCTGCGCTGGCGCGACAGCGCGACGCGGCTGATGATCCTGGGCGCGTGCACCGCGCTGGCGGCGGTGCTGGTGCTGAGCGTGCCGGCGCTGACCAAGCAGACCCGCCTGGCCGAGCTGCATCACGACGTGCAGCGCTACGAGCGCGGCGACAGCGATTCGTCGGCCGGTGCGCGCATCGAGCGCCTGCAGGTGGCGGCGGCGACCTTCGTCGAACACCCCCTGGTCGGGGTCGGGGTGGGCCGCTTCGACAACGCCATGCTGCGCCTGCCGGATTGCAGGAAGGGCTTCGTCGAGCGCTGCCACCTGGGCCACGCGCACAACGACCTGGCCGAGTGGAGCGCGACCCAGGGCCTGCCCGGCACCGTGTTGATCCTGCTGGTGTACGGCGTGCCGCTGTGGCTGCTGCTGCGCCTGTACCGGCGCCGGCCGCAACCGCATTTCCATGGCGCGGCCGCGGCCGGGATCATGGTGGTGGCGGCCTACATCCTGTGCGGCATGACCCAGTCGATGTTCGCGCACCAGGTCAGCACCGGTTTCTACGTCTCGTTGGTCGGCGTGCTGATCGGCCTGGCCGCGCGCGAGGCGGAGCCGGCACCGGGCGCTGAAGGCGCCGCGCGAAGCCGGTAGACTGCCGGTCCCGCATCGCCGGGCGGCGCGGCGCCTGGCGCCGGCCGCCGGCACCGCGCCTGACTTCCGGATACCGCGCGCCATGGCCGACGCTGCCGCCGCCACCCTGCCGCTGAGCCTGGTGGTGATGACCTACAACGAGGCCGCCAACATCGCGCGCTGCCTGGACAGCGTGCCGTTCGCCGCCGACAAGCTGGTGGTGGACTGCGGCAGCACCGACGACACCGTGGCGATCGCCCGCGCGCACGGCGCGCGCGTGGTCGAGCAGGCCTGGCTGGGCTTCGGCCCGCAGCGCAACTTCGCCTCCACCCAGGCCGCGCACGACTGGATCCTGGTGCTGGACGCGGACGAATTCCTGTCCGACGCGCTGCGCGCCGAGTGCCTGGCGCGGCTGCCGCAGCTGATCGCCGAGGATCGCGTGGACGCGGTGTGGCTGCGCCGCAGCACCTGGTACATGGGCGCGCCGATGCGCTGGTACAAACCCATGGTCGGCGAGCGCCTGGCGCGGCTGTACCACCGCGGCCGCGCGCGCTGGAGCGATGCGCGGGTGCACGAGTCGCTGCGCTTCGACGGCGCCAGCGCAGCGTTCGCGCCGCCGTTCAACCACCTGCACAACCCGACTCTGGTGCACAAGCAGCTCAAGGTGCTGCGCTACGCCGAACTCAAGGCGCTCGGCTGGCGCGACAAGCGCAAGCCAGTGAGAATGTGGCAGAGCCCGTTCGTGTTCGCCGGCGCCTTCCTCAAGGACTATCTGCTGCGGCTGGCGTTCCTCGACGGTTGGCGCGGCTTCGTGGTGGCGCAGACCGCGGCCAGCTATGCGCTGTACAAGCGCATGCGCTACTACGAGATGCAGGTCAACCCGGCCTCGGTGGAGCAGGCGCGGGCGCAACTGCAACGGCACGATCTGGAGCACTGATGAGCAAGCACTATCTGCTGTACGGATCCGAGCGCTACGCGCTGGCGATCCTGCGCCCGCTGCAGGCGGCGATCCGCGCGCGCGGCGACGAGGCGGCATGGTTCTTCGACGGCCCCGGCGCCGAGGACCTGACCGCCGACGAGCGCCACCTGGCGACGGTGGAAGAGGTGCTGGCGTGGAATCCGTACGCGGTGATCACCTCCAGCAACGCGGTGCCGCATTTCTTCCCCGGGGTGAAGGTCGAGACCTTCCACGGCTTCGACGCCGGCAAGCCGCGGCACATCTACGTGCGCGGCTTCTTCGACCTGTACTGCACCACCGGCCCGCGCGACACCGCGGCGTTCGGCGCGCTGGCGCGCAAGCTCGGCCACTTCGCGGTCAAGGAGACCGGCTTCCCCAAGATCGATCCGTTCATGCGCGAGATCGGCGCGGAGCTGGCGCCGGTGCGGCAGCCGCCGGTGATCCTGTACCACTCCACGTTCTCGCCGTCGTGGAGCGCGGCCGGCATCCTCTACGACGAGGTGGCGCGGCTCTCGCGCAGCGGCGAATGGCGCTGGATCGTCACCTTCCATCCGAAGATGGACCCGGCGATGGTCGCGCGCTACCGCGCGCTGGAGAGCGAGTACCTGCACTTCGCCGACAACGACAACATCCTGGAGCTGTTCCCGCAGGTGGACATGATGTGCTCGGACACCTCGTCCGCGCTCAACGAGTTCCTGCTCACCTACAAGCCGGTGGTGACCTTCAAGAACCGGCGTCCGGGGCCGCAGCTGATCGACATCGACGATCCGGCGCAGTTCGAGCCGGCGATCCTCCGCGCGCTGCAGCGGCCGCCGGAGCTGATGGCGGCGATCCGCGAATTCGCCGATGGCCTGCATCCCTACCGCGACGGTATGTCCAGCGAGCGCGTATTGCGTGCGATCGACGACTTCGTCGCCGAGGGCGCGCGCAATCCGCGGCGCAAGCCGCTGAACCTGTGGCGCAAGCTGAAGATCCGCCGCCGCATCGGCTACTGGGGCCGCGGCGCGCGCCGCTGACGCGCCGCACCGCGGCGCGTGCTCACCAGCGCAGCCGCCGCTGCGCCAGCGCGTCGCCCAGTTGTCGGTACAGCGCCCGCGCCTGCGCGTCCGGCAGCAGCCGCATGCGCAGCGGCGGTTCGCCGTGGCGGGCGCCGGCGGTGTCCAGCGACAGCGTCGCGGTGCCGCACCAGCGGTCCAGCGGCGAACGGCTCAGGTGCAGCGCCTGCAGCTTGTCCAGTTCGGCCAGCCGCCACCAGCGCCGCCACCAGCCACCGCGGACCGCCACGTAGCGCGCATCCAGCGCGTAGCCCATGCGCTGCGCCTGCCGCCAGGACTTGAACGCCGACCACGGCAGCCACAATAGGCCCAGCGCGGCCCAGGCGCCGAGCGTGGGCCACAGCCCGGCGCACAGCAGCGGCACCAGCAGCAGCGCCGGCAGCGACAGCCGCCACCAGCAGCGCATGGCAATGCCGTGCCAGCGCGCCGGCGGCCAGGCGATCTGCGGCAGCAGCCGCTGCAGCAGCGCGTCGCAGGCGGCCGGGGTGGCCAGCGGCGCCAGTTCGGTCAGCGCGTGGTCGTGCCCGTGGTGCGACTGGATCACCGCGGTGTCGATGTGCAGGCTGCGCCGCCGCAGCAGCCGTTGCAGCACGCTTTCGTGCAGGGTCCAGGCCTGAATCCGGCGCCGCGCCACGCTGCTGCGCAGCCGCGTCAGCAGCCCGCGCTCCACCGTCAGCCGACGCTCGCTCTCGCTCAGCCGGAAGCCGTGGTACTGCACCAGCGCCAGCCCCATCGACAACGCGCGCATCAGCAGCAACAGCGTCGCCAGCATCAGCGCGAAGGTGACCGTGCCGGCCATCCAGCCCAACTGCAGGTGCGTGGCGTAGCCGAACAGTTGCCGCCCGTAGTGCTCGATCGCGTTGGAGATCATGCGCTCGGGAAACAGGTGGTAGGTGGCGCCGAAGGCGGTGAGCAGCACCACCATGCCGCGGTTGGAGATCAACCCCTGGCGCAACACCTCGCTGGTGGGCAGGGCCAGCAGCAGTTCGGTGTCCGGCGCGGCAGCGGGGACGGCGCTGGCATCGGCGACGGCGACACTGTCGGCGGCGGGCGCGCGGTGGCGGATCTGCTGTTCCAGCGCCAGCGCCTGGTCCAGCCGCAGCACGCGCATCTGCGCCTCGGGCTTGGTGCCGCCGGCCGACTCCAGGCGCACCTCGGCCACGCCGAACAGCCGGTGCAGCAGCGACTGGTGCACCACCACGTTGTGGATGCGCGCGAACGGGATCTCGCGCAGGCTGCGTTCCAGCCAGCCGCTGCGGATGCTCAGGCTGTCGCGGCCGATGCGGTATTGGTAGGTCAGATAGCGCAGCAGCGACACCGCCACCAGCCCGCTGCACACCGCCAGCATCACCAGGTGATCGGCGTGATCGCGGTGGCCGTCGCGGCTGCCGAACACCAGCAGCGCCAGCAACGGCAGCAGGAAATGCCTGAGATGCTGCAGCAGCACGAACAGCCATGACCACGGGTGCAGGCGTCGCACCGGTGCCGTGTGTTCGGCGTCGGCCAGGTCGCTCACAGCGCGTCGTCGTCGTGGTCGAGCTGGTGCGCCAGGCGCTCGCGTAAGCGCTCGGCATCGGCCTGGTCCAGACCGGGCACGGCGACCGCGGTATGGCGGGTGCCGGCGGTGTGCACCACCAGGGTGGCCAGGCGCAGGGCGCGTTCCAGCGGGCCGCGGCGCAGGTCCAGGTGCTGCACGCGCGAGATCGGCACATGCGTCTCGCTCTGCCACAGGCGTCCGCGGAACACGTCCAGGCCCTGGGTGTTCAGCCGCCAGCGGATGCGCCGGTGACGGACGAAGCCGATCCAGGCGCCGCACAGGCCGCCCACCGCCGCCGCCACGGCACCCAGGGCCAGCGCGTGCAGGCTGTGCAGGCTGAGGCCGATGATGGCGGCGCCGACCACCAGGCTGAGCCCGAGCATGCAGCCGCCGCCGAGCGCCGCCAGCCAGGCGCCGCGCAACGGCAACGGTTGCCAGTCCGCCGGCGGCCAGTCGGCGGGCACCTGCGTTGCCGCGGCAGCGCTGGGCGCGGGCGCGGCGGGGGAGTCGTCCATGGGCGGCGGTGCGATCACGTCGGGGTCTCGGGCGAACCGGCGCGGGGCGCGGCGTGGCCTGCGATCCTAACGCGGCGACGGCGGGCGTGCGCTGCCTGCCTCGCCGTCCCGGTGTGATCCCTGCGGCGGATCGTCTCGCGCGTTGGGGTCAGCGTGCCGCGCGCAGCAAGGCGTCCACGTCCAGCGCGTGCCCGGCGCGCGCCGCCTTGGTGCGCAGGTAGCCTTCGTTCTCGGCGGTGATGGTGCCGGTGACCGGGATGCGCTCGGTCACCTCGATGCCGGCCGCACGCAGGCGCTCGGCCTTGTTCGGGTTGTTGGTGAGCAGGCGCACGCGGCGGATGCCGAGCCCGCGCAGCATCGCCACCGCGCTGCCGTAGCGGCGTTCGTCGGCGCCGAACCCCAGTTGCGCGTCGGCGTCGATGGTGTCCAGGCCGTCGTGCTGGTAGCCGTAGGCGCGCATCTTGGTGGCGATGCCGGTGCCGCGGCCTTCCTGGTCCAGGTACAGCAGCACGCCGCCGCCCAGCGCCTTGAGCTTGGCCAGGCCGTGCCGCAGCTGGTCGCCGCAGTCGCACTTGAGCGAGCCGAACAGGTCGCCGGTCAGGCAGGAGGAATGCACGCGCACCGGCACCGGCGCGCTGAGGTCGGGCTGGCCGATCACGATCGCGACCTGGTCGCGCTGCGCCACGCCGCCGCGGAACACCACGAACTCACCGGGCCCCAGATCGCGCAGCGGCACCTGGGTGCGGGTGACCAGGGTGTAGCTGTCGGAGGCGGCGAGGGCGCAGCCATGCTCCAGGTCGTCCAGTTGCAGCGCCTGGCAGCCCTGGAAGGCGCTGCTGTCGGCGCCCAGTTCCGCGGCGACCATCGCCGGCAGCAGCAGGCCCAGGCGCGCGATCTCGGCGGCGCCCGCATCGAGTGCGTCGCCGGGCAGCCAGTGCGCCGGCACCGGGCCGTCGCGCAGGTAGGCCAGCGCCGCCAGCGCGTCGTAGGACTGCCCGGCCAGGGCGATGCGTGCGCCCTGCGGCGCGTCCAGGCCCAGCACCTGCGCGCGCGCAGGGGTCACGAACAGGTAGTGCCGCTGCCCGGTGGCCTGGGCGAAGCTGCGATAGGAGGGCTCGGTGCTGCTGTCCAGCGCCATGACCGCGCGGACGTGGCCGGCGCGGTCCTCGAGCAGCACCGGGCGCCCGGCGCGCAACTCCGATGCCGCGCGTTCGCTGCGGATCGCGGCAGGATCGCCGAAGGCGTGCGCGGAAGGGGCGGTGGGGCTGGTCATGCACGACTCCAGATGGGGATCGGCGGCGCCGCTTCAAGGGTGCCGCGTCCGGTCGCGGCGGCCCCGGCGCGGCGCCGGCAGGCGCGTGGCGCCCGGGCGCCATTGTCGCGCGCTTTGCCTGTCCCGCCAGCCTGCAGGCGATGAAACGCACTGTGCCCGGTCGTACTGTGGCGCCGATGCAACCGGATGCGCCGCTCGCGGCACTACCGCCGGCGCTGGACGGGTGTGCACGCGCCGCCGGTTGCTTGCTACTGTGCGGCATCGCGTTCCCTCCGGCCCCGCATGCAGCTCGTCGATTGCACCGAACCGCGCCACGCGATGGCGATCCTGGAGATCTTCAACGACGCCATCGTCCATTCCACCGCCCTGTACGACTACCGGCCGCGCCCGCCGGAGAGCATGGCGGCCTGGTTCGCGACCAAGCGCGCCGGCCACTTCCCGGTGCTGGGCCTGGAGGACGCGGACGGCACCCTGATCGGCTTCGCCAGCTACGGCACGTTCCGCGCCTGGCCGGCGTTCAAGTACAGCGTCGAGCACTCGGTCTACGTGCACCGCGACCATCGCGGCCGCGGCGCTGGCCGGCACCTGCTGCAGGCGCTGATCGACACCGCGCAGGCGCGCGGCGTGCACGTGCTGGTCGGCGGCATCGACGCCAGCAATGCCGGCAGCATCGCCCTGCACGAGCAACTGGGCTTCGTGCATGCGGGCACCGTGCGCGAGGCCGGCTTCAAGTTCGGGCGCTGGCTGGACCTGGCGTTCTACCAGCGCATCCTCGCCGGTCCGGCGCAGCCGCACGACGATTAGCGCCGGCGCGGTACGGGGCGAGTGCCTGGTGCCTAGTGCGGATGGCGCTCGGTGGCGTAGGGGTTGGGCTCGGCCGGGTCCGGGCGCAGCGTGTAGCGCTTGTAGGTCCACTGGTACTGCGCCGGGTCGCGCCGCGCCACCCGCTCCACGCCCGCGTTGAGCGCGGTGGCCGCGCGCAGCGGGTCGGCATCGGCGATGTCCGGCGGCGCCGGCTGCACGTGCAAGGCGAACTCCAGGTCGTTGCCGACGCGCTCGCACCAGGCGAACAGCACGGTGGCGCCGGTGCGCTCGGCCAGGCGGTTGACCAGGGTCATGGTCAGTGCCGGCACGCCGAAGAACGGCGCGAACACGCCGTCGCCGGCCTTGGGCTGCTGGTCGGGCAGGATGCCGACCGCGCCGCCGTCCTTGAGCGTCTTGAACAACTGCCGCACCGCCGGGCCCTCGGCGCGCACCTGGCGCACTCGCTCGCCGCTGCGCACCAACTGCAGGAAGGCATCGCCGACCGCCGACTCCGGCGCCTTGTAAACGATGGCGATGTCGCCGCGCGAGGCCAGCCACTGGTTGAGCAGTTCCCAGTTGCCGAAATGCGGCGCGGCCACGATCACCCCGCGGCCGGCGGCCAGCGCCGCGTCGTACAGCTCCTGGCCGTGGCGCAGGCGCAGCCGCGCCAGGTTCTGTTCCGGCGGCCGGGTCCACAGCGCCAGCGTCTCGAACGCCTGCCGCGCGGTGGAGCGCAGCACGTCGCGCTGCAGGGCGACGCGCTCGCTGGGCAGCAGCTCCGGATAGGCCAGTTCCAGATTGCGCCGGACCACCCGGCTCTCGCGTGCGTCCAGGCGCAGCCACAGCCCGGCCAGGCCGTCGGCCAGGCGGCGCAGCCACGGCCACGGCAGGCGCGCCACGGCAGCGGCGCAGCGGTACAGCAGGGAAGCGAGCGTGGCGGGTTTCATCAGTCCAGTTTATCCGCTCGGCGTGCCGGGCCCGCCCGACGGGCATCGCGGATCCCGTCAGCGACGTGCGATCCGGCTTCCCCAATCCAAGCAGTTCGGCGATGATCCTGCGTGATCGCAGCCGTTCGCTAAGCGCGCGGGCGATACCGAATCCCCAATCCCCAATCCCGGCCCTATGCTCTCGTTGATCCAACGCGTCACCCAGGCTTCGGTCAGCGTCGACGGCGAGGTCGTGGGCCAGATCGGGCCCGGCCTGCTGGCGCTGGTGGCGGTGGAGCCGGGCGACGACGAGGCCAAGCTGCGGCGCATGGCCGAGCGCCTGCTCGGCTACCGGGTGTTTTCGGACGACAGCGGCCGCATGAACCGCTCGTTGCGCGACATCGGCGGCGGCCTGCTGCTGGTCAGCCAGTTCACCCTGGCTGCCGACACCGGCTCGGGGATGCGGCCCAGCTTCACCACCGCCGCACCGCCGGCCGAGGCTGAACGCGGCTTCAACCGATTGCTGGAGCTGTGCCGCGCGCAGCACCCGCCAGGGGTGGAAAGCGGCCGTTTCGGTGCCCATATGATCGTCAGCCTGGTCAACGACGGCCCGGTCACTTTCCTGCTCCGGCCGTAGACGCCGGCGCGTTCCTGGCGGAGCCATTCAGGCTCCTCGTCCGGCAAGCGGCGGTCCGGGCTGTTATAATGCTAGGTTCACTCATTCACCTACCTGCCGGTGGCGCGAGCACTCATGGCCAACGAACGTCCTGCCCAGCAATCCGACATCAAGCAACTGATCAGCAAGGGCCTGGAACAGGGCTATCTGACCTACGCGGAAGTCAACGACCATCTTCCCGACGATCTGGTCGACCCCGAACAGATCGAAGACATCATCGGCATGATCAACGGCATGGGCATCGATGTCCATGAAGTTGCGCCCGATGCCGAAACCCTGTTGCTCAACGACGGCAACACCGGCAACCGCGAAGTCGACGATACCGCAGCCGAAGAAGCCGCGGCGGCGCTGACCGCGCTCGACACCGAGGGTGGCCGCACCACCGATCCGGTGCGCATGTACATGCGCGAGATGGGCACAGTAGAACTGCTGACCCGTGAAGGCGAGATCGCCATCGCCAAGCGCATCGAGGAAGGCCTCGGCCAGGTGCAGGCCGCGCTGGGCGCGTTCCCGCTGGCGGTGGAGACCCTGCTCGAGGACTACGAACAGCACAAGGAAGGCAAGAAGCGCCTGGCCGAGATCGTGGTCGGCTTCAACGACCTGATCGAGGAAGAGCCGGCGCCGCCGGTCGCGGTGTCCGACGACGACAGCGCCGCCGATGCCGATGCCGACGAGGATGACGACGACGACGTCGACACCGCCGAAGAGGACGCCGGCCCGACCGGTCCGGACCCGGCCGAGGTCGCGCGGCGCATGGAAGTGCTGGCCACCGAGTACGCCAAGTTCAAGAAGGCCCACGCCAAGAACGGCGCCGAGCACAAGCTGGTCACCAAGCTGCGCAACGACATCGCCGAGGTGTTCGTCACCCTGAAGCTGCCGCTGCCGCTGACCGACGTGCTGGTGCGCAAGCTGCGCGACACCATGGCCCAGGTCAAGGACCACGAGCGCCGCGTGCTGCATCTGGCCACCCACGTGGCGCGCATGCCGCGCAAGGACTTCATCCGCTCCTGGGAAGGCAACCAGACCAACGTGGCCTGGGTCGACGACGCGCTCAAGCGCAAGCAGAAGTGGTCGTCGGCGCTGCGCGACGTCAAGGACCAGATCATCGCCGAGCAGGAAGCCACCGTCGCGGTGGAGCAGGCCACCTACCTGAGCCTGGCCGAGCTGAAGGAAATCAGCCGGGCCATGGCCTATGGCGAAGCCAAGGCGCGCAAGGCCAAGAAGGAAATGGTCGAGGCCAACCTGCGCCTGGTGATCTCGATCGCCAAGAAGTACACCAACCGCGGCCTGCAGTTCCTCGACCTGATCCAGGAAGGCAACATCGGCCTGATGAAGGCGGTGGACAAGTTCGAGTACCGCCGCGGCTACAAGTTCTCGACCTACGCCACCTGGTGGATCCGCCAGGCGATCACCCGCTCGATCGCCGACCAGGCGCGCACCATCCGCATCCCGGTGCACATGATCGAGACGATCAACAAGTTGAACCGCATTTCCCGGCAGATGCTCCAGCAGTACGGCCGCGAGGCCACCCCGGAGGAGCTGGCCAAGGAAATGGACATGCCGGAGGACAAGATCCGCAAGGTGATGAAGATCGCCAAGGAGCCGATCTCGATGGAAACCCCGATCGGCGACGACGAGGATTCGCATCTGGGCGACTTCATCGAGGACACCAACGTGGAGTCCCCGATCGAGAACACCACCAACATCAACCTGTCCGAGACCGTGCGCGACGTGTTGGCCGGCCTGACCCCGCGGGAAGCCAAGGTGCTGCGCATGCGCTTCGGCATCGACATGAACACCGACCACACCCTCGAGGAGGTCGGCAAGCAGTTCGACGTGACCCGCGAGCGCATCCGCCAGATAGAGGCCAAGGCGCTGCGCAAGCTGCGTCACCCGAGCCGCTCGGAACAGCTGCGCAGCTTCCTCGATATCGACTGATCGAGCGCGGTTCGCGGCAACGAAAAAGCCCCGCCAGGTGCGGGGCTTTTTTGTGGGCGGAGGAAGGAGTCAGCCGCTACCTAGCGTGTGGATGTTGCCATGTGACGCGCCGCCGCCGTCGCCCGGCCGTCGTAGGAGCGGCTTCAGCCGCGACCTGGCCTTCCCGGGAACGCCCGGTCGCGGCTGAAGCCGCTCCTACGACCGACATATAAGGGCGCCGGATCGCCGGCGCTCTGCTTGCCACGTCGGCGTTACGCGAACGCCTTGCTGCCGCGCATCACCGCCAGCACATCATGGCAGGCACCCATGGTGTGGTAGTCGGTCTTGCCGGCCGGGCTCTTCTCGTCGCTGTAGCTACGGTTGTCGCGGCTGAGGATGCGGAACCAGGCGCCGTAGCGGTGGTCGACCAGGTGCTCCCAGGAGTACGCCCACAACTTGTCGTAGGCGGCGCGATACGTGGCGTCGCCAGTGGCGGCCAGCAGCCGCGCCGCGGCGGCGATCGCTTCGGCCTGCACCCAGAAGTACTTGTCGTCGTCGCAGAAGTAGGTCGGCGCCGCGGCCACGTCGGGCACGCCGACCACCGGCGCCTCTTCGGTGCCGGAGGCGAAGCCGTAGACGATGCCGCCATGCTGCGCGTCCCAGCCGTGCGCCAGGGCAGTGTCGAACAGGTGCCGCGCGGTCGGCAGCAGCCAGTCCGCCGCAGTGCCGGTGGCGGCCTGCAGGTGCCCGTGCAGCAGCACCAGCAGCTTGGACCACTCGACCTGGTGGCCGGGCTGGAAACCCCATGGCCGGAACAGGTGCTTGGGGTTGTCGCGGTTGTAGTCCCAGTCCACCTGCCAGTTCGCGTCGTAGTGCTCCCACACCAGGCCACCGGCCAACGCGGCCTGGCGGCGGGTGATGTGGTCGGCCAGCAGCAGCGCGCGCTGCAGGTAGCGCGGCTCGGCGCTGGCCTCGTAGGCGGCGATCAACGCTTCGCACAGGTGCATGTTGGCGTTCTGGCCGCGGTAGCTGGAGAACGTCCACTCCGGCGTCGCCTCGTCGCAGTACAGGCCGGCGGCGGCATCCCAGTAGCGGGTTTCCAGCAGCTGCCAGGTCTCGTCCATCCACGCGTCGGTATCCAGGCCGGCCTTCTTCGCGGTGGCGTAGGCCAGCAGCACGAAGGCGGCGCCGTAGGCGTGCTGGGTGCGGTCCTCGGCTACGCCATCGCGCAGGGTCCACACGTAGCCGCCGCTGGCGGTATCGCGGTGCACCTCGCGCAGGTAGCGCAGGCCGTGGCGCGCGGCGTCCAGGTACTCGGCGGCCAGCGCCGAGTCGGCGAATTCGATCGCCGCCATCGCGTAATTGAAGACGAAGCGGGTGCTGCTGACCAGGTGGCGATGGCCGGCGTCGTACACGCTGCCGTCGTCGCGGAAGTAGTGGAAGAAGCCGCCCGCCGGGTCGATCGCGCGCGGGTGGTAGAAGGCCATGGTGTCGGCGATGTGCGCGCGCAGGACGGCGGCGTCGGCGAAGTCGGGCAGGGGAGTGGCGGGCAGGTTCATGCGATTGGCTGGCAAGCTGGTTGAGAGAGGGGAAGGCAGCGGCGCACGACGGCGTGAGCGCCGCCGCCGTGCCGGGAGAGGATCAGTGCATCACGCGCGCAGTCGGCGCGGTGGCGGGCGCGGCCGCCGCCAGGTCCGGCGACAGGCGCGAGCCGCGCAGGCCGTACCAGACGATGTAGGCGTAGCACAGCAGCGGGATCACGAAGGCGTGCTGGATGCCGATGGCGTCGGCCAGCGCGCCCTGCGCCAGCGGCACGATGGCGCCGCCGACGATGCCCATGATCAGCAGGCTGGAGGCCTTGCTGGTGAGCACGCCCAGGCGCTCGATGGCCACGGTGAAGATGGTCGGGAACATGATCGAGTTGAACAGGCCGATCGCGATCACGCTCCACATCGCCACATGGCCGGTGCTGAGCATGGTGGCGATCAGCAGCAGCGAGGCGATGCCGGCGAAGGTCGCCAGCAGCTTGCGCGCCGGGACGAACTGCAGCAGCGCCGCGCCGGCGAAGCGGCCGACCATCGCGCCGCCCCAGTAGAACGGCAGGTAGCCGCTGGCATCGGCTTCGGTCAGGCCGCCGGTGGTGGGGCCGGAGATGTAGTTGATCAGGAAGCTGCCGATCGACACTTCCGCGCCCACGTACATGAAGATCGCCACCACGCCCCACAGCAGGTGCGGGTGGCGCAGCGCGTCGGCGAAACGGTGCTGCGATTCGGTGCTGGCGTCGGTGTCCTCGCGCAGTGACGGCACCCGCATCACCAGCACGAACACCGCCAGCAACAGCAGGCCGCCGGCCAGCATCAGGTAGGGGATTTCCACCGAGCGCGCCTGCTCGATGCGGTAGGCGGACAGCTGCTCGGGGTTCATCGCCGCCAGCTGATCGGCGCCGAGCACCGCGCCGGCCAGGATCAGCGGGCCGATCAGCCACGGGAACACGGTGGTGCCCAGCGAGTTCAGCGCCTGCGCGAAGTTGAGCCGGCTCGGCGCCTTCTCCGGCGCGCCGATCAGGCTGATGTACGGGTTGGCCGCCACCTGCAGCAGGGTGATGCCGCTGGCCAGCACGAACAGCGCGGTCAGGAACAGCGGATAGGAGGGCAGGCGCGCGGCCGGGTAGAACATCGCCGCGCCGATCGCCGCCACCACCAGGCCGATGACGATGCTGGCCTTGTAGCCGGTCCGCGACACCACCGCGCCGGCCGGCACCGACATCAGGAAGTAGGCGCCGAAGAAGGTGAACTGGATCAGCATCGACTGCGCGTAGTTCATCTGGAACACGGCTTTCAGATGCGGGATCAACACGTCGTTGAGGCTGGTCAGGCCGCCCCAGGTGAAGAAGATCATGCTGACCACCGCGATGGCGGCGGTGTTGGACAGCGGGCGACGGCTCATGCAGCGACTCCGGGAACGGGCGAGAGGGCGACCCGGCTGCTGGCACGCAGGCACAGCCGGGCGGGGGCGATGGTAAGCGCAGGCAGGGCCTGGCGGTGACGCAGCGCGTCCAGCACCAGGCGCGCGGCCTGCATGCCGCGCTCGCGCGGGGCGACGGCGACGGTGCATAGCGGCGGGGTGGCGACGGCGGCTTCGGGGATGTCGTCGAAGCCGATCAGCGCGTAGTCGCGGCCGGCCATGCGGCCGCGTTCGGCCAGGCCGCTGGCCAGGCCCAGCGCGACCACGTCGTTGTAGCAGACCAAGGCGGTCGGCAGCGGGTCGCGCGCGCACAACGCGCCGGCCTGGCGCGCCGCTTCCAGCCGGGTCGGCGCGCACTCGATCAGCCACGCCGGGTCGAGCGCGATGCCGGCGGCGGCCAGCGCCTCGCAGTAGCCGGCGCGGCGCTCGGCGCAGGAGCTGGACTGGCGGTGGCCGCCGAAGAAGGCGATGGCGCGGTGGCCCTGCGCCAGCAGGTGTTCGGTGGCCAGGCGCGCGCCGCGGCGGTTGTCCAGCGCCAGCAGCGGCCAGTCGCCGTCCAGCGCACGATTGAACAGCAGCACCGGCAGGCGCGGCCCCAGCAACTGGCGCAGCCGTGCCGCGTCGGTGTTCTCGGTGGGCGAGAGGATCATCGCCGCCGGGTGGTGCTCGATCAACGAGGCCAGCACGGTCTGCTGGCGCTCCGGCGATTCGCCGGTGCTGCCCATCAGCATCACGTAGCCGGCCTCGGCCAGCGCCGCGTCAACGCCGCCGGCGAACTCGGCGAAGAACGGATTGGCCAGGTCGTTGACCACCAGCGCCACCGCATTGGACGCGCGGCCGCGCAGGCTGGCCGCGCCGCGGTGGTAGACGTAGCCCTGGCGGGCGATCTCCGCCGCCACCCGCGCACGCGTGTCCGCGTGCACCAGCGGGCTGTTGCGCAGCACCAGCGACACGGTCGCCCGCGACACGCCGCAGGCGGCGGCGATGTCGGACACGGTGACGCGTTTGTCGGCGGGAGACGGCGCCACGGCGCATTAGACCGGTTCAAAAGGTCGCTCATCCTGCGCTGTCGGGATTCGATGCGCATTTTGCAGTGCAGCAAGGCATTCCCCGGGCTTTGTGCTATCCGTTTGGATCGATTCGATACGGGGAGCCTGCCATGCGCAGTTCGAGGATGCTGGGCGGCGCTGCCGCACTGCTGCTGGCCGCGCTATGGCCGATCGCGCCCGCCACCGCTGCAACCGGCGCCACCGCCGGCGAGCGTGCGGTGGCGGCGGTGGATCCCTTCATCGGCACCGGCGGCGAAGGCCACACCTATCCCGGCGCCACGGTGCCGTTCGGCATGGTCCAGTTGAGCCCGGACACGCGCATCCAGCCGCGCAAGGATGCCTACGGCTGGGCGGCGGGCTACCGCTACGACGACCGCAGCCTGGTCGGCTTCTCGCACACGCACTTCTCCGGCACCGGCCATTCCGACCTGGGCGACGTGCTGCTGATGCCGATCAGCGGCGCGGTGCGGCTGGAGCGCGGCGACCCGGACAAGCCCGGCAGCGGCTACAGCGCGCGCTTCCGCCACGACGACGAGCGCGCCGAGCCGGGCTACTACGCGGTGACCCTGGACGACTACAAGGTGCGCGCCGAACTCACCGCCAGCGCCCGCGTCGGCGTGCACCGCTACACCTACCCGGCCGGCCAGCCGGCGCACGTGTTGCTGGACCTGCGCACCAGCCTGTACGACTACCCGGGCAAGATCAGTTGGTCGCGGTTGCGCCTGCGCGCCGACGGCACCGTCACCGGTTTCCGCGAGACCCGCGGCTGGGCGCCGGGGCGGCAGCTTTACTTCGCCCTGCGCTTCTCGCAGCCGCTGCGCGGCCACGCCTTCCACAACACCGAGCAGGACATCCCCTACAAGGGCTTCCCGCCGCCGGGCGACAACGACCCCGCCCAGCGCGCGCAGATCGAAGGCCGGCAACTGGTGGGATCATTCGACTTCGGCGACGCCCTGCGCGGACCGCTGCTGGTCAAGGTGGCGATCTCGCCGGTCAGCGAGGACAGCGCCATCGCCAATCTCGACGCCGAAGTGCCGGGCTGGGATTTCGATGGCGTGCGCCGCGCCGCGCGTGCGCAATGGGCGCAGGCGCTGGGCGCGGTGGAGGTGGATGCGCCGCCCACCCAGCGCACCCAGTTCTACACCGCGCTCTACCACAGCCTGCTAGGTCCGACTCTGTTCATGGACAGCGACGGCCGCTACCGCGGGCCGGACAACGCCGTGCACCAGGCGCAGGGCTACACCCACTATTCGACGTTCTCGCTGTGGGACACCTACCGCGCGCTGCATCCGCTGCTGACCATCGTGCAGCCGCCGCAACGCACCAACGACATCGTCAACTCGCTGCTCGCGCACCAGCGCGAAAGTCCCTACGGCGTGCTGCCGGTGTGGGCGTTCCACGGCCTGGAGACCTGGTGCATGATCGGCTACCACGCGGTGCCGGTGATCGCCGACGCGTACATGAAGGGCATCCGCGGCTACGACACCGACGCCGCGCTCAAGGCCATGGTGGCCAGCGCCAACTACGGCCCCTACGACGGCATCGCCCAGTACCGCGAACTGGGCTACGTGCCGATCGACGAGGAGGGCGAGGCCGCCTCCAAGACCCTGGAGTACGCCTTTGACGACTGGACCATCGCGCGCATGGCGCAGGACATGGGCCGCACCGAGGTCGCCGCCACCTTCGCCAAGCGCGCCGGCAACTGGCGCAACGCCTTCGACCCGGGCACCGGCTTCATGCGCGCGCGCAAGCGCGACGGCAGCTTCCGCACCCCGTTCGATCCGGATGCCAGCGGCTACGGCACCGACTACACCGAAGGCAACGCCTGGCAGTACTCCTGGTACGTGCCGCAGGACGTGGCCGGCCTGGCCCGCGCGCACGGCGGCGACGACAAGCTGCTGGCGCGGCTGGACCAGGTGTTCGACGCCAAGGTCGATCCCAAGGTGTTCGCGCACATGGAGGACATCACCGGCCTGATCGGCTGGTACGCGCACGGCAACGAGCCCAGCCACCACGTCGCCTATCTGTATGCCTACGCCGGGCAGCCGTGGCGCACCCAGGCGCGGCTGCAGCAGATCATGCGCAGCCAGTACGCCGCGCGCCCGGACGGCCTGGCCGGCAACGACGACATGGGGCAGATGTCGGCCTGGTACGTGTTCACCGCGCTGGGCTTCTACCCGGTGGCGCCGGCCAGCAACCAGTACATCCTCGGCCGCCCGTTCCTGCCGCGCGCCACCCTGGCGCTGCCCAACGGCAAGCGCTTCACGGTGATCGCCGACGGCCTGGACGATGCGCATCCCTACGTCGGCAGTGTGACCCTCAACGGGCGCCCACTGAACCGCGCGTTCCTGCGCCACGAGGAACTCATGGCCGGCGGCGAACTGCGCTTCACCCTGCAGGCCACGCCCAACACCGCCTGGGCGGCGGCGGGCGCCGAACGCGCCTATTCGATGAGCGAATGAAGGGCAGTTCCCGTATTCGAGCGCGTCTCCCGTAGGAGCGGCTTCAGCCGCGACGGGGCGTTCCCGGTAAGGCTGGTCGCGGCTGAAGCCGCTCCTACGAGGGTAAGCGGCATCGGCCTGGGATATGGTGCCCACAGGTTGAGAGAGGCGTTGAAGCCGCGCGGGCGCGCGTCTGCACTTGGATGACGGCCGAGGCTTCCGCGCGCGGCCCTTGTGCGCGACTCAAGTACGAGCGTCAGCATCGCGTGAATGTTTGCGGTGGGTTGCGTTGCGCATGCCGCCGCGCAACGTGCTTCACCACACACCGTCACCTCGTGTCGCGTCACATGCACGCGCATTTAATGTCATCCACACATTCCATTTGCGGCGTTCGTGGTCTTGTGGCGCGGCTGCATCGCATCGCGCGGACCGGGTGCGCCGGCACCGTCGCGCATTCTCAAAGCGCGTCCGCGTGCAGGCCCATTCCGTTCCGGCGCCGTTGCCATGCGACGGCGCGATCGGCGCTGCCGGCAACGGCGCGCAGAGGCGACGTGTCCTTCTCATTCGTCGAACGGGATCTTCCGAATGCATGTCTGCCTGCTGTCCCCCTTTCCTCTTCACGATGCGGCCGCGCTCGACGCGGCCATGGCGGCGGCGCAGGCACAGGGCTGCGATCACATCGTCCTACCCAATCCGTTCGCACAGGACGCGGACGGACGCCTGCACGATCCGGCGGCCGACGACGCCGCAGGTCAGGCGCAGTTGCGCAAGTGGATCCAGCGTGCCGAACAGCATGGCCTGCGGATCGTGCTGGATCTGCGTATCGACGAAATCGGCGGAAGCAGCCGCCTGCTGCAGGAGCATCCGCATTGGTTCCGCGCGCGCAGCTCGGCGCTGCCGGACCCGCGCGCCGAACGCGCCGCGCCGGACATTGCGGTGGGCCGCTTCGCCTCCGCGGAAGAAGGCGCGGGCCTGGCGCAGTGGTGGAGCGCGCGCCTGGTCGACTGGCTGCGCAGCGGCGTGGCCGGCTTCCGCGTGTTGCATCCCGAGCGCATCCCGGCGCCGTTGTGGCGCACGCTGATCGGCGAGGTCCACGCGCAGGCGCCGCACGCGCGGCTGCTGGCGTGGACGCCCGGCTTGGGCCTGGACGCCTTGCGCGGCCTGGGCGGCGCCGGTTTCGATGCCGCGTTCTCCTCGCTGGCCTGGTGGGACGGCCGCGGCGACTGGTTCTTCGACGAGGACAGCGCCTTGCGCGCGCTGGCGCGTTGCGTGGTCGCCACCGTCGATGCCGGGACGCCGACGGAGACGTCGTTGCCCTTGCCGCGCGCGCAGCGGCAGCGCCTGGCGGCCGCCTTCGGTGGGGCCTGGGCGATCGCCGCGCAGGACACACCGACGGAACACGGGCAGTCCGCGCCTGCGCAGCACGGCACGGCCGAGGACGACGCGACCACGCCGGCCGCATCGCTGCCCGACGCCACCGCATCGCTGCGCCTGCGCCCGCTGCTGCGCGACGGCGCGCTGACCGCGGTCGCGGTGGAGCCGCTGGACGCCGCGCCGTGGCTGGTGCTGCTCAACAGCGACCGCGACCACCTGCTGCCGGTGCCGGGGCCGGCGCTGCTGCGCCTGCTCGGCGACAGCGAGGGCCTGCTCAGCGACCACGGCGAGCCGATCCAGGGCGAGCAGGGCGGCACCCTGGAAGCGGGCGAGGTACGCATCTATCGCAGCCTGCCGGCGCGCCCGGTGCTGACCGCGGCACGGGCGCGCACGCCCGCCGAGGTCGCCGCGGGCGAGGCACGGGTGTGCATCGAGGCGGTGACACCGTCGGTCGACGACGGGCGCTTCCCGGTCAAGCGCACGGTCGGCGACCGTGTGTGCGTGGAAGCCGATGCGTTCTGCGACGGCCACGACCGTATTGCCGTGGCGCTGTTGTGGCGCGCCGCCGATGCGCGCACCTGGTCGAGCGCGCCGATGCGCGCGCTCGGCAACGACCGCTGGCGCGGCGAGTTCCCGCTGCAACGCCTGGGCCGTTACGAGTTCCGCATCGAGGCCTGGCGTGACGTCTACGCCACCACCCATGCCGACCTGGAAAAGAAGCGCGCCGCCGGCACCCTGTTGCCGGTGGACGTGCAGGAGGCGCTGGCCCAGGTCGAGGCGGCGCGCGGGCGCAGCCGCGGCGCGCTGGCCACGCGGCTGAAGGCCATCGCCACCCGCATCGCCCGCACCGACGACCTGGCCGAGAAGGCGCAACTGCTGCTCGAGCCCGACACCGCCGAGGCGATGGCGCGTGCCGACGCCAAGCCGTTCCGCACCGAATGCCCCATGACCTTCCGGGTCGAGGCCGAACGCCGCGCCGCGCACTTCGCCAGCTGGTACGAACTGTTCCCGCGCTCGCAGAGCGGCGATCCGCAGCGCCACGGCACCTTCGACGACGTGATCGCGCGGCTGCCGCACATCCAGGCGATGGGCTTCGACGTGCTGTACATGCCGCCGATCCATCCCATCGGCGAGAAGAACCGCAAGGGCCGCAACAACGCCGTGACCGCCGAGCCGGGCGAGCCCGGCAGCCCGTATGCGATCGGCTCGGCCGAGGGCGGGCATACCGAGGTGCATCCCGAGCTGGGCGGGCTCGACGGTTTTCGCCGCCTGCGCGCGGCCGCGGCCGAGCACGGCCTGGAGCTGGCCCTGGACTTCGCCATCCAGTGCGCGCCGGACCATCCGTGGCTGCGCGAGCACCCCGACTGGTTCACCTGGCGCGCCGACGGTTCCATCCCGTACGCGGAGAATCCGCCGAAGAAGTACCAGGACATCGTCAACGTCGACTTCTACGCCAGCGGCGCGGTGCCGGCGTTGTGGAACGCGCTGCGCGATGCGGTGCTGTTCTGGGTCAACGAAGGCGTCACCCTGTTCCGCGTCGACAACCCGCACACCAAGCCGTTCCCGTTCTGGGAATGGTTGATCGCCGAGGTGCGCGGGCGCCATCCGCAGGTGGTGTTCCTGTCCGAGGCCTTCACCCGGCCCAAGCCGATGTACCGGCTGGCCAAGGTCGGCTTCTCGCAGTCCTACACCTACTTCACCTGGCGCCAGCACAAGGCCGAGCTGCAGGCCTACATCGAGGAACTCAACAGTGGCGCGCCCAGCGAGTGCTTCCGCCCGCACTTCTTCGTCAACACGCCGGACATCAATCCGCTGTTCCTGCAGCACAGCGGGCGTAGCGGCCACCTGATCCGCGCCGCGCTGGCGACCACGCTGTCCGGGCTGTGGGGCATGTACCAGGGCTTCGAACTGTGCGAGGCCACGCCGCTGCTGCCGGGCAAGGAGGAGTACCTGGATTCGGAGAAGTACCAGTTGCGCGTGTGGCCGGAGCGTGCCCCGGGCGACATCGTCGAGGAGATCACCCGCCTCAACCTGCTGCGCCGCCAGCATCCGGAACTGCAGTCGCACCTGGGCACGCGCTTCTACGTGGCGCACAACGAGCAGGTGCTGTACTTCGGCAAGTTCCTCGACGCCGCGCACCTGGCGCGCGGCCGCAGCCTGGTGCTGGTGGCGGTGAGCCTGGACCCGTATGCGCCGCAGAACGCGGAGATCGAAGTGCCGCTGTGGGAGCTGGGCCTGCCCGACCACGCCAGCGTCGCCGTGCGCGACCTGTGGGACGGCCACGACTTCACCTGGTACGGCAAGACCCAACACATCCGCCTCGATCCGTCGCGGCCGTTCTCCCTGTGGCGCATCCGCGCCGGAGCCCCTGCATGAATGTCGCCGCGCCGTCGTCCCCCCAACTCGAGCCGCGCGCACCGGCCGGCGATGCGCGCTGGTACAAGGACGCGATCATCTACCAGGTGCACGTCAAGTCGTTCTTCGACTCCAACGACGACGGCATCGGCGACTTTCCCGGGCTGATCTCCAAGCTCGACTACATCGCCGACCTGGGCGTGGACACGATCTGGCTGCTGCCGTTCTACCCCAGCCCGCGCCGCGACGACGGCTACGACATCGCCGAGTACATGGCGGTGCATCCGGACTACGGCAGCATCGCCGACTTCCAGCGCTTCGTGGAGCAGGCGCACGCGCGCGGCATCCGCATCGTCACCGAACTGGTGATCAACCACACCTCCGACCAGCATCCCTGGTTCCAGCGTGCGCGCATGGCCCCGGCCGGCTCGCCCGAGCGCGCGTTCTACGTATGGTCCGACAGCGACCAGGACTACGCCGGCACCCGCATCATCTTCTGCGACACCGAAAAGTCCAACTGGACCTGGGACCCGGAAGCCGGCCAGTACTTCTGGCACCGCTTCTACTCGCACCAGCCGGACCTGAACTTCGACAACCCAGCGGTGCTGGAGGCGGTGCTGGAAGTGATGCGCTTCTGGCTGGATCTGGGCGTGGACGGCCTGCGCCTGGACGCGGTGCCGTACCTGATCGAGCGCGAAGGCACCTCCAACGAGAACCTGCCCGAGACCCACGCCATCCTGCGCCGCATCCGCGCCACGCTCGATGCCGAATACCCCGACCGCATGCTGCTGGCCGAGGCCAACATGTGGCCCGAAGACACTCAGCAGTACTTCGGCGAGAACGCCGACGAATGCCACATGGCGTTCCACTTCCCGCTGATGCCGCGCATGTACATGGCGATCGCGCGCGAGGACCGCTTCCCGATCACCGACATCATGCGCCAGACCCCGGAGATCCCGGAGAGCTGCCAGTGGGCGATCTTCCTGCGCAACCACGACGAGCTGACCCTGGAAATGGTCACCGACTCCGAGCGCGACTATCTGTGGCAGACCTACGCCGCCGATCGCCGCGCGCGCATCAACCTGGGCATCCGCCGGCGCCTGGCGCCGCTGCTGGAGCGCGATCGCCGCCGCATCGAACTGATGACCTCGCTGCTGCTGACCATGCCCGGCACGCCGGTGCTGTACTACGGCGACGAGATCGGCATGGGCGACAACATCCACCTCGGCGATCGCGACGGCGTACGCACGCCGATGCAATGGTCGATCGACCGCAATGGCGGCTTCTCGCGCGCCGATCCCGCCGCGCTGGTGCTGCCGCCGATCATGGACCCGCTGTACGGCTTCCAGGCGGTCAACGTGGAAGCGCAGCAGCGCGACCAGTACTCGCTGCTGACCTGGACCCGCCGCGTGCTGTCGGTGCGCAAGCGCTACCGCGCCTTCGGCCGCGGTGCGCTGCGCTTCCTCTACCCGGGCAACCGCCGCCTGCTCGCCTACCTGCGCTGCCACGAGGACGAGACCGTGCTGTGCGTGGCCAACCTCTCGCACACGCTGCAGGCGGTGGAACTGGACCTGTCCGAGTTCGAGGGCCGGGTGCCGGTGGACATCCTCGGCGGCGGCAGCTTCCCGCCGATCGGGCGCCTGACCTACCTGCTTACCGTGCCGGCGTTCGGGTTCTACGCCTTCCAACTGGTCGGCAATGCCACCCTGCCGGACTGGCACGTGCCGGCGCCGGTGCCGTTGCCGGATTACCAGACGCTGGTGCTGCGTAGCGGCACCGACAGCGCCGGTCTGCAGCCGCACCTGCCGACGCTGGAGCGCGACATCCTGCCGACATGGCTGTCCACGCGGCGTTGGTTCGCGGCCAAGGACCGCGCACTGCGCAGCGTGCGCATCGCCCGGCGCACGCCGCTGTCCGGCGGCGACGGCCTGACCCTGCTGGAGATCGAGGCGGAGCTGGACGACGGCGCGCACGAGCGCTACATCCTGCCGCTGGGCATCGTCTGGGAGCGCGAGCAGCCGAGCGTACTGGCCGAACAGTTGGCACTGGCGCGCGTGCGCCACGGCCGCGAGGTCGGCTACCTGACCGATGCCTTCGCGCTGAAGCCCTTCACCCTGAGCATGCTCGCCGCGCTGCGCGACAAGGCGGAACTGCGCGTGGATGGCGAGACTGGCAATGATGCCGGCACCGAGCGCATCCGCTTCTGCCCGACGCCGGCGCTGCAGCGCGTGGACATCCCCACCGACCCGGAGATCCGCTGGTTGTCGGCGGAGCAGAGCAACAGCTCGCTGATCGTCGGCGACGCAGCGGTGTTCAAGCTACTGCGGCGCGTGTCGGCCGGCATCAACCCGGAGATCGAGATCGGCGAGCGCCTCACCGCGCTGGGCTATGCCAACGCCGCGCCGCTGCTGGGCCATGTCGCCCGCGTCGAGGCCGACGGCAGCGAGACCACACTGGCCCTGCTGCAGGGCTTCGTGCGCAACCAGGGCGATGCCTGGCGCTGGACGCTGGACCACTTGTCACGCGGTGCCGAGGAATACGACGCCGCGCAGGACGATGCCGCGCGGTTGGAGAGCGTGGCCGGCTACGACGCCTTCGCCGCCCTGGTCGGCCGGCGCCTGGCCGAACTGCACGCGGTGCTGGCGCAACCCACCGACGCGCCCGCGTTCGCGCCGCAGCCGGTGGACGCGGCCGCGGCGCAGCAGGTGGTGGACGGCGTGGTGCACGAGGTGCAGGCCATGTGGGACACGCTGCTGGCGCATCGCGACGCCAACGACGACCCGGCCGAACACGCCGCGGTGGACAGCCTGCTGGCCGAGCGCGCGCGCCTGGATGCGTGGCTGCAGCAGGCGCCGTCGCTGTTGTCCGGTGCGCTGCTGACCCGCGTGCATGGCGACTTCCACCTCGGCCAGATCCTGGTCGCGTTCGACGACGTGGTGCTGATCGACTTCGAAGGCGAGCCGGCCAAGTCGCTGGACGAGCGCCGCGCCAAGGCCAGTCCGCTGCACGACGTGGCCGGCTTCCTGCGTTCGCTCGACTACGCCAGCGAAGTGTCCGCGCGCGGCGAGGAGGGCACCGCCGCGCGTGTGGGCGCGGGCCTGGACACCGCGCAGGAGGCGTTCCTGGCCGCGTTCCGCAGCCGCGCCAGCGCCGCGTTCCTGGCCGCCTATCGCGGCGTGCTCGACGTCAGCCCGCACCCGTGGGTGGCACCGGCCGCGTTCGAGGCCACCACCTTGCTGTTCCTGATCGAGAAGGCCTGCTACGAAATTCGCTACGAGGCCGCCAACCGCCCGGCATGGATCATGGTGCCCATACAGGGACTGTTGCGCATACTCGACCGCTTTCCCGCGCCCCAGGAGTCGATTCGATGAGTGATGCCGTCCACGTCTGGGACGACGCGACGCAACGCGCCTTCGCCACCGCCCGCCACGGCGACCCGTTCGCCGTGCTGGGCGCGCATCGCTTCGGCAATGCGCGGGTGCTGCGCAGTTACCAGCCGGGCGCCGATGCGGTGCTGGCGGTGCTGGAGGACGGCAGCGACGTGCCGCTGCAGCAGGGGCCGGAAGGCTTCTTCCACGCCGAACTGCCGGGCGAGGGGCGCTACCGCCTGCGCATCCGCTGGCCCGGCGGCGAGCAGGACACCGCCGACGCCTACGCTTTCGGCCCACAACTCAGCGACTTCGACCTGCACCTGATCGCCGAAGGCCATCACCTGCACCTGGCCGATGCGCTGGGCGCCAACGTGGTCGAGGTCGACGGCGAACGCGGCACCCGCTTCGCGGTGTGGGCGCCCAACGCCTCGCGCGTGGCGGTGATCGGCGACTTCAACAGCTGGGACGCGCGCCGTCACCCGATGCGCCTGCGCCACCAGGCCGGCGTCTGGGAGCTGTTCGTGCCCGGCGTCGGCCCCGGCGCGCGCTACAAGTTCGCCCTGCGCGGCCCGCGCGGCGAAGAACTGCCGGCCAAGGCCGACCCGGTCGCGCGCCAGGCGGAACTGGCGCCTGGCACCGCCTCCATCGTCGCCGACCCCACGCCGTTCCAGTGGCGCGACGACGCCTGGATGGCCACCCGCGCGCGCCGCCACGCCCCGCAGGCGCCGATCAGCGTGTACGAGGTGCACGCCGGCTCGTGGATGCACGCCGCCGACGGCAGCATGCTCGACTGGGACGCGCTGGCCGAGCGGCTGATTCCCTACGTGGCCGACATGGGCTTCACCCACATCGAACTGCTGCCGGTCACCGAGCATCCGTTCGGCGGCTCCTGGGGCTACCAGCCGCTGGGCCTGTTCGCGCCGACCGCGCGCTTCGGCAGCCCGGAAGGCTTCGCCCGCTTCGTCGATCGCTGCCACCGCGAGGACATCGGCGTCATCGTCGACTGGGTGCCGGCGCATTTCCCCACCGACGCGCACGGCCTGGCCCACTTCGACGGCACCGCCCTGTACGAACACGCCGACCCGCGCGAAGGCTTCCACCGCGACTGGAACACCCTCATCTACAACCACGGCCGTCGCGAAGTCTCCGGCTTCCTCATCGCCAGCGCGTTGGAGTTCCTGCAGCGCTACCACGTCGACGGCCTGCGCGTGGACGCCGTCGCCTCCATGCTCTACCGCGACTACAGCCGCAACGCCGGCGAGTGGGTGCCCAACATCCACGGCGGCCGCGAGAACTACGAGAGCATCGCCTTCCTGCGCCGGCTCAACCAGGTGGTGGCCGACCAGGCGCCCGGCGCCATGACCATCGCCGAAGAATCCACCGCCTGGCCCGGCGTCACCGCCGACCTCGCCCACGGCGGCCTGGGCTTCGACTACAAGTGGAACATGGGCTGGATGCACGACAGCCTGCACTACATCCAGCTCGACCCGATCTACCGCCGCTACCACCACGGCGAGCTGACCTTCAGCATGGTCTATGCGTATTCCGAGCGGTTCATGCTGCCCATCTCCCACGACGAAGTGGTGCACGGCAAGCGCTCCCTGCTTGGCCGCATGCCCGGGGACGACTGGCAGCGCTTCGCCAACCTGCGCGCCTACCTCGGCTACATGTACACCCACCCCGGGCGCAAACTGCTGTTCATGGGCTGCGAGATCGCCCAGCCCACCGAGTGGAACCACGACGCCGCGCTGCCCTGGCACCTGCTCGACCAGCCGAACCATCGCGGCATCCAGCGCCTGGTCCGCGACCTCAACCGCCTCTACGCCGAACACCCCGCACTGCACGCCCGCGACGACGAACCGGAAGGCTTCGCCTGGGTCATCGGCGACGACGCCGGCAACAGCCTGTTCGCCTACCTGCGCAAGGCCCGCAGCGGCGACACCCCGCTGCTGGTGGTGGCCAACCTCACCCCGCAGGTGCACCACGGCTACCGCATCGGCGTGCCCCGCGCCGGCCGCTGGCGCGAACTGTTGAACTCCGACAGCGAGATCTACGGCGGCAGCAACACCGGCAACGGCGGCAGCGTGCGCACCGAGAACGTCGGCGCGCATGGGCATCCGGCGTCGCTGTCGCTGACCATCCCGCCGCTGGCGGTGTTGGTGCTTGGGGTGGAGGAGTAGGGCGAGAGACCAGAAGGAGCCGCGGTGAGAGGGCGGAAAGAGCCGGCTGTTCGGAGAGAAGCCGGCTGTTGTGGGAGGGACTTCAGTCCCGACGCTTTCCCGACCCACTGTCGCATCTGAGTCGCAAGCGCACTGACTGCCAAGGATGCGCACCGATCAGGTGTAGTCCTTGCGGCCCAACGCCCTGAGCCCGCAGGCCGAGCGCAATTCTCGGCCCCGTCTACCGCCCCGGGCAGACAGCCCACCACCCCGACCGGTAAACTCACGCCCGCCTCGGCGCCTTCCTCTGCATGCACGCCAGAGGCGCCAAGCCGGCGGCCAACGCATCGCCCGCCCGCTCCGGACGCGTCCGGGCCTATAGCTCAACGGTTAGAGCAGAGGACTCATAATCCTTTGGTTCCAGGTTCGAATCCTGGTGGGCCCACCATGCAAGCTAGGTCGGGCGTAGCGAGCGACTATTGGGTTAGAAGTGAATCTGACCCTGAGGTTTCCCGGGAAGTGAATCTGACCCCGTTACTTAGAATCAAGTCCCGAAAAAGGATCAAAGACTGATGATGAGCGAACGCCATTACTCCGAAGAAGAGGTCAAAGATTTGACCGACAGGGTCTTCTTACTGCGGCAGAAGCTCGAGGAGGGAAAGGTCCACATTGCGGATCATCTCATCGAAGGATTTCGTGCGAGCTACGAGGCTATTCGACTGAGAGGTGACGGGCTTGTCGACCCGGCCACGGTCGATGGTCGTATTCGAAGTTCGACGCTTGCCATCCGATATTTCCAGTATAGGAATGAGGCTAAAGACGCCATTAGCACCGGAGATATCCAGGACGCCTACTTTCGGATGCTCTATGTACAGTTCGGCTGGATGATGGACTTTATGCTAAAGCATGGTCTGAATCCTCATCAGGCGAGCCTTGCATTCGTCAGAGATCAAACTTTTGTCAAACAAGTGAAGGAAAATCTTGCTGAGTTGGCGAGTGGAATCAGGGAGTTCTGGGAAGGCGTTGGTGACTCGGGCGCATATCATCTTCAGGATGGGCCGCAGTTAAAAGCAACATTCTCTGGTGACCTCTTCCCCTCTCACTGGGAGAATGCAGTTTCCACGGCGGGTTTGTACATCGATACCATTGTGTTGCCTTGCCCCATCCTCCGGATAGCGCCAATTTTGGGTATCTATCCAGATCGAGAAGTGGCGCGTTTTTTCGCAAAGCATGTTCTCACGGCAATGTCGTACCGCGATGTGGCTACTGCAAATGTGGAACCGCCTATCGTTCTGATCCTGCCTCATCCGGACGATATCCATCGTGGCAAGAGCGGTGATCTCTTAGTCCGGGCGACACCAGCCGTTCTCAAGCACGCTACGTATCTGTTCGGCCGTGAATTTTCCGATCTCGACCATTATCAGGATTTCTGTTCGGACTTGAAGACCATCCAACAAGTCATGGGGGAGCTTAAGAGGCCAGACCGCATCCTGTTCGACACGACGTGGGAGCAGGGCGCAGAAGCTCAGTTAACGCGGATGATGCGTGATCCTCAACCGGCGCTGCCTGGCTTTGATCCTCACAACGCTGGCCATCAGGTGTTTGGTGCGAGCGTGGGTCGAATGCCGCAGGCGCTGGCGTCAAAGGAGACCGCGCGGCACTTTGGGGGCACGCCATTCATCAGTGCTCCAACTTCATGGGATTACTACACTTGGTTCTTGGAGTACGAGTCAATCAGGTCGAGTGGCGAAATGCGGGATCTAAAGTCCACGCATGTTGTCCGGGCGTTGGTTGCAGAAGGGAAATGGAGCCTGTCATGGCTTGGAAAGGTTCCGCCAGAAACAGTTCTGCAGATTCGAAAGAACGGTCATGCGGAAGAACTGCGTCATATTCTGAGTGCAGGACTAGACGAGTTGATTGCGTTGAGGCCAGACAACTACTACCGGACATCCGACCGCGTTGTGGAGAACCTTAATCGAGCCTTTGAAGAGCATCAGCGCCAGTTGCTTGATGCGCGAAACAAGAAGCTTAAGCTCTACGGTATAGACGTTGCCAGCTTCCTGGCTACTGGCTCAATTGCTGTTACGGCCGCGCTAACCGGTAGTCCAGAATTGGGTGCTGTTTCCGGAATTTTGGGAATTGCAGGTCTACCCAATCTTCGAGAGATCAAGTCTAAGTTTAAAGAGCAAGCCGATGCGGACCTAGTAAGGATGAAATCTCCGACAGGCCTGCTCTTCAGGCATGTGAGGTCATAGCGAGGCAGTGTACATTTGTCACAAACGGTGGCTACTTGGCGCTCGATAACGGAGTCAGGTTCACTTAATTGGCACTGGCGCGATTTCCTATAGATGTCTATAGACGTTTCGTTTTAAAAGTTGACAGCTTCTTTAGTTTGGGCGGGTATCTATTTGCTACGGAAAGTTCCGCGGCCGGGTTTGGTCTCCCGAAATCACTTGGCGACTCGCACTCAAATGGAGGACGTCATGTCCTGTAGCGCTTCCGCTCGTTCGAGGACCAAATCCCCTCGCCGCGCCGTCAAGTCGGCACCCTGCTTGCTCAAGCTCGAATCATCCGACCCCTTGAATGCGATTGCCGCCGAGCCGCTGCTTGGCGCGTCGGCGCCGCCGTTGTGTCCCGATGCCGACAAGGACCCAATGCCCAGGCGCTCAATCCCGCGCCGCCCCACGCAATGCACTATCGGCTACCGCTACTACGATGTTGACCGCAACGGCATGCGGGTCGGGCGGCAGGTGCCGAGCTTGCGCTTGTATGGCCTATGGCTGGAAGGCATCGGCTTTGCGGTGGGTGGCAAGGTGCGGATCACGATGGCCAATGTCGCCCTGCTGATCACGGTCGTGCCGGCGGTGTCGCCGCCTGCGGCGAAGAAGCGACGCAGTTGCGAGGTGGCACCGCAGCCGCTTGGTGTGGGGCATCGGCCGTCCCAGTGGGCAATGCGGACCTTGTGCGGCGACTGGCCGCCCCCAATCACCGCAGAAACTGCGGTGATTGGGCCAAGGAGTCCAAAACCCCAGGCATCGGGACCGATGCAGTTGGCCGAGGGCATTGCCTATAGGCTTCCAGCAAATTCCACCATTGGCAGGCGCGTCATGCCAACGCGCTTGGCGCGTTCGTCAACTCAGCCCGTCTCCGCGCCCACTGCACCGCATCTCTGTCGTAATGCACGTGCTCGGCCATCCGGCACACGGCGTCAGCGCGGGAGGATCGCGTACGCATGAAGCGGTTTACCCGAATATCAGCTATTTGAATTTACTCGTTTTGCAGGTATTTTGCTTTTAGCTGAATGATGGGTACAACCCCAAATGCCGCCACGCCACGTTCTGGCCACCGCAACGCAACTAGGCGCGACGCTGCAGGCCGCACGCAAAGCCCAGGGACTGACCCAGTCTGCACTGGCCGGCCGTCTCGGCCTGAGCCAGTCGCGGGTTTCCCATCTGGAGTTGAACGCCCACGCGTTGAGCGTTGAACAACTCTTGGCCTGGTGCGCGGCGCTGGGGTTGGAGCTGACTATCGGCACTCGCAGCGACCCCACCGCCGCCAACGCGCAAGCGGAGTGGTGAGATGGGGCGTCGCTCGCACAGCCGCAGCCTCTCCATCTGGACCAATGGCGTGCGCGTGGCGCGCTGGACGCTTCCTGCGCGCGGGGAGATGGAACTGCACGACGACGCGGACTGGGTCGGCGCCGACATTGGTCGGCCGCTGTCGCTTTCGCTTCCGTTCAACCTGCAGAACCAGCCGCTCAAGGGCGAGAAGGTCTTCAACTACTTCGACAACCTGCTGCCGGACAGCGATGCGATCCGCCGGCGAGTGGCGCAGCGCTTCCGTGCGTCGTCCACCGATCCGTTCGATCTGCTGAGCGCGATCGGGCGCGACTGCGTGGGGGCGGTGCAGATTCTTGGCGAGGACGAGGTGCCGCAGGATGTCGAATGTATCGACGGCGTACCGCTGTCCGAAGAGGACATCGAACGGCACCTGATCGAAACCGTCTCGCCGCATGCCTTCGCCGCACACCGCGACCCGGATGCGGATTTCCGCATTTCCTTGGCCGGTGCGCAGGAGAAGACGGCCTTCCTGTGGTGGGAGGGGCAGTGGTACGCGCCGCGCGGCGCCACGCCGACCAGCCACATCTTCAAGCTGCCGATGGGCCTGGTGGGCGGGCGGCGGGCGGATTTCAGCACCTCCGTCGACAACGAATGGCTGTGCTTGCGGCTGTTGAAGGCGTATGGTTTGAACGTGGCCGATGCGCGCATCGCCCCCTTCGGCCAGCAGCGCGTGCTGGTGGTCGAGCGCTTCGACCGGCGCCTGGCGCCCAATGGGCAGTGGCTCATGCGCCTGCCGCAGGAAGACTTCTGCCAGGTCGAAGGCTGCTCGCCGCTGCGCAAGTACGAGAACGAAGGCGGTCCAGGGCTCAAGGCCTTGTTCGGCACGCTGCGCCAGTCGGTCGATGCCGAGGCCGACATGAAGACGGTGCTGGCGGCGCAGGTGCTGTTCTGGTTGCTGCGCGCGCCCGATGGTCATGCCAAGAATTTCAGTATCCAGCTGCTGCCGCGTGGCCGCTTCCGGTTGACCAGGCTGTATGACGTGATGTCGGCCTATCCGGTCTTGGGCGACGGCCCCCATCAATGGTCGCCTTACGACATCAAATTGGCCATGGCGTTGCTTGGCAAGAACAAGCATTACGCGATGCACAGCATCCAGCGCAGGCACTTCAGCAGCACGGCGCAGCGGGTCGGCTATGGGCCGACGGCCGAGCCGCTCATCGAGGAGATCCTAGCGCGCACGCCGGCCGCCATCGCCGAGGCGCGCGCGGACCTGCCGCAGGATTTCTCGCCGCGCGTCGCAGACGCCATCCTAGGCGGGCTCGAACAGGCTGCCGCGGCGCTCGAAGGGATGACTGCATAGCTAACGAAAAATGGGGAGAGGGGGGGCGGAGCGAACTTGTTCGCATCAGTTCCGAATGAGCAAGGACCCAAATCCATGTGGTGTGAGATGTGCTCTGACCCCAGGCTTCTAACCGTGGGCCATACTGCGCAGATGAACATCCTTCGATTGATCTTATGCCTCAGCTGGCTCTTGATCGCTGGCCCCGCGTTCGCAGGGGCCAGCCGCTGCGATCTGCACGAATTCACCAGCTCGCGTGAGTTGCACCGGTTCCTGAGCCTTCGCGCCGTTGATATCGTCAGGCAGGCAGAAAACTCCGGTGGAGGACTCGCGGCCCTGGTCGACCCAACCGCAATGTTTAACCTCGGCGCCGGTGATGTGGGGCGTCCGTTGGGCACAGGCATCGACGGCGCTCGTGCGCTTGCGCGAACCATGCAGGCCGACTTGTACCGTTTCCTTGGTTGGGACTCCATGGACATGGAACCCAATGCCTGCTCAGAGCGTGAGGTGGAGGTCGAGGTCGAGTTCATCGACAGCCAAGGCAAGCGCGTTTCTAGCGTGAAGTTCACATTCGAGGTGGAGCGCGTTCGCTTGGTGAGTGCCGTGGGCTGGGAAAAATCGTTCGAAGCGGGTCAGTTGTAGAAGCGATTCGAGCAGAGCTGATTGAACCAGGGTGTCACGACACCCATAACCCCGTGTTGTCCAGTTGCAGCCGGCGGTCCAGCGATTGCCAGGCCGATTGAAGTCGTCGAGTTCCATCATGGTCTCCATGGCGTGTCTTAGTGAAATTCGTCGCGGATGCGCTGTTTCAGGCGTCCGATCTTGGTGGAGACATTGCTTTCGGTGATGCCGAGGATCTGGGCGATCTCGCGTTGCGGGCGGTCTTCGAGGTAGAGCAGCAACAGTGCGCGGTCCAGCGGCGGCTGGCGGGCGATGACGTCCTGCAGCAGTCGAAGCCGCTGTTCGTTCTCCGGGTCCATGGCGTTGCCGTCGGCCACGTCGTACAGGGTTTCGTCCAGCGGCATCGCGTCGTGCCGCTGCCGCAGTTCGCGGTTACGCAGGTGGCTGATCGCACACCGCTGGGGGCTTACTCCAGTGGCACAACTGCTAGGCGCGCCATGCGAACGCACCTGAGGCGGCCGTCGGCTCATCCCGCCTCCGCCGCCCACTGCACCGCATCCGCCCCGGCGGGCAGATGCAGCGGCGTCGACGGATCGGTCGCCGCGCGCCAGACGGCTTCGGCGACGTCCTGCATGCGCGTGCCCGGGCCGGTGGAGTTGGCCATCCGCGCGATGGTCTGGCGCATGAAGTCGCCATAGACTGCGTCGTCCATGCCGCGCAGCCGGGTGCGGGCGGTGTCGCGAAAACGTGTCTCGCCCGAGGATCCGGGCAGCACGAGGCGCACACGCACACCAAATGGTTCGACTTCGCTTGCCAACGACTCGGTGAAGGCATTCACCGCCGCCTTGGCCGCACGGTAGATGCCGACCAGCGGCAGCGGCTTGTAGGTGACGCTGGAGGTGACGTTCACCACGACGCCGCCACCGCGCGCCCGCATCTGCGGCAACACCGCCTGGGTAAGCGCCATCGTGCCGAAGGTGTTGGTGTCGAACAGGGCGTGCACGGTGTCCATGTCCATCAATTCGAACGGGGCGGGTGCGCCGAAGCCGGCGTTGTTGACCAGCACGTCGATCGGGCCGGCCGCCGCCACGGCGGCGCGGATGCTCTGCGCGTCGGTGACGTCCAACGGCAGTACGCGCAGCTGTGCCGATGGCGGAAACAGGTCGTCGCGCGGGGTGCGCATGGTGGCGAGTACCCGCCAATCGCGGGCGAGGAAGTAGTGGGCGGTTTCCAGGCCGAAGCCGGAGGAGCAGCCGGTGATCAGGACGGTCTTCAAGGGAATTCCTTTGCGCGTGGACGAGTCACGACGATAGATTGCCGTCCCCGTACTCGCTACGATTCAAAGTCCTTGATTCGTTTGCGAGCGTCCAGAGATGGTGGATCCCCTTGCCGAGGTGGTGACGCTGCTGCAGCCGGCGGCCCGGTTCTCCAAGCAGGTGGTCGGTGCCGGTGCCTGGCGCATCCGGCGGTCCGACGCCGGGCAGCCGTTCTACTGCGCGGTGCTGGAGGGCGGCTGCCACATGGCGCTCGACGGCGGTGCGCCGATCCTGCTGCAGGCCGGCGACTTCGTCCTGGTGCCCGCGGCTTATCGCATCACGATGTCCAGCCTTGCGCACGCGGACGTGGCCGAGACCATGCCGACTGCATTGGGGAACGGCGTGTTCCGGATCGGCATGCAGGAAGGCCCGGCCGACCTGCGCATCCTGGTTGGCCACTGCAGTTTCGGCTCGCCGGACGCGGTGCTGCTGGTCTCGCTGCTGCCGCAGATGGTCTATGTGCACGGCGAGCACCGGCTCGCCACGCTGGTGCACCTGGTGAGCGAGGAGTCGCGCGAGGCGCGGCCCGCACGTGAGGTCGTGCTCTCGCGGTTGCTGGAAGTGCTGCTGATCGAAGCGCTGCGTTCGGCCGCCGGTACGGCGGCGTCGCCGGGCCTGGCGCGCGGGCTGGCCGATGCGCGCCTGGCCGCGGCGATCCGCGCGATGCATGCGCAACCCGCACGGGCGTGGACGGTGGCGGCCTTGGCGAAGGAAGCCGCTTTGTCGCGTTCGGCGTTCTTCGAGCGCTTCGGCCGCACGGTGGGCATGGCGCCGATGGAATACCTGCTGGCCTGGCGCATGGCCTTGGCCAAGGACCTGTTGCGCCGCAACGAGTTCGGCATCGCCGCGATCGCCGAGCGCGTCGGCTACAGCTCCGCGAGCACCTTCAGCGTCGCGTTCGCGCGCCATGTCGGACAGCCGCCGACGCAGTACGCGCGGGCAAGCGGCCGCGGCGCGGGGCGCGGTGAACCGTCGTTCTCCGAAGAGGTCGAGGGCGTGCAGTAGGCACCCGGCGTGGCCTACCGCTTCCGGGCCGACGGCTTCGGGGGAGGCGGTGCGGGTTGCGCAAGGATCGCACCGGTCACGAGTTCGAACAGGCGCTCGGCGCGCTTGGCATGCGACGGCTGTTCGCGCAGCCAGGCCAGCGCCGCGATCAGGTCGAACAGCTCGTCGCCGTCCATGTCGGCGCGGGCCTTGCCCTCCGCCTGCGCGCGCGCGAGCAGGGCGGCGCCTGCGGCGCGTAGCCGTACGCAGGAAGCGTGCAGCGCGGAGGATTCGTCTTCGATGGCGGACATCATCGGGGCGAGGATGCCGCGCTGGCGGTGGGTGAAGGCGATGATCTCCTCGAGCCAGGCCAGCAGCGCCTGGTCCGAGACCGCGGCCGTGCGCAGGGCGTCGGCCTTGGTCGCCAGGTCCTCGAAATCGTTGCGCAGCAGGGCTTCGAGCAGGGCCTCGCGGGTGGGGAAGTGGCGGTACAAGGTGCCCAGGCCGACTTCGGCGCGGCGCGCGATGTCGCGCAGCGAGGTGTCCGCGCCGGCTTCGGCCAGGGCCTCGCGGGCTACGTCCAGCAGGCGTTGGTAGTTTTTTTGGGCGTCGGCGCGCATGCTGTCCTTTACAAGTGGAGCGGTGCTCCGTATATTCGGAGCGCTGTTCCGGTCAGGATACGTCATGCACAGTTCCAAAGAAACGCCGCTCACCATGAAAGCGGTCCGCCAGCGGGCGTTCGGCGGTCCCGACGTGCTCCAGTACGAGGACGCGCCCGTGCCCGTTCTGCGGCCCGGCGAGGTGCTCATCCGGGTTCATGCCATCGGGCTGAACCCGCCCGACCTGTACCTGCGCGAGGGCTACTGCCGCCTGCCGCCGGAATGGCGCCCGCCGGTGGCGTTCCCGCTGATCCTGGGCACGGACGTGTCGGGGGTGATCGCGGCGGTGGCGGAGGATGTCGACGGGTTTTCGCCGGGCGACGCGGTGTACGCGATGGTGCGCTTTCCGGACGGGTTGGCCGGCGGCAGCCAGGCGTATGCGCAGTACGTTGCCGTGCCCGCCAGCGAGGTCGCGCGCAAGCCGGTCGGGATCGACCATGTACACGCGGCGGGCGCGCCGATGTCGCTGCTGACGGCGTGGCAATTCCTGATTGCGCAGGGCCATGACGTGGCCAATCCGCTGCAGCCCATGCCGCATGTGCCGGTGCCGTTGCAGGGCAAGACCGTGGTGGTCAACGGGGCGGCCGGCGGCGTCGGCCACTTCGCGCTTCAACTCGCCAGGTGGCAAGGTGCGCGCGTGATCGCGGTCGCGTCCGGCAAGCACGAGGCGTTCGTGCGCGAGTTGGGCGCCGAGACCTTCATCGACTACACCAAGACAGCGCCGCAGGACGTGCTGCACGAGGTGGACCTGGTGGTGGACGCCGTCGGCGGCGCCGGTGCGAGCAGGTTCCTGCGCACGCTCAAGCGCGGCGGCGCATTGTTCCCGATCTTTCCGCTCGGCTTCGATGGGCACGATGCGGCGGCGGCGCTGGGCGTGACGGTGTCCACCACCCAGGTGCGCTCCAGCGGCGCGCAACTCGGCGAACTCGCGGCATTGCTGGACGCCGGCACGGTGCGCGTGGCCATCGACAGCACCTTTGCCTTGTCGCAGGCACGGCAGGCGCACGAGCGTGCGGAGCAGGGGCACATCCAGGGCAAGATCGTGATGACGGTCGAGTGAGGCCGTGGATCGCGGCATTGCCGGCGGCATCGAATGGCTCCGCGGCTCGGCGATGCGTCGGTCATCGCAGCGCGTCTGGGGCAAACCGGGGCGGCGTGCACTGCTTGCATCAAGCACCACCGGCGACGTCCAGGCCCTATGGAGTGGTAGATGTGCTCTGCCCCGTTTCCCCGAGGCCGGATTCCGCAAGCTTCCGACACGCAACGCACGCCGTCGCCAAGCGTCGATCAAAGAAGATGCCCGGCGCAACTGGCCGTTGCGCGGAAGAATATCGTTGGATCAAGCCGCGCCGCAGCGCGACGTCGGCTCGAATGCAGAGTCAGGTCGCTTACCGGCAAGTCTCAACGCGATAGGCATCGGTCGTGCAGCGCGTCGTGTTGCCCTTGCCGTCGTTGCACGTCTTGACACCGAACGCGTCCGTGGTGCAGCGCGTCTGGTTGCCCTGGGTGTCGAGGGTGGTGGTCGTGCCGTAGGCGTCTGTCGTGGTGCGCGTCATGCTTCCCTCGCTGCCCTGGCACGCCTTGGTGCCGTAAGCGTCGGTGGTGCAGCGCGTCTCGTTGCCCCGGTCGTCACGGGTCGTGGTCGTGCCATAGGCGTCTGTCGTAGTGCGCGTCATGTTTCCGTCGTCGCCGCTGCACGTCTTCACGCCGAACGCGTCGGTCGTGCAGCGTGTCTCGGCGAATGCGCTCGACGTTGCCAGCAGTCCAGTAAAAAGTACGAGTGCGGCCGTCTTCATTAAACCCCTGAGTGTGTGTAGCGATCCAGCGCTTGCCAGTGTAGCCGTTGATCGTCAGTCAGGCCGGGCGCTCTCTCGCCTTTGATCGCCCCTCGTCGCGAGGTTCAGCGTCATCCCTTTTCGTACTCAACGTAACGCGATCGATGCTGGATCGGATGTCGATCCGCAGAGGACTGTTGCGCAGCAGCATGCAACTCTTCAGAAGGCGTGTTACTTCTAGCTCAGTTGGATCGATCCAAAGCCATTGATGCAGCGCATCCTTGGGGGAGATGGCGGGTAGGGATCGCGTGCAACGAGTTGCTGACGCCTGCTCTCCTCCGCATGCATCTGCGGTCGTGAAGCCTGATTAGCGGCCGACTCGCGCGGCGACCCCCGGGACGATCCGGTCCACGTTGCGCGCATTCGCTGTGCGCCGTTACCACCGGAAGTGCGTGACGCCACGCGTCGCGGCACAACCGATCGAGAGAGTTGGGGAGCCTGTCATGCCAATCCGTCTGCGCTTCGCGCACCTGCCTGGATCGTCTTGCAGGTGGATGGCGTCGCTCGTTGCCTCGGCGTTGCTGTGCGCGGGAATTGGCGCGGCATGTGCGGCCGATGCCGACTTTGCGTCCTCGTTCGAGCGCGGCGAAGCTGCGCCAGCGTCGGCGGCGCAGTCCGACAAAACAGGCGTGAGCGTCGCCATCGGCAAGGGTCCCGAGCAGCCCTACGCGGCCAAGGCCGGCATGGGCTACACCGGGCTGCATGCGCTGCACTATCGCGCCAATGCGGCCGGGCGTGCACACCTGTTCGCGGTGGATCTGCCGGTGGGGTCGGAGACAGTGCTGTCGTGGATGGTGCTGCCGGAGATCGTCGACGGCGATACAGTGGCGTCGACCGGCGTGGCGGTGGATCTGTTGTTCGACGACGGGCGCCGCTTGTCCGAGTTGGGCGTGGAGGATCAGCACGGAGCGCCAGTCAGTGCGGCGGGGCAGGCGGCGTCGAAGACGCTGTATCCGCAGCAGTGGGCGCTCAAGCAGGTGCGGCTGGGTGAGGTGGCGACCTTGCGCGGCAAGCGCATCCGCGCGATCGAGCTGCAGGTGCAGCCGGGCGCCGGCAAGCTGGCGTCGGGCTGGATCGACGATGTCGCGGTGCGCCGCGAACCTGCGCCGCAGGCGGCGCGGCGGCCCAGCGACGAGGTGGTGACCACGCGCGGCACGCAGTCCAACGGCACGTTCTCGCGCGGCAACAACATCCCGGCCACGGCGATGCCGCATGGCTTCAATTTCTGGGTGCCGGCGACCGATGCGGGGACGCTGAGCTGGCTGTACCGCTGGAACGAGCAGAACGGCGACGACAACCGGCCGCGGCTGCAGGCGCTATCGATCAGCCACGAGCCCAGTCCGTGGATGGGCGATCGCCAGACCTTCCAGGTGATGCCCTCGTCCACGCGCGGGGTGCCGGAGGCGGATCGCAGCAAGCGCGCATTGTCGTTCAGCCACGACCATGAGGAGGCGCGCCCGCATCTGTACCGGGTGGATTTCGACAACGGGATCCGCGCCGAGCTGGCGCCGAGCGAGCGGGCCGCGATCTTCCGCTTCCGCTTCCCCGAGGGCGGCGATGCCAATCTGCTGTTCGACAATGTCGACGCGCGCGGTGGGCTGACCCTGGATGCGGCGACGCAGACCCTGCGCGGCTACTCGGACACGCGCAGCGGCCTGTCCAACGGCGCCACGCGGTTGTTCGTGTATGCGCGCTTCGACCGCCCGTGGACCGCCAGTGGCAAGATCGCCACGGGCCGGCCGACCGGCTATGTGAAGTTCGCGCCGGGCGCGGACCGCATGGTGGTGATGCGCATCGCCACCTCGCTGATCTCGGTGGAGCAGGCGCAGCGCAATCTGCAGCAGGAGATCGGCGACGCCGGCTTCGAGGTGGTGCAGTCGCGCGCGCAGGACGCGTGGGACGCGCTGCTGGGCCGGGTGCAGGTGCAAGGCGCCAGCCACGACCAGCGGGTCACGGTGTATTCCAACCTGTACCGGCTGTTCCTGTACCCCAACATCGCCCACGAGAACGTCGGCGATGCGGCGCATCCCGATTGGCGGCACGCGGACCAGAACAGCTGGTCGAAGGACAACACGGGCGGCGATGCCGAACGCACCGCGGCGCCGATCCTGCCGGGCAAGGTCTACGTCAACAACGGCTTCTGGGACACTTTCCGCACCAGTTGGCCGGCGTATGCGCTGTTCGCGCCGGAGCAGGCCGGGGCGATGATCGATGGTTTCCTGCAGCAGTACCGCGACGGCGGCTGGGTGGCGCGCTGGTCCTCGCCGGGTTATGCGGACCTGATGGTCGGCACCAGTTCCGATGTGGCGTTCGCCGATGCCTGGCTGAAGGGCGTGCGCGGGTTCGATCCGCACGAGGCCTACGCGGCGGCGCTGCGCAATGCCACGGTGGTGCCGCCGGTGTCGAATGTGGGCCGCAAGGGCCTGGCGCGTTCGATGTATCGCGGCTACGCGGCCAACGACGTGCACGAGGGGCTGTCGTGGACGCTGGAGGGCGCGCTCAACGATTTCGGCCTGGCGCAGATGGCGCAGGCGCTGGCGGATCAGGAACAGGATGAGCAGCAGGCACAGCGCTACCGCGAGGAAGCCGAGTACTTCCAGGCACGCGCGACCGATTATGTGTACCTGTTCGATCCGGCGACCCGCTTCTTCCGTGGGCGCACGCCGGCCGGCCAGTGGAGCACCGCTGCGTCCAAGTTCGATCCGCGCGTGTGGGGCGGCGACTACACCGAGGCCAATGCCTGGACCTTCGCCTTCACCACGCCGCACGACGCCACCGGCCTGGCCACGCTGCTGGGCGGCGAGGACGCCATGGCCGCGCGCTTGGACGAACTCTTCGCCACGCCGGAGACCGCGGACAAGCGCTTTGCCGGCAGCTACCGCGGCGTCATCCACGAGATGACCGAGGCGCGCGACGTGCGCATGGGCATGTACGCGCACAGCAACCAGCCCTCGCACCATCTGCCGTGGATGTACGTGGCGGCGCGGCAACCGTGGAAGACCCAGCGTCTCACCCGCGAGGTGCTGCGTCGGCTGTACCTGGGCAGCGAGATCGGCCAGGGCTATCCGGGCGACGAGGACAACGGCGAAATGTCGGCGTGGTACCTGTTCGCCATGCTCGGGCTGTATCCGCTGCGGATGGGCGCGCCGGAGTACGTGATCGGCTCGCCGGCGTTCCCGCGCGCCGAGGTCGACCTCGGCAACGGCCGCAAGTTGGTGGTGATCGCGCGCAACAACAGTGCGCGCAACGTGTACGTGCAGTCGCTCACGCTCAACGGCAAGCCTTGGAACAAGGCCTGGCTGCGCCACCAGGACATCGCCGACGGCGCCACGCTGGAGTTCGTGATGGGCGCGACGCCCTCGCGCTGGGGCAGCGGTGCCGATGCGCTGCCGCCGTCGCTGACGCCGCCGGGCAACGCGCCGCGTGGGCTGGAGGATGTGGCGTCGCAGGCCGTGGCGGTGTCGTTGCAAGGGCAGCCCAAGGCCGCGGCCTTGATCGACGACGATGCGGCGACGGCGCTGCCGCTGCCGGCCGGTGCCAGCGTCGATCTGCGCTTCGCGACGCCGCAGCGCGCCACGCACTACACGCTGACCAGTGGCGACGCTGCCTTGTCTGGCCTGGCGTGGACGCTGGAAGCGCGCAACGGCGACGGCGCGTGGACCACGCTGGACCAGCGGCGCGAACAGCGCTTCGCCTGGGCGCGGCAATTGCGGCCGTTCCGCATCGCCAAGCCCGGCGCCTACAGCGCCTATCGGCTGCGCATCGACGCGGGCGAAGCCGTTTCGCTCGCCGAGATCGAACTGCTGCAGCCAGCGACACGGAAGGCCGTGCCGTGAGGCGGCCGCAACGTGGCGCATGCGCATCGCTGCGCCCACGATGCAGACGACACCCCACGCCCTAGACCTGTTGCGCGGCAGCATGCGTTGCAGGGAAGGCTGTGGTACTTAGGTTTCCACTGCATTAGAACGATCCAATTCAGTTGTGCAGGACAGAGGGGGAAGGACCGCAAGACCGGCTCGCCGCAACGGCGCCGGACGTTTTCGTGTCACATCGCGCGGAGTTCTTGCCCGATCGTTGGATCGATAGAAACCCGCCGCAGCCGATCAATCTTTGGGAGAGGATGATTGAAATGAACTGCATGCCATCCGCACGCAATCGCAGCACGCTGTCCGCCGGTATCGCCGTCGCCTTGTTCGCCAGCGCCGCCTCCACAACCGCGTTCGCCCAGCAGGCCGACGGCACGCCGGCCCCCGCGGGCCAGGCCGAAGTGCAGGCCACCGACCTGGACGTGGTGACGGTGACCGGCTATCGCTACGCGATCGAGAAGAGCCTGGAGCAGAAGCGCAACGCCAACGCCGTGGTCGATGTGATCACCGCCGAGGATGTGGGCAAGTTCCCCGACAAGAACGTGGCCGACGCGCTGCAGCGCGTGCCCGGCGTGGTCATCACCCGCGACGGCGGCGAGGGCAAGAACGTCAGCGTGCGTGGCCTGTCCTCGGAGCTGGTGCTGACCGAATTGAACGGCAACTACATCGCCACCGCCGAGTCCAACGGCGACCCGACGCGCTCGTTCAACTACACGCTGCTGCCGTCGAACCTGCTGGGCAGCGCCGAGCTGTACAAGACGCCGGAGGCGCGCATCGACGAAGGCGGCATCGGCGGCACGGTGATCCTGCAGACGCGGCGCCCGCTGGAGCTGGAGCCCAATTCCGGCTTTGTCTCCGCCGAGGGCGTGTGGTCGGACAGCAGCAAGAAGACCGACGGCCAGTTCTCCGGCTCGTACTCGTGGCACGACCAGGACAACCGTTTCGGCGTGTTCGTGGGGTACACGCAGCAGAAGCGCACGGCGCGCACGCTAGATGCCAGCACCGAAAACTGGCAGTGGTACGGGCGCGACGAAGGTGGCCGCGCGTTCGACGTCAACGGCAAACCCTCGGACTTCAACGCCATCTGGGGTGGCGCTCCCGGCTTCTGGGACCAGAACGGAAGGTACTACACCGGTTTCATGATGCCGACGGCGGTCGCGCTGGAAGCCAAGCGCGAGGAGCGCGAGCGCAAGGGCGGCCAGCTGACCTTCCAGTTCAAGCCGACCGACGACCTGACCCTGACCGCGAACTACTTCCGCTTCGACCTGTCGCAGAACTCGCAGACCAACACCATCAAGATTCCCGAGTGGAACATTGCGCGTTCTTCCGGCGACGGCAACTGGCGCGGCGGCCGCCTGCTCGACGGTCTGCAGTTCGATCCCAGCGGCACGATCGTCACCGGCGCCAACTACAGCCTGCATCCAGGCAAGGCCTACTACTGCAGCGAGGCCCAGGCCGCCGCGGCTGGTCTGCCGCCGGGCGGCTGGGGTTCGGACGACTGTACGGTGCCGACGCCGCAGATCACCGGCAGCTACAACATCGAAAAATCGCTGTCGCAGACGGTGGACCTGGGTGGCGAATGGCGTGGCGAGAAGGTGGACGTGTCGTTCAAGGCCGGTCGCACCTGGGCCAAGGGTGGGCCGGAACTGCAGTTCTCCCTGCCGATCAAGCCGCGCCGCCAGAACGCCGACGGCAGCTGGAGCAATGGCAATTTCGCCAGCGCCTGGGATCTGACCGGCACGCCGTCGATGACGTTCTCGCCGGAGCTGATGCAGAACCTGCGCGACGGCATCCTGCAGGTCGACCTTGGCTCGACCGGCTCGTCCTGGACCCGCAACACCAACCAGCAGCAGTACGCGCAGATCGATACCACCTGGCATATCGACGGCGCGTTCTTCGACTCGCTGCAGTTCGGGCTCAAGCGGCGCGACGGCGGCGTCCACCGCAACACCGGCAACAACTACTGGGTGTGCCCGGGCACCGACCCGAGCGACTACAACAACCGCTACTGGAACGGGCGCTGCAATGCCCTGGCCACGCAGTTCTCGCCGGATCTGCTGTTCCCGCTGGACAACCTGGCCGGCGGGGTCAGGTCCAGCGCGTTCCCGGCGATCAACTTCCCTGGCTACATCGGCTACTTGAACAACACCTACGGCGCGATGCAGACCCGCAACGAAGACAACTTCGTCTACAACGTCGACGAGAAGATCTATTCGACCTACCTGCAGCTCAACTTCCACACCGAGCGCCTGCGCGGCAACGTCGGCGTGCGGGTGGCGCGCACCGGCCAGCATGCCGATTCCACCGACAAGGTGACCGCCTACAACGATTACTTCTTCGATGGTGCCGACGGCAACCCGCTGGCCTGCCAGCAGGGCGCCGCCATGCCCGCCGGCGCGCCGGCCGATACCTACTGCGGCACCGAGGGCTATTGGCGGCTGTCGGACACCGAACAGCGCACCGAGTCGTTCGTGGTGAGTGCGCTGGACCGCAACTACACCGACGTGCTGCCGAGCTTCAACCTGGCCTACGACCTGACCGAGAACCTGCTGCTGCGCGCGGCGGCGTCGAAGGTCATCGCGCGGCCCAGCTACAACGCCATCGCCGCGCCCGGCAGCCTGGAGTACTACAGCCCCGAGTACGTCGCCGACCGGCGCCTGACTGGCGGCGCCAGCGAGCAGGGCTGGTACGGCTCGGGCAGCAACAAGAACCTGGAGCCGTACAAGGCCACCCAGTTCGACCTGGGGCTGGAGTGGTACTTCCTGCCGGGCTCGGTGGCGGGCGTGGGGCTGTTCCGCAAGAACGTGGAGAACTTCTCGGTCGACGTGGTCAGCGACGTCAACATGCTGATCAACGGCCAGACGATCACGGTGCAGAACTACAGCACCAAGGCCGGCGGCCAGGATGCGGTGTCGCAGGGCGTGGAGCTGTATGCGCAGCACACGTTGCCGTCCGGCCTCGGCGTGCAGTTCAACTACACCTACAACGATGCCAGCAAGGCGGCGGTGCGGCTGGAGGACGGGACCGAGGTCGGCAAGACCGCGATGCCGGGCAGCGCCAAGAATCAGACCAACCTCACCGTGTTCTACGAGACCGACCGCCTGCTGCTGCGCGCCTCGTACAACCGCCGCGGCGAGCTGGTGCAAGGCCTGGTCAACGGGCTGAACGTGTACGAAGAGCCGTACTACCAGATCGATGTCAACGCGGCATACAACATCACCCCGGCACTCAGCCTCACCGCTTCGGTACTGAACCTGACCAAGCAGGAGTCGCGCCAGCACCTGGGCGACGACACCCGGGCGCGCTTCTACACCGGCGGCTACGCCGGGCGGCTGGCGTACCTGGGGCTGACCTACAAGTTCTAAGCTGCAACGTGTCGTGCCCATGCCTGCCGCACCGCGGACGGCATGGGCGCGAGGGGCCCGGCGACGGTCGGGCCGCTGCTTTCGTCGTCCACGATCGCGCCGTCGCGCCTGTCGCGGTCGTTCACCACAGGACCCATCGCATGACGTCTTCCCCGCTGCCTTCCCTGCTGCGCACACTCGCCCTGTCCTTGCTCCTGACCACGCCGGCACTGGCTGCCGCGCCGTGGCTCAGTGCCGAGGTCAACACCTTCATCGGCAGCAAGGACGACGGCAATACCTTTCCCGGCGCGTCGGCACCGTTCGGGATGATCCAGGTCAGCCCCATCGGCGCGCACTACGCCGGCTGGCGCTACGACGATCCGCAGATCCGCGGCTTCGGCCATTCCTTCCTGTCCGGCGCCGGCTGTTGGGAACAGGGCGGGCAGGTCTCGGTGCTGCCGGTGACCGGGCGCATCGGTCCCGGCGGTGATTTCGATACGGGCGATCCGAAGGCCTTCGACCACACCCGCTACGGTGCGCGCTACCAGCACGACGGCGAGCGCGGCCAGGCCGGCTACTACAAGGTGCGGCTGACCGATTACGGCGGCATCGATGCCGAGGCCACCGCGCTGACCCGCGCCGCGGCCGAGCGCTATACGTTTTCCACGTCGGGCGACGGCCATGTGCTGGTCAACATCGGCCAGGCCAACGCCCGCCACACGGTCACCGGCAGCACCTTGACCGTGGTCGGCGATCGCGTGGTGGAAGGCAAGCTGGTGACGCAGAGCTTCTGCGGCGGCCACCAGTACACCACCTGGTTCCGCCTGGAGTTCGATCGCCCGTTCAAGGCCTTCGGTACCTGGGGCGAGGCCGGCGGCGTGCCGGGATCGCGCCACGGCATGGAGGGCGAGGGCAAGCCGAGCGGCGCGTGGCTCACCTTCGACCTGGGCAAGGGCCGCTCAGTCACCGCCGTCTCGGCGATCTCGCACGTGGACGCCGAGGGCGCGCGCAACAACCTGCGCAGCGAGGGTATGGCCAACGGCCGCCTGCTCGGCTTCGACGCCATGCACGCCCGCGCGCAGCAGGCGTGGGACAAGGAACTGGCCAGCGTGCGCGTGCACGGCGGCAGCGGCGACGACCGCGTGGTGTTCTACACGGCGCTGTACCACGCGCTGCTGCAGCCGCTCACCGGCAGCGACGCCGATGGCCGCTACCGCGGCTACGACGACGGCATCCACCATGCCGATGGCTGGACCTATCACGAGTTTTTCTCGCTGTGGGACACCTACCGCTCGCAGAACCAGTTGCTGGCACTGTTGCGGCCGCAGCGCGCCGCCGACATCGCGCGCTCGATCCTGGCGATCAATGCACAAGGCGGCTGGCTGCCGCGCTGGGGTTATGCCAACTTCGAGAGCAACGTGATGACCGGCGATCCGGTCACGCCGTTCCTGGTCGACCTGTGGCGCTTCGGCGCGCTGCAAGGGCGCGAGGCCGAGGCCTACGCTGCGCTGCGCCGCAACGCCTTCGAGATGCCGCCGTTGAACTCGCGGCATGCCGGGCGCTCCGGCAATGCCAACTACCTGGCGCAGGGGTTCGTGGAGTACGACCGCGCGTTCCCGTCCAAGGGCATGGACGTCGACCCGCACCATGGCGGCTCGGCGACGCTGGAGTACGCACTGGCCGATTGTTCGCTGTCGGCCATGGCCGGCGCACTGGGCCATGCCGAGGACGCGGCGGTGCTGAACCGCCGCGGGCGCAACTGGCGTTCGATCTGGGATCCGTCGGTGCGCGACACGGACACCGGCTTCACCGGTTTCCCGCGGCCCCGTACCGAGGACGGTGCGTGGTACACGCCGTCGGATGGCCATTACGATCCGCGCTCGCAGCATGGCTTCCACGAAGGCACGGCCTGGCAGTACCAGTGGCTGGCGCAGCAGGACGTGCCGGGCCTGGTGGAGGCGATGCACGGGCCCGAGCAGACCGGGCGACGCCTGGACGCGTTCTTCGCCTACGACGCGCTGCTGGCCGACCCGGCCGGCGCCGCGCGCAAGGAATGGGTGGTGGGGCCGTACAGCTACTACAGCCAGTTCCGCTACAACCCCAACAACGAGCCCGACCTGCATGCGCCGTGGATGTACACGCTGATCGGCCAGCCGTGGAAGACCAGCACCGTGCTGCATGCGGCGCAGACGTTGTTCACCAATGCGCCGAACGGCGTCACCGGCAACGACGACCTGGGCACGATGTCGGCGTGGTACCTGTTCAGCGTCATGGGCCTGTATCCGGCGGTGCCGGGCACCGGGCAGTTCCTGCTGCACGCGCCGCGTTTCTCGCGCGTCGAACTGGACGTGGCGCCAGGTCGCACGCTGCGCATCGAGGCGCCGCAGGCCGGCGACGGCAAGCTGCGCTATGTCGGGGGCGTGTCGCTGGATGGCCGTGCGCACGCGCCGGTGTGGCTGGACTGGGCGCAGTTGCGCCAGGGCGGCCGCCTGCGCTTCGACCTGCGCGATGCGCCGCAGCCGCAGGGGTGGGGCACGCAGCCGCAGGACCTGCCGGTGTCGCCGTGCGCGGCGCCGAACACCACCGCCAGCCTGCGCTGGCACTGAGTCCGCGCCGTCTCGCGGCAGGGGCGCGCAGCCGATGGTTTAGGCTGGGCGCCTCGTCCGAAAGGAATCGATCCGATGCGCCAGAAGCGTCCATCTCGAACCGCATCCGCAGGCGGTGCCAAGGCCGCCAAGACCGCCTCGCGCAAGGCGGCACCGGGCACGACGAAGCCGGCCGCCAAGGCCAAGAAGACCGCGCCGGCCGCCACCGCCGCGCGCGATCGCCAGCGGGTGGTGACCGTCACCGACATCGCCGATGCGGTCGGGGTCTCGCGCGCCACCGTGTCGCTGGTGCTGCGCGGCAGCCCGCTGGTGCATGCCGACACCCGCGCGCGGGTGGAGGCGGAGCTGAAGCGGCAGCGCTACGTCTACAACCGTGGCGCCGCGAATCTACGTCGGCGCACCTCGACCTGCGTGGCCCTGGTCATCAACGACCTGGCCAATCCGTTCTTCGCCGAATTCGCCGCCGGTGTGGACGAGGCGCTGGGCGAGCAGGGCTACGTGACCCTGCTCGGCAGCACCGGCGAATCGCCCACGCGGCAGCAGGCCGTGCTGGCCTCGCTGATGGAACACACCCCGGCCGGCGTGATCCTGTCGCCGGCCGAGGGCAGCGACGCTGCGGAACTGCACACCGTGCTGGGTGCAAGCGCGAACGTGCTGCTGTTCAACCGCGAACTCGCCGGCGCCGACGACTGGAGTTTCCTCGGCCTGGATAACCAGCGCGGCGCGCAACTGGCCACCGAGCACCTAATCGCGCTCGGCCACCGCCGCATCGCCTTCTACGGCGGCCATGCCGACTCCAGTTCCTGCCGGCAGCGTCGCGCCGGCCACGCGCAGGCGATGCGGCAGGCCAAGCTGCCGGTCGACCCTGCCTGGCTGATCGAGTCGGCGCCCAATCGCCTGGAGGCGGCGGCACGCCATGGCGAATTGTTCGTCCACGACACGCCGCCCACTGCGGCGGTCTGCTACAACGACACCGTCGCGCTCGGGCTGATGCTGGGCCTGCTCGCGCGCGGCATCCGCCCCGGCCAGGACTTCGCGATCACCGGTTTCGACGACATCCCCGAGGCCGCGGTGAGCACGCCCGCGCTGACCACGCTCGCCGCGCAGCCGCGTGCCCGCGGTCGCCAGGCGGCGCAATTGGTGCTGGAGCGGCTGGACGCCGCCGTAGCGCCGCGCAGGACGATCGTGCCGGTGAGCCTGTCGGTGCGCGAGAGCAGCGGAGCGCCGGTCGCGCCCGCACGCACCTAGCGCTGCGAACGCGGCTGCGACCGCGGCAGCCATGCGGGATGGCAAGTCATTGTGTGCAGTGCCATCGCGACGCCCTCTAGACAGGGGCGGGCAGATAGTGGGTCTCACCCGCACAGCGGCACGTTCCGCGGGTTCGTGGTGAGCGAGCGCTTCGCCCCCTTCTTCCTTTCGTCGAGAGCCGTCTCATGCCTCTGCAGACTGCACCGCGCCGTTCCGTGGTGGCCAACGCCATCTACGGCTTGCTCAATCCCATTCCGTTCGGCTGCTTCGTCGCCGCATTGATCTTCGACATCGTCTACGTCCGCAGCGGGGTGATCCTGTGGACCAAGGCGGCTGCCTGGCTGATCGCGATCGGGCTGGTCATCGCCATCGTGCCGCGCCTGATCAACCTGGTGCAGGTCTGGATCACCTCGCGGCGCTCGGTGCTGCAGGTGGAACGGCTCGACTTCTGGCTGAACCTGCTCGCCGTCGTCGCCGCCATTTTCAATTCCTTCGTGCACAGCCGCGATGCGTATGCGGTGGTCCCGGCAGGGCTCTGGCTCTCGATCGCCACGGTGGCGCTGTTGGCGATCGGGCATGTGCTCATTGCCATCCGCACCATGCCACGCGAGGGCTACGCCCATGGCTAAGCGCCTGTGCCTGTCCGTCTTCGCGCTGAGCTGCGCGGTGGCCTTGGCCGCCTGCAGCGGCAAGGCTTCGATCGAGCCGACCCAACAGGCGGGCAACGCGCCGCCGCTGCCGCAGCCGCGCAACTTCCTGCTGCCGCCGATGCAGGTTCCCGAAGGGGTGGGCTGGAAGGAGGGGCAGGCGCCCACGGTGGCGGCGGGCCTGAAGATCGAGAAGATCGCCGGAGGCTTGAAACATCCGCGCCAGCTGTACGTGCTGCCCAACGACGACGTGCTGGTGGTGGAAGCCAATTCGCCGGGGATGGAACCGGTCACCACGCCCAAGCAACTGATTGCGGGGCTGGTCCAGAGCCGCTCCGGCAAGAGCGCCAAGGGCGGCAATCGCATCACCCTACTGCGCAGGACCGCGGACGGCCGATGGGAGCAGCATGCGTTCCTGAAGGGGCTGCACTCGCCGTTCGGGGTGCAGCTGATTGGCGATGCGCTGTATGTCGCCAACACCGACAACATCATGAAGTTCCCCTACGTCGCGGGCCAGACCGAGATCACCGCGCCCGGCACGCTGTTCGCCGATCTCCCCGGCACGATCGAGCGCCATTGGACCAAGGCACTGCTGGCCAGCCCCGACGGACGCAAGCTGTACGTCGGCGTGGGCTCCAACAGCAACATCGGCGAGAACGGGCTGGACGTGGAGTACCGCCGTGCGGCCATCCTGGAAGTGGACGTGGCCTCGGCCAGCAGCCGCATCTTCGCCTCGGGCATCCGCAATCCGACCGGGCTGCAGTGGGAGCCGCGCACCGGCAAGCTGTGGGCGATCGCCAACGAGCGCGACGAGATCGGCGCCGACCTGGTGCCCGACTACCTGACCTCGGTGCAGGACGGCGGCTTCTACGGCTGGCCGTACAGCTACTACGGACAGAACGTGGATGTGCGGGTCAAGGATCAGCGCCCGGATCTGGTGGCCAAGGCGATCAAGCCGGACTACGCGCTGGGCTCGCATGTGGCCGCGCTCGGCCTGTGGTTCTCCCGTGGCGGTACGCTGCCGGCGAAGTACCGCGAAGGTGCGTTCGTGGCCGAGCACGGCAGCTGGAACCGCTCGCCGCTCAGCGGCTACCAGGTGGTGTACGTGCCGTTCCGGCAGGGCCGGCCGGTCGGCCCGCCGCAGACCGTGGTCAGCGGCTTCCACTCGCAGGACGAGTCGCAGCTGTTCGGCGCCCCGGTCGGCCTGGCACAGGACAAGGACGGCGCGCTGCTGATTGCCGACGACGTCGGCAACAGCGTCTGGCGCGTGCGTTTCTGACCGATCGCGTGACGCCGCTCACATGCACGTGAGCGGCGGCGCCTGCACGCGATGCAGCGGGCTGCACGGGCGCCGGCCATGACGTCGTGCCGCGGTGTCGCATTGCGGAGGTTCGTGCTGCAACACCTGCGCGGTGGCGCGCCATCGCAGCGCCACGCTCAGCGCAAGCGGATCCAATCCAGCGCCAGCAGCGTGTCGATCATCGCGGCCGCCGCGCGCAGGGCTTCTTCCGATTCCCCAATCGCCTGTGCGTCACGCAAGTGGGCAAGGAGTTGCTGTGCGTCGTGCAACTGTCCGGGATGCGCCGCCTGGAGATGGCGCGTGGCCTGGAACACCGTCATGAGCTCCTCGGCCTGGTCGGTGTTCCTGATCCGGGCGAACAGGTTCACGGCCTTGGCGATTTCCGCTTCGTAGGATGCATATGTTCTGGCGAACCGGGCATGCTCCCTGTCGTACTGGGGCGAGGCGCGCAGCGCCATGGTGCGTCCCTGCGGCTGCTCGTGCAGCCAGTTGCGGTTGGCCAAGTCGGTCAGGATGGACCGGACATCGCCCTGGCGCGGTCCGCGGCCGGCATTGCCGAACGCCAGCCCGGTCGGCACGCCCAGTTCGGTCATGGCCCAGCAGAGCTTCTGGAACAGCGTACGCCCGAGCGGCCGCGCCTCCGGCCGGGCCTGCAGCCGCCGCAGCACTTCCATGATCGCGATCCAGCCTGGCTGGGGCGCGACCCGCGTGCCAGTGCCCTCGGCCGACCCATGCCCCGGCTGCGACAGGAAGGCGGGCTCGAGTTGCGCCAGCGGCGTGCCGTAGGGCGCATAGACCTCGATGTCGACCGGCAGGTGCGCGAGTCTGCGGTAGATCAGCGGACCCACCTCGCCCCAGGCCAGGCCGCCGTTGCCGCACCCCAGCGGCGGCAGGGCAAGACTGCGCACGTCCCATTCGCGCAGATGCGCGGCGAGGTAGTCCAGCCCTGCGTCGATGTCCTCGAGCCGCGACGGCGAGCGCCAATGGCGCTTGGTCGGGAAATTGAGAATGCGGATGCCGCTGGCATCCTGATAGAGAGACGGTTCGCCGATACGCACGCGGCCCTCCCTGCAGCGCGCCGCGTAGTCTTCGAACATGGCCGGGTAGCGCCGCTTGAATTCCTGCGCGATGCCCTTGCCCATGATGCCGGCGCAATTGACCGCATTCGCGTAGACCTGGGCGTGGCTGGCGAACAGGTCGCCGATACGTGCCTTGAACATGCTGCGATCCATCGATGGAGAAATCCCCGAGCCAGCGCCGACCGCTCGCCCGCGACGGGCAGGGCGCGCCGCGGGTGCGGTGGGCGCCGTGCATGGCCTGGCCCAGGACGGGCCAACGCGGCCGCGGTGATGACGCGTCAGCGCACGTGCGCAAACAACGTCCTGCAACGAAAAGGCGGCCATGGCGGCAGCGGGGAGCGCGCGAGCATGCGGCGGCGGCGTCTCATGTCTTGAGATCGGCGACCCAGGGGACGGTACAGGTTGCATGCGATCGCCGACGCAAGGCCTCCCATCGATGGCAACGAGCCTCGGTCGTAGGAGCGGCTTCAGCCGCGACGGGTTACCGGCGATGCCTCGTCGCGGCTGATCTGGGCAGAACAACAACGTGGGCGGCTTGCTGGCCACATATGAATCGTATACGATCCATATATCCTCCATTTCGGGAGCCCACTCATGGGCATCGTCAACATCGACGACGACCTGCACGATCAGTTGCGCCGCGCCTGCACGGTGACCAGCCGGTCGATCAACGCGCAGGCCAACTTCTGGATCAAGGTCGGCATGCTGTGCGAGATGAATCCGGAGCTGTCGTTCCAGGACATCGTGGCGCGCGAGCTGCGCGCGGCGGGGGTGCGGCCGCAGGCGGTGACGCCGGGGCGGACGTGATCAAGCGGCCGGACGAGCTGGCGCTGCTGGCGGAGTCCGGGCGCCTGCTGGCACAGGTGTTCGCCCGGCTGGACAGGATGTCGCTGCTGGGCCGCAGCACCCTGGAACTCAACGATCTGGTCGAACGGATGATCGTGGACGAACTGGGCGCACGGCCGGCGAGCAAGGGCCAGTACGGGTTCCCGTTCGTGCTCAATGCTTCCATCGACGACGTGGTCTGCCACGGTGTGCCGTCGGCCGACGATGTGCTGCGCGATGGGCAGATCGTCAATCTGGACATCACGCTGGAGAAGCACGGCTATATCGCCGACTCCAGCACCACCTACCTGGTGGGGGAAGTGGCCTATCCGGCGCGGCGGCTGGTGCAGGCCGCCTACCAGGCGATGTGGAAGGGCATCGCCGCGGTGCGTCCCGGCGCGCGGCTGGGCGACATCGGCCACGCCATCGCGCGGCATGCGCGCACGCAGGGCTACACCGTGGTGAAGGAGTACTGCGGGCATGGCATCGGCCGCGCCATGCACGAGGAACCGCAGATCCTGCACTACGGTCATGCTGGCACCGGCCTGGAGCTGCGCGAGGGCATGGTGTTCACCATCGAGCCGATGCTCAACCAGGGGCGCGCGGCGATCCGCTCGCTGCCCGAGCAATGGCCGGTGCACACGCGCGACGGCAAGCTCTCGGCGCAGTTCGAGCACACCGTGGCGGTGACCGCCAGCGGCGTGCGGGTGCTGACCTTGCGGCCGGGCGAAGTGCCGTTGTGCCGGGTGGGGTGAGGGCAGTGATCGGCGCTGTGGTGTGGATGCGAACGATGCTGCGCAACGATGAGAGACGACCTTCTCGTCATGCTTGGTCGCGTCGCGGCTGAAGCCGCTCCTACGGAGAGGGGCGGCAGCGCCAGCGGCGCGTTGGCTCGACGCATGGACATGCCGGTTTAGTTCTCGACTGACGCACCGCCGCCGCGCCGCGCACGCCAGCGCGCCACCCGCTCCTGCAGCCCCACGACGCAGACGAAGAACGCCGGCACGAAGAAGATCGCCAGCACGGTGCCGCTGACCATGCCGCCGAACACGCCGGTGCCGATGGCGTGCTGGGTCTCGGCGCTGGCGCCGCTGGCCAGCATCAGCGGCACCACGCCCAGGGCGAAGGCCAGCGAGGTCATCAGGATCGGGCGCAGGCGCAGGCGCGCGGCGTTGGTCGCCGCTTCCACCAGGCCCTGGCCATCGCGGTGCAGTTGCCGGGCGAACTCGACGATGAGGATGGCGTTCTTTGCCGACAGGCCGATGATGGTGATCAGGCCGACCTTGAAGAACACGTCGTTGGGCAAGCCGCGCAGCATCACTGCCGCCACTGCGCCGAGCAGGCCCAGCGGCACCACCAGCAGCACCGACAGCGGAATCGACCAGCTCTCGTACAGCGCCGCCAGCACCAGGAACACCACCAGTGCCGACAGCAGCATCAGCAGCGGCGCCTGCGCGGCCGACTGCCGCTCCTGCAGCGATTGCCCGGTCCAGGCCACGGCGAAGCCGGGCGGCAGTTGCGCGGCCAGCCGTTCCATCTCGGCCATGGCCGCGCCACTGGACACGCCGGGCGCGGCGCCGCCGGCGATGCGCACGGCCGGGAAGCCCTGGAAGCGCATCAACTGCTGCGGGGCATCGGTCCAGCTGGCGCGCACCACTTCGCGCAGCGGCACCATGCCGCCGCTGTCGCTGCGCACACGCAGGCCCAGCACGTCGTCCAGTTGCATGCGCGACGCGGCGTCGGCCTGCAGGATCACCTGCTGCATGCGCCCGGCATTGGGGAAGTCGTTGACGTACAGCGAGCCCATCGCCGCCGACAGTGTGCTGCTGACCGTGGCGAACGACAGGCCCATGGTCTCGGCCTGCTGGCGATCGATCTCCAGGTGGATGCTCTTGCCCGGCGGCAGGCCGTCGGCATAGACATCGCTGACCACGTCGCTGCGCGCGGCCAGGTCCAGCAGTTGCGCCTGCGCGGCCATCAACGCCGCCTCGCCGCGGTTGCCGCGGTCCTGCAGGTACACGGTGAAGCCCGAGGAGGTGCCGAGCTCGTCGATGGCCGGCGGCAACAGGCTCATCACCGTGCCTTCGGGCAGCGTCGCCATCGCCTGCTGTGCGCGCTCGGCTTCGTCGCGCGCACTGGCGCCGTGGCGCTGGTCCCAGTCCTTGAGCATGGTGAAGGCCATGGCCGCGTTCGTGCCCGAGCCGGAGAAGCTGAAACCCAGGATCACCAGGTTGGAGGCCAGCGCCGGGCGCGTGGCGACGTGCTGCTCGAACGCCTTGACCACGTCCAGAGTGCGCTCGCTGGTGGCGCCGGTGGGCAATTGGATCGAGGTCATGAAGTAGCCCTGGTCCTCTTCCGGCAGGAACGCCGAGGGCAGCACGCGCATGGCGAAGACCAGCGCCACGCACAGCGCCGCGAACACCGCCATCACCCGCCCGCCGCGGCGCAGCAGCCAGGTCACGCGCGTGGCGTAGCCGCCCGCCAGGCGCTCGAAGCCACGGTTGAACGCGCCGAAAAAGCCGCGCTTGGCGTGATGGCCGGGCGTGACCGGACGCAGCAGGGTGGCACACAGTGCCGGCGTCAGGGTCAGCGCCAGGAACGCCGAGAACAGGATCGATACCGCCATCGCCAGGGTGAACTGCTGGTAGATCACGCCCACCGACCCGCTGGCAAAGGCCATGGGGATGAACACCGCGGTCAGCACCAGGGTGATGCCGACCACCGCGCCGGTGATCTCGCGCATCGCCTTGGTCGTCGCCTCCCGCGGCGGCAGGCCTTCGCTGGCCATGATCCGTTCGACGTTCTCCACCACCACGATGGCGTCGTCGACGATGATGCCGATCGCCAGCACCATGCCGAACATGGTCAGCACGTTGATCGAGAAGCCCGCCAGCAGCATCACCGCGAAGGTGCCCAGCAGCGCGATCGGCGCGACGATGGCCGGGATCAGCGTGTAGCGCACGTTCTGCAGGAACAGGTACATCACCAGGAACACCAGCACCATTGCTTCGAGCAGGGTCTTGAGCACCTGCTTGATCGAGAGCTTCACGAACGGCGCGGTATCGAACGGGATCGAATAGGTCATGCCCGTCGGCATGCTCGCGGCCAGTTCCGCCAGGCGTTCCTTCACCGCCTGCGCGGTGCGCACCGCATTGGCGCCGGGCGAGAGCTGGATCGCCGCGCTGGTGGCGGCGGCGCCGTTCTCGCGGTTGGAGAAACCATAGGACTGCGCGCCCAGTTCCACCCGCGCCACGTCGCCCAGGGTCACCCGCGCGCCGCCGCTGTCGGCACGCAGCACGATGGCGGCGAACTGCGCGGGCGTGGTCAGTTGCCCGGCCACGGTCAGCGGCACGGTCAGGCGTTGCCCGCGCACGGTCGGCTCGTCGCCGAGGCGGCCGGGCGCGATCTGCGCGTTCTGCTGCTCGATCGCCTGCGCCAGCTCGGTCATGGTCAGGCCATAGGCGATGAGCTTGTCCGGGTCCACCCACACGCGCATGGCCTGCTCGGCGCCGAACAGCTGCACGCGGCCGACGCCGTCGATGCGCCGCAGCTCCTGCACGATGTTGCGCGCCAGGTAGTCGTTGAGCGCCACTTCGTCGTAGCGGCCGTCGGGCGAGGTCAGGCCGACCAGCATCAGGAAGCCGGAAGAAGCCGATTCCACCTGCAGGCCGTTCTGCCGCACCGCTTGCGGCAGGCGCGGCTCCACCGCCTTGATGCGGTTCTGCACGTCCACCTGTGCGAGCTCCGCATTGGTGCCGGGCTTGAAGGTGGCAGTGATCTGCGCGCTGCCCGAGGTGTCCACCGTGGACTCGAAATACAGCAGGTTCTTGACCCCCGACAGCTCGCGCTCGACCAGGCTCACCACCGAGTCGTTGAGGGTCTGCGGCGTGGCGCCGGGGTAGGACGCGGTCAGCGACACCGACGGCGGCGCCACCGAGGGATAGCGCGCCACGGGCAATTGGCCGATGGCCAGGGTGCCGAACAGCACGATGAACAGCGCGATCACCCAGGCGAAGACCGGGCGCTCGATGAAGAACTGTGGCATGGCGGCGTCCTCGGCTCAGTCCGCGGCCGCGGTGGCGACGGCCGGCGGCTGCCACGCGCGTGCCTTCACCCGGGTGCCGGCGCTGAGCCGGTCGATGCCTTCGACCACCACCTGCTGCCCGGCCTGCAGTCCGGCGACGACGCGGTAGTGCCCTTGCACCAGTTCGCCCAGCTGCACCGTCACGCTGCGCACGCGCGCATTGGCGTCCAGCACCCAGACCTGCGCGCGCTTGCCGACATGGGTGACCGCCTGCTGCGGCACGCGCAGCGCTTGCGCGTAGTGGGCGCGCGGCACCCGCGCCCGCACGTACATGCCCGGCAGCAGGCGCCGCTGCGGATTGTCGACGAGGATGCGCAGCAGCACGTCGCCGGTGCCGGCATCGACGTTGATGCCGGAGAACAGCACGCGCCCACTCAGCCCCGAGGGCACGCCGCTACGGTCGAGGATCTGCGCCGGCAGGCCGTCGCCAGCGGCGGCCTGCGCGCGCGCGGCCGGGTCGAGCGGGTCCAGGTCGGCGGCGGATTGGCGCACGTCGACGTAGACCTGGTCGATCTGCTGGATCACCGCCATCGGCGCGCTGTCGCTGGGCGAGACCAGCGCACCCTCGGTGAGCAGCGCCTGGTCGATGCGGCCGTCGATGGGCGCATCCACGGTGGCGAAGGTCAGGTCCAGGCGCCGCCGCGACAGCGTCGCCTTGGCCTCGGCGACCGCCGCGGCGGCCTGGGCGCGCTGCGAGGCGGCGTCGTCGTACATCTGCCGGCTGACCATGCGGGACTCGACCAGCCGCTGTAGCCGGGCATGCTGCACGTCGGCCAGTACCTGCGCGGCCTGGGCGCGGTGCAGTGCGGCCGCGGCGGTGTCCATCTCGGCCTTGAACGGTGCGGGGTTGATCTGGAACAGCGCATCGCCGCGGCGCACGTCGGCACCCTGCTCGAAGCAGCGACGCTGCACGATGCCGCCGACCTGCGGACGGATCTGCGCGCTGCGCACCGCGGCCACGCGGCCGGGCAGATCCACGTTCACCGTCATCGGCGCCGGGCGCAGGGTCATCGCGGTGACCTGCACCGGCGCGGCCACCGCCTGCGGCTGCGCGCCACCGCCGCAGCCAGCCAGGGCCAACGCCAGCGCGCCACCGATTCCCAGAGTCCGTACCTGTTGCCGCATGCCCATGCCTCGTGCCTCGTTGCTGCCACCGCGGATGCGGCGGATGCCCAAGCCGCGCATGGTCGCGGCCGCGGGTTGCGCGGCGTTCGATGCGATGTGGAGATATGATGGAGATCCGCCCGTCCGGGCCGACGCGCCTTCGCTGCCCCATGTCCGTTTCCTCTCCGGGCGCCGCCGTGCCCGCACCCGCGCCGCTGGTCCTGATCGCCGAAGACGAGAGCGAGATCGCCGAGATCCTCAGCGCCTACCTGGCGCGCAGCGGGCTGCGCAGTGCCCACGCCGCCGATGGCCGCGCCGCGCTGGACCTGCACCTGGCGCTGGACCCGGACCTGATCCTGCTGGACGTGCAACTGCCGGCGGTGGACGGCTGGAAGGTGCTGGCCGAACTGCGCCACCGTGGACAGACGCCGGTGATCATGCTCACCGCGCTGGACCAGGACATCGACAAGCTGATGGGCCTGCGGCTGGGCGCCGACGACTACGTGGTCAAGCCGTTCAATCCGGCCGAGGTGGTGGCGCGGGTGCAGGCGGTGCTGCGGCGCATCCGCGGCAACGGCGTCGAGGAGGCGCGCAGCCTGCGCGTGGGCGCTTTCCATGTCGACCTGGACCAGCACGAGGCCAGCGTGCGCGTGGGCGAAGACCGGCACACGCTGGACCTCACGCTCACCGAGTTCAAGCTGCTGGTGCGGCTGATGCGCGCGCCGAAGCGTGTGTTCAGCCGCGCCGAACTGCTCGAGGCCTGCCTGCCAGAAGGCGACACCCAGGAGCGCACCATCGACAGCCACATCAGCAAGCTGCGCAAGAAGCTGGAGGCGCTGGGCGTGCAGGGCACGCCGGCCAGCGTGCGCGGCGTCGGCTACCGCTTCGGATCCGGCGCGTGAGCCGCGCCCCCGGCCTGCGCCGCCAGGTCATCCTGTCGCTGGGTGCGCTGGCGCTGTGGATCATCCTGCTGTCGGTGGTCGGCTCCTACGTGTTCTATGCGCTGGCGACGGCTTACCAGCCGAACAGCATCTCCGACACCTGGGTGCCGTCGCGCGTGGAGATGGTGTGGATCGGCATCACCGCGGCGCTGGCCGTGGCGATCGCGGTGGCGGTGGCGGTGCGGCTGTCGCGGCGCATCCTGACCCCGTTGAACTCGGTGGCGCACAGCCTGCGCGAAGTCGCCCAGGGCAATCTGCATGCGCGCGCGAGCATGGACGCGCATGCGCTGGGCGAGACCGCGCAACTGGTGCGCGACTTCAACGCCATGGCCGATCGCCTGCAGGCGATGACCCGCGAACGTGCGTTCTGGAATGCCGCCGTCGCCCACGAACTGCGCACGCCGGTGACGATCCTGCGCGGACGCCTGCAGGGCCTGGCCGAGGGCGTGTTCGAGCCGGACGTGGCGGCGTTCGAGAGCCTGTTGCGGCAGGTCGAAGGCCTGAACCGGCTGATCGAGGACCTGCGCGTGCTCAGCCTCACCGACAGCGGGCACCTGGAGTTGCAGCAGGCGCCGGCCGACCTGGCCCAGGAAGTGGCGGCGGTGCTGCATGCGTTCGCCGCCAGTCTGGCCGCGCGCGGATTGGTACTGGAATCCTCGCTGGCGCTGCACACGCCGGTGCTGTGCGATGCGGTGCGCATCCGCCAGGCGCTGATGGCGTTGCTGGAGAACGCGCAGCACTACGCCGAGCCGGGCCCCCTGCGGGTCGGTGTGCAGGCGCAGGCGGGCCAGTGCGTGCTGTACGTGGAAGACACCGGCCCCGGCATCGCGCCGGAGATCGCCGCGCGCGTATTCGATGCCTTCCGCCGCGGCGATCCGTCGCGCTCGCGCAAGAGCGGCGGCAGCGGCCTGGGCCTGGCGGTGGTCAAGGCGATTGCGGTAGCGCATGGCGGCGATGCGCTGTGCCTGCCCGCCGGCAGCGGGACGCGGTTCGAGGTGCGCTGGCCCTTGGCATCGGGGGCGGCCGTGGCCCGCGCGGCGCAGGTCCCGGAGCGACGCTAGGCGCGCGTTGCCTCAGGCGGCGTCACATCACCACGGACACGCGCCACGCGCCACGGCAGCATGCGGGTCAGCACCTCGTCGCGCCGTACCCAGTGATGGAACAGTGCGGCGGCTACGTGCAGCAGCACCACTCCCCACGCGATCCATTTGCCGATGAAGTGGTGCACCACGTCGATTGGCGCTTCGAACGCCTCCCAGCTCAGTTGCCAGGTGCGGCTGATCCAGGCGAACAGCGCGGTCTCGTTGAAGCCGGGAATGCGGAACAGGCCGAGGTCGGTCGGCGCACCGGTGCCGATATAGCCGGTCAGCGGCATCACGATCAGCAGTGCGTACAGACCCCAGTGCGCCAGATGCGCGAGCCGGTGCTCCAGCGCCGAACCTGGTGGATCCTCCGGCTGCACGTCGAGCCAGCGCCACAGGAGTCGTGGCAGCACCAGGAATCCGACCAGCAGGCCCAGCACCCAGTGCAGGTTGAGCACCGGCAGGGAGGCGTCCGAGGTGTCGTCCATGAACCAGATGACGTAGTACACCACTGCATACGCGCCGATGAAGGCGGCGGCGGTGGTCCAGTGGAACAGCTTGGCGAGGGCGCCGAAGCGCTGTGCGGTGTTGCGCCAGTGCATATGCGTGATCCTGGGCGGGTGGCGAAACGGGGAGCGCTGCGGGATCAGCGCGTGCGCAGGCTGTCGAGCAGCCGGTCCAGCGCGGCCAGCGCATCGGCCAGTCGCGCGTGCAGGTCGGCATCCGGCTCGGCGATCCAGAACGCCGCCTCGGTGATCGCGCCGTAGAGCATGCGAGCCATCACCCCGGCATGCAGCGGTGCCACCGTGCCGGCGGCGATCAAGGCCTGCAGCGCCGCCTGCAGCGCGGCGATGCCCACCGACTGCGCCGCCGGCGGCACGTCGCCGAACACTGCGCGCGCGTCCTGCAGGATGATCCGGCGGATTTCCGGCTCCAGCGCCAGCTCCAGGTAGGTGCGGCAGCGGCGGCGGAAGCCGTCCCACGGTGTGGGCGCGGCGTCGGAGACCGCCTGCAGGCGCAGGCCCACCTCGGCCTCGATCTGCTCGATGACCGCGATGAGCAGGCCGTCCTTGCTGCCGAAGTGGTGGTACAGCGCGCCGCGGGTGAGGCCGGCCTCGGCGGTCAACACGTCCATCGAGGTATGCGCGAAGCCCTGCGTGGCGAATGCCTGCCGTGCCGCGGCCAGCAGGCTGGCGCGGGTGGTCTCGATCATCTCGCGGCGGCTGCGGCGCGGGTGCATTGAGGGGATCTCATTCACATACGTCGCGTACGTTATTTGCGTACAGGGCGTATGTCAATGCATTGATTGGGGTCGAGGCGGTGCAGGGCCGCTTGGGTGGTGTGGCCGCCGGCACGCCTTGGCATCACGAAGGCACCCCGCACACGTGGTTTGCCGCGCTCCTCGCGAATGCCCCTGCCCGGCGTCCCAGGCATCGATAGCGCCCTGGCCACGCGTCTGGAGTCATCGGTTGCAAGTTCACGTGATGCGGGGCGTGTCTCTGCGCCCGTCCACACGGACGCCGACGAGCCGGGCCAGGAACGATCGATGAAAGTCGCTCGTCATGCGCGTGCGCTGCGCAGATGGCGCTGCGCGACGTGCGCTAGCCAAGGCCTTCACTGCGCCTGTGCTCTGGTAACCACTGCACAACCGAACTGGAGTGTCGAATGGACACCACGCTGATGCCCTGGGTCGCCGGACTGTTCGTCCTGCTCATCGCCGCGATGCTGTATCTGGTGACCCGCGCCAAGAAGAACCGCAACCGCCCCGCGCAGGATCACGCCGCCACCAAGAGCGACGTGGACAGCGCGTCCAAGCGCTAGCGCGCCGCGCCAGGCAAGGCGGCGGCCATCGCCCGCGCGGCTCAGGCGTCCGCGTCGATCGGTGCGAAGCGCGGGCGGCGCATGCCATCGACCTCCACCTGCTCGACGAACATGGGATACGGTCGCACCCACATCGCGCCTTCGCCGTACAGGGGCCGATACAGCACCAGCGGTTCCAGCGTCTCGCTGCTGCGGACCACGCCCAGCACCTCGTACTCGCCGCCCTTGAAGTGGCGGTAGCGGCCCAGGGCGATGGAAGGCAAAGGGCTGAGGTCGCGCATGACGGTGTCCTGGTGGGCGGGAGCGCGAGTGTAGCCGTCTGCGCCTGCGCGCTCTCTTACTTCGCAATGCCCGACCGCCAACCTCCGCGGTTCGCCGCATCGTCACGACGGAACGTGTCTCGTAGGAGCGGCTTCAGCCGCGACGGGCATTCCTAGGAATGCCCGTCGCGGCTGAAGCCGCTCCTACGGTGGAATCTCTGGTACCGACGTCTGAGAGGCACCCGTCCATCGTCGCCGCACGCTTCACTTCGGCGTGCGTCAGGGCGCCGGATCGGCGAAGTCGAAGGCTTGCCCAGGCTCGGCGGCGACGAAGTCGGCGGCGGCGAGGCCCGCCAGGTGCAGTGCGGCGGACAGCGCCTCGCGCGGCTCCTCACGGCCTTCGTCGGTGAGCTGGAAGGTGCCCCAATGGATGCCGAGCGCGCGCCGCGCGCCGGTGTCCTGGAAGATCCGCACCGCTTCGGTCGGGTCGATGTGCTGCGGCGCCATGAACCAGCGCGGCGCGTAGGCACCGATCGGGATCAAGGCCACGTCGGGCGCACCGTGCCGATCGCGGATCTCGCGGAAGATGGCGCCATCGCCGTAGCCGGTGTCGCCCGCGAACCACACCGACCCTCGCGCGGTCTCGATGAAGAAGCCGGACCACAGCGCCATCCTGCGGTCGGCGATGCCGCGGCTGGACCAATGGTTGGCGCGGGTCAGCGTCGCCGTCGCGGCGTCGCCGATCGGCAGCCGGTCGCGCCAGTCGCCGGTCGCGATGCGCGCATCGGGGACACGCTTGCGCAACAGGACGTCGTTGCCCAGCGGCATCACGAACAGTGGCTGGTGCGCGTCGTGTAGCGTGCGCAAGGTCGCCAGGTCGAAGTGGTCGTAGTGGTTGTGGCTCAGCAGCACCGCATCGATGGGCGGCAGGTCCGTGAAGCGGACGCCCGGTGCCGTCACCCGCTTGGGCCCGGCGATCTGCGAAGGACTGGCACGCTGCGACCACACCGGATCGGTGAGCAGGTTGAGGCCGGCGGCCTGGATCAGCAGCGTGGCGTGGCCGACCATGGTGATGCGCAGGCCATCGTGCCGCGGCGCAGGCACCGCGGGCGTCACCGGGACCTGCGCGGGCCAGCGCACCGCGCCCCTGGCGGCTTTCCAGCGCAGGACCTTGCCCAGCGCGTTGTCGATGGTGGGCTGGCCGGGGTTGAAGAAGCGCACGCCGTCGAAATGGTCGCTGACGGGGCCACGGTAGTAGGGGTTGGCCATTGAGGCGCGATCCAGGTGATGCAAGCGGGGGAAGGGAAGGGTGACGCGCCAGCGGCGCAAGCTCGCACCTGCGTCTGCCTCGATGCAAGGTGGAACGCTATCCGGCACGGATCTGCTGCAGAGTGGATTCTAATGGCGCTGCGCATCGGGCGGCGACGCAGGTCGCGCAGCGCCCCGATGCCGTCGGGCCGCCGCCATCACGAGAAGATGTCCGCCACGTAGCGGCCATGTTCGCGTTCCATCCGATCGGCCCAGGCATTGGCCGCGTCGGCGCTGACGCCCATGCTGTCGCGATAGATGCGCACGAAGGTGTCGCGCACCGCCGGCGCCATGTGCTCGCCGTCGCCGCAGACGAACACGGTGGCGCCTTGCTGGAACAGCGCCGACACGCGCGCGCGGTCCTGCCACATACGGTGCTGGACATAGGCGACGCCGTCCTGCGGCGCTTGCGAGCAGGCCAGGCGCACATCGACCACGCCCATGTCCTGCCAGCGGCGCAGTTCGTCCTTGTACAGGTAGTCGACGTCGGGATGGTCGATGCCGAAGAACAGCACGGCCTCGCCGACGTCGCGGCCGCCGGCCTTCTGGAGCGCACGCTCCTGCAGGAAGCCATGGAATGGCGCGATGCCGCTGCCGGCACAGACCAGGATGATCGGCGTGGCCGGATCGTCCGGTGGGTGGAAGCTCGCCTGCGACGGCCGCACTGCGACCGACACCAGCGCGCCCGGGTCCAGGCCGGCCAGGTAGGTGGAGGCCACGCCGCGGCGCCGCCCCATGCCCGACAGCGCCGGTGCGTCGAGCACGGCGACGGTCAGCGAACACTGCGCCGGGTCGCGCAGCGGCGAGGACGAAATGGAGTACTGGCGCGCGCGCATGGCCGGAAGTGCGCCGAGGAACGCGCCCAGTGCCAGGTCGCAGGCGGGGAAGCGCTCCAGCAGATCGAGCAGGCTGGTTTTCCTGGCAAGCACCTCCTCGGTATAGGCCGGCTCGGTGGCCAGGGTTTCCAGCGCCTCGCGCTCGGGTGGGCAGCGCGTGGCGGCCGCCAACTGCGCGACCTGCGCGCGCGTGGCCGGTTGCGCCAGTTCCACGTAGTCGGTGAGCACCTGCGCCAGCGCGACCGGATAGCCGCTGGGCAAGCTGGATGCGCTGCCAGGGCGTTGGCCGATGACCACCTGGGTATCGCTGGCCAGGCCGAAGCGGCGCAGCACGCGCTCGACCTGCGCTGCGGGGTTGCGCGGCAGCACCGCGAGATAGTCGCCGGTGCGGTAGCGCATGCCGTCGGGCAAGGCGATCTCGATATGCCGCTTGGAGCGCGCGAACGGTGCGGACATGTCGACCAGCTCGCGATTGTCGACGATGCGTCCCTGGTCGAGTTCGGTCAGCCGCAATGCGCCGAGCCGTGCGGAGGGGACGATGTCCACCTCCAGTGCATGCGCTGTCTGCTCCAGCGCCGTCTTTCCCAGTGCCTGGCCCAGGTCCGCCCACAGTCCTGCGTACCAGGCATCGAAGCCGCCGAAGAAATCGCCACCGGCGTCGGTTTCGCCGCGCGGCCTGAAACGCGTGGCGCCTGCCGCTTCCAGCGCGGCATCGACCCGTTTCGGAATCGCCTGGTAGGTGCGTGCCCATTGCCGGTTGCCGGACCCGAACACGGCATAGTGCACCCCGGCCAGTTCGCCGGCGGCCAGGGTGCCGATCCAGTCCACGAAGCGGCGTGCGTTGTCCGGCGGCTGGCCTTCGTAGGAGGAGGTGACCACGACCACCGCGCCGTCGCGCGGCAGGCGCCCGACATGCTCGTCCAGCGGCGCGACCACCGGCGCGTACCCTTGCGCGGCCGCATCGCCGCCGATGCGCTGCGCGAAGGCTTCGCACGAGCCGGAATTGCCGCCATACAGCACCAGCAGCGGCGTGCCCGACGCGGTGCCGGCAGGGGCCGGCGTCGGCGTCGGCGCCAGCGGTTTCTGCGGCGCCGTCGGTAGCGCGCTGCGCGCGCGCACCGCGACATCCGTGCGGCGACGCGCGCGGATGCGCAGGCCGTCCGGCTTCAGGGTCAGGGTCTCCGCGACCTTGAGCTGGTAAGTCGGATCGACCAGGTCCAGGTCGAAACGTTGCAGGATCATCGTCAGCACCAGCTGCGCTTCCTGCATCGCGAACCCGCGCCCGATGCAGGCGCGGGCGCCGTTGCCGAACGGCTTCCAGGCATTGGGCGGGAGCCGTTCGGCCGCGTCGGGTGCGAAGCGCTCCGGGCGGAACGCCTCCGGCGCCTCCCACACCGTCGGATCCCGATGCAGGGTGGGAATCAGCACGAGCAACGTGTCCTGCGGGGTCACCGCGTAGCGGCCGCCCAAGGTGGTCGCGGTGCGCGCCGCGACCGCGAATGCCGGCGCGGTCGGCCATAGCCGCAGGGTCTCCTGCAGGATCTGTTCGATGTAGCGCAATCTGGCCAGGTCCTCGACCTGCGGCGGCTGCGTGCCCAGCGCGGCGTCCACCGCCTGCCGCGCCTGCGCCATCGCCGCCGGATGGCGCAGCAGCAGGTACAGCGCGAACGACAGCAGGCCGCTGGTCGTCTCGTGGCCGGCGATCAGGAAGGTCACCAACTGATAGCGGATGTTCTCGTCCGACAGCGCATCGCCGGTCGCCTGGTCGCGGCCGTACAGCATCAGGTTGAGCAGGTCTTCGCGCGAGGCCGCGGCGGGGTCGGCCCTGCGCTCGGCGATCAAGGTCTCGGCGACGCCGCGGATCATCGCCAGGTCGGCCTCGTAGCGGCGCCGGCCGGGGGCCAACAGGCGATTGGCGAGATCCGGCCGCCGCGCGCGCGTGCCGGCTTCGGCCAAGGCGCCCACCATCGCCGCGACGAAGGGGTGCATTTCGTTCTGGTAGAAGCTGTTGAAGCGGTAGTCGAAGGCGCACAGCGCGATCGTGTCGAGGGTCAGCCGGGTCATGTTGTCGGCCACGTCGATCACCGCGTCCGGGCCGAACCGCTCCCAGCGCTGCAGCATCTGTTCGGCGATGTCCTCCATCCGTCCGAACATCGAACGCACGCCGATCGGACCGAACGCGGGCATCAGCAGCCGGTGCGCCTTGGCCCAATTGGGTTCGTCGTTGTAGGCGGTGAACAGGCCGTCGCCACCGAGGTCGCGCAGGGCCTGCAGCGGACGGTGCAGCTTCTTCGCGAAGCGGGTTTCGTCGCAGACCTCGTCCACCAGTTCCTGTCCGCTCAGCACGGTCAGCGACAGCGGGCCGCTGTGCAGGCGAAAGATCGGGCCATGCACCTGGGCCAGCCGCATCAGGCTCTGTACCGGTGCGTCCGCATCGAGATGGTGGAAATTGCCGAGCAGCGGCAGCGAACGCGGTTGCGGGATGGCCTGCGTCATGGGGCGCCTTCCTCGAGAGAGTGCGATGCGGCGATCGATGCGGGACCGGTGCCGGGATGGGGGGGATGCAGCAGGGTGGCGAGCACGGTCTCGACCAGCCGCGTCCGCGCGGCGTCGGCCGAGATCTCTGGCGCCAGCCGGGCCAGCAGTTGCGGGAACTCCGGCGGCTGGCTGAGCATGCTGTTGAGCAGTACGAAGAACAGCGCCGGATGCGTCGCCTTCACGATGCCGGCGCGGATCCCGGCAAGGATCAACGCGTGGCCGGCGGCATAGGCCGGGCGCAGCAACTGCTCGGTGACCACGGCGGCGCGTTCGGGACGTTCGGAGACCACCCGCGCGACGAAGTCGCGCACTGCCGGGTGGGTCTCGTAGAAGGTCGCCATGAGCAGGATCGCGTCCGCCAGCCGCGCCGGCAGCGCGCGCGCGTGGTCTGCGGTCAGCTGCGCCATTGCCGCAAGCCGCGGCTGCAGTGCCTGCGCGAACTGGTCCACGCAGGCGTCCCACAGCGCGACCTTGCTGCCGAAATGCACGCGCACCAGGTTCGGGCTGACTCCGGCGGCGGCCGCGATGGTGCGGATGTCGGCGCCGTCGAACCCGTACCGGGCAAAGGCGACGGACGCGGCCGACAGCAGGGCCTGGCGGCCGTCGGGCTGATCCTTGGTCGGGCGGCCGCGCGGGCGAGGGCGGTGGGACGTCGTCGTGGTCATGCCGGCGACGATAAAAATGTCCAGCTGTACATTTATGAACTTGCGCGGTAGCTTGGCCGGCGTCGTTCAGCAGGCATTTGCGCCCGGGGGAGTTCTCGCGCGGGGCGCGCGCGCACGGCGGTGCCGGCGCGGCGACAGGCGAGGCGCTGTGCGGATGCCTTGGTCGCGCGCCGATCGCACGTCGTCGCCGCCAGTGCCGGTGCGCCGCACGCGCCGCCTCACTTCGGCGTGCCCAGGCCGCCGATGTTGAGCATCACCCGCAAGCCGAGCACCAGGGCGTTGTCCGGCGCGCGGCGCGCGGCGGGATTGCCCAGGAGGTCGGGGTTGACGATGTACTGCACGTTCGGCACCAGGAACAGCGACGACTGCGCGATGCGATAGCTGTAGTTGAGTTCGAACAGGGTCTCGTTGCGCGAGATCTCCGGCGCCGCGCCGCGCTTGCGCAGCAGGTCGTTCATGTAACCCTGCTGGTCGGCGCTGAAGCGGTAGTAGTTCGCGACGACACCGAGTCCGTCGCCTGGCCGCGATGCGAACGGGCCGCTGTAGTACAGGCCGGCGGTGACCTGCAGGTCATAGACTTGGTGGTTGTCGAACGGTGCGGCGATGTTGCCGAAGGCGACCAGCATGCGCTTGCTCGCCATGCCCTGCGGCCGGTACAGCGCGCGTTCGCCGAGCGCGTACGCGCCCCAGCGTCCGCCGTCGTACAGGCGCGCGGGGCCGCCGACCAACCCGCGCAGGCCGCCGGCCTGGTTGTAGCGCAGATCGCTGTAGTCGGCCGAGTTGTACCAGACGCCGGCCACGTAGCGCGGTGCGCCCCGGCCGCGGGAGGGATCGGGTTCGTAGCCGGCCTCGAGCGTGCCCAGCACGCCGTTGCTGTCGGCGGTGCTCCAGTCCAGGCCGTGGGTGTTCTTGCGCTGCGGGTTCAGTTCGAACGCGCCCACCGCCACGTAGGTGGCGTCGGGCTTGTAGCGCAGCTTGGCGCCCCAGTTCACGTAGGGAAAGCCGACGAAGCCGCCATCGGCCTGGCTCAGTTGGAACGGGCAGTCCGAGGCGCCGACGAAGCGGCAGCCGTAGCGGCTGCGCGCGAACTGCCAGGTGGTGTTCATGCGCCCGGCGACCAGTTGCCAGCGCCCATCGGCGAAGGTCTGTTCCCACGTCAGTTGCGCCAGTTGCGCCTGTTGCTGCGGATACCAGTAGCCCTGCACCTTGACGCCGTTGCCGATCTGCCGCTGCGACAGGCTGTCGCCGTAGTACCAGGCGCCGGTGGCGTGCAGCGTGGCGCCCGCAATGCCGAACAGGCGTTGCAGATCCACGTCCGCGCCGGCGACCACGCCGCCGGCATTGCGATCGCCGCGCGACAGGCCGCCGTCGACGTTGCGCGCATAGTCGTTGGACCAGACCAAGCGCGGCGCGATGCCGTGCTCGTCGAGCCACTGCGCGGTGTCGGCGGCAATGGCGGTGGCCGGCAGGGCGGCGGCAGCCGCCAGCAACGAGACGCAGGAAAGAGAACGGGACATGGGACGCTCCACGGACGAGACGAAGCACTCACCGGACGCGCGCGGTGGGTGCGCGGCGACGCGGCAGTGCGCGAAGGGAAGACACCTTCCGGTCGTGGAGCCGCAGCACGGCGTCGCGTCCGTCGGCGACGGGCACGCCTGTGTGCAGACCTGTGGGGGGGCCGGCAAAGAAACGCGAGGGCAGACCGGAACGCGTTGCGTGGCGCCGAGGCGCACGCCATCGCCGCAGCGGATGGGCCGCGCAACTGCGCGGCCCATCGAACTGGAGGCAACCTGTTGGGTCAGGCCACCTTGCCGAGGCCGGCGGCGGCCATCGCCGCGGCGATCTCCTTGTCGGCGCCCACGGCCAGCGGCAGCAGCGGCGAACGCACCGTGGCGTGGTCGAGCAGGCCGCGCGCGACCAGCGCCCACTTCAGCGCCACCGAGCCTTCCATGTGCGAGCCGCGGTGATAGACGCTCTTGGTCACCGGCAGCAGGCGATCGTGCAGTGCGCGCGCCTTGGCGTAGTCCTTGGCCTTGCCAGCCGCGATCATCTCCAGCAGCGGTTCCGGGGCGATGCAGCCATAGCCCACCAGCGCGCCATCCACGTCGAACATGGTGTGCAGCAGATACTCGTCGTGGCAGGTCAGCACCGGCACGTGCGGGCGCTCCTTGCGGAACACCGGGATTTCGGTGTCCCAGCGCTTCATGTTGCGCACGCCGTTCTTCATCGCCACCACGCCCGGCAGCGCGGCGATCTCCAGCAGCGTTTCCAGATCGTAGGTGGCCTTGGTCGCGTCCGGGTACTGGAACAGGATCATCGGCAGCCCGCTGGCCTCGTGGATGGCCTTGTAGCGATCCTGCGGCGCGCCCTTCTGGTAGCCGAAGCGCAGCCAGCCGTGCGACGGATAGATGAGGCCCGCGGACGCGCCGGCGGCGACCGCGCGCTTGGCCTCGTCGGCGGCGACGCGGGTGCCTTCCAGGGTGATGCCGGCGATGATCGGGATGCGGCCGTCGACGGCGTCGCGGAACGCGGTGATCACCTTGGCCTGTTCGTCGCGTTCCAGGAAGGTGCCTTCGCCGGCGTGGCCGAGCACGGTCAGGCCCTTGACGCCTTCAATGCCGCCGAGCCAGGCGCCGATGCGCTTGATCGCGGGATAGTCGACGGCGCCGTCGCGGGTGAACGGGGTGACCGGGGCGGGGACTAGGCCTTTCAGGTTGATGTGGCTCATGCGGATTTCCTCTTCTTTGGATCAACGGGGGATGGAATCGAACGCGGGGTCCGATGGGGTGGTACGGAGGCGATGCGCGATGCGCCGGCGGCGGTGCCGGCGATGCGCTCAGGGGGACAGTTGCTCCAGCGACTTGCCCTTGGTTTCCAGGGCGAAGCGCCAGGTCACCGCGGCACCGGCCAGCAGCACGGCGGTGAAGGCCGCGAACACGTAGCGGATGCCGAGTCCGGCGATGACCGCGCCGACCAGCAGCGGCCCGCAGGCCGAACCCAGGCGTAGCCAGGCGCTGCCCAGTCCGGTGCCGATGGCGCGGATGCGGGTGGGGTAGAGTTCGGCCGAGTACAGGTACAGCGAGAAGGTGATGGTCTGCACCGCGGCATAGCCCAGCGCCGCGAACACCAGCACCTGCGGCGCCGAGGTGCCACCGAGCGCCGCCAGCGCCAGCAGCGGCACGCCGCCGGCCACGAACGCCAGTCCGTACCAGCGCTTGCGCCCGACCTTGTCGATCGACAGGGCGCACACCACCGCGGCGGCGACGCCGGCCAGCGAGGTAAAGAAGCCATAGGCGATGCTCTGCTGCAGCGACAGCCCGAAGTGGGTGCGGTACAGCGTCGGCAGCCAGGTGATGATGCCGTTGGCCACCAGATAGGAGCAGAACCACAGGCTCCAGATCACCAGGGTGCGCTTGCGATAGACGCTGCCGAACAGCTCGCGCCAGTCCGAGCGCTGCGCCTTGGGCAGAGCGGTGCGATCGAACACCGGCGTCGGCAAGGGGCCGTGGCGGCGCTCGGCGCTGCGCTCGAGCTCGCTCACGATCGCATCGGCCTTGGCGTAGCGGCCCTTGGCCGCCAGCCAACGCGGCGATTCGAACATGAAGAAACGCAGCGGAATCATGATCGCCGCCGGGATCAGCCCGACCATGAACATCGCCTTCCAGCCGTAGGCCGGCACCAGGAAGTAGCCGATGCCGCCGGCGGCGACCAGGCCCAGCAGGAACATCACTTCGTACAGCAGGAAGAAGCGCCCGCGCTTCTTCGAACCGATCAGTTCGTTGATGTAGGCGCTGGCCACCGGCACCTCGCCGCCGGTGCCGATGCCCTGGACGAAGCGGAACGCGATCATCGCCGCGGCGCTGCCGGCGAACAGGCAGGCCACGTCCATCGACACGAACAGCAGGATGGTGAACAGCAGCACGTGCAGGCGGCCGATGCGTTCGGCCAGCCAGCCGAAGAACACCGAGCCCAGCAGTTGGCCCAGGTAGCCGGCCGACAGGATCATGCCGATCTGCGCCGGCGACAGCTGCCATTCCTTGGTCAGCACCGGCATCGCGTAGGCGATGGCGATCACCGTGTAGCCGTCGAAGAACGTGGCGGCGCCGACGATGTTGCGCGCCCACCACACCTTGCGGGTGATCGGCAGGCGTTCGAGACGTGCGCCGATTTCCGCCTGCGCCTCGGCGATGGACAGCGCGCGGGCGCTGGTGGTGGCGGAGGTGGAGGCGGCTGTGGTGGGCATGAGCATCGTGGCTGCCTTTCGCAGGACAAGGGGACCCCGGCGCGGACGCCGAAGCGTCCACGAGGCGAGACGGACAGGGAGGGCCGGGCGACGGCCCGGGCGGATCAGGTGCTGGGGGCGGTCACGGCAACACTCCCGCTGGCCTGGATCGCGAAGGCGATGTCCTTGGCGGCCAGCAGCGTGGGCTGGAGGGCGGTGTCGAGCAGTTCGGCATGACTGGTGCGCACCGACGGCGCGGCGACGCTGATCGCGCCGAGCGGATAGTCGTCCGCATCCAGGACCGGCACCGCCAGCACGCGCAGGCCTTCGGTCAGCATCGAATCCAGGATCACGTAGCGGTCGCGGCGGATGCAGTCGAAGGTGCGCCGCATCGTGGCGATCTCCGGAGTCTGGGCCTGCACGTCCACGCCGGTCACGCGCGCCACTTCCGCCGGTTCCAGGTGCGCCAGCATCGCCAGGCCGATCGCGGTGCGGGTGCTGGGCACCGTGGTGCCGATGCGGATGTCCACGCCCAGGCGGGTGATGCCGGCGCGGACGCGTTCGATATAGAGCACGTCGGGGCCCTGCAGGACCGCGAAGCTGGCCGCCTCGTTGACGTCGCTGACCAGCGTGCGCAGCAGCGGCCGCACCACGCTGCGCAGGTCGCGGCGGGCGATGGCATGGAAGCCGAGGTCGAGCACCTTCAGGGTCAGGCGGAACCGGCGGCTCTCCGGCACGCGATGCACGTAGCCCAGCTCGACCAGGGTGTTGAGCATGCGGAAGGTGGTGCCGGGATCGAGCCTGGCCAGGGCCGCGATCTGGCTCAGCGACAGTTCCTCGTGTTCGGACGAGAACGCCTCGAGCACGCGAAAGCCCTTGGCCAGCGACTGCACGGTACTGCGCAGCTTCTTGTCCCCGGCGTCGTCGCCGTCGTCGGGTGCGGGGTTGGCCGCGCGCTGGGAAATCGTCTTGACCATCTGCAGTTCCTGGAGGCCCGGGGGAATCGTCAGCTTGCTCGACCCGCCCGGGGATGTCGCTTGACAAGTGAATTTCGGATTGCGAAAATTATTTCGTAAATTCATGCCCAGAGTCTGCCTGGACGCGCAATGCGTCAAGTTGCGGCGCAACATGCCGCGTGGGCGGTGCGCACTACCAGGCGCCGCTCTCTGATTCGAAGATCCCGGAAAGCCAGGGCGCCGCGTGCTGGAGTTGCGTAAGCGCGGCGCCATGTCGCGCCACGCCAGCACCGCGAGGTGGCGCCTGTCGCGAGGTACGCGGCGTCGTTGCTGTCGCGCCAGGTAGACGAACGCGGCCGGATGCGGCGCTGTCAGCCGTGCTGGCAGACACCGCAGTGGCGGCACCGATACCGTGATGCATGGCCCGAACGACCCGACAGGCGCCGCCCCCGCCGGCGCAGACATGGTGGCAAGGACTCTCGTTCAAGCGCACCGCTGCCGAGGTGTCGGCGGTGCTGGTGGTGATCGGCGCGACCTACGGCTTCGTGCAGTACGTGGAGGTCAAGCCGCTGCAGCGGCAACTGGCCGAGGCGCAGGCCGCGGCATGCAAGTCGGAAGCGGCTGCGTCATCGGCGCTCATGACGCTGCTGCCGGGCGAGAGCCGCGCGATCTGGAACGGCGCCTTGACCGTGTCCAATCTGACGCCCAGTACGGACGCTGCGACGGCGCATCTGCGTGCGGCGCCACGTGGCGGCCCGGTGGTCGAGAAAGCCGGGCTCATGCCTGGCGACAGCCTCGAGGTGCACGCGGGCGGCAACCGCACGTACGTGATCTATCTGAATCGGAACTCGGCCGAGATGATGGAGTTGTCGGTGCTGCGGCGGCCTTGACCTTCTTGTGCCGGTGTCCGCCATGGCAACCAGAATGCGGTGCCAGTGGTTCGGCGCATGCTGCTGCTCATCTGCTCTCGATTCGCCGCAGAATCTGCAGGCGCAGCAGGTAACCAGCGAGCCACCCGACCGAAGCCAGCACCCCCAACACAGGTAATGCGATCAAGGTCAGGCCAAATATCCAGCCCGCATGCTCAGGGTTGTGCGTCTCGGCACCGGCACGCCGCACCCAGACGAACAGGCACGCAAGTGCGGCCGGCACGATCCAGAACAGATGCCGTGCGCCGAAAAGCACTCCGATGACGAAACCGATGCCAATCGTCGTCAGCGCTATTGCGATCATCGTCGTCCTTGATCCTGGTCTTGGCGCGGTGCCGGGCAAGCGCGCATCCTAACGCACTGCGGCGGCATCGCGATTTTGTGCGGGACGAGGCGATCCACATGCACGCCCAGGCTGTGGCGAGGCTGGCCGACTCAAGAATTCCCAGGCAGGGCCGCCATTGACGATAGCGGAGCCGTTTCGCCGAAGCGGCCGTCCCTCGGGGGAACGCGCATGCTGTCCTTGCCACGTTTGCTGGGCCGCCACCTGGCCAAGTTTCTGTCCAAGCCGCGCCGCCACGGTTCGCAGCTGCCGACCAGCCCGCCGCAACTGCTGCGCGGCACGCTGCGCAAGGGCGACGTGCTGCTGGTCGAGGGCAACAGCCGTTTCTCCACCGCCATCAAGTATCTGAGCCAGTCCACCTGGTCGCACGCGGCGCTGTACATCGGCGACCACGTGGCCGGGGTTCCCGGCGAGGAGGCGCCGTTGTTCTGCGATGTCGACATCAACGTCGGCGTGCGCCTGGTGGGATTGAGCGAGTTCGCCGACCTGCATACGCGCATCTGCCGCCCGGTCGGGTTGAGCGCGCAGGAGATCGAGACCGTGGTGGAGTACATGGTCTCGCGGGTCGGCAACAGCTACGACCTGAAGAACATCTTCGATCTGGCGCGCTACCTGGTCCGCACGCCGCCGCTGCCGTCGTCGGTGAAGCGCCGCTTCCTGGAACTGGGCAGCGGCGAGCCGACCCGGGCGATCTGCTCGACGCTGCTGGCCCAGGCCTTCGGCGCGATCCGCTATCCCATCCTGCCGGAGATCGACCAGGCGGCGCCGGTGGGCGCCGACGCGGCGGAGGACGCGGAGATTTTGTATCCGCGCCACCACAGCCTCACGCTGCCGCGCGATTTCGACGTGTCGCCCTACTTCAACGTGGTCAAGCCGCGGCTGCAGCAGGGCTTCGACTTCCATCGCCTGGTGTGGGAGCCGCCCGCTGCCGCGCCGCGTGCGGCCGCGACGCCGCTCGATGCGGCGATGGCCTGACGGGGAGCGTCTCCAACGTAGAACTGTGCTGCCCGTTCATCTTGTTCAACCCGCGGCGGTTCAAGTTCGCCTGCCTGCGGGCCGATACCAGAGTCCGTTTTTAGGGTTTTTCCTGACACCATGAATCCCATCCAGTTCCTTCGCCGCCATATCGCCAACCTGCCCATGGCGCGCAAGTTCGTCGTGCTGTGTACGTTGATCGCGCTCGGTGTGGTGCTGCTGGCGGTTGCGGCGGCACGCCTGCAATACCTCAACCTGATCGACGCGCGCAAGCAGACCGTGAAGACCCAGGTCGACATGGGCCTGAGCGTGATGCAGCACTACGCCAACCTGGCCAAGCGCGGCGAGATGACCGAGGCGCAGGCGCAGGCGGCGGCCAAGGGCGCGCTCGCCGACATGAAGACCAACGGCGGCGTGGACTACTTTTTCATCGCCGATCCGCAGATGCGCATCGTCATGCATCCCAAGCGCGCGGTCGGCACCGACATGAGCGGCTACAAGAGCGATGCCGGCGAGTACGTCTACCGCGACATCCAGACCGCGGTGCGCAGTGGCGACGGCTTCAGCTATTACACCGCGCCCAAGCCCGGCAAGTCGGTGCAACTGCCGAAGATCAGCTACGCCGCGCTGTACCCGCAATGGAACTGGGTGCTGGTGATGGGCGTATACGCCGAAGACATCCAGGCCGAGGCGATGGGGTTCACCAAGGTGCTGACCGTGATCGGCGCCGGCCTGGTGGCGCTGGTGGTGGGCCTGTGCTGGCTGATCGCCGGTGCCATCGTCACGCCGTTGCGCGGCGCCACGCGGACCGCCGAGGCGATCGCCTCGGGCCGCTTCGACAATCCGATCAAGGTGGAGTCGCGCGACGAGACCGGGCAGCTGATGGCCAGCATGCAGCAGATGCAGACCCAGCTGCAGCGCTTCAACGGCGAGATGCAGACACTGGTGCGGCTGCAGCAGGGCGAGGACATCAGCCACCGCATGCCGGAGGACTTCCCTGGCGACTACGGTACCTTGGCGCATGGCATGAACACCGCCCTGTTCGAACACCTGGACGCGATCGTCGAGGCGATGGCGATCATGGACGAGTACGGCCGCGGCGATCTGCGCCGCGACATGCGCCGGCTGCCGGGGCAGCGCGCCGCGCTGCACGAGGCGCTGGACGTGGTCAAGGCCAACCTGTCGGCGGTCAACGGCGACATCGCGCGCCTGGCCGATGCGGCCGCCCGCGGCGACTTCAGCGCGCGGGGCGACGAGGCGCGCTACGAGTTCGCGTTCAAGGAAATGGTGGAAGCGCTGAACCGGCTGATGCGCCAGGCCGACAGCGGCCTGGCCGACGTCGGCCGGATCATGGGCGCGATCGCCGATGGCGACCTGTCGCAGCGCGTGGACGTGCGCTACGAAGGTGCGTTCGGCAAGCTCGCCGACGCCGCCAACCGCACCGCCGAGCAATTGACCGGCATCGTGCAGGGCATCCAGCGCGCGGTCGGCTCGATCAACACCGCCGCCAGCGAGATCGCCAGCGGCAACAGCGACCTGTCGGTGCGCACCGAGCAGCAGGCGGCCAGCCTGGAAGAAACCGCCGCCTCGATGGAAGAACTGACCTCCACGGTCAAGCAGAACGCCGACAGCGCGCGCCAGGCCAACCAGTTGGTGCTGAGCACTGGTGAGGTGGCCGAGAACGGCGGCCGCGCGGTGGAGGAGGTGGTGACCACCATGGCCTCGATCAGCGCCGCCTCGGCGCGCATCGCCGACATCATCGGCGTGATCGACGGCATTGCCTTCCAGACCAACATCCTGGCGTTGAACGCGGCGGTGGAAGCGGCGCGTGCCGGCGAACAGGGCCGCGGCTTCGCAGTGGTGGCCTCGGAAGTGCGCTCGCTGGCGCAGCGCTCGGCGGCCGCGGCCAAGGAGATCAAGACCCTGATCTCCGACTCGGTGCAGGAAGTGGAGCAGGGCTCGACCCTGGTCAACCGTGCCGGTACCACCATGGCCGAGGTGGTCGCCTCGGTGAAGCGGGTCACCGACATCATGGCCGAGATCTCCGCGGCCAGCGCCGAGCAGAGCGCGGGCATCGACCAGGTCAGCAAGACGGTGATGCAGCTGGACGAGAGCACCCAGCAGAACGCGGCACTGGTGGAAGAGGCCAGCGCGGCGGCCAAAAGCATGGAGGACCAGGCGGCGGAGCTGGCGCGCGCGGTGGCGGTGTTCCGCCTCGCCGGTGGCGCCGCCGTCAGCGCGGCACCGGCCCGAGCGGCGAAGCCGCAGCCGGCCAGGCCGCCGGTGCGTGCCGCCGTTGCCGCCTCCAGGCCCAAGCCGGCGGCCCCCGTGCGGCAGCCGGCGGCCAAGCCACGCCCGATCCAGGGGGTGCCGGCGGACAGCGCGGAGTGGGAAGAGTTCTGAGCCGGGCGGCGTGGTGGCCTCTGCCGCCACGCCGGAGCGTCTCGCCCAGGGGGCTGGCGAACGCGCGATGACATACTGCAGTCGCGCAGGCTGGCAATCGCTCGGAAGGTGACCGCTTCGGGACAGCGCAAGCTGTCGAAGAGACCGATGTCGCCTCCGCTGGCGGAAACGTTGTCGTAGCAGCGGCTTCAGCCGCGACCGAATGCGCGGGAAAGCCCGGTCGCGGCTGAAGCCGCCCAGACAGGTGAGGGCAGCGCCTGGCAGCCAAGGGGTGTCACCCCAGCTTCTTCATCCGCTCTTTGCTCGTCGCTGCCTATGGTCGCAGCGACGGCGCGCCCGCATGGCGGCGCGTGGAGGAGAGCCGACTGCATGTTCTGGAAACGCAACAGCCTGTCGATCGTGTTGCTGGCGCTGAGCTTGCTGTTCATGGCCGGCCAGGCGCTCAGCGGTCACCAGGCCTACAACGAGGAGCTGCGCCAGCAGGGGCTGGCGGCATTGCCGATGTGGCAGTACCTGCACAGCGGACATTTCATTGGCGCGCTGTTCGAGAACTGGGAGAGCGAGTTCCTGCAGATGGGCATGTACGTGGTGCTGACGGTGAAGCTGCGCCAGTGGGGATCGGCCGAGTCGCGGCCGCTGTCGACGGCGGAGGAGGATGACACCGTCGCGGCCGGTCCGGTGCCGTGGCCTGTACGCGCAGGCGGTATCTGGTTGGCGCTGTACGAGCGTTCGCTGGCGCTGGCCTTCGGCGCCCTGTTCCTGCTCAGCTTCGTGCTGCATGCGTTAGGCAGTTGGCGCCACGAAGTGGCGGAGCAGGCGATGCAACAGCGGCCGCCGCCGTCCTTCTGGGAGCACGTCACTGGCGCGCAGTTCTGGTTCGAATCGATGCAGAACTGGCAAAGCGAGTTCCTGGCGGTGTTTGCGCTGGTGGTATTGACCATCTGGCTGCGGCAGAAGGATTCCCCGCAATCCAAGCCGGTGCATGCGCCGCATCGGCAGACCGGCGATTGATCGAGTGCAGCGCGGCGCACGTGCTGGCGGGGACGACGTTGACCCGCCATCCCTGCGTTGTGGCGTTTGCCGATGGCCCTGCCGGATCCGCCGAGATCCTGGCCTGGCCTTGCACCGCAGTGCGAGATCCATGGCCGAGCCAGCAAGCTCGCGGCCGGCCTTGCGAAGCGCGCACGCTTTCTGGGCCGGCATGCCGCTAGCGCGCGTATGGCGGGGCAGGGGTAAGCACAGCGCGACAGTGCAGGAGCCCACGGCGGCCGGCAGACCCACCTTGGAATGCGTGCGCGGCGCTTAGCGCTCGGGCAATGCGACAACCCGCTGTGTGTCTTCGCCGATTCGGTCGCGCCGTGCGGCCTCTGGCGCGCATCGCCAGACACGCACACGCCGCGATGCAACTGCACCGCGGCGTGTCGTCGGCCTGGATGTGACGGTGGGATCGCGCGCTAGCGCGCCACGCTGCCCTTGGTCGAGCCGGCGCCGGGGCCGGCACCCAGGTCGGCACCGGTGGTCGGGTCGCTGTCCGGTTGCGACAGCGTGCGCGCCGCGAGTGCCTGCAGCGCGCTCTGTTCCAGCTCGCTCAGGCCCACGGTCGGCATGCCGCTGCCGCCATCCACTGCCACCTGGCGATTGCGGTCGGCAATGGCCTCCCACTGGCTGCCGCTGTTCCAGGGGCCGTGCATGTCGCCGTCGCCCTGCGACATGTCGTAGTAGCGATCGGTGAAGGCCGGGTCGCCCGGCAGCTTGCCCGGCGGGAAGTTCGGCTCGATGGAATACAGCGCTTTCTCGAAGGACTTCTGATGCGCCACTTCGCGGGTCATCAGAAAGGTCAGCGCATCGATGATGCCGGGATCGTCGGTGACGTTGATCAGCCGCTCGTAGACGATCTTGGCGCGTGCTTCGGCGGCGATGTTGGAGCGCAGGTCGGCCGTCGGTTCGCCGATGCTGTCCACATAGGCTGCGGTCCACGGCACGCCGCTGGAATTGACCAGGGCCGGGCCGCCGCCGTAGAGGATCTGCTGGGTCTGGCTGGTGTTGTTGTTGCGGGTAAGGTTGCGCATGTCCTCGGCTTCGGCCATGCCTTCGGACAGCACCGCCTTCGGCCCCTGGTTGAGCATGGCGATGATCGAGCCGATGATTTCCAGGTGGCTCAGTTCCTCGGTGGCAATGTCGTACAGCAGATCCTTGCGGCCGGGATCGACTTCGCCGATGGCCTGGGTGAAATAGCGCATGGCCGCGGCCAGTTCGCCCTGCGGGCCGCCGAACTGTTCCAGCATCAGCGAGGCCAGCGCCGGGTCGGGCTGCGCCACGCGGACCGTGTACATCAGCCGCTTGTTGTGCATGAACATGGAAAATCTCCTGGAGTGCCGCCCGAACGTCGCGACGACGTCATGGCGCGGCCGGCGGCCGCGCGTGGGGGATAGGCGTCTGGGACGCCGCGGCCCGCTCTGGCGAGCCGCGGCCGGGCGGTCAGGCCGCCTTGCGCTTGCGCGCGGCTTCTTCGTTGCCGCCCTGTTCGGCGAGCAGGGTCAGCTTCTCGTCGGTGGACTTTTCTTCGTTGAGCGTTTCCAGCAGCAGGGTCAGCGCATCGTCCATGCCCAGTTGCTTGGCCATGGCGGCGAGGGTGCCGTAGGAGGCGATCTCGTAATGCTCGACCTTCTGCGCGCCGCCGATCAGTGCCGCATCGCGCACCGGGCCGGCCTCGATCGACTCGATCACTTCCTTGCCTTCTTCCACCAGGCCTTCCATCGCGGCGCACTTGATCCGCTTCAGGCGCAGGTTGCCTTTTTCGACGATCTGGTCGATGCGCTCGATCTGGCCCTGGGTTTCCTCCAGGTGTGCCTCGAACGCCGCGCGCAGCGCCGGGTTGGTGGAGGCGCGCGCCAGACGCGGCAAGGCCTTGGTCAGCTGCTTCTCGGCGCTGTAGATGTCCGACAGCTCGTGGATGAACAATTCGTCGATGGTCTTGACGGCCATGGGAGTCTCCGGTCGGTGATGGATGGTGGTGCTTCGGGGGAATGCGCGCACGTCGTGTCGTGTCCGACGGCGCTCAGTGCTTGGCGGTTTCGCCTTCGGTGCGCTCGCGCTTCAGGAAGGCCAGGATCGTGGCTTCCTGGTGCTCGATCAGCCATTCGGCCATGGCGATTTCCTGGTCCAGGATGGCGGCACAGATGTCGGCGATCTCGGTCTGCCCGGCTTCCTTGGCGGCGATGACCAGCGAGCGGTAGCTGGCGATCTCCATGTGCTCGAAGGCATAGCTCACGCCCAGGCTCTTGGCCACTTCGTCGCTCATCATCGAATTGCCGGCGGCGTGTACGGAGGCCATCACGCTGGCGACCGTGCCCTTGATCGTGGGGATCGAGCCGTCGAGCATCTCGATGCAGCGCTTGACCTGTTCGGACTGATCGCGGGTTTCGTTGACATGCTGCTCGATGCGCGCCTTCAGCTGCGGGTAGTGCTCCAGGCGCCCGGCGGTGGCAGTGAGCATGGTGTTGGCCTCCTGCTCCATCGCGTAGGCGTCCTGCAGCCACTTCAACAAGCGTTCGGTGTTGCTTCGGGTCATGGATATCGCTCCAGATGTTGTGCGCGACGCACCTGCATCGCATCGCGCGTCCGTGTGTTTTTCCCCTGTGCGACCAACCTAGACCCGTCGCCGTTAGAGCAGGTGCAGCGCAGAGTGAATGCCGTGCGAGATGGCGTGTGAGGAAATGTGCACGGCGGCGAAGGGCGCCACGCGCGGGTGCCGCATGCTCCTCGTAGGAGCGGCTGCAGCCGCGACAGGCGTTCGCGGGAACGCCCCGTGGCTGAAAGTGCAATGCGTGTGCTCGCGTGGAGAGCCACAGCGACATATCAAGGGAAAGGCCGGTTGCAGCTGAACCCGCTCCTACAGCACCGCCAGAGCGGTGCTGTTCCCATTCCCGATTCCCCAATCCCGAATCCCCGCCCTACAGCGTCACCGCCCCACCGGAGATCGTCAGCAGCGTGCCCGAGGTATAGCTCGAGGTATCCGCGGCCAACAGCACATAGGCCGAGGCCAATTCCGCCGGTTGCCCGGGGCGGCCGAACGGGGTCTGTTCGCCGAAGGTCCGCACCGATTCCTCGTCCATGCCGGTGGGGATGAACGGGGTCCAGATCGGGCCTGGCAGCACCGCGTTGACGCGGATCTTCTTCTCGGCGAGCAGGCCGGCCAGGCCGATGGTCAGGTTGGCCAGCGCGCCCTTGGTGGCCGAATACGGCAGGATGTTGGGCGTGGGCTTCTTCGAGTTCACCGAGGCGGTATTGATGATCGATCCGCCCTCGGGCATGTGCGGCAGCGCCAGCCGCACCAGGTGGAACGGCGCGTGCACATTGGTGGCGAAGGTCTTCTCCCATTCGTCGAGGGTGATCTCGTCGAAGCTGTGGAAGTAGCGCTGGTAGGCCGCATTGTTGACCAGCACGTCGAGGCCGCCGAAGGCCTCGGCCACGGTCTTGATCAACGTCTCGGCCTGCGCGCGGTCACTGATGTCGCACGGATGCAGCAGCACGCGCACGCCCGCGTCTTCGACCAGCTTGCCGATGCGCTCGGCATCGTCCTGCTCGTCGGGCAGATAGGCGATGGCGACGTCGGCGCCTTCGCGCGCATAGGCGATCGCCACCGCGGCGCCGATGCCGCTGTCGCCGCCGGTGATCAGGGTGCGCTTGCCCTGCAGCAGGCCGTGCCCGACATAGCTGTCTTCGCCGTGGTCCGGTTTCGGATCCATGGCCTGGGTCTTGCCGGGGAAGGATTGCTGCTGCGCCTTGAACGGCGGCGACGGATAGTTCGGAACGGCCATATGCATGCCTCGCTGGGGGGAGTGTCCAACGAGGGTGGGCAGGCACGGGTAAAGCCGGGGCCAAGGCCATGTCGGCGTCGTGTCACGACGCGGGCGAATCGCCGTACGAGCGGTCGTCTGTGAGGCGGGTGCCCTCGCGCGAAACTCAGCCAGAGGCGAGCGTGCGCGAACCGACGATGATCATGCGCAGCATCGCGGTGATCTGCCGGATCAGTTCCGGGTCCTTCTCCGGCGGCAGGTCCATCGCAGTGGCGCCCATCGCGAACACCAGCCGGGTGATCGCCTTGGACACCAGCGCCGGTTCGTGCAGCGGCGCGCCTTCCAGCGCGGCCAGGCGGATCAGGTCCACGCGCAGTTCTTCCTCGAAATAGTTCAGTTCGCGGTCCACCGCGTGCTTGAACGCGTCCGAGCCGACCGTGCCCTCGCGTAACAGGACGTGCAGCAGCTTGTCGTCGGCGCGCAACTGTTCCATGAAAGTCTCCACGGAACTGAGGATGATGCTGCGGCGGGTGCCGGCGGCGCGCTGCCGCGCCTGGCCGATGATGGTGCGCAGCGAGCTGCCGGCCAGGTCGATCAGCGCCACCGCCAGCTCGTCCATGTCGCGGAACTGGCGGTAGAAGCTGTTGGGGGCGATGCCGGCCTCGCGGGTGACCTCGCGCAGGCTCAGGGTGGACACGCTGCGGTGCGGCCCGATCAGCTTCAGCGCCGCCGCCAGCAGGTCTTCGCGCGAGATGGCGCCCTTGCGGGCGTTCGGCGTGTCCGCGGACGGGGGAGGGGAGATCGTCGTCATGGGCAGACCGGGCCAGGCAATGGCGGATGATACCGCTTCCGCTGAATGCACAAGTGTATAGACATCTGTATCTGTGCCTGTATAGTGGACCCATGAACGCTGCCCGCCGTCCCGCCAAGCTCCGCCCCGCCGCCCGCGCCCTGCGCGCCTGGGTCAAGCCGGACGTGTTCGATTTCTGGTCCACCCGACTGCATCCGCTGTGGACCTGGCAGCGTCCGCGCGCGCGCCTGGTGCAGCGCGAGGCCGCCAGCAGCGACGCGGTGACCCTGGTGCTGCAGCCCAACCGCCACTGGCGCGGCCTGCGCGCCGGCCAGCACGTGGAGCTGGGCGTGGAGATCGATGGCCGCCGGCTGCTGCGCAGCTACAGCCCCACGCCGTTGCCGGGCGGGCGCCTGGCGATCACGGTCAAGACCGTCAATGGCGGCCGGGTCAGTCAGTACCTGGCCGGTACCGCGCGCATCGGCGAGGTGTTCGAACTCGGCCAGGCCTACGGCGAGATGGTGCTGCCGACCGCACCGCACGGCCGCTGGCTGCTGCTGGCCGCCGGCAGCGGCATCACCCCGATGCGCGCGTTGCTGCGGCAACTGGCCGACGCCGGCATGCCGGCCGACGTCGACCTGCTGTACTGGGCGCGGCGCCACGACCAGGTCTGCTTCCGCGACGAACTGCAGGCGCTGGCGGCGGCGCATCCGCGCTTCCGCCTGCGTCTGGCCATCACCGGCGAGGGCGAAACGCCGGCGCCGCGCGTGGACACGCTGCCGCTGGAGGCCCTGGGCGACCTGGGGCAGGCGCAGGTGCTGGCCTGCGGCCCGGGCGGTTTCGTGCAGGCCGCACGTACGCGCCTGCAGCAACAGGTGGCGCGCTTCCAGGCCGAGGCGTTCAGCCCGCCGCCGGCACCGGCCGATGTCGAGCAGGGCACCGTGGCGGTGACCCTGGCGCGCAGCGGTCGCGTGCTGCAGCTGCCGCGCGGCCAGTCGCTGCTCACCGCACTGGAAGCCGAAGGCCTGCGGCCCAAGCACGGCTGCCGCATGGGCATCTGCAACAGCTGCGCCTGCGGCAAGCAGGCCGGCGTCACCCGTGATCTGCTCAGCGGCGCCCACGCCGCCGAACCCGGTTCGCTGAAGCTGTGCGTCAACAGCGCCAGCAGCGACCTGACCCTGGACCTCTGAAGGATTTCCCCATGGCCGCTCCCCGCAACCGCGCACTCACCCCGGCCGAACTGCAGGCCTTCGGCGACGAACTGGACGCGCTGCGTACGCGCACCCTGGCCGACCTGGGCGCGCGCGACGCGCGCTACATCCGCCGCATCGTCGCCGCGGTGCGCTACACCGGCGTGGCCGGCCGCGCGCTGCTGTTCCTGGGCGCCTTCGTGCACAGCGTGCTGGTGCCGGCGTGGATCGCCGGCGTGCTGCTGCTGACCCTGTCCAAGATCCTGGAAAACATGGAACTGGGCCACAACGTGATGCACGGCCAGTACGACTGGATGGGCGATGCGCATCTGAACGGCAACACCTACGAGTGGGACATCGTCGCCACCGGCGACAACTGGCGCAAGACGCACAACTTCAAGCACCACACCTACACCAACGTGCGCGGCATGGACGACGACATCGGCTATGGCCTGCTGCGCATCTTCCCCGAGCAGCGCTGGCGCCCGTTCTACCTGGCGCAGCCGTTCATCGCGGTGGTGTTCGCGCTGCTGTTCGAATGGGGCGTGGCGATCCAGGACCTGCGCCTGGGCCGCTGGCTGGCCGGCAAGATGAAGCGCGGCGAATTGAAGCGGACGTTCCTGCCGGTCGGGCGCAAGATGGGCCGGCAGATCTTCAAGGACTACATCCTGTTCCCGGCCCTGGCCGGCCCGTTCTTCCTGCCGGTGCTGCTGGGCAACCTGGCCGCCAACGTGCTGCGCAGCATCTGGACCTTCGTGATCATCTTCTGCGGCCACTTCACCGCCGACGCCGAGACCTTCCCCAAGGAGTCGATCAAGAACGAGTCGCGCGGGCACTGGTACCTGCGCCAGCTGCGCGGTTCGTCCAACCTGGCCGGCGGCAAGCTGCTGAACGTGCTGTCGGGCAACCTCAGCCACCAGATCGAGCACCACTTCTTCCCGGACGTGCCGGCCAACCGCTACGCGGCGCTGGCGGTGCAGGTGCGCGAGATCTGTGCGCGCTACGGCCAGCACTACAACACCGGTTCGCTGCCGCGGCAGTTCGGCCAAGTGGTGTGGCGGATCCTGCGCCATGCCTTCCCGAGCCGGCCGCGCCCGGCGCGCGCGCTGCAGGCAGCGACGCAACAGGCCGGCTGAGCGCCGCGTCAGGGAGAGCAAAAAGGCGGGGGCGACCCCGCCTTTTGCGTTGGCTCGGCGCTGGCGCGATGTGCACGTCTCGCTCACGGCGCGCTGCAGATCATCCTGGTCGCCTGCACATGCCGGCGACGGCGTACAGGCATCTCCCGTTGCCTGAGGGCCTGCGATGAAACCTGCCAAGCTGTTCAATGTCGTCGCCAAGAAGGCGTCCTATGCGGCCGGCACGCCATGGACGTTCTGCATCGCTGTGGCGATCGTGCTGATCTGGGGCATCAGCGGGCCGGTGTTCGGCTTCAACGACACCTGGCAACTGGTCATCAACACCGGCACCACCATCATCACCTTCCTGATGGTGTTCCTGATCCAGCACACCCAGAACGCCGACACCGCGGCGATGCAGATCAAGCTCGACGAACTCATCCGGGTCAGCGCCAAGGCCAACAACGAGTTGCTGGATCTGGAAGAGCTGGACGAGAAGCGGCTGGAAGAGATCCGCCGCCAATACGAGGCATTGGCGCGCAAGGCCGGCGAGGCACTGCGTGCGCGCAACGCCCGCCACGGCGACGGCCGCGAGACCCACGATCGCCCCAAGGACTGACTGACGCCCGTACGGCTGCCACCCGCAGGAGCGGCGTGTCGGCAGTGTGCGCGACACGCCGCTGCGCGTCGCCGGGATCAGGCCGGGACGGCGCCGTCCGGGTCGTCGGTCGCGGCGGTGGTCGACGCGCGCTCGGCGGCCTGCAGGGTGTCGCCGTGCGGCGGCGTGGCGCGGCCCTCGTCGGGTTCGGCAGACGGCATGGAGGCGGCCGTGTCGGGCAGGGGAGATTGGGTCTGACGGCGATAGGCGCGGAAGGCGGCGTAGGCCGTGCCGGCCAGCGCAAGTTTCCAGAGTAGACCGGACATCGCAGGGCTCCAGTGCGGAAGGAACCGCCAGCGTCGGCCAGCGCAGGTGGCGCACGCGTGCACGTCGCGTGCCTGCGGCGTGGTGCCCCCGGTCGGCAATCCAGGTGCTGCTCTCGCGCGGCCTTCATCGCTCCTTGTGCCCTGGCTAACGACGGCCGGCCTAGCGTGAGGCGCTCACCGCTTCTGCAGGAGACCGTCATGGCCCAGCGCACCCCATCTCCCACCGGCACGCACGATGTCCGCCAGGCCGCCTACCGCGGCACGCAAGGCGATGATGTTGCCTCCGACAGCGGCGTGCCGCGCGGTCGCGACCGCGACGTGCCGTCGCAGCCGATGCCGCCGTCGCAGGCACGGACACCGCAGGACCACGGCGAGGACCGCAGCGGGCGCAGCCAGCCCAACCTCGGCCAGGCCGGCACCTATGGCGCCACCGGCGAACATGCGGGCGGCGCCCACGGCAAGGCCGCCACGCCCGGCGGCTATCACGAGGATGAGGCGGACGGCGCGGCGCGCGATCCCGCCGCTGCACGCGGCGAAGATTAGCCGCACTGCGCGCTGAACACGCGTTCGGCAAGCGCAGGCGCTTGCCGTCGGCGCCACGTGTCGGTAACGCGCACGGTGCGACCATGCGCCTCCCCACCCGGAGATAAGCGCGTATGTCCAAGCAGACCATGGCCCGCCTGCTCGCCGAAACCCTGCACAGCGCGGGCGTGGAGCGGATCTGGGGCGTCACCGGCGACAGCCTTAACGGCCTGACCGACGCGCTGCGGCAGATGGACAGCATCGAGTGGATGCACGTACGCCACGAGGAAGTGGCTGCCTTCGCCGCCGGCGCGGAAGCCGCGGTCAGCGGCAAGCTCGCGGTCTGCGCCGGCAGTTGCGGCCCCGGCAACCTGCACCTGATCAATGGCCTGTTCGACTGCCACCGCAGTCACCAGCCGGTGCTGGCGATCGCCGCGCACATCCCGTCCTCGGAGATCGGCCTGAGCTATTTCCAGGAGACCCACCCGCAGGAACTGTTCCGCGAGTGCAGCCACTACGTCGAACTGGTGACCAATCCGGCGCAGATGCCGGAGGTGCTGCAGCGGGCGATGCGCACGGCGATCCTGCGCCGCGGCGTGGCGGTGGTGGTGATCCCCGGCGACGTGGCCCTGCAGGAAATGCCCAAGGGCACGCCGACGACGTGGCCGGCGCTGGCCGCGCCACGCATCCTGCCGGCCGACGCCGACGTGGCCAAGCTGGCCGATGTGCTGCAGGCGAGCAAAGCCACCACCTTGCTGTGCGGCAGCGGCTGTGCCGGCGCGCACGACGAGGTGGTGGCGCTGGCCGACGCGCTCGGTGCGCCGATCGTGCATGCACTGCGCGGCAAGGAATACGTGGAGTGGGACAACCCGTTCGACGTCGGCATGACCGGCTTGATCGGCTTCAGCTCCGGCTACCAGGCCATGCTCAACTGCGACACCCTGCTGATGCTCGGCACCGATTTCCCGTATCGGCAGTTCTATCCCAAGGACGCCACCATCGTGCAGGTCGACAACGACCCCGCCGCGCTGGGCCGCCGCACGCCGTTGCAACTGGGCATCGCCGCCGACGTGCGCGAGACCATCGCCGCGCTGCTGCCGCGGCTGCAGCGGCGCGAGAACCGCGGGTTCCTGGAGAAGTCGCTCGCCCACTACCGCAAGGCGCGCGAAGGGCTCGACGATCTGGCGGTGGCCTCGGCGCCAGGCGAGCCGCTGCATCCGCAATTCGTCACCCGCATGGTCGATGCGCTGGCCGATGCCGATGCCATCTTCACCTGCGACGTTGGCACGCCGACGGTGTGGGCGGCGCGCTACCTGACCATGAACGGCCAGCGTCGCCTGCTCGGTTCGTTCAATCACGGCTCGATGGCCAATGCGATGCCGCAGGCGCTGGGCGCCCAGGCCCAGTTCCCGCGTCGGCAGGTGATCTCGCTGTCCGGCGATGGCGGCTTCACCATGCTGATGGGCGACTTCATCACCCTGGCCCAGCTCGGCCTGCCGGTGAAGGTGGTGGTCTACAACAACGGCTCGCTCGGCTTCGTGGCGATGGAAATGAAGTCGGCCGGCTATCTGGATACCGGCACCGACCTGAGCAATCCGGACTTCGCCGCGATGAGCAACGCCATGGGCATCCTGGGCCTGAGCGTGGACGAATCTGCGCAACTGGAGCCCGCCCTGCGCGAGGCGTTCGCGCATCCCGGGCCGGCGCTGGTGGACGTGCGCGTGGTCAGCCAGGAACTGGCGATCCCGCCGGCGATCAAGCTGGAGCAGGCCAAGGGCATGGGCCTGTACCTGTTGCGCGCGGTCATGAGCGGGCGCGGCGACGAGGTGATGGAACTGGTCAAGACCAACCTGCGCTGAGCGTGGCCCTGCAAACTGCAGCGCCGCGCCACACGAGTGCGGATCGTGCCTGGAATCCTCGCGTACACGCGTACACCGCGGTTCCTGCGCCCCCCGCGCCCACTCAACGAGCGCTTGCGACGTTGTGGTGGCCGCGCTGAGTCGCGGCCCCACGGTGTCCCGGTTACGATCCCCGCGGTTCGCTCCACCCCTCCCGTGCGCCCAAGGTAGGCCATGCCCCGTTCGCTGCTGCGGCAACTGCTGCTGATCTGGATCGTCATCGTCGCCGCCTGCGTGGGCATGGCGGTGGTGCTGGTCGGGCTGTACCGGCACAGCGAGGGTGTGCGTGCCGAGCGCGCGCAGACCGGGCTGCGCGAGGTGTGCACGCGCATGGTGCAGCGCTACAACGGTGCCAGCGTCGCCGCCCACGGCAGCGACGGCGCCGGCCTGGCGGCGGTGGTCACGCAACTGGTGCTCACCGATGCCACCGGCGTGGAGGGCGGGTTCTGGGACCGCCAGCGCGGCTTCCTCGCCTATGCCTATCCCACCTACGACGGCACCGAGCACAAGACCGACGTGCCCTCGGCCGAGCGCAACGTCATCGTCGCCACCGCGCAGCGCGGCGTGGAGGCGCAGCACACCGTGGACTACCGCCGCGACGGGCAGCGCGAGAGCCTGCTGATCGCGGCCTGTCCGCTGGATCGCAACGCCGCGGCCTGGACCATGACCCGGGTCGCCTCCAGCGATGCGGCGGCCAGCCTGCCGCTGGCCTTGGGCCTGGCGCTGATCCTGGCCCTGGTGGTGGTCTCGGCGTGGGCGTTGGGTTGGGTGGTACGGCGCTGGAGCCAGCGCCTGCAGGGCATCGAGCAGGCGCTGGCGACGCCTGCCGAGGTGCCGGAGATCCCGCGCACCGGCGCGCCGGAGCTGGACCGGCTCGGCGCCGCCGTCACCGACTACGCGCAGCGCAGCGCGCAGGCGCTGGCCGAGACCCGCCGGCTCGGCGAGGAACTGTCGCGGAACGAGCGCCTGGTCGCGCTCGGGCGCATGACCGCGACCGTGGCGCACGAGATCCGCAACCCCATCGCGACCCTGCGTCTGGCCCTGGAGAACCAGATCGCCGCGCGCGCGGATGGCTTCGACGACGCCCAGGCGCAGCTGATGCTGGCGCAGATCCAGCGCCTGGATGGCGTGGTCGAAAGCCTGCTCGGCATGGTCCAGCCGATCCGCCTGCAGCGGCAGACCGTGGACCTGCAGCCATGGCTGCAGGCGCTGCTTGCCCCGGCCGAGTGGGAGGGGCAGGCGCCGCCGGTCGTGCTGCGCCTGGAGGCCGCGCCGGCGCAGTGGATGCTCGATCCGCAGCAGGCCGCGCGTGCGCTGCACAACCTGCTGCGCAATGCCCTGCAGCACGCCACGCCCGGGACCGAGGTGACCCTGGCGGTGCAGGCCGAGGACGACCGCCTGCGCCTGCGCGTGCGCAACCACGGCGCGCCGGTGTCGGCGCCCGTGGCCGCGCACCTGTTCGAACCCTTCGCCAGCGGCCGCAGCGACGGCAACGGCCTGGGCCTGGCCCTGGTGCGCGAGATCGCCCGTGCGCACGGCGGCGAGGCGCAGTACGCGCACCGTGACGGCATCACCGAGTTCAGCCTGGAACTGCCATGGCGCGCATCCTGATCATCGACGACGACACCGCATTCCTGAGCACGCTGCAGGCGACCCTGTGCTCCTTCGGCCACGACACCATCGCCGTCGCCGACCCGCGCGAGGGGCTGGCGCGCCTGGGCGAGGACGGCATCGACCTGGCCTTCGTCGATTTCCGCATGCCCGGCATGGACGGCATCGCGCTGATGCGCGCGCGCCAGGACGACGCCCAGGCCATGCGCGTGCCGCTGGTGATGCTCACCGCGCACGCCTCCAGCGGCAACACCATCGAGGCGATGAAGCTCGGCGCCTTCGATCACCTGGTCAAGCCGGTGGGCCGTGCCGATATCGCCGAGGTGGTCGAGCGCGCGCTGCGCAGCCGCGGCGACGCCGCGCCGGACACCGCGCCGGCGCGGCCGGCCGAGGAGGAGGATGCGCTGCTCGGCCATAGCGCGGCGATGCGTACCGTGCACAAGCGCATCGGCCTGGCGGCCGCCTCCGACCTGCCGGTGCTGATCACCGGCGAGACCGGCACCGGCAAGGAACTTGCGGCGCGCGCGCTGCACCGTGCCAGCGCCCGCGCCACGCAGCCGTTCGTGGCGATCAACTGCGCGGCCATCCCCGCCGAGCTGATGGAGAGCGAACTGTTCGGCTACCGCAAGGGGGCGTTCTCCGGCGCGGCGAGCGACCGCAATGGCCTGATCCGCGACGCCGACGGTGGCACCCTGTTTCTCGACGAGATCGGCGACATGCCCTTGCCGATGCAGGCCAAGCTGCTGCGCTTCCTGCAGGAAGGGGAGGTCTCGCCGCTGGGCGGGCGTGGCGCGCAGAAGGTGGACGTGCGGGTGATCGCCGCCACCCACCGCGACCTGCTGCAGGCGGTGGATGCCGGGCGCTTCCGCAGCGACCTGCGCTACCGGCTCAACGTGGTGCCGATCGAACTGCCGCCGCTGCGCGAGCGCGGCGACGACATCCTGCTGCTCGCGCAGCACTTCCTCGCAGCCGGCGCCAGCGCGCCGCAGACGCTGTCGCCCGCGGCGCAGGCGCGCCTGCGCAGCTACCCGTGGCCGGGCAACGTGCGCGAGCTGCGCAATGCCATGCAACGTTGCCAGGTGCTGGTGCGCGCGCCGGTGATCGAGGCGCACGACCTGGACGAACTGCTGGCGTCGCCGTCGTCCGAGTCGCCGGCAGCGCTGGAGACCGACGCACTGACCCTGCCGCAGGCGATCGCGCAACTGGAACGGCAGATGATCCAGGCCGCGCTGACCCAGGCCCACGGCAACCGCGCCGAGGCCGCGCGCCGGTTGGGTATCCATCGCCAGCTCCTGTACCGCAAGCTCGACGAGTACGGGCTGTAGGCGGCGCGCTGGCGCGCCGCGGGATTGGGGATTGGGGATTGGGGATTCGTCAAAGCGCGTGCCGCCGGATGTCCGTTGCTGTTACGAATCCCCAATCCCCAATCCCATTCCATCCACACCTGTCCGCAAAGCGGACAGGTGTGGATGGAATGGAGACGCCCCCGAGGCCGGATCGGTCGTCGATTGCCTTAGATATCAATGCTTTAAAAGTTGGCACGGCCTCTGCATTACCTCTCCTGCGAGCGGCTCCCCCTTGCCGCTCAGGAGAACGTCCATGATCCGTCGCAGCGCACTCGCTCTGTCCCTGGTGTTGGCCACCGCCGCTGCCACTGCCGTCGCGCAGGTTCCGCCGCCGCCGCCGGCTCCGCCCGCGCCTCCGGGTGCTCCTGGCGCGCCCGGGGTGCCCCCGGTGGCCGCCACCCCCGTCGGCATCGATGGCACGGTGGAGCGGTTCATGCTCAACCCCAATGGCGATGTCGATGGCTTCTGGCTGACCAATGGCACCCAGGTCGGATTCCCGCCGCATCTGTCGGCCGACCTGCAGGCCGCCGTGCGCCGCGGCGACGCGGTGAACGTGCAGGGCTACCGTCTCGGCGACCTGGCGGTGCTGCAGGCCTACACCGTCACCGATCGCCGCAGCGGCAAGCAGGTGGTCGACCGTCCGCCGAATCCGGCGACGCCGCCGCCGGCGCCTCCGGCGCCGCCGGCACTGACTCCGCTGCAGGCGGATGGCCGCATCGACCGCCTGATCTACGGCCCGCGTGGCGAGACCGGCGGCGTGCTGCTCAGCGACGGCACCATCGTGCGGATGCCGCCGCACGTGGCGCAGCAGTATCCCGACCTGCTGCGCGTCGGTGCGCCGTTGAGCGTCAGCGGCTTCGGCGTGGTGACCATGATCGGGCGTTCGCTGGAAGCGACCCATCTGGGCCGCGATCGCAGCTCGCAGCACGAAGTGTTCGCACCGCCTGCGCCGCCTGCGCCGCCGGCCGCTCCGCCGCCGCCGGCCGGCGCCCCGGGTGCGCCGGCGAATCCGCCCCCGCCGCCGCCGGCGGCAGGCTGATCCGGTCCGTCGCGCACGCTTGACCCCATGCGCCCGCCGTTCGCGGCGGGCGCTGCCGGCCGCCGCCGGCATCCCCCTTGTTCGTCTGGAGAATGCAATGCATTGGGTCGATCCCGATTCCCTGCCGGAAACCCGCGGCACGCTCGCGCGGTTCCTGCTCAACCCCAAGGCCGACGTCGACGGTCTGCTGTTCGACGATGGCACCGAAGTGCATACCCCGCCGCACCTGTCGGCGCAACTGCTGCAGGCGCTGCGTCCCGGTGCCAGCCTGGGCGTGCGCGGACTCAAGCCGCGCGGCGCCGATGTGCTGGTGGCGCTGGCGGTGGACCCGGACGGGGCCGACCGCATCGTCGACGAAGGTCCGCATGCCGGGCCCCCCAAGCCCAAGCCGAAGCCGCCGGGCAAGCCCAAGCCCGCGCAGGACGCGGTGCGCCACGCCGGCACCATCGCGCGGCTGCTGCACGGCCCGCATGGGCAGGTGCATGGCGCGCTGCTGGAGGATGGGCTGATCGTGCGCTTCCCGCCGCACGCGGTGCCGGAACAGGCGCATTGGTTGGCCGCCGGCAAGCCGCTGGCGGCGCAGGGCGAGCGGCTGGAGTCCGCGCATGGCCAGGTGCTGCATGCGCAGGCGCTGGGTGCGAGCGACGCGACGCTGCAGCCGTTGGCGGCGAAACCGAAGCCGCCCAAGCCTCATCACAAGCCGTTGCACGGGCATGCGCATGATGCTGCGCCGAAGGACGGGCCGAAGCCGAAACCCAAGCCCAAGCCGAAGCCCCACTAAGTGCCGAGCCGTCGCGGCGGTGTGCCCCTGGCCACCGCCGCGCCTGTGTTTCCCTCCGCTCCTCCAGGACACCGTCATGCCGCCCGTCGCACCTGCGCAGCACCGCGCTTTCCTGTCCCTGCCGCCGTCGGCGTTTCCGGCGGTGCACGCATGAGCGGCGCCGGTCCGCGCCAGCGCCCGCGTGGCACGCGCGCACTGGAGGCGCTCAACTTCACCATGGCCGACGTGCAGGACGGGCTCGGCCCGTTCCTGAGCGTGTTCCTGCAATCCAAAGGCTGGTCGCTGGGCGCGATCGGCTCGGTGATGACTGCCGGCGGCATCGTCGGCATGCTCGCCACCACACCAGGCGGCGCGCTGGTCGATGCGACCAAGCGCAAGCGCAGCATCGTGGTGGTCGGCTGCAGCATGATCCTGCTGGCCTCGGCGCTGCTGTGGTGGTCGCCGACGCTGCCGGGCGTCATCGCCGCACAGGTGATGACCGCGCTTGCCGCCGCCGCACTGGGGCCGGCGTTGTCCGGCATCACCCTGGGCCTGGTGCGGCAGGCCGGCTTCGATCACCAGATCGCGCGCAACCAGGTCGGCAGCCATGCCGGCAACGTGGTGGCCGCGGCGCTGGCCGGCGTGCTCGGCTGGAAATTCGGCTTCGGTGCGGTGTTCGTGCTGACCGGCTGTTTCGGCGTGCTGGCGATTATCTCGGTGTTGCTGATTCCGCGCGACGCCATCGATCACCGCGCCGCGCGCGGCATGGCCGAGAAAGAGGACGCCGACGGCGCCCACGTCAGCGGCTGGTCGGTGCTGCTGACCTGCAAGCCCCTGCTGGTGCTGGCCGCGGCGCTGGCGCTGTTTCATCTCGGCAATGCGGCGATGCTGCCGCTGTACGGCATGGCGGTGGTGGCCGCGCATCAGGGCGATCCGAGCGCGCTGACCGCCACCACCATCATCGTCGCCCAGGCCACCATGGTGCTGGTCTCGCTGCTGGCGATGCGCCTGATCCGCGTGCGCGGACACTGGTGGGTCCTGCTGCTGACCTTCCTGGCGCTGCCGCTGCGCGGGCTGATCGCCGCCAGCTTCATCCATACCTGGGGCGTGTTCCCGGTGCAGATCCTCGACGGCGTCGGCGCCGGCCTGCAGAGCGTGGCGGTGCCGGCGCTGGTGGCGCACCTGCTGCAGGGCACCGGCCGGGTCAACGTGGGGCAGGGCGCGGTGATGACGATGCAGGGCGTCGGCGCGGCGCTGAGTCCGGCGCTGGGCGGCTGGATCGCACAGGCGTTCGGCTATCGCGCCGCGTTCCTGCTGCTGGGCGGCGTCTCGCTGCTGTCGCTGGCGTTGTGGGTGGGCATGCGCAAGCACCTGGTGGTGGCGAACCGCGAACGTGCGGCCGACGCACCGGTGCCGCCGCTGCCGGCGTAGGGGTCAGCCCGGCGCGACGCCGGGCACCACCTCGCAGGCGATGCCGGCGGCGGACAATTGCATCGCCAGCGCCGCATGCGGCGGCTGCCGGAACGCATCGCCCGGCAGCAGGCTGACCACGCGCTGTCCGGCCTGCGTCTGTTCGATCAGCAACGCCAGGTGCGCGGCCGGATCGCCCGGCAGCGGCTGGCGGCTGGCATCGCGGCGCGCCAGGCTCAGCACCGCCGCGCTCACCTGCGCACCGCACAGCAGCAGGTCGGCCTGGTTGAGCGCGCGCAGCGCCTTCAGGGTCAGCGCGCCGGGATCGCCATTGCCGGTGCCGACCAGCCACACGCTGCCCTGCCGCGGTACCTCGTCGCTGCGCTGCAGGCTGTCGGCGAAGGCCTGCTCGGCGGCGGCGTGCTGGCCGCTCTGCAGCAGCGTCTGCACCGGCCCCTCCAGCACCTGCTCGAACCAGCGCCGGCGCTGCGCCAGCTGCGGCAGGCGCGCGCGGATGTCGGCGCGGTGGCGTGCGAACAGTTGCGCCAGTTGGGCATAGGAATGGTCCAGTTCGGTTTCCCAGCGCTCGCGCAGGCGCCGCGCCAGCATCGGTGCCGCGCCGCTGGAGGAGATCGCGATCAGCAGCGGGTCGCGGTCGATGATCGCCGGCACCTGGAACGTCGACAGCGCGGCGTCGTCGACCACGTTGACCCACTTGCGCCGCGCGCCGGCCTGTTCGGCCAACTGCCGATTGAAGGCGTCGTCGTCGGTGGCCGCCACCACCAGCCAGGCCTCGTCCAGCCACTGCGGATCGAACGCGCCATCGACCCGCTGCAGCCGGCCCTGCGCCAGCCACTGCGCCACCGTGGCGTTGAGCGCATGCGCGTACACCTGCACCTGCGCGCCGGCATGCAGCAGCGCCTCGATCTTGCGCATCGCCACCTCGCCGCCGCCGACCACCAGCACGCGGCGCCCGCCCAGATCGGCGAACAAGGGATACAGCGGCATGCGGACTCCTACGGGGTGGGGACGGCGCGCGACGGACGCGTGTCGCATGGCGCCAGGCGGCTCGGCCAACTTCCGTCAGCCAGGCCCGCATGCGGCGCGTCCTGCAGGCCAACGATACCGAAAAGCCGGTCGGGCAGCTGCGCCAGGCGCTGCTCGATGCAGGCGACGAGGTGTTGGACGAGGTCGCGGCGACGCGGGCGCTGCTCGAGGCGGTATCCACTCAGCAGTCGGATGTGGTCATCTTCGCCGCCGCTTCGCCCTGGCGCGACGCACTCGAAATCTCGCGTGAGACCGTGTTGCAACCGCGGCCTATGGCGCCCTTTTTGCCTCTTCGTCCGTGGCGTCGAGGCCTGTTTCATGAGCGCGGCGCGACGCTTCTACTTCGTCCTGATGGGCATGCGACCAATGGATGAGGGACATGACCGGTTGCATCAGCGTCTGACCAAGCGGCGTCAGTGCGTACTCCACACGCGGTGGAATCGTCGGATACATCGTGCGTGAGACAAGCCCGTCCTTTTCCAGGCTCTTGAGGGTCAGCGTCAGCATGCGCTGGGATACCTGGCCGATCGTCCGCTTGAGCGTATTGAAGCGCATCGGCTCCGAAGCGAGGTGGGCCACGATCAGGATGCTCCATTTGTCCCCGACCCGACTCAGCAGTTCACGCGTGAAGTTGGTGCAGTTTGGTGCGCCGTCGATGTGACTTGGTTTCACAGATGTGCCTTCTTGCGGCTACTAACCCAGTACATAAACTAGCTCCGGTCACTTAAAAGCACCACGCCTCGTCAACCTCCACTCAAGAAGATTCGTGATGAAAGATAATCCGGCTGCGCTGTTCACTCCATACCGTCTCGGCCCAGTAGAGCTCAAGAACCGTATGGTGATGGCGCCGATGACCCGCAGTCGTGCGGTGAACGAGAACCTCTCTCACTCCCTGGCACCGATCTATTACGCCCAGCGAGCCAGTGCTGGGCTCATCATCTCGGAAGCGGCTCAAGTCAGTCGCCAGGGGGTCGGCTACATCCGGACTCCAGGACTCCATTCTGCGGAGCAGGTGTCGGCGTGGCGTCGTGTCACCGATGCGGTTCACGCTGCTGGCGGGGTCATCTTTGCTCAGCTCTGGCATGTCGGACGCGTCTCGCATCCCGAGTTTCATGGCGGAGCGTTGCCGGTGGCGCCGTCTGCGTTGAATGCCGACGCGGAAGTATTCATTTCCACCGGACGAGCCGCCACGCCGGTGCCGCGTGCACTCGACGGCGACGAGATTGCCGATGTCGTCTCCCAGTTCCGTAACGCCGCCCGGAACGCCGATGCCGCCGGGTTTGACGGCGTCGAGATCCATGGCAGCTCGGGCTATCTCCTCGACCAGTTCCTGCGCGATGGATCGAATGTGCGGACCGATCGCTATGGCGGCTCCATCGCAAATCGCGCCCGTTTTCCGCTGGAGGTGGCGGCCGCGGTCAGCGACGTTCTGGGCGGTGACCGTGTGGGCTATCGCGTCGGCCCAGCCATGTCGCTCCATGGCATGAGCGATTCGACGCCGGTTCAAACCTTTGCTTATCTCGCTGCCGGTCTACAGGACCTCGGGCTAGCGTACCTGCACGTGACCGAAGGCGTTGCCGGGCCGGATGCGCCGCCGCCAGGCGTCGAACGTATAGCCCCATATCTGCGCAAGGTATTTTCAGGCACTTTTGTACTAAATGGGGGCTATGACGCCCACACGGGAGCGGCTGCCATCGCACGTGGTGACGCAGACCTGATCGCTTATGGAGTTCCCTTCCTGGCAAACCCGGACCTTCCCGAGCGCTATCGCCGTGATGCTCCTTTGAATGATCCGGATTATTCTAGCTTCTACGAGCCAGGCGAGGACGATGCAGTGGGGTATATCGACTACCCTGTGCTTGAGCCGAATTCAATTTGACTCTCCCTGCCAAGGCGAGAGCGGGGCGAGCCCCGTCTGGATCGTGCAACTGCTCGACATTACCCGCTGCCGCGCACTGGAAGAAGGAAGTGGTGAAGCAACTTGAGCGTACGCTTGAGTCTTTTCCGCTTTCCGCTGGAGCAGAGGTGCAGGCAGGCGACATCCAAGGCTGTCGCAGGGTCAGTGCGGCAGTCCGGCGTCAGCAGACGGTCCCGCGGCTGTTGCATGGAAGCACATCCTTCCGGCGCCATTCTTTGACGAGCTGTCGCCGATTGCCAGGATAGACCTGTTCCAGGACCTCGGCGCTTGCGATGTCGTCCATGCCGATCACACGGAACTGGCTGTCCAGCTCGCACCAGGCCGCAATGGAGCGATCGCCGCCGATCAAGCCCAGCATGATCGGCCAGACCAACTGTTCGCCCTTCGGGGCATGTTCGATCGACAATGTGATGCACAACTTGCGCTGCTCGCGAAGCGCCCGGCGGATCTCGCTCAGGTTCAGGGACATTGGGAATTTCGACGGGGGGGCGACGTAGACAGTATCGTCATCGAGAACAGGGCGCTTGTCGGGTGGAAGCACGGCATTGATCTTGGCCAGCGCGTTCGTCACGGCCGCCGTGAGCTTGTCGTCCGTCTGGGCAGTGATCCATTGAGCGCCGATGGCCAGTGCCTGGATTTCTTCCTGGGTGAACGACAGCGGCGGCAGGAGCGACCCCGGGCGCAGCATGTAGCCTATGCCAGGCTCTCCCGCGATGTCTGCTCCCATTTCCTGCAGGGTGGCGACGTCGCGGCGGATGGTGCGCAGGGACACGCCCAGCTCGCTCGCAAGCGCGAGGCCGGACACCGTCCTGCGGTGCCGGCGAAGCGTTTGCATCAGGTCGAACAATCGATGGCTTCTGGCCATGCTCATTCCATCGCCACGAGGCCCTTACCACCGAGCTTGCGGCCTTGCTCAAGTTCGGTGATCAGTCGGATGGCGTCGTTCAACGCAACGGTTTCTCCAATCGGCAACTTTAACTTGTTCTCTTTCGCCGCGTTTGCGAGCGTTTCCAGGATATCGGTGCGTGGCGAGCACACGATAGGCTTGAGCCGCCGGTCGAAGACCGACCGCACGAATTTGCCTATGCCGGGGTTCAGGTCCAGGAAAACACCGCCTGGGCGCAGCATGGCCATGCCCATCGCCAACGTCATGCTGGCGGCGGTATCGTAGACCACGTCGAAGCGCGTGGTGAGCTTGGACAGGTCTGTCGCGCGGTAGTCGTAGACATTCTGCACGCCAAGCGATCGGACGCGCTCCATGTCCATGGCGCTGCAACTTCCGGTGACGGTAGCCCCGAACATCCGCGCGATCTGCACGGCGGCCTCGCCGACCGCGCCGGCGCAGCCGTTGATGAACACGTGCTGTCCGGCGCGCAGATTGGCCTTGTCGATCAGACCATTCCAGGCGGTGACGCCGGGGGTGCCTAGGCAGGCGGCCTCCTCAAAGGAAATCCCGCCAGGCTTCATCGCCAAGAACGTCTCCCTGGTGATCAGGCCCTGGCCTATCGCGCCGCATTCCTTGAAGCGTGCAAGACCGAAGACGGCATCGCCTGCCTTGAAACGCGTAACATCGGTGCCGACGGCGATGATCACGCCTGAAAAGTCCATACCCATCGCGCGGGGGAACATCTTGCCGGTGACGATCTTCATTTGTCCGTTGCGCAGTTTCCAGTCGATCGGGTTGATCGCGGCGAACTTGACATGCACTGCCACTTCGCCTTTGTTGGGCGTGGGCAGTTGAAAGTCTTCAAGGCGCATCACGTCCGGGCCGCCGTAGCGGTGGTATTGAATGCGTTTCATGATTACTTCGTCCGTGTCGCAAGCAAGCTGTGCGGCCGGTAACCCGGACAGTGCTGACGATGGCTCTGGGGCGGACGGGTCGATTGGTTCGAGCGAAGCATGGTGCGGTTCCTTTTCAAGGACAGGCGGGGGGGCGAGTGCGTCAAGGACGCCGTCGCTTGCGAGGCATCGTACGGAGCGTTGGTGCCAGTTTCTGTCACCATGCTTGCTGCCGCCGTCCCGCACGGGTCTCCGGGAGTCCGGCCACATATCGCAGGCTGAATTTCCCGGGCGCGCCTTGGCCGCGCGCTGATTCAGTCACCGGGCCAGAAGAAGGCTTTGGCCCCCAGAACCGCCGGTTGGGTTTCCGTCACCCGCCGCGAAATCACTTTTCCCTGGGTTGCCGCAAGAAAGATCTTGAAATGCGCGGATTCCACGTGCGCCTGATAGGCAGCTTGGTCGCGATAGACCTCCACGACGTACAGCTTGGTCGGGTCGTCCTTGTCGACGGCGCAATGCATCGAGAGCACACCGGGTTCGTCGCGCACCGATGCCGCGATATTTTCGCGGCCTGCCTCCAGAATCGAGTGCACGTCGTCGGCTGCAAGCACAAACTCGATGATGCGCATGATTGGGGCATGACGTTCAATGGCCATGGCGTCCTGGCTCGAGCTGATTGCGATCAGAAAAGTCGTTGCAAGCCAACGGATCCTGTTTCCTGGCGTCATGACATGGCTGTCCTACTGTGCATCGCCTTCGACGATGTAGGCATTGGTATGGCCAGACCGTTGCCGGAACGGCCGGATCCTGGCGTACTCCGGCGAGTTGTACCAGGCCTGGGCTTGCTCGAGACTGTCGAACTTGATGATCACCAGGCGGTGGCCCGGCGGGTCGCCCTCAAGGCGGTTCACGCTGGCGGTACGCACGATGTAGCGCCCGCTGTAGGGTTTGAAGGTCGCATCCACCCCAGCCCGATACGGCGCGATGCCCTCCGGATCGGTGAGTTCGAATTCGGCGATGTAGTAGGCCGGAGGCTTGCGGTGCATCGCAACCGGTGCCGATGGTGTCTGCGCTTGCGCCGCTGGCGCGGAAAATGCAAGTGTCGCCGTCGCGATGACGAGGATCCGGAGTGTCTGTTTAGGCTTCATTTCGGGGTGTCCAGTGTGGGGGAATCCGATACCGCTATCGCCCTTTGGCGCTGAGTTGGACGGGCACGGTTTCGATCAGCTTGCGCGACACGATCATCGGCTGGGTCAATGCCACGTATTTCTTGAAGTGCACGGACGCGATGTGCGCTCGGTAAGCCTGTTCGTTGGCGTAGATCTCGAAGAAGCGCAGGTTGTTGGGCTTGTCCTTTTCGGCGACGGAATAGATCGCCAACACGCCGGGTTCGACGCGGATGGATTCCTCCATTTCTTCCTTGACTGCCGCTGTGTAGGCCTCAAGTTGCGAGGGGTCTATCACTAGTTCGGCGATGCGCACGACAGTAGTGTCCGCTGGCTGCGCGTGCAGTGTGCCAGCGGCGGCGCTGCACAGCAGCGTGGCAGCGATCATCCAGGTTTTCATATGCTTTTCCTTCAGTTTTCTAGGCATTTCGGCAGTTCGGCGACCAGCAGATCGATTGCCAGGCGCGAGCGCAGCGGCAGGTATTGGGCGGCTGGCCAGACGGCATAGCCGTCGATGGCGGCGGTGGGTCTATGTCCCCAGATTTCCACGAGTTCGCCGCGCCGTAGCCGTTCCCGAATCAGCCAGTAAGGCAGCCAGGCAATGCCCATCCCTGCGACGGCAGAGTCGGCAATGAATTCCAGATCGTCAAAACGCAGGCGGGAGGTGGGCAGAACGCTCACCAACGCGTCGTCGGCGTCGGGAAGCTGCCACGCCAAGGCGTGCTCGTTGCGCCAATACGGCAGCAGATCGTACTCCGCGAGTTCGTCCAGCGTGCGCGGCTCGCGCCTGGCCGAGAGATACGCAGGGGAGGCGCAGAGAACCTTGCGTTGGCTGACCAGGCGGCGGGCCCGCAGGGTGGCGCGGTTGTCTGGCGCCCCATTGCGTACGGCCAGATCGAAGCCTTCGGCAATCAGATCGACCTGGCGGTCGCTGAAGTTCAATTCCAATTCGAGCCTGGAATGCTGTTGCGCATAGCTCCGCAGGATGGGCGCGATGCAATAGCGGCCGAACAGCACCGGCATCGTCACGCGCAGCTTGCCGACCACCTCGCGCCTGCCGTTCTCCAGCATGGTCTCGCCCGCGCGCAATTCTTCGATGGCGCGCAGGCAGCGCTCGTAATATTGCTGCCCGTCCTCGGTGAGATTCTGGGTTCGGGTCGTTCGTTGAAACAGCTGCACCCCCAGCCTTTCCTCCAGGCGCGCGATCGCCTTGCCAACGGCCGAGCGTGTCAATGACAGCCGTTCGCCGGCCTTTGCAAAACCGCCGGCCTCGACCACATCGACGAATAGTTGCACGCCATCGAACCTGTCACGCACGGGATCGCCTCCGAGTTAATTGTAGAATTTTTGGATACACATAAGGTAAATATATTCTCTTATGTCAATTTAAACTCTACTTTATAGTCTGGCGCAGGCCAAGTGATGGCAGCAGCGCGCAGCAACTTTTCACTCGCGCGCTTGGCGATCCAAGGCCATGTGCCGCCGGAAGGAGAAGGTGAAAGTGCTTGTTTCGATTGTCTATGACAGCGGCCATGGTCACACCGCACGCGTTGCCGAGGCCGTGGCACGAGGTGTTCTCGAATCGGGCGCTGCCGATGCGGTGCTGATGTCGGTAGGCGAGGGCGCGGTGGACTGGAAATTGCTCGAGGACAGCGAGGCGATCGTCTTCGGTTCGCCGACGTACAACGGCATGATCACCGCAAGGCTCAAGCAATTCTTCGAGGATTCCACCAAGGTGGCCTGGACGCCACAGACGTGGCGCAACAAGATCGCGGCAGGATTCACCAACTCCGGTGCACAGCATGGCGACAAGCTAAATGCGCTGGTCTCGATGGCGCTGTTCGCCGCCCAGCACGGGATGATCTGGGTCGGCCTGGACCTGATGCCCGGCAACAGCAGCAGCACCGGCAGTACGCAGGACCTCAATCGCCTCGGCAGCTGGCTCGGCGTGATGACGCAGGCGAACACGGACGAAGCGCCGGAGGCTGCGCCACCGAGCAGTGATCTCCTGACGGCACAGTATTTCGGCCGCCGCGTTGCCGAGACGGCCCGGCGTCTTCAACCCGTTTGATCTTCTGCATTACTTCAACGACCAAGGACATGACCATGAAACTCCTTTGCCTCGACGTGCCGCAGCCAGGCGCAACGATGGACAAATACGCGCCACACATGGCCGATGAAGCCCGCCATGCCTGGCAGATGTACAAGGGGGGAATCATTCGGGACATCTACTTCCGGCAGGACCGTCCCGGCGTGGCGATCATCGCCGAGGCCGAATCGGTCGCGGCCGCACACGCGGCATTGGCCGAATTTCCGCTTGCCAAGGCCGGGCTACTCGGTTGGGAAGTGATCCCGCTCGGGCCCTTCACCAACTGGGAAACGCTGTTCGCTGTCGTTGACGCCTGAGGCGGACCGCGCCCCTAGATCGCCGGCGTATCCGCTGCGTCCGCATGAGCGGCGCGGCTTGCTGCAGAAAGCCGATATGCCAGCACGAACCAAGGAATCCCATCATGAACGTAGTGGGCTTTGCCGCTCGGTCAGCCTCCGGCCCGCTGGAGCGTTTCGCTTTCGAGCGGCGCGTTCCGCGCGCCGACGATGTCGTCATCGACATCCTGTACTGCGGCGTCTGTCACACCGACCTGCACCTAGCACAGAACCACGGCGGCTTCACCATGTATCCGATCGTTCCCGGACACGAGATCATCGGTCGGGTGCGTGAGGTCGGCACGGGCGTCGCGCGCGTTAAGGTCGACGACATGGTCGGCGTCGGCTGCATGGTCGATTCCTGCCGGCACTGCCAACCGTGCCTGAAGGGCTGGGAGCAAGACTGCGTCGAAGGCGCCACGTTCACCTACAACAGCGTCGACCGGCACGATGGGAGCACCACCTATGGTGGCTATTCCGAATCCATCGTCGTGAGCGAAGCGTTCGTCCTGTCGCTGCCCGATGGACTCGATCCAGCGGGCGCAGCGCCGCTGCTGTGCGCCGGCATTACCACCTGGTCGCCGCTGCAGCGCTGGAATGTCGGCAAGGGCAGCAAGGTTGCGGTGATCGGCCTGGGCGGGCTGGGTCACATGGCGCTTAAGCTGGCCAAGGCGCTCGGTGCCGACGTGAGCCTGTTCACCCGTTCGCCTGGCAAGGAAAAGGATGCGTTCCGCTTGGGAGCGGACCATGTCGTGCTGTCGCGCGATGCGGCGCAGATGAAGGCCGTCGCCGGCCAGTTCGACGTGATTATCGACACCGTGCCCTACGACCACGACGTCAATCCCTACATGCCGACGCTCGCGCTCGAAGGCGTGCTTGTGCTGGTCGGCTACCTGGGGCCGCTCGGCACGCCGGTGAATGCGGGTGAAGTCGTGCGCGGACGCAGGGCTCTTTCCGGCTCCTTCATCGGCGGTGTGCCCGAAACTCAGCAGATGCTCGATTTCTGCGGACGCCACGGCATCGTATCGGATGTCGAGATCATTCCCATCCAGGGCATCGACGATGCCTATGCGCGCTTGGTGAAAAGCGATGTGAAGTATCGCTTCGTCATCGACATGGCCTCGCTCAAGTCCGAAGGAACAGCCTCGTGACCAACAGCATCAAACCGATCCTGTGCGTGGTGACCAGCCACCCGATCCGTGGCGACAGCGGCGAGCCGACCGGATTCGCGCTGGTCGAGTTGACTCATCCACTGGAAGTCTTCGAGAAGGCCGGTATTCCGGTCGAGATCGCCTCGATCCGGGGCGGCCATCCGCCGATCGATTTCTTCGACCTGTCCGATCCGGTCAACGCCCATTACTGGAAGGACAAGCAGTTCCGCGATGCGCTGGCGCATTCGCTGGTGCTGGACAAGCTCGACCCATCGCGCTACTCGGCGGTGTTCTTCGCTGGTGGCCACGGCACCATGTGGGACTTCGCCGACAGCGACGCGGTGCAGAGGGTCGTTCGCGAGATCTGGGAATCAAGTGGCATCGTGTCGGCGGTCTGCCACGGCCCGGCGGCGCTGGTGAACGCGACACTCTCGGACGGGAGCTATCTGGTTGACGGCAAGAAGCTCGCGGCCTTTACCGACGAGGAAGAGGCCGAAGTCAAGTACACCCACGTGGTGCCTTATTTGCTGGCCACCGCGCTCAAGCAGCGCGGCGGGTTGCATCAACCGGCCCCCAACTGGTCGGAGAACGTGGTGATCGATGGCCGCCTGGTGACCGGACAGAATCCCGTATCGGCCCACGGCGTGGGCGAGGCGGTCGTCGCGCAGTTGAAGGCGAACGCCTGACGGAGCATGCCTTGTTGTCGGTTGCAGTCCAGCCACGGCGTTTCAACAGCGCGGCCCCGTTGTTACGGGGCCGCCTGCATCGGTTTGGATCAGGTGGGAGGGTTCATGCGCTCGAACATCGCTTCGCCCAATTGGCGGGTGCGTGCGGAGGTGCCGACCAGCACCTCGTCCTTGCCTTCGGCGAGCTGCGCGAGCGTTTCGGCAGCGAAGTCTTCTGGAGTGACCATCATGCGATTGGCTGCACCGTCGCTGCGGGTTCCGCGGCGACCGGGCTACCATCCGGCCAGCGCTCTTTCGACGCGCTGTTTTTATCAAGGCAGGCGCTGGATCACAAGCGATTCCACTCCGCCAGAAGGCGGGACGCATCATCGCCGCCGGCATGACCCGCGAGGTCGCGTTCGCACCGGTCGAAGGCTCGTTCAACGACCGCGTCGACGCCGCATATCCGCCCGAGTATGGCGAGAGCCAGTACCTCGCGCCGATGATCGGCGTCCGGGCGCGCGCGGCCACCGTCCGCATCACACCACGAGCAACCACGAGGGAGACGAAACGATGATCAGACGCAAACTCGGCCAGGGGCTGGAGGTCTCGGCGCTGTCGCTCGGCGCCATGGGATACGGCAAGGCCCGCGACCTGCCCGACCGCGCCGACATGATCGCTCTCATCCGCACGGCGGTCGATCGCGGCATGGATTTCTTCGACACCGCCGAAGTCTATGGACCCTGGACCAACGAGGAAATGGTCGGCGAGGCGCTTGCGCCCGTGCGCGACAAGGTCACGCTTGCCACCAAGTTCGGCTGGGACATCGACCAGGAAACCGGCGAGCATCGGGGCGGAGTCAACAGCAAGCCTGCACAGATCCGGCGATCCATCGAGGGCAGTCTCAAGCGGCTGCGTACCGACCATATCGATCTCTACTACCAGCACCGGGTCGATCCCGAGGTGCCGATGGAGGAGGTCGCCGGTACAGTCAAGGATCTGATCGCGGAGGGCAAGGTCCGTTGGTTCGGCATGTCCGAAGCCAGTCCCGAGTCGATCCGCCGTGCGCACGTAGTGCAGCCGCTGGCGGCGCTGCAGAGCGAATATTCCCTGTGGACGCGCGAGCCCGAGGCCGAGGTCCTTCCGACCATCGAGGCGCTGGGCATCGGGCTGGTGCCGTACAGTCCGCTGGGCAAGGGCTTTCTGACCGGCAAGATCGACGCCAGCACGACGTTCGATGGTTCCGATATTCGCGCGCAGACGCCGCGCTTCGCCGAAGATGCCAGGATCGCCAACCAGAAGCTTGTCGATCTCATCCGCAGAATCGGTGAGAAGCACGGCGCAACGCCGGCCCAGGTGGCGCTGGCCTGGCTACTTGCGCAAAAGCCCTGGATCGTACCGTTGTTCGGCACGCGCAGGCTCGAACGCTTCGATGAAAACATCGGCGCACTGCAGGTGAAGCTCGACCAGGCCGATCTCGACGAGATCCAAGAGACCAAGATCGTCATCGAGGGCGCGCGTTATCCAGAAGCCATCATGCGGTTCTCGGGACGGTAACCCGCAGCGAGCTAAACGCCTTGGCTTCGAATCCAGGCCGCATGGCATCCGCGCCAGCGAACAGCCGAATGAGGAGATCGAATGAAGCACATCGTGATCGCGGCCGCCATCACGCTCGCCCTGGGCGAGCCTGTCTTTGCAAAAGAGAAAAGAGGAACCATCAGCATGCCGGAAAGCATATCGTTCCTGTCCGCGAAGGACATCGAATCCGTCTCCCCCGCCCTGGCTCGTTACGCCCGCGAAGACGTGCTCGCCGACCTGTGGCGACGCCCGCAACTGTCGGCACGCGACCGCAGCATCGTCACGCTTGCCATCCTCATCGCGCGCAACCAGCCCGCCGAGTTCAAGCATCAGGTGGGCGTGGCGCTCGACAACGGCGTCACCGCGGCCGAAGTCTCGGAAATCATTACGCATCTCGCTTTCTATGCGGGTTGGCCGAATGCCATGTCAGCTATCGCGGTCACCCGGGAGGTGTTCGCCGGCCGCGACATCGCCGCCAACCAACTGCCGCCGGCATCGCCGCCGTTGTTGCCGCTCAACGAGGAAGCAGAGCGCCAGCGCGCCGCGACGGTCGAGGCGAATGTCGGTTCGATCTCGCCCGGTTTGGTGAAGTTCACGGCCGATCCGCTGTTTCTGGACCTTTGGCAGCGCCCCGGGCTCACGCCACGCGATCGCAGCCTGGTCACGGTCAGTTCGCTGATCGCGTCCGGCCAGAGCGCCCAAGTCAGCTATCACCTGGGCCGCGCCATGGATAACGGCCTGACCGCAGAGGAGGCCGGCGAAGTGATCGCCCATGCTGCGTTCTATGCGGGCTGGCCGAACGCTTTCTCCGCGGTGCCCGTGGTGGGCGAGGTGCTGCGCGGACGCGCCAGGTAGCAGTGGCGCCTTGCGAGGCGGAGAACTGCGGCGCGCGTCCCACCTGCCAAGCGAGCATGCATCAACTAGGGCACCGGAGTTCAACCATGAAGATCGTGGCAATCGAAGAACACGTGCTTCCGGCCGACATCAAGCAAGCCTGGGAGACCATCCCCGGTGCGGACGATGGAACCCTGGCGCTCAATCCTTCCTTCATCGACGAGCGCCTTGCCGATCTGGCCGACAAACGGCTGGCCCTGATGGATGAAACCGGCGTGGATGTGCAGGTACTGTCGCTGACGACGCCGGGCCTGAACAATCTCGCCGAGCCTGGCGTCGAGCTGGCTTGCCGTGTCAACGAACTGATGGCGGCGACGATGCGCAGCAATCCCACGCGCTTCCAGTTCCTGGCCGCGTTGCCGTTCGCCCACGCCGATGCGGCCGCGAGCGAGCTACGCCGGTCCGTGGTGGAGCTAGGCGCCAAGGGCGGCATCCTGTACGGCCGTGTCGGCAACCGGCGTCTCGACGACGCACTGTTCGAACCGACCTACGCGTGCGCAGCCGATCTCGATGTCCCGTTGCTGATCCATCCGCAGATTCCGCAGGCGGCAGTGTGCGCTTCCTACTACAGCGGATTCACTCCTGCGATCGATCTGGCCCTGTCGACCTTCGGGCTCGGCTGGCACTACGAGGCAGGCATGGAGTTCGTGCGGATGGTGCTGGGCGGCGTCTTCGACCGCCATCCCAAGCTACAGGTCATTCTCGGGCATTGGGGGGAGGTAGTGATCTTCTACCTGGAGCGCCTGGTCATGCTGGACAGGGTGGCCAAGCTGCGCAAACCGTTCATGGCCTACGTGAAGGAGAATCTTTATCTGACCGCCAGTGGCATGTTCAGTGCGGACTACCTGCAGCGGGCGATGGACGCGGTCGGGCCGGACCGCATTCTGTTCTCGACCGACTACCCCTATCAGTATCGGCCTGGTGGCGATGCGCGACGCTTCGTCGCAGCACTTCCTCAGGATGAGGAGACTAAGCATAAGTTCGCGTACGCCAATTGGGAGCGACTGACCAGCCCCAGGGTTGGGTGACGCTGGAATCGCAGCGCGCGCGCCGCTTCACTTGGTGACAGAGCTCGACGATCGATACGGTGGCGACAAGGGGCTCCAACGCCGCTGCCACTCGTGACCTTCGCGAGTCGCACCGGAAAATCCGTCCAGTGGCTTAACCCTTGCAGGCTTCAGTCGCGGCTGAAGCCGCTCCTACATGAGCAGGCCTGTCTGTGCGGACAGCGGCCCAGTACTCGATCTGCGCCGCTGTCTGCCGCTGTTCGCGTTACGCCGCCGGTGGCGGCGCCGCGTTCTGGTGCTGGGCGGCGGCGGCCTTGCCGTCGCGCTCCGCTGCCAGCAGGGTCAGCGAGCGGCAGATGCCGTGCCATTGCGAGCCGCCGGGCAGGCCGCGTTCGTGGTCGCGTTCGGCGGTGTCGATCAGCACGCGCCAGTGCTCGCCCTCGACCATCGGCAAGGTGAAGGTCACGTCCTCGGTGGAGCCGTTGACGATCATCAGCAAGGTCACGTTCGACGCCGCCTGGCGCAGGCCGCTGGACGGGGCGCGGCCGTCCAGGCGCATCATCAGGGCGCGGGCGTGCGGGTCGTGCCAGGAGGCTTCGGTCATTTCCTCGCCGTCCGGGGCCAGCCAGGTCACGTCCTTGATGCCCAATTCCTCGTCGTAGGCGCCGTCGAAGAAGCGCGCGCGGTGCAGCAGCGGGTAGTGCGCGCGCAGGTGGGTCAGGCGCGACACGAAGGTGCTGAGCTGGTGCGCGCGCGGGCCGGTTTCCCAGTTCAGCCAGGTCAGTTCGTTGTCCTGGCAGTAGGTGTTGTTGTTGCCGCCCTTGCTGCGGCCGAACTCGTCGCCGGCCAGCAGCATCGGCGTGCCCTGCGACAGCAGCAGGGTGGCCAGCATGTTGCGCATCTGCCGCAGGCGCAGGGCGTTGATCTGCTCGTCGTCGGTCTCGCCTTCCACGCCGTAGTTGGCGGAAATGTTGTTGTCCGAGCCGTCGCGGTTGTGCTCGCCGTTGGCTTCGTTGTGCTTGTGGGAATAGCTGACCAGGTCGTGCAGGGTGAAGCCGTCGTGGGCGGTGACGAAGTTGACCGAGGCGGTCGGGCGGCGACCGCGGTGATGGAACAGGTCGGCCGAGCCGGTCAGGCGCGTGGCCAGTTCGGCCAGCTGGCCTTCGTCGCCGCGCCAGAACGCGCGCACGTTGTCGCGGAACTTGTCGTTCCACTCCGACCAGCCCGGCGGGAAGCCGCCGACCTGGTAGCCGCCGGGGCCGACGTCCCACGGTTCGGCGATCAGCTTGACCTGGCTCAGAAGCGGGTCCTGGCGGCAGGCGTCGAGAAAGCCGCCCTTGGGATCGAAGCCGTGGTGCTCGCGGCCGAGGATGGTGGCCAGGTCGAAGCGGAACCCGTCCACGTGCATCTCCGACACCCAGTAGCGCAGCGAGTCGTTGACCATGCGCAGCGCGCCGGCGTTGGTCAGGTCGAAGGTGTTCCCGGTGCCGGTGTCGTTGATGTAGAAGCGACGGTCCTCGGCCAGGCGGTAGTAGCTGGCGTTGTCGATGCCCTTGAACGACAGCGTCGGCCCCAGTTCGTTGCCTTCGGCGGTGTGGTTGTAGACCACGTCCAGGATCACTTCCAGCCCGGCGCTGTGCAGCCGCGCCACCATCTGTTTGAACTCGGACACCGTGCGCGTGGCCATGTAGCGCGGGTGCGGGGCGAAGAAGCCGATGGTGTTGTAGCCCCAGTAATTGCGCAGGCCCTGCTTGAGCAGGTATTCGTCGTCGACGAAGGTGTGCACCGGCAGCAGTTCCACCGCGGTCATGCCCAGGCGCTTGATGTGCTCGACCACCTCGTCCACCTTCAGCCCGGAGAAGGTGCCGCGCCAGGCCTCGGGAACCGAGGGATGGCGCATGGTGGTGCCGCGCAGGTGGGTCTCGTAGATCACCGTGCTGTCCCACGGCGTCTGCGGGCGCTGGTCCTTGCCCCAGGTGAAGGCCGGATCGATCACCGCGCACTTGGGCATGTAGGCGGCGCTGTCGCGGCGGTCGAAGCTCAGGTCGGCATCCTTGTGGCCGATGGTGTAGCCGAACAGCGCCGGCGCCCACTTCAGTTCGCCGACCAGTTGCTTGGCGTAGGGGTCGAGCAGCAGCTTGTTGGGGTTGAAGCGGTGCCCGGCGTCGGGCGCGTACGGGCCGTACACGCGGTAGCCGTAGAGCTGGCCCGGGCGCGCGTCGGGCAGGTAGCCGTGCCAGACCTCGTCGGTGTACTCGGGCAGCGCGATGCGCTCGATCTCGCGGCCGCGATCGTCGAACAGGCACAGCTCCACCTTGGTGGCGTGCGCCGAGTACAGGGCGAAGTTCACCCCCAGGCCATCCCAGGTGGCGCCCAGGGGGTAGGGCAGGCCTTCGCGAATACGCGAACGGCGGGTGAGCTTGCGCACGGGCATGGACAATCCTTACGAAGAGGCGGAGCCGTTGCCGGCGCTGCGGAGCGATTGCGGAGGCGGCAGTGCGTCGGCGTCGACGTGGGCTTCGGCGGCCGCTTCCGCGTCCGCCAGGCGTTCGGCCATGGCCCAGTGGCGGGCGGCATGGCCGTCGGGTCGCCCTTCGGCTTCCCAGATTTCGTGTGCGAGTTGGCGGATACGGCGTTGGCGTGTTTCTGCGTCCATGGCTTCTTGCGGGATCAGGGGGAGGCCACCAGCACGGCAACCGGGAATTCGGCGAACAGGGCCGACACCGGGACGGCCGACATGGCGTCGACGGTAGCACCGGCCAGCACCGGACGATACTGTGCCTGCGGTAGTGTCAGAACCGTGTCACGCCAATCCAGCTGCGCCCGCAGCGGCGCGTCCGGCCGCAACGCCTGCGCGGCGGCGCTCAGCCGCGGCACCGCTACCACCAGCGAGGCGCCCTCGTGTTCGCGCACGAAGCCCAGCACGTGCTGCGCCTGTGCGCCCTGCGCCTGCAGCGGCCGGTAGCTACCGCCTGCAAACAGCGCCGGATGCGCGCGCCGCAACTGCAGCAACTGTGCGGTCAGCCAGGCCTTGACGTGCCCGCTGTGCCAATCCTGCAGCAGGGCGTCCGGCGCGGTGGCGTCGCGCAGCCAGGCCTGGCGCAGCGCGTAGTCGACGGGGCGGCGGTTGTCCGGATCCACCAGCGACAGGTCCCAGCCTTCGCTGCCCTGGTACAGGTCGGGCACGCCGGGCACGGTCAGGCGCAGGGTGGTCTGCACCAGGCTGTTGAGCGCGCCGGCCGGGGCCAGCGCCGCGGCCGCCTGCGCCAGCGCCTCGCGCAGCGCGGCACCGGCCGGCTGCAGCAGCGCGGCGTCGAGCAGGGCGCGCGCATTGCGCTCGTAGTCCTCGTCCGGCCAGGTCCAGTGGGTGCGCAGCTTGGCTTCGCGCGCGGCCTTGAGCTGCCAGGCGCCAATGCGTTCGGCGTAGTCGTGCAGGCCGTCGGCGTCGTCCACCGCCAGTTCCAGCGGCCAGGCCGCCACCAGCATCTGCCACAACATCAGCAGGTCGCCGGGCAGCGGTGCGGCGCTGCCGGCCGGCAGCAGGTCGGCCGACAGCGCCTGGAAGCGCGTCACCTGCGCGTCCCACCACGGCGCCTGCGCGCTGAGCGCGGCCAGGCGCATGCGCACGTCTTCGCCGCGCTTGTGGTCGTGGGTGGCGGTGGCCAGCAGCGCACGCGGATAGCGTTGCGCGCGCACCGCGTTGGCCGCGTGGAATTCCTCCGGCGTCAGCGCGAACACGTCCGGCTCGCTGCCCACCTCGTTGCGCGAGAGCAGCACGCCGTGGCGGTAGAAGGAGGTGTCCTCCACCGACTTGGCGTTGAGCGGCGCCGACAGCTGCTCCAGGCGCCGGCGCACGATCCGCCGCAGCGCCACCTGCGCCTTGCCGGTACCGCGGCCGTCGCGGCTCCAGCGTTCGATCGCGTCGATCGCCGCGCAGACCCGCGGTTCGGCGCCGGCGCGCGCGCGCTGCGCGGCCTGGGCCAGGCGCGCCGCGTCGTCGTCGTCCAGGCCGTCGGGTCCGGCGTAGGTGCGGTACACCTCGAACTGCCGCAGCAAGGCCATCAGCCCGCGCGCCAGCATCTGCGGGCTGAACTCGCGGGTCAGCGGATCCAGGTGCGCGGCGGCGCCCAGCGCCTGCACGGTGCGCACGAACTCGGCCTGCAGCGAACCCTGCAGGATCTCGTCGCGCGCGGCGCGCTGTTCCTGGCCGAAGTCGCCGCTGCGCCCGCTCCAGCGCCGCCACAGGGCAGTCAGCGGCGCGGCGCCGGCCGGATCGTGCAGCACTGCGGCAACCTGGTCCATGAAGTCGTAGCCGGTGGTGCCGTCGCAGGGCCAGTCGCTGCGCAGCTGCTCATGCGGGGCCAGGATCTTTTCCAGGTACAGGGCGATGCCGCCGGCGGCGATGCCGCGACGGCGGCCGGCGCGGTCCAGTTGCGTGCGCAGCCGCTGCACGTAGCCGGTGGGATCGGCCAGGCCGTCGACGTGGTCGACCCGCACGCCATCGAGATGGCCCTCGGCGACCAGCCGCAGCGGCAACTCGTGGACCGCGGCGAACACGTCGTTTTGCTCCACCCGCAGCGCCGCCAGCGAGGTGATGTCGAAGAAGCGGCGGTAGTTGAGCATGTCATTGCCGACCCGCCACCAGGCCAGGCGATAGCACTGGCGTTCGATCAGCCGGTGCAGGGCGTCGTCGCCCAGCCGCGCGGCGTCGTTGAGCCGGGCCGCCCAGGCCGGGCGCGCGCTCGCCGGTTCCTGGGCGATGGCACCGTCCAGGCGGATCGGGAAGCGTTGGTCGTGGTGCAGCAGGACGACGCTGCCGTCCTCGGCCACCTGCAACTGCAGCGCGCCTTCGCTCAGCGCCTGCGCATAGGGGCGGTCCAGCACCGGCAGCCACAGCTTGCCCTCGCGTCCGGGCGCACGCCAATCGATGTCGAACCAGCCGGCATGGCGGCTGCGCCGGCCATGGGTGAGCACGTCCCACCACCACGGATTGCTCGGGTGGGTGGCCATGTGGTTGGGCACGATGTCCAGGATCAGGCCCATGCCGTGGCTGCGCGCGCGCTCGGACAGGTGCAGCAGCGCCGGCTCGCCGCCGAGCTCGGGATTGACCTGGCGCGGATCGGTGACGTCGTAGCCATGGGTGGAGCCGGGCACGGCGGTGCCGATCGGCGACAGGTACAGGTGGCTGATGCCCAGCCCGGCGTAGTACGGCACCTGCGCGGCGGCGTCGAGCAGGGTGAAACCGGCATGCAGTTGCAGGCGGGCGGTGGCCCGCAGGGGAATCATGCGCATGCGTCGGCTCCTTGCGCGGCGGTGGCGGTGGTCTGGCGGGTCTGGGCGAAGGCGTCCAGGCGCGTGGCGAGGGTGGCGGCGGATGCAGCCGCATCGGGCGCGGGCAGGCGCCGGCGCCAGTTCGGGTGGCCGTCGACGGTGCCGGGCAGGTTGGGTTGCTGGTCCAGGCTCAGCGCGTCCTCGGCCGGCAGCAGCGCCAGCGGCGACGGCGTAGCGGCGACGAAGCGCAGCGCGCCCAGTTCCGGGTCGGCGGCCTCGGCGGGCGGCAGCGCCGCGGCCACCGCCTGGTCCATGCGCGCGACGTCGTCGGTGCGTGCCTGGTGATCGGCACGTTGCTGCGTGGCGTCGCTCAGCTGCAGGCGCCGGCGCCAGTCGATGTCCTCGCCGCGGCGCCAGCCGCGCAGGGTCGGCAGGTCATGGGTAGTGGTGGTGGCGAGGGCGTCGAGGCGCCACTGCGCCGGCGGCAGGAACGCGCCATCGCGGTCGCGGGTGAACAGCAGCACGTCGATGCCCATCACCCCGCGGCGCGACAGCTCGGCACGGATGCCGTCCGGCACCACGCCCAGGTCTTCGCCGATCACGATCGCGCGGTGCCGCCAGGACTCCAGCGCCAGCAGGCGCAGCAGGTCGTGCAGCGGATAGCGCAGGTACACGCCGGTGGACGAGGGCGCGCCGCGCGGGATCACCCACAGCCGCAGCAGGCCGAGGATGTGGTCGATGCGCACGCCGCCGCGATCGCGCATCACCGCGCGCAGCAGCTCGATGAACGGCGCAAAGCCGCTCGCGCGCAGCGCGGTCGGTGCGTAGCCGCAGATGCCCCAGGCCTGGCCGTCGCCGTTGAACGCGTCCGGCGGCGCGCCCAGTTCCAGCCCCTGCAGCACCGCCTGCGGCCAGGCCGCGGCCTCGGCGCCCTGCGCGTCGAAGCCTACCGCCAGGTCGGCGATCAGGCCGATGCCCATGCCGTCGGCACGCGCCTGGCGTTGCACGTCGGCCCAACTGCGCGCGGCCAGCCACTGCGCGAACCGGTGCAGGCCCGGATCGGCATCGCCGAAGTCCTGCGCAGCGAATGCGGCATGCGCGTGCAGGGCGCTGCCGCCGTCGCGTTCGAACGCGGCCAGGTCGGCGTGCAGCGCCGCGTCGGCCTGGCCGAAGGCGGCGTGCAGCTGCCGCAGCCACTGCCACTTCAGGGCGGCCGAGGCCGGCCAGTCGATCAGCGGCCGCGCCTGCGCCTCGGCGAAGGCCTGCGCCAGCCCGGCCGCGTCCAGTGCGCGCTGCGCGGCGTCGGCGCCGAGCACGCGCGCCGGCGCCGCCTGCAGCGGATCGAGGAAACGGCGGTCGCTGGGCGAGTAGGGGCTGTAGTGCGCGCCGATCGGCCGCGCCGCATGCACCGGGCTCAGCGCGATGGCGTCGCCGCCGGCCGCGGCGATGCGCGTGGCCCAGGCAGCGGTGCCGTCGGCGTCGCCGATGCCGGCATCGTAGGCGCCCGGCGCCGAATACACCTGCAGCGACAGGCCCCAGCGCCGCGGCTGCGCCGCGCCCACCGCGTCGGCGACGCCGTAGCAGCGTGGCGGCGCCACCGCCAGGGTGGTGCGGCGGTCGCCGTGCTGCAAGGTCCAGTAGCCGGCGGCCTCCGGCGCGACGAGGCGGCCCTGCGCGTCGCAGTGGCCGTGCAGCGCGCGGCCATCTTCGCTGTCGAGCCGGTACGCCGCACCGGGTGCGGCGCCGACCTCGACCGGCGCGCCGGCGTCGGCGGTCAGCAGCGGCGGCAGCGCCGCGTCGGCCTGCAGCCGGCGCAGGCTGTCGCGGCAGGCGGCGGGGTCGCGCGCGTCCAGGCCCAGCGCGCCGAGCACGTGACGCAGGGTGTCGTCGCCGACGGTGCGCGGGGTGTCGCTGGCGTCGATCCAGTCGACCAGCAGGCCGGCGGCGTCGGCCAGGGTGTGCAAGGAAGTGTCGGTCATGGGCAGGGCGAACCGGGCTGCAAAGCGGAGGAAGTGGCGTCCGCCGCGCTCCCGCTCGCGCGCGCCGTCGGCGCGTGCGCGGCGGTGGGCAGCGAACGAGGCGGCCAGCGTGCCGGCTGCGCTGTCGCGATGGCGTCGCGACAGCGGGTGCTCATGCGGCGTTGCCGGGTCGGTAGCGCGCGACGAAGGCGTTGGGCGGCAACTGCGCGGCATCGCCGCCGGCGCTCTCCGCGTGCACGGTGCTGCCGGGCAGGTCCAGCGCCACCGGCGCGTCGCCGAAGTTGGCGGCCACGTGCCATTCGCCATCGCCCAGGCGCCAGCCCGCGGCGACCGCCCGCGGGCCGAGTACCCGCGCGCCCAGCGCACTGGCCTGGGTCAGCGCCGGCACCAGGTGCTCGCGGCGCAGCGCCAGCAGCGCCGCGAACCAGTCGCGCCAGCGCGCGCCCTCGCCATGGGTGGCATCGCTGATGTCGGCGATCGAGGCCTGGAAGGTGCTGGGCGCGTTGGGATCGGGGATGGTGGCGCGCTGCTCTGGATCGGCGAAGGCGGCGAAGTGCGCGAACTCGCGGCGCCGGCCCTCGCGCACCGCCTCGTCCAGCGGCGGCGCGAAATCGGTGAAGAACTGGAACGGGGCGCGGCTGCCCCACGGCTCGCCCATGAAGAACAGCGGGATCATCGGGGTCAGCGCGGTCAACGCCAGCGCCGCGCGCAGCGCTGGCTCGGTCACCTGGGTGATCAGCCGGTCGCCGCGGGCGCGGTTGCCGATCTGGTCGTGGTTCTGCGCGAAGATCACGAACTTGTGCGGCGGCAGGTGGCCGCTGGGCTCGCCGCGCGCGTGGCCGCGGTGGTCGGCCTGGCCCTGGAAGGCGAAGCCTTCGCCGAGTACCCGCGCCAGGTGCTGCGCCGGCGCATCGGCGAAGCCGGCGTAGTAGCCCTCGTGTTCGCCGGTCAGCAGCACGTGCAGGCTGTTGTGGAAGTCGTCGTCCCACTGCGCGCTGTAGCCGCGCTCGAGCACGCCGGCCTGGTTGGCCTCGTTCTCCAGCACCAGGTGCACGTGGCGCCCGTCGGCGACGCTGGCCATGATCGCCTCGCGCAAGGTGTCGAGGAAGGCGTTGGGCACGATCGCGTGCACCGCATCCAGGCGCAGGCCGTCGAAGCGATACTCGTGCAGCCACATCAGCGCGTTGTCGATGAAGTAGCGCTGCACCGGCGGCAAGCGGAAATCGATCGCCGCGCCCCACGGCGTCGGCGCATCCTCGCGGAAGAAGGTCGAGGCGTACTGGCCCAGGTAATTGCCATCCGGGCCGAAATGGTTGTAGACCACGTCCAGGAACACGCTCAGGCCCAGGCCGTGGGCCTCGTCGATCAGCGCCTTGAGCTCGTCGGGATGGCCATAGGCCGAGGCCGGCGCGTACGGCAGCACGCCGTCGTAGCCCCAGTTGTGGCGGCCGGGGAATTCGGCCAGCGGCATCAGCTCGATCGCGGTGACGCCGAGCGCGGCCAGCGTCGGCAACTGCGCGCGCAGCCCGGCATAGCCGCCGCAGGTGCCCACGTGCAGTTCGTAGAACACGGTCTCGGCCCAGGGCCGGCCACGCCAGTCGCCGTGGCGCCAGGCATAGCCGTCGGTGGCCAGCACCGCGCTTGGGCCATGGACGCCGTCGGGTTGCCAGCGCGAGGCCGGGTCCGGCACCGGCGTGCCTCCGTCGATGGCGTAGCGGTAGCGGGTGCCGGGCGCGCACGCCAGGGTGGCGGCGAAGTAGCCGTCGCCGATCGCCTCCAGCGGCTGCCGCCGATCGTCGCCGAACACCAGCTCCACGCGCTCGGCATCCGGCGCCCACAGCGCGAAGGCGACCTCGCCGTTGGCGCCGGGCCAGGCGCCGGGGCGCAGCGCCGCGCGCGGTGCGGCGGAGGAATCGGTCGATACAGCAGTCGTGGCCATGGTCAAAGGTCCGGTTGCAGCCAAAGGGTGGACAGCGGCGGCAGGGTCAGCGCCAGCGATTGCGCATGCCCATGCATCGGCTGCGGCAGGGTCGACAGCACGCCGCCGTTGCCCTGGTTGGAACCGCCGTAATAGCCGCTGTCGCTGTTGAGAAGCTCGCGCCAGCGTCCACTACGCGGCACCCCCACGCGGTAATCGTGGAGTACGTTCGGCGTGAAATTGCTCACCGCCAGCAGCGGCGGCGCGGCGCCGTCGCGGTCGTGGCGGACGAAGGCGAACACGCTGTTGCGGGAGTCGTCGGCGATGCTCCATTCGAAGCCGTCGCTGCTGCGGTCGCTGCGGTACAGCGCCGGCAACGCGCGCAACTGCCGGTTGAGGTCGGCGACCAGCCGGGCAACGCCGCGGTGCTCGGGCTGTTGCGCCTGCGTCCAGTCCAGCGGCCGGTCGTGGTCCCAGTCCTGCCACTGCCCGAACTCGCAGCCCATGAACAGCAACTTGCGCCCGGGATGCGCCCACATGAAGGCCAGGTAGGCGCGCAGGTTGGCGAAGCGCTGCCAGGCGTCGCCGGGCATGCGCGCCAGCAACGAGCCCTTGCCGCGGGCCACCTCGTCGTGCGACAGCGGCAGCACGAAGTGCTCGGAGAACGCATACACCAGGCCGAAGGTCATCTCGCTGTGGTGATGCTGCCGGTACAGCGGATCGCGCTGCAGGTAGCGCAGCGTGTCGTGCGCCCAGCCCATGTTCCACTTGTGGCTGAAGCCCAGCCCGCCCTGCTGCGTGGGCGCGGTGGCGCCCGGCCAGGCGGTGGATTCCTCGGCGATGGTGCGCACGCCGGGGAAGCGCTGCGCGATCTCGTCGTTGAGGCGGCGCAGGAAGGCGATCGCCTCCAGGTTCTCGCGGCCGCCGTGGGCGTTGGGGATCCACTCGCCGGCGTTGCGGCCGTAGTCGCGGTACAGCATCGCCGCCACCGCATCCACGCGCAGGCCGTCGACATGGAAGCGCTCGATCCACTCCAGCGCGCTGCCGATCAGGTAGGCCACCACTTCCGGGCGGCCGTAGTTGTAGACCAGCGTATTCCACTCGCGGTGCACGCCTTCGCGCGGGTCGGCGTGTTCGTACAGGGCGCTGCCGTCGAAGCGGTGCAGGCCGTGCGGGTCGTCGGGGAAGTGCGCGCCCACCCAGTCCAGCAGCACGCCGATACCGGCCTGGTGGCAGGCATCGACGAAGCGCGCGAAGCGGTCGGCGTCACCGTGGCGCGCGGTCGGCGCGTACAGCCCCAGTGGCTGGTAGCCCCAGGAGCCGCCGAACGGATACTCGGCGATCGGCAGCAGTTCGATGTGGGTGAAGCCGAGCCCGCGCACGTAGGGAATCAGCTCGGCGGCCAGCGCATCCCAGTGCAGCGGCTGGCCGTGGCGGTCGTGGCGCCAGGAGCCGGCGTGCAGTTCGTAGATGCTCAGCGGCTGCGCGCTGCCGGCCTGCGCCTCGCGCTGCGCCAGCCAGGCCGCGTCATTCCATGTATGGGTGTCGGCGGACGGCACCACCGAGGCGGTGGACGGCGCCAGCGCGCTGCAGCGCGCGACCGGATCGGCCTTGCGCGGCAGCACGCTGCCGTCGGCAGCCTGCAATTCGTAGTGATAGTGCTCGCCGCCGTGCAGCCCGGGCACGAACAGTTCCCATACCCCGGATTCCGCATGAAGGCGCAGCGGATGCCGGCGCGCGTCCCAGCCATTGAAGTCGCCGACCAGCGCCACGCGCCTGGCCTGCGGTGCCCACACCGCGAAGCGCACGCCCTCCACCTCGCCGACACGGATGTGGTGCGCCCCGAGCGCGGTGCGCAGCGCGGCGCCGTCGCCGGCGGCCAGGTCCTGTAGCCAGGCCGGATCGAGCGTCGGCCCGAACGCATAGGGGTCGTCGCACTCCTGCACTGCGTCCGGCCACACGATGCGCAGCCGGTAGCGCATGGGCTGCTTCAGCTCGCCCTCGAACACACCCGCCGCCTGCGCATGCGCGCGCATGCGTGCCACCAGCTTGCCCTGCGCATCGAGCAGGCCCAGCGCCTCGGCGCCCGGCGCCAGCACGCGGACCCGGACCGTGCCGTCGGCCTGCGGATGCGGGCCGAGCCAGGCGAACGCATCGCCGGCCTCGCCGCGCGCCAGCGCCTGCAGCGCAAGGCCGTCGCCGTCGTCCTCCGTGTCCGCCGCCGGGTCCCGGCCGGCGGCCGGGTCCACGACGTGTTCCCGATCGCTCATGCGGCAGCCGTGGCGCCCGCCGCGGCCGGCGGCGTGGCGCCGGCCATCGCCGACACATGGCCGCTCGCCGCCACCGGGCCGGCGGTGCGCTCGTACAGCGCCATGTACTTGCGCCCGGCCAGTTCCCAGCCGCTGGGCCGCAGCATCGCCGCGCGGCGCATCGCCTGCAGCAGGCCCGGCAGGCGGAAGGTACGGAACACCCGCTGCAGGCAGCGGCGCAGGCCGTCGGCCGAGGCTTCCTCGAACAGGAAGCCGGTGACGCCGTCGTCCACCGTGTCGATCAGGCCGCCGGTGGCGTGGGCGATCGGCAGGCTGCCGAAGCGCTGCGCGTACATCTGGCTCAACCCGCAGGGCTCGAAGCGCGAGGGCATCAGCAGGAAGTCGGAGCCGGCGAACATGCGCCGCGCCAGCCGCTCCTCGAAGCCGATGTGCGCGCCGACATGGCCCGGGTAGCGCCGCGCCAGCGCCGCCACCGCCTGCTCGATCTGCGGCTCGCCGCCGCCGATGATCACGATCTGGCCGCCGGCCGCGACGATCTGCGGCGCCACCTCGCAGATCAGGTCCAGGCCCTTCTGGTGCACCAGCCGCGAGACCACCGCGAACAGCGGGCCGTCGCTGTCGAGCAGGCCGAACGCCTGGCGCACCTGCGCCGCGTTCTCGCGCTTGCCCTGGATCTGGCCGATCCCGAAGTGGGCCGGCAGGTGCGCGTCGGTGCGCGGGTCCCAGCTGGCGTCGATGCCGTTGACGATGCCGCTCAGGCGGCCGCTGGCGGCGCGTCGCGCCAGCAGCGTGTCCAGGCCGCAGCCCTGGGCCGGGCCGGTGATCTGCGCGGCGTAGCTGACGCTGACCGTGTTGACGTGGTCGGCGTGGACGATGCCCGCGCGCAGGAACGACATCTGCCCGTAGAACTCCAGGTCCTGCAGGCCCTCGGCGGGGATGCCAAGGGCACCGGCCATCGCGTACGGGAACAGGCCCTGGTAGGCCAGGTTGTGGATGGTCAGCAGGCACGGCGTGCGCCCGCCGGACCAGCGCACGTAGGCGGCGGCCAGCGCGCACGGCCAGTCGTTGAGGTGCAGCAGCTCCGGGGTCCAGTCCAGCCCCGCGCGGCCGCCGGCGATCTGCGCGGCGGCATGGGACAGGGTGGCGAAGCGCAGTGCGTTGTCTTCCCAGTCGCGGCCTTCGCTGCTCACGTAAGGCGAGCCCTGCCGCTCGAACAGCTGCGGGCACAGCAGCACGTACACGCACAGGCCGTCCGGGCGCTCGGCCCGGCCCAGCGCGCAATCCGGCAACCCGGCGTGCGCGGCGATGTGGCCGACGATCTCCAGCGGCCCGGTCTTGCGCAGCACCGCCGGGTAGCCCGGGATCAGCACGCGAATGTCGCAGCTGCCGCGTAGCGCGCGCGGCAAGGCCGCGGCCACGTCCCCCAGGCCGCCGGCCTTGATGAAGTCGGCCATTTCCGAGGTCACGAACAGGCTGGTCCGGCGCGGCGCCGGGTTCAGCTTGACGGTCACCTCGGCATTGCGGACGAAGCGGCCGCGCGCGTCGCGGTAGCGGCGGCGCGGCGCATGCAGCACCGGATGGGTATCGCGTTGTCTATCGGTCAGGTCGGCGGGAGTGGGGGGCGACATGGCGGTTCCGTCTGGGAAGGGGGAGGACGGGGCACACGGAAAGCGACTGCCGCCGCGCGTCCTGGCGGGCGCGCGACGTGAAGCAAGGAAAGAGGCACAGCAGCGTCGAAACGGGACAGCGTTGTTGCAATGCGATAATGCAGGAGCAAAGTACGAATGGCGCGATAAAAGAGGCGTGAAGCGCGCGCTTGTCTACAGCGAAATTGCGAGAGCGGCGCATAGTGGATTCGCCGAACGTCAGGCGCCGCAGGCCTGCATCGCGGCCTGGGCGCCAATGAACCGTTTAGCTTTCATTGCCGCATGCGTGCCGCGCTTCGGTGCGACCGCGGCGGACACCTCCGTTGTGCGAGCTTCATGCGGTCTATGGTGCAGTGTGCTCATGACAGTCCTGAAACCGCAGATGCGTCGCGAATTGGACGGCTTCGTCCTCGACGGCTTGCTGCGCGCGTGCCCGGATGGCGTGCTCGAGCCGCAGATCCGGATCACCGGCGACGATGGCGTGGTGCGCGGTCGGCACGCATTCGACGGGGTGTACTTCCGTGATGCGCACGCCGGCGCGTACTTCGTCGCCGAGCGCCTGGCGGCGATCCGTTCGGCACGGTACGGCAAGCTGGTCTTCGCCTGACCCCCCATGTCGGGCATGCCGCGTGCGAGCGCCGCGGCAACGCATGCCGGCGCGTGCGCCACTCAGCGTCCGGTCTGCAGACGGTCCAGCGCCGCCAACAGGTCGGTGCGGCGGTATGGCTTGGGTAGGAAGCCGGTGCGTGCAGGCAGCATCCAGGGTTCTGGCGCATGCATGCCGGACGTGAGCAGGGCGGGGATGACGATGCCGCGGCGGCGCAATTGACGCACCATGCTCAGGCCGTCGCAGCGGGGCATCTGCACGTCGCTGAAGATCAACTCCACGTCCGGGTGCCGCTCCAGCACCTCCAGCGCTTCCTGTGCGGTCGCCGCCGACAGCACCCGGTATCCATCGGCGGCCAGCATGGCGGCGGCTAACTCCCGTATCGTCTGGTCGTCCTCCACCAAAAGAATGGCGGTGGAGACGGGTGTCGCGCGCATAATGCCGTTATCGCCCCGTGAGTGATCGTTGTCAGATTCACGATTCGGCAGTGAAGCCCTGGTGACGTTGTGTGAATCCCGATATTCTCGACCTTACTTACTGCGAGATGCAGCTTGACCACGCACGCCTACTATCGGCAGATCGTCGAGCTCTCACACGACTGCATCAAGGAAGTCGGCCGCGACGGCATCGTGCGCTCGATCAATCCCCACGGCCTTGCCCTGCTTGGCGTCTCCGATCCTGCCGATGTGGTCGGCCACCCCTGGGCCGAACTGTGGCCCGAGGACATGCGTTCGCTCACCCAGGCCGCCTTCGCCGCGGCGCTGGGCAATGAGCAGCGCGAATTCTGGGCGCAGCGCCCGTCGCTGGACGGACGGCAGCGCTGGTGGCACGTGATGGTCAGCCCGCTGGCCAATGCCGCGGCCCGGGTCGAAAGCGTGCTGGTGATCAGCCGCGACGTCACCCAGCAGCGCCAGGTCGAACAGGCCCTGCGCGCGCTCGGCCATCTTCCCCCGGTCGAGGGCGAGGGAAACGCGATCGAGGATGCCGATGCCGTCGCGCTGGGCCGCCGCTGGCAGGCCGAGCATTCGCAACTGCGCGGGCAACTGGACATCGCCCTGGCCGCGCAGCGCGTGGCCGAGCGCGCGATGACCCAGGCGCAGAAGGGCGAGGCGATCGGGCAGATGCTCGCCGGCGTGGTCCATGACTTCAACAACATGCTGCATACCGCCATGACCTCGGTGAGCATGGTCGCCGACCATCCGCAGCGCCTGCAGCCGGACCAGCGGCGGCTGCTCGGCATCGCCAACGAGGCCCTGCAGCACGGCGCGGGGATGACCCGGCGCCTGCTCGGCTTCGCCCGCGCGCATCCGGTCAAGCCGGCCTGGCTGGACCTGAACGCGTTGGTGACGCAGATGCAGCCGCTGCTGGCGCAGGCGCTGGGCGGCGAGATGCGCCTGCAACTCCTGCCCTGCGCCGAGGTGGCGACGACCTATGCCGACCGCAACGCGGTCGAGCAGGCGGTGATGAACCTGGCGCTGAACGCGCGCGACGCCAGCCGCCCCGGCGATGCGGTGACGATCCGCTGCAGCGCCCTGGAGGTGCCGCCCTCGCGCGCGGCGGCGATGCGCCAGCCCGGCCGCTATGTGACCCTGGCGGTCAGCGACCAGGGCGAGGGCATGTCCGACGAGGTGAAGTCGCGCCTGTTCGAGGCGTACTTCACCACCAAGCCCGAGGGCAAGGGCACCGGGCTGGGCCTGGCCCAGGTCTATGGCCTGGTACGCCAGGCGGGCGGCTTCGTCGACGTCGAATCGGAACTGGGATGCGGCACCACCATCACCCTGGCGTTTCCGTTCGTGCCGCGGCCGCTCGACGACGCGGGCGATGACTTGGTGCCGGCGGCGGAGTAGCCCCGCTCATCGACCCGCGCGCGCCGGCAGCCGCTCGCTGATGTGCACCGCGAACGCCTCGCGCAGCAGCCGCAGCGCCCGTTGCTGGCGCCCGGCGTCCAGCGCCGCGCAGCACGATGGCGGCACCTGCACCTGGAAGTCGCGCATGCGCGCGTCGATCGCGGTGGCCAGCACGCAGGCGTCGGTGGCGATGCCGGTGACCAGCAGGTGGGTGGTCTGCAGCCGCGCCAGCAGCAGGGCCAGGGCCGAGCCGAGGAAGGCGGAGTGCTTGGGCTTGAGGACGTAGTAGTCCTGCGGGCGCGGCGCCAGGCAGGCGGCGATGCGCGCGCCGCGCTGTTTCGGATCGGCGCACAGCGTCCACAGGCCTTCGAAATCGGTGCGCCAGTCGGCGAAGTTGTCGTTGGCGAACAGCACCGGCCAGCCACGGCGATGGAAGCGCGCGCGGACCTGGGCGATGCGCTCGGCCACCGGCAGCGCGGCGTTCGCCAGGCGCTCGCCGCCGGGGAAATCGAAACGGCTGATCATGTCCACGATCAGCAACGCCGGTTGGCCGGGCTGCGTCGGTGCCGCCGCGGCCCTCGATGGCCGTTGCTGGTCGTCAGGGGTGTCAGTGCGTCGCCGGGCCGGGTGCCGCATGCGCCGATCCTCCATTGCCGGACAGGGCTTCATGGTCGGCGCGCGCGGTGAAACCAGGGTGAGCGCGAGTGAAGGCGTGGCTGAACGGACGGGCGGGCAGCGCCGCCATGGCGCCGATGGCCGCCTTCGCGAAAGCTTACTATTTAAGGTTTACATTGACAGGCGTCTTTGCCCGTCGACAGGAGAGCACGTGGTAGCAACTGGCGTACATGACAAGACGCGCGTGGCCGCAGCGGCATCCGCCGCGCCGGCCGCCCGCGGCATTTCCCGATGGCGCTGCGGCGCCGGATGCGATCGGCGGATCGCATGAGCGCGGTCGCCCCCACACCGGCCGTGCCCGTCGATGCGCCCTTGGATGCCGGCCAGGCGGTCTTGCCACCCGAAGCGCCACTGGCCATGCCGCTGCAGTCGCTGCAGGAAGGCAAGCTGCGCAACAAGCGCCTGCCCAGCACCCCGGTCGGGATCGGCTGGCGGCGCTTCTACGTGTTCGGCACGACCGCGGCGATGACCGCCTATGCCAGCTGGCTGATCTGCAAGGTGCTGCTGATCGGCGGCGTGAGCGTGCTCGAAGCCTGCCTGATGGTGCTGTTCATCCCGTTGTTCGCCTGGATCGCGCTGTCCTTCGTCAGCGCCCTGGCCGGCTTCTTCACCCTGGTGTTCGGCAAGGGCCGCAAGCTCGGCATCGATCCGGACGCGCCGTTGCCGGTCGTGCGCAACCGCACCGCGCTGCTGATGCCCACCTACAACGAGGATCCGCACCGGCTGATGGCCGGCCTGCAGGCGATCTACGAGTCGGTGGAGGCCACCGGCCAGATCGAGCGCTTCGATTTCTTCATCCTCAGCGACACCACGCGCCCGGCGGTCGGCGCGGAAGAAGAAAAGGTATATGCCGAGCTGGTGGAGCGCGTCGGCGGCCACGGCCGGCTGTTCTACCGGCGCCGCGCCAGCAACGCCGGGCGCAAGGCCGGCAACATCGCCGACTGGGTGCGCCGCTTCGGTGGCGCCTATCCGCAGATGCTGATCCTGGACGCCGACAGCCTGATGACCGGCGACAGCATCGTGCGTTTGGCCGCCGGCATGGAGGCCAACCCCGACGTGGGCCTGATCCAGACCCTGCCGGAAGTGGTCAACGGCAATACCCTGTTCGCGCGCATGCAGCAGTTCGGCGGCCGCGTCTACGGCCCGGTGATCGCCTTCGGCGTGGCCTGGTGGCATGGTTCGGAAAGCAACTACTGGGGCCACAACGCGATGATCCGCACCGAGGCCTTCGCCGCGCAGGCCGGCCTGCCGTCGCTGCCCGGGCGCAAGCCGTTCTGCGGCCACGTGCTCAGCCACGACTTCGTCGAGGCGGCGCTGATGCGCCGTGGCGGCTGGGCCATGCACATGGTGCCGTACCTGCAGGGCAGCTACGAGGAAGGCCCGCCGACGCTGACCGACCTGCTGGTGCGCGACCGCCGCTGGTGCCAGGGCAACCTGCAGCACTCCAAGGTGGTGCGCGCGCGCGGCCTGCACTGGGTCAGCCGCATGCACATGCTGATCGGCATCGGCCATTACTTCACCGCGCCGATGTGGGGCATGCTGATGCTGATCGGCATCGCCATTCCGCTGCAGAACGGCGGGTTCGACCTGGTCGCCTCGGTGATCTCGCCGTTCTCGCCGGCGCGCTACTGGCACCAGCAGGATTCCACGCGGGTGGCCTGGGTGTTCGCGGTGACCATGTTCGTGCTGCTGGCGCCCAAGGTGATGGGCTACTTCGCGATGCTGCTCAAGCCCGGCGAACGCCGTGGCTGCGGCGGCGGGCTGCGCGCCTTCGTGAGCATGCTGCTGGAAACGCTGCTGGCCGCGCTGATGGCGCCGGTGGTGATGTACGTGCAGTCGCGCGGCGTCGCCGAAGTGCTGGCCGGCAAGGATTCGGGCTGGGATGCGCAGCAGCGCGACGACGGCCGCATTTCGTGGTCGGCGCTGTTGCGCAGCTACGGCGGACTCAGCGCGTTCGGCCTGCTGATGGGCGGCATGGCCTATGCCGTGTCGCCGTCGCTGGCGGCGTGGATGGCGCCGGTGGTGATCGGCATGGCGCTGGCGGTGCCGGTGGTGGCGATCAGTTCCTCGCGGGCCGCCGGCCTGTGGCTGCGCAAGTTGCGCATCCTCGCCATTCCCGAGGAATCGCAGCCGCCGGCGGTGCTGCTGCGCGCCGCCGAACTGCGCCGCGAGGCCGCTGCGCGCCGTGCCGAGGCCGAGGCGCAGGCCCAGGGCTGACGCGGGCATACTAGCCGGCCTCCTCCATCGGGAACCGACATGCTGGAAACAGTGGAACACGAGACCGGCGCTGCGCCGGCCTGGACCGTCCTGTGGCTGCACGGCCTGGGCGCCGACGGCAACGATTTCGCGCCGCTGGTGCCGGAACTGCTGCGGCCGCACTGGCCGGCCATGCGTTTCGTGTTCCCGCACGCGCCGGTGCGGGCGGTGACGATCAACAATGGCGTGCGTATGCGCGCCTGGTACGACATCGTCAGCATGGATTTCTCCAATCGCGCCGACAGCGCCGGTGTCGCCGAATCGGTGGCCCAGGTCGAGGAACTGATCGCGCGCGAGGACGCGCGTGGGGTGCCGGCCGAGCGCCTGCTGCTGGCCGGCTTTTCCCAGGGCGGCGCGATCACCCTGGCCACCGGCCTGCGCCGCGAACGGCCGCTGGCCGGCCTGATCGGCCTGTCCACCTATCTGCCCGAACTGGAGAGCGTCGCCCGCTGGCACGCGCCGGCGGCCCTGCGGCAACCGCTGTTCATGGCCCATGGGCAGGGCGACCCGGTGATCCCGCAGACGTACGCCGAGCGCACCGCGCAGACCCTGCAGGCGCTGGGAATGCCGGTGCAGTGGCGGCGCTACCCGATGGCGCACCAGGTCTGCGCCGAGGAAATCGCCGACCTGGGCGACTGGATGGATGCCTGCCTCGCCGGCACCTGAGCCTGGTGGCCGCCTGGCGGCCTGATGCGATACCCGTGGCGGGCGCCCGGAACCGGGGCTAGTATCGGCCGCAGCGCACGCCAGCCGAGCGAGGGAGACCTGGGTGAAGGTGCTGATCGCCGACGACGAACCCCTGGCGCGCGAACGCCTGCGCACGCTGCTGGCCGCGCATGCCGGCGTGGAAGTGGTGGCCGAAGCCGACAACGGCATGGACGCGCTGCACGCCTGCGCCGCCGCGCAGCCGGACCTGGTGCTGCTGGACATCGCCATGCCCGGCCTCGACGGGCTGGAGGCCGCGCGCCACCTGGCCACGTTCGAGCCGCGCCCGGCGGTGGTGTTCTGCACCGCCTACGACGCGCATGCGCTGTCCGCGTTCGAGGCGGCGGCGATCGACTACCTGATGAAACCGGTGCGGGCCGAGCGCCTGGCCGCGGCCCTGCAGCGCGCCCGCACCTTCATGGCCGGCCGCGTCAACGGCGATGCCGCCGCGCCGGCGCCGCAGCGGCGCACCCACCTGTGCGCGCGCCTGCGCGGCAGCCTGCGGCTGATCCCGGTCGACGACATCCACTATCTGCAGGCCGAGGAAAAGTACGTGGTGGTGCACCACGCCCGCGGCGAGGACCTGATCGAGGAATCGTTGCGCGCGCTGGAGGATGAGTTCGCCGAGCGCTTCGTGCGCATTCACCGCAACTGTCTGGTCGCGCGCCACGAACTGGTGGAGCTGCGCCGGCTCGGCGAGGGCCAGGTGCAGGCGGTGCTGCGCCATGGCAAGCAGCCGCTGGAGGTCAGTCGGCGCTGCGTGGCGCAGCTGCGCAAGGAGATCCACCAGCGTTGACGCCGGCCAGTTCGCACGGCGGCAGCGGCAGGCAGCGGCTTTCCGCGATAATGCGCGCATGAAGATCCTGCGCATCGCTACCCGCAAGAGTCCGCTCGCCCTGTGGCAGAGTGAGCATGTCGCCGCCTGCCTGCGCCGCGCGCACCCGCACCTGGACGTGGTGCTGGTGCCGATGAGCACCCGCGGCGACGAAGTCCTGGACCGCTCGCTGGCGGCGATCGGCGGCAAGGGCCTGTTCCTGAAGGAGCTGGAGCTGGCGATGCTGCGCGGCGAGGCCGATTGCGCGGTGCATTCGCTCAAGGACGTGCCGATGGAGCTGGACCGGCCGTTCGTGCTGCCGGCGATCCTGCCGCGCGCCGATCCGGCCGATGCGCTGATCTCCAACCTCTACGCCTCGCTGGACGCGCTGCCGCTCGGCGCGCGCGTCGGCACCTCCTCGCTGCGGCGGCAGGCGCAACTGCGCGCGCGGCGCCCGGACCTGGAACTGCTGGATCTGCGCGGCAACGTCAACACGCGCCTGGCCAAGCTCGACAACGGCGGCTACGACGGCATCGTGCTGGCCTGCGCCGGCCTGCAGCGGCTGGGCCTGGAGGCGCGCATCACCCAGCGCCTGCAGGCGCCGGACTGGCTGCCGGCCCCGGCGCAGGGCGCGATCGCGGTGGAATGCCGCGAGGACGCCAGCGCCGCGCTGGCGCTGTTCGCCGCGCTCGACGACGCGCCGACCCGTCGTTGCGTGGAGGCGGAGCGGGCGATGAACCGCGCCCTGCACGGCAGCTGCCACGTGCCGGTGGCCGCCTTCGCGCAATGGCGCGGCGACGACCTGCTGCTGCAGGGCCTGGTCGGCGGCGTCGCCGACGGACGCCTGGTGCGCGCGGAGCTGCAGCGCAGCGCCCGGGACCCGGACGCCCTGGGCCAGGCCGTGGCCGAGGCCTTGCTGGGCGCCGGCGCGCGCGAATTGCTGGATGTCGACCTGCCGGTCTGATGGCGTGCGCGGTGCCGCGCCAGCGACTGGTAGAAGCGGCTTCAGGGCGCCTCTGACAACGACGAAAGGCCATTCGCAGGAGTGGCCTTGGCCGCGACGGCCGTACCGGAAATGCCCGTCGCGGCTGAAGCCGCTCCTACGACGAGAGGCGGATCAACGGGTCGGCTCTGCGGCGCGGCAGCTCGCCGCACCCCCCGTGACTAATCCCGAATCCCCACTCCCAATTCCCGCTCACTTGAACTTGTAGACCAGGTTCATGGTGGTCAAGGTATCGGTCTTCTTCTTGTCGTCGCTGACGTCGCTGTTGTAGCGCGCCTGCCAGCCGGCCTTCAGCGCCAGGCGCTCGTTCATGCTCACCGAGATGCCCAGGTCGTTCTGCGCGAAGGTGTTGTATGCGCCGGATTCGACCAGCAGGGTGTTGCCCAGTTCGGTGTTGCTGGTCAGGCCGTACTTGAAGTCGACCAGGCCGCGGCCGATCAGGCCGGTCTCGGTGCGGTCCTCGACCACGTCGTGGGCGCGGCGCACGCCGGGACCGATCTGCACGTCGATGCTGCGGCGGTCGCCGTCCATGATCCGGGTGCCGTAGCCGATGCCGATCGTGGCCAGGCGGTCGTAGGTGGCGAAGTCGTCGCGCTCGTAGCGCAGCGAGGCGGTCAGCTGGCGGTGTTCGCCGAGCTGCAGCGCGCTGCCGGCGCTGCCGGTGTAGCGGTTGGAGGTGGTCTGGCGCTTGCGCGTGGTGGTGCCGTCCGGATTGGTGTCGGTGTACTCGGCGCTGGCGTGCAGGGCAAGCAGGTCCAGGCTGTGGATCCAGTCGCCGTCCACGTACTGGCCCTTGAGCCGGCCGTTGAGGCTTTCGTTGGTGCTGTTGCCGTGCGAGGAGGCGAAGCCGAGTTCGCCCGATCCGCTCCACGGCGAACTGGCCGGGTCCGTGGTTGCCGACGAGGTGGCGACGTCGGCGGCCCAGGCCGGGGACGTGCTCAGCAGCAACGAGGCGATGGCGGATACGAGGGTGGCGCGGCGGGACATGGCTTCTCTCCGGGGGTGAGGACGCAGCCTTCGGCTAACGAAATGGAAACGATTTCATCATACCGGATCCACATGACACCCTGGCCGGCCCCGGGCGCCGGCTTCATCGACGGTTCGGGCGCGCTGCCGGCCGCCGCGCCGGGCAGGCGTTTTCCGCCCGCGACTCAGACATAATCGAGGCCATGGACCGCTACGAACGCATCAACGCACTGCACCGCCTGCTCAAGTCCGCGCGCTACCCGGTGACGGTGGCGCGGCTGCAGGACGAACTGGGCTGCTCCCGCGCCACCGTCTACCGCGATCTGGCCTTCCTGCGCGATGCGCTGATGGCGCCGGTGGAGGGCGACGGCGAGGCCGGCTTCCGCTACGAATCCGGCGAGAGCGACCGTTTCGAGCTGCCGGGGCTGTGGCTGAGTTCGGAGGAACTGCATGCGCTGCTGGCCTCGCAGCAGTTGCTGGCGCGTACCGGCGGCGGGGTGCTGTCCTCGGTGCTGGCGCCGCTGCAGCAGCGCATCGAGAGCCTGCTCGCGGCCCAGGCCGGGGCGACCCATTGGCCGGTGGAGCGGGTGCGGGTGATCCCGCACCGCGGCCGCAAGCTCGACGAAGCCAGTTTCCGCACCGTCGCCTCGGCGGTGCTGGAGCGCAAGCGCCTGTCCTTCGACTACCGCGCCCGCTCCACCGACGAATCGACCAAGCGCACGGTGTCGCCGCAGCGCATCACCCACTACCGCGACAACTGGTACCTGGACGCCTGGGACCATGGCCGCGACGCGGTGCGCAGCTTCGCGGTGGACCGCATCAACCATGCGCGCCTGCTCGACCAGCCGGCGCAGGACGTGGCCGACGCCGAGCTGGATTCGCAGCTGGCGGCCAGCTACGGCATCTTCTCCGGCGCGCCCAAGGGCTGGGCCACCATCGTGTTCAGCCCCAAGGCGGCGCGCTGGGTCGCCGACGAGCACTGGCATTCCAAGCAGCAGGGCCGGTTCCTGGCCGACGGCCGCTACGAACTGAAGGTGCCCTACAGTGTCTCGCGCGAACTGCTGATGGACGTGCTGCACTACGGCTCGGATGCGGAGATCGTCGAGCCGCGGTCGCTGCGCGAACAGGCCAAGGCGCTGCTGTCGCTGGCGCTGAGCAACTACAGCGACGATTGAGGCGCCGCTGCGCGCTCTGCGATTTCCGTAGGAGCGGCTTCAGCCGCGACATGACGGAAAGCGTCGCGGCTGAAGCCGCTCCTACCTGGGAACTGGCGTGCCGCGGCGGCGTGCGCCGTAGCGTGCGGGATGCAGTCGTCTCCTGGCGACGCAGCGGCCGTCGTAGGAGCGGCTTCAGCCGCGACCGGGGCATTCCCGACGCTGACCGCTGCAGCCTGGAGATGGACGCCTAGGCCGCGTCCAGTGGCGCGCCGCCACCCAGGATCACGCCGATATTGCGCTCGATCCAGTCCACCAGCGCGTGCACGTGCGCCGCGGCTTCCTCGCCGAGCGGGGTCAGGTCGTACTCCACGTGCGGCGGCACCACCGGGTAGGCGGTGCGCTGCACCAGGCCGTCCGCCTCCAGCGCCTGCAGGGTCTGCGACAGCATCTTCTCGCTGACGCCTTCCAGGCTGCGGCGCAGGTCGCCGAAACGGTGGGTGCCCTTGCGCAGGGCGACCAGGACGAGCACGCCCCAGCGGCTGGTGACATGGCTGAGCACGGCGCGGGACGGGCAGTTCTGTGCGAACACCTGGCCGCGCAGCAGGGTGGCGTCCGCGCAGCCGCGGGGCGCTTCGTCGAGGGGTTCGGAAAGGACGCTGGCCAAGCGATGCACCTGTCTGTGGGGGAGGGCGCCCCGATCATACGGGCCGCGCCGGGCGCTTCGCTGAGCGGCGGGTGATCGTGGCGTCGCTCCCATGCCGGGCGTGCGATGGCGTGGCGGCGGCGAGCGTTGGCAGCCGTGGGACGCTGCGGACCGAACGGCTTGTGGGCGGCACCCGGTGCGCCGGCGGCGCGGGCCGGGTCGTTCGTCGCGACCGGCCTGGCCCAGGGTGTTGCCTTAGGGCTTGTTCGGCACTTCGAAGCCGAGCTTGCCGACCTGGTCGCGGCGTTGCGGCACGCGCTTGAGCTTGTCGATGTTGACCCCGTACTGGTGGTCCAGCTTGTCGACCAGTTCGCGGTATTGCTTGTGGCTCATGTTCGGCGAGCGTGCGAATACCCAGGCCAGGTCGCGGCCGGGGTAGTCGATCAGCGCCCAGGAATAGTCCGGCGCCACCTCCAGGATGCGGTACTTGGTGGGCACCATCCTGAAGAACCAGGTGGTCCAGCGGCGGTTGCCGGTGCCTTCCTTGACCGTGGCGCGGGAGTTGAGCTCCTTGACCGGTTCGTCGAAGCCGTTGCGGTACTCGTAGCGCACCGCGATCTTGCCGTCGTCCTTGAGGGTGTACTCGTCGCTGCTGGCGACGTGGCCGCGCTCGGCGAAGTACGGCACATGGGCGATCACGTACCAGCGGCCCATGAAGCGTTGCAGGTCGATCGGCGGCTGTGCCGGCTCCTGTTCCGGGTCCGGCGACTTGGCGCGGGCCGTCGGCAAGGGGACGGCCATGCCCAGCAGCAGCACGGAAGCGAACAGGGAAAGCAGGCGCATAGGAGGGTTCCGGGGCGAAGGGCGAATGCCGGTGAAGTATGCGCGTGCGCCATGTCAATGATGCGTCGCAGCCTCTGAGATGTCGCAGCGGCAACCTGCGCGCCTCGACTTCCAGGAACTGCCGCCATGCCGATCGTCTCGTCGTCCCCGCGCCACCACGTCCCGCACCCCGGCCTGCGTCGCCTGCTGCGCCAGGCGATCCTCGCCGGACTGGCCCTGGTCCTGGTGTGGCCGGCCGCGCGCGGCCACAGCGAATGGCTGGGTTGGCGGCCGCTGTGGCTGCTGGGCATGCCGCTGAGCGCCTGGTGGGCCCTGCATCGCTTCCCGCTGCCGCCGCTGCGCCGGCTGTGGGGGCAATGGCGGGCCCGGCCGCGGGCGCAGGCGCGGCGGCGCCGGCCGGCGCTGCGGAGCGCGCGCCCAGCCTGACCTTCGGCAGGGGAGGGCGGCGAGGCCGCATGCTACGGTGCGGCGCTGTCCTTCCCGGATCCGAACCATGTCCTCACTCGCACACGCCTGCCTGATCGCCGGCCTGCTCGCCGCCGGCACCGCCGCGGCCAAGGAAACCGCGATGCCCCAAGACCCCTATGCCTGGCTCGAAGACGTCACCGGCGCCAAGGCGCTGGACTGGGTCAAGGCGCAGAACGCCAAGACCGAGGCGCGTCTGGCCGACACCCCCGCCTTCAAGGCCCGCGAGGCCGGCATCCGCGAGGTGCTGGATTCCGACGCCAAGATCCCGGCCGTGCAGAAGATCGGCCCGTACTACTACAACCTGTGGAAGGACCGCGCGCACGAGCGCGGCCTGTGGCGCCGCACCACCCTGGACGAGTACCGCAAGCCCGAGCCGAAGTGGGAGACGGTGCTGGACCTGGATGCGCTGAACAAGGCCGAGGGCGAGAACTGGGTGTGGCATGGCGCCAACTGCCTGCGCCCGGAGTACCGCCGCTGCCTGATCGCGCTGTCGCGCGGCGGCGCCGACGCCGACGTCACCCGCGAGTTCGACCTGAGCAGCAAGCAGTGGATCAAGGACGGCTTCTTCCGTCCCGAGGCCAAGGGCGGGCTGAGCTGGATCGATGCCGACACCGTCTATCTGTACACCGACTTCGGCCCCGGCTCGCTGACCAGCTCCGGCTACCCGCGCGTCGTCAAGCAGTGGAAGCGCGGCACCCCGATGAGCAGCGCCACGCTGGTCTACGAGGGCAAGCCGGACGACATGTACATCGCGGCGATGCACGACGACACGCCCGGCTACGAGCGCGATTTCGTCAGCCGCACGCTGGCCTTCTACAACGATGAGATGTACCTGCGCGGCACCGATGGCCGCCTGACCAAGATCGACGTGCCCAATTCGGCCAACAAGGGCGTGCACCGCCAGTGGCTGACCCTGGAGCTGCGCGATCCGTGGACGGTGGGCGGCACGACCTACCCGGCCGGTGCGCTGCTGGCGACCAAGTTCGACGACTTCATGGCCGGCAAGCGCAACTTCCAGGTGCTGTTCACGCCGACCGAGACCGCGTCGCTGGCGTCCTTCGCCTGGACCAAGTCGCGGCTGGTGCTGAACGTGCTCGACGACGTCAAGAGCCGGCTGTGGGTGCTGACCCCGGGCGAGGGCGAGTGGGCGCGCACGGCGTTTCCGGTCGGCGACCTGGCCTTCGGCAGCACCAGCGTCGATGCGGTCGATGCCGACGAGAACGACCAGGTGTGGCTAACCTCCACCGACTTCCTGACCCCGACCACGCTGATGCTGGCCGACGTGCAGCGCGGGCCGCAGAGCATCGAGACGCTGAAGGCGATGCCGAGCTTCTTCGACGCGTCCAAGGACGAAATCGAGCAGCACTTCGCCGTGTCCAAGGACGGCACCAAGGTCCCGTACTTCCTGGTCCGGCCCAAGCAGCTCAAGGCCGACGGCAGCGCGCCGACCCTGCTGTACGCCTACGGCGGTTTCGAGATCTCGATGACCCCGTTCTACTCCGGCAGCCTGGGCCGCGCCTGGCTCGACCAGGGTGGCGTGTACGCGCTGGCCAACATCCGCGGCGGCGGCGAGTACGGCCCGCGCTGGCACCAGGCGGCGCTGAAGCAGAACCGGCACAAGGCCTACGAGGACATGGCGGCGGTGGCGCAGGATCTGGTCGCGCGCAAGATCACCTCGGCCAAGCACCTGGGCGTGCAGGGCGGCAGCAACGGCGGGTTGATGGCCGGCAACATGCTGATGCAGTACCCGCAGCTGTTCGGCGCGGTGGTGGTGCAGGTGCCGCTGCTGGACATGAAGCGCTACAGCCACCTGCTGGCCGGCGCCTCGTGGATGGCCGAGTACGGCAACCCGGACACCGACGACTGGAAGTTCATCCAGACCTTCTCGCCGTACCACCTGTTCGACCCGAAGAAGACCTATCCGCCGGTGATCTTCCTGACCTCCACCCGCGACGACCGCGTGCATCCGGGTCATGCGCGGAAGATGGCGGCGAAGATGATCGACGCCGGCAAGAACGTGACCTACTACGAGAACATCGAAGGCGGCCATGGCGGCGCGGCCAACAACGCGCAGGCGGCGCACATGCAGGCGCTGGCGTACAGCTTCCTGTGGGAGCAGCTGTCCAAGTGACTGGTGCGGTCCGCGTCCCGGTCGGGGCGCGGACCATTGCCTGGCCTGGCGCCTGCGAGCCAGTGAACGCGCGAGCCCACGCGCAGCGCGTCGCGTCGCGATCGCGTCGACGCCATGCCTGCTCTCTGCTCGATTTCAGGTCGCCGCCGCAGCGGGTGCTCAGGCGCCGCCGGCCAAAGGCTTGACCAAGGTCAGCGAACGGACCTCATAACCCAGTTCTTCGTACACGTGCAGCGCGTGCGTGTTGAAGGCCCAGACGTTCAGGCGCATTTCGACACCGCCACGCAGTGCCACCCAGTCGTGCGCACGCTGCATCAGCGCCGGGCCGATGCCCTGGCCCCGATGGCGGCCGGTGATGCCTATGCTGCCTACCCGGCCGAAGCGCATGGGCTGCAGCAGCGAGTGCGATTCCGTCACCATGCCGACCGTGACGAAGCCGACGAGAACGCCCTGTGTTTCGGCGACGAAGGTGGTGGCATCGTCCCGGCCAATGCTGCTGTTCCAGTGCGCCGCATCGCGGTCCGCATCGCCGGCGCCGGCGAAGACGTGGGGAAAATGCCTCATGGTGCAGCGCATTGACTTCTTCGCCGAGTGCGCAGATCGCACGCAGATCCGATTCCATGGCTTCGCGGTAGATGAGCATGCCCGGCTCCAGTCGCTGTCCCGTGCCGTTGTTGGTCGCCTCAGCGCGCCCAGCGCGTCAGTCCACGCGCAATCCGCTCCACCGCCTGTTCCAGCCGCGGCAGGCTCTGGGTGTAGGCGATGCGCACGTGCTGGCGGGCGCGGTGACGACCGAAATCCACGCCCGGGGTGAACGCGACGTGCTCGGTTTCCAGGAAGTGCGCGCAGAACGCCTGCGCATCGTCGGTGAAAGCGGACACGTCGGCGTACAGGTAGAACGCGCCCTCCGGCTCGACGTCGATGCGGAAGCCGAGCGCGCGCAGCGCCGGCAGCAGGTAGTCGCGGCGCTGCGCGAACTCGGCGCGGCGCGCTTCCAGGATCTGCAGCGTTTCCGGCAGGAAGCAGGCCAGCGCGGCGTGCTGGGCGATGCTGGGCGCGCTGATGTACAGGTTCTGCGCCAGCTTCTCCAGCGACGGCACCGCCGCGCGCGGCGCCACCAGCCAGCCCAGGCGCCAGCCGGTCATGCCGAAATATTTGGAGAAGCTGTTGAGCACATAGGCGTCGTCGTCGACCTCCAGCACGCTGGGCGCGTCGATGCCGTAGCTCAGGCCATGGTAGATCTCGTCCACCACCAGGTGCCCGCCGCGGGCGCGCAGCGTCTGCGACAGCGCGGCCAGTTCGGCGCGCGACAGGACGGTACCGGTGGGATTGGCCGGCGAGGCCACCAGCGCGCCGACGCTGTCCGCGTTCCAGTGCCGCTGCACCAAATCGGGGGTCAGTTGGTAACGGCTGTCCGGGCCGACCGGCACCAGCTGCGCGGCGCCTTCGACCAGGCGCAGGAAATGGCGGTTGCACGGGTAGCCGGGGTCGGCCATCAGCCAGGTGCGGCCGGGATCGACCAGTAGCGCGCTGGCCAGCAGCAGCGCGCCGGAGCCGCCGGGCGTGATCAGGATGCGTGCCGGGTCCAGGTCGACGTCGTGGCACTGCCGGTAGAAGTCCGCCAGCGCCTGGCGCAGGGCCGGGAGGCCGCGCGCGGCGGTGTAGCGGGTATGGCCGGCGCCCAGCGCGGCCTGGCCGGCGGCGACGATCGGTGCGGCGGTGGTGAAGTCCGGTTCGCCGATCTCCAGGTGGATCACGTCGTGGCCGGCCTGCTCCAGTTCGTTGGCGCGGGCCAGCAGGGCCATCACGTGGAAGGGTTCGATCTCGCGGCTGCGCTGGCTGTAGCCGGGCGCGGCGGACGAGGCACTGAGGGTGTCGCCGGGAAGGGAAGCCATGTCGCCGATGATAGAGGAGGGTGCTGTCGCGCGTGTTAGCGATGTCGAGAGGACTGCGAAGCGCGGTGCCGTGCCAGGCGCCGAGTGCGCTGCACCCAGGCGGAACGCTCGTGCAGCGCGGTGCATGCGCCGGTCGGTGTGTCAGGCGTCGCGTTCCCCGCGAACAAGCGGTCGCGGCATGCGCCACTGGCGCACGGGTCGGCATGCCGTAGCGCCATCGCGGCGCCGCGGGTCGCCGAGCGACCGAATTCCACGCCGTCCCGAACGCGCGGCCTCGGCACGCTTGCCACGGCGCGGCGTTGCAGGGAGACTCGGCCGGCACTGCGCGGCGCCCGCCCGCTGCCGCCGCCCGGCCGGGGCGGCGCGTCCCGTTGCGTTACCGCCGCCGGAGCCCCATTAGATGCCCCACCGCCCCTTGCTAGCGAGCCTTGTCCTGCTCATGACCGCCTCCTTCGCTTCCTCCGCCTCCGCCGCCGCGGCCACTCCGCCGCATCCGGCCAAGCAGCCGCACGCGGTCAAGGCGCCGTTCGGCGCCGTTCGCCAGGACGCCTACTACTGGCTGCGCGACGACACGCGCAAGAACCCGCAGATGTTGGCCTATCTCAACGCCGAGAACGCCTACGCCGACCAGGTGCTGAAGCCGCTCAAGCCGCTGGAAGACCGGCTGTACGAAGAAATCGTCGGCCGCATCAAGCAGGACGACAGCAGCGTGCCGTATCGCGAGCGCGGCTACTGGTATTACACCCGCTACGAGAGCGGCAAGGACTACCCGATCCAGGCACGCCGCAAGGGCAGCATGGAGGCGCCGGAAGAGATCCTGCTCGACGTCAACATCATGGCCGCCGGCAAGGGCTATTTCAGCGTCGGCGATGCGGCGGTCAGCCAGGACAACCGCATTCTGGCCTGGACCGAGGACGAGGTGGGCCGCCGCCAGTACGTGGTGCGCTTCAAGAACCTGGACACCGGCGAGGTCTACGCCGATCGCATTCCCGGCGTGTCGCCGGACGTGGTCTGGGCCGACGACAACAAGACCCTGTTCTACGTCGAGAACGACCCGGAGACGCTGCTGACGGTGCGGGTCAAGAAGCACGTGCTGGGCACCCCGGCGGCGCAGGACGTGCTGGTGTACGAGGAAAAGGACGACAGCTTCTACATGGGCGTGGGCCGCACCCGCGACGACAAGTACATCGTCATCGGCGTGGAAAGCACCGTGTCCTCCGAGCAGCGCTACGCGCCGGCCGCCGATCCGCAGCGCTTCACCGTGCTGGCGCCGCGCGAGCGCGACGTCGAGTACCACGCCGACCACTTCGACGGCCGCTGGGTGATCCGCACCAACTGGAAGGCCAAGAACTACGCGCTGATGACCGCGCCCGACGGCGCCACGGCGCGCAGCCAGTGGCAGAGCTGGTTGCCCTACGACGAGAAGGTGTTCATCGACGGCTTCGAACTGTTCGACGGCTTCACCGCCATCGCCGAGCGCTCCGACGGCCTGGAGCGGATCCGTCTGCACTTCGCCGACGGCAAGGAGGAGTACGTCAAGGCCGACGAGCCGGCGTATTCGATGGGCCTGTCGATCAACGCCGAGCCGGACACGCCGTGGCTACGCTACAGCTACACCTCGCTGACCACCCCGGCCACCACCTACGAACTCAACACCCGCACCGGCGAGCGCAAGCTGCTCAAGCAGCAGCCGGTGATCGGCTACGACGCCAGCAAGTACCAGACCGAACGCGTCTGGGTGACCGCGCGCGACGGGGTCAAGGTGCCGGTGTCGCTGGTCTACAAGAAGGGCTTCAAGAAGGACGGCAGCGCCGCGCTGTACCAGTACGCCTACGGCAGCTACGGCATGTCCACCGACCCGGCGTTCAACCTGCCGGTGGTCAGCCTGCTCGACCGCGGCGTGGTCTATGCCATCGCGCACATCCGCGGCGGCCAGGAAATGGGCCGCGACTGGTACGACCAGGGCAAGCTGCTGCACAAGAAGAACACCTTCACCGACTTCATCGACGTCACCCGCGGGCTGGTGCAACAGGGCTACGCCGCGCCTGACCGCGTGGCCGCGGCCGGCGGCAGTGCCGGCGGCCTGCTGATGGGCGCGGTGGCCAACATGGCGCCCAAGGACTACCGCGTGCTGGTGGCGCAGGTGCCGTTCGTGGACGTGGTCACCACCATGCTCGACCCGAGCATCCCGCTGACCACCAACGAGTACGACGAGTGGGGCAATCCCGAGCAGAAGGCGTACTACGACTACATGCTCAGCTACTCCCCCTACGACAACGTCACCCGCCAGGCCTACCCGGCGATGTACGTCGGCACCGGCCTGTGGGACTCGCAGGTGCAGTACTGGGAGCCGGCCAAGTGGGTGGCCAAGCTGCGCGAGAACGACACCGGCAGCCAGCCGATCGTGTTCCGCGTCAACATGGAAGCCGGCCACGGCGGCAAGTCCGGCCGCTTCCGTCGTTACCGCGAAATGGCCGAGTCCTACGCCTTCATGCTGGACCAGCTGGGCGTGGAGCAGCCGGCCAAGTGAGCGTGGCGCGCGTCGGCTGACCTGCGGGGCAGCCGATGTGCCGATCCTTTGGGCGCGGTGCCGGGTTAGCCTGCGCTGAGGTCTGAAGGGACGTTGGCGTCGTTCGTCGCCATGACGGAACTCCCAAGGAGCGGCCTGGCGCACTCGGAAGAGCGGCATCAGCTGACCGATCGCCTTCCTCTTTTGCGGTCTGGCAGGAAGCGCCGTCGCCGCGTAGGAGCGGCTTCAGCCGCGACGGGCATTCCCGGTAACGCGGGTCGCGGCTGAAGCCGCTCCTACGAAGGGCGGATCGCGTGTGTCTCGCGCGAGGGCCGGCCGTGGTGCTGATGGTCTGGTCACTCCCTGTGGGAGGGACTTCAGTCCCGACTGCAATGAGTCGGACACGCCAATGGCTGCGCTCGTCGCGGCTGAAGCGGCTCCCACAGCCGCTGCCGCACGGCCACCGCGGTCGCCTCGGCAGGCGGTCGATGCCTGCCCACGCCGGCGCGGGCTTATCATGGCCCGATGCGTCCGAACTCCCGTTTCCGCTGGGCCTGGTGGCTGCTGGCCTATGCCAGCCTGGCGACCGGCATCGTCGGCATCTTCGTGCCGGGCTTGCCGACCACGGTGTTCGTGCTGATCGCCGCCTATGCCGCTGCGCGCGGTTCGCCGCGGCTGCGCCGGCGCCTGCTGCGCGATCCGCGTTTCGGCCGCAGCATCCGCGACTGGGAACGGCATGGCGCAGTCAGCCGCCGCGGCAAGTGGATGGCGACGCTGACCATGGCCGCGTGCGCGCTGGTGCTGCTGCTGTTCGTGCACCGGCCTTGGGTGCAGACGCTGGCGATCGGCTGCATGAGCGTGGTGGCGCTGTGGTTGTGGTGGCGGCCGGAACCGCCGCGCGAATGAGCGCGGCGCGGCCTGCGACCGCGGCACGGCCGGTTCATGCCGGTGTGGCTATACTCGGCGCATGAGCACATCGTCTTCTTCTTCGATCCGTCTCGTCCTCCCCGCCGTTGCGCTGCTGGCCCTGGCCGGCTGCGGCAACAAGGGGCCGCTGGTGATGCCGCAGAAGCCGGTGCCGGTGGAAGCCGCGCCCGCCACGCCCGCGCCCGACGCGACGCCGCCGGCGACCACCGATCCTGCCGGGCAGGCGCAACCGGTGGACGGGCAGCGCCCGCCGTCCAACGACACCACCATGCCCACCAATGGGAATGAGTGAGGCCCGCCGCGACGCGCGCCTGCGTTTCAGCAAGATGCAGGGCGCGGGCAACGATTTCGTGGTGCTCGACCTGCGCGACGGCACCCCGCCGCCGGACGCCGCACTGGCCATGCGTCTGGCCGACCGCCACTTCGGCGTCGGCTGCGACCAGATCCTGACCATCGAAGCCCCGCACGCCGCCGACGCGGTGGCCAGCTACCGCATCTGGAACACCGACGGCAGTGCCGCCGGGCAGTGCGGCAACGGCGCGCGCTGTATCGCCGCCTGGCTGGTGCGCGACGGCAGCGCGCCGGCCGCGGACGATTTCGTCATCGAAAGCCCTGCCGGCAGTCACCACATCACCCGCGGCGCCGACGGCGCGTTCGCGGTGGCGATGGGCGTGCCGCGCTTCGCGCCGGAGGACGTGCCGCTGGTCGGCTTCCCGCGCGCGCGCGAGGAGTACGTGCTGCCGCTGCAGGGCGGCAGCGTGCGCTTCGGCGCGGTGTCGATGGGCAACCCGCACGCGGTGCTGGAAGTGGGCCTGGTCGATGCGGCGCCGGTGGACCGCCTGGGCCCGTTGCTGCAGCAGCACGCCTCGTTCCCGGATTCGGTGAACGTCGGCTTCGTGCAGGTGATCGACCGCGGCCACCTGCGTCTGCGCGTGTACGAGCGCGGGGTCGGCGAGACCCTGGCCTGCGGCAGCGGCGCCTGCGCGGCGGCCGCAGTGATGATGCAGCGCGGCCGGGTGGAGCGCGACGTGCGCGTCAGTCTGCCCGGCGGCGAGCTGCGCGTGCAGTGGCCGGACGACACCGCACCGGTGGTGATGTCCGGGCCGGCGACCTTCGTCTTCGATGGAGAGTGGATCCGATGAGCGACAGCCAGGACAAGCTCGGTGCGCACGAGGTGGCCGCGTGGCTGCGGCGCCATCCCGGCTTCCTCAAGCAGTTTCCCGATCTGGCGCTGACCCTGGTGGTGCCGCGCGACGACGGCCCCACCGCGTCGCTGGCCAGCTACCAGCTGGAAGTGCTGCGCGACAAGAACCGCGAACTGTCGCGGCGGCTGGCCGATCTGGCCGCCAACGCGCAGGTCAACGAACGGCTGGCGGTGCGCACCCACCAGTTGACCCTGGCGCTGATGCGCCAGCGCAGCGCCGCCGACAGCGTGCGCGCCATGGCCGCCTCGCTGCAGGAGGATTTCCAGGGCGACCTGGTCAGCATCGTGCTGCTGCAGCCCTTGCCCGGCCTGGAGCAGGCGCCGTGGCTGCAGGTGCTGGCGGCGGACGATCCGCGGCTGGCGCCGTTCCGCGATTGCCTGAAGGACGGCGAGCCGATCTGCGGCCGCCTGCAACCGGAAAAGCAGGCGCTGCTGTACGGCGAGCGCGTGGACGAGGTGCAATCCACCGCGCTGCTGCCGCTGCCCGGCCTGGGCCTGATCGCGGTCGGCAGCCGCGACCCGAACCGTTTCTATCCCGGCATGGGCACCTTGTTCCTGCGCATGATGGGCGAGGCGCTGGCGGTGGCGTTGCAGCGATGAGTGGGGCCGGGACTCGGGATCCGGGACCCGGGACTCGGGGAAAAGCCACGACCGGGACCGCCGTCCATGAGGCGGGGAAGGAGACTGCAGGCGCTGCGCACGCTGCCGCTTCTCCCGGGTCCCGGGTCCCGGGTCCCGAGTCCCGGTTCCTCGCCTACCTGCAGGTCGAGCGGCGCATGTCCGCGCATACCCTGGACGCGTATCGGCGCGACCTGGCGGCGCTGGCGGCGTGGGCGGCAGCCAATCTGCTGGGCGAGCCGGCCGCGCTCGATGCCGCGCAACTGCGCAACTTCATTGCCGCCGAGCACCGCCGCGGGCTGTCGCCCAAGAGCCTGCAACGGCGTCTGTCGGCGTGCCGCAGCTTCTACGCCTGGCTGCTCAAGCACGGTCACATTGCCACCAGCCCGGCCGCGGCATTGCGCGCGCCGAAGGCGCCGCGCAAGCTGCCGCAGGTGCTCGACGCGGACGAGGCGGTGCGCCTGGTCGAAGTGCCGACCGATGCGCCGCTGGGCCTGCGCGACCGCGCGCTGCTGGAGCTGTTCTATTCCTCGGGCCTGCGCCTGAGCGAGCTGTGCGCGCTGCGCTGGCGCGATCTGGATTTCGTCGCCGGCATGGTCAGTGTGCTGGGCAAGGGCAACAAGCAGCGGCTGGTGCCCGTCGGTTCGCATGCGCGAAAGGCCTTGCTGGAATGGCGCGAGGAAAGCCGGGGCGAAGCCGCCGCGCCGGTGTTCCCTGGGCGCGGCGGGGCGCCGATCGGCGCGCGCGCGGTGCAGATCCGGATCAAGCAACTGGCCGGGCGCCAGGGCCTGTTCAAGCACGTGCACCCGCACATGCTGCGGCACAGTTTCGCCAGCCACATCCTGGAATCCTCCGGCGATTTGCGCGGCGTGCAGGAACTGCTCGGCCATGCCGACATCGCCACCACGCAGATCTACACCCACCTGGATTTCCAGCACCTGGCCAAGGTCTACGACGCGGCGCACCCGCGGGCCAAGCGCAAGTCCTGAGCGCCGCATCGCGGACGCACGGTTGCTAGCGCACCCGCGCTTGTTCTGGATCAAGGCGAGTCGGCAAAGGCGGGACGACACTGCCCTCCCACGTTGCGAGGGCTCACCGATGGCCAAACCCTTTCCGCTGGCGCCGCGCCATCCCGAACGGTTGTGCTGGGGCTGCGACCGCTATTGCGCCGCGCATGATCTGGCCTGCGGGAACGGCGCCGGACGCACCCTGCACCCGATCGAGACCGAGGGCAAGGATTGGCATCTTGCCTGGGGCATCTCTGCCGATCCGGCCCGGCCGGCGCACGCCCGGCTTGGCGACCACCGGTCTGCGACCGACGACGCTTGAACCGCGCGTCGCCAGCCCCCACACCTGAGTCATCGCTCCGGAGGCCGCATGGATCCCAGTCAGAACCCCAATGTTTTCCACGCCACCACGATCCTGTCGGTGCGCCGCGATGGCCGCGTCGCCGTAGCCGGCGACGGCCAGGTGACCCTGGGCCACACCGTGATGAAGGGCAATGCGCGCAAGGTGCGCCGGCTCGGCCGCGAGGGCCAGGTGCTGGCGGGGTTCGCCGGCGCCGCCGCCGATGCGTTCACCCTGTTCGAGCTGTTCGAGGCCAAGCTGGAGAAGCACGGCCAGCTGACCCGCGCCGCCGTGGAACTGGCCAAGGATTGGCGTACCGAACGCCGCCTCGGCAAGCTCGAGGCACTGCTGGCGGTGGCCGACAAGGAGACCTCGCTGATCATCAGCGGCACCGGCGATGTGATCGAGCCGGAGGACGGCATCATCGCCATCGGCTCCGGCGGCTCCTACGCCCTGTCGGCGGCGCGTGCATTGCTCGGCCACACCACGCTGGACGCGCGCACCATCGCCGTCGAAGCGCTGAACATCGCCGGCGACATCTGCATCTACACCAATCGCAATGTGGTGGTCGAAGAGCTGTGATTCGGGAGTCGGGATCGGGGATTCGCAAAAGCGCTCCTCTCCCTGCACCGGACCTGCATCGATCGTTCCTCCTCCGCTCTTACGAATCCCGAATCCCCAATGCCAAATCCCGATACCTCCACCATGACCCCGCGTGAGATCGTGCAGGAGCTGGACCGTCACATCGTCGGCCAGCACGAGGCCAAGCGCGCGGTGGCGATCGCGCTGCGCAACCGCTGGCGGCGCATGCAGTTGCCCGACGCCTTGCGCAACGAGGTGATGCCGAAGAACATCCTGATGATCGGCCCCACCGGCGTCGGCAAGACCGAGATCGCGCGGCGCCTGGCGACGCTGGCCAATGCGCCCTTCGTCAAGGTCGAGGCGACCCGCTTCACCGAGGTCGGCTATGTCGGCAAGGACGTGGAGCAGATCGTGCGCGATCTGGCCGACACTGCGGTCAAGCTGTACCGCGAGCAGGCCAAGACCCGCGTGCGCACCCAGGCCGAAGAGCGTGCCGAGGACCGTATCCTCGATGCGCTGCTGCCGCGGCGCAGCGCCGGCATCGGTTTCGATCCGGAAGCCGCGCGCAACGAGCCGTCGGCGCAGGACAGCGACACCCGCAGCAAGTTCCGGCGCATGCTGCGCGCCGGCGAACTGGACGAGCGCGAGATCGAGCTGGACGTGGCGGTCAACGTCAGCATGGACATCATGACCCCGCCGGGCATGGAGGAAATGGGCCAGCAGTTGCGGCAGATGTTCTCCAACCTGGGCGGCGGCAAGTCGCAGTCGCGCAAGCTGACCATCAAGGCGGCGCGGCCGCTGCTGATCGAGGAAGAGGCCGGCAAGCTGGTCAACGAGGACGACGTGCGCGCCGCGGCGATCGAGGCCTGCGAACAGCACGGCATCGTGTTCATCGACGAGATCGACAAGGTGGCCAAGCGCAGCGAGGCCGGCGCCACCGGCGGCGACGTCTCCCGCGAGGGCGTGCAGCGCGATCTGCTGCCGCTGGTGGAAGGCTCCAACGTCAGCACCAAGTACGGCACGGTCAAGACCGACCACATCCTGTTCATCGCCTCCGGCGCGTTCCACCTGGCCAAGCCCAGCGACCTGATCCCTGAACTGCAGGGCCGCTTCCCGATCCGGGTGGAGCTGTCGGCGCTGTCGAAGGACGACTTCATCCGCATCCTCACCGAGCCGAAGGCGGCGCTGACCAAGCAGTACGAAGCGCTGTTGCTGACCGAGGGCGTGAGCCTGCGCTTCACCGACGACGCCATCGCGCGCCTGGCGGAGATCGCGTTCCTGGTCAACGAGCGCCAGGAGAACATTGGTGCGCGGCGCCTGCACACCGTGCTCGAGCGCCTGCTCGACACGCTGAGCTACGAGGCCCCGGACCGCGACGGGCAGAGCGTCACCGTCGACGCGGCCTACGTCGATGCGCACCTGGGCGAGCTGGTGCAGGATCCGGACCTGAGCCGTTACATCCTGTAAGGTCCGGCGCGATCCACAGCGGCAGGCGCGTTGCCCGCGCCTGCCGCTGTGCACCTGAAAACGTATGTCGTGCCTGCGTCGCGCGCGTCGTAGGAGCGGCTTCAGCCGCGACCGGGTCTCCCGGTAACGCCCCGTCGCGGCTGAGCCGCTCCTACAAGAGTTACGTGCCGCAGCCATTGCGCTTGCGGGCCCGCCTAGTCGATGCATGGATACGCGCGCCGAAGATGGTATTGCTGTCGTAGGAGCGGCTTCAGCCGCGACCAGGCCTTCCCGGTGACGCCTCGTCGCGGCTGAAGCCGCTCCTACAACAGGCGGCTCCGCCGTGGGCACGCCGCAAAAACCGCACAGCGTGCGTCACCCGCCCGCACCCGGCGCGAACTCAATACAGCGGCGTGCCCGCCTTGTACGCGGCCACGAACGACTGCCAGTCCAGTTGCACCTGCGCGGCGTAGTCGAACGCGAACTGGCGCAGTTCCGATTTCAGGCCGCTCTTGCTGGTGACCGCCTGGTCGATCTGCTTGTCGATGCTGTAGGGCACCACGTTCGGGTCGTAGTCCTGGTCGGACAGCGCGTGCGCCGAGGCCAGGGCCTGGCCCAGGTAGGTCGCGGCGGTGGCGAGCTTGCCGGCGCTGTCCAGCGTGGTCGGGTCCAGGTCCTGCTGGAACGGCGACTTCTCATGCACGTAGAACGGGGTGCCGTTGATGCTGGCGTAGCCGACCAGCACGTCGGCGTCGATGGTCTGCGCCTTGGCGGTGCGCGCGACCCGCGCGCCCTCGTTGTTGTCGTAGCTGGAGGCCGGCATCTGCGACGGCGCCGCCACCGCCACCACGCTGGCCGCTTCCTGCTTCCATTCCAGGATCACGTCGTCGCTGGTCGACGCACTCGGGCCTTCGATCAGCACGTACAGGCGCAGCCGGCCGAGGCTGCCGGTGCCAGAGCCCAGCTTCTGGTGCACGTCCTTGATGGTGTAGTAGCTGGACGCATAGCGCTTGGACGCAGCGATCGAGCCGAGGTAGCCGTTCATCGCCGCGGCCACCGCCGAGGCGGTGTTGGCGTCCACCGCGACCAGGTTGTCCAGGTCCTGGAACTGACGCTTGCCGCCGTTGACCACGGTGTACTTGGACAGCAGGCTGCTGCGACTCTTGCCGTCGGCGCTGTCGATGATCTTGGCTACCGCACCGCTGGTGTTGCGCTTGCTCAGCTGGAAGCTCGCTTCGGCGTCGCTGCCGCGGAAATCGGCGATCTTGTCCAGGTAGGCGCCGACCATGGTGTCGATGGCGTCGCCGATGTCGCTGTCGGACAGGCCGTTGTCGCGGCCGGCCAGGACCATGCTCGCGGCCAGCCGGCGCAGGTCCCACACGTACTGGCCGAGGTGGCCCTCGTCGAAGTCGGCGACCTTGAACACCGCCTTGCCGCTGCTGTCGCGCGCCGCATCGAAGTTGCCGAGGTGGGTGTCGCCGCCGAGCCAGGTGTAGCCGGTCTGCGGCGAGGTCCACAGCGAGCCCGGCAGGGTTTTCATGTCCTGGTAGAAGATGTGGTCGGTGCCGCGGTAGAAGGCGTAGGCGCTCGTGGCCATGGTCGCCATCTTGGTGTCCAGCTCGGTCTGCTGCGCGGCGTAGGGATGGTTGTAGTCGTGGATCTGCTGCACCACCCAGGCGTCGCGCTTGCTCGCCGCCGTCGCGCATCCGGCGCATGCGGCAAGGGTCAGACCGATCAGCAGCAACGGCGGCAGGCGGGTGGACATCGCAGGTCTCCAGGCGCGGACGAAGGAAGCGGCAGTCGAGCACGCCGGCATTGCACGCAGATGAACCACCCCGGCCCGTCGCTAGAAGTAGCGCAGCCAGGCCAGGTCGCGGCGCCGCGCCTTCAGCCGCGCGAACGCGGCGGTGGGCCAGTACAGGGCCAGGCCCAGCAAGGCGGCGATCGCCCACAAGGCGGCCACGCTGTCCACGCCGAACAGATCGCCCTGGTTGGCGCCCCACAGCGCCACCGCGGCCAGGTAGGCGAGCTTCAATACGTACAGGTGCAGCAGGTAAAAAAACATCGGCGCCGCGCCGATCGCCGCCAGCGGCGCCAGCGCGCGGGCCACGGTGGGGTGTTCGTACAGGCGCAGCAACAGCAGGCCCACGCCCAGGGTCAGCAGCAGGAACTGCAGCGACGGTGGGTACTTGGTGACGTTGAAGAAGCTCATCGCGGTATGCGCGAGGTCGTCCTGCACCTGCCACGGCGCATCGCCGTAACCGTTGTGCCAGCGCAGCAAGTGGAACCCGGCCAGTGCGCCGAGTCCGCAGGCCAGCAGGCGCTGCTGGCGTTGCGTCGGATCGGTGGCGGCGCCGTACCAGGGGCCGGCGGCGTAGCCGAGCGCGATCACCCCGATCCACGGCAGCACCGGATAGGAGGTGCGCAGGCGCAGGTCACCCAGCTCCAGCCAGCGCCGGTCGTGCAGCACCGCCCAGACGGCGGCCAGCGGGCCGTCGCCCTGGACCTGCACCTCGTCCAGCAGGTGGTGACCGGCGACCAGCGCCGCGCCCAGCAGCGCCAGCGCCGGTCGCGGCAGCCACAGCAGCGCGGCCAGCGCGAGCATGCTCAGGCCGATCGCCCAGATCACCTGCAGGTACAGCGCCTGCGGCGGAAAGGCGCCGCTCCAGGCCAGGTTGACCAGGGTCAGCTCCAGCACGATCAGGAACAGGCCGCGCTTGAGCAGGAAGCTGGCGGCCGCCGCGCGGCCGTCGGCCTGCCGCGCCGCGTACAGCCAGGCCGACAGGCCGGTCAGGAACACGAAGACCGGCGCGCACAGGTGCGCCAGGGTGCGCGCGACGAACAGCGCCGGCGCCGTGCCCTCCACCTCCATCGGGTCGCCGACCGGGTGATGCAGGTAGAAGGTCTCGCGCACGTGGTCGAGCAGCATCAGCAGCATCACCGTGCCGCGCAGCAGATCGATCGAGGCCAGCCGCGCGGCGGGCGTTGCGGGGACGGCGAGGGAGGTAGGTGAGGCGAGGGCAACAGACGGCATGCAGTGCGATCGGTATTGATTTTGAAACAATATAACACTCGAGTGGCAAGGCCACTCCCAGACGGCTGGCGCGGGGGCTCAGGCCATGGCGGCGCAGGGTTGCCGGCGCTGCGGCGGCAAGGTTCGGCGGGGCAAGTCGGCGCGCCGGATTGGCGTCGGTCGGCGTTGCCCGGTTTGGGCTGGTTGGTGCGGCGGCTGGCGACTTGCCTGGTGTGCCGAGCCCGACGCCCGCGGCGGGCCGCTCAGTCCTCGCCGATATCCTCGTTCCACACGTCCGGGTGGGCGGCGATGAAGCCGCCGAGCAGGTCGATGCACTCCTGGCTGTGCAGGTCGATGACCTCCACGCCGCTCTCGCGCAGCCAGTCGATGCCGCCCTGGAAGGTCACCGATTCGCCGACCACCACCGTGCCGATGTTGAACTGCCGCACCAGGCCGCTGCAGTACCAGCACGGCGCCAGAGTGGTGACCATGATGGTGTCCTTGTAGCGGCGCTGGCGTCCGGCCTTGCGGAAGGCGTCGGTCTCGCCGTGCACGGACGGGTCGCCCTCCTGCACGCGGCGGTTGTGGCCGCAGCCGAGCAGGCGGCCGTCGCGGTGGTACAGGGCGGCGCCGATCGGGATGCCGCCCTCGGCCAGGCCCTGGCGGGCTTCGGCGATGGCGGTGTCGAGCAGGGCGCGGTAGTCGGGCGTGGTCAGCATGGAATGGCCTGGGGAACGGGAGTCTGCCGGCAGTCTGGCCCAGGCGGCCGGCGGCTGTCATCCCGTGCGGCGCTTCACCGGCACGCAGCGGCCGGCAGTGCGATAATCCCGGCATGAGCGAATCTCCCTACAAGACCGGTACCACCCATTTCGGCTTCCGCGACGTCGCCGCCAAGGACAAGCAGAAGCTGGTCGGCGAGGTCTTCACCTCGGTCGCCGGCAACTACGACCTGATGAACGACCTGATGAGCATGGGCATCCATCGGGTCTGGAAGCGCTATTTCGTCGCCACCGCGCAGGTCAAGCCGGGCGACCGCGTGCTCGACCTGGCCGGCGGCACCGGCGACATCGCCGCGCTGCTGAAGGACCGGGTCGGCGCCGACGGCGAGATCGTGCTGGGCGACATCAACGCCGGCATGCTCTCGGTGGGCCGCGACCGCCTCACCAATCGCGGCCTGGTCGCGGGCCTGGACTACGTGCAATGCAATGCCGAGGCGCTGCCGTTCCCGGACCAGAGCTTCGACCTGGTGACCATCGCCTTCGGCCTGCGCAACGTCACCGACAAGGACGCGGCGCTGCGCGAGATGTACCGCGTGCTCAAGGTCGGCGGCCAGGCGCGGGTGCTGGAGTTCTCCGAAGTCACCGCCGACTGGTTCAAGCCGCTGTACGACTTCCATTCGTTCAAGGTGCTGCCGCGCCTGGGCAAGCTGTTCGCCAAGGACGCCGACAGCTACCAGTACCTGGCCGAGAGCATCCGCAAGCATCCGCCGCAGGACGCGCTGAAGGGCATGATGGAAGAGGCGGGCTTCGCTCGCAGCCACTACAAGAACCTCACCGGCGGCATCGTGGCGATCCACTCGGGCTACAAGATTTAGAGCCGGGATTGGGGAATCGGGATTGGGGAATCGCAAGAGCGGGCGATCGGTTGCTGACCGATCGCGGTGCTGTGCCGTCCTTGTGGGGGGACTTCAGTCCCGACGCGCGGTCCGGCGGCGCCGGCGCAAGCATCCGCCGCAGGACGCGAAGGCAAGGATGGAGCAGCCGGCTTCGCCCGCAGCCACTACAAGAACCTTGCCGGCGGCATCGTGGCGATCCACTCGGCGACAAGATCTGAGTGGAGGCGGGATTGGGGACTGAAGATTCGGGATTCGTCAGCACGCGCCGCACTGCCGTTGCGAATCCCCACTCCCAAATCCCGAATCCCAGGCCTTCCGGTAAACTTCCGGTTTCCCCGAACCGGTGCTGTCTGCCATGCGTTCCCCGTTCCTGTTGTTGTCCCTGGCCGCGATGGTCGCGTCCGGGTGTTCCCGTGAAGCGCCTGCGCCCGATGCGGCCGCATCTGCCGCCAAGCCGGCGCCCGCCGCGGCCAAGCCGGCCGACCGCAGCCACGACGAGACGTCCTACGCCGAGCCGTCCAAGGTCGTGATCAAGGACCTGGCGCTGGATCTGAAGCTGGATTTCGACAGCAAGCAGATCGGCGGCACCGCCACCTACACGCTGGACTGGAAGGACAAGAGCGCCAAGCAACTCGTGCTGGACACGCGCGACCTGACCATCGAGAAGGTGCAGGCCGACGACGGCAAGGGCCAGCAGGCGCCGCTGCAGTACGCGCTGGCGCCGGCCGACAAGATCTACGGCAGCAAGCTGACCATCGAGGCGCCGACGCAGCCGCAGACGATCAGCATCACCTACCACACCGCGCCGACCGCCTCGGGCCTGCAGTGGCTGGAGCCGTCGATGACCGAGGGCAAGCAACTGCCCTTCATGTTCAGCCAGTCGCAGGCGATCCACGCGCGTTCGTGGGTGCCGTTGCAGGACACGCCGAGCGTGCGCTTCACCTACAGCGCGCACGTGGTCTCGCGTCCGGACGTGATGGTGCTGATGAGCGCCGACAACGATCCCAAGGCGGTGCGCAACGGCGACTATCGCTTCAAGATGCCGCAGCCGATCCCGTCCTACCTGCTGGCGATCGCCGCCGGCGACCTAGTGTTCAAGCCGATCTCGGCGCGCTCGGGCGTGTGGGCCGAGCCGGCGATGGTCGACAAGGCGGCCAAGGAGTTCGAGGACACCGAGAAGATGATCGTGGCCGCCGAGACGCTGTACGGTCCGTACCGCTGGGGCCGCTACGACATGCTGGTGCTGCCGCCGTCGTTCCCGTTCGGCGGCATGGAGAATCCGCGCCTGACCTTCGCCACCCCGACGGTGATCGTCGGCGACAAGTCGCTGGTGTCGCTGATCGCGCACGAGCTGGCGCATAGCTGGTCCGGCAACCTGGTGACCAACGCCAGCTGGAAGGACATCTGGCTCAACGAAGGCTTCACCACCTACGTGCAGGCGCGCATCACCGAGGCGCTGTACGGCCCGGAAGCGGCGGAGATGGAGCGCGAGATCGACCAGACCGACCTGCTCGCCGAACTGAAGGGCATGAGCCCGGCCGACCAGGCGCTGGCGCTGCCGGCGCTGACCGAGCGCGATCCGGACGAGGCGCTGAGCCAGGTCGCCTACGTCAAGGGCGCGTGGTTCCTGCAGTTCCTGGAGCAGCGCTTCGGTCGCGACATCTTCGATCCGTTCCTGCGTGGCTGGTTCGACGACCACGCGTTCCAGAGCGCCAACACCGACCAGTTCGTCGAGTACCTCAAGACCCATCTGCTGGCCAAGAAGCCCGACGCGGTGACCGCGCAGGAACTGCATGCGTGGCTGGACGAACCGGGCATCCCGGCGTTCGCGCAGAAGGCGCGCTCGCGCAACTTCGCCATGGTCGACACCGCGCGCATCGCCTGGACCGGCAGCGGCACGCTGCCGGGCAAGCAGGTGACCGATGCGTGGAGCACCCAGGAGTGGACGCGCTTCCTCAGCGGCCTGGGCGAGAAGTTGACCCCGGCGCAGCTCAAGCAGCTCGACGACGCCTATCACTTCACCGGCACCGCCAACGGCGAGATCGCCATGCGCTGGTATCCGCTGGCGATCCGCAGCGGCTATGTGGACGCGCGCCCGGCCGCCGGCGAGTTCATCGCCCGCGTCGGCCGCCGCAAGCTGATCCTGCCGATCTACGCCGAACTGGTGAAGACCCCGGACGGGCTGGCCTTCGCCGAGGAAGTGTTCGCCAAGGCCAAGCCCGGCTACCACCCGATCACCACGGTGTCGGTGCAGGAGATGCTGGACAAGGCCAAGGCGGGCAGCACCGCGCACTGACGCGCGGCGTCCGCGGCAGACCGCGCACACGGCGCCGGGAGCGATCCCGGCGCCGTGTGCGTTTGTGCGACAGGCAGGTTGCGATGATCGCGCCGTGCTGGAGCGAGACGATCGTGGCGACGGATTGGGCGAGCGCGCGTTGCGCCATGTCATCGTGCGCGGCGTCGCATGCGCTTCCTCAGGAGGTGCGCATGTCCACCACGGCGTTAACGAATTCCACACGCGCCGCCGCTGCTGGGCAGTGACCCGCTGCCACGCATTCGCGATATCCTCGGCAGTCCCGATGGTTCCCGGTCCATGCGTGCATGACATCGTCCGCCACCGCCGCCCCGGTCTCCGCTGCAAGCGCCATCGCCCCGGCAGGCGACGGCCGGAGCCGATGCAAGCGGACCCACCTGCGCCAGGCGAGGCGGTGAGATGAGCGACGCCCGCGTCCTGTCCGGTTCCCTGCTGGCCGCGCTGCCCGATGCGCGTGGCGGCGAAGTCTTCACCGAATTGCTCCGGCGCTCCGGTTGCCGTGTGGAGCGCATCGTCTCGCACGGACAGACCACGCCGCAGGACACGCCCTACCAGCAGGCGCACGACGAATGGGTGCTGCTGCTGCGCGGCAGCGCGCGGGTGGTGCTATGCGAGCGCGAGGTGACGCTGGCGCCGGGCGACCATCTGTTCATCCCCGCCGACACGCCGCATTGGGTCACCTTCACCGATCCCGACCAGCCGACCGTGTGGCTGGCCCTCCATCTCGGCGAAGCCGACGTGGTGGTGTGAGCGCATGACCCGGATCCGCCCCCTGGTGTCGCCGTGCTGGTGCTGACCATGGCCTGGCTGCTGCTGGCAGGGGTGCTGCTGGTGGTGGCGGCGCTGATCGGCATGGTGCTGGTGCTGCGCGATCCGTTCCTGCTGGTGCGTTTGGAAAGCCTGCGCCAGCGGCGCGGCAGCGGACTGCAGCGCCGCCAGGCGCACGTCGCCGGGCATGCCTGGACCTATCTGGTGCGCGCCGCGGCCGATCCCGCTGCGCCGACCCTGCTGCTGGTGCACGGCTTCACCGGCAGCAAGGAGAACTGGCTGCCGCTGGCGCGCGCGCTGGGCACCCGCTATCACCTGGTGATCCCGGACCTGCCCGGCTGGGCCGAGAGCCAGCGCATCGCCGGGCAGGATTACGGCTTCGTTGCGCAGGCCGAGCGCGTGGCCGCGTTCGCGCGGCAGTGCGCGCGCCGTGCGGGCAGCGACTGCGTGCTGCTCGGGCATTCGATGGGCGGCGGCATCGCCGCGCTGGCCGCGGCGCGGCATCCGGCGGTATTCGACCGGGTCGGTCTGTTCAACGCCGCCGGCGTCCGCTTCGCCGACAACGCCTTCGGCCAGGCGGTGCTGGATGGGCACAATCCGTTCGCGGTGCACGATGCCGCATCGTTGCAGCGCTACATCGACACCGTGTTCCTGCTCGATCGCGCCAAGCCGCGCATCCCGCGCTGGGCGGTGCCGGCGGTGGTGGCCTGGCGCCGCCGCGAGGCGGCGTTCGAACAGCAGGTGCTGGCGCGCATCGGCCGCGGCGAGGAGGCGTTCCTGCCGTTCGAGGAGGCCGCGCACATCCGCCAGCCGGCGCTGCTGCTCAATTGCGTGCAGGATGCGGTGATCGACGCCAGCGCGCTGGCGCTGTACGCGCAACGCCTGCCGCAGGCGATCCAGGTGCTGCTGGACGGCAGCGGCCACATGTCCATCGTCGAGAAGCCCGCCGAGGTCGCGCAGGCCATCGACACCCTGATCCAACGAGGAACCCCACGATGAAACGCATCCTGCTCGGCGCGCTGTGCGCCGTCGCCCTGGCCGCTTGCGGCGATCACGAGGCCGAGCGCAAGGCGCAGGCGGCCGCCGAAGCGCAGGCCAAGGCGCAGGCCGCCGACGACCTGGCCAAGCAGTACGACGCCGCGGTGAAGTCGGGCAACTGGGACCTGGCGCGGATCCACGGCGCGGCGCTGCTGCAGCAGTATCCCGGGTCGGACGCGGCCGAACGCATCCAGCCCGGCTACGCCGAGGTCAAGGCCAAGGGCGAGGCGGCGCGCGAGCTGCGGCGCATGCAGGCGGCCTGGCAGTACTCGCAGGTGCCGGCCGGCAAGGGCGTGCAGCGCTCGGCGATGCTGTACAGCCGCGACAAGGTCGACGTGGACGGCAGCGGCCCCAAGCCGGTGCAACTGGTGTTCCGCGACCATCCGGAATGGAAGCGCAGCGCCTACCTGGTGCTGCAGTCCGGCGATTTCCGCTGCGCCGGCGGCTGCAAGGTGGAACTGAAGGCCGACGACGCGCCGCCGCGCGCGGCCGCGGCCTGGCGGCCCAAGACCGACGAGGCCATCGCCATGTTCATCAGCGACGACAAGGCGCTGTGGAAGCTGGCGCGCAAGACCACGGTGCTGCAGATCACCTTCCCGGTGAAGGCCGGCGGCACCCGCACCGCGGTCTTCGAGACCGGCGGCCTGGACGGCGCGCAGATGCCGGGCTGGGATTGAGCACGATGCACGCTGCGATACCGCCATCGGCCGAGGCGCTGCGCCAGGTGCGCCACTGGGTGTTCGACATGGACGGCACCCTGACCCGCGCCGTACACGATTTCGCATTGATCCGCCGCGAACTGCAGATCCCGCCGCAGGCCGACATCCTGCAGCACCTGGCGGCGCTGCCGGAGGCGCAGCGCGCCAGCAAGCACGCCTGGCTGCTGGAGCACGAGCGCGTCCTTGCCCAGGAGGCCACCGCGGCCAATGGCGCGCCGGCGCTGCTGCGCACCCTGCACGCCGCCGATTGCCGGCTGGCGGTGCTCACCCGCAATGCGCGCGAACTGGCGCAGTTGACGCTGGAAGAGATCGAGGTCGACGACCTGTTCGAGGAGGTGACCATCCTCGGCCGCGACGAGGCGCCGCCCAAGCCGCATCCCGGCGGCCTGCTGCAGTTGGCCGAGCACTGGGGCGTGGCACCGCAGGCGCTGGCGATGGTCGGCGACCACGCCTACGACCTGCAGTGCGGGCGCCATGCCGGCGCCACCACCGTGCTGCTGCATCCGGACAATCCCTGGCCGGCGCTGGCCGACCTGCACTTCGCCGATTGCGCCGCGCTGCTGGCGTGGTGGCAGGACCACGCCGGGCCGCAGCCGCACTGACCGTTGCTCCGCGGCGGCTGCGCGCCGTCGCGCGTTCACCCGATTCCGCCGTCCCACGCGGCGGCGGGCGTGCCGCGTGCGCGCTGCCACCGCGCGTTGCGCCGTGCGCATCCGCGTGGGACGGCAGCGTGCGCGCCGATGGCACAGGCGGTGCCACGCGCGCGTGCCGGCACTGCGCCAATCGCGATGCAAGGGCATGGCACAAAGTGTCACGTTCTCGAGACGCCTTCGATCGCGATGCGTGCAGCGCTGGGACAACCACCGACGTTGTGATCCGTCCGTCAGGGGATGTTGCATCGCAGCGGCGCGATGGCATGGACGTTGCTCGTAGATACCCACGCTTCAGGTTCCGTGGCACACGCCCACCAGGTGCAGCTGTCGCGGCTCTTCAACGAGGGGAGTAGAACGATGCACAGTCATCCACGTCGTACCCAGGCTTGTACATTGCTCGCACTGGCCACTGCGTTGGCGCTTGCGGGCTGCAAGAAGCAGGAAGAGGCCGCGGCGCCGGCCGCGCCGGCCGCCGCGCAGCAACCGCCGGCCGCCGCGCCGGCCGCGGTCGCCGATACCGACAGTGAGTTCGCCAGCAATGCCGCCAACCCCGACAACTGGGGCGGCGTCGGCCGCGATTTCGGCCTGACCCGGCACAGCCCGCTGGCCGAGATCAACCGCGACAACGTCAAGAATCTGAAGATGTCGTGGGAGATGAAGACCGACGCCACCCGCGGCCACGAAGGCCAGCCGCTGGTGGTGGGCAGCACCATGTACATGGTCAGCGCCTATCCGAACAACGTGTTCGCGATCGACCTGTCGCAGGAAGACAACGGCAAGGTGCTGTGGAAGTACACCCCGCAGCAGGACGAGCGCGCGGTGGCGGTGGCCTGCTGCGACACGGTCAACCGTGGCGCCTCCTACGCCGACGGCAAGGTGGTGTTCGGCAGCCTCAGCGGCGACGTGATCGCGCTCGATGCCAAGACCGGCAAGGAAGTGTGGAAGCAGAAGCTCGCCTATCCGGAGAAGGGCGAGACCATCACCATGGCCCCGATCATCGCCGACGGCAAGGTCGTGGCCGGCATCAGCGGCAACGAGTTCGGCGTGCGCGGCCGCGTCGCCGCGTATGCGCTGGCCGACGGCAAGCAGGCCTGGTCCTGCGAAGCCACCGGCACCGACAAGGACATCTGCCTCGGCCCGGACTTCAACAAGGCCAATCCGCAGCACGGCCAGCTCGGCGACCTCGGCCAGAAGACCTATCCAGACGAAGGCTGGAAGCGCGGCGGCGGCGCGGCCTGGGGCTGGTACAGCTACGACCCCAAACTCAAGCTGGTCTACTACGGCACCGGCAATCCCGGCCTGTGGAGCCCGTCGTACCGCTGCGGCAAGACCACGCAGAAGGAGTGCGATAGCGGCGAGTACGACAACAAGTGGTCGATGACCCTGTTCGCGCGCAAGATCGACACCGGCGAAGCGGTGTGGGGCTACCAGAAGACCCCGTTCGACCAGTGGGACTACGACGGCATCAACGAGCCGATCCTGGTGGACCTGACCATCGACGGCAAGCAGGTGCCCTCGGTGGTGCAGTTCGATCGCAACGGCTTCGCCTATGTGCTCGACCGTCGCGACGGGACCCTGCTGCGCGCCAACAAGTTCGTGCCGGCCAACTGGGCCGAGCGCATCGACATGAAGACCGGGCGCCCGGTCAAGGTCGCGGCGCATTCGCCGCTGGAGCGCGGCCGCAAGGTCGAGGCGTTCCCCTCGGCGATGGGCGGCAAGGACCAGCAGCCGTGCTCGGTGGATCCGGCCAATGCGGCGGTGTTCTTCTGCGGCACCAACAACTGGCACATGGAGCTGGACCCGCAGGAGCGCGGCAACACCATGATGGGCCTGCCCTACGTGTTCGCCAACGTGATGATGAAGCCGAACGAGCCCGGCGCGCTGGGCATCGTCAAGGCGTTCGACGTGGTCGAAGGCAAATCCAGGTGGGAGATCAAGGAGAAGTTCCCGGTGTGGAGCGGCACCCTGGTCACCGACGGCGGACTGGTGTTCTACGGCACGCTGGACGGCTGGTTCCGCGCCGTGGACAAGGACACCGGCAAGAAGCTGTGGGAGACCAAGTTGCCCTCGGGCATCATCGGCAACCCGATCGCCTACAAGGCCAACGGCCACCAGTACGTGGCGGTGTTCTCGGGCATCGGCGGCTGGATCGGCCTGCCGGTCGCCGCCGGCCTGGATCCGGGCGATCCGTACGGCGCGCTGGGGGCCGCGGGCCTGGCCTTCAGCAACGGCTTCGACAAGATCCCGTTGGGCGGCATGGTGCACACCTTCCGCATCGACGGCGCCGGCAAGACCGTCACCCCCACCACGACCGCCACCGCGGCCGCGGGTGGCGGCAGCGCGGCGGTCGCCGCCAAGACGGTGCGATGAGCCGGCGGCGCCGCGTCCAGGAGGCGAGCGGGGGCCGCATGGCGCCCGGCTCGTGGCGCCTGCCTGCGGGCGCGCGCGCCGTGTTGCTGTTGTGCAGCCTCGGACTCGTCGCCGCAGGCTGCACGCGCGAGCCGTCGTCCGCGGCGGCTCGCGCTTCTGCTGCCCCAGCCGCCACCGCGGCGCCGGCCTCGGCCGCGCCCGCTGCCACGCTGCCGGCCGATGCGCCGGTGCTGCGGGTCTGCGCCGATCCCGGCAACATGCCGTTGTCCGATCGCGCAGGCGAGGGGTTCCAGAACAAGATCGCGCAGGTGGTGGCCGCGGAGATGGGCCGGCGCCTGGAGTACGCGTGGCGCAGCTACTACCAGCGCGGCCTGGCGCGCAGCACGATCAACGCCGGGCGTTGCGACGTGCTGATGGACATGAACAGCGATTTCGAGATGGGCCTGCCCACGCGCCCGCTGTATCGCTCCACCTATGTGCTGGTCACCCGCAAGGGCCTGGAGCTGCGGCCGGCTTCGCTCGACGATCCGGCGTTGAAAAAACTCAAGGTCGGCGTGTTCCAGAGTTCGCCGGCGCGGCAGGCGCTGTTCGACCATGGCGTGCAGGGCGAGGTGCAGTACCTGTTCTACGACTCGGCCAGTGCGCCGCAGGAGCATCCCGGCAAGCTCGCCGAGCAGGTCGCCGCCGGCAAGCTCGATGCCGCCGAATCCTGGGGGCCGGTGGCCGGCTATTACGCCGCGCGCGGCGGCCTCGGCGTGGTGCCGTTGAACGTCATCGACAACGAGGTGCTGGAGTATTCGATGGCGTGGGCAGTGTCGCGCAAGAACGCGGCACTGCGCGATGCGCTGAACGCGGCGATGCAGCGCAGCGCCGGCAAGATCGACGCGATCCTGCGCGATTACCACGTGCCGCTGGTGACCTGCGCCGATTGCATCGTCGCCGGCGACCTGCGCTCGCACGGCCCCTATCCGGTGCCTGCTGACCAAGACGACACCCCCAGTGCGCAGGCGTCATCTGACATGCTGGCGCAATTGCAGCTGCGCATCGCCGGTGGCGCCGATCCCGACGAGGAACTGGCGCATGCGCTCGACGCCGGCGATGGCGTGCGCGTGGCCTGGCTGCTGCGTCACGGCGCCAGCGCCGACCAGCCCAACCGGCTCGGCGAGCCGCCGCTGCAGCAGGCGATCCGCAACCAGGCGCCGCTGCTGGTCGGCGAACTGCTGGCCGCCGGTGCCCAGGTCGAACGCCGCGACAGCAATGGCTGGACGCCGCTGATGAAGGCGGCGTGGTCCAACGACGGCAAGAGCGTCGCGCAGTTGCTGGCGCATCACGCCAAGGTCGAGGCCGTGTCCACCGACGGCTGGACGCCGCTGGACCTGGCGATCTCCTACGCCGATGCCGACGTGGTGCAGGCGTTGCTCGACGCCGGCGCCAGCGTGCGCCGCGCCAATCCGGCCGGCTTCACCCCGGTGATGTTCGCGGTGGCGCGCAACGATCCGACGATCCTCGACCTGCTGCTCAAGCGCGGCGCCGAGGCCGACCGTGCGAACCGCGCCGGCGTCACCCCGTTGATGCTCGCCGCCGCGGCCGGGCGCGAGGACAGCGCCCGGCGCCTGCTCGCCGCCGGTGCCAGCGCCGATGCGCGCGACGCCGACGGCAAGACCCCGGCAGCGCTGGCCCAGCAACGCGGCAATGCCGAACTCGCCCACCTGTTGACGGAGGCCCAGCACCGCCGCACGCAATGACCGCTTCCTGCCGTCCCGCACACGCCGTTCGCGCGGCCTGTTCTTCCCATCGTGCACTCCGCAAAGGTGTTGTCCCCATGCGTCCTGCCTCCATCCGTCGTCGCACCGTCTCCCTGCTGTTTCCCGTGTTCCTGTTCGCTTCGCTCCTGTTGTTGGCCGCCTGCGGCAAGCAGGAGACGCCACCAGCCCCGGCGGCCACCCCCGCACCGGCCGCCCCTGCCGCGGCGCCCGCGTCTGCGCCTGCCTCCGTCCCGACGGCGGCCGCGCCCGCCGCTGCCGCCGCACCGGCACCGGCACCGGCTGCGGCGGTGACGCCGATTCCGAAGGGACCGCCGGTCAAGGTCACCCCGGAACTGGTCGCCGAGGGCAAGGCGATCTTCAACTCCGCCGGCTGCACCGCCTGCCACGGCGGCACCGGTGGCGGCGGCATGTGCCCGCCGCTGACCAACGACATCTGGGTGTACGGCAACGACGACGACACCTTGCGTACCCTGATCATCGAAGGCACCGCCGGCATGGCCGCGCACGGCAAGACCCGGATCGGCCACGAGAAGGTGGTGGGGCAGATGCCGCCATTCGGGCCGGTGCTCAAGCCGGACGATACCGAGAAGCTGCTGGCCTTCATCCACTCCATCAACAAGACCGCGGGCGCCACGCAATGAGGAACGGGTTGCGCTTGTCCGCCGTGGTCGCGCTGTCGCTGTTCGCCGCGGCCTGCCAGCGCACGCCTGCGCCGGCGGCCGGCACCGATGCCGCGGCGGCCGCACCGGCGCCTGCGGCCAGCGCGGCGGCGCTGGCCTACGTACCGAACCAGCGCAGCGGCACCATTTCGGTGATCGACACCGGCAGCGACCGCGTGGTGCGCACGCTGTCGGCGCAGGGCCAGCTCGGCAAGCGCCTGCAGCAGGTGGTGCCGGGGCCGGCCGGGCATCTGTACGTCATCGACGCGCAGGGCCATCGCCTGCTGGAGCTGGATACCGTGCAGGACCGCGTGCTGCGCAGCGTCGACATCGGCGAGAACGCCGAAGGCGTCGCGGTGGCGCCGGATGGTCGCCAACTCGCGGTATGCGTGGAAGGCCAGAACCAGGTGATGCTGATCGACCCGGCCAGCTTCGCGATCGGCGCGCACATCGCCACCCGCGGGCAGGCGCCGGAACACTGCGTCTACACCCCGGACGGCGCGTTGTTGCTGACCAGCAACGAAGGCTCCAACGACCTGGACGTGATCGACGTGCAGGCCGGCACGTCCACCGGCGTCATCGCCACCAGCGGGCATCCGCGCGGCATGGCGTTCGCGCCCGACGGCAAGACGGTCTACGTGGCGCAGGAGTCGGCCAACGTGGTCGACGTGATCGATCTGGCGGCGCGCAAGCGCGTGGCCAGCATTCCAGCCGGGCAGCGCACCGCCGGCATCGCCATCGCCCGCGACGGCAGCCGCGTGTACGCGTCCAACGGCGCCGGCACGGTCAGCGTGATCGACACCGCCGCGCGGCGCACGCTGGCCGAGATCCCGGTCGGGCAGCGGCCGTGGAATCCGGCGCTGAGCGCGGACGGCAAGGCGCTGTACGTGGCCAACGGCCGGTCCAACAGCGTCAGCGTCATCGACACGGCGGCGATGAAGGAGATCAAGCAGATCGGGGTGGGCGAGACGCCATGGGGTGTGGTCGTGGCGCAATGAGGTGAGGCCAGCGACGCCAGCGGGCGCCGCGACGGGGAGGCGGGAGAGCCAGAATGAAGACGCGAGCCGCGGTCGCTTGGGCGGCGAACCAGCCGCTGGCCATCGAGGAGGTGGATCTGCAGCCGCCCAAGGCCGGCGAAGTGCTGGTGCGGATGGTCGCCAGCGGCATCTGCCACAGCGACGAGATCGCCCTGTCCGGCGCCGATGCCGAGGCGGCGTTCCCGGTGATCCTGGGCCAGGAAGGCGCCGGCGTGGTCGAGGAGGTCGGCATCGGCGTGACCAGCGTGCGCCCGGGCGATCACGTGATCCCGCTGTACATGCCCGAGTGCGGCGTGTGCAAGTACTGCCGTTCCAACCGCACCAACCTGTGCCAGGCGATCCGCAGCAGCCAGGACCGCGGGCTGATGCCCGACGGCAGCAGCCGCTTCTCGCTGCACGGGCGCCCGCTGCTGCACTACATGGGCACCAGCACCTTCGCCGAATACACGGTGCTGCCGGAGATCGCGGTGGCCAGGATCCATCCGTCGGCACCGCTGGACAAGGCCTGCCTGCTCGGCTGCACGGTCACCACCGGCATCGGCGCGGTGCTCAACACCGCGCGGGTGCGACCGGGCGAGAACGTGGCGGTGTTCGGGCTGGGCGGCATCGGCCTGTCGGTGGTGCAGGGCGCGGTGATGGCGCGCGCCGAACGCATCATCGTGGTCGACATCAACCGCGACAAGTTCCCGCTGGCGCGCGCGCTGGGCGCCACCGACTGCCTGGACCCGAAGGATTTCGGCGCGCCGGTGCAGCAGGTCATCGTCGACCTCACCGATGGCGGCGCCGACCACAGCTTCGCCTGCGTCGGCGACGTGCGCGCGATGCGCGCGGCGCTGGAGTGCTGCCACAAGGGCTGGGGCGAAAGCATCATCGTCGGCGTGGCGCCGAGCGCGCAGGAGATCAGCACCCGGCCGCTGCAACTGGTCACCGGGCGCGCCTGGCGCGGCAGCGCGTTCGGCGGGGTCAAGGGGCGCAGCGAATTGCCGGCCTATGCCGAGCGCTACCTGGCCGGCGAGATCCGCATCGACGAACTCATCAGCGAAACCCTGCCGCTGTACCACATCAATCGCGGTTTCGAGACGCTGCGCGCAGGCCGCGGCATCAAATCGATCGTCCTCTACTGAGCCTCAAGGAACCGGCATGACCCTGACTCCAGGATGCAGCACCCCGCCGGCGAGCCTGCTCGCGCTGGCCGTCGCCACCGCCATCGGCGTGCTCGCCGCACCGGCGCGCGCGCAGACCACGGTCAACGCCGACGATGCGCAGATCACCGCGCTGGACCGGGTCGAGGTCACCGCCACGCCGATTCCCGGCACGCTGATCGATGCCGACCTGCTGCCGTACACCGTGCAGACCGCCAATGCCGACGACATCGCGCGCAGCCAGGCCGGCAACCTCACCGACTTCCTGCTGCGCGAGATGAACGGCGTGGACACCAACGAGGTGCAGGGCAGTCCGTTCCAGACCGATCTGACCTTCCGCGGCTTCCGCGCCTCGGCGCTGCCCGGCGCCTCGCAGGGCGTGTCGGTGTACCTGGACGGCGTGCGCATGAACGAGCCGTTCGCCGACATCGTCAGTTGGGACATGATGCCGGAGGCGGCGATCCGCAGCGTGGCGCTGATGCCGGGATCCAACCCGCTGTTCGGTCCCAACACGCTGGGCGGCGCGCTCGCCTTCACCACCCAGTCCGGCCTGACCGCGCCGGGCCTGCGCACCGACCTGTCGGTGGGCAGCGGCGCGCGCAAGCGCCTGGACGCGTCCTACGGCTACGCCGGCCGCGACGGCCTGCATGCCTTCGTCGCGGCCACCGGCTTCGACGAGAACGGCTGGCGCGACGCCTCCGCCGGCCGCCTGGGCACCGTGTTCGGCAAGCTCGGGCGGCAGGGCGAGCGTACCGACTGGGACGTGTCGCTGCTGCACGGGCGCAGCCGGCTGGTCGGCAACGGCCTGCTGCCCAGCCATCGCTACTCCGACGAGGGCATCGAACCTGGTTTGTATGAAGCCGACCGTGCCGCGGTCTACACCTCGCCGGACCTGACCCGCAACCGCAACACCTTGCTGACCGGCCAGTTCAACCATCGCTTCGACGAACGCACCGCGCTCCATGTGCTGGCCTACTACCGGCAGGGGCGCCGCGACACCGTCAATGGCGACATCAACGACGACTACGAAGACTTCGTCGACGACTGCGCCGATGGCTACGCTGCCGATGGCACGCCGCTGGATGCGGGTTGCACGGTCGCGCGTGCCGATGCCGACGCGCTGCACAGCGGCGTGCTCAACACCACGCAGATGCGCCAGCATGCCGAGGGCGTGGCGCTGAATCTCAGCCGCCAGGCCGGCGCGCATGCGCTGAGCATCGGCGCCACCTACGACCGCAACCGCGTGCGCTACCGCCAGTACGCGCAGGACGCGTTCGTGCAGGACGACCGCTCGGTGGTCGCCGATCCCGACGAGGACCGCGCGTTCTTCTCCGGCGTCGACGGCCGCAGCAGCACCCTGGGCCTGTTCGCCGCCGATACCTGGGAGTTGAGCGAGGCCACCCATGTCAGCGGCGCGCTGCGCTGGAACCGCGTCGCCGTCGCCAACACCCTGTCCACCGGCGACGACGGCGTGTTGCCGCGCGAGCGCTTCGTGTTCGCCAAGGCCAACCCCTCGCTGGGCATCACCCAGCGCCTGGGCGGCGGCGTCACCGCGTTCGCCTCGGCCTCGCAGAACAGCCGCGCGCCGACCGCGATCGAACTCGGCTGCGCCGACCCGGAGCAGCCGTGCCGGTTGCCGACCGGGCTGCAGGCCGATCCGCGCCTGGAGCAGATCGTCTCGCGCACCTACGAACTCGGCCTGCGCTGGAACCCGTCGCCGGCGCAGGCGCTGAACGCCTCGCTGTACCGCGCCGACAACCGCGACGACATCCTGTTCCTGCGCGCGCCCAATACCCAGCAGGGCTATTTCGACAACGTCGGCCGCACCCGCTACCAGGGCGCCGACCTCAGCTACCGCGGCAGCCGCGGCGCGCTGCGCTGGTTCGCCGGCTACAGCTACCTGGACGCCACCTACCGCAGCGTCGGCGAACTGCTCTCGGGCGAACGCACCGTGGCGCTGCGCCCGGGCACGCGCATCGCCGGGCTGCCGCGCAACACGCTGAAGCTGGGCGTGGAATGGCAGGCGCTGGCGCAGCTGGCGCTGGGCGCGGACCTGCGCGCGGTGTCGCGGCGCGTGGCCAGCGGCAACGAGGACGGGCTGGTCGAGGATCCCGAGGACGGCGAGGCGCCCGCGCGTCACGACCTGTCCACCGGCGGCTACGCCTTGCTCGACCTGCACGGCACCTGGCAACTCGCCGACGGGCTGTCGCTGTACCTGCGGATCAACAACGTGTTCGATCGCCGCTACGAGACCTATGCGGCGATCGCCGAGGACCTGTTCCCGGGCGGCGCCTTGGCGCGCCCACAGGACGCTGCGGTGGAGGACGGCCCCTCGCGCTTCGTCGCGCCTGGCGCCCCGCGTCAGTACCAGGTCGGCCTGCGCTGGCGTTTCTAGCGGGCGCGGTGTGGCGGGGCGCTGCGTGGGGCTCATCGGCTTCGTATCCTCCGCCTTGTCCACCGGCCGGGAGCTGGTCGGCTCCGGCGGCGGTCGCGGCTGAAGCCGCTCCTACAGAAGCGCTGCGCCGGTGACGAAGCGCGACCCGTTAGGAGCGGCTTCAGCCGCGACCTAGCAGCCGTGGAGCATTCGGCTTTGGCAGCAGTCGGGACTGACGTCCCTCCCACAGGGTGTGTCGCCCAATCGGCTTGCCTGCCGTTGTCGTAGGAGCGGCTTCAGCCGCGACCGTGAGGCCGAAAAGCTTCTGGCTTCGACAACAGCCGGGACTGAAGTTTCCGCCACAGGTTGTGCGGTCTCACCGACTCGCCGGCTGGTGTGGGAGCGACTTCAGCCGCGACATCGAAGCCAGACATCCTCCAGCCGCCTCAGCGGTCGGGATGCGAATACCGGCAGCACTCACGTCGCTACCGAATGGCAGGTCGCGACAGACGAGCCTGCATTCGCGACGCCCAGTAAGGTCCGCAAGGGTGCGACACCGCCTCGACTCACACCGTCGCCAACCCATGCTTGCGCAACTTGCGATACAGGGTGTTGCGGCTGATGCCCAGCGCATCGGCGGTGCGGCTGACGTTCCAGCGGTGGCGCTCGAGTTGCTGCTGCAGCACGCTGCGCTCGGCGCTGTCCAGGGCGACGCGGCCGGGCACGCCGTCGGCGGCGTGCGCATCGTCGCCGAGCAGGCACGGCCCGCTGTCGGCGTCGACGATCTCCTGCGGCAGGTTGGGGATGCGGATGACGCCGTCGGCGCACAGCACGGCGGCGGTGCGCAGCACGTTGCGCAGCTGCCGCAGGTTGCCGGGCCAGGCATAGCTGAGCAGCTTGTGCAGGGCGTCCTCGCTGATGCGCACCGGTTGCTCGCCGCTCTCCTCGCGCAACAGGGTGCGGATCAGTTCGGCCTTGTCGCTGCGCTCGCGCAGTGGCGGCAGGTGCAGCACCACGCCGTTGAGCCGGTAGTACAAATCCTCGCGGAAGCCACCGGTGCCGACCATCTGCGCCAGGTCGCGGTGGCTGGCGCTGATCACGTGCAGTTCCAGCGGCATTGCGCGGTCGCTGCCCAGCGGCGTCACGCTCTGTTCCTCCAGCACGCGCAGCAGGCGCGTCTGCAAGGGCAGCGGCATGTCGCCGATCTCGTCCAGGAACAAGGTGCCGCCGCTGGCCTGCAGCAGCTTGCCGTGGCGTCCTTCGCGCGCGGCATCGGTGAAGGCGCCGCGCGCGTAGCCGAACAGTTCGCTCTCGATCAGCGCTTCGGGAATCGCCGCGCAGTTCACCGCCACGAACGGCCGGTCGGCCCAGGGCGAGCCGCGGTGCACCGCCTTGGCGAATTCCTCCTTGCCGGTGCCGGTGGCGCCGCACAGCAGGATCGACACGCGGTGCTTGGCCAGCTTCAGCGCATTGTCCAGGTTGTGCAGCATGCGCGGATCGGAACCGACATGGTCGTTGGCGCGGCTGGCCTGGCTGTCCTCGCCGGCGGCGCGGGCGCGGCCCGCGGTACTGCGCGCGCGCGGCGGCTGCGCCAGTGCGAAGAAGCGGCGGCCGTGGCAGGCGCAGCGGATCGACCACAGGGTGCTGGCGTCGTTGCGTGCGCGCTGCTCCAGCGTATCGAAATCCAACTGCATCACCTGGGCGATGTCGTGCCCGACCAGCGCGGTGCGATCGGGCTTGCCCAGCTGTTCCAGCGTCGCCTCGTTGACCGCGAGCACGCGGCCGTCGCCGCCGACCGCGATCAGCGCCTCGTGCAGCAGCCCGGCGAACTCCGGGCGGCTGTGGAAGCGCAGGATCCACGCATGCCGGTACTGCTCCAGGAAGTAGGCGCGGGCGATCTGCGCCGCCGACATGCGCACCAGCGCGCCGGTATGGCATTGCACCAGCTTGGTGTCGCGCGCGTCGGGCGTGGAGGCATCCAGCACCCCCAGCAGCTGGCCTTGCGGATCCAGGATCGGCGCGCCGCTGCACGACAGCGGCAGGTGCCGCTCCAGGTAGTGCTCGCCCCGGTGCACGCTCAGCGCGCTGCATTCCACCGCACAGGTGCCGATGCCGTTGGTGCCCTGGTAGCGTTCGGCCCAGCTGGCGCCGCAGAACAGCCCGGTCTCGCGGAACGCGCGCAGCAGCGCCGGATCCTGCACGCTGTGCAGCACGGTGGCCTCGGTGTCGGCGAACACCACCGCGTAGCTGCCGCCGGCGATCTGTTCGTAGAGATTCTCCATCTCCACCTTGGCGATGCGCAGCAGCGCCTCCAGCCGCTGCTGGCGCTCGCGCAGCTGGCCATTGTCGTGGACCATCGGCGAGGGATGGGTGTCCGGGTCCAGGCCGTAGTCGTCGAGGCAGCGCCGCCAGGAGCGCGCCAGGGCAGGCGGCAACGGATCGATCTGGCGGAACCGGCGCATCCGCGCCAGCAAGGCGGACTCGGCCTCGGCGGCCGATGGCGCCAAGGCCGCGGCCTGCGGGAGGTTGGCTACAGTCAACTCCGACACGTGGCGCCCCTCGATCCGACCCCGGATCAGGCCGCCAGTGACGCACAATCGGGTGCCGCGCTCAAACCGCAGTGCAGCAAAAGCGGGGATTGGGGAATCGGGATTGGGGATTGGGGATTGGGGATTGGTAAGAGCGGCTACCTGGTGCCGATCCTGTTCCGCTCTGCGGCCAGAACGAAAAAACCGCGCGGTCGCGCGGTTCTTCGTGGCTTCAAGACGCCGGATTCCGCTTTGGCGAAACCCCAATCCCGATTCCCGGCTTTTCAGCAGCCGAATGGCTGATCATCCCAGCCTTACAACGCGTAGCCGAACTGCTGCTTGAACTGGTCGTTGAACTCGTCGAAGTCGAAGCGCTGGTTCTGCGTGCCCGGGTGCTCGACCTTCAGCGCGCCCATCAGGTTGCCCATGCGGCCGATGGTCAGCCAGTCGCAGCCGCGCTGGATGCCGAAGATCAGGCCGGCGCGGAAGGCGTCGCCGCAGCCGGTGGGGTCGACCACGCGGCGCTCGTGCGCCGGCGGGATGTCGTAGGTCTTCTCGGGAGTGTGCACCAGCGCGCCCTTCGGGCCCTGGGTGGTGATGTAGGCCTGCACGCGCGAGACGATGTCCTTCTCGTCCCAGCCGGTGCGCTCCTGCAGCAGGTTGGACTCGTAGTCGTTGACCACCACGTAGTCGGCCTGCTCGATGAACTGCCGCAGCTCCGGGCCGTTGAACAGCGGCATGGCCTGGCCGGGGTCGAAGATGAACGGCACGCCGCCGGCGCTGAATTCCTCGGCGTTCTGGATCATGCCCTCGCGTCCGTCCGGGCCGACCAGGCCCAGGGTCACGCCCGGCACGTCCTTCACGTGGTTCTCGTAGCTGCGCATCATCGCCCCGGGGTGGAAGGCGGTGATCTGGTTGTTGTCGTGGTCGGTGGTGATGAACGCCTGCGGGGTGAACAGTTCCTCAATCACCTTGACCCGCGACAGGTCGATGCCCAGTGCCTGGAAATGCTCGCGGTACGGGCCGAAGTCCTGGCCCACGGTGCCCATCGGGATCGGGTGGCCGCCCAGCAGGTGCAGGTTGTAGGCGATGTTGCCGGCGCAGCCGCCGAATTCGCGGCGCATCCGCGGCACCAGGAACGACACGTTCAGGATGTGCACCTTGTCCGGCAGGATGTGGTTCTTGAACTGGTCCGGGAACACCATGATGGTGTCGTAAGCGAGAGAACCACAGATCAGTGCAGACATCGGGCAGGCCTTGGCGGAGGGATGAGCCCGCATTCAGGCGGGCGAGGGGCGGGGTCGCCGCGGCGCAAAGGGTAACGGCTGCGGCCCGGCAGGGCCAGAACCACGATCCGCGGCGGTCCCGGCAATGCCGCGCAACGCGCGGTTTTAGCGAGAATTTTCCTTGCCCGCACCCAGGCGGATTGCTAGGCTAGCGGACTTCGTTTTCTGCCCATTTTTTCGCCATTCTGGCGACGGCGCGCGCCCCAGGACCCAATCCCCCGATGTTCAAGAAACTCCGCGGCATGTTCTCCAACGACCTGTCCATCGATCTGGGCACGGCCAACACCCTCATCTACGTGCGTGGCCAGGGCATCGTGCTGAACGAACCGTCGGTGGTGGCGGTGCGCCAGGACCGGGCGATCGGCGGCACCCGCTCGGTGGCCGCGGTGGGCGCGGAGGCCAAGCAGATGCTCGGCCGCACGCCGGGCCACATCACCACCATCCGCCCGATGAAGGACGGCGTCATCGCCGACTTCACCTACACCGAGGCGATGCTGAAGCATTTCATCAAGAAGGTGCACAAGTCGCGCTTCCTGCGCCCCAGCCCGCGCGTGCTGGTGTGCGTGCCGGCCGGTTCCACCCAGGTGGAGCGCCGCGCGATCAAGGAATCGGCCGAGGAGGCCGGCGCCCGCGACGTGTACCTGATCGAGGAACCGATGGCCGCGGCGATCGGCGCCGGCATGCCGGTGACCGAGGCGCGCGGCTCGATGGTCATCGACATCGGCGGCGGCACCACCGAGGTGGCGGTCATTTCGCTGAACGGCATCGTCTATTCGCAGTCGGTGCGCATCGGCGGCGACCGCTTCGACGAGTCGATCACCAACTACGTGCGCCGCAACCACGGCATGCTGATCGGCGAGGCCACGGCCGAGCGGATCAAGCTGGAGATCGGCTGCGCCTACCCGCAGGCGGTGGTGCAGGAGATGGAGATCTCCGGCCGCAACCTCGCCGAGGGCGTGCCGAAGATGATCAAGATCAACTCCAACGAAGTGCTGGAAGCGCTGCACGAGCCGCTGTCGGGCATCGTCTCGGCGGTCAAGCTGGCGCTGGAGCAGACCCCGCCGGAACTGTGCGCCGACGTCGCCGAGCGCGGCATCGTGCTGACCGGCGGCGGCGCGCTGCTGCGCGACCTGGACCGGCTGATCTCCGAGGAAACCGGCCTGCACGTGCAGGTCGCCGACGATCCGCTGACCTGCGTGGCCCGCGGCGGCGGCCGTGCGCTGGAGCTGGTGGACATGCACGGCAACGAGTTCTTCGCACCGGAGTGAGCGTGAGGCCGGGAATGGGGAATCGGGACCGGGGAATAGAATGGCCCCTCCGCCTCCGCAGCGCCGGCTCCGTCTCCACTCGCCTGCTCGCGCCCCGGCCTGATCGCGCCGGGAGTGCGCCATTGCTTTTCGATTCCCCACTCCCGATTCCCCAATTCCGGCTTTAACCGTGCCTCCTTACGCCGGTCCTCCCGTCACCGCCCGCCCCGGCGAATCCGCCAGCACGCCGCGCCTGCTGGTCTACCTGGCGCTGGCGCTGGTGCTGATCGTGCTCGATGCGCAGGCCGACTGGCTGGCTCGCCTGCGTAGCCAGGCCACGGTGCTGGTGCAGCCGATCTGGGCGCTGGCCGGCCTGCCCGGGCGGCTGGGCACCCAGGTGCAGGAGAACGCGGCCAGTCACGCGCAGTTGGTCAAGGAAAACCGCGCGTTGCGCAACGAACTGCTGATCGCCAAGGCGCGCCTGACCCGGCTGCAGACCGCGGCGCTGGACAACGCGCAGCTGCGCGAACTGCTGGGCGTGGCCGAGCGCCGCGGCCTGGACGTGCAGTTGGCGCCGATCCTGGACATCGACCTGGACCCGACCCGGCAGCGGCTGGTGCTCGACGCCGGCAGTCGCGACGGCGTGCACGTCGGCCAGGCGGTGATCGACGCCGGCGGCCTGATGGGCCAGGTGATCGCGGTGACCCCGCTGCATTCCACCGTGCTGCTGCTGACCGATCCCGACCACGCGGTGCCGGTGACGGTGGCGCGCAACGGCGTGCGCCTGATCGTCTACGGCCGCGGCGGCAGCCTGGAGCTGCGCGATATCCCGCTCAGCGCCGGGGTCGAGGTGGGCGACGAGATCGTCACCTCCGGCCTGGGCGGCCGCTTCCCGGCCGGCTTCCCGGTCGGCACCATCTCCGCCTTGCGCCCGGACGACACCCATGCCTTCCTGGTCGGCGAACTGAAGCCGGCGGCGAAGCTGGACCGCGGGCGGGATGTGTTGTTGTTGAAGCCGGGACCCGGGGCCCGGGACCCGGGGCCCGGGGACGAGCAAAAGCCGATGCAGGGCGCTGGTGGCGTGGCGGCGTCCACGGCTGCGTCGCCTGCGCGCTCAGACGGCGCCCGGCCTGCTGCAGCGCCTCCGACGCAGAGCGGTACGCCCCAGATCGACGCTTCGGCAGCCCCGGCGACCAACTCGCAGCCCGCGGCTTCTTCCCGGGTCCCGGGTCCCGGGTCCCGGGTCCCGACTGCGGCTCCAGCGGAGTCGCAGCCATGAGCCGCCTGCGCAGCAAAGGCTGGGTGCTTCCGGTCAGCGTGATCGTGGCGCTGTTGCTGGGGTTGATGCCGTTGCCGCTGGTGGTGCAGCCGCTGCGGCCGTACTGGCTGGCGCTGGTGGTGGCGTACTGGGTGATCGAGACGCCGGACAAGGTCGGGCTGGGCTTCGCCTTCGCGGTCGGGGTGCTGGCCGATCTGCTGTACGGCGGGGTGCTGGGCGAGCAGGCGCTGCGGCTGGTGATCCTGAGCTTCATCCTGCAGCGCTTCCGCGCGCGCATCCGCTTCTTCCCGATGTCGCAGCAGGCGCTGGCGATCGGCGGCCTGCTGGTCAACGACCGCATCGTCGCCGCGGCGGTGCACCTGGCGGTCGGCGAGCCGACGCTGCCGTGGAACTACTGGTGGGCGCCGCTGCTGGGCATGGCGCTGTGGCCGCCGCTGTTCGTGCTGCTGGACGCGCTGCGGCTGGGCCGGCGGAGCAAATAGCATGGCCCTGCATCCGCGCCGCGCGCAGAAGAACCCGCACGCCGAGGCCGAGCAGTTCCGGCGGCGCGCGGCGCTGGGCTTTCTCGGCGTGCTGGTGGCGTTGCTGGGCCTGGGCGGCTGGTACTTCAAGCTGCAGGTGCTGGACCACGACGTCTACGCCACCCGCTCCGACGCCAACCGCATCAAGCCGCGGCCGGTGGTGCCCGGGCGGGGCATGATCTACGACCGCAACGGCCGCCTGCTGGCCGAGAACGTCCCCGCGTTCCGGCTCGACGTGACCCCGGACAAGGTCGCCGACATGGACGCGCTGCTGGCCGAGCTGGGCAAGGTCATCGCGTTGTCGCCGGAAGACATCGAGCGCTTCCAGGCCGCGCGCAAGGCTAGCCGCAGCTTCCGCCCGATCACCCTGAAGCTGCGCGTCAGCGAGGAGGAGCGGGCGCGCTTCGCGGTGGACCGCTGGCGCTTCCCGGGCGTGGAGCTGGAGCCCTACCTGACCCGGCACTATCCCTACGGCGACCTGTTCGCGCACGTCATCGGCTACGTCGGCCGCATCGACGAGAAGGACCTGGAGGCGCTGGGCGAGGGCAACGCCGCGCTGACCCACATCGGCAAGTCCGGGCTGGAGCGCTATTACGAGGAGGAACTGCGCGGCAAGGTCGGCTACGAGCAGGTCGAGACCAACGTGCAGGGCCGCGCGATCCGCACCGTCGGCCGGGTGCCGGCGCAGTCCGGCGCCGACCTGCGCCTGTCCATCGACGCCGACCTGCAGCGCGCCATGGTCGCCGCGTTCGGCGACTACCAGGGCTCGGCCATCGCCATCGATCCGCGCACCGGCGAGATCCTGGCCATGGTCAGCCTGCCGTCCTACGACCCCAACCTGTTCGTCAACGGCATCTCCCACGCCGATTTCCAGGCGCTCAACAGCGACCCGTCGCGGCCGCAGTTCAACCGCCTGGTGCTGGGCGGCGTGGCGCCCGGCTCCACCATCAAGCCGTTCATGGGCCTGGCCGGCCTGGACAGCGGCACCCGCCGCCCGGAGGACAAGATCCTCTCCACCGGCATGTTCTACCTGCCCGGGGTCAGCCGCGGCTGGGGCGACTCGCACCGCGGCGGCCACGGCTGGACCGACCTGCGCAAGTCCATCGCGCAATCGGTGAACACCTACTACTACAAGCTGGCCATCGACATGGGCATCACCAAGGTCGACCAGTACATGACCCGCTACGGCTTCGGCGTGCCCACCGGCATCGACCTGGTCGGCGAGACCGGCGGCATCGTGCCGTCGCCGGCGTACAAGGCCAAGAGCCGCAAGGAAGCCTGGTACCCCGGCGACACGGTCAACATCGCCATCGGCCAGGGCGACTGGAAGGTGACGCCGCTGCAACTGGTGCGCGGGGTCGCCGGCATCGCCGATGGGCAGTTGCGCACGCCGCACCTGGTGATGGCCACGCGCCAGGCCTTCGACCAGCCGTGGGCGCCGGTGCAGCCGGGCACGAGCAAGCCGATCAGCGACAACCCCAGCAATCTGCAGGCGGTGCGCGAAGGCATGATGGACACCATGCGCCCGGGCGGCAGCGGCTATTCCATCACCGTCGGTGCGCCGTATCAGATGGCCGGCAAGACCGGCACCGCGCAGGTGGTCAGCCGCAAGGGCATCGCCGCGGTCGATCCGCGCAGCCTGCCGATGCACCTGCGCCACCGTTCGCTGTTCGAGGGTTTCGCGCCGGCCGAGCGGCCGACCATCGCCCTGGCGATCGCGGTGGAGGGCGGCGGCTACGGCGCCAGCACCGCCGCGCCGATCGCGCGCAGGATCTTCGATGCCTGGTTGCTCGGCCGGCTGCCGCCCGGGGTCGAGCCGCTGGACAGCCTGCGCGGCGCCACCGCGTTCGGCAGCCACCTGTACTACGCCGAGGATCCAGGCTCGCGCGCCGCCGCCGATGCGGTGGCGCTGGCCGCCGGCGAACGCCCGGTGCTGATCGGCCAGGCCGAGGTGGATGCCGCGGCGGTGCCGCTGCCGTCCGCGCCGCCACCGATCCCCGACGAGATTCCGGACGAGCGATGAAGGATTTCCTGCGCTGGCTGGTCGAGATCGGCGGCCGCTTCACCCGGACCCTGGACTGGCCGCTGTGCCTGGCGCTGGGCGCGCTGATGGCGATGGGGCTGGCGGTGCTCAAGAGCGCCGGCGGCATGCACCTGGTGATGGCGCAGGGCGCGCGTTTCGCGATCGGCGCGGCGGCGATGTGGAGCCTGTCGCGGGTGTCGGCGTTGCGTCTGCGCGCCTGGACCCCGCTGATCTACGCGCTGTCGATGCTGCCGCTGCTGGCGGTGTTCGTGCTCGGCACCGGCAAGTACGGGCGGCAGTGGCTGGACCTGAAGGTGTTCTACCTGCAGCCGGCCGAGTTGCTGAAGATCAGCATGCCGATGATGGTGGCCTGGTACCTGCACCGCATGCCGCTGCCGCCGCGCATCCCCACGGTGCTGGTCAGCGCGGTCATCATCGGCATTCCCACGGCCTTGATCATGCTGCAGCCGGACTTCGGCACCGGCGTGCTGATCGCCGCCAGCGGCGGCTTCGTGCTGCTGCTGGCCGGTTTGCCGTGGTGGTGGGTGGGCATCGCTGTCGGCGGCGTCGCCGCGGCCGCGCCGGTGGCCTGGCTGTGGCTGCTGCGGCCCTACCAGAAGGACCGCATCATGATGTTCCTCAACCCGGAGAACGATGCGCTCGGCGCCGGCTGGAACATCATCCAGTCCAAGATCGCGATCGGCTCCGGCGGCCTGCACGGCAAGGGCTGGGGCCTGGGCTCGCAGTCGCACCTGAACTTCATTCCCGAGCAGACCACCGACTTCGCCTTCTCCGTGCTCAGCGAGGAGTTCGGCTGGATCGGCGTGGCCACGGTGCTGACCCTGTACCTGATTGTGATCGGGCGTTGCCTGTGGATCGCCTCGCAGGCGCGGGATACCTTCTCGCGGCTGCTGGCCGGCGCCACCGGCCTGGCGTTCTTCGTCTACGTGCTGGTCAACGGCGGCATGATCTCCGGGCTGCTGCCGGTGGTCGGCGTGCCGATGCCGCTGATGAGCTACGGCGGCACCTCGGCGGTGTCGCTGCTGGCCGGGCTGGGCCTGGTGATGGCGGTGAAGGCGCACCGTCCGGTGCACGGGTACTGAGCCAGCGGTACGGCGGCGGCGCGCGCTGGCTTAACCGCACCCTCGAGGCAGGTTGCCGCATGATTGCGGCGCGTGTCGCGCTTGCGCACAATGCGCGCCGATGCCACGTGACGCGCGCCGCTCCCCCCGGCCCACACGCGTGCAGGAACTTCCGGGTAGGCAGGTGCGACCCCGCGCATCCATCCCAGCCCACATCGCCGAGGCACCCACGCAGCGCATCCGCCGATCCGGGCCCCGGCCCGTCCGTCCGCGTCGTCCGCCGCTCCCTCGCCGTTCCCGTGGTTGTCCCGATGCTCGGCGCTGGCCGAGATGGATGCGTGTCGATGAAATTCCTGCGCGTGTTGCTGTTGACGAGCGTGGTGCTGGGCCTGAGCGGCTACGCACTGCTGCGCTATTACTTTCCGCCGGGGGCGCTGCATGCCCGCGGCTATGGCCGCGCGACCCTGGTGCATCCGCAGGGCGCGCCGCAGGGCCTGGTGATCCTGCTGGCCAGCGGCAGCCCGGCGCAGCGGCAGGCCGCTGCGCAGCGCATCGCCGCCAGCGGCGCGCTGGTCGCGGTGGTCGACGGCCAGCGCTATCTCAAGCACCTGCGCCGTGGCGGCCACGGGTGCGACAAGGCCTGGCACGACGCCGAGCAGTTGAGCCGGCGGCTGCAGCGGCAGTTGCACGGCGACAACTACTACCTGCCGTTGCTGGCCGGCACCGGTACGGCCGCCACGCTGGCCGGGCGCATCGTCGGGGCCGCGCCCACCGCGACCCTGGGCGGCGCCATCGGCGTGGCGCCGGCGCCGACCGAGGTCTGCGCCGGCACTGCCGCCGCCACCCCGGCGCAGGGCTTCGTCGACACCGTGGCGGCGCCGGCCGACGGCGGCGTGGATGCCGCGCTGGCGGCACGGGTCGCCGCGCACCTGCATGCGCGCGGCCGCGGCGGCGCGTTGGACGACCTGCCGCTGACCGAACTGCCGTCGAACATCCCGGGCGCGCCGCTGGCCATCGTGCTGTCCGGCGACGGCGGCTGGCGCGACATCGACAAGGGCATGGCCGAGGCCTTGCAGCGCCGCGGCGTCGCCGTGGTCGGCTGGGACAGCCTGCGCTACTTCTGGCGGGCCAAGCCGCCGGCGCGGGCCAGCGCCGACCTGAGCCGGGTCATCGCCTATTACCAGCAGCGCTGGCGGCCGCAGAAGATCCTGCTGGTCGGCTATTCCTTCGGCGCCACCACGCTGCCGTTCATGGTCAACCGGCTGCCGCCGGCGCAGCGCGAGCAGGTCGGCTTGGTCGCATTGCTGGGCCTGGAGCACAAGGCCGATTTCCAGATCCGCGTGCGCGGCTGGCTCAATCTCGGCGACGCCGACGACGCGCTGCCGGTGCTGCCGGAACTGGCGCGCATCGCCCCGGCGCAATTGCTGTGCGTGTACGGCGACAAGGAAACCGACACACTCTGCCCGCAACTGCGCGCACGCGGCGCGGAGGTGGTGGTGTTGCACGGCGGTCACCATTTCGACCAGCACCCGGCCGGGCTGGCGACGATCGTCGACGACCGCTGGCAACAACTGTCCGCCGATGCGCAGCCCATCGCCGAATTGCGAACGCCGCCGCACCCCGCGCCGGCCGCAGCGTCGCCCTCGGCCACGCCGCAGCCAGCGCAGGGCGCACTCCGGCAATGACCTCACCCATGCGCGCGGCGCTGCTGCTCGGCGGCCTGCTCGCCGCCGCTGCGTGCGGCAGTAGGGCGGCGACCGGCGATTCCCGCCGTGTCGTCGAACCGCGCCTGCCGCCGCTGTGCATGACCCTGGACGCGAGCTTGCAGGCACAGCAACGCCGCTTCGCCGATGCGCAGGAACGCAACCCACCGGACACCGCGCGCATCCAGGCCGCGCTCGACCGCTGCGCCGACGGCGCGCACGGCATGGTGCTGCTGCGCGCCGGCCGCGGCACGGCCTTCCTCAGCGGGCCGTTGACGATGCGCAGCAACACCACGCTGGCGATCGACAGCGGCGTGACCCTGTTCGCCTCGCGCCAGCCCGCCGACTACCAGGTGCCCGGCCGCAGCGCCTGCGGCCAGGCGGCGACGCGCAGCGGCAGCTGCCGCGCGCTGATCACGCTGCAGGGGCGCGCCCTGGGCGTGATGGGCGTGCGCGACGCCGCCGGCCACCAGGGCAGCATCGACGGCCGCGGCGACCTGCCGATGCTCGGCGGCAGCGACAGCTGGTGGCAGTTCGCGCGCAGCGCCAAGGCCGCCGGCCTGACCCAGAACGCCCCCGACCTGATCCGCGCCCAGGACGTCGCCGATCTGCAGCTCTACCACCTCAACCTGCTCGACGCGCCGTACTTCCACCTGTTCGTGCACGGCGGCGACGGCGTCACCGTGTGGGGCGTGCGGGTCAGGGCGCCGGCCAACAGCCCCAACACCGACGGCCTGGATCTGGACAGCGTGCGCAACGCGACCCTGGCCGACAACGACGTGATGGCCGGCGACGACGGCGTCGCGATCAAGACCAGCGCGGCGCGTTCGGCCGACATCACCGTGCGCGACTCGCGCTTCTACGGCACCCACGGCATCTCCATCGGCAGCGAGGTGATGTACGGCGTCGGCAACGTGCTGGTGGACGGCAACAGCGTGGTCGGCCACGACGCCGACGGCATCGTCGCCACCGACAACTACGGCCTGCGCATCAAGACCGGCCTGGGCAAGGGCGGCCCGGTGCGCGACGTGCTCTACCGCAACACCTGCCTGTTCGGCGTGGCCAGGCCGCTGGTGATCACGCCGCTGTACGGCCACGACCACGGCGGCAGCAAAAGCGACAGCGTGCCCAGCTTCACCGGCATCGTGGTCGATGGATTGCGCGCGCAGGACACACCCGCCGGCAAGGGCAGCACGGTGCAGGGCTACAGCGCCGCGACGCCGCTGGACCTGGTGCTGGCGCACGTGGCCGCCGACGTCACCGCCCTGCATGCCAGCAACGCGCGCATCGGCGTGGACCAGTCCAACCTGCAACCGGGCGAGGACAGTAGCGCGGCCGCCACTTACGCGACCACGCTCGCAGGCTCGGTCCCGGCCTGCGCGCATGCGCCGGTGTTTCCGGCGCTGTAGCCCGCTGCGCTCTACACCTCGTGAGTCCCGGCTGGTTGTGCGAGACGCGACCAGGGGCGAATGCGCGGCGAGGGCGGTCCATGCCCATGCTGCTCGCGCGCTCCGTTGCGCGGCCTGCCGTCCGCTCGTTGCGAGAGCGCTATCACGCGGAGAATCTTGCGCCGCGCGGACGGGCGCTCCGGGCCGGCGTCTCACGTTGCGGCAGCGGCAACCCCGGAAGTGCAGGGAGCCCCAGGGAGAGAATGCTGCAGGCGCACTTGACCTGGAGCAAACTTCTTTTGTTTCATGGCGTTATTGGTAGAAATTCATCTTGAATCTGGTAGTCTGCCGGCATGATCCGACGCTCGCTGATTTGCCTGCTCACGCTTGGCCTGGTCGCATGCGCGACCCAGCCCAAGGCGCCGCCTTCGCCGCCGCAGGCCAGCGCGCCGCCGCCGGCCCCACGCCCGGCACCGCCGGTCGAAGCCGCGCCCGAGGCGGTGCAGGCGCCGCCGGTGGACCTGACCCCGGTGCCGTTCGAGGTCGCCCGCGCCAACTTCGTCCGCGACACCGCGGCCAAGTACGGCATCGATCCGGCGCAGATCGAGGCGACCCTGGCGCAGGCGCAGTTCAAGGATGCGATCGTCGCGGCGATGTCGCGCCCGGCCGAGCGGGTCAAGCCGTGGAGCGAGTACCGGCCGATGTTCATCAGCCAGGCGCGCATCGACGGCGGCCGCGCGTTCCTGGCCACGCACCGCGACGAACTGCAGCGGGTGCAGGCGCGCACCGGCGTGCCGGCCGAGACCATCGTCGCGATCATCGGCGTGGAGACCAGCTACGGCAAGAACGCCGGTTCCTATCGCGTGCTGGACGCGCTGTACACGCTGGCGTTCCGCTATCCGCGCAGCGGCGATCCGGCCAAGCTCGAGCGCGAAGTGCGCCGCGAGCTGTTCTTCCGCGATGAGCTCGGCCAGCTGTTCGCGCTGGCGCGCGAGGAGAACCTGGACATCACCACGCTGATCGGCAGCTATGCCGGCGCGATGGGCCTGGGCCAGTTCATGCCCTCCAGCTACCGCCAGTTCGCGGTGGACGGCGACGGCGACGGCAAGCGCAACCTGTTCACCGACTACGACGACGCGTTCTCGTCCATCGCCAACTACTTCGTCAAGAAGGGCGGCTGGGTGCGCGACGGGCTGGTCGCGGTGCCGGCCACGCTGCGTCCCGGTGCCGAGGAATTCAATCCGACCGACTGGACGCCGACCTACACCCTGGCCGACCTGGCCGCGCGCGGCTACACGCCGACCGTGCCGGTACCGGCTGGCGCCACCGCCACCCCGATCGCGCTCGACGGCAGCGCCGGCAAGCAGTACTGGCTGGGCTTCCAGAACTACTACGCGATCACCCGCTACAACAATTCCAAGATGTACGCGATGGCCGTGTACCAACTGTCCCAGGCCATCGCCGGCAAGGAGTTACCACCGGCATGAACCCGAACGCGCTGCTCCGGATCGCTCCCGTCGTCGCTGTGCTGGCGCTGGCCGCCTGCAGCAGCGCCCCGAAGAAGACCGCCGGCGGCGCCGGGCCCGGCATCCGGGTCGAGGGCAAGGGCCCGGCGCACGTCGCCACCGGCTGCCCCTCGACCTCGCCCTACGCGCCGGCCAAGGAAGACCCGTCCAAGCGCGGCAACTACACCGCCGGCGGCCTGTACGCGCCCGGCGTGCGCGACACCACCCCGGACTACGTGCCCAACGTCGCCTGCATCCCCGAGCCGCTGGTCACCGACGAGCCGCGGTCGGCGATCGGCAACCGCTCCCCGTACATGGTGCTGGGCCGCGAGTACGTGGTCATCGACGATCCGCACAGCTACGTCGAGCGTGGCACCGCCTCGTACTACGGCAGCAAGTTCCATGGCCGGCTGACCTCCAACCGCGAGGTCTACGACATGTACGCGTTCACCGCCGCGCACAAGACCCTGCCGCTGCCCAGCTTTGCCCTGGTCACCAACCTGGACAACGGCGAATCGGTGGTGGTGCGGATCAACGACCGCGGCCCGTTCCACGACGACCGGCTGATCGACCTGAGCTACGCGGCCGCGGTCAAGCTCGGCATCACCGGCAAGGGCACCGGCCGCGTGGAAGTGCGCGGACTGACCCCGGCCGACAACGGCGACCTGCTGGCGCGGCGCCGCACCGGCCGTGCGCCGGCGACGCTGCTGGCCAGCGCGCGTAGCGATACCGTCACGCGCGATCCCGCCGCGGTGCGGCGCGCGGCGCAGATGGACGATTTGGTGAAGGCCCTGCCGGCGAAGTCGGCCGGATCGGCCGGCACCACGGTGGCCGCTGCCACGACCGTGCCGGCGCGTGCCGCCACGTCCGCGGTCGCCGCGCCCACCGCGGCAGCGGCGACGGCCACGGCCGCGGCGCTGCCGGAAGGCGAGCGGTGGCGCTATCGCGTCCAGGACGCGCCGGGCCGGGTCGGCGACGCCGACCGCTTCGACGCCTGGATGAAGTCGCGCGGCGTGCGCGTGGCCACCGGCAAGCCGGGCACGCCCGCCCCCAGCGTGGCCGCGGCGAGCACGCCGGGGCGCGGCTCACGCGGCACCGCGACCGCCACGCCCACTGCCGCACCTGCAGCCGCCGTGGCCGCGCCGAGCGTTGCGGTGGCGACGCCGGCAACGCCGCCCAGGGCGGTCGCCACAGTCGCTCCGCGCGCCGAGGCCGACAGCGCGCGCGGGCCGCTCGGTATCCTGCTGCAGGTGGCCAGCTTCGCCAGCCGCGAGAACGCCAACCGCGCGCTGTCGCAACTGGCCTCGGCCGGCATCGTCGGCGCCAGCGTCAGCGATATCGTCTCCGGTGGCCGGACCCTGTGGCGGCTGCGGGTGGCCGCCGAGGACCATGGTCGCGCCGCGGAACTGGCCGCGCGCATCGCCGGCCTGGGCTTCGGCCGGCCGCAGATCGTCAAGGATTGAGGCGTCGCGCCCGCGGCTGCGGGCGTGCGGCCATGCCGATGGCTTAACGCCGGGTCGTGGCGGCAGCGTGTGTGCGTCTGCCCGGGCGCCGGCTCGGCCTACAATGTCGCGTTTTCCATCGGCCTTCGGGCCCGCCAGGAGTCGTTTTAGATGAAATTCCGCTTCGCCGTCGCTGCCGTGGCCACGTTCGCCGTCGGCCTGGTTTCCGCGCAGACGCCCGGTCCGGTTCCCGCGCCGCCGGCCGCCGCTGCCGCCGCTCCGGCCACCGTGGCGATCCCGCCCGCGCCGAAGCCGGCCGTCTCCAAGTCCTGGGTGCTGATGGATTACGCCACCGGCCAGGTGCTGGCCGGCGAGAACGAACACGAACGCGTGGCCCCGGCCAGCATCACCAAGGTGATGACCTCGTACGTGATCGCGGCCGAACTGAAGCTGGGCAAGATCACCCGCGACGACCAGGTCATGCTCAGCGAGCGCGCCTGGCGCGAGGGTGGCGCCGGCACCGACGGCAGCTACAGCGGCTTCCCGGTCAACAAGACCGCGCGCCTGGAAGACATGGAAAAGGGCATGGCGATCCAGTCCGGCAACGACGCGGCGATCGCGCTGGCCGAACATACCGCCGGCAGCGAGGAAGCCTTCGCGTCGCTGATGAACGAGTACGCGAAGAAGATCGGCATGACCGGTTCGCACTTCGTCAACGCCCACGGCCTGTCGGCCGAAGGCCACTACACCACCGCCTACGATCTGGCGCTGCTGGGCCGGGCGATGGTGCGCGACTACCCGGAAACCTACGCGTACAACAAGATCAAGGAATTCCGCGTCGGCGACATCACCCAGCCGAACCGCAACCTGCTGCTGTGGCGCGACCCCAGCGTGGACGGCATCAAGACCGGCCACACCTCCGAAGCCGGCTACTGCCTGCTCAGCTCGGCCAAGCGCGGCGACCAGCGCCTGATCGCGGTGGTGATGGGCGACAGCTCCGAGAAGCAGCGCGCCGAGGACAGCCTGGCGCTGCTGAACTGGGGCTTCCGCTTCTTCGAGACCCACAGCCTGTACGAGCCGGGCAAGCAGGTCGCGCAGCAGCGCGTGTGGAAGGGCACCGAGAAGCAGGTGCTGCTGGGCGTGGCGCAGCCGCTGCTGGTCAGCGTGCCGCGTGGCCGCTACAACGAACTGAAGCCCTCGATCGAAGTGCCCAAGACCCTGGAGGCCCCGATCAAGCAGGGCCAGGCGATCGGCATGGTCAAGGTGACCCTGGACGGCAAGGTGGTGGCGCAGGCCCCGCTGGTGGCGCTGAAGGCGGTCGACGAGGCCGGCTTCTTCAAGCGTCTGTGGGACAGCTTCTGGATGTGGTGGGAATCGGAATAAGTTCCTCGCGAAAAAAGCCGGCTGACGCCGGCTTTTTTCTTGGGGATTGGGGATTCGGGATTGGTGGCAACAGCGCGTGCGTGCCGCCTCTCGCTCTTCGTAGGAGCGGCTTCAGCCGCGACGCCTTACCGATAAAGCGTCGCGGCTGAAGCCGCTCCTACGGCACTGCGCGCTCGCGAAGACCTCGAATCCCTAATCCCGACTCCCTAATCCCGGCGGTTAAAGCCGCCTGCTCACCGTAAAACTCCCGAACACCGGCGTCTGCCGCTGCAGGTCGAACTCGCGGGTGCGCCAGTAGCGGGCGAGCGCGAACTTCCATTTGCCGCGCATCACCGCCAGGCCGATGCCGGCGTCGCCGACGAAGGGGCGCTTCTTCACGCTGTGGCTGTCGCGGAAGGTGTTGCCGTCCAGGGTGATGTCGCGCAGCACCCAGCGGCCGTCGCTGGTCACGAACAGGTGCGCCGACCAGCCGCTGCCGACGCTGCTGGCCGGCGGGGCGACGTTTTCGCCGGCGGGGCGCAGCGGCGAACTGCCGAAATCGTCGGGCAGCTTCCAGCCCAGGCGCAGTTCCATGCCGGCATTGGCGTGGGTATCCAGTGTGCCCAGCGCGCCGCCCCAGTGGCTGATCGCGTCCCACCCCCAGCCGTCGCGGCTGCCGTCGCCGGACCAGCGGCGCAGGCGTTCGTGCAGCACGCGGAACACCGGTTCGTCGTGCAACTGGTTGTCCCAGCCCTGGAACTTGGCGTCGCCGAGCAGTTCGTGCACTGCATCCTGCACCTGCTTGCCCTGCGCCGACGGGCCGATCAGGCCTAGGGTGAGTTGCGTGGTGCGCAGGCGCTCGTCGTTGCGCGCGTTGTAGCCGATGTTCATCAGCAACAGGCCGGCGTAGGGACGATCGTCCTCGATCAGGTCGCGGCGGGTCTTGTCGGTGGGGGTGAACAGCGCCTGGCCGATCGCGAAGGTCATGTTGCGCTGGGTGAAGTCGCTGTTCGGCTGCAACCATGTCAGAGAGCGGTTCACCGCCCGCGCCAACCGCGGCAGGCAGGGGTCGTCGGTGTAGTCGCGCAGATTCGGCGAGACCAGGATCAGGCCGAACCCGTTGGTATAGCCCTGGTCCTGGCCGGCGCCGCCGAACAGGTCGTTGTCGACGCGGAAGTTGACCGTCGGCGCGGTCGCTTCCAGGGTGTCGCGTGGGCATTGCGCGGTGGCCGCTGCGGGCGCGGCGATGAGGGCGAGGGCAACAGCCAGCGGAAGAAGCGGGCGCGATGACGGCATGAATGGCGTCTCTGTTCGGAGGAGGGGGACGGCGCCGCCCGCCCGCCGCCGGTGGCAGGGGTGAACAGCAGGGACCATGAACGCAGCCCGTGCGACAAGGATAGGTGTATGCGCGTCGGCGGACAAATTCGTCCGCTTGGGTTTGTCCGTCCCATTTGCCCGCTTGCCGTGTGAAGGCGGTAGTGCGACGTGCGAGCAGGAAGCCAATGCACCTGCGCGCAGGGGCATTGGCGCCTGACCTGCCGGGCGCCTCGGACGCGCCGGCGCCGAGGGCTGCTTCGCTATCCACCGGCGCGGCCTTGGGTTTGCCCGGCGCCGGCCCGATAATGCGGGCATGGACATCACTTCCGACAACCCCGATCACGGTTTCCAGTTCCCCGGCGTGTTCGAACTCAGCGCCATGGGTACCGCCAACACCGGCCTGGAGGCCGAACTGCCGCGCCTGCTCGTCGCCGCCGGCGTGGAGGTGATGGAGGAGCGCATCAGCTGGAAGCATTCGTCCAACGGCAAGTACGTGTCGGTCCGCATCGCCTTTCGCGCCGTCGACCGCGCTCAGTACGACGCCGCGCACCAGGCGCTGCGCGAGCACCCGGAAGTGAAGTGGACGCTGTAGCCGAGGACGCGCCGCTGGCGCCGGCACCGACACTGCCGCCGTGCCGGGTGCGCCAACTCGGCCGCCAGCCCTACGAGCCGGTGTGGCGGGCGATGCAGCGCTTCACCGACGCGCGCGACGAGGCCACGCCCGACGAACTGTGGGTGGTCGAACACGACCCGGTGTTCACCCTCGGCCAGGCCGGCAAGCCGGAACACGTGCTGGCGCCCGGCGACATTCCGGTGCTGCAGGTCGATCGCGGCGGGCAGGTCACCTACCATGGCCCCGGCCAGTTGGTGGTGTACCCGCTGCTGGACCTGCGCCGGCTGCACATCGGCGTGCGCGACTACGTGTGCCGGATCGAGCAGGCGATCATCGACACCCTCGACGAATGGAACATCCTCGGCCAGCGCCGCGAGGGCGCGCCGGGCGTCTACGTCGGCGGCGCCAAGGTCGCCGCGCTCGGCATCCGCGTGCGCCGCGGCTGCACCTTCCACGGCCTGTCGTTCAACGTGGCGATGGACCTGGAGCCGTTCCACCGGATCAATCCCTGCGGCTACCAGGGCCTGCAGGTGACCGCGGTGCTAGACTTGGGCGGTCCCTCCGGCATGCAGGCGGTCACTCCGGTCCTGCTGGCCCAACTGGCGCGCCAGTTCGGGCTGACCCTGCAGCCGCTCGACGCCTTGCCCGATCTCTCGTTCACGCACGCGGCCTGACCGCCTGCCCGCCGACCACGCCATGACCCAGCCCAGCGCACGCTCCATTCCCTTGCAGGTCCTTTCCGGCGATAGCGCGTCCGCGCCGCTGCAGACCGGCGTCAAGCAGTTGGGCGGCGACAAGATCGCGCGCTCGCCGGTGCAGTTCGCCGACGCGCCGGTGCTGCGCAAACCGTCGTGGATCCGCGTACGCATTCCCTCCGGCAATGCGGTGCAGAACCTCAAGGCCAAGCTGCGCGAGAACCGCCTGGTCACCGTCTGCGAAGAGGCCAGCTGCCCCAACATCCACGAGTGCTTCGGCCACGGCACCGCCACCTTCATGATCCTGGGCGAGGTCTGCACCCGGCGCTGCTCGTTCTGCGATGTCGCCCACGGCCGGCCCAAGCCGCCGGATGCCGGCGAGCCGGCCAGCCTGGCGCAGACCGTGGCCGACATGGGCCTGAAATACGTGGTGGTGACCAGCGTCGACCGCGACGACTTGCGCGACGGCGGCGCCCAGCATTTCGCCGACTGCATCGGCGCGATCCGCGCGGCCGCGCCGACCACCCGCATCGAGATCCTGACCCCGGACTTCCGCGGCAAGGGCCGCATGGACCGCGCGCTGGAAATCCTGGCGACCAATCCGCCGGACGTGTTCAACCACAACATCGAGACGGTGCCGGACCTGTATCCCAACGTGCGTCCCGGCGCCGACTACCAGTGGTCGCTGACCCTGCTGAAGAAGTTCAAGGCGCAGCACCCGGCCATCGCCACCAAGTCCGGCATCATGCTCGGCCTGGGCGAGACCCTGGAGCAGGTGCAGGCGACCCTGCGCGACCTGCGTGCGCACGACGTGGACATGGTCACCATCGGCCAGTACCTGCAGCCGACCGCCCATCACCACCCGGTGATGCGCTACTGGACCCCGGACGAGTACAAGGCGCTGGAGGAGTACGGCAACGCGCTGGGCTTCAGCCACGTCGCCTCCGGGCCGATGGTGCGGTCCTCCTACCACGCCGATCGCCAGGCGGCCGGCGCTGGCGTCGCTGCCTGAGCCGCATCCGCGCGATCGCGCGCCGCGCGCTCTGCCGCGCGGGCACCGCGCGTTCGTCGCCGCAGCACCGCCGTCCGCACGGCTCGCACCGGCAGCGTTCACACTTCTGCGCAGGCCGGCCGCTAGTCTGCTTCATGAACAGGTGACACGGCCTGCAACTTGCGTCACTGTCGTGTTGTCTCACGCGATGTGCTGCCCCCCTGACGGCCTGGTGCCGAGAGTCCCCAGATGAAATTCAAAGCTTCCGCCTTCCTGCTGGCGTTTGCGCTGACCGCACCGCTGGCGCTGTTCGCCCGGACCGATGCGCCCGCACTGCCGGCCGCTGCCACCGCCGACCAGGCCACCACCGCCAAGCTGGTGTACGGCCTGCTGTCCGACAGCCGCTACGCCTACCGGCCGCGTGCCCTCGACGAGGCGACCTCCAAGGAGGTCTTCAAGAAGTACCTGGAGACCCTCGACGGCAGCAAGCAGTTCTTCACCCAGGCCGACGTCGACAAGTTCGCCAGCTTCCAGAACAACCTCGGCGCCAACATCGCCTCCGGCCAGCTGGAACCGGCGTTCCAGATCTTCGCCGTGTATCGGCAGCGGGTGGACGAGCGCATCGCCTACGCGCGCAAGCTGCTCAAGCAGGACTTCAACTTCGACGGCGACGAGAAGTTCGAGTACGACCGCAAGAACGCGCCGTGGGCCAAGGACGACCAGGAGCTGGATGCGCTGTGGCGCAAGTCGGTGATGAACGACTGGCTGCGGCTCAAGCTCGCCGGCAAGAAGCCGGAAGACATCCGCAAGACCCTGGACAAGCGCTACGCCAACCTCGACGACTCGGTGAAGGAACTGAAGAGCGAGGACGTGTTCCAGTTCTTCATGAACGCCTACACCAACACGGTCGATCCGCACACCGACTACTTCACTCCGCGCACCGCCGAGAACTTCAACCAGCAGATGTCGCTGTCGCTGGAAGGCATCGGTGCGCAGCTGCAGAAGCAGGACGACCTGGTGGTGATCCGCGAGGTGATCCCGGGCGGTCCGGCGGCGCTGGACGGCACGCTCAAGCCGGGCGACCGCATCGTCGGCGTCGGCCAGGGCAAGAGCGGCCCGGTCGAGGACGTGATCGGCTGGCGCATCGACGACGTCGTCGCCAAGATCCGCGGCGACAAGGACACCCAGGTGCGCCTGGAATACATCCCGGCCGAGGCCGGCGTGGACGGCAAGCACCGCCAGGTGCTGCTGACCCGGCAGAAGGTGCGCCTGGCCGAACAGGCCGCCAAGGGCGAGACCATCGAATTGCCGGCGAAGGACGGCGAGCCAGCGCGGCGCATCGGCGTGATCAAGCTGCCGGCGTTCTACCAGGACTTCGAAGGCCGCCGTCGCAACGCCAAGGACTATGCCTCGGCGACCCGCGACGTGGCCAAGCTGCTGGCCGGGTTCAAGACCGACAAGGTCGACGGCGTGGTGCTGGACCTGCGCAACAACGGCGGCGGTTCGCTGGATGAGGCGATCGAGCTGACCGGCCTGTTCATCGAGCAGGGTCCGGTGGTGCAGGTGCGCGAATCCGGCGGCCGCGTCACCGTCAACAGCGACCAGAATCCGGCCGTGGCCTGGGACGGCCCGCTGGCGGTGCTGATCAACCGCGGTTCGGCCTCGGCGTCGGAGATCTTCGCCGGCGCCATCCAGGATTACGGTCGCGGCCTGATCATCGGCGAGACCAGCTTCGGCAAGGGCACGGTGCAGAACATCGTCGACCTGGACCGCTGGCCAGCCAACGAGACCGACCGCTTCGGCCAGGTCAAGCTGACCATCGCCCAGTTCTTCCGCGTCAGCGGCAGCAGCACCCAGCACAAGGGCGTGGTGCCGGACATCGCCTTCCCGGCCAGCGTCGATGCCACCGAGTTCGGCGAAAGCACCTACGACAATGCCCTGCCGTGGAGCCGCATCGCCGCGGTGCCGCACACCCAGTACGGCAATTTCGCGCCGCTGCTGCCCAAGCTGGAGGCGCTGCACACCACGCGCATCGCCAACGACAAGGAATTCCAGTGGTGGGAAGAGGACGTGCGCCAGTTCCGCACCGAGGCGGCGAAGAAGTATGTGGTGCTCAACGAGGCCGAGCGCCGCGCCGAGCGTGAGAAGCAGGACGCGCAGCGCAAGCAGCGCCAGGAGATCCGCAAGCAGCTCGGCCTGCCGCTGGATCCGCTCGCCGACGACAGCAGCGACGACGGCCTGACCGGCAACGAGCGCGACATCGTCAAGGATGCCGCACGCGAGAAGCTGGTCGACAAGCGCCCGGACCCGCTGCTGCGCGAATCGGCGTCGATCCTGAGCGATGCGGTCAACCTGCTGGAGAAGGACCGTCCGCTGTCGGTGCAGGTGCTGCCGCAGTCCACCGGCCCGGGGCGCTGGGCCGACTGAGTCCACGCTCCACCGTCGTGCGAACACGAACGCGCCATCGCTCAGCGGTGGCGCGTTTTTCGTTGCAGGTTCGGGTTGGGTCCCGGTCTGCGCCATCGTCGTGCGCCGGCCGATCGGTCCAGGGTATCGGTGTCGGTGCGTGCGGAGGAACCGGCGGGCTGCGCGGGCCGGCAGGCCACGGCCTGGTGATCGGCACGCACCGCGGATGCGGCGGTTAGTCCGCCGCGTCCTTGCCGTGGCGTGTCGTGGGAGCGGCTTCAGCCGCGACAGGGCTTCTCGGGGATGCCGGGTCGTCCTACGGCTGACCGGTGCCGCGGCGAAATCACATCTTCAACCCAGCGCCTGCCACAGCTGATGCAGGCCCAGCCCCAGCAGGGTCAGGAAGAACACACGGCGGAACGCGCTGGCGGAAATGCGCTCGCGCAGCCGCGCGCCCAGCCACATGCCGATCGCGGTGGGCAATAGCGCCAGCAACGAGGGGCCTAGCGCCTGCGTGGGGAAGGCGCCGTGCGCGATCAGCGCCGCGGCCAGCGCCAGGGTGGCCGCGGCGAAGCAACTGCCCAGGGCGCGCATCAGCGTGTCCCGCGGCTGGTGCAATGCCACCAGGTAGGGCAGTACCGGCAACACGAACACGCCGGTGGCGCCGGTCAGCAGACCGGTCGCCAGGCCCACCGGCGGGGCCGCCCAGCGCGCCTGGGAGGGCGACAGGCGCCCCTGCCACTGGACCAGGCCGAGCGCGGCGTACAGCGCCAGCAACGCGCCCAGCCCGGCGCGCGCCAGCCGCGGGTCGGCGCCGGCGAGGATGCCGGCGCTGCACCAGGTACCGGCGACGATGCACGCCAGCAGCGGCCACAGCCGCCGCAGCAGCGCGCCGGTGCCCGCGCCCCATGCCTGTTGCAGGTTGGTCAGCAGCGATGGCAGCGCCAGCAGTGTCGCGGCCTCGGTCGGCGTCAGCCACAGCCCGAGCAGGCCCATCGCCACTGTCGGCAGGCCCATGCCGGCCACGCCCTTGACGCCGCCGGCGAGCAGGAAGACCAGGGCGATCGGCAGCAGGTGCGGTGCGAGGGTGTCCATGGGGGCCAGCATCGGCGCGCCGCGGCGGCCGCACAATGCGCGAATGCTTCAGGCAGACTTCGGCAACGACGAAGGCGGGAGTGCCGATGCATCTGGATTTCACCGATCTGCGGCTGTTCCTGGCGGTGGCCGAGGCCGGCAGCATCACCGCCGGCGCCGACCGCGCGGCGCTGTCGCTGGCCGCCGCCAGTGCGCGCATCCGCGCGCTGGAAACGCAGCTCGGGGTTGCGTTGTTCGAACGCGGCCCGCGCGGCGTCGGCCTCACCGCGGCCGGCACCGCGTTGCTGCGGCACGCGCGGCAGTTGCTGGGCCAGGCCGAGGCGATGCGCAGCGAACTGGGCGAGTACGTCGGCGGCCACCCGACCAGCGTGCGCCTGCTGGCCAATACCGCGGCGTTGTCGGAATGGCTGCCAGAGGTGCTGGCCGGGTTCCTGGTGGCGCATCCGCGCATCGATCTGGCGCTGCGCGAGCAGGGCAGCGTCGCCGCGGCCGACGCGCTGCGCGAGCAACGCGCCGATCTGGCGGTGATCGCCGACCATGCCGATCTGCAGGGCCTGCACGCGCACCCGTTCCGGCAGGACCGGCTGGTGCTGGTGGCCGCGGCCACGCACCCGCTGGCGCAGGCGTCGCAGCTGCGGTTCTCGGAGCTGTGGCAGGCGCAGTTCCTCGGGCTCACCGAGGACAGCGCGCTGCAGCGGCATTTGCGCACGCAGGCCGCGCGCACAGGCGGGCAGTTGCGCCTGCGTGCGCAGGTGCACGGCATCGAACCGTTGTGCCGGATGCTGGCGCGCGGCGCCGGCGTGGCGATCCTGCCGCAGGCGGCGCTGGAGCGGGTCAGCGTGCGCGCGCAGCTGGTCGCGGTGCCGCTGCAGGAGCCGTGGGCGCTGCGCCGGTTGTCGATCGTATGGCGGCCGACACCGGCGCCGTCGCCGCCGGTGCAGCGGGTATTGGACTGGCTGCGTGCGCATGCCGCGCCGGAGGCCTGAGGATCCGCCGGCTGGCGCACGACGGACGCCTCTGACGATGCGCTTGCGCACTGGTGCAGCGAGGCATCGTCAACCGGCAGGCGCGGGCCTTGCTACGCTGTTCGGGATCGCTTGCGACGGCTGTTCCCCGGTGACGCGTGTCGCGGCTGACGCCGCTCCTGCGGACGCCCGGCCCTCTGTCAGCGCAGTTGCTTCCTGTGGGAGGGACTTCAGTCCCGGCTGCTATCGGAGCCGGATGCTTTTCGGTGCGAGATTGCGACTGAAGCACTGCGCGGATCACGCGCTTCTGCTTTGGCTGTGCCGGAGGTGTTGCCCGTCTTGCAGCGCTCGATGTGGCCTTGGCCAGCCAGCCACGCCGAGCTCTTTCGCGTCATGCGCGTCGCGGCTGAAGCCGCTCCTACGAGGAGCGGCACTTCGTTAGCGCACCGTCTGCCTCGCCAGGCATGACGTTGCCTCGTAGGAGCGGCTTCAGCCGCGACAGGCGTTACCGCTGGCGCCTCGTCGCGGCTGATTCCGAACAGATGGGAACCGCTGCCGATCGTGGGCCTGCGACCCATGCCGCAGGCCCACGCGCGTCAGTTCGGCCAGGCGAACGTGGCGATCACCGGGAAGTGGTCCGACGGCCAGTGACCCTGCGGCCGCGCGTCGAGCGTGGCGTAGTGGGTGGCCTGCAGGCCGCGCGAGAGGATCCAGTCGATGCGCCGGTCCGGGTGGCCGGTGAAATCGTGGAAGGTCGCTTCCGGGCCCTGCGGCTGCGCCACCTGCGTACGCGCGTCGGCCAGGCTGGCGGTGAGGGTGCGGTAGGTCGGCGAGTCCGGCACCGTGTTGAAGTCGCCGGTCAGCACCACCGGCACGTCCGCCGGCAGCGCCTTCAGGCGCGACACGATCAGCGCCGCGCCCTTGGCGCGCGCGGCTTCGTCCTCGTCGCGATAGGGCAGGTGGGTATCGAACAGGTAGAAGCGGCGGCCATCGCCGATGCGCTCGAACAGGCCCCAGTTGACCATGCGCGGCAGCGGATGGCCCCAGCTGATGCTGCCCATCACCTCCGGCGTGTCCGACAGCCAGAAGTGTCCCGACTCCACCAGCTTCAGTTTTTGGCTGTCGTAGAACACGCCCATGCGTTCGCCGTCGTCCTTGCCGTCGCGGCTGGGGCCGAACCAGCGGTACTCCGGCAGTTGCGCGGCCAGGTAGTCGGCCTGGCGCTTGACCAGTTCCTGGGTGCCGAACACGTCGGGATGCTGCGTGCGGATCAGCGCGGCCATCGCACTGCGGCGCACGTCCCAGCGCTTGTCGCCGTCGGTGTCGACCGGCACGCGCACGTTGAAGCTCATCACCTTGAGCGGGGCCGGCGTGGCGGGCGGCGCCGGCTTATGTGCCTGCGCCGGCGCAATGCACACGCCCAGCACCAGCAGCAGAGGGAGCGCGAGCTTGCGCGCGGACGACAGCGACAGCGACATGGCAGAGATCTCGACAGGAGCGGAACGCGCGATGGTGGCACGGCGATGGTGTCGATGACCACCGCGCGGCGCGCCTGTCGAGCGGCGATCAATTGAATGCCGACAGCGCCTGGGTCAGCTGCCCGTTGTTGTTGACCGCTCCCATCGTGTAGCCCTGCCAGCCTGGGTAGGCGTCGGGTTCCCAATAGAACACGCCCAGGCCGCGGCTGCCGAGCGCGCGGCTCCTGGTGAGCAGATCGGCCAGCATCGCGCGGGTGGTGGCGGCCTGCTGCCAGTCCATGCCGACCTCGCTGACGATCACGTCCGAGCCGTAGCGCGCCACCATGTCCTGCATGTTGCTGGCGATCTGCGTGTTGGCGCTCTGCCAGGCGTTGGGGGACGGGTAGTGCGACATGCCGACCACGTCCCACTTGCCGCCGGCCGACTTGAGGCCGTCGAAGAACCAGCGGAAAGTCGCATTGTCGTAGCCGTTGGCCAGGTGCACGACCACCTTGGCGTTGGGGTAGACCGACTTGCTGGCGTTGTAGCCGCTGTTGATCAGCTGCGCGAGGTTGCCGAAGTTGGGCGTCTTGCCGTCCGGCCACAGCATGCCGCTGTTGATCTCGTTGCCCACCTGCACCCAGCTCACGTCGATGCCGTTGGACTTGAGGTAGGACAGGATGCCGTTGGTGTGCGCGTACACGTCCTTCACCAGGGTGGCGAAGTCATGGTTGCTCCAGGCCGCCGGCTTGGTCTGCTTGCCGGGATCGGCCCAGCTGTCGCTGTAGTGGAAGTCGATCATGATGCGCATGCCCTGCGCCTTGGCGCGCTTGGCCATGTTCAGCGTGTCGGCGCCGTCGTTCCAGCCGCCCTGCGGATTGACCCACACGCGCAACCGGATCGCGTTGACCCCGGTGCCCTTGAGCAGCGAGAAGAAGTCGGTGGTGGCACCGGAGGCGTTGCGGAACACGCGCCCGCTGCTTTCCTGCTGGTCGATCCAACTGACATCGGCGCCTTTGGCGAAGGTCTGCGCCATGGCCGGCGCACACAGGCAGGCAAGCAACAACACCAGCAGCCAGGCGGACACGCGCTTGCTCGATCGGTTCATGCGATTCTCGCAGTGATGGAAGGAGGGAAGGAGGGGTGTCGCGCGGCCCCGAACGGCGGCCGGCAGGACTGCCGGGCTGTCCCCTTGGCCGCGGCGCGCACGAGGCTAGCGCGATCGCCTTGGCGACGCGCGCTGCACTGCAGCGGCGCTGGCACGCGTCGGGACGCGCTGTCTGGATGGCCGATGAATCTGCGCGGTGCGTCACTTGACGCGATGCGGCATCGGCGTAGCATTTCGCCCACGCCAAGGGACAGACCCGCGGCGATCCACCCAACCGTGAGGGATGCTCATGGAGTTCGACTATCTGGTGTTCATCGGGCGCTTCGAGCCCTTCCACAACGGCCATGCCGCCGTTGCCCGCCACGCCCTGGCGCGTGGCCAGAAACTCATCTTCCTGATCGGCTCGGCCGAGACGCCTCGTACCATCCGCAATCCCTGGACCGTTGCCGAGCGCAGCGTGATGATCCAGGCCGCGCTCGAGGGTGCTGGCGAACGCCTGATCCTGCGACCGCTGCGCGACCACCTGTACAACGAAAGCCAATGGATCGCCGCGGTGCAGTCCACGGTGGCCGAGGCGGTGCGCAGCGACGGCGGCAGCGCCGAGGCGCGGATCGGCCTGATCGGCATGGACAAGGACGCCAGCAGCTATTACCTGCGCGAATTCCCGCAGTGGCCGCTGGTCGACGTGCAGCACACCGAAACGCTGTCGGCGACCGAGCTGCGCCGTTACCTGTTCGAGGCCGGCAGCATCGATTTCCACGGCGCGCTGCTGATGCTGCGCGGCAACGTGCCGGCGCCGGTCTTCGACATGCTCGAGGCGTTCCGCAAGAACTCGCCGTCGTATGCCGAACTGCTCGCCGAATACCAGTTCATCGAGCAGTACCGCGCGGCCTGGAAGGAGGCGCCGTATCCGCCGACCTTCGTCACCGCCGACGCGGTGGTGGTGCATTCCGGACACGTGCTGCTGGTGCGCCGCCGCGCGGCGCCGGGCAAGGGCCTGTGGGCGCTGCCGGGCGGCTTCGTCGGCCAGCACGAGAGCATCCTCGACGCCTGCCTGCGCGAGCTGCGCGAGGAGACCCGGCTGAAGATCCCGGTGCCGGTGCTCAAGGGTTCGCTGAAGAACCGTCACGTGTTCGACCACCCCGAGCGCAGCCTGCGCGGGCGCACCATCACCCATGCCTTCCACTTCGAGTTCGTGTTCGGCGAACTGCCCGAGGTGCGCGGCGGCGACGACGCCGACAAGGCGCGCTGGGTGCCGGTCAGCGAAGTGCTGGGCATGGGCCCGAAACTGTTCGAAGACCACCTGCACCTGCTCGAATTCTTCCTGGGCCGCGGTTGACGCGGCCTCCCGGCTGGCGGACAGACCGCCGGCTTTCCCCGACGCGAAGGAGCTTCCGTCATGCAATGCCTGAACAACCTGCTGCTCAACACCGATAGCTACAAGGCCAGCCACTGGCTGCAGTACCCGCCCGGCACCGACGCCACGTTCTTCTATGTGGAATCGCGCGGCGGCGTCTACGACCGCACCGTGTTCTTCGGCCTGCAGTCGATCCTCAAGGAGGCGCTGGGCCGCCCCGTCACCCATGCCGACATCGACGAGGCGCGCGATCTGTTCGCCGCGCACGGCGAGCCGTTCAACGAGGCCGGCTGGCGCGACATCGTCGACCGCCTCGGCGGCCAGTTGCCGATCCGTATCCGCGCCGTGCCCGAGGGCAGCGTGGTGCCGACCCACAACGCGCTGATGACCATCGAGTCCACCGACGCGCAGGCCTACTGGGTGCCGTCGTACCTGGAGACGCTGCTGCTGCGCATCTGGTACCCTGTGACGGTGGCCACGGTGAGCTGGCATGCCAAGCAGACCCTGCGCCAGTTCCTGGAGCGCACCAGCGACGATCCGGACGGGCAGTTGCCGTTCAAGCTGCACGACTTCGGCGCGCGCGGCGTGTCCAGCCTGGAATCGGCCGCGATCGGCGGCGCGGCGCACCTGGTCAACTTCCTCGGCACCGACACCGTGTCCGGACTGTTGCTGGCGCGCGCGCACTACCACGAGCCGATGGCCGGCTATTCCATCCCCGCCGCCGAGCACAGCACCATCACCAGCTGGGGCCGCGAACGCGAGGTCGACGCGTACCGCAATATGCTCAAGCAGTTCGGCAAGCCCGGCGGCGTGGTCGCGGTGGTGTCGGACAGCTACGACATCTTCCACGCGATCCGCGAGCACTGGGGCACCACGCTGCGCGAGGAGGTGATCGCCTCCGGCGCCACCGTGGTGATCCGCCCCGACTCCGGCGATCCGGTAGCGGTGGTGCACCAGTGCCTGGAACTGCTCGACGAGGCCTTCGGCCACAGCGTCAACGGCAAGGGCTACAAGGTGCTCAACCACGTGCGGGTGATCCAGGGCGACGGAGTCAACCCGACCAGCATCCGCGCGATCCTGGAGCGCATCACCAGCGCCGGCTACGCCACCGACAACCTGGCCTTCGGCATGGGCGGCGCCTTGCTGCAGCGGCTCGACCGCGACACCCAGAAGTTCGCGTTGAAGTGCTCGGCCGCGCGCGTCGACGGCCGCTGGATCGATGTCTACAAGGATCCGGTCACCGACAAGGGCAAGCTCAGCAAGCGCGGCCGCATGCGCCTGCTGCGGCACCGCGAGTACGGCAGCTATCGCACCGAGCCGGTGCCGCCAGACGCGGTGTCGGCCGAAGCGGTCGCCGGCCCGGCCGGCTACGACGATGCGATGGTCACCGTGTGGGAGAACGGCCGCCTGCTGCACGACTGGACCTTCGCCGAGGTACGCGAGCGCGCGAACGCCGCGCGCCTGTAGGAGGCGGCCATGCACGCCTCCCTGCCGAGTGCGCCGCCGTTGAGCGGCGGCTCGCCGCTGTTCGCCGCGCTGCGCGCCAGCACACCGCATCTGGAATGGCGGGTGCCGGCCGCGACGGATGCGTCGCGCTGGCGCCAGCAGCGCATCGGCGCGCGCGACTACCGCGTCGCGCAGCCAGTGACCTTCACTCCCTACGCATCGGTGCGGCCGTGTTCGGCGCGCTGCCGCTTCTGCTCGGAAACCCTGCGGCCGCAGAGCGGCGGCACCGCCGCGGCCAGCCTGCGGCCGCCGCCGGACTACTTCGCGCAACTGCGCCAGGCGCTGGCGCAACTGCACGGGTTGCCGCTGTCGCATTCGCTGTCGGGGCTGGAGATGACCGACGACGAAGCCTGGTTCGTGGAACTGCTGCAGACCCTGGGCGCGGCCGAGCGCGACGGCCTGTTGGTCGAACAGCGGGTGCTGTACAGCAACGGCGCCGGTTTTGCCCGCGGCCACGGCGATGCGCTGTTGCAGGCCTTGCAGCGCTTCGACCTGTCGTGGATCGAACTGTCGCGGCATCATCCGCAACAGGCGCGCAACGACGCGATCATGCGTTTCCGCCCTGGCGAGGCGATCGCCGATGCGGGCGTCTTCGTCGCCACCGCCCAGCGCATCGCCGAAGCGCTGCCGCTGCGCCTGGTGTGCATCCTGCAGCACGGCGGCATCGCCGACGCCGACGGCGTCGCCGCCTACCTGGACTGGGCGCGCGCCTGCGGGGCGCGCACGGTGATCTTCCGCGAGTTTTCCCGACTCGGCGACGGCTACCGCGACGGCGGCACCGCGCGCTATCTGGCGCAGGCGCGGGTCGCGGTCGAGCAGGTGCTCGGCGCCTGCATGGCGGCGCCGTGGTGGCGCGCGCTGCAGCCGCTGCAGATCACCGAGGGCTACTACTTCTGGAATGTGCGCCTGGCGACCGCCGACGGCATGGAGGTGGTGTTCGAGACCTCCGACTACGGCGCGATGCATGCGCGCCACGACAGCGGCGACATCTACAAGCTGGTGTTCTTCGCCGATGGGCGGCTGTGCGCCGGCTGGCAGCCGGACCGCGATCTGCTGTGGCGGGCGCCGCATGGATAGCCGCAGCTGGTGGACGCCGTCGCCGGATCCGCCGGAACATCGGCTACCGGAGGATCTGCGCCAGCGCGATCCGCTGGGCGCACGCGACTGCGGCTGGGTCGGGCAGATGCGGCCGTTCGTGCGCCACTTCAGCGCGCGCGGCGCGCGCGTGCTGGATCCGTTCTGCGGCTTCGGCAGCACCTTGCTCGCCGCCGAGCTGGAAGGTCGCCACGGCATCGGCCTGGAGATCGACCCGGCGCGCGCGCGGCTGGCGCGCGAACGGCTGCAGCGGCTCGGCCTGCAGGCCGAGGTGCTGGACGGCGGCTTGCCCCAGTGCATGACGGCCGCGCCGGTGGACCTGTGCCTGACCAACGTGCCGTACTTCGGCTGCGCCTGGCCGGCCGCGGCGGCACCCGGCCAGCTCTACGCCAGCGCCGACTACGCCGCCTACCTGCATGGCCTGCGTGCAGTGTTCCATGGCGTGCGCCGTGTCCTGCGCGAAGACGGCTTCTGCATCGCGATGGTGGAGAACGTGCAGCTCGGCGACGCCACCGTGCCGCAGGCCTGGGACCTGGCCCGGATCCTCGGCAGCCTGTTCGCGCCCCGTCCTGAGCGCGTGCTGTGCTACCCGCGCGAGACGGCGCAGCCGCTGGCGCCCGGCGACACCCGCAACGACCGCAGCCACGAGTACGCGCTGATCTTCCAGCACCGGCGCCAGCCCATCGACCTGCCCGGCACGGCGCAGTTGCTGGCGGCCCTGCGTGCCGACGGCTTCGCCTTTGCGCTGTACGGCAGCTATCCGCACTGGCTGGACGATCCGGCGGCGGCACCGCGCCCGCCCGGCGACGTCGACCTGCTGCTGCCGCGCGACCTGGACGGGCTGCTGCGGCTGCTCGAATGGCTGCGCGCGCGTGGCTTCCTGCTGAGCCTGTGGGGCGAGCCGCTGGCGGCGCCGCCGACCCTGGAACTGCTCGATGCCCATCATTACCTGCGCGCCGAACGCCGCGCCCACGACGGCGGCCTGCTGCGCGTGGACCTGGCGCTGGAACCCGCCGCCGCCTGAGTCGGCGCGGCCCACGCCGCGCACCTCGCTAACCGCGGGATGAGCGGCCGCGCCGGCGTCAAGGCCGCGCCGACGCGCTTGCGGCTATTCTTTGCCGCGGTTCCCTCTCTCCGGTCAACGGCCTATGTCCGCTCCCTCCAAGGTTCTCGCCATTCCCGCGCTCGCGCTGATCGCGATCGGCCTGAGCGGCTGCTTCGCCCGCAAGCAGGACGGCCTGGTGAAAGAGACCTTCAATTCCGACAACACCTATTCGCGCAACTACCCGGTGCAGCCGGCGCAGGCCTGCGAATCGGCGCGCCGCGCCCTGCTGAGCCAGGGCTATGTGGTCTCCAAGGCCACCGCCGATGCGGTGGAAGGCACCAAGAACTTCCAGCCCAGCGACGAGTTGCACGAGCAGCTCGAGTTGCGGGTGTCCTGCGTGGCGCATGGGCAGGACGAATCCTGGGTGTTCGTCAGTGCGTTGCAGGACCGCTATGCGCTGAAGAAGAGCCCGACCTCGGCCAGCGTCGGCGTCGGCGTGCTCGGTTCGGTCTCGCTGCCGATCGGCAGCAGCGACGACTCGATGGTGCGCGTGGCCAGCAGCACGGTGCAGGACGGCGACTTCTACAAGCGCTTCTTCCAGTTGATGAGCGAATACCTGCCCAAGAACAAGCCGGCACCGGAGCCGCCTACGCATCCGCCCGCCGCGGCGGCCGTGACCGCGCCGGCACCGACGCCGGCAGCGCCCGCACCTGCGCCGGCAGCGCCGCTGATGCCGACTCCGATGCCCACGGCGACGCCTGTGCCACCGCCGGCACCCGCGGCCACCACCGCGACGCAGCCGCCTGCGACGATGGCGCCGCAGAGCGGCGAACCCGGCGGCGCCGACTGATTCAGGCGCCGCTGCGGAAGCTGAATCCGCGCGATTTCGCTTCACGAACCATTCGCGAAGTCGGTGAGAAGGTGGCGCCCGTCGAGAGCGCGGTGCTTGTGCATCGGCTCCGCCACCCAGGAGCAATCAGCATGAACACTCTCAAGTCCGCCTTGTGTCTTTCCGTGCTCGCCATCGCCACCGCCGCCGCGCCGCTGGCCGAGGCGCAGCGCCACTACGGCCCCGAGGACAACGGCCGCCGCTTCAGCGACGGCACCCGCGTGCACTGCAAGAAGGTCGCGGTGCGCAAGAACAGCACCGACCCCGACCGCCTCGGCGGCACGCTGGCCGGAGCGGCGATCGGCGGCCTGCTCGGCAACCAGATCGGCAAGGGCGATGGCCGCAAGCTGGCCACGGTCGGCGGCGCGGTCGCCGGCGGCGCCACCGGCCGCTACATCCAGGGCCAGCGCCAGCAGGCCAACGGTAACCGCGTGGTCGAGACCGTCTGCAAGCGCTATTGAGTCGCACCAATATATCGCGTCGACCGGCGCCTGACGCCGGCGCGGCGACCTGATGCAACACGCCCCTGCGGAGTCTCCGCCGGGGCGTTTTCGTTTCGGTACTGATTGCGGCGCTGGGCGACGCGGCGCCTCCGCAGTGGCTCAGTCGGCGAGCACGGCGCGTAGCGCTGGGTCCAGTTGCGGGTAGCGGAATACATAGCCCTCGCGCTGTGCGCGCGTCGGCAGCACGCGCTGGCTGCCCAGCAACAGGTCGGCCATCTCGCCGAAGGCCAGGCGCAATGCCGCCGCCGGCATTGGCAGCAGTGCCGGACGATGCAGGGTGGCGGCGAGTTGCTGCGCGAACGCGGCATTGGTCACCGGCGCCGGCGCGGTGGCGTCGTAGGCGCCTTCGCCGCCGTGCTGCAGCAGCCACAGCAGCAGCCCGACCTGGTCGTCGCGGTGGATCCAGCTCATCCACTGGCGGCCATCGCCCATGCGCCCGCCCATCCCGAACCGGAACGGCAGCAGCATCCGCGCCAGTGCGCCGCCGTCGCGGCCCAGCACCACGCCGGTGCGGACCAGGCTGGTGCGCACGCCCAGGTCCTGCGCGCGCAGCGCCTCCGCTTCCCAGTCGCGGCACAGCTGTGCGGAAAAGTCGTCGCCGGGCGTGCTGGTTTCGTCCAAGACCTCGTCGCCGCGATCGCCGTAGTAGCCGATCGCCGAGCCGGAGATCAGGCAGCCCGGGCGCCGCGCGGCGTCGAGCCCACTCATCCAGTCGATCAGGGCGCGGGTGGTGCCGATGCGCGAGGTGCGGAAGCGGCGCTTGCGGGTAGCGCTCCAGCGGCCCTCGCCCAGCGGTTCGCCGGCGAGGTTGATCACCGCATCGGCCGGTCCGGCGCGCTGCAGGTCGTCCAGCGTCTGCACCGCCGGCAACAGGCGCGCTGCGCGTGCCGGGTCGCGGGTGAGCACGCTGACCTTGTACCCCGCGTCGAGCAGGGCAGCGCACAGCGCGCGGCCGATGAATCCGGTGCCTCCGGTAACGAGCACGTGCATGCAGGGGGTCGCTTGCGCCAAGAGAGCCGCAGTGTAGGTGCGTCGGGCATGGCGGAAGAGTGAACGCCGCGCGGGTGGTGGGGGACCGGATGACTTCGCGACGCCTGCACGGGCGATGCGGCACGCTGCACCGGCGCCGCCGCCGCTGCGGCCGACGGAGTTCCTGCCCGCGATGCCCGCTGCATGATTCGATCACTCAGGTTCGCTTGCGTTGCGCGTCGTCGCGGCGCCGGCCTGCTGTTGGCCGCACTGCTGGCCAGTGCCGCAGCCGACGCCGCGCCGGCGCCGGCCGACCAGGCCAGCGCGACCTGCCTGGCCGCGCTGCTGGAGCGGCTGGGCTGGCGCATCGGCAGCACCGCCGCCGCCCAGCCGCAGATCGCGGCCGGCGCGCCGTGCCAGCGCGGTTCGCTGGCCGAGGCGCAGGCGCACGGCGATCTGCAGGTGGCCTTGCCCGCTGCCTGGAACGACGCGCAGCGTCGCCAGGCGCTGCGCGCCTTGCTGGACACGCCGGCGACGCAGTGCGGCTATTTCCTGCAACTGGGCACGGCCACGACGCGCGCGGTCACGCGGCTGCAGGACAATCCCGGCTATCGCTTCTCGGCGCTGCAGCTGGGCTGGATCGGCTTCGGCCTGCGCGGCGCGCAGGCGCAGGGCTGGGAGCGCTTCCGCAGCTTCGGCCGCGGCTATCGCCCGGCAGGCGGCAATGCGCAGGCGATCGAGACGTTCTACAGCGGCCATGTGCGTTCGGAATGCGGCGTCGGCCGGCAGATCGCGCAATTGGCCACGCAGCGCGAACTGTATGGCGATGCCGCGTTCGATCGTGCGTTCAGCGCCGACGAACTGTCGATCGGCACCTTCCTGACCCTGCACGACACCGACAGCGTCCTGCTCGGCGCGCACGCCGGCGACTTCTTCGCCGACGGCAAGGCGGCCAAGACCGCGCAACGCGGCCGTGCCGCCTTCCTCGGCGCGCCGGGCTACATCGTGCACGTGTTCGAACGCCGCTACCTGGACGACATCAACAACCAGGCGGAGAACTTCGTGGTCGCCGCGGTCAGCGCCGAGGCCGCCGCCGCGCTGCGCACGCACGGTGGCTTCGCGTACTACGACGGCCAGAACCGGCGCATCTGGGAACTGGCGCGGGCGCTGCGCGGTCCCGGGCGCGAACGCTTCGAGCGCCTGCTGTACGATCGCGACCCGGCGCTGCGCGCACGCCTGGATCCCGCGCAGCAGGCCGTGCTCGCGCAACTGGACGCCCTGCTCGACGATCCGTTCTACCGCGGCTTTCAGGTCTACGTGCATCCCAAGGGCGTCAAGCCGATCGGCTACCACGTGGTGCGGCTGCTGGACCGCAATCCGCGCACGCCGTTCGCGGTCGAACTGACCCTGCACAACCTGCACACCACGCTGTACCGGCGCTGGCGCGACCTGCAACTGCGCGACTGCGCGCAGGCGCCGGTGCCGGCCGCCGCAGCGGCGCCTTAGCTGCGCGTCACGTCGGCGCCGCCGCTTCGTGAGACCCTAACCCTCCTTTTTTCGAACCGGGAACGACGCATGGAACTGGGACTTGTAGGCTTGGGCCGGATGGGCGCCAACATGGCCGAGCGGCTGGTGCGCGGCGGGCATCGCGTGGTCGGCTTCGACCTGGGCGAGGCCGCGCGCAGCTCGGCGCAGCAGCGCGGGGTGGAAGCGGTCGACAGCATGGCCGCGCTGATCGCGGCGCTGCCGGCGCCGCGCGCGGTGTGGCTGATGGTGCCCGCCGGCAAGGTCGTCGACGACACCCTGGCGGCGTTGCTGCCGCTGCTGGGCAAGGGCGACGTGGTGATCGACGGCGGCAATTCCTACTACAAGGATTCGATGCGCCGCGCCGGCGAACTCGCCGCGCACGGCATCGCCTATGTCGACTGCGGCACCAGCGGCGGCGTGTGGGGACTGCGCGAGGGCTACAGCCTGATGATCGGCGGCGACACCGCCGCGGTGCAGCGCCTGCACGACGTGTTCGCGACCCTGGCACCGGCGGCCGATGCCGGCTGGGGCCATGTCGGCCCGAGCGGCGCCGGCCACTTCACCAAGATGGTCCACAACGGCATCGAGTACGGGATGATGCAGGCCTACGCCGAGGGCTTCGCGCTGATGGGGCGCAAGCAGGAGTTCGCGCTGGATCTGCACCAGGTCGCCGAGGTCTGGCGCCAGGGCAGCGTGGTGCGTTCGTGGCTGCTGGACCTGTGCGCGGACGCGCTGGGCGCCAATCCGACCCTGGCCGGGATCGCGCCGTACGTGCAGGACTCCGGCGAAGGCCGCTGGACCGTGGCCGAGGCGATCGACCTGGACGTGCCGGCGCCGGTGATCACGCTCTCGCTGCTGGAACGGCTGCGCTCGCGCGACGACGATTCGTTCGCCGACAAGCTGCTGGCGGCGATGCGCAACCAGTTCGGCGGCCATGCGATCAAGCACGAGGGCGGCGACGCGCCCGCGCCGGGCGGCACGCGTCCCGCCTGACCCGCGCCGCTCAGTCCAGCGTCACGCTGCAGCCGGAGGCGGCGCTGCGCACGCCCGCCTCCAGCAGCCGCATCACCGCCAGCGCCTGCGCCGCATCCACCGGCGCAGGCCCGCGCCCGGCCAGCGCTTCGCGAAAGGCCGCATAGCAGTCGCGGTAATCGCCGCGGTGTGCGGGCAGGGTCTGTACCGAATGCGTGCCGTCGGCGCCGACCAGACGCAGTTGGCCGGGCAGGGGATCCTCGCCCCACTCCGCTGCGCCCGGCGCCACGCCCGCGCGCAACTGCGCTTCCTGCGTGTCCAGGCCGTGCTTGAGATAGCTGCCGCCGCTGCCGTGGATCGCGAAGCGCAGCCCGTTCGCGGCGACCAGCGAGCCGGCATGCAGCACCACCAGCAGCCGCGGATAGCGCAGGACCGCATGCACGTAGTCCACCGTCTGTGCGCCGGGGCGCTGCAGTGCCAGGTCGGCCTGCACCGCCTGCGGCGGCCCGAATAGTTGCAGCGCCTGGTCGAGCAGGTGCGGCCCCAGGTCGAACCACAGCCCGGAGCCGGGCAGGGCGTGCTCGCGCCAGCGGTCGCCCACCTGCGGGCGATGGCGGTCGAAGTGCGAATGGAACTCGGCGATCTCGCCCAGCGTGCCGGCTTCCAGCAACGCGCGCACACCGAGGAAGTCGCCGTCCCAGCGCCGGTTCTGGAACACGCTGACGATGCGGCCGGCCCGCTGCGCCTGCTCGAGCACCTGCTGCGCTTCGGCCACGTCCAGGGTGAACGGCTTGTCCACCAGCACGTGCTTGCCGTGCGCCAGCGCGGCCAGCGCCAGCGGCGCGTGGGTCTGGTTGGGCGTGGCGACCACCACGGCGTCGATCTGCGGATCGGCGAAGGCCTGCGCCGCATCGGCGAGCACATGCGCCTGCGGCCAGGCCGCGTTCACGGCGTCGGCCTGGCGCGAGACCACGGTGTGCAGGCGCAGGCCGGGCGTGTGGGCGATCAGCGGTGCATGGAAGGTACGGCCGACATAGCCGAAGCCGAGCAGGGCGAGATTGAAGTCGGACATGGGGCGCGGGCGAGTGCGACGGGAATCCAGTATCGCGCGGCCCATGTCGGCGGATTGCGCATTCACGCTGCGGCGATTTCGCGGTCACGCCGCCTGTACGACGGCGTGGTGGAGACTGCGCGCACCTTCAGCGGAGGAAGACACGATGAAAACGATCAATGCACGCACCCTGCTTGGCGCCACCCTGGTGGCCGGTTTTGCGTTCGGCGCGGGCCAGGCGTTCGCGGCCGGCCAGTCCACCGGCGCCAAGGACCACGGCACCATGGGCCAGCAGGACACCATGCAGCACGACACGACCGCCCACGAGGCAGGCCACCACGACTCCAAGGAGCCGGTCACCGACACCTGGATCACCACCAAGGTGAAGGCCGATCTGCTGGCGACCAAGAACGTGTCGGGCACCGAGATCAAGGTCGATACCGTCAACGGCACGGTCAAGCTGTCGGGCGCGGTCGCGACCAAGGCGGAGAAGGACAAGGCCGTGGCGGTCGCCAAGAAGATCGACGGGGTCAAGAAGGTGGATGCGACCGACCTGAAGGTCAGCGCGGCTGCCAAGAAGTAAGTAGCGCGATCCGCGGCCGCGGGTGGGGATGCGACGAGGCGCCCCACCCGCGACACCGGCCATGGCGCACCCTGCGGGGTGCGTTTTTTTTGGTGGATGCCGAAGAAATTGAGACGCGCATAACATTTCGCGTCGCTTTGACACCGGTTCGGACATCATCCCTTCATGTTCCTCAACGGATCACGCGCGATGTTGGACACCCAACCCCACCCGGCCGCGGGGCATGCGGCCGCAGCCGCCGAGGCGCTGGGCGCCGCGCTGTCCGGCCATGCGGCGCAGGGGTCGCCGCTGCTGGCCGCGGTACGCCGGCTCGAGGCGCAGTTGAGCATGCTGTTGACCACCTTCCACGACGATGCCGGTTTCTGGCCCGCCTTCTCGTCGCTGATGCAGGAACTGGATCAGGGCCTGAGCCAGTCCGAGCGCCGGCGCCTGCGCAGCCATGCCGATTTCCTGCTGGTCCGCGCCGGCATGCCGGCCTGGGCGCTGGTCGGCACCCAGGCCGGTCCAGCCGCCCGCGTGGCGCGCCAGCCCTGAGCGCCGCGCGTACGTGGCGCTCCTGCCGGCGGCCGGGGGCCGCTGGCGTGGACGCGTGCGCGAAGTGGGATAGAGTCCATGCCGTTGGCGCGATCGGGGTGTCGCGCTCCCGCTGAATAATTCATCTGCTGCCGGGGAAGATGGGCGACAATGCGCGCCCGCGATGGCCGCAGCCGTTTCTCCTTCTGACGCACCCGCTATGCAGACCATCGCCAAACACGATGCTTGGGACCGCTGGCGCCTGCCGCTGCTGGCATTGGCCGTCGTCCTGATCGTCATCCTGCCCTCGCTGCTGCTGCGGCAGATGAATGCCAGCACCCTGCGTGCCGCCGACTGGGTCGGCCACAGCCAGGAGGTGACCGCCACGCTGAACGCGATGGAGGCGGACATGCGCGACATGGAGTCGGCGGCGATGGCAATGTCGCATGGCGTGCAGTCGCCGATCCTGACTGCGCGCCTCAAGGACGCGCGCGTGTCGTTGCAGCCGTCCATCGCCCACTTGGCCGAACTCACCCGCGACAACCCCGACCAGCAGATCCGCATCGGCCGCCTGCAGAGCACGCTGGAACGGCGCGGCCTGATCGCCGAGCGGATCGCGCAGACGCGCGATCCGGACCGGATCCGCGCGCTGATCCAGGACATGACCGCCGACAATCCGGTGCGCGGCCTGATCGCCGAACTGCAGCGCCGCGAGGACGAACTGTTGACCGAGCGCACCGCCGACGCCGAACAGCGTCGCATGGTCGCCTCGATGGTCAGCTGGGCCTCGCTGGTGGTGCAGTTGCTGCTGCTGGGCCTGGTGATCTGGCTGCTGCAGCGGCAGATCGGCCGGCGCCTGGATGCCGAGCGCCACATGCTGCGCGCCAACGGCCGCGCCGCGGCGGTGCTGCAGACCGTGCGCGAGCCCATCGTGCTGCTCGACGGCAGCCAGCGCATGCTGATGCACAACACCGCCTTCGCCGAACTGTACGGGATGGACCTGGCCGATCCGCCGAAGATGCTGGCCGATGTGGGCCACGGCGTCTGGCAGGATCCGATCATCGTCCAGCGCCTGGCCGACGTGCTGCTGCGCGGACGCGAATTGTGGGATTTCGAGCACGAACAACTCGGCGCGGACGGGGTACCAAGGACCATGCTGCTGAATGCGCGGCGCATGCCGCTGCCCGACAGCGAGGATGAAGTGGTCTTGATGACGGTCAGCGACATCACCCTGCAGAAGACGGCGCAACAGCGCATCCAGGAACTGAACCGGCAACTGGAGGGCAAGGTCGAGCAGGTGTCGGAGGTCAATCGCGAGTTGGAGGCGTTCAGCTATTCGGTCTCGCACGATCTGCGCGCGCCGCTGCGCCATGTCGCCGGCTTCGCCGACAAGCTGGCGCGCCACCTGGGCGACGGCGCCGACGAGAAGAGCCGGCACTATCTCGAGGTGATCGGCACCTCGGCGCGGCGCATGGCCTCGCTGATCGACGACCTGCTGGTGTATTCGCGCCTGGGCCGCAGCGCGCTGCGCCTGCAGGCGGTGGACATGCAGTCGCTGGTGGCGGAGACGCGCTCGGTGCTCGACGCCAACTATCAGTCCGAGCACGGCGGCAGCGGCCACCGCATCGAATGGAACATCGCGCCGCTGCCGATCCTGGTGGCCGACGAGAACATGATGCGGCAGCTGTGGCTGAACCTGCTCGGCAACGCAGTCAAGTACAGCGCCAAGCGCGAGGTCGCGCAGATCGAGGTCGGCTACCAGGTGCAGCCGGACGGCAGCCATCACTTCAGCGTGCGCGATAATGGCGCCGGCTTCGACATGACCTACGCGGCCAAGCTGTTCGGCGTGTTCCAGCGCCTGCACAAGGCCAGCGAGTATTCCGGTACCGGCATCGGCCTGGCCAGCGTGCGCCGCGTGCTGGCCCGCCATGGCGGCCATATCTGGGCCGAGTCCGCCCCCGACCAGGGCGCCACCTTCCACTTCGTCTTGCCCCCGGCGCCCGAAACGCCCTCTACCGAGTTCATTGCATGACCGCCATCCGCACCATCCTGCTTGCCGAAGACAGCCCCGCCGATGCCGAAATGGCGGTGGATGCGTTGCGCGACGCGCGCCTGGCCAACCCCATCGTGCACGTCGAGGACGGCGTCGAGGCGATGGACTATCTGCTGCGCCGCGGCGCCTACGCCGACCGCGAGGAAGGCCTGCCGGCGGTGTTGCTGCTGGACATCAAGATGCCGCGCATGGACGGCCTGGAAGTGCTCAAGCTGGTGCGCAGCGACGAGTCGCTCAAGCGCCTGCCGGTGGTGATCCTGTCGTCCTCGCGCGAGGAAAGCGACCTGGCCCGCAGCTGGGACCTGGGCGTGAACGCCTATGTGGTCAAGCCGGTGGACGTGGACCAGTTCTTCACCGCGGTGAAGACCCTGGGCACCTTCTGGGCGCTGATCAACCAGGCGCCGGACAAAGAGTAAGCGCGCATGCCCACCACCGGCCCCAGGCTTGGCCCGATCCGGATCCTCATGGTCGAGGATTCGCCGGAGGATGCCGAGCTGCTGTCCGACCAGTTGCTGGACGCCGGCCTGGAGGCGACGTTCCGCCGTGTGGAAAGCGAACCGACGCTGCGCGAGGCGCTCGGCGATTTCGCCCCGGACATCGTGCTGTCGGATCTGAGCATGCCCGGGTTCTCCGGGCACGAGGCGCTGCGGGTGGTGCGTGAGGACGGCAACGCCGTTCCCTTCATCTTCGTCTCCGGCACCATCGGCGAGGAGACCGCGGTGGAGGCGCTGCGCGACGGCGCCAACGACTACATCATCAAGCACAACCCGACCCGCCTGCCGTCGGCGGTGGCGCGGGCGATCCGCGAGGCCCGCACCGAGCGCGAGCGGCAGCGGGTGGAGCGCGAACTGATGCGCGCGCAGCGGCTGGAGAGCCTGGCCCTGCTCGCCGCCGGCCTCAGCCACGACCTGCGCAACATCCTGCAGCCGCTGCTGATCGTGCCGGAACTGATCGTCGGGCGCAGCGACGATCCGCAACTGCGGCACCTGGCCGACGTCATCGCCGAGTGCGGCCGGCGCGGCCATGAGATGGCCGAGTCGATGCTCTCGTTCGTGCGCGGTTCGCGCACGCCCAGCGAGCGGGTGCGCCTGGCCGAGCTGTTCCAGGCGGTGCAGATGCTGCTCAAGAGCAGCCTGCCGGAGCGGGTTTCGCTGAAGGTGGACGTGGCCGATCCGGCGCTGTCGATCGAGGCCAACTACACCGAACTGCAGCAGTGCCTGCTCAACCTCGGCCTCAACGCGATCCAGGCGATGCCGGAGGGCGGCCAGTTGAGCCTGTCGGCGACGCCGGCGATCGGCGCCGACGGCAGCGAGCAGGTGCGCATTCTGGTCCGCGATAGCGGTATCGGCATGGATGCGGAGACCCAGGCGCGGCTGTTCAGCCCGTTCTTCACCACCAAGCCGGACGGCACCGGCCTGGGCCTGATCTCCTGCAAGCGCATCGTCGAGAGCTATGGCGGCCGGATCGGCGTGGACAGCACGCCGGGCGAGGGCACCTGCTTCGAACTGCTGATGCCGCTGCGCACGCCGGCGCCGTCGACCGAGCCGGAGCTGTCGCTGCCGATGGGCAAGGGCCAGCGCGTGCTGCTGGTCGACGGCGAGGCCACGCGGCTGTCGCTGCTGGGCAATGCGCTGTCCAGCCAGGGCTACCGCCCGCAGCTGGCGTCCGACGGCGCCGCGGCGCTGCGCGACGTCGAGGAGCACGGCCTGCCGGACCTGGTGATCGTCGACAGCGACATCATCCTGCTGTCGGCGGTGCGCTTGCTGCTGGCGCTACAGGACCTGGGCTACCAGGGCCCGGCGATCGTGCTCGAGGACACCGGCACCCACCTGGAACGCGACCACTTCCCCGCCGACATCGCCGTGCACGTCCTGCGCAAGCCGCTGGAAATGCAGCGCGTGTTCCGCGCCGTGGCGCATGCGCTTGAGAGTGGTTGATCCAGGGGCTGGGATTGGGGAGTCGGGATTCGGGATTTGTTGTGAAGCCGGAATTGGGGAGTCGGGATTGGGGATTCGCCCGGGGCAACAACAACAGCCGACGCCGCTCGCGCGCGAAGCGCAGCAACGCGCTAGGCGCGTTGTGTCAGCTCCCCAGGGATCCGCTTTTGCGAATCCCTAATCCCGACTCCCCAATCCCGGCGCCTCACTGCTGGGCTGACTGGTCTTCCGGGTCGCGACGGGCGGGGGCGCGACGGGGCGGCAGGGGCGGCAGGATGTCGCGGGTTTCGTTGTCGGGGTCGGCGGCCAGGGCCGGTTCCCAGGGGAAACGCGGCAGGGTGCGCACGGCGTTCTCCAGCTTGCGCGACCAGGTGTCGTGGATCTCGGCGTACAGCGGGGTGTCGGCTTCCAGGCGCATGCGTTCGGTCACGCGCAGGTCGTTGCGGCGGATCAGCGCCAGGTCGATCGGCATGCCCACCGACAGGTTGGAGCGGATGGTCGAGTCCAGCGACACCAGCGCGGTGCGCGCGGCGTCTTCCAGTTGCATCTCCGAGCGGATGATGCGGTCCAGGATCGGCTTGCCGTACTTGGATTCGCCGATCTGCAGGTAGGGCGTCTCCGGCGAAGTGGCGATGGCGTTGCCGAGCGGATAGATCATGTACAGCCCGGGCCGTTCGCCGGCGATCTGCCCGCCCAGGATCAGCGTCGACTGCACGTTGACGCCGCTGTGCTGGGATTGCTCGGAGAGCTTGATCTGGCTGGAGGCCAGCACTTCGCCGACATACTCGGCGACCTCGAACAGGTGACGGAAGCTGCGCAGACTGCGCGGCGCCTCGGGATCGTCGGCGTCGCGCTGCAGGCGCGAGAGGGTCAGCTGCGTGGTCGCCAGGTTGCCGGCCGACATCAATGCGAACACCGCCTGGCCCGGATACTCGAACACGTGCAGCTTGCGGTGCACGCGGACGTCGTCCAGCGAGGCGTTGGTGCGGGTGTCAGCGGCGAAGACCAGGCCTTCGTCCACTTCGATGCCGACGCAATATGTCATGGCGCTGCCGAAAAACCAGGTACGTTCCGATTCTATGCGGGGGGCTCGGGCTTGGCTACCGTTGACGCTCGCCGCCGCGGCATGCGCGAATAGCGCATGACCACCGTGCTTCTGAGCCTGGGCAGCAATCTGCGCCCGCATCACCACCTGGCCGCGGCGATCGCGGCGCTGCGCCGGCAGTTCGGCGCGATCGTCGTGTCGCCGACCTATCGCACCGCGGCGGTCGGCTTCGACGGGCCGGCGTTCCTGAACAACGCCGTGGCGCTGCAGACCGACTGGGAGCTGGCGCCGCTGGACGACTGGCTGCATGCGCTGGAGGACGCGCATGGCCGCGACCGCAGCGGCCCGCGTTTCAGCGACCGCACCCTGGACATCGATGTAGTGTTCTACGGCGACCGCATCGTCGAGGGGCCCGGCAAGTTGCGCATCCCGCGTCCGGAACTGCGCCACGCCTTCGTCCTCAAGCCGCTGGCCGACATCGCCGCCGACTTCGTCGACCCGGTCAGCGGCCAATCCCTGGCTGCGCTATGGCAGGCGCATGCCGAGCACGGGAAGGTGTTCGAGGTGGTGGAATTGGTTGAGTAGCGGGGATTGGGGAGTCGGGATTGGAGATTGGTTGTGAAGCAGGGATTCGGGATGTAGGGATTGGGGATTCGCTTCAGGCAGCAGCGACGGCGGGGCCACGGCCATCGCGGAAAGCGCCGCGGCGTTCAAGCGGCGCTATCGGACCGCTGCAATCCGCTTTTGCGAATCCCGACTCCCGAATCCCCAATCCCGGCCTCACATCAGCCCGCGCCCGCCATCCACCCGCACGGTCTGCCCGGTGACGAAGCTGGCATCGTCGAGCAGCCAGCGCACGGCCTCGGCGATTTCCTCGATCTGGCCGGTGCGCGCCAGTGGGGTGCGTGCCAGCAGGGCCTGCTGCGCGGCCGCGTCCTTGCCCGCGTCGGGCCACAGGATCGCGCCGGGGGCGATGGCGTTGACCCGCACCTGCGGTGCCAGTTCCAGCGCCAGCGAACGGGTCAGCATCGCCAGGGCGGCCTTGGCCGCGCTGTACAGCGGATGCGCGCGCAGCGGTTGTTCGGCGTGCAGGTCGGTGAGGTTGACGATCGCGCCGCCATGCTGGCGCAGTTGCGTGGCCGCGGCCTGCGCCAGGAACAGCGGCGCGCGCGCGTTGACCGCGAACAGGTCGTCCCACTGCGCCGGCGTCGCCTCGTGCAACGGCGTGGGATAGAAGTTGGAGGCGTTGTTGACCAGCGCGTCGAGCCGGCCGAAACGCGCCACGCACTGCGCCACCAGGTCCGGTAACTGCGCGGTGTCGCGCAGATCGGCCTGCAGGGTCAGCGTGCTGCCGGCGCGCACGGCCTCCAGTTCCTGCGCCAGCGCCTGCAGCTCGGCCTGCGAGGTATGCGCATGCAAGGCGACGGCGTAGCCGGCCGCGTGCAGGCGTCGGGCGATGCCGGCGCCGATGCGCCGCGCGCTGCCGGTGATCAGGGCGACTTTGGTCTGGGTCATGTACGGGTTCCGTGCTCGGCTATGCTGTGCATTGTCCACGCAATCCGGCGCCGCATGCCCACCGACCTTCCTTCGCCCGATGCCATCGCACTGGCCCACAGCGATCGCCTGGCCGCGCACATGCGCGCCGAGATCGCCGCCGCCGGCGGGGCGATTCCGTTCTCGCGCTTCATGGAGCTGGCGCTGTACGCGCCAGGTCTCGGTTACTACAGCGCCGGCAGCAGCAAGTTCGGCGAGGAGGGCGATTTCGTCACCGCGCCGGAGTTGGGGCCGCTGTTCGCCGCGACCGTGTCCAATGCGCTGGCGCCGGTCTTGCAGCAACTCGGGCCGCAGGCGCGCATGCTGGAAGTGGGCGGCGGCAGCGGCGCCTTCGCCGAGGTCATGCTCAAGCGCCTGCTGGCGCTGGATGCGCTGCCCGAGCGCTACGCGATCCTGGAGCCCAGCGCGGATCTGCGCGAACGCCAGCGCGAGCGCCTGGCGCGCGCGCTGATCCCGCCGGTGTTCGACCTGGTGGAGTGGCTGGACCGGCCGTTCGACGACGACTGGAACGGCGTGCTGTTCGCCAACGAGGTGATCGACGCCCTGCCGACGCCGCGCTTCGCGCTGCGCGACGGCGAGGTGTTCGAGGAGACCGTGACCCTGGACGGCGAGGGCCGCTTCCGCCGCGGCGAACAGCCGGCCGATCCGCTGCTGGCGGCGGCGGTGCGGCACATCGAGCGCTATCTGCAGGCGCCGTTCGCCGATGGCTACCGTTCCGAGCTGCTGCCGCAGTTGCCGTACTGGATCCAGGCGGTGGCCGGCGGCCTGCGCAGTGGCGCGATGCTGTTCGTGGACTACGGCTATCCACGCCGCGAGTTCTATCTGCCCGAGCGCGACGACGGCACCTTGCGCGCCTTCTACCGGCATCGCACGCATGCCGATCCGTACCGCTGGCCGGGCCTGCAGGACCTGACCGCATCGGTCGACTTCACTGCGCTGGCCGAGGCCGGCACCGGCGCCGGCTTCGACCTGGCCGGTTACTGCAACCAGGCCAGCTTCCTGCTCGGCAACGGCCTGGACGCGCTGCTGGCCGAGGCCGAGGCGCGCGGCGACGAGGCCGCGCGGCTGCGCCTGCGCCAGCAGGTGAAGCAGCTGACCCTGCCCAGCGAGATGGGCGAGCGCTTCCAGGTAATGGGCTTCGAACGCGACGTGTCGCTGGCGCCGGCGTTCCTGTCCGGCGACCTGACCTGGCGGCTGTGATGGCGGCAGTGCGCGCCTTCCGCTGGCCCTGGCTGTGGCTGGGGCTGTGGTGGCTGGGCATCGTGGTGCTGATCTACGTGTGCATGATGCCGCACCCGCCGCAGTTGTCGGACCTGCCCGACAGCGACAAGGCCGAGCACTTCATCGCCTACCTGCTGCTGGCGGCTGCGGCGGTGCAGATCTACGCCGGGCCGCGCGCCTGGCGCTGGGCCGCGCTGGGCCTGCTGGCGTTGGGCGTGGGCATCGAGTTCGCGCAAGGGGCGTGGACCACCACGCGGTCGGCCGATCCGCTGGATGCAGTGGCCGATGCCTTGGGCGTGGCGGCGGGCATGGCCACCGCGGCCACGCCATGGCGCGACCTGCTGTGGCGGCTGGAGCGCGGCGGTCTGCGCCGTCGCTGAGACGTGACGGCGCGGTCTACGGTGTCGGCCAAGTCGTGGAATTCCCGGCCGCGCGCAAGGCGCGGCGTGCGCGCCGCGTCCTAGAGTGCCGGCGCCGGGCAGGCTGCCCGGTCGCCGCGCGGCGGCTCCGCGCGCCTGTGCAGGAGAACACGCATGCAAGCACGCCACTCCACCCGTGCCGCGCGCGGCGCCGGCCTGTTCGCCGCGCTGTGCCTGGCGATCAGTGCGGCACCGGCCAGCGCCGCCTGGAACGATGTCTGCAGCGGCACCGCCACCTACACCAGCTCCGGCTATTCCGGGGGCGCGCTGCTGCTGGATCCCATCGACCCGGCCGCGACGATCACTGCGCTGAACCCGAAGCAGCTCAATTACGGCGGAATCCAGGCGGCGCTGGCCGGCGCCTACCTGCAGGTGCAGGGACCACGCGGCACGGTCACGGTGTACGTCACCGATCTGTATCCGGACGGCGCCGACTGCGGGCTGGATCTGTCGCCCAATGCGTTCGCCGCGATCGGCGACACCAGTGCCGGGCGCATCCCGATCCGCTGGCAGGTGGTGGCCGCGCCGGTCAGCGGCAACGTGGTGTACCGGATCAAGGAGGGCAGCTCGCAGTATTGGGCGGCGATCCAGGTGCGCAACCACCGCTATCCGGTGGTGAAGTTCGAATACAAGAAGAACGGCGACTGGGTCAGCCTGCCGAAGACCGCGTACAACCATTTCGTCGGCGAGCAGATGGGCGCGCAACTGCTGGAGATCCGCCTCACCGATATTCGCGGCCAAGTGGTCACCGATACCATCGGTGCGCTGCCCAGCCAGGGCGACAAGGGCGTGTACTTCGCCGACGGGCACGTGCAGTTTCCGCGCTGAGGCGTGCCGGTGCCAGCGCATGCCGGCGCTGCCGCGGCCCGCATGCGCGCGCCTGCGCCGCGGCGTTGGCTCCGCGGCGCAGGCGTGGCAGCGCTCAGAACTTGAAGTGCAGCGTCGCCATGTAGCGGCGGCCGTTGTGGTAGCGCCCGGCCGGGTGGTCCTTGTCGCCCAGGTACTGCAGGTACTCCTCGTCCAGCAGGTTCTGCGCGTCCAGTTGCAGCGACCATTGCGCGTTGATCGCGTAGCCCACGCTGGCGCCCAGGTCGGTGTAGTCGTCGACGCTGGCCGGCGCGGCGCCGGCGACGTAGCCGCCGGCCAGGTAGCTGTCGCGCCAGTTCAGGCTGATCCGCGCGTTCCACGGCCCCTTCTCGTAGTACGGGCTGAAGGCGACGCTGTTGCGCGACTGATAGGGCAGCGGGTTGCCGCTGTTGTTCTCGCCGCTGGCGTAGGTGTAGTTGGCGGACAGGCCGAAGCCGGTCTCGCCGAACGGCTGCTGATAGGCCAGGGTGAAGCCCTTGACCTTGCCGTCGCCGGCGTTGCGCGGGCGCTGGATGCTGTAGTCGCAATAGCCGTCGGCGGTGCAGCCGTTGCTGCCGAGCATCTGCGCCCAGGTCTGCGGCGAGGTGTCGCGGATCGCGTTGTACTGGCGCTCGATGGTGGCCGAAGTGTCGATGTAGTTGTCGATCTTCTTGTAGAAGATCGACCAGGCCACCACCGCCTGCGGCGCGAAGTAGTACTCGGCCGAGAGGTTGAAGTTCCACGATTCGTAAGGCGAGAGCTCGGCATTGCCGCCGCTGCCGGTGAGCGTGGTGTCGTTGAGGAAGGTGTTGTTGACCATCTGGTTGTACGGCGCCCAGGCGATCACCTTGCCGGCGCCGAAACGGAACACCCAGTCGTTGTCGGTGTCGTAGGCCAGGTTCAGCGACGGCAGCAGGAAGTGCTCGGTCTGCGTGCGCGTCTGCCACTTGCTGTCCAGGTCCTGCAGGGTCGGCGTGCCGCTGTAGACGAAGCCGCTGCCCTCGGTCTTGGAACGCACGTAGCGCAGGCCGAGGTTGCCGCGCAGGCCGGCGTTGGAGAAGTTCAGCTGCACGTAGGCGGCGTTGTTGGTCTGCTGCAGCGCCCAGGTATTGTTGAGGTAGCTGGACGGGTCCGGGTTGGCGTAGTCGACCGGGCTGTTGCGGATCCAGTCGATCACGTTGCCGCGCCCGGCCTGCACGTGCTGGCCCTGGTCGGGATAGAACCCGCGGATGTCGGTCAGGCCGATGGTGCCGATGTCGGCCAGCGTGCCGGGGGTGACGCCACCGTACACGTTGAGGGCGAAGTCCTCGTCGTGCTTGCCCTGGCGTACGCCGGCCAGCAGCTGGTTGAACACGCCGTCGAACTGCAGGTCCAGATCGAGCTGGCCGTAACGGTCCTTGCTCTGGGTGGAGAACACGCCGTTGTTGCCGATCCAGCCGCCGGCCGAGCCCCAGTTGGCCGGGTTGCGCGCGCCGGTGGGGTCGTCGAAGCGGATGCCGCGGTCCAGATCCCAGCGGAAGCCGCCGTTGTAGAACGGCTCGATGAAATACTGCGCCAGGTGATCGTTGTCGGACTTGCTCTGGCCGACCTGGCCGCGCAGGGTCCAGCGTTCGCCGCGGTAGGCACCGCGCAGGTCCAGGCCCTTGGTGGTCACCTGCGATTGGCGCACGTTGTTGTCGTAGATCACCGTGCCGCCGCCCGCGTTGGCGTTGGCGCCGGAATGGCCGCTGCGGACCACGCCGTTGCGCACGTCGCCCAGCGCGTCGACCGCGGCGACGGTGCCCGGGTTCCAGGTCAGGAAGCTGTACATCGACTGGTTGTAGTTGTCGAAGTCTTCCTTGATGTACAGGCCGCTGAGGTTGAACTCCAGCGCGTCGCTCGGCTTGAGCTGCAGGTTCACCACCGCGCTGTCGCGCTTGCGGTCCTGCTGGAACCAGGCGGCGTTGATCGAGTTGGGCACGTCGGCATCGGCGGGTACGCCGGTGGCGTTGGCGAAGGTGCCGGCCTTGGCGTAGCCGAACACTTCCAGGCCCTGACGGTCGACGCGTTCCTCGTAGTGCTGCGCGGAGACCGCAATACCGAAGGTCTCCTGCGGATTCTTCCAGCTGTACAGCAGCGACGCATTCGGCTTGCCCTCGCTGGCCTGCTGGCTGTAGCTGTAGCCCACCGAGCCGGCGATCTCGTTGGCCTTCAGGTCCAGCGGCTGGCGGCTGTGCATCAGCACGGTGCCGCCAAGGCTGCCTTCGGTCAGCCGCGCCTCGGTGGATTTGACGATCTCCGCGCGCCCCAGGATCTGCGGCGACAGCAGGGTGTAGTCGAAGCCACGGTTGGGCTGCTCGCCGTACAGCCAGATCGCCTGCGCCACCGGGTGGCCGTCCAGGAACGACAGGTTGAGGCTGGGATCGGTGCCGTCGATGCTGACCCGCTCACCCTGGCCGAAGCGGCGGTCGATGGTGACGCCGGGGATCTGCGCGAATGCCTCGGCGACGTTGGTGCTGGGGAACTTGCCGATGTCCTCGGCGGTGATCGCCTCGGACACGGTGACGTTGTTGCGCTTGGTGTCCAGCGACTTCTCCAGGCTGGCGCGGATGCCGACCACCTGGACCGCGTCCAGGTCGGTGGCGGCGGAATCGGCCTGCTGCGCCTGCGCGGCGAAGGCGAGGACGCTGGCGGCGATGGCCGCCGACAGGGCGGAATGGCGGTATTGCATGATGTCTCTCCCTCATCATTCAATGGATCAACGCGATTGCGCGGACGTCGGGCCGCGTGCCGGAGTTGCCTGTTGCCTTACTGCCTGGGGTGCGGATGCGGGCTGGAGTGCCGGGTGGTGCGGAACCTGGAGGCCGTCCTGCGCTGCACGGGACGACGGGTGCTGCCGGTGTCGTGCGCACGTGCAGGCGCGAGCGGCCGCGGCGCGTGCACGGCGATATTGCGTGAATCGAGCAGGTGCGCTGGCGAGGCCGCCCATCGCGGTCGATCGGACCACGTTCCGATGGCGGGACGCCGCGGAAACGGTGGCAGGGCACTGGACGCGGCGTGCGCCGACGACCTCGCGCCGGGCAGGGCGCGAGGCCGTCTTTCGGAATGCCATGAAGTGCCGCGTGCGACACGCGATGCGTGCGAACGGATCATTGCGATCACATGCCTCCCTTGGCCCGCTTTCGCGCCGCACATGCGCGGCTACACCCCCGTGTGCGCCGATTCTTACGAGGCCATGACAACGATGTCAAGCCTTGGCAAGAAAATTTGTCTGGTTCTGGTTTTGCCGCTCAATCTCGGCACTGGATCCCGGAAAGGACGCTGTGGTGGAGTGGGAATGTAGATTTATCAATCAGTTGCACAAGAGGCTGTAACAGTACGTGGCCGTGCGCAAATGAGAATGCAGTGCGATTATGCGGCGGTGCACAAATTGGTCTCGTTGTCACAATTGGTGCGACATAGGTATCGTGACAACGATGCGTGGAAAACGCCGCGCCGGAAATATTTCGCCGGTGCATACAATTGATAAATAAGCGATTTATCGGAATGCGCGCGCAAGTCCAGAGGTCATTGTGCGATTTCGTGCGGCACGGCGTTGACACAATCTTTCTAAGACCATAAGAATCGAAGCGCCTGGAATTGGTCCTTGCCAATTCGGGCCAGATTCGTCCAGCCGCACCATGCAGTCGCCCGTTCCGGGGAAGGGACGGGGACGCGCCTCCTGCAAGACCGGGCGCAGGAAACAGCCAGAACGCTCCATTCACTCCGTGTCCGCACGGACGGCATCGCCCTGCGCGTCGCGTGGGCGCGATGGAGGGTGCTGCCTGCCGATCGCCGCCCTGGATGTCCGCCGTCGTCGTGCCGATCCGCCATCAACCAGGATAGCCCAATGCCACATGTCGCCCGCTCCCGTTCGCATTGTTGTCCCCTGTCCGCCCTCGCCAGCGCCATCGCGCTCGGCCTGCTCAGCGCCGCTGCGCAGGCGCAGGAAGCGCCCGCATCCGACGCGGTCTCCCAGCTCGATACGGTGACCGTCACCAGTTCCTACCAGAAGAGCCTGATCACCGCGCTGGACAACAAACGCACCGACGCACGCATGACCGACGGCATCTCCTCGGAGGACATCGGCAAGTTCCCGGCCGAGAACATCGCCGAGGCGATCCAGCGCATTCCCGGCGTGCAGATCTCCACCATCAACGGGCGCGGGTCGACCATCAGCATCCGCGGCCTGGGTCCCCAGTATTCGGCGACCACCATCAACGGCCAGACCATCAAGAGCGCCGATTTCACCGACGGTTTCCGCTACGACATCATCCAGCCGGAAGTGGCTGCGGCGATCCAGGTGATCAAGTCGCCGTCGGCGGACATGGATGCCGGCGGGCTCTCGGGCACGGTCAACATCGAGACCACCAAACCGCTGGACTACAAGGCGCGCAAGCTGATCTTCTCGGCCAAGGAGCAGTACGCCGAATTCGCCGGCGGCGCGCCGACGCCGAAGGGCGTGCTGACCTACATCGACCAGTTCCATCTCGCCGACGGCGGCGAACTGGGCGTGTTCGTCAACGCCGGCTACCAGAAGCTCAAGGACCGTGCCGACTACCTGTGGATCGACCGCTGGTACACCCAGGCCACCGACGACGGCACCCTGTACATCCCGCGCCGTCCGCGCTATCGCTCGATCGAGCGCGAGACCGACCGCAAGATGCTCACCGCCGGGCTGCAGTGGAAACCCAACGACCGGTTGGAGATGAATCTGACCGCGCTGTATTCGCAGGACAAGACCGACAACGACATGAACCAGTTGGTCTACTCCTTCGATCGCAACTTCCTGAGCGTGCTGCAGACCGACGGCCTGACCGCAACCAAGGTGTCGGCCTCCAACTACTGGCTGGAGAACAACCGCCAGCTCGAGCGCCACGATCTGACCTCGCAACTGCTGACCTGGGACGCGCGCTGGAAGGGCGACGCGTGGACCTTCAGCGGCGTGGCCAACTACACCGAGGGCAAGACCGACGAGGACGAGCGCGCGGCGATCCTCGGCCGCAAGCCGAGCGCGACGCTGTTCGACATGTCCAACCCCGGCGCCATCTCGCTGACCACCGATGCCGACGCCACCGACGCCAGCGCCTGGAACAAGGCCAACCTGGTCCGCGACGAATACCCCAACGGCGCGATCAACGCGCTGCGCAACAAGGAATGGTCGCTGCAGTTCGATGCGGAGAGTTACGTCGGCAACGGCTTCCTCGATGCGGTCAAGGTCGGCACCAAGTTCCGCCGCGAGACCTTCGACCGCAACGTCTGGCGCCGCGACTTCCTGTACCTGATCAACTCCGGCGCGGTGTCCGGCTACGACATGTTCCCGGAGCTGTCGGCGGCCAGTTCCAACGTCAGCAACTTCCTCGACGGCAACCTGGCCTCGCAGAGCGACTGGGTGGCGCCGGACGTGTATGCCTACGCCCGGGCCCTGGCCGCCTCCGGCATCACCGTGCCGGTGCTGTTCGCGCCGCAGGCCAGCTACCACATCCGCAACGACATCTTTTCCGCCTACGCGTTGGCGAAGATCGACACCGACCTCGGCAGCATGCGCCTGCGCGGCAACGTCGGCGTGCGCTACGAGAACACCAAGCGCACCACCGACACCTACCTGACCACCGCCTCGCAGTACAGCGAGGACGCCAACGAGGTGGTCGGCACCGAGCGCGCCCCGTACGACTACCACAACTGGCTGCCCAGCCTGAACCTGGTGCTGGACATGCGCGAGGACCTGCTGCTGCGCTTTGCCGCCGGCAAGGTGCTGGTGCGGCCGATCCTGGACAGCAACACCGCCATCGCCACCACCATCTCCTCCGGCAGCAACACCGGCGGCACCACCACCTACGACGTGGCGCTGGGCCAGACCGACCTGAAGGCGCTGACCGCCGACCAGGCCGACCTCAGCCTGGAGTGGTACTACGGGCAGGGCGGCGGGCTGACCCTGGCCGGCTTCTGGAAGAACGTCAAGAACGGCACCTTCAACAGCATCGTCTGCCCGGCCACGTTCAACGGCACGGCGCTGTCCACCAATGGCGCCGGCGACTGCGTGGACGGTGGCGGCAACATCTACGAGATCACCGCCACCCGCAACGATCCCAGCAAGGTCAAGATCAAGGGCTACGAACTGGGCTGGACGCAATCCTTCGATGCGTGGCTGCCGATCCAGGGCTTCGGCCTGACTGCCAACTTCACCCGGGTGATCCCGCAGCGCGACACCGACTTCAAGATCCGCAACCTGTCGGAGAAGACCTGGAACGCCACCGGCTACTGGGAGAACGCGATGTTCTCCGCGCGCGTGTCGCTGAACCACCGCAGCGAGTACGAGCAGGACAGCAGCGACAGCTTCTTCGCCCGCGAAGGCCACACCATGAAGGCGCGCACCCAGGTCGACGCGGTGCTCGGCTACCAGGCCACCGACACGCTCAGCTTCCAGCTCGGCGCGCTCAACCTGACCAACAAGAAGGAAGAGGCGTACAAGGACATCAGCAGCCGCTGGCAGATGACCGGGGTCACCGGCCGCAGCTTCTACGTGTCGATGCAGTGGGACATCCTGTGAGGGCGGCGCGCGCGCCTGCGGGCTAGCGCGACCCTGGCCCGGCGCCGCGGTGGCGCCGGGCGGTCGTTCCGATGAGGACAAGCGCATGCAACGAAGAACCTTCCTGGCCGGCAGCGCCGGCGCCGGCCTGCTGCTGGCGCTGCCACGCGGCAGCCGCGCCGGCCCGGCGGCGTCCGCCGGCCTCGCCGGCGCCGATACCGCGGCGCTGGCGGCCGTGCCAGGGGTGACCCTGGCGGCCGATCCCGGCCTGTTCTGTCTGGACGAGGGCTGGCGTTTCCACGAGGGCGACATCCCGTTTCCGCCGATCACCGGGCAGGACGCGAGCTACGACAACGCCAAGGCCGGCAAGGCCTGGGGCGCGGCCGCCGGTGATTTCGACGACAGCCAGTGGCGGCAACTGCGGCTGCCGCACGATTTCGCCATCGAGCAGCCGATCGAGGCCAGCGCCAATGTGGCGCAGGGCTATCGCCGCCGCGGCATCGCCTGGTACCGGCGCAGCCTGCGGCTGGACGAGGCGCAGCGCGGCAAGGCGCTGGAACTGCGCCTGGACGGCATCGCCAGTCGCGCCACGGTGTGGGTCAACGGCCTGCTGATGGCGCGCAGCTGGAGCGGCTACGACGGCATCGCCATCGACATGACCGCGATCGCGCGCTATGGCCAGGATCTCAACACCATCGCGGTGCGCGTGGACGCCGAGGCGATGGACGGCTGGTGGTACGAAGGTGCCGGGCTCTACCGGCATACCTGGCTGGCGGTGCGCGATGCGCTGCATATCGTCGGCGACGGCGTGCATGCGGTGCCGCGTGCCGGGGCCGACGATCGCTGGACGCTGCCGGTGACGGTCACCGTCGCCAACGTCGGCGAGCACGCCGATGCGGCGCTGCTGGAGGCGGCCCTGTACGACGCCCGAGGCACGGTGGTGGCGCAAGGCAGCAGCGCGCTGCAGGCCGGCGCGCTGGCGCAAGTGGAGGCCCAGGTCGTGTTGCAGGTCCGTCAGCCGCAGCGTTGGGACGTGGCCGCACCGCATCTGTACCGGCTCGCGACGGTGCTGCGCAGCGCAGGCCGCGAGCGCGACCGCCGCGAGTGCGCGATCGGCTTCCGCACGCTGCGCTTCGATGCGCAGCAGGGCTTCTTCCTCAACGAGCGGCCGCTCAAGATCAAGGGCGCCTGCCTGCACCAGGACCATGCCGGGGTCGGCGTGGCGGTGCCGGACAGCCTGCTGGACTTTCGCATCCGCCGGCTCAAGGCGCTGGGCTGCAACGCGATCCGCCTGCACCATGCCGTGGCCGCCGAACTGCTCGACGTGTGCGATCGCCTGGGCATGCTGGTGATGGCCGAGAACCGCGTGTTCAATCCTGCCCCGGACTATGCGGCGCAACTGCGCTGGCTGGTGCGCCGCGACCGCAACCGCGCCTGTGTGTTCCTGTGGTCGGTATTCAACGAAGAGCCGATGCAGGGCACCGCCGCCGGCTATGAAATGGTGCGCCGTGCGGTGGCGCTGGTGCGCGAACTCGACGACAGCCGCCCGGTGACCGCGGCGATGAACGACGGCATGCTGACCCAGCGCAACGCGTCCCATGCGGTGGATGTGGTCGGCTTCAACTACCGCCAGTTCAACTACGACCGGGTGCATGCGGCGATGCCGCATACACCACTGCTGTCCAGCGAGGACACCAGTGCGTTCCAGACCCGCGGCGCCTGGTTCACCGACATGGAGGCGCACGTCATCGCCGAGGACGATTCGGTCGCTGCGCCCTGGGGCAACACGCATCGCACGTCCTGGAAATTGATCGACGAGCGGCCCTACCTGGCCGGCAGCTTCGTCTGGACCGGCTTCGACTATCGCGGCGAGCCGACCCCGTTCGAATGGCCATCGGTGTCCTCGTTCTTCGGCATCATGGATCTGTGCGGCTTCCCGAAGGGCGCCTACTGGCTGCGCCAGGCGCAGTGGATCGACGAGGCGCCGGTGCTGCAGCTGCTGCCGCACTGGAACTGGCCGGGCCGCGAGGGCACGCCGATCAAGGTGATGGCGTTCTGCAACGCGCAGCAGGTGGAGCTGTGGCTCAACGGCCGCTCGCAGGGGCGGCAGGCGGTGGACCGGATCGCGATGAACACCTGGCAGGTCGTGTACGCGCCCGGCGTGCTGGAAGCGGTGGCGTATCGCGACGGGCGCGAGGTGGCGCGGCAGCGGGTGCAGACGGTCGGCGCAGCGGTCGCGCTGCGGCTGACCCCGGACCGCCCGCGCATGCGCGGCGATGGCCGCGACGCGCAACCGATCACGCTGGAAGCGGTGGACGCGCAGGGCCGTCACGTGCCGTTCGCCGATGCGCAGATCGCGCTGCAGCTCGACGGCGGGCGCCTGCTCGGCGTCGGCAACGGCGACCCGAACCGGCATGCGCCCGACAACGTGCCGCAGGTGCAGTTGTTCAACGGCCTGGCGCAGGCCATCGTCGAGGCCGGCAGCGATCGCCGTCGGCTACGCATCGTGGCAAGCGCGCCTGCCTTGCGTGCGGCGCAGGCAAATATCACGCTGGACGCGGCGCCGCCGCCGTTGTCGTTGCCGCCGGCTGCCGCGGCGATGGTGGTGGGCGGCTGGCGGCACACCCTGCCGTTCGCCACCCCGCCGGATCCGGCGCTGCCGCGCGCACCCAACGACAACAACAGCTGGAGCTTCTGCCAGCCGGGCAACCTGGAGACGCGCGCCGAGCGCGATGGCTATGTGCTGTACCGAACCACGTTCACGCCCTGGGCCGGGATCCAGCAGCGCGGCGGCCGCGTGCGGCTCGGCCGCGCGACCGGCGCGGTGCAGGTGTATCTGGACCGGCAGCGGGTGGCCGACGTGGCGGCGGGGCAGCCGGTGTCCCTGCGGCTGTCGCCGGCGTCCGGCGAACGGGTGCTGGCCGTGGTGATGCAGGTGACGGCCGGGACGCCTTTCGGCTTCGACGATGTCGCGACAGTGGAGTATTGAGCCAATGAACCATGTTTTCCGCCAGATCTTCCCGCATGGCCTTGCCGGGCTGCGCCGCCTCCGGGCGGCGTCGGGACGCGCGCATGTGGTGCTGTTGCTGCTGGCCTGTGCGCTGCTGGCGCCGATCGCTGTTGCCGCGCCCGCGCAGGACACGCAGGGCGGCGCCGCACGCGAGGTGCTGCTGCGCACGCTTGGCCCACGCGCGGCCGAGCTGCAGCTGCAACGGCAACCGCGCGGCCGCGGCAACGACTGGTACCAGGTGACCGCCGAGGCCGGCGCGCTGCGCGTGTCCGGGTCCTCGGAGGTGGCGCTGGCACACGGTGCATACAGCTATCTGCAGTCGATCGGCGCGGCGTCGGTGAGCTGGGAAGGCAGCCGCGTGGCACTGCCGGCGGCGTATGCCGACGCCCACGGTCCACGCGTGGCCACGCCGTTCGCGCACCGCGCCTATCTCAACGTCTGCACCTACGGCTACACCACGCCGTGGTGGGACTGGGCGCGCTGGGAGCGCGAGCTCGACTGGATGGCGCTGCACGGCATCGACATGCCGCTGGCGATGGAAGGCCAGGAGTACGTGTGGCAGGCGCTGTGGCGCGAGTTCGGCGTCGCCGATGCCGACCTGGCGCAGTACTTCTCCGGCCCGGCGTTCGCGCCATGGCAGCGCATGGGCAACATCGAGGGCTACGATGCGCCGCTGCCGCAGCAGTGGATCGAGGACAAGCACGCGCTGCAGCTGCGCATCCTGCAGCGCATGCGCGCGCTGGGCATGAAGCCGGTGCTGCCGGCCTTCGCCGGCTATGTGCCGAAGGCGTTCGCGCAGACGCATCCGCAGGCGCGGATCTACCGCATGCGCGCCTGGGAGGGCTTCCACGAGACCTACTGGCTGGATCCGGCCGATCCGCTGTTCGCGCAGATCGCGCAGCGCTTCATCCAGCTCTACGACCGCACCTACGGCAAGGGCACCTATTACCTGGCCGATGCGTTCAACGAGATGCTGCCGCCGATCGCCGCCGACGGCAGCGACGCGCGCCTGGCCAGCTACGGCGACAGCACCGCCAACTCCGCCAAGACCAAGCCGCCCGAGGTGCCGCCGGCGCAGCGCGACAAGCGCCTGGCCGAGTACGGCCGCGCGCTGTACGCCTCGATCCACCGCGCCAACCCGGATGCGGTGTGGGTGATGCAGGGCTGGCTGTTCGGCGCCGACCGCCACTTCTGGACGCCGCAGGCGATCGCCGCATTCCTGCGCGAGGTGCCCAACGACAAATTGCTGGTGCTGGATATCGGCAACGACCGCTACCCCGGCACCTGGAAGCTGTCCGACGCGTTCGACGGCAAGCAGTGGATCTACGGCTACGTACACAACTACGGCGGCAGCAATCCGGTGTACGGCGACCTGGCGTTCTACCGCGAGGACCTGCGCACGCTGCTCGCCGACAAGGACAAGCAGCAACTGGTCGGCTTCGGCGCCTTCCCGGAGGGGCTGCACACCACCTCGGTGGTCTACGAGTACATGTACGCACTGGCCTGGGGCGCACAGCAGCGCCCGCTGCAGGACTGGCTCGACGACTACACCCGCGCCCGCTACGGGCACACCTCGCCGGCCTTGCGCGCGGCCTGGGACGACCTGCAGGCGTCGGTGCTGTCGACCCGCTACTGGACACCGCGCTGGTGGCGCAGCCGTGCCGGCGCCTACCTGTTGTTCAAGCGGCCGACGCTGGACATCGGCGAGTTCGAGGGCGCGCCCGGCGATCCGCCGCGGCTGCGCCGCGCCTTGCAGCAGTTGCTGGCGCTGGCGCCGGAGTACGCCGACGCGCCGCTGTACCGCTACGACCTGGTCGACTTCGCCCGCCACTACGCCACCGGTCGCGTGGACGTGCAGTTGCAGCAGGCCGTGGCCGCGTACCGGCGTGGCGACGTTGCGGCCGGCGACGCCGCGGTCGCGCGCGTGCGAGATGCGGTGATGCAACTCGACCGTCTGGTCGGCGGCCAGCAGGACACCTTGTCGAGCTGGCTCGACGCGGCGGCCGGTTACGCCAAGACCCCGCAGGACGCGGCCTACTACCGGCGCGACGCCAAGGCGCAGGTCAGCGTGTGGGGCGGCGAGGGCAATCTCGGCGACTACGCCTCCAAGGCCTGGCAGGGCATGTACGCCGACTACTACCTGCCACGCTGGACCTTGGCGCTGCAGATGCTGCGGGAAGCGGCGGTCGCCGGCGGCAGCGTGGACGAGGCGCACTTGCAGCAGCGGCTGCGCGACTGGGAGCGGGACTGGGTGGTGCGCGACACGGCCTACCTGCGGCAGGCGCCGGCCGATCCGGTCGCCGCGGTGCGCACGCTGCTGCAACAAGTGGATGCGCCATGAGCGCCGCGTCCGTCCGCCTTCCCGCCGCGGCGCCGTCGCGCGAACGCTTCCTGTCGCTGGACGTGTTCCGCGGCCTGACCATCTTCCTGATGATCCTGGTCAACACGCCGGGCGCCGGGGCCGATGCGTTCGTGCAGTTGCGGCACGCGCCGTGGTTCGGCTTCACCGCCGCCGACCTGGTGTTCCCGTCGTTCCTGTTCGCCGTCGGCAACGCGATGAGTTTCGCGCTGGACCGCGGCCAGCCGCTCGGCGCCTTCCTGCGCCGGGTCGGCAAGCGCAGCGCACTGATCTTCCTGCTCGGCTTCCTGATGTACTGGTTTCCGTTCGTGCACCAGGGCGCCGACGGCCACTGGAGCGTCACCGCGATCGACCAGACCCGGGTGCCCGGCGTGCTGCAGCGCATCGCGCTGTGCTACGCGCTGGCCGCGCTGCTGTGCCGCTGGCTGTCGCCGCGCGGCCTGCTGGGCATGTGCGTGGCGCTGCTGCTCGGCTACTGGGGTGCGTTGTACCTGTGGGGCCAGCCGGGCGCGGAACTGAGCAAGCTCGGCAATGCCGGCACGCGGCTGGACCTGTGGCTGCTGGACCCGGCGCAGCTGTACCGCAAGGACGGCGGGTTCGATCCCGAAGGTCTGCTCGGCACGCTGCCGGCCACGGTCAATGTCATTGCCGGCTACCTGACCGGGGTGTACGTGCGCCGTGTCGGCAAGCAGGCACGCACGGTGCGCTGGCTGCTGCTGGCCGGTGTCGCGCTGGTCCTGCTGGCGCTGGCCTGGCAGCCCTGGTTCCCGCTGGCCAAGAAGCTGTGGACCGGCTCGTTCGTGCTGCTGACCGTGGGCCTGGACCTGCTGTTGCTGGGCGCGTTGTTGTGGGCGATCGAGATACGCGGCTGGCAGGCCGGCAGCGGCTTCTTCACCGTGCTAGGGCGCAATCCGCTGGCGATTTACCTGTTCTCCGAACTGTTTGTGGTCTGCCTGCGGCTGGTCCCGGCCGGCGCCAGCGGCATGGACCTGTACCAGTGGCTGGGCGTGGAGGTGTTCCAGCGGCTGCTGCCCGGCCCCTGGGGCAGCCTGGCCTGTGCGCTGGCCTACACCCTGCTGTGCTGGGCGGTGGGCTGGTGGATGGACCGGCGAAGGCTGTACCTGCGGCTGTGACCCGGCGTGCACGGACCGCAAATTGGTACTATATTGGACATAACGAATTCATGCGGACTGGAGAGCGCGCCATGACCAAGCCCAAGCCGCAGGCCGATCCGCGCCTGCATGCGCTGGCCGTGGACCCGGACGCGCCGACGCCGCTGTACCTGCAACTGGCCAGCAAGCTGGTGGAGGCGATCAAGGGCGGGCAGTGGAAGCCGGGCGAGGCGCTGCCGGCCGAACGGCAACTGTGCGAATACCTGCAGGTGTCGCGGGTGACCCTGCGCCAGGCCGTGGATGCGCTGGTCGAACAAGGCCTGGTGTCGCGCCGCCAGGGCGCCGGGACGTTCGTCACCTCGCACATCCAGCACCAGCTCAGCGGCCTGGCCAGCTTCAGCGAGACCCTGCGCATGAAGGGGCTGGAGCCGGGCACGCGCTGGCTGGAGCGGCGCACGCGTCCGGCGCACGGCGAGGAGATCCTGCGTCTGGGCCTGTCGCCGGACACGGTGGTCGCGGCGCTGACCCGCCTGCGCAGCGCCGACGGCCGGGTGATGGCCTACGAAAAGGCGGTGCTGCCGCAGCACGTGGTGCCCGATCCGCACGCCATCGCCGATTCGCTCTACACCTACCTGGACGAACGCGGCACCCCGGTGGTGCGGGCGCTGCAGTACTTCCGTGCCATCAACCTGCCGGCGCGGCTGGCCGGCCACTTGGGCATGAAGGAAGGCGAGGCGATCCTGCACGTGGTGCGGGTCGGCTACACCCGCGACGGCAGCGCGATCGAGCTGACCGACACCTATTGCCACAACGACTACTACGACTTCGTCGCCGAACTGCGACGCTGATCGCCGAACCCTGCGCCCACCCGGAGCACGCCCGCCCATGACCACCGCACGGCCCGCCAGTCCCTACGCCTCCATCGCCATCGTCGGCCTGTTGTTCTTCATCATGGGCTTCTTCACCTGGATCAACGGGCCGTTGATCCTGTTCGCCAAGGTCGCTTTCAACGTCAGCGACACGTTCGCGTTTCTCATCCCGAGCGCGTTCTACATTTCCTACTTCTGCCTGGCATTGCCTGCTTCGTTCATCCTGAAGCTGACCGGCATGAAAAAGGGCCTGGCGCTGAGCCTGCTGATCATGGCGATCGGCGCCGCCATCTTCGGCCAGTTCACCAATGCCCGTTCGTATGCGGGTGCGGTGAGCGGCATCTTCATCATCGGCGGCGGCCTGGCCTTGCTGCAGACTGCGGTCAATCCGTACATCAGCATCCTCGGGCCGATCGATGGCGCAGCGCGCCGTATCGCGCTCATGGGCATCTGCAACAAGGTGGCCGGAGCGCTGGCCACCTATGGACTGGCGAAGGTGGTCCTGCACGGGATGGAGGATTTTTCGACCCGGATCGAACAGGTACTGCCTGCGCAGAAGGAGCTGCTGTTGCAGGAGTTCGCTGGTCGCATCCACGGCCCCTACATGGCGATCGCCGGTGTCCTTGCCGTGCTTTCCGTCGCCATCCTGTTTTCGCCCTTGCCCGAGATCAGCGCCGAGAAGGCGAACGCGTCGGCCTCCGACGAGCGCAGCCGCGACAGCATCTTCGCGTTTCCGCACGTGTGGCTGGGCGCGTTGTGCATCTTCGTGTACGTCGGCGCCGAGGTGATGGCGGGCGATGCGATCGGCATCTACGGCAACAGCCTCGGCCTCTCGCTCGACTACGCGAAGTATTTCACCATCGGCACGCTGGCCTGCATGCTGGCAGGCTACCTGGTCGGCCTGGTGCTGATCCCGAAGTACATCTCCCAGGAAAAGTACCTGTCCATTTCGGCCGGCCTTGGCATCGTGTTCTCGCTGTGCGCGATGTTGACCGGCGGCTATGTCTCGGTGGCGTTCGTCGCGGCGCTCGGATTCGCCAACGCCATCATGTGGCCGGCCATTTTCCCTCTGGCCATCAAGGGCCTGGGAAAGTTCACGGAGAAGGGCGCGGCGTTGTTGATCATGGGCATCGTGGGCGGCGCAGCGGTTCCGCAGCTGTTCGCCCATCTGAAGGAGTTCTTCGATTTCCAGGTGGTCTTCGCCGGCTTGATGATCGCTTGCTACCTGTACATCTTGTTCTTCGCGCTGCGCGGTCACCGCGTGGGCCAGGGCGCGCGGTGAGCTGACGCGCTTTTCTCCAACTCGGCAAACTCATTCCAATGCGCAGACCCACCATCAAAGACGTCGCCGAACGGGCGCGGGTGTCGCTGAAGACCGTCTCGCGGGTCATCAACAACGAACCGTCGGTGATGCAGGCCACGCGCTCGCGCGTGCTGCACGCCATCGCCGAACTCGACTACGAGCCGGATCCGTCCGCGCGCAACCTGCGCAGCGGCACCCCGTTCGTGATCGGGCTGGTGTACGACAACCCCAATCCGTACCACATCATCGGCGTGCAGAACGGCGTGCTCGCCGCCTGCCGCGAAACCGGCTTCGGCCTGCAGATCCATCCCTGCGATTCCACCGCGCCGATGCTCGCCGAGGAACTGGCCGAATGGACCCAGCGTTCGCGCCTGGCCGGGCTGGTGCTGACCGCGCCGATGTCCGAGCGCGCCGACCTGGTCGCGGCGCTGGCCGCGCGCGGCATCAAGACCGTGCGCATCATCGCCGCCACCGAGGATCCGCAGGACGGCCCGTGCGTCTATGTCGACGATCGCGATGCCGCCTATGAGATCACCGAGCACCTGATCCAGCTCGGCCACCAGCGCATCGGCTTCCTGTGGGGCGGCACCTCGCACCGGTCCAGCGGCGAGCGCTATGCCGGCTACGAGGCGGCGCTGAAGGACTACGGCATCACCCTGGACAAGCACCTGGTGATCCCCGGCGACTACACCTTCGACGATGGCTTCCGCGGCGCGCGGCGGCTGCTGGCGCTGCGCGAACCGCCGACGGCGATCTTCGGCTCCAACGACGAGATCGCCGCCGGCGTGCTGGCCGCGGCCAAGTCGGCGGGCATGAACGTGCCCTACGACCTGTCCATCGCCGGCTTCGAGGACAGCCCGTTCTCGCGCCAGTCGTGGCCGCCGCTGACCACCGCCAAGCAGGCCACCGAGGACATCGCCCGCCATGCCGCGCGGCTGCTGATCAGCCAGCTGCGCAGCGATGCCTACGAAGACCATCCGGCGCCGGTGCACAACCAGGGCTTCGTGCCGCAACTGGTGGTGCGCGGCTCGACCGCGCCCATGCAGCCGCATTCCCGCCGTTCCTCCTCCCCCGACCCCACATGACCCTGCCCATGGCGCTGCCCTCCGAAACCGAAACCCTGATGTTCCGCGAAGCCGCGGAAGCCGCCGCGGTCGTCGCCGCGCAGTTCCAACGCAACCACGCCACGGTGGCCGCACTGGCCGCATCGCTGCGCGCCGATCCGCCGCCGTTCGTGGTGACCTGCGCACGCGGCAGTTCCGACCACGCCGCCACCTACGCCAAGTACCTGTTCGAGACCCAGCTCGGCGTGGTCACCGCTTCGGCCTCGCCGTCGGTGGGCTCGGTGTACGAGGCGCCGCTGCAACTGCGCGGGGCGCTGTACCTGGTGATCTCGCAATCGGGCAAGAGCCCTGACCTGCTGCGCAACGCCCAGGCCGCCAAGGACGCCGGCGCGCGCGTGGCGGCGCTGGTCAACGTCGAAGACTCGCCGCTGGCGCAACTGGCCGACACGGTGATCCCGCTCGGCGCCGGCCCGGAGAAGAGCGTGGCCGCGACCAAGAGCTACCTGGCGTCGCTGGCGGCGATCCTGCAACTCGGTGCGCACTGGAAGAACGACCCGGCGCTGCTGGACGCGCTGCAACACTTGCCGCAGGCGCTGCGCGCGGCCTGGCAGGCCGATTGGCGCTCGCTCACCGACGGCCTGGTCGAGGCGCACAACCTGTTCGTGCTCGACCGCGGCCTGGGCCTGGCGGCGGCGCAGGAAGCGGCACTGAAGTTCAAGGAAACCTGCGGCCTGCACGCCGAGGCCTACAGCTCGGCGGAAGTGAAGCACGGGCCGATGGCGCTGGTCGGCCCGGGCTTCCCGGTGCTGGCGTTCGACCAGCCGGACGAAGCGGGCGAGGGCACCCGGCGCCTGGCCGAGGAATTCCGCGGCCGCGGCGCGCAGGTGTGGCTGGCCAGCGCCGGCGGCGACCTGCCGCTGGTCGCCGCGCCGCACCCGGCCTGCGCGCCGCTGCTGGCGATCCAGAGCTTCTACCGCGCGATCAACGCCCTGGCGCTGCGCCGCGGTTACAACCCGGACCTGCCGCCGCACCTGAACAAAGTGACGGAGACCGTCTGATGACCACGGTGGCGCTGCGCAATGCCCGCGTGCTCGGCGAGGACGGTTTCCTCGATGGCGTCAGCGTGCTGTTGGAGGGCGAGCGCATCCTCGCCCTGCTCGACGACGCCGACCCGCGCGTGGCGGCGGCGCCGGTGCAGCACGACCTGGGTGGCGGCAGCCTGCTGCCGGGCTTCATCGACCTGCAGGTCAACGGCGGCGGCGGCGTGCTGTTCAACAACCGCACCGACGTCGAGGCGCTGCGCCGCATCGGCCAGGGCCATCGCCGCTACGGCACCACCGGCTACCTGCCGACGCTGATCAGCGACGACGTGGAGGTGATGCGTGCGGCGATCGCCGCGACCCGCCAGGCCATCGCCGAGGGCGTGCCGGGCGTGCTCGGCATCCATCTGGAAGGGCCGTACCTGGCGCCGGCGCGCAAGGGCACCCACAACGCCGACAAGTTCCGCGTGCCCGACGCCGAGGAACTGGCGCTGGCGACCTCGCTGGACAACGGCGTCACCCTGATCACCCTGGCGCCGGAACGCGTGCCGGCGGCCAGCATCCGCACCCTGGCCGCGGCCGGCGCGCGCGTGTTCGCCGGCCACACCGCCGCCAGCTACGAGGAGACCCGCGCCGGGCTGGACGCCGGCATCTGCGGCTTCACCCATCTGTACAACGCCATGACCCCGCTGCAGGGACGCGATCCCGGCGTGGTCGGCGCCGCGCTGGAAGACCGCAACGCCTGGTGCGGGGTGATCGTCGACGGCGTGCACGTGCATCCGGCCAGCCTGCGCGTGGCGCTGGCGGCCAAGCCGCGCGGCACCGTGTTCCTGGTGACCGACGCGATGCCGATGGTCGGCGCCGACAGCCCCGCCTTCGATCTGTATGGCGAAACCATCACCGCCATCGACGGGGTGGTGCGCAACGCCGCCGGCGCCCTGGCCGGCTCGGCGCTGGACATGGCCAGCGCGGTGCGCAACAGCGTGCAGTGGCTGGGCGTACCGCTGGAGGAGGCCGCACGCATGGCCTCGCTGTACCCGGCGCAGTGCGTGGGCCTGGACCACCGCTACGGCCACATCGCACCCGGCTATCAGGCCGACCTGGTGCTGCTAGACGCCGCGTTGCAGGTCCGCCATACCTGGATCGCCGGCGCGATGGAGTAAGCGGCTGCCGGCACCGCCCGTCGGTGCGCGCAGGGAAACATCGTGCCGCCGGCCGTGGATAGGTGCGGTAGCCTGGCGCCGGCGCATCGGCGATGCCGCGCCCTCGCCGCGCGGGCGCAGGCAGGCGCCAGCTCCGCTCCACCTCACAAGGAACGTCCGGTGATCTACGCGATTCAACCCTATGCCACCGTGGGCGGATTCCGTTTCGGCTGCAGCCAGGCCCAGATCGCCAAGGCGCACGGCGCGCCATTCACCACGGTGATCGACAACATCCAGAAGATCGTGACCGAGACACGCGAAGGCTGCGAACTGGTCTACGAACACAAGGCGCTGTGTTACGTGACGCTCAACCGGCATGTGGCCCGGGTGGTCGAGGGGATCGCCATCTATGCGTCGGACGCGTTGGCGCAGCTGATGGCGCTCGATCCCGATCATGCGATCGGGCCGCGCTATGCGCTGTTTCGCCGCCTCGGCATCTGCGTCGGCGGCCTCGGCGTCAAGCGCATTCCCGAAGGCAGGCTGGTCAGTGCCTTCGCCGAGGACAAGCGCGACTTCTTCGAATTCTTCGTTGCCGAGGACTGAGGCGCGCGCTCGTGTGGCGGACGCACGGTGCGCAGGGTGCAGGCGCAACCACGCGAATCGTTTGGAAGCGCGGTTCGCTTGAGCGGCGATGTCGGCAGCGCCGCGGCGCCAGTCCCCGCTGGGCGTGCCTGTTGAGCAAAAGATTAAAAGTCTTCTGTCTCTCTCCCCGCACGCGGGGTCGTCACCCGCATGCATTAGGATCACGGGCGATCGCCACAGGGGGAGATCGTCATGCGTATCGTACGGACGGTGCCGCGTTCTTGCGGCAGCGGTGAAGGGTGGTTCGACGGAATGTCGCGTGTCGTCGTGGCTTGGCGCAAGCAATGGCATGGTATCGGCGATGCGCCGCGTCGCGCGGCTGAGCGGCCGCAGGTGCAGATGTCGAAGCTGCTTGGCGCGGGCAGCATGCGCGCCGGGGCCGTCCTGCTGTTATGGGCCACGGCCTGGCCGACCTGGGCCGCGACGCCACCGGCGGCGTGTCGGCGGCCGGCGTTGCCGGTGGCGTGCGCGGGTCCGACCGCGGTCGGGCGCTTCATCGCCCGCAACGGCGGGTCCTGGCAGCCCTATGCGTTCGCCACGCCGCTCGATGTGCCCGCCGGGGAAACCCTGGCCATCGCGATCTGCGGACAGGCCAATCAGACCGTGCAGGATGCGTGGTGGCAAGCGCAGCCGTCGTTGTTGCCGACGCTGGTGCACAGTGTCGGTGCGAACGCCACGCTGGCGATCTTGGTGGAGGACAGTGCCAACGTGGCGCTGGCCGGGCGGTTGATCCTGGGCGAGGACACGCGTGCGGCCGACGGCAGCTTGCATGCGCCGGCGGGGCTGGTGCAGGCCGCGCTGATCGGCACGTTGGTCGACGGCCCCATCGCGGACGGTGCGCGCCTCGATGTGCGCCTGCGCGACTCGGCCAACGTCAGTCTGCAGACCGCGCAGAGCCACCTGCACCTGGGCGGCGGCAGCCTCAGCGAACGGCTCATCGCGCCACGCGATGCAGCGGTCGCGGCGGCCGACGGCGCCTGTCTCGCGGTCGCCGTGGAGCGCAGCGACCGGGTGCGCGGTGATCGTGGCCTGCTGACGATCGGCGGCGGCCGCCTGCAAGGCGCGCTGATCGCCCATCCGTTGCGCGGCAGCCATGTCGCCGTGCAGGCGGACGACGTGGCCACTGTGGCGGCGGACGAGGTCCGCCTGTTCGCCGGCCAGTTGCTGGATGAGGTGGTGCACGCCGGGCCGTGGCTGGGCGGCCAGATCGCGATCGGACTCGCCAACGTGGCCAATGTCGATGCGCGCGCACTGGACATCCAGGATGCGGTGCTGGTCGACGAACTGGTCGACGCCGGCCACGTGCAGGGCGCGGCGATCGACCTGCGCCTGACCGATACCGGCAACGCCAGCATCGAGGGCGCGCTGCGCATCGGCGATGGCGGGCTGATCGACGAGCCGTTGGACGCTGCCGACCTGCTCGCGTCCGATGTCGCGGTCACGCTGCTGCGCAGCGGCAATGCGGTCGCTGCCGAAGCGCGGATCGTGGACGGCGAACTGATCGACGAAGCGATCGATGTGGGGGCGATACAGGATGCGGTGTTGGCGGTTCGCTTCGAGGATGCCGGCAACCTGCATGCCGTGGCCGCGCGGATCGAGGAGGGCGAACTGATCGACGAGGCGATCGATGCCGGGTCCATCGACGGCGGCACGCTCGACGTCGCGTTCGCGGACAGCGGCAACGTCACCGGCGACGCCCTGGCCATCGTCCATGGCGAACTGATCGACGAGGCGGTCGACCTGCAGGGCCCGCTCGCCCGCGCGCAGCTGCGCCTGGACATGGCCGATGCCGGCAACGCCCGGGTCCAGGCGCTGGACATCGTCGAGGGCGAACTGGTCGACGAAGTGCTGGACCTGATCGATGCGCGCGATGCCAGCGCGGAACTGCGCGTGCGGCGCAGCGGCAATGCCGGAGGCGCGCTATCGGCGTCGGCCCAGCGCGTGTCGATCGTGGATGGCGAGTTGATGGATGAGGTGATCGACGCGGCAGGCACGCTGGACGGATTCGCCGGCATCGTCGATCTCGGCGATGTCGCCAACGCGCGCGCCGCACGCATCGCGCTGCAGGGCGCGCAGCTGCTCGACGGCGTGGTGGACGCCGCGTCGCTGCGCGTCAGCGAACTCGGCCTGCAACTGACCGATGTGGCCAACGCGCGCTATCGGGACGCCTTGGACATGCAGGACAACAGCACGCTGTTGGGGGAGATCGCCGACGTGGTCAGCCGCGATGCCGCATCGCAGATCGCCACGGTGGTCGTGGCCAGCGGGGAGGCGATCCAGGTGCCCTAGCGGGTGTCCGGCGAGCACTGCGGCGGGTGGTGGCAGCGCTGCAATCGCCGCCACGCAATTCGGGCAACTTGCCGTTGTCTGCAGGCGCGGTGTCAGGTGCGGCGGCATGCTTGCCACGCATCAAGCGGGCACGTTACCGCACCCGTAGGAGCGGCTTCAGCCGCGACGGGCGTTCCCGATAACGCGGTCGCGGCTGAAGCCGCTCCTACACGTGTGGCTAGGGCACCTCAATAACGGCAAAGACCGCGACCAAAGCGCCTGGAAAACACTAATGTGCACAGATCGCTATGGATGGATTCCAGGTTCTCAGCGGTGCCTTCAATCGCTCCTGGATGTTCGCTTCCGTTGCGATGGACCATCCAGTTGAGCCTGTCGCGGCTCATGCCCAGGAAGCGGATGAGCCCCGCTTCCACCGCGCATCTATGCAAGCGCGACGTGGCAGCGCTCAGAGCGTGTCGGCCGGCAGCTCCCGCCGCGCCGCGGCGATCGCCGCGATCCGCGCCTTGGCCAGTGCCTCGCCGATCTGCGGGCCGCTCAGGCCCTGCGCGGCCAGGTCGCGGGCGTTCACTGCCAGCGCCGCGGCATGCAGGCGCTGCAGCGCGGGGCCCTGCGGATAATCGGCGTCCTCGCTGCCGAGGCGGCCGCGCTTGTCGGCCTCGCACACCGTCGCCAGCTGCGCGATGCGCTCGGGCTTGCGGAAGCCGTCGCAACGCTGCAGCAGTTCGTGCACGGTGCGGTCGCGCAACTCGGCCAGGCGATGCACGTTCAGATGTTCGCGGCAGGCGATCTCGGCCAGTTGCCGATGCTCCTGCGGCAGCTTCAGGCGCTCGCACAGCGCGCGCAACGGCGCCAGGCCGCGTTGCTCGTGCATCAGGTGGCGCGGCCATTCCTCGGGCGGGGTCAGCGCCTTGCCCAGGTCGTGGGTCAGCGCGGCGAAGCCGATCAGCGCGTCGCCCGGCGCCAGCCGCGCGGCCATGTCGCTGACCAGTTCCTGGTGGCGTCCGGTGTCGATCTCCGGGTGGTACTCGGCGCGCTGCGGCACCCCGTACAGCGCGTCCAGTTCGGGCAGCACCCAGCACAGCGCCTCGGCCTCGCGCAGCGTGCGCAGGAACGCCGATGGCTGCGCGGACGCCAGGCTGCGGCGCAGCTCCTGCCACACGCGCTCGGGCACCAGCGTTTCCAGTTCGCCGCCGGCGGCCATCGTGCGCATCAGTGCCATGGTCTCGTCGGCGACACGGAACCCCAGCGGCGCCAGCCGCGCCATGAACCGCGCCGCGCGCAGCACCCGCAGTGGATCCTCGGCGAAGGCCGGGCCGACATGACGCAGCACCCGCTGTTCGAGATCGCGCACGCCGCCGTAGGGATCGACCAGGCGCCCGTCGGCCTCGTCGCGGGCGATGGCGTTGATGGTGAAGTCGCGCCGCTGCAGGTCCTCCTCCAGCGTCACCGACGGATCGGCCTGCACCACGAAGCCGAGGTAGCCGCGCCCGGCCTTGCGCTCGGTGCGCGCCAAGGCGTATTCCTCGCCGCTGCGCGGATGCAGGAACACCGGGAAATCGCGGCCGACCTGCTTGTAGCCCAGGTCCAGCATCTGCTGCGGCGTGGCCCCGACCACCACCCAGTCACGATCGCCCGGCGGCTGCCCGAGCAAGGCATCGCGGACGGCGCCGCCGACGAGGTAGGTGTTCATGGGCTGGGATTCGGGAGTGGGGATTCGGGATTCGTAAAGGCGGATTGTCGGAACGAATACCGCTCCCGCCTATGTCGATGCTACCTGCATGTGGGCGCGCTGCGCTGTTGCCAATCCCGAATCCCTAATCCCGAATCCCCGCCTCACACACAAACTTCTTCCGCGGCGCGTCCAGCTTGCCGAGCATGCGCTCGGTGACCGGCAGGGCGTCGCCGTTGAGGCGCCAGTCGTAGATCACGCTGAAGGCGAGGATGCGCGCCACGTACTCGCGGGTTTCCTTGTAGCTGACCGTCTCGATCCAAAAGTCGGGATCGTGGCCCGGGCGCTGGGTCTGCCAGCGCGAGGCCGGGCCGGGGCCGGCGTTGTAGGCGGCGATGGTCAGGTAGGGCAGGCCGTAGGTATTGAGCAACTGGCGCAGGTAGGCGGTGCCGATGGCGATGTTGGTGTCCGGGTCGTACAGGCTCGCGGCGCCGCCGTAGCCGGCCAGGCCGAGGTTGCGGGCGACGCTGGCGCCGGTGGCCGGCACCACCTGCATCAGGCCCATGGCATTGGCCGGCGAGCGCGCATTGGGATTGAACACGCTCTCGGCGCGGATCTCGGCGGCCACCCAGGCCGGGTCGATCGCGTTCCTGCCGGCTTCACGGCGGATGGTCTCGGCGTGGTGCAGCGGGAAGCGCAGCGTGTACAGGCGCTGCTCTTCCGGGCGCTTGCCCAGCCCGAACACCGCGCGGTCGAACCAGCCGTTGGCGCTGGCCACTTCCACCGCCAGGCGCCGCTGGGTGTCGTCGAAGCGGCTCAGCGCATCGTTCCACTCGGCCACCGCCCAGCCGGCGCGGTCGATCTTGAACAGCTCCAGCGCGCGGATCAGCGCCGGGTCGCGCGCCACCGCCGCCTGCGCCTGCGCGCTGTCGTTCGGTTCCCACGGGCACAGCGCATACGGCTGCTTGAGCCGGTCGGCGGCCAGGAAGCCGTGGAAGGTGGCGGAGGTGGCCGCCGCGCGATACAGGCGCTGCGCCTCGCTGGCATTGCCGGTCTTCTCCGCCAGGCGCGCTTCGAAGTACTGCCAACGCGAATCGCTGCGCTGCGCCGGCGGCATCTTGCGGATCGCGGCCAGCGCCGCCGGCCAGTCGCCGCGCGCCATCGCCTCGCGCGCGCGCCACTCGTGCAGGCGTTCGTCGTAGGCGGACTCGGGCACGGCATTGAGCCGGCGCGCCGAATCGGGGCCGTACGAGGCCACCGTCCACAGCGCGATCTGATACAGCACCGCGCCGCGTTGCGCCTCGCTGAACTGCAGCGCCTGGGCGAACTGCGGCAGTTGCCGCTCGGCGGCATCCGGGTCAGTCTTGGCCAGCTTTTCCAGCCCGTCCACCGCCACCTTGCGGCTGCGCTCGGTCTTGGGCCAGCTCAGCGCACGCGGATGCACCGCGTCCAGGAACGCGGCGTAGTCGTTGGCCAGCGCCAGCTCGGCGGTGGGCAGACCGCGCGCGGCGGCGCGCATCACCGCCGGTTGCTGGGCGTCCGCGGCCGCTTCCACGCGCGCCCAGCGCAGCGCATCGGTCATGCCGCCGCGCGCCTGCAGCACCGCGAACACCGGGTCGCAGGCGTCGGGCAGCGACTTGCCGGCGTTGCGCCACAGCGCCTGCGCCTCGTCCACCCACTGTGCGTCGGCGCGGCCGGTGGCCTGGCGCGCATTGAGCTGGGCGCAGCGCAGGCCGAGGTTCTCGGTGGGTTTCCAGTTCGCCAGCAGTGCCGGCCAGTCCTCGCGCCGCGCCAGCGCCGGCAGCCACAGCGCGCGGAAGCTCTCGGCCACCGGCTGCCCGGCGTAGCGCTTAAGGAAGTCCTGCGCCTGCGCATCGGACACCTTGTCGATGGTGCGGCGCAGGTTGGCGTACTCCAGCCAGCCGTACAGCGGATGCTGCCTGAAGGCAGCGGCGCGGACCGGATCGAACCGGCCCTGCTCGGCATCGTCGATCGCCGAGCGGATCGCCGGGCGTTGCGCATCCAGGGACTGGGCGAGGGCGGAAACGGGGCCGCACAACGCGGCGGCGAACAGCAGGAGAGACGTGCGCAGGATCATGCGCGGGACTATACCGAAGGCCGATGAATCGCCGTGCCACGGGCGATGGTGGGTGCTGTCGTTGCGTCCGCTGTCGCGGCTGCGGCGCTGTTGTCCCGTGCCGTCCGGGCGCGCGACGATTGCGCTGGATGACGCGATGCCGACGTGCTGACGGGTGGAGCCGCTGCACGTCGTGTCGGTGCAACGCGCTGCAGCGTTTGCAGCTTGGCGCCGCTCGCCGGGCCGGTATCCGGTGCCTGCAGGGACGGATGAGAGAGTGGGCAAGCCTCTTGTCGCAGATCGGCGCGGGCGCTTCGCCTCTGTACTTTCACCCCAACCCTTCTCCCGGGGGAGAGGGGCTTGGCTTCTCCCTTCTTCCATCGAGACCATGGCCCCCTTTTCGGGGGAAGGTGCCCCGCAGGGGCGGATGAGGGTGCGGGCGAAGCCCCTTATCGTCGCGGGCGCTTCGCGCGCCGGACCCTCACCCCAACCCCTCTCCCGAGGGGAGAGGGGCTTTGGCATTGCGTCGCTGTTGGATGAAGTCTCGCGAGCCTGTGTCTACCAGATCGACCAGTCGCATCGATCGCCCACCGCTTTGCCTGCCGGGCGCTTGCAGCCCGTTTACGATTTGTTTACAAAGAATTCCACGCCGTCGCGGTGCAGGGGGTCGCAGCGGCCGACCCACATCCTTTCTGGAGAGAGAGACGGATGAACTTCCTGCACCGCCATCCTTTGGTCTTCGCGGTATCCCTGGCCCTGCTCGGCGGCGTCCCCGCCATCGCCGGCGCCCAGCAACAGAGCACCCCGGCCGCCCCCGGCGGCGCCACCACCCTGGACAGCGTGCAGGTCACCGGCACCCGCATCCGCCGCGCCGAAGTGGAGGGCCAGGTGCCGGTGCAGACCCTGAGCCGCGCCGACATCGAGCGCACCGGCCTGACCTCCATCGGCGATGTGCTGCAGGAGCTCACCGCCTCCGGCTCGGCCTTGAACGCCAAGTTCAATTCCTCCGGCAATTTCGGTTTTCCGCCGGACGGCAGCGGCGTCGGCGCCGGCTCGGCGCAGGTCGATCTGCGCCATCTGGGCGCCAAGCGCGTGCTGGTGCTGGTCGACGGCATGCGCTGGGTCAACGAGTCCTCGGCCTCGGGCGTGGGCGCGGCCACCGACCTCAATACCATCCCGCTGGCCATCGTCGAACGCGTCGAGGTACTGGAGGACGGCGCTTCCTCGCTGTACGGCTCGGACGCCATCGCCGGCGTGGTCAACATCATCACCCGGCGCAGTTTCGAAGGCGGCCAGGTCACCCTGAACTACGGCGGGTACGACAAGGGCGACGGCGCCAGCAAGGGCGTGGACCTGGCCTGGGGCCACAGCACCGAGCGCACCAGCCTGTTCCTCGGCGCCAGCTACACCAAGCAGGACCCGATCTACGCACGCGACCGTGCGCAGTCGCTGTATCCGATTCCCGGCACCGGCCTGAGCTTCGGCAGCTCGGCCACGCCGGACGGGCGCTTCATCTTCGTCGATCCCAACACCGGCGCCGAGCAGAACCTGACCCCCAACAGCGGCGTGGGCACGCCGCGCTACGACGGCGCCGGCGGCTGTACCCGCAGCGACGACTACCATTGCTTCACCACCGCCGACCGCTACAACTTCGCCGCGTCCAACCTGCTGCTGACGCCGTCCGAGCGCAAGGGGGTGTTCGGCCAGTTCCGCTTCTTCTTCAACGACGACGTGCAGTGGTACCTGAAACTGCTCGGCAACCGCCGCGAATCGACCAACCAGGCCGCGCCGGAGCCGATCTTCCTCGGCCCCGACGCCGGCACCGGCAATCCGCTGGCCGACAACATCGTCATTTCCGCGGCCAACCCGTACAACCCGTTCGGCTTCGCGCTGGATTCGGGCAGCAACCTGATCATGATCGGGCGCCGCCCGGTGGAAGGCGGCGCGCGCGTGTTCGAGCAGCGCGTGGACACCCAGTACGTCGGCACCGGCTTCATCGGCAGCTTCGAGGGTGCCGACCGCACCTGGTTCTGGGACGTCAACGGCGCCTACAGCAAGAACAAGGCCGAGCAGACCAACTACGGCAGCTACAACATCTACAACATCAACCTGGCGCTGGGCGATCCGGCGGCGTGCGCGGCGGTGGCCGGCTGCGTGCCGCTGAACATCTTCGGCGGCGCCGGCAGCATCACCCCGGACATGCTGCGCTGGATCCAGCCGGTGGTGCACGACCGCAGCCAGAACGAACTGACCCAGTTCACCGCCAACCTCAGCAGCGACCTGTTCCGGCTGCCGGCCGGCGCGGTGTCCTTCGCCACCGGCGTGGAGTACCGCAAGTACGAGGGCTTCTACCGCCCCGATCCGCTCACCGTCATCGGCCACTACAACGGCGTGCCGTCGCTGCCGACGCAGGGCAGCTACGACGTCAAGGAGGCCTACCTCGAACTGAGCGTGCCGATCTTCGCCGACTCGCCGCTGGGCGACAAACTGGACCTGAGCCTGGCCGGGCGCTATTCCGACTACTCCACCTTCGGCGGCAAGTTCACCCCGAAGTACGGCCTGCGCTGGCAGGTGGCGCCGGACTTCGTGCTGCGCGCCAGCTATGCCGAAGGCTTCCGCGCGCCCAGCATCGGCGAACTGTACGGCTCGGCCGCGCGCGCCGACCTGACCCTGTCCGACCCGTGCTCGATCGGCCTGGGCGGCACCGCGCCGCGCGGCAGCGCCAGCAACTGCGCCGCGCTCGGCGTCCCGGCCGGCTACCAGCAGGCCAACTCGCAGATCTCGGTGACCACCGGCGGCAACCGCGCGCTGGAGCCGGAGAAGGCGCGCAGCTTCAGCGCCGGCTTCGTCTGGAGCCCGTGGTTCGCCAGCAACGTGCCGTGGTCGGACCGCTTCGACGTGGAGGTGACCTTCTACCGCCACGACATCGATGGCGCGATCCAGGCGATCAACGCGCAGACCCAGCTCGATCTGTGCGTGGACACGCTGTCGCCGACGTACTGCGACGGCATCACCCGCGCGTCCACCGGCGGCATCAACGGCTTCAACAACCGGCTCACCAACCTCGGCTCGATCAAGACCGACGGGTGGGACGTGGACCTGTTCTGGACCACGCCGGAGACCGCCGCGGGGCGCCTGAAGGTCGGCTGGCAGAACACCTTCGTCACCCGCTACGTCGCCACCGGCGCGGCCGGCCAGGTGCAGCCGCAGCGCCCGGGCGTGGAAGTGGTGGACAGCTCGATTCCCGAGTGGACCAGCAACCTGAGCCTGGACTGGTCGCTTGGCCGCTGGAATGCGTCGTGGACGCTGCGGCACATCTCCGAACTGACCGAACAGTGCGGCGATGCGGTCGCGTTCCCGGTGTGCAGCGACCCGGTCGCCGGCACCAACACGCTGGATGCGATCACCTACCACGACCTGCAGGTGGGCTACCGCTTCGACTGGCTCAAGGGCCTGACCCTCAGCGGCGGCGTCAACAACGTCTTCGACAAGGACCCGCCGATCTGCCTGTCGTGCTCGCTCAACGGCTACGACGCCTCCACCTACGGCATCCCGGGCGGGCGCTACCTGTACGTGCGCGCGGATCTGAAGTTCTAGTCGCGGCCTGCGCATGCAACCGTGCGGGAGCGCGCGTGTGCTCCTGCAGGGCGCGGCTGATGCGGTGGGCCGAAGCGACCTTGATGCTGTAGGAGCGGCTTTAGCCGCGACCGATGTTCCCGGGAACGCCCGTCGCGGCTAAAGCCGCTCCTACGCGTGGTGCAAGAACCGGCGTGGCTGCCTCAGCGCAACAAGTGCTGCGGCACTTCGATCTCGGTGGCCACGGCGAGGTGGTCGGAGAACGCGGCGGGCACCGCACGCTGCGCGTTGCAGCGCAGGCCGTCGCTGACCAGGATGTGGTCGATGGCGCGCTGCGGGCGCCAGCTGGGGAAGGTCGGCACCACGCAGCCCGGCGGTTGCAGCCGGGTGCGCTGGTAGAGGAACTGCATCTCCGGGCGGTCGGCGACGCAGTTGAAGTCGCCCATCAGCACCACGTTTGGGTGATCGGACAGCAGCTCGGCGATGAAGGCCAGTTGCGCTGCGCGCGAGTTGGCGCCCAGCGACAGGTGCGCCACCGCCACCGCCAGGCCTTCGGCGCCATTGCCGAACTTGGCCAGCAGCACGCCACGCCCGCCGAGCCGGCCGGGCAGGGCATGGTCCTGCACCTCCACCGGCTCCAGCCGGCTGAGCAGGCCGTTGGCGCTGGAGGCCACCCCGCCCACGCGGCGGTTCGGCTGGTGGCTCCAGTAGTTGAAGCCGGCGCGCTCGGCCAGGTAGTGGGTCTGGTTGGTGAAGCCCGAGCGCAGGCTGCCGGGGTCGGCCTCCTGCAGGCCGACGATGTCGTGGTCGCTGGCCAGCTGCGCGATCGCGTCCAGGCTGCTGCGCTTGCGCCCGGCCGGCAGCGCATGCGACCAGCTGCGGGTCACGTAGTCGCTGTAGCGGCGCGTGCTGGAACCGGCCTGGATGTTGGCGGTCAGCACGCGCAGGGTGCGGGTGGCGGGAGCGGTCACGGCGGGGCGGGCCGGGGCGGACGGCTTACTTGGCCATCGCCGCGCGTTCGCGCGCGATCAGGTGATCGGCGATGCGCAGCATGTCGTCGTAGCTCTTGCCCTTGACCAGGTACTTGCCGTTGATGATCAGCGACGGCGTGCCGCTGATGCCGCTGCGGGTGGCGAACTGCTTGGCGCGGTTGGTCTTGGTGGCCACCGCGAAGCTGCCCATGGTGTCGGCGAACTGCTTCGGGTCCACGCCGTACTTGGCATAGAAGTTGGCGATGTCCTGCACCGAGTCGCGGCCGCGCTCGCCCTTCAGGGTCTGGTCGACGTGGATGGCCTTGTACAGCGCATCGTGGGTCTTTTCCTGCACGCCCAGTGCCTCGGCGGCGTAGAAAGCGCGGGCGTAGTCGTCCCAGGTGCCGCCGAACATCGCCGGCACATAGACGAAGCGCACGTCGGAGGGCAGGCCGGCCTTCCACGGGCCGATCAGCGGCTGGAAGCGCGCGCAGGCCGGGCAGACGTAGCCGAAGATCTCGGCCACCTCGATCTTGCCGTTGGTCGGCTGGAACGGCTGGCCGCCCGCGATGTCGACATAGTCGGTGCCGGCGACCGGCTCCGGACCGTTCGGGGTCTTGGCGGCGACCGGCTTGGCTGCGGCGGTGCTGTCGCCTTCGGCGGCGGCGGGCTGCGCGGCGGCATCGGCGGTGGTGGTTGCGGGAGCGGCCGGGGTCTCGGCGGGCGCGGCGGCGGCATCGTTGCCGGCGGCAGGCGCGGCCGGGGCCGCGGTGGTGCCGGAGGCAGGGGCGACGGTGTCGGCAGTGCCGTCCTGGGCCTTGCATGCCACCAGGATCGGCAGCAGGGCCATCAGGGTCAGGGCGAAGCGGGTCTTCATCGGCGACATCTCCAGCAGGATGGGGGACAAATGCCGGACGCCGCAAGCGCGGTCCGGCCACCCCGTCATGATGCCATGGCGCGGATGAAGCGCCGTGCGCCGATTACTTGCCTGCGCGCTCGCGGGCGATCAGCGCATCGGCGATGCGCAGCATGTCCTCGAAGTTCTTGCCCTTGACCAGGTACTTGCCGTTGACGATCAGCGCCGGGGTGCCGGCGATGTCGGCGCGCACGGCGAAATCGCGCGCGGCCTTCACCTGCGCGGCGACCTGCGGGCTCTGGTAGGCGGCGATGAAGGCCTGCGGCTTGACCCCGAAGCCGGCGTAGAACGTGGCCAGTTCCTCCGGCGCCACGTTCTGCACGGGCACACTGCGCTTGTCGTGGATGGCCTCGAACATGGCGCGGTGGCTGCGGCTCTGCACGCCCAGCTGCTGCGCGGCATAGAAGGCGGCGGCGAAGTTGTCCCAGTAGCCGCCGAACGCCGCCGGCACCAGGGTCAGGCGCACGTCCTTGGCCTGCTTGCCGGCCCATTCCTCCAGCAGCGGCTCGAAGTGCGCGCAATGCGGGCAGGTGTAGCCGAACACTTCCACCACCTCGATCTTGCCGGCCAGCGGCGCGAACGGCTTGGGATCGGCGATCAGCGTGTAGTCCTCGCCTTCCACCGCGGTGGCGGACTTGGGTTGCGCGCAGGCGCTCAACGGCAGCAGGGCGAGCAGGCACAACAGCAGGCGGGGCAGACGGTTCATGCGATCTCCAATGGCAAAAACGAACGCCGGTCGTCGGACCGGCGCAAGGGGGAAACGGGCCGGCGCCGCCGCGGCGGCGCACGGTCAGGATTGTTGCGCGGGTGCCGGCTGCGGTGGCGTTGCGGCCGCCGGCGTCACCTGCGCGGCGGCCGCGTCGTCGGCGCGGTCGTGCAGGCCCTGCAGGTAGCTGCCCAGCGCCTTGATCTCCTGGTCGGTCAGCGGCTTGGCCACCTGCGCCATGATCTTGAACAGGGTCGGGTCGCGCTCCTGGGTGGTGCCGGCCTGGTATTCCTGCAGGCGCCGCGCCACGTAGTCGGCATGCTGGCCGCCCAGGTGCGGGTAGGCCGGGCCCGGGTTGCCGGCGCCGGCCGGGCCGTGGCAGGCCATACACGCGGGGATGCCGCGGCTCGCATCGCCGCCGCGATACAGCTGCTGGCCGACCTCGTAGAACTTCATGCCCGCATACGGGCCGTCGGCGATCACCGCGTCGTCGGCGATGCCGGCGCCGGCCTTCTGCGTGGCGAAGTAGGCGCCGATGTCGCGCATGTCCTGCGCGCTCAGCGGCTGCACGAACGGCACCATCGCCGCGACCGCGCCGCTGGTGCGCTCGCCGTGGGCGATCAGCGCCATCTGCCGCGCGCTGTAGCGCTCCACTTGGCCGGCGATGCGTGGATACATGGCGATGGCGGGATTGCCGTCCGCGCCATGGCAGGCGGCGCAGGCCGCGGCCTTGGCCTGGCCGGCCTTGGGGTCGCCCCAGGCGGCCTTGCCGATGTCGCCCTCCAGCGGCGTGGTGCGCACCGGGGCGTTGTCGGGAATGGGAACCACCGAGGTCTGCGCGAACGCGACCGCGGCGGCGACGGAAACCGCTAGACCGGCAAAGGCAAGAACGCGAGCGTGGCGCATTGCTGAAGCTCCGTATGACCCGACCCCGCGGCTGCCGGGCCGGCGACCGCACTCGCGCGATTATCGGCATGCCGCGGCCTGGCGGTCAACGAAGCCCGCCCGGGGCCGCGGACGTGCGATCCTAGGCGGATGTCGCTGATCCTCGAACGTGCCCACTATCTGCTTTCCGCCCACAACGCCCGCCAGTTGCCGGACGATGGCGGCTGGGAAGTGGCATTCGCCGGCCGCTCCAACGCCGGCAAGTCCAGCGCGCTGAACGCGCTGACCCGGCAGAACGCCCTGGCCCGCGTCTCCAAGACGCCGGGCCGCACTCAGCAACTGGTGTTCTTCGAGGTCCAGCCTGAGCGCTGCCTGGTGGACCTGCCTGGTTACGGCTACGCCAAGGTGCCGCTGGAACTGCAGGCGCACTGGCAGAAGTTCATCGACACGTATTTCCGTACCCGCGAGGCGCTGCGCGGGCTGGTGGTGGTGATGGACATCCGCCATCCGCTCAAGGACTACGACCGGCAGATGCTCGGCTACGCGGTGCAGCGCGGGCTGCCGGCGCATGCGTTGCTGACCAAGGCCGACAAGCTCGGCCGCGGCCAGCAGGCGCAGGCGCTGCAGCAGGTGCGCAAGGAACTGGCCAGCGCGTTCGGCGACACGGTCAGCGTCCAGGCCTTCTCCGGCGAGACCCGCCAGGGCGTGGACGAAGCGCGCGGCATCGTCGGCCGCTGGCTGGGGCTGGAGACGGAGCCGCCCGCCGCTGAGTGAGCGCGGCGGCGCCGGGCTCGGTCTCCTACGCTTGAATCCTGCGAGACGCTTCGCGCCGGACCCTCACCCCAACCCCTCTCCCGGGGGGAGAGGGGCTAACAGCGGTTCCTTCTCCCATCGGGAGAAGACCAGCCTCAACGCGCGGCCGGCAACGGCGAGAACTCGGTCGGCACCCAGGCGAACGCCTCGCCTTCGCGGCGCACGTGACCCAGGCCCGGGAACGGCAGGTGCGCGCCGGCCACCCACCAGCCGTGGTCTGCCGCCTGCGCCAGCATGCGCTTGCGCGCGGCGATCGCCGCGTCGCGGTTGCTGTCGGCCTCGTACGAGGCCTGCGGCTGCGCGAACTGCACCGCGTGGTAGTGCACCAGGTCGCCCCACACCAGCAGCTGTTGCCCGGCGCCGCCCTCGAAGCGGTACGACACGTGCCCGGGCGTGTGCCCGTGGGTGTCCAGCGCGACCGCGCCGCCGGGTAGCGCATCGCCGGGACGGAAGCGGCGCAGCCGCTGCGTGGCCTGGTACGGCGCCACTGCCGCACGCGCCAGCGGGAAGGCGAAGCGCAGCATTTGCGGCGCGCCGGCCTCGCTGGCCGGGTCCAGCCAGTACGCGGCGTCGGCGGCGCTCAGCCACACCGTCGCCTTGGGGTAGGCGGGCTGGCCTTGCGCGTCCAGCAGGCCGCACAGGTGATCGGGATGGGCGTGGGTGAGCAGCACGTCGTCGACCTGCTCGGGCGCATAGCCGGCCGCGCGCAGGTTGGCCAGCACCTGGCCGAGCCCGGGGCCGAAGCAGGTGGCGGTGCCGGTGTCGACCAGGGTCAGGTGCGTGCCGTCCTGGATCAGGTAGGCATTGACCGCGGTCTGCAAGCCCTTGTCGTTCTCCGGCACGTAGCGGTGGTCGAGCAGGCGCGCGATCGCCGCCGGCGGGATGTTCGCCAATTGCGCGCGCGGCAGCGCGACGGTGCCGTCGAACAGGGCGGTGACGCGCAAGCGGCCGATCGCCTGGCGATAGACGCCGGGTACCTGCGTCGCGGTAGCGTCCGCCGCGGCGGCACGGGCGGGGGATGGCAGTGTCAGCGCCGTGCTGGCGGTCAGGGCCAGCGCGCACAGCGCACGCAAGGGAAACACGGACATGGGGACTTCCTGGCAGAGCGGCAGGCGCCGCGGTACCGGCATGCTGCGCCTGCGTCGCTGCGCGATTCGCTCATTCCGCTGCGCGCGGCGCTCAAGCCGTCGCCGCTCAATTGCCGATGCTGGCCGGATCCAGGCCGTAGCGTTGCTGGAAGCGTTGGCTGAAGCTGCGTACCGAGCGGTAGCCGGTGTGCGCGGCGACCGTCTTCAGCGGCCAGCGCGTGGTGTACAGCAGCTGCATCGCATGCGCCAGGCGCGCATCGGCGAGCAGTTCGCGCAACGAGGTGCGTTCGCCGGCCAGGTGCCGGCGCAGGGTCGCGCCGCTGAGGCCCAGGCTGTCCTCGATGTCGCGCGAACGCCAGGCGCGTTGCGGCTGTGCGGCGATCAGGTCGCGCACCTGCGCGGCCACGCTCGGCGCAGGCGGCAGCAGCAGGCCGCCATGGCCACGCCGGCATAGCGCCACCACCAGCGTCGCCAGTGCCAGCCGCGCCTCGGTGTAGTGGCCGTCCTGCAGCGCCTGCCGCCATTGCAGCAGAGTGCTGCCGAACGCCTCGGCATGCAGGCGTGCCAGTTCCGCGCCGGCAGCGGGCAGCGGCTCGTTCCACAGCACGCGTGCGGCGCTCAGCGCCTCCTCGCACAGCGGTACCAGCACGCTCAGGTACAGGCCGCTGTGCGGATCCGGGATGTTGACCACATCGATGCGGCAGCGCCGCGTCACCAGGAACAGGTCGCCCGGCACGAACTCCAGGGTCTGCGTGGCGGTGCGCACCTGCTTGCGGCCCTGCAGCAGGATCGCCAGGTGCGGCTGCGGAATCTCCACCGAGCGCGCCCCGTGTTCGCGGCGCGCGGTGATGCAGGCGTAGCCGTCGGCCTGCGAGCAATCGGCCAGGCTGGCCAGGCGCGCCAGCAGCAAGGCGTCGGGGGAAGTCGTGTCGGCCATGGCCGTCATGCTAGCGCAGCGCGGCGCGCGCGCTCAGAGCAGAGCGCCGGGCCGCTCCGTCGCAGCCGGCAGGAGACCACCACGGCTGCGCTGGTGCCGGCCCGCAAACTGCCGGTCTCGGCGCGCCACAGGTCGCTTCCCCTCGGGTTCGCCGGCCGCGCCGCGGACAGCCGACGCATAGCGCCTCAATGTGCATCACCCACTTTAGCCAGCGGCGATCAAAGGATCGAAGCGCCCCGCACCATGCAGGATGAGACTTCAGAGTGGCTGACAAAACGGCGCGAGCAGTCGCCAGGCGGGCGCGGACGGGCACAGGAACTGCGATGTACAGCGCTACACGAGGATTGCGAGCGCTGCACGCGCCGCTCTGGCAGCTGCGCAGTCGTTTTGTTGGCCACTCTTACCTGGGAGGTTGCATGAGTTCGATGGTGATCCCGTCGGGCCCGCTGACGTAGGCAACGACGGTTCCCGCGCGTGGCCCGGCCTCGATCGGTCGCGGAGATCCTTTCAAGTGCCATCCCTGCGCCTGGATCCTGGCGACAGCGACGTCGATCTCCGTCACGGTGACGGCAAGATGGGCCGCGCCTATCGCGCCAGCGCTTGCGGGTGTCTTGCCCAACGTGCGGGCCGTCGAGTATTCCAGCAGTTCGATGGGGAAGCCGGCAGGCGATACCACCAGCGCCATGCGGCAACGCGGATCGTCGACGACCTGTCACCTCGCGCAGGAAATCGCCGCCCATTTCGCCTGTGCGGACAAGTTCGAAGCCCATGGCCGCAGTCCAGAACGCGATCGCCTCATCCAGCGATGAAACGGAAAATCCCATGTGATCGACGACGAAGGTGCCGGTATTGATTTTCAGTCCTCCAGGTCAGGTTCCGTTTTGAGCGATGGGCGTGCGGTTGCCTTGCATTTCGGGGAACCGGGTATTGGCCATGCCGGTGATGCTACCCAGTACGGTGCGCGTCCGCTCAGACATGCACGCCGAATACGTGGCCGATCGCGCCGCTGGCGAGCATCGCCGCCGCGCCCCAGAACACCACGCGCACCGCGCCGCGCAGGCCCGAGGCGCCACCGGCGCGGGCGGCCAGCGCGCCGGTCAGCGACAGGCCGAGCAGCGTCGCCGCGCCGGTCACCCACAGTTGCCGGCCGTCCGGCGCCAGCCACGCGGCGGCGATCGGCAGCGCCGCGCCGCTGCAGAACGCGGCCGCCGAGGCGGCCGCCGCCTGCAGCGGACGCGCGCGCAGGCTCTCGGTGATGCCGAGTTCGTCGCGCGCGTGTGCGCCCAGGGCATCATGCGCGGTCAACTGCTCGGCGACCTGGCGGGCCAGGCCGGGATCGAGCCCGCGCTGGCGATAGATCGCGGTGAGTTCGTCCAGCTCGCTCTGCGGATCCTCGTGCAGTTCGCGCCGCTCCAGCGCCAGGTCGGCGCGCTCGGTGTCGGCCTGCGATTGCACCGACACGTATTCGCCGGCGGCCATCGACATCGCACCGGCGACCAGGCCGGCGATGCCGCTGGTCAGCACCGTGGCCGCCGACGCACCGCTGCTGGCGACGCCGACCACCAGGCCGGCCACGGACAGGATGCCGTCGTTGGCGCCGAGCACGGCCGCGCGCAGCCAGCCGGCGCGGTCGGTGCGATGGCGTTCGGTGTGGGTCGGGCGCATGCGTTGCCTGCTGCGGGCGGTGAGAGAGTCCGCAGCCTACCGAAGCCGGCGCCGCGAGCGCTTGCTGCGTCTCACTCTCGACGCCGCCAGCTGCCGCGGTCGTGGAATGCTGCAGTGCCGCCGGTAGCGATATGGGCCTCACCCCCGGCGCGTTATAGTGCGGGGCCTTGCGGTGCTGGCGGCTGGCCCCCACATCGCTTCACCCGTTGCGCGAGTCCTGCCCTTGTCGAGCCCCAGCCACGTTGCCGAGACGCCGATCACCGACCGCGCCGAACTGGTCCAGGTGCTCGCCTCCGGAGAAAAACCCGAAGCGCAGTGGCGCATCGGCACCGAGCACGAGAAGTTCGGCTTCCGGCTCGACGACCTGCGGCCGCCGACCTTCGACGGCGAGCGCGGCATCGAGGCCTTGCTGCTCGGCCTGACCCGTTTCGGCTGGGAGCCGGTGCGCGAAGCCGGGCACACCATCGCGCTGCTGCGCGATGGCGCCTCGGTGACGCTGGAGCCGGCCGGCCAGCTGGAACTGTCCGGCGCGCCGCTGCCAACCATCCACGACACCTGCGTGGAAGTGGGCAGCCACCTCAACGAGGTCAAGCAGGTCGCCGACGAACTGGGCCTGGGCTTCCTCGGCATGGGCTTCCAGCCGAAATGGCGCCGCGACGAGATGCCGTGGATGCCTAAGGGCCGCTACAAGATCATGCAGGCGTACATGCCCAAGGTCGGCGCGCTCGGCCTGGACATGATGACCCGCACCTGCACGGTGCAGGTCAATCTGGACTACGCCAGCGAAGCGGACATGATCAGGAAGTTCCGCGTGTCGCTGGCGCTGCAGCCGATCGCCACCGCGCTGTTCGCCGATTCGCCGTTCGCCGAGGGCAAGCCCAACGGCTACCTCAGCTACCGCTCGCACATCTGGACCGACACCGACGCCGACCGCACCGGCATGCTCGACTTCGTGTTCGAGGACGGCTTCGGCTACGAGCGCTACGTCGACTACCTGCTCGACGTGCCGATGTACTTCTCCTACCGTAACGGCACCTACGTGGACGCCAGCGGGCAGAGCTTCCGCGACTTCCTGCAGGGCAAGCTGCCGGCCTTGCCGGGTGCGTTGCCGACCCTGCGCGACTGGTCCGACCACATGACCACCGCGTTCCCGGAAGTGCGCTTGAAGAAGTACCTGGAAATGCGCGGCGCCGACGCTGGCCCGTGGGGCCGGCTGTGTGCGCTGTCGGCGTTCTGGGTGGGCCTGCTGTACGACGATGCCGCACTGGATGCAGCCTGGGACCTGGTCAAGGATTTCAGCCTGGTCGAACGCCACGCGTTGCGCGACGGCGTGCCGAAGCAGGCGCTGAAGCTGCCGTTCCGCAACGGCACCGTGCAGGACCTGGCCGCCGAAGCGGTGAAGATCGCCCTGAGCGGCCTGCGTCGCCGCGCGCGGTTGAACCGCGACGGCCAGGACGAATCGCGCTTCCTGGAGCCGCTGGTGGAAATCCTGCACGCCGGCGAGACCGCGGCCGAGCGCAAGCTGGCGCTGTACCACGGCGCGTGGCAGGGCAATATCGACCACGTGTTCCGCGAATTCGCGTACTGAGCGTCGCGCCGCACGCCGGTACGCCAGCACGACGATGACCGCGATCGAGGGCATGGCGGGCCTGTTCCAGGACGAGCCGCCCACATGGGGCGGCCGTGGCGATCCGTATCTCTGGGAGGAAATGGCGTCGACCCTGGCCGGCGTGCCGCTGCCGGTGACAGCGGCACAGTGCGAGGCGCTGCTCGCCGACACCTTCGCGCGCCTGGTCGGCACGGCGCTGGACGGCGCCTCTGTCGAATCGGTCTTCGTGCCGCGCCACAGCCATGGCGGCATGTCATCGGGGTACGTCAGCCTGGTGTTCTGGCGGGCGACCGCCATGCCGCTGTTGCTGGCGCGCCATGCGGCGGCCCTGGCGCAGCAACGTGCGGGCGCCGCAGCGCTGCAGACGCTGCCATGGTGGCGACGGCTATTCCGCTCGCGCTAGACGCCCTGTCACAGCCCATTCGCGCGCTGGTTGCGTCCCAGCCCGGGCGGCCGCATGCCGAGCGACTGCTGCTGTACGCCGCCGCCGACCTGGCCGAACGCAATACCTTCGAGGTCGCGCGCTCTACTTGCCGGCCATGTGCTGATCGGCGACGACAGCGGCGGCCAGGCCGTGCTGGTCGCGCCGGCGCATCCGGTGGTGTACGACGTAATGTGGTTTCCGGTAGTCATTGCGTCGTGTCCGGTGCGCCGCCGCCAAGAGCCGGAGCGAAATGCGTTCCAATGCATCCATCCATCGCCGATACTGGACGCTGCAATCTTGTGGATGGTCCTGGGGGGAGGGGCTGGCATGACAGAACATGACTTTGTATGCGCCAATTGCGGGCAAGCGCACCCGGGGCTGCCTACGGACTGGGCTTTCGGATTGCCGGACGAGGTGTTTGCGCTGCCCTACCTGGACAGGTATCGCCGTGCGCGCTTCAACACCGACCTGTGTACCCTGGACGATCGGCGATTCTTCGTTCGAGGCGTGCTGAAAATCCCGTTTACGTATCGGGACGACGCATTCGCCTGGGGAGTCTGGGCTGAAGTGTCCAAGGAGGATCATGACTTCTATGTGGATCACTTCAATGACGCGCAGGTGCAAGGTCGGCGATTCTCTGGGGTGCTCGCCAACGCCATTACCGGGTTGAGCGACGCCGTAGGCCTGCCATTTTCGGTCGAACTGCAGGATCCCAGGAGCCGTCCCGAGTTTGCATTTCCGTCCTGTGCGGAGCATGCGCTTGCTGTGGACCAGCGCACCGGCATCGATGAGGCGCAGCACCACCGGATGCTGGAGTTGTGCGGGCATTTCAAGGACTCTCAACGTATGGACGTTACTCAGTAGGCTTCTCCTGAAGAGGTCGAGCCAATTGGGGAAGGCGCAGGGCGTTTGGTCTCTCGTAATCCGGAAGATGCCACGATCACGTCTTGGCACTTCTACAAAGAATGCCGCAGGCTTCTTCGGCTTCGTGTCGCTTTTCGTCTATTGCGGCATTCTGCTCGCGCTTGGACCAGCTCCAGGCGCGGTGTTGTTCATCGCATTGGGAATGCTTGCCACCTTCTTGATATCGGTGCGATCGGGCAAACGGCTTCTGCTGCTCCGGCGCATGCGGACGGCGCAACGTCGATAGTTCCTTGCATTGGCTGGCCTGGTTGCGGCCTCGTGCCTTCCATTGGCGCCCCTGAATGGTGATGACGGCGGCCACGGGGCAGGCGACAATGCCATACTCGTCTTTGGGGAGACGTCATGCACCAAGCACCACCGCGGTCCAGCTTTGTCACCATCCTGGCCTGGATCTTCATCGCACTCTCTGGTTTCGGAACGGTGGTCGGCGTCATGCAGATCTTCGTTCTGTTTGCCGTGTTCGATCACGTGCAGTTCGCCGATCTGGCAAGGAGGCTTCCGCCAGGGATGCCGCCCACGACGGCCTTCATTTTTTCCAACTTTCGTTGGTTGTTTCTTGGAACTGTGCTGTTTTCGGCGTGGACCCTGGCGAGTTCGATCGGGCTTCTGCGGCGGCTGAACTGGGCGCGGTGGTGCTTCATCGGTGCCATGGTGCTGGTGATCGCATGGAATCTGGGCGGCGCAGTCGTGCAGGTGCAGATGATCGGGTTCATGCAGCAACAGCTCGCGGTTGCGCAGATGCACGGCGCGCCGGATATGCAGCCGATGATGTGGGCCATGGCGGCGATCGGCGTGGTGTTTGCTGCGGTCTTCGTCGTCCTGCATGGCTGGATCATCGCGCGCTTGCTTTCACGACCTGTCGCTGCCGAGTTTCGACGTTCATTGCCGACGGTGGGCGGCAGCGGCGCGCCACCGAGGCGTTGATCTGCAGTTTTTCGTGTTTTGCGGTAACGGTGCTTCAGGCAGGGGGGGCTCCATGTTGTGTGCGGAGTGGTTCGCATCGAAATGGCGATGGCTCAAGTGATTCGCGGGCGCCGCCGGGCTGGGAAGCGCGCTCATCGTCGCTGGCTGGAGCGCGGAGCACGAAGTGATTGTCGCTGTCGGAGGGCTGCTGGTGGTGCCGCTTCTCATCTGGCTGTTCATCATTCCGATCCTGCATTGGAAGGACCGCTGTGTGGGCGAACGCAGTGGCGCGTGGGGTGCACTGCTGGTGTTGGAGACTTCAAACTGGTCGAAAATGCTCTATTGGTATCGACATGTGCTGTCCGATTGGCGGCGCACGGGGCGCTACGAGCATGTGCCGCGATGAGGGTGTCCGCTGCGTGAGGGTTCCCTTCCTCGTTCGGCCAGAGATTCACGACCAGCGGCACGTGATGCGCTGTCGCTCGACGGGTCGCTCTGCAATACGCGCACTTCGCATCGTTCGCACTCGCTTGCCACCTGCCTTGCGGCGCGCAGCGGTGCTCGGCGCCATCGTGGCGATGCTGCTGCTATGGAGGGTGGCGATTGCGTGGGTCTTCCTGCGGTGCTAACACTGCCCGCCTCGGCGCATGCGCGCCGGGGCCGCGGTCCGCGGCGCCACGGACCACGCCACCAGGGGACTTCGATGACCGATCCGTACAATTCCTCGCCGCCGCGCGCGGTGGCGGCTTCGCCGCTCACCGATGCGATGGTGACCACCGCGCCGGAGCTTCCCGGTTACCGCATCGTGCGCAACCTGGGCATCGTGCGCGGCATCACCGTGCGCTCGCGCTCCATCGTCGGCAATTTCCTGGGTGGGCTGCAGACCATCTTCGGCGGCAATATCACCATCTACACCCAACTGTGCGAGCAGGCGCGCCTGGAGACCTACCGGGACATGCTGCAGCACGCGCGGCAGATGGGCGGCAACGCCATCGTTGCGGTGCGCTACGACGCCACCGAGTTGATGGCCGGGCTGACCGAGGTGCTGTGCTACGGCGCGGCCGTGGTCGTGGAGCCGCACCCGCGCTGAGCCGATCGGTGCGGCGGTGTGGGGCAGGCCCGGCTCAGCCGCCCACCGCCTGGCACGGCAGCCGCACGCTGACCCGCAGGCCGCCCTCGGGGCGGTTGTCCAGGGCGATCTGGCCGCCGTGCGCCAGCACGATGCTGTGCGCCACCGACAGGCCCAGGCCGATGCCGCCGGTGTCGCGGTTGCGCGAGTTCTCGCCGCGGAAGAACGGCAGGAACAGCTTCTCGCGCTGCGCGGGATCGATCCCGGGGCCGTCGTCGTCGATCCACAGCAGGCACTCGCCGGCGTCGTGACGCAGCTGCAGGCGCGCGCGCTTGCCGTACTTCAGCGCGTTCTCCACCAGGTTCATCACCATGCGCCGCAGCGACAGCGAGTCGCCGTCGAGGGTGATGGCGTCGCCGAGCAGCAGGACCACGTCGGCGCCGGTGTCGCTGGCGTCGTCGACCACGCTCTCCACCAGCAGGCGGAAATCCAGGGGCGAGCGGGTGCCGCGGCGGCTGTCGTTGTGGATGAAGTCCAGCGCCGCGGAGATCATTGCCTTCATCTCGTCGATGTCGGCCATGGTCTTCTCGCGCAGCGGCGACTGCAGGTTCTCCAGGCGGAACGCCAGCCGCGCCAGCGGCGTGCGCAGGTCGTGGGCGATGGCCGCGACCATGTGCGTGCGCTCGTTGATCAGCCGGTTCAGGCGCGCCTGCATGGCGTTGAACGAGTCGGCGGCCTGCACGATCTCGCTGGGGCCGCTGCGCCGCAGCGGCTGCGCGTCGGGGTTGCGCCCGAGCTGGTCGGCCGCCTCGGCGAAGCGCCGGATCGGCGCCGACAGCGCCCGCGAGAACCACCAGGCCAGCGGCAGCATCGCCAGCATGCCGACCAGGAACAGCATCACCACCTGGGTCTTGAACGCGTTGGAGAAGCGGCGCGGCGGCGACATCACGCTGCGCCAGTGTCCATCGGGCTGGCGCAGCGCCGCGGTGAAGCCATCCAGCAGCGGCACCGCCGGGGCGAAGCCACGTTCGCGCCAGCCCACTGCGCGCATGGTCGCGCCAAACGCCTCGGTGCGCGGTGCCTCGCCCGGTGCCGGTGGCGGCTCCAGCGGCGGTGGTTGCTGCGCGTCGGGTGGAGGCGCCAGGTCGTCGGGTGCGGGGATGGCGTCGTCGGCAGCGAGTGCATGCGGTGGCGGCGGCGGGCGTTCGCCCAGGCGCAGACGCAGGCGCTCCAAACGGCCGTCGCTGTTGCGGTAGAAGCGCACCTGGTCCGGCGCCACCTCCAGCCAGTGCGCCATCACCCGTTCGGCATTGCGGTCGCGCACCTGGTCGCGCGCCGGCAGCGGCGCATGCGCCGTGTCCTGCACCTTGAGGGTCTGGGTGCCGGCCGGCATGCGCGTGCTGAGCAGGGCGATCACTTCCGGCGGGTGCACCGGCATCTCGTAGACCGGGGTGCGCAGCACCAGGGCGATACCGATCAACTGCGCGGTGAGCAGCGCCACCACCAGCAGCAGGAAGGCGCGGGCGAAGATCGGCACGCCGCGGCGGGCGCGCGTGGGCCCGCTCACAGGCGGGCGACGCTCGGCAGCAGCATGTAGCCTTCGTTGCGTACGGTGCGGATCAGTTCGGTCTGCACGCGTTCGTTGATCTTGCGGCGCAGGCGACTGATCTGGCTGTCGATGGCGCGGTCGTAGACCTCGGTGTCGCGGCCGCGCGCGTAGTCGAGCAACTGGTCGCGGCTGAGCACGCGCTGCGGGTGCTCGACGAAGGTGCGCAGCAGCGCGAATTCGCCATCGGAGAGATTGATGAAGATGCCGGTGGGGTCGCGCAGGTCGCGGCGGATCACGTCCAGCCGCCAGCCGGCGAACTCGTAGACGTTGCCGCGCGCTTCCGGCGGCAGCGTCGCCGCCTGGCTGCGCCGCAGCAGGGCGCGCACCCGCGCCAGCAGTTCGCGCGGATTGCAGGGCTTGGCCAGGTAGTCGTCGGCGCCGACTTCCAGGCCGATGATGCGGTCGGTGTCGCTGCCCAGCGCGCTGAGCATGATCACCGCCGGTGCGCCGCGCTCGCTGGCGAGCTGGCGGGCGGCGCTGAGGCCGTCCTCGCCGGGCATCATCACGTCCAGGATCACCAGGTCCGGCTGGCGCTCGGCCATCCGCAGGCGCATCTCCGCCACTGTTTCGGCGGTGTCCACCTGATAGCCGTGGTCGCTCAGGAACTCGCTGATGAGTCGGCGCAGATCCGGATCGTCGTCGACGACCAGAATGAAGGATTTCATGTCCACGATCTTGAGGGGCGGCCACACGGGAGTCGCCCAGTCTAGACGTGGCCGCGGCTGCCTGGAACTGGGCGCGGGCAGGGACGTGGCCGCCGGAGCCGGGCCCGCGCTTGACCGCATGGCCATCATAGGCAGCGCCGGCGGCGCGAACATGGCCGGTTCGTGTCTTGTGCCGACACGCGTTGCCATGCGCCGGCACTAGCGCTGTCGCGGCCTCCGGCGGCGGGGGCCGATCTGGCGGGGCGGCCGCGCGGCGCGGGCATTTCCTTTTTTCGGTCGTGAAGATACTATCCCCCAGTATAGTTCCTGGGTCCCCATCGCATGCCACATACCCCGCACGAGAAGAAGCGCGTCCTGGCCCGCATCCGCCGCCTGCGCGGCCAGACCGAAGCACTGGAGCGCGCGCTGGAAGGCGGCGCCGAGTGCGCGGCGGTGCTCCAGCAGATCGCCGCCATCCGCGGTGCGGTCAATGGCCTCATGTCCGAGGTGATGGAGGCCCACGTCCGCGAAGAATTCGGCCAGCCCGCCAGCTCCGACGCGCAGCGCGCCGCGCGCGTGCGCGAGATGGGCATGCTGGTCCGCTCCTATCTCAAGTGATCCACACCCCACACCCATTTCCTCAGCCAGGAGAAAGCGCATGAAATCCCGAGCCGCCGTTGCCTTCGAAGCCGGCCAGCCACTGCAGATCGTGGAGATCGATGTCGAGCCGCCGCGCCAGGGCGAGGTGCTGGTGCGCATCACCCATACCGGCGTGTGTCACACCGACGCGTTCACGCTGTCCGGCGACGACCCGGAAGGCATCTTCCCGGCGGTGCTCGGCCACGAGGGCGGCGGCATCGTCGAGGCGGTGGGCGAGGGCGTGACCAGCGTCAAGGTCGGCGACCACGTGATCCCGCTGTACACGGCCGAGTGTCGCAAGTGCAAGTTCTGCCTGTCCGGCAAGACCAACCTGTGCCAGGCGGTGCGCGCCACCCAGGGCAAGGGCCTGATGCCCGACGGCACCACCCGCTTCTCCTACAACGGCCAGCCGATCTACCACTACATGGGCTGCAGCACCTTCAGCGAGTACACGGTGGTGCCGGAAATCTCGCTGGCGGTGGTCAATCCCGAGGCGCCGCTGGAGAAGGTGTGCCTGCTCGGCTGCGGCGTCACCACCGGCATCGGCGCGGTGCACAACACGGCCAAGGTGAAGGAAGGCGACAGCGTCGCGGTGTTCGGCCTCGGCGGCATCGGCCTGGCGGTGATCCAGGGTGCGGTGCAGGCCAAGGCCGGGCGCATCCTGGCCATCGATACCAATCCGGGCAAGTTCGAGCTGGCGCGCAGCATGGGCGCCACCGACTGCATCAACCCCAAGGACTATTCCAAGCCGATCCAGGAGGTCATCGTCGAGCTGACCGACGGCGGCGTGGATTTCAGTTTCGAATGCATCGGCAACGTGCACGTCATGCGTTCGGCGCTGGAGTGCTGCCACAAGGGCTGGGGCGAGAGCGTCATCATCGGCGTGGCCGGCGCCGGCCAGGAAATCAGCACGCGTCCGTTCCAGCTGGTCACCGGCCGCGTCTGGCGCGGCAGCGCCTTCGGCGGGGTCAAGGGCCGCACCCAGCTGCCGGGCATGGTGGAACAGGCGATGCACGGCGAGATCGACCTCGATCCGTTCATCACCCACACCCTGCCGCTGGACGAAATCAACGAGGCCTTCCACCTGATGCACGAAGGCAAGTCGATCCGCACCGTCATCCACTTCTGACCCGCAGGTCAGGCCGGCGCGCGGCCGTTTCCGCGCAGTGCAGCGACGCAACGAACCCGGGAGGGGGCAAGATGAGTACTGTGACGATTCATCCGTCGGTGGATGCCGGCGTGCGTGCCGGCGCGGAGCAGTTCCAGGGCGGCACCCTGGAATGCCACTGCGCCAGCGACAAGGTAGTGGTGGAAGTGGGGGCACAGACCGCGCACAACCATGCCTGCGGCTGTACCAAGTGCTGGAAGCCGAAGGGCGCGACCTTCTCGGTGGTGGCGGTGGTGGCGCGCGACAAGGTCAAGGTGACCGCGCACAAGGAGAAACTGAAGGTGGTGGACGAGAGCGCGACCATCCGCCGTCACGCCTGCACCGGCTGCGGCGTGCACATGTACGGCCGCATCGAGAACACCGAGCATCCGTTCTACGGCCTGGATTTCGTGCATACGGAACTGTCGCCGCAGCAGGGGTGGTCGGCGCCGGGCTTCGCCGCGTTCGTGTCCTCGATCATCGAGAGCGGTACGCGGCCGGAGGCGATGGACGGGGTGCGCAACCGCCTGCGCGAACTGAAGCTGGAACCGTACGACTGCCTGTCGCCGCCGTTGATGGACGCGATCTCCACCCACGTGGCGCGCAAGCACGGCGTGCTGCACTGAAGTCCGCTGCCGCGCGTCGCCGGTCGACGCGTCGCGGCATCCCGCCTGCGGCCGGTCGCGGTCGCAGGCCCACATTTCGGAATTGCCCATGGAACGCATCGAACACCACGCCTGCTGCGGCGGCTGGCAGGACGTCTATCGCCACGACTCGGCCGTGCTCGGCTGCCCCATGCAGGTGGCCGTGTACCTGCCGCCGCAGGCCGAGCATGCCAAACTGCCGGTGCTGTACTGGCTCAGCGGCCTCACCTGCACCGAGCAGAACTTCATCACCAAGGCCGGCGCGCAGCGCTATGCGGCCGAGCATGGGGTGATCCTGGTCGCCCCCGACACCAGCCCGCGCGGCGAGCAGGTCGCCGACGCCGAGGGGTACGACCTGGGCAAGGGCGCCGGCTTCTACGTCAACGCCACCCAGGCGCCGTGGGCCGCGCACTACCGCATGTACGACTACGTGGTGCAGGAACTGCCGACGCTGATCGAGGCGCAGTTCCCGCACAACGGCCGCCGCGCCATCAGCGGGCACTCGATGGGCGGCCACGGCGCCCTGGTGATCGCGCTGAAGAATCCCGGCCGCTACCGCAGCGTGTCGGCGTTCGCGCCGATCGTCGCGCCGAGCCAGGTACCGTGGGGCGAGAAGGCCTTCACCGCCTACCTGGGCGAGGATCGCGCGCAATGGCAGGCGTACGACGCCAGCGTGTTGATCGGCGGCGCCAGCGAGCACCTGCCGCTGCTGATCGACCAGGGCGGCGGCGACGAATTCCTGGACAAGCAGTTGCGCCCGCAGCTGCTGCAGGCGGCCGCCGAGGCCGCCGGCTATCCGCTGACCCTGCGCGTACAGCCGGGCTACGACCACAGCTACTACTTCATCGGCAGTTTCATCGGCGAGCACATCGCCTTCCACGCGCGCGCGCTGCAGGACTGAACGCGATGCGCTGGCGGTCGCGCACGATGCGACCGCCGGGCAGAGTGCCGCGGGCTTGGCGGCGATGCCGGTGCACCCCGTGCCCTCCGGGCTGTCGTCGCTGCCGTGCCGTGCGGTGGCCGGAGGCGAGCGGCGCAGATGTGGGCTCGCCGGCCTGCACATGACAGCGCGGTGACCGCCACGGCGGCGGCGTGGCCGGTCTCGTAAACAAACGTGGGTGCAGTACCACCCGGCGCGCGGATGTGCGATCGCGTTCGCGCCTGCTGAGACGGGCGCTGGCTAGATTCCGCAGGGATCGCCATCGCCACGTCCCTGGATCGGAGCCGCGCCATGTCTTGCCGTCGCACCCTGCTGCTCCCCTGTCAACGCTGGCGCAGCCCGCTCAGCCCCGTGGCGATGCTCGCCTGCACCTTGTTCGGCGCCTGCGTGGCGCTGGCGATCGGTGCGGCCACGCCATAGCGCAAGCCGCCGCTGGCTGCCGTCGGTTGGTCCACGCGTGCTGTCGGGCGCCTCCACTGCGTCGGCGGTGCACCGCGGCCATCGTTGTGGCTGGCCGACACTCGTGTAGATGCAGGTGTAGGGCCCCGCTTGGCAAGCGGGCGGGACGTGGTGCGGTCACCAGCCAGGTAGACGCTGGCAGCGCGCGCGTCGCCTCGGCACTGCGGCGCGGCGCCGGACGTCCCTTTTCAGCGCGGCAGCCGCGCGGCCAGCGTGCCGAGTTGGCGCATGGCCTGCTCCAGGGCGGGCGTCCAAGGCTGGCCGCAGCTCAGCCGCAGGTGGTCGGCATAGTCGCCGCGGCTGGAGAACAGATGCCCGGGCGAGGTGCCGATGCCCTCGGCGAGGGCGGCCTCGAACAAGGCCTGGCCGCTGCCGGCGTCGGCCAGTTGCAGCCACAGCGACAGACCGCCGGCCGGGTCGCCGATGCGGGTGCCGGCCGGCCAGTGCCGCAGTACCGCCTCGCGCAGGCGCTGGCCGTTGTCGGCCAGGGTGCGGCGCAGCTTGCGCAGGTGGCGCTCCAGGTCGTGCCGTTCCAGGTAGTCGGCCAGGGCCAGTTGCGGCAGGCTGGCGCCGCCGATGGTGGAGAAGTACTTGGCGCGCACCAGCGCGTCGGTCCAGGCGCCGCCGAGCAGCCAGCCCACGCGGAGGCCGGGCGCCAGCACCTTGGAGAAGGCGCCGCAGGTGATCACGTTGCCGTGGGTGTCGAAATGGCGCAGCGGCCGCGGGCGCTGTCCCGACCAGTCGAGTTCGCCATAGATGTCGTCCTCGATCACCACCGTGCCGTGGCGCGCGCAACTCTCCAGCAGGGCGCGCTTGGCCGGGTCCGGGGTGAGGCTGCCGAGCGGATTGTTGAAGTTCGGCACCAGCACCGCGGCGCGCGCCGGGGTGCGCTGCAGCAGTGCGTCCAGGCGTGCGGCGTCGATCCCTTGGCCCGGGCGGTTGGGCACTTCCAGTACCTTCAGCCGCAGCGCCGCCACCGCCTGCAGGATGCCGTGATAGGTCGGGGTCTCGACCAGCACCACGTCGCCGGGCGCGGTGAGGGTGCGCAGGGCCAGGCTGATCGCTTCCATCGCGCCGGCGGTTACCACCACCTCGTCGGCGGCCACGGCGGTGGCGCAATGCGCGTAGCGCTGCGCGATTTGCCGGCGCAGCGCGGCATGGCCCTGCGGCGGCGCGTAGTCGAGCGCGGCGCTGCGCTGGCGGCGCAGTTGCCGCGCCAGTGCGCTGGCCAGGTGCGCGCCGGGCAGCAGCGCCGCGGCCGGCGTGGCGGTGTGCAGCGGCACCAGGTCCAAACGCGCGAGCATGTCCAGCACGCCCTGCAGCGCCGGATTGGCGACCGCGCCCGGCGCGCGCCGCCGGGTGGTGGCGCTTGCGCCGGTCGGTTGCGCTGTGGTCGCAGCACGCACGAAGTAGCCGGAGCGCGGCCGCGCCTGCACCCGGCCTTCGCGTTCCAGTTGCAGGCAGGCTTGCACCGCGGTGGCGGCGCTGATGCCGTGGCCGGCGGCCAGTTGCCGGATCGACGGCAGGCGCTCGCCGGCGCGCAGCGTGCCCTGCGCGATCTGGTCGCGCAGTTGGTTGGCGAGGGCTTCGTACAGGCGCATGCGCCGGCCTCATCTGTATCGGTCGATTTGCAGCGTATCTGACTCTGTGCTGGTCGCCCAACCCGGCGCACACTGGCCGTGTCCTATCCGATCCCGCGAGGCCGCGCGTGCAGCTGCCGTTGTTCATCGTCGATGCGTTCACCAGCGTGCGGTTCCGCGGCAACCCGGCCGCGGTGGTGCCGCTGCAGGCGTGGTTGCCGGATGCGCTGATGCAGGCCATCGCCAGCGAGAACAATCTGTCGGAGACCGCGTTCTTCGTGCGCGAGGCCGATGGCGCGTTCGCGATCCGCTGGTTCTCGCCGCTGCGCGAAGTGGCGTTCTGCGGCCATGCCACCCTGGCCAGCGCCTTCGTCGTCGCCACCCAGGGCCTGGCGCCGCTGCCGTTGCGGTTCCGCGCCGCGGGTGTCGGCGAACTGGCGGTAGATCGCGAAGCCGACGGGCGCTTCGTCCTGCGCTTCCCGAACCAGGCGCCGACCGCGTTGGCGGCGGTGCCGCAGGCCCTCGCGCAGGCCCTGTCGATCGCGCCGCAGGCGGCGTACCGCAACGCCCAGGCCTATATCGCCGTGTACGCGGACGAAGGCCAGGTCCGCGCGGTGGTGCCGGACCTGGTGCGGATGCTGGCGCTGGCGCCGCGCGATGTCGCGGTCACCGCGCCTGGCCGCGAGCACGATTTCGTCTCGCGCTATTTCTGGCCGGCCAACGGTGGTGCCGAGGATCCGGTCACCGGCTCGATACACGCCGCGCTGGCGCCGCTGTGGGCGCAGCGGCTGGGCAAGCGCGACCTGCGTGCGTGGCAGGCCTCGGCGCGCGGCGGCGAGCTGGAGTGCCGGGTACTGCCGGACCACGTGCAGGTGCGCGGCGCGGCGGTGCAGTACCTGCACGGGAGCATCGCGCTGTGAGCGCGGCACCTGCGATATCGGCGGGTGCATCCCGGCGCGCGCTGTGGCAGTTGCTGCTGGCCGAGGTACTGATCGGCTCGGTCGGCGTGTTCGTGCACGAGAGCGGCCAGGACCCGGTGACCGCGGTGTTCTACCGCTGCTTGTTCGGCGCACTGTTCCTGACCGTGTGCGGCCTGCTCGGCGGACAGTTGCGCGGGCTGTGGCGCGAGCGCGCGCTGCTGCGCGACGCCGCGCTCAGCGGCGTGCTGCTGGTGCTCAACTGGGTGGCGCTGTTCGCCGGCATGGCGCGCTCGTCGATCGGCGTGGCGACCATGGTCTACCACGTGTTTCCGTTCGTCATGCTGATCCTGGCGGCGTTGCTGCAGGGCGAGCGCAGCCGCCGCGCCGACCTGGGCTGGACGCTGCTGGCCTTCGTCGGCGTGGCCTGTTCGGCCGACCCGCTGCGGCTGTGGTCCAGCGCCGACCGTGGCTACCTGGGCGGGATCGCGCTGACCCTGCTGGGCGCGCTGCTGTGCGGGGCGTCGTTGCTGATGTCGCGGCGGATCAGCCGCGAGCGGCCGCTGGCGGTGGTGACGGTGCAGTGCTGGGTCGGGGCGGCGATGCTGGCCGGCTTCTCCAGCAGCGCCGCGCTGCATCCCGGGCGGCACTGGTTCTGGCTGGTCGGCCTGGGAGTGATCCACAGCGGCGTGGTGTACGTGCTGTTCTACAGCGCCTACCGGCACCTGCACGTGGCGGCGATCGCGGTGGTCGCCTTCGTCTACCCGCTGGTGACGCTGCTGCTGGACTACCTGCTGTACGGCCACCGGCTGGTGCCGGTGCAATGGCTGGGCCTGGCGCTGATCGTGCTGGGCACGCTGGCGGTCAACCTGCGCTGGTCCTGGCCGCGCCGCGCGGTCGCCGCTTCCTGACGCGGCTCCGCGTGGGCGCGTCGGCCACCGCAGTGCGGTGGCCGTGCCGCGGGGCTCAGCGCACGTCGCGCAGTTCCCAGCCGCTGCCGGCGAGCAGGCGCAGGCGCTGCTTGAGGATGTCGCCGGGGACGCTGGTGGTGGCGGACAGGTCGATGCGCAGATCGTCCTGGCGGCCGGTCACCCGTGCTGCCGGATCGGTCACGCCCAGCGCCGGGTCGACCTCGTCCGGCTCCGGCTGCATCGCGCGCCAGCGCTCGAACCAGGCCGGATCGCTCAGGGCGGCCTGCAGTTGTTCGGCGAAGGCGTCGGCGCCATGCGCGGTGAAGCTCAGCGACGGGTGGCTGCCGCGGGCACGGGCGGGATCGGGCAGGCTGATCGAGTAGGTGACGGCCATTGGGCATCTCTTGTGGGCGGTACGAAGCGGCGCAGCCTAGCAGAGCCGGCGGCGCGCCGTCGTCGACGCGGCCAGCGGGCGGATCAACCGAAGCGCAGCGCTTCGCCGGCGAAGCCCAGCACCAGTGCGCCCTTGCCGACGTTGACCATGCCGGTCAGGCTCATCACGCTTTCCAGCAACTCCACGCCATGAGTGTCACAGGCCTGCCGCAGCGCTGCGTAGCCGGGCAGGGCGTGCAGTTCCGTCAACTCGCCGCCATAGCTCACGCACAGCGTGGGCGTCATCAGCCCGCTGGCCACGCGCTTGGCGGCCAGACCGAACAACGTCTGCACGGCGTGCTCGAAGCCCTTGAGCTTGGCCACCGGCGCGGTCTCGCCGCGATGGCAGTGCAGCACCGGCTTGATGTCCAGGGCCGAGCCGAGCGCGGCGCTGAGCAGGCCGACGCTGCGGTCGCCCTTGCTGCGCGCGCGGCTGCGCAGGTAGTACAGGTCGCGCGCGATCATGTAGCCATGGGTGTGCTCGGCCAGCGTTTCCAGCCGCTCGCGGATGGCCTGCACGCTGGCGCCGCCGGTACGCAACCGCACCGCCTCGACGGCGACCACCGCCTGCGCGGCGAACAGGTTCTGGGTGTCGATCACCCGCAATGCGAACGGCGAGGCATGGCCGGCGGCCTGGCGGATCGGCTTGTAGTCGGTGAGGATGGCGAAGCCGGCCTGCTGCGCGTGATCGTGGATCGGGCTGCGGGTCTTGGCGATGGTCAGGCAGAACACATGGTCGTAGTCGATGACCAGCCGGCCGAGGAACAGCTCGCGGATCTGCGCCACGCTGTAGGGCACGGTCTCGGCCTCGGCGCCATGCGCGCTGACCTGCGCGTGCAGGAACTCGAGCGTCGCCGCTTCGTCGCGGCGATCGGCGAGCACCGTGCCGCCGAGGCGCACGCTGATCGGCAACACCACCAGGTCGTGTGCTGCGATGTAGTCCTGCGGCAGATCGCAGGCGGAATCTACGACGATGCCGATGCGCATCCGCTGGATCTCCGGGATTGGGAAATGTCGATGGACATGGCGGCGGCTCAGGCGTTGCGCTGCACCGCGGCCGGCAGACTGCCCAGGCGCGCCATCTCGCCGCGCTGCAGCAGCTGCGGGTCGGCCAGCACCGCCCGCATCAGCGCGTGCGCGTCGTTGCCCCACAGCAGGGTGTCGTCGATCTGCAGGGTCGGCACGCCGAACACGCCGGCCGCCAGCGCCTGCTCGGTGTTGGCGCGTAGTTGCGCCTTGACCTGGGCCTCGGCGGTGGCCGCAGCCACGTCGGCGATGCCCAGCACCTGGCCGACCGGCGCCAGCGCCGCGGCGTCGTCGCCGGCGTGGCCATCGCGCCACAGCCAGTCGAAGATCGCATCGATGGCCTGCGGCGTGGTGCCCGCAGCGACGCACAGGCGCAGCGCCGTCAGCGGGTTGAACGGATGAGCCGGCGGGAAGCGCAGCGGCACGCCCTGCTGCTGCGCCTGCCACTGCACGAAGCGGTAGGTGAACTCGCGCTTGTGCGGCACCTCGGCCGGCCCGCGCGTCTGCAGCTGCGCCAGCACCGCACCGAACACGATCGGCACCGGCTGGATCCGGGCGAACTCCGGAAGCGTTTTCACCTGCTGCCAGTGCAGGTAGGAGAACGGCGAGATGAAATCGAAGTACCAGCGCAACGGCATCGTGCTTCTCCGCAATGACCGCTCAGCTTAGCGCGGCGCCGCGCGCGCGGCGACTGCATGCCCGTGCATGCTGCAGTGCGGGACGCCGGTGTCGCGTGGGCGCGCGCAGACAGCGCGGCGTAGACGATGCGCGGGCGAGAATCTCGCCGGCACGAGATACCTGTGAAGCGCCCCACGCCCGCGCCCTGGATCGCGGTAGCGCTATTGCGTTGGCGCATGGCGTGCGCGGGTCTTGTCATAGCTCGCGGCGCGCGCGCCTTGCTAGCGTCCGTCGCGGCAGCACCGTCGCTGCCCCTGCACGCTCAGGAGAGACCGCCATGCACGCTTCCGCTCCCGTTTCCGCCGCCGCTTCGCCGCGCTTTCCCGTCACGCTCGCACGGTCGTTGCGCGGCCGCACACGGACCGTGCGCGCGCTGCTCGCCGCGGCCCTGCTCGCCGTCGCGCCTATGGCGCTGGCCGGTCCCTACCAGGTGTACGGCAACCAGTACGCCTGGGTGAACAACTTCAACGATCCCAACAACGTCATCCAGGGCACCTTCCACAGCGGCAGCACGCCGAGCATGACCGTGACCTTCAATTTCCCCAACGCGAGCCTGTACGGCTATCCGGCGATCCTGCGCGGCTCGCACTACGGCTTCAATCCCACCTCCGACCGCACCTTCCCGCGGCAGGTCTCGGCGCTGCGGTCATTGCCGGCGACCTTCGCGTACTCGTCCGGTGGCAGCAACCTGGGCGGCGATTTCGCCTACGACCTGTTCTTCCGCTGGGACAGCACGGTCTCCTCCAGCGCGATCCCGCAGACCGAAGTGATGATCTGGGGCGGCCACAACTCGTATCCGATCGGCACGCTCACCGCCAGCAACGTCATCAGCGCCGGCGGCTACACCTTCGATCTGTGGGGAGGCATGAACAGCGCCGCCGGCTACTACGTGTACACCTTCATTCCGCACAACACCGCCGGCCAGCCGACCCTGCCGAGCAACGGCAATCTCAACATCGACATCAAGCCGTTCCTGACCTGGCTGCACAATCACCGCGCGCAGGACGGACGCTTCAGCAATGCGATGTACCTGCACGTGGTCGAGGCGGGCTTCGAGGTGGTGCGCGGCAACGGCTGGGCCTGGATCCAGGCCAACATCGGCGCCAACTGAGCCGCTGTAGGGCGCCGCCGGGCGCAGGGCGGCGGCGCCTTGCGCCGCGCCGCGTTGTGCCGGGCGGCGCGGGCGATCGGCAGGAACGCGTCGGCGTCGCCAGGCGGCACGCCGTGGCGCATGTCCTCGGCATCGTTGCCGGCGCGTTCCAGCCCGGTGCCAGCGTGCGCAGGCAAACGGCGTCTCTCCAGCGCCTCACGGTGCCGCCTCACGGCGCGAGCAGTTGCACGCTGTCGAAGACCAGGCCGGGGCCGAGGAAGCCGTTGTCCGGCGTGCCCGACGCGACCTCGATGTCCAGCGTGTTGAGGCCGGCCTGCAGGGCGCTGGCGGGGATGTCGAACAGATACGCCGTGTTGTTGCCGCGATAGGTACCGCGGGTGATGCCGCGGCTATCCGGCTGCTCCGGGCGTGGCGGCACCGGTCCGTTCCAGCGCTCGTTCACTCGCAGCTGCGGACGGCCGCCGGCCTGGGTCAGGGTGACGAACAAGCGCAGGCGATAGGCGTGCACCTGGTCGCGGCCGAGCACGAAGGCGATGCGGATGGGCGTGTTGACGCCGCGCCATTGCGCTGCCGGGAACGCGTCGAGAGGGTCGCGGCCCACGCGATACGTGAGCGGCCCCCACGGCGCCATGCGCCGGTCGGAAGGATGCGCGCTCGCCAGCAGCGCGGCGTTGCGGAAGCCGGCCGGCGTGCCATCGGGATCGCCGATCTGCCAGATCACCTGGCCCGGCAGCGGCACCGCATGCAGCTCGGCCTGTGCGGTGGCCGCGGCATTGATCTGCACCGTGGCGTGGGCCAGCTCCAGCTCGTTCTGGTACAGCGCGATGCGGTACGCGCCGGGGCGGATGCCGGCGATGCGGAAGCGGCCATCGGCGTCGGCCCTGGCCCAGTACTGCGCCTGCGCGTTGCGCAGGGCCACCACCGCCGGCCGCCCCGCGGCGATGCCGGAGACCTGGCCGGCCACCGCGCCGCGCTCCGCTGCGCCCAGGAAGCCCTGCAGCCCCAGCGACGCGTCCACGAAGCGCAGGTCCGGCGGCACCTGCGCCGCCGCGCCGCCCTGGCTGAACTGCAGCACGTACACGCCATGCAGGCCGCCGCGGTACGGTTCGGTCTGGGTGTGGTTGGAGAACATGTAGTTGTACAGCTCGTGGGTGCGCGCGGTCCGTTGCGTGGCGATGTCCTTGAAGAACGGCCCGCCGGCGCTGTGTTCGCGATCGCCCATCCACATCCGCACGGCGAGGCCGGGACCGCTGACGCCATGCACGGTGTCGTCGATCGCGCGCCGCGCCGAGTAGAACTTGGAGCTGGTGCGGCCGTTGGGCAGCAGGAACACGTCCTTGCCTTCGATCGCGGTGCCGACGTTGGAATCCGGCTCGCGTTCTGCGTTAGGCAGCTTGACCGCGTCGAGCCTGGCGATGAAGCGCAATTCGCCGACCGGCAGCAGGGTCGGTGCGTAGGTGGCCAGATAGATCGCGTCGCGTCCCTTGCGCGCCATGTAGTACTGCACCAGGTCGCCGGCGCTGGCCGAGACCACGATGGTGTCGCCGACGGTGCGTGCGGTGACGCTGGCGCTGCCCAGGCCCGAGGCGATCTGCGAGTGCTTGGCTTCCGGGCTCTCCAGTTCGACGCCGCGGTAGCGCATGGAGACCACGTCGCCGGTGCGCGCGTCCACGCTGAACTGCAGATCGGCGCCGCTGTCGACGACGAAGCGCTCGCCGACCCTGGCGACGCCGAAGCGGCTCGCGCCGGCCCATGCGGGCGCTGCACTGGTCAGCGCGAACAGACACAGCAGCAGGCGAGACAGGCGGGGCATGGCGGTGCGCGCAAGGGCAAGAAGGCGCTCAGCCTACTGCGCGTCGGTGCGCTGCCGGATGTCGCCGACGCGCGCCGGTCGGGTGGCGCTCAGCCGCGCGTGGTCGAGCGCGCGGCCACGTGTGTCGCCGGGGAACGGCAGCGTCTGCACGCTGCCGTCTCCGCGTCCCCGGCGGGGCTAGTGGGTGTAGGCCTTCGGCAGCGCGCCGCTGTGCTGCATGTAGCGGTCGCGCAGTTCGGTCTGCCGCGAGCGCATCGGGATGGCGCGGCCGCCCAGCCAGACCTGCTCGGCGTAATGCGCCACGTCCAGCGGGTCGCCCTCCCACAGCACCAGGTCGGCGAGCTTGCCCGGGGCGATGCTGCCCAGGCGGTCGCCCACGCCAAACGCCTCGGCCGGAACCCGGGTCAGGCCGGCCAGGGCGGCGTCCCACGGCAGCCCGTGCGCAACCGCGTTGCCGGCCAGTTGCCGCTGCTTGCGCGCGTTGTGCGCGCCGTCGCCGCCCTGGGTGAAGCTCACCGCCACGCCGGCGGCATTGAGGCGCGCGGCGTTCTCCAGGGTGGCGCCGATCTGGTCGAAGCTGGCCGGCAGGTCGTCCAGCGCATTGACGAACACCGGCACCTGCGCCTTTGCCAGTTCCGGCGCCAGCTTCCAGGCCTCGTCGCCGCCGGCGATGGCGATGCGCACCTTCTCGCGCTGCGCCCAGCGCAGCAGCTGGCGGATGTCGGCCGCCCGGTTCACCGTCACCACGATGCGGCCCTGGCCGGCGAGGTAGCGCGCCAGCACCGCGCGGCCGGCCGGGGTCAGCAGCGCATGCGGCGAGTCGGCGGGCATGCGCCCGCGGGCCTCGGCCACCAACTGGTCGAGCAACATCCACTGCGCCGCACGCGACTTGCCGCTCAGTTCCAGCGCATCGCTGCCCAGGTGCAGGTACAGCGCGCGCGGGCCGATCGGATCGGCGCCGCCGTCCAGGCGCATCACCGCACCCTGGCCGGCGACGAAGGCGCCGCCGGTGTTGGCGCCGAGCGCGGTGAAGCCGATGCCTTCCACGCGTGCGACCGGGATCAGCACCGATTCGGGGTTGTAGGCCAGGGTCACGTCGAACTCGGGACGCATCGGCTGGTCGTGCGGCAGGGTCAGCGTGCTGTCGACGGTGGAGGCCTCGCCGGAGACCTCCTCGATGCCGATCTCGGTGATGCCGCCGAACAGCGCCGGGGTCAGTGGCCGGCCTTTGGCTTCGACCACGGCGACGCCGGCCGGCGCGCTCAGGCCGGGGCCGACCGCGCGGATCACCCCGCCCTGGACCAGCACGTCGGCATTGGCCAGGGTGCCGCGGGCGCTGGCGGTGTGCACGGTGGCGCCGCGGATCAGCACGTCCTGGGCGACGCCGGGCGCGCTGCCCAGCAGCAGACAGGCGGCCAGCGCCAGGCGCTGCGCCAGGCGGTGCGGCGAAGATAGGGCGCGGCTCATGGGGCAGCCTCCTGGCCAAGCATGAAATCGGAGGTGGGTTGCAGGCGGCGGTCGGCGCGGTCGTAGACCTGCGCGCCGTCGATGTAGACCTTGTCGGCCAGGGCGTAGGAGCTGAAGGGGTTGCCGTTCCACAGCACCACGTCGGCCATCTTGCCCGGCTCCAGCGAGCCGGTCTGCTTGTCGATGCCCAGCGCCTTGGCCGGATTGCTGGTCAGCCAGCGGATCGCGCGTTCGGGCGGGATGTCCATGCCGGCGCGGCGCCCGGCGGCCATCGCCTTGGCCGCTTCCTGGTTGAGCCGCTGGATGCCTTCCTCCGAGTCCGAGTGCACGATCGCGCAGCCGTTGGCCGGGCGATCGACCAGGGCGATGTTCTCCTGGATGCCGTCGAAGGCCTCCATCTTGAAGCCCCACCAGTCCGCCCACAGCGCGCCGCAGACGTTCTCCTGGGCCAGGCGGTCGGCGATCTTGTAGGCCTCCACGCCATGATGGAAGGCGGCGATCTTGAAGCCGAACTCCTTGGCCAGGTCGAGCATGGTGGTCATCTCGTCGGCGCGGTAGCAGTGGATGTGCACGCGGATGTCGCCGTTGATGGCGCCGGCCAGGGTGTCCAGCTTCAGGTCGCGCTTGCCGCCGCTGTCGCCGCTGCTGTCGTTGTCGCCGTTGCCGCGGCTCCACCAGTGGCGCTTGGGCGGGCTCTTCTGCATCGGCGCGTTCTTGCGCAGGTATTCGCTGGCGTCGATCAAGGCGGCGCGGTAGCCGGCGACGTTGCCCATGCGCGTGGACGGGCCGCCCTTCTCGCCGTAGACCCGCTTGGGGTTCTCGCCGCAGGCCATCTTCAGGCCCCACGGCGCGCCGGGGAACTTCATCGCCTGGTAGGTGGTGGCCGGCACGTTCTTCAACGTGACGCCGCGGCCGCCGACCAGGTTGGCCGAGCCGGGCAGCACCTGCAGCGCGGTGACGCCGCCGGCCAGCGCGGTGCCGAAGCCGGGATCCTGCGGCCAGATCGAATGTTCGGCCCACACGTTCGGGGTCACCGGCGCGGTCGCCTCGTTGCCGTCGCTGTGCGCGCTGACCCCCGGGCTTGGGTAGACGCCCAGGTGCGAGTGCACATCGATGATGCCGGGCGTGACCCACTTGCCGTGGCCGTCGATGCGGGTGGCGTTGGCCGGCGCGGCCAGCGCACGGCCGACCGCCTGCACGCGGCCGTCCTGCAGCAGCACGTCGGCATCGTCCAGGCGCTCGCCGGTGCCGGTGAGCACGGTGGCGTGTTCGATCAGCACCGGCACCGAGGGCAGCGCGCGGTAGGTGCTGGGATAGGGATCGTCGACGAAACGCGAGGCGGCAGCGGCCGGGCCGCACAACGCCACGCCCAGGCAGGCGAGCAACAGATGACGCATCGGATTTTCCCCGGAAGATGGACGCGGCCCTTGCGGCCGTGCCCGCACGCTAGCCCGAGCCGGCGCGCTTGCCAAGTGCGGGTGCGGCATGGGCGTGGTTTGATGCACCGGATCGCGACGCGAAACCTGGTATGCAGACCCATTCCCGCTCATGGACACCGCGATGACCGACACCCCCGCGCGCACCGTCGTGGACTTCTGGCGCAGCGCCGGCCGCGAACGCTGGTTCGCCGCCAACGACTCCTTCGACGCCAACGTCCGCCAGCACCTGCTGGACGCGCACCATGCCGCCGCGCGCGGCGAACGCGCCGACTGGCTGGCCGACGCCGAGAGCGCGCTGGCGCTGCTGCTGTTGCTCGACCAGGTGCCGCGCAACGTGTTCCGCGGCAGCGCCCACGCCTTCGCCACCGACGGCCTGGCCTGCCGCTACGCCGACCAGGCGCTGGCGGCCGGCTTCGACCAGCAGGCCGATGCGGAATTGCGGATGTTCTTCTACCTGCCCTATACGCATGCCGAGGACGCCGCGCGGCAGCGCCAGGCGGTGGAGCTGTTCAGCGCGCTCGGCGACGCCGAGTCGCTGCAGTGGGCGGTGGTGCACGAGGACGTGATCCAGCGCTTCGGCCGCTTCCCGCACCGCAATGCAGCCCTGGGGCGTACGACGACGCCGGAGGAGCAGGCGTTCCTGGATGCGGGTGGGTTTGCTGGTTGAGAGATGTCTGATTGAGAGAAGCTTGGTCGAGGGGGGCTACACGTTCAGCGCCTCATGCGCTTCGCGCTCCTTGTCGAACATCGGTGGAGACGTATCGCGGCGGCAATGCTTCGGCATCCGCGTCCAGCGCGCCTGGAGACAGCAGGCATGGTGTGGGAGCGAGTTTGATTGCGACGAGCGGAGCCACTGGCGCATTGGATCTCTCGCAGTCGGGACTGAAGTCCCTCCCACAGGGAGGCATCAGGCAGTGAGCACCGCCTTCCGCATTCACTCAGTGCTCGCACAGGAGACATGGGAGTCTGCTCCTTGTGGGAGCCGCTTCAGTCGCGACGAGCGGAGCCATCGGGCGCATCGGATCTCGTTGCAGTCTGGACTGAAGGCCCTCCCACAGCGGATTGCCGAACCTCGGTACTGCCGCCGGCACCTGCGCAAGACGCCAAGCGGTTTTGCCTCGGGTAGGAGCGGCTTCAGCCGCGACCGGGCGTTCCTGGTAAAGCCCGGTCGCGGCTGAAGCCGCTCCTACGCGTTTGCGTATTTGCGCGTTGTGGCGATCGCGGCGCGCGAAAAAAAAAGGGCGATCGTTCGATCGCCCCTTGCGAAGTGTCCGCGCTGGAGGCGAACGACGTGGTCCCCGACTCAGTACTTCGGCACGCTGCCGTCGACCTGGTCGGTCCAGGCGTCGATGCCGCCGACCACGTTGTGCACCTTGGTGAAGCCCAACGAACGGAAGTGCTCGGCTGCCTGCGCGCTGCGGCCGCCGCGGTGGCACAGGAAGGCCAGGGCGGTGTCCTTGGGCAGCGCTTCCAGTTGCGCGCGCTGCTCGCCGTCGAGGGTGCGGAATGGCACGTTGACCGACGCCACCGCGCGCTCCTCCGGCGGACGCACGTCCACCAGGATCACGCTGCCGGCGCGCACCTGGTCGTCGGCGTCGCGCGGACTGAGGTCCTGCACCGGCTTGGGCGCGTTGGGATTGTCGATGGCCAGGCCACGGCCGCGCATGTCGTCCACCCAGTCGATGGTGATGCCGTCGGCGCGGCGCGCGCTGCCCAGGTCGAACTGCACGCGCAGGCCGTTGGACTCGGCGGCAATGGCGTTGGGATCGGTCGGCGCCAGCTGGAAGTTCGGCTGGAACTGCGCGTCGATCGCCAGCGCCAGGCTCGCGCCCGGGGCGTCGGCCAGCGCGCCGCGCAGCATTTCGGCGGCGGCGTCGGTGATGGTGATCGACGGCGGGGTGCGGTCCGGCGCCGGCACGCCGAGCAGCTCGCTCAGTTCGCCGCTGCCGGCCATCTGCAGGATGATGTCGCTGCCGCCGATCAGCTCGCCGTCCACGTACAGCTGCGGGATGGTCGGCCAGTCGCCGTAGACCTTGATGCCCTCGCGGATGTCCTGGTCGGCCAGCACGTTGACGTGGGCGAAGTCGACGCCGAGCTCGTTCAGCGCGCCCACCGCCTTGGCGGAGAACCCGCACTGCGGCATGCCCGGCTGGCCTTTCATGAACAGCACGACGCGGTTGGAGCTGAGCAGCGTTTCGATACGGGAGCGCAGGGCGGGGTCGAGGGACATGGCAGCAGTCGTCGCAGAGTCGGACCGGTCATTCTACGCCGCATGGCATCATGGGGCATGACAGTTCCGGAAACGCTGCATCGCATCCCGCGCCACCCGTACCGCTGGCTGCCCTGGGCGCTGGCCTCGCAGGCGTTGGTGGCGGCGCTGTGGTGGGCCTACGGGTGGCGGGTCGGGCTGCCGGCGCTGCTGCTGTCGCACGCGGCGCTGGTGCTGCCGGTGTTCCTGCCGCGGGCGCGGCTGTATGCGCCGGTGCTGGACCGCCTGCCCGGCAACGCGCCGCGGGTGTGGCTGACCATCGACGACGGCCCTTCCGACGACACCGCGGTGATCCTGGACCTGCTCGACCGCCATCAGGCCAAGGCCACCTTCTTCCTGGTCGGCGCCCGCGCCGCCGCGCGCCCGCAGCTGGTGCGCGAGATCCTGCGTCGCGGCCACGGCATCGGCAACCACAGCCAGCATCACCCGCAGGCCTGGTTCTGGGCGCTGGGGCCGCGGCGCATGGCCCAGGAGATCGGCCAGGCGCAGCAGACGCTGGCCGCGATCGCCGGCACCGCGCCGCGCTGGTACCGCTCGGTGGTGGGCATGACCAACCCCTTCGTCGCCGCGCCGCTGCGCCGGCATGGCCTGACCCGGGTGGCCTGGAGCGCGCGCGGCTTCGACGGGGTGCGCTGCGACCCCGCGGTCACCGTCGCGCGCATCGCCCGCGACCTGCGCCCCGGTGCCATCGTGCTGCTGCACGAAGGCGCGGCGCACGGGCACAACCCGGCGATCGTGGAGGGCGTATTGCAGGCCTTGCAGGCACGTGGGCTGCAGGCGGTGTTGCCGGATTGAGTCGGACTGCGTCGTGGTGCCGCGGCATCGCGACCCGCGGCATGTCCCCGTGCCGATCGCTTCGCCGCCGCGGGGATCAGCCTGGCCGGGTCATGCCGTAGGCGAGCAGCGCCGCCATCGCTCCGAGGGTGAGCAGGGCGCACAACAGACCGAGGATGCCGTAGCGCTTGCTGCGGCCAGGCTGCAGGCAGTTGCCGATGCCCAGTGCGATGGCGCAGACCTGCGCGATGGCGGTGAACAACGCCAGCAGGCCGAGCAGCAGCGACATCGGCGCGCGCGGGCCAGCGGCGAACGTCGGGATGACGAAGAAGGTGCTGAGCACCAGCGCTGCGAGCAGCAAGAACGCGCTGAGCAGGCTGGTCGCCAGGGATGCGATGCCCAGGCCGGAGTGTGGCCGTGGCGCGGGTGCCGTCATGCGTGGCAAGCCGGGTGTGAACCGGCGCAGCCGCTGCGGCCGCTGCCTGCGCGGGGCAGTACCAGCCTCACCGTGGCTCCGCCACGATCAGCCAGTTGTTGAACGGCGTGTTGCCGTACAGCGGCGCGAAGCTGGCGCGCAGGCCGGCGGCGTCGAGCTGGGCCTGCAGGCTGTCGCGGGTGGGGTAGGCCTTGGGCAGCTCCTGCATCCAGCCGGCCAGGTGCGCCAGCACGTCGGTGATGCGGCTGGTGCGGCCGCGGCCGCTGGCATCGCCGAGACCGCTGCGGATCACCAGCTTGGCGCCGGGCGTGAGCATCCGCGCCACGCTGCGGATCAGGTTGGACTGCATGTCGCGGTCCAGGTACTGAAGTACGTCCAGGATCGCGACGCTGCCGTGGTGCTCGGGCCAGGACTGGCCCAGGTCGACCACCGCGAAATGCGTGTCCTGCAGCCCGTTGCGCGCAGCGATGGCGCCGGCGCGGCGGATCTTGGCCGCATCGATGTCCACGCCGTGGTAGCGCTGGCGCTGGCCGTCGGCGCGCAGCGCGTGCGCCAGCAGGCCCAGCCCGCAGCCCAGGTCCAGCACCGACGCGTCGGTGCCGCGCAGCGCGGCGAGCACGCCGGGATACAGCGGATCGGTGCGCAGCTTGGTGCGCGTGTAGTAGTAGTCGTAGCGATTGCCCAGCGGATGCGTGGGCAGGAAGGCGCGGGCGATGGCCAGGGCCTGTGGGCGGGTCATGGGCTGGGTGGTGCTGGCGTCGCGCAATGTCGGTCCTTGGCAGCGGGCGTCGTACGCCGGCTAGGCTAACGCATCGCGTGCCGCCGATGACAGCAGCGCGGTCCAGCGCGCATACATCGCTGCCGACGGATGCAGCCCGTCGGCGGCCAGCATCGCCGGATCGCCGCCGCCATCGCGGCTGCAGGCAGTGATATCGACGAAGCGCACCGCGCGCGCGGCGCAGCAGGCCTGCGCCGCGGCGTTGAAGGCGTCGATCTGCACGGCGATGCGCGCCGGATCGTGCGCAGGCGGCTGTGCGAAGGCGGTCACGCCCCAGTCCGGGATCGACACCGCCAGCACCCGCTGCGGCCGCGCGTCGGCGAAGCCGATCGCACGCTGCAGCAGCGCGTCGAACTGCGCGCGGTAATTGTCCAGCGGATAGCCGCGGTACTGGTTGTTGACGCCGATCAGCAGCGTCACCAGGTCGAAGGGGCCCTGCGGGGCTGCCGCATCGATGCCGGCGTCCAGTTCGTCGGTGGTCCAGCCGGTGGTGGCGACGATCTGCGGATCGTCCAGCGCGATGCCGTCGCGGCGCAGCGTCGCGGCCAGTTGCATCGGCCAGCGTCCGTCGGCGTCCACGCCTTCGCCGATCGTGTAGGAATCGCCCAGCGCCAGATAGCGCAGCAGTGTGGGCTCGGGCGTGGCGAAACGGCCTTTGCTCATCTACGCAGAACCCGCAGCGGCCATATCACCGGGATACGCGATCCAGCAACGGCGCACGCTTAGCCATTCCCGATTCCCGATTCCCCAGTCCCCACTCACCGCCCCACAGCCGCCCGCGGCTTCAGCGGCACCACCTTGGTGGCGTCCTCGGCGCGGCGCGCCAGCACGCGGTCGATGCGCGCGAACACTTCGCGCATCGTCGCCGCTTCCGGCAGCAGGGTGACGCGGAAATGGTGCCGGTAGGGCACGTTGAAGCTGGAGCCGGGCACCACCAGCACGCCTTCCTGTTCCATCAGTTCCAGGGCGAAGGCGTGATCGTCGAAGCCGCGCGCGGCGGCGCCGACCACGGCCGGGAACGCGTACAGCGCGCCGGCCGGCTGCACCAGCGACAGGTGCTCGCTGGCCGCGCAGGCCTCGAGCACCGCGCGGCGGGTCTCGTACAGGCGGCCGCCGGGCGCGCACAACGGCGAGATCGTGTCCGGGCCGTTGACCGCGGCATCGATGGCGAACTGGCCGGGCACGTTGGCGCACAGGCGCAGCGCGCCGAGCAGGTCCATGGCGTTGCGGAAATCGCCGACGCGCTCGCTATCGCCGGACAGCAGCGCCCAGCCCACGCGCCAGCCGCAGGCGCGGTGCACCTTGCTCAGGCCGCCGAAGCTGATGCACGGATGCGCGCCGGCCAGCGGCGCCACCGACACGAACTCGGCGGCGTCGTACAGCACCTGGTCGTAGATCTCGTCGACCATCAGCAGCAGGTTGTGCTTGACCGCGATGGCGACGATCTTCTCCAGCAGTGCGCGCGAGTAGCTGGCGCCGCTGGGGTTGTTCGGGTTGATCAGCACGATCGCGCGGGTGCGCGAGGACACCAGTGTCTCGATCTCCACCGGGTCGGGCTGGAAGCCGTTCTCCGGCGCGCAGCGGTAGTACACCGGGCGGCCGTCGTTGAGGATGGTGGCGGCCGACCACAGCGGGTAGTCCGGCGAGGGCACCAGCACTTCGTCGCCCGGGTTGAGCAGGGCGCGCAGCGACAGGTCGATCAGCTCGCTGACGCCATTGCCGACGAAGATGCGGTCCGGGTGCGCGTTCGGGTGCTGGCGCCGGGCGTAGGCCGCGGCGATCGCCTCGCGCGCCTCCGGCAAGCCCTGCTGGTGGGTATAGGGATCGGTACGGCCCATGTCGTCGGCGATCGCGCGCTGCAGATGTTCCGGCGCACGGAAACCGAACGCGCCGGGATTGCCGATGTTGAGCTTGATCAGCTTGCGCCCCTGGGCCTCCAGCTCGCGGGCTCGCCGTGCCAGTTCGCCGCGGATCTCGTAGCGGACTTCGGACAGGCGTTCGCGGATCGCGAGCGGCTTGATCGGCAGGGTGGGCATCGCATTGGCCGGTGGGGCGTGGGACCTGCATGGTAGCGGAAATGTGACACCACGGCGGGGCAGAGGGCGCCGCGGCAGCCGGTCGTCTACGGCGGCCGGCCGCTGCCGCGGGCGCCGCATCGGGCGAGGCGCCGGGATGGCCCGTGTGGCTGCCGCAGACGCACGCCGCAGCGCTCGCCCCGCCACGGGCGCAGCGCTGCGGCGGGCTGCCCGGTGCTGCGCTGTCCTGCGTGGTTGGGCGCGGCCGCCATCCCAGGCCGTCATTGTGCGTGGCCATGGCTGCGGCCTGGCGCTCACCGCGCGGCGTGGCACACCCTCTAGAATCCGCGCATGACTTCCTCCCCGATCGACTTCGACGCGTTGCGCCCCATCGGCTGGCCCTGGCCCGGAATGCCCGAGGAGCCGGCCTGGCGCGCGCTGTTCGACACACATCCGCAGGCACGGCCGGCACGGGTGGTGGAGCAGCACCGCACCGGCTACGTGGTCGCCGATGCGGTGGACACCGGGTTCAAGGTCGAATCGCTGCCGGACTGGCAGCGGCCACGCTTTCCCAGCCACGAGCGCGCCGCGGTCGGCGACTGGGTGCTGCTGGAGGACACGCGCATCGTCGCGCTACTGCCGCGGCGCACCGCGATCAAGCGCGGCGCCGCCGGCGAGCACTATCACCAGCAGGTGATCGCGGCCAACATCGACACGGTGTTCATCGTCTGCGGCCTGGATGCGGACTTCAACCCGCGGCGGATCGAGCGCTATCTGCTGCTGGTGGGCGGCGGCGGTGCGGCGCCGGTGGTGGTGCTGACCAAGGCCGACCTCACCGAGTACGCCGACGATGCGTTGGCAGTGCTGGAGGAACTGGCGGCGCAGGCCATCCCGCTGCTCACGGTCAACGCGCGCGAGGCCGACAGCGTCGCCGCGCTGCAGCCGTGGCTGGGGCCGGGGCAGACCGCGGTGCTGGTCGGCTCGTCCGGTGCCGGCAAGTCCACCCTCACCAACACCTTGCTGGGCGTGCAGAAGATGCGCACCGCGGCGGTGCGCGCCACCGACTCGCGCGGCCGCCACACCACCACCCATCGCGCGCTGCTGCCGCTGCCGTCCGGCGCCTGCCTGATCGACACCCCCGGCATGCGCGAACTCAAGCCCACCGGCGAGGAAGACCTGGCCGAAGGCGCCTTCGCCGACATCGAGGCGCTGGCCGCGCAGTGCCGCTTCAACGACTGCGCGCACCTGGCCGAGCCGGGCTGTGCGGTGCAGGCAGCGATCGAGCGCGGCGAGATCGATGCCGCGCGCCTGGCCAACTACCTGAAGTTGCGCGAAGAAGTGGCCGGCGCGGCCGGCAAGCTGGCGCAGCGCCAGGCTCAGAACGCGGCCGCCGGCCGGGGCGGCAAGCCCAGCGGCGGCAAGCCGGGCGGCAAGCGCCCGCCGCCGCGCAACCTGCGCCGCTGACGCCGGCCGTGGCCAAGCGCGCGCTGCCGGCCGAGATCCGCCACCACGCCGCGCTCGATGCGCGGCTGGTCAAGGCGGTGCGCGGCATCCGCCTGCTGGCCCTGGCCAGTTGGCCGGTGGCGCTGCAGGCGCCGTTCCTGGAGAGCGTGGCGCGCGGGCAGCCGCAGCTGCCGCAGGTGGACTACCCCAGGCTGGATTTCGCCGACACCCGCCGCGAGCTGGCCGCGATCGCCGAGGCCGCCGATCCGGCGCACCCGCTCGGCGCCTATCTGCAGGCGTCGGTGCATAGCTGGGATCTGGCCGCGGCCCTGCTGGAAACGCTGGGCACGCCGGCGGTGGGCACGTACTCGGCGCAGTTGTTCGGGGTGCCGGACGACCCGATGCCCGGCAACGGCCCGACGACCCGCGAGGCGGCCGGCCATTTCATCCGTATCGCCCAGGAACTGGACCGCGAACTGTTCTCGGCCGAAGAACAGGTGCCGGTGTCGGCCACCGCCTTGCGCCTGCTGCTGCAGCGCGACCTGGACGAATTCTTCGGCACGCGGGTGATCACGGTGGAACTGGATCCGGACCTGCTGGCCAAGGCCGCCGCCGGCGCACAGCGCATCCGTCTGCGCTCCGGCGCGCACTTCAGCGACTACGACCGCGCGCAACTGTTCCACCACGAGGCGCTGGTGCATTCGCTGACCGCGCTCAATGGCCGGCAACAGGCGCAGTTGCCGAGCCTGGCGCTGTCCTCGCCGCGCACCACCGCAACCCAGGAAGGCCTAGCGACCTTCGCCGAGCAGATCACCGGCAGCATCGACATCGCGCGGATGAAACGGATCAGCCTGCGCATCGAGGCGATCGCGCTGGCCCGCGACGGTGCCGACTTCATCGAGGTGTTCCGCTACTTCGACGCAGCCGGGCAGGCGCCGGCGGAGAGTTTCTCCTCGGCGCAGCGCGTGTTCCGCGGCGTGCCGACCACCGGCGGCGCTGCCTTCACCAAGGACACCGTGTATCTGCGCGGCCTGGTGTCGGTGCACACCTTCTTCCGCCAGGCGCTGCAGCGCGACCGCCTGCCGCTGTGCCGCTGGCTGTTCGCCGGCAAGATGGCGCTGGAGGACGTGGCCGCGTTCGCGCCGCTGTTCGAGTCCGGCGTGCTGGCGCCGCCGCGCTGGTTGCCGACGTGGGTGGCGCGCGCCAGCGGCCTGGCCGGGATGCTGGCGTTCTCGCTGTTCGCCAACCGCATCCGCATGGATCAGGTGGACTGAACGGCGCCACGTCGCGCTCACTCGCCGCGAATGCGTGGCTGCCGATACTGCGGCGCCCGGCCTGCCCCCGCATGGCCGCTTCCCCTCACGAGGAACTCTGCATGAAGATCCTGATGGTGCTGACGTCGCACGACCGCCTAGGCGACACCGGCCACAAGACCGGCTTCTGGCTGGAAGAATTCGCCGCGCCGTACTACACGTTCAAGGACGCCGGTGCCGAGATCACGCTGGCCTCGCCCAAGGGCGGGCAGCCGCCGCTGGACCCGAAGAGCGATGCGCCGGACGCGCAGACCGAGGCCACCCGCCGCTTCAAGGATGACCCGGCCGCGCAGCAGCAACTGGCGAGCACGCAGACCTTGGCGTCGGTGCGCGTGGACGACTACGACGCGCTGTTCTACCCGGGCGGCCACGGCCCGCTGTGGGATCTGGCCGAAGACCGCGACTCCATCGCGCTGATCGAAGCGTTCGCGCGCGCCGGCAAGCCGATCGGCTTCGTCTGCCATGCACCGGGCGTGCTGCGCCGAGTGACCGCGGCCGATGGCACGCCGCTGGTGAAGGGCCGTCGCGTCACCGGCTTCACCAACGGCGAGGAAGCCGCGGTCGGCCTGACCGAGGTGGTGCCGTTCCTGGTCGAGGACGAACTGCAGCGCCTGGGCGGCGACTACAGCAAGGGCGCCGACTGGGGCGTGCACGTAGTCGAGGACGGCCGCCTGGTCACCGGGCAGAACCCCGCCTCGTCCGAGGCGGCGGCAGAGGCGTTATTGGGAATGCTGCGCGCCAAGTGAGCGCTCACCGATCGCGAGGCTGGCAAGGCGACGCCATCTCGGTGCGAGAGAGCACCGTTTCCTGGCGTGGCGTGGCGCGGGCGCAGCGGTTGAAGCGCACCTCTGGTAACCGCGTTGGTAGCGCCCGTCCGGCCCCACCTTTGCGCTGCCTTCCGTAGGAGCGGCTTCAGCCGCGCCAGGCGTTCCCATGAACGCTGGTCGCGGCTGAAGCCGCTCCTACGACGCACACATGCCACCGCGTGCCAGTGAGGGTGCGCGCCTGTGGGAGGGACTTCAGTCCCGACTGCACGCACTCGCACGTGCAGATGTGCAGCAGCGGCGCGTACAGCGCCGCTGATGTTTCGGCTCAGCCGCGCCGCCACCAACGCAAGCCGTACGCGGGCAGGATGCCGTTCCAGTTCGACAGTGCCGAGGGATCGCTGCCGCCGTCGGCGATGGCCTGCCAGTCGCTTTCGCCCAGCGTGGTGGCGACATCCACCGCGATCGGTTGCGCGCTGAAGTTGTACACCGCCACGAACGCCTCGCCGCGGGCCAGGCCAAGCAGCGCGGGATCGCCCAGCGGCAATGCGCGCAGCGGCTGGTCGGCGGCCAGCGCCGCGGTGTCGGTACGCGCGGCGATCAACCCGCGCAGGCGGGTGTAGACCTGGCCGGGCAGGCTGTCGGTGTCGTGGCGTTGCGCCGCGCGTGCCCAGTCCATGGCCGGACGATGCAGCCAGCGGCCTTCGTGGCGGCGCAGTGGATCTTCGCGATAGGCCTCATCGTTGCCCAGGGCCAGCTCGTCGCCCATGTACAGCAGCGGGACGCCCGGCATCGCCAGTGCCACCGCGTACAGCAGCAGCAGGCGGCGCACGCCCAGCTCCAGTGCGTCGCTGTCGTTGGCGGCCAGCGCCGTGGCGATGCCGGTCAGTGCCGCGCTCATGCCGTTGCTGCCGTGTACGCCGTCGCCGCTGCTCTGGAACGCCTCGCCACGCGCGTAGCTGTCGGCGGTGCGGCCGGCGTAGAACTGGGCGATGCGCGCCAGCGGGAACGGGGCCACGCCCTCGCCACCGGCGGCTTCGCGCTGCAGTACGTTCCAGCCGATGTCGTCGTGGCAACGCACGTAGCTGAGCCAGGCGCAGGCCGGCGGCAGCGCGGGCGTGTGCGCGATCGCCGCCTGCACGATGTCGCCGCGCTGCTCGGCCAGCGCCACCCAGCCGGCCGCCATCAGCGTGCTGTGGTAGGCCAGGTGGCATTCGTGGCCGCGCGTGGCGCCGGTGCCGAAATAGGGCGGCAACTGCGCCATCGGCACGATCGCCTCGGCCTTCAGCAATACCGCCGGCGCCAGGATGTCGGTGAGCGCGCGCAGCGCCTGCAGGATGATGTGCGCCTCCGGCTGGTTCATGCAGTCGGTGCCGGGGCGCTTCCACAGGTAGGCGGTGGAATCCAGGCGGAACACCTCCACGCCCAGGTTGGCCAGGTGCAGCAGCGCCAGTGCCATCTCGCCGAACACCGCCGGATTGCTCCAGTCCAGATCCCACTGGTAGGGATAGAACGTGGTCCACAGCCAGGCGTCGGCTTCCTCCACCCAGGTGAAGTTGCCCGGTGCGGTGTGCGGGAACACCTGGCCCAGGGTGCGCTCGTAGGCGTCCGGCACGCTGCGGTCGGGGAAGTGGTGGTAGTAGTCCAGATGCCGCGCATCGCCGCGCTTGGCCGCCAGCGCCCACGGGTGGTCGTCGGCGGTGTGGTTGAGCACGAAGTCGGCGCACAGGCTGATCCCGGCTTCGCGCAGGCGTGCGGTCAGCGCTGCCAGGTCGACGGTGTCGCCGAGGCGCGGCTCGACCTGGCCGTAGTCGCTGACCGCGAAGCCGCCGTCGTTGTCGCCGTCGCGCGCGCGCAGGAACGGCAGCAGGTGCAGATAGCGCACGCCCAGTTCCTGCAGGTAGGGCACACGCTCGCCGACGCCGGCCAGGGTGCCGGCGAAACGGTCCACATAGGCGCTGTAGCCGAGCATCGCCGGGGTGGCGAACCAGTCGGGCGCGCGCTCGGCATCGAGCTGGCGCAGCGCCGGCGGCCGCGCAGTGGCGGTGGCCGCGAGTTGCGTCAGCCAGTGCGGCAGCCACTGCGCGAAGGCCGGATGCGCGCCGTACAGCGCATGCAATGGGGCGAGCAGGCGCTCGCCGTGGCGCTGCAGGCGTGGCAGCACTGCGGCAGCGGCATCCGGAGGCAGATGCGCCTGCCACAGGGTGTGGGCGAGCGCGGACAGTGCGGAAGGAGCGGGTGCGGTCATGGGGGGCTTGGCCGCGCCCGTGCGGGGCGCGGATGTGCGGTCCTCGTCAGAAGTCGTAGCGCAGGCTGATGCTGGAGGTGCGGCCCGGGATCGAGCGCGCGCGGATCACGCCGGAGGCCGCGTCGGCGATGGACGCTTCTTCCGCTTCGGTCAGGCCGAAGGTGTTGAACAGGTTGTTGACGTTGAGCGAGACGGTCAGCGCGTCGGTGATGCGGTAGTCGCCGAACAGGTTGACCTGGGTGTAGCCGGGCATCTTCAGCTGGTTGCTGTCCTGGGTGTAGGCCGAACTGGTGCCGATCGCGTTGATGCCGATCTGGTAGCGCTCGCCGCGGTAGCTGGGGGTCAGCTGCCAGACGAAGCGCGCCTGCCGACGCGGCGTGTTGCCGGCGTTGGCCGGGGTGATCTGGTCCTTGTCGATGGTGGCATCGGTCCAGGTCAGGCCGCCGTTGAGGTTGAAGCCACCGGCGCGGTACGCCGCTTCCAGTTCCAGGCCATGCGCCTTGTAGGTGCGGTCGAAGAAGCGCTGGGTGGTCGCTTCGTAGTTCTGCTCCTGGGTGCGCGCGGCGAAGGCGGTGGCGAACAGGCTCAGCCCGCCGCTGCGCCACTTCAGGCCGCCCTCGAGCTGCTTGACCACGTTCACCGCCTCGTTGGAGGACACCGAGCCATCATCGCGGACCACGCCGAACAGCAGGCGGTCGGCATTGGCACGCGCACCGCGGCTGTAGCGCGCGAACGCGGCCAGGTCGTCGTTGAGCATGTAATTGCCGCCGAACGAATACGACAGGTAGTTCCAGTCGTAGCGCACCGGCTTGCGGTTGCCGTAGTCGATGGTCGCCACGCTTTGCTCCGGCGCCTCGATCACGCCGTCGCCGTTCACGTCGATGTTGCTGGCCAGCACGCCGCCGGCGGTGTTGCCGCGCGCGCGGCCCATGTCGTAGCGCAGGCTGCCGTCCACGCTCAGCGGGCCCTGGTCCCAGCTCAGCGCCAGGTACGGCGCGTTGATGTCGTAGCGCACGTCGTAGTGGCGGGTATTGTCCAGGCCCCAGTACGGCACACCGTAGGCGTACAGGCCGTCCTGCGAACGCAGGCTGCCGTCGGCGGCGACCACGTCCAGCAGCCGCGGCCGGTGCGCCAGCGACTGCACGTAGGAATTCCAGGTCCAGTCCACGTCGATGGTCTGCCGCGAGGTGTACCAGCCGGCCTTGAGGTTGAGGTTGTCGCCGCCGCCGCTGCCGAAGTCGCGGGCCAGGCTGAGGTCGTTGACCGCGTTGCCCAGGTCGTTGAGATGCACGTTGAACAGGTGCGTGCGCAGCGCCAGCCCGGTGTAGGCCTGGCCGGCGTTCGGTCCGTCGACGTAGCGCAGGCCGGCGCCGGCGCCGCCGATGCTGGCGGCCAGCGCCGCGGCATCGGCGACCTGCGCCGGGAACGGCGAGACGAAGCGCCCGGAGGTGTCGGCGATGCGGAACTTGTCGGTCAGGGTCCAGCCGCCGCCGACATCGAACTGCGCCTCGGCGCCGAACGCGCGCGACAGCGGATGCATGCCGTCGCCCAGTTCCACGCGCGAGGGCGTGTTGCCGCCATCGAGGGTGGCGCTGCTGCGGAAGTACGGGCTGTACAGCGTGTCGGTGCCGGGGTCGAAGCCGTCGATGCTGCCGAAGTGCGGCGACCCGTCGCGGCCGCTGACCCGCGTGGGTACCGGCAGGTAACCGGCGGCGCGGTCGTTGAGGTACTTGGCGTAGACGCGCACGTAGCCGTTGTCGAACAGCCGGGTCAGGTTGGCCTTGAGCTGGCCACCCTTGTCGGTGGTGTAGCCTGCGTCGCGCACGCCGTCGCCACGGCGGTAGAAGCCGCCGACATTGAACTGCCAGTGCTCGGCGAACGGCGCGCCGTAGTCGAAGTCCAGGCGGGTGTTGTCGTAGCCGCCCAGGCCGCGGGTGAGGCCGACGCTGCCGCCGGCGGTGTCGCCGGTCTTGCTGATGAAGTTGATGATGCCGCCGGGCGAGTTGCTGGCGAAGGTGGAAGCCGAGCCGCCGCGGATCGCCTCGATGCGCTCCAGGCTGTAGTCGGCGCGCAGGAAGATGTCGGCGTTGCCGAAGGCGATGTCGCCGAACTCCAGCACCGGCAGCCCGTCTTCCTGCAACTGCAGGAACTTGGCGCCGCCGGAGGCGACCGGCAGGCCGCGCACGGCGATGTTGGCATTGCCTTCGCCGCCGCTGGATTCGGAACGGATGCCGGGGATGTTGCGGAAGATCTCGGCGGTGCTGCGCGGTGCCGACCGTTCGATCGCCTCGGCGCCGACGGTGCTGACCGAGACGCTGGACTTGAGCTTGCTCTTGGGTGTGGCGGTGCCGGTGACGAACACCGAGTCCAGGCTGATCACGTCGCCCTGCGCCGCCGGAGCGTCGGCAGCGGCGGGCGTGGCCTGTTGCGCGAGCGCAGCCGGCGCGGACAGCGCCGCGGCGACGGCCAGGGCCAGGGTCTGCAGGCGGATCGAAGGGTGGTGCATCGCTGTCTCTCCCGAAGCGAAATGGTGCAGTAGGTGGCGGCGCGCCACCGCCGGGAACGGACAGGGCGCGGCACGGACGGTGGGTGCGGCGGGCTACAGATACGGCTGCTTGCAATCGTTTGCAATTTGCAGTGCAGCAAAGCGGCAGCGGTGCCGATGGATCCCGATCAGGAAGAGACGGGGCATATCTTGCATGGTGCGGCGCAGCGTTACAAACGATTGCAGGCGCGGCGACACTCCGCTCCGCCGCTGCGGCACGCCTCCCGCGTGCCCGACCCGCCCCAGGCCGATGCCGATGCTCATGCGTTCCGATCGCCCTCTGCTTCCGCTCTCTCGCGTGCTGGCGCTCAACGCCGGTTTCTTCGGCGTGCAGTACAGCTTCGGGCTGCAGCAGAGCAACATGAGCCCGATCTACAACTACCTGGGCGCCGACCACGCCAACCTGCCGTATCTGTGGCTGGCCGGCCCGATCACCGGGTTGGTGCTGCAGCCGGTGGTCGGCGTGCTCAGCGACCGCACGGTGACGCGTTGGGGCCGGCGCATGCCGTACATGGTGGTGGGCGCGCTGGTGTGCAGCCTGTGCCTGCTGACCATGCCCTTCAGCGTGGCGCTGTGGATGGCGGTGGCGCTGCTGTGGATGCTGGATGCGGCCAACAACGTGGCGATGGAGCCGTACCGTGCGCTGGTGAGCGACGTGCTGGCGCCACCGCAGCGGCCGCTGGGCTACCTGACCCAGAGCGCGTTCACCGGCCTCGGTCAGACCCTGGCCTACGTCACCCCGCCGTTGCTGGTGTGGCTGGGCATGAACCAGGACGCGGCCAACGCCCACCATATTCCCTACGTCACCATCGCCGCGTTCGCGATCGGCGCGGGTTTCTCCGCTGCGTCGATCCTGCTCACCGCGCGCAGCGTGCGCGAGCCGGTGCTGCCGCCGGCGCAGCTGCAGCGCCTGCGCAGTGCCACGGTCGGGCCGCTGGCGACGCTACGCGAGATCGTCGACGCGGTGCGGCAGATGCCGCCGACGATGCGGCAGATGGCGCCGGTGATGCTGTTCCAGTGGTATGCGATGTTCTGCTACTGGCAGTACATCGTGCTGTCGCTGTCCACCACCCTGTTCGGCACTACCGCGGCCGATTCGCATGGTTTCCGCGAGGCTGGGCTGGTCAACGGCCAGATCGGCGGTTTCTACAACTTCGTCGCCTTCCTGGCCGCGTTCGCGATGGTGCCGGTGGCGCGCCGGTTCGGCCCCAAGGCGACCCACGCCGCCTGCCTGGTCGCTGCCGGCCTCGGCATGTGCCTGCTGCCGTCGATCCACGACCGCTGGCTGTTGCTGCTGCCGATGATCGGCATCGGCCTGGCCTGGGCCAGCATGATGGGCAATCCCTACCTGATGCTGGCCAACAGCATCCCGCCCGAACGCACCGGCGTGTACATGGGCCTGTTCAACCTGTTCATCGTGCTGCCGATGCTGATCCAGATCGTGACCCTGCCGCTCTACTACGACAGCCTGCTGCAGGGCGACCCGCGCAACGTCATTCGCCTGGCCGGCGTGTTGATGCTGTTGGCGGCGGTGGCGATGGGGTTGGTGAGGGGGCGGGATTCGGGAGTGGGGATTCGGGATTCGTAAAGCGGTGGAGCCGGGATTGGGGATTGGGGATTGGGAAAAGCCGGCTAGGCCGGTGCACCCGCAATGCGCGCGTCCTGGCTTCTACGAATCCCCAATCCCGCTGCCCAATCCCCGCCCCTCACGCCGACTCCCGCACCACCAGGCTGACCGGCAGCTCCACCGAGTCCACCGGTGCGCCGGCGATCAGGTGCAGCACGCCGTCCACCAGCAGGGTGGCGGCCTGGGCCAGGTCCTGGCGCACGGTGGTCAGCGGCGGCTGGCTGTAAGCGGCGAGCGGAATGTCGTCGAAGCCGACCAGGGCGATGTCCTGTGGCACGCGGTGGCCGGCTTCGATCAGGGCGCGGATCGCGCCCAGTGCGATCACGTCGGAGGCGGCGAAGACTGCATCGGGTGGATCGGTCTTCTTCAGCATCGCCCGGGTCAGGCGGTAGGCGTCCTCGCTGAGGAAGTGGCTGCGCGCGTGCAGCCGCGGGTCGAACGCCAGGCCGTGCGCGTCGAGCATGCGCCGGTAGCCGGCGAAGCGCGGCGCCACTTCCGGTAGTTGCTCGTCGCCAAGGAAGGCGATGCGCTGGCGGCCGTGCTCGATCAGGTGCGCGGTGGCCAGTTCGCCGCCGCGCAGGTTGTCGCTGCCGACGCTGGCATAGGCCTGGCCGTCGATGCGGCTGCCCCACACCAGCATCGGCAGGCCCCCGCGCGCGGCCGCGTCCAGCGACGCATGCTCGTGGCTCTGGCCGAGCATGATCACGCCGTCGGCCCGGCTGCTGCGCGCCAGGTCCTCGACCCAGTGGTCCTGGTGCTGGTCCAGCTTGGACAGCAGCATGCTGTAGCCGCGCGCGGTCAGTGCATCGGCGAGCAGCGCCAGCATGGTCATCATGAACGGGTCCGACAACGGCTGCTCGTGCGCGTGCATCAGCGGTACCGCCACGCAGACGATGTTGGAGCGGCGCGAACGCAGGCTGCGCGCCACCGGATCGACCCGGTAGCCGGCGTCGCGGGCGAGCTGCTTGATGTAGGCGCGGGTGCGTTCGGCGACCACCGGATTGTCGGCCAGCGCGCGCGACACCGTGGATTCGGAGACGCCGGCCATGCGTGCGATGTCGGCCATCTGCAGGCGCGCGGCGGGCGCGCCGGATTCGGGTTTGTCGGACATGCGGAGCGGGGCGCGACGAACGAAGCGGAACCGGCAGTGTATGCCAGGGGCGCGTCGCGGCGCTGCGCACGCCCTAGGCCATGTGCAGGCCGCCGTTGACCGCGTAGTCGGCGCCGGTGACGTAGGCGGCCTCGTCCGAGGCCAGCCAGGCGCACAGCGCGGCGACTTCCTCGGGCTTGCCGAGCCGGCGCAGCGGCACCGAACTGGCCAGGCGGTCGAGCACGTCCGGCGGGAAGCCGCTGATCGCCGCGCTGGCGATGTAGCCGGGCGACACCGTGTTGACGGTGACCCCGCGCGAGGCCACTTCCTGCGCCAGCGCGCGGCTGAAGCTCTGCATCGCCGCCTTGGCGGTGGCGTAATTGATCTGCCCGATCTGGCCCTTCTGCGCGCTGACCGCGCCGATGTTGACGATGCGGCCCCAGCCGCGTGCGGTCATGCCATCCACCACCTGCTTGGTGATGTTGAACAGCGCATGCAGGTTGCTGGCGATCACCGCCTGCCAGTCCTCGCGGCCCATCTGCCGGAACAGCATGTCGCGACTGCCGCCGGCGTTGTTGACCAGCACGTCGATCTCGCCGACCTCGGCCTTGACCTTGGCGAAGGCGGCCACCGTCGAATCCCAGTCGGTGGCATTGCCCTCGGAGGCGATGAAGTCGAAGCCGAGCTCGCGTTGCTCGCGCAGCCACGCCGACTTGCGCGGCGAGTCCGGCCCGCAGCCGGCGACCACGGTATGGCCGTTGCGCGCCAGCTTCTGGCAGATCGCGGTACCGATGCTGCCCATGCCGCTGGTGACGTAGGCGATTCTTAGGGTCATGAAGATGCTCCGTGGCAGGTGGGGAACGCCGGGACTCGGGACCGGGGACCCGGGACCCGGGGAACGGAAGTCGGTAAAACTTTAGTCACAGCGCTGCGCTCTTCCGGGTCCCGGGTCCCGGGTCCCGGGTCCCGGCTTCATCGCGCCACCGGATACAGCGCAAACAGCAGGCTGCCCGCCATCAGCAAAAGTGAAATCAACACCGCCCACTTCAGGGTGAAGCGCTGGTGGTCGGCGAAGTCGACCTTGGCCAGGCCGACCAGCAGGTAGGTGGACGGCACCAGCGGGCTGAGCAGGTGCACCGGTTGCCCGGCCAGCGAGGCGCGGGCCATCTCCACCGGAGTGATGCCGTAGTGGCTGGCGGCGTCGGACAGGATCGGCAGCACGCCGAAGTAGAAGGCGTCGTTGGACATGAAGAAGGTGAAGGGCATGCTGGCCAGCGCGGTGATCACCGCCAGGTACGGGCCCCAGGCGTCGGGGATCACCGCCAGGAAGCTGCGCGACATCGCCTCGACCATGCCGGTGTTGGAGAGGATGCCGGTGAACACGCCGGCGGCGAAGATCAGCGACACCACCGACAGCACGTTGCCGGCATGGTTGACCAGGCGCCGACGCTGTTCGGCCAGGTTCGGATAGTTGATCAGCAGCGCCAGGGCGAAGCCGATCATGAACAGCACCGGCATCGGCAGCACGCCGATCACCAGCGCGGCCATCAACGCCAGGGTCAGCACCAGGTTCACCCACAGCAGCCGCGGCCGCTTGATGTCCTCGGCGTCCTCCACCGTGGGCAGCGCCTCGCCGTCGTCGGCCACGCTGCCGTCCATCCAGGCATCGCCGGGCAGCGTCACCACGCCGAGGCGCCGCCGCTCCTTCATGCCCAGGTACCAGGCCAGCACCAGGATGCCGGCGATCGCCAGCGCCATCGCCGGCACCAGCGGCACGAACACGTCTGCCGGGTCCACGTGCAGCGCGGTGGCCGCGCGCGCGGTCGGGCCGCCCCACGGCGTCAGGTTCATCACGCCGCCGGCGAGGATGGTCACGCAGGTCATGTTCAGCGCGTTCATGCCCAGCCGCCGGTACAGCGGCAGCATCGCCGAGACAGTGATCATGTAGGTGGTGGAGCCGTCGCCGTCGAGCGAGATCAGCAACGCCAGCACCGCGGTGCCGACCACGATCTTCATCGGGTCGCCCTTGACCAGGCGCAGGATGCGCCGGACCAGCGGATCGAACAGGCCAGCGTCGATCATCACCCCGAAGTACAGGATCGCGAACATCAGCATGACGCCGGTGGGCGCGATCTTCTTGATCCCTTCCAGCATCATCTCGTTGATGCCGGTGCCGAAGCCGCCGGCCAGCGCGAACACGATCGGCACGATGATCAACGCGACCAGCGGCGACAGCCGCTTGCTCATGATCAGGTACATGAAGGTAATGACCATTCCGAAACCGAGCGCGGTCAGCATGGAAGTTCCTTGTGGTGAAAGGCCGGGGCCCGGGGCCGGGGACCCGGGGCCCGGAGAGCGAAGGTCGATAAAGCCTCAGGGACAACCCTGCGCTTTTCCGGGTCCCGAGTCCCGAGTCCCGGGTCCCGGCACTTAGAAGTCATACTGAAAGCGCCCGGTGATCGCCCGCGTATGGTCCAGCGTCACGCCGGCCAGGTGATCGCGGTTGCGGCTGTCGATCAGGTTGAGCATCAGCCGCAGGTTCGGCTTGAGATACCAGTTGCCGGCCAGCGTCCACGAGGCGGTGGAGGCGTCGAGCAGATCCGGCTGGCCGTCGCGGTGCTGCTCGCCCCACATGCGGTCGTAGCGCAGCGCCAATTCGAAGGCGCCGTACTTGTGGTTGACCTGCTTGATGCGGGTGAAACGCCCGGTCTTGCTGTCGTAGCGGCGCGATTCGCCGGTGGCGAACCAACTGACGAAGCCGTAGGCCGCCATCACGTCGGCACGCTGCGCACCGTCGTCGAACAATCCGCCGCTGAACTCGCCCTGCCACGACAACGGTCCGCGCACCTGCGCGTATTCCAGCGACCACTTGTCCACGTCGGTGTCGCGGCCGTCGGCGAAGCGCGCCAGGGTGATGCGGCTGTCGTCGGACAGATGCCCGGCCGGGCGCGGGCGGATGCTCAGCGCCGGCGCGCCGCCGGCGCCGGGATGATCGTAGTGCTCGTGCGCCAGCGACAGGCCCAGGTGCAGCACGTCGCCGTCGCGCGCGCCCGGCGCCCAGGTGCCGCGGCCGCCGAACGCATGGCCGCGGACATTGGAGACGTCGATGCTCTGCAGGCTGTAGACGCTGGCGGCCCAGGTGTAGTCGGTGCCTGCGGCCTGCCACGACACCGCCTTGCGGTACAGCGGCGCCAGCGTACTGGCCGCGCCGCTGCGCTCCAGGAACTGGCCGAAGTTGGAGCCGGTGCGGTCGTCGAGGGTGAAGTACTGCTTGAACTGGCCCACGGTCAGGGTGCCGGCGCCGAATTTGCGGGTGATGTAGACGTCCTTGGCCTCGATGCCCTTGCCATTGAAGTCGTCCTGCAGCCCGGCGAAATCGCCTTCGACCTTGTAGCCGAAGCCGAAGAACTTGCCGGACACATCCAGCCACAGGCGGCGGATCTCGGTGTCGTCGGGATTGGGCGTGCCGCGATTGTCGTTGTCGAAATGGGCGAAATCCCAGTGCAGGCGGCCGCCGAGTTCGGCGGTCACCGGGCCGTCGTCGTCGGTGGCGGCGCGCGCCGAGCCGGCCAGGCACAGCAGCGCGCAGGCGCTGCCCCATGTCAGAGTCTTTAGTTCCACGTCCCCTCCCAGGTGCGTGTCGCAGCGATTGGATCGGTCCGCCAGCGCATGCCGCGGACCGGCGTGGACGCAGCCTAGTCGGGCGTAGCTGTCATCGACCTGTCGGTGGGGCCGGGATTGGGGATTCGGGATTCGGGATTGGTAAAAGCACCGTGCGTGCTGTCTGCCCTGACGCAGGCGCGTTAGCATCCGCGTACGGAGCCGCTCTTGCGAATCCCCAATCCCGAATCCCCAATCCCCGACCCATGCGCCTGCTCCTGGTAGAAGACAACGCCGATCTCGCCGATGCGATCGTGCGGCGCATGCGCCGCAGCGGGCATGCGGTGGATTGGCAGCGCGATGGGCTGAGTGCGGCCGGTGTGCTGCGCTACCAGCGCTTCGATCTGGTGGTGCTGGACATCGGCCTGCCGGGGCTGGATGGGCTGCGCGTGCTGGCCGGGCTGCGCGAGCGCGGCGATACCACGCCGGTGCTGATGCTGACCGCGCGCGACGGCATCGAGGACCGGGTGCAGGCGTTGGACGTGGGCGCCGACGATTACCTGGGCAAGCCGTTCGATTTCCGCGAGTTCGAGGCGCGCTGCCGGGTGTTGCTGCGGCGCAACCGCGGCCAGGCCAGCGAAGTGGTGCAGCTTGGCGGCTTCGCCTTCGACAACGCCGCGCACAGTGTCAGCCTGGACGGCACGCCGATCGACTTGCCCAACCGCGAATACCGCCTGCTGGAGATCCTGATCGGCCGGCTCGGCCAGGTGGTGGGCAAGGACGAGATCGGCAACGGCCTGTTCGGCTTCGACGACGAGGCCGGGCCGAACGCGATCGAGCTCTACGTCGGGCGCCTGCGCAAGAAGCTGGCCGACGCGCCGCTGCGCATCGTCACCGTGCGCGGCGTCGGCTACAAGCTGGAGGCGGCCGCGGCGCCGCCGGATCCGGCGGCAGCGGACGTCGATGGCTGAGGCCGCGCCGCCAGCGCCGTCGATCCGGCGCACGCTGTTGCGCTACCTGGGCGCGTTGTCGCTGCTGGGCGCGGTGGCGCTGTTCTTCGTGGCGCGCGATTACGGCCAGCGCGCCGCCAACCGTTCCTACGACCACCTGCTGGTGTCCTCGGCGCTGTCCATCGTCGATTCGGTGGCGCTGGCCGGCGGCCAATGGCAGGTGGACCTGCCGTACGCGGCGCTGGATCTGCTGGCGATGGCGCCGGAGGACCGGGTGTTCTACCGCGTGTTCGATGCGCGTGGGCGCACCATCACCGGCTACGACGACCTGCCGGCGGCGCCGTCGCTGCCGCGCGCCAGCGCACCGCCGCGCTTGTTCGACGCGGTCTACAGCGGCGAGCCGGTGCGCTTTGCGGTGGTGTCGCGGCGGGTGTCCTCGGCGGCGGCGCAGGACCAGGTGTGGGTGCAGGTGGGGCAGACCCGCCGCGCACGCGAGGCGCTGGCGCAGGACGTGGTGCTGCACGCGCTGGTGGCGATCGCACTGCTGTCGCTGCTGGCGTTGGCGCTGGTCTGGCTGGGCGTATCGCGCGCCTTGCGCCCGTTGCGCACGCTGGAGCGCGAGCTGTCGCGGCGCGAACCGTCCGAGCTCAAGCCGGTGGCCGCCACCGCGCCGCAGGAGATGCAGCAGATGGTGGCGGCGCTGAACCGCTTCATGGCGCGCCTGGCCGGCAGCAACGAAACCCTGCGTGCGTTCATGGCCGAGGCGGCCCACCAGATGCGCACGCCGCTGGCGGCGCTGCGCGCGCAGGCGCAACTGGCGCTGGACGAGGACGACCCGCACGAGATGCGCCGCAGCCTGGAGGCGATCGAGCGCAATGCCACGCACATGAGCCGCCTGCTCAACCAGTTGCTCAGCGATGCCAGCGTGATCCACCGTTCGAACCTGCAGCGCTACGCCAGCGTCGACCTGGCCGAGGTGCTGCACCAGGCGCTGCACGAGGCCGTGCCGCAGGCCGCGCCGCGGCCGCGCGTGCAACTGGCCGTCGCCAGCGAACCGGCGCTGGTGCGCGGCGATGCGCTGCTGTTGCGCGAGGCGATCAAGAACCTGATCGACAACGCCTGCAAGTACGGCGGCGACGGCCCGCTGCAGGTGGCGCTGACCTGCAATGCGCGCGACTGCGTGGTGACCGTGGCCGACCACGGCCCCGGCATCGCCGCGGCCGAGGCCGAGCGCGTGTTCGAGCGTTTCGTGCGCGGCGAGGGCGCGGCCGCCGGCGGCGCCGGACTGGGCCTGGCGATCGTCAAGCGCGTGGTCGAGGCCCATGGCGGCCGCATCGACCTGTCCAACCGCGTGGGCGGCGGCCTGATCGCCAGCCTGCACCTGCCGAGGTTGCATCCATGAGCCTGTCCGCACTGTTGCGCCGTCTGCCGCTGCTGTTGACCGTGCTGCTCGCCGGCACCGCGCTGGCCGCGCCCGGCGACGTGCGCCGCTTCCCGGCACAGGGCGCCGCCAGCGCGCAGCTGTGCATCCAGGGCTCGACCGACATCGAAGTGTTCGCCGCGGTGATCGGCGACTACCAGCGCCTGCATCCGCGCACCGAGGTGGTGTACCAGGACGCGATCGCCTGGGACATCTACCAGCGCTATCTGCGGCCGGGCCCGGGCCCGCGCTGCGCCGATCTGCTGATCAGCGCCAGCATGGACCTGCAGACCAAGCTGGTGAACGACGGCCACGCGCTGGCGCACCGTTCGCCGCAGACCGAGGCGCTGCCGACCTGGGCGCAATGGCGGCACGAACTCTTCGGCATCAGCTACGAGCCGGTGGCGATCGTCTACAACACCGCGCGGCTGCCGGCCGCGCAGGTGCCGCGCACCCGCCGTCGTCTGCTGGAACTGCTGCGCGCACCGGGCCAGCCGCTGCGCGGACGCATCGGCACCTACGACGTGGAGCGCAGCGGCGTGGGCTACCTGTTCGCGACCCAGGACAGCCAGCTCGGCAGCATGGCCGGGGCGCTGCTGGCGGCGATGGGCGACAACCAGGTGGTGCTGGAGGAGCGCACCGGCGTGCTCCTGGACAAGGTCGCGCGCGGCGAGCTGCTGCTGGCCTACAACGTGCTGGGCTCGTATGCGCAGGCGCGCATCGATGCCGGCGCGCCGCTGGCGATCGTGCAGCCGGAGGACTACACCCTGGTGGCGCTGCGCACCGCGGTGATCCCGCGCGACAGCCCGCATGCGGCCGAGGCGCGACGTTTCCTGGACTACCTGCTGTCGCCGCGCGGACAGCAGGTGCTGTCGCGCGAGGCACGGCTGCAGCCGATCCTGCCGCAGCCGGGCAGGGTGGCGCAGGGCGGGCCGGCCGCCGCCGCGGCGTTCCGCCCGATCGCGCTGGGCCCGGGGTTGCTGGTGTACCTGGATGCGCTGAAGCGGCGCCAGTTCCTGGACGCCTGGCGCAGCAGCATGCAGCAGGCGCCGCCGCGCTGAGCCGCGGTGGCGGCGCTCAGCGCGCGAAGCGCGGCTGGCGCCCGGGCGAGCACAGCACGCGCACGCCGTCGCCGAGTTCCTCCGGCGCGCCGCCGGCCAGCAGCGCGTGCAATCGCGGCCGGTCCGGTGCGGCGCCCGGCGCCAGTCCCACCCAGGCGTCCTTGCCGGCGCCCTTGGCGGCGTAGAGGCAGCGGTCGGCCAGGCCCACGCTCTGTTCCCAGTCGCCCAGCGCCGGCCACGCGGCCACGAACGGCCACGGCGCGAAACCGATCGAGCAGGTCAGGGTCAGTTCGCGCTCGGCCAGGGCGAAGCCCTGCGTCGCCACCGCCGCGCGCAGGCGTTCGGCCAGGTCGGTGGCGGCGCCCTCGCGCGGCAGGCGCGTGACCAGCAGGAATTCCTCGCCGCCCCAGCGCACCAGCAGGTCGTGTTCGCCGCACAGCCCGCGCAGGCGATCGGCGCAGTGCACCAGCGCGGCGTCGCCGGCCTGGTGGCCGTAGTCGTCGTTGATGCGCTTGAAGTTGTCCACGTCGATCATGAAGAAGTACAGCGCATCGGCGCTGCTGCCTTCGTCCAGCGCCGCCAGCAGGGCCGGGCATTCGCGTGCCAGCCAGTCCTGCAGTTCGCGGCGGTTGGCGACCTGGGTCAGCGGATCCAGGCGCGTGGCCGCCTGCAAGCGCGCGTTGCTCTGCAGCAGTTGCTGATTGGCGCGCTCGAGCTGGCGGGTGCGCTCGGCCACGGTCAGGTTCAGCAACTCCACCATGTCGCGCTCGCGGTTGACCGTGCGCCGCACGCGATGCAGCACCAGGCCGATCACCGCCAGCCCCAGCAGCACGTAGCCGGCATAGGCCAGCGGATGCCGCCACGGCGGCGGCAGTACCTCGATCTGCAGCCGCCGCGCGGCGCCGAACTGGCCGTCGCGCCCGGCCGCTTCCACCACCAGGGTGTAGCGGTCCGGCGGCAGGTGGCTGACCGAGAAATCGCTGTGCGCGGTCTGCGGATACACCCAGCCCTTCTGCAAGCCGTCGACGCGGTAGCGCAGGCGCGCGGTGCCGGGCGCGGCGAAGTCGATCGCGGTCATGCCGAGGGTGAACACATTGTCGCGGTGGTCCAGGGCGATGCGCTGCGCGTAGACCACGTCGCTCTCGGCCTGGTTCTGGCCGCCGTTGCGATCCTCGCCGGCATTGAGGATGCGCAGGTCCGTGAGCACCGCGCGCGCCTGCGGGCTGCGCAGCGGCAGACGCGTGGGATCGATCACGTCCACGCCCTGGGTGCCGCCGAAGTACAGCAGGCCGTGTGCGTCGAGATAGCCGCGGCCGCTGTTGTATTCCTGGTTCTGCAAGCCGTCGCGGCGGCCGAGGCTCTGCACGATGCGGGTGCGCGGGTCGAGCACGCTCAGGCCGTTGTTGGTGCTCAGCCACAGCCGCCCCTGCGGATCCGGCAGGATGGTGTAGATGACGTTGCTGCTGAGGCCCTCGCGGTCGCTGTAGCGCACTGCCACGTCGCGCTTGAGGTCGATGCGGTACAGCCCGCCGGAGAAGGTCCCCACCCACAGCACGCCGTCGTGTTCGTACAGCGACCACACCGAGGGGTACAGGGTGCTGCCGCGCGGGCGGTACGGCTCGGCGGGGCGGCCGCTGCGCATGCGCCACACGCCGCAGTCGTTGCAGCCGATCCACAGCGTGTCTTCGCTGTCGCGGTAGACCCGGGTCAGGGTGTGCCCGTTCAGCGGCGCCCAGCGCGGATCGTTGCGCACCTGGCCGCCGACCACGCGGCTCAGGCCGCGGCGGGTGGCCACCCACAGCGTGTCGCCTTCCAGCAGCAGATCGTTGATGTGCGCGTCGGCCAGCCCACCCAGGCGCCGCAGAGCGCCGCTGCGGTCCAGGCGCCACAGCCCCTGGCGCGTGCCCAGCCACCAGCCGTCGCGGTCGGCGGCGATGCTGCGGATCGCCTGGCTGGCCAGTCCCGGTACCACGCGCCACGCGGCGCGGTTGCCGTCGCGCAGCAGCAGGCCCTGGTCGGTGCCGATCAGCATGCGCTCGCCGTCGCGCCAGATGCTGCGCACGCTGCTGCTGGGCCAGTCGTGGGTGTCGCTGACGCGCTCCTCGTCGTTGCGGATCACCGCCGACAACGGCCGCACCCGGTACAGCCCGGCGGTGTAGGTGCCGATCCACCAGGTGCCGTCGGGGGCCTGGTAGAAGCGGATGATGGCGCTGTTCGGCGCTATGTCGAAGCTGAGCCGCTGCGGCGCATGCCGCGCGCTGTCCAGTTGCGTCACCGTGGCGTTGGTGGTGCCGACCAGCACACGGCCATCGTGCAGCCGGATCAGCGCGCTGAGGTCGCTGCCGCCGGTCAGCAGCTGCGCCGGCGTCCAGTGCGCCAGCACCGCGCCGCGCGGATCGAGCTGGAACAGCCCGCCGCGCGCCGAGGCCAGCCACAGCCCCTCCGGCCCGGACTGCAGGCCCACGCATTCGTCGATGCCGGGCGGTGCCGGCAGTGCCTCGCGGGTGTCGCGGCCCAGCCGCCACAGCCGGCATTGCCTGTCCAGCGCCACCGGCTGCTTGCCGTCCGGCATCCAGGTCAGGCCCACCACCGGCGCATCGCCGCCCAGCGGACGTGCCCGCTGCAGGTCGGCGTCGACACGGTCGACCCCGCGTTCGGTGCCCAGCCACGCGCCGCCCTGCGGATCGATCAGGATCTGGGTGATGCGGTTGTGCGACAGCCCTTGCTTCTTGCCGAGGCGGTGGTGTTGCCAGGTGGCCAGCTCGATCACTTCCAGGCCGGCATCGTTGGTGCCCAGCCACAGGCGGGTGCCTTTCGGTTCGAAGCCGAGGCTGTCGATGCTGCTGCTCAGCAGACTCTGCCGGCTGTCGCTGCCGAGCTCGCGCCGGTAGGCGCGGAACAGATGGCCGTCGAAGCGGTTCAAGCCCTCCTGCGTGCCCACCCACAGGAAGCCCTGGTCGTCGCTCTGCAAGGCGTTGATCGACAGTTGCGACAGGCCCTCGTCCAGGCCGAAGTGTTCCAGGCTGCTGGGCAGGTCGTCGTCGTTGGCCGTCACGGCCGCCGCCGCGGTCGGCGCCAGCGCCAGGCACAGGAGGAGGCAGCGCGCGGCCAGCGGCAGGCGGCCCAGCAGGTTGGAGAGCGAGACGATCACGCCGTCTTATCGGCCAGTGTGGTGCTGGTCTTGAATACGCGGCCGTCGCTGTTGCCGTTGCGGTAGCGGCTGGCGGCTTGCGATACGTGCGTCCCGTGCGCAACGCGCCGACCTGCGCCGGTTGACGCGCCCCGGTGGCGTCCCGGAGGCCGACCATGGCCGCCATTGGCCGCGCCGCGGTCCGATCGGGGCACGTGCACGCTCGGCATCCAGCCGCGCCGCACGTACACTGCCTATCCTGCGCGCTGTCCGCGCCCACCCGACGCCGCGTTGCGGCGTCATGCCAGCCGCCTCACGCCCATGGATGCCCCGACGATCCTGGTCGCCGACGACCACCCGCTGTTCCGCGCCGCCGTGCTGCACGCGCTGCGCCAGGCCCTGCCGCGCGCCCTGGTGGTGGAGGCGGCCAGCGCCGCCACCCTGGACGCCGCACTGGCCGCGCAAGCCGATGCCGACCTGATCCTGCTGGACCTGGCCATGCCCGGCGCGCGCGGCTTCTCGGCCCTGCTGCACGTGCGCGGCGAGCGCCCGGACGTGCCGGTGGTGGTGATTTCCTCCAACGACCACCCGCGGGTGATCCGCCGTGCGCAGCAGTTCGGCGCCGCCGGCTTCATCCCCAAGTCCTCGCCGGCCGAGACCATCGGCATCGCGGTGGCGGCGGTGCTCGACGGCGGCACCTGGTTCCCGCCGCTGACCGCGGCGCGCTCGGAGGCCGATGCGCAGCTGGCCGCGCGCCTGGCGCAACTGACCCCGCAGCAGTTCCGGGTGCTGCTGTGCCTGGCCGACGGGCTGCTCAACAAGCAGATCGCCTACGAGCTGGGCCTGGCCGAGAACACCGTCAAGGTCCACGTCACCGCGATCCTGAAGAAGCTCGAGTGCCACAGCCGCACCCAGGCGGCGGTGCTGGTGAAGGCGCTGGAGCCGGAAGGCGAGGCCTGAACCGGGCGCCGGCGGGGGGCGTTTTCCGCGGCGCCCGGATACGCGATGCTATGCGCCGATGCCCGCGCCCCCTGCGGGCGGAGACCACCGGACCATGCCCACCACGACCATCCGCAACGAGCAGACCGCCCACTATCCGTTCCTGCAGGAGATGCTGGACGACGACTACTTTCCCCCGTCGCTGGTCGGCAAGGGGCAGAAGATCCTGCTGCGGTTGTGCGAGGCGATCGAGGCGCAGGAACCGGCGGACCTGGCGGCGCTGTACCGGCTGACCCATGCCGCCACCGAGGAGTTCAACAAGCTGGCGCTGGAGTTCGAGGCCCACGACAGCGAGATCGAGACCTCCGCGCGCGAGAACATCGGTGTGGATTTCCTGCACATCGCCAAGGCCTACGGTTTCGAAGACGCCGACGTCGAAGAGCTGATCGCCCCGCGCGAGTGGTGAAAGCGGCGCATCCTTCTCCCCCGGGAGAAGGTGCCCGCAGGGGCGGATGAGGGTGCGGCGGCCCGGGGGCTTCCTCTCTCAAGGGCAAGGCGGGGAGGGCTTGCCAACTGCGCATGAGGTCTCAGGTGGCGCTGCGCGCGCCGACCCTCACCCCAACCCCTCTCCCGACGGGAGAGGGGCTAAAGCGCGACGCTCCGGCTTGTCCTTCTCCCCTCGGGAGAAGGTGCCCCGCAGGGGCGGATGAGGGTGCGGCAGCCCGGGGTTCCTCCCTCAAAAGCAATGGCTGGGATGCCCGCCAACTGCGCATGAAGCCTCAGGTGGCGCTGCGCGCCCCGGACCCTCACCCCAACCCCTCCCCCGGGGGAGGGGGCTAAAGCGCGACGCTCCGGCTCTTCCTTCTCCCCTCGGGAGAAGGTGCTCCGCAGGGGAGGATGAGGGTACGGGCGCCGGGTTTCCCTAGCCGCCAAAGTACCGCGGCCAGACATCCAGCCTCCACAACACGCCTCACCCACGCCGCAGCAGCATCTGCGTCATCAGCGCGCGCAGGGCCGGGGCCCGGACCGGCTTGGCCAGGAAGCCCCAGCCGCGTTCCTGCGCCAGGGCGCGCAACGCCGGATCGGCTTCGGCGGTGATCAGGATCACCCGTGGCTCGGCCTGCCAGCGTGCGCACAGCTGCGCGAACAGGCTCGGGCCGTCGCGGTCGCCCATGCGCACGTCCAGCAGCACCAGTTCGGGCGCCTGCGCCGGCTGCGCCGCGGCCAGGGCCTGCTCCGGGCCGGCGGCCAGTTCCACCTGGCAGGCCCAGCGCGTCAGCAGGGTGCGGCTGGCCTCGCAGACCCGCGGGTCGTCGTCGATGCACCACACGCGGCAGCCGTGCAGGATCGGGTCGTCGCCGTTGTCGCTGGCCATCGCCGCCGGCGCCTGGCGTTGCGCGGCAGCGGCATCGCCCAACGGCACCGTCACCGAGAACACGCTGCCGCGGCCCAAGTGCGAGCGCAGGCCGATGCGATGGCCGAGCAGGCGGCCGATGCGCTCCACGATCGCCAGGCCGAGGCCGGCGCCGCGGTCGTTGGCGACGCCGTCGCCGAGCCGGCGGAATTCCTCGAAGATCTCCTGCTGCAGGGCGTCGGGAATGCCCGGCCCCTGGTCGTGGACCTCGATGCGCAGTTGCGCGCCCTCGCGCCGGCAGCCCAGCAGCACGCGCCCGCGCGGGGTGTAGCGCACCGCGTTGGACAGGAAGTTCTGCAGGATGCGCCGCAGCAGGGTCGCATCGCTGCGCACCGTGGCGCGCGTCGGCACATAGTCCAGGCGCAGGCCGCGACCTTCGGCGACGATGCCGAACTCGCGCGCCAGGGTCTGCAGCAGCGGATCCAGCGCCAGGTCCTGCACCTGCGTCTTCAGCGTGCCGGCCTCCAGCCGCGAGATGTCCAGCAGGCTGTTGAGGATCGCATCCTGCGCCGCCAGCGCGTTGTCGACATGGTCGGCGATCTGCCGCGCATCGGCCTCGTGCAGCTTGCCGCGCAGCGCCGAGACGAACATGCGCGCGGCGTTCAGCGGCTGCAGCAGGTCGTGCACCGCCGAGGCCACGAAGCGGGTCTTGTAGCGGTTGGCGTTCTCGGCCTCGCGCTTGGCCTCGGCCAGGTCGCGGGTGCGTTCGGCGACGCGGTGCTCCAGCGCGTCGGCCAGCGAGCGCAGTTCGCGCGCGGCGTTCTTGTAGCTGGTGATGTCGGCGTAGCTGGTGACGAAGCCGCCGTCGGGCAGCGGATTGCCGCGGATTTCCAGCACCGTGCCGTCGTCCTTCTCGCTCTCGCGCATGTGCGGGCGGCCGCTGCGCAGGTGGTCCAGGCGGCGCTGGATGGCCGCCTCCACCGGGCCGGGGCCGAGCAGGCCGCGACGCGCGTTGTAGCGGAACACGTCCTCGATCGGCCGGCCGACCCGGATCAGTTCCGGCGGAAAGCGGAAGATCTCCAGATAGCGCGAATTCCACGCCACCAGGCGCAGTTGCGCGTCGATGATCACCACGCCCTGCGGCAGGTGCTCCAGGCTGCGGCTGAGGCCGGTGTCTGCCTGCTGCGCGGCCTGTACGATGCCGTCCTGGGCGGTACGCAGCTCCTGCGCATGCTGCTGCAGTAGCGACTCCAGTTCGCGCCGGCTGCGCTGGCGCAGCCGCGCCAGGCGCTGGCGCTGCTGGAACAGCAGGCCCAGGAACGACACTGCCAGCCAGATCCCGGCTGCCGCCAGCGCGGCGGCACGGCCGGCCGCGCGGCTGCCGCCGATGTCGTGCAGCAGGTGCAGGCGCCAGCCGCTCTCCGGCAGCGCCATGCTCTGCCACAGCAGCGGCGCCGGCTGCGCCGGCATGTCGATGCGCATCACCTGGCCGCCGTCGTCCAGCGTTTCCAGCACCCGCCGTTGCGCCGGCAGCAGGGTCTGCTGCGCGTACTGGCGGGTGGCCAGCAGTTCGCCGCGCTCGCGCGCGCTGAGCGGCTGCAATTGGCGGTAGCGCCAGACGTCGCGGCTGGACAGGAACACCACGCCGTGGCGGTCGCTGACCAGCACCACGTCGGGCACGCGCAGCCATTCGTGCTCCAGCGCGGCCAGCTCGATCTTGATCACGATCACTCCGAGCGGACGCCCGCGTGCATCGAGGATCGCCTGCGACAGGAAGTAGCCGGGCACGCCGGTGGTCATGCCGATGCCGTAGAAGCGGCCCTTGCCCTGGGCCAAGGCCTGCTTCACGTACGGGCGGAAGCTGTAGTCGGCGCCGACGTTGCTGCTGGCCAGGCGCCAGTTGCTGGCGGCCAGGGCCACGCCGTTGGCGTCGATCAGGGTCAGGGTGGAGGAGCGGGTGACATCGTTGGCGCGTTCCAGTTTCAGGTTCAGTTGCCGCTGCGTGGCCGCGTCCAGCGGGTGGGTCAGGGCATCGCGCAGTTCCGGATCCAGTGCCAGCACCTGCGGCAGGGTGCGGTAGCGGTCGATGCGCTGCTGCAGGGTCTGCGCATACAGCTCCAGTTGCTGGCGCAACTGCACGCTCTCGGCACGCAGGGCGCGTTGTTCGGCGACGTGTTGCGCCGACAGCATCGCCAAGGCCATGCCGCCGACGATGACGACCAGCAGCAGGACGAGGCGGCGATGGCGCAGGAGCGAGGGCATGCGGAAGAATGCGGCGACAGGGGCCGCATCAGCTTAGAGGGTGCGATGCCGTTTGCGGCATGCGCTGGCGCTGGCCGGTGTCGCTGATCGTCTAGAAACGGCCCGGTCAGGCCTGGACGGCAATCGCGTCAGCGAGCGTCGCCGGTAGCGACCCGCAGATGCGCCGCGGACACGCTGTGGGCGGCGAGGCCGGAGTGCACGCGGGCCGTCGGCATCGACGACGGGCTGCGCTGCGGTTCCTTGCACGGTCGCTGCGGCTGGCGCCGCAGTACGCACGCCGGCCGATCGCGTCGGATCGGCCGGCGTGCGACGGCTCAGAACTGGACCTGGGCGCGGACGTCCAGCGAGTTCGGCTTCAGGCGCACGCCGGCGCGTTCGGCATCGGCGCGCACGTAGTTGACCTGGAACTTGAAGTGGCTGGTCAGGTACCAGTTGGCGCCGAAGGTCCAGTCGTGCTGGCGGCCGCCGAGCACGGTGCCGTCGTCCAGGTCCAGGCGGCTGTAGCGCGCCAGCAGCTCGACCGCGCCGTAGGCATTGGCCGGCTTGATGTTGCCGACGTTGCCGGCGCTGTACGGCCGCGATTCGCCGGTCAGCACGTAGCTGGCGAACACGTACTGGCCGTCGGCGGTGTAGTCGGGGCGGCCGTTGTCGCGGGTCACGTCGGCGCGCAGCGCCTCGCCCTGCATCGAGAACGGCCCCTTGATCCAGATCGCCTCCAGGCCGGTGCGGCGCACCTGGTCGACGTCGACCAGCGTGCCGGAGTCGATCAGGCGCACGTCGGTCAGGCCGGCTTCCGGACGCGCGCGGAAGCGCGCGCGCGGGCTGAAGCTCACGTCCAGGCCGTTGTGGTAGCCGCGCGGATTCTCCTGCGAATAGGCCAGGCCCAGGTGCAGCACGTCGCCCTCGGCCTTGAACGGGGTCCACACGCCGCGCACCGCCTGGGTGGTGCCGGGGTTGTCGCCCTGCAGGTCCTTGCCGCCGTAGGCGCCGGCCTGCAGCAGGTATTGCGGACGCTCGAAGGTCCACTCCACGCCGGTGCGGCGGCCCTGGTAGATCGCCTGCACCGGCAGCGCCACTTCCATGAAGCTGTCCGCACGCGAGCTGGTCACGCCTTCCAGGCCCACCGGCACCTTGATGTAGCCCAGCCGCACCTTGCCGTAATCGGCGCCGAACAGCGCCTTGGTCTCGAAGCGGAAGAACACGTCCAGCCACAGCTTGGACTCGAAGTCGAAGTACACCATCGCGTCGTACACGCCCTTCTTCTTCAGCGTGGCGCCGAATTCCTTGCGGCGGAACGCGTTGTCGTCTTCCAGGCGGCCGTCGTCGTTGGAAAAGTTGTTCCAGTCGTAGGCGTAGTTGCCGGTCACGGCCAGTTCGGTGCCGTCGTTGAAGGCGACCTTGGTCGGCCAATTGTCGAAGTTATCGGCGGCGATGGCGGGAGCGGCGGCGGTCAGGCCCAGCGCAGCGAAGAGAAGGGTGTGGCGCATGATGGAGTCGTCTCGGTAAGGAATGAAGGCGCGGCAGTCCCCGGCCGGGCTGGTGGTGCGATGGCGCGGGCAGTGCGGTGGCGGGCCGCACGCGAACGGCGAGCCGCCGCGATGCGGACACGGTGCCGGACGTAATTGCCCCCTGCATGCAATAGCGGACGCGCCCGGCCGTTCTTTACGGCGATGTTGCAATTCCTGCGGCGCCGCCTCCCCTGAGGACGCGCTGCGATGGCGACGGCGCCGCCACAGGCCGCCAGGGCGGCGTCTGTCTGCGGCGTTGCGTTCGGCCCTTCCGTGAGCGTACCGCGGCACTGTAACCGCGTCGACATGGCCAGGCGCCGGGCCTAGTACCAATAGGTTATCTGCTTAGACGCCGGCGACGCGTACAAAGGCAGCATTCCGCGACCCGCGTCGGGTGGGCGGACCGTCCCGGAGCGCAAGCCATGCATATTCCAACCTCGCCGGCAGGTCACGCGCCCCGGCATCTGCCGTTCTACCGGCAGCTGTACTTCCAGGTGGTGGTCGCCATCGTCCTCGGCGCCATCCTCGGCCACTTCGAGCCGGCGTTTGCCGAGAAGCTCAAGCCGCTGGGCGACGCCTTCATCAAGCTGGTGAAGATGATCATCGCGCCGGTGATCTTCCTGACCATCGTCACCGGCATCGCCGGCATGACCCACCTGAAGACGGTGGGGCGGGTGTTCGCCAAGGCGATGGTGTACTTCCTGTTCTTCTCCACCCTGGCGCTGATCGTCGGCATGATCGTCGCGCACGTGGTGCAGCCCGGCGCCGGCATGAACATCAATGCCGCCGACCTGGACCAGAGCGCGGTGCACAGCTACGTGGAGAAGTCGCACGAGCTGACCCTGGTCGGCTTCCTGATGGACATCATCCCGAAGACGCTGCTCAGCCCGTTCGTCGGCGACAACATCCTGCAGGTGCTGTTCGTGGCGGTGCTGTTCGGTGTGTCGCTGGCGATGGTGGGCGAGCGCGGCAAGCCGGTGCTGAACCTGCTGGAGGCGCTGGTGGCGCCGGTGTTCAAGCTGGTGCATATCCTGATGAAGGCCGCGCCGATCGGCGCGTTCGGCGCGATCGCCTTCACCATCGGCAAGTACGGCGTGGGATCGCTGGTCAATCTGGCCTGGCTGGTGGGTTCGTTTTACGTGACCTCGCTGCTGTTCGTGCTGGTGATCCTGGGTGCGGTGGCGCGCCTGTGTGGCTTCTCGGTCCTCAAGCTGATCCGTTACCTGAAAGCCGAGCTGCTGCTGGTGCTCGGCACCTCCTCGTCCGAATCGGCGCTGCCCTCGCTGATGGAGAAGATGGAAAAGGCCGGTTGCCAGAAGTCCGTGGTCGGCCTGGTCGTGCCCACCGGCTATTCGTTCAACCTCGACGGCACCAACATCTACATGACCCTGGCGGCGCTGTTCATCGCCCAGGCCACCAACACCGAACTGACCCTCGGCCACCAGATCGCGCTGCTGCTGGTGGCGATGCTCAGCTCCAAGGGCGCGGCCGGCGTGACCGGCGCCGGCTTCATCACCCTGGCGGCGACGCTGGCGGTGGTGCCGGAAGTGCCGGTGGCCGGCATGGCGTTGATCCTGGGCGTGGACCGCTTCATGAGCGAGTGCCGCTCGCTGACCAACTTCATCGGCAATGCGGTGGCCACCGTGGTGGTCTCGCGCTGGGAGAACGCGCTGGATCGCGACCGCCTGCGCATCGCCTTGAACGGCGGCGAAGAATCGCTGCCCGATGTGACGGTCGATCCTGTCGCCACCCCGACCCGCTGAGTCCGCTGCAATCTGGACGCGCCGGCACTGCCGGCGCGTCGCGTTTTTCCCGGTGCCCGCGGCCCTGGTGACAGCCGCCAGACAGGACCGCTCCTGCTGCTGGGGGTAGAATTCCGGGCCTCCGCGCCTTTCGACAAAAGAAGCCCTCGATGTCAAACGACGATTTCAAACAGGCCGCCCTCGACTATCACCGCCAGCAGCCGCCGGGCAAGATCAAGGTCTCCGCGACCAAGCCGATGCTGACCCAGCGCGACCTCTCCCTGGCCTATTCGCCGGGCGTGGCCTTCGCCTGCGAGGCCATCGTCGCCGACCCGAAACAGGCCAGCGAACTGACCGCGCGCGGCAACCTGGTGGCGGTGATCAGCAACGGCACCGCGGTGTTGGGCCTGGGCAACATCGGCCCGCTGGCGTCCAAGCCGGTGATGGAAGGCAAGGGCGTGCTGTTCCAGAAGTTCGCCGGCATCGACGTGTTCGACATCGAGATCAACGAGAACGATCCGGACAAGCTGGTCGACATCATCGCCAGCCTCGAGCCGACCTTCGGCGGCATCAACCTGGAAGACATCAAGGCGCCGGAGTGCTTCATCGTCGAGCGCAAGCTGCGCGAGCGCATGAACATCCCGGTGTTCCACGACGACCAGCACGGCACCGCGATCATCGTCGGCGCGGCCGTGCTCAACGCGCTGGTGGTCACCGGCAAGAAGATCGAAGAGGTCAAGCTGGCCACCACCGGCATGGGCGCGGCCGGCATCTCCTGCGTCAACATGCTGGTCTCGTTGGGCCTGAAGCCGGAGAACATCCTGGCGCTGGACCGCGACGGCGTGATCCACACCGGCCGTACCGACCTGGACCCGGACAAGGCGCGCTACGCCCGCGACACCGACAAGCGCACCCTGGCCGAGATCGTCGAGGGGGCGGACATCTTCCTGGGCCTGTCGGCCGCAGGCATCCTCAAGCCGGAGATGGTGGCGACGATGGCGCCGCAGCCGGTGATCTTCGCCCTGGCCAATCCCAATCCGGAAATCACCCCGGAAGCGGCCAAGGCGGTGCGCCCGGACGCGATCATCGGCACCGGCCGTTCGGACTACCCGAACCAGATCAACAACGTGCTGTGCTTCCCCTACCTGTTCCGCGGCGCCATCGACGTCGGCGCCACCGGCATCAACGAGGAGATGAAGATCGCCTGCGTCAAGGCGATCGCCGCGATGGCGCGGCGCGAGGCCTCGGACCTGGGGGCGGCCTACGGCGGCGAGACGCCGAGCTTCGGCCCGGACTACCTGATCCCGCGGCCGCTGGATCCGCGCCTGCTGGTCGAACTGTCCTCGGCGGTGGCGCAGGCGGCGATGGATTCGGGCGTGGCCACGCGGCCGATCGCCGACATGGCCGCCTATCGCGACAAGCTCAGCCAGTTCGTCTACCGCACCAGCCTGATGATGAAGCCGGTGTACGACCGTGCGCGCGCCGACAAGCAGCGCGTGGTCTACGCCGAGGGCGAAGAGGAAGTGGTGCTGCGCGCGGTGCAGAGCGTGATCGACGAGGGCCTGGCGTTCCCGATCCTGATCGGCCGCCCCGACGTGATCGAGGCGCGCATCAAGCGCCTGGGCCTGCGCATCACCGCCGGCGTGGATTTCGAAGTCACCAACATCCATGACGACCCGCGCTTCAACGACTATTGGCAGTACTACCACGCGCTCACCGAGCGCCGCGGCGTCACCGTGACCGCGGCCAAGGAGCTGATGCGCTCGCGGCCGACGCTGATCGCGGCGGTGATGGTCGCGCGCGGCGAAGCCGATGCGCTGCTCACCGGCGTGGTCGGCCGCTTCCACAAGAAGCTCGGCTACGCGCGCAGCGTGATCCCGCTGGAACCGCGGGTCAGCTCCACCTCGGCGATGACCGGCGTGATCAACCAGCAGGGCGCGTTCTTCTTCGTCGACACCCACGTGCAGGAAGATCCCAGCGTGGAGCAGATCGTCGAGGCCACGCTGCAGGCCGCCTATCGCCTGAAGCTGTTCGGCATCGAGCCGAACATCGCGCTGCTGTCGCATTCCAATTTCGGCAGCCACGATTCGCGCGATGCGCTGAAGATGCGGCAGGTGCGCGAGGCGTTGCTCAAGCGCAAGCCCGAGCTCAACATCGACGGCGAGATGCAGGGCGACACCGCGTGGGACGAGGCGCTGCGCAAGCAGATCATGCCCAACAGCACGCTGAAGGGCCGCGCCAACCTGTTCGTGCTGCCGAATCTGGAAGCGGCCAACATCGCCTACAACCTGGTGCGCGTGTTCACCGATGGCGTGGCGATCGGCCCGATCCTGATGGGCATCTCCAAGGCGGTGCACATCCTCACCACCAGCGCCACCTCGCGCCGGGTGATGAACATGACCGCGATCGCCGCGGTCGACGCGCAGATCCGCAAGCAGCTCGAAGCGGAGAAGTAAGCCGCCGCCGCGGCCTCCGTTGCACACCGGTCCGCGCGAAGGCGCCGCCGGTGTGTTGCATGCGCTCCGGCACCGCCGCCGGGGCGCACAGCTTGCCCGCTCGGCAGCCTGGCTGCCTTCCGGTCGCTCCTACGAGGTCGGTGCGTGCGTTGTGCGCGCACTTGAAGGCGGGGCGTGTTCGGTGCCGTGCCTGAGAGGGCGTGAGGTGGCAGCAGGCGGGCTTGCTGGCAGAGAAGGGTGGCGATCGCGCGCGGATCAGTGTCGGAGTATCACGACAGCAGCGTGGGCGTCTTCGCTACGGGCAGCGCTGCTGCGCAGCGGGTCAGAGAAACGTGGGGGCTGAAAACGGTTTCATATGCAGGCGACAAGGTATGTCGCAGTGCCATTCGCGCCATCGCGCGCGGCCGGCACGCGGGCCGCGCGGGGTCAAGCCGGGGCACGGGAGCGACGCCAGTGGCGCCGCGCCGCACTCAGGCCATGCGCTTGCCCACCGGCAACGGCAGGCTGTCGCCGTCGGTCTGGTTCAGCTTGGAAGGCTTGCCAGTCAGCAGCACATATGCGTCGACGCCGGTAAGTTCGGCGATCTTCAGCAAATGCCGGGCATTAGGGACAGAACGATTGTTCTCCCAGTGACCCAGGGTGCTATGCGCCACGCCCAGCAAGGCGGCAAGCTCGCGCAGCGTGAAACCGGCATTTCGCCGCGCCTGCATCAAACGCACACCTATATCCACGAGACACCTCAAAGCGGCATGTTGGCGCCGCGTGACACCAGCATAGTGCTGCGTTCGTCTTGCATCAAGCGAATAGGAAAAGCGCGTGAAGGAACGTCGTCGCCGTGCCTCGCGGATCCCACGCCGGGCCCGGGCGGGCTGCTAGAATCGCCTGTCCCTTTCGCCGTGTCCCCACCGCCATGAGCCATACCGCCACCGCGCCCGCCAATGCCCAGACGCGCTACGAGGTGCGCCGCGCCGACCTGCCGCTGAGCTGCCCGACGCCGGAGATGGCGCTGTGGAATTCGCACCCGCGGGTCTACCTGCCGATCGAGGACGAGCCCGGCCTCGAAGCCAAGTGCCCGTACTGCGGCGCGGTCTTCGTGCTGATCGACTGATCCGGGTTCGATGCACCGCCTGACCGTGGTGCAGCTGCTGCCGGCGCTGGAGTCCGGCGGCGTCGAGCGCTCCACGCTGGAAATCGCCCAGGCCCTGGTCGATGCCGGGCATCGTGCCCTGGTGGTCTCGGCCGGCGGCCGGCTGCTGCCCGCGCTGGCCGCCACCGGCGCCGAGCACATTGCCCTGGACATTGGCCGCAAATCCCTGCTGACCCTGCGCCACGTGCCCGCGCTGCGGCGCCTGTTCGCGCGCGAGCGCGCCGACATCGTGCACGCGCGCTCGCGGCTCCCGGCCTGGCTGGGCTGGCGCGCGCTGCAGGGCATGCCGGCGGCGCAGCGCCCGCGCCTGGTCACCACCGTGCACGGGCTCAACTCGCCCAGCCGCTACAGCGCGGTGATGACCCGCGGCGAGCGGGTCATCTGCGTGTCCGAGACCGTGCGCGCCTACGTGCTGCAGCACTATCCGCAGACCGATCCGGCGCGCCTGCGGGTGGTGCCGCGCGGCATCGATCCGGCGCAGTTCCCGCGTCGTGCCTGGCCCGATGCGCAGGCGCGGGCCTGGGCGGCCAGCCAGGCGCCGGCGCTGGCCGGGAACGGGCCGCTGCTGTTGCTGCCGGGGCGCGGCACCCGCCTCAAAGGCCACGCCGACGCGCTGCGCCTGCTGGCGGCGCTGCGCGGCGACGGCCGCGACGCGCGGCTGTGGCTGCCCGGCGCACGCGAGGCCGGGCGCGAGGCCTATATCAGCGAACTGGAAGCCGAGGCCGCCGCACTCGGCGTGGCCGACGCGGTGGCGTTCACGCCGCCGACCGCGCGTATCGCCGAGGCCTACGCCGCCAGCGACCTGGTGCTGCAGCTTTCGCGCAAGCCCGAGGCGTTCGGCCGCACCGTGGTCGAGGCGCTGGCGGTCGGGCGGCCGGTGCTGGGCTGGGCGCATGGCGGGGTCGGCGAATTGCTCGCGCAGCTGCAGCCCGCCGGCGCGGTGGCGACCTTCGATGCCGGAGCCCTGCAGGCCGCCGCGCGTGCGCTGCTGGCGCAACCTCCCGCGCCGCCGGCGGCGCTCCCCTACACGCTGCAGGCCATGCAGCGCAGTACCTTGGCGATCTATGACGAACTCCGGCCCTGACGGTTCCCTGTCCGCTTCCGCCTTGCCCGAGGTCCGCGAGCGCTGGGCGCCGGTCTGGGTGCTGCTCTTCGTCGCGCTGTGGCCGGCGCCGGGCCTGGCGGCCGGGGTGCTGGCGCTGGGCGCCCTGGTCACCCTGGCGCGCCTGCTGCACAGCCGCTTCCGGGGGGGCGGGCGCCTGCTCAGCGGCCCGGCCTGGGCGCTGACCACGCTGCTGTTCTTCGCCTATTGGCTGCCGCAGCCGCTGTCGGCGCTGGGCGCGGTGGACGTGCCGCTGGCCCTGCGCGAATCGGCGGTGGACCTGCGCTTCCTGCCGTTCCTGTGGCTGGTGGCGATGGCGGTGGCGACGCCGCGCGGACGCCGCATCACCTTCAACGGCGTGGCGGTGATCGCCGCGCTCTGGACCGTGGACGCACTGGCGCAGGCGCTGTGCGGCACCAGCCCGCTGTTCTGGTCGATGGACCAACTGAAGTGGGCGATCAGCCACCACGGCCTGTGCACGCCGCAGGAGATCGCCCTGGCCGATCGCCTCAGCGGCGTGTTCGGCCCGTGCAACCTGAAGTTCGGCCAGGTGCTGGCCAGCGTGTCGCCGTTCCTGCTGTGGGTGGCGGCGCGCCGCGGTGGTGCCTGGGGCTGGCTGCTCGCCGCGGCCGCGGTGGGCGTGGTGCTGGTGCTGGCGGGATCGCGCGCCTCGTGGATCACCTATGCGGTGCTGCTGGTACTGTCGGGCTGGCGCCTGCTCGGCGCGCGCAAGCTGCTGGCGCTGGGCGTGGCCGCGCTGCTGGTGGCCGGGGTGCTGGGCGTGGTGTCGCCGCAGGTGCACGACCGCTTCGAGCGCACCGCGCGCGCGCTCAGCGGGCATCCGGCCGACCTCAACGCGGCGCTGACCGGGCGCGCGCAGATCTGGACCGCTGCGTGGTGCATGATTCGCGAGCATCCGATCAACGGCGTCGGCGTACGCGGCTTCCGCGAGGCCTACGTCGGGTGCGACCCGGATCCGACCCATGGCGGGGAATGGGGGCGCGAGCCGGCGTTCCATGCCCACCAGATCGTGCTCGAAGTGCTCGCCGAGACCGGCGTGATCGGCCTGCTGCTGTGGCTTGCCGGTGCCGCGCAGGCATGGCGCGCCTGGCGCTATGCGTCGGCGCAGGCGCGCGAACGCGCGCGCCCGGCGATGCAGGCGTTGCTGATCACGGTGTTCCCGTTCAACACCCACCTGGCGTTCTACTCGTCGTTCTGGGGCGGGCTGACCATGCTGCTGATCGGCCTGTACGCCGGCGCGCTGCTGGCGAACGACCCCGAACCGGGCGAGCGCGCCAACGCCGCGGCGCCGGGTTGAGCGCTCAGCCGCGCTCGTAGAAGTCGCTGCGGCCGCCGGGCTGGCGCTTGAAGCGGCGGTGGATCCACAGGTACTGCGCCGGCGCCTCGCGCACCATCGCCTCGATGGCGGCGTTGACCCGCGCGGTGTCGGTGACCATGTCTTCCGACGGAAAGTCCTCCAGCGGCGGCGCGATGCGCAGGATGTAGTCGGCGCCTTCGCGGCGGTGGAAGTACGGCACCACCGCGCAGCCGGTCAGCCGCGCCAGCTGGTGGGTGGCGGTGATGGTGGCCGCGGGCATGCCGAAGAACGGCACGAACACCGTGTCCTTGCCGCGCATGTCCTGGTCCGGGGCGTACCACAGGAAGCCGCCGCGCTTGAGATGGCGCACGCTGCCGCGCAGGTCCTCGTTGGCGAACATGGCGGTGGCGTAGCGCAGGCGGCCGCGCTTGACCGCCCATTCGAACACCGGATTGCGGTGGCGCCGGTACATCCCGGCCAGCGGCACGTACTGGCACAGCAACCGGCCGCAGATCTCCAGGGTCATGAAATGGCCCGACACCAGCAGCACGCCGCGGCCCTGCGCCTGCAGCGCCTGCAGGTGTTCCAGGCCTTCGATGCGGGTGCGCCGGCGAATCGCGCCGATGCCGCCCCACCAGGCGCGGGCGAACTCGAACACGCCCACGCCCAGCGCATCGAAGCTGTCGCGCAGCAGGCGTTCGCGCCAGGCCGCGCTCTGCTCCGGGAAGCACAGTGTCAGGTTGACCTCGGCGGCATGGCGGCGGGTGCCGGCCAGGCGCAGCGCCAGCCAGCCGATGCCGCGGCCCAGGGCGCGTTGCAGCAGCCAGGGCAGGCGCGCGGCGATCACCGCCAGGCCGAGCAGCAGCCAGGTGAGCCAGTGGCGGGGCGAGCGCGGCGGCGGTGCGGCGTGGGTCGCGGAGGCGGGCGGAGTGGGAGCGGCAGACATGCGCCAAGTTTAGCCGGGCACGCGCACGGCCGCGTCGGCGCGCCTGGCGATCGTCTGCCGCCGCCCGCGCGCAACCGGCTATGCTGTCCGGATGCGCAACGATTTCATCGAGCGGCTGCTGCGCGGCCTGTACTCGGCCGTGCTCTATCTGCTGCTGCCGGTCACCGTCTATCACCTGGTCTGGCGCGGCTTCCGCGTGCGCCAGTACTTCCAGCGCTGGGACGAGCGCTACGCCTCGTATTCGCAGGCGCGCGGGCGCCCGCGGGTCTGGCTGCACGCGGTCTCGGTGGGCGAGGTCAACGTCGCCGCGCCGGTGGTCAACGCGCTGCGCGCGCAGCGCCCGGACATCCGCTGGGTGATCACCACCATCACCCCGACCGGCTCGGAGCGGGTGCGCGCGCTGTGGGGCGATGCCCTGGACCATGTGTATCTGCCCTACGACGTGCCCGGCAGCGTCGGCCGCTTCCTGCAGCATTTCCGCCCCAGCCTGGCGCTGATCCTGGAGACCGAGCTGTGGCCGAACATGTTGTTCGGCTGTCGCGACCGCGGCATCCCGGTGTACGTGCTCAATGCGCGGCTGTCGGCGCGCTCGCTGCGCGGCTACCGGGTGCTGCGGCCGTTGATCGGGCGCGCGCTGCGCACCGTTACCTGTGTGGCGGCGCAATCGCAGGAGGACGCCGAGCGCTTCGTCGCCCTGGGGGCGCGCCCGGAGCAGGTGCGTGCGCTGGGTAATCTGAAGTTCGACATCGCCGCGCCTGCGCACCTGCCCGACGTCGTCGCCGCGTTCCGTACGCGTGTGCCGGCGACGCGTCCGGTGTGGATCGCCGCCAGTACCCACGATGGCGAGGAGGCGGCGGTGATCGAGATGCATCGGCAACTGCGCCGCCAATGGCCGGACGTGCTGCTGCTGTGGGCGCCGCGGCATCCGGAACGTTTTGCCAAGGTCGAGGCGCTGGCGCGCGACCAGGGCTGGCGGGTGACCACGCGTCGCCAGCAGCAGTGGCCCGGCGCCGACGATGCGGTGTTCGTGATCGATACGCTGGGCGAACTGATGGGCTTCTACGCCTGCGCCCAGGTGGCCTTCGTCGGCGGCAGCCTGCAGCCGATCGGTGGGCACAACCTGCTGGAGCCGGCCGCCGTCGGCACGCCGTCGGTCACCGGCCCGCACCTGCACAACTTCTCCGAGATCTCGCGGCGCATGCGCGAGGCCGGCGCGGTCGCCATCTGCGAGGATGCCGGTGCCGTGTGCGCGGCCCTGCAGACCCTGCTGGCCGATGCCGAGGCGCGCAAGCGCATGGCCGAGGCCGGCTGCGCGCTGGTCGAAAACGGCCGCGGCGCGCTGCAGCGGACCCTGCAACTGATCGCGCCGCACCTGCCGCCGCTGGCGGGCGCGGAGGAGTGACCTGCGTCGCTCGGGATGCGCTCGCCCGTAGGAGCGGCGTCAGCCGCGACGGGCGTTCCCGGTAAAGCGCGTCGCGGCTGAAGCCGCTCCTACGGATCTGCGACGGCATCCGAATTCTAGAAAGACCCCTTGTGGGAGTGGCTTCAGTCGCGACGCATGAGGCACTTTCCGTTCGCCCATCGTATTCCTTGGCACAGCGCGTCGGGACTGAAGTCCCTCCCACAGTGGCTGCCGGAGCGTCGCGTCAGCGGCCAGTGCGGCGTTCGTTCCGCTAGTGGCGCGGGGCCTACGCTGTACGGCGTGGGGCGTGGGGCGTGTGTCGCATCGCCATGCGCGCCCCGTAGGAGCGGCTTCAGCCGCGACCCGCGAGCGGGCGGCAGAGCTCCGACACATCGCCTCTAGTGGCTCCCCAACACAGAAACGGCGGACCCGAAGGCCCGCCGTTTCTGTGTTCGCGCCAGCGAACGCGCTTACTGCGTGCTGCTGGCGGAGTTGAGCTTGGACTCGGCGCTCTGGGTCAGCAGCGCGTTGATCGACTGCACCTCGGCCACGTCCAGCGAGCCGAGCGCCTGGCTCAGCAGCAGGCGGTTCTGCAGGAAGTTGTAGCGGGCCTGCGCGTACGCCAGCTGCGCCTGGTACAGGGTGCGCTGGTTCTGCACCACGTCGAGCACGGTGCGGGTGCCTACTTCCAGGCCGACCTGCGAGGCGTCGAACGCGGCCTGCGCCGACACCACCGCCAGGCGTCGCGCCTCGATCTCGCTGATCCCGGCCACCACCGTCTGGTAGGCGTTGCGAGTGTTGCGGTCGAGCGCGCGCTTCTGCAGCTCGTAGGTGTCCTGGGCGATGTCGCGCTGCGCCAGGGCCTGGCGCACGGCCGACTGGGTGGCGCCGCCGGCGAAGATCGGGATGTTCAGGGTCAGACCGATGGTGTTGCTGTCGGCGCGCGGGGTGCTGCCGCTACCGGAGACGCTGTCGCCCCAGTTCGCGTCGCGGCCGGCGCTGGCCGACAGGTTCAGCGTCGGCAGGTGCCCGGCGCGTGCCGCCGAGACGCTGGCCTCGGCCGCCTGCACCTGGTACTGGTAGGAGCGCAGCGACGGGTTCTTGTCCAGCGCCGAGGCGATCAGGCTGTCGATGTCGCCGCCGGTGGCCGGCAGCTGCGGACGGAAGTCCTCCGGCAGGCCGCGCAGGTCGCGCACCGGCTGGCCGGTGATCTCGGTCAGCGCCTGGTACAGGTCCTGCAGCGAGTTGCGTGCGGTGATCGTGTCGGCGCGGGCCTGGTCGTACTCGGCGCGCGCTTCGTGCACGTCGGTGATCGGTGCCAGGCCCACTTCCAGGCGCTTGTCGGCGTAGTCGAACTGCTTCTTGGCGGCGGCTTCGTTGGTCTCGGCGGCGACCAGCGACTCGATCGCCACCAGCACGTTGAAGTAGGCCGCCGAGGTGCGCACGATCAGGTCGTCGTTGGCTGCGTCGAGAGTGTAGTCGGCGGCCTGGCCGCGGGCCTTCTGCGCACGCAGGTTGGAGAACTGCGCGAAGTTGACAAGGGTCTGCTGGCCCTGCACCGCATAGCTGCGGCTCTTGCCGGTGCCGGACAGTTCGCCGCCGCCGCGCTCGACCTCGCTATGGTTGCGCTGCAGCGACGCGCTGCCGTTGATCTGCGGCAGCAGCGCGGCGCGCGCCTGCACCTCGCCTTCCTTGTCGTACAGCCGGGTCGATTCCGCGGAGGCCAACTGCGGGTCGCTGTTGCGGGCCATTTCGTAGACTTGCAGCAGGTCCGTGGCGTTGGCGGCCAGCGGAGACAGCGCGGCGGCCAGCGCCAGGACGAGGGATCGGCGGATCATTGCGGCTTCCTTGATGGATCAGAATGTGAACTGGGGGACTGGCGCGGCGCCTCGCAGGTAGTACGCCAGGTCGGTTTCGAACAGCGATTCCGTGCGCGGCGCGCCGGCCTCGGCATGCACCAGCACCGCTTCCATGACCGGCGCGCGGCCGCGGATCGCGAACAGGCGTCCGCCGGGGCGCAGCCAGGCCAGGAACTGGGCCGGGATCTCGGTGACCGCGGCGGTCACGCAGACCACGTCGAAGCGGCGCTCGCTGTTCCAGGCGAAGGCGTCGGCAGTCTCGATGCGGACGTTGCTGCCCAGGCCGGCGGCGTCCAGGTTGGCGCGCGCGGCAGCGGCCAGGGCCGGCTCGATCTCCAGGCTGACCACTTCGCGGCCGAGCTCGCCCAGGCAGGCGCTGACGAAGCCGCTGCCGGTGCCGATCTCCAGCACGTCCTCGCCCGGCTGCAGGTCCAGGGCCTGCAGCATGCGGCCTTCGATGACCGGCTTCATCATGTACTGGCCGTGGCCCAGCGGAATCTCCAGGTCGGCGTAGGCCACGGCGCGGTGCGCCGGCGGCACGAAGGTCTCGCGCGGCAGCCGCGACAGCACGTCGAGCACGCGCAGGTCGAGCACGTCCCAGGGACGGACCTGCTGTTCCACCATCTTTTCGCGGGCTTGGGAGTAGTCGATCGTCATTTCGGGCATCCAACGCGGAGGGCCGGGCATTTTAGCCGGCACGGAGGCCGGGCGTATGCCGCAGCATCGCCGCCGGACGGCCCGGCGCGCAGTGCCGGAAGTCATCGGCGCCGGGGAATGGCCTGGCGGCCGGGCTAGCGCGACGCATAGGCACGCAGGAAGAAGTCGATGCTGGCCTCGACGTGGGCGCGGATCCGGTCCTGGCCGGCGTCGCGGCACAGGCCGCACATCATCAGCGAGTACAGCTCGCCCTTGACCAGGCAGAAGAACTGCGAGGCGGCCAGGTTCAGGTCGGCGATGTCCAGCTCGCCGGCGGCGACATGCGCCTGCAACAGCGTCGCCAGGTCCTGCTGGGTGCGCTTGGGACCGGCGTTCCAGAACATCTCGCGGACGTGGTCGTCGCCGGTGCCGGGGGTCAGCATCATGCGGTGGGTGGCCATCGCCGCCTCGCTGCTGATCATGGCGAAGAAGGCCAGGCCGATCTCCACCAGCTGCGCGCGCAGCGGGCCTTTCAGCGCATGCCCGAACAGGTCGTCCGGCAGCAGCGCCTGGCATTGCGCGCGCACCGCCTCGGCGAACAGGGTTTCCTTGTCGCCGTAGTGGCTGTAGACGGTGAGCTTGGAGACGCCGGCGCGGGCGGCGATGCCGTCCATGCTGACCCCGCCAAAACCCAGTTCGGTGAACATCTCCCGCGCCGCCTCCAGGATCGCGGCACGTTTGCCCATGTCCTTGGGGCGACCGGGCCCGGCGGGACGCGAGGAGGATTTGGCGGAGGCGGCGGGCGATTTGCTGACCATGGCGGCAATACTAGACCAGTCGGTTCGATATTTATACTAGACCCGTGGGTTCATTATTGTGACGCTGCGTTCGGCCGCGCTGCGCCGGAAGCCGGCGAAGGCGTGCGCCGGCCGCCCCAGGACCGCCCAGCCGTCAGGAAGTCCCTGACATCGGCAGCGAACAGGCGGTGATAGATTAGGTATCTGCCCACAGGGGGTACCGCGCGCCGTTGCCGGTGTGATTCGGAAAGGGATGGAACAAGGGGATCGGCGTCACGATAGTCGCGACGGCGCGCATGCGCTGTGTCACCGCGTGGGTGTGATGTTGTGCCTGTTGCTGGCGCTGTGGTGTGCCAGCGTCGTCGCGCGCGCCGCCGAACCGGCCGCGCCGCTGACCGAGCGCGCCGTGCTCGAGCGCCCGGTGATCGCGCGCTGGACCATGGAAGAGGGGCTGCCGCACAACCTGGTGCACGCGTTGGCGCAGGATCGCGACGGCATGATCTGGGTCGGCACCTGGGAAGGCGTGGCGCGCTTCGATGGCCGCGCCTTCACCGTCTTCGATCGACAGAACACTCCGGGCATGGAGCTGTCGGGAGTGTTCGCGCTGCTCGCCGACGCCGACGGCGGCATGCTGGTCGGCACCGCGTACGACGGCGTGTTCCGCTACGCCGCCGGGCGTTGGGAGCATCTGGGCGATGCGCGCGCGCAGCGGCTGCGGGTCACGGCGATGCTGCGCGACGCCGACGGCGGACTGTGGGTCGGCAGCGAGGACGGCCTGTTCCGGATCGAGGCCGACGGCCGCCTGGTCGACGTCGGTGCCGCCGCGGGGCTGGGCAAGACCCGCATCGCTGCCCTGCTGCGCTACCGCGATGCGGTGCTGGTGGGCACGCCGCAGGGGCTGTTCCGGATGGCCGCGCACGGCACGCAGGCACAGCGCTGGGGCGCGGCAGCGATGCGCACCGCGTCGATCCGGCGCCTGGCCGCCGACCGCCAGGGCGGCCTGCTGGTCGCCAGCGACGAGGGCGTGTTCTGGCTCGGCGCCAACGGCGGCCTGCAATGGCTGCGGCGCGGTCAGCGCGTCGATGCCGCGCTGCAGGACCACGAGGGCCAGCTGTGGATGAGTCTGTCCAGTGGGCAACTGCTGCGGCGCGCTTCCAACGGCGCCGAGGAAGTGCTGTCGATCTCCGGCGTGGTCAGCCCGGCGCTGATCGAGGACCACGAGGGCCTGGTATGGGCCGGCAGTACCGATGGCCTGTTCCGCGTCGCCAACGGCGATGCCGGCGGCCTGACCCGCCAGGACGGGCTCGGCAGCGACTACGTGCGCGTGGTCCAGCAGAACGCCGATGGCGCGATCTGGATCGGCCATGCCGCCGGCCTGGACCGCTGGCAGGACGGCCGCATCCGCGCGGTGCGGCTGAGCGAGCGCCCGGGTCGCGATCCCTCTGCGCTGGCGCTGGCCGCCGCCCGCGACGGCGGCATGTGGGTCGGCACCTACGACCAGGGCGTCCTGCTGCTGTCGGCCGACGGCAGCATCCGGCAACGCCTGGGCGTGGCCGCGGGCGTGCCGCGGACCATGGTGCGCGCGCTGCTGGCCGATGCCGACGGCGGCCTGTGGATCGGCGGCAACGAGGGACTGCTGTATCGCAAGGGCGATCGCACGCGGGCCTACGGCACCGCCGAGGGCCTGCCCGGGCGGCAGGTGCAGACGCTGTACCGCGACCGTGCCGGGGTGCTGTGGATCGGCACCAACCAAGGCATCGCCACGCTCGCCGCGGACGGCACACTGCAGGCGCGGCCGAGCGGCCACGGCTTCCCGGCGCAGAACGCCTTCGATTTCCTGGAGGATGCCGACGGCACCCTGTGGGTCGCCAGCGACCGCGGCCTGCTGCGCCTGCGCGACGGGCAGTGGCGCATCTACGACCACAGCGTTGGCCTGCCGCGCGACAAGCTGTTCCGCCTGCTCGACGACGGCAACGGCAACCTGTGGGCGGACAGCAATCGCGGCGTGCTGCGCATCGCGCGTGCGCGCCTGGCGGAACTGGACGCCGGCCAGCGCAGCACCCTGGCGGTGGACGTGGTCGATCGCAGCGACGGCATGCCCGGCGGGCAGGGCAACGGCAGCAGTGCGCCGGCGGGCTGGCGCAGCCGCGACGGCGTGCTGCTGATCCCGACCTCGGCCGGGCTGGCGCTGATCGATCCGGCGCTGCCGAGCCGGCGCAACGTGCGTGCGCCGCCGCTGGTGATCTCCCATGTGCAGGTGGATGGCGTGGCGCAGCCACTGCAAGGCGACTACCGCCTGCACGGCGGCGTTGCCCGCCTCGCGATCGGCTATGCCGGGCTGAGCTTCCGCTCGCCGGACAAGGTGCGCTACCGCTACCGCCTGCAGGGATTCGATCGGCAGTGGGTCGACGCCGGCAGCAGCGAGGAAGCGGTCTACACCAACCTGCCGTCGGGCAGCTACCGCCTGGACGTGCAGGCGATGACCAGCCCGCTGGACTGGTCGCGCAGCGAGCGCATCGGCAGCGCCTCGCTGCGCCTGCAGCTGGTGCCGCCGTTCTGGGAACGCTGGCCGTTCGTGGTCCTGGTGGCGCTGTGCGCGACCGGCCTGCTCCTGTGGTGGTACCGCGGCCGCAGCCGCCGTTACCGGCGCCGCCAGCGCCGGCTCAACACCATCATCGCCGAGCGCACCCACGAACTGAAGGCGAAGAACCTGGCGTTGAAGCTGGCCAACCTCGAGCGCGAGGACCTGGTGCGCAAGCTCGCCTACCAGGCCGGGCACGATGCGCTCACCGGCCTGCCCAATCGGCGCACCGGCGATCCCTACCTCAACGCGGCGCTGGAGCGGGCGCTGAGCACGCGCACGCCCCTGTGCGTGGCGCTGCTGGACATCGACCATTTCAAGAAGATCAACGATGCCTACGGCCACGAGATCGGCGACGAGGTGCTGCGCCGGGTCGGCGAGGCGCTGCGCGCCAGCCTCGGCGAGCAGGCCTTCGCCGCGCGCCATGGCGGCGAGGAGTTCCTGCTGGTGCTGCCGGGCCTGGACCAGGAGCCGGCGCAGGCGCGCCTGGACGCGTTGCGCCTGCACATCGCCGATCTGGTGCTGCACGACGACCACGGACGCGCGGTGCGCTTCACCGCCAGCATCGGCTTCGCCTGCCTGTCGCCGGCCCTGCGCACCCGCCGCGACCTGCTGGTGCAGGCCGACAAGCGCCTGTACCAGGCCAAGCGCGAAGGCCGCGATCGGGTGATCGGCTAGGGCGGTGAGGCGGCGTAGGCGCGGCGCATGGTCCGCGCGGTGGCCTAGGACTGCGCAGGGGCGATGACGCAGGCGCCACGCAGGCGCACCGAAGAGAAAGGGCAGCGCTCCACATCCGCCGCATCGTCGCGGCGGGCGGGAGGCGGCCGGCGCCAGTGGCGCCGGCGCGGATCAGCCCTGCAGGCGCTGCAGCACCGCCTCGGTGGCGGCCTCAGTGGAGATGCCCTGGCCCGGTGCGGCAAGGTCGGCGGTGAACGCCTGTGCATCGAGCGCGGCATTCACGGCCTGCTCGATCGCCACGGCTTCGGCTTCCAGGCCCAGCGAGTGGCGCAGCAGCAGCGCCGCGCTGAGGATGGTCGCGTAGGGATTGGCGATGCCCTTGCCGGCGATGTCCGGCGCCGAGCCGTGGATCGGCTCGTACAGGCCGATGCGGCCTTCGCCCAGCGAGGCCGACGGCAGCAGTCCCAGCGAGCCGGCCAGCATCGAGGCTTCGTCGGTGAGGATGTCGCCGAACATGTTCTCGGTGACGATCACGTCGTACTCGCGCGGCTTGGCCAGCAGGTGCATGGCCATCGAATCGACCAGTTGGTGTTCCAGGCGCACGTCGGGAAATTCCTCGCGGCCGATCCGCGCGGCGACGTCGCGCCACAGCCGCGAGGTTTCCAGCACGTTGGCCTTGTCCACCGAGACCACGTGGTTGCGGCGCTGCCGGGCCAGGCGGAACGCGCTGCGCAGCACCCGCTCGATCTCCGCGACGGTGTAGCGGCACAGGTCGCTGGCGTCGCTGGGGCTGCGGGTCTTGTCGCCGAAGTAGATGCCGCCGGTCAGTTCGCGCACCACCACGATGTCCACGCCCTGCAGCAGGTGCGGCTTGATCGGCGAGGCGTCCAGCGCCGCCGGGTGCGGCTTGACCGGGCGCAGGTTGGCGAACAGGCCCAGGCCGCGGCGGATCGCCAGCAGGCCCTGCTCGGGGCGTACCTTGGCATTCGGATCGGACCACTTCGGTCCGCCGACCGCGCCCAGCAGCACCGCGTCGGCGCGCTGGCAGGCGGTCAGCGTCGCCGCCGGCAACGGCTCGCCGTGGCGGTCGATGGCGATGCCGCCGATGTCGTGTTCCTGGAACTGGAAGTCGTGGCCATGGCGCGCGGCCACGGCGCGCAGCACCGCGACCGCGGCGGCGGCGACTTCCGGACCGATGCCGTCGCCGGGCAGGACGACGATGTCAGCGTGCATGGGTGGCCTCGTAGCGTTCGATGTCGGGTTGGCGCAGCAACAGGTAGCCCATCTCGTCCACGCCCTCGAGCAGGCAGGTCTGCGAGAACGCGTCGAGCGGGAAGGCGTAGACGCGGCCGTCGGGCGTGCGCAGTTCGCGCGCGGCCACGTCCACGGTCAGTTCGTCGTCCGGGCGCTGCATCAGCGTCTGCACGTCGTCCTCGGCCAGCACGATCGGCAGCAGGCCGTTCTTGAGGCTGTTGTTGCGGAAGATGTCGGCGATCTCGCTGCTGACGATGGCGCGCAGGCCCAGGTCGGTCAGCGCCCACGGCGCATGCTCGCGCGAGGAGCCGCAGCCGAAGTTGCGCCCGGCCAGCAGGATCTGGCGGCCGGCGTTGTGCGCCTGGTTGAAGGCGAACTCCGGGTTCGGCGTGCCGTCGGCCTGCCAGCGCCAGTCGTTGAAGGCGTGGCGGCCGAGGCCGGCGCGTTCGGTGGTGGACAGGAACCGTGCCGGGATGATCTGGTCGGTATCGATGTTGGTCTGGCGCAGCACCACGCTGCGCGAGGTGAGGGTGGCGAAGCCGGCCATCACGGGGTCTCCTGGGAAGCGACGGGTCGGGGGCGGGCGCCGCGGCGTCGGCCGCTGGCGGCAGTGCCGCGGGCGGCACATGCGGCGGCAGCAGCGGCTGATGGCGGTGTGCGAAAGCGCGGGTGGTGGTGGCGACGAAGGTCAGCGTGGCCGCGAATGCGGCGATGTGCGATGCCATCACGCGACCTCCGCGAACAGCGCGCGCGGATCGCTGACCCGGCCGTTCACCGCGGCCCAGGCCGCGGTCAGCGGCGAGGCCAGCAGGGTGCGCGAGCCCGGGCCCTGGCGGCCTTCGAAATTGCGGTTGCTGGTGCTCACCGCCAGCTGTCCCGGCGCCACCAGGTCGCCGTTCATGGCGATGCACATCGAGCAGCCCGATTCGCGCCATTCCGCACCGGCGGCGCGCACCACCTCGTGGATGCCCTCGGCCTCGGCCTGGCGCTTGACGATCTCCGAGCCCGGCACCACCAGCATGCGCACGTGCGGCGCCACCTTGCGGCCGCGCAGCACCTGCGCCACCTCGCGCATGTCGCTGAGCCGGCCGTTGGTGCAGGAGCCGACGAACACCACGTCCACCGGCGTGCCGATCAGCGCGTGTCCGGCTTCCAGGTGCATGTAGTGCAGGCCCTTCTGCGCCGCCGGATCCTGCGCGGCCGGGATCGGCACGTCCACCGCGATCGCGGTGCCGGGGTGGGTGCCCCAGGTCAGGGTCGGGCGGATGTCGCGCGCGTCGATGCGCACCTCGGCGTCGAAGCGCGCGCCGGGATCGCTTTGCAACTGCGACCAGCGCTGCACGGCGGCCTCGAAGTCGGCCCCCTTGGGGCCACGCGGGGTCTTGGCGACCCAGTCGAAGGTGACCTGGTCCGGCGCGACCATGCCGGCGCGCGCGCCGGCCTCGATCGACATGTTGCACAGGGTCATGCGCTGTTCCATGTCCATCGCGGCGATGGTGGAACCGCGGTACTCCAGCACGTGGCCGGTGCCGCCGTTGACCCCGATCACGCCGATGATGTGCAGGATCACGTCCTTGGCGCCGACGCCCGGCGCCAGCGGTCCGTCGACGGTGATGGCCATGGTCTTGGCCTTGCGCTGCAGCAGGCACTGCGTGGCCAGCACATGGCCGACCTCGCTGGTGCCGATGCCGAACGCCAGCGCGCCGAACGCGCCATGCGTGGAGGTGTGGCTGTCGCCGCAGACGATGGTCATGCCGGGCTGGGTGAAGCCCTGTTCCGGCGCGATCACGTGGACGATGCCGCGGTTGTCCGAGCCCATGTCGAACAGTTCGATGCCGTAGTCGGCGCAGTTGCGCGCGAGCATGTCCACCTGCGCCTCGGAGGCCGGGGTGTAGTACGGCAGCTTGCCGTCGGCGCCGCGCGGCAGGGTCGGCGTGGAGTGGTCCATGGTCGCCTTGGTGCGGTCCGGCCGGCGCGGCGTCAGGCCGCGCGCCTTGAGCTCGGTGAACGCCTGCGGCGAGGTCACTTCGTGGATCAGGTGCAGATCGATGTACAGCACCGCCGGGGCGGCGGCGCTTTCGGGGACGACGACGTGCGCGTCCCACAGCTTGTCGTACAGGGTGCGGGGAGTGGCGGACATTGCGGAACTACCTGGCAGGAAAGCTGGGCGGGACGGACGGGCGAAGGCGAGCGTGCACCACGACGATGACCGTGCGGTGGCGGCTCAGGCCAGCGCGTCGGCGATGCCGGCCGGCGCGCCCTGGCGCTGCCGCAGCACGCGGTTGGCCACGTCCAGCCAGGCCAGCGCGCTGGCCTCGATGATGTCGCGGCTGGTGCCGGTGCCGTCGTACTCGACCTCGCCATGGCGCACGCTGAGGTTGGCCTCGCCGCGCGCGTCGGCGCCGATGCCGACGCTGTGCACCTGGTAGCTGTCCAGCACCAGCTGCACGCCGGTGGCCGCCGACAGCGCGGCGAACAGCGCGTCCACCGGGCCGTCGCCCTCGGCGCGCTCGCTGACCCGCTGGCCATCCGGATCGGACAGCTCGACCTGCGCGCTGGCGCGCTGGCCGCGGTCGCTGACGGTCATCGACGACAGGCGGTAGCCCTGGCTCTCCGGCGCGTCCTGCATCATCGCCTGCAGGTCGGCGTCGTTGACCACGCGCTGCTGCTCGCACAGCGCCTTGAACGCGTCGAAGGCGATGTTCAGTTCGGCCTCGTCCAGCACATAGCCCAGCGCGCGCAGGCGCTGCTCGACCGCGGCGCGGCCGCTGTGGCGGCCCAGCACCATCTGCGAGGACTCCCAGCCCACGTCTTCCGGGCGCATGATCTCGTAGGTGCCGCGGTGGCGCAGCATGCCGTGCTGGTGGATGCCCGACTCGTGGGCGAAGGCGTTGCCGCCTACGATCGCCTTGTTGCGCTGTACCGGCATGCCGACCAGGCGCTGCAGCAGCTGCGAGGTGGCGACGATGCGCGGGGTGTGGATCGCGGTGTCCAGCTCGTAGAACGCGTTGCGTACCTTCAGCGCCATCGCGATCTCTTCCAACGCGCAGTTGCCGGCACGCTCGCCGATGCCGTTGATGGTGCATTCCACCTGCCGTGCGCCGCCTTCCACCGCGGCCAGCGAGTTGGCCACGGCCAGGCCCAGGTCGTTGTGGCAGTGGGTGCTGAAGACCACCCGATCGGCGCCGGGGACGCTGGCGATGATCCGCGCGAACATGCCGCGGATCTCTTCCGGGGTGGTGAAGCCGACCGTGTCGGGCAGGTTGATGGTGGTGGCGCCGGCGGCGATCGCCACGCTGGCGACCTCGGCCAGGAAATCCTCCTCGGTGCGGGTGGCGTCCTCGGCCGAGAACTCCACGTCGTCCACGTACTGGCGCGCCAGCGCCACGTGCTTGCGCACCGACTCCAGCACCTGCTCACGACTCATCCGCAGCTTGTGCTCGCGGTGCAGCGGGCTGGTCGACAGGAACACGTGCAGGCGCGGATTGGCCGCCGCTTCCAGTGCCCGTGCCGAGGTCTCGATGTCGGCGGCCAGGCAGCGCGACAGCACCGCCAGGGTCGGCGTGCGCAGCTCGCGGCCGATCAACGCCATCGCCTCGCGGTCGGACTGCGAACTGGCCGGGAAGCCGGTCTCGATGATGTCCACGCCCAGCTCGGCCAGGGCGCGCGCCATCACCAGCTTCTGCGGCGGGGTCATGCTGCAGCCGGGGGATTGCTCGCCGTCGCGCAGGGTGGTGTCGAAAATGCGGATGCGGGGGGTCTGGGAAGAAATGGAAGTGTTCACCAGATGGGTTCCTCTACGGCGGCGGTGGCTTGCGGATGGGGATGCGGGGACGACGCGATGCGGGCAGGAGCGGGCGGGGCGGGACGTTGGCTGCGAAGTCGCTCGGCGCTGCGGCGGCGCGGCTTGCGCGGCGGGCGCGGGCGCACCTCCGACAGCAGCGTCGCCAGCACGCCGGCGTCGATGTTGCCGCCGGACACCACCGCGCATTTGCGCTTGCCGGCGACGCGGCGCCCGGCCGCCAGGGCCAGCGCGCCGGCGCCCTCGGCGATGACGTGCTCCTCCAGCGCCAGGCGGACCAGCGTTTCGCGCAGTTCCGCCTCGCGCACGATCACCACGTCGTCGAGCAGGCTGGCGCACAGCCGGCGGGTGATGAACCCGGGGATTTTAACCTTGACGCCGTCGGCCAGGGTGGGGACGGGATCCACGGCGCGGATGTCGCCGCGGATCGCCCGCGCCATCGAATCCACGCCCTCGACCTGCGCGCCGACCACGCGCACGCCCTGCGAGCGCAGCGCCAGGGCCACGCCGGAGGCCAGGCCGCCGCCGCCGATCGGCACGATCACCACGTCCGGGGCGTGCGCGGCCAGCTCGATGCCGACGGTGCCCTGGCCGGCGATCACATCCGGGTCGTCGAAGGCGGACAGGAAACGGTAGCCGTTCTGCTCGGCCAGTTCGCGGGCGAAGGCGAAGGCCTCGTCGTAGCTGTTGCCGTGCTGGCGCACGGTGGCGCCCCAGTGCGCGACGCCGGCGATCTTGGTCTGCGGCGCGCCGTGCGGCATCACCGTGATGGCCTGCACGCCCAGGCGGTGCGCGGCCCAGGCCACGCCCTGCGCGTGGTTGCCGGCGGAGGCGCAGATCACCGCGCGCTCGTCGCCGCGTTCCAGCCCGGCCAGCAACGCATTGAGCGCGCCGCGCACCTTGTAGGAACCGGTGCGCTGCAGGTTTTCCAGCTTCAGCCAGACGCCGAAGCGCTCGGCGTAATGTACCGGCGTCGGCGGCAGGTAGCGGCGCAACCGCGCCTGCGCGGCCAGCACGTCGGCGACGCTGACGGCGACGTGCGGTACGTCCGGCTCCTGCGGGACGGTGATGTCAGACATGGAGCCGGGACCGCGGACCCGGGACCCGGGAAAAGCGGGTTCCCGGAGAAGCGACCTCCATGGAAGAAGACACCTCCGTGCAGCCCTCGCTTGCGCACGTTTCGCGCTGCGCCTGACACCCGCGGCGACCGCCACGGGTTCCGGGTCCAGGGTCCCGAATCCCGACCTTTTCATACCACCCCATCCAGCGCGGTCACGCGCACCGATTCGCAGTCGTAGACCTTCTCCATCTGCAGGCGCAGGGTCTCGCCGGGACGGTTGCCGTCCACCACCAGTTGCAGGTGCCAGCGGCCGGCGTCCTCGGCCACCGGCGCGCCGCTGATCGAGATCGGCGCGAAGCCGCGGCGTTCGGCCATGCCGATCGCGCGCAGCAAGGCGCCGTCGATCGGTTTCAGCACCAGGTCAAGCTGGTAACGCATGTGTCGTCTCCTGGCGCTGGGCGGCGGGATTGCTTTCCAGCATGGTGCTGTTGGCGGTGTTCGGCGGCACCAGCGGCCACACGTTGGCGCGCGCGTCGATGGCCACGTGCAGCAGCGCCGGGCCCGGCTGCGCCAACAGCTCGGCCAGCGCGTCCTCGACCTGGCCGCGCGCGGTGATGCGCTTGGCCGGGATGCCGAACACCTGCGCCAGCGCGGCGAAATCCGGGTTGTCGGACAGGTCGATCTCGCTGTAGCGCTCGGCGAAGAACAGTTCCTGCCATTGCCGCACCATGCCCAGCGAACTGTTGTCCAGCAGCACGATCTTCACCGGCAGCTTGCAGCGGGCGATGGTGACCAGCTCCTGCACGTTCATCATGAAGCTGCCGTCGCCGCTGACCAGCACCACCGTGCGGTCCGGGCAGGCGAACTGCGCGCCCATCGCCGCCGGCAGGCCGAAGCCCATGGTGCCCAGCGCGCCGCTGGTCAGGTGATTGCGCGGGTGGTTGAAGCGGCAGTGCTGCGCCACCCACATCTGGTGCTGGCCGACGTCGCAGGCGATCACGGTGTCGGCGGGTGCCAGTTCGCTCAGCCGCTTCAGCAGGCCGGGCGCGTAGATGTCCTGCCCGGGCGCGTCGTAGCGCGCGCCGAACTTCTCGCGATGGCCGACGCAGCGGGCGTGCCAGGCCTCGCAGGTGCTGGTCGCCGCGGCCAGCGCGCGCAGCGATTGCGCCACGTCGCCAGGCACGGCGATGTCGGCCTGGCGCAGCTTGGAGATCTCGCAAGCGTCGGCGTCCAGGTGGATGACCCGCGCGAACGGCGCGAATTCGGCCAGCTTGCCGGTGGCGCGGTCGTCGAAGCGGGCGCCGACCACGATCAGCAGGTCCGACTCCTGCACCGCCATGTTGGCGGCGCGGGTGCCGTGCATGCCCAGCATGCCCAGGTAATGCGGGTGCGCGTGCGGCAGCGCACCCAGGCCGCGCAGGGTCAGCACGGTGGGGATGCGAGTGGCCTCGACGAACTGGCGGAACGCCTCCACCGCATCGCCCAGGGCGATGCCGCCGCCGCCGTAGATCACCGGCTTTTCGGCGCCGGCGATCGCCGCCAGTGCCTCGGCCAGTACCGCATCCTGCGGCGCCGGCGGGGTCGGCACTTCCGCCGGCACGTGCGCGGGCAGATGCGTGGCATCGGCCAGTTGCACGTCCTTGGGCAGGTCGATCAGCACCGGGCCCGGCCGCCCTTCGCGGGCGATGCGGAACGCGTCGCGCAGCACCTGCGGCAGGTCGTCCACGTGTCGCACCAGGAAGCTGTGCTTGACGATCGGCAGGGTCAGCCCGAACACGTCCAGTTCCTGGAACGCGTCGGTGCCAAGCAGCGGCGTGGCGACCTGTCCGGTCAGGCAGATCATCGGCACCGAGTCGAGCATCGCATCGGCGATGCCGGTGACCAGGTTGGACGCGCCCGGCCCGGACGTGGCGACGCACACGCCGACCCGGCCGCTGGCGCGGGCGTAGCCGTTGGCGGCCAGCGCCGCGCCCTGCTCGTGGCGGACCAGGATGTGCTTGAGCTGGCTGTCTACCAGCGCGTCGTAGAACGGCATGATGGTGCCGCCCGGATAGCCGAACAGCGTGTCCACGCCTTCGGCTTCCAGGGCCTGCGTCAGCCAGCGCGCGCCGTTGCGGGGCGTGCCGTGAGCGGAGGAGTTCATACGGTGGCGACCTTTCGGTGGAAGCGGGTGGGGGAGCCGCGGGTTACGCGGCCTTGGTGCCGCCGGCGGCCGGAGCGGCAGCGGCGTCGCCGTTGAGCCACACCATCTTGGCGCGCAGCTGCTTGCCGACCGTTTCGATGGGGTGGTCCAGGTCGGCCTGCTTGAACTTCGTGTAGTTCGGCAGGCCGGCGTTGTACTCGGCCACCCAGTTCTTGGTGAAGGTGCCGTTCTGGATGTCGGTCAGCACGTCGCGCATGCGCTCCTTGGTCGCCGCGTCGATCACCCGCGGGCCGCTGACGTAGTCGCCGTACTGCGCGGTCTCGGAGACGAACTCGAGCATGCGGGTGATGCCGCCTTCGTAGAACAGGTCGACGATCAGCTTCAGTTCGTGCAGCACTTCGTAGTAGGCGATTTCCGGCTGGTAGCCGGCTTCCACCAGCACTTCGAAGCCGGCCTGCACCAGCGACGAGGCGCCGCCGCACAGCACGGCCTGCTCGCCGAACAGGTCGGTCTCGGTCTCTTCCTTGAAGGTGGTCTTGATCAGGTTGGCGCGCGCCCCGCCCAGGCCGGCGGCGTACTCCAGCGCGAACTGCTCGGCCTTGCCGCTCTTGTCCTGGTACACCGCCCAGATGCACGGCACGCCGCGGCCGATCTCGTACTCGCGGCGCACCAGCGCGCCCGGACCCTTGGGCGCGACCAGCACCACGTCCAGGTCGGCGCGCGGCTTGATCATGTCGAAGTGCACGTTCAGGCCGTGCGCGAACAGCAGGCACGCGCCCTGCTGCATGTTCGGCGCCAGCACTTCCTCGTACAGCTTCTTCTGCACCATGTCCGGGGTCAGCACCGCGACCAGGTCGGCGTCCTTCACCGCCTCGGCGGGGCTCTTCACCACGAAGCCGTCGGCCTGCGCCTTGGATTCGGTCGGGCCGCCGGCACGCAGGCCGATGGTGACGTCGAAGCCGGACTCGCGCAGGTTCAGCGCGTGCGCGCGGCCCTGGCTGCCGTAACCGACGATGGCGATCTTGGTGGTGGGCTGGGCGGAACTGGTCATGGGGCGGATGTCCTTGAACGGTGTTGGAGTGAAGGGGGGTCTTGCATTCGCGGTCACTGAAACGAAAAACCCCGCGCCGTTGCCGGTGCGGGGTCTGATCGAATCCTGGCTGCTTGTCGCTTACACGCCGGTTCGTCCCGCACTTGTGGGCGAGGTAATAAGCACGAGTACGAGGAGCGACGCCGCAGCGTCCGCGCGCAGGGCGGCGGGCTGGAGGGTCGACTTCGGGCGGGTGTGGCGCTGCAACATGCAGCGAGATAACCATGGGCTTTGCGCGACTGTCAACTGTGTTGCGGGCGTGCGTGGGCGAATGTGCCGAAAGCCGCGCCAGCGCTGCATGGTTACGCATGAAACGGAGGTGGCGCAGGCGGCGAAAAGCGCCAATTGCGCGGAACTCCGGCCTTTGCCGACGGCGCGCTGTGCACGTGTACGCGGCGGCGCCGGCCGCACTCGGGTACGGTGGGTGTCCCCTGTTCTTCCGGAGAGCCGCGCATGTCCGTTTCGCTTCCTTCCCTGGCGCGCCTGGCGCTCGCGCTGGCACTGGCGACGTCGGTGCCGGCGCAGGCCGCCGACCGCATCACCGGCCAGCCGTTCGCGACCCGCTCGGAAGTGATCGCCCCGCACGCCATGGCCGCCACCTCGCAGCCGCTGGCCACGCAGATCGCGCTGGAGACCATGCGCGACGGCGGCTCGGCGGTGGATGCGGCGATCGCCGCCAACGCCGCGCTGGGACTGATGGAGCCGACCGGCAACGGCGTCGGCGGCGACCTGTTCGCCATCGTCTGGGATCCGAAGACGCAAAAGCTCTATGGCTACAACGGCTCGGGCCGCTCGCCGAAGGCGCTGACCCTGGCCGAGTTCCAGCGCCGCGGGCTGAAGGAGATCCCGGCCACCGGCCCGCTGCCGGTGTCGGTGCCCGGCGCGGTCGACGGCTGGTTCGCGCTGCACGAGCGTTTCGGGCGCAGGACGATGGCGCAGAACCTGGCCCCGGCGATCCGCTACGCCCGCGACGGCCATCCGGTGGCCGAGACCATCGCCTACTACTGGGACCGCTCGGTGCCGCGGCTGTCGCAGTACCCCGGCTTCAAGGAGCAGTTCACCATCGATGGCCGCGCCCCGCGCAAGGGCGAGCTGTGGAAGAACCCGAACCTGGCCAACACCTTGCAGCAGATCGCCGACGGCGGCCGCGACGCGTTCTACAAGGGGCCGATCGCGCGCACCATCGACGCCTACTTCAAGGCCAACGGCGGCTTCCTGCGCTACGAGGACCTGGCCAGCCACCATGGCGAATGGGTGGAGCCGGTGTCCACCAACTACCGCGGCTACGATGTGTGGGAGCTGCCGCCCAACAGCCAGGGCATCGCCGCGCTGCAGATGCTCAACATCCTGGAAGGCTACGACTTCTCCAAGATCCCGTTCGGCTCGGCCGAGCACGTGCACCTGTTCACCGAGGCGAAGAAGCTGGCCTTCGCCGACCGCGCGCGCTTCTACGCCGACCCGGCGTTCCAGCCGGCGCCGCTGGCGCGGCTGATCTCCAAGGACTACGCCGCGCAGCGGCGTGCGCTGATCTCGATGGACCGCGCGCTCAAGGAAGTGCAGCCGGGCACGCCGAAACAGTTGGAAGAGGGCGACACCATCTACCTGACCGTCGCCGATGCCGACGGCATGATGGTGTCGCTGATCCAGTCCAACTACCGCGGCATGGGCAGCGGCATGGCGCCGCCCGGGCTGGGCTTCATCCTGCAGGATCGCGGCGAGATGTTCGTGCTGCAGAAGGACCATCCCAACGGCTACGCACCGGGCAAGCGTCCGTTCCAGACCATCATCCCCGCGTTCGTGACCAAGGACGGCAAGCCGTGGCTGAGCTTCGGCGTGATGGGCGGGGCGATGCAGCCGCAGGGCCACGTGCAGATCCTGATGAACCTCATCGATTTCCACATGAACCTGCAGGAGGCCGGCGACGCGCCTCGGATCCAGCACGACGGCTCCACCGAACCGACCGGGCAGGCCACGGCGATGCGCGACGGCGGCGAGCTGAACCTGGAGACCGGCTTTGCCTATGACACCATCCGCGACCTGATGCGCAAGGGTCACCGGGTGATCTTCGCCGACGGTCCCTACGGCGGCTACCAGGCGATCGCCCGCGACCCGGACAGCGGCGTGTACTACGGCGCCTCGGAAAGCCGCAAGGACGGGCAGGCCGCCGGCTACTGAAGCCGACCGCGCGCGGCGGGGTTCATGCCTGTTCGCGGGGCGGCGCCGCGTCGGTGCCGTCGCGCTGCGCCTGCGCGGCCTGTTCGCGCGCGATCCAGGCCTCGATCATGTGCCGCGCGCGCTGCGCCTTGCGGCGTTCGCGGTTGGACTCGGCATCGAGCACGCGGTACAGCGACACGATCACCAACACCATCAGCAGGGCGAACGGCAATGCCGCGATGGTGATCATGCCCTGCAGCGCATCCAGGCCGCCGGCCAGCAACAGCACCGCGGCGATCAGCGCCACCGCCACGCCCCACACCAGCTTGCGCGCCAGCGGCGGGTCGCCGGCCTCGTCGGTGGACATGCTGGCCAGCACCAGCACCGCCGAGTCGGCGGAGCTGACGAAGAAGATCATCAGCAGCAACAGCGCCGCGCTCGACAGCAGCAGCGAGCCGGGCAGGCTGTCGAACAGCGTGAACAACACCGTCTCGTAGCCGTTGTGCAGCGCCTGCAGCATGTCGACGTGACCGAACAACTGCGACCACAGCGCGGTGCCGCCGAACACCGAGAACCACAGGAAGCCGAGCAGGGTCGGTGCCAGCACCACGCCGACGACGAATTCGCGCACGCTGCGGCCGCGCGAGACGCGGGCGATGAATGCGCCGACGAACGGCGCCCAGGCGATCCACCACGCCCAGTAGAAGATGGTCCAGTCCGCCACCCAGCGGCTGCCGGAGAACGGCGACATGCGCAGGCTCATCGTCACCAGCTGGTTGAGGTAGGCGCCCAGCGTGGTGGTGAAGGTGTCGAAGATGAAGCCGGTGGGGCCGAGCACCAGCACCGCGGCCAGCAGCAGCGCCGCCAGCGCCAGGTTGAAGTTGGACAGCCACTTGATGCCGCGCTCCACGCCACTGCTGGTCGAGGCCATGTACAGCACGAAGGCCACCGCGATCACCGCCATCTGCACCGGGATGCCGGCGTGCACGCCGAACACGCGTTGCAGGCCGGCGGCGATCTGGATGGTGCCGAAGCCCAGCGTGGTGGCCACGCCGACCGCGGTGGCGACCACGGCGGCGATGTTCACGCTCTGTCCGATCCAGCCGCGGTGGTGGCGGCCGATGACCGGCTGCAGCATGTCGCTGACCAGGCCGCGGCCGTTGCGGTTGTACTGGAACCAGGCCATCGCCAGGCCGATCAGGCCGTAGATCGCCCAGGGATGCAGGCCCCAGTGGAAGAACGCATAGCGCATCGATGCGCGCGCGGCCTCCATGCTCTGCGGCGCCAGGCCCTCGGGCGGCGCAAGGAAATGCGAGATCGGTTCGGCCGCGCCCCAAAACACCAGGCCGATGCCCATGCCCGCGGCGAACAGCATCGACAGCCAGCTGCCGCGCGAGAAATCCGGTTCGGCGTCTTCGCCGCCGATGCGCAAGTTGCCGAAGCGGCCGAAGGCCAGGTACAGCAGGAAGCTCAAGGTCAGGAACACGATCAGCAGGTACATCCAGCCGGCGCCACGGACCACCTCCACCAGTGCCGCCTGCACCAGCGCATTGAACGGCCCGGGCGCGATGCCGGCGATCAGGACCAGCAGCGCCACCAGGGCGATGGAAATGCGGAACACCATGGGGATGCGTCTCCAGTCGTGGACGGTGGGTGCGCCGGCTTCGCGCAAGCGGGCGGGGAGGCGGGGACCGCGCGTCGCGTCGCAGCGAATCGGGGTGCCGGCGTCCTGCCGGATCGCATCCCGCCGAGCCCTGCGCGACCGCCGTCGTGGCGTGATGGATCCCGATCCTCGCGAGGACGGCGTCATGACTGCGTCGTTGTCGCGTCTGCCGGTCACGCGGCGGCGCATGATGAGGATCCCGGGTTGCGGCGGCCGTGGCTGCGGGAGCAGGGTGGGAGCCGATACCATGGGCGCAGCACCGAGGGAGACGACGATGGCCTTGTTCTCACGCAGTCCGGAAGTCGATGCCGCACCCGCTGCCGGCTTGCCGGACGCCCCGATCGCGCTGCTGCGGCTGGAACCGGACGGCCGCATCAGCGCCGCCAACCGCGCGGCCCTCGACCTGCTGGGAGTGACCGCGCAGACCTTGCTCGGCGCCACCAGCGAGGCGATCTGGGGCCTGCCGCTGACCGCCCTGGTCGACGCCGAAGGCAGTTGGCTGGCGCCGGGAGCCGATCCCACGCGCCGCGTGCGCTACCAGCGCGATCGCGATCGCGGCGGCCAGGGCTGGCTGCTGTCGCTGCCGCATCCGGAAACCGCGGCGCTGCTGCGCGATGTCGCCCTGCTCGGCGCCGGCCAGGCGCAGGGCGCGATCAGCCCGGCGCTGCAGGCGCTGGCGCAACGGATCCACGAGGGCGCGGCCGCGCAGGCGCTGCTGGACCGGGTCGGCGAGCGGCTGACCGGCTGCGATCTGGATCTGGGGCTGCAGACGCCGCTGTCGGCGCAGGAGACCGAGGCAATGCCGGGGCGGCGCCTGTCGGCCGGCTTCGGCAATCTGGCCGAGGCGATCCGCCAGGCGGTGGCGCTGTCGCTGCAGATCGCCGCCGACGTGCCGCACGTGGTCGCCGAGAACGACGAACTGGCGCGGCAATCGCAGACTCAACTGGATGCCTTGCAGACGGTGCTGGCCACCACCCGGCAACTGCTGCAGGGGTTGCACGAGATGGATCGCGACCTGCGCGCGGTGATCGCAGTGGCGGCCAGCGCCGACGACAGCGCACGCCAGGGCGTAGAGGCGGCGCGCACCCTGGGCCAGGCGATGCAGGAGGTGGCGCGGCGTTCGGCGCGCGCCAACCAGGTCATCGAAGTGATCGATTCGGTCGCGTTCCAGACCAACATCCTCTCGATCAACGCCAACATCGAGGCGGTGCACGCCGGCCCGGCCGGGCGCGGCTTCGCGGTGGTCGCCACCGAGATCCGGCAACTGGCCGAACGTGCCGCCACCGCGGCGCGCGACGTGCGCGGCATCATCGGCGAGACCGGTGCGGCCCTGCAGGACAGCGCGGCCTCGGCGCAGCGCACCGAACAGGTGCTGGGCGGCATCGGCGAACTGCTCGGTCGCGCCAGCGCGGCGATGGACGCGGTGGCCGGCCGCATCGCCACCCAGAGCGGGGAGATCGGCGGCATCGACCGGGCCGTCGAGCACGTGGTCGGACTCAGCCGCAGCAACCTGGAGCACGCCGCGCGCGTAGTGCAGCGCAGCGCCGACCTGGCGGCCGGCAGCGAGACCCTGCATGACTGCGTGAACCTGTTCCGCTTGCCGGCCGATCCGATGCGGCAGCCTCGGCATGCGCGGGTGCGCGATCTGGCCAGGGCCGCCGCCGTCGGGATCGGCCAGGCGTTCGAGGCCGCGCTGGCACGTGGGCGCATCGCCGAGGATGCGCTGTTCGCCACCGACTATGTCCCGATCCCGGGTGTCGACCCGCCCAAGTACCGCACCGCCTTCGATGCGCTGTGCGACGAACTGCTGCCGCCGCTGCAGGAGCCGCTGCTGGCCGCGCATCCGTGGATCGTGTTCGCGATCTGCGCGAACGTCGACGGCTACGTGCCGACCCATAACCTACGCTTCAGCCAGCCGCTCAGCGGCGACCGCGCGCGCGATCTGGTCGGCAACCGCACCAAGCGCATCTTCAGCGACCGGGTCGGCCGCAACGTCGGCCGCCACACCGAGCCCTATCTGCTGCAGGTCTACCGGCGCGATACCGGGCAGATCCTGTTCGACCTGTCGGTCCCGGTGCAGGTGCGCGGGCGCCACTGGGGCGGGCTGCGCGTGGCCTACGTACTCGAGTGAGCGCGCGCGGCGCGCGGGCAAAAAATGCCGCCGGCAGCGCCGACGGCGATGAGAGAGAGCCCTGATGCTTGTGCGAGCAGGCTAGGCCGGCCACGTGGCCGCGGTTTGTCGCCGGCGGCGCGGCGCGTGGCGGTGCTGACACGTGCGCATGGCGGCTGTGCCGGCGTTCAGGCGCGCCGGTTGGCGGCCAGCGGCCGAAACGGGTCTAATAGCCGCAGAAGCGGGGGTACCGTCGGCGCAGGCCGCGGTTGAGACAGTCCCTTCGAACCTGATCCGGTTGATACCGGCGTAGGGAAGCTTCGCAAGTCCGCTACGAGCGCCTGCGCGCGCGTGGCGGGCCCGCGCCGCCGCTTCGTCCGAGATGCGAGTCCGCTCGCACCCGTCCCGCCTCCGCCGCGGGTCACTTGAACCAGGACGAACGCCGATGAACGCCGTACCCAATCCGCTGCAGCAGCAGACCGATACCTTGTCCGCGGCGGTGACCCGCCCGATCCCCGGCTCGCGCAAGATCTTCGTGCAGGGCTCCCGCGCCGACCTGCAGGTGCCGATGCGCGAGATCGCACTGACCCGCACGCCCACCGTGTTCGGCGGCGAGGAGAACGCCCCGGTCACCGTCTACGACACCTCCGGGCCCTATACCGATCCGCAGGCACGGATCGATCTCGGCGCCGGCCTGGCGCCGTTGCGCGCGGCCTGGATCGCCGAGCGCGGCGACAGCGTCGCGCTGGCCGGGCTGAGTTCGCAGTTCGGTCGCGCGCGCGAGGACGATGCGCGCCTGCAGGCGGTGCGCTTCCCGGCGCGGCGCCTGCCGCGGCGCGCCCGCGATGGCGCCAACGTCACCCAGATGCACTACGCGCGGCGCGGCATCGTCACCCCGGAGATGGAGTTCGTGGCGATCCGCGAGAACCAGCGCATGCAGGACCTACACGATGCGCAACTGCGCGTGCAGCACCCCGGCGAGGGATTCGGCGCCGCCATCCCGCAGCAGATCACGCCCGAGTTCGTGCGCGCGGAAATCGCCCGCGGCCGCGCCATCCTGCCGTGCAACATCAACCACCCGGAAAGCGAGCCGATGATCATCGGCCGCAACTTCCTGACCAAGATCAACGCCAACATCGGCAACAGCGCGGTCAGTTCCGGCATCGCCGAGGAAGTGGAGAAGCTGGTGTGGGCGATCCGCTGGGGCGGGGATACGGTGATGGACCTTTCCACCGGCAAGCACATCCACGAGACCCGCGAATGGATCGTGCGCAATTCGCCGGTGCCGATCGGCACCGTGCCGATCTACCAGGCGCTGGAGAAAGTGGATGGCCGCGCCGAGGAGCTGACCTGGGAGATCTTCCGCGACACCTTGATCGAGCAGGCCGAGCAGGGCGTGGACTACTTCACCATCCATGCCGGGGTGCTGCTGCGCTACGTGCCGCTGACCGCAAAACGCGTCACCGGCATCGTCTCGCGCGGCGGCTCGATCCTGGCCAAGTGGTGCCTGGCGCACCATCGCGAGAACTTCCTCTATACCCACTTCGAGGACATCTGCGAGATCATGAAGGCCTACGACGTGGCCTTCTCGCTGGGCGACGGCCTGCGCCCGGGCTGCATCGCCGACGCCAACGATGCTGCGCAGTTCGGCGAACTGGAGACGCTGGGCGAGTTGACCAGGATCGCCTGGAAGCACGACGTGCAGACCATGATCGAAGGCCCCGGCCACGTGCCGATGCAGTTGATCAAGGAGAACATGGACAAGCAGCTGCGCGAATGCGGCGAGGCGCCGTTCTACACGCTGGGACCGCTGACCACCGACATCGCGCCTGGCTACGACCACATCACCTCGGCGATCGGCGCGGCGATGATCGGCTGGTTCGGCACCGCGATGCTGTGCTATGTCACGCCCAAGGAGCATCTGGGCCTGCCCAACCGCGCCGACGTGCGCGACGGCATCATGGCCTACAAGATCGCCGCGCACGCCGCGGACCTGGCCAAGGGCCATCCCGGCGCGCAGGTGCGCGACAACGCCTTGTCCAAGGCGCGCTTCGAGTTCCGTTGGGACGATCAGTTCCATCTCGGCCTGGATCCGGAGAAGGCACGCGAGTTCCACGACGAGACCCTGCCCAAGGACGCGCACAAGCTGGCGCACTTCTGTTCCATGTGCGGGCCGCATTTCTGTTCGATGAAGATCACCCAGGACGTGCGCGACTACGCCGCCGAACACGGCGTCGACGCCGAGGCGGCCTTGCATGCCGGCATGGTGGAGAAGTCGGCGCAGTTCCTGGCGGCTGGCGCGCAGGTGTACCGCGCCGAGTGACTCACAGCGGTCGGCGGCGCGGTCCGCCGACCGCTGACGTGGCCCGGTGGCCCCGTGCGCCTGTGCACCGCCACGCCTGGAGTGCACACGTGCACGACAGGGGCGGCGTGCGTCCGAGGTCATGACCACGGCGCCTTGCGGGCGCACATTTATGATGCGCGCTGGGTCGCCACAGGGAATGTCTCATGCTGCGCTACGCGTTCGCGCTGCGTCGCCATCCGTCCGCACTGTTGCTTGCTGTGCAACTGCTGGGCGTGCTGCTGTATCCGTGGATGGAGGACACCGCGGCCGGACGCGCGCTGTTCGGCGCGTTCGGCATCGTGGTGCTGGCGCTGGCGTTATGGGTGGTCAACCGCGGGCCGTCGGCGCTGTGGATCGCCTGCTGCCTGGCGCTGCCGTCGGTGGCGCTGTCGATCGCCGCGGCCCTGCTCGGCAACCCGGCGATGACCGCCTGGGCGCAGTTGCTGGAAAGCCTGCTGTACTTCTATACGGCCGGCAGCCTGATCGCCTACATGCTGCAGGACCACGTGGTGACCCGCGACGAGCTTTATGCCGCCGGCGCCACCTTCACCCTGCTGGCCTGGGCGTTCGCGTTCGTCTTCGCGGTGTGCCAGCAATGGTGGCCGGGCAGCTTCACGGCGGCCGTGGACGCGGCCTCGCCGCGGACCTGGATGGAATTGCTGTATCTGAGCTTCAGCGTGCTGTCGGGCGTGGGCTTGAACGACGTGGTGCCGGTGCAGCCGTTCGCGCGGGCACTGGTGATGATCGAACAGTTCGCCGGGGTGATGTATATCGCGCTGGTGGTGTCGCGCCTGATTGGGCTCAGCGTCACGCGTCACATGAAAGCGTGAACGCGGCGTAAAAAAAGCGCGCCCAGGGGCGCGCAGTCATGGAGCGATTATGTGAATTGCGTCGGCGGAGAGAGAGAGCCTGAATGCGTCGTCGCGGTGGCAACGGCGACGACTAGAGTAGAATCCGACGACAGGTCGCGCTTGGCGGTATCCGCCGCCTCGTTTTGCCGAGTTTGCTCGTTGGCCTCCACTGCGGGGCCACCCGTGGCTGCGTCGCCGCCGCATCTGCGACACTTCCATCACGGCGTTTTCTTTGTTGTCCAACATGGTTTCCTCATCGTTCGCCACCCCGACGCTTCCGCAACGGATGCAGGTCGGCGATTGCCTGGTGCTGCTGTCCTTGCGGGAAGTGCATGCGCCACGCGCGCGCCGACCGCAACGGCTCACGCCCAAGGCGATGGGCGTGCTGCGGGTGTTGCTGGCGCAACCGGGCCAGGTGGTGGAGCGCGAGGCGCTGTTGGCGCAGGTCTGGCCGGACACGCAGCCGACCAACGATGTGGTGACCCAGGCCATCACCCAGTTGCGCAAGGCCTTCGCCGCAGGCGAGCGCGGCGAGGCGCCGGTGTACATCGAGACCCTGGCCAAGAGCGGCTACCGCCTGGTGGCACCGGTGCAGGCCTTGCCTGACGTCGAGGCCGAGGTCGAGGCGGAGGTGGTGGCGGCCTCGACGACGGACGCGGACGACGTCGCGGCGACGGCCGCCGCCAGCGTGCCGGCGGCGCCTGCCGCCGTGCGACGGCGCCTGCCGCCGTGGCTGGCCGCCGCCGCCGGTGCGGCCGTCATGCTGGTTCTGGCGCTGGCCTGCTGGTGGTGGTTCGCCCGTGAACCAATGCCTGCCGACAGCGCCGAACAGGAGCGGGTGCTGGGCAGCCCCAAGCGGCCCTATCGGCTGATCACCGCCACCTCCGGATTCAAGCTGGAGCCGGCGCTGTCGCCGGATGGCGCGCAGGTGGCCTATGCCGCGCGCGCCATCGGCAGCGACGGCACGCAGTTGCTGGTGCAGCCGACCAGCGGCGGCGCCGGCAGTACCACGCCGCGCTCGCTGGGCGTCCCGGCTCGCGGCGAGTCCGACCGGCTGCCGGCCTGGTCGCCCGACGGCACGCGCATTGCCTTCGCCCGGCTCGGCGCGGAGCGGCAGTGCCGGGTCATGCTGGTGCAGGCCGACGGGCGCACGCCCGCGCGCGAGGTCTCGCGCTGCGACGACAGCGAATTGTTGAGCTTCGACTGGACTCCAGACGGCCATGGGCTGGTGTTCGGCAGCATGCACGGGCGCTCGGCCGCGCGTGGCATCCGCGTGCTGGATCTGGGGAGCGGCCGCTGGACGGCATTGGATTATCCGGTCGCCGCTGGCGATTTCGATTACGCGCCGCGCTACTCGCCGGACGGCAAGTGGATCGCCTTCGTACGCAATCCGCAGATGGGCGGGCTGTGGCGGATGCCGGCCGCCGGCGGCACCGCCGAGCCGCTGACCCATGAATTCGCCGAGATCCGCGGCTGGGACTGGGCGCGCGACGGGCGCGGCATCGTGTTTGGGCGCCGCGTCGATGGCGAGACCCGGCTGTACCGGCTGGACACCCAGACCCGGCGCCTGCGCGACCTGGGCCTGAGCGACGCGCAGGCGCCGCGGCTGGCGCGCGACGGTGGCAGCCTGGCGTTCGTGCACCGGCGCCCGCAGTTCGCCGTGTACCGCATCCCGGCTGGCGCGGCGGACGTGCCCCGCGAGCGCCAGCGGTTGTTCGCTTCCACCGGCCGCGACGGGCAGCCGAGCATTGCGCCGGACGGACGCCAACTCGCCTTCACCTCCGATCGCGACGGCAGCTATTCGCTGTGGTGGGGCGACGTGACCCAGCCAGCCTCGCTGCGGCTGATCGAGGGCGTGCGCCCGGAAACCCGGCAGCCCCTGTCCTGGTCGGCCGACAGCCAGGCGCTGCTGGTCAGCGGCCGCGATGCGCAGGGAACCTCGACGATCTACGAGGTGCGGCCGCAGTCCGGCGGCGTGGCGGCCCTGCCGGTACCGGCAGGTGAGCCGCTGCAGGCGCTGTACACCGCCGATCCAGGGCAATTGCTGGTGCTGCTGGGCGAGAACGGGCGCACCCGCCTGCAGCTGTACGACCGGCGCGCCGTGCCGTGGCGGCCCTTGGCGAGCCTGCCGGACGTGTCCCAGGTCCGCACCGATCCCGCCACCGGGCAGATCCTGTTCACCCGGCTCGCACGCAGCGGCCTGTGGCGCGCCGACGCCAGCCTGGACTTGGACAGCGTGCGCGCCGTGGACGACGGCCTGCCATCGCTGTGGCGCTACCGCAGTTGGGCGCTGGGGCCCGATGGCGCGGTGCATTACCTGTTCCAGACCGGCGAATGCGCCAGCCGCCTGGCACGGATCGGCGGCGGCCTCGGCACCAGCGTGTGCCTGGATCGCGACCATTTCAGCGCGGTCAACGGGTTCAGCATCGACCCGCGCAGTGGCGACGCCTATGTGTCGCTCGCGATCGAGGACGGCAGCGAGATCGGCTTCATCCGGATGCACGAGCAACCGGAATGGTTCTCGACCATTTCGCACAACTGGTTGATCCGCAAGGACATATAGGTTTCGTAAGTTGTTCGTAAGGGCGTCGTGGCGATTTCGGACAAATATCGCCAGGCCTTCCTGACCTGTCGCCACATTCGGCAAAGACTGCACACCGGTTTACGTCAAACAGGTGCTTGGATGCGGCAATCTTTCCTGGTCGATCATGGACAACAGCTGGTACTGGACGCGGACGATGCGCCGACCGGTCCCGCCTGCCTGGGCGCAGCCCGACTGGCCAGCGTGCAGGCGTCGGCGAACGCCTTCACGGTCTGGCTGCAGTTGCGCGGCAGCGCCTGGATCGAGGCCAAGGAGGGGCGTTTCGCCTTGCGCCGCGGCCAGTGGCTGGCCTTCGAACGCGATTCGCGCCCCCTGCTGCAGACCGACCGCGATGGCCTGTGCATCGGCTTGAGCCTGGACGGCGAGGCGCTGAAAGCGTTGGGGCGGATGGCCGACGAGACCTTGTATGCCGGGCGTGGCGAATTGTCGTTGCGCGAGACGCGCACCGCCCTGCGCTTGTGGCGGCAGGCCGCGGCGCGGCCGGGCGACGCCTTGGCGATGCGGCCGGTGCTGCTGCATCTGGCGTCCATGCAGGGCGAGTTGTCGCGCCGCGTGCAGCGCTGTCCCGGGCGCTCGCGGATGCGCAAGCGTCAGGTGTTCGGGCGCATGCAGCGCGCGCGGCTGTATCTGGACGGCCATCGCGACCGCGTGGTGCGGATCAGCGAGCTGGCCGAACTGACCAACTTCTCCGGTTGGTACCTGTCCAAGACGTTCCAGAGCCTGTACGAGGAAAGCCCTCAGGCGCTGTCGGCGCGCCTGCGCCTGGAGCGGGCGGCGGATCTGCTGCGCGAGACCACGATGATGATCGGCGAGGTGGCCGCCGCCAGCGGGTTCGACAACTGCTGCAGCTTCGCGCGGGCGTTCCGTGCGCGTTTCGGGGTCTCCGCCTCGCAATATCGGCATGGCACCACCGTCCCGCCAGAATCGGCAAAGTCTGCAGGCGGCAGCGGCAAAGCAGCCGCGCTCACCGGAACGTAACGTGCCGAGGGCGTCTTAACACGCCCCTAACGTTACCCTGGAGAGATTGATGAACCTTCGCACTCCCGCAGTGCGGCTGGGCTTGCTGCCCGCCAGCATCGCGATCGCGTTGACGCCGGCGATTGCCGGCGCGCAAGAAGCCGCCGCCTCGTCCACCACCACGCTGGACCGGATCGAAATCACCGGTTCGCGCATCCGCAGCGCCGACGTCGAAACCCAGCAGCCGATCCTGACCCTGGACCGCCAGGCGCTGGAGCGCCAGGGCTACACCTCGGTCGCCGACGTGCTGCAGAACCTGACCTCGGCCGGTTCCCCGGCGATCTCGCGCGCCGACGCACTGGCCTCCGGCGAAAATGTCGGCGGCTACTACGTCGACCTGCGCAACCTCGGCGCCGAGCGCACCCTGGTGCTGCTGAACGGCAAGCGCCTGGGCGCCACCACCTCGGGCCTGCAGGACCTGAGCCAGGTGCCGATGGCGGCGATCGAGCGCATCGAAGTGCTGAAGGACGGCGCCTCGTCGATCTACGGCTCCGATGCCATCGCCGGCGTGGTCAACGTCATCACCCGCAAGCGCTTCGACGGCGCCGAGGCCTCGGCCGAGTTCGGCCAGTTCGGCGAAGGCGACGGCAAGACCTCGCAGTACTCTTTCACCATCGGCACCCAGGGCGAGCGCGGTGGCGTGGCGCTGACCGCCGAGTACTCCAAGCAGGATCCGGTGTTCGCCAAGAACCGTTGGTTCAGCCGCGACGGCAGCCGTGGCCCGAACTCCACGCCGAGCGGCTGGAGCCCGATCAGCCAGAACGGCAGCTGGTGCAACCCGCTGACCGTGGACTGCTCGGATCCGGAAACGGCGGTGTGGCAGACCCTGAACCCGGGCGGCAACCCGAACAACCCGGCCGATTACCATCCGCTGACCCCGGCTGAGTACGCCAACTCCAACCAGCAGATGATGGTGCAGACCGGCATCGAGCGGAAGTCGGTGTTCGCCAACGCCAACTACGACCTGACCGACTCCATCGTCTTCAACGCCGACGTGCTCTACAACGAGCGCACCACCGATCAGCAGATCGCCGGCTACCCATACGACTCCGTCAGGTTCGGCACCCCGCTGGCCGGCGACAGCGCGTTCAACCCGATCGGCCAGGACGTCGACTTCCGCCGCCGCCTGTGGGAAGTGCCGCGCACCACCGAGAGCAAGCTGAAGACCACGCGCTTCGCGCCGACCATCAGCGGCTCCTTCGAGTTCGCCGACAAGAGCTGGGACTGGGACGTCGGTGCGCTGTGGAACCGCAACGAGAGCACCAAGACCGGGCACGGCGACATGAGTCTGATCGCCTCGCGCCAGGCGCTGGGTTCGTCCTTCATCAATGCCAACGGCGTCGCCCAGTGCGGTACCGCCGCCGCGCCGGTGCCGCTGAGCGCCTGCCGTCCGTGGAACCCGCTGCTGCCGTATGGCGTGGCCGGCCCGGGCTCGCTGGCCGATGCGGACACCCAGGCCTTCCTGTTCCCGTACTTCACCGACACCGGCCTGACCAAGACCACCAGCTACACCGCCAACCTGAGCGGCACGCTGGCGACGCTGCCGGCGGGCGATCTCGGCATCGCGGTCGGCTACGAGCACCGCAAGGAAGAAGGCCGCTTCTCGCCGGATGCCTTCGCGCAGTCGGGTGAGAGCACCGGCCTGGGCGCCAAGACCACTGCCGGCAACTACGATCTGGACGAGTTCTACCTCGAGTTGAACGTGCCGATCCTGGCCGACATGGCGTTCGCCAAGCAGCTGACCCTGAACCTGGCCAGCCGCTACTCCGACTACAGCAACTTCGGCGACACGGTGAACTCCAAGTTCGGCTTCACCTGGAAGCCGATCGACGAGCTGCTGGTCCGCGGCACCTACGCCGAGGGCTTCCGCGCGCCGACGATCAGCGATCTGTACGGCGGCCTGAACAGCAGCTTCGAGTCGTACATCGATCCGTGCGGCGTGGGCGCACCGAACAGCGTCAACGGCAATGCGGCGTGCAGCGCCGCCGGCGTGCCGGTCGGCTACACCCAGCTGGGCCAGGGCTACGTGCCGTGTTCGACCCTTCCTTGCCAGACCCCGGACGAGTTCATCAGCGGCTCCAACCCGAACCTGAAGCCGGAGACCTCCACCAGCAAGACCGCCGGTCTGGTGTGGAGCCCGCGCTGGGTGCAGGGCCTGGACATCTCGCTGGATTGGTACCGCTACGAGATCAAGGACATGATCATCGCCGATAGCGTGGACCGCATCCTGCGCGACTGCTACGTGCTGGGCAATGCCGAGCGCTGCGCCGGCGTGACCCGTGCCGCCGACGGCCATATCTCGGCGATGACCTACGGCGTGGCCAACCTCGGCCAGATGGAGACCGAAGGCTACGATCTGGGCATCCGCTACCGTCTGCCGGAAATGGCGTTCGGCAAGATCATGATCGACTGGCAGACCAGCTACGTCAGCAAGTACGACGAAGCCGGCCAGAATCAGGCGGGCGACAACATCACCATCGGCAGCGTCGGCACGCCGGGCATCTTCCGTGTGCGCTCCAACCTGGGCGTGAACTGGACGATGGGCGACTTCGGTGTGAACTACACCCTGCGCTACTACTCCGGCATGAAGGAAAGCTGCATCTCGCGCGCCACGGACTACTGCGATGCGCCGGACCACTTCGCCAACGGCGAATCCGATCCGCTGCGTCACACCGGCGCCAACACCTTCCACGACCTGCAGGTCAACTGGAAGGCGCCGTGGGACGCGACGATCGCCATCGGTGCGAACAACGTGTTCGACCACCGCGGTCCGCTGATGTACTCGGCCCCGGACAGCAGCTTCGCCTACTACGGCGGCTTCGACATCGGTCGCTACGTGTACATGAAGTACACCCAGCGCTTCTGATCGAGCTGTTGGCGTGACACGAAGACGGGCCGCAAGGCCCGTCTTTTTTTGTGCCTGCGCGGCGCCTGTGAGGTGGCGTGCTGGGCGGCAGGCAGGCGGTTGGCGAACCGTGGCGCGGCGTATGGCCGGCGCATCCTGGCGTGCGCGTCGCTGCTATGGCCCGGGGACTGCTGGCGATGGAGGCGCTTGGCTTGGCAGCGCGTGCCGACGATCACGGCATCAGGGCCGCTGCAAGCACCGGCTGTCGCTGTCGTAGGAGCGGCTTCAGCCCCGACGGGCTTTACCGGGAACGCCCGCGTCGCGGCTGAAGCCGCTCCTACGGACACGTCCTTAGGTTATTAGAGGCGCCCTGAAGCCGCGCCTGCGATAGCGCGCTTCGCGCGTCGTCGCGGGATGCCCTGAAGCCGCTCCTCTCGCGGCCGCTGCGCGCTCGCTGGGGCGGTCTCGCCCCGACTCGCGATGGTGCCGTCGTCGCGCTGCAGGGGCGCGCGGCGGACCGTCTTGCGGATTGGCCCATTGGCGGGCCGCGATGCCGGCGAGATACGCCGAAAACAGCGGACCAACGGCAGCGAGGACGCCGGCGAGGTGCACAAGCGCCATTCGGCGCGCACGGCGGCAAGCCGCGCGCACCACGTTCGGGCTCAGGCCGAGGTCAGCCCCATCAGGTTCTCGGCCTGCTCGCGCCAGGTCGGCAACTTGCCGAGCATGCCGGTCTTGGCCAGGTACTCCTCGTCGACCTCCGAGCCGCTGGCCAGCGCCATCGCCACGTGCACCGCGCCGGTGACCCAGAAGCTGCGGGTGCTGGAACGCTGCGGCTGGCGATGGAAGGCCACCGCTTCGATGATCGGCATCGGCAGGCCCCACAGGCCGAGCAGGTAGGCACCGGCCTCGGCATGGCCCGGCCGGGTGTCGTCGTCACCGGTGGGTGGCTCGCGCTCGTCGCGCACGCCCGGCAACAGCAGGCCGATGTCGGCCAGCAGTGCCGCGGTCGACCCCAGCTCGACGCTGGAGGTCGGCAGCATCTTCGCGGCCAGCTTGGACGCCAGCAGCGAGCGCTGCTGCAGCGCGTTGCGCTCGGCGTTGGACAGCGCCTGCACCGAGAACACTTCGCTGGCTAGGACCAGGTCGCGCAGGGTGGCGGTGCCCAGGCGGGTCACGGCGGTGCGCAGGTCGGAAATGGTGCGGCCGTTGGAGAAGAACGCCGAATTGCACAGCTGCAGCACCTTGGCCGCGATCGCCGGGTCGGCCGAGACCAGCTTGGCCAGGTCGGCAGCGTTGCTGCCTTCGTCCTGCTCCAGCGCGTGCATCAGGCTCAGGTACAGATGCGGCGGCGAGGGCAGCTTCTCGATGCGGCCGATGCTGGAACGCAGGCGCGGGTTGCCCAGCAGTTCCTGCAGCTCCTCCAGGCTGGTGACCGCCTCCAGCAGCATCTCCGGCGACAGCGGCAGCGGCAGGAACCGGTGCGCCACGCCGATGATCCGCGCCGGCGGCGCACGGTTGCTCTGCTCGGCCTCGATCAAGGCGATGCGGATGGTTTCCGGGCTCAGCGTGCGGATCTGGCCGAGCAGGGTGGCGGTGGTCAGGTCCGGCAGCGTCGGCGCGGCGATCACCGCATCCAGGCGCACGGTGGCCGCCGCGGCGATGGCGGCATTGCCGTCGGCGACGCTCTGGACCTGCCAGTCCTCGCCAAGATCGCGAATGTATTCAGTGACTTCGGACGGAAGGCTGGCTTCGTCGCCGACGAACAGGATGCGCAAGAGACTGTCCCCCAAGAAGAGCCGGGTCGCGGACGGACCGGGCTCGGTGATGCCATGGCGCAATGTACCGCAAACCCCGATGGGCGGCGCCCCGGCAACGGCAAAACGTGAAACAGGTCAGCCACGGCGGGGCAGGGCCCCGCCACGGCGAGCGGCTCAGGCGCCGGCTTCGAAACGGGTCACGGACTCGCGCAGGATGCGCTTGGCCTCTTCGGCGTTGCCCCAGCCGTCGAGCTTGACCCACTTGCCCTTCTCCAGGTCCTTGTAGTGCTCGAAGAAGTGGCCGATGCGCTCCATCCAGTGGCCGGACACCTGGGTGATGTCCTCGATGTGCGCATAGCCCTGGAACACCTTGGCCACCGGCACCGCCAGGATCTTCTCGTCGCTGCCGGCCTCGTCGCTCATCTTCAGCACGCCGACCGGGCGGCAGCGCACCACGCAGCCGGGCACCAGCGGCAGCGGCAGCACCACCAGCACGTCGGCCGGGTCGCCGTCGCCGCACAGGGTGTTGGGCACGTAGCCGTAGTTGCAGGGATAGCGCATCGGGGTGGAAAGGATGCGGTCGACGAAGATGGCGCCGCTGGCCTTGTCCACTTCGTACTTGACCGGTTCGGAATCCTTGGGGATTTCGATGACGACGTTGATTTCTTCCGGCAGGTTCTTGCCGGAGGTGACCAGTTCCAGACCCATGCGCTAGCTCCAGTGGAGTGGCTTCTAAAGAGGCAGGCATTCTAGTCGGTTGGCTGTTGCAATGCAGCGCACGCCCGTTCGGAGGATTCCTACAGCGGTTTCGGACTCCATACCGGCCCGCATGGGGCGCAGTCCGATGGTGCCGGCAACGGGCGGCGGCGATCCTGTGGCCACTGTCCCCCACCACGGAGCAAGACGATGAATGGAATCCGGCGATCGATGTGGCCGCTGCTGGCGGTGCTGGTCCTGGCCTGCGGCGCTGCGCAGGCACAGCAGGCGCAACCGACCTACGTGGATGCGATGGACTACCCGGCACCCGGCGAGGGCTGGGAGGCGTTCGCCGACCTGGAGCAACGGCTGGCGCACGACTTCGACCAGCTGTGCGGCGACACCTTCTGCGAGGGCGACTACAGCGACTACCGGCCGCTGCGCTATCGCTGCTCGGTGCGCCAGCGCGACGGGGTGATCGGCGAGTGCATCTGGAGCTTCGGCGCCAGCGAGGCCAGCATCGAGCCGGACAGCGGCCGGGTGGTGGTCGATGCGCGGCTGTGGCATTGCCGCACGCCGCTGCAACCGCAGACCCGGCTGCACGCGCTGTACGTGGCGCTGTCGGGCGAGCGGCCGCTGTTCGCGCCGCTGCCGCGCAGCGAGCGCAGCATCAACGACGGCCTGATCGACTGCCTGTAGCCAAGCGCGTCCTGCGCAGCGGGCGTCGGCATGCGCCGGCGCCCGCTGTCCCCGGCTACAGCAGCGGCACCAGCAGCAGCGCCACGATGTTGATGATCTTGATCAGCGGATTGATCGCCGGCCCGGCCGTGTCCTTGTACGGGTCGCCGACGGTGTCGCCGGTCACTGCGGCCTTGTGCGCCTCGCTGCCCTTGCCACCGAAATGGCCGTCCTCGATGTACTTCTTGGCGTTGTCCCAGGCGCCGCCGCCGGTGGTCATGGAGATCGCCACGAACAGGCCGGTGACGATGGTGCCGATCAGCAGGCCGCCGAGCGCGCGCGGGCCCAGCAACAGGCCGACCACGATCGGCACCGCCACCGGCAGCAGCGACGGCACGATCATTTCGCGGATCGCCGAGCGGGTCAGCATGTCCACCGCGCGGTCGTACTGCGGCTTGCCGGTGCCCTGCATGATTCCGGGGATCTCGCGGAACTGCCGCCGGACTTCCTCCACCACTGCGCCGGCGGCACGGCCCACCGCTTCCATCGCCATCGCGCCGAACAGGTAGGGGATCAGGCCGCCGATCAGCAGGCCGATGATCACCGTGTGGTCGGACAGGTCGAAGGCGAAGGTGTCGGTGGGATGCGCGGCGCGCAGGTTGTGGGTGTAGTCGGCGAACAGCACCAGCGCCGCCAGCGCCGCCGAGCCGATCGCATAGCCCTTGGTCACGGCCTTGGTGGTATTGCCGACCGCGTCCAGCGGATCGGTGACCGCGCGCACCTCCGGCGGCAGTTCGGCCATTTCGGCGATGCCGCCGGCGTTGTCGGTGATCGGGCCGTACGCATCCAGCGCCACGATCATGCCGGCCATCGACAGCATCGCGGTGGCGGCGATGGCGATGCCGTACAGGCCCGACAACGCGAACGCGCCCCAGATCGCCGCGCACACCGCGACCACCGGCAGCGCGGTGGACTTCATCGAGATGCCGAGCCCGGCGATGATGTTGGTGCCGTGGCCGGTGGTGCTGGCCTGGGCCACATGCTGCACCGGCTTGTACTGGGTGCCGGTGTAGTACTCGGTGATCCACACGATCAGCCCGGTCAGCACCAGGCCGATCAGCGCGCAGCCGTAGAGCTTGCCGGCACCGGCGGCGGTGTCGCCCATCAGCTGCTGGGTCACCGGCCAGAACGCCAGTGCCGCCAGCACCGCCGAGACCACCACGCCCTTGTACAGCGCGCCCATGATCGAACCGCCCGGGCGCACGCGCACGAAGAAGGTGCCGACGATCGAGGCGACGATCGAGACCCCACCCAGCACCAGCGGATACAGCACCGCGTTGCGCCCGGCCTCGGCCGCCATCAGCCCGCCCAGCAGCATCGTCGCGATCACCGTGACCGCATAGGTTTCGAACAGGTCGGCGGCCATGCCGGCGCAGTCGCCGACGTTGTCGCCGACGTTGTCGGCGATCACCGCCGGGTTGCGCGGGTCGTCTTCGGGAATGCCGGCCTCGACCTTGCCGACCAGGTCCGCGCCGACGTCCGCGCCCTTGGTGAAGATGCCGCCGCCCAGGCGCGCGAAGATTGAGATCAGCGAACTGCCGAAGGCCAGGCCGACCAGCGCATGCAGGCTGTCGCCGACGCTGTGGCCCAGCCACTGCAGCAGGCCGTAGTAGCCGGCCACGCCGATCAGGCCCAGGCCCACCACCAGCATGCCGGTGATCGCGCCGCCGCGGAACGCCACCGCCATGGCCGGCGCCAGCCCGCGTCGCGCCGCCTCGGCGGTGCGCACGTTGGCGCGCACCGACAGGTTCATGCCGATGTAGCCGGCGACCCCGGACAGCACCGCGCCGATCGCAAAGCCCCCGGCGGTGTACCAGCTCAGGAACACGCCGACCAGCACCAGCAACACCACGCCGGCGATGGCGATGGTCAGGTACTGGCGGTTGAGGTAGGCGCGGGCGCCTTCCTGGATCGCATCGGCGATCTGCCGCATGCGTTCGTTGCCGGCAGGCTGCGCCAGGATCCAGCGCGTGGAGACGATGCCGTAGAGCACCGCCAGAGCCGCGCACGCCAGTGCCACGGTGACCGCATATCGTTCCAACATGACCCCTCCCAAGGATGTGGATGGCGCCCAAGCGCTGGACATACCGAGGGATCACACCGTAGGAGCTGAAGCATGCAACGACTCCGCGGCCACAACGCGCGCCGCTGGTGCGTATCGCAATGTCATCTGGCCTGAACGTGGGCGAGTATGCGCCTGGCTCCGTGATGCCGCCAGCGACCAGGCAGGGCGTCGCACTTTTGGCGTCCGGTTCAGTCTGCGCATGGCAGCGTGGCGCATCGCTTCCCAGGAGCCTTCCGATGCAATCGACGATTTCCCCGCGGCTGCGCGCACGCGCCTCGATCCTAGCCATCGCCCTGTGCGCGCTGGCGCCGCTGGCCGCGGCGGCCGCCGACCCGACCCCCGAGTTGCAGCGCCCGGCCAGCGCGCCGCAGGCGGTAGGCGTGGTCCACACCATTCGCCAGATCCCCGAGGCCTGCGTGCGCTTCGAGGGCGAGTACACCGGCGATGCGGCGCAGCCCTACCGTTTCTCCGCCGTGCGCAGCAGCTCCACCTGCCAGCCGCGCGCCAAGCTGGTCGAGTTCGACCAGGCCAAGCCCAGCGAGGCCACCGGCTGGAAGTTCAACGATCTGATCCGCGTGCCCAGCGCGGCCTGTCCGTCGCAGCAGGCGGTGGTGCGGGTGTGGCGCAAGCCGGTCGCACTGAATACCGAACGCGATGGCCAGGGCCAGTCGCGCATCTATCTGGAGGAGGCCAAGCAGCAGGCGGCCGCCGGCAAGGTCGCGCAGGTGCCGCAGTTCACCGCGCAGATGACCGTGGAAGGCAAGGCCTGCCGCTGAGCGGGCGGGTTGGCTGGGCCCGGCGTCTCGCCTGCACGGCGGGGCGGCACGGTCGCGACTGCGGCAGCGTGTGTACGCGACGAGAACGGAGCTGCGGTGACACGGCCCGCGCCGGCGGACGTGAGGTATCGACGCGTGCGTCAATCGGCGCTCAGGCCAGGCTCCCCGGCGTGGCGCGTCGCGCTATTTGGTTGCCGATCCGGCGCATGCGGTGTGTGACCGCCCGTCTCATCGGCTGACGTCGTGCCGATGTGCCGCCGCTGCCATGCGTCGGCGACGTCGCCCATGGTCTTGGCGACGCCATTCCTGATCCAGGCCATGAACGCGCGATCGAAGGCGAAGCCGTCGCCACATGCCGCAACGAGAAAACGACGCACGTTCTGCGTGTTGCTGTAGCGCCCATCCACCGGCGTCGCGCGCGTGATGGTGTCGCTGTGCCAATCGAAGCCCATCGTGGGACTCTCGCTGGTGCGGTCTTCGCGCTTGCCGCCGTGCATGCCGGCCATCTCGGACTTTGTGGGGGCGCTGGCACGCGTGCCGTCGTGCCAGCGCGTGGTGAGCGAGTGGGGTCTGCCATGCCTCCGTCGCCGCGCTTCAGGCGTTGGCGCCTGTCCCGCAGCGTGCCGCGCACCGGCGCGCGCCGGTCGCGGCACAGGGGGGCGTGCGCGCGCGTTGTCAGCCCTCCCAGGCCGGCAGCTTCTTCTTCACCGCCACGTTCTTCAGTGCCACGTACTTGGGCAGGCCATCCGTGCCGTAGGGCAGCGGCGCTTCGCCGCGGATCAGCGGCTGCAGGTAGCGGCGTGCCTTCTCGGTGATGCCGAAACCGTCCTTGCGCAGGAAGCCGGCCGGCATCTTCTTCTCGTGGTTGGCGACCTTGGCCAGCGGCGCGGCCTCGATCTTCCAGCGGTACGGCGCGTCGCTGCTGCGCACGATCGCCGGCATCACCGCGTTCATGCCCTTCAGTGCGAACTGCACCGCGGCCTTGCCGACCGCCTGCGCCTGCTCCCAGTCGGTGCGCGAAGCGATGTGGCGCGCCGAACGCTGCAGGTAGTCGGGCAGGGTCCAATGCACCTTGTAGCCCAGTTCGGCCTTGACCTTGCCGGCCAGGTAGGACGCCACGCCGCCGAGCTGGCTGTGCCCGAACGCGTCGGTGCCGCCGCCGGCATCGGCGACGAAGCGCCCGTCGGCGGTCTGGATGCCCTCGCTGGCCACCACCACGCACCAGCCGACCCTGTCCACCACCTTGCGCACCTGCGCCAGGAACGCGGCCTCGTCGTAGGCGCGTTCGGGGAACAGGATGATCTGCGGCGCGTCGTCCGGCGATTGCGCGGCCAGGCCGGCGGCGGCGGCCAGCCAGCCGGCATGGCGGCCCATGGCTTCGTAGACAAATACCTTGGTCGAGGTCTCGGCCATCGCCGCCACGTCCAGCGCCGCCTCGCGCACCGACACCGCGGTGTACTTGGCGGCCGAGCCGAAGCCCGGGCAGGTGTCGGTGACTGCCAGGTCGTTGTCGATGGTCTTGGGCACGCCGATGCAGTGCAGCGGGTAGCCGAACGCCTGCGCCAGCTGCGACACCTTCCACGCGGTGTCGGCCGAATCGTTGCCGCCGTTGTAGAGGAAGTAGCGCACGTCGTGTGCCTGCAGCACCTGCAGCAGACGCTCGTACTTGGCGCGGTCGGCCTCCAGCGACTTGAGCTTGTAGCGGCACGAGCCGAACGCGCCACCGGGGGTGTGGGCCAGCGCGGCGATCGCCGCCGCCGACTCCTTGGAGGTGTCGATCAGGTCCTCGCGCAGCGCGCCGAGGATGCCGTTGCGCGCGGCCAGCACCTTGACCTTGCGCGCCCGCGCTTCGCCGATGACGGCGGCGGCGCTGGCGTTGATGACGGCGGTGACGCCGCCGGACTGGGCGTACAGCAGGGTGCCTTGGGCCATGGTCGGGGTTCGCTCCTGGGGTGAGGACATTGCCGGGACATTGCCTGGATGCGGTAAGCTGGGGATCTTGCGGTGCAGCGCAGGCGTGGCCCCCGAGTCTAACGCCGCCGGCCGCGCACGGTACTTTCCTCGAGGAGTCAGGTTGATGCGATTGGTTCTGTTGGGACCGCCCGGATCGGGCAAGGGCACGCAGGCGGCCCGCCTGAAGGACAAGCTGCAGATCCCGCACATCTCCACCGGCGATCTGCTGCGCGCCGAAGTCGCCGCCGGCACCCCGCTGGGCGTGCAGGCCAAGGAAGTGATGGCGCGCGGCGATCTGGTTTCCGACGACATCCTGCTGGGCATGCTCGAATCGCGCCTGGGCCGCGACGACGTGCGCAACGGCTTCATCCTCGACGGCTACCCGCGCAACCTGGCCCAGGCCGGCGCGCTGGACGAACTGCTGGCCAAGCTCGGCCAGCCGCTGGACGCGGTGGTGCAGTTGGACGTGGCCAACGAACTGCTGGTCGAGCGCATCGCCGGCCGCGCCAAGGCCGAAGGCCGCGAGGACGACAACCCCGAGTCGGTGCGCAAGCGCCTGCAGGTCTACACCGATTCGACCGCGCCGGTGATCGGCTTCTACGACAAGCGCGGCACGCTGGCGCGAGTGGATGGTGTCGGCTCGCTGGACGAGGTGCTCGCCCGCATCCTGGCGGCGATCGGCCGCTGAGGCGGCTTGGCACGCCGGCGCCCGCGACGGGCGCCGGACGTGCAGACGGTGCGGGATCCCGACGATTGCGCGTCCCCGTTCACGACGCGCAACGCCCGTAGGAGCGGCTTCAGCCGCGACGGGCATTTCCGGGAAAGCCCATCGCGGCTGAAGCCGCTCCTACGAAGGTAAGCTTGTCTCCCGCCGCCGCACAGCGAGTGATCGACCGTGGGCGCGCATGCCGCTTGCCATGGGGCCAGGGTCGATAAAAAAAGTGCCAGCGAGCGGGCTTGCTCAGGGCCCCACGACATGAGCTCCCTTGGGGATGGTCTCTTGGGGAGTAGAACCACAGGGTGTCGAGGCTGGCCCGTTCATTCTCGGCGTCGGCTCCCGACTTGCCTATCGGGAACTTTACCCAGCCGATGTGGGGGATTCCCTACTTGACGGCGCAGCGGCGCGCTTGCCCCGAAGCGGTCCCGCGCGGGGCCTGTCGCCGCCAACTGTCGGCACGTCGCTGGTTTGCGTGCGCCGGGGGATCGGCGACAATCGGGCCATGAGCAAGATCCATATTCTCGGCATCGCCGGTACGTTCATGGGCGGTGTCGCCGCGCTGGCGCGCGAACTCGGCCATGCGGTCGAGGGCAGCGACCAGGCGATCTATCCGCCGATGTCCACGCAGTTGGAACACCTTGGCATCGCGCTGAAGCAGGGTTACCTGCCCGAGCACATCGCCGCGGACTGCGACCAGGTGATCGTCGGCAACGCGTTGTCGCGTGGCAATGCGGCCGTGGAAGCGGTGCTCGACGCCGGGCGCGCCTACACCTCCGGCGCGCAATGGCTGAGCGAGCAGGTGCTGCCGGGGCGCGACACCCTGGCGGTGGCCGGTACCCACGGCAAGACCACCACCACCAGCATCCTGACCTGGCTGCTGCAGGCCGCCGGGCGCGAACCGGGTTTCCTGATCGGCGGGGTGGCCGAGGACTTCGGCGTGTCCGCGCGGCTGGGGCGTGCCGTTGCCGAACCCGCATCCGGCGCTGCGCGCCACCTTGTCCCGGAGGGAGCAGGGGAGCAGGGGCCGGACCTTTCGGAACGGCCGCTCTTCGTTGTGGAGGCCGACGAGTACGACACCGCGTTCTTCGACAAGCGCAGCAAGTTCGTGCACTACCGGCCGCTGGTGGCGATCCTCAACAACCTCGAGTACGACCACGCCGACATCTTCCCCGACGTCGCCGCGATCCAGCGCCAGTTCCACCACCTGGTGCGGACGGTGCCGCACCGCGGCCGGCTGATCGTCAACGGCGAGGACGCGCACCTGCGCGAGGTGCTGGCGATGGGCTGCTGGACCCCGGTCGAGCGCTTCGGCTTCGATCCGGCCTTCGAGTGGAGCGCACGCCTGCTCGCCGCCGACGGCAGCCGTTTCGCGGTGCTGCACCAGGGCCGCGAACTGGGCGAGGTGGACTGGCCGCTGCTCGGCCGCCACAACGTGATGAACGCGCTGGCCGCGCTGGCCGCCGCCCATGCGGTGGGCGTGGCACCGGCGCAGGTGATGCCGGCGCTGGCGCGCTTTCGCAGCGTCAAGCGGCGCCTGGAGGTGCTCGGCCAGGCGCAGGGCATCACCGTGTACGACGACTTCGCCCACCATCCCACCGCCATCCGCACCACGCTGGAAGGCCTGCGCGCCAAGGTCGGCGCGGCGCGCATCGTGGTGGCGATGGAGCCGCGCAGCAATTCGATGCGGCTGGGCGCGCATGCCGAAGCGCTGGCGCCGTCGCTGGAGGCCGCCGACGCGGTGGTGTTCCTGCAGCGCCCGGAGCTGGCCTGGGATGCCGGCAAGGTGATCGCTGCGGTGCGCGGGGATGCCTGCGCGGCGCCCGACGTGGACGCCTTGCTGGCTGCGCTGCAGGCGCAGGCGCGCGCCGGCGACCACGTGGTGTTCATGTCCAACGGCGGTTTCGACGGGGCGCCGCGGCGCTTCCTGGCGGCGCTGCAATGAGTCTCGCCGGGCACGGCGGAGCCGGCGCGTGAGCCCGCAGCGGACCACGCTGCCGCTGTTCCCGCTGCACGCAGTCCTGCTGCCTGGCGCCTCGATCAAGCTGCGGGTGTTCGAGCGCCGCTACCTGGACCTGGTCCGCGAGTGCGGGCGCACCGACAGCGGCTTCGGCGTGTGCCTGATCCTGGACGGCAGCGAGACCGGCGCCCCGGCGGTGCCAGCGGCGTTCGGCACCGAGGCGCGCATCGTCGACTTCGATGTCGGCGCCGACGGCGTGCTGGTGCTGAGCCTGCGCGGTGCGCGGCGCTTCCACGTGCTGCGCAGCCGGGTCCGCGACAACGGCCTGGTGGTCGGCGACGTGGAATGGCGCGAAGCCGACGGCGACGACGAACTGCGTCCGCAGCACGCGCTGTTGGCGACCGTGCTCGACAGCATCCTCGACCAGGCCGCCGCGGTGTATCCGCTGGCCGGTCCGCGCCAGCTCGACCAGGCCGCCTGGGTCGGCTGGCGCATGGCCGAACTGCTGCCGCTGGACGAACGCCAGCGCCTGTCGCTGCTGCAGGAAGACGACCCGCACGCGCGGCTGGATCAGTTGCTGGCCTGGATTCCCTGAGCGAGCCAGGCGAGGGCGGTAGCGCCGTCCTCGCCTGCACGACGCATCGCAGGGCAGGGCGGCCCGAGCTCTGCGCGGCCTCGCGCCAGGATGCCCCCATCCGACACGATCGCCGCGCACTGCCTCGATGGGGCAGCGAAGGCGCCCACGCACGGCATTCAGCGCGCCGCTAGCAGGCGCAGGCGACGCTTGGCAGCGATCGGCGGCCGCCCGGCTGCCGGCACGGCATCCCGCCCTGGCGGCCTGACGTCCTATCCACGCACGATCGAGGACTTCGTATGAGGCGTTCCTTCCTGCTGTTGTTGCTGTCCGCCGGCGGCGCCGCGAGCCTGCCGGCCGTCGCCGCCGAGCCGCCCGGCACCACCGCCGCTGCCACCACTGGCCAGGCCGATTGCCCGCGCGGCGCCATCGCCCTGGTGACCGGCAATGCCGATCAGGTGTCGCCCAAGACCTGCCTGACGCCGTCGATGAAGCCATTCGCCCTGCAGCGCGGCCAACTGTTCGCCATCACCCTGTCCGAGAACGGCTCGACCGGCAGCGCCTGGGCCTTGCGCAGTCTGCCCGCGTCGCTGTCGCTGCTCGACATCGAACATGCACCGGGCACGGCCTGCGCCGCCGGCCGGATGGGCTGCCCCAGCAATGTCACCTACACCTTCAAGGCCACCGAGCACGGCAGCGGTACGATCGATCTCCTCTACGCCCGGCACTGGGAAGATCGGGCCACCGACTCGCGTTCGGTCCGGGTCGAGGTGAAGTAGCGGGACGGCGACGCGCCTGCGCCAGTGGCGGGTCGCGTCAACCGTGAGTCGCCTGCGCGTGCGCCATCGCGGCCCGCGTTGCCGCCGTCGTTCAGGGCGACGGCGGAGCCTCGTCGTCGCTGCGCACCAGCAGCACCGGGATCTCGCTGCGGCGGTGCATGTCCTTGCGCGTGGGCAGCGCGTGCAGCGCCTCGGTCACTGCGTTGAGCGCCGGATCGGCGCCGCGCAGCGGGCGCCACAAGCCGATCAGGTTGAAGTGGCGTTCGTAGCGCAGGCTTTGCGCGCTGCCCAGCCACAGCGGCACGTTGCCCGGCTGCAGGCGGGCCGGCGCTGGCCACAGGCGCAGCGCGTACAACTCGTCCGGATTCGGTCCGGGGCGCAGCATCAGCAGCGATTCCACCCGCGTGTCCAGCGTCGCCGGCAGCACCGGCACCTGCGCCGGCGTGGCCTTGTAGTCGAGCAACTGCAGCGCCTGCTGCCAGCCGGCCTGCGGCTGCACGCGCCAGCCGGCCGCTTCGAGCTGGCGCTGCAGCGGCGCCAGCGGCCCGGCCACCTGGATGTCCAGCGGCCAGCGCTGGTCGTCGTCGAACTCGTTGCGCCGCGATGGCAAGGTGCGCCAGTCGTGCTGCCACCAGGCCGCGTCGGCCAACTGCGTCAGCTGCGGCGGCGGCGGTTCGAACTTGGCCAGCTTGCGTTCCAGCTGGCGCGGCGCGTACCACAGCGCCGCAATCGCGAAGCCGCCGTAGAACAGCCAGGCCAGCGGCTTCATCCAGAACCCGCGGTTGAAGCGGCGGCGGTAGGCGATGCCCAGCACCAGCAGCCAGAAGATGCCGAACAGCATGCCGCCGACCACGTCGCTGAGCCAGTGCGCGCCCAGGTACAGGCGGGCGAAGCCGATCAGGGTCACCACCGCGCCCGACAGCAGGTACGGCCACACCCGCGAGCGCCCGGGCAGTTCGCGGGCGATCAGCACCGCGAAGAAGCCGAAGCTGATCGTGGCCATGGTCACCGCCACCGAGGGGAAGCCGAAGCCGCTGCTGGCCGCCGGCGGGCGCACCACGTGCACGGTGGCGCCGAGCAGCTTGGTCAGCGCCAGGCCGAAGGCCAGCGCCGCCAGCCAGTGCGCCGCGGCCATCCAGCGCCGGCGCCAGGCCAGGTAGAGCAGGCCCAGCGCGGTCGGCGGCACCAGCACCTGCCAGTTGCCCAGCGAGGCCAGCGCGGTCATCGGGTAGTCGGCCAGCGGGTTGCGCAAGGCCAGCATCAGGTCGTGCACGGCCAGGTCCAGGCGCAGCGGCTCGCCGTGCGCCACCACCACCATCAGCAGCGCGAACCAGCCCCAGCCCAGCGCCAGCAGCATCACCGCCAGCATCGCCAGCGGCACCGACTCGCGCCGCTGCGGATCGAACACCGCGATCGAGTAACGGCCCAGCACCGGATGCCGGCGCGACCAATCCAGGCCGCGCGCCAGCAGCGCGTCCATGTGCCCGGCCGACCAGCGGTAGCCGTACAGCACGATGGCCCACACCAGGCCCAGCGCCAGCGCCAGCAGGCCCACGACCAGGAACAGGCGGCCGGCGACCGCGGCGACTGCGTCGTAGGCCTGGCCCAACAGCCAGCCCGGGCCCAGGAACAGCAGCGCCCAGGTCACCGCGGCCACGCTGCTGGGCAGCAGATAGCGCCGCAGCGGCATCTTCATCATGCCCGCCACCGCCGGCACGAACGGACGGATGGCGCCGACATAGCGCGCCACCAGGATGCTCTTGAAGGCGTTGCGGCGGAACATCGCCTCGCCGCGGTCGAGCAACTGCGGGTAGCGCTTGAACGGCCAATAGTTGCGCAGCTGATGGCCCCAGCGGTAGCCGACCCAGTAGCTGACCGCATCGCCGATCAGCGCGCCGAGCGCGGCGCTGATCACCGCATACGGGCCGGAGATCTGGCCCAGGCCGATCAGCACGCCGATCGCGAACAGCAACGGCAGCGCCGGCACCAGCGTGCCGAGGATGATGACCGCATCGCAGAACGCGATGGCGAAGATGACCGCGCCGGCCAGGACGGGGTGTGCTGCGATCCACTCCAGCGTGGCATCGGTCCATGAGGCATTCATCGGGCGATTATAGAGGGAGCACGATGACCGTCCGTGCACGCGACCGCGCTGCCGATCGTGACCGGTCCCTGGGCCTGCCTGCGCTGCCGCCGGGCGACGGCGAGGCGGCGAGACCGTCGCCGCGGGTCACGCCAACGGCGGCAGCAGGTTCAGCAACAGCACCATCCCCAGCCCCACCAGCGCCACGATGGACTGCACCACCGAGATCGTCTTGGTCGCCTCGCCCATGCTCATGCCGAAGGACTCCTTCACCAGCCAGAAGCCGGCATGGTTGGCGTAGTTGAAGAACAGCGAGCCGCAGCCGATGGACAGCGCCAGCAACGGCAGGTTGAGCGTGGGCTCGGCGCTGCCGAGCGGCGCCAGCAGCCCGGCGGCGCCGACCACGCCGACGGTGGCCGAGCCGGTGGACACCGACAGCAGCATCGAGATCAGCCAACCCAGCAGCAGCGGCGACAGCGCCAACTGCTGGCTCATGTGCACGATCGCATCGCCCACGTGCGCATCGGTGAGCACCTGCTGGAAGGCGCCGCCGCCGGCGATGATCAGCAGCACGCCGGCGACCGGCTTGACGCTGTCGCCCAGGGTCTTGCGCAGTGCGGCCGGTGTTCCCGGCCGCAACGCGACCTGTGCGAACAGCACCCCGAGCAGCATCGCCACGATGGGGTGGCCGACGAAGGCGGTGGCATGCAGCACCGCCGAGTCCTTGCGCAACAGCATCTCGGCCACCGCATGGCACAGCATCAGCAGGGCCGGCGCCAGCGCCGCCAGTACGCCCAGGCCGAAGGCCGGCGGCGTACGTGGTGCGGACGCGCCACCGTCCGCGGCGTCGGCCGACGCGTACTGCGCCAGCAGTGCGGCATCCGGTTCGGCCTGGATGTGCCGCGCGATATAGCGGCCGTACAGCGGTCCGGCCAGGACGATGGCCGGAATGGCCGCGATGAAGCCGTAGAGCATGGTGGCGCCCACGCTGGTCCCCAGCGTGGCGATGGCCGTGAGCGGACCGGGATGCGGCGGCACCATGCCGTGCATCGCGGCGAGGGCGGCGATGACCGGGACGCCCACGTAGGCATAGGCCGAGCCGTTGACCTGACGATCCGCTTGCAGCTTGCGGGCCACGCCGAAGATCAGCGGCAGCAGGATCACCAGGCCGACTTCGAAGAACATCGGGATGCCGACGATGAAGGCGACGCCTGCCATGGCCCAGGGCAGCGCGCGCGGCGACGCGCGGCGCAGGATCGCGTTGGCCAGCGTGTCGGTCACGCCTGCCTGGGCCAGCAGTTTGCCGAGCATCGCGCCCAGCGCCACCACCAGGCCGACCGCCCCCAGGGTCTTGCCCGCGCCCGTGGCGACGGCGTGCAGCAGCGCGTCCATCGGCATGCCGACCACCAGGCCGGCGACCAGCGACACCAGCAGCAGCGCCAGCAGCGGATGCAGCTTGGGGCGTGCCACGATCAGCAGGACCAGGGCGATGACGCTGAAGAGCGCGGTGAACAGCAGAAACAGGTCGTTGGAGCTCATGGGGGCGCTGTCGCGTGGATCGGCCGCAAGCTTAGCCTGCGGCATCGCCCGAGCGCCGGACGCTTTCGGCGAGATCGTGTGACGCCGCGGCGAACGGCGCGCTGCCGGCAGGGACAAAGGTGCGACGGGCCCGACCCGCCTCGCAAACGGCAGGGCACGTTTACACTGGCCGGATGCCTGCCCCCGCGTCCCGCACCGTGCACATCCTCAAGGCCGACAGCTTCGGCCGCATCCTGCTGCTGGGCGAGGGCGAGGCGCGCTTCGTCCGCCGCGACCTCACCGCCTCGCCCTGGTGGCTGCGGCTGCCGGCGTGGTGGCTGGCGCGGCGCGAGGCGCTCGCCCTGCGTCACCTGGACGGCATGCCGGCGACGCCGCAACTGCGCGGCTGGGACGGCACCTTCCTGGATCGCAGCTACCTGGACGGCGCGGCGATGTACCAGCGGCCGCCACGTGGTGACCTGGCCTATTTCCGCGCCGCGCGGCGCCTGCTGCAGCAGGTGCACCGGCGCGGCGTGGCGCACAACGATCTGGCCAAGGAGGCGAACTGGCTGGTGCTGGAAGACGGCAGCCCGGCGTTGATCGACTTCCAGCTCGCCGTGCGCGGCGCACCGCGCGCGCGCTGGATGCGCCTGCTGGCGCGCGAGGACCTGCGCCACCTGCTCAAGCACAAGCGCATGTACTGCGCCCACGCCCTGACCCCGGTCGAACGGCGCCTGCTCAAGCGCCATTCCTGGGTGCGCGACCTGTGGTTCGCCAGCGGCAAGCCGGTGTACCGCTTCGTCACCCGGCGCCTGCTCAAGTGGGAAGACAACGAGGGGCAGGGGCCGAAGCCCTGAGAGGCCGGGATTGGGGATTGGGGATTCGGGATTGGGGATTGGCAACGGCGCATGGTGGCGCCTGACCCTGCCCTGGTGGGGACAGCAAGGCGCTAAGCTTTGGCGAATCTCCAATCCCGACTCCCCAATCCCGTGACCTTACAAGGCAAAACCCTCTTCATCACCGGCGCCTCGCGCGGCATCGGGCTGGCGATCGCGCTGCGGGCGGCGCGCGACGGTGCCAATGTGGCGATCGCGGCGAAGTCGGCGGTGCCCAATCCCAAGCTGCCTGGCACCATCCACAGCGCGGCAGCGGCGGTGGAGGCGGCCGGTGGGCGCGCGCTGGCGCTGAAGTGCGACATCCGCGAAGAGGAGCAGGTGCGCGCGGCGGTGGCGGCGACGGTCGCGGCCTTCGGCGGCATCGACATCCTGGTCAACAACGCCAGCGCGATCTGGCTGCGCGGGGCGCTGGAGACGCCGATGAAGCGCTTCGACCTGATGCAGCAGGTCAACGCGCGCGGCAGTTTCCTGTGCGCGCAGGCGTGCCTGCCGCATCTGCTGCGCAGCGCCAACCCGCACATCCTGACCCTGGCGCCGCCGCCGTCGCTGGATCCGAAGTGGTGGGCGCCGCATACCGGCTACACCCTGGCCAAGATGGGCATGAGCTTCGTCACCCTGGGCCTGGCCGGCGAGTTCGGCCCGCAAGGCGTTGCCGTCAATGCGCTGTGGCCGCGCACGCTGATCGCCACCGAGGCGTTGAACATGATCCCTGGCGTCGAGGCCGGCAACGGCCGCCGCCCGGAGATCATGGCCGATGCCGCGCACGCCGTGCTGACCCGGCCGGCCGCCGGTTTCTACGGCCAATTCCTGATCGACGACGCAGTGCTGGCCGAGGCCGGCGTGCACGATCTGTCCGGCTATGCGCTGGATCCCTCGCAGCCACTGTTGCCGGATCTGTTCCTGGATTGAGACCCGCTGGTGGCGGGCGCGCGGCAGATGCGACGCGGCGCCGCGTTCCGGACGCTGGGAGGCCGCGATCGCAACGCGCTGCGTGCGGGTGGCGGCGCGCTGCAAAGACGCTCTGTTCCATCCGATCGCGGTCGGTGCCGCAATGACCAAGCGCGGCGCGGCTATGCTGCCGGGGTCTTCATGCCACCGCCGCCCATGCCCGCTCCAGTCGCCGTCGCCCTGCCGCGCCTTCCCGAGTCCCGCCACGCCATCCATGCCGATCTCAGCGACAACGAGCGGCACATGCTCGATCGCCTGCGCCTGGCCGGCACCGCCACCCGCGCCGATCTCAGCCGCAGCACCGGGCTGACCGTGCAATCGGCGGTGCGCCTGGTCGATGCGCTGGCCGAGCGCGGCCTGGTCGCGATCGGCGCCTCGCTGGCGCACGCGGGCCGCGGCAAGCCGGGCGCGGGCATCGCGCTCAACCCCGGCTACGGCCATACCGTCGGTTATGCGATCGCCACCGATGCGCTGTCGCTGGCGCTGCTGGATTTCAGCGGGCAGATCCGCGCCACCGCCGAGCATGCGCTGCGCTCGACCGAGCCGGCCGCCCTGCTGGCGCAACTGCGCGAGGCCGACGCCGCGCTGACGGCGGCGGCCGGCGCCGGGCTCGGTCCGCGCCTGGGCGCGGGCGTGGCGATGACCGGCTTCTTCGTCGAGGACGGCGTGCACATGAACCCGCCCGAGCCACTGCGCGCGCTGGGCCAGCTGTCGATCGGCGACTGGCTGGCCGAGGCGCTGGGCTTGCCGGTGTGGGTGGACAACGACGGCACGGTGGCGGCGGCGGGCGAGAGCCTGCTCGGCATCGGCCGCCAATACCGCGATTTCGCCTACCTGCACTTCAACTACGGCCTGGGCGGCGGCGTGGTGATCGATGGCGCCTGCCTGCGCGGGGCGCACGGCAACGCCGGCGAGTTCGCCGGCATGCTGCCGCAGCAGGGGCTGGAGCGCGGCACGCTGGAGCTGTTGCGGCAGTTGCTGGCGGAGGACGGCATCGCGCTGCCCGACATCCGCGCGCTGCTGGCGGCCTACGATCCGACGTGGCCGGCGATCGAGCGCTGGATCGCACGGGTGGCGCCGGGCCTGTCGCTGATCGTGTCGGCGATCGTGGCGATCTTCGATCCGCAGGCGGTGGTGTTCGGCGGGCGCATGCCGCGCGAACTGGCGACGCGGCTGATTCCGCACGTGCGCATCGACAACCAGCCGCGCCGCGGCCAGGCGCGGCCGTTGCCGGTGCTGCTGCCGGCCGCCGCCACCGCCGATGCCAGTGCGGTGGGCGCGGCGGCGCTGCCACTGAAGGCCTGCTATTTCCGCTGAACCGGTGCTGCCGCGGCGTCGCCATGCCTGCACGGCGCCGGCGCTACCCTATGCGTCCTCTCCGCGCGCCGCCGCAGTTCCGCGCGCGCCCCATCCCCCCACCATCGGAGTTGTCACGATGAAATACCTGCACGCCATGATCCGCGTCCACGACCTGGAGAAGACCAGCAAATTCTTCACCGAAGGCCTGGGCCTGCACGAGACCCGCCGCATCGACAACGAAGCCGGCAAGTTCACCCTGGTGTACTTCGGCGCCCCGGAGAACCCGGAGGCCGAGGTCGAACTGACCTACAACTGGGGCTCGGACGAGGACTACGGCAGCGCCCGCAATTTCGGCCACCTGGCCTTCGAGGTCGACGACATCTATGCCCTCTGCGCGCACCTGCAGTCGCTCGGCGTGACCATCAACCGGCCGCCGCGCGACGGGCGCATGGCCTTCGTGCGCAGCCCCGACCTGATCTCGATCGAACTGCTGCAGAAGGGCGAGGCGCTGGCCCCGGCCGAACCGTGGGCATCGATGCCCAACACCGGCGTCTGGTAAGCACAGCCAGCGCTGCCGCCGCCGCGCCGTCGCCGGCGGCGCGCGAGCGTGTGTCCGTCGCGGCGGGCCGGCGCCGCGTTGCGCCGGCGGTCGCGGTCCGACCGCCGCGCCTGCCGCGGCGGTCTCTATAATCGGCGCTTTCCCCGCAGGACTGCCTCGATGACCGCTTCTTCCGCCGCGGAGCTGATCGCCCTCGGTCAACGCTACAGCCTGCCGATCTACCGTCCGCGCCAACTGGTGCTGGAGCGCGGCCAGGGCGCCCGGGTCTGGGACAGCGAGGGACGCGACTACATCGACCTGTCCGCCGGCATCGCCGTGTGCGGGCTCGGCCACAACGATCCGGACCTGCAGGCGGCGCTGCTCGAGCAGGCCGGCAAGCTGTGGCACACCAGCAACGTGTTCTACAGCGAGCCGCCGCTGCGCCTGGTCGAGGAACTGGTGGTGGCCTCGCGCTTCGCGCACAAGGCGTTCCTGTGCAATTCCGGAGCCGAAGCCAACGAGGCGGCGATCAAGCTGGTGCGCAAATGGGCCACCGCCCAGGGCCGCCCGCCGCAGCGGCGGGTGATCGTCACCTTCCGCGGCAGCTTCCACGGCCGCACCCTGGCGGCGGTGACCGCCACCGCGCAGCCCAAGTACCAGGAAGGCTACGAGCCGCTGCCCGGCGGTTTCCGCTACGTCGACTTCAACGACATCGTGCAGCTGGAAACGGCGATGGCCGCCGGCGACGTGGCCGCGGTGATGCTGGAGCCGGTGCAGGGCGAGGGCGGGGTGATGCCGGCGGCGCCGGGCTTCCTGGCGCAGGTGCGGGCGCTGTGCGACCACCACGGCGCGCTGCTGGTGCTGGACGAGATCCAGTGCGGCATGGGTCGCACCGGCACCCTGTTCGCGCACTGGCAGGACCAGGTGACGCCGGACATCGTGACCCTGGCCAAGGCGCTGGGCGGCGGTTTCCCGATCGGCGCGCTGCTGGCCGGGCCGAAGGTCGCCGAGACCATGCAGTTCGGCGCGCACGGCACCACCTTCGGCGGCAACCCGCTCGCCGCGGCGGTGGCGCGGGTGGCGCTGCGCAAGCTGGCCTCGACGGCGATCGCCGCCAACGTGTCGCGGCAGTCGGCGGCGCTGCGCAAGGGCCTGGCGGCGCTCGACGAGGAGTTCAGGTTGTTCTCGCAGGTGCGCGGCCGCGGCCTGATGCTCGGTGCGGTGTTGAATCCGGCGCATGCCGGGCAGGCCGGGACGATCCTCGACCACGCCGCCGCGCACGGCGTGCTGACCTTGCAGGCCGGGCCGGACGTGCTGCGCTTCGTACCGGCGCTGAATCTCACCGATGCCGAACTGGGCGAAGGCCTGGCGCGGTTGCGCAGCGCGCTGCGCGCCTACCTCGCCGCGCGCTGACCCAGCAGTTCAACCCAGCCCGTGCCGCGCCAGCGCGCGGCGCAGGGCGCGTGCGCCGCTGGCGGTTTCCGCGGCCATGCCGATCGCGCGGGCGCCGCGCACGTTGACGAACAGGTCGTCGATGAACAGTGCCTGCCGTGGCGCGACACCGAAGTGGGCCAGCGCCTGCCGGTACACCGCCGCGTCCGGCTTGCGCCCGCCCAGGCTGCCGCTGCACAGCACGCGCCCGTGCAGCAGCGGGAACAGCGCCGGCACGATCTGCGGCAGCGCCTGTGCCATCAGCGCGCCGTTGTTGGTCAGCACGCCGACGGCCACGCGCTCGGCCAACGCCAGCACCTGCGCGACCACGCCGGCATCGGCGCGCGTGGCCGCCACCCGCGCAGCGATCCATGCAGTCGCATCCACCTGGGCGCCCAGGCCCACGCTCAGCCGCTGCAGGTAGCTGGCGGTGTCCAGTTCGCCGCCGTCGTAGGCGGTCTCCAGCCCGGAGCCGAACAGTACCTCGCGCACCTGCGCCGCCTCGCATCGGCAGTGCGCGGCCAGCGCGGCGATGCGCGCGGCGCGCGTGTAGCGCGCCAGCACCCCATCGAAATCGAGCAGCAGCAGGGCCGGCCGCGCGCGGATCATGGCGGACATGCGTGCGCCTGCGTGGCTGGCTGCAAGCGCAGTGAACGTGGCGAGGGAGCTGCGCCGATCGAGCCGCGTTTCGCGCTCGTCGCCGCGCGCGGCAGCGCGTGTCGATGATGCAATGCGCCATCGCTTGTCGTTGACAAGCCGTTACGCGCGAGTGGACAGTCGGGGCACATCGCCGCACGCATGATCTGCCGTGGCGCAAACCTGTCTTTCTTGCCGAGGAATCCGCCTTGAACACCAAGTTTCCGTCCCTGCTGCTCGTCCTGTCCGGCCTCGCGTTCGCGCCTGCCGCCTGGGCCAAGACCTGCGCGGTGACCATCACCGGCACCGACCAGATGTCCTTCGACCAGACCCAGATCAAGGTCGCGGCCGATTGCACCGAGGTGGCGGTGACGCTCAAGCACAGCGGCAAGCTCGCCGCCGCGGTGATGGGCCACAACTGGGTGCTGACCAAGACCCCGGATTTCCAGGCGGTGGCCAGTGCCGGCACCAGCTCCAGCCTGGCCGACAGCTACCTGCCCAAGAACGATCCGCGGATCATCGCCCACACCAAGGTGATCGGCGCGGGGCAGTCGGACACGGTCAAGTTCTCCACCGCCAAGCTCAGCAAGGGCGGCGACTACACCTTCTTCTGTTCGTTCCCGGGGCACTGGGCGGTGATGAAGGGCAAGTTCGTATTCGGCTGATCCAGCACAGCGTCGCGGCGCCAGCCATCGGCGCCGTGCGTTGTCGTCATGCCATAGTCGTGGCGCCGGCATCTCAGCCGGCGGCGACCACTGCGAATGCCTCGCGCGCCGCGGCCAGGGTGGCGTCCAGCACGCCCTGGTCGTGCGCACTGGAGACGAAGCCGGCCTCGTAGGCCGAGGGCGCCAGGAACACGCCGCGCTCCAGCATCGCGTGGAAGAAACGGTTGAACGCAGCGGTGTCGCAGGCGGTGGCCTGCGCATAGGTCTCGACCTTCTCGGTGGTGAAGAACAGCCCGAACATGGCCCCGACCTGGTTGGTGGTGACCGCCACGCCGGCCGCCGCCGCGGCGGCTTCCAGCCCGGCGCACAGCTGCGCGGTGGCCGTGTCCAGGCGCTGGTGGAAGCCCGGTGCCTGGATCAGTTCCAGCATCGCCAGCCCCGCGGCCATCGCCACCGGGTTGCCGCTGAGCGTGCCGGCCTGATAGATCGGCCCCGACGGCGCCACCTGCCGCATCAGCTCGGCGCGCCCGCCGTAGGCGCCCACCGGCATGCCGCCGCCGATGATCTTGCCGAAGGTGGTCAGGTCCGGGGTGACCCCGTAGTGCGCCTGCGCGCCGCCCAGGGCGACGCGGAAACCGGTCATCACCTCGTCGAAGATCAGCAGCGCGCCGTGCTGCGTGCACAGCTCGCGCAGGTGCTGCAGATAGCCCGGCCGCGGCGGAATGCAGTTGGCGTTGCCGACCACCGGTTCGATGATGACCGCGGCGATCTCGTGGCCGATCCGCTCGAACAGCGCGGTGGCGCCCTCGGCGTCGTTGTAGGCCAGAGTGGCGGTGAGTTCGCTCAGGCCCGCCGGCACGCCCGGCGAGGTCGGCACGCCCAAGGTCAGCATGCCGCTGCCGGCCTTGACCAGGAACGAGTCGCCGTGGCCGTGGTAGCAACCTTCGAACTTGACGATGCGGTTGCGCCCGGTGGCGCCGCGCGCCAGGCGCACCGCCGACAGCGTGGCCTCGGTGCCGGAGTTGACCATGCGCACCATCTCGCAGGACGGCACCAGCCGGGTAATGGTCTGTGCCATCGTCACCTCGGCCGGACACGGCGCGCCGAACGACAGCCCGTCGCCGATCGCGCGCTGCACCGCCTCGCGCACCGCCGGGTGGTTGTGGCCGGCGATCATCGGCCCCCACGAGCCCACGTAGTCGATGTAGCGGTTGCCGTCGACGTCGTACAGGTACGGACCATCGGCGCGCTGCACGAAGAACGGCTCGCCGCCGACCGACTTGAAAGCGCGCACCGGCGAATTGACGCCGCCGGGAATCAGCGATTGCGCTTGGGCGAACAGGGCGTGCGAGCGGGAATGGTTCATGAGCGGAAATCCTTGGCGATGCTGGCCAGGCCGATCGGCCGGGCACGGAGCGAGGCCGTCTATTGTCGCGGCTGCCGCCGGCATGCGCCATGTCGTCGATCCGCCGCGCTCGGCGCCACGCCGTGATTTGCCGTCTACGCTCAAGCGCTAGCCCCTCTCCCGCCGGGGGAGGGGTTGGGGTGAGGGTCCGGCGTGCAGCGACGCGCGATGTCTTGGTGCGCGAGGTTTCGCCCGCACCCTCATCCGCCCCTGCGGGGCACCTTCTCCCAAAGGGAGAACGGAAGCGCTAAGTCCCTCTCCCATCGGGAGAGGGGGTGGGGTGAGGGTCCGGCGCGCAGCGACGCGCGATGTCTTGGTGCACGAGGCTTCGCCGTACCCTCATCCACCCCTGCGGGGCACCTTCTCCCAAAGGGAGAAGGGAAACGCTAAGCCCCTCTCCCATCGGGAGAGGGGTTGGGGTGAGGGTCCGGCGCGCAGCGACGCGCGATGTCCGGGTGCATGAGGCTGCGCCCGTACCCTCATCCACCACTTCGGGGCACCTTCCCCCGAGAAGGGCGCATGGTCCCGGTGGGAGAAGGAAGGCGCTAGGTCCCGTGCCTCAGTCGAAACAGGCGCGGTACGCAGCCAGCGCCGTGCGTGGATTGGACGCATCGAATACGCCGCTGATCACCGCCAGCAGGTCGGCGCCGGCCGCCACCAGCGGGCGCGCGTTGTCCGGGGTGAGGCCGCCGATCGCCACGCGCGGCAGACCCAGTGCCGCGGCCTCGTGCAACAACGTGGGCGTGGCGCGGCGCGTGGTGACCTTGCTGCGGGTGGGGAAGAACGCGCCGAAGGCGACGTAGCTGGCGCCGGCGGCCGCGGCGCTGCGGGCCAGCGCCAGGTCGTCGTAGCAGGACGCGCCGATCAGCGCCTGCGGCCCGAGCGTGGCGCGCGCGGCGGCCAGGTCGCCGTCGTCCTCGCCCAGGTGCACGCCGGCCGCGCCCACCGCCTGCGCCAGGGCGACGTCGTCGTTGACGATCAGCGGCACCCCGGCTTGCGCGCACAGCGCCTGCAGTGCCGCGGCCTGCTGCTGCCGTTGCGCGGCATCGGCGCGTTTGTTGCGGTACTGCAGCCAGGTCACGCCCTGGTCCAGCAGCGGTGCCACCCGTGCCAGCAGGCGCGCGCCATCGGCTTCGTCGGGAGTGATCAGGTACACGCCGCGCGGCGCCGGGGATGCGTTCATGGCCAAGCCTTCCGATGCGTCGACGGCGATGGGACAATGCCGTTCCGTCCGACTGTGACCTGCGATTATCCAATGAGCGACGCCACCGCCACCACCTATCGCACCTGGATGTGCGTCGTCTGCGGGTTCATCTACAACGAGGCCGACGGCCTGCCGGAAGAAGGCATCGCCCCCGGCACCCGCTGGGAAGACGTGCCCGACACCTGGACCTGCCCGGACTGCGGCGTGACCAAGGACGATTTCGAGATGGTCGAGATGGAGTGAGGCCGGGATTGGGGAGTCGGGATTGGGGATTCGTTGGAGCCCGGTTCCGCCTTTTTTCCTGCTGGTAGATGCGGCTTCGTTCCCCTGGATCAGTCGCGATGTGGCGCTGGTGATGCCTGATTCGGGAGTGAAGGCAGCCTCCGCTCCCGAGATCCATGTCTTAGATGCGGCTTTCTCTGGGTTGTCTGGGCGATGCGATCGCGTTTGCCGCGATGGCGCCGCTGACTGGCGTGATGCGGGAGAGGCTTCAGTTCCCACCCGTCCGCCATTGTCGCGTCGGGGCTGAAGCCCCTCCCACAGTGGCGATGCGTTGACGACGCGGGTTGCGCGCGCCTCAAAGAAGCCCGTGACGGTGTGGAGCGCTTACAGCGACGCCACACTGCATGGCACGTCCAAATCCCGAGTTCCGGCGTTCAACAGCCGCAGGTTGGTTCTTGCGATCCCGGCTTTCCACCGCCGCAGGCGGCTCATCCCGAATCCCGAATCCCCGCCGTCAGTGCATCCGCTGCGCGCGGGCGCTCAGTTCCACCAGGCGCTCGCGGATCGGCAGGGCGTCGGAGGCCTCGGGGTTCAGTTGCAGGTAGCGGCCCAGGTCGCGGCGCGCGCCGGGCACGTAGTCCATCTGCAGGTAGGCCATGCCGCGGTCGCGCAGGGCTTCGGGCTGGTCCGGCATCAGCTTGAGTACGCGGTCGGCGCTGCGCGCGGCGCGGTCCCACTCGTCGCGTTCGGCATACAGGCCGTGCAGGTTGCGCAGGACACGGGCGAGGATCGCGCGATGCGGTGCCGGGTCCAGGATCTGCAGCAGGGCGCGGTCGTCCGGGCTTTCGCCGCCCATGTGCGGCCGCGCGCGCTCGCGCAGTTCCTCCACCGCCAGCGGGCGCCCGCCGTTGAACGGGTCCATCACCAGCAGGCCGTCGTCCACCGGCAGGCGCACCAGGAAATGCCCGGGGAAGGACACGCCGTCGAGCGGGATGTCCAGGCGCCGCGCCACTTCCATCTGCACCAGCGCCAGCGAGATCGGGTTGCCCAGGCGCCGCTCGAACACCTGGTTCATGTAGCTGTTGCGCGGGTCGTAATACTCGTCGTGGTTGCCGGTATAGCCCAGCTCTTCGAACAGGTGGCGATTGATCGCCGCCATCTTCAGCGGCCACTGCTCGATTGTCGCCACCTCGTGACGCAGGTGGTCGGCGTGGCTCTGCGCCAGGGTGTCGTAATGGGCGGCATCAAGTTCCGGATACTCGTCGCGGGCGATCAGCAGTGCGGTCGCCAGCAGCGGCAGGGCATCGTCGTCCAGAGCGGCTAGGGTATTCCAGCTCGGCAATGTCAATCGGGCGGCCATGGCCCAAGACTGGCGGCAAAGCCGAGCCCGATCAAGTCCGGCGGTTCCCGACAGCGGTGTCGGGTTCAGCGCCGTGGTGGCGGGGCGTTTTCCCGACCCCCACCGGCACGGCGGGGGGATCAGTGGCCCTGCGGAATCCCGGGGCCGAAGCGCAGTTCGGTGCCGTCCTGCAGCTTCAACTGCTCGGCCTGGCCGGCGTTGAGTTCGAGCACGTAGCGCGCCGGCGCGTTGCTCGGGTAGGGCGGGCAGGCGTCGCCGGCCGAGCACGGCGGCACGTCGCGCTGCTGCGCCACCAGCTTGCGCTGGTTGTCGAAGTACAGGATGTCCAGCGGGATCTTGGTGTTCTTCATCCAGTACGCCTGCGGTTCCTCGCGGTCGTGGATGAACAGCATGCCGTGGTCGGCGTCCATCTGGTCGCGGAACATCAGCCCGCGCGCGCGGGTGGCGTCGTTCTGCGCCAGCTCGACCTGGTAGCGGTGCCCGCCCAGTTCCACCCAATGGTCGCCGGCGCTGGCGCAGCCACTGAGGGCGAGCAGGAGAAGGACGCCGAACGCGCGGAAGAGGGACATGGGCGGGGCCAGGGCAAGAGGAAGACAGCGCGCACCTTGTTGCATGGTGCGCGTGGCGTCAAGAGCGGGGATTGGTGATTGGAGATTGGGGGATTCGTGAAAGCCAGGGATCCACGCTTTTACGAATCCCCAATCCCGACTCCCCAATCCCACGCGCGCGCCAGCGCGCGTCAAAAGACGCGCGGCGGCTCGCCACCGACGATCACCACGTCGGCCGGGCGGCGCGCGAACAGGCCGACGCAGACCACGCCCGGGATCTGGTTCAGTTCGCGCTCCAGCGCCACCGGGTCGGTGATCGACAGGTGGTGCACGTCCAGCACCACGTTGCCGTTGTCGGTGATCACGCCGTCGCGCCACACCGGCTGGCCGCCGGTGCGCGCCAGGATCTCGCGGGCGACCAGGCTGCGCGCCATCGGGATCACCTCGATCGGCAGCGGGAACGCACCCAGGGTCTGCACCTGCTTGCTCGGGTCGACGATGCAGATGAAGCGCTCGCTGGCCTCGGCGATGATCTTCTCGCGGGTCAGCGCGGCGCCGCCGCCCTTGATCAGGCACTTGTTCGGATCGCACTCGTCGGCGCCGTCCACGTACAGCGACAGGTTGCCGGTGTGGTTCAGGTCCAGCACCTCGATGCCGTGCTGGCGCAGGCGCGCGGTGCTCTGCTCGGAACTGGACACCGCGCCCTTGATGCGGTGGCCGATGCGGCCGAGCGCGTCGATGAAATAGGCGACGGTGGAGCCGGTGCCGACGCCGACGATCATGCCGTCCTGGACGTAGTCGATGGCTTTCTCGGCGGCAAGGCGTTTGGCGTCTGACATTGGAAGAGCTCGGGAGTGGGGATTCGGGATTGGGGATTCGTTGAAGCGGCAGACGGGTGGGCTGGGAGGCAAATCCCCAATCCCCAATCCCGAATCCCGGCTATTCGAGCGAAAGCAGCAGCTTCCACTGCGCGGCGCTGACCGGGAACACCGACAGGCGGTTGCCGCGGGCGACCAGGGGGAAGCCCTCGCCCAGCGCGTCGGCGTGCTGCTTGATCTCGTCCAGGGCGATGGTGCGCGTCAGCTTGCGTTCGAACGCCACGTCCACCAGATACCAGCGCGGCTGCTCCGGGGTGGCCTTGGGGTCGTGGTAGTCGGAGGACGGGTCGAACTGGGTGGCGTCGGGGTAGGCCTGGCTGGCCACGCGCGCCACGCCGACAATGCCCGGCACCTTGCAGTTGGAGTGGTAGAACAGGATGCCGTCGCCGACCTTCATGCCGTCGCGCATGAAATTGCGCGCCTGGTAGTTGCGCACGCCGTTCCAGGGTTCGGTGCCGACCCGCTGCAGGTCGTCGATCGAGAAGGCGTCCGGTTCGGACTTCATCAGCCAATAGCGGGTGCGTGCGGTCATGCGGGGAAATCGTGCGCGGTCGACAGGGTGAGGGATTCGGTGCAGACCGCGTCCAGCGCCACGTCCCAGGCGGCGAGCGGCAAGGCCGCGACCTGTTGCGCGTCGAAGGCGGCCCCGACCAGCCAGGGCGGCGGAGCCTGCCGCTGGCGGAAAGCGAAGCTGCGATCATACCAGCCGCCCCCCATGCCCAGGCGGCCGCCGGCGGTGTCGAAGCCGACCAGCGGCGTCACCACCAGCGCCATCTGCGCCGGCGCCAGGGTCGTGGCCGGGTCGACGTCGGGCTCGGGAATGCCGTAGCGGTTGGCGTGCAGCGGCTGCCCGGGACGCCACGGCGCGAAGCGCAGGGTGTCGCCGCTGAGCACCGGCAGGCAGTACTGCACCGTGTCCGGCAGCGACAGTTGCCAGCGGTGCAGCGCGATCTCGCCATCCATGGCCCAGTAGCCGCCGACATGGCCGTGCTGCGGCGCGAACGGCAAGTCCAGCAGCCGCTGCGCCAGCGCATCGGCGGCGGCCAGGCGCACGGGCGCGGTGAGCGCGCGGCGGCGCGCACGCAGGTCCTGGCGCAGGGAGTCGCGGTCGTCGGCAGTCATCGGGCAGGCGTGGCGAGGATTGGCGCTATTGTCGGCGCCGGCGCGCGCACTGACCAGCAGGCGCGGTCGCCGCCGCGGCGATCACGCGTAGAGCGCCACCGTCTGCCGGCCCCACAGCGCCAGCCGCCCGGCCGTATCCCAGATCTGCATGTCCTGCAGCGAGTAGCCGTCTTCGGCATGCAGGCTGGCCGAGCGCAGCAGGAACCAGTCGCTGGCGCTGGCCGGCTGCGGGAAGTCCAGGGTCCAGGTCATCGAACTGACCGGCGCCGGTGCGCTGAAGCAGGTCATCGCGGCCGGCGGCAGGCAGTCGCCCAGTGCGACCAGGGCCACGCTCGGATCCACGCCGGCGGCGTCGCGATGGCGCGCCCAGACCAGCAACTCCGGGTCGGCCGCGGCGGACAGCGGCAGCGCGCCGCTGGCCAGGCGCATCTCGAAGTTGGCGACGAAGGCCGGCGTCGCCGCGCTGTCGGCGATCGGCGTCGCCGCGTCGGGGCCGACCACCGCCGGGCGTGCCGGCAGGAAGTCGTGGGCGATGCGGCTGGGGCGCGGCTGCGCGAACAGCAATGCGGCACGCAGGGCGACCTGTCCGTCGGCCAGGCAATCGACCGCGATCGAGGTGGCGGACTTGCCCTGGCGCAACAGCTGCGTATCGAAGCGCAGGGTGCCGTCGGCCGGGCCGATGAACCCGATATGCGCCGACTTCAGTGGCGGCAACGCGGACGGCGCCGTGCGCAGCGCGGCCTGCAGTGCCAGCGCCGCGGACAGTCCGCCGAAGGCGGTGCGGCCTTGTCGCCAGCTGGCGGGAACGTCGAATCCCGCTGCGGGATCGAAGCGGTCGAGGATCTGGGCGAGCGTCGGCAATCCGGGATCTCCGTGGTGGGGGCACCAGTATCCCGGGTTTCGGCCGGCGCGAGAACGCGCGGCGCATGCGCTACGCCGGCAACCACGGCGTGATGGACGCGCACGTTGCGGACGCGCAAAAAGGAAACGGCGCCTTGCGGCGCCGCTTCCTGGAAGAATTGCATTCTCCGCCGTGACGATGCGTGCGAAACGACCTTGAACCCGGGGTTCAAGTGGGATGGCTGGAGAATCATCGGGCTTCCCGCTACGAGGCGGACTTGCACTCCCGATTCCGTCGCCACCCCGTGGTCGTCATTAAGGGACAAGGCGAATGTTTGCACACGCTGTCGTTCACAGCAGAGAACGCAAGTGGAGTATAGCGCCGTCGTCGCGCTTGGCTAGTCCGTTCGTCGGTGCTTCGGTGCGTTGCAATTCACGTTGATGATCGCAGCGCCACGTGCGGATCAGCGCGCCGTATCGACCACGCTGTCCAGGCGCCGATTGAGATCGGCGAGTGTGCGCGCCATCTCGCGGTCGCGCTGCGCGTGTTCGTCGCGCAGTTGCTGCAGTTCGTGCGCCAGATTCAGCGCCGCGAGAACGGCGACGCGATCCACCGCGGCCATGCGGTTGCTGCCGCGCACTTCGCGCATCTTCGCGTCGAGCAGGCGCGCGGCCGCGAGCAGGCCGTCGCGCTCCTCGGCCTCGACGCCGACGGTGTACTCGCGGTCGAGGATGCGGACGCTGACCGGCTCGCTCACGTGTGCTGCTCCAGGGACTTCAATCGGGCGATCATCGCTTCCACGCGCGAACGCGCCTGCTCGTTCTTGGTCAGCAACTGCGAGCGCTCGCCGATCAGGTGTTCCTGCTGCTGGCGCAGGCTGCGGTTCTCGTCGGACAGGCGCTGGCAGCGCTCGACCAGCGTTTCCACGCGTGCGGCAAGGGCGCGAAGCTCGGCGAGGGCGTCAGGGCTATCCATGGCGCTCACGATAGGCATGCGCCGGAGGGGCGGTCAAGACGCCGCGTGGCGGCGCCATGGCCGGCGCTCAGGCAGGCAGCCGCAGCGGTTGCTGCAACAGCCGCAGGCAGGCGTCCGGCTCCAGCGCCGGCGCCACCAGGTGGCCCTGGATCTCGTCGCAGCCGTGCGTGCGCAGGAACGCCAGCTGGCCGGCGTCTTCGACCCCTTCGGCCACCACCTTCAGCGCCAGTGAATGGCCCATCGCGATGATGGTACTGGTGATCGCCTCGTCGTCCGGGTCGCGGGTGAGATCGCCGATGAATTCCTGGTCGATCTTCAGGGTATTGATCGGCAGCCGCTTCAGGTAGGCCAGCGACGAATAGCCGGTGCCGAAATCGTCGATGGCCAGGGTCAATCCCAGCTCGCGGCAGGCGCGCAGCAACTCGGCGTTCTTGCCGACCTGCGACATCACCACGCTCTCGGTCAGTTCCAGTTCGATGTTGGCGGCCGGCACGCCGGTCTCGGCGAGGATCTCGGCCATCAGCTCCGACAGGTTGCCGCGCTCGAGCTGGATCGCCGAGACGTTCACCGACATGCACAGGTCGGTCAGCCCCATCCGCCGCCAGTCGCGCAGCGCGCCGCAGGCCTGGCGCAGCACCCATTCGCCGATCTCCAGGATCAGCCCGGTCTCCTCGGCCAGCGGGATGAACTGGCTCGGCGAGACCGGTCCGAAATCGGCGCTGTGCCAGCGCAGCAGCGCTTCCACGCCGACCACCCGCTGCGTGCGCAGCGAGTAGCGCGGCTGGTAGACCAGCTTCAGTTCCTGGTCCAAGGGGATCTTGCGCAGCGTGCTGGCCAGGGTGGCGCGATGGCGGGTGGCCTCGTCCATGCGCGCCGAGTACACCTGCACGTTGCGGCGCCCGGCGGCCTTGGCCTGGTACATCGCGGTGTCGGCGTGCTTGAGCAGTTCGCTGGGCAGCAGCGCGTGCTGCGGGAACAGGGAGATGCCGATGGAAGTGGAGACCGCGACCTCGCGGCGTTCGTCCAGCCGCAGCGGCGCCTCGAAGGCGGCCAGCACGCGGGCGGCCACCGCCTCGGCCTCGCCCTGGCTGACGATGTCCTCGACCACCACGGTGAATTCGTCGCCGGCCAGCCGCGCCACCGTGTGCTGCGGCCCCACCGCCTGCTGCAGGCGTTCGGCCACGGCGCGCAGCACGCGGTCGCCGACCGCATGGCCGAGCGAATCGTTGATGTCCTTGAAACGGTCCAGGTCCAGAAACAGCACCGCGACCGAGCCGGCCTGGCGCCGCGCACGCACGATCGCCCGCGCCAGGCGCTCGGACAGCAGCGCACGGTTGGGCAGGCTGGTCAGCGTGTCGTAGTTGGCCAGGTAGCGCAGTTCCTGCTCGGCACGCTTCTGGTCGGTGATGTTCTCCAGCACCACCACCTGGAAGCTCTGCCGCCCGTCGGCGTCGACCACGGTGTTGCGGCGCAGGTGGCAGAGGATCTCCTGGCCGTCCTTGCGCCGCTTCCAGGCCTCGCCGCGCCAGTGCCGGCCGTGCTCGGCCGCTGGCGCGGCCGGCGTTTCCGGGGTGTGGTCGATCAGCGTCATCGGCTGGCCCAGCACCTCGCGCTCGCTGTAGCCGGTGATGCGGGTGAACGCCGGATTGACCGAGATGAAGCGGCGCTCCTCGTCGAGGACGGCGACCGCCTCGCCCATGCTGCGCAGCACTTCGGCGGCGATGCGCCGCTCCAGGTCGGCCTGGCGGTGCGAGGTGATGTCGCGTGCGGTGCCGGCGAGGCGACGCGGTGCGCCGCTGGCGTCGTAGTCGACCACGCGGCCCCGCACCCGTGCCCAGTGCCAGACCCCGTCCCCGGCCAGGTCCACGCGGTACTCGGCGGTATAGATCGCGGTGCGGCCCTGCAGGTGTTCCTGCAGCACCTGCCGCGCCTGTTCCATGTCCTCGGGATGGATCCGCAGCGGCTCGTTCTCGCGGATCACCAGGCCGATGTCCTGCGCGTGCGGCGTGGCCTCGTCGGCGCGCATCAGCCGCAGCGTGCGCTGTTGCAGGTCGTAATCCCAGAAGTGCTCGCCCGAGGCCCACAGCGCCAGTTTCAGGTGCTGGTCGCGTTGCTGCAGCTGCGCGTGCCGGTGCAACTGCTCGCGCAGGCGCCGGCGCGAACGCAGGGCGAACAGCGCGGCCACCCCGCAGGCCGCCAGCGCGCCGAGGGCCACCAGTGGCCATGCGGCCAGCAAGGTATCGCCGAACAAGGCCAGGCCGGTCCTTTCCGCAGCTCCTGCAGCAACGTGCTCCAATGGCATGGCGGAAAGTGACTTCTGTCAAAGAACGGGTGGTGGAGTGTAGGCGCGTGTCGGAAGCCTCCACAAGCGGCGGCGCACACGCGATTGCTACACTGCGCAGTCCCGATTCCGCTGCAGGCCGCCACAGGCCCGTGGCCAGCGCCCGACAGGCTTCGCTCCATGACCGAACTTCCCACTGCCGACCAGATCGCCGATGCCAGCCGGACGCTTGGCCTGGCTGCGTCGGCAGCCGAACTGCACGGCGCCCTGTGCGGCTGGCTGGCCGGCGGCGGCGCCGAACTGCCGGCGTGGCCGGCTGCCGTGCTGGCCGATGCCAGCATCGCCGCGCCGCGCAGCGGCGACGCGCTGGATCGCCTGCGCGAGGCCACGACTGCGCAACTGAACGACCGCGATTTCGGTTTCGACCTGGTGCTGGCCGATGCCGGCGCGTCGCTGCCCGAGCGTGCCGATGCGCTGTTCGACTGGTGCCGCGGCTTCCTCGGTGGCTTTGGCCTGGCCGCAGGGGCGGCACCGCCCCTGTCCGAGGAGGGGCAGGAAGCGCTGCAGGACCTCGCACGGCTGGCCCAGGCCAGCGCCGACGACTTCGACAGCGGCGACGAGGACGAGGACGCGCTGGCCGAGATCGAGGAGTTCGTGCGCGTGGCGGCGCTGTTGCTGCACAGCGACTGCGTGCTCGGCCCGCGCCACCGGCAGCGCCTGAACTGATGAAGCGGCTCACCGGGATTTCCTCCGGCGAGTACGCGCGCCGGCGCCGGCAGCTGATGGACATGGCCGGCGAGCAGGCCATCCTGGTGCTGCCCAGCGCGCCGGAGCGGGTGCGCAGCCACGACACGCACTACCCGTACCGGCAGGATTCGGACTTCTGGTACCTGTGCGGCTTCCCCGAGCCGGATGCGGTGCTGGTGCTGGTGCCCGGGCGCCGCCACGGCGAAGCGCTGCTGTTCTGCCGCGAACGCGACCCCGAGCGCGAAGCCTGGGACGGTCCGCGGGCGGGCCAGGAAGGCGCGGTCGAGCGCTACGGCATGGACGACGCCTATCCGATCGACGACCTCGACGAGATCCTGCCGGGGCTGCTGGAAGGGCGCTCGCGGGTGTACTACCACTTCGGCCGCGATGTCGATTTCGACCTGAAGCTGATCGGCTGGGTCAAGCGCGTGCGCGAGCAGGTGCGGCATGGCGCGCAGCCGCCGCACGAATTTTTGGAACTGGGCCATCTGCTGCACGAGCAGCGCCTGTTCAAATCGCGCGACGAGATCGCGCTGATGCAGGTCGCTGCGGACCTGAGCGTGGCCGGGCACCGCGCGGCGATGCGGCTGGCGCGCCCGGGCGTGCACGAATACCAACTGCAGGCCGAGATCGAGCGCGAATTCCGCGCCGGCGACGCCTGGCCGGCCTACGGCAGCATCGTCGGCAGCGGCCACAATGCCTGCGTGCTGCACTACCGCGCCAACGCCGCGCGCCTGCGCGACGGCGAGCTGGTGCTGGTCGATGCCGGCGCCGAGTACCGCGGCTATGCCGCCGACATCACCCGCACGTTCCCGGTCAACGGCCGCTTCAGCGCCGAACAGCGCGCGCTGCACGACCTGGTCGGTGCCGCCCACGCCGCCGCGCTGGCGCAGGCGCGGCCGGGCGTGGCCTACGAGGCCGGGCACCTGGCCGCGGTGCAGACCCTGACCGAAGGCCTGCTGCGGCTGGGCCTGCTCAAGGGCAGTCTGGATCAGAACCTGGCCAGCGGCGAGTACCGGCGCTTCTACCGGCACAAGACCGGGCATTGGCTGGGCCTGGACGTGCACGACGTCGGCGACTACCGGCTGGCCGGCGAATCGCGCCTGCTCGAGCCTGGCATGGTGTTCACCATCGAACCCGGCCTGTACGTGTCACCGGACGACAAGGACGCGGACCCGAAGTGGCGCGGCATCGGCATCCGCACCGAGGACGACGTGCTGATCACCGACGACGGCCACCGCGTGCTCACCGATGCCCTGGCGCGCAGCGCCGAGGAGATCGAGGGACTGATGGCTGGGAATGGGGAATAGGGAAACGGGAATGGGAAAGCGGTGACCGCGCGCTGGAAGGTCAGCTAGCAGGTCCGGCGCTTTTGCTGTTGCGAATCCCCATTCTGCATTCCCTGTGATAGCCCAGGCAGCCGCCTCTTGCGTATGCGCGGCCGCTTGCGCACAGTGACCGGCTGAAAGGGGGATTCATGACGATGTGGATGCGATGCCTGCTGGCGGCAGGACTGTGCCTGGCCGTCTCGGCGCAGGCGGGCGCACAGCAGGCGACCGCGCCGGCGGCGCCAGCCGATGCTGCGCCGGCAACGATGCCGACAGCCGCACCGGCCGCGGTGCCTACGCTGGCACTGGACGATCTGCAGACCTTGTTGTCGCTGCGCTCTGCGCCGGAAGCGCGCGCGCAGATGCTGGCGCAGGTCGTCGCGCTGGCAGGCAAGGGCGATGGCGCCTCGGCGTACGTGTTGGGTGTGCTCTACCGCAATGGCGAGGCGCATCCGGCGCATCTGGTGCCGCGCGACCTGGACACGGCCCGCTACTGGCTGGAGCGCTGCCTGGGCATGCCGCGCTGCCCACTGCTGGCGTTGGCCTCGCTGGCCGAGCTGGAACTGTCCGCCGGCAATGCCAAGCCGGCGCTGCAATGGGCGCAGGGCTGGGTGGCGCTGGACCGCGAGTTCACCACGCGCGCGCGGGAGATCGAAGGCCGGCACGTGCGGCCCAGCCAGCGCAATCGCGATACCGCCTACCATGCCTACCTGCTGGAGCGCTGCTATGCGGCGATGCCGAGCGGCGACCGCGACGCGGTCGGCCTGGCCTGGTTCAATGCATTTCGCGTGCAGTGGGGCCGGGTCCTGGACCGGATGCTGTTCGCGCAGCTCGATGCGCTGCAGGCGCAGGATGGCGAGGACGCGGGCGGGCTCACCGCGCGTGCCGAGAATCAACGCCGCAAGACCGTGCTGGACAGCCCGGCGGACCTGCCGGTCACGCCGGCGTTGAGCCTGTTCCTGATGCGTGGCGATCCCCAGGGCGGACGTCCCGAGTCCGCCCTGGTGCTGGAGGCGCTGCCCTCGCCGAACGCGGCACGTGGGCTCGAAGCGCTCGCCCGCGATTTCAAGACCGCGCCATATCCGGCCGCTGCTGGACAGCGTCGCTACGACCTGATCCCGATGAGCTTCAATCGCGGCCCTTACGCGTTGACCGGCAAGTGACCGTGGTGGCGGCTCAGGCCGCCGCCGCGAATACCGGCCGCGTCAGGTTCTCGGGCGCGCCCTCGGTGCACACCACCTCGTCCTCGATGCGGATGCCGCCGTAGGGCTTGAACTGTGCCACGCGCGCCCAGTCGACGCTGTTGCCGTGGCCGGCCTGCTTGAGGTCGTCGAGCAGCATGTCGATGAAGTACAGGCCCGGCTCGATCGTCACCACCATGCCCGGTTCCAGGGTGCGGGTCATGCGCAGGTAGGGGTGGCCGTCGGGGCGTTCGATGCGGCCGCCGCGGTCGCTGGCGGCGAAGCCGGCGACGTCGTGCACCTGCAGGCCGATCGGGTGGCCCAGGCCGTGCGGGAAGAACGCGGCGCTGACGCCGGTGGCCACCGCGGTTTCCGGCGACACGGTGAGCACGCCGGCATCCTTCAGCACGCCCATCAGCGCCAGGTGCGCATCCAGGTGCAGCTGCCGGTAGTCGACGCCGGCGCGCACGGCCTGGCCCATGCGCTGCTGCGCGGCGTCCACCGCGTCGATCAGCGCCTGGAAGTCGCTGTCGCGATCGGCGGCGTAGGTGCGGGTGATGTCGCTGGCGTAGCCGTGCGCGGAGGCGCCGGCGTCGATCAGGAAGCTGCGCAGCGGCGTCGGCGCCTGCCGCTGCAGTTCGGTGTAGTGCAGGACGGCGCCGTGTTCGTTCAGCGCCACGATGTTGCCGTACGGCAGTTCGTTCGCGTCCTGCCCGACCGCGGCGCAGTAGGCCATGTGGATCTCGAACTCGCTGCGGCCTTCGCGGAACGCGGCCTCGGCGGCGCGATGGCCGCGCACTGCCAGTTGTTGCGCCTGGCGCATCAGCGCCAGCTCGTAGGGCGTCTTGTAGGCGCGGTGGTACTCCAGGTACTGCAGCACCTCCGCCGGGTTGTTCGGCACGTAGCCGCCCAGTGCGCTCTGCGGCTCGCCCAGGATCGCGCTGCGCGCGACATCCGGCAGCAGCGCCAGCGCCTCGTCCGGGGTGCGGATCAGGTGGATGTCGCAGTGCTCCACCCACCAGCCGCTGGGTGCGTCCGGCACCACGTGCCAGTAGTCGCGGGGCTGGTGGAAGATCACCTGCGGCCGGCGTCCGGGCGTGTACACCACCCAGCTGTTCGGCACCCGGGTCAGCGGCAGCCAGGCCTTGAACTGCGGGTTCACCGCGAACGGATAGTCGCGATCGTCGAACACCTGGTAGTGCAGGCTGCCGCTGGGGACCACCAGGTGGTCGAAGCCGCCGCGCGCCAGCGCCTCGTCGGCGCGTCGGGTCAGGGTGCGCAGGTGGTCGGCGTACAGGGCGCTGGGGTCGTGCTGGGGCATGGCAATGGCTCGTTCGGCGATGCGGAAACAGGGCGCCAAGTGTGCCGGAAACGGTGTAGGTGTGCGGACGTGAGTGGACGGCGTGCGCATAGCGCACGTTGTCGAAGCTGCGCCGGCGACGCGGGGCTTTGTCGATCCGCTGGATCTTTTTGAGTCGGAGCGCGTAACGGACTCGGATGGCTGTCGTAGGAGCGGCTTCAGCCGCGACCGAGGCGTTCCCGCGAATGCCGGTCGCGGCTAAAGCCGCTCCTGCGAGATTGGCGGCGTTAGCCGCCGGATGCGGCGTTGATCCACTGCCGCAACAGGTCGCGGTGCGCGGGAGAAATGGTCAGGAAGCGGAAGCCGGCCCAGGCCTGGCCCGGTGCGTGAGAAGGTTCGCTCCACAGCAGGTGCGCGCCGACGTCGATCTGCACCTCGCGGTCGGCGTGCGGCATCGCGAAGCGCAACTGGTACAGGGCGTCCTCGTGCAGCGGCGCCGAAGCCAGCAGCAGCATGCCGTGTTCGGACACGTTGCCGAGGCGGCCGACCACGGCGTCTTCCATCAGGTCCAGGACCGGCACCATCTCCGGGACCTGGCGGCGCGGCGAACGGCGGGCGTCGGTGCTCATGCGCCCTCCATCGCGTCGTCGGCCGCGGGCGCGCCGGCCAGGGTGCGCAGCGCGCGCACCGCGGCCTGCCAGGCGCGGTCGATCAGGCGGGCGCGGTCTTCGCTGACGATGCGGGCCTGGCCCTGCGCCAACAGCCGCGCCAGCCCGTCCAGGGTGTGCTCGGCGGCCTTCTGGCCGCGCTGGTTGACGAACAGCGCGCGATCGGTGATCGGGCTGTACCAGGACAGGCGCTGCCGTTTCAGGTCGCCCTGCTGGTTGACGACGAACTCGAACCAGGTGCCGAACGGCAGCGTGCGCAGCCGCGCATACGCGGCCTGTTCGGTCTCGGTGCGTGGCGGCAGCGACGGCCGTTCGCCGTCCTCGCCCTGGTCGCCCAGGCGGGTGCGCGCCTTCAGTCGCACGCTGAGTTCGGTGCGCGAGGTGGTGGCATCGGTGCCGCCCGGCGTGGACAGGCGGCGGGCGATCGCCTCGGCTTCCTGCTGGTGGTAGCCCACCTGCAGCAGCGCCTGGCACACGCGCTCGGCCAGGGCGGCATCGGAGGCGCCGTCGCTTTGGCAGGTGACCTCGGCGATGCGCTCGGCCAGGCCGATGCGCTCGCGCCAGGTCTCCGAGTCCTCGCCCTGGCGCAGCAGGGTCAGCACCAGCACGTCGGACCAGGCCTGCTGCAGCAGGGTTTGCACGAAGCCGGGCGGTTGCCGGGCGCTGCACAGCGCCTCCAGGGTGGCGGTCGCGGTCTGCTTGGCCAACTCCAGCCGTTCCTTGCCGCGCGCGGCCTCGACGTGGCGGCGTTCGGCGATCTCGGCCTTGTGCGCCAGGCTGCGCTGCTGCGCCTGGATGTCCTGGTGGGCCTGTTCGAAGACGACCTCGTCGCCTTCGTACTCCTCGACCACGCGGTCCACCGCGTGGTCGAGCTTGAGCAGCAGCGTCGGATCGCTGTCGTCTTCGCCCAGCCAGGTCGCGCCCGATTCGGCGACGGCGTTGAGCAGTTCCCGCGCCGGGTGGCGGCTGTGCGTGAAGAACGCCGGATCCTGCAGCGCCGCGCGCACCAGCGGCACCTGCAGGCGTTCCAGCAGCCCCGCGGCCGGCGCGTCGGGGCGGACCTCGCGTTCGATCTCGCCGTACAGCAGGCCGAGCAGGTCGAAGGTGTCGGCCTGCTGCGGTGCCAGCGTCGCCTGTGCGCCGTGGGTGGCGTGCAGCGCCTGCAGCAGGGCGGCGCGCACGTCGCGCAGGTGGCGGCGCCCGCGCAGCCCGCCCAGGGTGCTGTGGGCCGGCGGCTGCGCCTGCAGTTCGCCCAGGGCCTCCAGCAGGCTGGCGGTCGGCACCGGCGCCGCGCCGATGGCGCTCGCCGGCAGCGACGGGAGGGGGGCGGCGCCGGTGGCCATGGCCGCCGGTGCCGCGGCGGTGGGCGCGGCATGCGCGCGTGCGGCCGCCAGCAGCTGGCGCAGGGTGGCCAGATCGGGACCGCCAGCGGGTGGCGCGCCGGCATCGGCCGCCGGGCTCGCTGGCGGCAGCGGCGGTGGGGCGGCGGGCCCCGCCGACACGCCCGCGGCAGGCGCGGTCTGGCCGGGAGCGCTGCCGCTCCCCCTGGGTCCGCTGGCGGCAGCGGCAGGCGCGGCGCCTGCGGGCATGCGCGCGACGCGGCGCGCGCCCGGCTCGACGTTGGTGCTGCGCGCCACGTAGGGCAGGTAGATCAGGCCCGGCAGCACCCCAGCGTGGGTGAGCATGACGTTGGCCCGTTCAACGATCTCGCCATAGCCCGCCAGCACCTGGCGTTCGAAGGCGCGGTACAGCGCCAATTGCGTGTCCAGGCCCAGGCCCAGCGCGTCGCCGGCATCGCGCAGCAGCCGGCACAGCGCGTGCGGTCCCAGCGGCAACTGCTCGATCTCGAAGGCGGGCCGTGCCGCCAGCACGCCGAAGCGCTGGCCGAGCAACTGCAGCGGGATGTTGCAGCGGGTGGCCTCGCGGCGGGCGATCTCGTGCAGCACGATGTCGCGGTCGATATCCACGTCGGCGACCAGGGTCATCATCTGCGCGGTGGCGCCGGCCTTGGCCGCGCGCGGCGTGGCGGCCATCGTCAACGGGCTGCGGATGCCGGCCAATCCGGCTTCCAGGTGGGCCTGACAGAACGGCGCGAAGCGCGCGCGCTGCGCGCGCAGGCGCTGCGCTTCCTGGTAGATGTCCTGCTGCACCTGGCCGTTGCGGGCGCGCTCGGCTTGCTCGAACAGGGCCTGCTCCAGGTCGTCCAGGGTCGCCTGCAACGGTCCCTCGAGGGACCGCCACAGCTGGGCGTTCAGGGCCTGCAGGAGGCCGCGCACGCGCGCCGGCAACGCGGCGCTGGCAAGCGTCGCCGGCGGGGCCGACCTGGTCGCAGACACGGGCATCCTGTGATCGCCGTTGTACTTTTCTGCGCGGTATGTAGCACGATCCGCCGCCGCAACCAAGGCGGCGACGTCGTCAGGACACCGTCCTAGGGCAGAAACAGCGCGACCACGTCGTTGGTGAAACGCCGCCCCAGCTCGGTCGGCACGGCGTGGCCGGCGTCCACCCGCAGCCAGTCGCGGGCCTGCGCGGTGGCCAGGGCCGGGGCGATCGCCTGCAGCGGCAGGCCGGTGCGGGCGCTGAAGTCGCGCAGCGCGAAGCCGCCGTTGAGGCGCAGCGCGTTGAGCATGTACTCGAACGGGCGCCGCTCCGGCGCGATCCATTCGTCGCCGCCGATCGCCGCCGGCGTTCCGGCCGTGTCCAGGAACGCCTGCGGATGCTTGTGCTTCCAGCGCCGCAGGATGCTCTGCTCGGCGCCGGAGCTGATCTTGCCGTGGGCGCCGGCGCCGATGCCGAGATAGTCGCCGAAGGTCCAGTAGTTGAGGTTGTGCGCGCAGCGGTAGCCGGCGCGGGCGTAGGCGCTGACCTCGTACTGTGCGTAGCCGGCCTCGGCCAGCAGCGCCTGGCAGCGCTCCTGCATGTCCCAGGCGTCGTCGTCCTCGGGAATGCCCTGCGGCGGTCGCGCGGCGAACAGCGTATTCGGTTCCAGGGTGAGTTGGTAGTGGCTCACGTGGGTCGGCTGCAGCGCCAGCGCTTGCGCGATGTCGCGCTCGGCCTCGGCCAGGGTCTGCTGCGGCAGCGCGTACATCAGGTCCAGGTTGAGATTGGCGTAGCCGGCGTCCTGCGCCAGCTTCACCGCGCGCTCGGCCTCGGCACCGTCGTGGATGCGGCCCAGCCGCTGCAGCGCCGCATCGTCGAAGCTCTGGATGCCGAAGCTGAGGCGATTCACCCCGGCCGCCAGGTAACGGTCGAAGCGGCCGTGCTCGGCGGTGCCGGGATTGGTCTCCAGGGTGATCTCCAGGCCCGGGGCAAAGCGCAGCCGGGCGCTGGCGGCCTGCAGGAAACGGTCGATCGCCTCGGGCGGGAACAGGCTGGGCGTGCCGCCGCCGAAGAACACGCTGTTGACCACGCGGCCCCAGACCAGCGGCAGGTCCTGGTCCAGGTCGCGGATCAGCGCCTCCACGTAGGCGTCGAACGGCAGCGCGCCCTTGGCCGCGTGCGAGTTGAAGTCGCAGTACGGGCATTTGCGCACGCACCACGGCAGGTGCACGTACAGCGACAGCGGCGGCGGCACCAGCGCCGGGCTGTCGGCGTGCGCGGACGGGTCCGGGCAGGCGGTGCCGGGCGGATGCTGGCAATGGTCGTGGGCGTGCGGCATGGCGGGCGAGGGCGGGGAAGCGGAGAGGCGGGCGGCGCGTGTGCTGGGTGGTGGTCAGGGCCTGACGGCGTGGCGCGACACGGGCCGCGCGGGCCATGGCGCCGGCCCTGGTCGGATGCCCGCGCGCGGCGCGTTCATCCGGTCGGTTGCGCCGCCAGCAGGTCGGCCAGGCGCTGCTTGAGCTGCTGCAGGGCGAGGGCGCGATGGCTGATGCGGTTCTTCAGCGCCAGCGGCATCTCGGCCGCGGTCTGGCCGTGGTCCGGGTCCAGGAACACCGGGTCGTAGCCATGTCCGCCGGTGCCGGCACGGGCCCGCGCGATGCGGCCGCGCCAGCGGCCCTCCACCAGCAGCGGCTGAGGATCCTCGGCATGCCGCAGCAGCACCAGCACGCAGTAGAAGTGCGCACCGCGCTGCGCGTCCGGGACATCGTGGAGTGCGTCCAGCAGCTTGTCGATGTTGGCCTGCGCATTGCCGTGTTCGCCGGCATAGCGCGCCGAATACAGGCCGGGTGCGCCGTGCAGCGCGTCGACGCAGATGCCGGAGTCGTCGGCCAGTGCCGGCAGGCCGGTGACGCGGGCGGCGTGGCGCGCCTTGAGCAGCGCGTTCTCGACGAAGGTCAGGCCGGTCTCGTCGGCATCGCTGACGCCGAGCGTGGATTGCGCGATCAGGTCGACGCCGACGTCGTCGAGCAGGGCATGCAGTTCTTCGAGCTTGCCGGCGTTGCTGCTGGCGAGGACCAGTTTCATGCGGTGGGCTCCAGCAGATCCCAGGTGTTGCCGTAGAGGTCGCGGAACACCGCGACCGTGGCGTAGGGTTCGTGACGTGGGGCTTCCAGGAATTCCACGCCGGCGGCGAGCATCGCCGCATGGTCGCGCTGGAAGTCGTCGGTGTGCATGAAGAAGCCGACCCGGCCGCCGGTCTGGTCGCCGATGCGGCTGCGCTGCGCGTCGTCGCTGGCGCGCGCCAGCAGCAGCGCCGCACCGCGCGCATCGCCAGGCCCGACCACGACCCAGCGCTTGTGGCCCTGGTCCACGTCTTCCAGCAACTGGAAGCCCAGCTTGCCGGTGTACCAGGCGATGGCCTCGTCGTAGTCGGCCACCACCAGGGTGACCAGCGCCAGGCGCCGGTTCATTGCGCCAGGGCCGCGCGCTGCGCCGCCAGCAGCTCGCTGATGCCGCGCTCGGCCAGGCCGAGCAGCGCGTCCAGTTCGTCGCGACGGAAGGCGTGGCCCTCGGCGGTGCCCTGCAGCTCGATGAAGCCGCCGCCGTCGTTCATCACCACGTTCATGTCGGTATCGCAGTCGCTGTCCTCGGCATAGTCCAGGTCCAGCACCGGCACGCCGCGGTAGACGCCGACCGAGACCGCCGCGACCGCGCCCAGCACCACCGGCTTCTTCAGGTCGCCGCGCTTCTGCAGCCAGTTCACTGCATCCACCAGAGCCACGTAGGCACCGGTGATGGCGGCGGTGCGGGTGCCGCCGTCGGCCTGCAGCACGTCGCAGTCCAGAGTGATGGTGCGCTCGCCCAGCGCGGTGCGGTCGACGCAGGCGCGCAGCGCGCGGCCGATCAGACGCTGGATCTCCAGCGTGCGTCCGCCCTGCTTGCCGCGCGCGGCCTCGCGATCGGAACGCGAATGGGTGGCGCGCGGCAGCATGCCGTATTCGGCGGTGACCCAGCCTTCGCCCTTGCCGCGCAGGAAGCCAGGCACGCGGTTCTCGACGCTGGCGTTGCACAGCACGCGGGTGTCGCCGAAGCTGACCAGGACCGAGCCTTCGGCATGGCGGGTGAAGGCGCGTTCGATGCGGACCGGGCGCAACTGATCGGCCGTGCGGCCGCTGGGACGGGAGAAGGACATGCAGGGGGTTCCGGGAAGGGCGGGGCCATGCGCGGCATGTGACCGCGTTCGGCAAGGCAGGAAAGGGCGCTAGGTTAACATCCGCCCCTTGTCCGCATTGGAACACCGCATGATCCGCAGCATGACCGCCTACGCCGGCGCCGAGCGCATCACTCCCTGGGGCACGCTGGGGTGCGAGCTGCGCTCGGTCAACCACCGTTTCCTGGAGGTGGGCGTGCGCCTGCCGGAGGAACTGCGCGCGCTGGAGCCGCAACTGCGCGAACGCGTGGCCGCGCGGATCAGCCGCGGCAAGCTCGACCTGATGCTGCGCCTGCGCGCGCCGGACGCGGCGCAGACCCTGGCGGTGAACGAGGCCCTGGTCGAGCAGCTGGGCGTGCTGGCGCAGCGGCTGGGCGCGCGTTTTGCGCAGATGCAGGTGCAGTTCGTCGACCTGCTGCAGTTGCCCGGCGTGCTGCAGGGGCAGAGCGTCGATCCGGCGGCGCTGCAGGCGCAGGCGCTGGAACTGCTGGACGAGGTGCTGGCCGAGTTCGTCGCCGCGCGCGAGCGCGAGGGCGGCAAGCTGGCCGCGGCCATCGTCGAGCGGGTGGATGCGGTGGAACGCATCGCCGGCGAGGTGCGCACGCTGATCCCGGCCATCCGCGACGGCCAGCGCGCCAAGCTGGCGGCGCGCCTGGCCGACCTGCCGCACCCGGTCGACCCCGGTCGCGCCGAGCAGGAACTGGTGCTGTGGCTGCAAAAGCTCGACGTGGACGAGGAACTGGACCGGCTCGCCAGCCACATCAAGGAACTGCGCCGGGTGCTGCGCCAGCCGGAACCGGCGGGCCGGCGCCTGGACTTCCTGCTGCAGGAGTTCAACCGCGAGGCCAACACCCTGGGCTCGAAGTCGGTGGACAGCCGCACCTCCAACGCCGCGGTGGAACTGAAGGTGCTGATCGACCAGATCCGCGAGCAGGTGCAGAACCTGGAGTAGCCGGGATGGCGGGAGTCGGGATTGGGGATTGGTACGGCGGATCCCGGCGTTGGCCGGGTCGGACCCAATACCGGGTAGCATATCGACCCCGTGGGTATCGGCCCGCGGCTTCGCTCGCGAATCCCGACTCCCCAATCCCGAACCCCTGATCCTATGCGCGGCACTCTCTACATCGTGGCGGCCCCCTCCGGCGCCGGCAAGAGCAGCATCGTCAACGCCACCCTGGCGCGCGATCCGCAGATCGCGCTGTCGATCTCGTTCACCTCGCGTGCGCCGCGCCCGGGCGAACGCCATGCCGAGCACTATCATTTCGTCTCCGCCGACGAATTCCAGCGCATGATCGATGCCGGCGACTTCTTCGAGTACGCCCGCGTGCACGGCGACTGGAAGGGCACCGCGCGGCAGTCGGTGGAGCCGCAGCTGGCTGCCGGTCACGACGTGCTGCTGGAGATCGACTGGCAGGGCGCCCGCCAGGTGCGGACCAAGGTGCCGGACGCGGTCAGCGTGTTCATCCTGCCGCCCTCGCGCGAGGCGCTGGAGCAGCGCATGCGCAAGCGCGGCCAGGACAGCGAGGCGGTGATCGCGCAGCGGCTGGCCGCCGCGCGCGAGGAGATGTCGCACTACGCCGACTTCGACTACGTGATCGTCAACGAGCACTTCGACACCGCCGTGGACGAGATGTGCGCGATCTTCGTCGCCAGCCGCCTGCGCCGCCTGCCGCAGCAGCAGCGCCATGCCGGGCTGATCGCCACTCTCCTGCAGGAACAGCCAACTGGCTGATTCCAAAGGGAACTGAATAGGGTGGGGTTGATCTTGGGCGGTTGCCGCCCTACAATCCCCGCCCTTTCCCTCATTCGAACGCGTGGCCGTTGCCGGCCCGCCGGGAGCCCGCATGGCCCGCATCACCGTAGAAGATTGCCTGGAAGTCGTTAACAACCGTTTCGAACTGGTCATGATGGCGTCCAAGCGCGCCCGCCAGCTCGCCAACGGCGTGCAGGCCACCCTCGACAACACCGAATCGGCCGACAAGCCGACCGTGCTGGCGCTGCGCGAGATCGCCGCGCGCAAGATCGACAATGCGCTGATCGACGAGGTCGAGAAGGCCGAGCGCGAGCGCGCCGAGCGCGAAGCCCTGGAATGGGCCGCGGCCGAGGTGGTGGCCGACGAGGACATGTCCAAGAACGACGACTGATCGCGTCCCCGCGTCGCGATCGTCCTGCGAACAGCCCGCATCCGCGGGCTGTTTCGTTTTGCGGGTTTGCCGTCCACGCGCCGCTGGCATAGTCTTTCCGCATGAACCCAGGCCCTTCTGCCCAGGTCGCCAGTGCCGCGCCGCCGTCGGCCGACGAGGCGGTCCCCGACTACGTCCTGCAGCTCGAACGCAGCGCCAGCTATCTGCCCGCCGAGCAGATCCCGCTGCTGCGCCGCGCGTGGGAGGTCGGCGCGGCCGCGCACGCGGGGCAGACCCGCAAGTCCGGCGAGCCCTACATCACCCATCCGGTGGCGGTGGCCGGGGTGCTGGCCGAACTCGGCCTGGACGTGGAGGCGCTGATCGCGGCGATCCTGCACGACACCATCGAGGACACCCCGCTGACCCGCGCCGAACTGGCCGCCGAGTTTGGCGAGGCGGTGGCGGAACTGGTCGACGGCGTCACCAAGCTGGACAAGCTCAAGTTCCGCGACCGCCAGGAAGCGGCCGCCGAGAGCTTCCGCAAGATGCTGCTGGCGATGTCGCGCGACCTGCGCGTGATCATGATCAAGCTCGCCGACCGCCTGCACAACATGCGCACGCTGGGCGCGCAGAGCGCCGAGGCGCGCAGCCGCATCGCCCGCGAGACCCTGGAGATCTACGCGCCGATCGCCCAGCGCCTGGGCATGAGCCTGATGAAGTCCGAGCTGCAGAATCTCGGCTTCCGCGCGTTGCATCCGTGGCGCCACGCAATCATCGAAAAACACATCCGCAGCCAGCCGGTGGTGCGCCGCGAGTCGATGGCGCAGGTGGAGGTGCAATTGTCGCAGCGCCTGGCCAAGGAAGGGCTGGAACACCGGTTGGTCAGCCGGATCAAGACCCCGTGGAGCATCTACAACAAGATGCGCGACGAGAACAAATCGTTCGACCAGGTGATGGACGTGTTCGGCTTCCGCCTGGTGGTGCGTGGCGTGCCGGACTGCTACCACGCGCTCGGCGCGGTGCATGCCACCTTCAAGCCGCTGGACGCGCGCTTCCGCGACTTCATCGCCATTCCCAAGGCCAACGGTTACCAGTCGCTGCACACGGTGCTGTTCGGGCCCTTCGGCTCGCCGATCGAAGTGCAGATCCGTACCGAGGAGATGGACCTGATCGCCGAGCGCGGCGTCGCCGCGCACTGGACCTACAAGTTCGGCGGCGATTCGCCCAACAGCGCGCAGAGCCGCGCGCATGCGTGGATCGTCGAACTGATCGAATCGCAGCGCGCCGCCGGCTCGTCGCTGGAGTTCCTGGACAACGTCAAGGTCGACCTGTTCCCGGACGAGGTCTACCTGTTCACGCCCAAGGGCAAGATCCTGGCGTTGCCGCGCAACTCCACCGCACTGGACTTCGCCTATGCGGTGCACACCGACGTCGGCAATCGCGCGGTGGCCTCGCGCGTGGACAAGAAGCTGGTGCCGCTGCGCACCAAGCTGGTCAGCGGACAGACGGTGGAAGTGATCACCGCGCGCTCGGCCACGCCCAAGCCGCAGTGGCTGGAGTTCGTGGTCAGCAGCAAGGCGCGCACCGCGATCCGTCACCAGCTCAAGCAGCTCGAGCACGAGGACGCGGTGCAGCTCGGCCACCGCATGCTCGACCGCGCGCTGGAGGCGATGGACAGTTCGCTGGAACGGCTGCCCAAGGGGCGCCTGGACTCCTTCCTCAGCGAGCACCGCTACCCGCGTCTCGAAGCCCTGCTGGCCGACGTGGCGCTGGGCAACTGGATGCCCAACCAGGCGGCGCAGGCGCTGATGGCGTATGCCGAACTGCGCGGCGGCGGCCACTCCAAGCATTCGCAGGAAAAGATCCTGATCAACGGCACCGAGCGCGGCGTGGTCAGCTTCGCCAACTGCTGCCAGCCGATTCCCGGCGACGAGATCATGGGTTATCACACCGCCGGCAAGGGCATCGTGGTGCATCGGCTGGACTGTCCGAACCTGGCCGAACTGCGCAAATCGCCGGAGCGCTGGGTGCCGATCGGCTGGGATACCAGCGTCATCGGCGACTACGACACCGCGCTGGTGGTGGACGTGGAGAACCGCACCGGCGTGCTGGCGCAACTGGCCGCGGCGATCGCGCAGAGCCAGTCCAACATCGAGCGCGTCGACTACCTGGACCGCGACTTCAACGCCGCGGTGCTGCGCTTCAACATCCAGGTGCGCGACCGCAACCACCTGGCCGAGGTGATGCGCCGGCTGCGGCGCTTGAATGCGGTGCAGAGCGTGCGGCGCCAGTAGGTGGTGCCGGGATTGGGGAGTTGGGATTGGGGATTCGACGCGGGCCTGGCCCTGGCGTCGTAGGAGCGGCTTCAGCCGCGACGCCTTACCGATGAAGTGTCGCGGCTGAAGCCGCTCCTACGAAATCTCCTGAAAGCGGGCACCGCGGCGTGTCCCGCCGTCACGCTGTTCCCGAATTCCCAATCCCCAATCCCCAATCCCCAACCGCGCACGCCAGCTAAACTAGGCGGACATTCTTCCAACGGAGTCGCCATGTCCCGCCAGATCATCCATACCGACCGTGCACCGGCTGCGATCGGTCCGTATTCGCAGGCCGTGCGCGCCGGCAACACCGTGTACTTCTCCGGGCAGATCCCGCTGGATCCGGCCACCGGCGAGATCGTCGCCGGCGACATCGCCGCGCAGGCGCGCCGCGCCTTCGACAACCTGCAGGCGGTGGCCGAGGCGGCCGGCGGCTCGCTGGATCGCATCGTGCGCCTGGGGCTGTATCTCACCGACCTGGCGCAGTTCGCGCAGGTCAACGCGGTGATGCAGGACTACTTCCAGGCGCCGTTCCCCGCGCGTTCCACCATCGAAGTCTCGGCCCTGCCCAAGGGCGCGGGCTTCGAAGTGGACGCGGTGATGGTGCTGGACTGATCCCCCGCCGTGCCGCGCGTGCAGGTTCCGGCGCCGGCGCCGGCGCTGTCGGCGGCAGGCGAGGTGCCGCTGACCACGCTGCCCGGCGTCGGACCCAAGCTGGCGGAGAAATTCGCCGCGCGCGGCCTGTCCACGCTGCAGGACCTGTGGCTGCACCTGCCGCTGCGCTATGAGGATCGCACCCGCCTGACCACGGTGGCGGCGCTGCAACCCGGCGTGCCCGCGCAGATCGAGGGGCGGGTGCAGGCGGTGGACCGTGGCTTCCGCTACCGGCCGATGCTGCGCGTGGCGGTGGCCGACGACTCGCGCGGCACCCTGGTGCTGCGCTTCTTCCAGTTCCGTGCGGCGCAGGCGGCGCAGTTCGCGGTCGGTGCGCGCTTGCGCGCCTTCGGCACGCCCAAGCCGGGCCAGCACGGGCTGGAGTTCGTGCATCCCAGCTATCAGATCCTCGGCGAGGACGACGACGCGGCGTTGGGTGATCGCCTAGATCCGGTGTACCCGGCGGTGGAGGGCGTCGGCCCGGCGACCGTACGCCGGCTGATCGGCCAGGCGCTGGACCGTCTGCCCGAGGAGGCGGCGCTGGAACTGCTGCCGGCGTCGTTGCTGGCCGAACTCGGCTTGCCGTCGTTGCGCAGCGCGCTGCTGGTCGCGCACCGGCCGCCGCCGCAGGCCGATCTGGCCGCGCTCGCCGCCGGCCTGCATCCGGCGCAGCAGCGCCTGGCGCTGGAGGAGTTGCTCGCGCATCACCTGAGCCTGCGGCGCCAGCGCATCGCCCTGCAGTGCCAGCCGGCGCCGTCGCTGCGCGGTCGCGGGCTGCTGGCCAAGCGCCTGCAGCAGTCGCTGCCGTTCCAACTGACAGGCGCACAGCAGCGCGTGTTCGCGCAGATCCGCGCCGATCTGGAGCGGCCGGCGCCGATGCTGCGGCTGGTGCAGGGCGACGTCGGCAGCGGCAAGACCGTGGTCGCCGCGCTGGCGGCGATGCTGGCGGTGGATAAGCGCAAGCAGGCGGCGCTGGCGGCGCCCACCGAACTGCTCGCCGAGCAGCATCTGGCCAACCTGCGCGGTTGGCTGGAGCCGCTGGGCGTGCGCGTGGCCTGGCTGGCCGGCAAGGTCACCGGCAAGGCGCGCAGCGCGACCCTGGCGCAGATCGCCTCCGGCGAGGCGCAGGTGGTGGTCGGCACGCATGCGCTGATGCAGGAGGCGGTGCGCTTCCACGACCTGGCCCTGGCCATCGTCGACGAGCAGCACCGCTTCGGCGTGCACCAGCGGCTGGCGCTGCGCGACAAGGGCGCCTCGGGCGCGGGCGTGCCGCACCAGTTGGTGATGACCGCCACGCCGATCCCGCGCACGCTGGCGATGGCCGCGTATGCCGACCTGGATGTTTCCTCGATCGACGAACTGCCGCCGGGACGCACCCCGGTGCAGACCATCGTGCTCAACGCCGAGCGCCGTCCCGAACTGGTGCAGCGCATCCGCGTGGCCTGTGCCGAAGGCCGGCAGGCCTACTGGGTCTGCACGCTGATCGAAGAGGCCGAGGACAGCGAGAAATCCGCGCAGGCCGGCGCCGGCCACCGGCTCGAGGCCAGCGCCGCGCAGGCTACCTTCGAGGCGCTGTCGGCGCAGTTGCCGGAACTGCGCGTGGGCCTGGTGCATGGGCGCATGAAGCCGGCGGAGAAGCAGGCGGCGATGCGCGCGTTCAAGCAGGGCGAGATCGACCTGCTGGTCGCCACCACGGTCATCGAGGTCGGTGTGGACGTGCCCAACGCTTCGCTGATGATCATCGAGAACGCCGAACGCCTGGGCCTGGCGCAGTTGCACCAGCTGCGCGGCCGGGTCGGGCGCGGTGCGGCGGCGTCGAGCTGCGTGCTGATGTACCAGGCGCCGCTGTCGGCGATGGCGCGGCAGCGCCTGGAAACCATGCGCCAGACCAACGACGGCTTCGTCATCGCCGAAAAGGACCTGGAACTGCGCGGCCCCGGCGAACTGCTCGGCACCCGCCAGACCGGCCTGGCCGCGTTCCGCGTGGCCGACCTGGCCCGCGACGCCGGCCTGCTGCCGCGCGTGCACGCCCTGGCCGACCGGCTGCTGGAGGAGGCGCCGGTCCTGGCCGACCGCATCGTCGCGCGCTGGGTCGGCGGCGCGGTGCGGTTCGCCGGGGCGTGAGGGGCGGGGATTCGGCATTGGGGATTGGGGATTCGCAAACGCGATATCGCCACGTCTTTCTCGTAGGAGCGGCTTCAGCCGCGATGGGGCTGTCCTGGTAACGCCCGGTCGCGGCTGAAGCCGCTCCTACAACGAACAGCGGTGGCGCAGCCTCTGCGAATCCCCGCTTTCAACAGCCGAATGGCTGGTCATCCCGACTCCCCAATCCCCGCGCCTTCCCATGCCCGCGCCGCAGTGCCAGACTCGGCGGCCGAATGGACGAGCGAAGCGACGCATGAGCGACAAGATTCCCCTGTTGATCGATACCGACCCCGGCGTGGACGATGCGCTGGCGCTGCTGATGGCGTTCGCCGATCCGCGCCACGAGGTGGTCGGGCTGACCATCGCCGCCGGCAACGTCGGGCTGCGCCACACCGTGCGCAATGCGCTGAAGCTGTGCGAAGTGGCCGGGCGCGAGGATGTGCCGGTGTTCGCTGGCTGCGCCGATCCGCTGCTGCATCCTTCGGTGGACGCCGGGCACGTGCATGGCCAGGACGGCTTCGGCGACGTCGACCTGCCGGCGGCCGCGCGCGGCGCCGAGGCCGAGCATGCCGCGCTGGCGATCCTGCGCCTGTCGCACCAGTATGCCGGGCGCCTGCTGCTGGTCGCGCTGGGGCCGCTGACCAACATCGCGCTGGCGCTGAAGCTGGACCCGACCCTGCCGCAGCGCGTCGGCCGCTTCCTGGTGATGGGCGGGGCGATCACCTGCCACGGCAACATCACCCCGGCCGCCGAGTTCAACATCGCCTTCGACCCGGAGGCCGCGCACATCGTGTTCAAGGCGTTCCCGCACATCGAGGTGGCGGATTGGGAGGCGACCGTGGCGCACGGGCTGCCGCACCGCGAGGTCGAGCAGTGGCTGGCGGTGGATGCGCCGAAGGCGCGCTTCTACGAACTGATCTCGCGCAAGACCCGGCTGTGGTCGGAAGACGCGCGCGGCGAACACTGGTATGCCGCCGACGCACTGGCGATGGCCTGGGCGCTGCAGCCCGACGGTGCCCAGGAGTTGCAGGCGCGCCCGATGCAGATCGAGCTGTCCGGGGTGCATACCCGCGGCGCCACCCTGGTCGACTGGAACCGCCAGCTGGGCCTGCCGGACAACGCGACCATGCTGATCCGCTACGACCACGCCCGCTTCCTGGGCCTGGCGCGGGCAGCCGTCGGCGCCGGCTGAGCCTGTCGATCCCGCCCGCATCCGGGCGGGATCTCCCGGAGCAGGGCCCCCGGGGCGCTGCCACCGCATCTGTCGCGACGTAAACGTTGCGTGGAGGGCGGCAGGGCTGTTATAGTTTCCCTCTTGTCCAGCAGCCACCTACGGTGCGAGCCCATGAAGGCCGACATCCATCCCCAGTACCGCGACGTCGTGTTCCACGATGTCACCTCCGATTTCAAGATCCTGACCCGTTCGACCATGTCCTCGAAAGAGACGGTCAAGTGGGAGGACGGCGAAGAGTATCCGCTGATCAAGGTCGAAATCTCCTCGGCTTCGCACCCGTTCTACACGGGCAAGCACAAGGTCATCGACACCAGCGGCCGCATCGACAAGTTCCAGAAGCGCTACGCGCGCTGATCGGAACCGTCGAACGGATGTAAAGCGACGGCCGCTTGCGCGGCCGTTTTGCTATCCGCTGCATGGTCTCTTCCCGGCGCGGCCGCGCCGGTGTCATCTTCCCGTGAAAGTGCGGCGAGGATGCAACGCTGTGTCGCTTCCTGCCGCCATCGTGCGGCATGAGGGGTGAGCGACGACGCAAATGCTGCTGTGCGATAATGGCGCGATCCGTGGCGATTGCCGTGGACTTCCTTCACGCGTCTGTTCGCAACGTAATCGGACAGGCGCCTTCCATCGAGGAGCGCACACTGTGTCCGATCTTGATCAGGTCACGTTGAACGCCGGCGACAAGTCGGTCGTTCTTCCGGTACTCAAGCCCACCCTGGGCAACGATTGCGTCGACATTTCCAAGTTGACCAAGGAGACCGGTCTCTTCACCTACGACTCGGGCTTCACCGCGACCGCCAGCTGCAAGTCGGCGATCACCTACATCGACGGCGACAACGGCGTGCTGCTGTACCGCGGCTACCCGATCGAGCAACTGGCCGAGAAGTCCAACTTCCTCGAAGTGGCCTACCTGCTGATGAACGGCGAGCTGCCCACCGCCGACGAATTCAAGAAGTTCGACCACGAAGTGACGCATCACACGATGATGCACGAGTCGCTGAAGAACTTCCTCGGCGGCTTCCGTCACGACGCGCACCCGATGGCGATGATGGCCGGCACCGTGGCCTCGCTGTCGGCGTTCTACCACGACACCCTCGACCTCAACGATCCGGAGCAGCGCCGCCTGGCCGCGATCCGCCTGATCGCCAAGGTGCCGACCATCGCCGCCGCCGCCTACCGCTATTCGATCGGCTGGCCGATCCGCTATCCGCGCAACAACCTCGGTTATGTCGAGCGCTTCCTGCACATGATGTTCGAGGTGCCCAGCGAGCAGCTGCAGATGAACCCGGTCGTGGCCAAGGCCCTGGACCTGCTGTTCATCCTGCACGCCGACCACGAGCAGAACGCCTCGACCTCGACCGTGCGCCTGGTCGGTTCCACCGGCGCCAACCCGTACGCCTCGGTTGCCGCGGGCATCACCGCGCTGTGGGGCCCGGCGCACGGCGGCGCCAACGAAGCCGTGCTGAAGATGCTGGAAGAGATCGGCACCGCCGACAATGTCGAGAGCGCCGTGGCCAAGGCCAAGGACAAGAACTCGAGCTTCCGCCTGATGGGCTTCGGCCACCGCGTGTACAAGAACTTCGACCCGCGCGCGAAGATCATCCGCGAGATGACCCACAAGGTGCTGGGCGAGTTGGGCGTCAACGACCCGCTGCTGGAAGTGGCGCTGAAGCTGGAAGAGGCAGCGCTGAAGGACGACTACTTCGTGCAGCGCAAGCTGTACCCGAACGTCGACTTCTACTCGGGCATCATCTACAAGGCGCTGAACATTCCGGTGGAGATGTTCACCGTGATGTTCGCCATCGCCCGCACCGCCGGCTGGGTCTCGCACTGGCTGGAGCAGCAGGTCGACCCGGAAATGAAGATCGGCCGTCCGCGCCAGATCTACACCGGCTACGACAAGCGCGACTACACCAGCGCCGACAAGCGCTGATCGATCGCCTTCAAGGCTGTCCGGAACGCCCCGCTTTGCGGGGCGTTTTTCGTTTGTGGTGGGGCCGAAACGGGAAAGGGGGCCGTCAGGTGACTCGTCGTGCGCGCTGCAAGCCTGTGTGCGGGCGCCGGCCCAAAGGTGCCGCGCCCATCGCGTCCATGATCCGCATCCGCGACGCGGCGCGCTGCCGCGTTCAGCCGGCCTGGTAGTCGGCGATGTCCTGCTCGGTCAGCAGTTGCCGCAGTTGCGGCATGGAGGCACGCCGCATCGGCTTCTCGTCCACCTGCGACAACGGCGCCTGGCGCAGCGCGTCGTAGGGGAGCACGGTCAGGTCGAAGGTCAGCTCCTCGGCGGTGAACAGCCACACCGGGAAGTCCTCGCTGCGCTCGCGGTCCAGGCGCAGGCGACGGCTGCGCAACTCGGCCGGGATGCGGTGCTCTTCGAGGAAGCGCGCCACTGCCTCGGCATCGTCGCTGTGCAGGTGCAGTTGCACCGGGCTGTTGGCGTCGGCGGTGCCGTCGTGCACCGGGCCGGCCAGGCGTGGCGCGAACGCGTGCAGGAAGTCCATCGCGCGCAGCGCGGCCTCGCGCCGTCGGCGCAACTCGCCGGCATGGTCCGGGCCGGCGAACAGCCGCTGGTATTCGCGCAGCGCGTCCTCGATCTCGCTGTTGCGCGGCAGCGAGGCATCGTCGTGGATGCCGAGCCGGTCGGCGGCCTTGAGCTTGGCCTGATGGAAATCGCGGATGCCGCCTTCGGCCATCAGCCGCGCGGCTTCGTGCGCCAGCCGGCGACGGCGTTCGTGCGTGCGGGTCCGGGCGTGTTGCCGAGCGTGGTGCATGGTGCGCCTCCCCTCAAAGCCTGCCCCGACTGTACCGCAGCCTTGCGAAATTCAGGTGTAGCCGGCGGCGCTGCGTGGTGCGGCGTCCGCCGGGCGAGGCGCGCCCGGCGAAACAATGCCCCCGGCGGGCGCCGAGGGCGAGGGAGGCGGGGCGATCAGAAGATGTCGAATGCCGCGTCGTCGGTCTTCTGGTCCTGCAGGCTTTCGTCGAACTGCTGGATGCGGTCCATGTCCTCGGTCTTGACCCATTCGGTGGCGCCGTTGAGGGTGACCTGGACCATGCCGGCCGGCGGGTCGTTGCGGGCGATCGGCTGGTCCTTCAGCGCCACCCGCATGTAGTCGATCCAGATCGGCAGCGCCGCCTTGCCGCCGTACTCGCGGTAGCCGAGCGAGCGGTAGTCGTCGCGGCCGACCCAGACCGTGGTCACGTACGGGCCGCCGAAGCCGGAGAACCAGGCGTCGCGGTGGTCGTTGGTGGAGCCGGTCTTGCCGCCGACGTCCTCGCGGCCGAGCACCTTGGCGGGAGTGCCGGTGCCGCGCTGGACCACGTCGCGCATCATCGACACCAATTGATAAGCGGTGCGCTCGTCGATGGCGCGCGGTGCGACCTTGGCCTCCGGATCGGTCGCCGGGGTCTTTTCGTCCGCGGTCGGTGTGGCGGCGGTCGCGGCCGGCTTGGCCGCCGGCGGCGGCGTGGCCGCGCCGAAGTTGAAGCCGTCCACCACCTGGCTGACCGGCGCGGCATTGCCGCCGACGCTGCCGCAACTGCGGCACGCGGTCAGCGGATGCTCCTGGAACAGCACCTTGCCGTCGCGGTCGGTGACCTTGTCGATGATCCAGGTGTTGACCAGCGAGCCGCCGTTGGCGAACACGGTGTAGCCGCGCGCCACCGACAGCGGCGTCAGCGAGGCGGTGCCCAGCGACATCGACAGGTTCGGCGGCAGCTCGGCTTCCTGGAAGCCGAACTGGCTGATGTACTTGCGTGCGAAGTCCACGCCGATGGCGTCCAGCAGGCGCACCGAGACCAGGTTGCGCGACTGCACCAGCGCCTCGCGCAGGCGCATCGGGCCGCGGAAGCCGCCGCCGTCGTTCTGCGGCGACCAGGTCTTGCCGCGGCGGTCGCGGAACACCACCGGCGCGTCGAGCACGATCGAGGCGGGGTTGAAGCCCTTCTCGAACGAGGCCGCGTACAGGAACGGCTTGAAGCTGGAGCCGGGCTGGCGGCGCGCCTGGGTGGCGCGGTTGAACTTGTTGCCGGCATAGCTGAAGCCGCCGACCATGGCGCGCAGCGCACCGTTGTTGGCGTCCAGCGAGACCAGGGCGGCCTGGCCGCGCGGGATCTGAGTGATCTCCCATTCGCCCGGCTTGTCGCCGGCCTGGATACGCACCAGGTCGCCGCGCTTGAGCAGGGTGGCCGGGCTGCGCCCGGTCCAGCGGCTGGCGGCCACCGGCAGCACCAGCTCGGTCTTGTTGGCGAGCACCACGGTGGCGCTGCCGTCGCTGCCGGTGCTGGCGACGATGCTCGGCAGCATCCCGCCCTGCACGTAGACGCCGCTCAGGTGGCTGGCCAGCGCCGCCGCATCGGCATTGGCGGGGACGTCGAAGTGCTTCTCGACGCCATGCCAGCCATGTCGACGGTCGTAGACGATCAGGCCCTCGCGCACGGCATGGTTGGCCGCGGTCTGCAGGGTCGAGTCGATGCTGGTATAGACGTGGTAGCCCTTGTCCAGCACGTCGCCGCCGAAGCGCGCGATCATCTCCTGACGCACCAGCTCGGCCACGTACGGCGCCTCGACCTCGACCGGGCGCTCGTGCGGCGCGGCGTGCATGGGCACCGCCTTGGCCGCCTCGGCCTCGGCCGGGGTGATGAAGCCCAGCGCGGCCATGCGGCTGAGCACATAGTTGTCGCGGCGCTGCTTGGCGCGCTCGGGATTGCTGATCGGGTTGCCGCTGGAGGGGAACTTGGGGATGCCGGCCAGCGAGGCCATCTCGTCCAGGCTCAGCTCGTTGAGCTTCTTGCCGTAGTAGTACTCGGCGGCGGCGGCGATGCCGTAGGCGCGGTTGCCGAAGAAACTCTTGTTGAGATACAGCTCGAAGATCTCGTCCTTGCTCAGCTCGGCCTCGATCTTGCGCGCCAGCAGGATCTCCGCCAGCTTGCGGGTGTAGCTGTACTCCGAGCTCAGGAAGAACTGGCGGGCGACCTGCTGGGTGATGGTGGAGCCGCCCGGCACGCGCTTGTCGTTGGTGGTGGCCAGCAGCCACACCGCGCGGGCGATGCCCTTGTAGTCGACGCCGCCGTGCTCGTAGAAGCGGGCGTCCTCGGTGGCCAGGAAGGCCTGCTTCAGCCGCTCCGGCACGTCCTTCATGGTGATGGGGTAGCGCCGGGTCTCGCCGAACAGCGCCATCAGCTTGCCGTCGCTGGAGTAGACGTACATGGGCTCCTGCAGTTCGACCTTGCGCAGGGTCTGCACGTCCGGGAGCTTGGAGGAAACGACGTAGTACAGCCCGCCTGCCACGGCGGCGCCGACGAGGCCAAGGAGGACGAATGTGACCAGCGCCCAGCGCAGCCAACGACGAAAACGGGGCATCGCGAGAGATTCCGATTGCAGATTTCTTGGGCGCAGAGTATAGAGTACGCCGGGGAACGGCTGGGGCCGGTTCCGGGGATGCGACGGGTTTGCTGCCGCAGGTCATGCCGTGACACGGATCGCGGTATGCAACCGGGCGGTTGCCAATTGCAAAAAATTTGTTATTAATGCGCTGGCGCAACATTGGCGTCCAAGTGCCCGCCGGCAGGGGAAAATCCGTGGGGCTTATCCCAAAGAGTCAGCAACCGCTGATCGGCATCGATATCAGCTCGACCGCGGTCAAGCTGCTGCAGCTTTCGCGTAACGGCAACCGGTTCCGCGTCGAGCATTACGCCGTCGAACCCTTGCCGCCCAATGCCGTGGTCGAAAAGAACATCGTCGAGGTCGAGGCGGTGGGCGAGGCGATCCGCCGCGCCGTCACCCGTTCCGGCACCCGCGCCAAGCATGCCGCGGCCGCCGTGGCCGGTTCGGCGGTGATCACCAAGGTGATCCCGATGCCGGCCGAACTGGACGAGAGCGAACTGGAAGCCCAGGTCGAGCTGGAGGCGGTGAACTACATCCCGTACCCGATCGACGAAGTGAACCTGGATTTCGAGGTGCTGGGCGTCATCCCCAACAACCCCGAGATGGTGCAGGTGCTGCTGGCGGCCTCGCGTTCGGAGAACGTGGAACTGCGCCAGTCGGCCCTGGAACTGGGCGGCCTGGTGGCCAAGGTGATGGACGTGGAGGCCTTCGCGGTCGAGAACGCCTTCGCGCTGGTGGCCAGCGAGCTGCCGGTGGCCGCCGACGGCATCGTCGCCCTGGTCGACATCGGCGCCACCATGACCACCCTCAATGTCCTGCGCGGCGGGCGCAGCCTGTACAGCCGCGAGCAGGTGTTCGGCGGCAAGCAGCTGACCGACGAAGTGATGCGCCGCTACGGCCTGACCTACGAGGAAGCCGGCATGGCCAAGCGCCAGGGCGGGCTGCCGGAGAGCTACGAGGTCGAGGTGCTGGAGCCGTTCAAGGAAGCCACGGTGCAGCAGATCAGCCGCCTGCTGCAGTTCTTCTACGCCGGCAGCGAATTCAACCGGGTCGATCACATCGTCCTGGCCGGCGGCTGCGCCGCCCTGGCCGGGCTGCCGGAGATGGTGGAGGAGCAACTGGGCGTGGCCACGGTGGTCGCCAACCCGTTGGCGCAGATGACCTTGGGCCCGAAGGTCCAGGCGCATGCGCTGGCCCAGGATGCGCCGGCGCTGATGATCGCCACCGGCCTGGCGCTGAGGAGCTTCGACTGATGGCGAAGATCAATCTGCTGCCCTGGCGGGCGGAACGGCGCAAGCAGCGCGAACGCGAGTTCTATTCGATGCTTGGCCTGGCCGCATTCGCCGGGGTGCTGCTGGCGGGGCTGATCTGGTTCTATTACGACCTGCAGATCAGCGGCCAGAACGAACGCAACGCCTATCTGCAGACCGAGATCGAGAAGGTCCAGGCGCAGAACAAGGAAATCGACACCCTCGACGAGAAGAAGCGCCGGCTGCTGGCGCGCAAGCAGGTCATCGAGGAACTGCAGGCCAAGCGCTCGCAGATGGTGCATCTGTTCGACTCGCTGGTGCGGACCATTCCCGATGGCGTGGTGCTGACCTCGGTGAAGCAGGAAGGCGACATGCTGACCCTGGAAGGCCGCTCGCAGTCCAACGCGCGGGTCAGTACCTACATGCGCAACCTCGAAGGCTCTGGCTGGATGACCAATCCGGAGCTGACCGTGATCGAGGCCAAGGCCCAGGACAAGGAAGCCAAGGGTCCGATCGTCGACACCAAGGCGCTGCCGTACGTGTTCACGCTGCGGGTCAAGCTGCCGGTGCCGGGTGAAAGCGCCGACCCGGCGGCCGACGCGACAGCACCGGCCGGCTCCGCCGCGCCCGCAACCCCAGGCGCCGCGCCCGCGGGCGGCGCGCCTGGCATGCCGACGCAGACGCCGGGTGCATCTGCACCTGCCGCGGGCGGTTCCGCCGCACCCGCACCGGCCGCCGCGCCGACGCCCGCTGCCACGCCAGCGCAACAGGGACCGGCGTCATGAGCAAGAAATTCAACATCAAAGAGCTGGATTTCAACAACATCGGCAACTGGCCCCAGCAGGCCAAGATCGTGTTCTGCGTGCTGGTGACCCTGTTCATTCTGGCCATGTCGTGGTTCCTGCTCATCAGCAGCAAGAGCGATGAGCTGGAAGGGCTGGAACAGAAGGAAACCGAGCTGCGCGCCACCTTCGAGAAGGAACAGGGCCGCGCGGTGAACCTGCAGCCGCTCAAGCAGCAGCTGGTGCAGATGGAGAAGGTGCTGCAGCAGATGCTGCGGCAGCTGCCGAGCAAGACCGAGATGCCCGACCTGATCATCGACATCTCGCAGACCGCGCTGTCCAGCGGCCTGACCAACGAGTTGTTCCAGCCTGGTCCGGAATCACCGAAGGAGTTCTACGCGGAGAAGCCGATCGCCCTGCGCATGGTCGGCAGCTACCACCAGTTCGGTGCCTTCGTCAGCGGCGTGGCGTCGCTGCCGCGGGTGGTGATCCTGACCATGCACGACATCAACCTGAAGCCGCGCGACAAGAGCAATGGCATCACCGCGCGCGGCGAACTGGAACTGTCCGGTACGGTCAAGACCTATCGCTACCTGGACGACAAGGAAATGGAAGAACAGGAGCAGGCGGCGAAGAAGGCCGGCAAGCAAGGCGGTGGCGCATGAGTCGGCAGCGGATTGTCAGGATGCTCGCCGCGGGCGCGCTGGCGCTTGTGCTCGGCGCGTGCGGCCGCAGCATCACCAGCACGCCTGGCGATGCGCCGAACCTGGAGAACTGGGTGAAGGAAGTGCGCGCGCGGCCGGCGCAGCCGCTGGAGCCGCTGCCGGTGATGCAGCAGTTCGAAACCTTCGAGTATGCGGCGCAGGGCCTGCGCGATCCGTTCAGCGATGCCTGGGCCAGCCCCGACGGCAGCAGCGGCCTGCGCCCGGACCCGAACCGCCGCAAGGAACCGCTGGAGCAGTTCCCGCTGGACAGCCTCAACATGGTCGGCACGCTGGGGAGTGGCGCGGGCCAAGTCGCGCTGGTGATGGCGCCGGACAAGGTGACCTACCGCGTGCGTCCCGGCGTGTACATGGGGCAGAGCGATGGCCGCGTGACCGGGGTGCACGAGGATCGCATCGATTTGATTGAACTGGTGCCGGATGGCGCCGGCGGCTGGTTGGAACGTCCCGCCTCCGTCGCGCTGGACGATCAATGATTGATTATGGGGATAGCACGATGACTTTTTCCAAAGCCCTGAGCCTGCGCCCCATCCGGCGCCACGCGACGATGCGGCTATGCGCGTTGGGGTTGGCGGCGATGCTCGGGAACGCGGTCGTCGCCAGCGCGGCACCGGCCACTGCGGCTGCGGCCACGCCTGCCGCAGCGGCGGCGACGCCGGCCAAGCTCACCGTGTCGAAGGTCGACTTCAAGCGCGGCGACGGCGGTGCGGGGCGGCTGATCCTGTCCTTCAACGGCGCCGGCGCCAGCCCGGACCTGCGCACGCAGGGCAACAACGTGGTGGTCGATGTCGGCAATGCCGTGCTGCCGCCGGAGCTGCAGCGGCCGCTCAACGTCACCGACTTCGCCACCCCGGTGCAGCGCATCGATGCCAAGCCCTATGCGGGCGGCGCGCAGCTGACGCTGAGCACCAACGGCCCGTTCGAGTCGCTGGCCTACCAGTCGGGCAACGAATACGTGGTCGAGATCACCCCGCGCGCCGCTGCGCCGGCCGTCGGCGCGGTCACCGCGGCCACGGTCAGCCAGGCCGCCGCGCAGGTGGCCGAGCGCGGCTACAGCGGCAAGCCGGTGACCTTCAACTTCCAGGACGTGCCGGTGCGCACGGTGCTGCAGCTGATCGCCGAGGAATCCAATCTCAACATCGTCGCGTCCGACACCGTGCAGGGCAGCGTCACCCTGCGCCTGGTCAACGTGCCGTGGGACCAGGCGCTGGACATCGTGCTGCGCGCCAAGGGCCTGGACAAGCGCCGCGACGGCAAGGTGATCTGGGTCGCGCCGCAGCAGGAACTGGCCAAGTTCGAACAGGACAAGGAAGACGCGCGCATCGCGATCGAGAACCGCGAGGACCTGATCACCGACTACGTGCAGATCAACTATCACAGCGCCACGGCGATCTTCAAGGCGCTGACCGAGGCCAAGGGCATCGGTGGCGGTGGTGGTGGCGGTAGTGGCGGCTCGGGTGGTGGCGGCAACAGCCAGAACGACAACGGCTTCCTGTCGCCGCGCGGACGCATCGTCGCCGACGAGCGCACCAACACGCTGATGATCAGCGACATCCCGAAGAAGGTCGCGCAAATGCGCGAGCTGATCAATGTGATCGATCGACCGGTCGACCAGGTGCTGATCGAGGGGCGTATCGTCATCGCCACCGATACCTTCGCCCGCGACCTGGGCGCCAAGTTCGGTGTCGGCGCAACACGCACCTATGGAGACAATGTCGCCACGGTCGGAAGCAACGCAGCCGGTGGCGGCGTCAATACGCGTGGCCTCAATGTCGATCTGAGCGGCCCGACCTTCACCAGCGCGCAGACCCTGCCCAGCCTCGCATACACCCTGCTCGGCAAGAACTTCAATCTGGATCTGCAACTGTCTGCCCTGCAAGAAGAAGGGCGGGGTGAAGTCATTTCCAATCCGCGCATCGTGACCTCCAACCAGCGCGAGGCAGTGATCCGGCAAGGCAAGGAAATCGGCTATGTCACGATCACCGGTGGAACCGCCGGAACCGCGGCGACGCCCAACGTACAGTTCAAGGAAGTATTGCTGGAGCTGAAGGTGACGCCGACCATCACCGACGACAATCGTGTGTTCTTGAACATGAACGTCAAGAAAGACGAAGTCGAGCGCTACGTGGTCTTGCAGAACTACGGCACCGTGCCGGAAATCAATCGCCGCGAGATCAATACCGCCGTGCTGGTCGACGATGGTCAGACGGTGGTGATCGGTGGTGTCTACGAGTTCAACGATCGCAGCAGTGTCTCCAAGGTGCCGTTCCTGGGCGATGTGCCGTTCCTGGGTAACTTGTTCAAGAAGCGCGGCCGCAACAAGACCAAGGCAGAGCTACTGATCTTCGTCACCCCGAAGGTGATGCACGTGGCCAAGCGCGCGTCGGCCTGAGTTTGCAAAACGCAGGCGGGATCCTCCGACGGGAGAGGCGCAAGCCTCTCCCGTCGTCGTTTACGCCGCATGGATGAGGAAAACCTGAATTCACAGCACGTGGCGGCGGCCGCGCGCGGAACCATTTTCACCGGTGATCGGTCAGACTGCGCAAATGAACACGTCCTCCTCGCCCCTCGATTCCCCGCCGGCCGCGCCCGAGCAGCAGCGCCTGCACGCCGCCTTCGTCGCCCTGCGCGACGGCCTGTCCCAGACCATCGTCGGCCAATCGGCGCTGGTGGAGCGCTTGCTGATCGCGCTGCTCGCCGACGGCCATCTTTTGGTCGAAGGCGCGCCCGGTCTGGCCAAGACCACGGCGATTCGCGCCCTGGCCTCGCGCCTGGAAGCGGACTTCGCCCGCGTGCAGTTCACGCCGGACCTGCTCCCGGCCGACCTCACCGGGACCGAGGTGTGGCGTCCGCAGGAAAGCCGCTTCGAGTTCCTACCCGGGCCGATCTTCCATCCAATCCTGCTTGCCGACGAGATCAACCGAGCGCCGGCCAAGGTGCAATCGGCGCTGCTCGAAGCGATGGGCGAGCGCCAGGTTACCGTCGGCCGGCATACGTACGCGCTGCCGAAGCTGTTCCTGGTCATGGCGACGCAGAACCCGATCGAGCAGGAAGGGACCTTCCCGCTGCCGGAGGCGCAGTTGGATCGCTTCCTGATGCATGTGCGGATCGGTTATCCGGAAGCGGCGGCGGAAGCGGAGATCCTGCGCCTGGCGCGCGAGCGCGCACGCGAGACGCTGGAGGCGGGGGAGGCGCCGTCGCCGCGCATGCCGCTGGAAGACGTGTTCGCCGCACGCCGTGCGGTGCTGGCGCTGCACATGGCGCCGCCGCTGGAGCGTTATCTGATCGAACTGGTGCTGGCTTCGCGCGACGCCAGCGGCTATGACGCCGCGTTGGCGCGGCGCATCGCCTGGGGCGCGAGCCCGCGCGGCTCGATCGCGCTGGAGCGTTGCGCGCGCGCTCGGGCCTGGCTGGCCGGACGCGATTTCGTCACGCCCGACGACGTGCGCGCGGTCGCCGCCGACGTGCTGCGCCACCGGGTGTTGCCTAGCTACGAAGCCACCGCCGAAGGCTGGGATGGCGATCGCCTGGTCGCCGCGCTGCTGGACAAGGTGCCGCCGCCGTGACCGGGTGCAGGTACGCGCGCCCTGATGCAGGGCTGACTGCCGCCCGCCTTCGCACGGAGTAACGACGATGGCACCGCAGCCGACCGCGCCGGGCATGCCGCAGGCCGCCGCGCCGGCCGAGCAGGGCGTTCGCCCCAGCCTGACCGAACTGGTGGCGTTGCGCGCGGCCGTCGCGCGGGTGCCGCCGCCGCGTCGCGGCCGTCACGGCCTCAGTGGCGCCGCCCCGTCGCCGATGCGTGGGCGAGGCATGGAGTACGCCGAATCGCGCGAATACGTGGTGGGCGACGACGTCCGGCACATCGACTGGCGGCTGACCGCGCGCAGCGGCCGCACCCACACCAAGTTGTTCCAGGCCGAGCGCGAACGGCTCAGCCTGATCGTGGCCGATACCGCGCCGTCGCTGTATTTCGGTACGCGCGTCCGCTTCAAGTCGGTGCAGGCGGCGCGTGCCGGGGCCGTGGCCGCATGGGCGGCGCAGCGCCAGGGCGATCGCCTGGCCGCGCTGCGCGGCAGCCGCAGCGAAGCGCCGGTGCCGCCGGCCTCCGGACCGCGCGGGGTGCTGCGCGTCCTCGATGCGCTGGCGCGCTGGTATGCGCAGCCGCCGCAGGACGACGCCGGCCTGGGCATGGCCCTGGATCATGCGGCCAAGTTGCTGCGTCCAGGATCGCGCCTGACCGTGCTGGCCGATCCGGCCAGCGCCCAGGCGGTTCCCGCCGCGCGCTGGGCCGGACTGGCGCTGCACAACGACGTCGAGTTGATCCTGCTCGCCGATCCGCTGGAAGTGCAGCCGCCGCGCGCGGCCCTGCCGTTCTGGGCGAGTGGCCGCCGCGTGGAAGTGGATCTGCTGGCGAGCACCGCGCAACAGCGCTGGCGCGCGCAGTTCGTGCAGCCGCTGGAAACCCTGGCTGCGGAACTGCCGGGCCGTGGCGTGCAGGTGCGGGTACTGCTGAGCGACGCGCCCAGCGAATCGTGGTTGCTGCCGGTGGGGGCGATGGCATGAGTCCGCAGCAACTGCCCCTGCGCGATGTGCATCTGCCGCCGGCGCCGGCCTGGTGGCCGCCCGCACCGGGCTGGTGGATGCTGGCGGCAGTGCTGCTGCTGGCGATCGCCGTGGTGCTGGTCGTGTGGATACGCCGGCGCCAGCGCGTGCAGCGCTGGCAGCGCCAGTTCGACGCGGCAACGCGCGCGGGCGAGCCGCCGGCGCAGGTGGCCGCGGTGTCGGAGTTGCTGCGGCGCGCGGCGCAACGTCGCGATCCCGCCGCGGCGACATTGCAGGGCGAAGACTGGCTGCGGTTCCTGGACGGTGGCGACAAGCGCCAGGCGTTCTCGGCCGGCCCGGGCCGTGTGCTGCTCGATGGCGGCTATCGGCCCAGCGTGGACCCGGCACAGGTGCAGGCGTTGCTGCCGCTGGCCCGGCGCCGGTTCCTGGTGCTGATGGCGCCGCGACGTGGAGGACGGCGATGAGCCTGTTGCCGTCGTCGTGGCAGAGCCTCAGCGACCTGGTGGCCGGCTTCGTCTGGCCCTGGATGTGGCTGGCGATGCCGCTGCCCTTGCTGGCTAACCTGCTGCTGCCGGCACGCCGCGGCAATGCGCCGGCCTTGCGCGTGCCCTATGGCGAGCGCCTGCAGGCCGTGGCCGCCGCGCCGGTGCGCGGTGGGCTGTGGCGTGCCAGCGCGTGGCTGGCATGGCTGGCGTGGTTCTGCCTGTGCGCGGCGGCGGCGCGGCCGCTGCAACTGGGCGAGCCCATCGCGCCGCCGCAGCAGGCGCGGCAGCTGATGCTGGCGGTGGATCTGTCCGGCAGCATGAGCGAGCCGGACATGAGCCTGGGCGGGCGCGTGGTCGATCGTTTGACCGCGGCCAAGGCGGTGCTGGCCGATTTCCTCGACCGCCGCGACGGCGACCGCATCGGCCTGCTGGTGTTCGGCCAGCAGGCGTATGCGCTGACCCCGCTGACCGCAGACCTGGCCACGGTGCGCGACCAGTTGCGCGACAGCGTGGTCGGCCTGGCCGGGCGCGAGACCGCGCTGGGCGATGCGATCGCGCTGGCGGTCAAGCGCCTGCGCGAGCAGAAGCAGGGCGAGCGCGTGCTGATCGTGCTCACCGACGGCGTCAACACCGCCGGCGTGCTCGACCCGCTGAAGGCCGCCGAACTGGCCAAGGCCGAACACGTGCGCGTCTATACCATCGCCTTCGGTGGCGATGGCGGCATGTCGTTGTTCGGCCTGCCGATCCCGGGGAGCGGCGGCGACGATCAGGTCGACGAGGACACGCTGCGCAAGATCGCGCAGGACACCGGTGGGCGCTTCTTCCGCGCCCGCGACACCGCCGAGCTGGCCTCGATCTACGCCGAGCTGGACCGGCTCGAGCCGGTACGGTCTGCTGGCCCGGCGGTGCGGCCACGGATCGAACGCTACGCCTGGCCGCTGGGCGCGGCGTTGGCCCTGGCGTTGCTGTCCTTCATCTGGCCCTGGAGGCGGCAATGACCCGCGTGGTGGAATTTCTCCAGGCCCTGCACCTGTTGCGCCCGGAGTGGCTGTGGGCGCTGCTGTTGCTGCCGTTGCTGGGCTGGAGCTGGTGGCGTCGGCGTCGGCGCCGCGACATCTGGCGGCGCACGGTGGACCCGCATCTGCTGCCGCACCTGCTGGCGCGCGGCGATGCCAAGGGTCGCGCCGGCCTGTTGCTGGGTGCGCTGGGCTATGCGTTGGCCGTGCTGGCGCTGGCCGGGCCGAGCTGGCGCCAGGAACAGCAGCCGCTGTGGCAGGCGCGCACGCCGTTGGTGATCGCGCTGGATCTGTCCGCGCAGATCGATGCGCGCGACCTGCCGCCGTCGCGGCTGTTGCAGGCGCGGGCCAAGCTGGCGCGGCTGCTGCACGAGCGCGCCGGCGGCGAAGTGGCGCTACTGGCGTATGCCGGCGAGCCGTACACGGTGGCGCCGCTGACCGACGACGCGGCGAACGTGGGCCTGTTCCTCGACGCGCTGTCGCCGCAGGTGATGCCGGTGGCGGGGCAGCGGACCGACCTGGCGATCGACTGGGCAGCGCAGTTGCTGCGCCAGGCCGGTTTCTCCCGCGGCGACATCCTGGTGCTCAGCGATCAGGCCGATGCGCAGGCGCAGCAGGCGGCGGCACATGCGGCCGGGCAGGGCTATCACGTGTCCGCGCTGGGATTGGGCACGGCGCAGGGCGCTGCCTACCGCGACGACCAGGGCCGGCTGGCGCACGCGCAACTGGATGCAGGCTCGCTGCGTGCGCTGGCCACGGCCGGCGCGGGGCGTTATGCCGCGTTGACGCCCGACGATAGCGACCTGCGCGCACTGGGCGTGTTGCGGCCGCAGGAAGCGGACGCCACGGCCGCCGACGAAAGCCATGGCCGGGTCTGGCTCGACCAGGGTTACTGGTTGTTGCCACCGCTGATGTTGCTGGCCCTGCTGGCGTTTCGCCGGCGCGGCGGCGCGGCGGTGCTGCTGTTGGTGTTGGTGCCGTTGGCGCTGCCGGAACCGGCCCAGGCCCAGCCAGCGGCGCAGGCACAGGCAGCCACTCCCGCTCCCGTTGCAGGCGGCTGGTGGGAGCGTGCCGACCAGGTCCGTCAGCAGCGGCTGGACGCCGGCGTGCAGGCGTATCGCAAAGGTGACTTCGCCGCCGCCCAACAGCAGTTCGAAGGCATCGACAGCGATGCCGGTTGGTACAACCTCGGCAATGCGCTGGCGCGCCAGGGCCGTTACGACGAGGCGATCGACGCGTACGACAAGGCGCTGAAGCTGCATCCGCAGATGGCCGATGCGATCGCCAACCGCGCTGCGGTGGAGGCCGCGCGCAAGCGTCAGTCGTCGCAGAACTCCAAGTCCGGCCAGCAGGGCAAGGACGGCCAGCAGCAGAAGAACGGTCAGCAACAGAACGGTCAGCAACAGAACGGACAGCAGCAGTCGGGCCAGCAGCAGAATGGTCAGCAGCAGAATGGTCAGCAGAAGGACCAGCAGCAAGCGCAGGGTGGCCAGCAGCAGAACGGCAAGCAGCGCGACGGCCAGCAGGGGCGCGACGGCGCCAGGGACGCACAGCAGGCGCCACCGAAGCCAGGCGATGCGCAGGCGCAACAGCGGGCCGATGCGGCGCAGCGCCAGCAGATGCAGCAGGCGATGGCGCAGCAGGGCGGCACCGACAAGCAGGCCGCCGAACGCGCGGCTGCCGCCGCGAACGAGACGCCGCAGCAGCGCGAGCAGCGCCAGGCGGTGGAGGCGTGGTTGCGGCGGGTACCGGACGATCCGGGCAATCTGCTGCGCGCCAAATTCAGGCTGGAACACGAACGCAGGCAGCGGGAACAGGAACCATGATCCACTTCAAGCGATTCGGCCAGGGGGGGCGCGTCTGCGCAGTGCTGATGGTGTTGGCCGCGCTGCTGCTGGCGCTACCGGCGGGCGCCGCCACGCGCGCGTGGCTGGATCGCGACAACGTCGGCGCCGGCGAGGGCGTGACTCTCAACATCGAGACCGACCAAGCGACGGCGACCCCGGACTACACGCCGCTGCGCGCGGATTTCGCGCTCAGCAACGAGGTCAAGAGCCGGCAGATGCAGATCGTCAACGGCGCGGTCTCGGCGAAGTCCCTGTTCGGCGTGATCCTGACCCCGCGCAGCACCGGCACGCTGGAGATCCCGTCGCTGCAGGTCGGCAACGAGCGCACCGCGCCATTGCGGTTGGAGGTGGGCGCGGCCAGCGCCGCGGCGCCCGCCACCGCCAACGCCGATGTGCCGGCGCAAGTGGGCAACGCCGATGTGTTCGTGCAGACCGTCGTCGACGACGCGCAGCCCTATGTGCAGCAGAGCGTGGGCGTGGTGGTGCGGCTGTATCTCGGCGTGCCGCTGAGTTCCGGCGAACTGGACCTGGACGCACCGGCGGGCGCGTCGTTGCAGCGCGTCGGCGACGATATCCAGAACCGCCGCCAGATCGACGGACGCATGTACACCGTGGTCGAGCGGCATTACCTGCTGGTCCCCGAACGCAGCGGACCGCTGCTGTTGCCGGGCGCGCGTTTCAGCGGTCGTGGCCCCACCGGTTTCTTTGACGACTACTTCGGCCGTGGTGGCGAACTCAATGCGCGCGGCACCGAGCAGACCCTGAAGGTGCGCGCGCAGCCGGCCAATGCGCCGCAGCCATGGCTGCCGCTGCACGAATTGCGCCTGCGCTATACCGCCACGCCGCAGCGCGCCAAGGCCGGCGAAGCGGCCGACATCGTGGTCGAGGCCACCGCACGCGGCGCCACCCAGGCCCAGTTCCCCGAACTGCCCACGCCCAGCGTCGATGGCGCACAGGTGTTCGCCGAGCCGCCGCAGGTGCAGGAACGCTTCGTCGACGGCGGCCCGCAGGTGACCGTCACCCGCCGCTACTCGATCGTGCCGCAGGCGGCGGGCCCGTTGCTGGTGCGCGGCCTGCGCACGCCCTGGTGGGATGTCGGCGCCGGCGCCGCGCGCGAGGCCAGCCTGCCGGACCTGACCCTGCAGGTGCAGCCCGGGCAAGGCGTGCCCGCGCCGGCCCCGGCGCCGCTCAGTCCGACGGCGCCGACGCTGAGCGTGGTGCCGCCGGACAACGCGGTGGCGCCGACGCACACGCTGCGCGGACGGCTCGCTTCGTTGCCGCTGTGGATGGCATTGGCCGCGGGCTTCGCGGTGCTATGGCTGGCGACCCTGGTCTGGGCCTGGCGCCGCGCGCGCCGCCCGCGCGGCGTTGCCGCGCTGCCGTCGACCACGCCCAACGCTGCGCCTGGGACGCCATCGGCGCCTGCAAGTGCCCGCGCCGCGCTGCCGGCGTTGCGCAAGGCCCTGGACAGCGGCGGACTGGACGAGGTCGCGGCGATCCTGTGCGCGCAGGCCGGCGTGGTCGACCTGGATACAGTGGTGCAGCGTCTGGACGATCCGGCACAGCGCGACGCGGTGCTGCGCATGCAGCACGCGCGCTGGGGCGGTGGCGGCGATGTGACCGGCGCGCGTGCCGCGCTGCGTCAGGCGTTCTGGGCCGGGCCACGTTGGCGCGCTGCGCTGCGCAAGCAAGACAAGGACGATTTGCCGCCGTTGTATCCGCGCGATGCGTGAGTTCCTGTTGTTATGCGCGTAACGCTGATCGTTCTCAACGACGCAGCGTGATCAATGATGTTGTCGCCGATTTCTCAGGTGCTTACCGGAAGACCGGCGGCGGATGTGGCTATAGCCGCGACACGATCCCGATAGCGTGATCGAGCGAATGGCGCGGATCCAGCTTCGTACCATCCGTGTCTTCACCCGGAGCACAGGACGTTGACGCCCGGCCGTACGCCTTGGTGCTGATGCAGTCATGGCTGGCCAGCCTGTCTGTCAGGTTTTTTTTTCGCGCCTGCGTCTATCGACGGCGCCTTGCCACAGGACTCGCACCAGCGGCGAGATGTCGACGCTTGCTCATGGTTTGTTAAGCTGGGTGTTCCTCCTTGCAAGGCGCACACCATGACCGACACCCCCGTGAAGGCCGAAACCGGCATGCCGTTGCACTGGAAAATGGCGATCGGCTTCGTCCTCGGGCTGGTGCTGGGCCTGGCGGTGCATATGAGCGTGGGCGGCGATGCGGCCTGGGTGCAGGCGCTGACCAAGTACCTCACCACGCCGTTCTCCAAGCTGTTCCTCAACCTGATCTTCATGCTGATCGTGCCGTTGCTGTTCTCGGCGCTGGTGATGGGCATTTCGGAGATGGGCGACATCCGTGCGCTCGGCCGGATCGGCTGGAAGACGCTGGGCTATACGGTGGTACTGTCTGGTGTGGCGGTGCTGCTGGGCCTGGTGCTGGTCAACGTACTCAAGCCCGGCATCGGCGTGGATCGCGAGCTGGCGCAGCAGTTGCTGCAGCAGAACGTGGAGCGGACGGCGCAGATCGTCGACCAGAGCAAGCACCAGCCGCACGGCATGGACATGCTGTTGTCGATCGTGCCCGACAACGTGGTCGCGGCCGCGTCCAGCAATGGCGCGATCCTGTCGCTGATGTTCTTCGCGGTGATGTTCGGCGTGGGCATGGTGCTCAGCGACGACGCCAAGGTGGCGACGCTGCGCCGCGGCATCGAGGGCGTGTTCGAGATCTCGATGACCCTGATCGGCTTGGTGATCCGCCTGGCGCCGTATGCGGTGGCCTGCTTCATGTTCAACCTGGCGGCGCTGTTCGGTTTCGAACTGTTGGTGCGGCTGGGCGCATACGTGGGCGTGGTGGTGCTGGCGCTGGGCCTGCACATGGTGGTGAGTTACGGCGTGGCGGTGCGCCTGGCCGGACGCTCGCCGCTGTGGTTCTTCCGCTCTACCCGCGAAGCGACGGTGATGGCGTTCTCGACCGCGTCCAGCAACGCCACCCTGCCGACCGCGCTGCGCGTGGCCGACCAGATGGGGCTGCCGCACAAGGTCTCGCGTTTCGTGCTGACCGTCGGCGCCACCGCCAACCAGAACGGCACCGCGCTGTTCGAGGGGGTGACGGTGATCTTCCTGGCGCAGTTCTTCGGCGTGGAACTGAGCATCGCGCAGCAATGCATGGTGATGCTGGTGTGCATCCTCGGCGGCATCGGCACTGCCGGCGTGCCATCCGGCTCGCTGCCGGTGGTGGCGCTGATCTGCGCGATGGTCGGCGTCGACCCGGTCGGCATCGGCATGATCCTGGGCGTCAACCATTTCCTGGACATGTGCCGCACCGCGCTGAACGTGACCGGCGACCTGGCCCTGACCACGCTGGTGGCCAAGGGCGAGGACGGCGGGAATTAGGGATTCGGGATTGGGAAGGCGGCGCTATCGCCGCCTGACGGGCCATGGGTAGGTGCCGCTTCAGCCGCGATGGGCCATCCCGGTGCGCCTGTCGCGGCTGAAGCCGCTCCTACGCCATCCGAGGTGTCCAGCCGGCGACGCTACGAATCCCCAATCCCCGCCTGTGGGACAATAGTGGGCCCGACGCCACGCGCCCGCTTCCGACAGATCCCTCATGACGACGCCTACCCGCCGCGAACTCGCCAACGCGATCCGTTTCCTTGCCGCCGATGCGGTCGAGGCCGCCAATTCCGGCCACCCCGGCATGCCGATGGGCATGGCCGACATCGCCGAAGTGCTGTGGAACGACTTCCTCAGCCACAATCCGAACAATCCGCACTGGTTCAACCGCGACCGCTTCGTGCTGTCCAACGGCCATGGCTCGATGCTGCAGTACGCGCTGCTGCACCTGTCCGGCTACGACCTGCCGATCGAGGAGCTCAAGCGCTTCCGCCAGCTGCACAGCAAGACCGCCGGCCACCCCGAGCGCAGCGAGACCCCGGGGGTGGAGACCACCACCGGTCCGCTGGGCCAGGGCTTTGCCAACGCGGTCGGTTTCGCGCTGGCCGAGAAGCTGCTGGCGCAGCGCTACAACCGTCCCGAGCACCAGATCGTCGACCATCGCACCTGGGTGTTCATGGGCGACGGCTGCATGATGGAAGGCGTGTCGCACGAAGCCGCATCGCTGGCCGGCACCTGGGGCCTGGGCAAGCTGGTTGCGTTCTGGGACAACAACCATATCTCCATCGACGGCAACACCGCCGGCTGGTTCAGCGACAACACCCCGGCCCGGTTCGAGGCCTATAACTGGCACGTGATCCGTGATGTCGACGGCCAGGATGCCGACGCGGTCAAGGCTGCGATCGAGGCCGCGATCGCCGAGAGCGAGAAGCCGACCCTGATCTGCTGCCGCACCACCATCGGCTTCGGTGCGCCGACCAAGGCCGGCAAGGAATCCTCGCACGGCGCCGCGCTGGGCAAGGAAGAGCTGGAAGGCGCGCGCAAGGCGCTGAACTGGCCGTATGCGCCGTTCGAGATCCCGCAGGCGATCTACGACGGCTGGCGCGCCGGCGGTGCGGGCACGCTGCGCCAGGCCGAGTGGGAGCAGGCCTTCGACAAGTACGCCAAGCAGTACCCGGCCGAAGCCGCGGAACTGACCCGCCGCTCGCATGGCGAGCTGCCGGAAGACTTCCTCGCCCAGGCCGACGCCTACATCGCCAAGCAGGCCGCCGAAGGCCAGACCATCGCCTCGCGCAAGGCGTCGCAGATGGCGATCGAGGCGTTCGCGCCGCTGCTGCCGGAGCTGGTCGGCGGTTCGGCCGACCTGGCGCATTCCAACCTGACCCTGTGGAAGGCCAGCAAGTCGGTCGCCAGCGACGATCCGAACGCCAACTACGTGTACTACGGCGTGCGCGAGTTCGGCATGACCGCCATCGCCAACGGCCTGGCGCTGCACGGCGGCTTCATCCCGTTCGACGCTACCTTCCTGGTGTTCAGCGACTACGCGCGCAACGGCGTGCGCATGAGCGCGCTGATCCCGGCGCACGCGATCCACGTCTACACCCACGATTCGATCGGCCTGGGCGAGGATGGCCCGACCCATCAGCCGGTGGAACACCTGGCGTCGCTGCGCTACATCCCCAACAACGACGTGTGGCGCCCCTGCGACACGGTGGAGTCGGCGGTGAGCTGGAAGGCCGCGATCACCCGCAAGGACGGCCCGAGCTGCCTGGTGTTCAGCCGCCAGAACCTGCCGCACCAGCCGCGTAGCGCCGAGCAGATCAAGCAGATCGAGCGCGGCGGCTACGTGCTGGCCGATGCCGAGGGCGGCACGCCCGACGTGATCCTGATCGGCACCGGCTCGGAAGTCGGCCTGGCGGTGGAAGCGAAGCAGGCGCTGGATGCCGCGGGCCTGAAGACCCGCGTGGTGTCGATGCCGTGCACCGACGTGTTCGATCGCCAGGACGCGGCCTACCGGGAGTCGGTGCTGCCGTCGTCGGTGCGCAAGCGCGTGGCGGTGGAAGCCGGTGTCACCGCCTTCTGGCGCGCCTACGTGGGCCTGGACGGCGCCGTGGTCGGCATCGACAGCTTCGGCGCCTCGGCGCCGGCGAATGTGCTGTACAAGCACTTCCAGATCACCGCCGAGCACGTGGTGGCGGCGGCGAAGGCGCTGTAAGCCGATCCCGCGATGGAAGACGGAAAAGGCCGGCGCATGCCGGCCTTTTTCTTGCCTGTGCGGATGTGTCGGATGAGGAAAAAGCGGATCTCGTAGGAGCGGCTTCAGCCGCGACCGCGTTTCCTGTAACGCCCGTCGCAGCTAAAGCCGCTCCTGCCACGACGCTGTCGGCGCGATGTGCATCGACGATGGGCTCAACCGCGCTTGCGCGGCCTGCTGCGCGGCGTTGCAGGTTTGCCGGCGGCGTTACTGGATTTCTGCGGCGTCGCCAGTGCGCCAGCCTCCTGCAGTTGCTGCAGCCAGGACAGTGCGTCGACGTAGGACAGGAAGTGCTGCAGATAGCCGGGCGAGAGCGTGCGCATCAGCGTCAGTGCGCGATGCACCAGCACGCCGGAGTTCAGCGGACCGGCGTCGGCGGGTGCCGGTTGCAGCGACTGCCGCAACTGGCTGCGGCTGCGCAGCTCGGTCCACAGCCGGCGCGCGTCTTCGACCGCGGGCAACTGTGGCGCGACGAGGCGCGCTGGCGCCGCTGCGGACGACGACGCTGCGTCAGCTGGCGACGCTGCCGCTGTGAGCGGCTCGGTGGTGGTCCCGGTGCCGGTGTCGGCACCCAGACCGGGCGCGGCGTCGGATTCGGTTGCAACGTTGCTGGCGCTGGCGACGGCAGCCGAACGATGTTCCGCCAGCAGTGCACCCAGCGGACTCGGCTGGGCCGAGTGCGCCGCGGCGTCGGCGGTATCGCCAGTGTTCTGCGGCGTCGCGGCCAGCGCGGCCGCGTAGGCGTCGAGCAGGGCGGACAGCTTCTGCTCCAGCAGTTCCCGCGCCTTGCCCCGCTGCGCCTCGGTGCGGCGTGCCAGCGCTTCGAGGAAGCGGAAGCGCAGCGGGTCCAGCCGCTCGGCATGCTGTGTGCGCCAGGCGGCAAGACGGTCGGTGGCGGCGATTGGATCAGGGCGCATGCGGTGTCGCGGCGCGCTTGCGCATGCGTGGCAGCGGTGCCATCTCCACGCGGCGGTTGCTGGCGCGTCCGGCCTCGTCCACGTTCGGCGCCACCGGTTGCTGCGCGCCGAAGGCCGCGGCGAAGACCGCATCGGCCGGTACGCCGGCCTCGATCAGCGCACGGGTCACGGTCAGCGCACGCTCGGCCGACAGTTCCCAGTTGTCGGCGAACTGGCGGTTGCTCTCGCGCACCTGGCGGTCGTCGGTGAAGCCGCTGACCATCAGGATCTCGTCGCGGGCCTTGAGGTAGCCGGCCAGCGGCGCGGCCAGGCTCTTCAGCAGGTCGCGGCCCTCCGGCTGCAACTGATCCGAGTTCAACGCGAACAGCACGTTGCCGCGGATGCCGATGCGGCCGTCGACCAGGGTCACCCGGCCCGCCGCCAGCGGGACCGCCAGCGCCTGTTCCAGGGTCTTGCGCTGTTGCGCTTCGCGCTGGTGCTGACGCATTTCCGCGTCCAGCTTGTTCGCCAGCTGCAACTGCACGCCGATCACCCCGATCAGGATCAGCACGAAGGCGCCGAGCAGCACCGACATCAGGTCGCCGAACACCGCCCAGACCGGCGCGCCGCTGTCGGCCTCGAGTTCCAGCTCGTCGCTCATGCCGCGTCGGCCTGGTCGGGCGCCTGGCGCGCGGCGAGCTGGCGCAGCTCTTCGGTGATCTGCTGCTGCGAGAGCATGCTCAGGTCGATCACCTCACGCGCCTGCGCCACGTAGTAGGCCAACTGTTCGTCGCTGCGCGCCAGCGACTTGTCCAGCGCCTGCTCGATGCCCTGCAGGCGTTCCAGCAGTGCCGTGTTCGATTCGCCGAAGGCCTGCACCGCACCGGCGAAGGCGTCGCCCAGGCTGGCCACTTCGGTGGCGCCGGCGACGACCTGTGCGGCGGCGTCGCCGAGCTTGCCGGTCTCGGCTTCGATCCGGTCGGTGAAGCGGCTGCCGACGCGTTCCAGCAGGTCGGCCGAGGTGGCGACCAGGGCGTCCACCGCGCTGCGCTGTTCGGTGGACGCGTGGTTGACCGCCTCCAGCAGGGTCTGCAGCGTGGCCAGCAGGCGGTTGCGTTCGTCCAGCATCGCGGTGTCGCGGACCATGCTGTCGGAGAGCTTCTGGCGCAGTTCGGCGACCACGTCGGCCGCCGCCTTCGGCGCTTCCGAGGCGACCTGCACCAGCCGCTCGATCTCGGCGATGGTGTCGCGCGCCTGCGCCTGGCTCTGTTCCGACATCGCCGCGGCGGTCTCCTGCAGGGTGCCGCAGATTTCCTGCTGGCGCTGCGCGATGCGCTCGCCGTGGTGCTCCCACTGCCCGCCGAGGGTCGCGGCCATGCTGGCGAAGCTGTCGGTCCAGGCACGCAGGCGCGCCTGGTCGCGCGCTTCCAGCGCCTGCTGCAGGTCGGCGTGTGCCTGCTGCAGCGTCTCGGCCAGCGCGGCGGCGCGCTGCTCCAGGGTGGCCGCGGCCGTGTCCAGCGCCTGCGCATTGCGCGTGGCGAGGGCCTCGTTGACGTCGCGTTGTTGCGTCAGCGCGGCGCTCCAGGCCTGCTGCACGGCTTCGGCGGTGGCGTCCAGACGGGTCGCCACGGTGTCCAGTGCTTGCGCTTGGCGCGTGGCGAGCGCCTCGTTGGCGTCGCGTTGCTGCGCCAGCGCGGCGCTCCAGGCCTGCTGCGCGGCCTCGGCGGTGGCGTCCAGACGGGTCGCCACGGTGTCCAGCGCCTGCGCGTGGCGCGTGGCGAGCGTCTCGTTGACCTCACGCTGCTGCGTCAGTGCCGCGCCCCATGCCTGTTGTGCGGCCTCGGCGGTGGCATCCAGACGGGTCGCCACCGTGTCCAGCGCCTGCGCATGGCGCGCGGCGAGACCGTCGTTGGCCGCGCGCTGCTGCGTCAGGGCCTCGGCCCAGGCCTGCCTGGCGTCGTCGCTGGCGGCCTGCAGGCGTGCCGCGGTCGCCTCCACCAGGCTGGTAGTGCGCTGTTCCAGGCCGTCGCCGGCGCGTTGCAGCGCGCTGCCGAGTTCCTGCAGCAGCGCGCCGTTGGTGCGTTGCTGCTCGGCCAGCGCCTTGTCCCAGCGCTGCGTGGCCTGCTCGGCGGCCTGTGCGAAGCCGCTGGACAGACCGTCCAGTTGCCGCTGCACCGCCTGGCCGACGCTGTCCTGCAGCGCGGCGGTCTCGCGCGCCACGCCGTCGAGGGTGCGCTGCACCACCGGTTCCAGCGCATCGCCGAAGGCACGCGCGTGCGCGGCCACGCCGGCCTGCAGGGCATGTTCCACGGCCCCGGCCAGGCGCGTGTAGGCGGCTTCGGTGCGGCTGTGGAAGGCGTCCTGGCTGCTGGCCAGGCGCTCGCCGCTGACCGCGCTGTGCTGTTCCAGCGCCGCCATCATCGTCTGCATGCGCTCGATCAGGCCGGGCATCAGCGTGGCCTGGGTCTGCAGCAGCTTGAAGGCCTCGTTGCGCTGGTAGGCCAGCGAATGCGTGCGCAGTGCGGTCGCCGCATGCAGGTCCAACTGCTGCACCGCCTGCAGGCGCTCGCGCCGGCACAGCGCGGCGAGCAGGCCGAGCATCGCCGAGGTGGCCACGCCGGCGATGGAGGTGCCGAAGGCGAAACCCAGGCCCTTCAGCGGCGCCGCCAGCGAGGCGCGGATGGCCTGCAGGTCGGTGGCGCTGTCCAGCGCCAGGCCGGTGCCGCGCAGGGTGGCCATCATGCCCAGGAAGGTGCCGAGCATGCCCAGCAGCACCAGCAGGCCGACCAGGTACGGGGTCAACGCCGGCACCGGCAGGCCCGCGCGCTCGCCCTCGATGCGCAGGCGCACCGCGTTGCGCAGGCTGGGGTGCAGGCGCTGCAGCCAGCCGCCCAGGTCGCTGCTTGCGGCGTCGGCGTGCGCCAGCGCGCCGTGCAGGGTCTGCGTGGCCTGGCGGTAGCGGTACAGCTCGGCGATGCCGGCCAGGTAGCAGAGGCCGATCAGCGCGGCGAAGCCGGCGCCCAGCGGGTTGGAGCCGAGATAGCCGACGCCGATCCAGCAGACCACGGCGAGGCCGGCGAGGAACAGGGCGGAATGGAGCAGGGTCTTGGGCATGAGGGTCAAATCAACGGCTGCGAAGCGCGGCGAGCAGCGCCTCGATGGGATGGAAGCGGACGTCCAGTTCGGCGCGCAGGACGCTGTGCAGGTCCTGGCGGAACAGGTCCAGCCAGGCCGCGTCGGACGGCGCCGGAAGAGGGTCGGTAAGCGTCGGATCGGGAGCGGGTGCCGCCGCCGTCGCGCGCAGGCGCTGGAAATGCGCCTCGAGCAGGTTGGGCACCGTCGCCAGCAAGGTCTGTTCGCGTGGGCTGAGGGTCAGTTCCATGACCGCATCGACCTCGGCCAGCCGCGCCATGTCCGGCGAGAGCGGGATCAGGGCATCGCGCAGCAGGCCACGCAGGCGCCCGGTCGCGGTGAGCATCGCGCGTTGCAGCGCCAGGTAGCGCTGGCGGAACGGCGCGTACTCGATCGGTGCGTCGGGGTCGTGCTGGCGCTTGCCCACGGGCTTGCCGGTCTCCTTGGCGATGTCCAGCGCGATGCCTTCTTCCAGCGCGGCGCGCACGCGCAGGCATTCGGCCTCCAGCGCCGACGGTTCCGGCGCCTCGGGCGCGTCTTCCGCGGGCTCGGGCAGTTTGCCGTCCAGCGCCCGCGACACCGCCACCGCGCGGTTCCAGTCGATCCATTGGCCGAGCCGGTCGGCCAGCGCGGGGCTGGACGCGGGCATCGGCGCATCGCTCAGGCGCGCCAGCAGGCGAATGAAGGCCGGGCCCGGGACGGGCGCCCGTGGAGGGGCTTTCGCCATGTGAGGGGTCAAAAACCCGCAATTTTACACGCGAATGACATCCCCCGCCGGCACCTGCCTGCGGCGGACGGAAACCGTTGCGTGGCGGGCGCCGCGCGGTCTTGGCGGCGTCCAGGTGGGGCTGGCGGCGCAGGCGCCCGGGGGATGCGGGGCGCGCGCTGACGCGGCCGCAGGACCGACCGCGCCCTCGGGGCGCGTCCAGGCTGCCCGATGCGCCGCAAGGCCTCCGGCGCGGCGCGCCGGAGGCAGGCGCGGCGTCAGTAGGTGTAGCTCAGCGTGAGCATGTACACGCGCCCGGTTTCCACGTAGGCGCCATCGGCACCGGGGTCGTAGGCCATGTAGCGCGTGGACTTGCCCTGGGTTTCGTAGAACGTGGCCGCGTTCAGCAGGTTCTTGGCGGCGATCCCGACATCGATGCCGTGCGGCAGGTGGTAGGTGGCGGTGAAGTCCAGCGACTTGACCGGCTGCAGGTAGTAGTTGAGCCGGTCGCTGGTCAGGCCGAGCAATTGCAGGCCGGTGTAGTTGTAGCTCAGGTCGGCGCGCAGGCGGCTGTCGTCGTAGAACAGGTCCAGGTTGTAGATGCGCTCGGGCGCACGCGGCAGCCAGGTCTTTTCGGGTTGGTCGGCGCGCTTGCTGTCGGCGGAGCTGTGCTGCAGGGTCAGGTTGGCGGCGATGCCGAGATTGCCCCAGAACCCGGGCAGGTCCTGCAGGCGCTTGCTGCCGGCCAGTTCCACGCCGTACAGCGTGGCGGTGCCGCCGTTCTGCGGCATGGTCACCGGCACGCCGTCCTCGAAGGTGGTGCCGGTCGGGACCAGGCCACCCAGCGTGTTGTCGTTGCTGGTCGCCGACTGCGAGGTGTAGATGAAGCCGGTGATGCGCTTGTAGTAGGTCGAGGCGCTGAGCACGCCGCCGTTGCGGTCGTAGAACTCCGCGGACAGGTCGGCGTTGTCGGCCTTGCTCGGCTGCAGGTCGGGATTGGGTTTGGAAATGCCGATGACTTTCTGGGTGGGGTCGACGGTGTACACCGTCTCGCCGGAGATCAGGCCGAACGCCGGGCGGCTGAAGCTGCGCCGCAGCGAGGCGCGGTAGACGGTCAGCTCGTCCGGGCGGTAGTTGAGGCTGATGCCGGGCAGCACCTCGCCGTAGCTGCGGCCGCTGCCGACGAAGCGGCCGTTGATGCCGTCGCCGTTGGACTGCCAGGCGTCGGCCGAGTAGCGCGTCAGTTCGTAGCGCACCCCAGGCAGTACGGTCACCGCGCCGACATGCAGCGTGGCCATCGCGTAGCCGGCGTAGATCGCCTCGGTGCTGGAGGTGGTGTTGGCGTTGTAGTCGTTGGCGGTGTAGACGCCGGCGCCATTGGGATCGTTGACGTACTTATAGGGCACCGCCTGCGCGCGCACCCAGTCGCGGTCGAGGATCTTGAACGGGCCGGCGTAGTGGCCATCGAAGGCGGCATAGGTGAGACGGCCGGGCAGCGCGCTCAGCGGCGGGCCGCCGGCGTTGGGGAACACGTAGTTGCTGCCGCCGAAGTAGGGGCCGTTGTAGATGAAGTTGCCGTCCTTGTGGAAGAACGGGTGATCGTAGGAGCCGCGGTCGGCGTGGTCCAGCGACAGGCCGGTCTTGACCTCGTCGAGCAGGTCGCCGTCCACGCGGTAGCTGATGTCGGCATGCGCGCTGGCGCGGTTGTCGTGGCTGCCGGCGTCGTGGCCCTGGGTCTTCCAGAACAGCGCCGAATCCAGGCTGTAGAAGAAGTTCTTCAGGGCCGGCGAGCTCGGGCCGATGCCGGGATAGGTCGGATCGCTGAGGTCGAACGCGAAGCTGCCCGGGGTGAAGCCGTACAGGCTGGCCGCGACATAGTCCGGTCGGGCGCGCGTACCGCGTCCGAACGAGCCGCCGTAGTCGAAGCGCAGGCGGTCCAGCGTGGTCTGCCCACCCAGTTGCAGCGTGGCCAGGGTTTCCTTGATGTCGTGGGTGTTGAAGTAGCCGCCACGCACCGCGGTGGGCTGGTTGTTGACGGTTTCCAGGCGTGCGCTGGACTGGTCCTGCTGGCCGGTGACGTTGTAGCTGCCGTAGATGGCGCGGGCGAAGAAGGCGCTGTGGTCGCCCTGCCAATCGAAGGCGAGGTTGCCGCCGTAGCGCTCGATCTGGCTGGTGTAGACGCTGTACTTGTAGCGGGCGCTGAGCAGCGGGCCGACATCGCGCAGATCCACCGCCTTGGCCTGTGCCGGGTCCGCGGGGAAGTACGCGCTGTTGGGCGCGGGCGCCTGCGCCATGTTGTTGTTCTTGCCGTAGTAGGCCGAGGCGTAGATGCCGAACGCGTGGTCGTCGCCGAACTTCCAGGCCAGCTCCTGTTGCACCGTGCCGCCGGTGTGCTTGCCGCCGAGGTCGGAGGCGAGCGCGTTGAACTGGCCTTGCGCGGTGGTCTTGCCGTAGAAGTCGCCGTCGAAATCGAACGCGCTGGGCGTGCGCATGTCGATCGCGCCGCCGATCGCGTCGCCCGGCAGGTCCGGGGTCGGCGACTTGGAGACCTTGACAGACTGGATGCCGAACGGCGCCAGCATGTTCAGCGAGATCGCACGCGTGGACGAATCGGTCTCGGGCATGCCGAAGCCGTTGAGGCTGTAGCTGTTGTAGCTGGCATCCAGGCCGCGGATGCTGACGTAGGCGTTCTCGCCGGTGGTGGCCTGGCCCAGATGCATGTCGCTGTAGGCCGACAGGCCGGGCAGGTGCGCGACCACGTCGGCGATGCCGGCGGAGGGGATCGCGTCGATCTGCTGCTTGCTCATCACGCTGTTGACGCCGTTGGACAGGCGCTGTTCGTCCAGCGAGCCCGGCGCGCTGGCCTGCGCCGCCTGCACGTTGACCGAGTCCAGGGTGGTGGTGCGCGCACTGGCGTCAGTCGGGTCGTCGGCGTCGCTGGCGTGGGCGGCTGGCGAGAGCGCCAGCGCAAGGGCGATGGCACAGCACAAGGGACGGGGGCGATGGAACACGGGCATGGGCACGACTCGTTGGGGGAAACAGCGGTTGCGATCCGAGGTCCGGACACGCCGATGCCGGCGCGCGGATCGCCCAGGCCTTCCATTGCGTGTGTGCAGGGCGTGGCCGCGACGCAGCGCGGCCACTGGCGATCAGTGGCGCAGGTCGACGTCGTGGCAGTCGGCCTGCGGACGTTGCGGATTGCAGCGGGCGACGGCGTCGCCGGGAAAGCGCACCACGTAGCCGGAGGCGGCCGGCTCGTGATCGGGAAAGTCGGTGCTGAGCAGTTGCGCGCCGCTGGCGAGCATGGCGTCGCGCCGCGCGGTGTCGTTGCGCAGGGCTTCCTTGAGGTCGGCATCGGTGCGGGTGCGCACCAGGTAGCCGGCCTTCACCAACGTTGCGATCTCATCGGCGCTGCCATCGTTGCGCTCGACGAAGGCGGCATCGTCGGTGCCGGGATCGGCATTGGTGAAACACACGCGGCCGCGCAAGGACGGATGGCCGGCCAGGTAGGCCGAGCCGACGCCACGCTGGTCGAGCAGGAACACCACCTTGCCGCGCGCCGCGGAGAGCGCCGGCCAGCCATGCGCGAGCACGGCGGCGTTGAGCGTGGCGGCGCTGCCACGCACCTGGTCGGGGCTGATGTACTCGTTGGCGGCGAACACCGCGCGCAGTTCGGCGTCCAAGGCATCCAGTGCCTTGCCGTCGAACGGTTCCGGCTGCACCGTGGGGAAGGCCGCCGGCACGGTCGATTGCTTGGTTTCCAGCAGGATGAAGAGTGGCAGATGCCCGGGATGCCGTCGCGACCACGCGCGCACCTCGCGCAGGCAGGCCAGCAGCGGCTGGCAGGTGCTGCGCTGATCGAGGTCCTGGATGTGCATGACCTTGAAGCCCGGTTGCTGCATCACCCCGGGCGCGGAGATCGGCGGGGCCGGCGGCAGCCCGGCCTTGGCGAGTTGCTCGATCATCGCCGGATGCGCATAGCGGCCGCCCTTGGCGTCGGCGTAGATGTCCAGTTCGATCTGGCGCACGCCGTCGTCCAGTTGCTGCGTCAACGGCGGGTGCCGGTAGTCGAGCGCCGCGAACGTCGCCGGGTCCAGGCGTTTCCACAGCGCCGCTTCGCTGGGCGCGAAGCCGGCGTGGTAGCTGTTGTGGCTGCCGAGGTACTGCAGGTCGTTGAGCTTGGGTTCGGCGAGCAGGGCGGACGGCAACAGCACCAGTACCGCCAACAGCACGCGCAGCGCGGTGCGGCGAGAGAACGACGACGGCATCGGGACAGGGCGTTGGGAGTGCATCGCGGCCACGCTTGGTAACGATATCCCGACAGCATCCCGAGCGCAGTTGACGCCCTTCCTGCCGGCATGTTGCCGAATCGTGTCATCGCCGCCGATGTGCGACATTCGTGCGGCACATCGCATTCGCGTGCGACGCGCGATCACTTATCGCATCGCGCCTGCGATCGGTGCGCCAGCGCGTTGCAGCGTCAGGCGCGGCGGCGCGTCATGGCGGCGTGCGCGTGCGCTGCAGGGCGAACGCCAGCAACGTCGCCTCCAGGCGCTCGCCGAGACTGCGTGGTGCGTCCAGCCCCATGCGCTGCATGCAGGCGGCGTCGCCGGTGGGACGCGCCAGCAAAGCCGTGGCGATCGTCTTCAGCTTGGCGCCCGTGCTGGCGGTGTGTTGCTGCAGCCAGGCCAGCGCGCGCAACAGGCGCTGCTCGACCTCGGTGAAATCGCTGCCCAGCGGATAGTCGGGAAGGCTGCCGTCGCGGCGGAACGGCGCCAGTGCGTCGCGCACCCGCGCGGCGTGGTTGCGCTGCCAGTGCGCCGGCGCAGCGAAGCCGGCGGCCAGCTTGCCGTTGGTCTTCGCCGTTTCCAGCAGTGCGGGCTGGGCCTGCACGTCGGCGATCCCGGCCATCGCCGCGATGCAATCCTCGTCGGTCAGGCCACGCAGGTCGGCGATGCCGTACTCGTTGACGTAGAGGTCGCGCAGGTGCCGCGGGATGGTGGTGTGGCCGTAGTTCCAGCGTACGTTGGACTGCGCCGCGCCGCCGTCGCTGCGCATGGCGCGGAACATCAGCACGCTGCGCGCGTCGTCCAGCGCGTGCGCCATCGCCACGAAGTTGTACTGGCCGCCGACGCCGGACACCACGCGGCCGTCGTCCAGCGCATCGGACACCGCCGCGCCGAGCGCGGTGGCCATCATGCAGGAGTTGAAGAAACGCGCCTCGCGCCGCTGCAGCCTGCGCAGCGCCTCGCCGCCGTAGAGCTGGTTGATCTCGCTGATGCGGTGCATGCCGATCGCCTTGCGCGCCTGCGGATCCATCTCGCGCAGCCAGGCGTAGAACTCCGGCGACCCCAGGTAGAACGCGCCTTGCAGGTATTCGCCGTCGCGCTCCAGACGCTGCAGGTCCTGCGCATCGGCGCTGCCGTCGGCCACACGCTGCAGCAGCGGCGCGTCGTCGAGCACCTTGCGCCGGATCACCCCGCACTGGACCAGTTGCCGGAAGCCCTCGTTGAGCATCTCGCTGCAGCCGAACAGGCCGACCGCAAACGGCTCCAGGCCGCCGCATTCGCGCACCGCCGGATGCCGCTCCAGTTCCGGATCCAGCGCCGCCAGCACCTGCCGGTAGTGCGCGTTGTCGGTGTGCCGCAGCACCAGCGCGTGGCACAGCGCATCGGCCAGGGTGCCGATGCCGATCTGCAGGGTGCCGCCGTCGCGCACCAGGGTGCTGGCGTACAGGCCGATGGCGTAATCGGCATCGGCGACCGGCTGCCGCGGCAGCCCGAACAGGCGCGGATACGGCCCGGGCGGGGTCACCACCACGTCGAAGAATCTCGGTTCCACCGCCGCAGCCCCGCCGATCCACGGCAACTGGGGATCGACTTCGGCCACCAGCAGCGGCCGCGGCAGGCCGCGCCGCTGCACCGCCGCCAGGGTGTCTTGGGTGATGTCGTTGTTGCACGAGAACGACAGCCGGGTGCCGTCGGGTTCGCGCGCCACCTTCTGCACGATCAGGTTGGGCGCGCGCTGCGCCACCGCGTCGGCGGCATGGGTGTAGTTGAGGCTGGTGTAGCTGCGCTGCGCCTGGGTCGAGCGCAGCAGCGCGCCGGACTGCATGTAGAACTCTTCGACCTGGATGTGCGCCGGCAGCGCATCGCGCTGCATCGCCTGCACGTAGCGCAGGCGCGGGAAATCCTCGCCGAAATGGCGCTGCACGAACGGCCGCGCGAAACGGCCCTGCAAGCCGCCGCCGGGCGCCGGCGGATGCAGCGACAGCGCCGTGTAGATCTGCAGCGGCCGCGTCGGATCGTGCTCGATGCGGTCGTACAGCGCGTTGAGCAGGCGGTGCGGTTTGCCCAGGCCCAGCGGTGCGCCCACGCGCAGCGGGCCGGCGATGCGCTGCAGGATCAGGTCGGCTGCGGCGTCGAGGTCGTCGAGATGATCGGTCATCGGCATAGCTTAGAGCGTGTGCGGCCCTTGGATGAAACCAACGTTGCCACTTGAGCGCCCGGCTCGTGTGTGCGTGGATCGCCTGCCGAGCGACTGAAGCCATCCGCCTGCCTCTGGGAGTCTCGGCCTACAGCATCTCCGGCTTGAACAGGCGCCGCCGCGAGATCTCCGGGCCGGACAGCATGAAGCGGCCGTCGCCCCGGTAGTGCAGGGTGCGCGGCCGCTTGGGCGAGGCGGCGACGTGCGCCTTGACCACTTCCCACACGAACAGGCCGTGTTTGCCAATCTGGCTGCCGTCGTGCAGCCGGCATTCGAAGCTGGCATAGCACTCGGCGATCAGTGGCGCCGCCACGTGCGTGGCGGGCACCGCGGTGAGACCGAAGTGCGCGAACTTGTCCAGGTCCGCGCCGCTGCAGTTGCCGATGCCGACCACGGTGTCGACCAGGTCGGCAGTGGGCAGGTTGATCACGCATTGCTTGCTGCGCCGGATCAGCGCGAAGCTGTGGTTGGCGCTGGAGATGCAGCAAGCCAGCAGCGATGGCGAGAACTCCAGCACCATGTGCCAGCCCAGGGTCATGACGTCGCGCTGCTGCTTCCAGGCCGAACTGACCAGCACCACCGGGCCCGGCTCCAGGAAGCGGCGGACCTCCTGCGTGGGGAAGTCGAGCTTGCGGTAGCGGCGCATGCGGTGTGCCGGGAACGTGGGACCTCAGTCTCGCCAGCGGCGGTGAACGCGGTGTCGGTGTCAGTCCAGCCGATGCACCGCGTCGGCGATGCGCGCCACTTCCTCGGCCTGGTGGCTGACGTAGAGCATCGGCAGCCGCACTTCGTCGCGCACCCGCTGCAGGTAGGGGATCAGGTCGCTGCGGCGGTCCGCGTCCAGCGCCGACAGCGGTTCGTCGAACAGCAGCAGCGCGGGCTGCGACAACAGCGCCCGGCCGATCGCCACACGCTGCGCTTCGCCGCCGGAGAGCGTGTCGGGACGCCGCGCCAGCAGGGCGCCGATGCCCAGCAGTTCGACCACCGCGTCCAATGCGAAACGCGCCGGCTGGCCGCGGCCGTGGCGGCCGTAGCCGAGGTTGCGGCGCACGTCCATGTGCGGGAACAGCCGCGCATCCTGGAACACGTAGCCGATACCGCGGCGGTGCGCCGGCAGGTCGATGCCGGTGGCGCTGTCGTACAGCACCCGACCATCGATGGCGATGCGCCCGCTGCGCGGCGGCAGCACGCCGGCGATGGCGTTGAGCAGGCTGGTCTTGCCGGCGCCGGACGGACCGACCAGGGCGACCACGCGCGCCTGTTCCTCGATGCGCACGTGGCGGGCGAAGCGCCCGCGCTGCAGGTGCAGGTCGATGCTCAGCATGGGGGCCGGCTCCGGGCGCACGTGCGGCTCATGCGTCCGCCTCCGCGCCGCGCTGGCGCCGCACCAGCCACTCGGAGGCCAGCAGGGCGCCCAGCGAGATCGCCAGTGCCACCGCCGCCAGCCGCCAGATGCCGGCCTCGGCTCCGGGCACCTGCAGCAGGCTGTAGATCGCCGAGGCCAGGGTCTGCGTCTGTCCCGGAATGTTGGAGACGAAGGTGATGGTGGCGCCGAACTCGCCCAGTGCCTTGGCGAAGCCGAGCACGCCGCCGGCGACCACGCCCGGCCATGCCAGCGGCAGGGTGATGGTGAAGAACACCCGCCACGGGCCGGCGCCGAGGGTGGCGGCGGCCGCTTCCAGACGCCGGTCGGTGGCTTCCAGGGCCAGGCGGATCGCCCGCACCATCAGCGGGAAGCCCATCACCGCGCTGGCCAGCGCCGCGCCGGTCCAACGGAACGCGAACTGCACGCCGAGGTGCTCGAACAGCCATCCGCCGATCGGGCCCTGCAGACCGAACAGTTGCAACAGCGCGTAGCCGGTGACGATCGGCGGCATCACCAGCGGCAGGTGCAGCAGCGCGTCCAGCAAGGCCTTGCCGAAAAAGCGGCGCCGCGCCAGCAGCCAGCCGCAGGCCACCGCGAAGGGCAGGCTGGCCAGCGCCGCGACCAGCGCCACCTTGACGCTCAGCACGATCGCGGTCAGTTCCTGCGCGGTGAAGTCGAACAATGCCAGGCCTCAGCGGGCGAGCGAGAAACCGTGGCGACGGAAGATCGCCTGTGCCGGTGGCGTGCCCAGCCAGCGCACGAAATCGGCGGCGCTCTTCGCCTGTGCGCTCGCGCGCAGCGGCGCCACCGGATACACGATCGGCGCGTGGCTGTCGGCGGGGAAGGTCGCCACCACCCGCACCTTCGGCTCGGCCTGGGCGTCGGACCCGTAGACGATGCCCAGCGGCGCCTCGCCGCGCGCCACCAGCATCAGCGCGCTGCGCACGCTCTCGCTTTCGGCCAGCCGCGGCTGCACGCTGGCCCACTGCCCCAGCGCCTGCAGCGCGGCACGCGCGTATTTGCCGGCCGGCACGCTGGCGGTCTGGCCAACCGCCAGGCGTCCCTGTGCGCCGAGCGCGGCGAGCAGTGCGCCGGGCTTGCGCAGATCGACCTGGGCGGTGCTGGCCGCTGGCGCCACCAGCACCAGAGTGTTCCCGAGCAGGTCATGGCGCTGCGCCGGGTCGATCAGCTTGCGCTGCTGCAGGTAGTCCATCCATTCCTGGTCGGCGGACACGAACACGTCCGCCGGCGCGCCCTGTTCCACCTGCCGCGCCAGCGTCGAGCTGGCGGCGTAGGACACCTGCACGGGCGTGCCGCGGGCGCGCTGGTAGGCGCTGGCGGCCTCGTCCAGCGATTCCTTGAGGCTGGCGGCGGCGAACACGGTCAGCGGCGTCTGCGCCGAAACCGGCGCGATCGCGTTGGCGACGAGCAGCGTGCACAGGCACAACAGGCGGCGCAACGGTCGGGTCATGGGTCACTCCAGCGGGGGCGGGGAGGCGATGCGGCAGAGCGCGGCGGCGCGCGCGACCGCAGTCGCGCAGCGCTGGCGCAGACCCGCATCCTAGCGCGCCCGCGGCGCGCTGCCTGCTCACGCCGACGGCGGTGCCAGATCGTCGGTGCGCCCGGCCTGGATGTTGGCGCGCACCGACGGCTGCATCAGTCGCGGCTCGGCCAGCGTCGCATCGCGCGCCTGGCGCAAGGCCACGAAGGCCGCTTCGTCGATGCCGTCGCGCACGTGGATGTTGGCGCGGCGCTGTTCGCCGATGCTGGTCTGGCAAGCGACCGCGCGGCCGCCTGCGCCGTAGTCGTGGCACACGAACACGCGCGTGGCTTCCGGCAGCGCGTACAGCCGCTGGATCGAGCGGTACAGCGTGGCCGCGTCGCCGCCGGGGAAATCGCAGCGCGCGGTGCCGCTGTCGGGCATGAACAGCGAATCGCCCGGGAACAGCGCATCGCCGATCAGGTAGGCGACGCTGTCGCCGGTATGGCCGGGCACCGCGATCACCTGCGCCTGCAACCCACCGATCGTGAAGCGCTCGTCATCGGCGAACAGGTGGTCGAAGCCGCAGCGCGCCTGCGCATCGGTGTCCAGGCCGAATTGCGGTGCGAAGCGGGCGCGGACCTGGCGGATGCCGTCGCCGATCGCCAGCGTCGCCTGTGGCCAGCGCTGTTTGAACCATTGCGCGGCGGACACATGGTCGGCGTGGGCGTGGGTCTCCAGGATCCAGCGCAACTGCAGCCCGCGTTCTTCCAGGCACGCGGCCAACACCTGCGCCGGCGCTGCGTCCAGCGCGCCGGTCTGCGGATCGAAGCCCACCACCGGATCGATCACCGCGGCGTCGTGGCCGTCCTCCACCACATAGCTCCAGGTGCCGGAACCGGCGTGGTGGAAGGCGTGGACGTGCGGATGCTGGTTCATCGATCGCTCCTGCTGGCGGCGGGCGGCGCGGCGCTGCAGTAGATGCCGTGCAGCACCTCGAGGATGCGCTGCACCGGGCCGGGCACCAGCGAATAATAGATGGTCTGGCCGTCGCGGCGGGTCTGCACCAGCCCATCCTCGCGCAGCAGCGCCAGGTGTTGCGACAGCGCCGACTGGCTCAGCTCCACGCGTGCGTTCAGTTCGCCGACCGATTGCTCGTGGTCCACCAGCAGGCACAGCAGCAACAGGCGCTTCTCGTTGCCGAGCGCTTTCAGCAGGCGCGCGGCCTCGCTGGCGTGCGCACGCATCGCGGCAGGATCCAGGACGGGCGCGGCGCGGCGCGTCATCGGCTCAGAAATCGACCGGGCCACCGGCCGCGGTCCAGCCCAGGAAGCCGCCGGTCAGCGAGCGCACCGCGGTGTAGCCCAGGTGCTGCAGGCTCAGCGCCGCCAGCGTGGAGCGGCCGCCGCTGGCGCAGTACAGCAGGATCGGCTGATCGCGCCGGGCCAGCGCCGGATCGGCGTCGAGGCGGAATTCGAGGATGCCGCGCGGGATGTTGATGGCGTTGGGCAGGTGGCCCATGGCGAACTCGCCGGGTTCGCGCACGTCGATGATCCATTCGCCGGGCAATGGCGTGGCGGCGGCATCGGGGTGGATGGGGGTTTCGTGGATCTGCGCGCGTGCGCGATCGACCAAGGCTTGAGCGGAGGAAGCGGGCATTGGGGGTGCTCGGCGGGAAAGTGCGCTCATCATATCAGTTGACTCTAATATAAGAAAATTCTAATTTATCTCGCGGCCAGCCTCGTGGTCGCAACCGCTGCCGCCCCTGGGCTTGCCCGCCACCGGCGCAACCGTGCCTTTCCTGTGGAGTTCGATCATGCATGTGCGTCGTTGGCCAATCTGCAGCGCCGGGAGCGCCGAACGGCTGCGCTGGACGGGTGCGGCCGCGGCCACGCCATCGGGCGGGAACGGCCGCGCCACCGTGGCTGGCGTGCTCGCGTCGCTGGCCATGCTGGCGCTCGCCGGCTGCCGCCATGACGCCGCCGCGGTTGCGCCGCCGCCGTTGCCGGCGCTGGCGACCGCTCCGGTGGTGCCTGCGGCGATGGCCTCGCGCTCCTGGGATGGCGTGGTCGCCGCGGTGGAACACGCCGATCTGAGCGCGCAAACCGATGGCCGCGTCCGCAGTGTGGCGGTGGACGTGGGCGACCGCGTCGTCGCCGGCCAGCTGCTGCTGCAATTGAGCGCAGTGGAACAGCGGGCCGGGGTCGACAGCGCACAGGCACAGTTGCGCGCTGCCATGGCCAGCGCCGGCGAGGCCGAGGCCAGCTACCGCCGCTATGCCGCCCTGGCCGATGCGCAGTACGTGTCGCGCGCGCAACTGGATCAGGCGCGCGCCACCCGCGATGCGGCACGCGCGGCGCGCGCCGCGGCGGAAGCGCAAGTGGCCCAGGCGCAACAGCCGGCCGCGTACACGGTGGTGCGTGCGCCGTTTGCCGGGGTGATCAGCGCACGCCATGTGCAGCCAGGCGAGGCGGTGGCGGCTGGACAGGCGTTGCTGTCGCTGTACGTGCCCGGTTCGCAGCGCATCGAGGTGCAGGTGCCGCAGTCCGATGCCGCTGGCGTCCGCGCCGCGCCGCGCGCGCAGGTGCTGTTGGACGATGGCCGTACCCTGCAGGTTCCGCAGGTCACGGTGTTTCCCACGGCCGATCCGCGCAGCCACAGCGTGACGGTGCGGGTGCCGCTGCCGGCGCTGCAGCCGGCCCCGGCGCCGGGCACCACGGCCAAGGTCCACTTTCCGCTGGCGGCCGGCGATGCCGCGGAGGCGACGCCGTTGAGCATTCCGCGCTCGGCGTTGCTGCAGCGGGGCGAACTCAGCGCCGCCTATGTCCTGGCCGATGGGCGCTTGGTCCTGCGTCAGCTGCGGATCGGACGGCGCGATGCGCAACGGGTGGAAGTGCTGGCCGGGCTGCGCGCAGGCGAGCGCGTGGCGCGCGACCCGGTCACCGCCGGACAGGCCCTGGTCGCGCAGCGGCGCGCGCTGGCGGAGCACTGAGATGGGACCGTCCGGCCGCCTGGCGGCACTCTTTCAGGCCAATCCGTTGACGCCGCTGCTGGCCCTGCTCGGTCTGCTGCTTGGCCTGGCGGCGGTGGCGGTCACCCCGCGCGAGGAAGAGCCGCAGATCGATGTGACCATGGCCAATGTGTTCGTCGCCTTGCCCGGTGCCGATGCGCGCGAGGTCGAGCAATTGCTGAGCACGCCACTGGAACAGAAGCTCGACGAGATCGAAGGCATCAAGCACGTGTACTCGGTGAGCCGCCCGGGTCAGGCGGTGCTGACCGTCGAATTCGAGGTCGGGGTGCCGCGGCAGGCCGCGCTGGTGCGCCTGTACAACCAGGTGTATTCCAACCTGGACGTGCTGCCGACGCGGATGGGCGCGAGCGCGCCGCTGATCAAGCCCAAGGGCATCGACGACGTGCCGGTGATGAGCGTGACCCTGTGGAGCGACGATGTGCAGCACAGCGCCGCCGACCTGGGCGCGATCGCGCGCACGCTGGAAACCGAACTCAAGCGCATTCCCGGCACGCGCGACATCTACAGCATCGGTGCGCCGCCACGGGTGCTGACGGTGACCCTGGATCCGGCGCGGCTGGCCGCCTACGACCTCACCGTGGCCGACCTCGGCCAGGCGCTGCAGGGCGCGAACGTGGCACGCCCGCTCGGCGACCGGATCGGCGGCGGCCGCGCGGTGCCGCTCAGTGCAGGCCGGTTCCTGGCCGACGCCGACACCGTGCGCGAACTGGTGATCGGCATGCACGACGGCCAGCCACTGCGGTTGCGCGACGTGGCCCAGGTGGAGGCTGGCGCCGATCTGCCCGGCGCCTACGTGTGGTACGGCGCGCCGCCCACGCGCGGCGGCCCGGCGCAGGGGCGTGCGCCGGCGGTGACCCTGGCCATCGCCAAGAAGCCGGGCAGCGACGCCGCGGCGCTCACCCGCGCGGTGGGCGCGCGCCTGCAGGCACTGCGTGGCGAGTTGCTGCCGCAGGGCGTGCATGCGGAGATCACACGCGATTACGGCGCCAGCGCGGCGGCCAAGGCCGATAAGCTGATCCACAAACTGGTGTTCGCCACTGCCTCGGTGGTGCTGCTGGTGCTGTTCGCGCTGGGGTGGCGCGAGGCCATCGTGGTCGGCAGCGCGGTGGTGCTGACCCTGGCGCTCACGCTGTTCGCCTCGTGGGCGATGGGCTTCACCCTCAACCGCGTGTCGCTGTTCGCGCTGATCTTCTCGATCGGCATCCTGGTCGACGACGCCATCGTGGTCGTGGAGAACATCCACCGCCATCTGCGCGCCGGCGGCAAGACCTTGCGCGAGGCGATTCCGGCGGCGGTGGACGAGGTCGGTGGCCCGACCATCCTCGCCACCTTGACCGTGATCGCGGCGCTGATGCCGATGGCCTTCGTCAGCGGCCTGATGGGACCGTACATGCGGCCGATCCCGATCAATGCCTCGGTCGGCATGCTGCTGTCGCTGGCGATCGCGCTGGTGGTGACGCCGTGGCTGGCGTTGAAGCTGTTGAAGCGGCATGTGCCGGCGCATGCCGCGCAGGCACATGCCGGTGGCGACGCGCCGCCGCGCCTGCAGCGGCTGTTCGCGCGGTTGCTGCGCCCGTTCCTGGATCCGGTCCGCGGCGCGCGCCGCCGTGGTTGGCTGTTCGCCGGCATCGCGGCGTTGCTGCTGGCCGCAGTGGGCCTGGTCGGGCTGCAATGGGTGGTGCTGAAGATGCTGCCGTTCGACGACAAGTCCGAACTGCAGATCGTGGTCGATCTGCCCGAAGGCAGCACCCTGCAGGACACCGACGCGCTGTTGGTGGAACTGGCCGGGGTGCTCGACCGCACGCCTGAGGTGCACGACTACCAGGGCTATGCCGGCACCTCGGCGCCGGTCAACTTCAATGGCTTGGTGCGGCAGTACTTCCTGCGCAGCGGCAACAACGTCGGCGACCTGCAGGTGAACCTGGTCGACAAACACCAACGCACGCGCCATAGCCATGCCATCGCCCGCGCGCTGCGCCCGCCGCTGGCGGCGATCGCACGCCGGTATGGCGCCTCGCTGAAGGTGGTGGAAGTGCCGCCGGGGCCGCCGGTGCTGGCGCCCTTGGTGGCCGAGGTCTATGGGCCGGACTATATGCGCAGCCGGCGCCTGGCGTTGCTGCTGGAGCAGCGTTTCCTGCGTATGCCGAACGTGGTCGATGTCGACACCAGCGTGGAGCGCGCGGCGACCCGCGAAACGCTGGTGGTCGACCGGGCGCGCGCCGCCCGCCTGGGCGTGAGCCAGGCGGCCATCGCGGACGCCCTGACCACGGCGGTGCAGGGGCTGGATGTCACCTGGCTGCACGACGGGACGTCCAAGGTGGCACAGCCGGTGCGGCTGCGCCTGCCGGCCGCCGCGCAGGCCGCCAGTGCACGCGTGCTGGCGCTGCGCGTACGCGGCGGCGATGGGCAACTGGTGCCGCTGTCGGAACTGGTCACGGTGCAGCGCCTGCCCTGGGACGACAGCATCGCGCACAAGGACCTGCGGCCGGTGGTGTACGTGACCGGCGACGAATCCGGGCGCCTGGACAGCCCGCTGTACGGCATGTTCGACCTGGTCGGGCAGCTGCGCCGGCACGCGCTCGGTGGCCAGGGGCTGCAGCAGCACTTCATCGCGCCGCCGGCCGATACCGGCGACTTCGCAGTGAAATGGGACGGCGAATGGCAGATCACCTACGAGACCTTCCGCGACATGGGCATCGCCTACGCGGTGGGCCTGTTGCTGATCTACCTGCTGGTGGTGGCGCAGTTTCGCAACTATCTGCTGCCGCTGGTGATCATGGCGCCGATTCCGCTGACCGTGATCGGGGTGATGCCGGGCCATGCCTTGCTCGGCGCGCAGTTCACCGCGACCAGCATGATCGGCATGATCGCCCTGGCCGGCATCATCGTGCGCAATTCGATCCTGCTGGTGGACTTCGTCCGCCATGCGCTGGCGCAGGGGCGCAGCGCCGAGCAGGCGGTGATCGAGGCCTGCGCGGTGCGCGCGCCGCCGATCGCGCTGACCGGGCTGGCCGCGATGCTGGGCGCCCTGTTCATCCTCGACGATCCGATCTTCAACGGCCTGGCGGTGGCGCTGCTGTTCGGCATCCTGGTCAGCACCGCCCTGACCCTGCTGGTCATCCCGTTGCTGTACTACCCACTGGCGCGACGCGAAGCGTCGGCATGAGCGCGACAGAACGTCCACATGCCGTTGCCGGCGCCGGCGTAGAGTCGCAGATTCCTTCTTCGCACCTGGAGCCTCCGCCATGCCCATCGGCGATCCGATTCGCGTCACCCTGGAGCAGGACACGGACTTCGCGTTCCGCATCCAGTTCGACGAAACCGCACTGGAGCCCTGGCTGAGCGACGAAACCGCACCGCTGGGCCAGGAGCGCGGTCCGAACCCGACGCGCATCCTGCTCGCCGGCATCGCCAATTGCCTGGCGGCCAGCCTGCTGTTCGCGATGCGCAAGTACAAGAACGATCCGGTCGGTGTGGTCGCGCACATCACGGCAACGCCGATGCGCAATCCGGAAGGGTTCTGGCGCATCCCCCAGGCGTCGGTGGAATTGCAGTTGCCCGGCGCCAACCAGGACTACGCGCAACTGGAGCGGATCCTGGCCCAGTTCGAGCAGTTCTGCGTGGTCACCCAGAGCGTACGCCAGGGCATCGACGTGCAGGTCACGGTCAAGGATGCGCAGGGCACGGTGCTGCTCGGCGACAAGAGCATTGAGGCCGGGGCATGAGCGAGCCGCTGCATGTCGCCTGCCCGCATTGCGCCGCGCTCAACCGCGTGCCGGAGGCGAAGCTGACGGACGCGCCGCAGTGCGGGCGCTGCCATCGTGCCTTGTTCGAGGCCGCGCCGGTGACGCTGACCGCCGACAGCTTCGCCGTGCATGCCGAACGCAGCGATGTACCACTGCTGGTGGACGTGTGGGCGCCGTGGTGCGGTCCGTGCCGGACCATGGCGCCGCATTTCGCGGCCGCCGCCGCGCAGCTGGAGCCGCGGCTGCGCCTGGGCAAGCTGGACAGCGACGCGCAGCCGGCGCTGGCCGGGCGCTTCGGCATCCGCAGCATCCCGACCCTGCTCCTGCTGCGCCAGGGCCGCGAACTCGCCCGGCACAGCGGCGCCATCGGCACGGCCGAGATCGTGCGCTGGGCGCGGGCGCAGTTGGGTGTGGCGTAAACGGTCTTGTAGGAGCGGCTTGGTCGCGACGGGCTTGCCTAGCAAAGCCTGTCGCGGCTAAAGCCGCTCCTGCAACGTGCAACCAAGCTTACTTGCCCAGCGCTGCGTTCAAGGTCGCCGCCAGGTCGGCACCGGCCTGGCGCAACTGCGCTTCAGCGACCGGCCGCCAGGTCGTCACGTAATCGGCCGGCAGCTTCGCGCCAGGCGGATAGAAGCCCGGGCGCATCATGATCCTGCAGGAGGCCTCGGCCCATGCGGCGGCCGGCGGCGGCAGGGCGCTGCCGGCCGGGGATGGCGCCGGCAACGGCTGTTTTTCCAGTTCGGCCAGGTAGCCTTGCTCGTCCAGTCCGCGGCTGCGCAGCAGGCCGCTGTCCCACAGTGAGTGCAGATTGGTGCCCTTGCCCTCGAACTGGATCTGCACGGTGTTGGCGCCCTTGTCGCGGGCGTAGCCGGCATGCAGCGGCTGCTGCACGTCGCCGGCGAAATGCACGACGAACTTCAGCGCCTGCGCGCGCGCAGCCTGCGGCTGGCTGCGGTCGGCGAGGATGGCGGCCTGGCGGCGCAGCGCCTCGACCGCGCAGTTGCCGTCCGGGCAGTCGCGGGTCTGTTCGTAGTGGCAATCGTTTTCGGCCAGATTGACGTAGTGCCAGCGCGCACTGCGCTTGCCCAGGTCGGGATCGTGTTCGCGGAGCTGGTCGGCCCAGTTGGCGACGCCGGCCAGGGTCGGCTCGGGTTCGCCCTGCAGCAGGGTCTGGACCTGCGCGCGGGCTTGCGGGGTGAGCTGGGTGGCGGCGAGATCGGCGACCAGGCGGTGGCCCAGCGGGCCCCAGGCGAAGGCGGCGGACGGTGCGGCAGCGAGGGCCGCGGCGAGCGCGGTGCAAACGAGGGAAGAGGTTTTCATGCGCGGATTCTAGCCCGCGAGGGCGACGCGACCATGACGCGGGCCGGGCGCGTTGCGCTGCCGCTCAGCGTGGCGGCAGCGAGGCATCGCCGTTGGCCAGGCGCGTCCGTGGACGCGGCCTGGCGCGCTGGCTCAGAAGTACATCAGGTAGGCGACGCCGTAGGTGACCGGATCGAGCTTGGCCTTGCCGAGCTTGGTGCCCTCCACCTCCACGTCGCTGCGCATGCCGGTCCAGCGCGCGTCCACGCGGATCGCGCTGCGTTCGCCGACGGCGAAGTCCACGCCCGCATGCAGTGCCGGGCCGACGCTGTCCTTGAACTTGACGTCGTTGGACGAGAACGCGCCCTTGCCGTCGCTGCCGAGGAAGGCGGTGTAGTTCAGGCCGGCGCCGACGAACGGGGAGATGTCGCCGTTGCCGTTGAAGTGGTACTGCAGCGAGATCGTGGGCGACAGCATCCAGGCGCTGCCGATGTCGCCGCCGCCGTCCACGCCGATCTTCTGCTGGCCGACCAGGCCCTGGATCTCCACGCCGAGGTTGCCGCGGAAGAAGTATTCGTAGGTGAACGACACGGCCGGGGCGGTATCGGCGTCGAAGCGCTGGTCGCTGCCGCGCAGCGTGCCGTTGGAGCCGCCCGGCACCATGCCGTGGAGGCCGTAGCTGGTGGTGAAGTGGCCGGCCGATTGCGCCGCGGCGGGCAGGGCGATGCTGGCGAGGGCGGCGACGGCAAGGCGACGGAACAGGCGTGGCGGCATGGAAGACCCCGGTGGACGACGAGTGGGCGGATGCGAACCCATGTCGGCCCGGTGGGCGCCGATCCACATCCGTGTGGCGCGTAGTCTGCCAGAGAAGCGGCGCCGACGCGCTGCGATCCGGTGTCGCCGCGGGTGCGGCGGCAGCGTCGATGCGGCGCGTCCGTGCCCAGGATGGCGCCGCTGCGGCGAACGGCGCCCGCCCTGCCGCCGCCGCATGTCGCGGCGGCGCACGCCTCAGAACTTCATCACGTAGGCCAGCCCGTACGCCAGCGGATCGATGTGCGCGGTGCCCAGGTCGCTGCCGTTGACCTTGACCTTGCTGTCGATGTCGATCCAGCGCAGGTCCACGCGCAGCGCCGATTTCTCGGTGAGCGCGAAGTCCACGCCGGCGTGCGCGGCCAGGCCCCAGGAGTCTTCCAGTTTCAGCTTGCTGCCGGCCAGCGCGCCGGTGGTCTTCTCGCTGAAGAAGGTGGTGTAGTTGAGGCCGGCGCCGACGAACGGCGAGACCTTGCCGGCGCTGTTGAAGTGGTACTGCAGCGACACCACCGGCGGCAGGTGCTTGGTGCTGCCGACCTTGCCCACGCCCTTGACGCTGATGTCGTGCTCGAACGGCAGCGCGGCCAGCACTTCCACGCCTAGGTTCTGGTGCACGAAGTATTCGAAGGTCACCGTTGGGCGAATGTTGCTGTCGATGCGCAGCGGCAGGGTGCCGCCGGCCAGCGTGCCGTTGTCGGACTTCGGGTTGACCTGGTGGGCGCCGATGCCGAGGGTCCAGTCGCCTTGCGACTGCGCCAGCGCCGGCAGGGCGCACAGGGTCAGGGCGGCGGCCAGGCCGGTGAGCAGGAGGGGGGAGGTGGTGCGCATGGTGGAGTCTCTGTTGGGTGTGGGCGCAGTGTCCGGCGCGCGGCCCCACGCCGCCTTGATCCTGATCAAACCGGCGTGTCCGGCGCGGAGCGGCCGGCCTGCTAGAATGCGGTTCCCCTTCCATCCGCCGCGCCAGGCGCGGCCGCAGGAGCTACTGAAATGGCAATCAAGGTCGGCATCAACGGTTTCGGTCGCATCGGGCGCAACGTGCTGCGCTCGGCGGTGCAGAATTTCGGCAGCGACATCGAGATCGTCGCCATCAACGACCTGCTGGAGCCGGATTATCTGGCCTACCTGCTGCAGTACGACTCCGTGCACGGCCGCTTCGAAGGCGAGGTGGCGGTCGACGGCGGCCACCTGCTGGTCAACGGCAAGAAGATCCGCCTGACCCAGGAGCGCGATCCGGCGGCGCTGAAGTGGGGCGAGGTCGGCGTGGACGTGGTGATCGAGTCCACCGGCCTGTTCCTGACCAAGGAAACCGCGCAGAAGCATCTGGACGCCGGCGCCAAGAAGGTGATCCTGTCGGCGCCGTCGAAGGACGACACGCCGATGTTCGTCTACGGCGTCAACGACAGCACCTATGCCGGCCAGGCCATCGTCTCCAACGCCAGCTGCACCACCAACTGCCTGGCGCCGCTGGCCAAGGTGATCAACGACAAGTGGGGCATCAAGCGCGGCCTGATGACCACCGTGCACGCGGCCACCGCCACCCAGAAGACCGTGGACGGCCCGAGCAACAAGGACTGGCGCGGCGGCCGCGGCATCCTGGAGAACATCATTCCGTCCAGCACCGGCGCGGCCAAGGCGGTCGGCGTGGTGATCCCGGAGTTGAACAAGAAGCTCACCGGCATGAGCTTCCGCGTGCCGACCTCGGACGTGTCGGTGGTCGACCTGACCGTGGAACTGGAAAAGCCGGCCACCTACGCCGAGATCTGCGCCGAAGTGAAGGCGCAGAGCGAGGGCGCGCTGAAGGGCATCCTCGGCTACACCGAGGACAAGGTGGTGGCGACCGATTTCCGCGGCGACGCGCGCACCTCGATCTTCGATGCCGATGCCGGCATCGCCCTGGACGGCACCTTCGTCAAGCTGGTGTCCTGGTACGACAACGAGTGGGGCTACTCCAACAAGTGCCTGGAAATGGTCAAGGTGGTGGCGAAGTAAGACGCCTGGCGTCGCTCGCTCACTGCGGGCGACGCAGCGGTGTTGGCATGCGACCCGTGGCGGTTTGCCGCCGCGGGTCGCATGCCCCCGACACCGCGAAAGGACGCAAACAAAAAGGAGCGCATCGGCGCTCCTTTTTGCTGTGACAGGTCTGTGGTGATGGGCTTGCCCGCCGCGACGGCGGCCTGAATGCCGCGGGTGGCGGCGCGATGCGCGCCGACCCCACCCTGGTCGCCCTTACAGCGCGTCCTTGGAGACGTTGCTTTCGCTCTGCTGGTAATCGGTGACCACGCCCTTGGCATCGAATTCCACTTCCAGGTCGTACGACTTGACGTTGCGCGCGCCGACACCATGCTCCTGCGCCTCGTTGATCGCCGGGCCGGTGTAGTAACCGGGCAGCATCCGCTTCAGCAGGCCGGTCGCGGTCTTTCGCGCTTTCTCGCCATGCGATTCGCTGGGGCGATAGCTCCACGACTTCTCGTAGCCCCCTTCTTTCCCGGACGTCCTGGAGACGTAGGTGGGCTCGCCATAGATGGCGCGCACCTGTTCCTTGGTGGTCTTGCCGATGACGATGTTCTTCTTGACTGCGTCGGGGGTGTAGAGCTCCGGATTGTCGACCTTTTCGGCCAGGGCGGGAGCGGCGAAGGACGCGGCCAGCAGGGCCGAGATCAGCAGGGTGCGAAAGGGTTTCATGGTCATGTCCGTTTACCTGGGGAGTGGCGTCTGCAATCCAGAGGGCACCGGTCGCGTCGAGGATGCGTCGGTACGGCTTCAGCGCGGCGCACCGAGCTTAGGCATGGCGAAATGACGCCGTCAATACAGCAGGCAGGAGACATTCAGGCAGCGCCTGTGCCCTTCCGGCGATGCCGTTGGACGGTTATTGGCGCGATGCGCCATGCCGCCGCATGCGCAACCACGCCGACACGCCACGCGGTACCCTGTGACCCGCTGCCGCTTTTGCGCAGGACGCGGTGGGGCGCGCGGTCTACAGCACCTGCAGGATCGGCGAGTGCCAGCCGGTGCGGTAGGTTCTTGGCTCGGCGCGGCGACATGCGCGATGCAGGGCGATCGGCCCTCGAGGTCGATCATCAGGGGCACTGCGCGGCTGCTTGAACAAGGCGTCGCGGCCGTCGAAGTCGAGCCGGTCCTGCAGCATGCGTCCGGCCGAGTCGTCCAGCATTTCGCCGCGTGCGTCGACGATGCAGACCCGGCTGCGGCCCCGTTCCGATCCGGACAGCGGCGTGCGCCGCACGATCGTCTGCGCCAGCGCGTCCCATCGCAACACGATGCCCAGTGCGCCCAGCACGCGGCCGTCGACGCGGCCGCCCTCGCGGACCGTGCACGCGTACATCAGGACCCGCCCGCTCGCCATCGGCCAGCCCACTGGCATGCACGCCCTGGACGCTGAAGTCCCGCCGCTGCGGGTGCGCACGGCCGGCTCGAACCATGGCTGTGCGGAAGCGTCGCTGCCGACCGAGGCGAACTGCCGCGGCCGTCCATTGGCGCGAATGCGGCCATCGCTGCCGGCCAGGGTCAGGTCGAAGGAGACCATTTACGAATCCGGGACCTGACCCACGCGGCGCGATGCGTAGGCCAGCGCTTCGGCATCGCTGTCGGCGCGCGCCGCCATCACCACCGTGGCGTCGGTGGCCCACCCGCGCACTCGCAACTGCACGCGTCGAGGTTGCGGTCGATCAGGTCGATGTCGCTCAGCGTCAGTTCGCGACGCCGGGTGCGGCGCACGTCGTCCTGCAGTCGGCCAGCGTCTGCCGCATCTCCGCGCTGGCCGATGGCGGCGCCGAACTCGTCTACCATCTGCGCCAGGTCCGGCGCCGCCGGGCTCCGGATGCGGCCGCCGGCGCCGCGCCACCGCGATGGAGAGGCGAGTCGAATGGAGATGGTGATCGTGCTGGTGGTGTTGGCGGTGCTGGCGGTGCCGGTGCTGTTGCTCGTGGCCCTGGTGGGGCAGTCGCGCCTGCGCCAGCGGCTGGCCGCGCTGGAGGCGCAGGTCGCACGGATGGCGGCCGCCGCCCCGGCAGCGCCTGCGACGGCCGGGGCCGGTGCCGCGGCCGCAACCGGGCAAGCCGATGCCGCCGCCGAGCCCGAGCCTGCCGCCGAGCCCTGGCCGATCGAGGCGTCACGCGACCTCGCGCGTCCGCATCAGGCGATGGAGGACGCGGGCGCGCCACCGCCGCTGCCGCCGCCCTTGCCGGCGCCGCCGCGGGAGGACCATGTCGCGACGCTGGCCGCCGCGGCCGAGCACGCCGAACGGCAGCAGGCGCAGGCGCGCGCCGCCGTGGCGGCCCAGCCCGCCGTGCCGCGTGGGCCGGACCCGATCGAGCGGTTGCTGGGCGGCATCAAACGCTGGTTCACCGAGGGCAATGTGCCGGTCAAGATCGGCATGCTGGTGCTGCTGGCCGGCGTCGCCGCGCTGCTCAAGTACGCCGGCGACCAGGGCTGGTTGCGCATGCCGATCGAGCTGCGCTACGCCGGCATCGCCGCCACGTCGCTGGCCGGCCTGGCCTTCGGCTGGCGCCAGCGCACACGCAAGCGCAGCTTCGCCCTGGCCCTGCAGGGCGGGGCGATCGGCGTGTTGCTGCTGACCGTGTTCGCCGCGTTCAAGCTGTCCGCGCTGATCCCGGCAGGCGCGGCGCTGGCGTTGAGCATCGCCCTGGTGGCGGGCATGTGCGTGCTGGCGGTGGCGCAGGATTCGCGCACGCTGGCGGTGCTGGGCACGCTGGCCGGCTTCCTGGCGCCGCTGTGGCTGTCCACCGGCAGCGGCAACCACGTCGCGCTGTTCTCCTACTACGCGCTGCTCAACGCGGCGGTGTTCGCGATCGCCTGGTACCGGCCCTGGCGGGTGCTGAACCTGCTCGGGTTCGGCTTCACCTTCGGCATCGGCACGCTGTGGGGCGTGCTGCAGTACCGGCCGGAGCAGTTCGCCAGCACCGAGCCGTTCCTGCTGCTGTTCTTCGCCTTCTACCTGCTGATCCCGATCCTGTACGCGCGGCGGCAGACGGCTGTGCGCAGCACGCTGATCGATGGCAGCCTGCTGTTCGGCACGCCGCTGATCGCGTTCTCGCTGCAGGCCGGGTTGCTGCGCGGCGAGCGCCTGCCGCTGGCCCTGTGCGCGCTGGGCCTGGCGGCACTCTATGCGCTGCTGGCGGCGGCGCTGATCCGGCGTGCGCGCTTCGCGCTGCTGGGGCAGGCGTATGCCGTGCTGGCGGTCGGGTTCGCGACGCTGGCGGTGCCGTTGGCGCTGTCCGCGCGGGCCACCGCCAGCGTGTTCGCGCTGGAGGGTGCGGCGCTGGTGTGGCTGGGCCTGCGCCAGCGGCGCTGGCTGCCGCAGCTCAGCGGCGCCGGCCTGCAACTGGCGGCCGCGCTCGGCTTCACCGTGGGCCTGGACGCTGTGGCGCAGGACACCCAGGCGGTGGTCAATGCCACCTGCATGAGCGCGCTGTTGCTGGCCCTGGCCGGCTTCGTCAGCGCCTGGTGCTACCGCCGTGAGCGCGCCGCCATGCCGGCGTTGGGCTACTACCTGTGGGGACTGGCCTGGTGGTGCGGGATCGGCGTCGCCGAGATCCTGCGCTTCGTCGACGCCGACGCGCGTGCCGACGTGTTGCTGGCCTGGGTCGCGGTCAGCGGCTGGCTCGCGGCCGAAGCGCAGCGGCGCTGGCCGGCACCGGCGCTGGCCGCGACCACGCTGGGCGGCCTGGCGCTGGCGGTGCCGCTTGCGGCCTGGCAGGCCGGTGCGCATGGGCAGCCGTTCGCCGGGCACGGCGCCTGGGCCTGGGCGCTGTACGCCGCGCTCGGCCTGCGCAGCCTGCTGTGCCTGCGCGACAGTGGCGGCGGCGTGGCACGCGCGGCGCAGTTCGTGTGGTGGCTGGTGTGGCCGATCGTGGCGACCTTGCTGTGCGGCTGGCTGGCGCTGCACAGCGGCCTGGCCGCCGGCTGGCGCTGGATGCTGCTGATCGCGCCCTGGCTGCTGGTCGCGGCGCTGTCGCTGTGGCGCTGGAGCTGGCTGGCGGCGCCGCTGGGGGCGGCGTTCGCGCCCTGCCGCAGTACGCTGCAGAGCACCTACTTCGGCCTGCTCGCGCTGGCCTGGCTGTACAGCCTGGGCCAGCCCGGCGGCAGCGCACCCTTGCCGTGGGTGCCGGTGCTCAATCCGCTGGAACTGACCCAGCTGGCGCTGCTGGTGCTGGGCGTGCGCTGGACTCGCAGCCCGGAGCTGCCGGCGCTGCTGCGTCCCTGGCGCACGCAGTTGCTGGCCGGCGCCGGTTTCCTGTGGATCACCAGCGTCACCCTGCATGCGGTGCACGACTGGGCGGCGGTGCCGTGGCACGGCGTGCTCGGCGAAGGCGTGGCGCAGACCAGCCTGACCGTGGTCTGGAGCGTGCTGGGCGTGCTTGGCTGGGTGCTGGGTTCGCGGCGCGGCCAACGCGGCCTGTGGCTGGCCGGCGCGGTGTTGATGGCGGTGGTGCTGGGCAAGCTGTTGCTGGTGGATCGCGGCAACCTCGGCAATGTCGCCGGCATCGCCTCGTTCATCGCTTACGGGCTGTTGTGTACCGTGGTCGGCTATCTGGCGCCGGCACCGCCACGCGCCGCCGAACCGGCCGAGGAGGCCCTCCCATGATCCGACGCGTGCTGTTCCCGTTGTGGCTGGCCTGGTTGCCGCTGTGCGCAGTCGCCGCCAGCCAGCGCGACGACTACGCCCAGCAGTGGCCGCTGACCCTGCAGGACGCCGATGCCGGTGCCTATCGCGTGCAACTCGACGATGCGGTGTACCGCAGCGCGCAGCGCGCCTCACTGGGCGACGTGGAGGTGTTCAACGCGGCGGGCGATCCGCTGCCGGCGGCCCTGTTCGCCGCCGAGCAGGCCGAGACCGCGCCACGCCGGCAGCCGTTGCCATGGTTTCCGCTGCCGGCCTCGCGCGACGGGCGCGCCGCGGACCTGGAACTGATCGCCGAACGCGACCGCGACGGCAGCGTGCGCCGCATCCAGACCCGCGTGGCCGGGGGTGACACCGACGCCGGCGCGGGCTGGCTGGTCGATGCCAGCGCGCTGCACGCACCGCTGCGCGCGCTGTCGCTGCAATGGGCTGCCGCCACGCAGCCGCAGCAGGCGCGCTACCGGGTCGAGGGCAGCGACGATCTGCGCGACTGGGAGGTGCTGGTGGCGGATGCGACCCTGGTCGACCTGGCCAACCAGGGGCACCGGCTGCAGCAACTGCGCATTCCCATCGATCGGGAGGTGCGCTACCTGCGCCTGCTGCCGCTGGCCGGCGCCAGCGCGCCGCCGCTGACCGGGGTGGAGGCCGAACTGGCGCCGGCGCCGGTCGCCGCCGACTGGCATTGGCAGCAACTGGACGCGGTGAGCACCGACACGGCGCAGCATCGCTACGCCTTCGTGTCGCCGGGCCGCTACCCGGTGACGCGCGTGGACGTCGCCTTGCCCGGCAACAACGCGATCGAATGGCGCGTGCAGAGCCGCGACAGCGCCGAGGCGCCGTGGCAGGACCGCGCCGGTCCGTGGCTGGCTTACCAGGTCGGTGGCGGCAGCCGCTCGCCGCCGCAGGCACTGACCGCGCCGGTGCGCGATCGCTATTGGCGCTTGCTCGCGGCGCAGGATCCGGGCCGGCAGCGGTCGGCGCTGCGCCTGGGCTACCAGCCGGAGACGCTGGTGTTCCTGGCGCAGGGCACGCCGCCCTATGCGCTGGCCGCCGGCAGCGCGCGCACGCAGCGTGCGCAGGCGCCGCTGGCCGCCGCGCTGCAGGCCTTGCACGCCCAGCGCGGGCCGCAATGGGCGCCGGCCACCGCCAGCCTCGGCGCGGCGCAACCGCTGGCCGGCGCGGCGGCATTGCAGGCGCCAGCGCCGCCGCGCGACTGGAAGACCTGGCTGCTGTGGGCGCTGCTGGTCGGCGGTGCGTTGCTGGTGGTCGGCTTCGCGCTCAGCCTGCTGCGCAAACCCGGCGCCGCCGACGGCACCGGCTGATCGATCCCGTGGCGACGGTGCGCGCGCTGCGCCGCGCGCGCGGCATCGCACCGCACCGATTTGCCGCTGTGCGGCCGACGCCGGACAATGGCGGTTTCGCCGCTGCGCGGCACTCGGCCGGCGGTCGTGCACCTTGCGTTCCGATGCCGACGCCGATACTGCACCGATGGCGCGGTTTTCCCTTTGCAACCCCACGAAAGCGAGCACTTACATGTCCATCCTGCGAATGACCGATCTCGACCTGTCCGGCAAGCGCGTGCTGATCCGGCAAGACCTGAATGTGCCGATCGACAATGGCCTGATCACCTCCGAGCAGCGCATCCTGGCCTCGGTGCCCACGCTCAAGCACGCGTTGGCGCAGGGCGCGGCGGTGATGGTGACCTCGCACCTGGGCCGGCCCAAGGAAGGCGTGTGGACCCAGGAGGACTCGCTGGAGCCGGTGGCGATCCGCCTGGCCGCGCTGCTCGGCGTCGATGTGCCGCTGCTCCGCGACTGGGTCGATGGCGTGGACGTGCAGCCGGGGCAGATCGTGCTGCTGGAGAACTGCCGCATGAACGTCGGCGAGGGCAAGGACGACGAGGCCTTGGCGAAGAAGTACGCGGCGCTGTGCGACGTGTTCGTGATGGACGCCTTCGGCACCGCACACCGCGCGCAGGCCTCCACCCATGGCGTGATCAAGTTCGCCCCGGTCGCCGCCGGTGGCCCGCTGCTGATGGCGGAGCTGGACGCGTTGGCCAAGGCGCTGGAACAGCCGGCCAAGCCGCTGCTGGCGATCGTCGCCGGCAGCAAGGTCTCGACCAAGCTGGAACTGCTGTCCAACCTGGTGGACAAGGTCGACCAGTTGATCGTCGGCGGCGGCATCGCCAACACCTTCATCGCCGCGGCCGGGCATGCGGTGGGCAAGTCGCTGTGCGAGCCGGACCTGCTCGAAACCGCGCGCAAGATCGTCGCCGATGCTAATGCGCGCGGTGCGGCGATCCCGCTGCCCAGCGACGTGGTGGTGGCCAAGCAGTTCATGCCCGATGCCGAGGCCACGGTGAAGGCGGTCACCGACGTCGCCGACGACGACCTGATCCTGGACATCGGCCCGCAGACCGCCGCGCACTATGCCGAGCTGATCGCCAAGGCCGGCACCGTGGTCTGGAACGGCCCGGTCGGCGTGTTCGAGTTCGACGCCTTCGGCAAGGGCACCGAGACCCTGGCGCGGGCGATCGCCGCGTCGCCGGCGTTCTCCATCGCCGGCGGCGGCGACACCCTGGCCGCGGTCGACAAGTACGGCATCGCCGAGCAGGTCAGCTACATCTCCACCGGCGGCGGCGCGTTCCTGGAGTTCCTGGAAGGCAAGACCCTGCCGGCGGTGGCCGCACTGCAGGCGCGCGGCGCGTGAGCGCCGCCGACGTCCTGTTCTTCGACCTGGACGGCACCCTGGTCGATTCGGAGGCCGGCATCGTCGGCAGCCTGCGCCACGCCTTCGCCGAACTCGGCCAGCCGCTGCCGACCCCGGCGCAGTTGCGCGCCTGGATCGGCCCGCCGCTGCGCGACAGCTTCCAGCAGCACTTCGCCGGCGATGCGGCGCTGGTGGAACAGGCGCTGGCCCTGTACCGCAGCCGCTACGACAGCCACGGCTGGCGCGAGCACACGGTGTTCCCGGACATCGGCGCGGCGGTGGAGGCGATAGCCGCGGCCGGCCACCGCCTGGCGGTGGTGACCTCGAAGAACGAGCGCTTCGCGCGGCGCATCGTCGAGCAGTTGCCGTTCGGCGCTCGCTTCGAGGAGATCGTCGGCGCCAGCGACGACGGCGCGCGCCGGGCCAAGCCCGACCTGATCGCCGAGGCGCTGCGGCGGCTGGCGGTCGCGCCGGCGCAATGCCGCATGATCGGCGACCGGCGCATGGACATCGACGGCGCCCGCCACCACGGCATGCGCAGCATCGGCGTACTGTGGGGCTTCGGCGATGCCGAGGAACTGCGCCAGGCCGGCGCCGATGTGCTGGCGCAGACGCCGGCGCAGTTGCCGACACTCGTCGCGGCCTGAGGCCCGCATGCGCCGGCGCGTCCGGCGCACGCGAGGGCGCCACGCATGGGGTGGCGCACCCCGCGATCGCGCCCCTGCAACGCCCGCGGGCCGGCGCCTGCGGGCCCGGCATGACCACATACTGTCCCGCATTGTCCGCTCGCTATGCCCGGCCGCACGCGCGTCTATGCCGAAATGCCATGCCGTGTGATGGGCGCGTGTGCTAGCTTTGAGCGCTTTTCCAAGGATGCCGTCATGATCGAACGCCAGCGCCGTACCAAGATTCTCGCCACCCTCGGTCCGGCCACCGACCCGCCCGGCGTGCTCGAGGATCTGTTCCGCGCCGGCGTCAACGTGGTGCGGTTGAACTTCAGCCACGGCGATCCGTCCGGCCAGGCCAAGCGCGCCGCCGAAGTGCGCGCCGCCGCGGCCCGCGTCGGCGCCGAGATCGGCATCCTCGCCGACCTGCCGGGTCCGAAGATCCGCATCGAGCGCTTCGCCCAGGGCAAGGTGTCGCTCAAGCTCGGCGACCGCTTCGACCTGATCGCCGACGCCAATGCCGCGCCGGGCGACGCCAGCCAGGTCGGGGTCAGCTACCTGGGCCTGCCGCAGGACGTGGCCCCGGGCGACGTGCTGCTGCTGGACGATGGCCTGATGCAGCTGAAGGTGGTCGAGGTGCAGGGCGAGCGCATCGTCACCAGCGTGCTCAACGATGGCGTGCTGTCCGACCGCAAGGGGCTCAACAAGCAGGGCGGCGGCCTGTCGCTGGGCGCGCTGACCGAGCGCGACAAAGAACTGATCGGCATCGTCGCCAAGATCGGCGTCGACTTCATCGCGGTGTCGTTCTGCCGCAATGCCGAGGACATGAACGAGGCGCGGCGCATCGCCCGCGCGCACGGCTGCGACGCGGCGCTGGTGTCCAAGATCGAGCGCACCGAGGCGATCGAGAACCTGAGCGAGATCGTCGAGGCCTCGGACGTGGTGATGGTCGCGCGCGGCGATCTGGGCGTGGAAATCGGCGACGCCGAGCTGCCCGGCCTGCAGAAGAAGATCATCAAGGAATCGCTGGCGCAGAACAAAGTGGTGATCACCGCCACGCAGATGCTGCAGTCGATGGTGGAAAGCCCGATCCCGACCCGCGCCGAAGTGCTGGACGTGGCCAACTCGGTGATCGACGGCACCGACGCGGTGATGCTGTCGGCCGAGAGCGCCGCCGGCGCCTATCCGATCCGTGCGGTCGAGGCGATGGCGCGCATCTGCCTGGGCGCCGAGCGCCAGTTCGAGACCGAAACCGACTTCGGCATGGCCCCGCGCAACCTCGAGCGCGCCGACCAGGCCATCGCCATGGCCACGATGTTCCTGTCCCAGCACGTGGGCGTGCGCGCGATCGTGGCGATGACCGAATCCGGCGGCACTCCGCGCTACCTGTCGCGTTTCCGCGCCAAGGCGCCGATCTTCGCGGTGACCCGCCACGACGGCGCGCGCCGGCACATGGCGATGATGCGCGACGTGTTCCCGATCAACTTCGACAGCCGCGGCCTGACCCCGCGCGAGGCCGCGCGTGGCGCGATCCGCGTGCTGGTCGAGGCTGGCCTGCTGGCGCCGGGCGACCGCGTGGTATTCACCAGCGGCGAGCACATGGAAACCCACGGCGCCACCAACACCCTGCGCCTGCTCGAGGTCGGCCCGGATGGCCGCGCCAGCGGCCTGGGCGAACTCTGAAGGACGCGGTGCGGCGGCCCAGGCCGCCGCACCGTCGGCAGCCCCTGTCCGATCGCGCATGGAACGGCGCGTCATCCACCGTTCCCTGATCGCGCGATACCCCCATGACATCCACGAGCGCGCACGCCGAGCTCGGGCTGGAACTGCCCGAGCGCCCCGGCACGCACTGCCTTGAACACCTGATCCAGGCCTCTGCCACGCGCGAGCTGGTGGTCACCGAGGACATCCGCGACCGCCGCGGCATCCTGCTGGTCGCCAAGGGCCAGCGCATCAACGCCGGCCTGCGCGAACGCCTGATCGCGCGGCGCCTGCTGCGCCCGCTGGAATCCTCGCTGGCGTTCTGCGAAGAACTGCGCCCCAGCGAAGTGCAACTGGCCGCGCAGCGCGAACTGGACGAACACCCGCATCTGCGCCTGCTGCTGGGCGAGGAGGTGCAGTCGGTCATGACCGCGCTGGCCCGCGCCCGCACGCTGGGCGCGCCCGGCACCTTGCTGACCACGCTCGGCCAGACCCGGCCGGCGGCGTTCTCGCACGCGGTGCGGGTGGCGATGCTGGTGTCCTGGCTGGCGGCGCTGCTGTCGCGCTCGGACGCGGCGATGCGCGAGGCCGCGGAAGTCGGCCTGCTGCACGACCTCGGCGAGATGTACGTGGATCCGGCGGTGCTGGAACTGCCGGAGGCGCAGCAGGATTTCGCGCAGTGGCGCATGCAGTGCGTGCACCCGGTGATCAGCGCGGCGCTGCTGGGCGAATCCGGCGTGTATTCGGCCCAGCAGGCCGCCGCCGCGCGCGAGCATCACGAACGCATCGACGGCTCCGGCTATCCGGTCGGCACGCCGGTGTTGTCGCCCCTGGGACGGCTGATCTCCTGCGCCGAAGCGCTGGATGCGTTGTTCGAGCGCGAGCAGGGGCAGGCGCACGCGCTGGCGCGGATGCGCATCGCGCTGCGCGTGGTGCCGGGGCAGTTCCCACGCGACGTGGTCGATCTGGTGACCGCGCGGTTGCGCGACTGCGTCCCGGAGCCGGCGTCGGCGCACGATCCGCAGCACCTGCGCGCAGTGGTGGCGGCCTCGCTCGACGGCCTGGAACGGGCGCGCGACGAAGCCCTGCGCCTGCAGCGCGGTGGCGACCTGCGCGAGGACGAGCGCGCGGCCCTGCAGCACCTGCTGTTGCTGATCGTGGGCTACATCATGGCCATCCACGATTCCGGCGCCGGCAAGATGGTCGAGCAACTGCCGTGGCTGATCGCCGCGCCGGAGGCGGCCGAGGAAGTGGATCGCGTCTGTTGCGAACTGCGCTGGCAGTTGCCGGGGCTGCGCCGCCATGCGGCGTTGCTGGCGCACCGTCGCGCGCGCGGCGCCGACGACTGGCGGCCGTTGCTCGATGCGCTCGACATCGCCCTGCCGGCGGCGCACGCCGCGCCTGTGCAGGTGCCGGCCGCGGACGCTGCACCGTTGCAGACGGCGCAGGCCGATGCAGCAGTGCCGTGCGAGGCGATGGCGGATGCGCTTGGCTGACATGCCGGAAAGATGCACGGTCTACGCCTGTAACCGCTTGCAACACCGACGGTAACGGAATGCATGCAGGCCGGCCCGGTATACTTGGGGTTCCCCCGTTGCAGCCATCAGGAACCGTATGAGCATCGAACAGCTTGCCGAAACCGCACAGGCAATGGTCGCCCCGGGCAAGGGCATCATCGCGATCGACGAATCCACCAGCACGATCGCCAAGCGCTTCGCCGGCGTGGGCATCGAGAATGTCGAAGAGAACCGCCGTGCCTACCGCGAGCTGCTGCTGACCACGCCGAAGCTGAGCGACCACATCTCCGGCGCGATCCTGTATGACGAGACCATCCGCCAGAAGACCAAGGATGGCGTGCCGTTCGCCAAGTACATGGCCGAGCACGGCATCATCCCCGGCATCAAGGTCGACAAGGGCACGCATCCGCTGGCCGGCATGCCGGGCGAACTGATCACCGAAGGCCTGGACGGCCTGCGCGCCCGCCTGGAGGAGTACTACAAGCTCGGCGCGCGCTTCGCCAAGTGGCGTGCGGTCATCACCATCGGCGAGGACATCCCGTCCGGCGTGTGCATCGAGACCAACGCGCACGCGCTGGCCCGCTATGCGGCGCTGTGCCAGGAGCAGGGACTGGTGCCGATGGTGGAGCCGGAAGTGCTGATGGACGGCGACCACGATATCGAGACCTGCTACGAGGTCACCGAGGCCACGCTGCGTTCGCTGTTCGGCGCGCTGTACGAGCAGAACGTGGTCCTGGAAGGCACCATCCTCAAGGCGTCCATGGTCATCGCCGGCAAGGACTGCGACGAGCAGGCCAGCGTCGAGGAAGTGGCCGAGTCCACCGTGATGTGCCTCAAGAGCACCGTGCCGGCGATCCTGCCGGGCATCGTGTTCCTGTCCGGTGGCCAGACCGACGAGCAGTCCACCGCGCACCTCAATGCGATGAACCAGCTCGGCAACCTGCCGTGGCCGCTGAGCTTCTCCTATGGCCGCGCCATGCAGCAGGCCGCGCTGAAGCTGTGGGCGCAGGACATGAAGGGCAATTTCGCCAAGGCGCAGCAGGTGGTGTACGAACGCGCCAAGGAAAACGGCCTGGCCGCGCTGGGCAAGTGGCAGGGCTGAGCATCCCGACACTGTCGATGCGCAACGAAGAACGCCGGCATCGCCGGCGTTTTTCGTTTGTGGCCTGGCGGCTTGCGGTTATCCGCTGAGGTGCTTTCGCATCGCCGCTGCAGGCGGCCCAGAGCGCGCGTCAGCCGCGCGCAGCGCCGCGTCTCGCGGCGTCGCGCTTACGGCGCCAGCGCGGCCGGAGCGTGGAAGCAATAGCCGCTGTTGCGCAGGGTCTTCACCGGCAATGCGCGCCCGCTGATCTCTTCGACGCGACGCCGCAACCGGTACATCTGCGTGTCCAGCCGGCGCCGGTCGTAGTCGAGGAAGTTCACCCCCAGCGCCTCGGCGATCTCGCGGTGGCCCACGCTTTCGCCGGCGTGGCGCATCAGGCAGGCCAGCACTAGCAGATCCTGGCGCGAGAGCGGAACCGGCGATGCATTGGGAACGTTCAGGCGTGCGGCGGCCAGTTCCAGCACCCAGCGCGCGGTCGGCGGCGGCAGCGCCAGGCGCCGGCCGAGCGCGGCCAGGGTCGCGGCCAGTTCGTCCAGGTCGATGCCCTTGCCCAGGTAGTGGTCCGCGCCGATCTCCAGCCCCGCGATGCGATCGCTGGGGGTGTTGTGGGCGCTGAACACCACGATGCCCAGCCGGTGGCCGGCGCGGCGCAGTTCGCGCACCAATTCCAGGCCGCTGCCGTCGGGCAGGCCCACGTCGATCACCGCCATGCCGTGGCGCGTCGGATCGAACCGCGCCCGGAAGCCGGCGAGGCTGTCCACGCACGTGGCGACGTAGCCCAGATCCTGCAGGAACTCGCCGAGTTCCTCGCACAGCACCGGCTCGTCCTCGAGCAGGATCACCTCGGACATGGCGGCGGATCCTCGCGCCTGGCGGTTTGCTGTAACGTCATCGGCTGGCAACGGGGCGGTATGGCGAATGATGGCGCAATGGTGGCGCTGGCTGGCGGGCGCATGGCTGCTGGTGGGAATGGGCGTCGGCCTGGCCGCGGCACCGGCACCGCATGCGGTCGCGGCGTTGCCGCTGACCGCGGCGCATCACGATACCAGCGGCTACCTGCAGCGCCTGGACGACCCGCAGGGCCGCCTGGACGCCGCGCAGGCCGCGGCCGCGCGCGGCTGGACCCGGCTGCCCGCCGGGCTCAACGCAGGATTTGTCGACGGTCCGGTGTGGCTGCGCCTGCCTGTTCATGTCGAAAGTGTACCGTCCGGCGGTTGGATGTTGCGATTGAGCAATGCCTTGCTCGACGACGTGCAGGCCTACGTGCGCAGCGACGGCGGCGCCTGGCGCGCGCTGGGGCATAGCGGCGAACGCGTGCCGCGGCGCGACTGGCCGGTGGACTACCGCAGCCCGGTGTTCCAGTTCGCGCCCTCGCATCCTGGGAACTACGAGGTGCTGCTGCGGTTGCGCAGCAAGAACGCGCTGGTCACGCGCCTGGACGTCTGGCAACGGTTGCCGTTCGACAACCAGTCGCGGCGCGAGGGCCTGCAGTTCGGCCTGTACTTCGGCTTGTATCTGCTGCTGCTGTGCCTGCACGTGCTGTTCTGGCTCGCTACGCGCTCGCGCATGAGCGGCCTGTTCGTGGCCTACCTCGGCGGCTGCGTGTTCAACGAAGCGATGTCGATCGGCCTGGTGCAGCAGGTCACCGGCATGCCGATGGCCTGGAGCGACAGCCTGCTGGGCATCAGCATCGCCTGCAGCCTGCCGGTGGGGTTCCAGGTCGCCAGCCGGCAGCTGAACCTGCGCGCGTTCCATCCACGTCTGGTGCGCTGGGGCACGCGTTTTCTATGGGCGGTCGCGTTCGGCGGCGCGGTGGCCGTGCTCGCCGGCCACTACGCCTGGGGCATGCAGCCGGTGCAGGCGCTGGGGCTGCTGGAGATCCTGCTGCTGGTGGGGTTGGGGGTGCATCTGCTGTGGCGCCGCTACCGGCCGGCGCTGTTCTTCGTGCTCGCCTTCTCCCCGTTCTACCTGGGGGTGATGCTGGGCTTCCTGCGCAACCTCGGCTTCGTCCCGGTCAACGCCTGGACCCAGTACGCCACCACAGTCGGCACCATGCTGCACATGACGCTGCTGAGCGTCTTCCTCATCGCCCGGTACGAGCGGCAGCGCCGGCTGCGCGAACGGCGGCATGCCGATGCCGCGGTGGAACTGGCACGCAGCCACGGCCTGGCGCTGGAGCGCGAAGTGACGCTGCGCACCGCCGAACTGCGCAACGAGATCGGCCGGCGGCAGGCGCTGGAGGACGACTTGCGGGCCTTGCTGCAAACCGAACGCAAGGTCGCGCAGGAACAGCGCGATTTCGTGGCGATGGTGTCGCATGAGTTCCGCACGCCCTTGGCCGTGATCATGACCTCGGCGCAACAGCTGGCGCGCAAGCTGGATGCGCCAGCGGAACGCAATCGCGCGCGCTGCGGCAACATCCGCGACGCGGCGCAACGGCTGCTGGCGCTGGTGGACGAGTATCTCGCCGACGACCGCATGGGCGAGGCGGCATCGGAACTGCGGCTGCAGCCGTGCGCGCTGCGCGCACTGCTGGCCGAGCTGTGCCTGGACTTTCCGTCGCACCGGGTGCTCTGCGAATTCCTCACCGACGACGACGGCCTGCTCACCGATCTCGGGCTGTTGCGCGTGGCATTGCGCAACCTGATCGCCAACGCAGACCGCCATTGCCCCGAAGGCCTGGCCATCCGCGTGCGCGTGCGCGGCAGTGACGAACACCTGTGGCTGGAGGTCGCCAATCCGGGCGAACGCATCGCGCCCGCCGAACAGGAGCGTCTGTTCCAGAAGTACTACCGTGGCGAGAACGCGCGGCATGCGCCGGGCGCGGGGCTGGGCCTGTATCTGGTGCGGCGGATCGCCGAGCGGCTGGGGGGCTCGGTGGAGCTGGCCACGCAGACGCCGGGCGAATCTGTCTGCTTCGTGTTGCTGTTGCCGCGTCGGCCGGTGCTGCAGCGCACGGTGCCGCGGCTGCCGCCGGCGGCGGATGCCTGATCGCGCGCAGCGCGATGCATGGCCTGCACTGTCGGCGAACGCGATCGGGTCTGGTTGCACCGGATCGTGCGTTCCGGGATGGCCCTTGCGGCCCCGGCGTGCCGCCGGGAGCCGTCGTGATGGCGTTGCCGTGACCTGACGACACCATCGCGGTGTCGTCAGGCCATCCCGGTCACTGTCGGATGATGCAGCTGTCCGCGGATGCGTTGGACGTGCCGCTCGGGGTGCAGGCGACGCTCGGGGCGCGGATGCCGCCATCGACGATCAGGATCGAGTCGGTGGCGGCCGTGACGGTGCCACCGCCGCTGGCCTGTGTCGCCGCAGCCAGTTCCTTGGCGGCTTCGTCGGCCTTTTGCTGATGCGTCGGTGCCGCGCCGACGGCATCGCTGGTCGTTGCGACGGCGACCGAGGTGTTGATCGCCTGCACGGCCGTGGTGGTCAGCTGGGTACCGGCACCACCGCCATCGCCACTGCCGGGGACCACGTTCAACAGGCCGTCGACGTAGGTGATGGCGTAGTTGGACAGCCCCGCGCCGGTGGCACCGGACGCGGTGATGGCGTAGTTGCCGACCGCGGCGTTGGCGCCGGCACCGGCGCTGTCCAGGGCGACGCCGGCGACGGTGTCGCCGTTGAGCAGGCCGGAGACACGGTAGCCGCTCAGGGTGGCGGTGCTGCCGACGGTCTTGCTGGCGTCGCTGGCGACGATGCGCAGGGTGGCCGGATCGACGCGGAGGCTGCCATCGACGTAGGTGACGACGTAGTTGGAGAGTCCTGCGCCGGTGGCGCCGGAGGCGGTGATCGCGTAGGTGCCGACCGCGGCGCCGGCAGCGGCGCCGGCGCTGCCCAGGGCGACGCCGGCGACGGTGTCGCCGTTGAGCAGGCCGGACACGCTGTAGCCGCTGAGGTTGGCCGTGCCGCCGTAGGTCTTGTTGGCGTCGGTGGCGACGATACGCAGGGTGGCCGGATCGACGCGGAGGCTGCCATCGACGTAGCTGACGACGTAGTTGGAGAGTCCTGCGCCGGTGGCGCCGGAGGCGGTGATCGCGTAGTTGCCTACCGCCGCGCCGCTGCCGGCGCCCGCGCTGCTCAGCGCGACGCCGGACACCGTGTCGTTGCCGACCAGGCCGGAAACGCTGTAGCCGCCGAGGTTGGCGGTGCCGCCGTAGGTCTTGGAGCCCGAGGTCGCCGTCACCGTCAGCGTCGCCGGGGTGATGCTGATACCGCCGGAGACCACGTAGGCGATGTCGTAGCCCTGCTGCGAGGACGCCAGGCCGCCGAGCTGCAGCGTGCCGTTGCCCGTGGTGTAGCGGCCGACCCCATTGCCGGTGGTCGCGTAGCGCAGCGACGAGCCGAACAGCAGGCCAGGGTCGAAGGCGCCGCCGATCGTATAGGACGCGAGCGTGCCGCTGACAGCGTTGCCGTCGTAGGTCTTGTCGAGGCCGGAGACGCCGGTGGTGATCGTCAACGGGGTCAGGAAGCTGCGCAGCAGCGGCGTGCCCATCTGTTCGTACAGGCGCCAGGTCAGGCCGGTGCCGCCGCGGTCGTCGATCGCCCAGCCGGCGTCGGTGAAGGTGGACAGCGTGTTCAGCGCGCTCCAGGACCTGCCGCCGCTGATCGCGTCGATGCTGCCGCCGCTGTTGCCGACCGTGTTCAGGCCCACGTTCCGCGGATTGCCGCCGATGTCGGTGGCGAAGAAACTGGCGACGATGCTGCCGTTGGAGTTGGAGCCGACCAGGCCGCCGACCGCGCCGGTGCCGGAGACGTTGCCGGTGGCGTAGGAGTTGCGCACGGTGTTGTTGTAGTTCACGCCGACCAGTCCGCCGACATAGGCCGTGCCGGTGGCATCGCCGCTGGCGTAGGTGTTGGCGATGGTGCCGTTGTCGTTGTAGCCGGCCAGCCCGGCGACATACATGTCGCCGGAGACGTTGCCGGTGGCGTAGGCATTGCCGATGCTGCCGCCGTCGTTGTAGCCCACCAGCCCGCCGAGATAGTTGGTCCCGGACACGGCGCCGGTGGCGTAGGACGCGCCGACGCTGCCGGTGTCGCTGTAGCCGACCAGTCCGCCGACAAAGCTGCCGCCGGAGACGTTGCCGGTGGCGTGGGTGGACGCGAGGCTGCCGTGGTCCAGGGTGCCGACCAGGCCGCCGAGTTCGGATGAGGTGCCGTTTGCCGCGCCGTTCACCGCGCCGGTCGCGTATGCCGTATCGATCGTGGCGGAGCTGCGTCCGACCAAGCCGCCCACGCTCCGGGTTCCCGACACGTTGCCGCTGGCATACGCGTTCTGGATGCTGCCGGCGCCGGCCATGCCGACCAGGCCGCCGGCGCTCGAGGTGGTCGCGGTGACATTGCCGGTGGCGTGGACGTTCTGCAGGGTGCTCTGGATGGCATTGCCGATCAGTCCGCCGACGTTGTTGCCGGTGGTGGTGCTGGTGCTGCTGACGTTGCCGGTGGCGAAGGCGTTGGTATAGCTGCCCTGGTAGTCGTTGCCGACCAGGCCGCCGACGCTGCTGCCGCCGGAGACCGTGCTCGACGAGGACGAGGCGCTGATCGTGCCGTTGGCGTTGCTGCCGATCAGCCCGCCGACATAGTTGCCGCTGTAGGGGCCGCCGCTGCCGACCACGGTGCCGCTGGTCTGCACGCCGGCGATCGTCCCGGCATTGTTGTAGCCGGTGAGGCCACCGACGAAGTTGCCGGTGCCGCTCATGGTGCCGTTGACGCTGATGCCGCTGAGGGTGCCGGCATTGAAGCCTGCGACGCCGCCCACGTAGGCGGTGCCCACGACGGTGGCGCCGGTCAGGGCCAGGTTGCCGATCTGGCTGGCGAGGCCGGTATTGCCGAACAGGCCGACGTAGGACGCGCCGCCGCGTGCGATGGTCAGCCCGGCGATCGTGTGGTTTGCGCCGTTGAGGCTGCCGGTGAAGGCGCCGGTGCTGTCGCCGACCGGGCTGAAGCCGGCGCTGCTCCACATGCCGCTGGCATTGCTGCCGGCGGTCTGGCTGGCGTCGATGTCGGCGGACAGGCTGTAGCTGGCCGCCAGGTTGTACGCCATCAACTGCAACTGGTGCGCGTTGCCGATGGTGGTGCTGTACTCGCTGGCCAGGAACGGGCGCGTCTGCCCCTCGATCATGATCCAGGTCGGGTTGCCGTTGCCGTCGCTGGCGACATAGACATTGCTGCTGCCGGCGAGCAGCGCCCAGTTGCCGAGATTGCCGTAGCTGGTGTGGCTGTAGCGGTTGCCGCTGCCGAAGCTGGTCAGGTTGGTCACGCTGCCGCTGCCGCCGTTGCTGATGGCATTGGCCTGGCCGGTGCTGCCGACGTCCCAGGACGCATTGCTGACACTGCCCGTATTGGCGCCAACCAACCCGCCGACGTTGTTGGTGCCGTTGACCGCACCGGTGGCGTAACTGTTGCTGACGCTGCTGGAGGTGACGGCTGCGCTGCCCGGATTGTTGATGCCCACCAGCCCGCCCACCGAGGTCGGCGCAGTGACGCTGCCGGTGGCGTAGGTGTTGGCGATGGCGCTCTGGTAGTTCATGCCGACCAGCCCGCCGACGCCGTAGCTGGTGCCGATCACGCTGCCGCTGGCATAGCTGTTCTGGATCGTGCCGGCATTCTGGTTCGTTCCGACCAGGCCGCCGACAGAGTTGGTGCCGCTCACGTTGCTGGTGGAATACGTATTGGTGAGGCTGCCGCCGTCGTTGTAGCCGACCAGGCCGCCCGTGTTGCTGGAGCTGCCGGTCACGCTGCCGGTGCTGTGGGAATTGCGGATCGTGCCGCTGATGTTGTTGCCCGCCAGGCCGCCGACCGCGCTTTGCCCGTTGACGTTGCCGGTGAACGCGCCGTTGTCGATCAAGCCCAGGTTGTAGCCGGTCAATCCGCCGACGCCGCCCGAGGTTCCGGTCACGCTGCCGTCGACGGTGACGTTCTTGATCGCGCCCTGGCCGTAGCCGACCAGGCCGCCGACGTAATAGCCGCCGGAGACGGACACATTGCCCAGGTGCAGATCGCGGATGACGCTGTTGCTGCTGGTGGTGCCGAACAGGCCGACGTAGCCGCTGGCGCCGGAGATGGTCAGGTTGTTGATGCTGTGGCCGAGGCCGGCCAGCTTGCTCTGGAAGGAGGACACCAGGGCGCTGCTGCGGGTGACGCCGCTCAGATCGATGTCCTGGGCCAGCGCATAGGAACCAGGGGTGTTGAAATAGGTGGCCGCGTCGGCCAGCGAGTGGATCAGCCGGTACGCCTGTCCGTTGATGCTCAGGCCGGCATGCGCGCCGCCGAGCGAGACCGGCGCGTTGACGTAGTAGTCGCCCGTGCCGCCGACGCTGCCGTTTTCGGTATAGCCGGCGTAGTTCATCACCAGGCCGGCCGTGTCGCCGGTCGCGGTGACGGCGGCATTGAGGTGGATGCTGTGGTACGCGTCCAGGGTCAGCGTGGAGTTGCCGCTCCAGCCGATCGCCGCATTGACGTTGATGTCGCCGGCGCCGCTGCTCACGTTGCCCGGACCGCTGGCGTTGGTGAGGGTGGCGAGCAGGGTGACGTTGGTGCCGCCATTCAAGGCGCCGCTGATGGTGCTGGCCGCCGCGCTGTCCACGGTCAGGTCTTCCGGGTCGACCAGCCAGGTGCCGGCGCTGCCGGGGCCGGCGGCCTTGGCGCCGACGGCGATCCCGGAGAAGTCGACGGTGTGGCCGCTGGTTTCGAGCAGGCCGCCGTTGCCGCTGCCGGCGGCGTTGGCGCGCAGCGTTCCATGCACTGCGGTGTGGCCGTCTGACCAGACCACGACCGAGCCGCCGTTGCCCTGGCCGGTCGCGCTGGCATCGAGCCTCGCACCGCTGGCGACCGTGGCCGCGCTGGCGTGTTGCAACTGTTCGCCGCCCTGGTAGCCGCCGCCGATGCGGATACTGCCGCCGGCCGCGGTGCCGCTGGCATCGATGCGGCCATCGACGTTCACCGCGCCATCGGACAGCACCTGCACGCTGCCGCCGTGGGGGCCGGAGACATCGATGCGGCCGCTGCTGGCGACGTCGCCGCCGCTGCCGACCAGGCGCACGCTGCCGCCGGAGGTGTCGATGCCGGTGGCTTCGAGCGCGCCGGTATTGTTGACCAGCAACTGCGACAGCCCGGTGCTGCCGGCCTGCAGCAGGATCTGTCCGCCGTTGGCGCGCAGGCTGCCGCTGTTCTCCACCGCCGCCGCGGCGCCGTCCACCGACTGGCTGGCGGCCGCGACCATCTGCATGCCGATGGCGCCGGCCGCGTCCATGGTCACCCTGACCTGGTCGGCGGAGAGCAGGCGGATGGCGCCGCCGTCGGCGGTGATGCTGCCGCGGTTGGCGACATGGTTGCCGACCAGGTTGACCGAGCCGCCGTTGCCGGCGCGGATGCTGCCCTGGTTGATCACGCTGGCGGCGCCATGCTCGCCGCGGGCGAGCAGGTAGCCGTGGTCATCGTCGCCGGCCAGGCCCAGCGAACTGGCGACCAGGCCGCCGACGTTCACCTGCGCGTGGTTGCCGAACAGGATGCCGGCGGAGTTGATCAGGAACACGTTGCCGTTGGCGCGCAGGCTGCCGTCGATGACGCTGGCGCCGCGGCTGGCGTCGATCAGGTTGAGCGCCACCGCGGAACTGGAGGGCTGCACGAACACCACGCTGGCATCCTTGCCGACGTTGAAGCTGTTCCAGTTCAGCACGGCCTTGGCGGCGTTCTGGTCGATCTGCAGCGTGCCGCCGTTCTGCGACACGGTGGCGCCGGTGGCGCTGGACAGCGACGGCACGCCGCTGGCGTAAGCCGGCGCGGCCAGTGCGCAGGCCAGGGCGAAGGGCAGCAGCGGCGCGGCCAGGCGCGCAGCGCCGGCGCCAGCGCTGCCGGCGTGGCCGGCGGCGACTTCGGAGGCGACCTGGAGCATGCCGAGACTGCGGTTGAAGACGAGGCGGTAGATGCGGTTCATGGTGATCCCCAGGTCAGAAGGTCAGGCCGAAGCGGGCCCAGTAGCGCACGTCCTTGCCGTCGCCCGGCTTGGTGGTGCCGGTGGGCTTGGCCGCGGCCAGATCGAACGAGAGCCCGTGCCAGTCGGGCAGCCGGAAGCTGAGGCCGACACCAGCGCCTTCGAAGGTGGTAACGCTGTCGTACACGGCGCGATTGGCGCCGTTGGGGTAGACCCGGCCGTAGTCGTAGAACACGCTGGCGGTCAGCAGCTGGCCCCAGGCGCGGCCGCCGAACGGCGAGGCGGCGGTGGCGAAGCCGGGTGCGTCCACCTGGTACTCCAGGCCGGAATCGAAGCCGCGGTCGCCGAGCGCGGCGCCGAGCGGGAAGGCGCGCACGCTGGTCGGCCCGCCCAGCGAGAACTGTTCCAGCGGGGTCAGGGTGTCGTCGCTGTACTGGCCGCTGAAGCGCAGCTGCAGGCGCTGCGTGGCGGTCAGCCCCTGCAGCCGGGTGTAGCTCAGGCGGGCGACCGTGAAGTGGCGGTCGTGGCGGGCGTACAGGTAATCGGTCTGCGGCGAGTCGTCGTCGAGCGCGCCGCGCACGCTGAGTTGCAGCAGGTCGATGGCGTGGCGCTGGCGGTCGTCGTGGCGCACGCTGGTGCCGAGCTCGGCCACGTCGAACGTCTGCTTGGACAACAGCACGCCCAGGCCCTGCAGGCGCGAGCTCTCCTTGACCAGGTGCAGCCAGCTCTGCACGCGCCAGGCGTCGGAATTGACGAATTTCCAGTCCAGGCCCAGCGCCGTCTGCTGGGTCGGACCATGGATGTCCAGCGCGGCGAACGCGCCGTTGTCGAGGTTGACCACGCTGCGCGTATAGGACGCGCTGGCGCTGAGGCCGTCCACGCCGGCGATCGGCACCTGGTAGGCGAAGCTGCCCTGCCAGGTATTGGCCGGATCCAGCGCATAGGCGTAGCTGGCGGACAGGTGGTCGCCCAGGCCCAGCGGGTTGTTCCAGTCCACGCCGAGCTGGGCGCGGTAGCGGCCGATGCTCGGGGTGCCGTAGTTGCTGGCGCCGACGCTGACATGCAGCGGACGCTCCTCGCTGGCCTGGATCACCACGTCGGTCTCGCCGGGGTTGGCGCCGGGCTTGAGCACGGAGGTGGCGGAGACGCCCGGCAGGTCGCGGGCGTACAGCAGGGCCGATTGCAGGTCCTGCTGGCGCAGGATCTGGCCCTGCAGGGCCAGGGCAGGGCTGGCGATCAGCCGGTCGTCGTAGCGGCGCGCGCCCTCGACAGTGATCTTGCCGACCCGGCCTTCGGTCACGCGGATCTCGACCACCTGGTCCGGTCCCAGGGTCTGTACCGGCAGATACGCGCGGGCGACCAGGAAGCCGGCCTGGCGATAGGCATGGGTCAGCGCGTCGGCGATCTGCTGCAATTGCGCGAAGCTGAGCTGGGCCGGCAGCGTGCCGCCGCCGAGCGCACGCAGGCGGGCGTCGGCCAGCGCCTGCAGGCGCGCCGGATCGATCTGCTCGCGCGGATGGTCGCCGACGCCGGTGACGCGGATCGCCTGCACCGCGATCGGGGTTGCCGCGTCGGCGGCCGTGCCGGCGGCCGGGACGGCCTCCTGGGCAAAGGCCGGCACGCAGCTCAGGGTCAAGGCGAGGCCGGCGGCCCACGGGAGGGCGAGGAGCGCATTTGCCAGCGTGCTCGGACGCGGACGGCAGGAGATCGTCATGATGTTAAGGCGGCGTTATGATTGAGGCTCGCGCAATGTAGCCTTCAGACCGCGGATCAATCTGAGCAAATCTGAGCGCAACGTCACTCTTTGCTGCATCCCCTGACACGGTGTCGGGGAAATACCCACAGTGGCGATACGGGTGCTGTTACTGCGGATCGGTCAACGCCTGCGATCGGGCGGAACGCAGGCCCTGCACGCTCAGAAGTACGCGGGGGGCGCTTGGCCGGGCCCGCCAGCGAGCGATCGCTCAGGCCGCGGTGGCGCACTGCACGTCGCGCAGCGCCTGCCGATACGCCTTGGCGGTGGCCTCGTTGTAGGCCACCAGGATGATCCGCTTGGGCACCGCGTGCGCGCGCTGCCAGGCATCGGTCTCGGTGACCGCGATGCGCGCGGCCTGGTGCAGCGGATAGCCATAGACGCCGCAACTGATCGCCGGGAACGCCACCGAGTGCAGACCCATCTGCTCGGCCAGGCGCAGCGTGCGCCAGTAGCAGTTGGCGAGCAGCGCGGGTTCGTTGTGGGCGCCGTCGCGCCACACCGGGCCGACGGTATGCAGCACGTGCCGCGCTTTGAGCCGGTGGCCCGCGGTCGCGCGAACCTCGCCCACCGGGCAGCGCACGCCGGGCTTGAGTTCCGGCAGGCGCCGGCACTCTTCCAGCAGGTCCGGGCCGGCGGCGCGGTGGATGGCGCCGTCCACGCCACCGCCGCCGAGCAGGGACTCGTTGGCGGCGTTGACGATCGCGTCCACGTCGAGTTCGGTGATGTCGCCTTGCCAGATTTCGATGTTCATGACGCGATCTTTAGGGGAGCCGAATGATGGACACGTGAGGGCAGGGCCACCGCCGTCGCGCGCTGCCACAGCCGCTTAACCGGCCGGCGGCAAGACTGGCGCGTCCCGATCTCAGCACCTGCGACATGAACCCGAACCCGCCGCCCCCGCAGGTTGCCGATGCCCTCGCGCAGGGCCAGATCATCCAGGCGATCAAGCTGCTACGGACCCACACCGGCATGGACCTGCGCAGCGCCAAGGAGCAGGTCGACGCGTGGCTGCTGGCCGGCGCGGCACGCTCGGTGACCGAACTGCTCGACCGCCACGCCTCCGGCCCGGCAGTGGCCACCAGGCCGGACACCGCAGCCAGGACGCAGGCGTCGACCGTGCCAGAGGAACGGCGCCTGCCGCCGGCGGCGGAGCTGGCGTTGCGCCGCGGCGAGCGGCGCGAGGCCGCCAAGCTGGTGTTCGCGCACTACCCGGACATGTCGCTGCGCGAGGCACTTGACCTGGTGCAACGGCATCTGCGGACGGCGCCGACGCTGGGCGCCGCCTCGACGGTGAGCGCCGGCGACCGCGGCGGGCGCTGGCGCTGGATCCTGCTGGCGCTGCTGCTGGCCGCGGCGGCGGCCTGGTGGCTGGCGCGCTGAGACGCGCCGGCGTGGCCGGTGGCTACAGCCAGCGCGCGACCTGCGCGCAGTAGCGGTCGTAGGCGCTGCCGAAGCGCTCGCGCAGGCGCGCTTCCTCGTAGGGGATCACCACCCACTGCAAGGCCAGCAGCGGCAACGGCAGCAGCAGCGCCGACCAGGGCCAGCCGATCTGTATGCTCAGGCCGAGGTAGCTCAGGGTCAGGCTGACGTACATCGGATTGCGGGTATGCCGGTACGGCCCGTGGCAGACCAACTGCGCCGGCATGCGCTCGGGCAGCAGGGTGGTGCGATCGCGCGCGAACAGCACGAAGCACCAGCACGCCAGCAGCAGACCGGCGAGCGCAACCGCGCCGCCGCCCAGTTGCAGCCAGGCCAGCGTGGCGCCCTGCGGCAGCGGCAGCGGAATCGCGCGCTGCAGGCTCGCGCCGAGCAGCAGCGCCAGCAGGAAATGCGCCGGCGAGGTCGTGCGGACCAGCAGCGGCACCCGCGTCTGCGCGCGCGCAGGCAGTCGATCGGTTCGGTCGTGCATGCAGTCCTTCCGTGGTGTGGGGGCGCGCCAAGTTTACGCGGCTGCCCACGGCATCGGCGCGGGCCGCGCGTCGTCGCCTCCCGTCATGGTGCAACGCGCGCCGCATGCCGGCACACCGCGGGGCATCGCCGCGCGTGGCGATGCAGGCAAACCCGATTACCCTAGCGCCCACGCGGCACGTCGGCTGTTCCGTTTCGACGCGCCGCCCTTCTCGCATCGAGCGGCGTGCCCGCGCGCCGATCGCGCCGTGTTTCCCGTTTCGCCACCGACCGCCCCGCCTCATGCCGATCGCCTCTGCCAGTGCCGCCACCACGCTCACCTCGCCATCCGCTAACGCCCCGCGCCGCCGCGTCATCCTCGAAGACGACATCGACGGCTTCACCCCCGCGCAGCTGTTGTTGCTGCAATCGCCCGAGGTCGAGGTGCTCGGCATCTCGGTGGTCAGCGGCAACATCTGGCGCGACGAGGCGCTGGCGCACACGCGGCGCCTGCTCGAGATCGCCGGGCGCGGCGAGGTGCCGGTGCTGCCCGGGCCGGTGTTCCCGCTGCTCAACAGCGAGCTGGCCACCGAGCGCTGGGAGGCGCTGTACGGCAAGTTGCTGTGGAAGGGCGCCTGGACCCGGCAATGGGTCGAGCACGACACGGTGCAGAGCGCGCCGCGCTATCACGCTCACGACGTGGTCCCGGATCTGCCGCTGGGCAATCCGAGCGTGGTGCAGGCGGCCAGCGAACCTGCCGCCTTGTTCATGATCCGCAAGGTGCGCGAGTTCCCGGGCGAGGTCAGCATCGTCGCCACCGGGCCGCTGACCAACCTGGCACTGGCGCAGCGGCTGGATCCGGAGTTCGCCTCACTGGCCAAGGAACTGGTCTACATGGGCGGCAGCCTCAATCCGCGGCAGCGCCGCGACAGCGTCTCGGCGGCGCAGTTCGCGCGCGAGTTCGTCAATTCGCCGCGGCGCGAGTTCAACATTCGCTGGGATCCGGAAGCGGCCAGCATCGTGATGCGCGCGCCGTGGCGGCGCATGGTGATGGTGCCGGTGGATCCGTCCACCGCCACCGAATTGACCCCGCAGCTGCTGGCGCGGATGAGCGCCGCCGACACCCCGATCGGCCATGCGCTGCGCCGGCGCGAACCCGGCTTCCCGATGTGGGACGAACTGGCCACCGCAGTGTGGCTGCGTCCGCAGCTGGCCACCGTCAGCGAGACCCTGTACGTGGACACCAACACCGAGTTCGGCGCCGGCTACGGCGACATCCTGTCGTGGGCGCCGGGCTACCAGCCGGGTTTGGGCGAGCAGGCGCAACAGGTGGTGCGCGAGGTCGACGTGGAGGCGATCGAACAGTTGCTGATCGAACGCCTGACCGCGCCGCAGCCGCCGGCGCTGGGCGCGCCGCTGCCGGGCTGAGGCATGGCGCATGCGGAGCTGCAGTCCGGCGCAAGGCGCGTTGCCATGACGTGCAGTGAACCCGCCTGGATGCCGCCTGCGTGCGGCGCAGGCGCGGCGTCTGCCTGGGCTCTGCCCGCATGAGCGCGTCCTCGCCCGATGTCCGCCTCGCGCAAGCGAAGGCCTTGGCCATGTCGCCGTTCCAGGACGCGCAGCGTGCCGATACGCCGCTGGCGCAGGCCGAGGCGCTGTTGCGCGCAGTGGCCAGGGCGGCGCCGACCGATGCCGACGCGCTCACCTGCCTGGGCGCGGTGCTGTGCGATCGCGGACACTACCGGCACGCGTTGACGGCACTGCGCCGCGCCGTGCGCTTGCAGTCCCACGATCGCAATACCTACTTCCACCTCGGCGTGGCGCTGCTCAACGCGGGCCGGGAGGCCGAGGCCATGGCGGCGTCCGGAAGGCGGCCACCTTGCGTGCCGCACCTGGGTCGTGGACGGCGTATTTCGATCCGCACGCGCACGAGCGATGCCGCGCCTGTGTGGCGCGGCGATGCGCTTACGGCAACCCGGCCAGCCAGTCGTCGTCGCTGCCTTCGTTGATGTCGGCGAACAGCGGCGTGGAGAAGTAGCGCTCGCCGGTATCGGGCAGCATCGCCAGGATCACCGCGCCGGGCGCCGCGGTTTCGGCCACGCGCAGCGCGGTGGCGACGGTGCCGCCGCCGGAGATGCCGGTGAAGATGCCTTCCTCGGCGGCGAGGCGGCGCGACACCGTGATGGCGTCGGTGTCCTCCACGCTCAGCACTTCGTCGTAGACCTCGCGGTTGAGCACGTCCGGCACGAAGTCCGGAGTCCAGCCCTGGATCTTGTGCGGCTTCCACTCCTGGCCCTGCAGCAGGGCCGCGCCGGCCGGCTCGGTGGCGGTGATGCGGACTTCCGGGCGGGCCAGGCGCAGCACTTCGCCGACGCCGGTGAGGGTGCCGCCGGTGCCCCAGCCGCTGACGAAGTGGTCGAGCCGGCGGCCGGCGAAATCGCGCAGGATCTCCGCGGCGGTGGTGCTGCGGTGATAGGCCGGGTTGGCCGGGTTGGCGAACTGCCGGGCCAGGAACCAGCCGTGCTGCTTGGCCAGTTCCTCGGCCTTGCGCACCATGCCGCTGCCGCGCTCGGCGGCCGGGGTCAGGATGACCTTGGCGCCGTAGGCGCGCATCAGCTTGCGGCGCTCGATCGAGAAGGTCTCCACCATCGTCGCCACGAACTTGTAGCCGCGCGCGGCGGCGACCATCGCCAGGGCCACGCCGGTGTTGCCGGAGGTCGCCTCGACGATGGTGTCGCCGGGCTTGAGCAGGCCGCGCGCCTCGGCGTCGAGCACGATCGCCAGGGCCAGGCGGTCCTTGACCGAGCCGCCGGGATTGAAGGCCTCGACCTTGACGTACAGGTCCAGGTGCGCCGGCGCCAGGCGCTGCAGCTTGACGATCGGGGTGTGGCCGATGGTGTCGAGGATGTTGTCGTAGATGGCCATGCGTGGGGTCTCCGAAAAGTGCGGGTCAGGCGGCGTGGGCCAGGGTAGGCACGGCCGGCTTCGGGGAAGGTGAGGGTGCCACGCCCAGCGGCGCGGCGCCGAACCAGTGCAGGGTCGACGCCAGCGCCGCCACCTCGCCCAGGATCAGCAGCGCCGGCGAGCGCACGCCGTGCGCGCGGGCGGTGTCCGGCAGGTCGGCGAGGGTGCCGGTGATCACCCGCTGTTCGGGGCGTGAGCCGTTTTCGACCAGGGCGAACGGGGTGTCGGCGGCGCGGCCGGCGCGCAGCAGGCGCGTGCGCACCGTGTCCAGCCCGGCCACGCCCATGTACACCGCCAGGGTCTGTCGTTGCTGCGCCAGCGCGGCCCAGTCCAGGGTGTCGAACGAATCCTTGCAGTGCGCGGTGACCAGGCGCAGCGACTGCGCATGGTCGCGATGGGTCAGCGGGATGCCGGCGTAGGCGGCGCAGGCCAGCGCCGCGGTGATGCCGGGCACCACCGCATAGGGCACGGCGTGGGCGCGCAGGTATTCCAGTTCCTCGCCGCCGCGACCGAACACGAACGGGTCGCCGCCCTTCAGCCGCACCACCCGGCGTCCGCGCCGCGCGTGTTCCAGCAGCAGCGCGTGGATCTGCTCCTGGGCCACGCTGTGGCCATCGGCCGACTTGCCGACGGCGATGCGTTCGGTGCCAGCCGGCAGCAAGTGCAGGATCGCGGGGCTGACCAGACGGTCGTGCAGCACTACGTCGGCCTGGCGCAACGCATGCAGCGCGTGGCCGGTGAGCAGGCCGGGATCGCCGGGGCCGGCGCCGACCAGGGTCACGCTGCCCGGGCGCAGTGGCAGCGCCTCGCCCGTGGCGGTATCGGCGGCCTCGGCCGCAGACACCGGCTCGGCCGGCAACGCTTGCGCCAATACCCGCCGCGCGGCCGCCGCCTGCAGCGCCTGGCGGTTGGTCGCGGCGTCCTCGCTGGCGGCCACCAGGTACCAGACCGTCTCCAGCCAGGCCGTATCGAAGCTGCCACGCAGCCACGCCAGCCGGCCATTCGCGGCCAGCGCGTGCAGTGCCGGGGTGAGACTCGGCGCCGCCACCCGCGGCACGGCGCCGGCGGCCAGCAGCGCCTGCACCTGTCGCTCGGCGGCCGCACCGCCGCCGATCACCAACACGGCCCGGTCGCGCAGGTCCGGATACAGGGCAATCGGGGCAGGGCTCACAGGGACGGCTCGCAACGCGGGGAGGGGCGGAGTGACGACCGTAGCGCCGGCTCATAGCCCCAGGAAATGACTTCATGCCCAAGGCAGATAGCTTTCGGTTATAAGGTGAAAGGCCGAATTCCACTACAGTCGAGCGTCCCGCCTGGCGGCGCCTCGCCCTCGTCCCGATGACGCTGACCCAACTCCGCTATCTCGTCGCCATTGCCGATGCCGATCTGAACATCACCCTGGCGGCGGCGCGCGTGCATGCCACCCAGCCGGGGCTGTCCAAGCAGCTCAAGCAGTTGGAGGACGAACTGGGCTTCCTGCTGTTCGTGCGCAAGGGCCGCAGCCTGGAAACGGTGACCCCGGCCGGGCGCGAGGTGATCGAGCGCGCCCGTGCGGTGCTGGCCGAGGCCAACAACATCCGCACCTACGCGGCCAACCAGCGCCGCGAGAGCCAGGGCCAGCTGACCCTCACCACCACGCACACCCAGGCGCGCTTCGTGCTGCCGCCGGCGGTGGCGCAGATCAAGCAGGCCTATCCGCAGGTCAGCGTGCACCTGCAGCAGGCCGCCGAGAGCGCGGCGCTGGACCTGCTCAGCCAGGGCGATGCGGACATTGCCATCGTCAGCACCGCCGGCACCGCGCCGGCCGCCGGCATCGCCGTGCCGCTGTATCGCTGGCGGCGGCTGGTGCTGGTGCCGCGCGGGCATGCGCTGGACATGCCGAAGCGGGTGCCGGACATGGCCGCGCTGGCGGCGCAGCCGCTGATCAGCTACGAATCCTCGACCCGCGCCGGCTCCTCGCTGCAGCGCGCCTTCGGCCGGCTCGGGCTGGAGCCGCGGATCGCGCTGACCGCGCTGGACGCGGACCTGATCAAGACCTACGTGCGCACCGGGCTGGGCGTGGGCCTGCTGGCGGAGATGGCGGTGAGCGCCAACGACACCGACCTGCGCGCCTGGCCGGCGCCGCCGGAGATTCCGGACTGCATCGCCTGGGCGGTGCTGCCGCGCGACCGGGTACTGCGCGACTACGCGCTGGAGCTGGTGCACGTGCTGGCGCCGCAGATCGACACGCGCGACCTGCGCCGGGTGATGGAAGGCAACCAGCAGCCGGACTGGCCGGCACCGCCGAGCTGGGAAGAACTCACCCAGACCATCACCAGCTAGACGCCGGGAGTCGGGAATCGGGATTGGGGAATCGCGGTGAAGCCGGGAATGGGGAATCGGGATTGGGGAATCGCGACAGCGGCGTCCGGGACTGATGCGTGGATTGGCTTCAGACCGACATTCGAGCAAAAGACGTGCGGCAACGACAACGCGGTGTGGTATTCGAATGCCGGAATGCACACCACGCATCGGCGCGGGCGCCTGCCGCGACGGCATCGTGCGCGTTGCCGCGGCCGGAGCCGCCCCCTATCATGCGGCCCCTTCTGCCACCCGGCAGACCGCGACCCTGGACTGCCGGCGGCTGCCGGCCATGCGCCGCCGCCGTGTGGCCGACGCCCGGGGCGCGTCGACTTTCCCAACGCAAGGACGCCCGATGCATCCTGTTCTCCAGCACAACCTGTTCTTCGTCAAGGAACAGGTCGGCATGTTCAAGGCCGCCAACAACTACGACGTATTCGATCCGCACAGCAACCGCAAGCTGCTGGAATGCCGCGAGCCGCACCTGGGCGTGTTCACCAAGCTGCTGCGCTTCACCGACTACAAGCGCATGACCCCGTTCCAGGTGGAAGTGCGCACGCCGGACGGGCACAAGGTGCTGACCGTGAGGCGCGGCGTGTCGCTGTTTTTGTCCACGGTCGAGGTGCTGGACGAGCACGACCGGCGCGTGGGCTCCTTCAGCCAGAAGTTCTTCTCCATCGGCGGCAAGTTCGATGTGCTCGATGCCCAGGGCGCGCCGGTGTGCACGCTGCGCGGCAAGTGGACCAGTTGGGATTTCCGCTTCGTGCAGGGCGAGCGCGAACTGGCGCAGGTGTCCAAGAAATGGGCGGGACTGGGCAAGGAACTGTTCACCAGCGCCGACAACTACATGCTGTCGATCGCCGAGAGCCTGCCGGCCGAGGATCCGCGGCGGATCCTGATCATGGCGGCGGTGTTGTGCATCGATATGGTGTTGAAGGAGTGATGGTGAAGCCGGGAATGGAGAATCGGGATTGGGGAATCGCGGTGAAGCCGGGAGTAGGGAATCGGGATTAGGGAAGCGCGTGAAGCCGGGAATGGAGAATCGGGATTGGGGAATCGCAAAAGCCGGCTTCTCGCGGCTGCTGCACCCTGGCCCCACCACGCTGAGTGGGAGGCGCCGTTGTGGGAGGGACTTCAGTCCCGACTGCAATGCTGCGGGAAGATCCTAGGGCTTCGCTTGTTGCTGCCGAGGCCTGGCCAAACGCGCGATTGCCCGTAGGAGCGGCTTCAGCCGCGACGGGCATTCCCTGTGGCGTGTCCATTTGCTGCCCAACGGCGCTTCTTCGCTACAGCTCAGGCGGTGCTAGCCCCAACCCCTTTTCCCCCCGGGAGAAGGTGCCCCGAAGGGCAGATGAGGGTGCGGAGGCCTGCGCCCAGCGCGACTCAGGCGTCGGCCGTTGCTGCCGGCAGCAGCACGGTGAAGCGGCTGCCATGGCCGGGCTGGCTGCGGACTTCGACGGCGCAGCCCAGAGTCTCGGCGGTGCGGCGGACGATCCACAGGCCCAGGCCGAGGCCGTCACTGCGCGGGTCGGCCTGTTGGAAGGCCTGGAACATCGTGCGCAGGCCGGCTTCGTCCATGCCGATGCCGCGGTCGATGATTTCCACCGCCACGCGATCGCCACGGCGCCGGCAGCCGATCAGCACCTTGCCTTGCGCGGTGTACTTGACCGCGTTGCCCAGCAGGTTGCCGAGCAGCGTCGACAGCAGGGGAGCGCTGCTGCGCACGCGCAGCGAGGTCGGCACGCTGCGCAGCTGTACGCCCTTGGCCGCGGCCTGCGGCTGCCAGGTGGCCAGGATCGGCGCCAGCACGTCGGCCAGGGCCAGGTCGTGCAGCGCCGGCAGGCGCAGTTCGCCGGCGGCGGCATTGGTGGCGAGCTGGTCGAGCCCGCTGGCGACCTGGTTCAAGGCCGCGCGTGCGGTCTCCAGCGGGCCGTCCTGCGCGGCGTCGTGCTGGCGCTGCAGCTTGCTCAGCGCGTAGGACGCGGTGCGCAGCGGGGTCTTCAGATCGTGGCCGGCGATGGCCATCAGGCGGCTGCGGTAGTGGTTGGATTCCTGCGCCAGCTGCAGCGCCTTGCGCAGTTCCAGTTGACCCATCGCCTGTCGCGCCAGCGCGCGCAGCGCTTCGATCTGCTCGTAGCTGAGCTGGCGCGGGCGCCGGTCCAGCACGCATACCGTGCCCAAGGCCAGGCCGTCGGAGGTCTTCAGCAGCGCGCCGGCGTAGAAGTGCAGGCGCATCTCGCCGGTCACCAGCGGATTGCAGGCGAAGCGCGGGTCCTCGCGGGTATCCGGCACCAGCAGCAGGTCGTCCTCGAGCAGCGCGTGCGCGCACAGCGAGGTGGCCAGCGGGGTTTCGCGCGTGCCCAGCCCGATCTCGCTCTTGAACCACTGGCGCTCGCTGTCGATCAGGTTGACCACCGCGATCGGCGCCTGGCAGATCAGCGCCGCCAGCCGGGTGATGTCGTCGAATGCCGGCTCGCGCGGCGTGTCCAGGATCGCATAGCTGTGCAACGCATCCAGGCGCAGCGCTTCGTTGCGTGGCTTGACCGCGCAGTAGACCGGGTCGGCGGCGGGTTCGACGGTGGACATGCAGCGCGGCTCGGTCAGGAAGACGCGCAGTCTATGGTACCTGTCACGGTTTTTGCCGACGCGGCGTTCACATGGCACTCGCGTGGGCTGCACCCGCCCTTAGCGAATCCGTCGGCCCCCGCCGTCAGCGCTTCAGCCCACCCAGCGGCCCTGTGCGTCGACCAGCGGCGTGCCGTCCTCCTTGGCGAAGGCGCCACGCTGCGGCGATGGCAGGATGTCCAGCACGGTCTCCGAGGGCCGGCACAGGCGCGTGCCCAGTGGGGTAACCACGATCGGCCGGTTGAGCAGGATCGGGTGCTGCAGCATGGCGTCCAGCAATGCGTCCTCGCCCAGCGCCGGATCATCCAGTCCAAGCTCGGCGTACGGCGTGCCCTTCTGCCGGATCAGTGCGCGCAGCGGCTGGCCGCTGGCCGCCGCCAGCGCCTGCAGGGTGGCGCGGTCCGGCGGCGTCTTCAGGTACTCGATCACGGTCGGTTCGACGCCGCTGTTGCGGATCAGCCCGAGTACGTTGCGCGATGTGCCGCAGACAGGGTTGTGATAGATCGTGATGGTGGGCATGCGGCGGCTCGTTGATTGGGCGGGACAAGGGCGACCGTACGGAAATCTTCTGCGCGGCCGCGGCCGATGGTGCCGCAATCGCGGTGCCATGCAAGGGCGACGCGCGTCGGGCACGCCATGTGCACGGCGCCCGTGGCGGTCGTCGCCAGGTGGGAAAGGCGTGCCTGGCGTCGATCCACAGAGACGGGATGATCCGGCCGGGCAACGGATGGACCGCGCTGCCGGGCGACTGGCAGGCGGCAGGACGACGGCGCTGGGGCTACGGCCGGACGGAGGTAGCGGCCGCCATTGCGGAGTGCGGCCTGCCGACCGAGGACGCGTCCTTCCTGCACCGCCACGACGCGCCTGCGTCACTTCGCCGCACGCGGCGTCGCACGCGTTTCAATGGCCAGCGCACCCTCTAGAATGCGCCGATGGTCCGTCTCCGCCAGTTGCCGTCGTATTGGGCCGCGCTCGCCGCGCTGGCGCTCGGCCTGTTGCTGCTGGCGCCGCCGATCAGCCAGTGGCGGCAGGCACAGGCCGAGGCGGCCGCGCTGCAGGACCAGGCGCTGTGCAGCAGCGGCGGCCTGCGTCTGGCGGCGCTGGCAGGTGCCGTCTCCGCGGCGCATGGCGGCCATCACGACGATGCCGGCCTGACGCACGCGCCGGCCTGCGATTATTGCCTGCTGGCCGCGCGGCTGCTGCCGTGGGTGGCGCTGTTGCTGGCGCTGCTGCCCTGGCGCTGCCCTCCGGCGCCGGGGGCGGCGCTGCGCCGCCGTGTCGTCACGGCCACCGCACGCCGTGCACACCCGGTACGCGGGCCGCCGCTGTTCTCCTGATCCACGGGTTGCCGTTTCCGTGCCGCGGCATCGCTGCGGCATGTCCTCGTGCCGATGGAGTTTCGCAATGACCCGCTTTCCTGCCATGCCGCCCGTGGCGGCGTGCTGCTGTGTCCTTCTCGCAGCGGCCGCGCCCGCCCAGGCCGCCGATGCGCCGCCCGGCGCCGCCGGCGATTCCGTGCTGACCCTGGGCAAGGTCCAGGCCACCTCGCCGCTCGCCGCCGGTTCCAACGCGCGTAGCGTGTTCAGTTCCGTCGACATCCTCGGCGGCGACCTGCTGCAGGACCAGCACGTGGACTACAGCTGGGAACTGCTGATGCGCGCGCCCGGCGTGCAGGTGACCCAGTTCAAGATGGGGACCGACGCCGGGCGCTTCTCCTTCCGCGGCTTCAATGGCGAGGGCCGGGTCAATGCGGTCAAGCTGCTGATCGACGGCGTGCCAAGCAACGACAATGCCGGCGCCATGCCGTACCTGGATGCGGTGTTTCCGCTGGACATCGCCGCGATCGAGATCGTGCGCGGCACCAACGACCCGCGCTACGGCCTGGACGCGATCGCCGGCAGCGCCGACGTGCTGACCCGCAGCGGCGGCAACGACGGCCGCGCCAGCGTCACCGTCGGCAGCTTCGGCACCCGCGAGGTGCAGGCGACGCAGGGCATCGAGCGCGGCGCCTGGAGCCAGAACTACGTCGCCGCCTGGCGCGACAGCGACGGTTACCGCGACCATGCCGACGCGCGCAAGCGTGCGTTCTCCGGCAAGTGGTTCTATACCGATCCGGACGGGCGCTGGCGCGCCGGGCTCAGCGCGCGCGACTACCGCAACACGGCGCTGGAGGCGGGGTATCTGGATTACGCCACGGCGCAGCGCGCACCGCGCAGCTCCCCCGATTACGCCCGCGACGATCGCAGCCAACGCCACACCACGCAGGTGTCGCTGCACCTGGATGCGCGCCTGGCCGACAGCGTGCAGGGCAGCGCCAAGGCGTACTGGAACCGCTACGACAATCAGCGCTGGGTGCGCTTCACCGCCGCCGGCGCGCAGCAGGAGCGAGACACCGACGAGCGCCAGCGCGGCGTGCTGGCCAGGCTCAGCTGGCACCCGGCGCTGGCCCGCGCCGACGCCTTCGCGCTGGAGGGCGGGGCCGATGCGCAATGGCAGGACAACGTCTCGCAGCGCTATCGCACGGTGGCGCGCGTGCGCACCGCGCCACTGCGCGACTGGCACTTCGACCTGCATACCGAAGGCGCCTACGTACAGGCGGTGCTGCGCCCGACCGCGCGCCTGCAACTGGTGCCCGGCTACCGGGTGGATCGGGTCGGCGGGCAGTTCCGCGACCTCGCCAGCGGTGCGCGCTATCCCACCTACGCCTACGGCACGATTCGCCAACCCAAGTTCAGCGCGGTGTATGCGCTGACCGCGCAGGCCAGCCTGTACGCCAACATCGGCCGCAGCTTCCAGATCGGCAGCGGCAACGGCGCCTACCGCACCCAGGCGCGCAACCTCGCGCCCTCGTTCAACGATGGCTGGGAGAGCGGTCTCAAGTTCGCCGGCGCGCAGCAGCGCTGGGACGCGCGCGTGGCCTACTGGGAACAGCGCGCCTCCGACGAGGTGGCCACCATCCTCGGCGTGAACGGCAGCGTCGGCACCGGCGAGGTCGGCAACGTCGGCAAGACCCTGCGGCGCGGCTGGGATGCGCAACTGAACCTGCGTCCGGACGAACGCTGGACGCTGTGGCTGGCCTATTCCCGGCAACGCGCGCTGATCGTCACGCCGGATCCGAGCGCGCCGGCCACCCGCGGCAAGGAGATCGAGAACGTGCCGCACTACCTGGCCACCGCCGGTGTCGACTGGCAGGCCACGCCGCGGCTGACGCTGTCAGCCTGGGGTAACGCGCAGGGCGACTACTATGTGGAGCGCAGCAACACCCTGGGCCGCTATGGCGGCTATGCGCTGGCCAACCTCGGCGCGACCTGGCGCTGGCGCGCGCAGCGCGAGGTCTCGCTGCAGCTGAAGAACCTGACCGATCGGCACTACGTCTACGCCTGGTACGACAGCGGGTCCTCCGGCTACTCGCCCGGCGATGGCCGCGCGCTGTACGCCACGCTGAGTTGGGGCTGGTGATGGCGACGAAAGCCATCACCACCGAGGCGCCGCCAGCGCGCTTCTACCGTGCGGTATGGCGCTGGCATTTCTACGCCGGTCTGCTGGTGCTGCCGCTGCTGGTCTGGCTGGCGCTGACCGGCGCGGCCTTCGTCTACCAGCAGCCGATCGACGGCTACTTCCATCGCGCGCTGAAGACCGTGCCGGTGCCGGACCACGCGCCGGCGCTGGCGCCGCAGCGCGTGCTGGATGCGGCGCTGGCCGCGCAACCGGGCCAGGCGCTGCGCTACACCACGCCGCCGCGGCGCGATGCTTCGGCGGAAGTGACCATCGCCACCGCCGACGGCCACCGCGAGGTCGTCTACGTGGATCCGTACCGGGCGCGGGTGCTGGGCCGGTTGCCCGAGCACGGCACCGTGGCCTGGACGATCCGCCGCCTGCACAGCCTCGACTACGTCGGCTGGTTCGCCAACGCGCTGATCGAGGTGGCGGCGGGCTGGGCGATCCTGCTGGTGCTCACCGGCGTGTACCTGTGGTGGCCGCGCGGGCGCCGCGGCGGCGTGACCACGGTGCGCGGGCGGCCGGCGCAGCGCGTGTTCTGGCGGGATGTGCATGCGCTCACCGGCAGCGTGGTCGGCGCGCTGCTGCTGTTCCTGGCGCTGACCGGCATGCCGTGGTCGTGGTTCTGGGGCGCGCAGGTCAACCGCCTGGCCAATGGCCATCACTACGGCTATCCATCCGGGCTGCGCGTGGATCTGCCGATGTCGACGCAGCGGCTGAGCGACAGCGAGGTGCCGGCGTGGTCGCTGCGCCAGGCGCGCCTGCCGCAGTCGTCGCCGCCGGCCGCGGACCCGCATGCGGCGCACGGCGCGCACGATGGCCACGGCGGACACGACGGCATGGCCGGCATGGCGGACGCCGCGCCGGCGGCGGGCGCGATCGGCCTGGATGCGGCGGTGGCGCGGTTTCAGGCGCGCGGCATCGCGCCGGGCTACAGCGTGGCATTGCCGCGCGGCGTGCGCGGGGTCTATACCGCCTCGGTGTATCCGCCGGACCTGGCCCAGCAACGGGTGATCCATCTGGACCAGTACAGCGGCCAGGTGCTGCTGGACATGCGCTATGCCGACTACGGCCCGCTGGCCAAGGCGCTGGAGTGGGGCATCAACGTGCATCTGGGCCAGGAGTACGGGGTGCTCAACCAACTCGTGCTGATCGGCGCCTGCCTGGGCATCGTGCTGTTGTGCGTCAGTGCCGCAGTGATGTGGTGGAAACGGCGCCCGCACGGCAGGCTTGGGGTGCCGCCGCTGCCGGCAGACCGGCGCACCTTGCGCGGCGTGGTCGCGCTGCTGGTGCTGGGCGGGATGCTGTTCCCGCTGGTCGGTGTGTCGTTGCTGCTGATGTTGGCGCTGGACTGGGCGCTGGTGCTGCGGCGCGAGCCGGCGGTGGGGGCTTAGCGGGTCGAGGTCGGAATCCACTGTGATTTCGCCGCGATCAGCGCAGCATCGGCGCATTCGGGTTCGCTGCAGTCAGGACTGAAGTCCCTCCCACAAGGAGCGGGTCAGCGGTCATCGCTGCCGTCAGCACTTGCGCCGGAGACAAGGGGCTATCCGTGTGGGAGCGGCTTCAGCCGCGACCGGGCATTCATGGGAACGCCCGGTCGCGGCTGAAGCCGCTCCTACGGAAAAGACCGGTACGGCGGCCACGTCTGTCGCGGGCGAAGCCGCGCCTACATAAAGGCCGAACGCGTGCTGGAGGGCCTTACAGATCTTCGTGGATCCCGCACTCGCGCTTGAGGCCGAAGAAGCGGGTGTCTTCCTCGCGCATGCCCGGTTCCCAGCGGCGGGTGGTGTGGAAGTCGCCGATCGAGACGTAGCCCTGTTCCCACAGCGGGTGATAGGGCAGGTCGTGCTGCTGCATGTACTGCCACAGGTCGCGGTCGCTCCAGTCGGCGATCGGGTTGATCTTGTAACGCTCACCGCGCTTCTGCACGAACGGGGTCTGCGCGCGGCTGTCGGACTGGCTGCGGCGCAGGCCGGTGAACCAGGTGCCGACCTTCAGTTCGTCCAGGGCGCGGCGCATCGGTTCGACCTTGCGCAGGTTGTTGTACTGCTCGATGCCGACCATGCCCTGTTCCCACAGGCGGCCGTGGCGCGCTTCCATCCACGCGCGGCTGACCAGCGGGCGGTAGATCTTGAGGTTGAGCTTGAGCCGCTCGGTCAGCGCGTCGGCGAAGCGGTAAGTCTCGGCGAACAGGTAGCCGGTGTCGATCAGGATCACCGGGATGTCCGCGCGCTGCCGGGTCAGCAGGTGCAGAGTGGCCGCCGATTGCGCGCCGAAGCTGGACGACAGGGCGGCTTCGGCCGGGCCGTGCTGCAACGCCCAGGCCACGCGCTCTGGCGCGGGCAGCGTCGCCAGCAGCGCATTGGCGGCATCGAGATCCATGACCGGCACCGGTGCGTTGGCGGGGGCGTCTTGGGAGGCGGCGGGCAGAGCGCTCATGCGTGCAGTTCCGACGGAATCAGGTGACGGTGGGTGGGATAGGCGGGCAGGGCGACCACGCCGGTGCGGTGCAGGAAGTCGCCGAAGCGCTCGTCCGCGTCCCGCTCGTTGGCATAGCGCGCGAACAGCGGTTCCAGCGCGGCGAGGATCTCCGGCTCGGCGACGTTCTCGCGGTACAGGGTGTTGAGGCGCTGGCCGCGGTGGTCGCCGCCGAGCATCAGGTTGTAGCGGCCCGGCGCCTTGCCGACCAGGGCGATTTCGGCCAGGTACGGCCGCGAACAGCCGTTCGGGCAACCGGACAGGCGCAGCAGGATCGGCGCGTTCTCCAGGCCGTGGCGGGCCAGCAGCGGCTGCAGCTGCGCGGCGAAGGCCGGCAGGTAACGTTCGGCCTCGGCCATCGCCAGGCCGCATGTAGGCAGGGCCACGCAGGCCATGGCCGCGCGCGCCAGCGCGGTCGGCGCGCGGTTGCCGGCGTCCAGCGCATGCGTGCGCACCAGTGCGTCGATCGCCGCGCGTTGCGCGGCGGGGATGCCGGCGATCACCAGGTTCTGGTTCGCGGTCATGCGGAAGTGCGCGCCGTCGCCGGCGTCGCGCAGGTGCACGGCGATCGCGCGCAGGCCGCTGAGGTGCTGCGCGCCGTCGACGTGGTCGGCGATGCGTCCGGCCGGCAGCGACAGGGTCAGGTGCCAGCGACCGTCCTCGCCGGCCTGCCAGCCTTCGCGGTCGCCGTTGTGCTCGAAGGCGAAGTCGCGCACCGGCTGCAGGCGCACGCCGGCGCGGCGCTCGATTTCCGCCAGCACCGTATCCAGGCCGTGGTCGTCGATGGTGTACTTGAAGCGCGCGCGCTTGCGCACGGTGCGGTTACCCAGGTCGCGCTGGGTGGTGACCACGGCGGTGGCGACGTCGAGCAACTGCGCGCGGTCGATGAAACCGACCACGTTGGCCACGCGCGGGTAGGTCTCCGCATCGCCATGGCTGGCGCCCATGCCGCCGCCGAGGCTGACGTTGTAGCCGGCCAGCGTGCCGTCGGCGTCGAGCACGCCGATGAAGCCCAGGTCGTTGGCGAACACGTCGACGTCGTTGATCGGCGGCAGCGCGAAGCCGATCTTGAACTTGCGTGGCAGGTAGGCATTGCCGTAGACCGGCTCGTCCTCCTGGCCGCTGCCGGCGACCTGCTCCTCGTCCAGCCAGATCTCGTAGTAGGCGCGGGTGTTGGGCAGCAGGTGTTCGGACACGCGCGCGGCATCCGCGTAGAGCGTGGCGTGCGCCTGCGAGGCCAGCGGATTGGCGGCGACCTGCACGTTGCGATTGACGTCGCCGCAGGCGGCGAGGGTGTCGATCAGCGCGGCGTTGATCGCCTGCATGGTCGCCTTCAGTTCGCGCTTGATCACCCCGTGGAACTGGAACGCCTGGCGCGTGGTGATGCGCAGCGAGTGGTTGCCGTAGGTGGTGGCGATGGCATCGAGCTTGAGCCACTGCACCGGATCCACCACCCCGCCCGGGGTACGCGTGCGGATCATGAACTGGTAGGCCGGCTCCAGCTTCTGCCGGCGCCGCTCCTCGCGCAGATCGCGGTCGTCCTGCTGGTAGCTGCCGTGGTACTTGATCAGGGTCTGATCGTCCTCGCGCAGCGCCCCGGTGACCGGATCGGCCAGGCTCTGCAGCAGCGACCCGCGCAACCGCTGGCTGTGGTGCTTGATGTCTTCGACGGAGTGGGACATTGAAAGGCCGGGATTCGGGAATGGGGATTCGGGATTGGAAAGCGGTCGGCGCTGCGGCGACTGGTCAGCACCTTCGGCAGTTCTCAGCGCAGGGATAGCGGCTCTGACGAATCCCCAATCCCGAATCCCCAATCCCCGCCTCAATAGACATCGCGCGCATACCGCCCCTCCTGCTGTAGCTGGCTGAGGTAGGCGGCGGCGTCTTCGGGGCTGCGGGCGCCGTGTTCGGCGACGATGTCCAGCAGGGTGGCGTGCACGTCCTTGCCCATGGCGATGGCGCCGCACACGTACAGGTACGCGCCGTGCTGCAGCCAGTCGTAGACGGCGCGGCCGTGTTCGCGCAGGCGCTGCTGCACGTACACCTTGGACGGAGCGGTGCCGCCGCGCAGCGGCTGCACGTCGCGCGAGAACGCCAGGTCCAGCCGGTGCAGTTCGCCGCTGCGCAGTGCCTGTTGCCATTCGGCCTGGTAGAGGAAGTCGCGGTTGAAGTGGCGGGCGCCGAAGAACAGCCAGTTGCGGCCGCTGGCGCCGCTTTCGGCGCGTTCCTGCACGAAGCCGCGGAACGGCGCCACGCCGGTGCCGGGGCCGATCATCAGGATGTCGCGGCTGCCGTCGGCCGGCACGCGGAAGCGTTCGTTGGGTTCGATGTACACCGGCGCGCTGTCGCCTTCGGCCAAGGCGGCCAGATAGCCGCTGGCGGCGCCGCCGTGGGCATGGCCGTGGGCGTCGTAGGCCAGCACGTCGACGGTGAGGTGGGCTTCGTCGCCGACCCGCTTGCGGCTGGAGGCGATCGAGTACAGGCGCGGGACCATCGGCCGCAGCGCCTGCAGCAGCGCGGCGTGGTCCCAATCCGCCGGCCAGCGGCGCAGCACGTCGATCACTTGGTGATCGGCGAGCAGCGCCGCCAGGCCGGCGGTCTGGGTGGGGTCGAGCAACTCGGTCAGCGCGCTCGCGCCGGCGCGTTCGGCGACCGCACTGAGCAACGGGCGCGAGGCCCGGGTCAGTTCGCGGTGGCCGCTGAGCCACTCGTGCAGGGACAGTGTCTGCCCATCGGCGGTGAGTTCGGCGTGACCGTCCAGTCGGGTCGCGGTCAGGATCGCCTCGACCAGCGCAGGCGGATTGCGATGGCGCACGCCCAGGGCGTCGCCGGGCTCGTAGTGCAGGCCGCTGCCGGCCAGCGACAGTTCGAGGTGGCGCACGTCCTTGTCGGCCTGGCCGTGCGCGGCGTAGCGCGGTCCTTTGAAATCGCGGCCGCTGATCGCCTGGTTGGCCAGCACCTCGGCGGCGAACGGCTGGGTGCGGCTCCACGCTGACGCAGCGGTGCCACGCAGCGGCGTCACCGTGGCCGACGGCGTCGCGGGCGTGCGGCCCAGGATGTCGCGTGCCTGCGCCAGTGCCTGCGCGCGCCACGGCGCCGCCACCGTCTCGATCTCCAGGTCGGCCTCGCCGAGCGGCAGCAGCCGCTGCGCGCCCAGTTCGGCCAGGCGCGCATCCAGGCGCCGGGCGATGCCGCAGAAGTCGGCGTAGCTGGAGTCGCCCAGGCCGAGCACGGCGTACTGCAGCTGCGGCAGCTTGGGTGCGCGCCGGCCCTGCAGGAACTCGACGAAGCCGATCGCATCGTCCGGCGGGTCGCCCTCGCCCTGGGTGCTGATGACCACGTACAGCAGGCGCTCGTTGCTCAGCTCGCGGGTGGGATAGACGTCGGCGCGCAGCAGGCGCACCGCCAGCCCGGCCGCCTCGGCCTCGGCCGCCACCTGTTCGGCGGCGCGGCGTGCGTTGCCGGTCTGGCTGCCGTAGACAATGCTCAGCTGCGGCGTGGGCGAGGGCGCCGCGGCGGCACCGGCGACCACGGCCAGGGCCGGCGCCGCCGGACCCTGCGCCTGGGCCAGGCCGGCGGCGTAGCCGGACAGCCACCACAGCCCGGCCGCGTCCAGGCCTTCCACGGTCCGCGCCAGCAGTGCCTTGCGCTCCTCGGGCAAGGGGCTGGGCGGCAACGCGGGCGAGGCGGCGGTCATGGCCGGTCCGGGTGTTGGGAAGGGATGACCGATGTTAGGGAAGCGTTGCGTGGTGCAGAAAGGAACAGGGGTTATCGGCTCATGCCCGGGGCTTATTTCTGCGAGGTGCCCGGCGCGACGCACACTGCCGCCCCGACCGCCACGACCGCTGCTACGCTTCGGTCCGGTCTCCACTGCCTGCCGCCGCCGTTTCGATGAGTGCGTCCGCCCTGTCCCATCTCGACCGTCTCGAGGCCGAGAGCATCCACATCCTGCGCGAGGTTGCCGCGGAGTTCCGCAACCCGGTGCTGCTGTATTCGGTGGGCAAGGACAGCTCGGTGCTGCTGCATCTGCTGCTCAAGGCGTTCGCGCCGGCGCAGCCGCCGATTCCGCTGCTGCACGTGGACACGCGCTGGAAGTTCCGCGAGATGATCGCCTTCCGCGACCGCCGCGCCGCCGAGACCGGGGTGGAGCTGCGCGTGCACATCAATCCCGATGGCGTCGCCCAGGACGTCGGCCCGTTCAGCCACGGCCCCAGCGTGCACACCGACGTGATGAAGACCCAGGCGCTGAAGCAGGCCCTGGACCTGTGGAAGTTCGATGCCGCCATCGGCGGGGCGCGCCGCGACGAGGAGAAGGCGCGGGCCAAGGAGCGGGTGTTCTCGTTCCGCAACGCGCACCACCGCTGGGATCCCAAGCAGCAGCGCCCGGAGTTGTGGAACCTGTACAACCCGCGCATCCATCCCGGCGAGAGCGTGCGCGTGTTCCCGCTGTCCAACTGGACCGAGCTGGACATCTGGCTGTACATCTACCGCGAAGCGATTCCGGTGGTGCCGCTGTACTTCGCCGCCGAGCGCCCGGTGGTGGAACGCGACGGCGCGCTGATCATGGTCGACGACGCACGCCTGCCGCTTCGCCCCGGCGAAACCCCGCACCTGCGCCGCGTGCGCTTCCGCACCCTCGGCTGCTACCCGCTGACCGGCGCGATCGAGTCGCAGGCCGACACCCTGGAGACGATCATCGCCGAGATGCTGCAGGCCACCACCTCCGAACGCCAGGGCCGGATCATCGACCAGGACCCGGGTGCCTCGATGGAGCAGAAGAAGGTGGAGGGCTATTTCTGATGAGCCGGGATTCGGGATTGGGGATTGGGGATTCGCAAGAGCGGATGTCGGCGGCGGATGCGGTGTCGGGAGGGAGCGCTGTGACGAATCCCCAATCCCCAATCCCCAATCCCGTAGGCGGCGCCGCCGTCGCCGCCTACCTGCAGCAACACGAACACAAGCCGCTGCTGCGCTTCATCACCTGCGGCAGTGTCGACGACGGCAAGAGCACCTTGATCGGGCGCTTGCTGTACGACAGCAAGCGGCTGTTCGACGACCAGCTGGCCGCGCTCGGCGCCGACAGCAAGCGTCACGGCACCCGCGGCGGGGCCATCGACTACGCGTTGCTGCTGGACGGCTTGGCCGCCGAGCGCGAGCAGGGCATCACCATCGACGTGGCCTACCGCTACTTCGATACCGACCGGCGCAAGTTCATCGTTGCCGACTGCCCGGGGCATGCGCAGTACACCCGCAACATGGCCACCGGCGCCTCCACCGCCGACGTGGCGGTGGTGCTGGTCGACGCCGCCAAGGGCGTGCTGACCCAGACCCGCCGGCACAGCTACATCGTCGCCCTGCTGGGCATCCGTCACGTGGTGCTGGCGGTCAACAAGATGGACCTGGTCGACTTCGCGCAGGACACGTTCGACGCGATCGCCGCCGAGTACCGTGCGCTCGCCACGCAGCTGGGCATTGCCGACGTGCAGTGCATCCCGCTGTCGGCGCTGGAGGGCGACAACCTGTCGCAGCGCTCGGTGCGCACGCCCTGGTACGCCGGCCCGGCGCTGCTCGAACACCTGGAAAGCGTGCAGCTGGGCGCGCGCAGCGGCGACAGCGGCCTGCGCCTGCCGGTGCAGTGGGTCAACCGCCCGCACGCGCAGTTCCGCGGCTTCGCCGGCACCGTGGCGTCCGGCGCGGTGCAGCCCGGCGATGCGGTGGTGGTGCTGCCGTCGGCGCGGCGCGCGCAGGTCGCGCAGGTGCTGGTCGGCGCCGAACCGGTACCGCGCGCGGTGGCCGGGCAGGCGGTGACGCTGACCCTGACCGAGGAGATCGATGTCAGCCGTGGCGATGTGATCGCCGCCGCCGACGATCCGCCGGAGGTGGCCGACCAGTTCGCCGCGCACGTGCTGTGGATGGACGATGCCGCACTGCTGCCCGGTCGTCCGTACTGGCTGAAGATCGGTGCGCGCACCGTGGCCGCCAGCGTCACCGAGATCAAGCACCGCATCGACGTCAACACGCAGGAGCGGCTGGCCGCCAAGCGACTGGAACTCAACGAGGTCGGCTACTGCAACCTGGCGCTGGACCAGCCGATCGCCTTCGCTCCGTACGCGCAGGATCGCACGCTCGGCGGCTTCATCCTGATCGACCGCCACAGCAACGCCACCGTCGCCGCCGGCACCCTGGATTTCGCGCTGCGCCGTGCCGGCAATGTGCACTGGCAGCACCTGGACGTGGACAAGGCCGCGCGTGCGCGGATCAAGGGGCAGACGCCGAAGGTGCTGTGGTTCACCGGCCTGTCCGGCGCCGGCAAGTCGACCATCGCCAACCTGGTCGACAAGCGTCTGCACGCGCTGGGCTACCACACCTTCATTCTCGACGGCGACAATGTGCGTCATGGCCTCAACCGCGACCTGGGCTTCACCGCCGAGGACCGCGTCGAGAACATCCGCCGCGTCGCCGAGGTGGCCAGGCTGATGACCGATGCCGGATTGATCGTGCTGGTCAGCTTCATCTCGCCGTTCCGCGCCGAGCGGCAACTGGCGCGCGAGCGTTTCGGCGAGGGCGAATTCCTCGAGGTGTTCGTCGACGTGCCGCTGCCGGTGGCCGAGGCGCGCGACGTCAAGGGCCTGTACGCCAAGGCGCGCGCCGGCCTGATCCCCAACTTCACCGGCATCGATTCGCCGTACGAAGCGCCGGAGCGGCCGGAACTGCACCTGCACGCCGATGGCGACAACGTCGAAGCGCTGGCCGCGCAGGTGCTGGCGGCGCTGGGGCTGCAGGATTGAGGCGGGATCCTGACGTTGCGGCTGGCGTGGCCGGTGTGGATCGTCTCGCCGCGCCACGCCACAGCACACCTGTCGTCGGAGCGGCTTCAGCCGCGACCCGGCCTTCCCGGTGATGCCCGGTCGCGGCTGAAGCCGCTCCTACGAGAACCTTTCCCGCCGCGCGAGGGTCTGCTGGCGTCATCACGTGACAGCCGCGGCCGCGCGTGCTTAAGTCGTCGCCCTCCTCATCGGCGAAGGCCCCGTCCATGCCAGTTCTGTCCCGTCGCGTGCTGTTCTCCGTCCTCGCGCTGTGCTGCGGCGCGGCTTGCGCGCAGGCGCCCGATGCGGTGCCGACCGGGCGCCTGCCGGCCTGGGCGGTCCCCGAGCACTATGCGCTGGATCTGAAGATCGATCCGGAACGCACCGATTTCGACGGCACCGCCACCATCCGTGTGCGCCTGGAGCGCGCCTCCGACCATCTGTGGCTGCACGGCAAGGAATTGCGGGTAAGCAAGGCCACGCTGCGCACCGCCGATGGCGCCTCGTTCCCGGTGCGCTACACGCAGGCCGACGCGCAGGCGGGCGTGGCCCGCATCGCCTTCGGACGCACGCTGCAGCCGCAGGAACTGACCCTCACCTTCGTCTACCGCGCGCCGTTCAATCAGCAGCTGCAGGGCCTGTACCAGGTCAAGGCGCAGGGGCATGCCTACGCCTTGACGCAGATGGAGCCGATCAGCGCACGCTATGCCTTTCCCGGCTTCGACGAGCCGGCGCTGAAGACGCCGTTCGCACTGCGCCTGACCGTGCCCGAGGGCGAGCAGGCGCTGGCGAACACCCGCGCCACGTCCACCGAGCCGGCCGGCAAGGGCTGGAAGACCGTGCGCTTCGCCGAGACCGTGCCGCTGCCGACCTATCTGGTGGCCTATGCGGTCGGGCCGTGGGACGTGGTGGACGGGCCGGCGTTGCCGGCCACGCCGCAGCGTCCGCAGTCCGTCCCGCTGCGCGGCGTGGCCGCGCATGGGCAGGGGCCGCGCATCCGGCGCGCGCTGCAGCAGACGCCGGAGATCATCGCCGCGCTGGAGGACTACTACGACTTCGGCTATCCGTTCGACAAGCTGGACCTGGTGGCCGCACCGGACTTCTCCGCCGGTGCGATGGAAAACCCCGGCTTCGTGACGTTCCGCGACTGGCTGCTGTTGCTGGACGACGATTCGCCGCGGCACAACGTCGAGGGCTCGTTCAACGTCACCGCGCACGAACTGGCGCACCAGTGGACCGGCGACACGGTGACCATGGCCTGGTGGGACGACCTGTGGCTCAACGAGGCCTTCGCCACCTGGATGCAGCAGAAGATCACCATGCGCCTGCGGCCACAGTACCGCGCCGACCTGGACCGCATCAGCGCCGCGCAGGACGCGATGAACAACGACAGCCTGGTCAGCGCACGCAAGATCCGCCAGCCGATCACCGGCAACGGCGACATCGAGACCGCCTTCGACAGCATCACTTACCGCAAGGGCGCCGCGGTGCTGGGCATGTTCGAACAGTTCGTCGGCGAGGACACCTTCCGCAGCGGCATGCGCGCCTATATCCGCGCGCACCGCTTCGGCAACGCCACCGCCGACGACCTGGTCGACGCCATCGCCGCCGCGGCCGGCAAGGGCGCCGACTTCAAGGCGGCGTTCCGCAGTTTCCTGGATCAGCCGGGCGTGCCCTCGCTGCAGGTGCGCTTGCAGCCGGAGGCGAGCGGTGCGGTGCTGCAGTTGCACCAGCAGCGCTTCCTGCCGCTGGGCTCGCGCGGCAGCGCCGCGCAGACCTGGGGCGTGCCGGTGTGCGTCAAGTACGGCACGCGCCAGGGCGTGCGCCGCGCCTGTCAGATGCTGGCCGCCAGCGACGGCCGCCTCGCGCTCGCCGGCGCCGATGCCGACAGCTGGGTGATGCCCAACGCCGGCGGCACCGGCTACTACCGCTTCGCCCTGCCCAAGCCGCAACTGACGGCGCTCGGCCGCCACCTCGATGCGCTCGACGACGCCGAGAAGCTGGCCTATGCCGACGCCATCGACAGCGCGTTCCGCACCGGGGAGGCCGACACCGGCGATGTGATCGCGGCGATGCAGCAGTTGGTGCCGGCCAAGGCCACGGCGGTGGCGACCGCGCTGAACGACCGCATCGGCTGGATCTGGCGGGTCCTGGCCCGCGACGACGCACAGCGCGCCATGCTGCGTCAGGCCACCGAGGCGGCATTCGGCGCACGCCTGCAGGCGCTGGGGTATCAGCGCCGCGCCGGCGACAGCGACGACGATGTTGCGTTGCGCTCCGAACTGGCCGAGCTGCTCGGGGTGACCATGGGGGTGCCGGCGGTGCGACAGGCGCTGCTGGCCCAGGGCGATGCGGTGCTGGCGGGCAAGGGCGGCGCATTGGACTTCGCCGCCGCCAATCCGGATCTGCTCGATGCCGCGCTGACCGTGGCGGTGCAGGAGCGCGGCGCGCCGGCGGTGGACGCGTTGATCGCCGCCCTGCGCGGTCACGGCGAACCGGCGCAGCGCAACGCGATGATCGCCGCGCTCGGCGCCGTGCGCGATCCGCAGCAGTTGCAGAAGGTGCGCGATTTCGCCCTGACCGATGCGATCAAGGTCGGCGAGATGACCCGCCTGCTGATGGGCGCGCATGCCGAGCCGGCCACGCATGCGTCGATGTGGCCCTGGTACACCGCGCACTTCGATCGCATCGCGGCGCGCTCCGGCTCCTTCGACGGCGGCCGCTTGCCGGCGTTGGCTGCCGCCGGCGGCTGCGACGCTGCCGAAGCGGACCGGCTGGAGGCGTTCTTCACCCCGCGCCTGAAGGCGCTCAGCGGTGCCGACCGCGGCCTGGCGCAGACCGCCGAAAGCATTCGCCTGTGCAGTGCGCTGCGCGAACGGCAACACATCGCCGTCGCGCCGCGCTGAGGGTGACGAACGGGCGCGGCGCAGGCCGCGCCAGCCGTGCGCTGCGTCTCACCGCGCAGCGCATGCCGGGGCCGGCAAGGGTCGTCGGTCATGGTCGCCGTGTGTCAACGCTCGTCACGCCGGGCCGTTAGACTGCGTCGAACTCCACGCGTCCGGGATCTCCATGCCGCACCGACCACGCGCCGGCGTCCGCCTGGTGTGCCTCCTGTTGTCGTCGCTCGCGCTTGCCGGCTGCGGCAAGCAGTCGGCGCCGACGAGCCCCGGCACTGCGGTTCCGGTGACGCTGCAGACGGTGCAGCCCCGTGAGTGGAACGACAGCCTGTCCTCGTTGGGCACGGTCAAGGCGCGCGAGTCGGTGACGTTGACCGCCAAGGTCAGCGAGATCGTGGAGCGCGTGCATTTCGAGAGCGGCCAGGAAGTGGCGGCCGGCGCGCCGCTGGTGACGCTGCGCGGGCAGGGCCAGCAGGCGGCGCTGCGCGAGGCCGAGGCCACCTACACCGAGGCCGAGCAACTGTACCGGCGGCAGAGCGAGCTGGTCGGGCGGCAACTGGTCTCGCGCGCGCAACTGGACACGCAACGCGCCCTGCGCGACGCCGCACAGGCACGGGTGCTGCAGATGCGCGCGGAGATCGGCGACCGCAGCGTGCGCGCGCCGTTCGCCGGTGTGCTCGGCCTGCGCCAGGTCAGCCCCGGCGCGCTGCTGACGCCGGACGCCACCATCGCCACGCTCGACGACGTGGCCCAGGTCTACGTGGATTTCCAGGTGCCGGAGGCGGCGCTGTCGACGGTGCAGGCGGGCGATGCCGTCGGCGGCCGCAGCGTGGCCTATCCGGGACGCGCCTTCGAAGGCAAGGTCGCCACGGTGGATGCGCGCGTGGACAGCGCCACCCGTGCGGTCACCGTGCGCGCCGCGTTCGACAACGCCGACCGCGCGCTGCGCCCGGGCATGCTGATGGACGTGCGCCTGTACCGGCCCGCCCGGCAGGCGCTGGTGATCCCGGAGATCGCGGTGGTGCAGGTGGGACGCGACGCCTTCGTCTATCGGGTCGGCGCCGACGCCACCGTGGCCCGCGCCGACGTGCGCACCGGCGCGCGCCGCGACGGCCTGGTCGAGATCGTCGGCGGCCTGCAGCCCGGCCAGCGCATCGTGGTCGAGGGCACCGGCAAGCTGCGTCCGGGCGTGGCGGTGGTCGATGCCGCCGCCAGCGCTCACGGCGGCGTGCGCAGCGGCAGCGCCGCGGCGGATCTGGCGCGATGAAGCTGTCCGACGTCTCCATCACCCGGCCGGTGTTCGCCGCGGTGATGAGCCTGTTGCTGGTGGTGCTGGGGGTGATGGCGTACAGCCGGCTGACCCTGCGCGAACTGCCGGCGATCGATCCGCCGATCGTCTCGGTGGAGGTGCGCTACCCTGGCGCCTCGGCGGCGGTGGTGGAAAGCCGCATCACCCAGGTGCTGGAGGACGCGCTGGCCGGCATCGAAGGCATCGAGACGATCCAGGCGCGCAGCTCCAACGGCGTGGCCGACATCAGCATCGAGTTCCGCGCCACCCGCGACATCGAGGCCGCCGCCAACGACGTGCGCGACGCGGTCAGCCGCGTGCTCGATCGCCTGCCCGACGAGGCCGACGCGCCGGAGATCGCCAAGGTCGAGGCCGATGCCGATGCCATCCTGTGGCTCAACATGAGCTCCAGCACGATGGACGCGCTGCAGTTGTCCGACTACGCCGAACGCTACGTGGTGGACCGGCTCTCCAGCATCGACGGCGTCGCCCAGGTGCGCCTGGGCGGGCGCCAGCGCTATGCGATGCGGATCTGGCTGGACCGCGACCAGTTGGCCGCGCGCGCGCTCACCGTGACCGACGTGGAGAACGCGCTGGCCCGCGAGAACGTGGAACTGCCGGCCGGCCGCCTGGAATCGGCCGATCGCGACTTCACCCTGCGCGTGGAGCGCGGCTACCGCACGCCGGCGGACTTCGCCGCCATCCCGCTGGGCAAGGGCCGCGACGGCTACGTGGTGCGGCTGGGCGACGTGGCCAAGGTGGAACTGGCCTCGGCCGAGCGCCGCGCCTACTTCCGCAGCAACGGCGTGCCCAACGTCGGCCTGGGCATCGTCAAGACCTCCACCGCCAACAGCCTGGACGTGGCCCGCGCAGCGCGCGCGGCGGCGCAGCAGATCCAGCAGACCCTGCCCAAGGGCACGCAGATCTTCGTCGCCTTCGATTCCACGGTGTTCATCGATGCCTCGGTGGAACGCGTCTACCACACCCTGATCGAGGCGGTGGTGCTGGTGCTGGTGGTGATCTGGCTGTTCCTGGGCAGCGTGCGCGCGGCACTGATTCCGGCGGTGACGGTGCCGGTGTGCCTGGTCGCTGCGTTCATCGCGCTGTATGCGTTCGGCTTCTCGATCAATCTGCTGACCCTGCTTGCGCTGGTGCTGTGCATCGGCCTGGTGGTGGACGATGCGATTGTGGTGGTGGAGAACATCCAGCGCCGCGTCGACCTTGGCGAACCGGCGCTGGTGGCGGCGCGGCGCGGCACCGCGCAGGTCGCCTTCGCGGTGATCGCCACCACCGCGGTGCTGGTGGCGGTGTTCCTGCCGGTCGGCTTCCTCGAAGGCAACACCGGGCGCCTGTTCCGTGAACTGGCGGTGGCGCTGGCCGCGGCGGTGGCGATCTCCGCCTTCGTCGCGCTGACCCTGACCCCGATGATGTCGTCCAAGCTGCTCAAGGCGCATGCCAGCGAACGGCCCAACCGCGTGCATGGCTGGGTCGAGGCGCGGCTGCAGGGGCTGAGCGGGCGCTATCGGCGCGTGCTCGAACGCCACGTCGGCCGCGCCTGGCTGTTCGGCGCGCTGATGCTGGCGGCGCTGGCGGCCAGCGCGCTGCTGGCGCGGATCATCCCCTCGGAACTGGCACCGGCCGAGGATCGCGGCTCGTTCCAGGTGATGATCGACGCGCCGGAAGGCGCCGGCTTCGACTACACCGTGGGGCAGATGCATCAGGTCGAGGCCATCCTCGACCGCCACCGCGGCGACGGCCAGCCGATCGCGCGCGCTAACCCGCGCGTGCCCGGCAGCTTCGGCGCCAGCGAGGAGATGCACACCGGCCGGGTCAGCGTGTTCCTGCGCGACTGGAGCGAGCGCGACGTGGCCACTGCCGACGTTGCCGCCACGCTGCAGGAGGAACTGCGCGCCTTGCCCGGCGTGCGCGCGCGCACCCAGGTCGGCGGCGGGCTGGTCAACAGTCGCGGGCAGCCGTTCCAGATCGTGCTCGGTGGCCCCGACTACGCCGAGATCGCGCAATGGCGCGACCGCCTGCTCGCGCGCATCGCCGACAACCCGGGCCTGGTCGGCGCCGACTCGGACTACAAGGAAACCCGGCCGCAGATGCGCGTGGAGATCGACCGCCAGCGCGCGGCCGACCTCGGCGTGCCGGTGACCGAGATCGGCCGCGCGCTGGAGACGCTGATGGGCTCGCGCCAGGTCACCACCTTCGTCGACAACGGCGAGGAATACGACGTGATGTTGCAGGCCAGCCGCGACGGCCGCGCCAACCCGGCGGACCTGGCGGCAATCCGCGTGCGTGCCGACAGCGGCCAACTGATCCCCCTGTCCAACCTGGTGACCCTGCGCGAAGTGGCCGAGCCGGGCAACCTGCACCGCTTCAACCGCCTGCGCGCCATCACCATCAACGCCGGCCTGACCCCGGGCTATCCGCTCGGTGAGGCGATCGCCTGGGCGCAGCAGGTGGCGCGCGAGGAACTGCCCGACTACGCGCAGCTCGACTGGAAGGGCGAATCGCGCGAGTACCAGCAGGCCGGTGGCGCAGTGCTGCTGACCTTCGCCCTGGCATTGCTGATCGTGTACCTGGTGCTGGCGGCGCAGTTCGAGAGTTTCATCCACCCGCTGGTGATCATGCTGACCGTGCCCCTGGGCGTGCTCGGCGCGCTGATCGGCCTGGCGATCAGCGGCGGCACGCTCAACCTGTTCAGCCAGATCGGCATCGTGATGCTGGTGGGACTGGCGGCGAAGAACGGCATCCTGATCGTCGAGTTCGCCAACCAGTTGCGCGACGCCGGGCGCAGCGTGCGCGAGGCCATCGTCGACGCCTCCGCGGTGCGGCTGCGGCCGATCCTGATGACCTCGCTGGCCACCGTGGTCGGCGCGATCCCGCTGGTGGTCGCCGGTGGCCCGGGGTCGGCCAGCCGCGCCACCATCGGCATCGTGGTGATCTTCGGCGTGTCGGTGTCCACGCTGCTGTCGCTGTTCGTGGTGCCGGCGTTCTACGCGCTGCTGGCGCCGTACACGCGCTCGCCGGACGCAGTGCAGCAGCGCCTGCAGGAACTGGAAGCACGGACGCCGCCGGTCGGCGGCCACGCCTGAGCTGGATCGCCCAGGCGCGTTGGCGCAGCGAGAGCGCTCAGGCCGGATCGGTGCGCGACGACGCCAGCGGCTGCGGCGCGCAGCGCGGCTGCTGCAGCAGGTGCACGAACTGCGCGGCGATCACCGCGCCGCCGAAATGGCGCTGCACGAAGTCGCGCCCGGCCTGGCCCATGCGCTGGCGGCGTTCGCCATCGCACAGGCGCAGGATCGCATCGCGCCAGCTATCCACGTCGCCGGGCGTGAGCAGTTCGCCGCTGACCCCGGGGTCCAGTGTCTCGGCGGTGCCGCCGACGTGGCTGGCCAGCACCGGCACGCCGCTGGCCTGCGCCTCCACGGAGACCCGGCCGAAGGTTTCCGGCGCCAGCGACGGGAACGCCAGCATCGACATCGCGTTGTAGTACGGCGTGGTGTCGTTGACCCAGCCGACGAAGCGGTGGCGTTCGCCATGCGGCTGCGTCGCGGCCTGCGCCTGCAGTTGCGCCGCGTCCGGACCGTCGCCCAGCCACAGGCAGTGCAGCCGCGGCTCCTGCGCCATCGCCGCCGAGGCCGCCTCCAGCAGCGGGAAAATGCCCTTGCCGGCATGCATGCGCCCGCTGTAGCCGAGCACGATCGCATCCTCGGGCAAGCCCTGCGCGGCGCGGATGGCGCGGCCGCGTTCGGGATCCGGGCGCAGCCGCTCCATCGTCACCGGGTTGTACAGCACCTGCACCAGCGCTTCCGGGACGCCGCGCTCCAGGTAGGCCTGGCGCGCGTAGTGCGACACCGCGAAGAAGCGCGCCGCCAGCCGCGGGATGGCATAGCCGGACAGCGCGCTCATCGCCGGGGTGCGGTGGCGGAACAGCGTGACGGGGATGCCCAGCGCCCGCCCGGCCAGCAGCAGCGGCCAGTACTCCTTGCCGAAGTTGCCGACCAGCCAGTCCGGCCGGCTGCGCCGCGCCACCCGCAGCAGCGGCCCGTAGCCATCCGGATCCAGCACGTTGCGGAAGTGCCCGACGTGCACGGTGATGCCGCTGCGGCGCAGCTCGTCGGCGATCAGGCCGCCCTCGCAGGCGATCACCTCGACCTGGTGGCCGACGCCGGCCAGGGCCTGCGCCAGCGCCACGAAATGGGTGGCCGCGCCGGTGTTTTCGGGATTGGTGCCGACGAACAGGAATTTCATCCGCGCCGGTCCTCGTAGGCGGTGAAGGCGCGCAGCGCGAATTGCGGCAGCAGGTGGTGGCGCGCGACCTGGATGCGCGGGTAGCGCATCGGGTCCGAGCCGGCCGGCGCGCGGCCGCGTCGGGTGCTGGTGGCGGCGGTGTAGCCGGCCTCGCGCACCACGTCGGCGACGCGGTCGTCGACATCGCCGTAGGGGTAGCAGAACTGCGGCACCGCCTCGCCGAGCAGGTCCTCCAACTCGCGCTTGCAGCCGCCGATCTCCTCGCGCAGCGCCGCATCGCTGCAGCGGGTCAGGTGCGGGTGCGAACGGGTGTGCGCGCCGATCTCCATGCCGCCGGCGCGCCACTGCCGCAACTCGGCGAGGTTCATCAGCGGCTTCTCGATGCCCAGCTTCTGCGCATCCCACACGTTGTGGCGGCCGATGCAGCCGCTGACCATGTACACCGTGGCGGTGAAGCCCAGCCGCTGCAGCACCGGCAGCGCCGCGTGCAGGTTGTCCAGATAGCCGTCGTCCAGGGTGACCACCGCGACCTTGCCCTGGCGCTCGCCACGCAGGTACGGCATGGCGTCGGACATGGACACGCCGCGGTAGCCCAGCCGCTGCAGCAGGCGCATCTGCCGGGCGAAGCGGCCCGGGCTCACGTACAGGCTGCGGTACACCTGCAGGTGACGCGGCGCCTCGGCCACGTTGTGGTACATGAAGATCGGAATGCGGGCCGTGGCGGCGGTGTCGGAGGGCATCGGGGAACGGCTCTTGGACAGAAGGGCGAGGTGCGGCGCGGGAGTCTAGCGGCGCTGGCTTTCGCTGGTCTGTCAGGAAAAACCCTCAGCCGTAGACGATCGCGCGCCGCAGCCGGCGGCTATGCTGGGCGCCCCGCAGCACAGGAGCCGCCGATGTCCGAGACCGCCGCCGACGTCCCCTGGCGCGATCTGCAACTGCATCTGGATGGCATCGTGCTGCGGCGTTGGTGTGCCAGCGACCTGGACGCGCTGGTCCGCCACGCCGACGATGCCCAGGTGGCGCGCGGGCTGAGCCGGCGTTTTCCGCACCCCTACACGCGTGCCGACGGCGAGGCCTTCCTGGGCGGACAGGTGATCGACCTGAACGACCCGGTGCTGGCGATCGAGATCGGCGGCGAGGCCTGCGGCGGCATCGGCCTGCATGCCGCGGCGCAGCCGGCGCCTGGGCTGGCCGAGCTCGGCTACTGGCTCGGCAGTGCGTATTGGGGCCATGGGCGGATGACCCGCATCGTCGCCGCCTACCTGGACTGGGCGGTGCCGGCATTGCGACTGCAGCGGATCGAGGCGCTGGTGCTGCCGGACAATCGCGGCTCGGCGCGGGTGCTGCAGAAGAACGGCTTCGCCGAGATCGGCGTGCGCCCCGAGGTGTCGGTACGCGACGGGAAACGACGCGATTTGCGGCTGTTTGCCCGGACCTGGCCGGCAGCCTGATCCGCGCGTCGCTCGTTCGGAGCGACGCGCAGGAGGCACGGCCTCAGTAGGAAATGGTCGCCGAGGCGGCGGTGGTGTCCACGGCGTAGTTGCACTGCACATCCAAGCCGGAGCTGTCGACGTACGACACCCACGCCGGTGACGTCACCCGTTGCATGCGGTAGTCGTACACGCCGATCGCGTTGAAGGTGATGCGTCGGTCGGGTGGATACTGGTCGCAACTGTCCACCGCGTACACTTCCAGCGCGCCGCCCACCACCAGGTGGGTACGGGAGTTGATGTCGTAGGTGGTGCTGAGCCGCACGCTCTGGCCGCTGGTGACGTTGCGGGTGTCGACGTTCCAGTTCGAGCAGGGCTTGCCGTTGTTGCAGGTGGCATAGGTGTCGCCCACGATCCGGTCGCCAGCCTTGGCCGGGATGAAATCGCTGTACCACACCATGCCGTCCTGGCAACAGTTCCAACTGCTCAGGTCCCAGGTGTTGCTGTCGCCGCGATAGCCCAGCACCGGTTGCAGGATGGTCGGATCGTCGCTCTGCATGCCGGGGAAGAAGTACACCGTCTGGTGGGCCACGTTGGTCGGGTTCTGCGGCACCGTCCAACTTGCGACGATGCGGCCCATCTTGTTGCCGGTCACGTCGATGGCCGCCTGCACCCAATCGTGGGTGATCGGCGGTGGCACCGCGCGACGCGTGCTGGAGCCCACCAGCGCGGCGCTGTCGCGGACCTGCCGGCCATCCGGGCCGCGCCCGTCGGGCTTTACCCGGATGCCGTTGGGCGTGAAGTTGTCCTGGGTGCAGGCCTGCGCCTGTTCGCGCACGCCGTCGGCGCGCTGCAGGCCGCCGTCGCCGAGGATGCGTTCGTTGCGATGGACCTGGCGCACGCAGGCGGGCGCGAAGTAGCCGAAAGGCGTCTGGATGTAGTCGTCGGGGACGTTGCTGGGTTTGTGCACGGCGCGCAGGGCGCCGACCCGGGTCAGGCGCGCATCGGGCGCGGCGGTTTGCGCCACTGCGCTGGCGCTGAGGCCGAAGAGTGTCAGCGTCAGCAACAATGCGGCGCAGGCGCGGTAGCGTGCGGTCCGGGAAGGGCGGAAGTCGGAATGCATGGGAGTTCGCCTTGTCATGAGAATGCGGAATGCGTTCTCGGGAGGCCGTGCGGCGCGACGGCGCGGCGCGTAGCGGCGCCGTCGGTCGTGGCTTGCCTCCCGTCTGCGAAGCGCGTGGTGCGGGGCGTGCCTGCTCTCGATAAATGCCTGCGTGGTGGCCGTGGGAGTGGCGACCATGGACCCAACGCGCATCGCGCGCTTGTCGGATTTCCTCATGCATCGCCGCGAATCCCGCATGGTGTGGGGCGAGGGTGAACTGTTTCTCGGTCGTCGCCGCGATCCGGTTTGCGCTTCGTGTGGCGTGACGTAGACAAGTGCCGGCGCCGCGATGACCACACTGGGGCAGCCGGCGCCGCGCGGATGAGCGAAAATGCCCGAAGCGCGCCGTTCCCGGCGCGTGGTCCACGCGCTTCCAGGAGAGTCCCCATGCGTCATGCCCTTCGTTCCCGCTGCGCCGCTCCGGCGTGGCGCGCCTGCGCCACGGGCGTGCGCCCATGACCTCGCCCTGGGGCAACCGCCCGCGCGGTGGCAATCCCCCCTCTCCTCCCGGGAGAGGGGCCGGGGGTGAGGGTGCGGCGTCCGCGACCAACCGCAACGAACTGCGCCTGTACGGCCTCAACGCCGTGCGTGCGGTGTACGCGCGGCGTCCGGAGGCGATCCGCAAGCTGTACCTGAGCGAGGCGCGGATCCCGGCGCTGCAGCCGCTGCTGAAGTGGTGCGTGGCCAACCGGGTCGGCTACCGGGTGGTGGACGAGGCCGACCTGCACAAGCTCGCCGCCAGCAGCCACCACGAGGGCGTGGTCGCCGACGTGCTGCGTGTCGCGCCGCTGGCCTTGGCCGACTGGCTGCAGACGCTGGCGCCGGGACCGGTGGTGGCGCTGTGGCTGGATGGCGTCGGCAATCCGCACAACTTCGGCGCGATCCTGCGCTCGGCGGCGCATTTCGGCGTGGGCGCGATCCTGTTGCCGGAGCAGGCCGCGCTGGCGCTGTCCGGTGCCGCCGCGCGCGTGGCCGAGGGCGGTGCCGAGGCGGTGCCGCTGGTGCGGCTGCCGCCGGCGATGCAGGCGCAGGCGCAGTTGCGCGGCGCGGGCTTCGCCCTGGCGGCGACGCTGGTGGCAGGCGGCGACGATCTGTTCGCAACGGCCTTGCCGCAACGCCTGGTCTACGTGATGGGCGCCGAGAGCGACGGCATGGATCGCGACTTCGCGCAGGCCTGCGATCTGCGCCTGTCGATCCCGGGCAGCGGCGCGGTGGAAAGTCTCAATGTCGCCGCCGCCACCGCGGTGTTGCTGGGGACCTGGCGCAGCCGGCATCCGCACGGATCCGCTGCGCGCTGAGCACGGCGTCACGCGTTGAGGACGGCCGGCATTTGGCTACGAAATAGTGTGCGCACGTGCCTGTTTCGGGTTTGCGGGGCGACTGTCGGCGGCGTAGCGTGCAGGCGCGCCTCGTCGATGCGATCGCGTCCCCGCGCGATGCGCGCCAGCGAGACCGCGCAGTCCTCCCCCGAAAGGGTCGTCGTCACTCCTGCGGAGATATCGCTCATGAAGCTGCTGTTCTCCATCAAGCACCTGCTCTCGTCGAAGAAGCCGCTGAAGTCGTACGCCTGGTACATCTGGTACTGAGCGCCCCTGTGCGTTGACGCGCGCGCTGTCGCGTGCGGCCGGTGCCCGGCGGAGACGCTGCGTCGGGCGCCGTTCCTCCAAGAGATTCGCGATGTCCGCCACCCTGGTCGACCGCGACGCGCGCGCCACGGTCTTCGCGCCGCGTCTGCAGGCATTGCTGCGCACGCATGTGGGACAGGAGGCCTTCCGCCTGGATGCCGACACGGTCGGCGTCGCCGGCGCCGCGCTGAGCGACCGCCTGCTCGCGGCGCGGCCCGCCACCGAGTACGAACGGCCGACCTTCAAGCCGCTGCACGGCCGCTCGATCGCGCGCAGCGAGGCCGCCAAGCTGATGCAGGCGATCGGCCGCGACGTACGCGAGGCGTTGAAACGTCCGCCGCCGCCGACGCTCGACCTGTCCGGCCCGTGGCCGCATGTCGGCCATGTCTATCTGCGCGACCTGCTGCTCGGCGGCGACCCGTGGCGGCTGCGCCTGCTGATGGACCGCACCCTGGAACTGACGCCGCGCCTGACCTGGGCCGTGATCGCCGCCGGCGCGCTCGCGCCGCTGGCGCCTGGCGCGGAGGCATCGGCGTTGGCCACGCTGCTGTCGGCGGCCGACGGCTACCGCGCGCGCCGCGATGCGATGGGCCTGTACCGGCGCACCGCCGCGCCGGTGTGCTTCACCATTTCCACCCTGGTCGCCAATGCGCTGTGGCTGGGATCGCCGTTCGACCCGCGCGTCTCCAACCGCAACCTGCTCTACGAAACCCTGCGCCTGCTGCCGCCGTCCTGGAACATCCTGCGCAACGCCTCGCCGGAGTACGGCGCGCTGGATCCGCGCATCGGCGCCGCCGACGACGTGCTGGTGCTGCCCTTGCTCAGCCATCGCGATCCGGCGCTGTGGGAGGAGCCGGAGGCGTTCCGCCCGGAGCGCTGGGACGGCGTGGATCCCGATGCCTTGCCGGGCTACCTGCCGTTCGGGCATGCGTCCGAGCGTTGCTGGGGCCGGCACATGGTCATGCCGCTGGCCGAGCGGCTACTGGACCTGCTGCGCAACCAGGGGTTGGTGGCCGACCCGCGGCAACGCCGCGCCGACGTGCCGTTGACCGGCCTGCTGGGCGTCGCCCAGGTCGACGTGGTCCGGCACGCGCGCGCCTGAGCGGCAGCGCACGCGTCGCCGTCGCGATCAGCCCGCTGCAGGCGGCGCGGTGGACGCGCGCGTGACCAGGGTGTAGTCCAGCACCTGATGGGTGCCGCGGCCGGGCAGGCCATCGCGGCGCTGGCGGATCTCGCCGAGCAGCAGCGTCACTGCCGCCCCGCCCATCGCCGCCACCGGCTGGTGGATGGTGGTCAGCTCCGGCCAGATCGTGGTCGCCACCGGCGTGTCGTCGAAGCCGGCGATGGACAGATCATCCGGCACGCGCAGGCGCAACCCGTGCGCGATCGCCAGCGCCGCCGCGGCCATGTCGTCGTTGCTGCACAGGATCGCGCTGGGGCGCGGCGCGACCTGCAGCAGCGCGGTGGCCGCGAGCAGGCCGGAGCGGTAGGTGAACATGCCCTCGGCCACGCGCTCCGGCGCCACCGTCAGTCCGGCCCGGGCCATGGTGTCGAAGAAACCGCGGCTGCGCAGCGCGCTGGGCGTGTGGCCGGGATCGCCGCTGACGAAGCCGATGTCGCGGTGGCCCAGGTCGAGCAGGTGCTGGGTGAGCGCGCACGCGGCCTGGTAGTCGTCGATGCGCACCGAGCTGACCCCGGGCAACGGCGCGCCGGTGGCCACCGCCACCAGCGGGATGCCGCGCGCGTCCAGTTCGGCGATGGTCTGCCGCGCATCGCACAGCGGCGGGGGCAGGATCAGCCCATCGGCGCCGGCATCGAGCAGGCGTTCGGTGGCGGCGCGCTGGCTGTCGCTGTCTTCGCTCTTCTCCACCAGCACCTGGCAGCCTTCCAGGCTGCTCCGCTCCAGCACGCCGAGCATGAACTGGTTGAGGTAGGCCGCGCTGGGATTGCTGTACAGCACGCCGATGCGCGCCAGTCCTGCAGTGCGCAGCGAGCGGCCGGCGAGGTTGGGGCGGTAGCCGAGCGCCTGGATCGACGCCTCGACGCGCTCGCGCATGGTCGCGCTCACGCGCGGGTGGCGGTTGATCACGCGCGAAGCGGTCATCGGCGACACGCCCGCATGGCGGGCCACATCCAGCAACGTCACCGCTGAGCCCGCGCGACGTTGCCGTATGCCCATCAAAGGTCCTGGCGCTGCTGCGGAAGGGAGCGCCTGCGCGCGTCCTGCGCAGGTCCGGTGCACTTTACTCCCTGGGCGGTTCCACTGTCTTGGCCTGGCTGCCGAAACCGCCGTCGGTCTGTGCCGCCAGATACGCGAACACCGCATACGCGGCAACGTTCTGCGCCAGCGCCTTCGGGTCGATCTTGTCCAGGGTGTCGTCGGCGGTGTGATGCAAATCGAAGTAGTCGCTGCCGTCCTGCGCCAGCCACGCCCAGGCGCCGCCCTTGGCCGCGAGCGGACCGACATCCGGGCCGGGGCCGCCGGCATCGGGCGCATAGGCGATACCGAGCGGCGCCAGCGCCTCGGCGATCTGCCGGGTCGCCTCACGCGAGCCGGCAGCATCGCCGGAGCCGGTGTTGAACGCGTAGATGCGGCCGGCGCCGAAGTCGCTCTCGGCGGCGATCTGGTGCCGCGCCACGTCCTTGGCATGCGCCTGTGCGTAGGCCTTGCCGCCGTACAGTCCCTGCTCCTCGTTGGCGAAGGCGACCACGCGGATGCTGCGCTTGGGCGCCTGCTCGAGCTGGCCGATCAGATGCCCGGCGGCCATGCTGATGGCGACGCCGGCACCGTCGTCGACCGCGCCGGTGCCCAGGTCCCACGAATCCAGGTGCCCGCCGATCAGCACGACCTCGTTGGGCAGCGTGCGCCCGGTGATCTGCCCGATCACGTTGTAGGAGGTGGCGGTGCCGTCCCAGCCACAGTCCAGCGCCAGGCGCAGGCGTACTGGGCCGCGCGCGAGCAGGCGCGTGAGCTGGTTGGCATCGGGCACCGACAGCGCCGCCGCCGGCACCGGCGTCAGTCCCTCGTCGAAGCGGGTGATGCCGGTATGCGGCACGCGGTGCGAATCGGTGCCCGCCGAGCGCATCACGAAGCCGATGGCCCCCTTGCGGATCGCTTCGGACGGCCCCTTGCTGCGCACCGCGCCGCCATTGCCGTAGTCCTTGCCGTCGCGCGTGCGCAGCATCTGGTAATCGACGAAGGCGATCTTGCCGCGCAGCGCGTCCGCGGGCGCCGCCTGCAACGCGGCCAGGTCGGCGAAGCGCACCACCTCGGCCTCGACCGTGCCGCCGGGGCTGCCGCCCAACGCGGTGACGGTCAGCGGTTGCGCATGCGTGCCGAGCACCTGCGCGTGTTCGCTGCGCCGCTCCCACTTCGGGAACGTCACCGGCTCGGTCCACACCTTGTCGAAACCCAGTGCCTTGAATTTCGCAGTGGCCCAGGCCACCGCGCGTGCGTCGGCCTCGCTGCCGGCCAGGCGCGGGCCGATTTCGGTGGTCAGCGATTCGACCACCTTCCAGCCGGTGTCGTCGGCCAGCGCACGCTCGCGCAACGTCGCCGCATCACGCAGCGCCGCCTCCGGAATGCGCGTGGCCTCGGCGGCGACGGCAGGGGAGGACAGGCTCAGGACGGCAGCGATGACGACGGCGAGACGGCGCATGGAAGACTCCGTGGACAGGAACGGCGAGCTTAGCAGTGCCTCGCCGTCGTGCACGGCGCGGCCTCCATGCGAAGGCCGCGCACGCCGTCGCGCTTACTCGGGGCGCGGCTCGTGCTTGAGCGAATCGCGGATCTCGCGCAGCAGCAGCACTTCTTCGCTCGGGGCCTTCGGCGCCGGCGGTTCCTTGCGCGCGATGCGGTTGATCGCCTTGACCAGCATGAAGATGGCGAAGGCGACGATCACGAACTGGATGATGGTGTTGAGGAAATCGCCGATGCCGATCACCACGGCCGGCACCGGCTTGCCCGCGGCGTCCACCGTGGCCGCCTTCAGCGTCCAGGCCCAACGCGAGAAATCCACGCCGCCCACGAGCAGTCCGATCGGCGGCATGATGATCTTCTCCACCAGCGCGGTGACGATCTTGCCGAACGCGGCGCCGAGCACCACGCCGACCGCCAGGTCCAGCACGTTGCCGCGCATGGCGAATTCCTTGAATTCGCGGATCATGCTCATCGGAACTCCTCTTTTGTCAGTGCGGGCCTGTCGCCGCGGCGCTAGCCTAGCGCAGTGACTGTGGTCGTCGGATCACGGCATGCGCACGGCGCGCGACCATGCGCGTGGCTTCAGCCGACGATGCGGCCGTGCCGTTCGGCCACGTTCTCCAGGCGCGCGCTGAAGCGGTCGCCCGGGCGCAGCGCGGCCACGCCGGCCGGCGTGCCCATGAACACCAGGTCGCCGGCGCGCAGCGCGAACAGCTTGGACAGTTCGTGCAGGATCTCCGGCACGTTCCAGATCATCTGATCCAGCAGCGATTGCTGACGCACCTCGCCGTTGACTTCCAGCGACAGGTTCAGCGCCTCCAGCGCACCGACTTCGCCAGCCGGGATCAGCTCGCTGATCGGCGCGGACGCATCGAAGCCCTTGGCGATATCCCATGGCAGGCCCTTGGCCTTGGCGGCGGCCTGCAGGTCGCGACGGGTCAGGTCCAGGCCCACGCCGTAGGCCAGGATCAGCGCGTCGGCGGCTTCCACCGGCAGCACGCCGACCGGCGCGTCCTGGCCCAGCGCCACCACCAGTTCCACCTCGTGGTGCAGGTCCTGGGTCGCGGACGGGTAGGGGATAGCCTCGTCGCCGATCACCAGCGCATCGGCCGGTTTCATGAAGAAGGTCGGCTGGCCGCGCTCGGCCTTGGAGGCCGGCGCGCTGGCGCCCATCTCGCGCGCATGGTCGGCGAAGTTGCGGCCGACGCAGTAGATGCGATGCACCGGGAACAGGCCCTGGCCGCGCACGGGAACGCGCGGAGCCTCGGCAGCGGCGAACAGGTCTTTCATGGGCATGCATCCAACGAGAAGGGGATGCAGCAGTCTACCGCGATGGGTTCAACCCAAATCCAACAGGCATATGGAATCCGCTTTTGCGAATCCCCGATCCCGACTCCCCAATCCCCGCCTTACAACGGCAACGCCGGCTTGCGCACCACCCGGTACTCGCCATCGACGACATGCCGGCGCGCGGTGGCCGGGCGCTTGCCGCGCTGGCTCAGCAGCTTCATGGCGATGCCGCCCAGGATCATTGCCGCACCCACGAACACGCTGACGAACACCAGCCCGGCCAGGATCGCCAGGCCGAGCAGGCCGACCGCCAGCTTGACCAGCGGATGGCGCGGCTTGCGCGGCGCGAAGACATGCCGGAATTGGTCGAAATTGAAGAGGCGAGCACGCATGGCAGAACTCTGTTTCAGTTTGAACCGAAGGGGCGCAGTATCGGCGCTGTTTTATGTGACAGAGTGAAAACTTCGTTAAGCGAAAAATTAACACTTTGCGTTCAACCGCTTGCATGTCCTCGTGGAGTGAAGCCGCGCACCGGCGCGGGGGCTCGCGCGTCCGTGCCAGAATTGCGGCCCCATCGCTGTGCGCGCCTGTAGCCCATGACCGACCCTTCCAACGTGCTGGCGTCGCTGCACGACCTCGTCCCCGGCGAACTGGCCGAGGCCGAGGCGCTGCTCGGCGGCGAGTCCGAATCGCTGCTGCTGTACCGCGAAGGCGACAGTGTGCGCGCGTGGTTGAACGTGTGCCCGCATGCCGGGCGCCGCCTGGACTGGGCGCCGGGGCAGTTCCTGAAGAGCCGCGAGGGCCATGTGGTGTGCGCCGCGCACGGCGCCGCGTTCGACCTGCAGGACGGCCTGTGCGTGTCCGGCCCGTGCCGCGGCCAGAGCCTGCACGCGGTGCCGGTGGACGTGCAGGCAGGGCAGGTGGTGCTGGTCTAGCGCGCAGGTCGCGCTTGCGATGCGGCGCGCGCTACAGCGCGTGCCACCAGCCCATCGACATCAGGTTGACCATCAGCACCACCACCAGGGTGTAGATCAGCGACAGCGGGCCGCCGACGCGCCACAGTTCGCGCGGCTGGTAGTTGGCCGGGCCGGTGATCATCGAGATCACCGGATTGGACGCGGTCATCAGGTTGTTGGACGCCGACAGCGCCACGATCAGCGCGAACGCGGTGGGATTGCCGCCGGCCGCCAGCGCCAGGTTGACCGCGATCGGCACCATCACGATGGTCGCGCCGACGTGGCTGATCACCAGCGAGAACGCGGTGGTCAGCAGGCCCAGCGCGATCTCCAGCGCCCACACCGGGATGCCCTCGGGCAAGCGCGCGATGGTGTGGCCGGCGACCCAGGCCGCCGCGCCGCTGCTGTCCATCGCCCAGCCCAGCGGGATCAGCCCGGCCATCAGGAACACGGTCTTCCAGTTGATCGAGGCATAGGCCTCGTCCATGCGCAGCACGCCGGTCAGCAGCATGCCGGCCACGCCGGTCATCAGGGTCAGCGCCACCGGCAGCTTGGAGGTCAGCGCGATCAGGATGGTCAGGGCGAAGATCGTCATCGCGATCTTGAACTTGTGCGGGCGGTGCTCGCCCTTGGGGTAGTCGGTGACCACCACGAAATCGCGGCTCTCCGAGGCCTGCGCCAGGTCCTGCCAGATGCTGTGGAACACCAGCATGTCGCCGGCGCGCAGCGGCACCTTGCGCACGTCCTCGCGGATCACCTGCTTGTCGCGGTTGATCGCCAGCAGGCTGATGCCGGCCTGCTTGCGCAGCCGCAACTCGGCCGCGCTCTTGCCGATGAAGCGCGAGGTCGGCGGGATCACCGCCTCGGAGATGCCGGCGCGGCTGGGGTTGAACAGGTCGCCCAGGTTGCGCAGGCGCGAGGACAGGCGCAGGAACTGGTTCTGCGCGAAATCGGCGACCTGCTGGCGCGCGCCCATCACCCCGAGCACGCTGCCGACCCAGATGCGCATGTCCGCCGGCGGTGCCAGGCGGGTGTCGTTGCCGGTCTTCAGGGCCAGCAGCAGGGGGGCGTTGTGCACGGTCTCGGCTTCGCCGAGGGTCATGCCGACCAGCGGGCTGTCGGCGCTGACGATCAGTTCGAACACATCGCCTTCGATGCCGTAGGTACGCGCGAAGTAGCTCTCGGTGCGCGCCGGGGTGACGCCGTCGTTGATCAGTCGCTCTTCTTCGGCCAGCGCCTTGTCGCCGCGCACGCGGAAGTAGATCAGCGAGGCCAGCAGCAGCGCCACGCCGATCGGCAGCGGCGCGAACATGCGCAGCGGCTCGATGGTGGCCATGCCCGAAGGCAGGTTGTTGTTGGCCGACTGCAGCAGATCGTTGAGCAGGATCAGCGGCGAGTTGCCGACCATGGTCAGTGCGCCGCCCATCACGATGGCCGCGGCGATCGGCAGCAGCAGCCGCTGCAGGGTCAGCCCGGTGCGTCCGGCCAGGCGCGAGGCCACCGGCAGGTACAGCGCCATCACCGAGGGGTTCTGCATGAACGAGGAATTGAGCCCGGCGATGGCGGTGGTGAGCAGCATCAGCCGCTCCTCGACTCCGCGCGCGCGGCGCAGCAGCCACGACGCCAGCCGGTTCAGCGCACCGGTACGCTCCAGCCCGGCACCGAGGATGGTGGTGGCGATGATGCTCATCACCGCATTACCGGAGAAACCGCTGAACAGCTCCTCCGGCGCGATCAACCCGGTCACCCCCAGCACCACCAGCACCACCAGCGCCACCACGTCGGCACGGATCCGCTCGAACACGAACATCGCCATGGTGAAGCCCACCAGCCCGAGCACGAGCTTCATATCGGTGGTCAGCGTCAGCGCGGTATCCATTGGTGGCCGGGATTGGGGATTGGAGATTCGGGATTAGCTAACGGCGCTAACCGGCACCGGCCGCGGTAATGGCATGCCGCGGATGCATTGTGTCCGGAACGTGGCGGATTCGCTCTTCATCCCGAATCCCGACTCCCCAATCCCGGCTTGTCATACAACAAATCCCACACCCCATGCCCCAGATTCTGGCCGCGGGTCTCGAAGTGGGTCTGCGGGCGCCAGTCCGGGCGCGGCACGTGGCCGCGCGGGCCGGCGCGGTTGACCAGGCCGGGGGTGGCGTCGAGCACGTCCCACATCTGCTCGGCATAGTCGGCCCAGTCGGTGGCGCAGTGCAGGCGGCCGCCATCGCGCAGCTTGCGTACCAGCAGCGCGGCGAAGGCCGGCTGCAGCAGGCGCCGCTTGTTGTGGCGCTTCTTGTGCCAGGGGTCGGGGAAGTAGATGCGCACCTCGTCCAGGCTGCCGTCGGCGATCTCGTGCTGCAGCACCTCCACCGCGTCGTGGTGGTACAGGCGCACATGGTTGGCACCGTCCTCGGCCAGCGCATTGAGCAGGCGGCCGACGCCCGGCGCATGCACCTCGATGCCGATGTAGTCGCGGCTGGGGTCGTGCTGCGCGGCATGCCGCAAGGCGGCGCCGTTGCCGAAGCCGATCTCCAGCACCTTGGGCGCGCTGCGACCGAAGGTGGCGTCCAGATCGCGCGGCTGGCCGCTGTAATCCAGGCCGAAGCGCGGCCACAACGCGTCGAACGCACGCTGCTGGGCCGGGGTGAAGCGGCCCTGGCGCAGCACGAAGCTGCGCACCTGGCGGTGCCCCTCCTCGACGGTGAAGGGTTTCGGCGGGGTCTTGGCGCCGGCGCTGGAGAACGGGTCGGTCATGCCTGCGGCCTCACCCGATCAGCCCATCGACCGGCGAGGAGGCGCTGGCGTAGCGCTTGCGCGGGATGCGCCCGGCCAGGAACGCCTCGCGGCCGGCTTCCACCGCCTTGCGCATGGCGCTAGCCATCAGCACCGGATTGCGCGCGCCGGCGATGGCGGTGTTCATCAGCACGCCGTCGCAGCCCAGCTCCATCGCGATCGCCGCGTCCGAGGCGGTGCCGACGCCGGCGTCGACGATGATCGGCACCTTGGCGTTGTCGATGATCTCCAGCAGGTTGTAGCGGTTCTGGATGCCCAGGCCGGAGCCGATCGGCGCGGCCAGCGGCATCACCGCCACGCAGCCGATCTCCTCCAGGCGCTTGGCCAGGATCGGGTCGTCGCTGGTATAGACCATCACCTCGAAGCCGTCGGCCACCAGCATTTCGGCGGCCTTGAGGGTCTGCACCACGTCCGGGAACAGCGTGCGCTGGTCGCCCAGCACTTCCAGCTTGGTCAGGTTGTGGCCGTCGAGCAGTTCGCGCGCCAGCCGGCAGGTGCGTACCGCATCCTCCGCGGTGTAGCAGCCGGCGGTGTTGGGCAGGATGGTGTACTGCTCCGGCGGCAGCACGTCGAGCAGGTTGGGCTCGCCCGGGTTCTGGCCGATGTTGCTGCGGCGGATCGCCACGGTGACGATCTGCGCGGCGGCGGCCTCGGTGGCCAGGCGGGTCTGTTCGAGATCGGCGAACTTGCCGGTGCCGGTGAGCAGGCGCGAACGGTAGGGTTTGCCGGCGATCACCAGCGCATCGTGGGGGGCGGGAGCGTTCATCGGCGGATTATCGCCCATCGCACCGGCCCTGCCGAGTCCGCGCCGCGGCGCGCGGCGGCGCGATTCAGCCCCCGCCCAGCGCGTGCACGATCTCGACCCGGTCGCCGGCATGCAGTTCGTGCGCGGCGTGTGCCCCGCGCGGCACGATCTCGCCGTTGACCTCGACCGCGACCCGTCGCTGTCCCAGCCCCTCGGCCTGCAGCAGCGCGGCCACCGTGGTGGCCGGCGCCAGCGTGCATTGTCTGCCGTTCAATTCGATGTTCATGCCATCATTGTGCAATGCGCGCCCACCGGCGTGCGAGTCGTGTTCTTGCGGCAGTGCAACGTGAGCGTGTCCGGCAGAGGTGAAATGATGTCGGCCATGCGGCGACGTATGGTGCGGCCGCACCTCGGTTTCGTTCCACTTCGTGTTCCATTTCTGTGTTCCATTTCTGCCCGGGAGGGCTTCCATGACTTCGTCCGTCCGTCCGCTCCGCTCGCTGCTCGCCGCCGCGATCGTGCTCGCCGCCGCGCCTGCGTTCGCGCAGTCCACCACCTACAGCCGCACCGTGTTCTTCGGCGACAGCCTCACCGACGCCGGCTACTACCGTCCGCTGCTGCCGGCCTCGGTGCAGGCGGTGACCGGCCAGTTCACCACCAACCCGGACTTCGTCTGGGCGCAGTACGTGGCCCAGTACTACGGCACCAACGCTGCCGCCAACGGCAACGGCCAGATCGGCGACGACTATGCCGCCGGCAATGCCCGCGTCGGCGTGGCCAACGCGAGCGCCCTGGGCGTGGCGCCGTCGCTGGCGACCCAGGCCAGCAACTACCTGGCGGCCAACGGCGGCAAGGCCGACCCGAATGCGCTGTACTCGGTGTGGGGCGGCGCCAACGACCTGTTCGCGATCGCCGGCGGTGCGCCGGTGCAGGCCACCATCGGCAATGCGGTGACCGCCGAGGTGGGCATCGTCGCCAGCCTGCAGAATGCGGGCGCGCGCTACGTCATGGTCAACAACCTGCCCGACGTCGGCATCACCCCGCGCTTCCGCGCCGGTGGCGCCGCGGCGATGGCGCAGGGCACCGCGCTGGCCACCGCCTACAACACCGCGCTGTTCTCCGGCCTCAAGAGCGCCGGGCTGCGGGTGATCCCGGTCGATACCTTCCACCTGCTGCAGGAAGTGGTGGCCAACCCGGGCACCTACGGCTTCACCAATGTCACCGGCACCGCCTGCCAGCCGCAGGTTACCGCGCAGTCGCTGACCTGCAACCCGACCAGCTACGTCAGCGCCGATGCGGCCGACACCTACGTGTTCGCCGACGGCGTGCATCCGACCGGCCGCACCCACGAACTGCTGGCGCAGTACGCGCTGTCGATCCTGGAAGGCCCGCGCACTCAGCAGATCCTGACCCACTCGGCGCAGATGGTCGGCCGCTCGCGCGCGGACCAGGTCGCCTGGCACGTCGATGGCCGCCCGGAGGCGGACGGCGTGCGCTGGTGGGGCAACCTGCGCGGCGACATGCAGCGCTACCAGCACGGCGATCTGTACGACGGCATGGCGCCGGCCGGCCTGTTCGGCGTGGACTGGTCGCGTGGCGAGTGGGTGTTCGGCGGCTTCGGCGGCTTCGGTCGCACCGATGCCGACTTCGGCAACCGCGGCGGCGACTACACCCAGGACGACAGCACCCTTGGCGGCTTCGCTGGCTGGTACGGCGAGCATGCCTGGGTCAACGCCCAGGTCAGCTACACCTGGCTGAGCTACGACGTCACCCGCAAGGTCAACCTCGGCCCGGCCACCATCGAGCACAAGGGCTCGCCGGACGGCAGCAACCTGACCGCGGCGCTGCAGGGCGGCTACGAGTTCGGCGAAGGCAGCTTCAAGCACGGCCCGGTGGCCGCGGCGATCTGGCAGAAGGTCAAGCTCGACGGCTACACCGAGAGCAACCCCAACTCCAGCGCGCTGGGCTACAGCGACCGCGACGTCGAGTCGATGGTCGGCCGCATCGGCTGGAAGGCCAGCATCGACGCCGGCACGGTGAAGCCGTACCTGCAGGCCACCTACGACCACGAGTTCAAGAAGAACCAGGAAGCCACCGCGTGGCTGCAGACCATGTCCGACCTGGGCGAGTACGCGGTGCCGGGCATCGACTTCGACCGCAACTACGCGTCGGTGGTGCTGGGCGCGCGGACCAAGCTGTGGGGCTTTGAGAGCAACGTCGGCATCGCCACCACCACCGGCCAGTCGCGCGCGCACGACACCTCGCTGTTCGTGAACTTCGGCGGCAGCTTCTAAGCACTGCCCGACGTCACCCGCCTTGCCCGGCTGCGTGCCGGGCAGGGTAGGGTGAGCGATGTGCCGTATAAGGGCAGCAATGCCTGTTGTGGGAGGGGCTTCAGCCCCGACGTCTCGGAGTGCGAGCCGTCGGGACTGAAGTCCCTTTCGCATTGCCGGCTCATGATCGCCGGCTGCTTCGGCACCATGGCGCGCTGCAGCCCGCATCGCGCCGATTTCTTGCGCAACCCCCGTCCCAACGCATAGACTGCACCGGCAACGCGGGCGTAGCTCAATGGTAGAGCTGTAGCTTCCCAAGCTACTGACGTGGGTTCGATTCCCATCGCCCGCTCCATGTCCTGCAAGCGTCCCGGACAAAGTGCGCGCTCCGCAATCGCCGGGCCGCTCCGCAATCGAGCGGTTGAATGTCCTGCGCCGTTCCCGCTGTCACGCCGTTCTGGTCACCTTGTACGCGTCTGGGTGATGCCCCAGTCCGCAACGGCGACTCGGCTCGTATCGTCCTCGTCCACCCTCTCTGGTCACCGGCCGATGCTGCGCGTCTGGCACTTGCCTGCATTCCGCTGGCGCTAGCGAACGCGTTCCATGCACGGGGACAAAGGAGCTTGTGGGTCTGGACCATCGGAATCGATCCCCGCAAGCCGGCGCCACAACCAGTCCGCTGCGGGCCGAAGCGTGGCGTCTTTGCGTTTCGCCACCGTGATTCGAAGCGTTTGATCGGATTTCCAGGTCGCGGAGGCCAATTCGACGAGCCGTTCCGCCGCCAGGTCGTTGATCACCATGTGCTGTGGCATGCCTCCCCATCCCAGTCCGGCGAGCAACATGCCGTAGGCGGCGCCCAGGTCGTCGATGTGCCAGACATTGGGCGAATGGAAGGACATGTCCGTTCTGGATCTTGCCGCTGGATCGAGCAATGCGATTTGCACATGGTCCTTCAGGTCTTCCGCTGCGACGGTCTTCGCGATCGCGGCCAAAGGATGACGTGCCGAGGCCACGGTAATGATGGGCACGGTGGCCACGGTCACCGCCTCCAGCTCGGGGTGAACCTCGGACGTCCCGTCCAACAAGCCGATGCTGGCCTTTCGGTCCAGCACCTTTTCCGCCGCCTCGCCTGCGTTGTGCATGAGCACGCTGGGCGAAACGGCTGGCCAGGCAGTGCTGAACGCGCGTAAGGCGCGGTAGAGGTCGCACATCGGGAACAGCGTGTCCACGGCCAGCCTGACTTCGGCCTCGGCGCCAGACGCCAGGTCTCTCGACAGCGCCTGGAACACATTCACCTCGTCGCAGATGCGACGTGCCCGAGTCAGGAGGGCGCTGCCGGCGCTCGTGATCGCAGGGCGGTAGGCGCTTCGGTCAAAAAGCGTCACGCCCAGTTGCTCTTCCATGCGTTGAATGCTGTGGCTCACCAACGATTGCGCCTTGCCCAGTGCGCGTGCCGCAGCAGAAAAACTTCCGTGGTCGGCTGCCGCGATGAAAATGCGCAGTTGATCGAGCGAGAACGCATCTCCATCTGGAATCTTGATGGTCATCATCAGGTTGGCAGCAGTTTTTTAAGTTTTCGAGCTTCGTTAGCGTAGCGCATCTTTCCTGACGGAGTTTCTCGATGACACGGCTTCTCGTTCTCAACAGCAGCATCAATGTGTCTGGCTCGATTTCCCGTGCAATGGTGCATGCCTACGTGCAAGCGCACCTGCTTGCCCATCCAGCGACCGTGGTGGTGCAGCGCGACCTGGTCAAGGAACCCTTGCCGGCGATGCAGCCGGAGATGCTTCCTCTGTATCTCGGCCGGCCGGAACAGGCGGACGACGCGGCCGCGGCGCTCTGCGATGCACTGATCCGCGAGGTGGAACAGGCCGACGTCATCGTCATGGGCTTGTCGATGTACAACTTCTCGTTGCCGGCCTCGGTCAAGGCATGGCTCGACTATGTGGTGTGTGCCGGCAAGACCTTTCGCTATACCCCAGAGGGGCCGCAAGGCCTTCTGCCGGCGGGGAAACAGGTGATCGCACTTGTCGCCAGCGGAGGCATCTATTCGCACGGCGATGGCGCAAATTACGATTACCTATTGCCCTACTTGAAAACCATCCTGTCCCTGATTGGTCTTTCTGACGTGCGAGCGGTGCGTGCGGAAGGCACGGCGCTCGGCGACGTGACGGCCATTCGAGAGAAGGCCATCGCGGAGGTCGCGGCGCTGGCGAAGCAGCTAGGACAAATGGGATCGTCGTGAATCGCGACCGCGATTGCCTGCACGGCAGTGCCTTCCAACGCCGCAAGCAAGGGCGTTGGATTGCACTAGACGCGAAGCCCGAGCGTGTGATGGGTTTCGTTGAGGCGATGCAGGGTGAAGTTGCCTTCCTCGATCGCGATTTCATTCACGCAACACGGCTCCTGCTTGATGCGCCAGTAGCGCGCCAGCGGCAGCCCGAGGCATTGCAGGAGGAGGACCCGGTTGATGCTGTCGTGGCCGACCAGCACGACGGTCTGGCCGCTGTGATGATGCAGGATGTTGTGCAGCACCTTCATGGCGCGAACCAGCACGTCCGCCAGCGTTTCGCCTCCTGGAATGAGTGCGAGGTCGGGCGTCTGAAACCAGGTACGCGCGCTCTCGGGCCAGCGCGCAGCCACTTCGTCGTGCGTCAGCCCCTGCCACTGGCCGTAGTCGATGTCCGACAGGTCCTGCAGGATCTTGGCCGGCACGCCGGTCGTCCGCGCGATCGCAGCACCGGTCCGTACGCACCGCGACAGTGGGCTGGTGTAGATCGCGTCCGGTGCCCAGCTTTGCGCGACGCGCGTGGCCAGCACCGCGGCCTGCAGCTCACCAAGCGTCGATAGCGGCAGTTCCGCGCGCCCGCGGAAGCGTTCGGGTGCAATCCAGTCGACATGCCCATGGCGGGCGAGGATCAGGGTGGTCATGTCGCCTTTCTCTCATTGTCTTGTCGAACCAATGCTGAGCGGTGAGGCGGTGCCATGTCCTCGATGCGCGGTGTCTGGTCGCTGGCGCGTCGCGACCGTCGGCTGTTCGACAGCCGCTGGCCGACTGTCAAACCCGCTTCATCGACCAGCGCTAGGCTGGCCGACGCCTGAGCGTTTGCTCGTTGCCGGTCCTGCTTCCCGTGGTCGAACACAGCCGTCGTCGTTTCCTCGCCCGCGCGTCCCTGGCCCTGGGGGCCGGCGCGGCCATGCCGCTGTTGCCGGGCGTCATCCGCAGTGCACTGGCTGTGCCGCCGGCGCGGGTCACCGGTACGGTGCAGGACGTGCAGCACGTGGTGATCCTGATGCAGGAGAACCGGTCCTTCGATCATTACTTCGGCTGCCTGCGCGGGGTGCGCGGCTATGGTGATCCGCGGCCGCTGCGGCTGCCCAGCGGCAAGCCTGTGTGGTACCAGCCCGAGCGCAAGGGCAGCGATCGCTATGTGCTGCCGTTCCGGCTCAACAGCCAGACCAGCAGCGCGCAGTGGATGAAGGATCTCAACCACGACTGGAAGGGCTCGCACGAAACCTGGAAACACCAAGACGCCTGGATCGCGCAGAAGAGCGCCATGAGCATGGGGCACTTCCAGCGCGAGGATCTGCCGTTCTACTACGCGCTGGCCGACGCCTTCACCATTTGCGACGGCTACCACGCCTCGCTGTTCGGCCCGACCAATCCCAACCGTATGTACATGTTCACCGGCACCAGCGGGCTGAGCGTCGGCAACGACGGCGAGCAGGCGGTGAACAACCGCGACGACGGCAACTGGACCGCGGACATGGCGCGCGACAATCCGCGCTTTCCCGGCTACACCTGGAGCACCTACTCCGAGCGCCTGCAGGCGGCCGGCGTCAGCTGGCAGGTCTATCAGGAGTTCGACAACTACGGCGACAACAGCCATCCGTACTTCGCCAACTTTCGCAAGCTGGACCGCGCCTCGCCGCTGTACCGCCGTGGCCGCGCCATCGTGCCCGGCTCCACCGCCGACAACGCCAAGGCCTCGCGCGGCGAACATCTGGTGGCGGCGTTCGCGCGCGACGTGCGCGCCGGCACGCTGCCGCAGGTGTCGTGGATCGTGGCGCCGTACCTGCTCAGCGAGCATCCCGAGGCGACGCCGGCCTATGGCGAATCCTTGAGCGCACGCCTGCTGGAGGTGCTGGCGGCCTCGCCGGAGGTCTGGTCGAAGACGGTGTTCCTGATCAACTACGACGAGAACGACGGCTTCTTCGACCACGTGCCGCCGGCGCTGCCGGCGATCCGGCCAGAGCTGGGCGCCAGCAACGTGGATCTGCACGGCGAGGACTATCACGGCGTGCCGGTCGGCCTGGGGCCACGGGTGCCGATGCTGGTGGTGTCGCCGTGGAGCCGCGGTGGTTGGGTGAACTCGCAGGTGTTCGACCACACCTCCGTGCTGCGCTTCCTCGAACGCCGTTTCGGCGTGATGGAGCCGAACATCAATCCCTGGCGCCGCGCCGTCGCCGGCGATCTGACCTCCACGCTGGACTTCGTCGGCCACGATCCGGCGCCGGTGGCGTTGCCGGACACCCGCGACTACATCGCCCGCATCGACGCCACCGCGACGCTGCCGCCGCCGCAGCGTCCTGCGCAACAGGCGCTGCCGGTACAGGAGCCTGGCCAGCGCCCGGCGCGCGCGTTGCCCTACGACTTCGACGTGCGGCTGCAGGTGCAGCCGCAGGCGCGGGTCCTGCGCATGCGCAACCGCGGCGCGGCCGGCGTGGCGCTCAATGTCTATGCCGACGATGGCGTGGCCGGGCCCTGGTTCTACACGCTCGCCGCCGGCAGCGAGCTGCAGGATGCGCGCGCGTGGCGCGGCGATGCCGCCGATGCCGGCTACGCGTTGCGCGTGCACGGGCCCAACGGGTTCCTGCGCGAGTTCCATGGCGACGGGATCGGCGATGCCGGGCTACAGGCGGAGGCCGACTACGATGCCGCCGCGCAGTGCCTGCTGCTGTCGCTGGCCAATGCTGGCACGCAGCCGTGCGCGCTGCGCGTGCGCGACGGGTATCGCCGCGATGGCGACGCGCAGGCGCTCACGCTGGCCGCCGGCGAACGCACCCTGCTGCGCCTGCCGCTGCAGGCGCAGCACCACTGGTACGACCTGACCATCGACAGTGCGACCTTGCCGCAATGGCGCCGGCGTCTGGCCGGACACATCGAAACCGGCCGCCCCAGCATGAGCGATCCGGCGATCGGCCGCACGGTCGACGCGTAGCGGTCGCCGCCTTTCAGCGTGGGGCTTGGTTGTTGCTGGCGGTATTGGGTCGCGGCTGAAGCCGCTCCTACGGGCCATCCGGCTATCGTAGGAGCGGCTTCAGCCGCGACCGCTTCGCGCGCGTGACACACCAGCCTATTCTTCGCTGGCTGATCTACAGCACTCCGCACGTTTGCATGACCCAAAAACAAACGCCGCCGCTGCAGGTGCAGCGGCGGCGCAGGGTGCCTTCACTGGCGGTGTCGCCTCGGCTCAGAACTTGCCGCTGAAGGTGACGAAGAACTGGCGCGGCGCGCCGGCCATCAGCGTCTGGTTGTAGCCGTTGGGGTCGGAGACGACGTAGCCGTTGGTGCCGACGGTGGCGAAGTAGCGCTTGTCGAACAGGTTGGTGACGTTCGCGCTCAGGCCCAGGTTCTGGAACATGCCGACCTGGCCGAAGTCGTAGCCGGCGCTCAGGTCGAAGCGCCAGTAGCTGGGCACCGACGAGTCGTTGAGGTAGCTGATGTAGCGGCGGCCGGTGTACTTGCCGTCCAGCGAGGCGTGCCAGCCGGCGTTCTCGTAGGCCAGGCTGCTGGAGAACATCCACTCGGGGATGCCGACCACGCGCTTGCCGGAGGTGGCCACCACGCCGCCGTTGAGGTAGTCGTCCTGGTAGGTCGAATCGTCATAGGACAGCGAGTTCAGCCAGCGCAGTTGTTCGATCGGACGCCAGATCACCGCCAGGTCGGCGCCCTGGCTGCGCACCGAGCCGACGTTGTTGAGTGTGGCCGAGCAGGTCTGGATCGCGCTGCACGGCGAGGTCACCAGCAGGCGGTCGTCGAAGGTGGTGTGATACAGCGCCAGCGACGCTTCCACGCCGGCACCGCGCACGCGGTAGCCCAGTTCGTAGGTCTGCGCGGTCTCCGGCTCCAGCGAGCCCTTGATCGCATTGAATGCGGCCTGCGACTCCTGGAACGGGGTGAAGCCGAAGCCGGCCATGTTCTTGTTGTAGGAGGCGTAGACCTCCTGGTGCTCGTCGATCTTGAAGTTGGCGCCCACCTGCGGCAGCAGGTCGGAGTCGGCCTTGATTTCGCCGGCGGCGTTGGACGCGGACGGCACCTGCGACTGCGCGGTGGTGTCGACGATCAGCTTCTTGGCGCCGAAGTTCAGGGTCAGGCGCTCGTCCATCAGGCGCAGCGTGTCCTGCGCGTAGAACATGGTGGTGTCGGTGTCGTAGTGCTGGGCGAAACCACGCGCGAACAGGGTGCCGTTCTTGTTGAAGTAGTACAGATCGGTGAACGGGCCGTCGAGCAGGAAGTAGTTGCGCTCCTGCACGGTCTTGGCGTTCTGGTACCAGCCGCCGATCTCGATCTCGTTGCCGGCCACGGTGAAGTTCAGCGAGCCGGTGATGCCATGGCGGTTCAGACGGTAGTCGGTGGTGCGCATCGACAGCGGCACGCTGGCCGAGGACGCGGCGTACGGCGTGGTCCACTGGCCTTCGCCGTTGTTGTCGTGGTAGTAGCCGGTCAGGTTCAGCGTGGCGCTGCCGCCGAGGTTGAACGCGCCGCTGAGCGCGGCCAGGTTGTCGCGGCGCAGGCCGGCGCCGGAGTAGTAGGACGCATCGGCCTTGCCGTAGTCGGCGGGCAGGCCGTTGAGGCTGGCCGGATAGCTGCCCTTGCCGTTGAGCGCGTTGGCGATCTGCACCGCGCTGTTCCAGTCCGGCATCAGGTAGTCCCAGTCCCAGCCGAGGACCCGCTGCGAGGTCAGCGACAGGTCCATGATGTCGTATTCCTTGCGGTGCGAGCTGTCCAGGTACAGGCTGACCCGGTTGCCGTCGCCCCACTGGTACAGCGCCTTGGCATTGGCCTGGTTGTACTCGTTGTTGCCGTAGCCCTTCCACTTGTCCATTTCGCCGTGCACCAGCGAGGTGTACAGCGAGAAGCCGTGGATGTCGCCGGTGTCGCCGCGCAGGTAGGTGCGGCGGGTGCTGTCGGAACCGAGGGTCTGGCTGAAGCGGATGCCGGCGTCGGTATCCGGATCGGCGGAGTAGTAGCGCACGGTGCCGCCGAGGTTGCTGCTCGACGGCGTGCCCAGGCCGCCGGCGCCCTGCGCCAGTTCCACCGAGGCCACGTTCTCGGAAATGATCGCGCGGGTCACCTGCAGGCCGTCGCTGACGCTGTAGCTCATGTTGCCCAGCGGCACGCCGTCCAGGGTGAAGCCGAGCCGGCTCTGGTCGAAGCCGTGCAGGCTGATCGCGGTGGACCATTCGTAGGCGCCGAACGGGTCGGCCGACTGGAACTGCACGCCCGGCAGCTTGTCCAGCACCTTCAGCGCGCTGGTGCCGGGAGCGGCGATTCCGATGTCCTCACGGGTGATGCGCTGCACCTGGCGGGTGGTGCCGCTGGACACGACGGTGATCGCGTCGAGCATCGTGGCATCGTTGCCGCTCGCGCTGGCCGCCGCATCGGCGGTTGCGGTGGCGGCGGCCGGCGCGGTCTCGGCCAGCGCGGCGAAGGCCGGCAGGGCGGACGCAACGGCAAGCACCAGCGCGTGCGGGCGCAAGGATCTGGAAGTGGGGGTCATCGAAAGTCACCAATCATGAGGGGGAGACGTGCCGGACCTGCCGCGCGGGGCGCGGGCAGCCGGTATACCGGGCCGAGACGCGGCCCGCCCGCCACGATGCAACGGTTTTGTGAACGTTTCGGGGCGGTCCGATGTCGGCTGTGGGACAGCGCGCGGACCGTGGGTGATGGCGATCACCGCGCATCCTCGGCCTGCTGTGCCGGCGGCGGCTGCGACGACGCGCGGCATCGCAGTGCCGGTGACGCGACGTATGATGCCGGGCCTGCCACCGCCGCCGCCCTCGATGAAGCTCGCCATCCTGTCCCGCAACACCAAGCTGTACTCGACCCGGCGCCTGGTCGAGGCCGGCCGCGAACGCGGGCACACGGTGCGGGTGCTGGACCCGCTGCGCTGCTACATGCGCATCGCCGCCGGCGCCTTCACCATGCATTACAAGGGCAAGCCGATCACCGGCTACAACGCGGTGATCCCGCGCATCGGCAACTCGGTCACCCGCTACGGCACCGCGGTGCTGCGCCAACTGGAAATGATGGGCGTCTGTACGCCCAATCCCTCCGACGCCATCCTGCGCGCCCGCGACAAGCTGCGTGCACACCAGTTGCTGGCGGCCAAGGGCATCGACATGCCGATGACCGTGTTCGGCGACAACCCGGACGACACCGGCGACCTGCTGTCCATGCTCGGCCCGCCACCGCATGTGGTGAAGTTGAACGAAGGAACCCAGGGCACCGGGGTGATCCTGACCGAGAAGGCCAGCGCCTCGCGCGGCGTGGTGGAGGCACTGCGCGGGCTGTATGCCAACTTCCTGGTGCAGGAATTCATCGGCGAGGCCGAGGGCGCCGACCTGCGCTGCTTCGTGGTCGGCAACCAAGTGGTGGCGGCGATGCGCCGCACCGCGCCGGAGGGCGACTTCCGCTCCAACCTGCATCTGGGCGGCACCGCCGAGCGCACCACGGCCAGCCGCGGCGAACAGGAGGTGGCGGTCCGCTCGGCCAAGGCGCTGGGACTGGGCGTGGCCGGCGTCGACCTGATTCGCTCCAGGCGGGGCCCGCTGGTGCTGGAGGTCAACTCCACGCCGGGTCTGGAAGGCATCGAGACGGTCTGCGGACTGGATATCGCCGGCAAGGTCATCGAACACCTCGAAGCTTGCCTGAAGCGAAAGAAATCAGCGGGTTAGCGGAATCTGTGGCCACGGGTTCTGGCTTAACACCGGTTTAATTCCGCACTGCGTAAGCTTCTTCGGACCGCAGCTCTGCCCTCCTCAGCAGGAACGGTAATCGGGATAGAAAACTTTCGGCCCAGGCAGTCTCGCTGCCTGGGTCTTTTTGTTGGGAACGTGGCGGAGCGGGCTATGTCGGGCGTGTGCTTGCGGCAATGTTTCGGCGAAAGCTACATTGCCAGGCACTACATGCGGCAGGGAGCGATGCGGGGACGTGCGTGAAAGCAAGGAGCCAAGGTGAGGCGCCCATGAACGTGAAGAAAGTGTTCGCGCGGCAACTCAGTACAATCCGCCAGCGATCGAGACGGTACAAACGTTCGCAGAGAGTAGGCGATCGTGTCTGGGCGCAAGCTTGCGACCGCTGGGCGTGATGTTCGCGCCCCTGCAGAGCGCTCTGCGCCGATGTAAGAACTAATCGGGGTGAGGCGCTGTCTGACGCAGCGAACCGCCAGGTGGGCCGCGAGGCGAGGCGTCGCTGAGCATTCACCAAAATGCATTGCAGGACCGTGGCGGCATATCGTCATGGACAACGAGGAGGCGCGGTATCGATATGGCGCCCTCCACTGGCAAGTAGTACGACTGACGGGGTAAATGTTGGTGCGAATTCTAGTGATCGAAGACAACAGCGACATCGCTGCCAATCTGGGCGACTACCTCGAGGATCGTGGCCATACCGTCGATTTCGCCGCCGATGGTGTCACTGGTCTGCACCTGGCGGTGGTGCACGAGTTCGACGCGATCGTGCTCGACCTCAACCTGCCGGGCATGGACGGCATCGAGGTTTGCCGCAAGCTGCGCAACGAGGCGCGCAAGCAGACCCCGGTGCTGATGCTCACCGCGCGCGACTCGCTGGACAACAAGCTGGCCGGCTTCGATTCCGGTGCCGACGACTATCTGATCAAGCCGTTCGCGCTGCAGGAAGTGGAAGTGCGGCTCAACGCGCTGTCGCGTCGCGGCAAGGGCGTGCACACCCGGGTGCTGGAGACCGGCGACCTGGAATACAACCTGGATACGCTGGAAGTGCGCCGCCAGGGCAAGCTGCTGCAGCTCAATCCCACCGCGCTGAAGATCCTGCAGGCGCTGATGGAGGCCGCTCCGGCGGTGGTGACCCGGCAGGAGCTGGAGACTCGCGTGTGGGGCGAGGAGTTGCCCGACTCCGATTCGCTGCGCGTGCATATCCACGGCCTGCGCGCGGTGGTGGACAAGCCGTTCGACGTGCCGATGATCCAGACCCGCCACGGCATCGGCTACCGCATCGCCGCGCCCGATGCCTGAAGCGCCGGCGTTGCCGCGGGTCGTGCGGCGGCGCGGGCGCTACCGCCGCCGTCTCCGCAGCCGCATCATCCTCTCGTTCGTGCTGTTGGGCTTCGGCCTGACCGCGCTGTTCGCGTTCGCCACCAACTGGGCGCGCGCGCGCGTGGAGAACCAGCTGGTCGAGGACGTGATGAACCGCAACCTGGAAGCGTCCTGGCGCAGCTACGTGGCCAGCGGTGGGCGCAACCTGGCGATCCCGGTCCAGCAGATGAAGGGCTTCGTCTATCGCCCCGACAAGCTGGATGGCCTGCGTCGCGATTTCCCGGAATGGGAGCGTCTGAGCGACGGCATCCACATGATGTCGGGTACCGACGCCGATGGCAAAGCGTTCGCCTACAAGGTCGGTGTCCGCAAGACCCCGGACGCGTGGTTCTTCATGGCCTACGACCTGACCCAGACCATGCAGGGCGAGGTGCAGCTCAAGCGCACCCTGATCCTGTCGGTGCTGGTGTTCAGCGCGTTGTCGCTGGTGATCGGCTGGTGGTCGGCGTCGCGGGTGATGCGGCCGGTGTCGGACCTGGCCGCGCGCCTGCGCGCCTATCGCGGCAGCAGCGATCCCAAGCCGTTGGCGCCGCACTTTCCCGACGACGAGGTCGGCCAGCTGGCCGAGGCGCTGGACGACTACTCGGCGCGGCTCACCGAAGTGGTGCAGCGCGACCGCGAGTTCAACGCCGACGTCAGCCATGAGTTGCGTACGCCGCTGGCGGTGATCCGCGGCGCGACCGAGCTGCTGCTGACCCGGCCCAATCTCGACGAGAAGGTGCTGCAGCGCCTGCAGCGCATCCAGCGTGCCGAACAGCAGTGCAGCGATCTGATCGGGTCGCTGCTGCTGCTGTCGCGCAACGAGCGCGGGCAGGGCCACAGCAACGTTGCCAAGGTCGCCGAGCAACTGATCGAATCGCATCGCGCACAGCTGGGCGGCAAGCCCTTGCAGCTGCTGCTGGAGGGCGAGCGCAACCTGACCATCGATGCGCCGGAAGCGGCGCTGTCGGTGGCGCTGGGCAATCTAATCGGCAATGCGGTCAAGTACACCCAGGAAGGGCAGGTGGTGGTGCGGGTGCTGAGCGACGCGGTGCAGGTGATCGACTCGGGCCCGGGCCTGAGCGAGGAGGACGCGGCCAAGCTGTTCCAGCGCGGCTACCGCGGCACCCATGCCGGCCATTCGCAGGGCGGCGGCATCGGCCTGTCGATCGTCAGCCGGCTCTGCGACCTCTACGGCTGGCAGGTCAACGTCCGTCCGGGCGCGACCAAGGGCGTGGTGGCGACGCTGTGGTTCAAGCCGGCGTGAGGCTGGCGACGACGCTTCGTCCATCTCGTAGGAGCGGCTTCAGCCGCGACCGGGCGTTCCCGGTAAAGATTGAACGCAGCTGATCCCAAAAGGGAACAAGGGTGACTACCTACAAAGAAGCTGACGCCTTGGCCGCAGCCAGCGCACGGTACTGCCTGTCCAGCTTCTCCACCGCTTCCTGCAGTTCCGTCGCAGCGCCGTCGTTGACCACCACGTCGTCGGCGATGGCCAGGCGCGCGGCGCGGGTCGCTTGCGCCGCGAGCATACGCTGCGCCAGGTCGGCGGTGATGCCGTCGCGCTGCATCAGGCGCGCGTGTTGCAGCGCCTCGGGGGCGTCGATCACCAGGATCCGGTCGAGCCAGGGATAGGCGGTGCGTGCGCCGACTTCGGTCAGTAGGGGAATGGCCGCGATCGCATACGGTCCTGCGGCCTCGCGGCACTGTTCCTGCAATAACCGGCGGATGGCGGGATGGGTGATCGCTTCCAGGTCGCGGCGCGCCGTCGTGTCCTCGAAGATGCGCTGGCGCAAGGCGGCGCGGTCGAGTTGTCCATCGTCCTGCAGGATCTGCGGCCCGAAGCGCGCCACGATCTGCGCCAGCGCCGGATGGCCCGGCGCGACGACTGCGCGGGCGGCGAGGTCGGCATCGGCGACGACGATACCCTTGGCCTCGAAGCGGCGGCTCAGTTCGCTCTTGCCGGAGGCCACGCCTCCGGTCAGGCCGACGACGAAATCAGTCAAGCCGCAGGCTCCGTCAGCGCAGTCCCGACCAGCGCATGTAGGTCTCCACGATCTCCGTGCCCCAGAAGAAGGTGATCCAGCCGGCGATCGCCAGGTAGGGGCCGAACGGGATCGGCGTGGCGCGGTCGCGGCCCTTGGCTGCCAGCCACAGCGACCCTAGGATCGCACCGACCAGCGACGAGATCAGGATGGTCGGCAGGATGCCCTTCAGGCCGCACCAGGCGCCGATCGCGGCCAGTAGCTTGAAATCGCCATGGCCCATGCCTTCCTTGCCGGTGATCTGCTTGAACAGCCACCACACCGACCACAGCGAGAAATAGCCGACCGCAGCGCCGAGCAGAGCGGGTTTGGCCGGCATGTACAGGTTGTCCATGCTGCCGATCAGGCCGAGCCACATCAGTGGCAGGGTCAACTGGTCGGGCAGCAGGCGGGTGCGCAGGTCGATGCCGGACAGCGCCACCAGGAAACAACTGAACACGATCGCGCCGAAACCCTGCCAGCCGAAGCCGAAGCGCCACACGCTGGCGACCACCAGCAGGCTGGTGAGCAGTTCCACCAGCGGGTATTGCGGCGAAATCGGCGCATGGCAGTAGCGGCACTTGCCGCGTAGCGCCAGCCAGCTGAACAGCGGGATGTTCTCGAACCAGGCCAGCTTGTGCTTGCAGTGCGGACAGTGCGACGGCTCCACCACGATGCCGGGCGGCGGCGGATCGTAGATGTCCGGAAGCTCCAGGATCTCGCGCGAATCGCGCTTCCACTGCCACTCCATGCGCTTGGGCATGCGCAGGATCACCACATTGAGGAAGCTGCCCACCAGCAAGCCGAGTCCGGCCGCGGCCGGGAAGCCGAGGCCGGGGTGTTGATCGAGAAATGCCATTAATGCTTATCCAACGACGGAGGCCAGCTTGAAGATCGGCAGGTACATGCCGATGACCATGCCGCCGACGATGGTGCCGATGAACACCATGATCAAGGGCTCGATCAGGCTGCTCAAGGCATCGACCGCATTGTTCACTTCCTGCTCGAAGTACTCGGCCACCTTGAACAGCATGGCGTCCAGCGCGCCGGCTTCTTCACCGATCGCGGTCATCTGGATGACCATGTGGGGAAACAGGTTGGTCTGCTTCATCGCCATGTTGACTGGGTAGCCGACCGATACGTCGTCGCGCATACGCAGCACGGCAGTCTCATAGACGCTATTGCCGGTAGCGCCCGCGACGATGTCCAGCGCTTCCACCAGCGGTACGCCGGCGCGGAAGGTCACTGCCAAGGTGCGCGAGAAACGCGCGACCGAGCTGTTGTGCATGATCTGGCCGATGATCGGCACCTTGAGCACCAGTCGGTCCATCCCATGCTGCATCGCGGGCGAACGTTTGTAGGCGAAGATGAAGCCGCCGATGGTACCGATCAACAAGAGCAACAGCATCCACCAGTAAGCCACCATGAAGCGAGATGCAGCAACGATCATCTGGGTGAAGGCCGGTAGCTCCGCACCGAAGCCCTTGAACACGTCCTCAAACTGCGGAACGACCCAGACCAGTAGGATCGAAGTAACGATCAGGGCAACCGCCATCACCATGGCAGGGTAAAACAAGGCCTTCTTGATCTTGCCTTTCAGTGCCTCGATGTTCTCTTTGTAGGTGGCAACCGTCTCCAGCACGGTCTCGAGCACGCCGGCGCCTTCGCCGGCCTTGACCAAGTTGCGATACAACTCATCGAACTGCACCGGATGTTTGCTGATCGCTTCATACAGGGATGAACCGCCTTCGATATCGGTGCGGATCTGGTCCACCATCTTCTTCATGCGCGGGTTCTTGTGCCCGCTTGCGATGATCTCCAGCGAACCAACAATCGGCACGCCCGACTTCATCATCGTCGCCATTTGGCGACTGAAGAAGGCGATGTCCTTGGGGCTAATCTTCTTGCCAGCGGCGCCAAACAACGGCTTGGGCTTGGGCTTGACCACCGAGGGAGTAATTCCCTGACGGCGCAGCTCCGCGCGCAATAGGTTGGCATTCTTGGCGACTTGCTCGCCCTTCATCTTGACGCCGCGCTTGTCGGTACCTTCCCAGACAAAGGGCACCTGTTGGCTGGTATTACGCGCGACCGGTTCTTTCTTGACTGCGCTGCGAGTTGCGGACATCAGGTCGTCTCCCCCGTCCGGCCATCCCCGGGCGGACATGCCAGGCATGGTATCGGTTTCCTGGGCATCTGACATCCGTAGGCGCCGCGTCGGCAAGGTCCCTTGTCCATTGATGTGACCTCCTGCGTCACTTTTCGCCGAAATTTGGCAGATGGCCCATTCTGTCGCAAATTGCTGATTTATCTGCCTCTTGCCCTGCCTGCTAGGGCATGATGGGCGCACGAGGCATGGGGCCGGGCGATGTGAGAAGTTGGCACGCCGTCTGCTTCTATCACCTCGCACGTGGCGCTTCGCCGCGGCGCTCGGGGAGTATGATCCGCGGGCGAGTGCCTACCACCACCTCATTCCATCTCTAGGGGTTCACAATTAAGAAGCAACAGGGCTTTACCCTGATCGAACTGATGATCGTGGTTGCGATCATCGCCATCCTGGCCGCTATCGCGATCCCGATGTACCAGGACTATGTCGTCAAGTCCCAGGCGACCTCGGCTCTGGCTGAAATCACGCCCGGGAAGGTGGGTTTTGAGACCGCCATTAACCAGGGCAAGACTCCCAGCACCACTGCGACGGATGATGGCTACATCGGCATTCCGGCTACCACCACCTATTGCAACGTTACGCTGGGTGCCACTGCTACTGGCAATATCACGTGCACCGCGAAGGGCGGAAATGCCGGTAAGTTCAACACCAAGACGATCATCTGGACGCGCGACGCAAACGGTGCATGGACTTGCACCAGCACCCTGGACGCCAAGTATCGTCCGGGCAGTTGCGCTGCGGGCTGAGTTGTAGCTCCGTTGTTCACAGGAAGCCCCCGAATGGGGGCTTCTTTGTTTCTAGAGTTGTCAGGTGAGGCCTACATATTTTGGTGCGCAAATGAAGGGGGGCATGTGCGCGGATTTGCTTTGATTGAATTGATGGTGGCTGTTGCCATAGTGGCTATCCTTGCTGCTATAGGGTTCCCTGTCTATCAGGGATATGTCGCGAGAAGCCAAACGACGGCTGCCTTGGCGATATTACGGCCGGGAAAGACCATGATCGAAACTGCCATCGCGGAGCAGCGGGATGCTTCTCTCCTCGATGCCGATTACATCGGGGTCAAAGCTGCTGCTTCTTGCTCCGCAGTGAGCGTTGATGTGACTAGTAATTATGTGGTTCAGCTCGGTTGCCGTGTTTCAGGTAATTCAAAGGTAGAAGGAAAGATTCTGTACTTGAAGCGCAATGTGGAAGGTGTTTGGACGTGTGACGCGAGCGCCTTTGAGGTACCTTACAGGCCAGGAGGCTGCGGTTGAGATGCATGCCCGCTCTTTCATCGTAAGCTGAGGTGGCAACATGAGCGCGTTGATGACTCCAAATCTGGTCGGCATCACCGGTATCGCCCGCCGTCTCGTGCAGGACGGTGCGCTGGACGAAGCCGCGGCGCGGGCCGCGATGGCCCAGGCGGGCGAGGCCAAGGTCCCGCTGCCGCAGTGGTTCTCCGAGAAGAAGCTGGTCACTGCCGCGCAACTGGCCGCCGCCAACGCGGTGGAGTTCGGCATGCCGTTGATGGATGTCTCGGTTTTCGACGCCAGCCAGAACGCGATGAAGCTGGTCAGCGAGGAACTGCTGCAGAAGCATCAGGTGCTGCCGTTGTTCAAGCGCGGCAGCCGCTTGTTCGTCGGCATCAGCAATCCGACCCAGACCCGGGCGCTGGACGACATCAAGTTCCACACCAACCTGACGGTGGAGCCGATCCTGGTCGACGAGGACCAGATCCGCCGGACCCTGGAGCAGTGGCAGGCCAGCAACGACTCGCTCGGCAGCGCGCTGGGCGACGACGAGGGCATGGACAACCTCGATGTCGGCGGCGGCGACGAGGACATGGGCAGCAGCGGCGACACCGGCATCGACGCCAAGGGCGAGGACACCCCGGTCGTCAAGTTCGTGAACAAGGTGCTGGTCGATGCGATCCGCCGCGGCGCGTCCGACATCCACTTCGAACCCTACGAGGACGACTACCGGGTGCGCCTGCGCATCGACGGCCTCCTCAAGAGCGTGGCCAAGGCGCCGGTCAAGCTCAACCAGCGCATCGCCGCGCGCCTGAAGGTGATGGCGCAGCTGGACATCGCCGAGAAGCGCGTCCCGCAGGACGGCCGCATCAAGCTCAACCTGTCCAAGAACAAGCAGATCGACTTCCGCGTCAGCACGCTGCCGACGCTGTTCGGCGAGAAGATCGTGCTGCGTATCCTCGATGGCAGCGCGGCCAAGCTGGGCATCGACAAGCTCGGCTACGAGCCGGAGCAGCAGAAGCTGTTCCTGGATGCGATCCACAAACCGTACGGCATGGTGCTGGTCACCGGCCCCACCGGCTCCGGCAAGACGGTGTCGCTGTACACCGCACTGGGCATCCTCAACGACGACACCCGCAACATCTCCACCGCCGAGGATCCGGTCGAAATCCGCCTGCCCGGGGTCAACCAGGTGCAGCAGAACAACAAGCGCGGCATGACCTTCGCCGCGGCGCTGCGCTCGTTCCTGCGCCAGGACCCGGACATCATCATGGTCGGCGAAATCCGCGACCTGGAGACCGCCGAGATCGCGATCAAGGCCGCGCAGACCGGCCACATGGTGCTATCCACCCTGCACACCAACGACGCGCCGCAGACCATCGCGCGCCTGATGAACATGGGCATCGCGCCCTACAACATCACCAGTTCGGTGACTTTGGTCATCGCCCAGCGCCTGGCGCGGCGCCTGTGCAACAACTGCAAGCGCCCGGTCCAGTTGCCGGAGAAGGCCCTGCTGGCCGAGGGCTTCACCGAGGCGGAGGTCGCCGCCGGCATCCAGTTGTACGAGGCGGTCGGCTGCGACGATTGCACCGAGGGGTACAAGGGTCGGACCGGCATCTACCAGGTGATGCCGATGAACGACGAGATCGCGGCGATCGTGCTGCAGGGCGGCAACGCCATGGACATCGCCAGCGCCGCGCAGAAGATCGGGGTCAAGGACCTGCGCCAGTCGGCGCTGCTCAAGGCTCGCAACGGCATCACCAGCCTGGCCGAGATCAATCGGGTGACGAAGGATTGATGGGGGCGGGGATTGGGGAGTCGGGATTGGGGATTGGCAACGGCGCACGGCGGCCTACGCCTTCGTCTGTTGCCTAGCCACCTCACCTGGTGATCCGACGGCTCGGACTCCGCTCTTCGCTCTTGCGAATCCCCAATCCCGACTCCCCAATCCCTGCCTTCCTACTCCATCCCCAGCTTCTTCAGCTTGTAGCGCAGCGCCCGAAAGGTGATGCCCAGTTGCGCGGCGGTGCGGGTCTTGTTCCAGCGGTTCTCTTCCAGCGCCTTCTGGATCGCGGCGCGTTCGAGTTGCTCGATGTAGGACGGCAGGGCGGAGGAGCTGGGGTCGATGTCGACCACGCCGCGCGGCAGCGCCGGGGCGGCCTCGGCGGCGCTGCGGGCGTGGTTGCCGGGTTGCGGCAGGCGCAGGTCGGTGGCGCTGATCTGGTCGTCCTCGGCCATCGCCAGGGCGCGCTCGAGGATGTTCTCCAGTTCGCGCACGTTGCCGGGGAAGGCGTAGCTGCTCAGGGCGTCCAGCGCCGAGGGCGACAGCAGCGGGGTGGGGCGGCCGTGGCTCTTGGCCAGCCGCGCCAGGATCGCCGCGGCCAGTTGCGGCAGGTCGCCGCCGCGCTCGCGCAGCGGCGGCACGCGCAGTTCGATGACGTTGATGCGGTAGTACAGGTCGTGGCGGAAGCGGCCCTCGGCGACCAGGTCGGCCAGGTCCTTGTGCGTGGCCGAGAGGATCCGCACGTCCACCGGCACTTCGCTGGCGGCGCCGACCGGACGCACCGATTTCTCCTGGATCGCGCGCAGCAGCTTGACCTGCATCGGCAGCGGCAGTTCGGCGATCTCGTCGAGGAACAGGGTGCCGCCGTGCGCGGCCTGGAACAGGCCGGCCTGGTCGGCATGGGCGCCGGTGAAGCTGCCCTTCTTGTGGCCGAAGAACTCACTTTCCATCAGTTCGGCGGGGATCGCGCCGCAGTTCACCGGCACGAACGGGCCGGCGGAGCGGGCGCCCTGTTCGTGGATGGTGCGCGCGACCAGCTCCTTGCCCACGCCGGACTCGCCGAGGATGTAGACCGGCGCCTGGTTGCGCGCGACCTTGGCGATGGTGCTGCGCAGCGCGTCCATCGCCGCCGAGGCGCCGAGCAGGCGGCTGGCCTGTTCCGGGGCCGGCTGCGGCGGCGCGGCGCGGCTCTCGTTGTTGAGTTCCAGTGCATGCTTGACCAGGCCGCGCAGCACCTGGATGTCCACTGGCTTGCTGACGAAGTCGAAGGCGCCGGCCTTCAGCGCTTCCACCGCCAGGTCCATGCTGCCGAAGGCGGTGATCATCGCCACCGGCGTGCGCGGGTAGTGCTTGGCGATCTCGCTGACCAGCTCGATGCCGTTGCCGTCGGGCAGGCGCATGTCGGTGATGCACAGGTCGTAGGGGTTGCTCGCCAGCAATTCGCGCGCTTCGGCGAGGTTGGCGGCGGTGCTGATGCGCAGCCCCATCCGGCCCAGGGTCAGGACCAGCAACTCGCGGATGTCGCGCTCGTCGTCGACGACCAGGGCACTTCGGGTTTCGTTCATGTGCAGGGAAGATAGCGTAGGAACCGGGGCATGTGCCAATTTACCGGCGCCGGCCGCGCGCTGGCGGAGCGATTCTCACCTATCAGCCGCTGAGCATGGCGTGTGGACCGGGCAGGGCGACGCGGAAACACGCGCCGCCGGCCGGTACCGGCACGTACTCCAATCGCGCCTGGTTGGCCCGGCACAGTTCGCGGGCGATATACAGGCCCAGCCCGGTGCCGTGCTCGGAGGTGGTGAAGAACGGCCGGAACAACTGCGCCGCCACCGCCTCGGGAATGCCGGGGCCGCGGTCCATCACGTCGACGATGGCGTTGCGCTCCTGCAGCGCGACGCGCAGGCGCACCCGCGCCGGTTCTTCCATCACCCGCCCGTACTTGAGCGCGTTGTGCACCAGCGCGCTGAGGATCTGGTGCAGGTGCTTGGGATCGACCAGCGCATGCACCGGCTGCGGGGCGAGGATCGCCTCGAGGCTGTCGGTCTCGATCGAGAGGGTCTGCCGGTACTCCAGGACGAAGCGGCGCACGAACGCGCCCAGGTCCAGGTTCTCCGGATTGGAGCGCTCGCGCCGGGCCAGGCCGAGCACGCTCTCGACGATGCCGTTTGTGCGCTGGCACTGCTGGTGGATGATCTGCAGCAGGCGGCGGTCGGCATCGCCGATCGCCGGCGATTCCTCCAGCAGCTGCGAGGCGTAGTTGATCGCGGCCAGCGGATTACGGATCTCGTGGGCCAGGCTGGCCGAGAAGCGGCCCAGCGCCGACAGGGTCAGCGACTCGGCGCGCCGCGACACCACCGTGGCGTCGTCCAGGAACACCAGGGTCAGGTCGCCCTCGGCCAGCAGCCGGGCGAAGCGCGGCTGCACTTCCGGCTGGTCCGGCGACAGCTGCAGCGGGCTTTCGTCCTGGTTCCAGCCGTTGCGCCAGCGCTGCAGGCGCCGGGCCAGTTCCGGCGCGGCACTGAGCAGGTCGAGCCGGCCGCTCTCGCTGTTGCCGTCGGTGTCGCCGAGCAGGGCCGACGCGGCCTCGTTGGCCAGGGTCACCCGGTTCTGCGCGTCCACCACCAGCACCCCGGTGCGCATGCGGCGGATGATCAGTTCGTTGATTTCGTAGAGGTTGGCCACCTCGGCGCCGCGGCGTTCGGCCAGGCTCTGGCTGGTGCGGGCGCGCTGGCCGAGGCCGTTGCAGATGTAGGCCACCGCCAGGTAGCTGGTGGCGAACATCGCCAGTTCGGCCAGGCTGCGGGTGTTGTCGGCACCGTCCAGCACGCTCCAGATGTACTCGGCCAGCGTCGCCGCCGAGGCGATCAGGGCGATGGCCAGGCCGCCGCGCAGGCGCAGCAGCATCGCCGCGGCGGCGACGTTGAACAGCAGCATCATCGCGATGCCGGCGCTGGCCGCAGGCAGGGCGTGCGCGGCCAGGGTCGCGGCGACGATGTCGGCCACGGCGCTGAAGCCGACGATCGGCGCCAGGTGCGCCTCGTTGCGTCCCCACACCAGCAGCGCCAGCGCCACCGCCAGGTAGGCGGTGGACAGGGTGCTGGCCAGCTGCGGATAGCGCGGCTCGCCCACCAGCACGCTGAGCGGGCTGAACACCAGGGCGGCGATCAATCCGGCCACCAGCACGCGGTACAGCGCGAAGAAGTACAGCTCGCGGCGTGGAATGGACTCGATGCGATCGATGAGCGAGGCGCTGGTGGGCAAGCCGGACTCCGGGCGGGCAGCGGACGGCGCGAGTATAGGGGCGGTGCCGTGTACGTGGATGGCGGCCGGCGTGGCGACGACCTGCCTGGGCCGTCGCCGCCCATGATGGGAAGCTACGATTGTCGCCGCTGGTGGTCCGGCGCCCGGGCAGGTCAAGGGCAAGGACGAGCGAGCGGGGCAGGGCGCGTGTGGCGCGGTGCCTGCTCCACCCCGCCACCGCGGACCTCCCCGGAGGCCTCGGCCGGGCCACACCACCGGCGCTTTTGCGCCGCCGCCCTGGGTCGGCGACAATAGCCGTCCCGTCCGTACCGCTCCCGGCCGCCACTCAGGGCCCGGATCGCTGCGGGACGGCCGTTCCTTTTCCCACGGTGACGCATGAATTTCCACGAATATCAGGCAAAACAACTGCTTGCCGAGTACGGCATCCCGGTCCCGGCCGGCAAGGTCGCGGCGACTCCGGAAGAAGCGGTTGAAGCCGCCAAGTCGCTGGGCGCTGGCCCTTGGATGGTCAAGGCGCAGATCCACGCAGGTGGCCGCGGCAAGGCTGGCGGTGTCAAGTTCTGCAAGACCACCGACGACGTGAAGGCCGTTGCCGAGAAGCTGCTCGGCACCAAGATGGCCACCTACCAGACCGCCGGCGTCGAGCTGCCGATCAACCTGGTGCTGGTGACCACCGCCGGCGAGATCGTCAAGGAGCTGTACCTGTCGGTGCTGGTCGACCGCGGCACCCGCACCATCAGCTACATCGCCTCCTCCGAGGGCGGCATGGAGATCGAACAGGTCGCCGCCGAGACCCCGGACAAGATCCACACGCTCAACGTCGACTTCGTCGAGGGCGTGCAGGGTTACCACGGCCGCGACATCGGCTTCAAGATGGGCCTGACCGCCAAGCAGGCCGGCCAGTTCGCCAGCATCATGGTCAACCTGTACCGCATCTTCAACGAGAAGGACCTGGCGCTGGTGGAGATCAATCCGCTGGCGATCCTGGACGACGGCAACCTGTACGCGCTGGACGGCAAGTTCAACAGCGACGACAACGCCAACTTCCGCCACAAGGAACTGGTCGCCATGCGCGACAAGTCCCAGGAAGACGAGACCGAAGTGACCGCTTCGGAGCTGGACATCAACTACGTCACCATGGACGGCAACATCGGGTGCATGGTCAATGGCGCCGGTCTGGCGATGGCGACCATGGACGTGATCAAGCTCAACGGCGGCGAGCCGGCGAACTTCCTCGACGTGGGCGGCGGTGCCAACAAGCAGCGCGTGATCGAGGCGTTCAAGCTGATCCTGTCCTCGGACAAGGTCGAAGGCATCTTCGTCAACATCTTCGGTGGCATCGTCCGCTGCGACATGATCGCCGAGGGCATCATCGCGGCGGTCAAGGAAGTGGGCGTCAAGGTTCCGGTCGTGGTGCGCCTGGAAGGCACCAACGTGGAAGAAGGCAAGCAGCTGCTGCGCGACAGCGGCATGGCCATCATCCCGGCCGACAACATCAACGACGGCGCCAAGAAGGTCGTTGAAGCTGTCAAGAACGCCGCCTGATCCACGACACCAAGGAACTCCAATGTCTGTTTTGATCAACAAGAACACCAAGGTGATCGTGCAGGGCTTCACCGGCCAGCAGGGCACCTTCCACGCCACCCAGATGATCGAGTACGGCACCCAGGTCGTCGGCGGTGTCACGCCGGGCAAGGGCGGCACCACCCACATCGACCTGCCGGTGTTCAACACCGTGGCCGATGCCGTGCAGAGCACGGGCGCCGACGCCTCGGTGATCTACGTGCCGCCGCCGTTCGCGGCCGACGCGATCCTGGAAGCGGCTGCGGCCGGCATCAAGGTCATCGTCTGCATCACCGAAGGCATCCCGGTGCTGGACATGCTGCGCGTCAAGAACGTGCTGACCCGTTCGTTCCCGGAAACCGTGCTGATCGGGCCGAATTGCCCCGGCGTGATCACCCCGGGCGAGTGCAAGATCGGCATCATGCCGGGCCACATCCACAAGCCGGGCAAGATCGGCATCGTCTCGCGTTCGGGCACGCTGACCTATGAAGCGGTCAAGCAGACCACCGAAGTCGGCCTGGGCCAGTCCACCTGCATCGGCATCGGCGGCGACCCGATCAACGGCCTGAACTTCGTCGACTGCCTCAAGCTGTTCAACGAGGATCCGCAGACCGAAGGCATCATCATGGTCGGCGAAATCGGCGGCGACGCCGAGGAAGCCGGTGCCGAATACATCGCCAAGCACGTCAAGAAGCCGGTGGTCGGCTTCATCGCCGGTGCTTCGGCGCCGGCCGGCAAGCGCATGGGCCATGCCGGTGCGATCGCCTCGGGCGGCAAGGGCACGGCCGAGGGCAAGTTCGCGGCGATGGAAGCCGCTGGCGTCAAGACCGTCCGCTCGCCGGGCGACCTGGGTGCAGCGATCGCCTCGCTGGTGAAGTAAGCCGCCAGCGCCGCGGCAGCGACCGCCTTCGGGTGCGTCGTTGTCGCCGCCGCTGTCCGGAAGGGCCTCGCGCGAGCGAGGCCTTTTTCGTTTCGAGGATGCGGTGCGCGGCACTGATGCGGCGTCCCTGGCGCGACGGGGCGGATGGGGTGGCCACGCACTGCCGCCCACCACCGTCCGCGCAATCAAGCAGTTGCGCCATCCCGGTGGTCGCCATTCGTCCCTGTCGCCCCGCCATTGGTCCCCTGGCCGGGTGATGCCGTCCCTGCGGCGCTGACACGGTCCGGCGCGGTGCCGACATTGACGCCACTTTCTTCGGCAGTGACAGGAGCGGATGCGTGATCAGGCGATGGCGGGCGGCGGTATGCGGGGCGGGCATGGCGATGGGCATCGGTGGTCTCTGCGCGGCGGCGCCGGGCGACTGGGCCAGTTACGCCGGCGCGCCCGGTGGTGGGCAGTATTCGCCACTGACCCAGATCACCCAGGACAACGTCGGCCGGCTGCGCATCGCCTGGTCGTTCCGCACCGGCGAACTCGGCGCGGGCCTGCCCGATCCGGAACGGCGTCGCTTCGAGGCCAATCCGCTGGTGCTGGGTGGACGCATGTACCTCACCACCGGCACCGGCATCGCCTTCGCCCTGGATGCGGCCAGCGGCCGCGAGCTGTGGTCCTTCGATGCCAAGGTGCGGCGCGACAAGCACTACAGCGATCCGGCCTCGCGCGGAGTGAGTTTCTGGCGCGACACCCAGGCCGCAGCAGGGGCGTGCCGCGAGCGCATCGTGTTCGGCACCCTGGATGCGCGGCTGATGGCATTGGATGCCGTCGACGGCCGGCCCTGCGCCGGGTTCGGCAAGGACGGCACGATCGACCTGCATGCCGGCATCGACGTGCACGACAACGCCAGCGATGCCTGGTCCAACTATGCGGTGACCTCGCCGCCGGTGGTGGCCGGCGACGTGCTGGTGGTCGGCAGTTCGATCGGCGACAACCGCGGGCATGCGCTGGAACAGGGCGTGGTGCGCGGCTACGACGCGCGCAGCGGCCGTGAGCTGTGGCGGTGGGATCCGGTGCCGCGCGACCCGGACAAGGCTACCGCCGCCGGCTGGCAGCCGGCGCAGGCGGCCACGGTCGGCGGCGGCAATGCCTGGGCGCCGCTGTCGGTGGATCCGGCGCTGGGCCTGGTCTACGTGCCGACCGGCTCGGCGAGTCCCGACTACTACGGCGGCGAGCGCCTCGGCGACAACCGCGATACCGACTCGCTGGTGGCGCTGGACCTGCACAGCGGGCGCCGGGTGTGGGCGCAGCAACTGGTGCATCACGATCTGTGGGACTACGACCTGGCCTCGCAGCCGGTGCTGACCACGGTGCAGACCGTGCAGGGGCCGCGCGCGGCGTTGCTGCAGGCGACCAAGACCGGCTTCCTGTTCGCCTTCGACCGTCGCGACGGCACGCCGCTGTTCCCGATCAGCGAGGTGCCGGTGCCGGCCTCCGACGTGCCGGGCGAGCGCGCCTCGCCGACCCAGCCGATGCCCGAGCCGGGGTTGCGCCTGGCGCGGCATACGCCGCTGACCGCCGCCGATGCCTGGGGCGCGACGCCGGGCGCGCGCCGCGAATGCGCCGCGCTGATCGCCGGGCTGCGCTCGGAAGGCCTGTTCACTCCGCCCAGCGTGCGCGGCACGATCGCGCTGCCCGGCTGGGCCGGCGGGGTGAACTGGGGCGGGATCGCGGTGGATCCGCAGCGGCAGCTGGCGATCCTGCCGGTGTCGGACCTGCCGATGCAGGTGGCGCTGATCCCGCGCGAGCAATTCAGCAAGGCCGAGCACGCGCGCCATCCGGACCAGCAGTTCAACGACATGGAGGGCACGCCGTACGACATGCGTCGCGGCATGCTGAGTTCCTCCGGCGGCATTCCCTGCGTCAAGCCGCCGTGGGGGCGGCTGGTGGCGGTGGACCTGCGCACGCGCAAGATCGCCTGGGAGCGCCCGCTCGGCACCCTGGAAGAGAAGCTGCCCTGGCTGCCGCTGGAGGTGGGCACGCCACTGCTCGGCGGTGCGGTGACCACGGCCAGCGGCCTGACCTTCATCGCCGCGGCGGCCGATGCGCGCCTGCGCGCGCTCGACAGCGCCACCGGCAAGACCCTGTGGGAGGCCAAGCTGCCGGCCGGCGGCCAGGCCACGCCGTCGGTCTATGCGGTAGGCGGCAAGCAGTACGTGGTGATCGCCGCCGGTGGTCGCGAGGGCATGGGCACGATGGGCGATTACGTGGTCGCCTATACGCTCGACGGCGAGGGCAAGGACGTGGTGTTCCAGCACGGCGTCGCCGTGCGCATGGCGGTGCTGGGCGTCGCCGCGCTGGGGCTGTGTGCGGGACTGGCGATGCTGCTGCGGCGTTGGCGCCGGCAGCGGCGTGCACGGGCTGGTGCTGGCGCCCGCTGAAGCACATGGTGGTGGTGGCTGGCCGGCGCTTCGGGGTTGATGCAGTCGGGACTGAAGTCCCGCCCACAGTGACGCCTCAGCACGTGCTGTCCCTGGAGTGAGCGCGGCTTCGGCGGCGACGCGCGGTGCATGCGCCAGCGATTTCTGTTGGTCGTGCATGTTGCTGTGGGAGCGACTTCAGTCGCGACGCGGGGTGCCTGGCCAAGCGGCTTTCTCTGGGCGCGTGCGCCATAGGGAGCGTCCTGTGGCATCGCCGCGGCTGCCGCCATGTGCGCACCCAAGATGTGGCTTGCCTGGCCTACATGCCTGCACTCCAACGTGGCGGCATGCGCATCACCGGCCGCAACCCGGCACAGCGCTACACTGCACAGGGCGCCACGCGATGCCGCGGCGCCGCGGCAGGCACGATGCGCTCGCGTGGCGCCTGCCTGTCTTCCCTTCGTTCCTGCAAGGTTGCCTATGTCCGCCTCCCTCCGTCTCGCCATGGCCCAGTTCGATTTCCCGGTCGGCGCCGTGGCCCAGAACACCGACCGGATCATCGCGTTGATCGAGGAGGCGCGCGACGAATACGGCGCCGACGTGGTGCTGTTCCCGGAACTGGCGGTCAGCGGCTATCCGCCGGAGGATCTGCTGCTGCGGCCGGGCTTCCTGGCCGATTGCGAGCGTGCGGTACAGCGCATCGCCGCGCAGGTGCACGGCATCGTCGCGGTGGTCGGCTGGCCGCAGAGCGCCGGCAGCGTGGTCTACAACGCCGCCAGCGTGCTGCGCGGCGGCCGCATCGAGCGGACCTATCGCAAGCGCGAACTGCCCAATTACGCTGTGTTCGACGAGCGCCGCTATTTCGACGTCGACCCGGACGGCGAGAACTGCGTGTTCGAGGTCAAGGGCACGCCGGTGGGCCTGGTGATCTGCGAGGACCTGTGGTTCCCGGAGCCGCTGGCGGCGACCGTGCGGGCGGGCGCGGAACTGGTGCTGGTGCCCAATGCCTCGCCCTACGAGCGCGGCAAGCATGCGCAGCGCGACGCCCTGCTGGCCGAGCGCAGCCGCGAGAGCGGTGCGGCGCTGGCCTATCTCAACGTGGTCGGCGGCCAGGACGCGCTGGTGTTCGACGGCGCCTCGGTGGTGGCCGACGGCGACGGCACCGTGCATCCGGCGGCGGCCGCCTTCACCGACCAGTGGCTGGTGGTGGAATACGACACCGCCGCGCGCCGTTTCGCGCCGCTGCGCTGGACCGACGATGGCGACGAGAGCATGGATGCGCTGGCCTGGCGCGCGGTGGTGCGCGGGCTGCAGGACTACTGCGCCAAGAATCGCTTTTCCAAGGTCTGGCTTGGCCTGTCCGGCGGCATCGATTCGGCGCTGGTGCTGGCGATGGCGGTGGACGCGCTGGGCGCGGACAACGTCACCGCGGTGCGCTTGCCGTCGCGCTATACCGCCGACCTGTCCAACGACCTGGCCGCGGACCAGTGCCGCGTCCTCGGCGTGAAGCTGGAGACGGTGGCGATCGAGCCGGCGTTCGAGGGCCTGCTGAGCGCGCTCGGCCCGCTGTTCGCCGGCACCGAGCCCGATGTCACCGAGGAGAACCTGCAGTCGCGCAGCCGCGGCGTGATCCTGATGGCGCTGGCCAACAAGTTCGGCGGCCTGCTGCTGACCACCGGCAACAAGAGCGAGTACGCGGTGGGCTACGCCACCATCTACGGCGACATGTGCGGCGGCTATGCGCCGCTGAAGGACTTGTACAAGACCGAGGTGTTCGGCCTGGCGAAGTGGCGCAATACGGTCGGCGGCACGCCGGTGATCCCGCCAGCGGTGATCACGCGGCCGCCCTCGGCGGAACTGCGCGCCAACCAGACCGATCAGGACTCGCTGCCGCCCTACGACGTGCTCGACGGCATCCTGTACCGCTACGTCGACCAGGAAGAATCGCGCGACGAAATCGTCGCTGCCGGCTATGCCGCCGAGGTGGTCGACCGGGTGGTGCGCTTGGTGCGCATCAGCGAGTGGAAGCGCCACCAGGCCGCGCCGGGGCCGAAGGTGTCGCGCCGCGCCTTCGGGCGCGAGCGGCGCTATCCGATCAGTAACGGGTATCAGGCCTGACGCGGTCGTCGGCCTGGCATCTGTCTCATCTGTAGGAGCGGCTTCAGCCGCGACGGGCGTTACTGGTAAAGCCCGTCGCGGCTGAAGCCGCTCCTACGAGGGATGTTACGCGGGTCCCGTTGACAGGAAACTACGGCATCGCGCCGTATTCGCTTTTGCGAATCCCCAATCCCGAATCCCCAATCCCGGCCCCTCAGACCGCCTGCAGCAACCGCAGCCCGAACGCATCGTCCTGCGCATTCCAGCCATGGCTGACGCGCAGGCCGGCTTCGGCGGCCATCGCCGCGAAGCTCTGGTCGGTGTACTTGTGGCTGTACTCGACCTGCATCGCTTCGCCTTCGGCGAAATCGAAGCGCTGCCCGGCCACCGTCACCTGTTGGGCGCACTGGCTGACCAGGAAGGTCTCGATCCGCTCGCGCGCTTCCGAATACACCGCATGATGGCGGAACTGTGCCAAGTCGAAATCGCTACCGATCTCGCGGTTGAGCCGGCGCAGCAGGTTCAGGGTGAATGCGGCGGTGACCCCGGCGGCATCGTTGTAGGCCGCCTCCAGCAGCGCCGTGTCCTTGACCAGGTCGATGCCGATCAGCGCGCAACCGTCCGCGCCCATGGTCTGGCGCATCGAGCGCAGCAGGGCAATGCCGTCCTCGCGGGTGAAGTTGCCCAGGGTCGAGCCGGGGAAGAACACCAGGGTGCGGCGCGCGCCGCGCTGCGGCGCCGGCAGCGCCACCGGCGCGGTGAAGTCGGCGCATACTGGCAGCATCTGGATGTGCGGGAAGCGCTCGGCCAGCCGCGCGGTGCTCGACATCAGCATGTCGCGGGAGATCTCGATGGGGGTATAGGCCACCGGCATGCGCAGGCCGTCCAGCAGCAGCTGGGTCTTGCGGCCGCTGCCGCTGCCCAGTTCCACCACGTGCGCACCGGTGCCCACCGCCTGCGCGATCGACGGCATCCGCGCTTCCAGCAGGTCCAGCTCGGTGCGGGTCAGGTAGTACTCGGGCTGGCGGGTGATCGCCTCGAACAGGCGCGAGCCCTCGGCGTCGTAGAAGTACTTGGACGGCAGCTGCTTGGGGCTGCGCGACAGGCCGGCGATCGCGTCGGCGGCGATGTCGTCGGCCTGCGGATGCAGATCGGTGAGGGCGGCTTCGGTCAGGGCGCGGGCGGTTGCGGCATTCATGCGGGATCCTTGGCCAGGCGCACGCCGGCGAACTGCCACCGCGCATCGGAGGGGAAGAAATTGCGGTAGCTGGCGCGGATGTGATCGTGCGGCGTGGCGCAACTGCCGCCGCGCAACACCCACTGCGCGTTCATGAACTTGCCGTTGTATTCGCCCAGCGTGCCCGACCACGGGCGGAAGCCGGGGTAGGGCAGGTAGGCACTGCCGGTCCATTCCCAGACATCGCCGAACAACTGCTGCAAGCCGGTATTGGCCCGCGCCGTCGACTGCGGATGCAGCGCATCGGTCTCGACGAAGTTGCCGGCGATGGCGACGCCGGCGGCCGCCTGTTCCCACTCCGCTTCGGTCGGCAGGCGTGCGCCAGCCCAGCGCGCGAACGCATCGGCCTCGAACAGGCTGAGATGGCACACCGGTGCATGCGGATCGCGTTCGCGCCAGCCGCCGAGGGTGAATTCCCGCGCGCCGTCGGCATGCCAGTACAGCGGGCGCTGCCAGTCCTCGGCGCAACGCTTGGCCCAGCCGTCGCTGAGCCACAGCCCGACCGTGCGATAGCCGCCGTCGGCGATGAACTCGGCGTATTCGGCGTTGCTCACCGGGCGGCTGGCCAGCGCATGCGCCGGCACCAGCACGCGATGCCGCGGCGATTCGTTGTCGTAGGCGAAGTCGGCATGCGCCGGCCACGGCGCGGCACCGATCTCGCTGATCTGCTCATCGCGCTGCAGCCAGCGCAGCGGGGACGCCGGCGCGTGCTGCGTCGCCAGGTCGGCGCGATAGGCCGGGCCCAGTGGATTGCGCCAGAACGCGTGCTTGATATCGGTGAGCAGCAACTCCTGGTGTTGCTGCTCGTGCTGCAGGCCCAGTTCCAGGATCTGCAGGGTCTGCGGCGCCAGCGTGCCGGCCTGCAACTGCGCCAGCACGCGGGTTTCGATCTCGTTCCGGTACTCCAGCACCTGCGCCAGCGAGGGCCGCGACAGCAGGCCGCGATGCGGCCGCGCATGCGCCGGGCCGATGCTCTGGTAGTAACTGTTGAACAGGTAATCCCACTGCGGATCGTGCGCGCGGTACGCCGGATCGGCGCCAAGCACGAAACGCTCGAAGAACCAGGTGGTGTGCGCCAGATGCCATTTGGCCGGGCTGGCGTCGTCCATGCTCTGCACCATCGCGTCTTCTTCGCTCAATGGCGCGGCGAGATGACGGCTGCGGGCGCGCACGCGGCGCAGGCGGTCCGCCAGCGTCGCAACGGACGCGATGGGCGAGGGCGGTGACGCCGGAGAGATCGCTTGCATCGATGCAGTCTTAGCGCAGCGGCGTGAACGGACCGTCACGCGTCGCGGACCGTGGCGTTACCCTAGACACATGTCTACGATCGCCTCGCCCCATGCTGCCGGTCCGGCTTGCGCCGGCGAACTGGTCGACCTCGATGCTGCGGCAGATGCGTTCGCCTTGCCGGCGGGAGTGCGCTACCTGGACACCGCCAGCAAGGGGCCGCGCCTGCACCGTGCGCTGGCCGCGGGGCAGGCGGCGTTGGCCGACGCGATCGCGCCGTGGACGCTGTCCTTCGATGCCTGGCGCGCGCAGATCGAAGACCTGCGCGCGCTGGCTGCAGCCACCGTGTTCTCGGGCGACAGCGAAGGGGTGGCGATGGTGCCGTCGGCGGCCTACGGCCTGGCCATCGCGGCGCGGCAGGTGCCGTTGGCGCCCGGCGATGCGGTGCTGCTGCTCGATGGCCAGTTCCCCTCCAACCTGCTGGCGTGGCAGCAACGCTGCGCCGAGAGCGGCGCGCACCTCGCGGTGGTGCGGCCGGCGCCGGGCCAGGACTGGACCGACGCGGTGCTGGCCACGCTCGAGGCGCAGCCGCGCGTGCGCGTGGCCACCCTGCCCAATGCCTACTGGCGCGACGGCAGCCTGCTGGATCTGGACCGCATTGCGCCGCGCGTGCATGCGGCCGGCGCGATGCTGGTGCTGGACCTGAGCCAGAGCCTGGGCGTGCTGCCGGTGCGGCTGGACGTCTGGCGGCCGGATTTCGTGGTGTCGGTCGGACACAAATGGCTGCTCGGTCCGATGGGGCTGGCGTGGCTATGGGCCTCCCCGCACTGGCGCGCGCACGGCGTCCCGTTCGAGCAGCACTGGCAGGCGCGCGATCCGGGCAGCGACTGGCAGTTCCCGGCCGACGCGCCGCCGCCCTACCGCAGCGGCGCGCGCCGCTTCGATGCCGGCGGCGTCGCCGATCCGCTGCGCCTGGCGATGGCCAGCGTCGCGCTGCAGCAGGTGCAGCGGTGGCGGCCGGCGCGCATCGCACAGCGGCTCGGCGAGCTTGGCGCGGCCTTCAACGCGGAACTGCACGCGCTGGGCGCGGGCGACTGGACCGTGCCCGGGCACGCGCCGCACCTGTACGCACTGCGTCCGCCAGCATCGACGATGCCGGTCTTGCTGCCATGGCTGCAGCATGCGCAGGTCATCTGTACCCATCGCCATGGTGCGCTGCGCATCGCGCCGTACCTGCAGCTGACGGCGGAGGCGATGCGCGGCCTGGCGCGAGAGATGGTGGCGGTGGTGCGTGCTTGAACGCACGTGTGTGCGATCGTTGTCTGGCTTCAGTTTCTATGGGGAACGCAGTCGACTACCGGTCCGGATCGGCGATCCTGTTGGGTGCATGGCTTCGTTGGTCGCGGCTGAAGCCGCTCCTACGGGAGAAACGGCATGCAGGCCGTAGGCGCGGCTTCAGCCGCGACCCATTGCCGGTGTGATGCGTTTCGCGCGGGTGGCGGTTGCCACGGCCGGTCGCACCTCTGACGCCCGTGGCGTGGCGCCCGGTTCACCGCCGCGCTGCCAGGCGCAATCCGCGCGGGGTCAGCGCCCGCTCCAGCAGCTCGAACAGGCCTTGGACCAGCAACGCCAGCAGCGCGGCCGGCACCGCGCCTTCCAGGATCAGGCCGAGGTCGTCCAGGCGGATGCCGGTGAGGATCGGCTGGCCGTAGCCGCCGGCGCCGATCAGTGCGCCCAGGGTCGCGGTGCCGACGTTGATCACCGCCGCGGTCTTGATGCCGGCAAGGATGGTGCGCAGCGCCAGCGGCAGTTCGATCCTCCCCAGCCGGGTGCCCGGCGGCAGGCCGAGCGCGGCGGCGGTCTCGCGCAGCTCGCGGGGAATGCCGGTGATGCCGGCATGGGTGTTGCGTACGATCGGCAGCAGGCTGTACAGGAACAGCGCGGCGATCGCCGGCTTGGCGCCGATGCCGAACAGCGGGATCATGAACACGAACACCGCCAGCGACGGCAGCGTCTGCAGCACGCCGGTCAGCGCCAGTACTCCCTGGCCGAGCCGTGGCCGGTACGCCGAGAGGATGCCCAGCGGCAGCGCCACCAGCAGGGCCAGGCCCAGCGACAGCCCGACCAATGCCAGGTGCTCGCGGGTGCGTTGCAGCAGCCGTTGCAGGCGTCCGTCCTGCGCCGGCGCGGCGATGCCCAGCCAGTGCGCGGCGATGGCGCTCTCGGCGCGCTTGTCGAGCTTGGCCTCGGCGTTGAGCCGCTGCATGGTCGTCGCGTCGATGCGTCCGCCCAGTCCCTGCAGCGCCTGCACGAAGCGCGGCGCGCGCTGCGCCAGGTCGGCGCGGTACAGGAACACCGCGGCGTAGCGCGGGAAGTAATGCCTGTCGTCCTGCAGCACCAGCAGGTCGTGTGCGGGGATTTCGGCGTCGGTGCTGTACAGGTCGGTGAGGTCGATCGCGCCACTGTCCAGCGCGCGGTAGGCGAGGTCGTGGTCCAGGCCGGTCGGCGTCTGCGGCAGCCCGTAGGCGTCGCGCACGCCGGGCCAGCCGTCGGCGCGCGAGACGAATTCGTTGCTCAGCCCGAACTTGAGCGTCGGATGCGCGGCCAGGTCGGACAGGCGCACAATGCCCAGCGCCTGCGCGCGTTGCCGGCGCATGCCGAACGCATAGGTGTTGTCGAAGCCCAGCGGCGCGCTCATCGCCAGGCCGCGTTGCGCCAGCGCCTGCCGCAGCGCGGCGTCGTCGGCGCCCGGCATCTGCAGCAGTTCGGCGGCCAGGGTGCCGGTGTACTCGGCATAGGCGTCGATCGAGCCTTGCTCCAGCGCGCGCCACAGGATGCGGGTGCCGCCGAGCTGGCGCCGGTGCTCGACCTCGACCCCGGCCTGGCGCCCGGCGCCGGCGGCGATCTCGCCCAGCACCACCGCTTCGGTGAAGTTCTTCGAGCCGACCACCACCTTGGTCTCCGCGGCAGCGGCCGGCAAGCCCGACAGGCTGGCCACAGCGGCCAAGGCGACCAGCACGACCGCGCGCCAGCGCGCGCCCGGCGACGTCACCGCGCATCCTCCAGGGTGCGCTGCGCCTGCAGGAACTGGCCGACGAACGGATCGGCCGGCGCCTCCAGCAGGTGGCGCGCGCTGCCTTCCTGCAGCACGCGGCCACCGCGCATCAGCACCAGGGTGTCGCCCAGGTAGGCGGCCTCGGCGACGTCGTGGGTCACCAGTACCACGGTCTTGCCCAGCAGCGCGAACAGTTCGCGCATCTGTGTCTGCAGTTCGCGGCGCACGATCGGATCGAGCGCGCCCAGCGGTTCGTCCAGCAGCAGCACCGGCGGGTCCAGCAGCAGCGCGCGAATCAGTCCCACGCGTTGGCGCTGGCCGCCGGACAGCTCGGCCGGATAGCGCGCCAGCAGCGCTTCCGGCAGCCGGCACAAGGCCGCCAGTTCGTGCAGGCGCGCGGCGATGCGCGGCCGCGTCCAGCCCAGCGTGCGCGCCAGCAAGGCGGCGTTGTCGCGCGCGCTCAGGTGCGGGAACAGCCCGCCTTCCTGGATCACGTAGCCGATGCGCCGGCGCTGCGCCAGCAGGGTGGCGCGGCGCAGCGGCTCGCCCTGGAAGCGCACCTCGCCGCGATCCGGCCATTCCAGTCCCAGCAGCAGGCGCAGCACGCTGGATTTGCCGGCGCCGCTGGGGCCGATCAAAGCGGTGGTGCGGCCCGGGGCGATGCAAAGATCGACCTGGTCCAGTGCCAGCGTGTCGCCGTAGCGGCGGGTGACCCGATGCAGTTCGAACATCGCCGCAGCATAGCCGCAGGCGGCGACCACGCCGCGCGAAGACGCGGCACGCTCAGCGGGCGGCGTCGGTCAGCAGGCCCAGGGTCGGCTTCGGCCGGCTCAGGTCGTACATCAGGCCGAAATGGGCTTCCGCGCCCTGCTGGTCCGGCTGGTCGAGCAGTTCGTAGAGATTGATCTCGGCGACCACGTCGGCGTAGTCGCTGCGCAGGGTCTGCAGCAGTTCCGCCACGCTGTCGTAGCAGGCGCCGTCGCCGGGGTAGCCACCATCGGTGTTGCCGGTGTAGATCTCGGCGCAGTTGAGCTCGTTGACGTACACCTTGGTGCCGTACTTCTGCGCGGCGGCGCGCAATTGTCCGAGATACAGGTCCATCCAGTAGCCGCGCTCGCCGTGGAAGGCGTAGTAGTGGAAGCTGATCCGGTCGAAGTCGAAGCCGGCGGCCTTGGCCTGGTCGAGGAACCACAGCGAGCCGTTGCGGTCGCCGGGGCAGCGCGCGGTGGCCGAATGATCGTCGCTGTTGCAGGCGGTGATGTTGATGGTGAACTGCAGGCCGGCGCCCACTTCGTCGGAGGCCTGCTTCATGCCGCGGTACATCGTGGTCATCGCCGCGATCCGCGCCGGGGCGGCGGCACGGTCCAGGTCCTGCTCGTTGCCGATCTCCCAGACCTTGATGTCGTTGGCATAGCGTCGCGCCAACGCGTAGCCGATCTCCTGCGACATCGGATACACCATCGGCCGCAGCGCGATGTTGTACTTGCGCGAGAGCTGCACCAACGTGTCGAGCACGGTGAAGTTGCGCGGGTCGACGTCGAAGCGGTAGCTGCGCAGGTTGCGCTGGTCGAGCAGGCGGAACACCGCCTCGCTCTGACTGAGCGGATAGGCCTGGCGGCCGTCGTGGCCGTTGACGCCGTACACGATGGCCGGTGCTGCGGCGGCCGGCAGGGCGGCAGCGGCGGAGAAGACGGCGGCGAACAACCACAACAGCGGGCGCAGGATGGGCATGGGCATGGGCAGGGTCCCAGCGGATCGGCACGGAGGAGGTGTGGGGGCAGCCTAGCAAGGCTGCGCAGCGGTCTGGCCGACAATCGTCCGGATTGGGGCGCGCGTCGCAGTCCGCGGCGCGGGGCAGGCCCGGCACCGTCTCGCTGCCGCGCGGTCTTCGCCGCCGAGTACCGGACCGGATCGGCCCGCCATTGCAGGGGAGGGCGGGGCCGCAGCGATCCCCCAGAACGCGACAGGGGCCTTGCGGCCCCTGTCGGTATGCATCTCGCCGGCGCGATGGATCAGCGCTGCATCTGCGAGTTGGACTGTCCGGTGGCGGCGGACTTCTCGCCGGCGAACGGATTGAGCTTGCGGATCATCCACGGGTACTTCGGCCAGTTGCCGGTCAGCCACGGATGCTGCGGATCGTTGAGCTCCAGCACGCGGCGCGCGTCCGCGGCCAGGGTCTTGTTGCCGAGGTGGGTGTAGGCATCGGCCAGCACCGCCACCGCGTCGTACTGGTAGGCGCTCTGCGGGTAGGTCTCGAGCAGGTAGGTGGCGCGCGAGGCGGCCGACACCCAGGCGTCGCGGCGCAGGTAGTACAGCGCGTTGTCCAGCTCGTGCTGGGCGAACACGTTGCGCAGGGCGATCATGCGCTCGCGCGCGTCGGCGGCGTAGCGGCTGTTCGGGTAGCGCTCGGCGACGGTGTTGAAGTCGGCGTAGGCCTGCTGTGGGGTGGACAGGTCGCGGCGGCTGGGATCCAGCGACCACACCCGGCGCAGGAACACCGTGTCGCGGTTGGAGTTGGACAACCCGCGCAGGTAGTACATGTAGGCGATGTTGCGCTGGGTCGGATAGGTGCGGATGAAGCGGTCGATGGTCGACACCGCGTCGTCGTGCTTGCCGGCCTTGTACTGGGCGTAGGCGCTTTCGATCATCGCCTGCTCGGTGTAGTTGCCGTACGGGTACTGCGCGATCAGCCGCTTGAAGCTGCTCTCGGCGCCGGCCCAGTTGCCGCTCTCCATCTGCGCATGCGCCTTCTGGTAGAGCTGCTCCACCGGCATCCCTTCCTCGGGGTTCTTCTTCTGACGGTGGCAACCCGTCGCCACGACCAGCGTGACCAGCAGCAGGGCGATGAAACGGACGTGCGCGGACAGCGGGACGGAGCGTCGGATCATGGGTTCGGGCGCGGCAGGGCAGGAATACGAAGGGGCGATGATAGCCTAGTGGCCTGTCCTGCGACTGACTACGGCCGCCGCGACCCTCCTTTTCCGACCCAAGCCGTGCCCCTGCCATGCCCAATACCCCCCCGGACCTCCCCGAGGACGCCGCCAGCGACGGCCCGCGCCAGGCGCGCGTGCCCGACCATGCCGCCGGCCGCCGTTTCGACGCGGTGCTGGCCGAACTGTTCCCCGAATACTCGCGCTCGCGCCTGGCCGAATGGATCAAATCCGGCGACGCCCTGCTCGACGGCGCCCCGGCGCGGCCGCGCGATCCGCTGCGCGGCGGCGAGATCGCCAGCCTGCATGCGGTGCTGGATACCCAGACCCACGCCCTGCCCGAGGACATCCCGCTGGAGGTGCTGTACGAGGACGACCAGGTCATCGTGCTGAACAAGCCGGCCGGGCTGGTGGTGCACCCGGGTGCCGGCAACCCCAGCGGTACCCTGGTCAACGCCTTGCTGTACCGCGACCCGGGGCTGTCGGCGCTGCCGCGCGCCGGCATCGTGCACCGTCTGGACAAGGACACCAGCGGCGCCATGGTGGTGGCGCGGACCCTGCAGGCGCACACCTCGCTGGTGGCGCAGCTGTCCGCGCGCGACGTGCACCGGCAATACCTGGCGGTGGTGGTCGGGGCGCTGGTCTCCGGCGGCACCGCCAACGCGCCAATCGACCGCCATCCGCGCGACCGCCTGCGCATGGCGGTACGCGAGGACGGCCGCGATGCGGTCACCCACTACCGGCTGCGCGAGCGCTTCCGTGCGCATACGGCCCTGGAATGCCGCCTGGAGACCGGCCGCACCCACCAGATCCGCGTGCACATGGCGCACCTGAAGCACCCGATCGTCGGCGACCCGCTGTACGGCGGCCCGCTGAAGCTGCCCAAGGGCGCCAGCGAGGAACTGATCGGCGAACTGCGCGGCTTCAAGCGCCAGGCGCTGCACGCCGAGACCCTGGAGTTCAAGCATCCGCTGAGTGGCGAACCGGTCCGCGCCACCGCCGCAGTGCCGGCCGACCTGCAGCAGCTGATGGCCTCCCTGCGCGCGGATGCGCAGGCGGCGGCCGAGCGGGCGCGGCGCTGAGCATGGCCACGTCGCCGGGTTCCTGCGCCGTGGCACGCGGCACCGTCTCGGGCTGCGGCCGGGGACGCCCGCGAAGCGGCCAGGCGGCCGCTGTCGGCCGAGGGTGCTGCTGATGCCGGACTTCGCCTTGCAGGCCGATTGGCCGGTCCCGCCGCGGGTCCACGCGCTGACCACCCTGCGGACTGGCGCTGGCGCCTCGCAGCCGCCGTTCGACCGCTTCAACCTGGGCAACCGCAGTGCCGCCGACGGCGACCACCCGGCCACGGTGCAGCGCAATCGCGACGAACTGGCCGTGCGGCTGGCGCTGCCGACGCCGCCGCATTGGCTGCGGCAGGTGCACGGGGTGCAGGTGCTGCGCTTCGACGGGCCGCCGCACGCCATTGGCATCGACGCCGAGCCAACCGCCGATGCCGCGGTCACCGCCGAACCGGGCGTGGTGCTGGCGATCCTGACCGCCGACTGCCTGCCGGTGGTGTTTGCCGCCCGCGACGGCAGCGAGGTGGGCGCCGCGCATGCCGGCTGGCAGGGCCTGGCCGGCGGCGTGCTGGAAGCCACCGTCGCCGCGCTGCGCACCCCCCCGGCGCAACTGCAGGCCTGGCTCGGCCCGGCCGCCGGGCCGCAGCGCTACGAGATCGGCGTCGACGTCCGCGAGGCCTTCCTGCGCCACGATCCGGCCGCGGCCAGCGCCTTCGTCGCGACCCGTCCCGGGCACTGGTTGGTGGACCTGTACGCGCTGGCGCGGCAGCGTCTGGTCGCGGCCGGCGTGGCGCCAGACCAGATCCACGGCGGTGGCTTGTGCACCATCGCCGATGCGCAGCGCTTCTACTCCTACCGGCGCGACCGCCGCAGCGGGCGCATGGCGACCCTGGCGTGGATCGCGCCCTGACCGCGCCGCTGTTCGCGCAGGTGCTGGGGCCGGCGTTCGCGCAGTTGCCGCCGGTGCTGCGCGCGCTGCACACGCCGGGGCCGCGGTCGCGCTACGTCGGCCAGGCCGAGGTCGCCCGCGGCCGACATCCGCTGCTGCCGCTGTGCGCGTGGCTGGTGCGGCTGCCGCGCACCGGACCGGCCACGCCGGTGGAGGTGGTGTTCCGCGCCGACGCGCGCGGGGAGTGCTGGGAGCGCCGTTTCGGTCGGCATGCCATGCCCTCGCGGCTGTGGCTGCACCGCGGCCGGCTGCGCGAGCGCCTGGGTGCGGTGGTGTTCGAATTCGCCCTGCGGGTCGACGGCGCGGGCATCGAATGGCGCGCGGCGCGGGCCTGGGCGTTCGGCGTGCTGCCGCTGCCGCGGCGCTGGCTGGCCGGCGTGCACTGCCGCGAAGACCAGCGCGACGGCCGCTATGCGTTTCTGATTGCGGTGACGCTGCCGTGGATCGGCCCGTTCATCCGCTACGAGGGCTGGCTTGCGCCGGCCTGAGCCGCCGCCGGTGGTGGCGCCCACGGCGCCGGAGGACGCGGCCATCGTCGTGTTCGACGGGGTGTGTGCGCTGTGCAGCCGCTGGGTGCGGTTCCTGCTGCGCCATGACCGCCGCGGCCGCTACCGCTTTGCGGCGATACAGTCGCCGCGCGGCAGCGCGCTGTTGCGCGACCACGGGCTGGATCCGGCCGATCCGCTGTCGTTCCTCCTGCTGACGCCAGATGCTGCACTGACCGACTCGGACGCGGCGATCGCGGTGATCGCCGGGCTTGGCGGGGTGTGGCGCAGCGTCGCGCTGCTGCGCCTGCTGCCGCGGCGCTGGCGTGACGCCGGCTATCGGCTGCTGGCGCGCAACCGCCATCGCTGGTTCGGCACCACCGCGCAGTGTTTCCTGCCGGAGCCGCAACAGCGCGCGCGTTTCCTGGAGTGAGCGCGCTGCGCGGACCGGCTCAGCCGGCGTCACGCGCGAACGGCAGCACCTTGCCGTCGGCAGCGCCGGCACGGCGGCTGTCGAGGCGGAACACGCCGACCGCCGCGGCCAGGCCGCCGGCCTGTTCCTCCATGCTGCGCGCGGCGGCGGTGGCTTCCTCGACCAGGGCGGCGTTGCGCTGGGTCACTTCGTCCAGCTGCGCCACGGTGCGGTTGACCTGTTCGATACCGCTGGACTGCTCGCCGCTGGCGGCACTGATCTCGCCGATCAGGCCGGTCACCCGCTGCACCGAACCGACGATCTCGTGCATGGTGACGCCGGCACGGTTGACCAGTGCCGCGCCTTCGCCGACGGTGCGCGTGGACGCCTCGATCAGGTCCTTGATCTCCTTGGCCGCATCGGCCGAGCGCTGCGCCAGCGAACGCACTTCGGTGGCGACCACGGCGAAACCGCGGCCCTGTTCGCCGGCGCGCGCGGCCTCCACCGCGGCGTTGAGCGCCAGGATGTTGGTCTGGAAGGCGATGCCGTCGATCACTCCGATGATCTCGCCGATGCGCTGCGAGGACGCGCTGATCGCGCGCATCGTCGCCACCACCTCGTCCATCACCTGTCCACCGGACCGGGCGATCTCGCCGGTGTTCTGCACCAGGCCGTTGGCCTGCTGCGCGTTGTCCGCGTTCTGCTTCACCGCCGAGGTCAGTTCCTCCATCGAACTGGCGGTCTCTTCCAGGCTCGCCGCCTGCTGCTCGGTGCGATCGGACAGGTCGGTGTTGCCCGCGGCGATTTCCGCGGCGGCGCGGCGGATGGTCTCGGCCGCGTCCTGGATGCCGACGATGATCTCGGTGAGCTTGGCCACGGTGCGGTTGGTGTCCTCGCGCAACTGCGCGAACACGCCCTGGGCCTGGCCGTCGACGCGATGGGTGAGGTCGCCCTCGGCCAGCGCCGCCAGTGCCGTCGCCAGGTGCGCCAGGTTGCTCTCCACCGCATCGGCGATGCGGTTGACGCCTTCGGCCAGCGACTTGAGCACCCCGTCCATCGCCGCCGTCTCGATGCGCTGACTGAAATCGCCGCGCGCGGCGGCCTCGATCACCGTGGCCAGCGCCTGTTCGGCGTTGACCTGCGCGGTCACCTCTTCCCACTGCGCGATGGTGCCCAGGCGGCGGCCGTCGGCGTCGTTGATCGGGCTGTACACGAAATCGATCTGGCGGCCGAAGAACGGCGCACGCACGCGCTTGGACCCGGTCAGTGCGCGCATGCGGTCGATCGCCGCCTGGCTGTCCGGATAGATGTCGCCGATGCTGCCGCCGACGAACTGCTCGGCGCGGAATTCCGGACGGAAGCGCTGCACGTCCGCTTCGATGGTCTGCAGCATCTGCAGCAGCTTGCGATTGGCGAAATGCACACGGCCATCGTCGTCGGCGATGCGCACCATGGTGTCGAGATCGTCCAGCGCCTGGATCACGAAGCGGCCATGGCGCAGTTCCGCCTCGGTCTGCGCCTGGCGTGCGGCCAGCGCCTGTTGTGCGTTCTGCACCGCGCGCAGCAGGGCCACTTCGGCCGCGTCGCCGGCCAGGTCCACGCGGTACTCGAAGCGGCCTTCGCCCAGCGCCTGCAGCGCCTGCGTGGCCCGTTCCAGGGCGCGTGGCGCGCTGCGTCTGCCGGCCCAGACCAGCGCCGCGGCTGCCGCGGCGGCAACCAGTAGCGCCGGCAGCACGCGCGGCAACGCCGATCCGGTCGGCCCGACCGTGCGGCCGACCTGCAGCGCGTAGGCCGTCAGCGCCAGCAGCACCAACACGTGGGCCAGGGCAAGCAGCGCCGACTGCGGGCGCAGCCACGCGGGAATGGTGGGGCGGAGAGCGGCGGATGGCGAGGGCATGGTGTGCACCGGCTGGGAAACAACGGGCAACGCTGCAGGGGCGACGCGATCTCGCGGGGGTACAGCCAGTATCGGCGCATTGCGCGGCGTGCTGGATCGCCGGCACCTGCCGTTCGTCGGGAACTTCACATGGCCTGCACGCCTGTGCGGCGTCGGCAGCGAGGCGCGAGAGGGTGACGCGCTGCAGCAGCAGAGGCGCTGCGCGGGGAACCCGCGGCAGGCCAGACGGGCATGCCGGCTCGAGCGTGGCCGGGCTGACCGTCCTCGCCACCGACCCACTGTGGGCCGGTGGCGGGATGGGCGGACGCTTACTTCGCCGGCGCCTTCGCGTCGGGCAGGGTCCAGGCGATCACGCTGTCGCCGGCCTTGGTATCCATGCGGTCGTGGCCGCCGATCGCGGCGACGATGTACTGCTTGCCATCGACGGTGTAGCTCAGCGGTGCGGCCTGCGGACCGGCCGGCACGCGCACTTCCCACAGCAGCTTGCCGGTCTGGGTGTCGTAGCCGCGCAGGAAGTTGTCCAGCGCCGCGCCGATGAAGGTCACGCCGCCGGCGGTGGCCAGCGAGCCGCTGTTGTTGGGCGTGCCCAGTTCGAACTTCATCTTCGACGGAATGCCCATCGGGCCCTGGTCGTAGCCGGTGCCCAGCGGACGCCGCCAGATCACCTGCTGGGTACGCAGGTCCACGCCGGAGATATAGCCCCACGGCGGCGCCACGCACGGGGTGTTGAGCGGCGACATCCACGGCTCCTTGCGCGCACCGTAGGGCAGGCCTTCCTGGGCCATGTAGCCGGGCGTCCTGCTCTTGCCGTTGAACACCGACACCACGCCCAGCGCCTGCATTTCCTGGCGCGGATACACCTGCTCGGTGTAGGGCAGGCGGTTGCTGTTCATCACCATGATGCCGCGCTGCAGGTCCACCGACACGCCGCCCCAGTTGATGCCGCCGTGGTTGCCGGTGAAGGCCAGCGAACCGCCCAGGCTCGGCGGGGTGAACATGCCCTCGTAGCGCAGCCGCTTGAACTGGATGCGGCACACCAGTTGGTCGAACGGGGTGATGCCCCAGGCGTCGGATTCGACCAGGGTCTCGTAGTCCTTGCTCGGCGCGCCGACGGTGTTGGGCATGCCCGGCGACACCGGCTGGGTCCTGGCGGTCCAGTCGCCGTGGTCGGTGCCCTGCGGTACCGGCTTCTGCTCCACCGGCATGATCGGTGCGCCGGTCTCGCGGTCGAGCACGAACACCTGGCCGGACTTGGTGGCCTGGATCACCGCCGGGCGGGTGCCGCCGCCGGGCACCGGGAAGTCCACCAGGTTCGGCTGCGGGCCGATGTCGTAGTCCCACAGATCATGGTTGATGGTGCGGAAATGCCAGCGCTCCTTGCCGGTGGCCGCATCCAGGGCGACCAGCGAGGCGGTGTACTCCTCTTCCTGCGGCGTGCGCTGCCTGCCGAAGAAGTCGCCGGAGGCGTTGCCGGTGGGCAGGTAGACCAGGCCCAACTGGTCGTCGGCGGCCATCAGCGACCACACGTTCGGGGTGGAGCGGGTGTAGGTCTGGCCGGCCGGCGGGGCCGCATCGATCGCCGGGTTGCCCAGGTCCCAGGCCCAGCGCAGCTGCCCGCTGACCGCGTCGAAGGCACGCACCACGCCGGACGGCGCGTCGCGCTCCTGGCCGTCGCGAATCTGCCCGGTGGGCTGGATCACCACGCCGCGCATCACTACCGGCGGCGAGGTCGGGCCGACGAAGCCGGGCTTGGTGTTGCCGGTGTCCTTGTTCAGATCGACATAGCCGTGCGTGCCGAAGCTGTCGCAGAGCTTGCCGGTGAGCGCGTCGAGCGCGCCCAGGCGGCCGTCCACCATTGGCCAGAAGATGCGCTTGGCGCACTCGGCGACCGGCGTGGTGGCCTCGAAGTAGGACACGCCGCGGCAGGTGGTGGCGGCGACGCCGGCCATGGCCTTCGGATCGGTGTGCGGATCGAAGCGCCAGCGTTCCTTGCCGGTGGTGGCCTCCACCGCGATCACCTTCTGCGTGGGCGTGCAGATGTAGACCAGGTCGCCGACCTTCAGCGGGGTGTTCTGGAACGCGTAGCCGAGCTTGGAGCCGGCCGGCTTGAGGTCGCCGGTGTGGAATTCCCAGGCGATCTTCAGGTCCTTGACGTTGTCCGGGGTGATCTGCGCGCCGGGGCTGTAGTGGTTGGACAGGTTGGACCCGGCATAGGCGGTCCAGTTGCCGGCGTCGTGATTGCCGGCGACGTTGCCGTCGGGGCTGTCCACCGTGGCGCGGCTGAAGGCGGCCTGCGGGCGCTGCGCGGCCAGGCTGGGGTCGACCAGTTCCACCGTGCGCGGGAACAGCAGCGGCACGAACACCAGTGCCGCGCCCAGCACCGGCAGCACGCCGGCGACGAGCAGGTAGCCGATGCCGGAGACCGGCGCCAGGCGCCAGCGCGCCACTTTCCAGAATGGCAACAGCAGCAGGCCCAGCACCGACACCATCGCCAGGCGCGGGATCAGCGCCCAGCCGTCCAGGCCGACCTCGGCCAGGGCCCAGGCGATGGTGGCGGCCAGGGTGACGCCGAACAACCACAGGCCGGCGCGGTGGCCCAGCGCCAGCAGCACGCCGGACGCGGCCAGCGCCACGCCCGCGAGCAGGTAGTACCAGGAGCCGCCGACGGCGACGAGTTGCCCGCCCATGATGGCGAGGGCGACGCCGATCACGGCGATGAGGACGGCATAGCCGGCGAACAGCCAGCGGCCAGGTCCGTGGGGGGAGGAAGCAGCGGTCATGAGCGAAACATCCGACGAGGATCCCTGGCGCGTGGCGCGAATGGCGGCGGTGCAGGCGGATCGTGGAGGGGGAGGCGAGGGCGGGGCCGCAACCGCGGCGCGCATCGCAAGGCAGCGACCGCGCTGCCGCGTATTCGGAAAGCGGCGGGAATCGGCGCGGCGCGTGCGGGCTATTTTAGGCGGTGCAGGTCGTCGGGCCGTGATGGCACGCGGAACACTGCGTCATGCCGCGCAGTGGCGGACGCCGCATGACGACGTAGTGAGCCAGGATCGCGGCGCGCGCAGGCTTTGTGCGCGCCACGTCGGACGAAGCCTATGCCGCCGCTAGCGCAGGCTTTCCAGCGCCTGCAGGTAGCGCTGGCGCCAGGCGTTGATGTCGTGCTTGCGCAGGTGATCCATCATCGCCTGCCAGCGTTCGATGCGCTTGGCCTTGGGCAGCGACGCGCCGGTGGCGATGGCGTCGGCGACGCCGTCCAGGTCGTGCGGATTGACCAGCAGCGCTTCCTTCAGTTCGTCGGCGGCGCCGGCCAGCAGCGACAGCACCAGCACGCCGGGATTCTCCGGGTCCTGCGCGGCCACGTATTCCTTGGCCACCAGGTTCATGCCGTCGCGCAGCGGCGTCACCAGGCCGACCTGCGCGGCGCGATAGAAGCCGGTCAGGGTGGCGTGGGTGAAGTTGCGGTTGACGTAGCGCAGCGGGGTCCAGTCCGGCTCGGCATGGCCGCCGTTGATGTGGCCGGCGATCTGCTCGAGCTGGTTGCGCAGCTGCTTGTACTCGGTGACGTCGCCGCGCGAGACCGGCGCGATCTGCAGGTAGGTGAGGCTGCCGCGCTGGTCCGCATGCCGCTCCAGGTAGCGCTCGAAGCCGAGGAAGCGTTCCGGCAGGCCCTTGGAGTAGTCCAGCCGGTCCACGCCGATCGCCAGCTGGCGGTCGCGCAGGCTGCTGCGCAGGTCGCGCACCGCCGGCTTGGACATCGCCGCGCGCGCCTGCTGCGCGATCAGTTCGGTGTCGATGCCGATCGGGAACATGGCCGCGCGGAACCGGCGGCCGCCCGGCGCTTCCAGCACGCCGTCCTTGATCACCTTGCCGCCGCCGAACAGGCGCACGTAGGCCTGGAAACGGTCGACGTCGCGGCGGGTCTGGAAGCCGATCAGGTCGTAGGCGTAGAAGCCGGAGAACAGCCGTGCGTGGTCCGGCAGCGCCTGGATCAGGTCGGCCGAGGGGAACGGCACGTGCAGGAAGAAGCCGATGCGACAGCCGATGCCGCGCTCGCGCAGCAGCGAGGCCAGCGGGATCAGGTGATAGTCGTGGATCCACACCGTGTCGTCCTCGCGCAGCATCGGCGCGAGCTTGTCGGCGAACATGGCGTTGACCCGGCGATAGCCCTCGCGGGTGGCGCGGTCGTAGTCGACCAGGTCCAGGCGGAAGTGCAGCAACGGCCACAGCGTGCGGTTGGCGAAGCCGTTGTAGTACGCGTCCAGGTCGGCGCGATTCAGATCCATGGTGACGAAGCGGATGTCGCCCTGGGTCTGCTCGTGCATTGCGCCGCTGTCGCCGCGCACGGTCTTTCCGCTCCAGCCGAACCAGACGCCGCCGCGTTCCTTCAGCGCCGCCAGCAAGCCCACCGCCAGGCCGCCGGCGCGGTTCTCGCCGGGCAGTGCCACACGGTTGGATACCACGACCAGTCTGCTCATGATGCCTCCTGCCAACTGCGCGACAAACGCATGGCGGCGATGATCAGGCCGACATGCGAATAGGTTTGCGGGAAATTGCCCCAGGCTTCGCCGTTGTCGAAGGCCAGATCCTCCGACAGCAGGCCCAGGTGATTGCGTCGGGCGAGGATGCGCTCGAACAGCTCGCGCGCCTCGTCCTTGCGGCCGATCGCGGCCAGCGCGTCGATGTACCAGAACGTGCAGATGGTGAAGCTGGTCTCCGGTTCGCCGAAATCGTCCGGCGCCACGTAGCGGTACAGCGCATCGCCATGCTTGAGATCGCGGCCGATCGCCTCGACCGTGGCGATGAAGCGCGGGTCGTCCGGGGCGATGAAGCCGATGTCGGCCAACAGCAGCAACGAGGCGTCCAGCCGGTGGCCGTTGAAGGTGTCGGTGAAGTGCCCCAGTTCCGCGCTCCAGGCCTCGGCCAGCACGCGTGCGTGGATGCGGTCGGCGCGCTCGCGCCAGTGCGCCACGCGCTCCTCCAGGCCCAGCCGCGCGGCGATCTTGGCCAGGCGGTCGCAGGCGGCCCAGCACATCGCGCTGGTGTAGGTGTGCACCTCGGCGCGGCCGCGGAACTCCCACAGGCCGGCGTCGGGCACGTCGTGCAGCGCGAAGGCGCGCTCGCCCAGTGGTTCCAGGCGCAGGAAGGTGTGGGTGTCGCCGGGGTCCTTCAGGCGCAGGTCGAAGAACAGTTGGGTGGAGGCCAGCACCACGCTGCCGTACACGTCGTGCTGCTTCTGGATCCAGGCCAGGTTGCCGCGCCGCACCGGGCCCATGCCGCGGTAGCCGGCCAGCGACTCGACCTCGTGTTCCTCCAGCGCGGCCTCGAAGCCGATGCCGTACAGCGGCTGCAGGCTGCCGTCGGTGGTGGCGATGTTGAAGATGTAGCCGAGGAACTGCTCCATGGTGCGGGTGGCGCCGAGCCGGTTCAGCGCGCGCACCACGAAGGCGGCGTCGCGCAGCCAGCAGTAGCGATAGTCCCAGTTGCGCGGGGTGTCCGGCGCTTCCGGAATGGAGGTGGTCATCGCCGCGATGATCGCGCCGCTGTCCTCGTACTGGCACAGCTTCAGGGTGATGGCGCTGCGGATCACCGCGTCCTGCCAGTCCAGCGGCACCGACAGGTAGCGCACCCACTCGCGCCAGTATTCCTCGGTGCGCTCCTGCGCTTCCTGGATGTAGCCGGTCAGCGAGCGGGTCAGCGATTCGTCCACGCCCAGCATCAGGTTGACCGGGTGGGCAAGCACGAACGGCAACTCGTCGCGGATGAAGCGCACCGGCACGTCGGTGGTCAGGCGCAGGGTGAAGTCCGGCAACAGCCAGCGCACGTGGTTGCTGCCCCAGGTGCTCTCCGGCTGGCGCGCGCCCCAGTCCGCCAGCGGCCGTGCGCGCACGCGGATGCGCGGGTTGCCGGCCAGCGGCCGCACCTGGCGGATGATGCTGACCGGGCGGTAGAAGCGGCCGTGGTTGCGCCAGCGCGGCGCGAAGTCGATCACCTCCACCGCGCCGCCGTGGGCATCGCGCAGCACCGTGCGCAGGATCGCGGTATTGGCCAGGTAGTGCTGGTCGCTGTCGACGAAGTCTTCCAGCTCGATGCTGAAATCGCCGCCGGGATGCGCGCGCGGCGACAGCAGGGCGCAGAACGCCGGGTCGCCGTCGAAGGCCGGCAGGCAGCTCCACACCACGCTGGCCCGTTTGTCGATCAGGGCGCCGAAGCTGCCGTTGCCGATGACGCCGAGGTCGAGATTGGGGGAACTCATGGAACGGACGGATCCTTGTGCGGAAGCAGTGGGGGAAGCGGCCACGGGACGGAACCAGGCGGGCGCGGCGGCGCCCTCATCCGGCGTTATCGCGCAGCCAGGCGTGTACGCCGCGTGGATCGGGCAGCGCATAGGTGGCGACGCTGTCGGCGCGGCTGCCGACCAGCACGCTCCAGCCGCCGGCCTGGTTGGCCGCGGCGAAGCCGAATTCGTCGGTGAGATCGTCGCCGACGAACACCGGGCGGCGCCCCCGGAACGGCGGTTGCTGCAGCAGCGTGGTCAACGCCACGCCCTTGTCGCTGCCTTCGGGCACGAACTCGACCACGTGATCGCCGGGCTGCAGGCGGTAGCCGGGCAGGTCGGCGATCTGGGCGTGGGCGAACCCAAGCACCGCCTCGGCGGCGCTCGGCGCCGCGCGCCAGTGCAGCGCCACGCTGGCGCCCTTGTCCTCGACCAGCACGCCCGGATGCGCCTGGCGCAGGTGCGCGGCGCGCGCATGCAGCGCATGCAGAAACTGCGAGGTATCGGCGGGCATCGCCGCCTGCGCGTCGGCGTCGCTGCGCAACTCGTGGCCGTGCAGGCCGGCGGCCGGCAGCCGCAGCGGCGCGAACAGGGCGTCCAGTTGCGTCAGCGGACGTCCGCTGACCAAGGCCACTGCGCCACCGAGGCGCTGATGGAGGCGGCCGATCGCCTCACGCACCTCGGGCAGCAACTGCACCTGGTCGGGGCGTTCGGCAAAGGCGATGAGAGTGCCGTCCACGTCCAGGAACAATGCGCAGGCATCGTCCAGGCGCGGCGGCGGCGGTCGGAGGGGGAGCGCGTCTGCCATCTGTTCATGATGAACGGGACAGCGTTAGCGTCAGGTGGATTGGGGCGGGGATTCGGGAGTGGGGATTGGGGATTCGTAAAAGCGGGCGTCCAGCGGCTGTGGCTGTCTGCAGATGACGGGATTGGGGATTCGGGATTCGGGATCGGGTGGCGTTTCACGAGTGCCGACGCACCGCTTTTGCGAATCCCCAATCCCGACTCCCGAATCCCGGCCCTCTGCAGATGCCGGGATTGGGGAATGGAGATTCGGGATTGGGTAGCGCTCCACGAGTGCGGACGCACCGCTTCTACGAATCCCGAACCCCGACTCCCCAATCCCGGCCCCCTCCGTCAGAAGGTGTACCGCACCCGGCCGTAGTAATAAGCACCGTTGCTGCCGATCGGCGAGAGCACGTCGTAGGGCAGGTTGCCGAAGTAGGCGATGTCCGGCTTGGAGCGGTCGGCGTAGGTGTCGGTGAGGTTCTGTCCGCCCACCGCCACGCTCCACTGCGGGGTGAGGTGGTATTCGACCTCGGCGTCGAGTTGCCACTTGGCGCTGTAGGTCTGCTCCGGGACGAAGCCGCCGCCGAAGTCGAACACGCGGGTGGCGCTGCCGTAGCGGGTGACGCGGGTCTGCAGCGACCAGCGCGCATCGCTCCAGTTCGCCGCCAGTTGCGCGCGGGTGCGTGGGGTCGCTTCGGTCAGGGTGTTGCGCTCTTCCACGCCGAACAGCACGTAGTCCGGATTCAGCGCCAGCAGCTGCGCCGGCGTGGCCACCACGTTCTCCAGCTCGGTCTTGGCGTAGCTCCAGGTGCCGGTCAGCTGCAGTTGGCCATCGCCCAGTGCCTGCCGCCAGTTGCTGACCAGTTCGGCGCCGCGGGTGCGGGTGTCGGCGGCGTTGACGAAGAAGCTGGCGCTCTGCAGGCCGGCGATGCCGAAGCGCTGCGCGACGAAGTCGGTCAGGGCGTCGCCGTCGATGCTTTCCGACAGCGCGATGCGCTTGTCGATGTCGATCTGGAACAGGTCCAGCGACAGGTCGAAGTGGCTGCCGACGCGGCTGGTGAAGCCCAGGCTGTAGTTGCGCGACTTTTCCGGCTGCAGCGTGCGGGCGCCCAGCGCCTGCGCGATCGGGTTGTCGACCGAGAGCAGGCGGCCCTGCAGCAACTGGCCGTTGGCGTTGTAGCCGGTGGAACTGGCTTCGTAGCCGATCTGGCTCAGCGACGGCGCGCGGAAGTTGTTGGAGATCGCGCCGCGCAGGGCGAACGCCGGGACGAACTCGTAGCGCGCGGCCAGCTTGCCGGTCAGTTCGCCGCCGAAGTCCTGGTAGTGCTCGTAGCGCGCGGCCAGGTCGGTGGAGAGCTTGTCCCCGAACTGGCTGGACACGCTGGCGTAGACGCTGGCGACGTTGCGCGACAGATCGGCGGCATCCTGCGGGGTCAGGCCGCCGCCGGCCTGGGCGCCGGTGGGGCGGTCGGTGTAGGGACCGGCGGCGTAGCTGGCCGGGTCGCCCGGACGGGTGCGGTAGTGCTCGCGGCGCAGTTCCACGCCGGTGCCCAGGGTGTGGGTGGCGCCGGCGGCGTCGAAGCTGCGGCTCAGGTCGAGGTCGGCCACGCCCTGTTCGAAGGCGTAGTCGCCGGTCTTGAAGCGGGTCGGGCTGCCCGGGCCCAGCGAGGCGTTGAGCGAGTGCTTGAGCCGGTAGGTGAAGTCGTTGCGGCCGTAGTCGAGGCTGGCGTCGTAGGCCCATTCGCCCCACTGCCCGCGCGCGCCGAGCACGGCCTGCAGGTCGCGGTTCTCGCCCAGCGACACCGGGCGGTAGCCCTGTGGATACACCTGGGTCCAGTTGGCGGCGCCGTCGGGGTAGCGGAAGTAGTTGTCGCCCCGCGTGTCGCGCTGGTTGTAGGTGCCGAAGGCGTAGACCTCGCTGCCCTGGCCGAACGGCAGCTTGCCGTTGAGCCAGGCGTCGAGATCCTTGCTGGCGCCGTCGCCGAGCGCGTAGTTGCGCTTGCCGGCCAGTGCCAGGTTGGCCGGGGTCTGTTCCTCGAACGAGGGGATCTGGTCGAAGCCGGCACGGTTGGTGGCCTCGTGGTTCTTCAGTTCCAGGCCGACCTTGAAGAAGCCGCCGTCCTCGCCCAGGCGCGTGCCGACCTTGCCGCTGGCGTAGCCGGTCTGGCCGTCGGTGAGGGTGCGGTGGATCGGCTTGACGTCGGTGTGGTTGGCGCCGTAGCTGGCTTCCAGCGCACCGCTGTCCGGGTCGTCGTCGAGGATCACGTTGATCACCCCGGCCACCGCGTCCGAGCCGTACTGCGCGCCGGCGCCGTCGCGCAGCACCTCGATGCGCTTGATCGCGCTGATCGGGATGGCGTTGAAGTCCACCGGCGTGGTGCCCTTGCCGATCTTGCTGTCGGTGTTGACCAGCGCCGAGGTGTGGCGGCGCTTGCCGTTCACCAGCACCAGTACCTGATCGGGCGAGAGCCCGCGCAACTGCGCGGCGCGCACGTGGTCGGCGCCGCCGGAGTTGGACTGGCGCGGGAAGTTGAAGGAGGGCAGCAGCGCCTGCAGCGCGCTGCCGAGTTCGCCGTTGACCACGCCGGCCTTGCGGATGTCCTCGGCGCTGAGCACGTCCACCGGGGCGGTGGATTCGAGCACGGTGCGGCCGCTGGCGCGGGTGCCAGTGACGATCACCGTGTCCAGATTGGTCGCGGTGGCGGGGGCGGCGTCCTGGGCGAGGGCGGGGGCCGCCAGGGCCAGGGCGACGGCCAGGCTCAACGGCCTGACGAACGGGGACGACATGGGGGTTCTCTCCTGAAACGATGACCATCAAGACCGGCCGCGCCGGCCGTGGCGGCGACTGGGGTCGGCAAAGGTTGCTGCATCCATCCGGATGAAGCGATATATTAGCCCGACGTTAAGGCGATGTGCGAGCCGCGTGTTCGGTGCTGTCGGGCATGAGCTCATGCCCGCCGGTTATCCGGGTCCGGACCGCGCCTGGCCTACGATCGCCCGTTCCCTTTCCGTTCCCACCGAGATCCTGCCGATGCTGCTGCGTGCCCCGTTGATCGCCGTCCTCCTGGCCCTGAGCGCGTGCGCCAGCGTCGCGCCGTCCAAGCCGACCGCGCCGAGCAAGGTCAGCGCGACCATGCAGGGCGATGCAGCGCGGCCGGCGCAGGCCAGCGGCTGGGTGCGCAGCGAGCTGTACTTCGGCGTGGGCGAGGAGAGCGGCCCGGCCGACCGCCCGCAGGCCGAGCCGATCAGCGAGGCGCGCTGGCGCGCGTTCCTGGACAAGGAGGTCACGCCGCGCTTTCCCGATGGCCTGACCGTGTTCGATGCCTACGGCCAATGGCTGTTCCGCGGCGCCAAGGAACCGAACCGGCTCAACACCAAGGTGCTGGTGATCCTGCACGAGGACACCCCGCAGCGCCGGGCCGACATCGAGGCGATCCGGCTGGCGTGGAAGCAGGCCACCGGGCACCAGTCGGTGCTGTGGGCGCGGCTGGCGGTGGACGTGTCGTTTTGACTGCGGGGATTCGGGAGTGGGGATGACCAGCCGTTCGGCTGTGGAAAGCGGGGATTCGCAAAGGCGGAGCGCTACGGTGACGGTGGGGTCGTTCGTGATCCGGCCCGGTGATCTCGACGATCCGGCGGTGCGCGGGTTGCTGGAGTACCACGTGCAGCAGATGCATGCGCAGTCGCCGCCGGGCAGCGTGTACGCGCTGGATCTGTCCGGTCTGCGGCAGCCGCAGGTGCGGGTGTGGAGCGTGTGGCGCGACGACGCGCTGGCCGCAGTCGGCGCGCTACGCGTGCCGGACGCGGGCGGCGGCGAACTGAAGTCGATGCGCACGCATCCGGCGTTCCTGCGCCAGGGCGCGGCCGCGGCGCTGCTCGACCACCTGATCGCGCTCGCCCGTGCCGAAGGCCTGCAACGGCTGAGCCTGGAGACCGGCAGCGGCGCGGCGTTCGAGCCGGCGCTGGCGTTGTATCGCCGACGCGGCTTCCGCAACGGGCCGGCGTTCGGCGATTACGTGCCGAGCGCGTTCAACCAGTTCCTGCATCTGGAGCTGTCGCCGTAGCGGCGCGCTGCCTCCGGAAAACCGCATCCTGCGCGTGCACCGATCCGCCGGTGCCGCTTCCCCTTACCATCCCTCGACTCCCCACGCCGCCACTGCCCGCATGTCCAGTCCCGCTCCCGTTTCGCCGCGCCTGCGCTGGTTCGTCGCCGGCGACCTCAACGGCTTCTTCGGCCTGGTGGTCGACAACCTGTCGATCCTCGGCTTCATCACCCTGGCGCTGGTCGGCCTCTTCCAGTTCCCCGCCGAGGTCATCTACACCCGGATGATTCCCGGCACCGCCTTCGGCGTGCTGGTCGGCAACCTGCTGTACACCTGGATGGCGCGGCGGCTGGCCGCGCGCAGCGGCCGCAGCGACGTCACCGCGATGCCGCTGGGCCTGGACGCGCCGACCAGCATCGGCATGGCGCTGCTGGTGCTCGGCCCGGCGTTCGTGCGCTACAAGCAGCAGGGCCTGGACCCGCAGGCCGCGGCGCTGGCCACCTGGCACCTGGGCATGGCGTCGCTGGTCGTGATGGGCGCGCTGAAGACCGTGCTGTCGTTCTTCGGCGACGCGGTGACCCGCGCCTTGCCCCGCGCCGCGCTGCTCGGCTCCATCGCCGGCATCGCCATCGTGCTGATGGGCTTCCTGCCGCTGCTGGAGACGCTGCGCACGCCGCTGGTCGGGCTGGTGGTGCTGGGCCTGCTGCTGTACGTGCTGATCGCCAAGGGGCGGCTGCCCTGGCGCCTGCCCGGGGTGCCCGTGGCGCTGGCATTGGGTACCGGCCTGTACTACTGGGCCAATGCGGCGGGGATCGGCATTCCCGGTCACCAGGCGCCGCAGTGGATCGCGCCGCAACTGGTGCTGCCCTGGCCGAGCCTGGGCTTCGTCGCCGGCTTGGCCGACACGGTGCCGCTGCTGCCGCTGCTGCTGCCGTTCGGCCTGCTGATGGTGGTGGGCGGCATCAACGTCAGCGAAAGCGCGCGCGCCGCCGGCGACGACTACCGCACCCGCGACATCCTGCTGGTCGAGGCCGGCGCGACCCTGATCGCCGGCGTCTGCGGCGGCGTCGCCCAGACCACGCCCTACATCGGCCAGCCGGCCTACAAGCACATGGGCGCGCGCAGCGGCTACACCCTGCTCACCGGGCTGTTCATCGGCCTGGGCGGCATGCTCGGGCTGGTCGCCGGCCTGGTGCAATGGCTGCCGATGGCGGTGCTGGCGCCGATCATCGTCTACGTCGCCATCGACATCACCACCCAGGCCTTCCAGGCCACGCCCAAGCGCCACGCCGGGGCGATGGTGCTGGGCTTCCTGCCGTCGGTGGCCTACCTGCTGGCAATCAAGGCGCCGGGCTGGATCGCCCCGGACCAACTGGCCAAGCTCACCACCACCCTGGACGGCCACGGCCTGCCGGAGCTGGCGGTGATCCTGACCCTGGGCAACGGCTTCATCATCACCGCGATGCTGTGGATCGCCACGGTGGCGGCGATGGTCGACGGCCGCCTGCGTCGCGCCGCGGCGTTCCTGCTGGTGGCGGCTGGGCTGACCTTGTTCGGGCTGATCCATTCGGTGGACCCGCGCGGCGGCCTGTACCTGCCATGGACGCTGAGCGGCGTGCCGAAGCTGATCGCCTGGCAGTTCGTCGGCGGCTATCTGGTGCTCGCTGCCTTGCTCGGTCTGCTGTCGCTGCAGAAGCCGCGCGCGGTGCTGGTGGAGTGAGCGCTGCTGCGGTGGACGAGCCGTCTCGCGTGAGGTCGCGCGACCGCCGCTCGATCGCGCGGCGGCGGTGGTGCCGTTCCGCTGGCACCACCGCCAGGGTCTGCTGACATTCCCGCGCCGCCGCGCGCGCCTGCGGCCTGTGGCATGAAATAGGTGTCGCAGGCCCGCGACGCTCATGGCGCGCCGATGCGCAGTAGTCGGTGCTCTCCCGGTGAGGTGCGTCGAGACTGAACGCCAGCCGTCCCATGCTGGAACCGGCACACGCCACCGCGGTCACACCTCCATTGTCCGATGGAGATGTGCATCCCATGCAGCCGCGTCATTCGTTCTGGCCGTGGATCCTGGTCGCCGTGCTGGTGGCCGCCGCCGCGGCGTGGTTGTTCCGCGACAACATCGCGGCGCTGTGGCCCGCCGCCGCGCCGGCGCCTGCAGCGGTCGCGCCGCCCTCCGCCGTGGCCCCGCCTGCCACACCCGACGCGCCGGCCGCGGCTGCAGCGCCGCCGCCGATCCAGCACCCCATCGATGCCGCGGAAGCCGCCGACGCGGCGATTCCGGCGCTGGCCGCCAGCGACGACGCGGCCTGGGCGGCGCTGAGCACGCTGGCCGGCGGCGACGCGCCGCTGGCGCTGCTGCTGCGCGACCACCTGATCCAGCGCCTGGTGACCATGGTCGACAACCTGACCCAGCGCCGCGTCACCGCGCGCGCGCTGGCACTCAAGCCGGTGCCGGGCGAGCTGCAGGTGAGCACCGATGCCAGCGGCGCCAGCGTCATCGCCGACGCCAATGCGCAGCGTTACGCGCCCTACGTGGAGGCGTTCACCCGGGCCGATCCGGGTACGGCGGTGGCGGCCTACCGGCGCTTCTATCCGCTGTTCCAGCAAGCCTACGTGGAACTGGGCTATCCGCAGGGCTACTTCAACGACCGCCTGGTGCAGGTGATCGACCACCTGCTGCAGACCCCGACGCCGACGGCGCCGCTCGCAGTGGAGGTCGACCCGGTGCGCGGCAAGTACCGCTTCGTGGATCCGGCGCTGGAGTCGCTGTCGATCGGGCAGAAGGCGCTGCTGCGCATGGGCCCGATCCAGGCCGCGGCGGTGAAGGCGCAATTGCGTGCGGTGCGCGAGGCGCTGACTCGGACCTGAGCCGGACGCGAGGCGCGTGCCGCGTCACGTGGCCGCGCCTGCGGGCTTTTTGTCCTTGTAGGAGCGGCTTCAGCCGCGACGGGCGTTACCGGTAATGCCCATCGCGGCTGAAGCCGCTCCTACAGTCGCGATGCTTCGGTGCACCCCTTTTATTCGTCATCTGCCAGCCTGCCGGGACAGCGGTCTTCCGGTAAATGACAAGGCCGTCGCCCCGCTCAACCATCCAGCTCCGGGTAATGCCGGAAGATGCCGTTCTCGTTGAACGGCAGGCGCCGCGGCGACGCCAGGTAGGCGGCGATCGCCGGGCGCTCGCACACGCGCTGCTGCAGCGCGCGCAGCCGTGGCAGCTTCGGCGACAGTTTTTTCATTGCCTGGGGGAAGGCGTAGTCCAGTCCGCTCATCAGCTGGAACAGCGACAGGTCCACGTAGGAATGCTCGCGCAGCACATGGCGGCCGCCGCCCTGGTCCAGGACCTGCTCGAAATAGCCCAGGAACTTCGGCAGCCGTTGCTTGCGCAGGTCCTCGGCGCGGCGCTGCGCCTCGGCCTTCTGGTCTTCGTAGTACAGCCCGCTGGCGATGGGGTGGTGGCTGTCGTGGACCTCGGCGACCAGGTCGGCGATGGTCAACTGCAATTGCAGCGCCTGCAGCCGCCGCGATTCGCTGTCCGGCACCAGGCCCAGCGGTGGGCCGAGGTAGTGCAGGATGTTGGCGACCTGGGCGATCACCAGCCGGCCGGCCTTGAGGAACGGCGGTGCGAACGGCCGCGCACCGGCGTGGGCGCCGTCGAGGAAGGGCTGCATCGCCGCGTCGCCCTGCTCGCGGGCGACATCGCGATAGCCGGCGCCGGCATCCTCCAGCGCCAGCCGCACGAACTCGCCGCGGCCCTGGATGCCGGTCCAGTAGTACAGCTCGTAGTGCATGGCGGCTCCTGCGCGTGGGGACATAGCCGCCGAGGGTAACTGCGGTTCCGGTAGCGGCGTGTGACCGCCGGTGCCCGGCCACGACGGCCGGCACACCGCGTCGCGGCGGCCTTGCCAAGCGTATACAGACGCGCCGTCGGCCTTGAAACAGGGACGGCCAGCCGCATTTTGCTGGCATGCCGGCACGGCCGGCCCTTTCCTTCAGAGGACTTCTCGATGCGGATGGACAAGCTCACCTCGCGCTTCCAGCAGGCCCTGGCCGACGCGCAGTCGCTGGCCGTGGGCCGCGACCACACCATCATCGAGCCGGTGCACGTGTTCGTCGCGCTGCTCGACCAGGCCGGCGGCAGCACCCGGCCGTTGCTGGCGCAGGCCGGCGTCAATGTGCCGGTACTGCGCGAGCGGCTCGGCGAGGCGCTGGACAAGCTGCCCAAGGTCAGCGGCCAGCCCGGCAACCTGTCGATGGGCAACGACCTCAGCCGCCTGCTCAACCAGACCGACAAGCTGGCGCAGCAGCACAACGACCAGTTCATCGCCAGCGAGTGGTTCGTGCTGGCCGCGGCCGACGACAGCGGTGCGCTGGGCCTGGCGCTGCGCGCGGCCGGCGCCGACAAGAAGAAGCTCGAAGCCGCCATCGACAAGTTGCGCGGCGGCGAGACCGTGCAGTCGGAGAACGCCGAGGAACAGCGCCAGGCGCTGGAGAAGTACACCATCGACCTCACCGCGCGTGCCGAGAGCGGCAAGCTCGATCCGGTGATCGGCCGCGACGAGGAGATCCGCCGCACCGTGCAGGTGCTGCAGCGGCGCACCAAGAACAATCCGGTGCTGATCGGCGAGCCCGGCGTCGGCAAGACCGCCATCGTCGAGGGCCTGGCCCAGCGCATCGTCAACGGCGAGGTGCCGGAAGGCCTGCGCGGCAAGCGCGTGCTGTCGCTGGACATGGGCGCGCTGATCGCCGGCGCCAAGTTCCGCGGCGAGTTCGAGGAGCGGCTCAAGGGCGTGCTCAACGACCTGGCCAAGAACGAAGGCCAGATCATCCTGTTCATCGACGAACTGCACACCATGGTCGGCGCCGGCAAGGCCGATGGGGCCATGGACGCGGGCAACATGCTCAAGCCGGCGCTGGCGCGCGGCGAGTTGCACTGCATCGGCGCCACCACCCTGGACGAGTACCGCAAGTACATCGAGAAGGACGCGGCGCTGGAGCGGCGCTTCCAGAAGGTGTTCGTCGGCGAGCCGAGCGTGGAGGACACCATCGCCATCCTGCGCGGGCTCAAGGAGCGCTACGCGGTGCACCACGGCGTGGAGATCACCGACCCGGCGATCGTTGCCGCGGCCACGCTGTCCAACCGCTACATCACCGACCGCCAGCTGCCGGACAAGGCCATCGACCTGATGGACGAGGCCGCCAGCCGCATCCGCATGGAGATCGACTCCAAGCCGGAGGAACTGGATCGCCTGGAACGGCGCCTGATCCAGCTCAAGATCCAGCGCGAGATGCTGAAGAAGGAGAAGGACGAGGCCTCGCGGCAGCGCCTGGCCGACCTGGAGAGCGACATCGACAAGCTCGAGCGCGAGTTCTCCGATCTGGACGAGGTGTGGCGCTCGGAGAAGGCGGCGCTGCAGGGCGCGACCAAGATCAAGGAGCAGATCGAGCAGGCGCGGGTTGAGCTGGAGGCGGCGCAGCGGCGCCAGGACTACGCCAAGATGAGCGAGATCCAGTACGGCCTGCTGCCGAACCTGGAGAAGCAGCTGGCCGCGGCCAACGAAGCCGAACAGCACGACTTCAAACTGGTGCAGGACCGCGTCACCGCCGAGGAGATCGCCGAGGTGGTGTCGCGCTGGACCGGCATCCCGGTCAACAAGATGCTCGAGGGCGAGCGCGACAAGCTGCTGCGCATGGAGGACGAGCTGCACCAGCGCGTGGTCGGCCAGGAAGAGGCGATCAAGGTGGTGTCCGACGCGGTGCGCCGCTCGCGCGCCGGCCTGTCCGATCCGAACCGGCCGAGCGGCTCGTTCCTGTTCCTGGGCCCCACCGGCGTCGGCAAGACCGAGCTGTGCAAGGCGCTGGCCGAGTTCCTGTTCGACAGCAGCGACGCGATGATCCGCATCGACATGAGCGAGTTCATGGAGAAGCACTCGGTGGCGCGTCTGATCGGTGCGCCTCCGGGCTACGTGGGTTATGAAGAAGGCGGCTACCTCACCGAGGCGGTGCGGCGCCGGCCGTACTCGCTGATCCTGCTCGACGAGGTGGAGAAGGCGCACAGCGACGTGTTCAACATCCTGCTGCAGGTGCTCGACGACGGTCGCCTCACCGACGGCCAGGGCCGCACCGTGGACTTCCGCAACACCGTCATCGTGATGACCTCCAACCTGGGCTCGCACCAGATCCAGGAACTGAGCGGCGACGGCAGCGCCGAGGCCTATACGCAGATGAAGGCGGCGGTGATGGGCGTGGTGCAGGCGCATTTCCGCCCGGAGTTCATCAACCGCCTGGACGACATCGTGGTGTTCCATCCGCTGGACAAGGCGCAGATCAAGTCGATCGCGCGCATCCAGTTGCACGGTCTGGAAAAGCGCCTGGCCGAGCGCGGCCTGAAGATCGAATTGAGCGACCGCGCGCTGGAGCTGCTCGGCAATGTCGGTTTCGACCCGGTGTACGGTGCGCGCCCGCTGAAGCGCGCGATCCAGGCGCAACTGGAGAATCCGCTGGCGCAGCAGATCCTGTCCGGCCAGTTCCTCAGCGGCGACACCATCAGGGTCGAGGCCGAGGGTGGCAAGCTGGTGTTCGAGAAGGCCTGATGGGGCGCATCGCGCAGGCGCGCACCGCCGCGCCCACGGCGCGCGCGCTGTTGATCGACATGGACGGCGTGCTGCGCCTGTGGCCAGACGACGACGCCGCGCTGGAGCGCGCGCATGGGGTGCCGCCGGGCAGCCTGCGTGCGGTGGCCTTTGCGCCGGCGCTGCTGGAGCCGGCGATCCGTGGCGCCACCAGCGACGCGCACTGGCTGGCCGAGGTCGCCACGCGCATCGCCGCGCTGGCCCCGGCTGCGGACGCCAGTGCGCTGGTCGCCGCATGGTCCGCGCCGACGGCGGCGCGCCTCAACGCGCCGGTATTGGCGCTACTGCGCGAGGTGCGCCAGCGCCTGCCGGTGGTGCTGCTGAGCAACGCCACCTCGCGCCTGCCGCACGATCTGCAGGCGCTCGGCATCGCCGATGCGTTCGATGCGGTGGTGAATTCGAGCGAGGTCGGCGCGATCAAGCCGGAACCGGCGATCTTTACGCATGCGCTGGCGCAGCTGGGGATGGCCGCCGACCAGGTGTTGTTCGTCGATGACACGGCGGCCCATGTCGAGGCCGCGCGTGGCCTGGGCCTGCGTGCCGAGCGCTATGTCGACGCCGCGGCATTGCGCACCTGGCTGTTCGCCGAGGGCGCGCTCGGCGACGCCTGAGGCCGGCATGCGGCCGCGGTGCTGCCGAAGCGCTGACAACCCCGCGGCATGGCCTCATAACCGCAGGTTTGCATTCGCCGCCGCGCGCGGCGCTATCGTCTGCGCTCCCGTTGCCGAGAGCCGCCCATGTCCGACCCGAACTGGAAGCTGGAAACCATCGCCGTGCACGGCGGCTACCGTCCCGATCCGACCACCCGCGCGGTGGCGGTGCCGATCTACCAGACCGTGGCCTACGCCTTCGACGACACCCAGCACGGCGCCGACCTGTTCGACCTGAAAGTGCAGGGCAACATCTACAGCCGCATCATGAACCCCACCACCGATGTGCTGGAGCAGCGCATCGCCGCGCTGGAAGGCGGCATCGGCGCGCTGGCGGTGGCCTCTGGGCAGGCGGCGGTGACCTACGCCATCCAGACCATCGCCGAGGCCGGCGACAACATCGTCTCCTCCAGCGCGCTGTACGGGGGTACCTACAACCTGTTCGCGCATACGCTGCCGCTGTCCGGCATCCAGACCCGCTTCGCCGACTACCGCGATCCCGGCGCATTCGCCGGGCTGATCGACGCGCGCACCAAGGCGATCTTCGTCGAGTCGATCGGCAATCCGCGCGGCAACGTCACCGATCTGGAAGCGGTGGCCGCCATCGCCCACGCCCACGGCGTGCCGCTGATCGTCGACAACACCGTGCCCACACCGTACCTGCTGCGGCCATTCGACTTCGGCGCCCACATCGTGGTGCATTCGCTGACCAAGTACCTGGGCGGCCACGGCACCAGCCTGGGCGGGGCGATCGTCGATTCCGGGCGCTTTCCGTGGGCAGCGCACGCGCAGCGCTTCCGCCGCCTCAACGAGCCGGACGTGAGCTACCACGGCGTGGTCTACACCGAAGCGCTGGGCGAGGCCGCCTACATCGGTCGTGCGCGGGTGGTGCCGCTGCGCAACACCGGCGCGGCGCTGTCGCCGTTCAACGCGTTCCAGATCCTGCAGGGCATCGAGACGCTGCCGCTGCGCATGGACCGGATCAACCAGAACACCCTGGCGCTGGCGCGGCACCTGCAGGGCGAAGCCAAGGTGGAGTGGGTCAACTACGCCGGCCTGCCGGACCATCCCGAACACGCGCTGGCGCAGAAGTACCTGCGCGGGCATGGCTCCGGCGTGCTGACCTTCGGCCTGCGCGGCGGTCGCGCCGCCGGCGCGCGCTTCCTCGACGCGCTGCAACTGTTCACCCGCCTGGTCAACATCGGCGACGCCAAGTCGCTGGCCACGCATCCGGCATCCACCACCCATCGCCAGCTTTCGCCCGAGGAGTTGCAGCGCAGCGGGGTCAGCGAGGACACGGTGCGGCTGTCGGTGGGCATCGAGCACATCGACGACCTGCTCGCCGACCTGCGGCAGGCGCTGGCGCAGGCCTGAGCGCGCGGCAGCCTCGCCGCGATGGGGCGTCTGCAACCCTGCTTGTGGGGCTTTAGCGCACTGAAGTGCCCTGTAGGAGCGGCTTCAGCCGCGACAGGGGCGTTCCCGGCAGCCCATCGCGGCTGAAGCCGCTCCTACCGGGCAACTCGCCTCCGGCGCGCTGGGCCGGAGGCGGGTGATGAGAGTCGCCTTTCAATCGGACACGCGCCAATCGGCGAAGATCTCCAGCAGGAAATCGACGAAGGCGCGGACCTTGCGCTCCTGGGTGGCACGACGGGGGTAGAGCGCGGTGATCTCCAGATCCGGCCAGCGCTGCCAGCCTGGAAGCAGGCGCACCAGCTGGCCTTTGTCCAGCCGCGACTGGACCAGCGGCTGGGATAGCAGGGCGATCCCGGCGCCTTGGGCGACCTGGCGGATCACCGTGGTCGATTCGCTTGAAATCAGCACCGGCCGCAGGGTCAGCTCGATCGCTTCGCCGGCGCTGTGCCGCAACGCCCAGGCGACCAGCGGCGCATCCGCGCCGACCGCGAGCACGGCGTGGCCGATGAGCTCCTTGGGGTGGGCGGGCGTGCCGGCGCGGGCCAGATAATCGGGGCTGCTCACCAGGATGCCGCGTGAGGCGCCCAACGGCCGCGCCACGTAGCTGGAATGGACCGGCGGCCCCACATGGACCGCAACGTCCAGGCCATGGCGGAGCAGGTCCAGCGGCTGATCGTCGTAGGTCAGCGCCAGTTGCACGCCCGGGTGGCGCTGGCGGAATCGCGCCAGCTGCGGCTCCAGCACCAGCAGGCCCAGCGCATAGGGAGCCAGCACACGCAGGGTGCCGCGCGCCTGGGCGCGCAGGTCGCGCGCGGCCTGCACCGCATCCTGCAGGGTCTGCTCGGCCTCCACGCAACTGGCATAGAAGGCGCGCCCGGCCTCGGACACCGCCAGCCGCCGGGTGGTGCGATGGAGCAGTTGCACGCCCAGTGCCCGTTCCAGCGCCTTGATGCGACGGCTGACGCTGGTCAGCGGCACCCGCGCCTGGCGCGCGGCGGCGGTCAGGCTGCCGTGTTCGACCACGCGCAGGAACAGCCGCACGCTGTCGAAGTCGACGCCGTCGGTGCGCCGGTTTTCTTCCGTTTCTGGCAAGAGTCTATCCATCTCTGGTGCCATTATCTCGCAGGCGATCTGCTTCTACGATGACGGCCATGCGCCTGCCCTGCTTCGACCCGGTGTCGATGGTCCGCTTCCGTCCTTCGCCCGCGTTGTGGTTTGCGCTGCGGACCACGGCCGCCGCGCTGCTGGCGCTGGCCATCGCGCTGCTGTGTTCGATGGAAGACCCCAAGTGGGCGGCGATGACGGTCTTCATCGTGGCCCAGGCCGACCGCGGCATGAGCGTGGTCAAGGCGCGCAACCGCATCGTCGGCACGCTGGTGGGGGCCGGCATGGCCGTGGTGCTGATGGGCCTGTTCGGCCAGGCGCCGCCCTTGTTCATGATCGCGCTGGCGCTGTGGCTGGGCGTGTGCACCGGCATGGCCAGCGTGGTCTCGGCCTTCCGCAGCTATGGCGTGGTGCTGGCCGGCTACACGGCGATGATCGTGGGCATGTCCTCCACCGCCCATCCGCAGCAGGTGTTCGACATCGCCGTGGCGCGCGCCACCGAGATCCTGCTCGGCATCCTGGTCGAAGGCGCGATGGGGGCGATCTTCTCGCCGGCGTCGCCGCGCCCGGCACTGGAGGCGCGGCTGGAGGCGTATCTGCGCCAGGGCAGCGCGCTGGCCGCGCGGCTGCTGCGCGGCGAGGCGACCGGCACGCAGATCCACGGCTTCTTCGCCAGCGCGTTGGCGCTCAACGATGCGGTCGACTATGCCGCCGCGCGCTCGCGCGAGATCGCGCGGCTGGGCGGGCGCCTGCGGCACATCAGTTACCTGATGCTGGCGCAACTGTCGGCGGCGCAATCGTGCCGGGTCGGCCTGGATGGACGCGCGCCTTCGCGCGCGCTGCGCGGCGTGCACGATGTGTTGGTGCAGCGCGCCGAGGGCCGGCTGCCTGGCCAGGAACAACTGGCCGCCGCACTGGATCTGCTCGAGCAGCGCCATCGCCGCCTGCGCCGGTTGTGCGCGCATCGGCGCGAGGCCTTCGACCGTGCCTTCGCGCTGGAACACGCGCGCAACATCGTGCGCGACCTGCAGGCCAGCCAGCACGAACAGGCCGCGTTCGAACAGGGCCGGCCGTCGCGCCACCGCTTCGCCACACGCCGCCATCGGGACCTGCACGAGGCGACGTACAACGCACTGCGCGCCTTCCTGGCGGTGGGGGCGGCGTCCTTGTTCTGGGTCTACAGCGGCTGGAGTGCCGGTTCGGGCATGGTGACCATCGTTGGCGTGGTGTGCGCGCTGTATGCGACCCGACCCGATCCGGTGTCCGGCGGTCTCGGCTTTCTCAAGGGCGCCGGGCTGTCGGCGCTGGCGGCCTTCGTGTGCATCGTCTGGCTGCTGCCATGGGTGGAGGATTTCGCCGGGCTTGTGGTGGTGCTGGCGCCGTTCCTGATCCTGGCCGGCCTGGCGATGCGGCGGCCGTCGACCGCCGCGCTGGGGGCCAGCGGCTCGATCTTCTTCATCGATCTGGTGGGGCCGCTCAACGGCACCAATACCGGTGTGGTGCAACTGTTCAATGGCGCGCTGACGCTCTTGCTGGGGATCGGCATCGGCGTGCTGATGTTCACCGTGCTGCTGCCCAGTGGGGCCGGGCGGTACGTGCGCCGGCTGCGGCGTTCGGTCGACGCCGATCTCGCGGCGATCGCGCTGCATCCGCGGCGCATGAAACGACGGGCCTGGTTCGGCCTGATGGCCGATCGCATGCGCGCGCGCCTGGGCCTGGCCGCCGCGCTGCCGGAGGCGACGCTGCAGCGCGACCTGGCCGCCTTGCTCGGCGCGCTGGGCATGGGCAGCGACGCGCTTGATCTGGCGCGGACCGGTGGCGCGCCGGGGCCGCGGGTGCGTGCGGTGCTGCGCCGGCTCGCGCGCGGCGACCTGCCTGGCGTTGCCCACCAGGCCATGCGCGCGGCGCGCCACCATGCGGTCCTGGCCGGCGACCGCCAGGACGCGCAGGCGCAGGCGCACTGGCATACGGCGATGCTGCTGTGGGACATGGCGCTGTGCGCACGCGAGTATCTGCAGGCCGGCGCGCAGGAACGCGTGCAAGCGCAGGCGCTGCTGACACCCTCGGCGCCGCTGCCGTCCTGATCGGCGCGCGATTCGACCGGTCGGCCGGGCTGTGCCGGCAGGCTGGAACCGGCGTCGCGTCGTTCAGACCTGCGCGAATCCGCCGTCCACGAACACCTCGCTGCCGGTCATGAAGCTGCTCTCGTCCGAGGCCAGGAACAGCGCCGTCGCCGCGACCTCTTCCGCGCGCCCGATGCGGCCCAGCGGGAGCTGCGCGGTCATGCCGTCGAGGATCGCCTCCTGCTGGCCCGTGCCGGACAGCACCGAGTCCAGCCCGGGCGTTGCGATCGGCCCGGGCGAGAGCACGTTGACGCGGATGCCCGTGCCTTTCAGGTCCAGCGCCCAGCTGCGGGCGAAGTTGCGCAGCGCGGCCTTGGTGGCGCTGTAGACGCTGAATGCCGCCGTGCCCATGCTGCCGGTGGTGGAACCGGTGAGGATCACCGAACCGCCGGCGCCCATCAGCGGCAGCGCCTTTTGCACGGTGAACAGCGTGCCTTTGACGTTGACGCCGAAGGTGCGATCGAAGGAATCCTCGGTGATCGAGCCGAGCGGCTGGAAGTCGCCCAGTCCCGCATTGGCGAACAGCACGTCGATGCGGCCTTTGCTGGCTTCGACCTGGGCGAAGACGCGGTCCAGATCGTCCAGCTTCGAAATGTCGCCCTGGATGGCGACGGCGTCGGCGCCGATCAGGCGCAACGCCTTGTCCAGTTCCTCCTGCCGACGCCCGACGATGACGACCTGCGCGCCTTCGGCGGCGAAGCGGATCGCGCTTGCCAGACCGATACCGCTGTTGCCGCCGGTCACCACTGCAATCTTGCCCTCGAGCCTGCGCATGCTGCACTCCAGAGAATGGGGAGGCGCCACTGTAGAACTGAGCTATTCTTTTGAATAGTATGCACCATTTGGTAAGTGCCTTCGGAGCGGTCGGATCATGGCGAACGCCACCTTCAGTTGCGGTCTCGAGGCCGCCCTGTCCGTGCTTGGCGGCAAGTGGAAGCCGCTGATCCTCTACAACCTGGCGAAGCACGTGCACCGCTACGGCGAGTTGCGGCGTGCCATCGGCGGCGTGACCGACAAGGTGCTGATCCAGCAGCTCAAGGAACTGGAACGTGACCAGGTCGTGGCCCGCACCGACTTCCAGGAGATCCCGCCCAGGGTCGAGTACGCGCTGACGCCGTTCGGGCAGTCCCTGGCGGAGGCGCTGGCAGGGTTGTGCGAGTGGGGCACGCAGCACATGCAGATGGTCGAGCGCATCAGCGCGCGTCGCGCGTCCGCCGCCTCCAAATCCAGGTCCAATGCCTGATCGCCGGTGCCATGGCCGGCAGCGATGCTGCATGGTCAGACGCCGTTGCCTGGCCGCGTGCTGGTGACTGCGCGGTCGATGCGCCGCCGCCTCGGGGCCGCTACCGGAAGAACTGGCTCGGCGGCTGCCCGAACTGGCGCTTGAACATGGCGGTGAACGCGCTGGGGCTGTCGTAGCCCAGGTCCATCGCCACGTCGATGATGCGGTCGCCGGCCGCCAGTCGTTCGAGTCCGCGCAGCAGGCGCAGTTGCTGCCGCCATTGGCCGAAGCGCATCCGCAGGTCGCGCTGGCACAGGCGCTGGATGGTCTTGACGTCCACCTCCAGTTGCGCGGCCCAGGCGTGCAGGGTGGTGGGGTCGGCCGGGTCGGCGTCGAGTGCGGCGCCGATGCGCAGCAGGCGCGGATCGCGCGGCTGCGGCAGGTACAGCGGCAGCGCCGGCAGCGCATGCAGTTCGTCCAGGATCAGCCGCATCAGCCGCCCGTCGCGCGAGTCGGTGGCATGGTCCCAGGGAATCTCGGCGGCGCTGCGGATCAGCGCTTCCAGCAACGGCTCCACCGCCACCACGGCCGGCGTGTCGGGCATGCCGGCGATGGCGTCGGGGCGGATGTACAGGCTGCGCATGCGCAGCATGCCGATCCAGCGCACGCTGTGCTCGGTGCCGGCCGGCATCCACAGCGCACGCGTGCTCGGCACCACCCAGTGGCCCTGGCCCGAGCGCACCACCATCAGCCCGGACACTGCGTAGACCAATTGGTGGCGGGCATGGCGATGCGGGGGGATGGCGCTGTCGCCGGGGTAGTCGGTGGCCTTGCATACCACGTCGGCCACGGCGTCGTCCGCATTGCGCGGCGACGGCGGTTGCGGCATGTCCTTTTCGCGATAGGGAATGGTCATGTCGCGCGGGAAGGTCGGGGCCGGGAAGCCTACCATGCGTCCACCCTCGCGCTGCCCGTTCCGCCATGTCCTCTCTGCGCCCCGCCGCGTCCGCGGCCACCCCCGCCTCCGCTCCTGCCGCCAGTCCCACCGCCGCCAGCTCCACTGCCGCACCGCGCAGGCTTGCCGCCGGCGTGCTCGCGGCCATCACCTCCTCGCACCTGATCAACGACATGATGCAGTCGCTGATCCTGGCGCTGTACCCGGTGCTCAAGGGCCAGTTCCAGCTCAGCTTCGCCCAGGTCGGCCTGATCACCCTCACGTACCAGATCACCGCCTCGCTGTTCCAGCCGCTGATCGGGCTGCGCACCGATCGCCGACCGGCGCCGTATTCGCTGCCGATGGGCATGGGTTCCACGCTGTGCGGACTGTTGCTGCTGGCCTATGCGCCCAGCTTCGGCATGGTGTTGCTGGCCGCGGCCCTGGTCGGGATCGGCTCGGCGATCTTCCATCCCGAATCCTCGCGCATCGCACGGCTGGCCTCGGGCGGCCGCCATGGCCTGGCCCAGTCGGTGTTCCAGGTCGGCGGCAACACCGGCACCGCGCTGGGGCCGCTGATCGCCGCGGCGGTGATCGTGCCCAACGGCCGCCACAGCGTGGCCTGGTTCGGCGGTGCGGCGCTGCTCGGCATCGCCTTGCTGTCCTATGTCGGGCGCTGGTACGCGCTGCACCTGCAGGCCGCGCGCGCCGCGCCGCGGCCGGTCGCCACGGCGCCCGCGCTGCCGCGCGCCATGGTGGTGCGCATCGTCGGCATCCTGCTGCTGCTGATCTTCTCCAAGTACTTCTACATCGCCGGGCTGAGCAGCTACTACACCTTCTACCTGATCCAGCGCTTCGGCGTCTCGGTGCAGAGCGCGCAGTTGCATCTGTTCGCGTTCCTGCTGGCCTCGGCGCTGGGTACGCTGATCGGCGGTCCGGTTGGCGACCGCATCGGCCGCAAGCCGGTGATCTGGGTGTCGATCCTGGGCGTGGCGCCGTTCGCGCTGGCGCTGCCGCACGTGGGCCTGCACGCGGCCACCGCGCTGACCGTGCTGATCGGCTTCGTGCTGTCCTCGGCGTTCTCGGCGATCCTGGTCTACGCGCAGGAAATGATGCCCGGGCGCATCGGCACCATCTCCGGGCTGTTCTTCGGCTTCGCCTTCGGCATGGGCGGGCTGGGCGCGGCGGTGCTGGGCCTGCTCGCCGACCACCGCGGCATCGTCTTCGTGTACCAGGTGATGTCGTTCCTGCCGCTGCTGGGCATCGTCGCGGCGTTGCTGCCGAGCCGGCGCCCGGGCGCCGCCGCGGCGCACTAGCGCGGGCAGCGGCGGCCGGCCTCGGCCGACGCGGACAGCTTGGCGAAAGCCAGCGGCAGCATGCTGTCGCGCCGGCCGTCGCGCCCCCATCGCCGTCTTCGCATGCCTGTCATCGCCCTGGTCTCGTCCATTGCCCACGCCTGGTCCACGCTGGTCGACCTGGTCGCCAGCCACGCGGTGGCGCCGCTGCTGGCGGCGCTGCACTTGACCGGCCTTAGCGACGATCCGCACGACATCGCCGCCTCGCTGCTGGTGGCCGCGCTGCAACTGTCCATCATCGGCGTGCTGTTCCGGCCGCTGGAAAGCCTGTGGCCGGCCGAGCGCTGGGAACACCGGCGGCTGGCGCGCATCGATTTCCACTACACCTGGCTGATGCTGATCGGCGTGTTCCCGCTGTTCTCGTTCCTGATCCTGACGCCGGTGGTCAACGCGCTGGGCGGCGCCGATCCCAATGCCGCGGCGGCGCCGGAGACCGGCCTTCGGCATCTGTGGCCGTGGCTGGACCGGCATCCGCTGGCGCTGTTCGCGCTGTACTACCTGGCCTACGACTTCACCTACTACTGGATGCACCGGGTGCAGCACTGGATGCCGTGGTGGTGGGCCATGCACAGCATGCACCACAGCCAGCGCCAGCTCAGCTGCTGGGCCAACGACCGCAGCAACTACCTGGACGGCATGCTGCAGTCGTTCGTGCTGGCAGGGGTGGGCATTGCCTTCGGCATCGAGGCCGACGAGTTCGCCTGGCTGATGCTGCTCGGCGAACTGGTGCAGAACCTGTCGCACGCCAACACGCGTTTCGGCTTCGGCCCGGTGCTGAACAAACTCCTGGTCGATCCGCCGTTCCATCGCCTACACCACATGCGCGTGGATCCGGAGCGGCCCGGCCTGCACAACTGCAACTTCGGCCAGGTGTTCGCGTTCTGGGACGTGCTGTTCGGCACGGCGCTCTACGGCGAGCCGGTGCGACCGACCGGGGTGGGCGATCCGATGGTCGACCGCGACAACGAGCTGGGCCTGGTGGCGCTGCAGGTGGAAGGACTCAAGCGCTTCTGGGGCGCGGTGCGGCGGCGCTCCGGATGGACGCCGGGCGAGGTCGCGTTCGGCGAGGACTATGCGCCGATCCCGGTGGATCACGGTGGCATGCCGGTGCAGGCCGAGAAGGGCCGGGATTTGGGAATGGGGATTAGGGATTAGGGATTCGTAAGAGCGGCGACGTCTGGCAACACGGTTGTTGCCGGCCTCGCTGGCTGTCGTACCCTCACCCCAACCCCTCTCCCGGGGGGAGAGGGGCTAGTCAGTTCACTGCTTTTTGAGGCAGCCGCTCATGAAGGTCTTGCGGGCGTCGCCCTGCAGCTTCTGCGTGGCTGCCTGGGCGTTGCAGTCCTTCATCCGTTGCTGCGAGGCGTTGCCCGCCGCCGGTGCGCTGCCACCGCTGAGGCAGGCCTTCTGCGCGCTCTTGTACTCGTCGCCTTTCTTTCCCTTGTTCTGGGCCGAACACTTGGCCATCAAGGTCTGTTGTGCGGTTTGTGGCTTGGTCGCGGCGGTGGCCAGCAGCGGGGCGGCAGTAAAGCTCAGCAGCAAACAGGTGGCGGCGAAGCGAGCGGAACGGGTCATGGCGGCAGCTCCGGAGGGTGTGCCGGCAGGGTGTGCCGGCACGGGCGAGCGGATCATGACGCGGCGGTGGCCGGGTCGGCAATGCGGCGCTGCGGCATGGCGTCCGCGGCCTGCGCCGGGCCGTCGAGGAACAGCATCTGCGGCGGCGGATGCATCAGGAACTGCTGGTGCGAGATGTTCCAGGCGTAGGCGCCGGCCAACGGGAACGCCAGGCAGTCGCCCGGCGCCAGCGCGGCCACCGGCTGGTCGCGGGCCAGCACGTCCTTGGGCGTGCACAGTTGCCCGACCAGGGTCACCCGTGCATCGCGCAGCACCGGCGGCTGCGTGCCGCGCAGCACCAGGAACGGATGATCGTGGCCCTGCGCGGCGGGCGTGCGGAAATGATGGGTGCCGCCGCGGCCGATGGCGAACTGCGCGCCATGGCTGCGCTTGATGTCCAGCACCTCCATCAGGTACCAGCCGCAGGCGGCGCTGACGTAGCGGCCCGGCTCCAGGCGCAGGCGCAGGCCCTGGCCATGCGTGCGCAGCAGCTCAGGCAACCCCTCGCAGAACGTGGCCCAGTCGAACGAGGCCGCCGGATCGGCATAGTCCACGCCGAAGCCGCCGCCGGCGTTCACCGTCAGCGGTCCCAACTCATAGGCCTGGCGCCAGCCCTGCACGGTCTGCAGGTAGTGCGCGATCAGCCGCAGCTGCAATTGCGCATCGCGCTGGTGCGACAACAGGTGGAAGTGGAAGCCGTCCAGGCGCAGTCCCGCCGCGCCGCGCAGCACCTGCATGGCCGCGTCCAGGTCGTCCACGTCCAGGCCGAACGGCGAGGGCCGCCCGCCCATCACCAGGCGCGTGTCCTGCATGCCCGGCACCACGATGTTCAGGCGCAGGAACACCGACAGCGGCCGCTCCCTCGACGCGGCGATGCGCGCCAGTCGCTGCAGCTCGCCCAGGCTTTCCACGTGCACGCTGCAATCGGGCAGGCTGGCGGCCAACTGCAGTTCGGCGTCGAGCTTGCCAGGGCCGCCGAACAGCAGCCGGCGGCCCGGCTGATGCGTGTGCAGCCACTGCAGCTCGCCGCCGGAGGCCGCTTCGAAGCCGTCCACCCACGGCGCCAAGGTGCGCAGCACGGGCGGCTCGGCGTTGGCCTTGGCCGCATAGAACAGCTCGCACCCGGCCGGCAGGTGTGCGCGCAGCATCGCCGCGTGCGCCTGCAGCGCCGCCAAGTCGTAGACGTAGGCGCAGACCGGGCCGTCGGCCTGCGCGCGCAGCCGCGCCAGCGCCGCCTGCAGCCGGGTGGGATCGATGCGCAGGCTCATGCCGCCACCTGCCGCAGGGCGGCGCTGCCGATCGGGTTGGGCAGGAAACTGTAGTCGGCATGGCGGTCGGCGCGCTGCAGCAGGCGCAGGCGCAGGTTGTTCTTGGCCGGCAGCGGCGCGCCATCGAGCAGGGCCTGCAGCGCCGGTTGCGCGCCGTGGCGCTGCTGCCAGCGGCGGGCGATGTCGCCGACGATCTGCCACAGTTGGCGTTCGCGGCGGTCGTGGCCATCGGCGAGGTGGAAGATCGCTTCGGCCAGGTTGTTGACCAGCGCGCAGTAGGCGATGCGGTTCCAGCCGCGTTCGGCGCTGTAGTACAGCGACTGCCGCGCGGTCTCGGACATGCCGGGCAGGCGCGCGGCCGGCCAGCGCGACGGCAGCAGCTTGGTGCCTTCCAGGTCGCGGATCCACACCTGTGTCGGCAGGCCGTCCTCGCAGCCGATCACGGTGTTCTGCAGATGCGGCTCCAGCACGATGCCGTAGCCGAACCAGGCGCTCCACACCCCGTCCAGCAGCAACTGTGCGTAAGCGCGGAACCAGGCCGCGGTGGCCGCTTCCAGGCTGCTGCCGCTGCGCTGCGCCAGTGTCTGCAGCGCGGCGGCGCAGGCCGGCTGGCCACGCGCGTCGTGGGTGAACAGCGCGCCGGCCACCTGCGGGCGATAGCGTGCCCGTTGCGCTGCCGGGATCGCCTGCCGGTACAGCACGCCGAAGCTTTCGCCGAGTTCGCGGCAGGCCTGCGCATCGGCCTCCAGCGCGGAGAAGTCCAGGTCGGTGGCGGCCGGCTCCAGCAGCACGTGGAAGCCGGGCACGCGCTGCGCCAGCGCCTGCCAGTCCGGGGCCAGCAGGCGGGTCAGCGCCACCGCGCTTTCCAGTTCGTACCAGGCGTTCTTGCGCACACAGTTGGTCAGGCGCACGTGCACCGACAGCTTGAGGAAATGATCGAGGTCGGCGTGGTACAACGTGCGCACCGACGAGGTCGGACGCAGCGCCAGGCCGCGTTCGCCCAGCGGTTCGATCCAGCCGCGCGCCTGCGCCTGGCGCAGCAGCGGATGCGCCAGCACGCGCTCGGCCTCCCACGGATGGCAGGGGTACAGGTCGGCGCCGCCGCCGGCCTGCGCCAGCGTGGCGCGCACGTCATCGCCCTGCGCGCGGTACAGGCGTGGGTCGATGCGGAACCAGAACAGCGGGAAGGCACTGCGCGCTTCCGGCGCGCAGGCCAGCACCTGCTCCAGCGGCACGCCTTCGCGGCTCTTGGGCGTCGGATGGAAGGCGTGGCCCCACAGCATCGATTGCTCGGCATCGATCAGCGCCTCGCCGGTGGGCGATGCGGCCTCGGCCTGGCGCAACAGCTGCGCGGTGATGGCGATGCTGTTGGCGCTCTGCGCCAGCAATTCCAGGTTCGGCGCCTGCTCGCCTTCGCTGAGTTCCTGCAGCAGCAGGCGCACCAGCGCCTCTGCGTCCAGGCAGTGCCAGGGACGGCCATCGGCCTTGAGGTAGGGCGCCGAGGCGAAGCGGCAGCGACCCAGGCCGTCGGCATGCGCCAGGCGTACGCACAGCGTCGCGCCCGAGGGGAACTGCAGGCGTAGCCAGCGTTCGCCGGCGGCGGCCACGCCGGGCCGGTCCAGGCCGCGGTAGTCGAAGTCGGCCAGGCCGCGAGCGAGCGCGACTTCGCGCAGGTAGCAGTTGAGCCAGCAAGTGATCGCCTGCGCTTGCGCGAGGCTGTCGTACCACGGGTCATGCATCGGCAACGGGGACATGGACGGTTCTCCGAACGGACGTGAGCATCAGGGCCGGCAGCAGCGCCAGCAGGGCGGCCGCGGCGGCGGCGAGGAACGGCACGGCCAGGCCATGGCCTTGCACCAGGGCGCCGGCGAGGACGCCGCCGGCGACACCGGCGTACTTGCCGGCCGCATCGAAACGGCCGAACAACTGGCCGGCGCCGCGCCCGCCGGCGATCTCGGCCAGGCTGCGGTTGAGGCCGCGCAGCGCCATCCACATGCCCAGGCCGAACAGCAGCCGCGCGGCGATCAGCCAGCCCGGCGCCGGCGGCGCCATCTGCAGCAGGCAGGCCAGGGCGAACAGCCCCAGCCCCGCTGGCAGCGGCGACACGCGGTGATCGCGACCGCGCCAGCACGGCATCAACACCAGGTAGACCAGGTGCGGCAGGCTGTACAGCAGGCCGGCGACCGCGCTGCTGCCGATGCCGTGCGCCTGCGCGTACGGCAGGAAATAGGGAAAGGTCACCACCATCGCGAAGCAGAACAGGAACTGCGTGGTCCACAGCGCCCAGCGCTGGCGGCGCTGCGCCGCATCCAGGTGTGGCGCAGCGGGCGTGGACGCGCGTGACGCCGGTGCGCGCGGCGGATCGGCCGGCAAGCGCCAGCTCAGCGCGAAGGCGAGCAGCGGCAGCAGCGCCAGATAGCGGTAGAGCGACTGCGCCGGCCCCAGCGCGGTGGCCAGGCCGAGCAGCGCCGGGGCGGTGACCATCGCCAGCCGCGCCGAGAACTGGGTCCAGTCCAGCGCCCGCGCCAGCGAGCCACTCTGCGCCTGGCTGCTGAGATAGGCATTGGTCGCAGCCAACGAGCCGCCGCAGGCGCCCTGCACGACCAGACCGGCGACCAGCCAGCCCAGGTTCGGGGCGAAGCCGGCCATGACGAAGCCCAACGCCAGGCCGAGTTGCGCGCGCAGCAGCGAGCGCTTGCGTCCGTAGCGATCCGCCAGCCGGCCCCAGGCGCTGGCGGTGAGCGCGGTGCACAGGGTCGGCAGCACGTAGAGCACGCCGCTCCAGCCGATCGCTGCGCCCGGCGCCAGCTGCTGCAGCACCTGCGGCAGGAACAGCGGCATGCCCAGCGCGGTGAAGGCGGCCAGGTAGTGCGCAGCCAGCACCGGGCCGAGCAGGCGCTTCATCGCGCCGCCCCGGCCGCGGCCGCACGCGCCGCCAGCGCATCCTCGCGCAGCAGGTTGGGCGCGCTGTCGCCGTAGAACTTGTTGATGTCCGCCGCGCCGGTGATCTGCTTGCCGAGCAGGCTGCCGGCGCTGAGCAGGTACTTCACCGGGAGCTTCGGTGCATCCAGCAGCGCCTGCGCCGGGGCGGTGTCGATGCCGTCCTCGCGCAGCGCGCGCAAGGTGCCGTGCAGGCGCGCGCGCAGCAGCGCGTAGAGCGTTGCACGCAGTCCCGGCTGCCATTCCGCAAGTCCTTCGAGCACCGCCTGCAGATCCAGCTGCAAAATGATGGTGCAGAACATCCGCGCCAGCGCGGCGTCGTCCTGCACCGCGATGCGTGTGTCGCGCGGCGTGCCCAACGCGGCCAGCGCCGGCCGTTGCGCGTACAGCCGCGACAGCAGCACCCGCGCCGCATCATTGTCCTTGAGCAGCAGCCGCGGCGCGCGCCCGGCGGCGTAGATCAGCACGCTGTTCTGCTGGTTGGCCTCCAGCGCGATGCCGTAGCGCAGCCACAGCCGCAGGTGCACCTGGCACATCAGCGCCAGGTAGCTGTCCCACCAGGCGGTCAGGTCGCCGCCATGGAAGCGCTCGGCCAGGTGCACGGCCAGCGGCCGGCCATCCGGCAGCGCCGCGCACAGACCGGCCACGGGGACCAGGGTCGCCTCCGGCAGCGCCGGATAGCGGCGCAGCAGGTAGGACAGGTGCCGGGTCTCGCCGACATGGCCGGCATGCGCCTCGTCCACGTGCAGGTAGCGTTCGCCCAGCGCCGGATCGTGCGCGGCGAGGTCGCGCAGCACGCGTTCGAACCAGTGCCCGTCGTACAGCGTGGACGGCTTGATCAGGCGCAGGTTGAGCGCGCCGAGCGTGCGCATCGGCACCGGCAGCTTCAGGTGATGATCGGGAAACGCCAGCGGGATCACCGTGCGCAGCGACAGCGACGGGCGTACCTGCAGCCACGGCTGCGGCGCGGCGATCGCGCCGTCGGGCTCGGCGAAGCCGTCCTCGCCCAGCCGCGCGAAGATCAGCGGATGCAGCGGCCAGGCGACGTGATCGGCGTCCAGTGCCGGGTCCAGGCCGAGCATGCTCGGGCGCGGCCAGAACGCCGGCGGCGGCGTGGTCTGGGTGACCTGCGCGGCCGGCAGCGCCAGCCAGCGCAGCGCGAAGCTGGGGCCGAACTCCGGCGCGTAGCGCGGCAGGTCGGCGTCGTCCAGGCCGAGCTTGGCGCGCGCGCTGGGATAGAACGGATGGTCGCGGTGGCTGGCCAGTTGTTCGCAGCGGTAGGCGCGTTCGTGCGCGTCGGCCGCGTCCAGCGCGGTGGCCAGCAGGGGCTGTTGCTGCGCGTAGGCCTGCCGCGCCAGCGCGCGCTGGCGCACTGCGCAGTCGGCTTCCTCGACGTAGGCGCGGTGCAGCGCCTGGGTCTGCGCGTCGAGCCCGGCGCCGAGCCGCGCCAGCCACTGCGCCGCGCCGGATTCGTAGGCGCTGTGCTGCCCGGTGTGCAGCACCCAGCCGTCGCTGCAGGCGCTCACGGTCTGCAGGTAGCCGGCGCGGCGCAGCGGCAGCCACAGTTCGCCGTCGGGCAGGTGCGCGATGCGCCACCAGATGGCGTCCGCAGGCAGCGGCACCTGCGGCCAGGCGGCGAGCACCGCCGGCGGCGGGGTGGCGGCGGCGCCGCGGCTGACGATGCCGCGCAGGTCTTCGCGCAGGCAGGCGTCGATGACGCGCAGGTCGATGTAGTGGCGGTCGGCGTCCTGGCTCATGCGGCTGCTCCGATGGTGGTGTCGATGCGCCAGTGCAGCGACGCCTCGGTGCTGGCCAACGCCTGCTGCAGGTCCGCCTCGCTGTCGGCGAGCACGTCCAGCACGCCCAGGTAATCCTTGTTGGAATGGCTCAGGCGGATCGCGTCGCCAGGTTGCCGCAGGCGCCGGTAGCGCGCCTCCCAGTGCGCGTCGCTGCTGCCGTGGTCGGCGCTGGCCACCGCCAGCGTGCCGTCGCGCTCGGCCACGTAGTAGCGCACCAGGGCGTGCGCGCGGCGCACCTGCAGCGTCGGCAGCGGCCGGCCCAGGTGCAGGCCGAGCACGCTGTCGAACCAGTGCCCGCCGAACAGCCGATCGAGCAGGAATTCGCGGCCGTCGCCGATGCTGCGGTAGTTGATCTCCACCAGTACCGGGCCGTCGGCGGTGAGGATGAATTCGCTGTGGCACACGCCGAAGCCGATGCCGAACGCCTGCAGTTGCGCCAGCGCCTGCTGCAGCACCGGCGTGTCGGTGGCGCCGCGCCAGCGCGCTTCGCACTCGACGAAATGCGGCGGTGCCGACAGCTGCACGTCGAAGCCGCCGATGGGCTGCAGGCTGCGCCCGTCGCCGAGCGTTTCCAGGGTGAACAGCGGGCCGTCCAGCACGCTTTCCAGCAGCACGCTCCGCTGCGGGTGGCGCTGCCAGAAATCATCGAGGTAGGTCTGCAGCGCCGTCGCATCGGCGCAGTGGCGCACGTCCATGCTCGCCACGCCTTCGCGCGGCTTGGCGATCAGCGGCCAGGGTGCCTGCGTCGGCGCCATCGCGCCCGGCGCCAGGCTGCAGAACCACGGCGTCGGCAGGCCGAGCGCGCGCAGCCGCTGGCGCATCGCCGCCTTGTTCTTGGCCGCGTAGCAGACCTGCCAATCCTTGCCCGGCACGCCGAGCGCGGCGGCGACCACGGCGGCGCTGGTCTGCAGATGGTCGCTGTTGCTGAACACCGCGCGCGGCGGCTGCGGCAGGGTGCCGAGCAGGTCGAGCACGCCCAGCGGATTGAACACGTCGCACTCCAGCACCTGCACCGGTGCGGCCGGCGGATGGCGGCGGAAGTGGTCGAGGTGGGCGTGGCGGTGGTCGGTCAGCAGCAGCACCGGCACGCCCAGGCGCTGCGCGGCGGGGAGGAAGCCATCGGTCACCGCCGGGTGGCAGACGTGGCTGAGGATCAGCAGGGGAGCGTCGTGCGGGGTCATGTGCGGGTCTCGTCGGGCGCAGGCGCACGCACGCCAGCGCGGCCGCGCGGAGGCGGACACGGGAGGCATGCGCCGCGGCTGCGGCAGGGTCGCGTGGTTGCCTGGCGCATCGCATCGCATCGGGCGCGCGCTGGGTAGGGAAGGACGCGGCTGCGTCCGTTGCACTGGCCCGCGTCTCCCGCGGGCGGCGGCGCGCCGTGCTGGCGCGCGGTGGTGCGGCGTCCGGCGTCGTCGTCCGACGCCGGGATGGATCAGAACGTGTACTCGAGGCCGACGGTGACGCTGCGGCCCGGCGCCGGCTGCCGGCCCCAGGGGCTGGTGTCGATGCCGCGGTACCAGTACTTGCGATCGAACAGGTTGTTGACCGCCAGCGACGCGCTGAGCTTGCCGCTGGTCCCTTCGCTGAGCACCTGGCTCAGCTGCGCGTTCCACACCCAGTAGGAGGGCAGTTCGCCGACCGAGGCGATCGCGTTCTCCTGCACGGTATTGGCCGCATCGCTGAAGGCACGGCTGAAGTAATAGCTGGAAACGGCGACGGTGGTATGACCGGATTCGGGCCGGTACGACGCGCCGAGGGTGATCTGGTTGCGCGAGGTGTAGGGTACGCGCAGGCCGTCGTACACGCCGGACTTCTGGCGTGCGTCCAGATAGGCGTAGCCGGCGTTGAGGGTCAGCGCGCGCAGGTGCGCCGGGCTCCATTGCACTTCCACTTCGCCGCCCTGGTGGCGGGTCTTGCCGAGGTTGCGGTAGGTGCGGGTGGTGTTGTCGAGCTGGATCTGCTGATCGAAGTCGATCAGGTAGCCGCCGAACTGCACGCGGGTGCGCGCGTTGGGCTGGTAGCGCGCGCCGGCCTCGTAGTTCCAGGCCAGTTCGGCGTCGAGGTTGTCGCCGAAGATGATCTGGGTGACCTGCGGCGCGCGCAGCGAGCGCTGGCCGTCGGCGTACAGGTACCACTGCGGGCTGGCCTGGACGCCCAGGGTCAGGCCGGGCAGCACGTCGTCGGTCTTGTTGCGGGTGCGCGCGCCGCTGGCCAGGTTGTAGTAGCGCGAATCGACCTGCTCGTAGCGCAGACCGGGGGTGACGGTGACGCGGCCGTCGGCGAACGCGATCGCGTCGCTGACATAGGCCGCCGCGCCGCGGTCCTTGAAGCGCCAGTCGCGCACCAGGGTGTACAGGCCATCGCTGAGGCGGGTGTTGCCGACCAGGAAGTCGATGTCCTCGTTGATCGCGCGCGCGCCCAGCGTCCATTGCTGGCGCACTGCACCGTCGCCCATCGTCCAGCTCAGTCGCGGCTCGCTGCCGTAGACGCGGAAATCGCGCGGCGCGCTCTGCCGCAGTTGCGGCGGCAGGTCCGCGCGCCAGGTCTCGCTAGACGCCTGGCGCATGCCGACGATGAAGTTGCGGCTGCTGCGCGCGCTGAAGTTGCTCCAGTCCAGGCGCAGGTCCTGGAACGGCCCCACATCGCCGAAGTCCTGCTGGTAGACCAGCGAGGCGCGGGTGGTACGGCCGGTGAATGCATCCAGCGGCCGCGTCGACTGGCGCGGATCGCGCAGGTAGTCGGCGGTGGACAAGGCGCCGGCCATGTCCATGTCGGCGACATAGCGCTGCACGCTGGCCTTGAGCAGCTTGTCCGGCGCCAGCCACCACTCTGCGCGCAGGCGCAGGTTCTTGATGTCGGTGGCGCTGTGTTCGCGCCAATAGTCGCCCTTGGTCCAGTTCGCATCCAGTTGCAGGCCGAAGGTCTCGCTGGTGTAGCCGCCGGTGCTGATCGCGGTATCGCTCAGGTAATGCCCGGCGCCGCCGGCGGTGACCTTCTGGCCCAGCGTGGTGGTCCAGGTGGTGGGGATGTCCGGGCTGATCAGGTTGATCACGCCGCCGACGTTGTTGGGGCCGTACTGCACCGCGGCGCCGCCGCGCACGATGTCGATGCGGTCGATCTGGTGCATGCCGACCGGGAACAGCGACAGGCTGGTCTGCCCGTACGGCGCCAGCGCCAGTGGAATGCCGTCCTCCAGCACCTGCACGCGGCCGCTGCGGCTCTCGTACAGCCCGCGCAGCATGATCTGCGGCAGCGCGCCGGTGCCGGTCTCGTCGAACACCTTGATGCCCGGCACCTTCTGCAGCGCGTCGTCCAGCGAGCGGTTGGCGCCGGTGCGCAGCTGCGTGCTGTCGATCACCTGGCGGCTGCCGGCGTAGTGCTGCACGTCCTCGACGGTGGAGCGGCCGAGCAGGCTGCCCTGCACCTGCACCGCGTCGAGCTGGCGGATCCGCGCCTGCGCGTCGGCATCGGGCGGCACGTCCTCGGCGCGCACGCTGGTGGGAGCGAGCATGGCGGCGACGACGGCGACGGCCAGCAGCGAAGGGGAAAGCGAAGCGATCAAGACGACGACTCCAAAGGCACGAAAACGGTCAGCGACGGCGCAGGTCGGCCGCGCGCCGGCGCAATGCGGCCTGCAGCAGCGCGCGGTCTTCGCCGGCGAACAGCCACTGCAGGTCCGGCTGTGCCAGCCAGTGCGCGCGTTGCGCGGCGTCGCGGGGATTGGGGCAGAACGGAACCCCGGCGGCGCGGCAGGCCGCATCGATCGCCAGCAGGTGATCCCAGACCTGCGGGTGGGTGGGCTGCGGGCCGACACCCAGGTCCAGCGCCAGGTCCAGCGCGCCTTCCATGACCAGCGACACGCCGGGCACCTGCAGGATCTGCGGCAGCGCGCGCACGCCGGCGGCGCTTTCGATCATCGGGATCACGCGTAGACGCTCGCGGCTGTGGGCGATGTAGTCGGCCAGGGCCACGCTGCCGAAGCCGGTGACGCGACCGCCGGTGATGCCGCGGCGGCCGTGCGGCGGGAAGTGCGCGGCGGCGACCGCGCGCTCGGCCTGCTCGGCGTTGTCCAGCCCGGCCACCACCACGCCGCGGGCGCCGGCGTCGAGCACCCGGCCGATCAGCTTGGCATCGACCTCGGGCACCCGCACCCAGGCTTCGCAGCCGCCCAGCTCGCAGGCGCGGATGGCATGTTCCAACTCCGCCGGCGAGCGCAGCACGTGTTCCAGATCGAGGACCGCAAAGTCGTAGCCGACATGCCCGAACATCTCGCACAGCAGGGCACTGGGCACGGAGTTGAGCAACCCGATCTTGCAGGCCATGGGGGAGGGCGAGCGGAACTGGGGAAGGGAGCGCAATCCTGCCGCAAACGAGAATGCTTATCAAGAAGATTCGCTGCAGGTCTCCACGGCCTCCGTAGACGCTTTCTGTGCGCTACCGCGCTTTTCGCTGCGACCCACTCTCCGAAGAGGAGCCGCTTTTGCGAATCCCCAATCTCCAATCGCCAATCCCTGCGGTCAAGGCCTCAACGTGCGGCGGCGCGCATCCCCCGGTACGGCGGCGTCGCCATCACCATTTCCGCCAGCGAATACGCCAGCTCGCGCTCGGCCATCACCGTGCCGTCGGCGCCATGGTCGAGCAGATGCTTGACCTCGGCATCGCTGTGCGCCCGCGCCAGCAGGGTCAGCGCCGGATTCAGCGCACGCAGCTTGGCCAGGGCCTCGCCGGCCTCCAGCGGCTGCGGGATCGCCAGGATCGCGATCTTGGCCTTTTCCGGATGCGCCTCGGCCAGCACGCGGTCGGCGGCGGCGCTGCCGCGGATGCCGGGGATGCCGTCGGCATGCGCGCGTTCGACGTGGTCGCGGTTGTCGTCGATCACCAGCAGCGGCACGCCGCGCTCGCGCAGGACCGCCGCCAGTGCGCTGCCGACCCGGCCGTAGCCGATCACGATGGCATGGTCGACCAGGTCCAGCGATGGCCCCGGGGGCAGTTCCGGTTCCACCGTCACCGGCGCCTCCACCGCCTGCCGCGCCTGCCAGCGGTCCAGCCAGGTGAACAGCAGCGGGTTGGCGATGATCGACAGCAGCGCGCCGGCCAGGATCAGGTCGCGGCCGGTCTCGGGCAGGATCGCCAGGCTCACGCCCAGGCCGGCCAGGATGAAAGAGAACTCGCCGATCTGCGCCAGGCTGGTGGAAATGGTCAGGGCGATGCCGGTGGGATGGCCGAAGGCCCGCACGATCACGAACGCGGCCAGCGACTTGCCGACGGTGATGGTCAGGAAGGTGGCCAGCACCTGCCAGGGATGCTCGAGCAGGATGTGTGGGTCGAACAGCATGCCCACCGAGACGAAGAACAGCACCGCGAAGGCGTCGCGCAGCGGCAGCGAATCGTTGGCGGCCTTGTGGCTGAGCTCGGACTCCTTCAGCAGCATGCCGGCGAAGAACGCGCCCAGCGCGAACGACACGCCGAACAGGGTAGCCGAGCCGAACGCCACGCCCAGCGCGATCGCCAGCACCGACAGGGTGAACAATTCGCGCGAACCGGTCGCGGCCACCTTTTCCAGCGCCCACGGGATGGCGCGGCGGCCGACCACCAGCATCACCGCCACGAACGCGGCCATCTTCAGCAAGGTCACGCCGAGCGCGCCGAGGATCGAGCCGGTATCGGCGCCCTTGCCGCCGAGCGCGTCGGCCAGCGCCGGCAGCAGCACCAGTGCCAGCACCATCACCAGGTCTTCCACGATCAGCCAACCGACCGCGATGCGCCCGCGCAGGGTCTCCAGCAGGCGCCGTTCCTCCATCGCGCGCAGCAGCACCACGGTACTGGCCACCGACAGCGCCAGGCCGAACACCAGGCCGTGCAGGGTCGGCCAGCCCATGCTCCAGGCCAGCCCCCAGCCGAGCAGAGTGGCGGCCGCGATCTGCGCCAGCGCGCCGGGGATCGCGATCCACTTCACTTCCATCAGGTCTTCGAGCGAGAAGTGCAGCCCCACCCCGAACATCAGCAGCATCACCCCCAGTTCCGACAACTGGGTGGCCAGGGCCTGGTCGGCGACGAAGCCGGGCGTGAACGGACCCACGCAGATGCCCGCCACCAGGTAGCCGACCAGCGGCGAGAGTTTGAGGCGGTGGGCGAGCGTGCCGAGGATGAAGGCGAGCGCGAGCCCGACCGCGATGATGTCGATGAGACTGGTGTCGTGATGCATTCAGGATCGCAGAACAAGGAAGCCTGGAGTGTCGCCGATCGGGGCTTTTGTCGGCAAATCGGTGTAGCAGGCATGGAGTGACCACAGTGGCTGCAGGCATCCGGCGCGCGCGTCTGCGTCCCTGCCCGCGGAACGCAGTGGCGACAGGGCGAACCCGGCCAGCGGCGTGCCCAGCCAGGCTCGGCCAGCCGTGGCCTGATCGGAGCAGGTGGGGCCGGCCGGGAGGAACTGGACCCGTCCGCACACGACCGATCCATTCGCTCGAGTACGGTCAAAGAGGGGGGGGGCGGCGGCGATCGTTGCGCAGCCGGCGCCGGCGTCGGCCCTTCATCATGGCCCTGACGGCCACTCCCCGACAGCGCGACTGGGATGGAGGTCGCAGGGATCGGGTGCTGCGCGCAACTCCCTGTCAGGAAAGGCATTACACCCAATGATGGACGTTAACTGTCTACTGTTTCGGCCCATTCCCTGGTGTATGTTTGCGCCCATTGGTGTCCTGCCAGGACAGGGTGGCATGGCTAGACTGAATTCATTCGCGAAGGGACTACTGCTCAGCACCGTTTACTGCGCCGGCTATCTGCTGTCGTGGCGGCTGTCGTTGGACAAATGGTTCCTGCCGGCCGGCTTGCGCGCAGCCGTGTTGTTGTTCATGCCGCTGCGGCTGTGGCCTTATCTGTTGCTCGGCGATGCCGCGGCGCTGATGGCGTTGCGTGTGCCGATAATCGACGAGGGTCAGAGTGCTGCCTGGGCGTATCTGAGTCCGCTGCTGCTGATGCCGTTGTCGGCGTTGGTGCCGCTGTGGTTCCGCCGTCGCGTGCCCGACGTGATGGTCTGGCAGCAGCGGCTGCTGCCGGTGGTGCTGGGCATGGCGCTGTGGGGTGTGCTGATCAATAAGGCGCTGAACTGGCTGCTGGATGGGCCGGTGACCGACATCAACGTCGAGAACGCGCTGAAGTTCTGGGTCGGTAATTACCTCGGCATCCTGGTGTTCGTATTGCCGGCCTTGCTGTGGGTACGCCGCGAGGGCACGGCGCTGATGTCGCGAGGCCTGATGCACGACAGCCTGCGCGCTGCGCTGATGGTGGCAGCCCTGTTCGCGGCCGCGATGAACGTACCGGACGGTGTCGCGCGGCAGTTCCTGCTGGTGATGATGATCGTGCCGGGTTTCTGGCTGACCCTGGGCCACGAGTGGCGCGGGGCCGCCGTCGGCATCGTCATGGCCGACATCGCGGTGGCGATGGCGCTGGCCAAGTCGCATCACGCCGGTGCGTTTGACCTGGAAACTTTCTACGTGCAGATGCTGGTGTCGTTCGCCGCCACCACGCTGTTCGTGCTCGGTACCCGTATCGCCGGGGTGATGGATCAGGCCCGACGCCTGGGCTTCGCCGAACAGGAGGCGCTGCAGGTGGCACAGGCCAGCTACATGTCGGCCGAGCGCACCCTGCGCAACCGGGTGATCGAGTACACCGATATCCACGTGCACATCAACAAGCTGCGCCGCGACATCGCCATTACGCTGAAGCAGCACGGCCACTACGCGGCGGCGATGGAAATGAACCGCACCGGGGTGATCCAGGCGCAGCTGCTGGACGACTATGTTGCCGCACTGTATCCGCTGGATATCGAAACCCATGGCCTGTATGGCGCGCTGAATTCCATCGCCTTCGCCAATGCCTGCGACACCGAGGTCGAGGCGCGCCTGCGCGGAGATTCGCGGCGGCTGTCGATCGGGCTGCAGCTGGCGGCATATCGCTGCGTGCTCAACGCCATGCAAATCCTGCCGGACGCGGGCCGGCACACGATCGCGGCGCGGGTCTGGTCTGCCCGTGGCAAGCGCGGCGTGGTGGTGACGGTGGAAGCCGATGCGGCGATGCCGGGTGCCGGCCGCAAGCCTCACAACGCCGACGAGATGGACTGGGAGTTGGCCAGCCGGTTGAAGGCTCATGACGGCACCTGCCGGCGCCGTCATGAGCAGAAGATCAGTTTCCTGATCTCCGAGCCGCTGGAAAGGACCGTTACTTCTTGATGGTCACGGTCCAGACGTCGCCGTTGGCGCCACTGGCCAGCTGCACGGTGAAATAACGCGCGTCATAGACCACGGTGCCGCGGCTGCTGTCGAAGGTGTCGACGGTGCTCACCCGATCCACGTCCTTGCCCATCGGCGTCACCCATGCGGTGTCGCCGACGCGGCCGACCGCGCCACGCACCTGGCCGGTGGCATCGTTGATCTGCAGGTAGGTCACGCCGTTACGCTCGAACTGGTAGATGCGTGCCGACGGGTTGCTGGACAGATTGGTCGCCGCCGGCGCGCTTTCACCCAGACCGCGAATGGCGATCGGGCTGCCATTGCCGCCGCTCGGGCAACAGCTTTGCGCATAGGCACTCGACGCGAGCGCCGAGCACGCCACGATGCCTGATAGCACCGCTATTTTTGAGGTTTTCCACATGATACGGTCCTTCCCCTGATGGGGTTTTTTTGCCTGCCGTTCAGGCGATTCCACATTACGCGAATCGCAACAGGCGACTGTTGACAAATAATCAAACGATTCATACTTGTGATGTGCATCACTTTTATATTTCGGGAAATGATTCCCGAAAAGTGCGCCGCATCGGCTTGCTCAGGTATGGCCCCAGGTCATCGCAGCATCGCGTGACCGATCCGGCGTCGCCGGGGTGTCGGGCGCTGTGCTCGTTGCAGTTTCCATGCCATAAGCGGCCATGCGTGTGCGGCGTGATGGCCGAGCGCGCCGGTACACGTGCGGGTCTTCGCTGGCGGCGCGCTGGATCGAGTGCCGCTGTCTATCGTCTGCGCACCGCATTGCAGGTAAGACGATCGCGTCGCCGACTGGAGTTTCTCGAGCGTGGCGCGCCGGTCCTGTGTCGGACATCGACATTGGATGCGACCAGATGGCTGCACGTATTAACCGATGCATTTGCGTTGCGCGACGAATGCTTGACGCATTTGCGTCGCCGCCGCGATCAGGTGGGGTGGTGCTGTAAACGCGATAGGAATGGCGATGTCGTAGCGCGATGCGCGCCGAACAGCATCTTGCAGGTCGGCGCGCATGTGTCATGCCGAGTCCGTATCACCACTGCATTGGCACGCAGTCCATCCTGTTGCACGGCTGTGTTGCCGCTTGTCATCGCACACTGCCGTCGCGCGCGTCGGTCGCGGCGTTGCCGACGACGAAGACGGCGGCGGTGCCGGGACACCGCCGCCGACTGCGCTTTACCAGCTGTAGTTGACGTTGGCGTAGGCGAAGGCGCCATTGAAGCCGAACGGCGAGGAAGTGCTGTACGGCAGGTAGGTGCGGGTGCCGGCACCGGCGCGCGAGCGGTCGGGGTACTCGTTGAGCACGTTGTCGCCGCCGACAGTCACGCGCCAGCGACCCAGGGTGTAGGCGGCCGACAGATCCAGCGTCCACTTGGCCGCATAGGTCTGATCGGCGGCAGGTGTGGTGCCGAAGTCGGTGAACTCGCCCCAGCGCGTGGCGGTGGCGGTGAAGGCCCAGGCGCCGGGCGACCACACGCTGCTCAGGAAAAACTTGTCGCGTGGCGAGCCGCGGGTGATGCGGCCGATCTCGGCACGGCCGATGCGCACCGCGGTCGGGTCGATCGCTTCCAGCACCGCCGGGTTGCCGGCGATCTTCTCGATGTCGGTCTTGTTGTAGTTGTAGCCGGCGGTCAGATCGAGGCTGCTGGCGGGCAGCGCCAGCTTGTAGGTGCCGATCGCATCCACGCCCTCGGTCTTGGTGTCGATGGCGTTGGTGAAGTAGCGGCCGCCGCCGATGCCGGCATAGCCGTTGCCCTGCAGGTAGTTGCGCACGGCCGTGGAGGTGAGGTTCTCCGAGAGCACGATGCGGTCGTCGATGTCGATGCGGTAGGCGTCGAGGGTGATGTACAGCGCATCCACCGGCTGCAGCACCAGGCCCAGGCCGTAGTTTTTGGACTTCTCGGCCTTCAGCGGTTCGGCGCCGAGCGCGATCGCCGCCGGGTTGTCGGTGCGGAAGGTGCCGATCTCGAACGGCGTGGCGGCGATGCTGCCGTCGGGCTGCGCAACGTTGATGAAGTTGGTGGCGACCGACTGGAAATACTGCTGCTGCAGCGAGGGCGCACGGAAGCCGGTGGAAACGGTGGCGCGCAACGCGACCTTGGGGCTGAAGGCATAGCGCAGCGACAGCTTGCCGGTGGCGGTGTCGCCGAAGTCGCTGTAGTTCTCGTAGCGCCCGGCCAGGCCGGCGGAGAACTTGTCGGTGATGTCGCCTTCCAGGTCGAGGTAGGCCGAATAGCTGTTGCGGCCGTAGTGGCCGGAGTCGCTGGGCTTGAAGCCGGCGAACACCTGCGCGCCCGGCAGCAGGGTGCCGTTGGCCGAGGGGATGCCGCCGTTGACGTAGGACGCCGGCGCGCCTGGCGATTCGTTGAACTTCTCGCCGCGCCATTCGGCGCCGAAGGCCAGGGTGACCGGGTAGGCCAGGCCGACCTCCAGCGATTTGCTGAAGTCGGCGTTGAGCACGTTCTGGGTGACCTGCAGCGCGCCGGCATAGAACTCGGTGGGGCTGGCCAGGCCCAGGCTGTTGTTGAGGCTGTGGCGCACGTCGAAACTCAGGTCGTTGCGGCCGTAGTTGTAGCTCAGGTCGATGGCCAGGCCGCCGGCGGTGCTGGACTTGACCCCACCGACCCAGGACACGTCCTTGCTGACGTTGTAGATCTGCGGCAGGAAGCCGTCCGGGTAGATTTCCGGGCGATTGCGGTTGTCGCCGGACCAGCGGAAGTAGCCGTTGGACAGCACCTCGCGGCGGCTGAGCATCGCGTAGGAATAGAAGGTGATGTAGTCGGCCGGGCTGTACTGGCCGTTGTAGGAGAACGCGCCCTGGTCGACGTCGGGGTCGCCGTAGCGTTGCTGTACCTGGCCCTGGTACGGCGTGGCGCGGTCGGTCTGGTCCTGGTGGCCGGCCTGCGCGGCGAAGTGCACGCTGCCGGTCTCGGCGAAGGTGAGTCCGGCATCGCCGGAGAGCTGGTACTGCTCGCCGTCGCCGGCGCTGTACTTGCCGTAGCGCGCGGCCAGGCTGCCGCCGCTGCCGCTGCCCTTGAGCACGATGTTGATGACGCCGGCGATGGCGTCGGAGCCGTATTGCGCCGAGGCGCCGTCGCGCAGCACTTCGATGCGTTCGACCGCGGCGATGGGAATGGTGTTGAGATCGGCCGGCGACGAGCCGCGGCCCTGCGCGCCGTTGAGGTTGACCAGAGCGGTGGTGTGGTAGCGCTTGCCGTTGACCAGCACCAGCACCTGGTCCGGCGAGAGCCCACGCAACTGCGCCGGGCGCACCGCGTCGGAACCGTCGGTGATCGCCGGGCGCGGGAAGTTCAGCGAGGGCACTGCGCGCGACAGCGCGGTCGCCAGTTCGGTGGTGCCGGTGGACTGCAGCGTTTCCGGCGCGATGATGTCGATCGGCGACGCCGATTCGGCCACGGTGCGGTCTGCCACGCGGGTGCCGGTGACGATGACGGTATCCAGCGTTTGCGCGTTGCCGGTGGTCTGCGCGTGGACGGAAACGGCGGACGTGGCCACGCACAGGGCGACGGCGTGGGCGAGCGGAGTGAGCGTGCGCGTCATGGGGGAGGCGGCTCCAGTAGTGGGGGAGTGCGTCGCTGCATGCGCGCTCCCCTTGTCCCCTGGCGGATGCGGCGACGCCCGCTAGGGATTACCGGTTGATGTCAGCGGAGTCAATATTCCGTTAAACACGACGCTGCGGTTGCAATTGCAACCACCGCTGCAGGCATTGCGGCAGCGCAGATCCGCGGATTTGCCGGGGTTGTAGACAAAATGGCCGGGCACGCGCGACGGCGCGGTGCCTGCGCCGTGCCTGCGCGGGATCGTGTGCGCATCCTGCGTGACGCTGCGGGCTGCGCGGCCGTGAGTTGCGGGCCACGTGACCGCGGGCGTCATCCTGTGGATTGACCGCGGCGGCGTTGCCATAGGTGGTCGCCAGCGCGCGGCTGGTCGTTTCAGCAACATCGTCCGCTTCGACGCGCTGTCGATGAAGTGTCGCGGCTGAAGCCGCTCCTACGGGTGTCACCGCGTACGCTGCGGAGGCCAGGCCGGCACGTGCGGTGCGTTCGGCTCGTGCCTTGATGACGGGATGGAGAGGCACGCAGGCGACGGTGGTGACGAAGTCACCATCTCCAGCGGTTGTCGCTGGGTTGAGCCAGGGAGATGCCGTGCGGCAACGTCGTTCGCGTTTGGTACGTTCGCGTTTCGTAGGAGCGGCTTCAGCCGCGACCCATGCACGATCGCGTCGCGGCTGAAGCCGCTCCCACAAAAAACCTAGGCAGGCGACACGTCGCAACCGATAAATTGCCGATCCCGAATCCCGAATCCCGAATCCCGAATCCCCAATCCCGGCCCCAATCCCCAATCCCCGCCCGCAAAAACAACGGCCCGGAAACCCGGGCCGTCGTCATGCCGCATAACGTAGGCGCCATCCACGCCCGGGCCGCGATCACCAGCGGTAATTGATCCGCCCGTACACGTAGGCGCCGTTGAAGCCGTACGGCGAGTAGTTGCTGTACGGGAGCATGCCGTAGGTCGAGTTGATCAGGTTGGCGGTCTTGTCCGGGTACTGGTCGAACACGTTGTCCGCGCCCAGCGTCAGCGTCCAGTTGGTGCTCGGCTTGAAGCTGGCCGAGGCGTCGACCACCCAGTCCGCGCCGTAGGTCTGATCGCGCGCGGCGGTGGCCGAATTGCGCACGGTGAACTCGCCGTAGCGGGTGGCGGCCAGGCTCAGGTCCCACTTCGGCAGCTTCCAGGTACCGCTGAGGATCAGCTTGTCCTTCGGGTAGCTGTCCTCCAGGCGGCCGATCTCGTCGCGGCCCAGGGTGGTCTGGGTCGAGCCGATCGCGGCCAGCGCCTGCGGCTGGGTCACCGCATGGGTGATGTCGGTCTTGCTGTACCCATAGCTGGCGGTGAGGTCCAGCGTGCTGGCCGCCAACGGGATGCTGTAGGTGCCGACCACGTCGACGCCGCGGGTGCGGGTGTCGGCGGCGTTGCTGAAGTAGCGCACGCTGGTGACGTTGCTGTAGCCGAGTCCGCGCAGCTGCGCCAGCACGGCCGCGTCGTTGAGGTTGGACGACAGCAGGATGCGGTCGTCGATCTCGATCTGGTACGCGTCCACGGTCAGGTACAGGCGTTCGACCGGCTGCAGCACCAGGCCCAGGCTGTAGGACAGCGAGGTCTCGGCCTTCAGCGGCGTGGCGCCCAGCGCCTGGGCCACGGCGCTGTTCACCGGGAAGGTGCCGGATTCGAAGAAGCTGCCGTTGATGTAGCTGCTGGTCACCGCCTGGTACTGCTGCTGCGCCAGCGACGGCGCGCGGAAGCCGCTGGCGACGGTGCCGCGCAGCGCCACCTTGTCGGTGAACGCGTAGCGCGCCGACAGCTTGCCGGAGGTCTTGCTGCCGAAATCGGAGTAGTCCTCGTAGCGGCCGGTGAGGCCGGCGGAGAACTTGTCGGTGAGGTCGGCTTCCAGCCCCGCGTACACCGCGTAGTTGTGGCGGTCCGAATGCACCGCGTTGAGCGGCGCGAAACCGGCAAAGCCCTGCGCACCGCCGGTGGTGCCGGTGTACGAGGCCGGCTCGCCCGGCGACTGGTTCCACTTCTCCTGGCGGTATTCGGCGCCGAAGGACAGCGTCACCGGATAGGCCAGGCCCCACTCCAGCGGCTGGGTGAAGTCGGCGTTGACCGCGTTCTGGGTGTACTCCAGCGCGCCGTCGTAGAAGCGCCGCGGGCTGTCCGCGCCGAGGCTGTAATTGATGCTGTTGGCGGTGTGGAAATCGACCTTGTTGTAGCCGTAGTTGTAGCTGATGTCCCAGGCGAAGCCGCCGGCGGTGCTGCCCTTCAGCCCGGCGAGCAGCGAGCGGTCCTTGGAGTACTGCTCGATCTGCGGCACGTAGCCGTCGGGATACACCTGGGCCAGCAGCGCGGTCTGGCCGTTGTGGTTGCGCGAGCGGTAGAACGCGAACGAGGTGATGTCGCGGTTGCTGGCGATCGCGGTGGCATAGCCGGTGAGGTGGTCGCTGAAGCGGAACTCGCCGTTGGCCGAGACCGCGGTGGCGTCGACCTTGGGATCACCGTAGACGAAGGTGGTCTGGCCGATGCCGGGATAGTTGCCGGTGTTCGGCGCGGTGCCCTGGTACGGGCCGGCGCGATTGGTGGCGTCCTGCTGGCTGATCTGCCCGGCCACGTGCAGGGTCCCGCGGCCGTCGCCGAAGCCGACCCCGGCATCGCCGGAGAGTTGCGACTTGGCGCCGTCGCCGGCCGAATACTGGCCGTGCTCCACCGCCAGGCTGCCGCCTTCGCCGGCGCCCTTGAGCACGATGTTGACCACGCCGGCGATGGCGTCGGAGCCGTACTGCGCCGAGGCGCCGTCGCGCAGCACTTCCACCCGCTCGATCGCGGCGATCGGGATCGCGTTGAGATCCACCGCCGAGGCGCCGCGGCCGATGGTGCCGTTGACGTTGATCATCGCCGAGGTGTGGCGGCGCTTGCCGTTGACCAGCACCAGCACCTGGTCGGGCGAGAGCCCGCGCAACTGCGCCGGGCGGATGCCGCTGGTACCGTCGGTCAGCGCCGGGCGCGGGAAGTTCAGCGAGGGCAGCGCGCGCGACAGCGCGGTCGCCAGTTCCGAGGTGCCGGTGGCCTGCAGCGCCTCGGGGGTGATGATGTCGATCGGCGATTGCGACTCGGCGACGGTGCGGTCGCTGACGCGGGTGCCGGTGACGATCACCGTGTCCAGCGTGCTGGGCGCGTCAGCGGTTTGGGCGAAGGCGGAGGGAGCGGCGAGGGCGGCGAGCACGGCGCTCGCCAGCAGCGACAACGGACGGTTCATGAAAACTCCAGCAGGTGCCGAAACGGCAGGCGGGGCGCGGCGGCTGGCATGGCGGGCCGCGTCCCAGGGGCGTCTTATTATTTTTTAACATGCGTGCTGCGTCGCAGGATGCAAGCGCATGTTCTTATTCCTTTACGTTCTAAGTCGCCCGCGCCGGAGCATGGCCGCGCCCCTGCAGCCATGCCGCGTTCCCTGGCTGTCTCAGAAGCGGTAGCTCACCCGCCCATACCAGTAGCGCCCGTTGAAGCCGAACGGCGATAGAGGCGAGTACTGCAGGCCGTTGGGGCGGTCGTCGTAGATGTTGTTGAGGGCGGTCCGGGTCGGGTACTGGTTGGTGACGTTGTCGGCGCCCACGGTGAAGGTGAGGTCGTGCCAGGCGTAGCTGGTGGACAGGTTGAGCAGCCAGCGCGCGGCGAAGGCCTGGTCCTGGCTGCCGTCGGCCTCGTCGCCGCGGCGGGTGATGGCGCCGTAGCGGGTGGCGTCGCCGTGCAGGGTCCAGCCGGCCAGGGTCCAGTCGCCGCTGAGCACGTACTTGGTGCGCGGGGTGGCGTCGGTCAGCAGGCCCTGGCTGGCGCGGCCAAAGTTCGGATCGGAGATCTCCAGGATCTCGATCTTGTTGTAGTTGGCGCTGAAACTGAGGTTGAGGGTGCCGGCGCGGTCGAGGTCGAGCAGGTAGTTGTTCACCCAGTCCACGCCGCGGGTGCGGGTGGTGGCGCCGTTGACGAAGAACTGCGCGGCGCTGACCTGGCCGATCGGTTCGGCCAGCGAGATCTGGTCCGAATACAGGATCTGGTCCCAGATGCGGATCTGGTACAGGTCCAGGGTGGCGTTGAAGCCGCCGCCGGGCTGCCAGACCACGCCGACGCTGTAGTTGGTGGATTTCTCCGGGGACAGCGGCTTGGCGCCGAGCGCGATGGCCACCGGGTCGGAGGTGCGGTAGGTGCCGATCTGGCTGAGCACGCCGTCCACCGGCAGGGTCACCACCGAGGCGTAGTTCTGTTGCGCCAGCGAGGGCGCGCGGAAGCCGTTGGAGAGCGTGCCGCGGACGGCGAAGGCGTCGTTGAGCTGGTAGCGTGCCGACAGCTTGCCCGAGCGGGTGGTGCCGGCATCGCTGTAGTCCTCGTAGCGTGCGGCCACGCCGCCGGACAGGCGCTCGCTCAGGTCCGCTTCCAGGTCGGCGTACACCGCCTTGCTGTGGCGCTGGAACCGCCCGGCCACCGAAGGCGACAGGCCGGGAAACACCTGCGAGCCGCCGGGGTAGGGCGCGCCGGTCTCGGGGTTGATGGCGTTCGGGTCGAAGTAGATCGAGGTGGGCGAGCCGGCCACCACGGCGTACTTGTCCTGCCGGTACTCGGCGCCGAAGGCCAGGTTCACCGGGTAGGCCAGGCCCCAGTCCAGGGACTTGCTGAAGTCGGCGTTGAGCGCGTTCTGCTCGTTGCGGAAGCCGCCGGCGTTGAAGCGGGCCGGCGAGGCGCCGGTGCTCCAGTACAGGTTGGTGTTGATGGTGTTGCGCAGGTCGAAGGTGACGTCGTTCTTGCCGTAGTCGGCGGAGACGTCCCAGGTCCAGCCATTGTCGGTGCTGCCCTTGACGCCGAGCACGGCGGCGCGGTCGTTGGACGGGTTGTAGATCTGCGGCAGGTAGCCGTTGGGATAGACCGCCTGCACGTTGCGGTCGCTGTTGTCCCAGGCGCGGTAGTAGCCGTTGGACAGCACCTCGCGGCGGCTGAAGTTGGCGTAACCGTAAAGGTCGACGTGCGGGGTCAGCGCGTAGCCGAAATTGACCAGCCCCTGATAGGTCTTGACCGCCGGGTCGCCGTAGCGCTCGTAGGGAACGCCGCTGGGGTTGGCGGCGCCGGCCAGGGTGGTGGCCTTGTCGGTGTTCTCGGCGCGATTGGTGTTCATCGCGTTCTGGTAGTTCCACGACACCCGCACCCAGCCCGGCGCCTCGCCGTCCGGCGCGCCGCCGAAGGCCAGGCCGTAGGAGCCGTCGATGCCGTTCTGCGCGCCGTCGCCCTTGTCCATGATGCCGCCGTTGGCCGTCACGCTGTTGCTGCCGGCCTTGGCGCCGTGCTTGAGCACGATGTTGATGACACCGGCGATGGCGTCGGAACCGTATTGCGCCGAAGCGCCGTCGCGCAGCACCTCGATGCGCGCGATCGCCGACATCGGGATCGAGTTGAGGTCGGCCGGCGCCGAGCCGCGGCCGACCGAGGGGTTGTAGTTGACCAGCGAGGTGGTGTGGTAGCGCTTGCCGTCCAGCAGCACCAGCACCGCGTCCGGCGACAGGCCGCGCAGGGTCGCCGGGCGCAGCGCGTCGTTGCCGTCGTTGATCGCCGGGCGCGGGAAGTTCAGCGACGGCAACAGCTTGCCGAGCGCGCTGGCGAGGTCGCTGGCACCGGTGGCCTGCAGCGCCTCGGGCGCGATGATGTCGATCGGCGATTGCGATTCGGCCACCGTGCGGTCGGCGATACGGGTGCCGGTGACGATGATGTTGTCCAGCGTGGTCGGTGCCTGCTGGGACTGGGCGAGGCTGTTGGCGGAGGCGAGCGCGAGCAGGACGGCACTGACGAGGGGGAGGCGGCGTTGCGTCATCGGGCGGAGACTCCAGTGGCTGGGGGGATTGGCGTGGGTCTGGCGATTTCCGGTGGGGGCGGGTGAATGCTGCAGTGCAGCGCGTGCCATCGGATTGAAATCCGTTTTTCACGCCGGCGCGTATACAAAAAAGGACCTGGGTCGGATTTTTGCGGCGCCCCGGAGGCGGCCCCGGACCGCGCCGGGTGGCCTCGCGGGTGGGCCGCCGCGGGCGAAGCGGCTACACTTCCGCCTCGCTAGCCGAGTGCCCTGCCTTGATTTCCCTACGTAATTTCGCCTTGCGCCGCGGCGAGCGGCTGTTGCTGTCCAATGTCGACCTCACCCTGCATGCCGGTTACCGGGTGGGCGTGGTCGGCCGCAACGGGGCCGGCAAGTCCAGCCTGTTCGCGGCGGTGAAGGGCGAACTGGAGGCCGACAAGGGCGACGTCGACCTGCCCGGCAAGGTGCGCATCGCCAGCGTCGCCCAGGAGACCCCGTCGCTGCCGGACCCGGCGCTGAGCTTCGTGCTCGGCGGCGACACCGCGGTGGCCGCGGTGCTGGCCGAAGAGGCCGAGGCGACCGCGCGCGAGGACTGGGAGGCGGTCGCCGCGGCGCACACCAAGATGGCCGAGATGGGCGCCTACGATGCCGAGGCGCGCGCCGGCAAGCTGCTGCACGGCCTCGGCTTCCCGGCCGAGACCCACCAGCGCGCGGTGTCCTCGTTCTCCGGCGGCTGGCGCGTGCGCCTGAACCTGGCGCGCGCGCTGATGATGCCCAGCGACCTGCTGCTGCTCGACGAACCGACCAACCACCTCGACCTGGACGCGGTGTACTGGCTGGAGCAGTGGCTGCTGAAGTATCCGGGCACGCTGCTGCTGATCTCGCACGACCGCGAGTTCCTCGACAACGTCGCCACCCACACCCTGCATCTGCACAACGGCGGCGCCAAGCTGTACACCGGCGGCTACACCGATTTCGAGCGCCAGCGCGCCGAGCAGTTGCGCCAGCAGCAGATCGCGCACGAGAAGGAACAGGCCGAGCGCGCCCACCTGCAGAGCTTCATCGACCGCTTCAAGGCCAAGGCGTCCAAGGCGGCGCAGGCGCAGAGCCGGATGAAGCGCCTGGAGAAGCTGGCCGGCACCGAGGCGGTGCGCGCCGAGCGCGAGTTCCGCATCGAGCTGGCGCCGCCGGCCAAGCTGCCGTTCTCGCTGATCCGCCTCAACCACGTCGAGGCCGGCTACGGCGCGGACGCGGTGATCCTGCACAACGTCGGCTTCGGCCTGGAGGCCGGCCAGCGCATCGGCCTGCTCGGCCCCAACGGCGCCGGCAAGACCACCCTGGTCAAGACCCTGGTCGGCGAACTGCCGCCGATCGCCGGCGAGCGCATGGCGCATCCGGACCTGCGCATCGGCTACTTCGCCCAGCACACGGTGGAGTCGCTGCACGAAGGGCAGTCGCCGATGGACCACATGCGCGAGATCGACAAGGAGGCCAGCAACCAGGCGTTCCGCGATTTCCTCGGCAAGTGGAATTTCCCCGGCGACCGCGCGTTCGAGCCGGTCGATGGCTTCTCCGGCGGCGAGCGCGCGCGCCTGGCGCTGGCGCTGATCGCCTGGCAGCAGCCCAACGTGCTGCTGCTCGACGAACCGACCAACCACCTCGACCTGGAGATGCGCGAGGCGCTGGCCGAGGCCTTGAGCGATTTCGAGGGGGCGATCGTGATGGTCTCGCACGACCGCCACCTGATCGGCCTGGTCTGCGACACGTTCTGGCGCGTGGCCGACGGCGTGGTGGAGCCGTTCGACGGCGACCTCGACGCCTACGCCGCGTGGCTGCGCACGCGGCCGGCCGCGCAGGGCACCAAGCAGAAGCTGGCCGAGGCCGCGCCGACCCCGCCGCAGCCGGTCAAGCCGCTGCCGGCGAAGAAGCCGCCGAACCCGCACAAGCTGGCCGCCGCGGAGAAGCGCGTGGGCGAGCTGGAAGCGACCCTGGCCGAGCTCGACCGCCAGCTCGCCGATCCCAAGCACTACGCCGATGCGGAGAAGATGGCGGTGCTGGGTCGCGATCGCGAGGCCACCGCGCGCGATCTGGCCCAGGCCGAGCAGGCGTGGATGGAGCTGATCGACGGCGCCTGAGGCGTTGCGCTGCGGCGGCCAGGCGTGCCCCACGTCCGGCTGTCCGTCCCGTACTCCCGGCCCGCGTCGGTCACGCCCTCAGGGAGAGACGACGATGATCAGCGGCAACATCCGCCTGGACGATTACCGCGCCGCGCAGCGCCTGCATTATCGATATCGCTTGCGCCGCGCGCTGATCGTGGTGGGTGTTGCGTTCGTGCTCGGCTTGGGGCTGCTGTTGTTTACCGCGCCCGGGTCCTTGGCGAGCATGCTGGGCACGCTGCTGCTCGGGGTTGGCTGCGGTGGCCCGATCTGGCTGGGGCTGTGGTACGGCTGGGTGTTGCCGAGCAAGCTGTTGTTCCTCTATGCGCAGCAGGAGCAGCTGCAGCATCGCTACACCTATGCATGGGACGAGGCGGGCATCCGCATTACCTGGCCGAACGGCGAGGTGCGCCGCCGCTGGCGCGATTACGTCCGCTATCGCGAGAGTCCGCAGGTGTTGCTGCTGTACCACGATGCGCGCGCGTTCGACGTGGTGCCGACCTCCTGGTTCGCCGATGCCGCGCAGCGCGATGCGTTCCGGCGGCTGGCGGCGCGGGTGGGGACCGGAACCGGCAGGCGCAGCGTGTAGCAGGCGCCGCGGTTGCGGCCTGCGCTGCACATGCATGAGATGTGGATGTCCGTGCCTGGTTCAGGCACGGCGGGAGCGCGAGCGGGACCCCTGTGGGAGGGGCTTCAGCCCCGACGCCTCACCCCCCCCCCCAGCCAGCGGAAAGCTCTACCCGCAAGGGCGGTGGTCGCGCGTGGAGAGGCGCAACTCGGCTTCCAACAATTCGATCAACAGTGGAGGTGTTGGCTCATGTGTCAGACATTGCCAGCGATTCCCTCTCCCCGCGGGAGAAGGTGCCCCTAATGGTCGGATGAGGGGGCGGGAACCTAGGGAGTCGGAGCAGCCGGCCCTGCATGCCGGCGTACCCTCACCCCAACCCCTCTCCCGGTGGGAGAGGGGCTTCAATCGCTTCTTGACGCGGCTCCAGGTGAGGCCAGAGCGCGAGAGCGCCGGTCTGTAACGCTCAGGCGGCGGCGCTGGCCACGACCAGCAGGCCGCCGGCGATCGCGGCCCAGTCCAGCGGCGTGCGCGAGCGCAGGCTTTGCAGCGAGGGGCGGGCGGTCGGCGTCGGCCGCAGGCCGGCCTTGAGCGCCATCAGCGCCAGGCCCGCGGCGCTGAGCGCCCAATGCCATTCGCTGGCGCCGCCACGCAGAAAGTAGGCCAGATGCAGTACGCACAGGCAGCTCAATGCGGCTGCCAGCACGACGTCACGCGAGACCAGGCCCGGACGGGCGGTCAGGACAACACGGTTCATCAGCATGTTTCCCCCTGAACGGTGAGCGCCATCCCCGGCGCACATTGTCACTGCGACGAGGATCATATTTCGGGCCTGGACGGCCGCCAAGCGGCAGTGCACAAATTCTTCACATTGCTGTCAGACCTTGCTGGTAGGACTAGCAAAGCACGTGCCGGACGGGCGGCGAGTGGGCTGGGGGCGCGACGTGCAGCGCTGGCGGCGCCGCTCAATCCGGGCGCAGCGCCTGCTCGGCCAGCAACCACGTGCGCAGGCGCCGCCCGGCGTCGCTTTCCGCGCGCGAGCGCAGCCGGGTCAGCCAGTAGCGGCCTAGGTCGATCCGGGTGGTGAACGGACAGACCAGGCGCCCGGCGTCCAGGTCCTGGGCGAACAGCCGCAGTGGCAGCAGGGCCACGCCGTGGCCGGCCGCGGCGATGCTGGCCAGGGTCAGCGAGGCGTCGCAGATCGGGCCACCGGCCTGGATCTCGGGCGCACCGGCGGCCTGCAGCCAGCGCGGCCATTCGTCCAGCCGGTAGGAGCGCAGCAGGGTGGTCCTGGCGAGATCCGCGGGCGTGCGCAGCAGCGGTGCCAGCGCCGGCGTGCAGACCGGTGCGAAGGGGGCATCCAGGATCGGCGTGGCGCTCTGCCCCTGCCAGTCGCCGTCGCCGAAGCGGATCGCAAGGTCCAGGCCTTCGCCGGCCAGGTCGACCCGGTTGTTGTGGGTGTACACGCGCAGTTCGATATCCGGATGCGCGGCATGGAAGGCGTCGAGCCGCGGCAGCAGCCAACCGACCGCGAAGGTGCCGACCACGCCCACGCTCAGCGTCTCGCGATAGCGACCGCCAGCGAAGCGCTGCAGGGTGGAGGCGATGCGGTCGAAGGCCTCGGTCAGCACTGGATGCAGGCGCAGGCCCTCGTCGGTCAGGGCCACGCCGCGCGGCAGACGCTGGAACAGGAGCACGCCCAGGCGTGCCTCCAGGTGCTTGATCTGGTGGCTCAGCGCGGCCTGGGTCACGCACAGCTCGGCGGCGGCACGGGTCAGGTTCTGGTGCCGCGCCGCGGCCTCGAAGGCGCGCAGGGCGTTCAGCGGCAGGTGCGGGCGGGTCATCGCCAGGTATCAATTCGGCTCATGGGTGCGATTCAATAACCTCGCTGGTGGGGGCGGGTCAATGCGGACATCATCCTGGCTCCCGACGGAGGTGGACGATGCTGACGAGACGACGGTTCCTGCAGGGCGTGGGCATGGGCGCGAGCCTGCTGGCGGTGGCTGCGGTACAGGCGAAAACGGTGCAAAACCCAGCGCAAACGCTGCAGCAGCGGCTGGCCGAGATCGAGCGCCGCAGTGGCGGCCGGCTCGGCGTGAGCCTGCTCGACGGCAGCGGCGCGACGCTCGGCGGACAGCGCCAGGACGAGCGCTTCCCGCTATGCAGTACCTTCAAATTTCTATTGGCGGGGGCGGTGCTGCAGCGGGTCGATCGCGGCGAACTGGCCCTGGAGCGGCGCCTGCCGGTGCGCAAGGCGGATCTGCTGGCGTATGCGCCGGTGTCCGAGCGCCATGTCGGCGGCGCGCTCAGCGTGGCCGAGCTCTGCCAGGCGGCGATGATCTACAGCGACAACACCGCCGCCAACCTGCTGCTGCCGCTGGTCGGCGACCCGCCTGGCGTGACCCGCTTCCTGCGTGCGCTGGGCGACGCGCAGACCCGCCTGGACCGCAACGAGCCAAGCATGAACGACGTCGTCGCCGGCGATCTGCGCGACACCACCACGCCGGCGGCGATGGCCGCGACGATGCGCACCCTGCTGCTCGGCGAGGCGCTGCAGCCCGCGTCGCGGCAGCGCCTGATCGCCTGGATGCGCGACAACCGCACCGGCAACGACTGCTTGCGTGCCGGCTTGCCGGCGGCCTGGCGGATTGGCGACAAGACCGGCAGCAACGGCACCGATACCCGCAACGACATCGCCATCGTGTGGGCGCCGGGGCGGGCCACGCCGCTGTTGCTCACCGCGTATCTCAACGGCGCGACCGTCGACAGCGCCGCGCGCGATGCGGCGCTGAAAGCGGTGGCGCAGGCGGTGGTGGCGTCGCTGCCTGCGCAGACGCTGCGTACCGGCTAGGCGGCATTGCGCGCGCTGTATCGCCTGCGTTCGCCGCAATCGCACCGGATGCAGGTCGCTCTTCCGTAGGAGCGGCTTCAGCCGCGACGGGCTTTACCGGGAAGGTCCGTCGCGACTGATCCCACAACGGGGACAACAGCCATTCCTGCCGGACGCCGCTGGCGATCACTGGCGGCGCGATCGTGCCGATGCCGCGCGCGATCGCCTTCGCTGCACCCAACGGCCACAGCCGCCGCGGCCGTGCCCCCTGCGCGTGCGGTCCCGTCCATTCCCCATCCTGTTCGGAGCGTCCCATGCGTCGATTCGTGTGCTGTTCCTTGGCCATCGCCCTCGGTCTGTTTGCCCACGCCGCGCAGGCGCGGGTGTGGGAGCCCACGCCGGGCCACGTGCAGGTGCCGATCTGGCCCGGCGCGGTGCCGGATGCATTGCCGCATCCGAAGCCGGAAACGGCTGGCCCTGGCTCAGGCAAGCCGTGGTGGCCGGCCATCCACGACGTCAGCCGGCCGACCATGACCGTGTACCCGGCGCAGGGCCACAACACCGGCGCCGCGGTGGTGGTGTTTCCTGGCGGCGGCTACCAGATGCTGGCGATGGACCTGGAGGGCACGGAGATCTGCGACTGGCTGGTCTCGCGCGGCATCACCTGCGTGTTGCTGAAGTACCGCGTGCCGAACTCGGGTCCGACCTGGGTCGACGACCGCCGCTACTACCCCAAGGTGCAGACCGCGCTGCAGGACGCGCAGCGCACGCTGGGCCTGGTGCGCCAGCAGGCCGCGACCTGGGGCGTGGACCCGCACAAGATCGGGGTGATGGGTTTTTCCGCCGGCGGCCACCTGGTGGCCGCGGTGAGCACGCACTTCGCCCAGCGCACCTATCCGCTGGTGGATGCCGCCGATCGCGTCAGCTGCCGCCCGGACTTCGCCATCGCCGTGTATCCGGGCCATCTGTGGGTGCACGAGGACGAGGACGCCGACACCCGCGATTTCACCGATCTGGCCTTGCGTCCGGACATCCGCGTGGTCGCCGACACCCCGCCGACCTTCCTGCTGCAGGCCCAGGACGACTATGTGGACGGCATCTCGCAGGTGCTGGCGTACTTCGTCGCGCTCAACCACGCCGACGTGCCGACGGAAATGCATATCTACGCCAAGGGCGGCCATGCCTTCGGCCTGCGCGCCAAGAACCTGCCGATCGCGCAGTGGCCGCAGCTGGTGGAGACCTGGCTGCGGACGATCGGGGTGCTTGAGAGCCGGGATTAGGGATTCGGGATTCGTAACAGCCGGGATTGGGGATTCGGGATTGGCAAAAGCGTGTCGGCGCGCGGATTGCGCTTTCACGAATCCCAAATCCCTAATCCCCAATCCCGGACGTTGTCACGAATCCCCACTCCCGACTCCCCAATCCCGCCCGCCTCCGGCGGGCTCCTGATACAGCCGCGCCGGTCCGCCCATCGCCGGATCGCTGATGCCGGGCTTGCCGTTTTCCGCGCGGCCAGCCAGGCGCTGGCGTGCGTTGTCCTGGACCAGCCACAGGTCGTACCAACCGCCGCTCGGCCTGGCGCTCCAGCGCATGCGCTGCTCGGTGCCGGGTGCCAGCGTCACGCGTTGGCGGGGTTGTGCCTGTGCGTAGGCGGCCGGTTCAAGCGACACGCTGAGTGGCGCGGTCCCAGGATTGCGCAACAGCAGGCACAGCGCCTGCGCATCGTCCGGGTCCTGGATGATGTCGGCCTGCAGCAGCGGAGCGCTCAGGTCACCGCGGTAGTGGCGGTGGAAGCCGTTGGGGCCGAGCAGCCACAGATCGTAGTCGCCGTCGTAGGTGGTCCAGGTGCCGTCCAGGGGCGCACCGGCGCCGACGGTGTAGCGGCGCGGGATCGCGGCCAGGTCGTAGCGGTCGTAGACGTGCAGCACCGCCGCCGCCCCGCTGTTGGCCATGTGCAGTCGCACCTCGCCGCGCTCGCGTTCGTACTGCAACTGCACCGTCGCCCGATACGGCAGGGCACGCGCGCGGCGCACGCCGAACGCCTGGTGCGGCGCCTGCACCTGCGCTGGCAGCGGCGGCAGTGCGTGCTCGTGCAATGCGGCGGCACGCGCTGCCGCCGCGCGCACGTCGGGCAGGTCGGCGACGAAGGGGCGGGTATCGGCCTGGCGGAAATCGAAGGCGTCGAGCAGATCGCCGCAGACCGCGCGGCGCCACGCGCTCACACCGCTGGCGGCGACGCCGAAGCGGCGTTCCAGCAGACGCAGCACCGAGGTGTGGTCGTAGACCTGCGAATCGACCCAGCCGCCGCGGCTCCACGGCGAGATCACGTACAGCGGCACGCGCGGGCCGAGGCCGTAGGGACGCCCGCGCAGTTCCGGCGGGTCGGCCTTGGCGTCGCCCGGCGCCGGGTGCAGGTGGTATTCGCCGTCGGTGTCGACGCTGGAAGCGCCGGCCCGGCCGCCGGCCGCCGACGGGTCCGGCGAAGGCGGCGCCGGCGGCGGCACGTGGTCGAAGAAGCCGTCGTTCTCGTCGAACATCAGCAGCAGGGCGGTGCGCGCCCACACCTTGGGGTCGGCGGTCAGCGCGTCGAGCACGCGCGCGGTGTAGGCCGCGCCCTGCGCCGGGCTGGACGGATCGGGATGCTCGCTGCCGGCGGCGTCGGCGATGATGAAGCTCACCGACGGCAGCCGCGCCGCCAATACATCTTCGCGCAACTGGGCCAGGCTGCGGCTGGAGACGCCGCGTGCGCGCAACTGCGGGTCGTGCCCGGGCGCACCGCGCCAGGCCGCGCGGAACGGCGCGAAGCCAGCCAGCGGGTTGTCGGTGAAGTTGTCGGCCATGTCCTGGTAGATCTGCCAGGACACGCCGGCCTGCTGCAGTGCCTCGACATAGCTGGGCCAGCGGTAGTCGTCCGGGTCGCCGCCGAGTTCCGGGAAGTTGTCGTGCGAGTTGGCGATGACCGGGCCGCCGGCGCGGGCGTGCGGATCGTTCTGCCCGGTCCACAGGAACACGCGGTTCGGATTGGTGCCGGCCTGGATCGCGCAGTGGTAGGCATCGCACACGGTGAACGCCTCGGCCAGGGCGAACTGGAACGGCAGGTCGTCGCGTTCGTAATAGGCCAGCGCGTGGTCGCGCTTGGCCGCCGGCCACTGGCCCATGCGGCCGTGGTCCCAGGCCTGCTGCGCGTTCGGCCAGGTGTGCGGCGTGCCTTGCACGCGCATGGTGGCGAAATTGTGCGCGGTGCGCAGCGGGAACGGCGCCAACTGGCGGCTGCCGTCGGCGCTGGGCTGCAGCCAGACCGTGCGCGGGGCGATGCCGGGCAGCGGCGGTGCCGGGATCGGGAAGCGGTCGCCGAAGCCGCGCACGCCGGCCAGGCTGCCGAAGTAATGGTCGAAGGCGCGGTTCTCCTGCATCAGGATCACCACGTGCTGCAGGTCGTCGAGGGTGCCGCTGCGCACGTCCGGGGCGATCGCCGCGGCGCGGGCGATGCTCGGCGGCAGCAGGGCGGCGGCGCTGGCGGTGAGGCCGGCGCGGAGCAGCCGGCGGCGGGTCTGGTCGGTCATGCTGGTCCGGGAAAGCGCAATGCGGCGGCGGCCGGGAGCGGCCGCCGCCGCGAGACTGCCACGGCGCCGGTTACAGGTCGACCATGAAGGTCAGGCCGACGGTGCGCGGCGGCGCGATGAAGGCGCTGTCGCTGCCGTCCACGCCGTTGAGGTAGCGCTTGTCGGTGAGGTTGCTGATCACCAGGTCCAGCCTGGCCTGCTGCAACTGCGGCGACAGCCCGCCCAGGGCGATGCCGAGATTGGCGTCGAAGGTGGTCACCGCATCCAGCGCCGCGCTGTTGGCCGCATCCAGGTAGCGCCGACCGAGGTAGCGGCCGGACAGGCCGCCGTGCCAGCGCTGACCCTGCCAGTCGGCCGACAGCACCAGGGTCTGGCGCGGCTGGCCGATCACCTGCGAGCCCGGGGCGATCTCCAGCGCCTGGTCGCGCGCGGCGTTGCCGCTGCCCAGGTAGGTCGCCTTGTTGTAGGTGTAGGCCCCGTTGAGCCGCCAGCCGTTGTCCCAGGCGTAGCCCAGCGCCAGCTCCACGCCGCGTGCGTGCACGCCGCCGAAGTTCTCGTAGACGCCGTCGGTCTCGCCCAGGTAGTCGATGCCGGTGACGAAGTTGGCCGGCACGTAGACGATGCGGTTGTCGAAGCGGATGTCGTACAGGGTGATGCTGCCGGTCAGCGGCCAGCGGCTCATGCGCAGGCCCACCTCGATGTTGTCGGCGGTTTCCGGCTTGACCTTGCTCAGCACCAGCGGGTCGGTCTCGCCGAGCACGCCGGAGGGGATCGCGGCGAAGTTCTGCGAGAAACCGGCAAAGGCTTCCACGCCCTTGAGTGGCGTGGTCCAGGTCAGGCCGGCGGAGAACAGCGGATCGGAGTGCGAATCCGATTCGATGTGCGCCGCGTCGCCGATGCGGCGGTCGCGGGTCTGGTCGACGAAGAACTGCTTGACGCCCACGCGCCAGGCGAAGTCGCCGTAGCGCATCACGTCCTCGGCGTAGTACATCTGCTCGTCGGTGCGGTAGTCGTCCTTGAACTGCACCCAGTACGGCACGTGGTCGAAGGCGATGTTGGTGCCGACGTCGAGCAGGCGGTGCCAGTCGCGGGTGACGCTGCGGTCGTAGCGTTCCAGCCACAGGCCGCCGCGCACGGTGTTGTGCAGTCCACCAAAGTCCTGCGCCCATTCCACGTCGGCGGTGACGCCGCCGCGCTGGTTGTCGTAGTGGCTGTGGCGGTAGGACTGCACCGGCAGCGAGCCGGCCGGGTAGCAGGCCGGGTTGGACTCGGCCGGCAGGGTCGCGGTGTCGGCGCAGCCGGGCAGCATGCTCGCGGCCGCGCCGCTCGGGGTGACGAAGTAGAGCTTGCCCAGCGCGCTGCCGCCGTACACGGTATGGCCGCCGGTGTATTCGGACTCGGGCTGGCCCGCGCCGTCGTTGGTGACGTCGACCAGGTACGGCGGAATCCAGTCGCCACGGCCCCTCATGCGGTGCGCGTAGCCGGTCAGCGTGGCCTTGAAGCCGTTGCCGCCGTCGAACAGGCCGCGCAGGTAGCCGAAGCTGTTCTTGCGCAGCGCGCGCGAGCCGGAGCGGTAGTTCTGGTCGTAGTAGGGGATGCCGGTGAGCTTGCCGGTGAGCAGGTCGTGGTCCGGATCGGTGGCGAACTGCGCCGGGGTGACGCTGCTGTATTCGGATTCGTTGGCATCGTCGTAGGACAGGTAGCCGCTGAGCGTCCATGCGCCGAGGTCGCTGACGAACTTGCCGGCCAGGTGGTCGCGGGTGGTGTGGCCGCTGCCGTCGATCCAGTCGTCGTTGCTGGCATGCGAACCGCTGACCCAGGCGCGGGTGCCGCCGAGGTCGCCGCTGTCGTAGCGCGCGTAGTACTTGCGCGCCTGGTTGTCGCCGATGCCGAAGGCCATGCGCACGCGCTGTTGGTCCAGCGGTTCGCTGGTGAGGAAGTTGAGGGTGCCGCCCAGCGCTTCGTTGGAGCGCGAGGCGATGTCGGCGGTGCCCTGGCTGACCTCCACCGTCTCCAGGTCCAGCGTGTCGATGAAGCGGTTGGCCTTGGAGCCGCCACCGTAGGCCGAGCCGCCGTTGGGCACGCCGTCGATGGTGGTGCCGATCTGCTGGTCGTCGCGGTTGGTGACGAAGCCGCGCATGCTGATCTGGGTGCCCCAGTCGGAGGAGCCGAACGCATCGGCCTCGGTGGCGATCACGCCGGGCAGTTCGTTGAGCGCGTCGTTGACGCTGCTCATCGCGAACTGGCGGTCCAGCGCCTCCTTGCTGACGTTGATCTTGGCGTAGGTGGTGGCCTGGCCGAGCACCTGCACCTGGTCCAGGGTCGAGACCCGGTCGCTGCTGTCGGCAGGCGCGGCGGGCTCCGCTGCGCCGGTGGTCTCGGCGGCGTGGGCGGAGGCGATGCTGGCGGCCAGCGCCAGGGCCAGCAGGGTTGGGGCGGGGGTGCGGAAATACGCCGAAACGGTCATCGGTTGCGTGGCTTGCGTGAGGGGCGCTCATGGTCCGATCGAGCGGTTTCGTGCATATGACCGGGATCTTGCGAATCCATGCATCATGCGCAAATCGGCATGAATCGAGGCGGGGCGATGTCGCCCGCTACGCGCAGCGGCAACGGAGGGACGGCGGTCGAGGCGGAACCGTTGCGTTCGCGCGGCTGCCCGGGAGGGCGTTCGCGTGCGCGGCGTGTGCGCCGGACGCGTTCGTGTCGGGCACGGATGCCTGGATGCGATGCGGATTCGCCGCAGGCAGGCAGTGCCCCGCGTGGACGCGCCGCTGCACGCAGACGCTGCACTGGGCCCGCGACCGCAGCCGGCGCTTCGCCGTGATGGCGCACAACACGGGCGAACCGGCATCATCGCCGCTGCCGCCGCCGGCGGGCCCGCGATGGAACCTCCTGCCCGATGAGCCACGAACTGATCTACCTGCTGCTGATCTTCGCCCTGCTGGTGATCCCGCGCGCGTTGCAGCGCTTCAAGATGCCGGCGCCGCTGACCTGTCTGCTGTTCGGCATCATCGCGATGCTGGCGATGGGACCGCGCGCGCACGACCCGGTGGTGACCCTGCTGGCCACGCTCGGCATCTCGTCGCTGTTCCTGTTCGCCGGCCTGGAAGTGGACCCGAAGGCGCTGCGCCGCGGCTTGTGGCCGCTGCTGCTGCACCTGGTGGTGCGCGGCGGCACCCTGTTCGGCGTCGGCTGGCTGGCCTGGCGCTACGCCGCGCTGCCGTGGCAGGCGGCCGGGTTGCTGGCGCTGGCCCTGCTGACCCCGTCCACCGGTTTCATCATCGAGTCGCTGGGGCGGCTGGGGCTGGACGAGGAAGAACGCTTCTGGGTCACCAGCAAGGCCATCGCCGGCGAGCTGCTGGCGCTGGCGGCGCTGTTCGTGATCCTGCAGGCCGGCGATCCCTGGCAGATGGGCCTGTCCAGCCTGGCGCTGGTGGCGATGCTGGTCGGCCTGCCGCTGCTGTTCGTGGCCCTGGGGCGCTGGGTGGCGCCGCAGGCACCGGGCTCGGAATTCTCGCTGCTGGTGATGGTCGGCCTGATCGCCGCCTACATCACCTATTCGCTGGGCGTGTACTACCTGGTCGGTGCGTTCATCGCCGGGCTGGTGGCGCGGCTGCTGCGCCAGCGCATGCCGCTGCTGGCCTCCGACGAGAACCTGCAGGCGGTGCGCCTGTTCGCCTCGTTCTTCGTGCCGTTCTACTTCTTCAATGCCGGCACCAAGGTGCCGAGCGGGGCGCTGAGCCTGCAGGCGCTGGGCCTGGGCCTGGCCATGACCGCCTGCGTGCTGCCGCTGCGCATCGGCATTCTGTGGCTGCAGCGGCGGGTGCTGTTCGGCGAAGGCGCGCGCAGCAGCCTGCGGGTGTCCCTGGCGCTGTCGCCGACGCTGATCTTCACCCTGGTGCTGGCCGGGATCCTGCGCGACCGCTTCGCCATCGCCGACGCCCTGTTCGGCGCCTTGCTGCTGTACGCGGCCCTGACCACGCTGCTGCCGGCGCTGTTGCTGCGCATGCCGTTCGACGTCAGCCCGCTGGAAGGGGCGCCGGCCGCGCCGGCGGATCCCGCGTCGGCGCAGGCACCGGCGGCGCCGGACGCGCCGGTCGCCGAGGCGCCGGTAGCGGAGGCGCCAACGCCGCCCGTGGGCGCGGCGGAGACGCTGCCGCGGCCCCAGCCCGGGCCGGCATGAGCGAGAGCGCTTGAAAGCCGGCGTGCGGCCCCCATACTGGCCGCCTCCGTTGCTCTCGCGTTTTTGCCGCCATGCCGATCTACGCTTTCCAATGTGCCGCATGCGGTCACAGCTTCGACCGCCTGCAGAAACTGTCCGATCCGGATCCTGAGACCTGTCCGTCCTGCGCCGCCCCGGCGGTCAAGCGCCAGCTCACTGCACCGGCGTTCCGCCTGTCCGGCAGCGGCTGGTACGAGACAGACTTCAAGAAGGACGGCGACAAGAAGCGCAACCTCGCCGAGTCGGGCAGCACGGGCGGCAGCAGCGAGGCCAAGCCCGCGGCTGCAGCTGCGTCCGACGCCCCAGCCAAGCCGGCGGCTGCCGCCGCCCCGGCGCCGGCGCCCGCCGCGGCCAAGCCTGCGGCGACCTGAGCCCCACCTGGCCAAGCCGCGCCAGGCGCGGCTCCTCGTAGGAGCGGCTTCAGCCGCGACCAGGCATCACCCGGTCGCGGTAATCCAAAAACGGTACGAGCTGCCCCTGGAAATCGACTTCTCACGCCGGCATCGGGCCGCCCGACATCGCGGGCGGCCCGCATTCGCCTTGCTCAGCGCGCGCCGAAGCGCGCCCGGCAGCCGCCGTTGACCCACACCGTATTGCCTTCGTAGCCCCAGCTGCGGCCTTCCGCGCAGGTGGTGCCCGACAGCTGTTCGATCAGCACCGGGCGGCCCTGGCGGCGGTCCCAGGCGCAGGTGCGCAGGCGCTTGTCGTCGCTGCTGCAGGTCACCGTATAGCCGCTGTCCAGCGGCGGCCGGCCCGGTCCCCAGCCACCGCCGCCGCGGCCCTGGGCGAATTCGCCGCGGCAGCCGTCGTCGACCCACACTGCGCCATCGCGCGAGCCCCAGGTGCGGCCCTCGATGCAGCGGGTGTCCGACAGCTGGCGTACCAGCATGGCGTTGCGCCAGCCGGTCGGGCACACGCGCTGGCGCTGGTCCTGACTCTCGCAGCGCACGGTGCCGGCTACGCCACCACCACCGCCGCCGCCCCAGTTGCCGCCCCAATCGCCGCGACCTTCGACGAAGCGGCCGCGGCAGCCCTGGTCCACCCACACCACGCCCGGCGCCGAGCCCCAGGTGCGGCCCTCGATGCAGGGCGAGTCGGAGAGGGTGCCGACCAGGCGGGCGGGCCCACGGAACGGGGTCGCGCACTGTTGGCGGCGGCGATCGTTGCTGGAGCAGGCGACGGTGCGGCCGTCGAAGCCCGGTTCCTGCCGCCAGCCGCCGCCGCTGCCGCGCAGCGAAGTGGCGATGTCCTGCTGGATGTTGCCGAAGCCCCAGCCGCGGTCGATCTGGTCCAGGTAGAACTCGAGCTGGTCGTCGGGGATCTGCCGGCCGCGCGACTGGTCGGCGTATTCGCGCTCGATCACCCGCACCCGGCCGGGGATCGATAGTTGCCGCAGGTCCTGCGGGGCGTAGGCGCGGGCGCTCTGGGCCGCGGCCGGGGCGCTGGCCAGGGCCAGCGCGGCGATCACCAGCCAGGTGCCAAGGGGCTTCAACATGGGTTCTCTCCTCCCCGTGAATGGTGCGCGGACTATAGCCGCAGGCCGACTTAAGCCAGGATGAGTCATGCGCGATTTGCCCGGGCCGACGCGCCGCCGCAGAATACCGGGCTTGCCGGCGCCTTCTGCGCCGGCCGCCCCCTGTTTGGAGCTAGCGATGCGTACCCACTTCTGCGGCCTGGTCGACGAGACCCTGATCGGCCAAACCGTCACCCTGGCCGGCTGGACCGACGTGGCCCGCAACCTCGGCGGCGTGTGCTTCATCGACCTGCGCGACCACGAAGGTATCGTGCAGGTGATGGTGGAGCCGGAGAACGCGGAGGTGTTCAAGGTCGCCGCCAGTCTCGGTTACGAGGACGTGCTGCAGGTCGAGGGCGTGGTGCGCGCGCGGCATGCGGTCAACGACAAGCTGCGCAGCGGCAAGGTCGAGGTGATCGCCACCGCCATCACCGTGCTCAACAAGGCCGCGCCGCTGCCGTTCCACGCGCACGAGAACCCGGGCGAGGAAACCCGCCTGAAGTACCGGTACCTGGACCTGCGCCGCCCGGAGATGCAGCGCATGCAGCGCACCCGCATCAAGCTGGTGCAGGCGCTGCGCCGCTACCTGGACGAGCGCGGCTTCCAGGACATCGAGACCCCGATCCTGACCAAGGCCACCCCGGAAGGCGCGCGCGACTTCCTGGTGCCGGCGCGCATGCACCCGGGCGAGTTCTACGCGCTGCCGCAGTCGCCGCAGCTGTTCAAGCAGATCCTGATGGTGGCCGGCTTCGACCGCTACTACCAGATCGCGCGCTGCTTCCGCGACGAGGCGCTGCGTGCCGACCGCCAGCTCGAGTTCACCCAGCTCGACATGGAGTTCGCCTTCGTCCGCGAGCGCGACGTGCAGGACTTCGTCGAGGCGATGGTCCGCGCCATCTTCAAGGAAGTGGTCGACGTCGAACTGGATGCCGCATTCCCGCGCATGACCTGGGCCGAGGCCATGCGCCGCTACGGCTCGGACAAGCCGGACCTGCGCATCGCGCTGGAGCTGACCGACGTGGCCGAGCTGGTCAAGGACAGCGACTTCGCGGTGTTCAGCGCCGCGGCCGCCGATCCCGATGGCCGCGTCGCCGCGCTGCGCATTCCCGGCGGCGCCAGCCTCTCGCGCAAGCAGATCGACGAATACGCCGCGCACGCCGCCAAGTACGGCGCCAAGGGCCTGGCCTACGTCAAGATCGCCGACAGCGGCGAGATCAGCTCGCCGATCCAGAAGTTCTTCGGCGAGGCCGCCTTCGCCGCGCTGCTCGCCCACGTCGGTGCCGGCAACGGCGACATCGTGTTCTTCGGCGCCGGCGCCTACGGCAAGGTCTCCGACTTCATGGGCGCGCTGCGCCTGAAGGCCGGCAAGGACTTCAACCTCATCGCCGACGGCTGGCGACCGCTGTGGGTCACCGATTTCCCGATGTTCGAGTGGGACGAGGAGGCGCAGCGCTACGTGGCCCTGCATCACCCGTTCACCGCGCCGGCGGTGGACGACATCGCCGAGTTGCGCACGCACGCCAAGACCGCGGTATCGCGCGGCTACGACATGGTGCTCAACGGCAACGAGATTGGCGGCGGTTCGATCCGTATCCACCGTCCGGACATGCAGAGCGCGGTGTTCGAGCTGCTCGGCATCGGCGCCGAGGAAGCGCGCGCCAAGTTCGGCTTCCTGCTGGATGCGCTGAACTACGGCGCGCCGCCGCACGGCGGCATCGCCTTCGGCATCGACCGTATCGCCGCGCTGATGGCCGGTACCGAGTCGATCCGCGACGTGATCCCGTTCCCCAAGACCACCGGCGCGCAGGACCTGATGACCGACGCGCCGTCGCCGATCGCCGACGCGCAGCTGGCCGAAGTGCACGTGCAGGTGCGCCCGCAGGCGCAGTGATCCCGTTCTCCCAACCGTAGCAGGCCGACACATGAGCGAGACCGCATTCAATCTGGAGTGGGAAACCCTCGGCAACGAGGGCGCAGTGGAGGCCATCGTCACCCAGCGCGCGCGCGTGTTCGGCGGCTGGCTGGTGCGCGCCGGCAGCGGCGCCAACGCGCCGCTGGCGTTCGTGCCGGATCCGGAGGGCCGTTGGGACGGCGAGGATTTCGGCGAGGACGATTACGAGTACGAGGAAGACGACGAGGAAGAAGAGGACGAGGAAGACGGCGACGACGAGGACGAGGACGACGGCGAAGAGGCCGACGCCGACGCCGCGCACCCGGCGCGCTGAGCCGTGCTGATTCGCCGCGCCACGCCGGACGATGCCGCCGCGGTGACCCGCATCGCCGCGGCCACCTTCTGCGAAACCTTCGGCCATCTGTATCCGGCGCAGGACCTGCAGGCCTTCCTCGACGAGGCCTATTCGCTGGAGCGCGCCCAGGTGGTGCTGGCGCATCCGGACTACGCGATCTGGCTGGTCGAGCACGACGGCGCCGTGGTCGGGCACGCCGCGGCCGGTCCCTGCGGCCTGCCGCATGCCGAGGTGCGTCCCGGCGATGGCGAACTCAAGCGCCTGTACCTGCTGCGCGCGCACCAGAACGGCGGTTGGGGTGCGCGGCTGTTCGAGACCGCCCTGGCCTGGCTGGAACGCGACGGCCCGCGCACGCTGTGGGTCGGCGTGTGGTCGGAGAACCTGGGCGCGCAGCGTTTCTACGCCCGCTACGGCTTCGAGAAGGTCGGCACCTACGAGTTCCCGGTGGGGCAGGTGCGCGACCTGGAATTCATCCTGCGCCGGCCGCCGCGCGCGGCCTGAGGCCTGCAGCCGGGCGCGCCCCAGGCGCCGCCACGTCGACACCGCGGCAACGCAGGCGCGCTAGAGTGCTGGCCTGTCCAGCCTGCAGGAGAGCGCGTCATGTTCCGACCGTGGATGGGAATCGCCGCCGTGTTGCCGTTGCTGGCCGCGTGCGCGCCGCCGGCCAGACTGCAGCCGGCCAGCGGCGGGCCGACCGTGCAGGGCGATGGCCGCTGCAACGTCGAGGCCGTGGCCTGGGCGGTCGGCCAGGAGGCCACCCAGGCGACCATGAGCCGGGTCTGGAAGGAGAGCGGAGCCGGCGTGGTGCGGCCGATCGCGCCGGGCCAGGCGGTGACCCGCGATCTGCGCCTGGACCGGCTCAACGTGTTCCTGGATGGCAGCAATCACATCGTCCGCACCACCTGCGGTTGAACCGCGCATCGCCGCGCCGCAGGTGCTGTTGCTGCATGGCATCTGGAACGCGCGGCCGTGGCTGTTGCCGCTGGCGCTGCGCCTGCGTCGCGATGGCTGGCGCGTCGCCAGCTTCGGCTATTCGACCGCGTTCGGCGGCGCCGAAGCCGCGCTCCCACGGCTGCACGCCCGCATTGAACGTATGGCCGCCACCGGTCCGGTGGCGCTGGTCGGGCATAGCCTCGGCGGCCTGATCGCCTTGCAGGCCTTGCGGCAGGTGCCCTCGCTCCCGGTGACCCGGGTGGTGTGCCTGGGCAGCCCGCTGGCCGGCAGTGCCGCCGCGCGTGCCCTGGCGCAACGGCGGCTCGGATTGGCGCTGGGCCGCAGCGCGGCGCTGTTGCAGCGGGGCGTGGCACGTTGGGACGGGCCGGCCGAGGTCGGCATGGTCGCCGGCACCGTGGCGCGTGGGCTGGGCGCGCGCTTCGCCGCGCTGGGGCCGGAGTCCGACGGCAGCGTGGCCCTGGCCGAGACCCGCGTGCCCGGCCTGGGCGATCACTGCCAGGTCCGCGCCAGCCACAGCGGCCTGCTGTTCTCGGTGGAGGCCGCGCGGCAGACCGCCGCGTTCCTGCGCGACGGTCGCTTCGCCGCCTGAGCCGGCGGCTGCCAGAACCCGGCGCCCTGCGGCGTCGGCCGCGCCGCGTCGGTCTCCGCGACCGCCTTGGCGCCGGTGCGGGGCGATGCCGTGCCTTATGGCGTCACGAAGGTCTTCAACCAGTCCAGCGTGGGATTGAGCGCCCAGGCGGCGGTGCCGCTGCGGTAGTTGCCGTCGACCAGAAGTCCCGTGCACTGGGTGCCGGGGTAGCCGCCGAAGCCCATGAAGCAGTGGTCGGCGTAGAGGTCCTGCACCTCCCGGTTCTTGACGATGTACCAGCCGCTGCCGTTGCTTCTGAAGCACGACTGCTGCCCGTCGCAGCGCAGGCCGGTGACCAGTTGCGCCTGCGTGCGGGCGATGTTCTCGGTGCCGCCGACGAACATGTCGCGCTCGCCGTTGATGATGCGCAGGCGATCGGACGGCAGCGAATGGTTGCCGTCGGCGATGCAGGACGCCAGGTTGTAGTAGGCGGTGTAGGTCGCGCCGGTGCCTTGGCCGAACGAGGCGGCGACCCGGGGCTCGTAGTCGTGCGCCAGTACCGAGATGATCGAGCCCTGGCTGAGCCCGCCGGTCACCACGCCCTTGGAGCAGTCGGCCTTGTCGCGGGCGCAAATCTGGGCGATGGCGCTGTTGAGATTCTGCGCATCGAAGATGGCCTTGGCGCGGTTGCCGATGACGCCGCAGCTGCCGAAGCTGGTGTTGTCGTACTCCACCGAGGCGGCCACGAAGCCCTTGGCCGCCGCGGCATTCACCGCGGCCATCGCCCAATTGCTCTGGTAGTTCTCGCCGGTCCCGCCGATATGCACGTAGACCGGGTACTTGCCTGTCGCGCGGGGTTCCTGGCCGCTGATCGCATAGGTGGTGAAGCCGGCGCTGTAGCGCCCCCGGAAGGCATCGGTCTGGGCGCTGGCCAGGCCCGGGGCGGCAAGCGCAGCCAGGCCCAGGCAGCGCAGGGCCAGCGACAGGAACGGCACGGGGATGGACGTACTGCGGGACATGGGGATCTCCTTCGGTGCGATGGAACGCGGGCACGACCCGTGTGCGTTCAGCGTTCCCATGGGGCTGACAGTTCTCGCACGCCGCTGTGCCTGCGGGTAGACAGTCCGCCGCTGCTTGATAGGCACCACGGCCCTGGTGTGCGCTGTGGCAGGCGTGTCGGCCAGCGCGGGGCAGCGGCGCTCCCGGTGGCGAGCGACCGGGCATGGCGCAGGTTCCGGCGAGTCGCCGGCGTGGCCGGACCCCGGGATGTGCGCGGCATCAGGTAAAATCCGCGCCTTGTCCTTACAACTGTCCGGAACGCCCCATGGGTAGAGGCCCCTCGATCGAAGCCCGCAAGAACGCATCTGATGCGAAGCGCGGCAAGATTTTCACCAAGATCATCCGCGAGATCGGCGTCGCCGCGCGCGCCGGTGGCGGCGATCCGTCCAACAACCCACGGCTGCGCGTGGCGATGGACAAGGGGCTGGCCTCCAACATGTCCAAGGACGTGATCGAGCGGGCGATCAAGAAGGCCACCGGCGAACTGGAAGGCGTGGAGTACGAGGAAGTGCGCTACGAGGGCTATGCCCCGGGCGGCGTGGCGGTGATCGTGGACTGCCTGACCGATAACCGCGTGCGCACCGTGGCCGACGTGCGCCATGCCTTCAGCAAGTGCGGCGGCAACATGGGCACCGACGGCTCGGTGGCCTTCATGTTCAAGCGCCTGGGCGTGCTCAGCTTCGCCGCCGGCGCCGACGAGGAGAAGATCACCGAGGCGGCGATCGAGGCCGGCGCCGACGACATCGTGGTCTATCCCGAGGACGGCGCGATCGACGTGCTGACCGCACCGGAAGCGTTCCAGGCGGTCAAGGACGCCATGGACGCGGCTGGCCTGGCCGCCGACCATGCCGAAATCACCTTCCGCGCCGACAACGACATCGCCGTGGACGGCGACACCGCGGTGCAGGTGCGTAAGCTGCTGGACATGCTGGAAGACCTGGACGACGTGCAGAACGTCTATTCCAACGTGGACCAGGCCGCGCTGAGTGACGGGGGCTGACACCATGAAAGCCGGGACCCGGGACCCGGGACCCGGGACCCGGAACGGAGCTGTGCCGGTACCGAACGCGTTGCCGTCGCAGATGGTTGCGTCGGGCCGCAGTACTCGGACGGCAAACGCTTCCACGGGTCCCGGGTCCCGGGTCCCGGGTCCCGGTTTCACCCGGATCCTCGGCATCGACCCTGGCTCGCAGCGTACCGGCGTGGGCATCATCGACGTGGACGCGGCCGGCCGTACCCGGCACGTGCACCATGCGCCGCTGCTGCTGTTGGGCGAGGGCGACTTCGCGCTGCGGCTCAAGCGCCTGCTGCTCGGGCTGGACGCGCTGATCGAGGAGTACCGCCCGCAGGAAGTGGCGATCGAGCGGGTGTTCATGGGCAAGAGCGCCGACGCGGCGCTGAAGCTCGGCCACGCCCGTGGCGCGGCGATCTGCGCGGCGGTGCTGCGCGAGCTGCCGGTGCACGAGTACGCCGCCAAGGAGATCAAGCTCGCCGTGGTCGGCAAGGGCGCGGCGGAGAAGCAACAAGTGCAACACATGGTCGGTCTCATGCTGAGCCTGACCGGCAAACTTCAGGCCGACGCCGCCGACGCACTGGCCGTCGCCATCACCCATGCCCACGTGCGCGCCACCGCGCAGCGCCTGGGCGTCAGCACGCAGCAGGCGTGGAGTAGAAAATGAGTGGAGCTGGGATTCGGGATTCGGGATTCGGGATTGGCAACAGCCGTGCGCGCGCGCGCCGGCGCCGCTTGGGCGAATCCCCAATCCCCAATCCCCAATCCCGGCGCCTCCAAGGAGGCGCCCCATGATCGGCCGTCTGCGCGGGATCCTGGCCTACAAGCAGCCGCCGTGGCTGGTGATCGACGTGGGCGGGGTGGGGTATGAGCTGGAGGCGCCGATGAGCACCTTCTACGACCTGCCCGACGTCGGTCGCGACGTGATCCTGTTCACCCACTATGCGCAGAAGGAGGACAGCGTGTCGCTGTACGGCTTCCTGCGCGAGGGCGAGCGGCGCCTGTTCCGCGACGTGCAGCGGGTCAGTGGGATCGGCGCGAAGATCGCGCTGGCGGTGCTGTCCGGGGTCAGCGTCGACGAGTTCGCGCGGCTGATCACCGCCGCCGACGTCACCGCGCTGACCCGCATCCCCGGTATCGGCAAGAAGACCGCCGAGCGCATGGTGGTGGAACTGCGCGACCGCGCGGCCGACTTCAGTGGCGGCGCGCCGGTGACCGGGCAGTTGGGCACCGACGCGGTATCCGAGGCCACGGTGGCGCTGCAGCAGCTCGGCTACAAGCCGGCCGAGGCGGCGAAGATGGCGCGCGACGCCGCCGCCGACGGCGACGAGGTCGCCACGGTGATCCGCAAGGCCCTGCAGGCGGCGCTGCGCTGACCGCCCGGTCGGCCTGGCTCTCCCCGCTCTTTCTTCACGTTCTGGCGCTACTCTTCCCACCATGTCCAGCTCCTCCAGTTCCGCCGCCCGCCCGGGCAGCCACGATCCGCACGCCAAGACGGGCTTTGGGGTGATGCTGACCGCCATCGGCGTGGTCTTCGGCGACATCGGCACCAGTCCGCTGTACACGCTCAAGGAGGCGTTCTCGCCGCACTACGGGCTGACCCCGGACCACGACACCGTGCTGGGCATCCTGTCGCTGGTGTTCTGGGCGCTGATGCTGGTGGTCACGGTCAAGTACGTCACCGTGATCATGCGTGCCGACAACGACGGCGAGGGCGGCATCATGGCGCTGACCGCGCTGGCGCAGCGGACCCTGCCGGGCGGCTCGCGCTCGATGTACGTGGTCGGCATCCTCGGCATCTTCGGCGCCTCGCTGTTCTTCGGCGACGGCGTCATCACCCCGGCCATCTCGGTGCTGTCGGCGGTGGAAGGCCTGGAGGTGGCCGCGCCCAAGCTGGAGCCGTTCGTGGTGCCGATCACCCTGGTGGTGCTGGGGATGCTGTTCATGGCCCAGCGCTACGGCACCGAGCGGGTGGGCAAGGCGTTCGGGCCGATCACCCTGGTCTGGTTCGTGGCGCTGGGCGCGATCGGCGTCTACAACATGACGCGCGCGCCGGAAGTACTGCATGCGCTGAACCCGTGGTGGGGCGTGCGTTTCTTCGCCGAGCACAACTGGCACGCGGTGTTCGTGCTCGGCGCGGTGGTGCTGGCGGTGACCGGCGGCGAGGCGCTGTACGCGGACATGGGCCATTTCGGCGCCAAGGCGATCCGCCGCTCCTGGCAGTTCGTGGTGCTGCCGATGCTGACCCTGACCTACCTGGGGCAGGGCGCGCTGGTGCTGCGCGACCCGGCCGCGGTCAGCAATCCGTTCTACGAGGCGGTGCCGGAGTGGGCGCTGTACCCGATGATCGTGCTGGCCACCGCGGCCACGGTGATCGCCTCGCAGGCGCTGATCACTGGCGCCTACTCGGTGGCCAGCCAGGCCATGCAGCTGGGCTACATCCCGCGCATGCACATCCGCCACACCTCGCACTCCACCATCGGCCAGATCTACGTGCCGGCGGTGAACTGGTGCCTGCTGGCGCTGGTGGTGGTGGCGGTGATCGGGTTCGGCGACTCGACCTCGCTGGCCACCGCCTACGGCGTCTCGGTGACCGGCACCATGCTGATCACCACCGTGCTGATGGTCATCTACGCGCGCGCCAACCCGCGGGTGCCGGCGCCGCTGCTGTGGCTGTTCGCCCTGGTGTTCCTGGCGGTGGACTGCGCGTTCTTCTACGCCAACATCATCAAGTTCCTGGACGGCGCCTGGTTCCCGCTGCTGCTGGGCCTGATCCTGTTCACCCTGATGCGTACCTGGCGCCGCGGCCGCAAGCTGCTGCACGACGAGATCCGCAAGGACGGCATCAAGCTCGACACCTTCCTGCCCGGACTGATGCTGGCGCCGCCGGTGCGCGTGCCCGGCACCGCGGTGTTCCTGACCGCCGACCCGATGGTCGTCCCGCACGCGCTGATGCACAACCTCAAGCACAACAAGGTGCTGCACGAGCGCAACGTGTTTCTGACCGTGGAGACCCTGCAGGTGCCGTACGCGGCGGCCGGGCAGCGGCTGAAGATCGACGCGATCGGCGACGAGTTCTACCGCGTCTACGTGCGCTTCGGCTTCATGGAGACCCCGGACGTGCCGCTGGCGCTGATGCGCTCCTGCGACCAGGGCGGGATCTACTTCGACCCGATGGACACCACCTATTTCGCCAGCCGCGAGACCATCGTAGCCAGCGCCAACCGCGGCATGCCGATCTGGCGCGACAAGCTGTTCGCGGTCATGCACCGCAACGCCGCCCCCGCCACCGGCTTCTTCCGCATCCCCGGCAACCGCCTGGTGGAACTGGGCGCGCAGGTGGAGATCTGAGGCCGCCTGCGGCGGCCGGGATTGGGGAGTCGGGATTCGGGATTGGTCAAGGCCATGGCGCCGAGACCGTCCCGCAGCCGATACTATTGCGCGACCACTCCCGAATCCCCACTCCCCAATCCCGGCTCTAAATGGACCGCATCATCGCCAGCAGCGCCACCCGCGAGGATGAGGTCGCCGAGGCCAGCATCCGCCCCAAGCGGCTGGACGACTACCTCGGCCAGCAGCCGGTGCGCGAGCAGCTGTCGATCTACATCGAGGCGGCCAAGGCGCGCGGGGAGGCGATGGACCATGTGCTGATCTTCGGGCCGCCGGGCCTGGGCAAGACCACGCTGAGCCACGTCATCGCCAACGAGCTGGGGGTCAACCTGCGGGTCACCTCCGGCCCGGTGATCGAGAAGGCCGGCGACCTGGCCGCGCTGCTGACCAACCTGCAGCCGCACGACGTGTTGTTCGTCGACGAGATCCACCGGCTGTCGCCGGTGGTCGAGGAAGTGCTGTATCCGGCGATGGAAGACTTCCAGATCGACATCATGATCGGCGAGGGGCCGGCCGCGCGCTCGATCAAGATCGACCTGCCGCCGTTCACCCTGATCGGCGCCACCACCCGCGCCGGCCTGCTGACCGCGCCGCTGCGAGACCGCTTCGGCATCGTCCAGCGCCTGGCCTTCTACACCCCGGACGAGCTGGCGCAGATCGTGCGCCGCTCCGCCAGCATCCTCGGTATCGCCTGCGACGCCGACGGCTGCGCCGAGATCGCCCGGCGCGCGCGCGGCACCCCGCGCATCGCCAACCGCCTGCTGCGGCGGGTCCGCGACTTCGCCCAGGTCCGTGCCGGCGGGCAGATCGACCTGGCGGTGGCGCAGGCCGCCACGCAGATGCTCAAGGTCGATGCCGAGGGCTTCGACGAGCTGGACCGGCGCATGCTGCGCACCATCATCGAGTACTTCGACGGCGGCCCGGTCGGCGTCGAGTCGCTGGCCGCCTCGCTGTCGGAGGAACGCGGCACCCTGGAGGACGTGATCGAGCCCTACCTGATCCAGCAGGGCTACCTGATCCGCACCGCCCGCGGCCGCATGGCCACCAACAAGGCCTATCTGCACTTGGGCTTGCAGCCCAAGCGGGATTCGGGAATGGGGATCGGGGATACAGGAGCGCTGTTTTGACCGCGATCGACCCGAACACGCCGTCGCCCGGCGAATTCCCACTCCCCAATCCCCACTCCCGGCGTCTATTCAGTTGGCCGACACGCGTCTACTGGGAAGATACCGACGCCGGTGGCGTGGTCTACCACGCGCGCTACGTGGCCTTCCTGGAGCGGGCGCGCACGGAGTGGTTGCGGGCGCTGGGGTATGGTCAGGAGCGCCTGCGCCTGCAACACGACCTGGTGTTTGCGGTGCGCGCGATGCAGCTCGACTTCCTGCGCCCGGCACGCCTGGACGACTCCCTGCAGGTCGGCGTCGCGCTGTCGCAGTGCAAGCGCGCCAGCCTGGTGTTCGCGCAGTCGATCCGCCGCGACGACGGGGAACTGCTGTTGCGCGCGCAGGTGCGGGTGGCGGCGCTCAGCGCCGGCAGCTTCCGCCCGCGCGGCATGGACGACGCGCTGCACGATGCATTGAAAGTTCTTGAAATCACTGAAGCCGAATTACTGAGGAACGACGGATGATCGCATTGCTCCTGGCCCTGCAGGACACGGTGGTGGAGGCGCTGCCGCAGGACGTGACCCAGACCGCCACCCAGGCCGTCGCCAGCACCGCCGCCCACGGCGGCATCAACTACCTGGACCTGATGGTCAAGGCTAGCCTGCCGGTCAAGGTGATCGTGCTGCTGCTGCTGCTCGGCTCGCTGATCAGCTGGGTCATCATCTTCCGCAAGGGCAAGGTGTTCAAGGACGCCAACCGCGAGGCCGACGACTTCGAGAACCGCTTCTGGTCCGGCACCGACCTGAGCAAGCTCTACGCCGGCGCCACCGACCGCAACCGCGTGGTCGGCGGGCTGGAGGCGATCTTCGAGGCCGGCTTCCGCGAATTCACTCGCCTGCGCGACAAGCGCCGGCTCGATGCGCGCATCCAGCTGGAAGGCGCGCAGCGAGCGATGCGTGCCACCTACGCGCGCGAAGTGGACCGCCTGGAGCGCAACCTGGAACTGCTCGCCAACATCGGCTCCACCGCGCCCTACGTGGGCCTGGTCGGCACCGTGTTCGGCATCATGGTGACCATGCACGACATGATCAATAGCGGTCAGCAGGCGGGCATCGCCGCGGTCGCGCCGGGCATCTCCGAAGCGCTGTTCGCCACCGCCATCGGCCTGTTCGTGGCGATCCCGGCGGTGTGGGCCTACAACCGCTTCACCACCCGGGTCGAGCGCCTGGCCGTGCGCTTCGAGACCTTCTCCGAAGAGTTCAGCTCCATCCTGCAGCGCCAGGCCAGCGGCGACTGAGCGTCGCCCGCCTGCCCACGACTCCCAGGATTCCCGCATGACTGCCGCCATTTCCCGCCGCAAGCGCCGCAAGCTCAAGTCCGAGATCAACGTCGTGCCGTACATCGACGTGATGCTGGTGCTGCTGATCATCTTCATGGTCACCGCGCCGTTGCTCAGCCTGAGCGTGGACGTGGACCTGCCCGATTCCACCGCGCGCTCGGTGGAGAGCAAGAAGGATCCGGTGATCGTCACCGTCGATGCCGAGGGCCGCTACACGCTGACCTTGCAGGACGGCAAGCCGGAGAAGATCGCCGCGCCGGAACTGAAGGCGAAGATCCAGGCCTTCGTCGGCCAGAACAAGGACGTGCCGGTGTTCGTCGCCGCGCCCGGCAGCTCCAACTATCAATTGGTCATGGACACCATGGTCATGCTGCAGCAGGCCGGCGTGCCCAAGGTCGGCCTGATGAGTCAGCCCGGAAACAATGCACGCTGAAGCCGACTCCCGCCCGCCGCTGCACCGCGGCGACGACAAGGGCCTGATCTACGGGGTCGCCCTGGCGCTGCTGGTGCATGTGCTGATCGCGCTGCTGTTCTTCCTGGCCTGGTGGTGGTCGCCGGTGCGCCAGGTCGAACCGGCCGCCGGTTCGCCGATGGTCGAGGCCTCGCTGGTGGTCTCGGCCGCCGACGTGCGCTCGGCGCAGAAGGCGGTGAAGGACGCGCCCAAGCCCTTGCCCGAGCCGCTGCCCGAACCGGTCAAGGACGTCGCCGAGGAAGACACGGTGCCGCCGCCGCAGCCGCTGCCCACGCCCAAGCCGCAGCAGGCGCCGACCCCGCAGCAGCAGAAGGCGCAGGACTTCGTTCCGGTGCCCGACAAGGTCGACCAGGACCGCGCCACTCGCACCGCCATCTCCCAGGAAAAGGAGAAGCAGGAGCAGGAGGCCAAGCGCCGCCAGGAACAGATCGACCTGACCGAGCAGAAGCGCCAGCAGGAGGCCGAGCAGAAGCAGCGCCTGGCCGCGCAGCAGGAAGAGGAGCGGCAGAAGAAGATCGCAGACATCCGCAAGCAGCGCGAGAAGCTGGAGCGCGAGGCCCAGCTGGCCCAGCAGAAGCTGCAGCAGATCGCCGACTTGAACGCCAAGAAGGCCTCGGCGGCCGCGGCCACCACGCCGCAGCAGGCGCCGGGCCAGAACGGCACCAATACCGACCTGCAGGCCAAGTACGCCGCGGCGATCCAGCAGGCGGTGCTGAGTCAGTGGGTGCGTCCGGATTCGGTGCCGCTGGGGCAGAAGTGCAAGATCTCGATCACGCAGATTCCCGGCGGCCAGGTGATGGAGGCCAAGGTCAGTCCCGACTGCCCGTACGACGAGGCCGGCCGTCGCTCGATCGAGGCCGCCGTGCTGCGCGCGCAGCCGCTGCCCTACCGCGGCTTCGAGACCGTGTTCGCGCGCAACCTGACGTTCAACTTCACCGCCCAGGACCAGTGAGACCGGCCGCCGCCGCTGCGTTTGCGCGCGGCCGGCCATCCACCCCCCGGGCGATGGGCGATAATGTGCCGCGTCCTGCCATCGGCTTCACATGGCGATGGTTCATGATTGCGAATACGTTCACCCGCGCATTGCTATCTCTTGCGCCTTTCCGATCCTGCTGAGCGACCCATGAAGAAACTGCCGCGCTGGCTTGCCGTTCTCACCGCCCTGTTGCTGCCTCTCGCCGCGTCCGCGCAGGACAAGGGCCTGGAAATCGACATCGTCGGCGGCAATGCCTCGGCGACCCCGATCACCGTCGTGCCGATGCCGTACCAAGGCTCGGCGACCCCGCCTAGCACCGACGTCGCTGCGGTGGTCCGCGCCGATCTGGATCGCTCCGGCCAGTTCCGCAACCTGCCCGAGTCGCAGATCGTCGAGCGCCCCACCCGCGGCAGCGAAGTGCAGTTCGCCACCTGGCGCGCGCTCAAGCAAAGCTACCTGGTCGTCGGCCGGGTGATGGACGCCGGCGAGGGCGCCTACCGCGTCGAGTACGAACTGTTCGACGTGGGCAAGGGCGAGCGCATGCTCGGCCTGGCCATGACCGCCCGCGCCAACGCCATGCGCGACGTCGCCCACCAGATGGCCGATGCCATCTACGAGAAGATCACCGGCGTGCGCGGCGCGTTCTGGACCCGCATCGCCTACGTCACCGCCAGCGGCAAGGGCGGGGCGATGCGCTATGCGCTGATGGTGGCCGACTCCGACGGCTACAACCCGCAGACCATCGTCCGCTCGGCCGAGCCGCTGCTGTCGCCGAACTGGAGCCCGGACGGCAAGAAGCTGGCCTACGTGAGCTTCGAGCGCGGCAACTCGTCGATCTACATCCAGGACATCGCCACCGGTGCGCGCCAGCTGGTCTCCAGCTTCCGCGGCATCAACGGCGCGCCGTCGTTCTCGCCGGACGGCAAGAAGCTGGCGCTGGCGCTGTCGCGCAGCGGCAACCCGGAGATCTATGTGATGGATCTGGGCAGCAAGCAGCTGACCCAGCTGACCAACCACTTCGGCATCGATACCGAGCCGACCTGGGCACCGGACGGCAACAGCATCTACTTCACCTCCGACCGCAGCGGCCGTCCGCAGATCTATCAGGTGCCGGCCACCGGCGGCAGCGCCACCCGCATCACCTTCCAGGGCAACTACAACGCGACCCCGAGCGTGTCCTTCGACGGTAACAAGCTGGTCGTGGCCCAGGGCAGCGGCAATACCTACAAGATCGCGATGATGGACCGCAGCCTGGGTTCGCCGCGCTGGAACACGCTGTCGACCGGTTCGCTGGACGAGTCGCCGAGCTTCGCTCCCAACGCCAGCATGGTGCTGTATGCGGCGCGTGAAGGCGGCCGTGGCGTCCTGTACGCGGTCTCGGCCGATGCCCGCGTGCGGCAGCGTCTGGTGCTTGCCGATGGCGACGTGCGCGAGCCGTCCTGGTCGCCGTATCGCACTGCACGTTGACATGTAAGTTTGGTGTTAATATTTCGCTGTTGAACCCCTCATCGGCCCAGGAGCCACAAGGTATCGCCATGAACAAGACCACCCGCGTTCTGCTTGTTTCGCTGTTGTCCGTTGCAGCTCTGGCCGGCTGCGCCAAGAAGGTCAAGGAACAGCCCCAGACCGACACCACCGGCACCACCGGTACCACCGCCCCGACCGGCCCGTCGACCTCCGGTCTGTATGGCCCGGGCGACCTGGACACCGATTCCTGCCTGCGTCAGCGCGTGGTCTACTTCGACCTGGACAAGGACACCGTGAAGCCGGAGTTCCAGGCGATCATGGCCTGCCACGCCAAGTACCTGCGTGACCGTCCGTCCTCGCGCATCACCCTGCAGGGCAACACCGACGAGCGCGGTTCGCGCGAGTACAACATGGGCCTGGGCGAGCGTCGTGCCAACGCCGTGTCCTCGGCGCTGCAGGCCAACGGTGGCTCGGCTGCGCAGCTGACCGTGGTCAGCTACGGCGAAGAGCGTCCGGTCTGCACCGAGTCGAACGAGTCCTGCTGGTCGCAGAACCGTCGCGTCGAGATCGTCTACACGGCGCAGTAAGAAAAGATGCGTATCGGTGTCCTTACATCGATGATCGTCGCGGCGGCCCTCGTGGCCGCCGCGCCGGCTCATGCGCAACGCGCGAGCCTGGCCGACCGCGTTTCCGCGCTCGAGCAGCAGGCCATGAATACCCAGGCCAACACCGACATCCTGAACCAGCTCAACCAGCTGCGGACGCAGATGCAGTCGATGGAGGCCACGATCGAACAACTGCAGCACAGCAACGACCAGCTCAAGCAGCAGATCAAGGACCAGTACCTGGACCTGGATGGCCGCGTGGGCCGGCTCGAAAGTGGTGCAGGGGCAGGGGCGACGCCGCCGTTGCCGCCGGCCAATGGCGCCGCACCGGCTGCCGCGCCGGCCGCGCCCGCAGGCAAGCCGTCCGCCGTCGCCGAGCCGCCGCCGTCGGTGCACGGCGACGCCGGTACCCTGGCGGCCGCCGGCGATGAGCGGGCGGCCTACAACGTCGCCTTCGACGCCCTGAAGGCAGGCAAGTACGCCGATTCGGCGAACCTGTTCCAGAGCTTCCTGCAGGCCTTCCCGAACGGCGTGTACGCGCCGAACGCGCTGTACTGGCTCGGCGAGAGCTATTACGCCACCAAGAATTTCCAGTTGGCCGAGGCCCAGTTCCAGGACCTGATCGGCCGCTATCCGACCCACGACAAGGCACCGGGCGCGCTGCTCAAGCTGGGTCTGTCCCAGTACGGCGAAGGCCGCGTCCAGGACGCCGAGCAGACCCTGCAACAGGTCGGCGCGAAGTATCCTGGCTCCGATGCCGCGCGCACCGCGCAGGACCGCCTGCAGTCGATCCGTATCGGCCAGCAGTTGCGCTGAGCCCCTTACGCTGCCGCCGCCGTCGCGGGAGCACTTTTCTCCCGCCATGGCCGCCGTTCCCAGCGATATCGTCCAAAGCCCGCTGCCCCGCCTGAAGCTGACGGAGATCTTCCTGTCGCTGCAGGGCGAGGCCGAGAGCGCCGGCTGGCCCACGGTGTTCGTGCGCCTGACCGGTTGCCCGCTGCGCTGCAGCTACTGCGACACCGCCTACGCCTTCCACGGCGGGCAATGGTGGGACATCGATGCGATCCTGGAAGAGGTGGCGCGCCACGGCGTACGCCACGTCTGCGTCACCGGCGGCGAGCCGCTGGCGCAGAAGCGCTGCCTGCAGCTGCTGCAGCGCCTGTGCGATGCCGGTTACGACGTCTCGCTGGAGACCTCCGGCGCCCTGGATATCGCCGAAGTCGACCCACGCGTGTCGCGGGTGCTCGACATCAAGACCCCGGCGTCGCAGGAGGCGCACCGCAACCGCTGGGAGAACCTGCCGCTGCTGACCGCGCGCGACCAGATCAAGTTCGTCCTGTGCGGCCGCGCCGACTACGAATGGGCGCGCGCCGTGGTCGCCGAACACCGGCTGGACACCCGCTGCACGGTCTGGTTCTCGCCAAGCAAGAGCGAACTGAGCGCGCGCGACCTGGCCGACTGGATCGTCGCCGACCGCCTGCCGGTACGGTTCCAGATGCAGTTGCACAAGCTGCTGTGGAACGACGAGCCTGGCCGCTGAGCGGCCGGGATTTGGAGTTCGGGATTCGGGATTCGTAGGAGCGGCTTCAGCCGCGACGGATCTTGTTCGAACTTTCATCGCGGCTGAAGCCGCTCCTGCATGGTCAAATGCACCATGTGGATCCCATCCGCTCACGTGCCGTCGCTTTTGCAAATCCCCAATCCCCACTCCCGAATCCCCGCCCCCATGAAAAACGCCGTCGTCCTTCTCTCCGGTGGCATGGACTCCGCCGTCGTCGTCGCCATCGCCCGTGCGCAGGGTTTCGCGGTGCATGCCTTGAGCGTGCGCTACGGCCAGCGCCACACCTCCGAACTGGATGCGGCCGCGCGGGTCGCCTCGGCGCTGGGCGCGGTGGCGCACAAGACCGTCAACGTCGACCTGCGCAGCATCGGCGGCTCCGCGCTGACCGACGACATCGAGGTGCCGGACGCCGGCGGCGACGGCATCCCGGTCACCTACGTGCCGGCGCGCAACACCATCATGTTGTCGGTGGCATTGGGCTGGGCCGAGGTGCTGGGCGCGGCCGACATCTTCTGCGGGGTCAACGCCGTGGACTACTCCGGCTATCCCGACTGCCGCCCCGAGTTCATCGATGCGTTCCAGACCCTGGCCAATCTGGCGACCAAGGCCGGGGTGGAGGGGGCCGGGCTGCGCGTGCATGCGCCGTTGCAGCACATGAGCAAGGCGGACATCGTGCGCGAGGGCGTGCGCCTGGGCGTGGATTTCGGCCTCACCGTGTCCTGCTACCGCGCCGACGACGCCGGCCGCGCCTGCGGCCATTGCGATGCCTGCCGCCTGCGCGCGGCCGGTTTCGCCGACGCCGGCGTCGCCGACCCGACCCGCTACGCCTGATTTCGCGAAACGCCCCGTGCTGGGGTAGACTACGCGCCCCGGTGCAACGCCGGGGTCTTGTTTTGGGCCGTTAGCTCAGTCGGTAGAGCAGAAGACTTTTAATCTTTTGGTCGATGGTTCGAATCCATCACGGCCCACCACTTCGATCCACGCGTTAGGCGTCGCCTTTGGTGATTTTTCGCCGGCTCCTGAAAACTCTACTGAAAATAGCGGCAGCTTCGCTGGTTCCACGGTCGGCACTGCGTGGCCATAACGCTGCCGCACCACATCCGTATTGCGTGGCCTGAGTCCTCATCATCCAAAGGCGTTCTGCCTCGGTGCTTCATGTTGCGCAGCGCAACGCGATCGCTCGCAGCGATCATGTCCTCCGTGATCGCGCGCTTCGTACAGTGTTGCCGAGCGCGCTTTTCGAAAGCCTGGCGTCGCTTTGATCGCGACGTGGGCGACCTTTTGGCCGCACTGAATGTGCATGCCAATGTCGCATCGCCCGCAGCGTCAGCTGCATGCCGCCCGCAAGAGCCAGCCGAAGCCGAGGCATCAGGCACCTGAACGTGCTGCTGAAGCTGCTATGCTGGAACCTGTCTACAGGGGGCTTTGTTGTGCGATTCAATGTGTTGCTTCTTATCGCTGTCCTGGCGGTTCTTTCCGTGCCTGCGCCCGCCGCCCAGTCCGGCCGCTATACGGTCGTGCGCAAGCAACTCACGATTGCCAGCCTGCCGGACGACGACATGCGCCCACAGATCGTCGGGACCGTCGTCGACGTTGGCGCGGGAAGCACCACCCTGAAAGGTGGCGCTCGCGTCCCAGCGATAGGTGCCAAGCTCGGCGACTTGGCGCGTTTCGTCTGTGCTTCGATCGACACGGGCAACCCGCCGGTCTCGACCGACTGTCAACTGGTCAGCTCCCAGGCACCAGACAAGAAGCCGCGCGACTACAACAACTTCTGGGATTGACCCGACGCTGTAGGCGCTACGATCAGCATCCTCCAAGCCCCGGCCATGTGCCGGGGTTTTTGTTGCTGGCTTCTCGTCGCGCTCGGCGGGCAGCTGAAGCGCATGCCCCCGCGCGATTATGAAAGTTTGTCCTCGTCGTCTTGAAGCGGAGGGCAATTCGGAATGCGGCAGTGCTGGCATGTGCTTGGCGGCCTGGGATGTCGGCGTGCTGCATCGGTGCAGTCGCGCCGCGTGGGCCGTCGATGCTCTTGAGCGCTTACCCCAAGGGCTGCAGGAGTAACGACAGGCACAGTCCCAGCATGAACAGCGCGACTGCCGCATCCAACACGCGCCACGCAGCGGGCTTGCGGAACACCGGCTGCAGCAGCCGCGCGCCGTAGCCCAGGCTGCAGAACCAGGTCACGCTGGCCAGGCAGGCGCCGAGTGCGAACGCCCAGCGCAGTTGTCCCGGGTAACGGGTCGAGAGGCTGCCCAGCAGCACCATGGTGTCCAGGTACACGTGCGGATTGAGGAAGGTGAAGGCCAGGCAGGTCAGCAGGACGCGTTGCCAACTCCGCGGATCCTGGCCTTGCGCCAGCAGGCCGCCGCTGCCGCGCCAGGCGCGGCGCGCCGCCAGCAGCGCGTATGCGCCAAGGAAGGCCGCGCCGCCGAAACGCAATCCCTGCAGCACGCCTGGCCAGGCATCCACCACGGCGCCGATGCCCGACACGCCCAGGACGATCAGCGCGACATCGCTGGCAGCGCAAACCGCCACGACCAGGCCGACGTGCCGACGCTGCAGTCCCTGGCGCAGCACGAAGGCGTTCTGCGCGCCGATGGCGACGATCAGGCCGGCGCCGGCGACGAGGCCGGCCAACAGTGCGTGCAGCCACATGCGCAAGGTCCTGGTGGGTGGGGCGAGCATGCTGCACGCGCCGCCCGCATTAGCCAAACTCGTTTTTCTGTACGCTGTGAAGCGTTCCTAATCTGCGTCGTTGCCATGGATCTGCTTCATCCCCAACTGTCCGCCTTCGCCGCCGTGCTGGAAGAAGGAAGTTTCGAGGCTGCCGCGCGCCGCCTGGCATTGACGCCGTCGGCAGTGTCGCAGCGGATCAAGGCACTGGAAGACCGGCTCGGCCAGGTGCTGATCGTGCGCCAGGCTCCCTGCCGGCCGACACCGGCCGGCGAGCGCCTGCTGCGCAGCGTGCGGCCGATGCAGGCGCTGGAAGCCGAGGCGGTGGCCGACTTGCTGCCCGCGCCCGCCGGCAGCGCCGTGGCGCGCAGCATCGCCATCGCGGTCAACGACGACTCGCTGCAGACCTGGTTCCTGGACGCGCTGGCGGCCCTGCACGACGCGCACGGGTTCCTGTTCGACATCCGCGTGGACGACCAGGACCACACACTGGAGTTGCTGCGCAGTGGTGCGGTGCTCGGTGCCGTCACCTCCGTCGGCAAGGCATTGCAGGGCTGCAACGTGCTGCCGCTGGGCGCGATGCGCTATCGCGCGATCGCCTCGCCGGCCTTTTTCGCCCACTACTTCGCCGATGGTCTGGATGCGGCCGCGCTGGCGCGCGCCCCGATGATCGTCTACAACCGCAAGGACGCGCTGCAGGCGCGCTTCGTGCGCCGTATCACCCGCTCGCGGCTGAACCCACCGATCCACTATCTGCCGACCTCCATCGGTTTTGTCGAAGCGGCCGCGCGTGGACTGGGCTGGTGCCTGGCGCCGGAGCAGATGCTTGCAGCCGCCCTGCGCCAGCAGCAGATCGTCGTCGTCGATCCGCAGCGCTGGCTCGACGTGCCGCTGTACTGGCAGCACGTCGCGGTCCGTTCCAGGACCTTGCAGCACATCGGCCAGGCCATGCGCAGCGCGGCACAGCGCATGCAGGGGCAGCTGCCGCCGATCTGATCGGTGCTTGCGCACTGCCGTGTGGCAAAGGTGCGGGCCGCGCGCGGACGCGGTTGCGGTCTGGGCGCTGCGGAGATCGTGTTCGCGTGTCACGCTGGATTGGATGGCATGCGCGTGTCCTGCGAACTCGCCCACCTGGTTCGCCACGCTTGCAACGGTGGCGGTCGACCATGCGCGGTGCATGCGATCCATCTGAGCGCGGTACCCGCTTGGCATGCCGGGTGTCCATCAGCATCCCGCGACGCGTGCGCGTGAGGCGCGCACGTCGGGCGACACCGGGCCGCGCTACGCGCGCGCCTTACTGAAGATCCCGGCCAGGCTTTCGCTGAGGATCAACTGCAGGTGCATGCGGTTGAGTTCCACGCCGGTGGTCATCATCATGTGCAGGCCGCCGCACATCGCCGCGACCGCATAGACGCGGGCCTGGAACTCCGCCTCGCCACCGCTCCAGCCGTGGTCGCGCAGCATGCGTCGCAGCAGATCGCCCAGGTTCTGCACCAGGGACACGTTGAGCCGGCGCGCGTACTGCGCCAGTTCGGGATCGCGCGCCGCGGCCAGGTCCATTTCCAGGTCCAGGCGCCGCCGCCGCTGGTTGGCGTCGGCGACCAGCCACTCTTCCAGCGCCCCGGCGATGAACGCGGTGGCGTCCTGGTGCGGCGGGGGTTGCAGCAGCCACATCGTGCGGATCGCGCGCTCGTAGCCGCGTTCCATCAGCGCCTGGACCAGGCTGCGCTTGTCGTCGAATTGCCGGCGCACTGCGCTGCTGGGCACGTCGGCCGTCCCGGCGATCAGTTCGAAGGTGGTGGCGCCGAGGCCGTTCTCGACGATGCAGCGTTCGGCCGCATCGAGGACGTCATCGTGCAGGCGCTGCTCGCGTTCGCGGGCGCTGTGCAGCCGGACTACGTTGGACATGGCGTGAGCTCGGGGGGGAAGCGGTGCCACATGAAGGAGGATGACGGCCTGGTGCCGACCGGCGAGGCGCACGCTGCTGCGCGTGTCGCCGCCGCACACGCAGACGCCGGTGCAGCGCGATTGTAGACGCGATGCGTCGTTGTCGCGCGTGCAGTGGCGAGTTGGTCGATCCCGTTGCCATGAGCGTGACGGCGGCACTCTTGAAGGGGTGCGCTGGTGCGCGCTTCGCGCGTGCAACGAGCGCCGTCGGCATGGCGGCATGATCGGGGGCGCCTGCCTGCACAGGCGCGCGAGCGGGGTGCATGCGGACTTGGCGTTGCCGGCACGAGACGACCTACTGCGCGGTGCGGCAACTGCGGACCTGAATGAGGGAGGGCGCGTGGCTGCCGAAGAGTCCCCTGGCTGCGTCCGTACCAGCCGAGACGACTTGCGGCACTGCTAATGGCTTCGGGAAGTGTGCTGTAGGAGCGGCTCAGCCGCGACGGGCTTTGAGGGGCTTTGCCGGGAACGCCCCGTCGCGGCTGAAGCCGCTCCTACGAGGTTCGATCGCGGCGGCAGCGGGTTGTTGTGTTGGCGCTGCCCGTGCGTCGCCGCGCTTACCAGCCGAACGGCGGTGGGCCGTAGGCGCCGGGGTAGTAGCCGCGGCCGAACACCGGGCCATCGCCGCGGCCGACGCTGATGCTGATGCCCATCTGCCGCGGCTTGCCGTCGTCGGTGTACGAGGTCTTGCACATGTTCAGATTGGCGGCCTGGTAGTTGCTGTTGCCGCCATGCGTGGAATAGCCGATGCCGGTGGCGACGCTGCCGTGCACGTCGCCGTTGCAGCGTTCGGCCTGCGCCCGCAGGGCCTCGGCGCGCGCCTGCGCTGCTGCGGCCTTCTGTGCCGAGGCCGAGGTGCCGCTGGTGTCGCCGTAGTAGGCGCCCGGCGGATCGGCCTTGGTGCCGGGATCGGCATAGGTGATCGGTTGCTGCGGCACGCTCAGGTCGAGTTTGCGCTTGGCCGCCTCGCTGTCGCCGTTGGCATCGGCGGTCTGGGCCAGGGCCGGGCCGGAAAGCAGGGTGCAGGCGAGGAGAAGGAGGCTGCGGTTCATCGGGCATCCGCCAGGAGAAAGGGGCCAGGCGGGGCCGATGGAACGCTCCGCCATGACGCTGACGCTATCAATACCAGGTTGAACCCGGCCTGTCGGTGCCGTGGGGCGCGGCGGCCTGCGGACGCTGCGGACACCGTTGCCGCGGCTCAGCCCTGCGCGTGCACCACATCCAGCAACTGCTGGCCGTAGCGGGCCAGCTTGCTGCCGCCGATGCCGCCGACCCGCGCCAGCTCGTCCAGGCTGCCGGGGCGCTGCTCGGCGATGTTGCGCAGGGTGCTGTCGTGGAAGATCACGAAGGCCGGCACGTTCTGCTCCTTGGCCAGGCCGGCGCGCAGGTCGCGCAGGGCGTTGAACAGGGGCAGGTCCTGCGCCTGCACCGGTACGCCGGTGCGCGGGCTGCCGCTGCGGTCGCCGCGTTCGCGACCGCGGCTGGGCAGTTCGCGGCGCATCATGATCTTGCGTTCGCCCTTGAGCACCTGGCGGCTGGCGTCGGTGAGGCGCAGGCCGCCGTAGGCGTCGCTGTCCACTTCCAGCAGGCCGGTGGCAACCAGTTGCCGGAACACGCCGCGCCAGGCGCGCGCGTCCAGGTCCTTGCCGATGCCGTAGGTGCTGAGCTGGTCGTGGCCGAACTGCTTGATTTTCTCGCCTTCGTTGCCGCGCAGGATGTCGATCAGGTGGCCGACGCCGAAGCGCTGGCCGCTGCGGTACACGCAGCTCAGCGCCTTCTGCACGGCCACCGTGGCGTCCCAGGCGTCGGCCGGCTGCAGGCAGTTGTCGCAGTTGCCGCAGGGCTGTGGATAGGTCTCGCCGAAGCCGGCCAGCAGCACCTGGCGGCGGCACTGCATCGATTCGCAGTAGCCCAGCAACTGGTCGAGCTTGCGCCGTTCCACGCGCTTGCGCTCTTCGCCGGCCTCGCCCTGCTCGATCATCTGCTTGAGCAGCACAACGTCGCCCAGGCCGTAGCAGAGCCAGGCCTCCGCGGCCTCGCCGTCGCGGCCGGCTCGGCCGGTCTCCTGGTAGTAGCCCTCCAGCGACTTGGGCAGGTCGGTGTGGGCGACAAAGCGCACGTCGGGCTTGTCGATGCCCATGCCGAAGGCGATGGTGGCGCACATCACGATGCCGTCCTCGCGCAGGAAGCGGCGCTGGTTGTCGGCGCGCACCTCGGCCGGCAGGCCGGCGTGGTAGGGCAGGGCGTTGAGGCCTTCGCGGGCCAGGAAATCGGCGGTCTCCTCGACCTTGCGCCGCGACATGCAGTAGACGATGCCGGCGCTGCCGCGGTGCGCGCGCAGGAAGTCCAGCAGCTGGCGCCGTGCATTGTCCTTCTGCACCACGGTGTAGCGGATGTTGGGGCGATCGAAGGAACTGACGAAGTGGCGGGCCTGCGCCAGGTCCAGGCGCTCGGCGATCTCGCGCTGGGTCGGCGGATCGGCGGTGGCGGTGAGGGCGATGCGCGGGGTCTGCGGCCAGCGCTCGTGCAGCACGGTGAGCTGGCGGTATTCGGGGCGGAAGTCGTGGCCCCACTGCGACACGCAGTGTGCTTCGTCGATGGCGAACAGGGCGATGCGGCTGCGCTCGATCAGCGACAGGAAGCGCGGGGTCAGCAGCCGTTCCGGGGCGACGTAGAGCAGGTCCAGCTCGCCGGCCAGCAGGGCACGCTCGACCCGCTGCGCGGTCTCGCCGTCCAGGGTGGAGTTGAGGTATTCGGCGCGCACGCCGAGCTGGCGCAGCGCCTCGACCTGGTCCTGCATCAGCGCGATCAGCGGCGAGATCACGATGCCGGTGCCGTCGCGCTGCAGCGAGGGGATCTGGTAGCACAGCGACTTGCCGCCGCCGGTGGGCATCAGCACCAGTGCATCGTGGCCGGCGGCGACGTGTTCGACGATGTCCTGTTGCAGGCCGCGGAACTGGTCGTAGCCGAAGACGCGGCTGAGCAAGGCGTGGGCGGGGGAAGACATCTGTGTAGGATACCGCGCCGCGCAAGGGCGGTTGGCTTCCGGATGTCCGCAGGCGGGTATCAGGCGAAGGTGCAGCGTTCTGTAGGGCTCACGGGTAGTGCGTCGATGACGAACCAAGCTTGCCTGGTCCGACCCTGCAAGTCGTTGGGGCTGAAGTCCCTCCCGCAAAGCACCCGGCTGGCGCCTCGCAGGTCCCGGTAGCAGCGGCGCTTGTCTCCTTTCGGAATCAGCCGCGACCGGGCCTTGTCCTGAGCGTCGGTCGCGGCTGAAGCCGCTCCTACAAGAAGCCGCTCCTACAACGGGAGCCAGGCGTGACGAGGCAGCGACCGGAATGCATTGCCGCCCAATGCGCGCGGCGGAGCGCGCGCAGCGTCGCCCAGCCTAGCGGCCCGCCCTGCCTGCCAGGCAGGCAGGGCGGCATCCCTTACTGCAGCAGCGAGCGCAGCATCCAGGCGTACTTCTCGTGGGTCTGCAGGCGCTGGGTCAGCATGTCCACCGACGGGTCGTCGCCGGCGTCGTCGGCGGTCTTGAGCACCTTGCGCGCGGTGCGGCATACCGCTTCGTTGCCGACCACCAGCTGGCGCACCATCTCGCGCCAGTCGGCGCTGTCGCTGAGGCCTTCCTCTTCCGGGATCGAGGTCAGCGCCGCGTATTCCTTGTACGAACCGGGGGCGTTGAAGCCCAGGGCGCGGATGCGCTCGGCGACGTCGTCCAGCGCCGCCCACTGTTCGGTGTACTGGGTCTCGAACATCAGGTGCAGCGAGTTGAACATCGACCCGGTCACGTTCCAGTGGAAGTTGTGGGTCTTCAGGTACAGGGTGAAGGCGTCGGCCATGTAGTGCGACAGGCCGTCGGCGATCTTCTTGCGATCGCCGCCGCCGATCCCGATATCGATGTTGGGCGCAGACGGCGCCAGCCCGGCCAGCGGCTGGCCGGCGATGGCCCTGCTGGTGGAGTTCTTGGTCTTGCCGGGGGTCTTGCTCTTGGCCATGGGAAGTTCCTCCTGGGGGTTACGGATGAGATGGCGTCACAATAGACAGACTAAAGCATGTGCTGTGATTCAACGTTCAATGGCATCCGATTGATGAACGCTATCGAAAAACCCTCCGTGCCGGCACGCCTGCGCGAACGCCGCGCCGCGATCGACGGCGCGCTGACCCGCGACCGCGGCCGCCTGCTGGGCCTATGGTCGCGCTGGCAGGCCGCGCCCGGCAATGCTGCGCTCGAGGCCACGTTCGAGCAGGCCCTGCAGGCGTCGCAGGCGCGTTGCGCCGCGCGCGCGGCGCAGCAGCCGGCGATCACCCTGGATCCGCAGCTGCCGATCGCGCGCGAGGCAGAGCGCATCGTTGCGCTGATCCGCGACCACCAGGTGGTGGTGATCGCCGGCGAGACCGGCTCGGGCAAGACCACGCAGTTGCCGAAGCTGTGCCTGGCCGCCGGTCGCGGCGCCGCCGGCATGATCGGCTGCACCCAGCCGCGGCGCATCGCCGCGCGCGCGGTGGCCAGCCGTGTGGCCGAGGAGCTGCGCACGCCGGTGGGCGAGACGGTGGGCTTCCAGGTGCGCTTCAACGATCGCGTCGGCGAGCAGACGCGGATCAAGTTCATGACCGACGGCATCCTGCTGGCCGAGATCGCCAGCGACCGCTGGCTGTCCAGCTACGACACGATCATCGTCGACGAGGCGCACGAGCGCAGCCTCAACATCGATTTCCTGCTCGGCTATCTGAAGCAGCTGCTGCGCAAGCGCCCGGATCTGAAGGTCATCGTGACCTCGGCGACGATCGACACCGCGCGCTTCGCCGCGCATTTCGACGATGCGCCGGTGATCAGCGTGGAAGGCCGCACCTATCCGGTGGAAGTGCGCTATCGGCCGCTGGAGGAGCCGGGCGAAGATGCCGATGCCGAGGGCGGCGATAGCGCCGGCGACCGCACCGTCAACCAGGCGATCGTGGCGGCGGTGGACGAAATCACCCGGCTGGATCCGCGCGGCGACGTGCTGGTGTTCCTGCCCGGCGAGCGCGAGATCCGCGATGCGCACCATGCGCTGGAACGGCGCAAGTACCGCGAGACCGAGGTGCTGCCGCTGTACGCGCGGCTGTCCGCGGCCGACCAGGACCGGGTATTCAATCCCGGCCCGCGGCGGCGCCTGGTGCTGGCCACCAACGTCGCCGAAACCTCGCTGACGGTGCCGCGGATCCGCTACGTGGTCGATCCCGGCTATGCGCGGGTCAAGCGCTACAGCCCGCGGCAGAAGCTCGACCGCCTGCACATCGAGCCGATCTCGCAGGCCAGCGCCAACCAGCGCAAGGGCCGCTGCGGCCGCGTCGCCGAGGGCATCTGCTACCGGCTGTACGCCGAGGCCGATTTCCAGGCGCGGCCGGAATTCACCGATCCGGAAATCCGCCGCTCCAGCCTGGCCGGGGTGATCCTGCGCATGCTGCAGCTGGGGCTGGGACGGATCGAGGATTTCCCGTTCCTGGAGCCGCCGGACGAGCGTGCGGTGGCCGACGGCTGGCAGCAACTGGTGGAACTGGGCGCGGTCGGCGAGCCGGACCGCCATGGCCTGCGCAAGCTCACCGAGATCGGCCGCAAGATGGCGCGGCTGCCGGTGGACGTGAAGCTGGCGCGGATGCTGGTGGCGGCGCAGCAGCACGGCTGCCTGCGGCCGATGCTGGTGATCGCGGCGTTCCTGGGCATCCAGGACCCGCGCGAGCGCCCGCCGGAGGCGCGCGAGGCGGCCGACAACGCACATGCCAAGTTCGCCGATGCGCGCTCGGAGTTCGTCGGCATCCTGCGCCTGTGGGACGGCTACCGGCAGGCGCACGAGGACCTGACCCAGTCCAAGCTGCGCGACTGGTGCGGGCGGCATTTCCTCGGCTTCCTGCGCATGCGCGAGTGGCGCGAACTGCACCGCCAGTTGCATCTGCTGTGCGCGGAACTGGGCTGGACCGAGGAACCGGCGGAGGCCTCCCTGCGGCCGCTGCTGGCCGGCGCTTCCGCGCCCGCGCCGGCGCGCGATGCCGAGACCGCGGCGCGCGCGACCCGCGGGCAACTGCACCGCGCCGCGCGCCTGGCCCGCGAAGGCCGCGGCACCGGCATGCCGGCGACGCCCGCACCGGCGGTCCAGACCCCGCCGCCGGCGCCCGCCGAGTCGGGCGAGGCGCCGCGCGCCAGCGAGCGCGAGCGCGCCGCGGCCTACCAGGCGCTGCACCGCGCCTTGCTGGCCGGCCTGCCGACCCAGGTCGGCCACCGCACCGAGAAGGGCGATTTCCTGGCGCCGCGGCAGCGCCGTTTCCTGCTGTTCCCCGGCTCGGCGCTGGCGCGCAAGCCGCCGCCGTGGGTGCTGCCGGCGACGCTGCTGGACACGCAGAAGGTGTGGGGCCTGACCAACGCTGCGATCGAACCGGATTGGGTGATCGCGGAGTTGCCGCACCTGCTGGCGCGCAAGCATTTCGATCCGCACTGGTCGCGCGCGCAGGGGCAGGTGCTGGCCTCCGAGCAGATCAGCCTGTTCGGGCTGGTGCTGGCGCCGAAGAAGCCGGTGCACTACGGCCGCATCGATCCGCCCGGTGCGCACGAGCTGTTCGTGCGCCAGGGCCTGGTGCCGGGCGAGATCAACACCCGTGCCAGCTTCGTCGCCGACAACCAGAAGGTGCTGGCGCAGGCACACGAGGAAGAGGCCAAGCTGCGCCGCGCCGGCATCGTCGCCGACGAGGACTGGCAGGCGCGCTGGTATCTGGACCGGATTCCCGGCGAGATCCATTCCGCCTCCGGCCTGGACGCCTGGTGGAAGGCGCTGGCGCCGGAGCAGCGGCGCACGCTGCACTGGTCGCTGGCCGACCTGCTGCCGGGCGAGGGCAGCGAGGCCGAGCGCTATCCCAAGTACTTCCCGCTGGGCGATGCGCGGCTGCCGCTGCAGTACCGGTTCGAACCGGGCGCGGCCGACGACGGCGTGACCCTGGAGGTGCCGGTGCACCTGCTCAACGCGCTGGATCCGGCACGGCTGTCGTGGCTGGCGCCCGGCTTCGTGACCGACAAGGCCGCGGCGCTGATCCGCAGCCTGCCCAAGGCGCTGCGCCGCAACTACGTGCCGGCGCCGGACTTCGCCCGCGCGTTCCACGAGGCATTCCCGCAGCCCAGCGCCGACGACATGCGTGGTGAGCTGGCGCGCTTCCTGCAGCGAGCCACCGGCGCGCCGCTGAGTGCGCTGGAGTTCGACGAGAGCACGCTGGAGCCGCATCTGCGCATGAACCTGCGCCTGCGCGACGATGCCGGCAAGGTGCTGGCCGAATCGCGCGACCTGGACGCGCTGCGTGCGCGCTTCGGCGAACGTGCCGGGCAGGCCTTCGCCGCGCGCGCCGGCCGTGCCATGGCCGCGACCGGGCTGCGCGAATTTCCGGCGGCGCCGATTCCGCTGCAGGTGCCGGGCGAAGCCGGCGTGCCGGCCTATCCGGCGCTGGTGGACGAGGGCGACAGCGCCGCGCTGCGCATCTTCGCCGACCGTGCACAGGCCGAGGCCGCGCATCCGCGCGGCGTGCGCCGGCTGCTGGAGATCGCCCTGGCCGACAAGGTCAAGCAGGCGCGCAAGCAGTTGCCGGTGTCGCCCAAGACCGGGCTGCTGTACGCGGCGATCGAGTCGCAGGAACGCCTGCGCGGCGACCTGGTGGAGGCGGCGTTGAACGCGCTGCTGGAGCAGGGGCTGGAGGCGATCCGCGATGCGGACAGCTTCGCCCAGCGTCGCGACGTCGCCGCCAAACAGCTGTTCGGCGAGGCGATGGAACGGCTGAAGCTGGCCGAGGCGATCATGGGCGCGGCCGCCGAACTGAAGCCGCAACTGGAATCGCCGCTGATGGGCTGGGCCAGCGGCAACCTCGACGACCTGCGCGCGCAACTGGCGGCCTTGCTGCATCCGGGCTTCCTGCGTGAGACCCCGGCCACCGCGCTGGCGCAGTTCCCGCGCTATCTGCGCGCGATGATCCTGCGCGCCGAACGCGCCAAGCGCGACCCGGCCCGCGACCAGGCGCGCATGCTGGAGCTGAAGCCCTTCGTCGACGCACTGGCCGACGCGGCCGCGGCTGGACGTGCAGACACGCCGGAGTGGCAGGCGCTGCGCTGGGACCTGGAAGAACTGCGGGTGTCGCTGTTCGCCCAGGAGCTGGGCGCCCGCGCCGGCATCTCGGCCAAGAAGCTCGCGCAGCGGGTGGCGCAACTGCGGTGATTCGGGAGTGGGGATTGGGGATTGGGTGCGAGATTCCTGCGCTGGTCCTGCTGCCCGTGCCGCGGTGTTCGCGTTTGCAGCGTTCCGTGGGAGGGACGTCGGGGCACGTTTCATCCCCCGCGTTCGCCAGGCGTCATTGCCTCTGTAGGAGCGGCTTCAGCCGCGACGGCGTTCCAGGCAAGGCCTCGTCGCTGAAGCCGCTCCTACGCGTACACCCCAGAAGGTAGTGGAGGTGTCCTGCATTCCAGATGCTCTGGCGTTGATGCGTCGGGGCTGAAGCCCCTCCCACAAAGGGAGACATCGCGTGGAGCGGTCACGACGACGCGCTCTGCAACCATTCGCCGTGTTTTTGAGCGCCAAGGGCCTGACGGCGCTGAGTCTTGTTCTTGTCGCTGCAGGTGCTTTGGTCGCCACCGGCTGCATCGAAGCGCAGCTCGGCTGACGCCGCTGCACAGCTGCGCCGCTTGCTGTTGCGCGCCGTGAGTTCAGCGTATCGACCATGTCGCTCGTTGTGGGAGGGACTTCAGTCCCGACGCATTCCCACAAAGAGAGATAGGCCGCGTGGGTGTGGTCAATGCAGCAGATCGCAGTGGAGTCGTGCCGAAACGCCGTAGGAGCGGCTTCAGCCGCGACCTTTTTGCGCCAACGCGTCGCGGCTGAAGCCGCTCCTACGACATGCGATCACGGCCCTCACCTCTCAGGGGCCAGCAATCCTGCGAATCCCCAATCCCGGCCCCTCAATCATCCACCCGCTCGCCCATCAGCTCGCGCTGGCGCTTGTCCAGTTCCTCGGCATAGCGCTTGCGCACGAAGCTTTCGCTGAGCACGCCCAGCACCTTGCCCTGCTCGTCGACCACGGCCAGTTCGTCGCTCTGGGTCAGGTCGAACTGGCGCATGGCGGTGACCACGTCGGTGTCGGCGGGCAGGGCGACGTCGCGGTTGCCGGCGTAGTCGACGATGGCCGCGTCGGCGTTGACGCCATCGGCATAGGCGGCGGCCAGGGTGACCAGGCCCGCGTAGTGGCCGTTCTCGTCCTCCAGCACCACACGGGTGCCCGAACCGAGCGGGAAACGGCGGCGGAACTCGGCGACGCTGGTGGTGGCGGCCAGCGGATGCACGTCCTTGCGCATCATCCGTCCGGCGCTGAGGTGCTTGACCCACCCGACGTCGCGCGCGCTCTTGATGGTTTCGCCGCGCAGGTGCAGGCGCCAGGTGGAGAACGAGTAGCCGAAGATCTGCCGGACGATGGTATTGGCCACCAGCACCGCCACCATCACCGCGCTGGCCAGCACGAAGTCGTGGGTGCCCTCGAGCACCAGCATCGCCATCGTCATCGGCGCGCCGACCACGGCGGCGGCCATCGCCGCCATGCCGGCCAGCGAGGCGGCGGTGCCGTCGACCAGGGCCATGCCGCTGCCGAGGTTCAGTACGCCGGCGAACAGCCCGCCGACCAGCGAGCCCATGAACAGCGAGGCGAAGAACAGGCCACCGCGGAAGCCGAAGCCCAGCGAGATGGCCGAACCCAGGCACTTGAGCAGCAACAGGATGCCGAGCCAGCGCAGCGAGGTCGGGCTGGTCAAGTCCAGGTGCAGCGCGCCGTGCCCGGAGGACAGCACCTGCGGGGTGATCAGTGCCAACGGGATCAGCAGCAGGCCGCCGGCCACCGGGCGCGCCCAGCGCGGCAACGGGCTGCGGTTGATGGCCTGTTCGATCGCGCCGATCAGGCGCATCACCGCGACCGCCAGCAGCGCGCAGAGCACGCCGAGCAGCGCGTACAACACGTAGTCTCGCGCCTCCAGCGCCGAGGCCGCCGAGGCCGGCAGCAGGTACGGCTGCACCCCGGCCAGCTGCGACACGAACACCGCGCCCAGCGAGGCCACCGCCACCGGCGCCAGCGCCGAGGGCGAGTACGCGCCGATGACGATCTCGAACGCGTAGAAGGCGCCGGCCAGCGGCGCGCCGAAGGCGGCGGCGATGGCCGCGCCGGCACCAGCGCCGACCAGAGTGCGGATGTCGGCGCGGCGCAGGCGCAGCACCCGGCCCAAGTGCGAGCCGGTGCCCGCGCCCATCTGCGTATACGCCGCTTCCAGGCCGACCGAGGCGCCGACGCCGTTGGAGAACAGGGTCTGCACGGAGACGATCAGGTTGTCGCGCATCGACATGCGCCCGCCATACAGCGCGTTGGCTTCGACGGCGTCGACCAGCTGGCGCTTGCGCGCGCGCGCGGCCATGCCCAGCAGGCCGACCAGCAGCCCGCCCAGCGGCAGCACCAGCAACTGCTGCACGCTCAGCTCGGACATGGCGCTGAGCCGCTCGTCGGCTTCGAGGCCGTACAGCCAGGTCTGCGCGCCATGCGCCAGGCTGCTCTGCAGCAGGGTCAGCAGGCCGGCCATCACCCCGACCAGCAAGGCCAGGGCGATGAACCACACATCGCTGGCGCGCAGGCGCCGGCGCAGCGCATCGGCGACGCTGTGCGAAGCGTCGGCCAGGCCCGGCCGCGGACGCAGGTGCACGGTGCGCGATCCTTATTTGACGCGACGGACCTTGGCGCGGGTGTTGTAGTTGTCGATCTGCATGTACCACACGCCCATGATCCCCGGGGTGATCTTCACCTTGGGCGCAGTGCGGTGCACGCTGGCCAGGCTCGCTGCTTCGGTCTGCTCCCATTCCTGGCCATTGGCCAGCACGTAGTGGCGGCCTTTGGCGAAGCCGGAGAACTCGCCCACCAGGGTGCTCTCGATCGGCTCGGCGCTGCCGAAGTCGAAGAAGCCGCGGTTCTTGGTGATCACCTCGCGGCGGCCTTCCTCCTTGGCTTTTTCCAGCGCCACCGCGGTTTCCTTGGCGACCTTGCCCTGCAGCCAGTCGTTCAGCGCGGCCAGCTCCTGCGGCGACAGCTTGTCCAGCCCGGCGGCCTTGAACTCCTGCGGCGACATCTGGGTCTGCAGATCGCCGGAGACGGTGCGCTGGGCGAGTGCCGGGGCGGCGTATACGGCGAGCGCCGCGCACAGGGCCAGGGGAGCGAGACGCGCAAGGGACATGGCGGGGATCCGGGCAGTGGGATGCGCGGTAGTGTAGTCGCAAGCGGTGACGGCGCACCGCCTGCCGGCGCACCCGGGACCGCGTCGGCGCCCGGCCTCAGTCCTCGGCGGCAGCGGGCGCGACGGCCGCGCGTGGCGGCCGCCGATACACGAAATCCGGGGGCGGCGCGGCGGCTTCGCGCTGCGCCAGCGCCTGCAGTGCCGCGTGCGCCGGGGCGCGTTCGCACACCGGGTCCAGGGTCGCGGCATCGCCGCTCAGCGCCAGCGCCTGGCAGCGGCAGCCTCCCCAGTCGATCTCGCGCTTCGGGCAGCCCTGGCACACCTCGGGCATCCAGGCGCTGCCGCGGAAGCGCACGAAGGCCTCGCCGTCTGCCCAGATCGCCGCCAGCGGGCGCGTGCGCAGGTTCTCGAAGCGCATGTCCGGCAGGGTCTCGGCGGCATGGCAGGGCAGCACGTCGCCGCGCGGGGAGATGTTGACGAAGCGCTGGCCCCAGCCGCCCATGCAGGCCTTGGGCCGGTGCGCGTAGTAGTCGGGGGTGACGAAATCGATGTGCAGGCGGTCCTGCAGGCGCAGGCGGGCGGCGTCCACCGCGGCCACGGTGGCGTCGATCTGCGCGCGGCTGGGCATCAGCGCGGCGCGATTGCGCAGGCCCCAGCCGTAGTACTGGGTATGGGCCACTTCCAGGCGTTCGGCGCCGAGCTCCAGCGCCAGTTCGATCATTGCCGGGACACGTTCGGCGTTGTGCCGATGGATCACCGCGTTGATCGTCAGCGGCAGGTCGAGCGCGCGCACCGCCGCGGCGAACGCGCGCTTCTTCGCCAGGCTGTCGCGGTAGCCGGCGATGCGGTCGGCGCCGGCGGCGTCGGCATCCTGGATGCTCAGTTGCACGTGCTCCAACCCAGCGGCGGCCAGGGCCGCCAGCATCGGCGCGCCGCCGGCCACGCCGGAGGTGATTAGGTTGCTGTACAGGCCCAGTGCGCGCGCATGCGCCACCAGCTCGGGCAGGTCCTTGCGCAGCATCGGTTCGCCGCCGGAGAAGTGCGCCTGCAGCACGCCCATCGCCGCGGCCTGGTCCAGCGCCGAGCGCCAGCCGGCGGTGTCCAGTTCCTCGCGCAGGCCGGCCAGTTCGATCGGGTTGGAGCAATACGGGCAGGCCAGCGGGCAGCGGTGGGTCAGCTCCAGCAGGATCGACAGCGGCGGCGGCACCTGGGCGGTCATGCGCGCAGCAGCCGCTTGGCGTGCAACTGCTGCGCCAGTTCGCGCACGTCGCGTTCGACCTCGGCCGGGTCGGCCTCGAATTCGGCGGCCAGTTCCGCGGCGATCGCCGCCAGGCTGCGGGCGCCGTCGCAGCGCGAGACGATGGCGTGGGCGATCTCGTCCAGTTCGATCACCCGTTCCGGTGCCAGCAGCACCCATTGGTCGCGGGCGCGGTCGTGCTGCAGGCGCACGCCGGCGACGAGCCGCGGCTGGCTGCCGGCGTCCAGCGTGCTCATGCCGCGGCCTGCGCGGCGTCGGGGGCGAACGCGTCCGGCCAGGCCACGCCCGGCTGCACGTAGGCGAAGTGCAACGCGTCCAGTTGCGACCACAGCACGCCGCACTTGAAGCGCAGCGCGTCTTGCACCAGGTGCTGCTTCTCCACGGTGTCGGCGTGGCGCTTGACGTAGTCCAGGGCGAAGTCCGAATCGCGCGGCGCCTCGTGCAGGCGATGCTCGAAATACGCCAGCGCCTCGCGCGAGACGAAGTCGTAGTGCTGCAGCATGCCGGCCACGCGGTGGCTGATGATGCCCGGCGCGAACAGCTCGGTCAGCGACGAGGCGATGGCCTCCAGCAGGCTCTTCTCGCGCACGAAGTGCAGGTAGCCCTGTACCGCGAAGCGAGTGCCGGGCAGCAGGCCGCGGCCGGACTGCACCAGGTCGCGGTCCAGCCCGAGCGCGTCGGTCAGGTGCAGCCAGCGGGCGATGCCGCCTTCGCCGTCGCTGCTGCCGTCGTGGTCGACGATGCGTTGGCGCCAGATCCGGCGCAACGCCGGATCGTCCATCCGCGCCAGGATCGCCGCGTCCTTGAGCGGGATGCAGCGCTGGTACTCGTAGCGGTTCAGCGCCCAGGCCTGGACCTGGCCGCGGTTCAGGCGCCCGCTGTGCAGCAGCGCGTGGAAGGGATGCTGGTCGTGGTACAGCCGCGCGCCGATCGCGCGCAGCGCGGTTTCCAGTTGCTCTGGGCTCAGCAAGGCGCTCACGGGCTCGGCCTCGCAGGCGATGCGGGGGTTCGGGTCATAGCGCGATCTCCATGCCGTCGTGGGCCACGTCCCAACCGTGCGCGGCGACGGTGGCGCGCTCCGGGGAACCGGCGTCGAGGATCGGGTTGGTGGTGTTGATGTGGATGAAGACCTTGCGCGCCACCTGCAGATCGGCGAAGGCGCGCAGGGTGCCGGCCGCGCCGTCGATGCTCATGTGGCCCATGCGCTGGCCGGTCTTGGCGCTGACGCCAAGCTGCACCAGTTCGTCGTCGCGCCACAGCGTGCCGTCGAAGAACACCAGCTCGGCGCCATGCAGCCGCGCGCGCAGGGCCTCGGTCAGCGCGGCGCAGCCGGGGATGTAGTGCACGCGGTGCTGGCCGTCGTCGATGGTCAGGCCCAGCGTCTCCTCGGCGGAGCCGGCCAGGTCGCCGCTGTGGCGGCTTTCCATGAACAGCGGCACCTTGCCCGGCACCGCGAACGGCGTGACCTGCAACCCCAGCAGCGACAGCGGCGTGTCCAGGGCGAACGGGTGGCGGTGCACGTAGGCCGGGTGCAGCGCGTCGAACACCGGGTTCTGCGCCAGCAACTCGAGCACGCGGCCGCTGGCATACAGGTCGAAGCGCTGGCTCTCGCGCATCGACAGCAGGCCGGCGATATGGTCGATCTCGCCGCTGGTCAGCAGCACGGCCTCGATCGGCGAATGGCGCTGCTCGCGCTGCGGCCACAGTGCCGGCGTGGCCAACACCTGCTGGCGAAAATCCGGTGAGGCATTGATCAACAGCCAGCGCTGGCGGTCGACGCTGACCGCAATGCTGGCCTGGGTACGACGTTGAGCACCCGGGTGTTGCTGCCACGCGCGTTGGCTCGCGGGCGTGTGACAGTTCCACTGCGGGTGCCCTCCGCCTGCCGCCGATCCCAATACGATGAGGTGCATCCGGTCTCCGTTGGCATAAGGGGATGCCTCCATCCCCGAACACGCCGCGTCGAGCCTGGCGGCTCAACCCGATGGGCCGCGTTTGCCCACGCCCGTGGCTGCGTCATCGCTCGGGCGTGGACGGATGTCCACTTCCTCGCTCTTTCTTGCCACAGGCGCGCGCAAACACGGCGCGGCATGTTCGGGGATGGAAGACATACCCCGGCCGGTCGCGCTTCGGTCGCGGGAAAGGAGGACTGCGCGGGTCAGAGCTCGCCGGAGGCGTAGCAGTTGATTTCCGCGCCGACGCAGATCTCGCGGATCACAGGCTTGTTCCACTTCTTCATGTGCGTTCCTCTTCGAGTCGGTCCAGGGGCGACGGCAGCGGCGCATGCAGGACAGCTTTGCGGTTGCAAAGCATGAGGTTGCCGTCGCGTTCGAGCATAGGCGCGGGGGTTGGGGCGGTTGTGAAATTCCGGTAAAAGCGCCGCAAGTCGCAACCGGGTCACAGTGAGCTGGCGGTGCGTGTCCGCGCCGCGCGTCGTGGCGACGCACTCGGCGCAATTGTGAGAACGCGCACAAGCGCGTTAGTGTAGGCAGCACCGTTTTCGTCGACTGCGTCCGTCCTTGAACCACACCGTCCACTCCGGCCTGGAGGCGTTGCTGCAGCGCCCGGCGGCCGCGACCCTGGCGCCCGCCCTGCGCGCGGCGCTGTTGCAAGCCTGGCAGGCGCAGCCCGAGCCGCCGCGGCTGCCGTGGCCGGTGCTGGCCGACACCCTGGATGCGCTGGCGCTGCTGTCCGCGGACGAAGCCGCGCTGCTGGCCGCGCTGCTGTTCGACCTGCCGGGCCTGCGCGCGCAGTTGCCGCAGCTGCCGGTGGAACCGCCGGCGCGGGCGCAGGCGGTGACCGGGTTGCTGGAGGCGCAGGACGCCGCCGACCAGGTGTGGGCGCTGCATGCCGGGCGCGAGGCCGGGCGCAACAGCGAGGGCCTGCGCCGGCTGCTGCTGTCGATCGTGCAGGACCTGCGGGTGGTGCCGATCCTGCTGGCGCGGCAACTGGCGCAGATGCGCGTGGCCGACAAGGCGCCGGAGGCGCAGCGCCGCGCGCTGGCGCAGCTGACCCGCGACATCCACGCGCCGCTGGCCAATCGCCTGGGCATCTGGCAGTTGAAATGGGAGCTGGAGGACCTGGCGTTCCGGCACCTGGAGCCGGACACCTACCGGCGCATCGCCCGCGAGGTCGACGAGAGCCGGGTGGCGCGCGAGCGCTACATCGAGGCGGTCAAGAAAATCCTGTCCAAGGCGCTGGCCGAGCAGGGCCTGCGCGCGGAGATCAGCGGGCGGCCCAAGCACATCTACAGCATCTGGCGGAAGATGCAGAAGAAGCGCCTGGCCTTCGACCAGCTTTACGACCTGCGCGCGGTGCGGGTGATGGTCGACGACGTCGCCGCCTGCTACGCCGCGCTGGGCGTGGTGCACGCGCTGTGGGCGCCGGTGCCCAGCGAGTTCGACGACTACATCGCCCGGCCCAAGGCCAACGACTACCGCTCGCTGCACACCGCGGTGGTCGGCCCGGAGGGGCGCACGATCGAGGTGCAGATCCGCACCCACGACATGCACGCGCAGGCCGAACTGGGCGTGGCCGCGCACTGGAAGTACAAGGAAGGCGGCAAGGGCGCGGAGAAGGCCTTCGACCGCAAGATCACCTGGATGCGGCAGCTGCTGGAGCAGTCGCAGGACGGCGAGCAGGGCGGGCTGGCCGGGGCGCTGGACGCCGAACTGGTCGAGGACCGGGTCTATGCGCTGACCCCGATGGGCGAGGTGATCGACCTGCCGCAAGGCGCCACGCCGCTGGACTTCGCCTACCACGTGCACACCATGGTCGGGCACCGCTGCCGCGGCGCCAAGGTCAACAACCGCATCGTGCCGCTGACCCACAAGCTGCGCAGCGGCGACCGCGTGGAGATCCTCACCGGCAAGGAGGCCGAGCCGCGCCGCGACTGGCTGCTGCCGGCCAACGGTTACCTGGCCAGCGGGCGCTCGCGCGACAAGGTGCGCGCCTGGTTCCACAAGCTGGACCGCGCGCGCAACGTGCAGGCCGGCAAGGAATTGCTGGAGCGCGAACTCAAGCGCCTGGGCCTGCAGCAGGCCGACCTGCTGCCGGCGGCGAAGAAGTTCCATGCCGACGGCGTGGAGGAGCTGTACATCCAGGTCGCGCTGGGCGATGTCGGCCCCAGCCAGGTCGGGCGCGCGCTGCACGAGGCCGAGCGCGCCGCGGCGCAGCCGGCCGCGCCGGCCATGCCGCGGCCGACCGCGCGGCGCACCGGGCTGGGCAAGTCCAAGTTCACTGTGCAGGGCGTGGGCAATCTGCTGGTGCAACTGGCGCGCTGCTGCCAGCCGGTGGCCGGTGAGCCGATCGCCGGGTATCTCACCCGCACCCGCGGCGTCACCGTGCACCGCAGCGACTGCGCGGCGTTCGCGCGGCTGGCCGCCAGCCATCCGCAGCGGGTGCTGCCGGTGGAGTGGGGCCAGGCCGGCGGCGGCTACGAGGTCGACGTGCTGGTGCGCGCAGTGGACCGGCGCTGGTTGCTCAAGGACATCACCAACCTGATCGCCCAGGAAGAGGCGCACGTGCTGGAGATCAACAGCGACAACGTGCGCGACAGCGGCCTGGCGCAACTGCGGCTGCGGCTGAAGGTCGGCGACTACGGGCAACTGTCCACCTTGCTCGGCAAGCTCGACGCGTTGCCGGGCGTGCACGAGGCGCGGCGGCTGGGCTGAGCGCCGGCGCCGCGCGGGGCCGCAGGCGTGCCCGCGGCCGCTCCGACCGTCCCCGGAGGGGAGGGGGCTGGGCGACGCACAGCTGTTCGTCATCGGGCCGACGCTAAGCTTGCGCGGTGAGCATGCCGCCAGATCAGGTCAGGGACGAACCCCAGCGCAGGCCGCGGCCGGTGCCGCTGTGGCGTGACCGGCGTGTCTGGCGCTGGGCGCTGGCGGCGCTGCTGGTGCTGGGCACGACGCTGGTGGTGTTCCGCCGCCCGCTGGCCGATTTGATCTGGCCGGAGACGCGCATCCAGCAATTGCTCGACCAGGGCCACGCGGCGCTGCGCGCGGGCCGGCTCAGCGCCGCCGACGGCAGCGGCGCGCGCGAGCGTTTCGAGGCCGCGCTGGCGCTGGACGGCGACCGCATGCAGGCGCGCGTCGGGCTGGCCGCGACCGGGCGCGCGGCGCTGGGCCAGGCGCGCGCGGCGCTGGCCGCCGGCCGTTATCCGCAGGCGCGCGAGGCGTTGGCCCTGGCGCGTGCGCTGCAGGTGCCGCGCGCCGATGCCGATCGCATCGAGGCGGCGTTGCGCGCGCGCGAGGCCGCGCACGCCGGTATCGATCAACTGCTGCAGCGGGCGGCGCAGGCGCGCCGCGACGGGCATCTGGACGATGGTCCGGACGCGGCCCTGCCGCTGTACCAGCGGGTGCTGGAGTTCGCGCCTGAGCGCACCGCGGCGCTGGAAGGCCGCGAGGACGCGCTGTCGGAACTGCTGCAGCACGCGCGCAGCGCGCTGGCGCGCGGCGACCTGGCCGCCGCCGCGGCGCTGGTGGAGCGCGCGCGCGGTTACGACGCCGGCCATGTCGACCTGCCCGAGACCCAGGCGGAACTGAACCGGGCGCTGGAGCGCCTGCAGCACGACGCCGAGCAGGCCCTGCGCCGGCAGCGCCTGGACGCGGCGGCGCGCGCCTTCGCGCAGTGGCGCGCGGCGGTACCGGAGGCGCCCGGGGCCAGCGACGGCCTGGAGCGGGTGGCGGCGGCCTATGCCCTGCAGGCCAGCCGCGCCGCGGCCGATTTCCGTTTCGGCGAGGCCGAGCGCGCGCTGCGCAAGGGCCAGGCGCTGGCGCCCGACAGCCGCGCCGTGGCCGACGCCAAGCAGGCGCTGCAGCGCGCCCGGCAGAGCCAGGCCACGCCGCAAGCGCGGGTGTCGCCGGCCGAGCGCGAGCGGCGCCTGCAGCGCCTGCTGGCCGACCTGCAGGCCGCCGAGGCGCGTGGCGACTGGGTAACCCCGCCCGGCGCCAGCGCCTACGACACCTTGCTCGCGGCACAGACGCTGGCACCGCGCGATACGCGGGTGCGCGCGGCCGAGCAGCGGGTGCTGGCCGCGCTGCGACGCTGTTTCGACGATGCCATGCGCGGCAACCGGGTGCTGGCGGCAAGCGCCTGCTACGACGCCTGGCGCGCCTTGGCCCCGGGCGGCAACGGCCTGGTCAACGCCCGCCGGCGTCTGGCGCAGCGCTGGCTGGCGGTCGGCGACGAGCGCCTGGGTGGCGGCGATGCCGCCTTCGCCCGGCAGGCACTGCAGCACGCCCGCGCGATCGATCCGTCCACCCCGGAACTGGCCGCCTTCGAGCGCCGTTTGCGCAGCCTCAGTCCTGGGCGCTAGCGGGCGCAGTGAAGTCTGTGGGCTTCCGCTCGGCTGATGGTGCTGCGCGTCGGGACTGAAGTCCCTCCCACAGGGGCGCGGAGAGGTTCCGGCGATCGGGGTGTGTTTGTGGCTGCGTGCGGGCTGGTCTGCATCGCCTGGGCAGTGTCGGTGCGCGACAACGCTGCCCAGGTGATGCGAGGCATATTGGGGCGCCTGTGCATCGTGATGGCGACTGCACGCGCGTAGGAGCGGCTTCAGCCGCGACGGGGATTACCGGTGACGCCCGTCGCGGCTGAAGCCGCTCCTACGAGGTGACGGTGCGTTTCGCCAAGGCGCGGCGAAAGAGACGTGTTCCAGTCCCGAGGGGCTGGCAGATGCGTCGGGGCTGAAGCCTCTCCCGCATGTGCAGATCAGACCTGCTTACGTCGTGTACGACGCGCGCGTGCCCTTGCGCAGGGCGGGCCGGGTCATCGGCGATGTCTGCAGCACGAGTGTGGGAGGGACTTCAGTCCCGACGCGATCGACAGCGGCGTGCCAGCAGCACTCAGGCCAGGAACGCCTCCCGCACCGTGGCGCGCGCAGCGTCCAGCGAGAAGTGGGTTGCGATGTTGCGCAGGCCGTTGTCGGCCAGCCGCTGCCACAGCGCCGGATCGGCGTACAGCTGCGCGATGGCGTCGGCAAACGCCGCCGCCTCGTCGGCGATCAGCACGTCCTCGCCATCGCGCAGGTGCATGCCTTCCACCGCGCAGGCGGTGGCCACCACCGGCTGGCCATGGGCCATGCTCAGGTTGACCTTGCCCTTGACCCCCGCGCCGAAGCGCAGCGGCGCCACCGCGATGCGCATGCCGTCCATGTAGGAGGCGATGTCGGGGACGTGGCCGAGCAGTTCGACGCCGGCGGTGGCCTCGCCGAGGCGGCGGATGTCCTCCGGCATGTCCGCACCGATGCAGTGGAAGCGCACCTCCGGCAAGCGCAGGCGCACCGCCGGGAACACCTCCTGCAGGAACCAGCGCACCGCATCCACGTTGGGCGCATGGCGGAAGCCGCCGACGAACACCAGGTCGCGGCGCTGCGCCCACGGCAGGCCGGGACCGGCGACCTGGTGCAGGTTCGAGATCAGCACCGTGCGCACCTGCGGCGCCTCGCGCTGCAACTGTTCGCGTTCGACCGCGCTGACCAGCACGGTCACGTCGACCTGCGCCATGACCTCCAGTTCGCGCGCGCGGGTCCGCTCGGCCTCGCGCAGCAGGCGCGCGTCGCCGGCGAGTTCGGCGCCGCGGCGTTCGCGCAGGTAGTGCAGGTCCACGGTATCGAACAGCCGCCGCGCCTGCGGCGCGAACCGGCGCAGCAGCGGCAGGCAGGCGTGGGCGACGTGGTGGCGCACCAGCAGCACGCTGTGGAAGCGCGCGCCGTGCTGCTGCAGGAACCCGGTGAGGTTCTTCAGGTACGGCGCGTGCCACACCTCCACGCCGAGCCGCTGCAAGGCCTCGCTGTGGCGGCTGGCGTAGCTGCGCTCGCTGGGCACGAACACCACGTGGGCGCCTTCCTGCAGCAGCAGGCGGATCAGGTTGAGCTGGCGCAGCGAGGCGGAGTCGCGGTCCGGCTGCGGCAGCGCTTCGTCCAGGATCAGCACCTGGCGCTGCTGGCGGTGCAGAAGCGCTGGCGTCGGCACCGTGCCCGGCGCCAGGTGCCGCGGCAACACCTCGGCCCACTTGGCGGCGAAGATCGCGCGGTTGCGCACCTGGTAGGCCTTGATCCCGCTGCCGGTGTCGGTGCCGTTGCTGGTGCCCTCGTCGTGGACCACGCGACTGGCCGGTTGCACCAGCGTGCGTAAGCCGGCGGCGCGCACTGCGAAGGCGAGATCGGTGTCCTCGTAGTAGGCCGGCATGTAGCGCGTATCGAAGCCGCCCAGTGCCAGGAAGCGCGCACGTTCGATCGCCAGCGCCGCGCCGCTGCCGTAGTCGACGTCGCGCAGGTAGGCGTAGCGCGGATCCTCGGGCGACTCGAAGCGGCCGTAGCTCCACGCGCTGCCGTCGGCGAAGACCACGCCGCCGGCGTCCTGCAGGCGGCCGTCGGGATACAGCAGTTGCGCGCTGACCAGGCCGGCCTCCGGCAGGTGCGCGAAGGTGTCCAGCAGCGCGTCCAGCCAGCCCGGTTGCGGCACCGTGTCGTTGTTGAGGAACACCAGGTAGCGGCCCTGCGCACGTGCCGCGCCGTCGTTGCAGGTGGCGATGAAGCCGCCGTTGTGCTCGCGCACGTGGTAGTGCAGGCCGACGATCTGCGGCAGCCACTGCGCGGTGGCATCGCTGCTGCCGTCGTCGACGACCAGGATCTCGCAAGGGGCGGCTGGCGGATGCGCGGCCAGCGCGCGCAGGCAGGCGAGGGTATGGTCGACGTGGTTGTAGACCGGGATCACGATGCTGACCAAGGGCGCCGGACTGTTCGGCACCGCGAACGGCGAGAACGGCGCCGGCGCCACTGCAAACAGCGCGCGTTGCGGCGGCGGCAGCGGTTGCGCATGCACGCGCAGCCGCTGCCAAGTGCTGCGCCAGCCGCGCGTGCGCAGGCTGGTCAGGCCGCGCCGGACCAGGCCGGCCAGGCGGTTCAGGGCGTAGCGCGCATTCGCCCACGACATCGACATCCGGCACCACTCCAACTTAAACGAAGAGGCCGCCGCGCCGCGCTGCCCGCTGGGCTGCGCTAGACTCGGCGGAATTTACATTCTCGCATTCCCGTGCCCCGACGCTACGACGATCACGACACCGACGATCAGGACGACGCCCTGGACAGCCCCGCCGCGGTATGGCGCCGGCGCCTGCTCACCTGGGGCCTGGCGGCCGCCGCACTCGGCCTGGGCTTCCTGATTCCGTACACGGTCTATCTGAACAAACAGGTCACCCAGCGTTTCGGGGAACTGCGCTGGCAGATCCCCACCCGTGTCTACGCGCGCCCGCTGGTGCTGGCGCCGGACACGGCGATGGACCCGCAGACGCTGAAGACCGAACTGGATGCAGCCAGCTATCGCGCAGATGCCGGTGCCGAGCGCCCCGGCAGCTATCAGCAGGACGGCAGCCGCTTCACCATCGCCAGCCGCGGCTACGTCGACGTCGACGGGCGGGTCGCGCCGCGGCGCATCGAGGTCGGCCTGGCCGGCGGCCGCGTGGTGGCGCTGCGCGATGCGCAGACGCGCAAGTCGCTCAAGGCCGCGCGGCTGGATCCGGCGCGCATCGCCACGCTGTACGGGCAGAAGCAGGAAGAGCGGCGCCTGGTGCGCGTGGACGAGGTGCCGGAACTGCTGGTCACCGGCTTGCAGGCGGTCGAGGACCGCGACTTCAATTCGCACCACGGCATCGACCTGAGCGGCATGGTCCGCGCGGCCTGGGTGATGGTGCGCTCCGGCGGCAAGAGCCGGCAGGGCGCCAGCACCCTGACCCAGCAGCTGGCGCGCAGCGGCCTGCTCGGCATCGGCAAGGAACAGACGGTCACCCGCAAGTTCAACGAGATCCTGTACGCGCTGATCATGGAGGCGCGCTACGACAAGCGCACCATCCTGGAGGCGTATCTGAACCAGGTGTACCTGGGCCAGCGCGGCAGCCAGGCGGTGCATGGTGTCGCGTCCGGTGCGGAGTTCTGGTTCGGCCGCGAACTCGATGCGCTGGCGCCGGAGCAGGTGGCGCTGCTGATCGGCCTGGTCAAGGGGCCGTCCTACTACGACCCGCGGCGCTACCCCGAGCGCGCGCTGGACCGGCGCAACTTCGTGCTGGGCAAGCTGCGCGAGAGCGAGCTGATCGACGAACCCACCTACCGCAAGGCGCTGGCCGCGCCGCTGGGCGTGCCGGCCGAACCCGGCCTGGTCGCCGCCAACCGCTTCCCGGCCTATGTCGACCTGGTGCGGCGCCAGCTGGCGCGCGATTACCCCGAAAGCGCGCTGCAGGGCGCCGGCCTGAGCGTGCTCACCGGCATGTCGCCGTCGGCGCAGGCCTATGCCGAGGGGGCGGTCACGCGCACCATCACCGCGCTGGAGACCAACAAGAAGCGCCCGCCGCTGCAGGCCGGGCTGGTGCTCACCGACACCCACAACGGCGAGGTGCTGGCGGTGGTCGGCAGCCGCGACGTGGCCCAGCCCGGCTTCAACCGCGCGATCGAGGCGCAGCGCCAGGTCGGTTCGCTGCTCAAGCCGTTCGTGTACCTGCTGGCGCTGGCGCAGCCGGACCGTTTTTCGCTGGCCAGCTGGGTCGACGACACGCCGGTCACCGTGCAACTGGGCCGCGGCCGCACCTGGAGCCCGGGCAATTCCGATGGCCGCAGTCACGGCACCGTGCGCGTGGTCGATGCGCTGGCGCATTCCTACAACCAGGCCACGGTGCGGGTCGGCATGCAGGTCGGGCCGGAGCGCGTGGCGCAACTGGTGAAGGTGCTGGCCGGCATCGAGGCCGAGGTCAATCCCTCGCTGATCCTCGGCGCTACCGACCAGAGCCCGTACGCGATGGCGCAGCTGTACCAGTTCCTGGCCTCCGGCGGCGAGATCCAGCCGTTGCATGCGGTGCGCGGCGTGCTCGATCCGCAGGGCAAGCTGCTCAAGCGTTACGACAAGACCCCGGCGCCGGCGCAGGAGGGCGACTCCATCGCCGCCAACCTGGTCGGCATGGCGCTGCAGCAGGTGGTCAGCAACGGCACCGCGCGGCAACTGCTCAGCGACGGCCTGGGCAAGCTGTCGCCGGCCGGCAAGACCGGCACCAGCAACGACGGCGTGGACAGCTGGTACGCCGGCTACACGGGCGATCACTTGGCGGTGATCTGGATCGGCAACGACCAGAACAAGCAGACCGGCCTGTACGGCGCCACCGGTGCGATGCGGGTGTGGTCGGGCATCTTCTCGCGGCTGCCGAGCGCGCCGCTGCAGGTGCAGGGCAAGGGCATCGACTGGCAGTGGATGGACCCGGTGGGGTACAACAGCACCGACGCGACATGCCCCGGCGCGCGCCAGTTCCCGTTCGTGGTCGGCTTCGTGCCGGCGTACGCCGCGTGCACGCCGCCGCAGGCGCTGCCGGAAGAAGCCGCGCCCGCCGAGGGCGAGCACCAGGGCGGCGGCTGGCGCAGCTGGTTCGGCCTGGACAAGAAGAAAGACCCGCCTGCCGACGCGGCCGCACCGCCGCCGGCGCATTGATTCCCGGATCCGGATACCGCTCATGACCCCACGTCTTCCCGCCATCGCCGCCCTCAGCCTGCTGCTCGCCTCCTGCGTCAGCGCGCCGCCGCCGCCGCCCCCGGCCGCGCCGGTGGACACCACCACGCCGGCGCAGCGCCTCGCCGCGATCGACGCCAGCGGCGGTGCCGACGACACCGAACTGAGCGTGCAGCCGCTGCGCGATCCGGAAGTGGAGGACCTGCGCGAGAGCGCCAAGCGCAAGCGCACCGCCGGCGACCTGGCCGGCGCCGCCGCGGCGCTGGACCAGGCGCTGAAGCTGGTGCCGGACGACCCGGCGCTGTTGCAGGACCGCGCCGAAGTGGCGCTGCTGCAGAAGGACGACGCCCAGGCCGAAGCCTTCGCCAAGCGCGCCATCGACCTGGGCTCGCAGACCGGCCCGCTGTGCCGCCGCCATTGGGCGACCATCGAACAGGCACGCCTGGCCCGCGGGCAGAAGGAAAACGCCGCCTCGGCGCACGCCCAGATCGCGGGGTGCACGGTGCCGGGGATCAAGAGGTACTGAGGGCCGGGAATGGGGAGTCGGGAATGGGGAATGGGTAAAAGCTGCGTTTCTGGCGGCTCGTCACCCTGGCGGCGTTCGGTCTTCCTGCTCTGCCGGCGGCAGTAACAGTGAGCTGGTAGCGCTGCTGCTCCAACCATTCCCTATTCCCGACTCCCCATTCCCATGTCGTTAGCTCACGCAAGCACCGAAGCGCTCAGCGAAGGCGGTGCGCTTGCACGCCAGCTCGATGCGTTCGTGCCGCGGCCGGCGCAGTTGCGGTTGACCGCGGCGATCGCCGAGGCGTTCGAGCAGCGCGACGTGCTGCTGGCCGAGGCCGGCACCGGCACCGGCAAGACCTATGCGTATCTGGTGCCGGCGCTGCTGTCGGGGTTGAAGACCATCGTCTCCACCGGCACCCGCGCGCTGCAGGACCAGCTCTACCACCGCGATCTGCCGCGGGTGCGGGCGGCGCTGGGCGTGGGCCTGAGCAGTGCGCTGCTGAAAGGCCGCGCCAACTACCTGTGCAAGTACCGGCTGCAGCAGGCCCGCGGCGAGCCGCGGTTCACCGCGCGCGAGCAGGTCGCGCAGTTCCAGCGCATCGTCGCCTGGAGCGGGCGCACCCGCTTCGGCGACATCGCCGAACTGGACGCGCTGGCCGACGATTCGCCGCTGCTGCCGCTGGTCACCTCCACCGTGGACAACTGCCTGGGCACCGAGTGTCCGTTCTGGGGCGAGTGCTTCGTGGTGCAGGCGCGGCAGCGCGCGCAGGCGGCCGACCTGGTGGTGGTCAACCATCACCTGCTGCTGGCCGACCTGGCGCTGAAGCAGGAGGGCTTCGGCGAGATCCTGCCCGGCGCGCAGGCCTTCGTGATCGACGAGGCGCACCAGTTGCCGGAACTGGCGGCGAATTTCTTCGGCGAGGGCTTCGGCATGCGCCCGCTGCAGGAACTGGCGCGCGACTGCCTGGCCGAGAGCCGGAATGTCGCCGGCGCGCTGGCCAGCCTGCAGGCGCCGGCGCAGGCGCTGGAACAGACCCTGCGTGAACTGCGTGCGGCGATGGAAGGGCTGCCGGCACGCGGCACGCAGTGGCGGCTGCTGGCCAAGCCACAGGTGCGCGAGGGCTTCGACGCGCTGCTGGCCGATCTGGCGCGGCTGCAGGAACCGCTGGCGGTGTTGCGCGAGGCCTCGCCCGGCTTCGACGCCTGCGCGGCGCGCGCGCGCGAACTGCGCACGCGGCTGGGCCGCTGGCTCGGCGAGGATGCGCCGATTCCGGATTTCGAGGCCGAGCCGGAACCGGACGCGCCGTCCAACGACGTGCTGTGGTACGAGTTGACGCCGCGCGGCTTCCGCTGCCAGCGCACGCCGCTGGACGTGTCCGGGCCGCTGAGCGCGCACCGCGAGGCCTCGCACGCGGCCTGGGTGTTCACCTCGGCGACGCTGGCGGTGAAGGGCGAGTTCGAGCACATCGCCACGCGCCTGGGGCTGAGCGACCCGATGACCTTGCTGCAGCCCAGCCCGTTCGATTGGGCGCGGCAGGCGCTGTGCTACCTGCCGGCGCTGCCCGATCCGGCGGCGCGCGGCTTCGGCACGGCGTTGATCGCCGCGCTGCAGCCGGTGCTGGAGGCCTCGCAAGGGCGCGCCTTCCTGCTGTTCGCCTCGCACCGCGCGCTGCGCGAGGCGGCCGAAGCGCTGCGCGACGGACCCTGGCCGTTGTTCGTGCAGGGCGAGGCGCCGCGCGCGACCCTGTTGCAGCGCTTTCGCGCCTCCGGCAACGGCGTGCTGCTCGGCTCGGCCAGCTTCCGCGAGGGCGTGGACGTGGTCGGCGATGCGTTGAGCGTGGTGGTGATCGACAAACTGCCGTTCGCCGCGCCCGACGATCCGGTGTTCGAAGCGCGCCTGGAGGCGATCCGCCGCGACGGCGGCAACCCGTTCCGCGACGAGCAGTTGCCGCAGGCGGTGATTGCGCTCAAGCAGGGCGTGGGCCGCCTGATCCGCAGCGAGCGCGACCGCGGCGTGCTGGTGCTGTGCGACCCGCGCCTGCTGTCCAAGTCCTATGGCCGCACCTTCCTGGAATCGCTGCCGCCGTTCGCCCGCACCCGCGACGTGGAGGACGTGAAGGCGTTCTTTGCAGAAGAGGGAGCGGGACCCGGGGCCCGGGACCCGGGTCCCGGAGAAGCGAAGGCGGCCGCGGCGGTGGGGTTTGCCGATGGGGACATCCCCTGAATCCAACCCGCCGTCAGCGCAGCCAAAGCCCCGTTACAATCCTCGTCCCCCCGCTTTTCCGGGTCCCGGGTCCCGGGACCCGGGTCCCGACCCCATGAACCTCCTCGCCTTCGAAACCTCCACCGAAGCCTGCTCCGTCGCCGTGCTGGTCGGCGACCGCGTGCTGGAGCGCTTCGAACTGGCGCCGCGGCGGCATGCCGAACTGGCGCTGCCCTGGGCCGAGCAGTTGCTGAGCGAGGCCGGCATCGGCCGCCGCCAGCTCGATGCGGTGGCCTTCAGCCGCGGCCCCGGCGCGTTCACCGGGGTGCGCCTGGCGATCGCGGTCGCGCAGGGCATCGCCCTGGCCCTGGACCTGCCGGTGCTGCCGGTGTCCACGCTGCAGGTGCTGGCGCTGCGCGCGCCGGCCGATGCGCCGCGGGTGCTGGCGGCGATCGATGCGCGCATGGGCGAGGTCTACACCGCCGCCTACGCGCGGCAGGCCGATGGCGGCCTGCAGGCGCTGACCGCCGAGCAGGTGCTGAGCCCGGAGGCCTTCGCGCTGCCGGAACCTGAAGCGGCCTGGGCCGCGGTCGGCACCGGACTGGCCGCGGTCGATGGCACCTTGCAGCGGCGCTTCGGCGCGCACTGGCGCAGCGCCGACGCGCAGGCGCTGCCGCATGCCGCCGACGTGCTGACCCTGGCCGCGGCCGCGTACGCGCGCGGCGAGGCGATCGCGCCGGAACGCGCCGAACCGGCGTACCTGCGCGACAACGTCGCCCTGACCCTGGCCGAGCAACAGGCGCAGCGGGCCGCGCGATGAGCGGTGGCGTAGCGCCCGGCGACCGCTTCCGCGGGTGCCTGCTGGGGCTGGCGGTGGGCGACGCGCTGGGGACCACCCTGGAATTCAAGGCGCCCGGCAGCTTTACGCCGATCGACGACATGGTCGGCGGCGGCCCGTTCGAGCTGCAGCCGGGGCAGTGGACCGACGACACCTCGATGGCGCTGTGCCTGGCGCACAGCCTGCTGTACCGGCAGGGCTTCGATGCCGCCGACCAGATGAACCGCTACTGCAACTGGTACCGGCACGGCTACATGAGCAGCACCGGCACGTGCTTCGACATCGGCAATACGGTGCGCGCCGCGCTGGAGCGCTATCTGCAGGGCGGGCCGGCATTCAGCGGCAGCGACGATCCGCGCGCGGCCGGCAACGGCGCGCTGATGCGGCTGGCGCCGGTGGCGATGTTCTACGCGCAGCGCCCCGACGTACTGGCCGAGCGTGCCGCCGACAGTTCCCGCACCACGCATGCCGCGGCAGAGGTGCTCGACGCCAGCCGGCTGTTCGCCTTCCAATTGCGTGCCGCGTTGCTGGGCGAGGACCGTGCGCAGGTGCTGCAGCCGACGGGCGCGCCGCCGATGCAGACACCGGCGCTGCGTGCGCTGGCCATCCGCGACCACGCCGCGGTGCCGGGCGGCGCAGATCCGTGGCACCGGCTACGTGGTCGATGCGCTGTCGGCGGCGCTGTGGTGTTTCGCGACCACCGAGTGCTTCGCCGACGCGGTGCTGCGCGCGGCCAACCTGGGCGACGACGCCGACACCACCGCGGCGATCTGCGGCCAGCTGGCCGGCGCCTTCTATGGCATCGACGGCATTCCCGCGGCCTGGCGCGCGCGCGTGCAGGATGCAGCGGAGATCGTGGCGCTGGCCGACCGGCTGCAGGCCGCCAGTGTTGGCGGCTGAAGGCTGACGCGGACGCCGGCCATGCATGGCCGGCGTCGTTGGGTTTGCTGCGCAGCGGGTCAGTAGTCGTAGCTGACGCTCAGGCGCAGCGAACGCGGCGACTGGCGCAGCAGGGCCGCGCCGTATACCGGGTCCAGGTTGCCCGGGTCCGACTCCGAGTAGGGATACTTCCACAGCGTGGCCTGGCCGTTGAAGACGTTGAACACGTCCAGGCTGAAAGCCAGTTTGCGGTCGGCATAGGCCGGTCGCCACGACACCCCGAGATCCAACTGCTGCAGCCACGGCAGGCGGCCCTGGCTGCCCGGAGGCGCGGGCTGGCCCTGGTAGAAGTGATAGTCCGTGCCATAGCCGGAGGGGTCCGTGTGGTCGGGGCCGTAGGAGCCCAACGCACTGAACGGCGAACCGGAGATCAGCTTGAAGTTGGCCGACACCAGCCACGCGGGATTGATCTGGTAGTAGCCGTAGAACTTGAACTGATGGGTGTGGTCGTTGCTCTGCGGGCCGTTGGTATGCTCCATCAGCTGCGCATAGTCCCAGGCCTGGGTGGTGGACACCGCAGTCTGGCCGATGCCCGACAGCAACTGGCCCTCGGTGGTGCCGTAGCTGCGCGACCAGGTGTAGTCGAGGCGGCCGTACCAGCGCTGGTCGAAGGGATGCTCCAGCGACAGGTTCAGCCCGTAGTAGTTGCGCTTGAATTCCGGGAAGCCGAACTGCGCGTTGCTCAGCGGCACCTTGACGTAGTTGCCCGAGGTGTCGACCAGGGTGAAGGTGTTGGCCCGGCCCGGGTTGATCAGCCAGCAGCTGACCGGATTGCTGGCCAGGGTCACCGTGTGCCCCTGCGCCGCGGCGGCGGCGAACACGGTATCGCTGTCGCAGTAGTCGTCCACGCCGCTGCGCAGGACGCGGTAGGTGCCCTTGGCGCCGTAGACCCAGCTGTCGCCCCAGGCCTTGGTGAAGCCGAGGATGAACTCGTCCTGGAACGAGGGCTTGATGCCTTGCGTGGCGACGGTCTTGGGATCGGGCAGGATGCCGTAGTTGTTGTTGGCCGAGACCGCGCCGGAGATCTGGGTCAGGCCGGTGGGATAGCCGTTGGCGTCGATGCCGCCGTAGGTGTAGTAGGTCGACGTCGCCAGGGTGGCGCCGGCGGCGTTGAACGCCGGGTTCAGCGGCAGCGCCAGGTAGTAGCGGCCGGCGTTGCCGTAGACCTTGAAGCGCGCATCGCCGTCGACGTCCCAGCTGAAGCCCAGTCGCGGCGCCCATTGCCCGCTGGTCTGCTTGATGTACGGCGCGCCGTCGCGGTTGTAGTTGGTGAACTGGTCCAGGCGCAGGCCGAGGTTGAGCAGCAGCCGGTCCGTCACCTGCCAGTTGTCCTCCACGTACTGCGCGCGCTGCGCCGAGCGCACCGAGGCCAGCGCGCTGTAGATGTACTTGCGCACGTAGTAGCCGTCCTGGCCGTTGGGGAAACCGCCGGTGGCCGGCACGCCGAGCCCGGTGTTGATGGGCACGTTGGGGCTGGCCTGGCCGTAGATCCAGTAGTAGCCATCGCCCGAGGCCACCGAGCCGCGGTTGAGTGCGCGTGCGTTCTGGTTGTCGATGCCGATGGTGATGCTGTGCGCGCCGAGGGCGTAGTTCAGATCCAGGCGCAGGTTGTCGGTGCGGTTGCCGCGCGCGGGGTCGACCAGCAGCGAGGTGGTCTGCGCATTGGTGATCGGGGTACCGCCGGTGTAGGCCGGGTTCTGGAAGCTCGGGCTGGAAATGTAGGTCAGCGCGCCGTTGTAGCTGGGATTGCCGCTGTAGTCGTCGGTGCGCTGCTGGCCGTACAGCGCGCTGAAGGTCAGGCGATCGGTGAGGTAGCCGGTGTACTTGGCGCTCCACAGGTCGCCGCCGGTCTTGGTGGTGTCGGCGGCGCCGCGCAGGGCGCCGATGTCGCGCCCGCTGTACTGGGAGTAGGTGCCGCGGGTGACGTAGCGGCTCGAGGCGCCGGTGATCTCCAGCAGTTGGCTGTCGCTGATGTTCCAGTCGAGCTTGGCGTACCAGCTCGGCCGGCGGTACTGGTAGTCGTAGTAGTACGGCCCCGGCGTGGTCTCGCGCGCGCCGTAGAAGCGGTCGCCGTCCTGCCGTTGCAGTTCGTAGGCGCCGAAGAAGAACAGCCGGTCCTGGATCAGCGGGCCGCCGGCGTAGATGCTCTGGGTGCTGAGGGTGGAGCCGCTCTTGCTGTCAGGCCGGTACAGCGCGCCGTTGCCGGGTGCGTACACGTCCTTGGGCGCGGAGCGCAGGCCGTCCGGTTCCCAGGTCGCCTGGCCGCCGAAATGCCATGCGTTGCTGCCGCGCTTGCCCACGGCATTGATCACGCCGCCGTCGGACCGGCCGTACTTGGCGCTGTAGCCGCCGGTGTAGACCTCCAACTGGTCGATGCTGCCGTAGGGCAGGGTCAGCCCGCCCAGGCCGCGCAGCGGGTCGGTGGTATTGAAGCCGTTGATGTAATAGGCGTTCTCCGCGGCCGAAGAGCCGCCGAAGCTGAGCAGCTGCGCGCCGGTCGGGCCGATATAGGTGCCGCTGCCGCTGTTGCCGGCCACGCCCGGCGCCAGTTGCGCGATGGCCTCCGCCGAGCGGCCCAGCGGCAGGCGCTGCAGCTGTTCGGCATTGATCACCGTGCGCGAGTCCACGCTGCTCACGTCGATCGCGGCGGCGGCGCGGTCGGCGCTGACCTGGACGCCGGCCAGGCTGGTGGTGGCCGGGGCGAACGAGACCTCGGTGACGCCGCCGACGGTGAGGCCGACGCCGTCGCGGCTGCCCAGCACGCTGCCGTCGGCGCCCTTGGCGATGATGGTGTAGGTGCCCAGCGGCAACTGGCCGATGCTGTAGCGGCCGCGCGCGTCGATGGTGACCTCACGGCTGAGGCCGCTGTCGCTGCGGACCAGGATGCGCTGGGTCTCGGCCGGCGCCTGGCCGGCGACGGCGCCGGTGGTGGACTGGGCCTGGGCCGGCGGGAGGGCGAGGGCGGCACTCAGTGCCAGGGCGAGCAGGGCGGGCCTGCGGAGGGAGCGGTGGTTGTGCATGCGGGGGCGACTCGGGTGGTGGTGGGGCGGGGACACGCCGCGCCGACTCGAATCCGCCCGTCCTGGATGATGCGATGTGCGCGGTAACGTTCCCCCGCTCCATTAACCTTAATGGGACGCCATCACAGAAATGCCGCGTCGTTATGTCGGCGGCACCAATGGTTATGTCCCTTGCCGCCAGGTGCTCCATGGCGGCCGGACCCTCACCCCAACCCCTCTCCCGAGGGGAGAGGGGCTAGCGCCTTTCCTTCTCCCGCTGGGAGAAGGTGCCCCGAAGGGGCGGATGAGGGTACGGGCGCAGCCTCGTGTGCCCAAACACCACGAGACGCTGCGCGCCGCACCCTCACCCCAACCTCTCTCCCGAGGGGAGAGGAGCTAGCGCCTTTCCTTCTCCCCTCGGGAGAAGGTGCCCCGAAGGGGCGGATGAGGGTCGGGCGCAGCCTCGACCTGTTTGCTATCACCAGGCGCTGCGTGGCACCGCACCCTCACCCCAACTCCTCTCCCGGTGGGAGAGGGGCTGATCTGCTCTACGCTCAGCGGTCGTCCACCAGACTGCCGCCGGGCAGGAACACCCAGGTGCGGGTGACCTGCAGGATGTCGACGTTGTCGTCGGTGCGCGGCAGCGGCGGGAATGGCTGCGCCAGTTGCACGATCCGCAACGCGGCGGCATCGAGCATCGGCACGCCGCTGGAGCGCAGGATGCGGCTGCTCTCCAGGCTGCCGTCGCGGCGCACGCCGACGCTGATCACCACCTGGCCGCCGAGCCGGCGCCGCCGCGCTTCATCGGGGTAGTTGAGATTGCCGACGCGCTCGGCGCGGTCGACCCAGGCGCGCAGGTAGTTGGAGTAGGCGTATTCGCGGGTGCTGGCAGAGACGAACTTGCGGTTGGGGCGCTTGGCATATTGCTCCGAGCGCAGGTGCACCTCGGCGGCCAGCCGCGCCATCTCCGCATCGCGCTGTTCGCGCTGGGCGTCCACCGGCCGCTGTGGGTCGTCGGTGCGCGGCTGCGTCTGTGCCACCGGCAGCGGCTGCTCGCCGCGCGCGCTGCTGACCACGCGCGGGGTCGGCTCCGGCGCGGCGGCCGCGGTCTGCGCGCGCAGCGCCTGCGGCGCCAGGCCGTCCTGGCGCTGCGGCACCACGCCCGGCTGGCTGTCGCGCGGGCGCTGGGGGGTGTCGTGGTTGCCGCCGCCCTGCTGGTTGGCCTGGGCCAGGAAGTCGGCCTGCTTCGGCGTCAGCGGGGTGCTGGTCTGGCTGAAGATCACGTCCAGCGTCGGCACCAGCGGCGCATCGTCGTCGATCGCAAAACCCACGCCGAGGATCAGCAGGCCGTGCACGATCAGCGACAGCACCAGGGTGGCGCTGAGCCGTTCGCGCTCGCCGATGCGCGGCGCGGGCGTCGCGGCCGCCGCGCTCATCGCGCCGGGTAGGCCTCGATGGCGTCGAACAGCAGCCCGGCGATGTTCAGCCCGAACTGCGCGTCCAGTTCGCGCACGCAGGTGGGGCTGGTGACGTTGACCTCGGTGAGGTAGTCGCCGATCACGTCCAGGCCCACGAAGCGCATGCCGCGCCGCTTCATCTCCGGGCCGACCTGGGCAGCGATCCAGCGGTCGCGCTCGCTCAGCGGGCGGCCTTCGCCGCGGCCGCCGGCGGCCAGGTTGCCGCGGAACTCATCGCCCTGCGGGATCCGTGCCAGGCAGTAGTCCACCGCCACGCCGTCCACCAGCAGGATGCGCTTGTCGCCGGCGCTGATGTCCGGGATGAAGCGCTGCGCCAGGGCCAGCTTGCGGCCGCCGTCGGTCAGCGTCTCCAGGATCACGTTGAGGTTGGGGTCGCCGGTGCCGCTGCGGAAGATCGAGCGCCCGCCCATGCCGTCCAGCGGCTTCAGCACCGCCTGGCCATGCTCGAGCACGAAGGCCTTCAGCGCGGCGGCGTCGCGGCTCACCAGGGTCGGCGGGCAGCACTGCGGGAACAGCAGGGCGGCCAGCTTCTCGTTGAAATCGCGCAGGCCCTGCGGGTCGTTGATCACCTGTGCGCCGGCGCGCTGGGCCACGCTCAGCACGTGGGTGTCGTACAGGAACTCGGCATCGAACGGCGGGTCCTTGCGCATCAGCACCACCTGCCCGGGGCCGAACGCCAGTTCGGCGAAGGCGTCCAGCTCGAACCAGCCGGCCTTGTCGTCGCGCACCCGCAGCGGCGCGGCCTGGGCCAGCGCGCGGCCGTCGCGCAGGGTCAACCCGCCGGGGCGCACGTAGTGCAGCCGATGCCCGCGGCGCTGCGCTTCCAGCAGCATCGCGAAGGTCGTGTCTTTGGCGATCTTGATGCTGGCGATGGGGTCCATCACCACGATGACATCGAACGGCATGGGGGCACCTGAGAGACTGAGCGGAAGATGGTAGCGGGTCGGCGGGGGCGCCGCGCACCGGGTGCTGGCCGCGGCCGCGCGGTGTCGCACGTGATCCGCCAAACTGTGACATAGTTTGTGCTGTTACGTGGTTCAACGCAGACCGGCAGCGGCGGCCTTGACAGTCGCAGCGGGTCTTGGGATACATGGCGTTTCGCAGCGAAGCCGGATCCGATGAAGCGTCGCGCGCTTGGGGGCAAGTGATGAGTGAAAACACGACTGCGGGTGGGGAACTCGCAGGCTTGCGGGTGATGGTGATCGACGATTCGAAAACAATCCGTCGTACCGCCGAAACATTGCTGAAGCGCGAAGGGTGCGAAGTGGTGACGGCCACCGACGGCTTCGAGGCCCTGGCCAAGATCGCCGACCAGCAGCCGCAGATCATCTTCGTGGACATCATGATGCCGCGGCTGGACGGCTATCAGACCTGCGCGCTGATCAAAGGCAACCAGCTGTTCAAGGCCACCCCGGTGATCATGCTGTCCTCCAAGGACGGTCTGTTCGACAAGGCGCGCGGGCGCATCGTCGGTTCCGAGCAGTACCTCACCAAACCCTTTACACGCGAAGAGCTGCTGGGCGCGATCCGTACATACGTCAACGCCTGACCAGGGGGAAAGGCAGCATGGCCCGTATCTTGTTGATCGAGGACTCACCGACCGACCGGGCGGTGTTCACGCAATGGCTGGAAAAAGCCGGGCACCAGGTCCTGTCCACCGACAATGCGGAGGACGGGATCAAGCTGGTGCGCGAGCAGGCGCCGAGCCTGGTGCTGATGGACGTGGTGCTGCCCGGCATGAGCGGCTTCCAGGCCACCCGCGCGCTGTCGCGCGACGAGGCCACCCGGCACATCCCGGTGCTGATCATCAGCACCAAGAGCATGGAGACCGACAAGGTCTGGGGCATGCGCCAGGGCGCCACCGACTACATCGTCAAGCCGCCGCGGGAAGACGAACTGATCGCCCGCATCAACCAGCTGGTGGGCTGACATGCGCTCGCCCTTCGACATCCTCGAGGCCTACGAGCGGCGCAGCCTGGCGCACGCCGTGCAGATGCCCGAACGCGCCTTCGACGACGACGTCTGGCGCGGGGTCGGCTACCGCGTCGGCAAGCGCCACCTGGTGTCGGACTTCCGCGAAGTGGTGGAAATCGTGCGCATGCCGCCGGTCACCCCGGTGCCGGGCGCGCAGCCGTGGCTGCTGGGCGTCGGCAACCTGCGCGGCAACCTGTTCCCGGTGGTCGACCTGAAGCAGTTCCTGGAAGGCGAGCGCACCGCGCTGCAGGAAGGCCAGCGCGTGCTGATCATGCGCCAGAGCGGCGGCGACGTGGCCCTGACCATCGACGAGCTGTTCGGCCAGCGCAGTTTCACCGAGACGCAGGCGGTGGAGCCGGGCGATCTGGCCCAGGGCCGCTACGCGCATTTCATCGACCGCGCCTTCCGCGGCGACGCCCAGGACTGGGGCGTGTTCTCGCTGTCGCTGCTGTCGCGCACTCCCGAATTCCGGCAAGCCGCCGCCTGAGCGCGCGCGCTGCCTCCGCATCGAAGACCGAGGTCGCATCATGAGTACTGCTCCGGACGCCCGCAAGGCCAGCAAGCTCGGCAGCGTGGGCACGAGTTTCTGGCTGGGCCTGCTGGCGCTGTCGCTGGTCGTGTTCGGCGCCAACACCGGCGTGGCCACCTGGCAGGGCAACCGCCTGGCCGGCGCCAGCACCGGCGCGGCCGACCTGCAGGTGCTGTCGCAACAGCTGGCCAACCAGGCCCGCGACGCGGTGTCCGGCAACGCCGAGACCTTCAAGCAGTTCAAGCAGACCAAGGCGAAGGTGGAGAGCACCGTCGCCGAGCTCAATGCGCGCTACGCCAACGAGACCGGCGTGTCCGGGCCGTTGCAGACCCTCAACGGCACCTGGGCGCCGCTGGCCAAGAACGCACAGCAGGTGGTGGACAGCGAACCGGCGGTGCTGGCGCTGGCCGGCAATGCCGACCGCTTCGTCGGCGGCGTGCCGCAGCTGCAGGCGCAGTTGAACGAGGTGGTGCGCGCGATGACCGTCGGCGGCGCCCCCGCCGCGCAGATCTACAACACCCTGCAGCAGGTGGTGGTGGCCGGCACCATGGCCCGCCGCGTCACCGAGATGCGCGCCGGCGGCCGCGGCGCCGCCAGCGCCGGCGATGCGCTGGCGCGCGACTCGGTGGTGTTCGGGCAGATGCTCGAGGGCCTGCGCAACGGCAACGAGGAACTGGGCATCGCCCCGGTGCGCAACGCCGCCGCCTTGGCCGCGCTGGAGCAGTCGCAGGCGCAATGGGCGGAAATGAAGAAGGACCTGGACGCGCTGCAGGCCAGCTCGCGCAGCCTGTTCGCCGCGCAATCCGCCGCTGCGGCGCTGACCGCCGGCTCGGGCAAGATGCTGGAGGACAGCAAGAAGCTGTTCGATGCGTTCTCCGCGTTCGGTTCCACCCGCGATACCCGGTGGTTCCCGAACTTCTGGCTGGGCGTGATCTCCGGCCTGCTGGCGCTGCTGTCGATCATCGGTTTCGTCTGGACCACGGTGCGCAGCCGCAGCCGCGAGCAGGAAATCCGCCTGCAGACCCAGGTCGAATACAACAGCCGCAACCAGCAGGCGATCATGCGCCTGCTCGACGAAATCAGCTCGCTTGGCGAAGGCGACCTGACAGTCAAGGCCTCGGTCACCGAGGACATGACCGGCGCCATCGCCGACGCGATCAACTACGCCGTCGACGAACTGCGCCACCTGGTGACCACCATCAACGACACCTCGGCCAAGGTCGCCGTGTCCACCGAGGAAACCCAGGCCACCGCGCGGCAACTGGCCGAGGCGGCCGGCCACCAGGCCGAGCAGATCGGTTCGGCCTCGGTCCGCATCAACGAAATCGCCGCCAGCATCGAGCAGGTCTCGCGCAACTCCACCGAATCGGCGGAAGTGGCGCAGCGTTCGGTGGTGATCGCCGCCGAGGGCGCCGGCGTGGTCCGCGAGACCATCCAGGGCATGGACCAGATCCGCGACCAGATCCAGGAGACCTCCAAGCGCATCAAGCGCCTGGGCGAGTCGACCCAGGAGATCGGCTCGATCGTGGAACTGATCAACGACATTTCCGAGCAGACCAACATCCTGGCGCTCAACGCCGCGGTGCAGGCCGCCTCGGCCGGCGAGGCCGGCCGCGGTTTCGCGCTGGTCGCCGACGAAGTGCAGCGCCTGGCCGAACGCACCTCCGGCGCCACCCGCCGCATCGAAGGCCTGGTGCAGACCATTCAGGCCGATACCAACGAAGCGGTCAGCTCGATGGAGCAGACCACCTCCGAAGTGGTGTCGGGCGCGCGCCTGGCCGAAGACGCCGGCACCGCGCTGACCGAGATCGAGCGCGTGTCCAACGCGCTCAACACCCTCATCAAGAACATCTCCATCGCCGCGCACCAGCAGTCGGCGGCGGCGATCGACATCACCCAGACGATGGACGTGATCCGGCAGATCACCGGACAGACCTCGCAAGGCGCGGGACAGACCGCCGAATCGATCGGCCGCCTGGCGCAACTGGCGGCGGACCTGCGGCGCTCGGTCGCCGACTTCAAGCTGCCGGCGTAAGCGGGCCGGAACCGGGTGGAAGGAAGCGCACATGACGTACCGTGAACAACTCCCGCATGCCGTCGCCGCGCTCGCGCGGCGCGGCGCGTGCCCGGCCGTGGAGACGCGGCGATGAGCGCGCTGCGCGATGCGATGAGCCATGCCGCGCTGGGCTGGGTCAAGCCGGAACTGGACGAGACCCTGCGCCAGGTCCGCGGCGAGATCGAAGCCTTCGTCGAGGAACCGGCCGACACCGGGCGCATGCGTTTCTGCGCCGGCTACCTGCACCAGGTGCAGGGCACCTTGCGCATGGTCGAGCTGTACGCGCCGGCGATGGTGGCCGAGGAGCTGGAACTGCTGGCCACGGCAGTGCAGAACGGCCAGGCGGCCGACCGCGACGAGGCCTGCGCCACGCTGATGCGCGGCACCGTGCTGCTGCCGGACTACCTGGAGCGCCTGCAGGACGGCCATCGCGACATTCCGATCGTGCTGCTGCCCTTGCTCAACGAGATCCGCGCCGCGCGCGGCGAAGCCGGGCTCAGCGAGGGCGCGCTGTTCGCGCTGGCGCCCGACGCTGCCGCCGCCACCGAGGCCGAACTGGACCACGCGCGCGGCAGCCTCGCCGGGCGCAACCGCGAACTGCTCGACACCGTCGGCACCGCGATCAAGGAAGAACTGCTGCGGGTCAAGGACGCGCTGGACCTGCACCTGCGCACCGGCGGCGACGTCGCCGCGCTGCAGATCCAGGTCGATGAGCTGGGCAGCGTCGCCGACACCCTGGGCGTGATGGGCCTGGGCGTGGCGCGCAGCGTGGTGGTGCAGCAGCGCGATGCGCTGCGCAGCATCGTCGACGGTGCGCGCGAGGCCGACGAAGGCCTGTTGCTGGATATCGCCGGCGCGCTGCTGTACGTGGATGCCTCGCTCGACGACCAGGTCGCCTACCTGGGCGCCGGCGGCGACGTGCACGACGACGCCAGCGCCGCCGAGGCGCGGCGGACGGTGGAAGTGCTGGCGCACGAGGCGATCGCCAACTTCGGCAGCGCCCGCGAGCATTTCGTCGCCTTCATCGAGACCAACTGGGACCACGCGCGCCTGGACGAGGTGCCGCGCCTGCTCGGCGAGGTCGCCGGCGCCCTGCGCATGCTGGAACTGCCGCAGCCGGCCGACTACCTGGAAGGCGTGCGCCGCTACGTCGCAACCGAACTGATCGGCAAGCGCCGCGTGCCCAGCGGCCGCCAGCTCGACACCCTGGCCGACGCGATGGCCAGCCTCGAGTACTACCTGGAAGCGCTGCGCGAGCGCCGTCCGGGGCGCGAGGAGATCCTCGACATCACCCGCAGCAGCCTGGAAGCGCTGCGCTACTGGCCGTTGCCCGAGACCGCGCCGGCCGCGCCGGGCGTGTTGCCGAGCGGGAGCGGGGGGGGCGAATCGGTTGCGCCGCCGCCGCCGGTGGTCGCCGATCGCATCGTCGAGTCCGCGCCCGCGTCCATCGCCCCGCCGGTCGTGCCGGCCTGGGATCTGGCGCCGGCCGAGGACGCCCCGGAGATGAAGCCGCGCACGCAGGACGCCGCGCCGTCCGCACCGCAGGCGCCACAATGGAGCCTGGCCACGGACGAGCCCGACGCTGCGGCCGAACCCGCCTCCGTGGCGGCCGACGAGGGTGCCGTGCGCGACGAAGCCGCGCAAGAGTCCACGGCGCCGTCGCAGGCGCTCAGTTTCGATCCGGTCGCGGCCGAACAGGACAGCTGGACCGGCACCGCCGAGCCGCTGCACATCAGCCTCGATTCCCTGGTGCTGGAGCAGGACGCGCTGCGGCCGGAGACGCCGCCCGCATTCGCGCAGGAAGACGAGGCGGCAACCGCTTCCGCGGCGTCCGCCTCCGAGCTTGCCGGCTTCGATCCGGTGGCCGCCGAGTACAGCGACGCTGCGCCGGCCGAGACGCCGGCCGCGTTCGCGGGCCTGGGCGAGTACGACGATCCCAACCTGATCATCGTCGACGCGCCGGCCGCTGCGGAAGACACCGACGCCGCCACGCCGCCGCTGGTCATCGAACTGGAGGACGCGCCGGCGTTCGCCGACGCGCCGAGCATGGCGGCCGACGAGGAACCTGCACTCGATTGGCATGCAACTCCGGCCTCGCAGGACGAGGAGCCGGCGTTCGCGCTGGCCGACGTCGGTGCCGACATCGCGCACGGCGAGCGCCTCGACGCGGCAGGGGAGGCGGAGCCTTTCGACGCCGCTGTCGAAGACGAAGGTGCCGCGCACGCAAGCCCGACCGGGACCGAGGAAGTCGCCGCCGCCGACGGCGTACACGAGACCGATTCTCCCGCTGCCCTCGATGGCGCGGCGCATGCCGATGCCGACCTTGCCAGCAGCGGTGAGGAAGCGCACAGCGATGCCGTCACCGACGCACCATCGGTGCCGGCACATGCCGAGCCGGAACCCGAGCACCATGCGACGCTGGAGCCGGCGCCGGAACACGCTGCAACTGCCGAGACCGCTGCGCCGGTGTCGGACGCCGAAGCGGCGTTCCTCGCCGACCTGGAAGCGGCCGCGGCGCAATTCGATGTCACCTCTGCCGCGCCCGGCGGCGAGCATGCCGCACCCGCCGCCGCGGAGGCGAGCGCCGCGCCCGGCGCCGCGCCCGCTACCGCAACGCCTGCCCTCGAAACCGGTTTTATCGACGGCGATGGCGAGATCGACGACGAGATCCGCGCCGTGTTCCTCGAGGAGTTCGACGAGGAACTGGTCAATCTCGGCACGCTGCTGCCGGCCTGGCGCGCCGCGCCGGGCCACATGGAAAGCCTGCGTCCGATCCGCCGCGTGTTCCACACCTTGAAGGGCAGCGGCCGCCTGGTCGGCGCGCGCGTGCTCGGCGAGTTCAGCTGGAAGATCGAGAGCATGCTCAACCGCGTGCTCGACGGCTCGCGCCCCGCCAGCCCGGCGGTGGTGGCCATGGTCGAGCAGGCCTACGCCGTGCTGCCGCAACTCAATGCCGCGCTGCGCGGCGAGGGCGCGGTGCAGGCCGACCTGGACGCGATCCAGGCCGTGGCCGAGCGCATCGCCGCCGGCGAGGACGCCTTCTATTTCGCTACTCCGCAGGCGGCGGCCACGCCGCGTGCGGGCACACCGGCGTCGGTGGACAGCGTGCTGCGCGAGATCCTCGAAGCCGAGGTCGCCACCCATCTGGAGACCGTGCACGACTGGCTGCAGCACGCGCCGCAACCGGCGACCGAAGCACTGCTGCGCGCGATGCACACCATGAGCGGTGCGTTCGCGATGACCGACGTGCCGGAGATCACCGCCGTCACCGGCCCGGCCGAGAGCTACGTCAAGCGCGCGCTGGCGTCGGGCAGCGTGCCGAGCGCCGACGGCGTGCGCGCGCTCGAGGAGTCGGCGCGTGCGATCGCCGCCACCATTGCCGAGTTGCAGGCGCCGTCGCCGGTGATTCCGCCGTTCACCGAACTGTCGCAGCGTCTGCGTGCGCTGGTGGACACGCTGCCGGAAGTGCAGTGGCCGCCGATCGCGTACGACGAGGACGAGGAAGACCTGTCCGCGTCGGCACCGGCCGATGCCGGCCTGGATGCACAGGCCGTGCAGGCGGTGGAACTCACCGCGGCCGACGACCTGTCGGCGTTCGTGGGCGATGCCGCGCATCTGCACGAGACGCTGCCGGCGGACGAAACGGCTGGGCAGGCCGACGAACGCGCCTCCGACCAGCGCGCTGTCGACGTCCCCGCGGACGCGGTACCGGAGTCCACGCAGGCTGAAGCCGGGGCCACGCTCGACGCTGACGCTGACGCTGACGCTGACGCTGAGGCGGCCGTGCCGGCATCGGCGAGCGAGCACGCGTCGCCTGCGGCAGAGGCGTCTGCGCAGGAACAGCCGCCGAGCCACGACACGGCATCGGTCGACGCGACGACGACGCACGACGAGCCCGAGGCCGACGCACAGGCGGCATTGGCGCAGGACGGCCAGCTCGACGAGCTGACGGTCGAGGCGCCCTTGAGCGCCGAGCAGGTGCCGGACGAGTCGGCGCCGGAGGCGCTGGACGCGGGCGCGGAGCAGGATGCGACCGCGGATGCGATCGCCGCGGATGCTGCCACCGGCACCCAAGTCGACGCGCAGGAACTGCAAGCGCCGGAACACGATGATGAGGCGCAGGATTCCGAGGATCGCGCGACCGACGCGCAAGCCGAGGAGATTCGGGACGCATCCGCGCACGCGCAGGCACCCGATCACGCGGCAGCGGACCGTGATGCCGAGGCTCACGCAATCGACGCGCAGGCCGAGGACACCCAGGACGCAGCCGTCCACGCGCAGGAGGTGCAGGCGTCCGACCACGCGGCAGCAGAGCGCGATGGCGAGGACCAGGCAACCGACGCGCAGGCGAACGACAGCCAGGATGCGTCCGCACACGCGGAAGCGACGCAGGGACCGGATCACGACGCCGCGCACCGCGACGCCGACGCGCCCACCGAAGACGCCGACGAAGCCCACGAGCAGCAACTCAACGAGGATGCTCCCGCAATCGGTCTGCGGCAGCAGCCGTCGGCGTCGTCGAACGGCTGGCGCCACGACGGCACAGCCTCGGCCAACGACGATACCGAGGCCGCCGCCGAGCATGGCGATGCCACGCCGGATGGCGCATCGCATCCGGACGAGGTGACGGACGCGGACGGTGCAGCTTCCCTCGCCGCTGACGCGGCGGACGCGCACACCGACGCCGAAGCGCAGGCAGAGCACGTCGAGCCGATCGACGGCGCGCGCGATGGCGTGCCGCAGGACGCGGCCGATGCAGCGGACCATGCCGCGCACGTACCGCCGTCCGATACCGCAGAGGCGACGGACACGCATCACGCGACGTCCGACGAAGCGCACCATGCGCCCCAGGCCGACGCCGCTCAGGACGACACGACCACGGCGGCCGATGCCGACGCGGCAGCGTCTGCCGACGACCTCCACGAAGACACCCATCAGCACGCGCCGGAGGCGGCCGCACCCGCGCCGTTCGAGGCCGACGCCGCGCATGCCGCGGCCGATGGCGCGCGGACCGATCTGTCGGCCGCCGATCTCGGCCCGCTGGACTTCGCCGACCTCGATCGCGAACTGGTCGATATCTTCGTCGACGAAGGCAAGGATCTGCTCGACCACTGCGATCGCCTGATCGCCGAGCTGCGCGCCGCGCCGCAGGACCGCGACGTGCTCGGCGGCCTGCAGCGCGACCTGCACACGCTCAAGGGCGGCGCGCGCATGGCCGGCATCAACGCCATCGGCGACCTCGGCCACGGCATCGAGTCCTTGCTGGAGGTGGTGGCCGCGCATCGCACCGAACTCGATCGCCAGGACGTGCAATTGCTGGAGCGCGGCTTCGATCGCCTGCACCAGTTGTTGACCCTGACCGGCAACCACCGCGCGGTGGCGATGCCGCAGGACCTGATCGGCGCGTTCGACGCGCGCGCGCACGGGCAGGCGCCCGTCGCCGTCGGCGATGCCGCGACCGTCGCCGCGGCGACGGTCGCGGCAGCCGACGACACCTTGGCCGCCGCAGCCCTGGCCGCGGTGGCGGCGCCGCTGTCGGCCCCGCTGCCGGCGGAGGGCACGCTCGACGACGAGTCGACGATCGCGCGGCCGATGCAGGAACAGGTGCGCGTGCGCGCCGACCTGCTCGACCGCCTGGTCAACCACGCCGGCGAAGTGGCGATCTACCGCTCGCGGCTGGAGCAGCAGTTGGGCGCATTCCGTGGCGCGATGGCCGAACTGGACCGCACCAACGCGCGTCTGCGCGACCAGCTGCGGCGTCTGGATCTGGAAACCGAGGCGCAGATCGTCGCCCGCTACCAGCGCGAACAGGACCAGGCCGAGCAGAGCTTCGATCCGCTGGAACTGGACCGCTTCTCCACGCTGCAGCAACTCAGCCGCGCGCTCAACGAGTCCGCGGCCGACCTGGGCGGCCTGCAGGGCGTGCTCGACGACCTGGCACGCCAGTACGACGGCCTGCTGCAACAGCAGTCGCGCGTGAGTTCGGAGCTGCAGGACGGGCTGATGCGCGCGCGCATGGTGCCGTTCGACGGCCTGGTGCCGCGGCTGCGGCGCGTGGTGCGCCAGGCCGCCAGCGAGACCGGCAAGCAGGTGCACCTGAGCCTGGAAGGCACCCACGGCGAACTCGACCGCAACGTGCTCGATCGCATGGTCGCGCCGCTGGAGCACATGCTGCGCAACTCGGTCGCGCACGGCCTGGAAGCGCCGGAACAGCGCCGCGCCGCGGGCAAGGCGGAGGAGGGCAACATCGCCATCCGCCTGCGCCGCGAAGGTTCGGAAATCGTGCTGGAAGTGGCCGACGACGGCGCCGGGCTCGACCGCGAGGCGATTCGCCGCCGCGCCGAGCAGCGCGGGCTGGTCGCCGCCGACGCGGTGCTGTCCGACGACGAACTGGATGCGCTGATCTTCGCGCCCGGGTTCAGCACCTACGACCAGGTCAGCCAGCTGGCCGGCCGCGGCGTGGGCATGGACGTGGTGCGCAACGAAGTGCGCCAGCTCGGCGGCTCGGTGGACATCCACTCGGTGCGCGGCCAGGGCGTGACCTTCACCCTGCGCCTGCCGCAGACCCTGGCAGTGACCCAGGCGGTGTTCGTGCAGATCGGCGACACCACCTTCGCGGTGCCGGTGGCGTCGGTCAGCGGTATCGGCCGCATCGGCCGCGAACGCTTCGAGGCCGGCAGCGGCGGCTACCGCTACAGCGGCGAGGAGTACGCGCTGTACGACCTCGGCTCGCTGGTCGGACAGGCGCCGGCGCGGGCCGAAGGCCAGGCGCAGGTGCCGCTGCTGCTGGTGCGCGCGGGCGATCTGCGCGCGGCGGTGGCGATCGACCAGGTGCTCGGCAACCGCGAAATCGTGGTCAAGCCGGTCGGCCTGCAGATCGCTTCGGTGCCCGGCATCTACGGCGCCACCATCACCGGCGACGGCCGCGTGGTGGTGATCCTCGACATCGCCCCGTTGGTGCGCCGCTACCTGGCGCAGCCGCAGCGGCCGGTGGTGGAGGCGGTCCCGACCGAACAGCGCCGCGTGCCGCTGGTGATGGTGGTCGACGACTCGCTGACCATGCGCAAGGTCACCGGCCGCGTGCTGGAACGGCACAACTTCGACGTGGTGTCCGCGCGCGACGGCGTCGAGGCGCTGGAACGCCTGGAAGAGCGCGTGCCCGACCTGATGCTGCTGGACATCGAGATGCCGCGCATGGACGGCTACGAACTGGCGACCGCGATGCGCGCCGACCCGCGCTACGCCGCCGTGCCGATCGTGATGATCACCTCGCGCAGCGGCGAAAAGCACCGCCAGCGCGCCTTCGAACTGGGCGTGCAGCGCTACCTCGGCAAGCCTTATCAAGAGTTGGATCTGATGCGCAACGTCTACGACCTGCTGGGGATCGCCCGTGTTCGCGAATGACGGCGACGCCACCGCCACGCCGGTCGCGTTGCTGGCCCGTCCCGGCAAGGCGCGCGAGCGCCTGCGCGAAGCGCTGCATCTGGTCGGCGCCGCGATCGTGCTGGAGGACGACCCCGGTGCGATCGACGCGCAGACCCTGGCCGATGCCGGGCCCAGTGCGGTGCTGATCGCGCTGGAGCCGGCGATCGAGGACGCGCTGGAGCGGCTGGATGCGGCGCTGGCGCTGCCCGGCGTCACCGTGATCTTCGACGAGGCCGAACTGGCCGCGCGCCGCGAAGGATGGGAAGTGCAGCGCTGGGCGCGGCACCTGGCGGCCAAGCTGCAAGGCCACCAGGACGTGCTGCCGCCCGGCCGCGAGACCGAGGCCGGCCTGCAGCCGGAGCCGGGCCTGCCGGCGACGCCGGCGCAACTGCACGACGCCGCGCCGATCGGCCTGCACGTCGACGAAGCCACCAGCTTCGCCGAGGCCGCGCCAGAAGATGGCATGTACACCTGGCAGCCGCCGGCCGATGTCGCCCCCGGCTTCGAGGAGCTGCAGTTTGCGCGCGCCGAAGCTGCCGCCAGCGACGCGCCGGCGTTCCCGGCTGCAGCGCCTGCCGATGCCGCACCGGCTGCGCCGACAGCCGCACCCGCGGCGCTGCCGGCCAGTGCCTGGTCGCTGGTCGACGACGATACGCCGCTGATCGCGACGCCGCGCGTGCCGCAACGCGAACCGCAATTTTCGACCGAAGGCCTGTCGCTGGTCGCGCTGGAGTCGGAAGAGCCCGCGTCCACCAGCGGCGCCGGCACCCGCGCCGACGTCGCGCGTGGGGCGGTGCTGGTGATGGCCGGCATCGGCGGCCCCGACGCGATCCGCCGCCTGCTCGCCGCGCTGCCGGAACGCTTCCCGTTGCCGCTGCTGGTGCAGTTGCGCCTGGATGGCGGCCGCTACGGCAACCTGGTCAAGCAGATCGCGCGCGTGTCCGCGCTGCCGGTGCTGCTGGCCGAGGCCGGCGAGCCGGTCGCCCCCGGCAACGTCTACATCCTGCCCGACGACGTCGGCGTACAGGGCACCGCCGGCCTGCGCTTCGTCGCCCAGGACGCCGGCGCCTCGGTGGTCGCCGGCCTGCCGGCCGCACACAGCGCAGTGCTGCTGCTCAGTGGCAGCGATCCGCAACAGGTCGACGCCGTACTGGCACTTGCCGCGCAGGGCGCCTGGGTGGCTGGGCAATCCGGCGACGGCTGCTACGACCCCGCCGCCGGCGCGCAACTGATCCTGCAGGGCCATCCCGGCGGCGATCCGGCGCAACTGGCCCAGGCCTTGACCGCGCGGTGGAGCGGCTGAGCGAGGCGGCACACGCCATTCCCCGCCGCGCCCGCACCGCGCGTTTTTTCCGCTTTCAGGACGAAGTCACTCCATGAGCAGCTACGCCAGCAACGACGAAATCCGCGGTGTCCTCATCCTGGCCGGCAGCGAGCGCGTGTTGCTGCCCAACGCCACCATCGCCGAAGTGATGTCGCGCGTTCCGGTCGAACCGCTGCCCGACGCTCCGCACTGGCTGCTCGGCCAGATCGCCTGGTACGGCTGGAAAGTCCCGCTGGTCTCCTTCGCCCGCCTGACCGGCCTGGGCGCCGAGACCGTCGCCACCAACAACAAGATCGTCGTGCTCAAGGCCCTGGGCGGCAATCCCGACCTGCCGTACTTGGCGCTGCTCACCCAATCCTTCCCGCAACTGATCTCCGTCCCCCGCGACGGCCTGCTCGCTGACGCCTCCGAAGAAACCCTCCCGCCCGGCGTGCACATGCGCGTGCTGCTGGGCGAGCAGAGCGCATTGCTGCCGGATCTTGAGGCGATCGAGGGGATGGTTGTGGAGCGGTTTGCGGTGGCAGAGTAGGGGCGATCAGTCTTGCGGCCGTCTTGCTTCTGACTGCAAGCTGCAACTTCCATCGCCGATGTTCTGCCTGCTTGAGCAGAGCGCGCTTCAGCGTGTTGCCAGGGTAAGTGGCTTCGTCTAGCATCGTCGATCGTCATGACAAGGATTGTCGTATGCGCAACGTGTGGTTTCCGTTCGCTGTACTGCTTCGCTCAGGGATGAGCCGATCTGGCCAATGCCACGCGTTTTATTTGGATGGCCCCGATCTTGCGACCGCACCAGCGGCCGCCGTTGGCTATGCGCTATTGCGCGTCAGAAGGAGGCCGGTCGAGTCCCATGGACCCGCTCGACATCCTGCTGCTCCCTGATTCGACCGAATTGATGGACTTCTTGCAAGGACGCGCAATGATCACTACCGCCCGCACTCCCACTTATTTCGGCGCCATGCGCTTCGCGCTTCTGATCGCGATGCTGCTCCTTCTGTCAGGGGCCGCATTCGCAGCGGCAGAAGGGAAGAAGCAGCAGTTCCAGCTACGCGATGCGGAGGGGAATGACCGTGGTGTCTATTCCACCCAAGCCGAAGCGGAGGCCGCGATCAAGGCGATTCCTGGGCCTCAAAACATGGAGGACGCGTACCAGTACGTCGATACGATCAAGGACACCGTCGTCAAGGAAAATGGGTCATCGGTGATCACCTATTGGATGGGTCGTACCAAAGCCATTGACGAAGAGTGGATGTATACCACTTGGCACACCTCCAAGATTCCGACCGAAGAGCAGGCAGCCATCATTCTTGCCCAGGAAGTCAGCGCTACAAAGCCCGCGTGCCCTCCAGCTTCAGTCTCGCCGGTAGAGGCTTGGCGAGCTATCTCTGGCCCGTATCCCGAGTATGACATCGGCATCGAAGGTCAGAGCAGAGGATACAGCGCTCATACCTATTATGAAGATTGCAGCGGCCCCGACGAGTACATCACGTATATGAGCCGTACGCGGCGCTCCGAATGCCCGAAGCCTTACGCGTCCTGGCACATTAGCGACCAAGGTTGCACCAACAAAGAGATCTTCGCCACCATCGAAGTCTCGACGTTGCAATGCGAGACGCAAAAAAATGGCGGCAACTCCGGAATGCGAGGCAACCCCTGCGACGTCAAGACCGGCGAGAAATTCCAGACCGAGCGCGACCTGGATCTTGGGTGGATCACCCTGACGCGTTATTACCACTCGGGTATCGCGCTGAACACGGGTGGATTCGGCCCTGGCTGGACCTTCTCGCACAGTCTGCACCTGACGATCCAGGGCGATACGCTTGGCCTGGTGGAAGGCAGCGGCTATGCCGTGCCGTTCCGCAAGATGGGTTCTGAATATCGCGCGGCCAACGCCTCGGACGAGCGCATCGTCGCCAACAGCGACCAATGGATCCTGTATCGCCAGGATGCGATCTACACCTTCGATGCCAAGGGCAAGCTGGTCTCGCGCATGGCCGAGGATGGCAGTGGATGGGTGTATGGCTACAACGCGCGTGGGCGCTTGCAGAGTATCGCCTCGCTGCAGGGGCGCTCCCTCGAACTGGTGTATGCAGACGAAAACGACGATGCACTGATCAGCGGCGTCGTCTCCGGTGGGGTGCAACTGGTCAGTTACAGCTACGACCAGCAGCGCCTGACTGGCGTCACGTATGCAGACGGCAAGAGCCGGATCTATCACTATGAGGACACGCGCTTCCCGCGCCATCTGACCGGTGTGACCACGGAAGACGGCCAGCGCTTCAGCACCTTCGCCTACGACGAGGTCGGTCGTGCGATCTCCAGCCAGCACGCCGGTGGCATCGACGGCATCACCCTGGCGTACTCCGCCGCCGGTACCCGCGTCACCGACGCGTTGGGCGATGTCAACGATTACACGATGACCGATGCCGGTGGTGTCTCGCCGAAGGTGGCCGCCGTTGCTAGGACCGACGGCACGCTGCAGTACAGCTACAATGACCAGTCCAGCGACTTCCGCCGCCGGCTGAGCAGCGTCACCGATCGCCGTGGCGTCCAGACCCAGCACAGCTATGCCGAAGCGACCGAGAACGGTGTCGTGGTGAACATTCACACCGTGCGCGAGGCGGTCGGGCAACCACAGGAGCGCACCACAACGACGCGTACCGCGGCCGGCAGCAATCGCCTGCTGTCGGTGCAGACCGGTGGGCGTACCGTGTCCTACAGCTACAACGATCGCCTGCAGCCGGTGCAGATGACGAGCAGCGACACGGCTTCAGGCAAGCAGCGCACGGTCACCTACAGCTACTGCGAAGCGGCGGACGTGGCGGCGACCGACAGCACCTGCCCGATCCTGGGCCTGCCCAAGTCGGTCGACGGCGCGCGCGCCGACGTCAACGACACCACCACGTTCACCTACTACCCCGCCGACGACACCACCTGCGCCACGTCCCCGACCAGCTGCGCACACCGCAAGGGCGACCTGTGGAAAGTGACCCATGCGCTGGGCCAAATCACCGAGTACTTGGCCTACGACGGCGCCGGCCGCGTGCTGTCGGCGAAGAACGCCAACGGCGTGGTCACCGACTACACCTACCACCCGCGTGGCTGGCTGACCGCCAGCAAGGTGCGCGGGTCCGACGACAGCAGCGAGAGCGACGACCGCATTACCGCGATCGACTATTGGCCGACTGGTCTGGTCAAGCAGGTGACGCAGCCTGATGGCGCGTTCACCCGCTTCACCTACGACGCCGCACACCGGTTGACGGATATCGCCGACAACGCCGGCAACACCATCCACTACACGCTGGACAATGCCGGCAACCGATCCAAGGAAGACACCAAGGACGCATCGGGCACACTCAAGCGCACGCTCTCGCGGGTGTACAACCAGCTCGGCCAACTGGTGACGCAGGCCACCGCACAAGGTGATCCGACCGACTTCGGCTACGATCCAAACGGCAACACCAAGACCGTCACCGACGCGCTCGGACATGTCACCCAGAACGACTACGACCCGCTCAACCGCCTGGCGCGTACCCTGCAGGATGTGGGCGGCATCGCTGCCGAGACCAAGTTCGGCTACGACGCGCTGGACAACCTGACCAAGGTCACCGACCCCAAGGGCCTGGACACTACTTATGCCTACAACGGCCTGGGCGACTTGACCAAGCTCACCAGCCCAGACACCGGCAGCACCACGTATACCTACGACAGCGCCGGCAACCGCGCCACCCAGACCGATGCGCGCAACATCAAGACCAGCTACGGCTACGACGCGTTGAACCGCCTGACCCAGGTCGGCTATCCGACCACCAGCCTCAACGTCAGCTACACCTACGACGTCAGCCAGAGCACCTGCGCCAGCGGCGAGACCTACGGCGTCGGCCACCTGACCCGGATGCAGGACGGCAGCGGCAGCACCGACTACTGCTACGACCGTTTCGGCGGTCTGGTGCGCAAGGTGCAGACCACCAACGGCAAGGTGTTCGTGGTCCGCTACGCCTACACCAAGGCCGGGCAACTTAGCCGGTTGACCTACCCGGATGGGGCGGTGGTGGACTACGTACGCAACGCCCAGGGCCAGACCACCGAGGTCGGCGTGACCCCACCTGGCGGCACCCGCCAGGTGCTGCTGAACCAGGCCACCTACTATCCGTTCGGCCCGGTCGCCGGGTGGACCTACGGCAACGGCCGTCCGATGCAGCGCGTGCTGGATCAGGACTACCGCCCGCTGGCGGTCAACGACACGCGCAGCGATGGCCTTGCGGTGGGCTTCGCGTTCGACCCGGTCGGCAATCTCAGCGCGCTGACCGCGCCCGGCAACACCGCACCGGTCATCAAACTGGACTACGACCCGCTGGGCCGTCTGACCGCGTTCAAGGATGGTCCGACCGATACGGTGATCGACGGCTACACCTATGACGCCACCGGCAACCGCCTCAGCGCCAAGGTCAACACCAGCACCCAGACCTACAGCTATCCGACCACCAGCCATCGCCTGAGCAGCGTGGCCGGCACCGCACGTAGCTATGACGCGGCCGGCAACACCACGGCGATCGGCGGCACCGCCGTGCAGTACGTGTACGGCGCTAACGGCCGGCTGACACAGGTCAAGCGTAGCAGCACCACCGTGGCGAACTATGCCTACAATGGCCGTGGCGAGCAGGTCAGGCGGGTGGGCAAGACCAATACCTACACGCTGTACGACGAGAGTGGTCACTGGCTGGGCGACTACGACAACAACGGTGCGGTCGTGCAGCAGGCGATCTGGCTGGATGACCTGCCGGTGGGCGTACTCGCCAAAAACACGCTGCGCTATGTGCAACCAGACCACCTGGGCACCCCGCGCGCGGTGATCGACCCGGTCCGCGACGTGGCGATCTGGCGCTGGGACCTGAAGGGCGAAGCGTTCGGCGCCACCGCCCCAGACCAGGACCCGGACAAGGACGGCACGGCCTTTGTGTTCGATATGCGGTTCCCGGGGCAGCGCTATGACGCGCTGAGTGGGCTCAACCAGAACTACTTCCGCGACTATGAGCCCGGTACGGGGCGGTATGTGCAGAGTGATCCGATTGGGTTGGGCGGAGGTATGAGTACGTACGCCTATGTGGGCCTTAATCCTGCTTATTCAAAAGATCTTTACGGCCTTGAGTCTCCTGGCTGGTGGTCATTCCCCCCCGGAGTGCAAAGAGAACGCTGGCGAGAGTCTCAAAAACACGGATATCGCGGAGAGTTGAATTTTCAGCTCAGCTTAGGTGGCTCCTACGGAAATTTTGCCGCAGGAGGCAGTGGTGAGGGTGGCATTGCCCTCGATACGAGTGGCAAGATTTGCTTATATATGAAGGGGTGTGGTACTACGCCGGTGGCCGGTGGTTTCATTGGGGGACTAGGTGGGACAGCAGGTTTCTCCTGTGGGACGGGCGGTTTGTCTGAAGGGAAAAGTAGCTCGGTTCAGTTGCAGATAGGTGCAATGGAAGGAGCTGGGGCCAAAGGTTCGGTTGAAGTTTCCAAGGATGGAAGTGCATCTTTAGGAATAAATGCTGGTATAGGTAGTCAGGTCTCCGGTGGCTTTCAGCAATGTCAGACAAGGACATTTCTATGCACAAAATAAACTGGCAAAAAATCAGATCTGATCAGAAATTGCTTGTCGGTTTTTCGATATTTTTGCTTGCATTTTTTGGGCTTATTTCATGTTGGGCGATAGAGTATTTTATTGGGCTCAGGGTCTATAGGTTGCTCGTCATGTTGTTCATGGGTTTAGCTATTGTGGATGTTCTTGCGCTTGCATCATATTCATATGATAAATATTTGAAGAAGAGTTAATTTATTTTATTTTTGGAGCCCTTCCGCAGTGGAATTGCTTTGCTGATGCGGCGCGGCGGGCAATTCCAAACTTTGCTGAAATGCTTGTATGACGCCAACAGCGCACTGGCCAAGCTCAGTGACAACGATAAGACAAAAAGTTGGATTGAATACAAAATAATGGAGCGATGAATGTCCAAAAAAAAAGCTAGTAGACTTGGCGTTCGTCGTTTTATGCATTGGCGTTGCTTACCATCTTGAACTGTTCGGAAGTTACATAAGAGTTTTTTTATTCTTTTTGTGTTGCATGGCAATTTATGTTCTTGCAGGGTGGATGGTGTCGCGTTGCTTTCGAACTCGTAGTAAGTGATTTAATTGCTGCGTCATTGAGGAAGATAAGCAAATTTCTTCGCGGTTTTAGTGGTTGCGAAATTGTTTTCATGTTTGTATTTGGAGTGAGGCGACCTTATCGGGGTTATTGTTATAGGTGTGGTGGAGAGGGGCTCGGTCTGCTGAAAGTGCGCGATGGAAAAAAATTCTATTATATTGAGCCGGTTTCTAGTGGGGGGCTTGGAGGTTTATGCAAGGTGCCAACTAGGTTGTAGTGGCTGGATGATTGACGAGTAACGTTGGTACTCTTCGGAAGTACGTGATGAGCTTGATAAAAGTTCAGGCATGCTTCGATGCAATTCTGCCGGAGCAAATGGCCAAGACAACCCTGTAGCGCCAAGCAGACCGTTTAATCCCATCCCGCTCTGCCGCATGATGTAGGGCTACGCACGCGCCCCGTCCCGCGTGCCCTCCCAACGCCGGAGCCTCCCCATGCCGCAACGCCGCCACTTTCTGAAAACCGCCGCCTTCGGCGCCCTGGCCGCCGGGTTGGGCGGTGTGCTTCCTGGCGTACGCGCCGCCGTGGCCAAGGCGCAGGCCAAGACCGGCGTCGGCCCCTTGCCACACGGCGCAGCACGGGTGATTTCCACCTGGGACTTCGGCGTCGCCGCGAACCAGGCGGCGTGGCAGGTGCTCTCGCGCGGCGGCGCGGCGCTGGATGCGGTGGAGGCCGGGGTGCGGGTGCCGGAGGCGGATCCGGACAATCACACGGTGGGGCTGGGCGGTTATCCGGACCGGGATGGGCGGGTCACGCTGGATGCCTGCATCATGGATCACACCGGCGGCTGCGGGTCGGTCGCGGCGCTGGAGGACATCGTGCATGCGATCTCGGTGGCGCGGCGGGTGATGGAGAAGACGCCGCATGTGATGCTGGTCGGCGATGGCGCGCTGCAGTTCGCGCTGGCGCAGGGGTTCGAGCGTACCAAGCTGCTCACGCCCGAATCTGAGCAGGCGTGGAAGGAGTGGCTGAAGACCTCGCATTATGCGCCCGAGGCCAATATCGAGAACCGTGCCTATCGCCGTGGCACGCTGCCCGGCGGCAAGGACAACCACGACACCATCGGCATGCTGGCGCTGGATGCGCACGGCAACTTGTCCGGCGCCTGCACCACCAGCGGCATGGCCTGGAAGATGCACGGGCGAGTTGGTGACAGCCCGATCATCGGTGCGGGGCTGTACGTCGACAACGAAGTAGGTGGGGCGACTTCCACCGGTGTTGGCGAGGAAGTGATCCGCAACGTCGGCAGTTTCGCGGTGGTGGAGATGATGCGGCAGGGCAAGAGTCCGGCCGAGGCCTGCCGCGAGGTGGTGATGCGCATCGTGCGGCGCAAGCCGCAGCTCACCCGCGATCTGCAGGTGGGGTTCCTGGCGATGAACAAGCGCGGCGAGGTCGGTGCGTTTGCGATCCAGCCCGGTTTCAGTTACGCGGTCTGCGATGCGCAGCGGCAGGATCTGCTACTGCCCGGACAGAGCCATTTCGCGGCGCCGGCGGCATGAGCGGGAGCGTACCGATGGGCTTGGAAGTGGCGGCCGATGCGATCGGCTCGGCGCTGGCCGCGCAGGAGGGCGGTGCGATGCGGGTGGAGTTGTGCGGTGGCCTGGATGGCGGCGGGCTGACGCCGTCGTTCGGCACGCTGGCAGCGGTGCGCGATCGGCTGCGCATTCCGCTGTACGTGCTGATCCGCCCGCGGGTCGGCGATTTCGTGTTCGACGCGGCGGAGGTGGAGGCGATGCGTCGCGACGTGGAGCAGTGCGTGCGCCTGGGTTGCGATGGCGTGGTCCTCGGTGCGCTGACCGCGGCTGGCGAGGTCGACATGGCGACGATGCGCGAGTTGATCGCTGCGGCCGGTTCGCTCGGCGTCACCTTCCATCGCGCCTTCGATGTCAGTGCCGATCCGCGGCGTGCGTTGGAGGACGTGATCGCGCTGGGCTGCGAGCGTGTGCTGACCTCCGGTGCGCGCGAGACTGCCGAAGAGGGCGCCGACATGATCGCCGCGTTGGTGCAGCAGGCCGGTGCGCGTTTGAGCGTGATGCCGGGATCCGGCGTCACCGAGGCCAACCTGGCGCAGTTGCGTGCGCGCACGGGGGCGCGCGAGTTTCATGGCTCCGCCCGTGGACCGCTGGCGTCGCGGGCGCTGGCGCCGCATCCGCACGTGCGCAGCCTGGGCGGCGACCGCATGCAGACCGATGTGGCGCGCGTGCGGCGGATGGTGGCGTTGTTGGAGGAGCCGGGACCGGGGACCCGCGGCCCGGGGCCCGAAAAGGCCCATTTCACAGTCTGATCCGATCGCCAGGGAGCGCTCTTGCTCTTGCTTCTCCGGGTCCCCGGTCCCGGGCCCCGGGTCCCGAGCACGATTCACCTGCCGCCAGCAGGCGCCGCTGACTCCACACCCAACCGCTTCGGATCCAGCACCACATGCTTGATGCGCGTGCGCTTCCAGGTGTAGCTGATGTGCACCTGGCCGTCGCGGGTCTGGATCACCGCGGGGTAGGAGAATTCGTCCTTGGGGCTGTCTTCCAGGGTCAGCACGCGGGTCCAGTGCAGGCCGTCGTCGGACAGGGCGACGGCGAGGATGCCGCGGCCGTCCCACCAGTCCTTTCCGGCCTCGGTGGGGTTGTAGACCAGCAGGGAACGGCCGTCGGCCAGGACCACCGCGTCGGTGCCGGAATTGGGATTGGCCAGGTCGAGTAGGGTCATCGGTTCCCAGGTGCGGCCCTGGTCGCGCGACCAGGTGCTGAACACGTGGTTCTGCTGGCTGCGGCCCACCGCCTGCAGGCGGCCGTCCTTGTGCAGCAGCACGCTGGGCTGGATCGCGCCGATCCTGGCCGGGTCGTTCATCGCCGGGCCGCGGGTCCAGTGCGCGCCGTTATCGTCGGACCATTCCATGTGCGCGACCCAGCCGGCGTCCTCGCTGCTGCTAGGGCTGAGGATGCGGCCGCTGGGCAACTGCACCGGCTTGTTCTTGATCGGGCCGAGGATGCCGGCGGGCAAGCGCTCGGGCGTGGACCAGTGGTGGCCGCCGTCGCTGGAAGTGGTCTGCATGCCCCACCAGCGTTTCGGGTCGGGGCCCACCTTGTAGAACAGCCGCAGCGGCCCTTGCGCGGGCTGGAACAGCACCGGATTCCAGGCCGGCAGCGGCGCGCCCTGCGCCTGTGCGCCATCGGCCACGCGCTGTGCCGGTTGCCAGCCGTTGGCGTCGCGGCGCGCCACCCAGATGGCGACATCGTCGGCGCCCTCGTGGCGGCCGCCGAACCAGGCCGCGAGCAGGCCATCGCGGGTTTCCACCAGGGTGGAGGCGTGGCATTGCGCGGTCGGCGCCTGCGCGTTGACGAATTCGCTGTAGACGATGGGCGAGGGCGGCACCTGCGGCGGGGCGACGGCGGCCGGACCGGCGATGGCGCGCACGGCGAACAGCGACAGCAGGGGAAACAGCGAAGGCGACATCATGTGGTACGGTCCTGTCCCGCAAACGGGGATACCTATTTATCATCAATTAAATACCATATGCTGACACCACCGGCAGCGCCGCCTGCCCGACCGACGATTGCGAGGATCCGCCATGCCGAACCGCCCGCTCTCTCCGCTCCGCTGGCTGGCCGCGCTCGGCCTGACCGCCCTGGCCGCGCCGCCGCTGCTCGCCGAGAACTTCGCCGAGGTCAAACCGTCGCCGCAGCAGGTGGCCTGGCAGGACCTGGAATTCGGGGTGATCGTGCATTTCGGCACCAACACCTTCCTGGATCGCGAGTGGGGCGACGGCACCGCCAGTCCCAAGGTGTTCGCGCCCGACCAGGTGGACCCGGCGCAGTGGGCCCGCGCCTCCAAGGCGGCCGGCGCCAAGTACCTGATCCTGGTCGCCAAGCACCATGACGGCTTCGCGCTGTGGCCCACCGAGGACAGCGCCTATTCGGTGAAGAACAGCCCGTGGCTCGGCGGCAAGGGCGACCTGGTGAAGATGACCAGCGAGGCCGTGCGCAAGGAAGGCATGGGCTTTGGCATCTACCTGTCGCCGTGGGATCGCCACGAGCCCAAGTACGCCGATCCCAAGGCCTACGACAAGTTCTATGCCGCGCAGCTGGTGGACTTGGCCTCGCACTACGGCCCGCTCACCGAGTGGTGGCTGGACGGCGCCGGTAGCGCCGGCCACGTGTACAACTTCGACAAGTACATGGAGGAGCTGCGCACCTACCAGCCCAACGCCATGGTCTTCGCCGACACCGCGCTGTTCGAGTACGGCGACGTGCGCTGGGTCGGTAACGAAGCCGGGGTGATCGAGGGCGAGAACTGGAACACCATCGACCGCCATGGCTACCTGCGCTGGCGCCCGGTCGAGGTGGACACGCCGCTGCACAAGCTGCAGTGGTTCTGGCACCCCAACAGCGACCAGACGCTGAAGAGCGTCGACGAGCTGGTGCAGATCTGGGAAGACAGCGTCGGCCGCGGCGGTCAGTTGGTGCTGGGCATCGCCCCGGACAAGCGCGGCCTGCTGCCCGAGGCCGACGTCAAGCGGCTGGAGGAAATGGGCCAGGCGCTGCAGGCGCGCTACGGCGCCGACCGCAACCTGGTGCGTGGCCGGCTCAAGAACGACGACGGCATCGCCGCGGCGGTGGACGGCGACCGCGATACGTTCTGGAGCGCGCCGGACGGCACGCACCACGCCACGCTGGAGCTGCAGTTCAAGCAGCCGGTGACCTTCGACACGGCAATGTCGATGGAATGGCTCAACGACGGCCAACTTGTGCAGAAGTACGCGGTGGAAGTGTTCCGCGACGGCGCCTGGGTCAAGGTCGCGCAGGCTCAGGCGATCGGCCATATGAAGATCGACCACTTCCCCGCGGTCACCGCCTCGCGCGTGCGCCTGAACATCCTGTCCAGCGTCGATGCCGCACATATCCGCGAGTTCCAGCTGTTCAACGTGGGCGCCTCCGCGACGCGTTGAATCTGCCCGCGACGTAAGACCGAAGCCGCGCCCGGCGTGAAGCCGGGTGCGGCTTTTTCGTTGGAGTTGTGGCGCGGCGTTTGTGGTGAAGGTGCCTGTACGCAGGCACAGTGGTTCCAACATTGCTGCGAATAAGATGGTGCGCGCGACAGTGCAAACTCCCCTCCCCCCCCCCCCCGGGAGAGGGGTCGGGGGTGAGGGTACGGCGCAAGCGCAGCCCCTCCTCGCGATTCGTGATTGGCAGTCGACGATGCATGCGTCCGCCCTGATTCTGCAAGGCATACCCGTGTTTGGCCGGCGCCGCGATGCAAGCACCAAGCGCGGACCTTTAGGCGAGCCTTTTGCGACGTCGTCCTCGATGCTTGGAGCGCGTGTTGTCCGAGCCGAACGCCGTAACGTGTGCGCCGGAGCGAGCGGTGGCTACCGCCAGAATGTGGTGTGTTGCCATTGCCCTCATGAAAGGCGCGAGGATTGCTTGGGGGATGTCTACGAATATGGACAAAGCCTGCTGCCTGCTGCGCGGGCTATGCAGGAACTGCGCATTGCAGCCGATCACGATAGGAGTGCGTTGCAACGTCGCGTGGCACAAGCAAAGCATCTGAGGTGTAGCTGCCGTCGCTATGTCATGCGCCGTAGCGAAGCCTTGGTCGTCGCCGTTTCGGGGAGTTGTCTCCCCGATGGTGCCGGCCCGCTCGGCTTCTGCGGCCGTCGTTGCACGTAGCTCACCGTCCTCGCCCGCCTGATCCGATGCGCAGGGCTTACGGCATCGGCCATTCCTCTCTCAGCAGCGAACCATGACAGTTCCCAACGGCACCAATGCACAGATCACCGAAGCGGCGACGGTGTCCACCGGACCTTCTGCCACGACACCGGTTGCAACGGCGACCGATCGCGACGCCGTCGGCGAGCGGGCCGGCGCGGCAGCCGCCGCATCGCCGCCCGTGTCGCCAACGCCGCCATCCATGCTGAAGACACTCGATGCACACCTGCTCGCGCGCCCCGAGGTGGCAGGGTTGGCCCGCGACGCGCTCGACAGCAAGATCGCGCGGCGCGTACAGCGCAGCAATGCCGAAACCATGGCGTATGCACCGACGCAGGTTGAGGTCGGCTCGAACATGCTGATCAGACAGGCGCCAGGCCTGGTTGCGCAATCGGCGGCGGTCTATTTCGACGGCGTCAGCAAGACGGCGCTGGCCAGCCAGAGCGTGCTGCTCAAAAACCTGGCCGAGAACAGGATGGAGCAGGCCGCCGAGGGTGCGCTGGGCGTGCTGGCCACCGACATGCTGGTGGGGGCCGCCGCGGCGGTCGCGGCCGCTGCTGGCGCGCTGGAGGCCGAGTCCGCGACTTCGCCATCGACAAGATCGACCAGCGCATCGCCAAGTAGGCGGACATGATGCGCGGCCGCAAGTCCGCGTCCACCTAGGCCGTTCGCACCACCGGTTTCACCACACGCAGGGGAGCACCATGCAAGCCAACCAAACATCCGATTTCGCTACGCTGCGCCAGCTCACCGAGAGCTGGTTGGGTCGCCCGCTACTCCCTCTCGAGGAGGAGCAACTGCGGCGCTTCGCGTCAGAATCGTCCGCACCCCCGGTAGCGCCTGCCGCCGAAACGGCCGGTGCGTCGCCGTCGCTGATCGATGCCGAGCGCGAGCGCGTGAAAGGCTTGATCCAGCAGATGCAGCAGACGATGCAGAACAGCAGGGACGCGCTGGACGGTGCCACCGCGGCCAGCGAAGCGGCGGTGCTCAAGGCGGTCCAGTCGGCCAATTCGCTAGACCAGTTACGACCGGGCCAATTGCGTCCGCCGCAGAGCGGCGAGGGCGGCAGCAGCCACCTGGTGATGGCGCAGATCGCCGATCGCCTGGCCAAACTCGCGCAGGCCGAAGTGCGCGCCTGCTTCGATCGCGAGTTCGCGACCCTGGCCCAGCAGATGCAGGCGGTGGTCGAGGCGGCGCGTGCGCAGGGGCTCATCGCGGATGCGCCGGCCGCGGAGCCGGGAGCGCCATCGCCGCCTCCCGCTGCCTGAGCCTGTGTGTGTTTTCACAGGCATGGTGTGCTTTGCGGCGTGCGCCAAGGCCTTGCGCCACGGCGCGCGATGCACATGGCTGCGTGCCATCAGCGATCCAGCCTGGCGCCACGTCGCGGACAGTAGCTCGTTCGTCTGCCGTGTTGGTGGATCGCATTGCTTGGCAGCGGATGCCGCCAGGGGATACACCCCGCAGCGGTAGCAATACGCATCGGCTGCTGTCGCGGCGCATCGTGGCCGATGTTCCTTCGTCGCGTCCATATCGCGACGAGGTTGGCGAGTCAAACGCCGCACATGGTTCCACAGTTTTTGCACTGCCCCGTTTTCAGAGATCGTACGGCGTGAGCCGTACCCCCAACCCAGGAGCGACTACATGGCATTTCCCACTGCGGTCAACGACCAGATCACCGATGCGGTCACCCAGTCCAACGTGAAGGTCGTCGGTGAGGCACCGGCCTTGGCGATGGCGTCGATTTACCAGAGCATGGCGCACTCGACGGGTATCCTGTTCGGGAACGCGGTCTCCGCGCAGCAGCAACAGAACACCTTGGCGCAGGCCGTGGCCAACCAGGGCGTCATGCAGATCTACAGCCTCGACTCGACCGCCGCCGCCGGCGCCACCGAGAAGGTCGCGCAGACCGGCGTGTCCGACAACCTCACCAGCCTGCTGACCGTGCTCAACGCGTTCAAGCAGCCGTAAGCCATGCACGCGAACGCCGTCGCAAGACGGCGGTAGCGATGCAGTCTCCTTCCTGCTGTGGACCGTTCTAGGGCCTATCCACTGCAGTCAATAACCAGGTCACCGACGCCGTCACCCTGTCCAACGCCAAGGGCATTGGCGAAGCGCCGGTACAGGCGATGACGTCCCTCGACAAGAGCTTGGCGCATTCGGTAGGCACGCTATTCGAGAATGCTGTGGGAGCGGCGTCAGCCGCAACGGGCAATCCCGCTAACGCGCGTCGCGGGGGGAGCCGTTCCTCAGACTTGCGGTGCATTGGTCAAGCCCACTGTGGGAGGGACTTCAGTCCCGACGCCTTCCAAGGTCGGGTAATCGGAAGACCTTGTTGATCGCAGCGCATAAGCGTTGATGCCTGCAAGTAGGCGTCCCTTCGCGATTGAAGGCTCACTAGCGTCGTCGGACCTTGCATCTACAGCGGTGTCGCTCTCGACCATCGAAGTTCCGCGACGCCACGGCGTGCTTCCTGCCACGCTGACGTCGCCTCGTGATGCGCGGGCCGCTTTTCTTGCCTTAATCAAGTAGCCGTCGCGACACCAGCCACGCATTCCGGCGCGTCGGCCGGCGCGCGCGACAGTTCGCTGCTGCGATACGACTCGCCCCATTCGCGCAGGCTGATCAGCACCGGCGCGAGGGATGCGCCGAGCGGCGTCAGCGCATATTCGACCTTGGGCGGCACCTGCGGGTAGACGTGCCGCACGATGACGCCGTCCTCCTCGAGTTCGCGCAACTGCAGGGTCAGCATGCGCTGCGTGGCATTGGGAACCAGGCGCGTCAGTTCCATGAAGCGCTTCTTGCCGGAGAGCAGGTGGAACAGGATCACCGGCTTCCAGACCCCGCCGATCACCGAAAGCGTGACCTCGACCGCGCAGCCGCTCTTGCCATCCAGACGTTTCAGACGCATGGTCGTTGTACCTACAAAATTGATAGTACCTGCGAAAATTGTACGTTCTTGCGATGCAGGAAGTGCATCCCGACAATGCCTGCAACGCGGTCGCGCTGCAACTGCTGCAGCGCTGCCTCCTCGCCACCTTTCCGCTAAGGATGTCGTGCTCATGAAAGCCATCACCCTGCGCCAGCCCGCTGGCCTCGAGAACCTCCGCCTCGTCGATCTGCCCGATCCCGGCCAGCCGGGCGCCGGCGAACTCCGCGTGCGCGTGCATGCCAGCTCGCTCAACTTCCACGACCTGGGCGTGGTGACCGGGCGCATGCCCAGCGCCGACGGCCGCATCCCGATGTCCGACGGCGCCGGCGTGGTCGAGGCGGTGGGCGAGGGCGTGGACGAGTTCGCCGTGGGCGACGCCGTCGTCTCGACCTTCTTCCCGACCTGGCTGGATGGCGGCCCGACCATCGCCGATTTCGCCACCGTGCCCGGCGATGGCGTCGACGGCTATGCACGCGAATACGTCGTTCGTCCTGCGCACTGGTTCACGCACGCACCGCGCGGCTACAGCCACGCCGAGGCGGCGACGTTGACGACCGCGGGGCTCACCGCATGGCGCGCACTGGTGGTGGACGCGCACCTGAAGGCCGGCGACACCGTGCTGGTGCTCGGCACCGGTGGCGTGTCGATCTTCGCGCTGCAGTTCGCCAAGCACATGGGCGCCAGCGTGATCGCCACCTCGTCCTCCGACGAGAAGCTCACGCGTGCGCAGGCGCTGGGCGCCGATTTCACCATCAACTACCGCCGCGATACCGACTGGGCGGCCAAGGTGCTCGACTACACCAACGGCCGCGGCGTCGACGTGGTGATCGAAGTGGGCGGCCCCGACACCCTGGGGCAATCCATCCAGGCCTGCCGCATCGGCGGCCACATCGCCCTGATCGGCGTGCTGACCGGCATTGCCGGCCAGGTGCCGACGGTGGCGCTGATGCAACGCCACCAGACCCTGCAGGGCCTGATCGTCGGCAGCCGCAGCCACCAGCGCGACATGGTCCGCGCCCTCGACGCAACCGGCATCAAACCGGTGGTCGACCAGACCTTCGCGCTGGCAGACATCGCCGATGCGTTTGCGCATCAGTCGGCGGGGAAGCATTTCGGGAAGCTGTGCTTGTCGATCTGACGGAGATGCCCGAGCGATCGGTGCTGTTATACCGACCGCGGCAGCTGTTGGAGCAATTCGAACGGCGACCGGCCGCTTCATTGGTAGGCAGCCACGGAGGTAGTGCCGATGGTCTGGGCTGACAGGTTGCCCATCCAGGCTAAAATTTCAGCAAAGAAAACGGGCCTTTAGGCCCGTTTTTCTTGTTCGCAGATACTTGCCGCAGATGTCGACCTACGCTTAGCTCAAGCCCCTTCGGAGCCGCAGGCTTTCCTAGCGTACTTGTAGTCGACCAACACCCAAGTGCCTCCGTTCGAGCCAGAAACGAACTTGTAGCTCCACGACTGGGAGACGCCACCACTGCAGTTCGAGACCGAATACGTGTCTCCGGGCTGTCCGGGTGGTAGCGGGCCCGGCGGGCCATCCCCAGGCGACTGCGGGCGTACACGACCGTCCGTTGTACGGGTATATGTGACGGTAACGTCCTGCAGCTTATCGAACTCCCCGATCAGATGCCCGTTTACATACTGAGCATGCTGCCGAAGCCAAGCCACAACCGCCTGCTGCTCAGGAGACTTGTCGGCATAGGTTGCCGTGGTCGTGATGATGAATGGCGACGAGGGGGCAGCGCCGGCGAAAAGCGGGGCAACGAGAAGCTGAGCCGCGAATACGACTTTCAGCAGGTTCTTTGCGAGGTTCATGGTGATCTTCCATGGCGGATAGGCGCTTACACCAACACGCTATTCCCATCCCTAACCAGCCACAACATCTGGCGACATTTGTCTACCAGATAAGCCGTTCAGCTAGACCAGAGCGAGATCTCAGCCCTGGACTAACGGGGTCAGGTTCCGTTGAGTGGATGTTTTGCGGGGCTGTATGCGGGCCTAATACTTATTAAGTACCTTGTCTTCGCTTGGATCTTGTAACTGGTCAGCTCTACTCGGGAAGTCAATCTGACCCCGTTTCTCTGGCCACGCTCACCACCAGTTCGCCGTCGCGTACCTGCACGCGCAGGGTGCTGCCGATGGTGAAGCCCAGTTCTTCCATCCAGCGGCCGCCCAGGCGCAGCGCGGGCGTGCGCTTGCCATTGGCGGAGTGGCCGCAGCCGACGGTGCACTGCTGTGGCGGGCGTGGGCGGCGGGCGCGCGCGAGGCGCGGGCAAGATCGGCGGCGTTGGCGGCGGCGACCTGTTCGGGCGTCAGCATGGGGATGGGCGACGACTCGACGATCGTCCACTGCGGGCAGTGGCGATGCTTGTGCGACTTTCGCTTGCAGGGAGCGGCGGGGTGGGGTGACGGTTGACGCATGGCACAGCCTCCTTGGCAGACAGGAACCCGCGCCGAATGGCGACGGGATGTCGGGAGGTTAGAAACCGCAGAGAGCCGGCGGGCTTATTTCCCCGAAGGGTGTTGTATTCACCGCCCTCCCGACGCAGACAGCGCGTCGGAGTGTGCCTGCGAACAGGCACAAAAAACCCACCGGTTTGACGGAGGTGGGTGCCGCTCTCTGAGGAGTTTCTACGCTCCTTGGGAGGAATGGTGCTACTGGTTTTGGGGGGTGTCAACTGGTATGGACTGTGGCGCGAAGATGCGCTTTGTAGTGAAACTGACCCCGTTTCTATGCCATTGCAACTTGCAATGAGGCGTGAGGTTCTAGGTGTGCTCGTGGCCGGCTATGAATGCGACTGCGGGGTAATTAATGGCATTAGCCTTCCGTTTTATATCTGTTTCCAATTGCCTTAATTGGGCCGACGGGCGACATGTGTTTGGCTAGTGCATTTATTGCGTCCACACGTGACCTGTAATGTCCGCCAAAGTGGATTTGTCCATTTTCGATCACGTAAGAGCGGACTGTCCCATCTGGATGATTTCTGATCTGATCAATTCCCATTTTAAAGGCATCAGTAACAAGGTCATTGCAGGACTCAATCTCTTCTATGTCGCGACCAATAGATATAACAAGTATTGTACTTTTTGTCGAATTTGTTCTTTGCAGAAATTGCGGTAGAATAATATTTTTCGCTTTTTGATTTATCAAGAAATTCTTTAATGGCCTTCTTGGCGCGCGGTCTTATTATTGATTGATAAACTTCGTCAAGCAATTTTTCGGCTGCCCATCCGCTAATGAATACAGCTACTGTTGCCACGCCGCCAAGGTCAGTGACAAAAGCTTGAAGGTTTGAGTGAGGTTTTATTTCGAAATGGTCGTCAATGTCAGATGGAGGAAAATACCTTGCTGCCTCCTCCATCTGCTCAGATAGAGGGATTGCGACGGATCTTACGAAATTACCTTGGCCCATAACCAAAATTGACGCGTCTATGGAAATGTGGTGATCTTTTTGCATGATGGTCTTCTGTCCATTATTTTAGGCAAAAATCACTAGCGGGGTCAGGTGCACTTATCAGTCGATTTGGATGCCTCACGTGGGCAATGTGAGCGAATAACGGGTTCAGGTTGACTTATCAAATGAGTTGGATCCTTTACGCGGGTGGCACGCAGGCGTATGCCTGCGAAGCACCGATTATTGGCTTGGACCTTGCGTTTCATTTAGGAAGTCAACCTGACCCCGTTCCCGGACGTCGTTCCCGCACGAGTTGTTTAGGCGGCACCTTCGCCCGCCTGTACCTCTGGGAACGCGAGTTGTGGGCTACGCCTGCTTTCGAGCTCTGCACTATGCCAATGCTGATGAAGTTCGTTCTCTAGCCAGTCGGTAACCTGCAAACAGGCTTCGTACGCCTCCAAGAAATACTGAGTATCAACGGGGAGATACGCACCCGGCTTGACTCGGGCATGCGACGAAGCCTTCCTGACGTAGATGTCGTTTGCGATGCCGCGATTGTGTACGTGGATGTCCCTTGTGGCCTTCACTTCCACGTACTTGTGAAATGCTGGAGACGCTAGAAGATTGACGCCAATAAGGCCATCTACTGCCTCGGCGAACTCGACTGGTGATTTGTAGGACAACTCATTAGCGAGTGCGTCTGTGGCTTTCAAGTGTACCTCTTGGAGTGAAGATGCTTCGAGGACCGCTTGAACAAGAATAGTCCGCTTTGCCCCGAGCTTTTGCGGGTATCGCACCACCACGGCACGCAATACGTCGCCGAGCATTGACTCCATAATAGTGACTAGCTGCATTACGCCATTTATTCCGAGCTGCGTATAGGTCAGGAAGTTGTACCGCTCAAGAAGCTCCTGCTTAGAGTATGTGCGTGCGAACGGCACTACTGTTCGGTCAGCGTTGTACCCTATTGGATAGGAGATCTCGACTTCGGTAGACGAATTATCGCTAACGGAGTTTGCTGCGTAAGCCAGTGCAAGGTGGGTTAGCTGTGCCAGTTCACCTTGCACAAAGAGGGAGTGGCAAGCAGTCCTCATAATTCGGTTGAGCTCGTCGCCGAGATTAACGGTTTCCATACGGCCTCCTGTGCCGCCTAAAATCTGAGTAAGCCGCACCGCGAAGCGGCGTCGGTGCTAGTTCGCTGGTTGATCGGCTACCCGATCCCATGCTTGACGGGCCGGGCGGGGCAGCTAACGATCTCTAAGCCGCTGAATTGACTGCCATACTCCCATACGAGCACGCTCACTTTCGCCTGAGGGCGTTTCGGCGATTGCATCGGCCACAAGCTCGGCGATCTCGCCCTTGGCACATGTGCAAAATCCACCAAGGCGAAGTCGTAGTTATAGCGGCCAACGACTTGGAGGTTGGTCAGCATTGCGGAAGACAGCATTTAGACATCATCCACTGGTGGAGCACTACCAAGCACTCGACGATGGCGCGCTTTGCGTTGGAAATTGGCCTTATAGCGAGCGGAGCTTTTTTCATACGGCCTAGCGCTTGAATTAAGTCGCGCTGCGAAGCGCGTGGGCTTGAATAAATTGTTAGGTTCCAGCACGGTAACCCTGAACAAACCTGACAGCGTTGCGTGTAATGATGTAGATCCGATCCCCACGCCCGTTATGGTCTAGGCGAAGTAGCTCGAACTCAAGCAAAGTATTGAGGTCGTCCTCGATAAATCGTGGGTCCGAATATGCCAGATTACCGCTGCCACCTTCGAGGATGTGGAGCACAAGCTCTCCGTCAATGTAACGAGAGGTTAAGACCTTACTTGCGCCGGAATCTACAAATTGCTCGATAAGCGACAGTGCTTGATCTGATAGCTCAGCACCTGGGTAGACTGCGAGTGCAATGTCTCTGAAGCCGTTGAACCCAGTTGCAAGCTGCGCGAGTGACGCATCTAAGCTCTGGAGGCGAGCGATCAACTCTTCTCGACCTTCGTTCAGAAGTGTCTTGATGCTAGTAGCCGTCGTGTTGCTTCGTGTGATTAGCGCCACCAACTCTTGGTGATTGTTCTTGATTAGCCACTCCATGAATTCCTCGTAGTTGGCGGACGCAGCGTTGCGTCTCTCAGCTGAGAAATTTCCGATAAGGCCGACAATTGTGGCGAAAGCTGTGGCTGTGCTGAGTGGGTCCATGGCACCTAACGCCTGAACTAACCGAGCCGCGAAGCGGCTTCGGCTTGAATGAATGTTTAGACACGACGGTCCAGCACCGTCTCAAGAAGTGGTAGCTCTTCTTCTGTGATCCACAACTCGAGAGTGTCCTCATTTCTCTCGATTTCACTGTCTAAAAACTGGTTGTGGTACATGGCTGCCCACAGGTACTTGCCAGTCTCTCCATCTAGTTCCGAGGTGGACTTTATGTTGCCAAGGATGTTCGTCTTATGCTGCTTCAGAAAAAAGTGGCCGCCTATGTGGGGGTCGTCTATATTGTTAAGCGTTACTCGAAGGTAATCAATGAAGTGAATTCCATCGCTACCCCTCTTTAGCTCTCTAGCAATATAGCCAATCTCATCATCAAGATCATTGTGAGAGGAGTATAGTCTTTTGTCTATCTTCATTGCGTCGAAGATTTTTCGATCTACAACTATTCTGGGATAATTTGCGATCTTTGATTCCAAATCATACGCTCTGATGAAGCCTGGGCCGAAGATGTTGCCACTCTCGTATGAGATATCGCCAATGGTGACGCCGCCGCGAATGTAGATGTTGTTGTTGGCAAGTTCGCCTTGCATCATTCCAATATCAAGGAGCTCATGAAAAAGTGTCCCGTAGCCTCCATCTTCATTCGTCTTCGAATCCAGTGGGCGTATTCTTATTATCGAATCTGAGAACTGAATGACTCTTGCGTTGAACTCTTCGCCGGAGTCATCTCCTTCCGAGAACTGCCTCATGGTTTTCAATGCGGTACTGATTTCATCACAATTGCGGGAGCCAACGATTTGCCTAAATCCAAGTATGTCGATGAATGAGATCAGCGCTTTTCTATATGCGGCCAAGATATAGTTCCCCTTGTCTAACGCTTAAATTAAGCCGCGCCGCGAAGCGGCGTCTGCTTGAACGAATGGTTAGGTTGCTCCAGGCGGCAGCCCAGAATCATGATCTATTGACGCCTTGTATCCGAACTCCAGGCCGCGAGGCTGGATGCCCTTCACTCTGGCGCGCTCAGCGGCGAGAAAGAATATCATCCAAGTCGCTGCCTCCAGGAATTGCTCTTGTAGTGACGGCTCGCCGCGCTTCTCGAGCCATTTTGGACTGCGGGAGAAAATTCCGTGTGACTGAGTCAAAGCGAGGACGCGTGCCTTAGCGCTCGGCTCTTCAAACGTAAAGCCTTTAGGTCGGTGCGCGACGTCATTGCGAATCTTGCGAATCAAATGCAAGTCACGACAGAACTGATGGCTGATGAGTCCGAGCCTAAAGCTACCGTCAATCTTCGAACTGAAGGAGCCGAAAGGAGATGTTGGGCCATCAAAAAGCGAGTCTGATGACGAAGGATTCGGTAAGAGAAAGCCAAGCATTAGCTCACTCAGAGCTTCCTCCAGCAGCGCGCTTGACACAAGCACGATCCCTCGAGGTGATTCTCCCCGTAGCTCAGACTGCAGGCGCGCCACTGCGTCAAAGTCTGGTCCAGGTTCTGGGGCCTTCATGAGCAGTTTAACCACTATTCGGCGACAAAATGGTGTGTAAAACAGGTATGTAGCGCGGCCATGTCACTGCCTTTCGGAGTGGCACGCATCCGAAACTCAATCTTTCGCCATTGTCGTTGTCGCATAATCCCTGCGTCTAACCCCACGCCATTCCCCAGCGCATCCCCGCACTAGGCCAACGCTACCACTTGTTGATGTGTGTCACAAGTTGAAGGCCGCTAGGCGGAACCGCCAGCGGCCTTAATTTGTAGACAAGTTGTTTGGCGCCGCTCCGTCCATAGTTATCGGGCGTCGCTTTATTCAGACAACTCAATCCGCGGGCGCACTCCAAACCTGCCCCTTAACCCCACGCACACTCGCCTCCGCCACAGCATCCAAATCAAACACAATCACACTGTTCTCGCCCTTCCGCTGCCAAGGCGCCGGAAAATACAGCGCCCGCTGCGGCCCGATATCCCAGTGCCTTCCCAGGTTATGGCCGTTGGCCCAGGCGAAACCTTTGCCGAAGGCCTGCATGTCCAGGAACGTATCGGCAGGCGTGCCGATCTTCAGCGTGCCGCGGTGGAAGGCGGGGCCGTCGACCTTGGCGGTGGTCCAGCCGGTGAGATTGCTCGAGTCGTCCATCGGCAGGGGGAAGGTCTGCCAGCCGGTGAGGGGCTTGCCGTCGAGCAGCACGGGGTCGACCAGGCCGGCGTGGCCGTCGGGGAGGTGGGCGCCGTAGTTGATGCGGCCGGTGTTCTCCACCAGCACGTCGAGGGTGTGGGCGCCGGCGGGGATGTCCACGTCCACCGCCACTTGCTGCAGGCGGCGCTCGGCGCTGCCTGCCAGCTTCCGGTCGACGTAGACGCGGGCGTAGTCGCGCACGTCGCCCAGGTACAGGCTGCCCTTGCGCGGGCCGGTGACGGTGGTGCGGTAGAGGATGTAGCCGTAGGCCTGGCCGTAGCGCTCCATCGGCTGCGGGGTGTCGGTGGTGGCGGCCGGGGCGGGCAGGTTGTCCCAGAGCGAGGCGGATTCGCGCAGCGGCGTGGCCGGCAGTTCGGTGAAGCGGATCGGTGCGGGCAGGGCTGGTGGGGTGGTGCCGGTGACGCGCTGGATGGCGTCGCGGAACAGGGTGAACTTGGGGGTGGGGCGGCCGGCTTCGTCGAGCACGGCGTCGTAGTCGTAGCTGGTGGTCTGCGGGGCGTAGTGGTCGCTGGGGTTCTTCTGAAAGTTGGCGCCATTCATGAAGCCGAAACTGGTGCCGCCGACGAACATGTAGAGGTTGGCGGAGTGGCCCTGGCGCAGGATCCATTCGAATTCGCTGGCCTGCTTGACGGCATCGGTGGCCGCGTGCTTCTCGCCCCATTGGTCGAACCAGCCGGCCCAGTATTCGCCGACCATCTGCGGTTGCCCGGGGCGGAACTTGGCCAGGGTCTGGAAGGCGTTCTTGGCGTCGCCGGGGGCGAAGTTCACCACGGCCAGGGTGTCGGCCAGGGTGCCGTTAGCGAGCACGTCGGGGCCGTCGGCGGTGAACAGCAACGCCTTGTCGAAGCCGGCCTGGACGAACATGGCGCGGTTGCGGCGCATGTAGGCGTGGTCGTCGCCGTAGGAGCCGTATTCGTTCTCCACCTGCACGGCGACGATCGGGCCGCCGTTGCCGTTGAGCCGCGGCTTGACCTGGGCGGCGAGGGCGTCGAGGTAGGCCTGGCTGGCGGCGAGGAAGCGCGGGTCCTGGCTGCGCACGCGCATGCCGGGTTCGGCGAACAGCCAGGCGGGATAGCCGCCGGCTTCCCACTCGGCGCACACGTACGGGCCGGGGCGCAGGATCACGTTGAGGCCTTGCGCGGCGGCTTCGTCGACGAAGGCGGCGATGTCGTTGTTGCCGCTGAAGTCGAACTGGCCCGGCCGCGGTTCCACCAGGTTCCAGAACACGTAGGTCTCCACCGTGTTCAGGCCCATCGCGCGCGCTTTCTGCAGGCGATCTTTCCAATAAGCGCGCGGGATGCGCTGGAAGTGGATGGCGCCGGAAATGACCTGGTACGGCTTGCCGTCGCGGATGAAGTGATCGCCCTGGGTGGCGAAGGCGGGCCAGGCGGTGGCGTGTGTCGGCTGCGCGGCTGCCGGGAGCGACAGCAGGAGCGACAGGGCAAGGGCGGACAGGGAGCGACGCAGCATGTGGGGGTTTCTTCCGGGAGCGAGTTCGGGCTTTACCTGTAGGAGCGGCTTCAGCCGCGACCGGGGGTTGCGGGGAAGGCCCGGTCGCGGCTGAAGCCGCTCCTACGAGACGCGAGGATCAGCTAAAGGATGGCGGCAGATCGTCCTTGCCCGCGCCGAACGCCGTATTGGGTTTGGGACCCATCTCCAGCTCCAGCGTGCCGCCGGCGGCGAGGTCGGCGTGGCGCAGCCAGCTGCGGGTATACGGCTTGCCGTTCCAGCGGGCGCTCTGGATGTAGACGTTGGCCGGGCTGTTGCCGTGGGCGACGATGCGCAGGGTGCGGCCGTTGCCCACGTCGAGTTCGGCGCGCTTGAACAGCGGGCTGCCCAGCACGTAGTTGGCGCTGACCGGGTCCACCGCGTACAGGCCCAGTGCGCTGAGCACGAACCAGGCGCTCATCTGCCCGCAGTCCTCGTTGCCGGACAGGCCGTTGCGCGCGTCGTGGTACTGCTCGCGCAGCAGCCGCCGCACCATCGCCTGGGTCTTGTACGGCTGCCCGGCGTAGGCGTAGAGGTAGGCGACGTGGTGGCTGGGTTCGTTGCCGTGCGCGTACTGGCCGACCATGCCGTCGATGTCCGGCGGCGCGTCCGCCGGCAGTTCGGAGCTGGTGGTGAACAGTTCGTCGAGCTTGGCGACGAAGTGGTCGCGGCCGCCGAACAGGTCCATGTAGCCGTACAGGTCGTGCTGGTTGAGGAAGGTGGCCTGCCAGGCGTTGGACTCGGTGAAGTCGCGCCACTGCGCGCTGTGGCCCATCGCGCGCGGATCGAACGGGGTGGCCCACTGGCCGTCGCTCAACCGCGGCTGCACGAAGCGGCTTTCGCGGTTGAACACGTTGCGGTACTGGCGCGAGCGTTCGCGCAGGTGCTTGGCGTCGTCGTCGGCGCCGACCGCCTGCGCCAGGTGCGCCACCGCCCAGTCGTCGTAGGCGAATTCCAGGGTGCGGCTGACCGATTCGTCGACCTTGTCGCAGGGGATGTAGCCCATCTTCCGGTACAGCGCCAGGCCGTGCACGTCGTCGTCCATCGCACGCTTGCGCCAGGCTGGGTAGGCGGCTTTCCAGTCGATGCCGGTGAAGCCCTTGGCATGCGCCTCGGCCAGCACCACGGCGGAGTGGTAGCCGATCATGCAGTCGGTCTCCACTCCCTGCAGCGGCCAGATGGCGACGCCTTGCGGGGATTCGTGGGCGCCGCGCACCAGGCACTGCACCAGGTCGGGCACGCGTTCTGGCTGCACCAGGGTCAGCAAGGGATGCAGGGCGCGGTAGGTGTCCCACAGCGAGTAGGTGCTGTAGTTGTGGTAGCCGGCCGGCGCCTGGTGCACCTGCAGGTCCATGCCGCGGTAGCGGCCGTCGGTGTCGCTGAACAGGGTCGGCGCGATCAGGCTGTGGTACAGCGCGGTGTAGAAGATGCGGCGCTGCGCCTCGTCGTCGCTGTCGATGCGCACGCGCCCCAGTTCCTTTTCCCATTCGGCCACGGCGGCGGCATGCACGCGGGCGAAGTCGAAGTCGGGCAGTTCCGCGTCGAGGTTGGCCAGGGCGTTCTCGGCGCTGACCGCGGAAATGCCGACCTTGACCAGCAGCGGCGCCTGCGCGGCGTCGGGGTAGTGCAGGGCCAGTTTCAAGCGGTTGCCGTCGGCGCTGCGCGCGCCCGCGGCCAGCGGCTGGTCGTCGGCATACAGCTGCGCGCTGGCGAACGGCCGCGACAGGCGCATGGCGAAGTAGATGTAGCGGCCCTTGGCCCACTGGTAGACGCGGCGGCCGCCGGTGACGGTCTGCGCGTCGAGCAGACGCAGGCTGGCGTCCTCGACGCGGGTGGGGATGTCGGGCTTGTCCTGCATGCCGTGACACAGGTCCAGCAGCAGGTGCGCGGGCTTGCCCTTGGGGAAGTGGTAGCGGTGCAGGCCGGCGCGCGCGGTGGCGGTGAGCTCGGCATGCACGCCGCTGTCCTTCAGGCGCACGCGGTAGTAGCCGGGCGAGGCGGCCTCGTCGGCGTGGTCGAAGCGCGAGCGGTAGCCGGCGTCGGGGTCGTCGAGCGGGCCGGGCTGCAGTTTCACCTCGCCCACGGCCGGCACCACCAGGAAATCGAGCATGTCGCCGACGCCGGTGCCGGACAGGTGGGTGTGCGAGAAGCCCATGATCGAGCCGTTGTCGGCGTGATAGCCGGAGCAGGCGTCCCAGTCGGCATTGGAGGTGTCCGGGCTCAGCTGCACCATGCCGAACGGCAGCGTGGCGCCGGGGAAGGTGTGGCCGTGGCCGCCGGTGCCGATGAACACGTCGACGTTGCGGGTAAGCTCGGCCTTGGCGCGCGCGTCGGCCGGCAGCGCGTAGCTGCCGGCGCGTGCCTGCGCCAGGCGCGCGATGCCGCTGCTGCCGAACAGGGCCAGGGCGATGGCGCCCTGCAGGAAACCGCGTCGTGTGGCCATGGTGCTGTCCTCGGGGGTGTGCGGCGGTGCGGTGGGGGTTCGGTTTTTTTGTAGGAGCGGCTTCAGCCGCGATGGGGCGTTACCGAGAACGCCCGGTCGCGGCTGAAGCCGCTCCTACGAGAGCAGGTGCGGCTTGCGCTGATGCAGGTCGATGATCAGCTCGCCGAACAAGGTGTTGGCCCAGGCGAACCAGGGGCGGGTGAAGGTGCTCGGGTTGTCCTTGTCGAAGGCTTCGTGCATGAAGCCGCTGCCGGCATCGGTGGTCTTGAGCCACTGCAGGCACTGGCGGATCTGCGCGTCGTCGTCGCTGGCCAGGGCGTACTGCATCAGCGACATCGGCCAGATCGTGCCCAGGCCGCTGTGCGGGCTGCCCACGCCCTCGGCGGCGCGGCCGCGATAGAAGTACGGGTTGCGCTCGCTCCAGGCCAGTTGCCGCGTGCGCAGGAACAGCGGATCGCGGCGATCGCAGCAGCCCAGGTAGGCCAGGCTCAGCAGGCCGGGGGCGTTGGCGTCGTCGATGAACAACTGGTTGCCGTAGCCGTCGACCTCGTACGCCCAGAACGGCTGGCCGTCGGCGTCGCGCATCTGCCCGAACTGACGGGTGGCGGTCTCGACTTGGTCGGCCAGGGCGCGGCATTCGCCGGCGAAGGCGGTGTCGTGGTGCAGCGCCTCGCTCATCGTCGCCAGTTGCCGCAGCGAGGTCACCGCGAACAGGTTGGCGGGGACGAACAGCGGGTACAGGCAGGCGTCGTCGGACGGGCGGAACATCGAGTGGATCATGCCGTTGGGCCGGGTCGGCTGCCCGTAGCCGTCCAGCACCAGGGTTTCGGTGGCCAGCGGCGAGGGTCGCTGGAAACTGTACGGGCCGCGGCCGTGCAGGCGCTGCTGTTCGCGAAAGGTGCGCACCACCACGTGCATGGCCTCGCGCCAGTCGTCGTCGAACGGTGCGGCGTCGCCGCTGGCACGCCAGTACTCGTGCGCCAGGCGGATCGGGTAGCACAGCGAATCCACTTCCCATTTGCGCTCGCCGACGCCGGGCTTCATCTCGGTGATGTCGGCCACCGACCACTTCAGGCGCTGGCTGGTGCCGTCGGGCAGGAACGCGTTGGCGTAGGGGTCCAGGCGGATGCAGGCGGCCTGGCGCTGGATCAGCCCGTGGTACATGCGCCGCAGCGCCGGGTCGCGCCTGGCCAGCGGCACGTAGGGATGCACCTGCGCGGAGGAATCGCGCAGCCACATCGCCTCGATGTCGCCGGTGATGACGAAGGTGTCCGGCTTGCCGTTGCGGGTGCCGGTTTCGACCGTGGTGTCGAGGGTGTTGGGGTAGCAGTTCTCGAACAGCCAGGCCAGGCGCGGATCGGCGATGCCGGCCTTGACCGTGCGCAACTGGCGCTCGACCGCGGCGCTGACGAAGCGGCGCTTGCCCGGTGGGGGCCGCTTGCTGGGCAGCGCGGAGGACGCTGAGGCCGCCGCGGCGGCTGGCAAGGTCCCGCTCAACAGCGCGGCGCCGGCGCTGGCGCCGAGGAAGTGGAGGATGTCGCGGCGGGTGGGCATGGCCTGGAACGCTCCGTGGAATCGACGAACGCTCCCCGCGCGCGGCCGGCACCAAGAGGCGCCGGCCGCGGCCGGGAGGGCAGGTTGATGGTACCTATAACGGACCAATTTGCGACGACCTTACAACGTGTGGCCGTCCGATGCATCCTGCGACCGCACACGCTGCCGGCTCAGTGGTGGTGGTGCGCGCCATGCCAGTGCATCGGTCCCGAGCACACGCAGTCGCCGTCGTCGTCGCCGTTGCCGGCATGGCCGAACAAGGCCTCCAGCAGCCGCCGCGATGGGCTCCACTCGCCGATGGCCGGGTGGATCAGCATCGCCTTGCAGGCCTCCAGGTGGCTGCCGCTGAGCGCGGCGTCGATGGCGGCGTGTTCGTAGGCCTTGACCGTGCGCACCAGGCCCTGGATCGCCTCGGGCATCGGCCGTGCCGGCAGTGGGGTGATGCGGTCGCGCTCGATGGTGGAGGAGATCTCGACGATGTCGTCGTCGGCCAGTTCCGGCATGCAGCCCTGGTTGCGCACGTTGACCACGTGCCGCCCCGGCAGCGCGCCGGTCAGCGCGCTCATCACGTCCACGGCGATGCGGTGGTAGCCGGTGCTGGCGCGGAACGGGTCCGGCTGCGGCGCGAGGTCGTCGGCGAAGGCCGAGCCGGCTTCGGCCTCCAGCCGCATGTACGAGCCGGAGCGCTGCTGCAGGTAGGCGGCGTAGGTCTGCACCGCGCCGCTGCCGTCGCCGGCGTTGAGGCGGCTGCGCAGGTCGGCGATCAGGGTGTGGTTGAGCCGTTCGATCTCACTGCCGCGGCTGGCGCCGCTGGCGCGCTGGTTCTCCAGGGCGCGACTACGCTCGTAGTAGAAGTAAAGGTACTCGGTGGGGATCAGCCGCAGCGTGCGCAGCATGTCGAAGTCGAACAGCGGCGCCAGGTACAGCTGGCGCAGGATCGCATCGTCGGCCAGGATGCGGTCGAGCACGTCCTCGCCGCGCACGCGCACCGCGCGGATCCAGCCCAGGTGGTTGAGGCCGACGTATTCGCAGTCCACGTCCGCGGGCGGCTCGCCGAGCGCACGGGCGATGTTGTGGAACAGCTCCACCGGCGTGTCGCAGATGCCGACCACGCGCGCGCGGGTGTGGCGGCTGATGGCCTGGGTGATCAGCCCGGCCGGGTTGGTGAAGCTGACCAGCCAGGCATCGGGACTGAGCCGCTCCACCATCCGCGCCTGCTCGATCGCCACCGGCACCGTGCGCAGCGCCTTGGCGACGCCGCCGGGGCCGGTGGTCTCCTGCCCGGCGTAGCCGTGGCGGATGATGGTGTGCTCGTCGGTGGCGCGCTGATGGATGCCGCCGATGCGGATGCTGTTGAGCACAAAGTGCGCGCCGTCGATCGCCGCTTCCGCCGAACTGGCGGCGTTGACCTGCAGGTCGCCACCGAACTCGGCGACCACCGCGCGGCCCAGCGCGACCATCAACGCCAGCCGATCCTGGTCCGGATCGTAGAGCACGATCTCGCGCGCGCCGAGCGCTTCGGCGGCATCGTTGACGCCGTACACCACCAGCGGCGCGCGCACGCCGCCACCACCGATCAGGGCGAGTTTACGGTTGGGAAAGGAACTGCTCATGGAGACTCCTGAGACGTGGGGGATCGGGAAGGCCGTCGAGCGCGCCGAGCGCGGTGCAGCAGGCGGCGCCGCACAGGCAGCCGCGCTGCGCGCAGGCATCGAGGGCGGCGTGGTCGAGCAGCGCATCGATGAAGCCGGCATCGAAGGCGTCGCCGGCGCCGGTGGTGTCCTGCACGGCGACCGTGGGCGCGGCGACCCGCCACGCGCCGGTGGCATCCACCACGCAGGCGCCGGCGCCGCCGAGCTTGATCGTCACCTGCGCCAGGCCCAGCGCCTGCGCCCAGGCGGCACAGGACGCGGCGTCGTCGCCGGCGCAGCCGGCCAGGGCCGCTTCCTTCTGGTTGGGCAGGAAATGATCGACCGCGCGGCAGGTGGCGTGGTTGTCCGGATCGGCCAGCCAGGCTGGGTTGAAGCCGACGTCCAGCGAGGTACTGCAGCCGGCCGCGCGCAACGCCGGCAGCAACGTGCGCGCCAGCGTTGCCGGCAACGGCAGGGCGAAGTGCACGTGGCGCGCGGCGCACATGGCCTCCAGCGCGGCCGCGCTGCGCAGCAGCGGCTCCAGCGCGGCATTGGCGCCGGGGTAGGTGAAGAACGAGCGGTCGTCGTGCAGCGACACGCTGGCGGTGACGCCGGTGCCGGCGGGGTGGTCGACCAGGCCCTCGGTGCCGACGCCGAAGGCGCCCAGGCGCTGCGCGAACCAGGCGCGGTCGCCGGCGCCGATCGCGCCGATCAGCGTGACCTTGCGGCCCAGCCGCGCCAGCCCGCAGGCGGTGTTGACGGTGCCGCCGCCGAGATCGCGGTGGTAGTGCCGCGCCATCGCTTCCTCGCCCGGCCCGGGCCAGGCGGTGAAGCCGCTGAAGATGTGGTCGAGATAGACCTCGCCGACCACCGCGACGTCATGCGTTTTCATTGATGGAAGGGCCATGCTGCCTCGCGTTTGGCCTGGATGAGATAGAGCGCGGTGCCTGCGCACAGCGCCAGCACCGCCGCCAGCAGCCGCGGCAGCGGGCTGGTGGCCAGCAACGCCAGCCAGCCGCCGACGCTGATCAGCAGCGGCCACGGATACAGCGGCATGGCGAAGCGGGCGCGGCGTCGCGGCTGCCGCCGCAGCAGCACCACCGCCAGGCATTGCGCCAGGAACTGGAACAGGATCTGGATGATCATCAGCGTGGCGATCAGGTCGTCCAGCGACAGCGGACAGGCCAGCGCCGAAGTGATGCCGACGAACAGCAGCGACACGGTGGGAAAACGCCCGCGCGGATGCAGCCGCGCGAACACGCCGAAGAACTGGCCGGACGCGGCCGCGGCATACGGCACCCGCGAATAGCCCAGCAGCACCACCAGCGCCGAGCCCCAACTGGCGAGCACGATCAGCGCCACCGCGACGGTGCTGCCCACCGGGCCATAGATGGCCTGCATGAAGTCGGCCACCACGGCCTTTGACTGCGCGGCCTGCTGCCACGGCAGCACGCCGAGCAGGGTCACGTTCAAGCCCAGGTACAGCACTGCCACGATCGGGATCGACCACAGCACCGCACGCGGAATCGTGCGGCGCGGCTTGCGGATCTCGCCGCCGAGCATGCACACGTTGTTGTAGCCGCCGTAGTCGTATACCGCGATCAGCGCCACCGCGCCGAAGCCCAGCCAGAAGCCGTGCGGCGAGGCCGGCCGCGCCTGCAGGAACTCGCGCGCCAGCGCCATGTCGAAATGCAGCGCGCCGCTGAGCACGATCCACACGCAGGCGGCGATCACCACCGCGCTGACCAGCAGCGACAGCAACTGCACCGAGCGCACCTGCCGGTACAGCAGCGCGGTGTTGAACAGGCACAGCGCCATGGCGATGCCGGTGAGCGCGGTGTGGCTCAGTCCCGGCATCAGGTAGGCCAGGTACTGCGCGCAGCCGACCGCCGCCGCGGCCACCGACAGCGGTGCGGTCAGCAGCGTCTGCCACAGGTACAGGAAGCCGAACAGGCGCCCGGCGCGGTCGCGGCCGTAGGCTTCGCGCAGGTAGTGGTAGGGTCCGCCCGAGCGCGGGATCGCCGAGCCCAGTTCGGCCCACACCAGGCCGTCGCACAGGCACAGCAGCGCGCCGACCACCCAGCCCAGCAGCACCGCCGGCCCGGCCAGCGCCGACAGCGCCAGCGGGATGGTGATGAACGGGCCGATCCCGATCATGTTGAGCAGGTTGGCCGACAGCGCGCTCCAGAATCCCAGCGTGCGCGGCGGCGCGCCCTGGTCTGCGGCGGAGGACGCGACGGGGGCGGCGAGCGACGTCATGTGCATGCGCGATCCTGCGGGGAGGGAAGGGGAGCTGAGGCCTGCGTTGCAGGTGTGGGTACCAGGCCGTCGGCGCAGCGCAGCAGGCCCGGCTGCAGGCGATGCAGATCCAGGATCAGCACCTGGTTGGCGCCGGCGCGCAGCCAGGCGCCCGGGCAATACAGGCATTGCTGCGGGCCGATGTCCCAATAGCGCCCGAGCAGGCGCCCGTTGACCCACAGATAGCCCTTGCGCCAGTCGCGCATGTCCAGGTGCACGTCGCCGGGCTGGTCCAGGGTGAACGTGGTAGCGAAGAACAGGCCCGGGCGTTGCGGTGATGTCTGCAGCGGGCGCAGCGACGGGGTCGGGTCCGCGTCCAGCGCCAGCCCGCGCACCTCCCAACCGTGCAGGTCCTGCCCATCGAGCCGCACCGGACCGAGCAGCCCCTTGCGATCGCCCAACGCCGGGCCGAAGTTGATGTGGCCGAAGCTGTCGACCAGCACCTCCAGATCGCGCGTGTCCTGCTCTGCATCCGGCAAGCGCAGTTGCAGCGCGCTGTGCAGGCGCGGATGCCGCATCCGCGACACGTGGTCCAGCTCGCGGCCGTCCAGATGCACCACCGCGTAGTCGTGGACTTGCCCCAGATGCAGCGCCTGGCCCGCCCCAATCCGCCGCCGATACAGCACCAGGCCCTGGTCCTGGCCGAGCAGGCGTTGGTTGTCGATGGGGGTGTCGGTTTGCAGCGCGGGACCGAGGTTGTCCCATAGCGCGGCCACGGGCGTGGCCTGCACCGCGTCGAAGCGCGCGCGGCGCGGTGCGGCCGGCACCGGTAGCGCCGGCGTGTCCTCCTGCGCGGCGATGATCTTGCGCAGGGCGAAATACGCAGGCGTGGCGCGGCCGGCCTCGTCGATCGGCGCGCCGTAGTCGTAGCTGGTCAGCGCCGGCTGGAACTGCGAGCCGTCGTCCTCGGCGTTGGCCCCGGCGCTGAGGCCGAAGTTGGTGCCGCCGTGCACCACGTACAGATTGAACGAATAGCCGGCGGCGGCGATGCGGCGCAGCAGCGGCGCGTAGTCGCGGCGAGCGAACTGCGGCTCGCCCCAGTGCGTGAGCCAGCCCGGGTAGCCCTCGGACACCCACACCGGCGCCTGCCCGGCGAAGGCCGTGGCCGCCTGCAGATCGTGCAGATCGGGACCATCGAGCCCCAGCGCGGCGCCGGGCAGCATCGCCTGGCGCCGCCGCAGATCCTTGAGCCCTTCGGCCAGCGAGAACGGTCCGTCGACCCCATGCGAACGCCACAGCGCGGCCAGCGCCTGCAGATAGCCGACGTCGCTGCCGTGCATCGAGTACTCGTTCTCGATCTGCAGCATCAGCACCGGCCCGCCGGCACTGGCCATCAGCGGCGCGATGCGCGGCGCGATCGCCCCGATGTAGCGTTCCACCGCCGCCATGTAGCGTGCGTCGTGGCGGTCGCGCAGGCGGATGTTCGCTTCGCGCAGCAGATACGGCGGCAACCCGCCCAGCGTCCACTCCGCGCACACATACGGACCCGGGCGCAGATACACCCATAGCCCCTCCTGCTGGCACAGCCGGATGAACCCGACGAAATCGCGCTCGCCGCTGTCCAGATCGAACTGCCCCGGCGCCGTTTCCAGCGCATTCCACATCAGGTACAGCGCGATGGTATTCAGCCCCATCGCCTTGGTCATGCGGATGCGATGCAGCCAATCCGCCTTCGCGATCCGCAGCGGATGCAGCTCCCCACTCCGGATCTGCCAGGGCTGCCCATCCAGCGTGAAGCGGCCCTGTGCGAAACCGAAGGTGTGTGGTTTGCCATCGGGGATGGGAGCTAGCCTTGGTGCAGCTGCGCGCAACACCGGCATCGCGGCCAACCCCAACGGCGCCAGCAAACCGAATCGGCAGAACGCGCGGCGCTTCATTGTGGGCTCCAGCCGGAGCATTGCTGTTGCTGTTGCTCTTCAGCTTTTGCTTTTCCCGGGTCCCCTCCGCAGCGGCGGAGCTGGCGGGCAGAACCCCCCGCAGGGGGGCGGCGCACAAGGATGTGCGCTGTTTTCGGCCGGGGCAGGGCTCGCCGGGAAAAGGCGAAGCACTGCTTCGCCCCGGCGGGCGGGCTGGCGCCGTGAGGCGACTGCCCCGGACTTGGCTGCGAAGCAGACAAGCCCCGTCCGAAAATCCCGTCAGCGGAGCGGACCCGCGCAGCGGGCGCGAAGGCGGGGTGTGCTTGATCAGCCATTCGGCTGCTGTAAAGCGGCTTCTTTTGGTTACTTTTCTTTGCACAAGCAAAGAAAAGTGACTCGCCGTCAGGCGAAAGCTGTTGCTTTTGCTTGTCTATCCAAGCAGTACCGGTAAAGCCCGTCGGGACTGAAGTCCCTCCCACAAAAAGCGTGGTGCAGTCGAAGTCGGTAAGGCCTGTCGCGGCTGAAGCCGCTCCTACAACAGCCAAGGCGCGCATTGCTCGAGTGGGCCACCGATGCAGCCTGAGGCAGGCCGCAGCGGTAAGGCCCGTCGGGACTGAAGTCCCTCCCACAAGAGCCATAGTCCAGGCTGTGTCGGTAGAGCCTGTCGCGGCTGAAGCCGCTCCTGCGACAAGCGGGGCGCGCGCTGCTCGAGTGGGCTCCCGATGCAGCCTGATCCAGGCCGCACCGGTAACGCCCGTCGGGACTGAAGTCCCTCCCACAAAAGGCCTGATCCACGCGGAGTGGGTAAGGCCCGCTGGGACCGAAGTCCCTCCCGCATAGCGCGTGGCACCTCTTCGTGATGGCATTCCAGTGCGCACGCCGCGGCGCCCTAGAACGCGTACTTGACGGTCAACAGCGTCATCATGCCGGCATCCACGATGTCCGACACCGCCAGATTGTGCCGGCCCACGTGGCCCCAGTAACTGTATTCCTTGGTGAGATTGGAGATCGACAGATCCACATTCACCCCATTGTCGAACCGATAGCCCGCATGCAGATCCACCCGCCGCGTCGGCCGCGCCCACAGGTCGTCCCACGGTGCGTTCTGGTGCAGGAAGTCGTAGTTCAGCAGATACGAACTGCTGAAGTGATAGCTCAGGTTCACCGAGAACTTCGAGCGCTCGTAGAACAACTCCAGATTGGCCATCGCATTCGGCGCCGACTGCATCTGCTCGTCTTCGAAGCCGACCATGCCCAGATCCGCGTGCGCATGCTGGCGCGTGGCATTGGCGCTGACGCCCAGCCCGTCGAACGGCGCCGGCAGATCCTGGAAGCGCTGCCGCGCGCTGACTTCCACGCCATAGACGCGGCCGTCGCCGCCGTTGGTCGGCATCTGATAGAACACTGTGCCGCTGCCGCTGGTGCCCGAATTGGCCTGGCCGGAACCGGCATCGTAGATGTAGTGGTGCAGGCGCTTGTAGAAGCCGGCCACCGAGAAGAACCCGCCATGATCGGTCGCCCACTCGCCGGACAGATCCAGGTTGGTCGAGGTGATCGCCTTCAGGTCCGGATTGCCCTGGGTGATGGTGGTGATGCCGTTGGAGATGTTGATCTGGGTGCCGCCGCCCAACTGCACGAACGCCGGCCGCGTATAGCTGGTCCACAGCGCGGCGCGGTAGGTGGTGGCGCTGTCCGGGCGCCAGGTCAGGAACACGCTCGGCAGCGGCTGGTCGTAGTGCGTGCTGTTGGCGGCGAAGTAGCCGACCTGCTGGTTGCCGTCGCTGTCGGTGGGCGTGGTCCAGAAGGTGTTGTGGATGCTGGTGTGCTCGAAGCGCACGCCCGGCACCACTTCCAGGCTGCCGAAGGAGAACGTCGCCATCGCGTAGGCGGCGCTGACCGCCTCGGTGCCGCGCATGGTGTTGCAGTTCCAGTTGTTGACGTAGAACGCGCTGCCGCAGGTGTCCAGATCGTCGTCGGTGAGGTGGTCGGCGATCACCCGCGCCACCGCGCCTTCGCTGACCCGCGGCGTGGCCCAGTGGTACTTGCCGGGGAAGATCGCCGCGTAGCCGCCGTTGAAGATGCCCAGGTCGCCCAGGGTGCTGGTGTCGGGCACCGGGCCGGTCCACCAGTCGCGGTTGCTGTAGTGGCGGCTGCTCTTGCTGTACTTCACGCCGAACTGCAGCGCGGTCAGCGCGCCGTCGGCGAAGTCGTAGCGCGCATCGAACTTGGCGCCGCCTTTCTTCTGCCCGGAGTAGATCTTGGTCGATTCGCCGTAGCTGCTGGCGTACAGCGACGGAATGTTGTTGACCTGGGCCAGCAGCGCCGGGGTCAGCTGCGGGTAGGGGAAGGCGCCGCTGCCGTATTGCATCAGGCTGCCGCCGGAGTAGGCGAAGTTGGCCTGGCTGAACTTGTCCTCGCGCCCGTCGATCTCGATATGGTCGGGGCGGTCGTTGTCGCCGAAGCTGTAGAACAGGTTCGGCGACAGCGTCCAGTTGCCGGCGGTCTTGCGCGCGCCCATCTGGAAGGTGGCCAGGTCGGCGATTTCCGGGTTTGTCTCGTACCAGAAGCGCGCGGCGATGCGGTTGATGTTGGGCGAATACACGCCGGGCGTGGCGCTCGGCACGAAGCTGACGTCCTGCGGCAGCAACTGCACGAAGGTGGTGCCCTGGTCGGTCTTGGCGTAGGCGTAGGTGGCGCGCGCGTACACCGACAGGGTGTCGTCCACGTTCCAGTCGAAGGCGGCATTGCCGCCGTAGCGGCGCTCCCAGCCGGCAACCACGCCGACGTTCATGCCGGTGCTGGTGAGGTTGTCCTGCGGCGCGTAGCCGGCCGCGTTGCTGCCGTCGGCATTGGCGTGCAGGAATTTCCAGGAGCCGTCGTTGAGCGCGCTGGTGGCCGCGGCCACCTCGCTGTTGGTCGAGGTGCGGTAGTCGTAGTAGGCGCTGGCGTAGAAGCCGAACTGCTGCTCGTCGCCGAACTTGTGCTGGAACTCGCCGGCCAGGCCGCCGCCGAGGCCGTCGCCGCCGTAGTCGCGCGCGCGGCTCTCGACGCGGCCGCTGACGGTGACGCTGCCGCTGGTGGCGTCCTTGTAGTCGTAGGCGGTGGGCGTGCGGAAATCCAGGGTGCCGCCGATGGCGTCGCCGTCCATGTCGGCGGTGGAGGTCTTGTTGGCGACGATGGTCTGCAGGCCCGAGGGCGGCAGCAGGCTCAGCTGCACGCTGCGGCTGTACGGCATGCCCTGGGCGACGGTGACGCCGTCGATCAGGTTGACGTTGTATTCGGAGGGCAGGCCGCGCACCGAGGCGAACATGCCTTCGCCGCGCGCGGCGCCGTCGACGCCGCCGAAGTAGCCCGAGCCGCTGTAGGTGATGTTGATGCCGGCGATCAGGCCCAGCGCCTCGGCGACGTTGTGCACGGCGGTGTGCTCGAGATCGTTGGCCGACAGCACGTCCACCGTGTTCGAGGAATTCATCTTCAGCGTGCTGGCGTCGTAGCGGTTGGCCGCCACGCTGATGGTCTGCAACTGCTTGGCCTCGTCCAGCGCGATCGACACCGTGGCGGCGCCGCTGTCGGCGACCTGCACGGTGGTTTCCGGGGCGCTGAAACCGGGATAGTCCAGTTGCAGTGCGTATTGCCCGGCCGGCACGTCGGCGATGACGAAGCGGCCCTGCGCGTCGGTGACGGCGCTGAGCGCGGTGCCGGCGATGGCGACCTTGGCGTGCGCGGCGGGCTTGCCGCTGCTGCGCTCCTTGAGTTCGCCCTGCACGGTGCCGGCCAGCGCCGGGGCGGTGGCGGCAAGGCCGGTGATGGCCAGAATGGCGGCGCACAGCGCCTTGCGCTTGCAATACGGATGGGTTGCCACGTGACACCTCGCTGATCGTGATCGGTACGGGCACGCGCCGAAGGCGACGCGCCGCTGCGTTCCTGGGAGGCAGACACGGTGGACGGAAGGCGCGCACGCTCGGGCCGCACGCCAGGCGGCGTGCGAACAGGACAAGACGAGCGGACGGCGACCGACGCGTGGCGTCTGCCGGCTGGGCGGACCGTTAAACGGCGATCAGTGGCGTGGCGGCGAGTAGCCGGCGATGCACTTGGAGCGCGAACGCAGCGCGCTCAGCTTGTAGCGACGGGTCATGCGCAGCGGCCCCCGTGCGTGCCCGCGCGGAACGTGGACGACAGGCAGGGCGCCGGAACTCCGGCGAGGCATCGGTCCTGGCTGCGACGACTGCATGACATGGCACATCACCCCTGGAACTGCCCTGGAAAACGCCGCAAGTGCTGCGGCGTTCGGCGCGTCTGGCATCGTCGATGCGCGGCACCGACGTGTTATCGATACCTCTGTCCCGGAAGACTGTCAATAGGTTGTGAAAAATAAATTCATCCGGCGCCGCGCACCGCGGTCGGTCGGCCCGGCGGCGCGAACGCGGCCGGGCAGTTACGCTGCACCGCCGCATGCGCTGGCGCATTTCGTAGACGGGGGCCGCAGGCGGCCCCGTCGCTCACTTGGGCAGGGCCATGCGTCCGCTGATCGAGAAGGCGGCGTCCTCGCCGGGCGCACCGGTACCGGGCTGGCCACCGCCGACGAACAGGCGGTAGTCGCCGGCCTCGACCGCGCGCTGGCCGCTGCGATCGACATCGCTGAGCTGGCGCGCGTCCAGCACGAAGCGCAGCGTGCGCGCCTCGCCCGGCTGCAGGTGCACGCGCTGGAAGCCGACCAGGCTGCGCAGCGGCGACTGCGCGCGCGGTGGGTATTGCAGGTACACCTGCACCACCTCGTCGCCGGCGCGCGCGCCGGTGTTGCGCACGGTGGTGCTCACCTGCAGCGGCTGGCCGGCCTGCAGTGTCGCGGTCGACAGCCGTGGCGCGTCGTAGGCGAACTGGGTGTAGCTGAGGCCGTAGCCGAACGGGAACAGCGGCTCGCCCTTGAAGTAGCGGTAGGTGCGGCCCTTCATGTCGTAGCTGACGTAGGGTGGCAGGTCCTTGGTCGAGCGGTAGAAGGTCACGGGCAGGCGGCCGCCGGGATTGATGTCGCCGGCCAGCGCCTGGGCGATCGCGGTGCCGCCGGACTGGCCCGGATACCAGGCGGCGATGATCGCGTCGGCGTGCTGCTTGGCCCAGTTCAACGCCACCGCGCTGCCGCTCATCAGTACCACGACCAGCGGCTTGCCGCTGGCCTTGGCCCGTTCCAGCAAGGCCTGCTGCGCCGCCGGCAGGGCCAGGTCGTTGCGGTCGCCGCCGTCGAAGCCGGGCACGTCGATGCGCAGTTCCTCGCCTTCCACGTCCGGCGACAGGCCGACGAAGGCCACCACTGCGTCGGCCTGCGCCACCGCGCGTTCGGCTTCGGCCAGTTGCAGCGCCGGCGGCGCCAGCCACTCCAGGCGCAGGCCCTGGTCCTGGCCGCGGTGTTCCAGCTCCAGGCGGATGCGGCGCGGCCGCGCGTCGTCGAAATGCAGCACGGTCTCGACGTTGCGGCCGTCGGCGTTGTGCATGCCGGCCGGCAGGTGCTTGTCCTCGGCGTTGCCGGCGATCACCAACTGGTCGTCGATGTACAGGCGCACCGGGTCGTGGCCGGCGCAATCGAAGCAACGCGCCACCCGCACCGCCAGGGTGTAGTCGCCGGGGCCGGGCGGCAGCAGTTCGCCGCTCCAGCGCACCGAATAACGGTCTTTGTCCACGCCCTTGGCCGGGGCCACGTGGTCCCAGTTGAAGCCGACCACGCGGTCCTGGCGCTGCACGCGCGGGGCGCCGGCCAGGTCCAGGTTGTCGAAGTATTCGCCGCGCAGCCCGGGCTTGCCGTCGCTGCGCAGGGCGGTTTCGGGGATCATGCCGGGCACGCCGGCGGCCAGCGGCGCACCCTGCGCATAGGCCACCTGGGCGGCGCCGAAGCGCGTGCGCAGGCCCTGCAGCGGCGTCACTGGCTGCACCGAGGTGCCCTGGTAGTTGGCTTCCAGCGCGGCCAGCGCGTCGGCATTGGGGCCGAGCACGGCCAGGCGCAGGCCCGGGCGCAGCGGCAGGGTGGCGTTGGCGTTCTTCAGCAGCACCAGCGATTGCTGCGCGGCCTGCAGCGCCAGTGCGCGGTGCGCGGCGCTGTCGATGTCCCTGGCGCCCAGCCGTGCGTACGGATCGTTGCGCCGCGGCTGCAGTTCGCCGAGCCGGTAGCGCGCGGCGAACAGGCGCACCAGCGAGCGGTCGAGCAGGGCTTCGTCGGCCTCGCCGCGGTCGAAGGCCAGGCCGAGCTCCCGGTAGGCGTAGCCGCAGTTCAGATCGTGCCCGGCCTTGAGCGCCGCGGCGGACGAGCCGGCGTTGTCGGGGCGGTAGTAGTGGAACTGGGTCATGTCGTCGATCGCATCGCAATCGGACACGACGAAGCCCTTGAAGCCCCAGTCGCCACGCACGCGGCCATCGAGCAGCCAGTCGGCGGCGCAGGCTGGCGTGCCGTGCAGGGAGTTGTACGCGCACATCACCGAGCCGGCCTGGCCGTCGACGATGGCGGCGCGGAACGCCGGCGAGTAGGTGGCCTCGAAATCGTGCGGCGACACGTCCACGTCGAAACCGTGGCGGCCCGGTTCCGGTCCGCTGTGCACGGCCAGGTGCTTGGGCGTGGCGATGGTGCGCGGGTGCGCCGGATCGTCGCCCTGCAGGCCGCGGATGAAGCCGACCGCCAGCCGTCCGGTGAGGTAGGGATCCTCGCCGTAGGTCTCCATGCCGCGGCCCCAGCGTGGGTCGCGGAAGATGTTGATGTTGGGCGACCAGATGGTCAGCCCGGCGTAGCGCGGATGGTCCTTGCCGGGGCCGCCGGCAAGATTGAACTTGGCTCGCGCCTCGGTCGAGGTGACGGTGCCGACGTCATGCAGCAGCTCGGGGTTCCAGGTCGCGGCCAGGCCGATCGCCTGCGGGAACACCGTGGCCTCGCCGTTGCGGGCGATGCCGTGCAGGCCCTCGCTCCACCACTCGTAGGCGGGCACGCCCAGGCGCGGAATCGCCGGTGCATCGTTCATCGCCTGCGCGATCCTCTCGGCGCGGGTCATCTTCGCCACCAGCGCGGCGGCGCGATCCTCGGCCTCGTCGGCGTGGGCGAGCGGGGCGGCGAGCAGGCCGATCGCACACAGCGCCTGTGCCAGCGGATGTAGGAGCGGCTTCAGCCGCGACCGCACGCCGGCCGATCCGCGGAGCATCTTCCAGCCCATCACTTCGCCTCCGCCGGTTCGGCCGGGGCACCCGCCAGGGTGCTGCCCAGGTCGCGCACCTGCAGCGCCGCGCGCACCTGCTCCAGCGTCGCGCTGCTGTGCACGCGCACGGTCAGCGGTTCGCCCGGCAGCAGGTCGAAGGCGTTGTCGGACAGGGTCACGTCGAGGTCGCCGAAGCTCAGCCACACCTGCGCCGCGAGCGTGGCGCTGCTCAGGGTCAGCGCGTAGCCGTCGCCATCGGCCCGCAGGTCGCTGCGGATGTCAGCCTGCGGCCACTGCAGGTGCTTGGCCGCGTCGAAGTACACCAGGGTGCGCGACAGCACGCGCTCGCCGTCGAGCAGTTCGAACACCGCCACGCTGCGGCGCGGATCGGCGCGGCGCAGTAACTGCGCATCGCTGAAGCTGCCCACGCGCACACTGGACAGCGGCGCCAGGGTCACCGGCTTCTCGGTCTTGCTCAGCACCTTGCCGGACAGGTCCATCACCCGCATGCGCCAGCGCGCGGCCAGCGGCGTGGTGCGGTCGGAAACCAGCGATACTGTGGTCTGGCCCTTGTCGTCGCGCAGTGCGGCGATCAGTTCCGGCGCGTAGAAGCGGCGCGCGTGGTACTGCAGCGCCTTCCAGCGGCCGAAGTAGTCCAGGCTCGACCACGAGGCGCCGGGCCACACGTCGTTGAGCTGCCAGTACAGCGAGCCCATCGATTGCGGCCGCGATGCACGCAGGTGTTCGGCGGCCAGGGTGATGCCTTCGGCCTGCATGATCTGGCTCAAATAAACGAAGCTGGCGAAGTCCTTGGGCTCGCCGAACGCACGGCGGATGTACAGCAGCAGGCGCTGGTTGCCGTTGCCCTTGTCGAACTTCTGGTGCGCGCGCATCACCGGCGATTCGGGCTGCAAGTCGCCGGGTTCGGCGAAGGCGCGGATGGTGCGCAGTTCCGGGAACGACTGCAGGCCGTATTCGGACATGAAGCGCGGGGTCACGTTGAGGTATTCGTTGACCGGCAGCGCCGGGCCGCCCCAGACCTTCCAGTAATGCATGTCGCCATCGTCGGGCTGGTCCGCGGCGCCGTCGAAATCGGTACCCGGCGAGGTCGCCCAGTACGGGGTGTCGCTGTCGTACTTCTGCACCGCCTCGCGCAGCACCGTGCCGAACAGCGTGGTCATGCCGCGGACGATGCGCTCGCGCTCTTCCGGGTCGATCGACTGCTTGAACTTGATGCGGTCGCCCCAGTTCTCCCAGCCGGTCTGCACTTCGTTGTTGCCGCACCAGATGACGATGCTGGGGTGGTCGCCGAGGCGCCGCACCTGCTCCTCGGCCTCGGCGCGGGTGTTCTCGCGGAAGGCGACGTCGTAGGGTGGGATGGCGCCGCCGAACATGAAGTCCTGCCAGATCATGATGCCCAGGCGGTCGGCGTCCTCGTAGAAGCTGTCCGGCTGGTAGTGGCCGCCGCCCCACATGCGCAGCATGTTCATGTTGGCGTTGCGCGCGGACTGCAGGAAGCCGCGCATGCGCGCGGCGTCGACGCGGGTGGGGAAGCTGTCGAACGGAATCAGGTTGGCGCCCTTGGCGAACACCGGGATGCCGTTGACCACCAGGGCGAAGCTCTTGCCCCACTGGTCCTGCTCGCGGCGCAGCTCGACGCTGCGCAGGCCGGTGACGCGCTGCGCCTCGAAGCGCTCGCCCGCCGCATCGCGCAGGTGCGCCTTGAACGTGTACAGATCCTGGCGGCCATAGCCGGCCGGGAACCAGCGCTGCGGCTTGGCGATGCGCACCGGCACGGTCAGGGTGTTGGCGCCCGGGTCGACGACCGCGCGCTGGCTGAACTGGCCGACGCGCTGGCCGTCCGGGCCGAGCACGTCCAGGTCCAATTGCACCTCGCCGCTGCGGCCGGCCTGCACCTGCAGTTGCGCCAGCAACTGCGCCGCGTCGGCGTCCACGCGCTGCTGGGCGATGCGCAGGCCGTCCACGCGCAGGTCGTCCCAGGCCTCCAGGCGCACGCCCTGCCAGATGCCGGCGGTGACGATGCGCGGGCCCCAGTCCCAGCCGAAGTTGTACGGCGCCTTGCGCACGTAGGTGGAGCTGTGCCGCGCTACCGGCTCGTCGCCGAACGCCGAGTCGTAGGCGCCGGGCAGCGCATACGGCTGCTTGGCCAGCCACGGCTGGATCTTCTTGATCGGCGAAGCGATGCGCACTTCCAGCACGTTGTCGCCGCGCTTGAGCAACGGTTTGGCGTCCACCCGCCACTGCCGGAACATATTGTCGGCGGCCAGCAGCTTCTTGCCGTTGAGATAGACCTCGGCGAAGGTGTCCAGCCCGTCGAACACCAGCTCCAGGTGCGGGCGCGCCAGCAGGGCCGCGTCGACCTGGAACCGGGTCTGGTACTGCCAGTCGCTCAGCCCGGCCCACTGGATCTGCGCTTCATTGTCGCGATAGAACGGATCGGGCACGACCCCGGCGGCGATCAGGTCGGTCTGCACCGTGCCCGGCACCTGCGCTGGCAGCCATTGCGCCGCCTTCGGATGCGCCTTGGCGTTGGCATCGCCCGGCGCCAGCCGCACCTGCCAGCCCTGCTGCAGCGACAGCGTCGTCGGCGCCGCCGCCTGCCCCATTGCCGGCAAGACCAGCGCCAGCAGCAGCCCGAGGCGGGCAGGAAGGCGCGTGCGCGACGCGGAACGGGAGCGGCGGGGCGGCTGGGTCATGCGAGGGTCTCCGTGGTCAGTGCGCGGCGGCGGGGGGCGCCTGCGCCGCGGTGTCGATCAGATGGACGGCGCCGATGGCGTAGTACGGGCCGGCGATGGGCGCGGTGGAGCGCAGGCACAGGTCGTGCACGCCGGTCTGCTTGGGCAGCCGCGCTTCCAGCGCGAACTGGTCGCCCAGGGTCTTGCCGGCCGGCATTGGCAGCCGGGCCAGCAGCTTGCCCTTGCAGTCGCCCAGCCGCACCTCGAACTCGCCGCGCGCGCTGTGCGCCGGGTAGCGCTTGACCTTGGCCTGGTCGTGCGCCAGCCCGTAGTTGCGCGCCAGGCGCGCGGCGTCGATGCGGATGCGGTCGACGCCGTCCAGGCGTGCATCGGCGTAGCGCCAGCAACTGGTGAACAGGTCGATGTTGAACACCGGCGTGTCCTGCTCCGCCAGGTCCGGCAGCAGCGGCACGCGCAGGCCCAGTTCGCCGCCGGCGCACGAGCTCAGGCCCTGGGTGTCGCGGCTGAGCAGGTTGGCGCGGTCGAGGATGCGGCTGCGCGGCGCGGCCAGCAGGCGGCCGTCGTCGGCGAAGGTGGCCGCACGCACGGTGACCGGCAGGGTCACCGCGAACGGCGCGGTGTAGCGCGGCGAGTCGGCCTTGGGCTCGCTGCCGTCGGTGGTGTAGCGGAAGCTGCCGAACTTGGCCTGGTTGCCCAGCACCACGGTGGCCTGGCCGCTGTCCAGCGCCGCGTTGTCGCCGCCCTGCACGGCGATGTCCGGGGCGAAGGCGCCGTCGCCATAGGCGATGCCCTGCAGGCGGTAGCGGTCCAGCTGCGCCGGCATGCGCTGCAGGAAGCCGTTCCAGTCGCGCGCGGCCATCGGCGACCAGCCGGCCTCGGCCACCGCGCTCAGCCGCGGGAACAGCGCATGGTCGATATGCCAGGCGGAGGGGATGTACTCGCTCCACAGCGCCGCCTGCACGCCGAGCACGTGCTTGCTCTCTTCGGGGCTGAGCGCCGCCGGCACCGGGTCGAAACCGTAGACCTTCTGCAGCGGCAGCGTCGCCAGGCGGCCGTTGGGCTCGTCGTTGCGCGCGCTCTGCAGGTTGTCCAGGTACATCCAGCCGGCCGGCGCCAGCACCACGTCGTGGCCCTGCTTGGCGGCGGCGACTGCGCCGTCCACGCCGCGCCAGGACATCACCGAGGCACTCGCGGGCAGCCCGCCTTCCAGGATCTCGTCCCAGCCGATCAGGCGCCGCTGGTGCTGGGTCAGGTAGTCGGCCAGCTGCTGGTTGAACCAGCCCTGCAGCGCGTGCGCATCCTTGATGCCGAGCTTGCGCATCTGCGCGCGCACCGCCGGCGAGCGTTCCCACTGGTCCTTGACCGCTTCGTCGCCGCCGATGTGAATGTACGGCGAGGGGAACAGTTGCAGCACTTCGTCCAGCACGCCCCGGATGAAGGTCATGCTCTTGTCGTTGGTATTGAACAGGTAGGGATTGACGCCCCAGTCCACCGACACCTTGGGCCGCTGCCGGGTCACCCCGACCAGTTCCGGGTACGCGGCCACCGCGGCCTGCGCGTGCCCGGGCATGTCCAGCTCCGGCACGATGGTGATGTGGCGCGCGGCGGCGTAGGCCACCAGGTCGCGGATCTGGTCCTGGGTGTAGAAGCCACCGTAGCGATCGGGCAGACCATGGGTGCCGGCGCCGGGCGGGGTGCGCCAGGCACCGATCTCGGTGAGCTTGGGATAGCGCTTGATCTCGATGCGCCAGCCTTGGTCGTCGGTCAGGTGCAGATGCAGCACGTTGAGCTTGTGCTGGGCCATCGCGTCGATCAGGCGCTTGACCGTGTCAGGGCCGTGGAAGTGCCGCGCCACGTCGAGCAGCACGCCGCGCCAGCCGAAGCGGGGCCAGTCGCGGATGTGCACCTGCGGGACGTCCACCTCGCCCTTGCCGGCGTCGGGGGTCATCAGCTGCCAGGCGCTGATCGCGCCGTAGAACAGGCCGCGTTCCTCGCGCGCCTGGATCAGCATGGTGCGCGGGTCCACGTCCAGCGTGTAGCCCTCGGCCTGCGCGACTTCGGTATTGGGATTGAGCTGCAGGCGGATGCTGCCGTCGGCGGGGATGGTCTCCTCGCGCACCTCCAGCGACAGACCGCGGGTCTTGCTCAGCAACTGCGACAGTTGCTCGGCCACGCGCTGCGCGCCGGGGTCGTCGAGGGGCACCGACAGCGCAGCGCCGGCTCGGATGGTCAGGGTGCCGCCGTCGCGCTCGGCCTTGGCCGGCGCCGGGATCAGCGGCAACGGCGTCTTGTCGTCGTCGTCATCGTGTTTCGGGGCCGGCGGCGGCGCCGCGGCGGGCTTGGCCGCAGGCGCAGGCGCTGGCGGCGGCGCGCGGTCGCAGCCGCCGAGCAGGCTGCCACAGGCGAGCAGGGACAACCCCAGCCAGGCGTTGCGGGAGGCCGCCGCGATGCGCGCGGCGGCGAGCATCGGGCGGTGCGGCAATCGGGGGTGTGCACCCACTGCAGTCATCGGTCTACCTCAAGCGATCGAGATGCGTATCGTAGAGGCTGCGGGGTAGCCTGAGGTGAGCGCGGCGCGTTCGGCGCGCGCCGCATGCGCCGCGTGTCGCATCTCGAGCGCGCGGCCGCTCAGCGTGCCGCGGTCGGCAGTTCGTCCCAGACCTTGGGATCTTCGGCGCCCAGCACCCAGCAACTGAAGCCTTCCAGGCCGTACTGTTTGACCAGGTCGTAGCGGGCGCGGAAGCTGCGCGCGTCCGGGCGGAACACCCATTCGCGCATGTCGTCGCGGTAGAAATAGAACCACGACTCCTGCTCCACCGGATCCCATTGCACGGTGGCGTTCTGCTCCACCGCCAGCGGGAACGACTCGTCGGCGTCGATGTAGTCGGCGGTGATGTTGGAGGCTTCGGTGCCGTCGGGCTTGACCGGATTGCCGGTGTACCAGCGGTAGCCATAGGTAGCGATGCCCAGCGACAGCTTGTCCTTCGGTACCTGGGTCAGCGCGTAGTCCAGGTGCTTCTTCATCCACACCATGCCGTCCACCGGGCCGGGCGTGGTCCAGCGGGTGTGCTGGTCGTAGGTCATCAGGCTGATCAGGTCGGCCGAGGCGCTCAGCGCCTTGAGGTCGTAGGCGCCGCGCCAGTACTCCCACATCCACTTGGCGAATGCGCCGCCCTCGGCATAGCCCGGTGCGTTCGGCACCACCGCCACCGACAGCTTGAAACCGGCCTTGTGCAGCGCCTCGGCGGTCTGCTTGACCATCAGCGAGTAGGCATCGCGGTCGGTCCAGGCGATGCTCTCGAAATCGAATTGGAAGCCGTAATAGCCGTGCTTGCGGCCGTGGATCAGCAGCGCGGCGATCATGCGCTGCTTGGCGTCCTCGTCGTGCAGCAGCTTGTGGAAGCCGTCGCGGCCGGCGGTCATCGACAGGATCGGCATCACCCGCAGCTTGTGCTGCTTGGCGATCTCGTACAGGTACAGGTTCGGGGTGCCGTTGACCAGGCCGCTCTGGTCCACGCCGTACCAGGTCGGCACCACCACATCGATCTTGTCGAGGTGTGCCAGGAACGAATTGGTCGATTTCTGCGTGTTCATCAGATAGAACAGCGCAGTCGGGTTCTTGGCCATGGCCGGGGCGCAGGCCAGGGCGAGGGCGAACAGCAGCCCTGCGAAACGCTTCATCATCGGGAGGGATCCGTTGGCGGGGTGGGGGAGGACAGGTCGATGCGGAACACGTAGGCGTGTTCGCCTGCCGGCTTGGCCGGCAGGCGCAGGTGCAGGCCGTCGGCGCGCTGCTCGAACGGCACCGGCTTGCCGCTGGCGAGCAGGGTGACGCCACGCACGCCGTCGGCCGGCTTGAGCGAGCGGATAACGGCCTGGCCGTCGGCCGGCCAGCCCAGCTCGATCGCATACAGCGCGCCGTGGCCGGTGGTGAAGCGGAAATCCTCGGGCGTGTAGGGCTTGGTCTTGGTGTCCTGGAAGGTGCCGCCGACCACTTCGGTGGGGCCTTCGCCGTAGGTGCGCCACGGCGTGCTGTCGTAGATCGCCTCGCCGTTGGTCTTGAGCCACGTGCCGATCGACAGCAGGATCGCGCGTTCGGTGTCCGGGATCGAACCGTCGGCGCGCGGCCCGATGTTGAGCATCAGGTTGCCGTTCTTGCTGACCACGTCCACCAGCATGTGGATGATGAAGGTCGGCGTCTTGTAGGTGTCGTTCTCGACATAACCCCACGAGGCGTTGCTGACCGAGGTATCGGTCTGCCAGTGGGTGGTATGGATGCCGGTGAGCTGGCCGCGCTCGATGTCTAGGGTGCCCGCGCCCTCGGGGAAGGCGCCGAGCTTGTAGTTCACCACCACGCCGCCCTTGGCCGCGCCATGGTTGTAGTAGTACGAGAGCATGGTCGGCAGCGTGCCGCGGAAGGTCGGGTGCGCGATCCACCAGTCGAAATAGATCAGATCCGGGTCGTAGCGGTCGATCAGCTCGGTGGTGCGCGCCAGCCAGTCGTCCAGCCAGGCCTGCGACACCGGGGTCCAGTCGTTGGTGACGTCGGCGTCGTCCTTGCCAGGCAGGCGCACCTGCGCCGGGCCGTACAGGCCGGCGTAGCGCGGGTCGTTGACGTCCGAGTCGAACTGGCGGCCGCCGTCGAAGAACCAGTCGTGCTCGGCGCGGTGCGAGGACAGGCCGAAATGCAGGCCCTGCGCGCGGATCGCCTTGGACAGCTCGCCGATCACGTCGCGCTTGGGGCCCATCTTGACCGCGGTCCAGTCCGACAGCTGCGAGTCGTACATCGCGAAGCCGTCGTGGTGCTCGGCCACCGGCACCACGTAGCGAGCGCCGGATTCGCGGAACAGCGTGGCCCAGGCCTGCGGATCGAACTTCGGCGCGGTGAACAGCGGGATCAGGTCCTTGTAGCCGAAGCGCGACTGCGGGCCGTAGGTGTCCCGATGGTGCAGGTAGTCCTTGCTGCCCTGCTGGTACATGTTGCGCGAATACCACTCGTTGCCGAAGGCCGGCACCGAGAACACGCCCCAGTGGATGAAGATGCCGAACTTGGCGTTGTCGTACCAGGACGGCGAGCGGTACTGCTTGAGCGAGGTCCAGTCGGGCCGGAAAGGTCCGCCGCGCGCGCCGTCGTTGGCTTCGCGCACTAGGCGCGCGCGTTCGGGCGCGTACTTGGCGGTGGCCTGCAGCCACTGCTGGTCGATCTGTTCCGGACTGAGGGTGGTGGCGGTGGGCGCGGTCGGTGACGGCGCATCCGCGGCGCCGGCGGGCAGGGCCGTCAGCGCGAGAATGAGGGCCAGCGCGCTGGCCAGGGTCTGGCGTGCGGCTCCGGCGTGGCGGGATCGGTCCGCACGGGGGCGGGTCTCGGTCGTCATGGAACGGCACTCCTTGTTGCAGAAGACGATGCCGGCGCCGCCGCGCCGGACACGAAACAGCGCGCCACCGTGGAGGGACGGTGGCGCGCCGGTGCTACATCAGAACTTGAAGTTCAGCTGCGCCTGGTAGCCGCGGCCGTTCTTGTACATGCCGATCGGCGCGTACTTGACCTCGTTGTACCAGTAGTAGGTCGAGTCGAGCAGGTTGGTCGCGCTGAAGCTCACGCTCATCCAGTCGTTGATCTGATACGAGGCGGTCAGGTCCAGCTGCTTGTACTCGTCGGTGAACACCTGCGAGTTCAGGCGGCCGACCTGGGTGAAGTACTTGGAGCGGTAGCTGTAGTTGACGCGCACCATCCACGGGCCGTTTTCCCAGTAGGGGATCACGTTGTAGGTGTTCTTCGACAGGTACGGCAGGTTCAGGCCGGTGCTGGCGTCGGCGGTGGCGTAGGTGTAGTTCGCCTGCAGACCGAAACCGTAGCCGAAGGCCTGCTGGTAGTTCAGCGAAGCGCCCTTGACCTTGGCGTCGGAAGCGTTGATCGGCGAGCTCACCGAGTACAGGCCGCTCACCCCGGACACCGCGTCGGTCAGCTGCTGCTGCGTGGTGGTGGTGACGATGTACGAGCTGATGTCGCGGTAGAACAGTTCCGCCGACAGCATGCTGGACGGCGCGAAGTACCACTCGGCGGCCAGATCGTAGTTGGTCGACTCGTAGGGCTTCAGGTCCGGATTGCCGCCGCTGGCGGTCAGGTTGCCGTTGCTGCTGTTGATGGTGAACGAACCGGCCAGGTCGCCGTAGCGCGGACGTGCCATCACCTTGGCCACGGAGAAGCGCAACACCTTGTCGGTGTCCAGATCGTAGGCCAGGTTGAAGCTCGGCAGCGGCTTGTAGTACTGCTTGGTCACCTGCGTCTGATTGTAGGTGGCGCCGCCGTCATTGCTCTGCCAGTACAGCGACTTGTCCTTGGTGTCCACATAGCGCACACCCAGGTTGCCGCGCCACGCGCCCGACTCGAAGTTCAACTGCGCGTACAGGTCGCTGGTGATTTCCTTGACGTCGAACGAGGAGCCGTAGTCGATCTTGTATGGACCCTGCGGCTGGCCGCGCAGGTAGCTGATCACCGAGTTGAGGTTGGCGGTCGACCAGTTGGTCAGGTCGCCGCTGGCACCCAGGCCGTCGTACAGGCCGCTCGGGGTGGTGCCGGGGCTGAAGTCGGTCAGCGAGATCGCATCGGTGGTGTTGATGCGGTTGCCGCGGGCGTCGACGCCGTTGTCGTGGTTGATGTACTTGTAGCCGACCTGCAGCTTGTTCAGCGGACCCCAGTCCAAATCGCGCGCGGCATCGAACTGGAAGTACTTCTCCTTGTCCGTGCTCTTGGCGTAATAGATGCCGCCGGCCTGCATCGCCGACGCATCGGTGGAGCCGGCGGCCAGGCCAGCCGGCGAACCGACCAGGCCCCAGTTGGCGGCGCTGCCGTTGTCGTAGTTGACGTCGGTGTGGCTGCCGTCGTAACCGAAGTTGTAGCCACCGTCCTTCAGCAGGAACTTCATCAGGTACTCGGGGTTCTTGCCGCCGGTGGCCTCGGTGGTGCCGGCCTGGGTGGTGAACACCCACTTGTCGCCATAGAAGTCGTGGCGCAGGTTCAGGCTCTTGGTGGTGACGGTGCTTTCGCGGTAGTTGGTATCCAGCTGCGCATACGGCTGCTTGCCGTTGCCGGCGCCGTCGGTGACCGTGGCCTGGGTGATGTAGCCGTTCTGCACCGTGGCGCTGGTGATCTTGTCCTGATCGCCGCAGCCCGGGCAGACGTAGCGCGATTCGCTGAAGTTGTTGTACTTGCCCTTGATGTAGATGCCGGTCAGGTTGAACTCGTTCTGATCGTTCGGCTTCCACTGCAGCGCGCCCTGCAGGCCGTTGCGCTCGCGGGTCTGCTGGAAGAAGGCGCTGTTGATGCCGACCGGGATCTTGGCGGTCGCGACGTTACCACCGTCGCCGGAGATGTTGGCGGTCGGCGAGATGCCCGAGCCGGTGTTGTAGCCGAAGAACTCGATGCCGGCGCGCGACAGGTCCTGCTTGTCGTGGGTGGCGGAGATCAACGCGCCGAAGGTCTCGTCGTCGTTCTTCCAGCTCCACAGCGCCGAGCCGCGCGGATTGCCTTCTTCCGAACGGTCGTTGTAGTTGTAGCCGATCGAGCCGCGGATGGTGTTCTTCGGCAGGTCCAGCGGCTTGCGGGTGTGCACGATCACGGTGCCGCCGATCGAGCCTTCGTCGATGCGCGCTTCCGGAGTCTTGTAGACCTCCATCAGGCCGATGATTTCCGGCGACAGCAGGGTGTAGTTGAAGGTGCGGCCGCTGGTGTCGGTCGGGTTGCCGCCCCAGTCGCCCGAGGCGATGGTCTGGCCATTGAGCAGCACGCGGTTCAGCGCCGGGTCGGTGCCGTTGATGCTGACCTTCTCGCCTTCGCCGAACTGGCGGTCCACGCTGATGCCCGGCAGGTGCGCCAGCGACTCGGCGGCGTTGGTGTCCGGGAACTTGCCGATGTCTTCGGCGCTGATCGCATCGACGATGGAGTTGGCCGAGCGCTTCACCGACTGGCTCTTCTCCAGCGAGGCGCGGTAGCCGGTGACGGTGATGGCATCCAGCTGCTGGACGTTCTTGGAATCCGCGTTGGCGGAAGCGGGCGCTTCCTGCGCGGCGGCGTTACCGGACAGGTACAGCGCGGCCATGATGCTGATGGCTAAGGTCGTGGTGCGGCTATTCATTGGCTAAACCTCTGGGTGAGTACTTGGGCATGAGGTGCCAACCGATGTTCCGGCGTGCTGGCCGCTGCCCGGCCTTGTGGATGGGCGCCGCGCCTGGTGGCGCTGCGCGGATCGCATCTCGATGCGCGTCGTCCGGTCGCTGACGCGGAAGTAGCCAACCGGCGGCATCGAGGGCGCCGGTTCTTCCTGTGTTCCTGCAGGTAACAACCAAGTCCAGCAATGAAGCAGTGCACCTGCTGCCTGGTCCGGGCGCGGCTGCGTCCGTGCCCGGCGCGGGCGTGGTCTCGTCGGTTCGGGGATGCCGATTGCGGCGTCAGCGCGCGTCCTGCCACTTGGCGCGGGAGGAGCGGCGATGCGTCGCTGTATCTGAATCCCCTGAACGTGGCATGTCTTGAAGTTGTAAAACTTGTGTGAGCCGAGTCTGTCGTAGCGCTGACAGCGTTGTCAACACCCGTTTCACGCGGTTTTGACGGTTGCAAGCAAGGCTCGCCGCGGCATCTTTCTGCCGGCTTTCACAGCGTGTCCGGGGGCTGCTCTAGGTGCTTGTCTACAAAAGAAAACATGCTGGAAGATGGCGGCGACACCGCCGTTGTGACCGACAGGCCCAGGCGCGGCAAGGGCTGCCGGGTTGCCAGGCATGTGGCAAAAATTTGTGCGATGCGGCGAAATTTTGCGACGGATGTTCACCCATGCAACGGGCCTCCTCGGCCAACCCTCATGACGGCCAGGCGATCACCCACAAGAAGGCGACGTGGTGAAGACAAAACGGCAAACCGGTGAATTTCACCTTGACAACGTTGTCAAGGTGGTCGGACACTCGATCGATCAATCGGCCGAATCGGCGTGCGCCTGCTCTGGCGCAACGGGAGAAGACGTGTCCGCAAGCAGTTCATCAGTGGCAGCGGCCGTGCCGCGCGCCGAGCCTTTCATTGCTGCCGATGTCGGCGGAACCCATGTCCGGATCGGCCTGGTCGCACGCGCTGCCGGCGCCGGCCCTGCGCCGGCCGTCGATGTACTGGACTACCGCAAATACCGCTGCGCCGACTATCCCGGCCTGGCCGAGATCATTGGCGAATTCCTCGATCAGGTGCAGGGGCCGAAGCCGACCCGCGGCGTGATCGCCAGCGCCGGTTATGCACTCGAGGACGGGCGCGTCATCACCACCAATCTGCCGTGGACGCTGTCGCCGCCGGAGATCCGCGAACGCCTGGGTCTGACGGCGCTGCCCCTGGTCAACGATTTCGAAGCGGTGGCGTATGCGGCGGCGTCGATGGACGCCAGCGAAGTGCTGCATCTGGCCGGGCCGCGCAAGGCGCAGCGTGGGCCGGCCTTGGTGATCGGCCCGGGCACCGGCCTCGGTGCCGCGGTGTGGATTCCGACCCACGGCGGCGCCGTGGTGCTGGCCACCGAGGCCGGCCATGCCGCGCTGCCGGTCGGCAACGAGCTGGAACTGGCGTTGGCGCAGCGCTTGTTGCGCGACCGTTCCTATGTGCCGGTGGAGCATTTCCTGTCCGGCCCCGGTCTGCTCAATCTGTATCGCGTGCTGTGCGACCTGCGTGGCGCCACGCCCACGCATGCCGCACCGAGCGACATCACCGCGGCGGCGCTAGCTGGCGACGATCCGCTCGCGCACGAGGCGCTGTCCGCGTTCTGCGGCCTGCTCGGCAGCGTGGTCGGCGACATGGCGCTGCTGTACGGCGTGCAGGGCGGCATCTACCTGGCCGGTGGCTTCCTGCCGCAGATCGGGGCGTTCCTGTCCGCGAGCACTTTTGTCGAGCGCTACTTGAACAAGGGCGCGATGCGTCCGGCGCTGGAGCAGATCCCGGTGAAGCTGGTCGAACACGGCCAGCTTGGCGTGATCGGCGCGGCGAACTGGTTCCTGCAGCAGCGCGACTGAGGCGCTGGGCGCGGTCGCGCCGGCACAGGCCGCGTCCTGCGGCTGGTGTGCGTGCGAGTGCATCCCGCAGGCTTTTATCTCTAGTGCATGCCTGCGTTGCGCTGCCGCATCGCGCCTACAGGGCGTGCCTGCCAGCAACGGGAAGTGTCCTGTAGGAGCGGCTTCAGCCGCGACGGACTTCCCGGGAAAGCCTGGTCGCGGCTGAAGCCGCTCCTACGTGTGCGCTGGCCGTCGTGATGAGAGGCTCTCGGCGTCGCTCCTGCAGGGCAGGCCAGCTTCGGCATGAGCCGATGATTCGCCGTTCCCGACTGGCTGGGCTGCAGTCCAGGTGGGTGGCTGCGCCCGTTTCGCTACATATAAGAAGGAAGGACGCCGACGGAGGTCCGATGGCATGGCGTCGCGTCCGGTGGCACGCCAACGCCTGCAGCGCGTCCGGCGCGGCGCCGCCTACGTTGGGGCGTGCCCGAACTTACAAGTCGCCATGGTGCGCCTGCAGCGCCGCGATCGCGGCCAGGCCAGCGGTTTCAGTGCGCAGGATGCGCGGCCCCAGCCGCAGGCCGACGAAGCCGGCCGCCTCCAGCGTGGTGCGGTCGCGCGGCGACCAGCCGCCTTCCGGGCCGATCGCGATCGTTGCCGCGTCGCCGCGGATCTCCAGCGCGCGCAGACGGTGTTCGCCCTGCGGGTCGAGGATCAGCCGGCATGAGCTGTGCGCGGCGGCGCGCGCGGCGTCGGCCAGGGCCAGCGGCGCACTCAGTTGCGGCACGCGCGCGCGACCGGACTGTTCGCAGGCCGCGATCACCACGCTGCGCCAGTGCGCCACGCGCTTGTCCACTCGCGCCGCGTCCAGCTTCACTTCGGTGCGCTCGGCCCACACCGGCACGATCGCGGCGACGCCGAGCTCGGTGGCCTTCTGCAGGATCAGGTCCATCTTCTCGCCGCGCGCCACGCCCTGCAGCAGGGTGATCGCCAGCGGCGACTCGTTGTCGGCCGGCCGCGCCGCGCCGATGCGCACGCTGGCGTTGCGCTTGCCGGCCTGCAGTAGTTCGGCGTGGTAATCGCAGCCGTCGCCGTTGAACAGCACGCAGGGGTCGCCTTCGCGCAGCCGCAGCACGCGCAGCAGGTGGTTGGCGACGTCCTCCGGCAGGCTCAGTTCGGCGCCGGCATGCAGCGGCAGGTCCACATGGCAGCGGGTCAGGCGCATGCCACCGCCTCGTCGATCGCCGCCAAGGTGGTCTCGGCCAGCAGCGCCAGTTGAGCGGCATCCACGCAGTAGGGCGGCATCCAGTACAGCACGTCGCCCAGCGGGCGCAGCACCACGCCGCGCGCCAGCGCGGCACGGTAGGCATGCAGGCCCACGCGCGCCGAGGCCGGGAAGGGCGTGCGCTTGTCGCCGTTGCGGGTGAGTTCGAACGCCACCACCATGCCGGCCTGGCGCACGTCTGCCACGTGCGCGTGCTCGGCGAACGGCGCCGACAACGCGCGCATGGTTTCGGCGGTGCTGCGGTTGCGCGCGATCACGTCGTCCTCCTGCAGGATCCGCAGCGACGCCAGCGCCGCCGCGCAGGCCAGCGGGTTGCCGGTGTAGCTGTGCGAATGCAGGAAGGCGCGTTCGCGGCTGTCGTCGAGGAAGGCGTCATAGAGATGCTGGGTGGCCAGCACCGCCGACAGCGGCAGGAAGCCGCCGGTCAGGCCCTTGGACAGGCACAGCAGGTCCGGCATCACCCCGGCCTGCTCGCAGGCGAACAGGGTGCCGGTGCGGCCGAAGCCGGTGGCGATCTCGTCGGCGATCAGGAACGCGCCGTTGGCGTCGCACAGTTCGCGCGCCCGGCGCAGATAGGCCGGGTCGTGCATGCGCATGCCGCCGGCGCACTGCAGGCGCGGCTCCAGGATCACCGCGCAGATCTCGCCGGGATGGCGGTCGAACAGGTCGGCCAGCGCATCGGCGGCGGCATCGGCGCGTTCGCGCGCGCTCTGCCCGGGCGCGGCCTGGTAGGCGTCGGGCGAGGGCGCGAACAGCGCCTCGGCCAGCAGCGGCGCATACACCCGCCGGTACAGCGGGATGTCGCCGACCGCCAGTGCGCCGATGGTCTCGCCGTGGTAGCCGTTCTCCAGCGCGACGAAGCGGGTGCGCCCGGGCTCGCCGCGGTTCTGGAAATAGTGGAAGGCCATCTTCAGCGCCACTTCCACGCCGGCCGAGCCGTTGTCGGCATAGAACACCTTGGCCAGCGGCGCGCGGCCCTCCTGGCGCGGCGCCAGCGCCAGCAGTTGTTCGGCCAGCAGCACCGCCGGTTCGTGGCTGAAACCGGCCAGCATCACCTGTTCCAGCTGCGTGGCCTGGGCGGCGATGGCCGCGGCGATGCGCGGTTCGCCGTGGCCGAACAGGTTGGTCCACCAACTGCTCACCGCATCCAGGTAGCGGCGGCCGCCGTGGTCGATCAGCCAGGCGCCTTCACCGCGTGCGATCGGGACCAGGGGCAGGGTGTCGGGGTGCTCGCGCATCTGCGTGCACGGGTGCCAGAGCACGGCCAGGTCGCGCTGGCGCCACGCATCGGCCATCTGTGCTGCGGTCAGGTCTGATAGCATTTCGCGCTCATGAACAGGTTCTTCGCTCCGCGCATTCTATCGATCGACGCCGCCCGGCGCCGCAGGGTGCCGGCGTGACCCGTCCGTTGCCGGTCATCCATGCCGTGCGCGAGCGCAGCGAATCGGCCACCGAGCGTCGGGTCGAGGAACTGGACCTGGAGTTCAGCAACGGCGAACGCCGCGTGTTCCACCGGCTCAAGGCGCCGGGCCACGGCGCAGTGGTGGTGGTGCCGATGCTGGATGCGCAGACCGTGCTGCTGGTGCGCGAGTACGCCGCCGGCGTGCACCGCTACGAGCTGGGCCTGGTCAAGGGCCGTATCGACGCCGGCGAGACGCCGCTGCAGGCGGCCGACCGCGAACTCAAGGAAGAGGCCGGTTATGGTGCGCGGCAACTACGCGTGCTGCGCGCGATGACCCTGGCGCCGACCTACATGAGCCACCAGTCGTGGCTGGTGCTGGCGCAAGATCTCTATCCCGAACGACTAGCCGGCGACGAGCCGGAGGAATTGGAAGTGGTGCCCTGGAAACTGGCTGAACTGGATCAACTGATGTTGCGTGAGGATTTTTCCGAGGGGCGTTCGCTGGCGGCGCTGTTCATCGCCCGCGAGTGGCTGGGTCGCGCCGAATGATCCGTCTGACCAGTGATTTGCGCGAAACCGTGATCGCCATCGCCATCGATGCCGCCGCGGCGATCATGTCCGTCTACGCCACCGGCTTCGAGGTGGAACACAAAGCCGACGCCAGTCCCTTGACCCAGGCCGACCTGGCCGCGCACCAGATCATCGTCGAAGGCCTGGAACGGCTGACTCCGGACCTGCCGGTGCTGTCAGAGGAATCGGCACAGATCCCGTGGGAGGTGCGCCAGCACTGGACCACCTACTGGCTGGTGGACCCGCTCGACGGTACCCGCGAGTTCGTCAAGCGCAACGGTGAGTTCAGCGTCAACATCGCGCTGATCCACCAGGGCGCGCCGGTGTTCGGCGTGGTCCAGGCGCCGGTCGACGGGCGCGTCTGGCACGCAGTGCGCGGCGAGCAGGCGTACCGCCGCGAGGGCTTCCGCGATACCGCGTTGAACACGCGGCGCCCGGGCACCGCGCCGCTGCGGGTGGCGGCGAGCCGCTCGCACCGCGACGCGCGCACCGACGCGCTGCTGCAGCGCATGGGCGACATCGAACTGGTCGCGCAGGGCTCGTCGCTGAAGTTCTGCCGCATCGCCGACGGCGACCTGGACGTGTATCCGCGCTTCGGCCCGACCTCCGAGTGGGATACCGCCGCCGGGCAGTGCGTGCTGCAATCCGCCGGCGGTGCGCTGCTGGCCGCCGCGACCGGCAAGCCGTTCCGCTACAACCGCCGCGAATCGCTGCTCAATGGCGACTTCGTGGCGCTCGGCGATCCGGCGCAGCCCTGGCGCGACTGGCTGGGCTGAGCCGCGCCGCACGCGCGCGCCGCATGGCGCGCGCTCTGCCACACTAGGGGTCAGGCGGCAGCGGTGCCGTCGCACCGGAACCCGCCCGTGACCGCAGCCCGCTACGACCTTCCCGCCCTGCTCGACATCATGGCGCGCCTGCGCGACCCCGCGCAGGGCTGCCCCTGGGACCTGGAGCAGGACTTCGCGAGCATCGCCGCCTACACGGTCGAAGAGGCCTACGAAGTGGCCGACGCGATCGATCGCCAGGATCTGGCCGGGTTGAAGGACGAACTGGGCGATCTGCTGCTGCAGGTGGTGTTCCATGCGCAGATGGCGCGCGAGCAGGGCGCGTTCGGCTTCGACGATGTGGTCGCGGCGATCTGCGACAAGATGGTGCGCCGCCATCCGCACGTGTTCGGCGACAGCCAGGTGGCCGATGCCCAGCAGCAGACGCTGAAGTGGGAAGAGATCAAGCGCGCCGAGCGTGCCGCCGCCGGCGAGCGCGACGGCTCGGCGCTGGCCGGCATCGCCCGCGGTCTGCCGGAATGGCAGCGTGCGCTGAAGCTGCAGTCGCGCGCGGCGCGGGTCGGCTTCGATTGGCCCGGCCCCGCGCCGGTGCTGGACAAGGTGCAGGAAGAACTGGAAGAAGTGCGCGCGGAGCTGGCGCATGGCGCCGCGGCCGATCCTGCACGGCTGCAGGACGAGATCGGCGACCTGCTGTTCGTCTGCGCCAACCTGGCGCGGCATGCCAAGGTCGACGTCGGCGCCGCGCTGCGCCATGCCAACCTCAAGTTCGAACGTCGCTTCCGCGCGATGGAGCGCTTGGCGCAACAGGACGGCGGCGCGCTGCACGGCCTGGCCCTGGCCCAGCAGGAGGCGTACTGGCAGCGTGCCAAGGACGAAGAGCGCGCCGCGGCCGGATGAAGACGCTGCTGCTGTTCGTGCTGACCGCCGTCGCGGAAATCGTCGGCTGCTACCTTCCTTATCTCTGGCTGCGCGAACAACGCAGCGCCTGGCTGCTGGTGCCGGCTGCAGGCAGCCTGGCGGCCTTCGTCTGGCTGCTGACCCTGCACCCGGTCGCCAGCGGCCGCGTCTATGCGGCCTACGGCGGCGTCTATGTCGCCGTCGCCTTGCTGTGGCTGTGGGCGGTGCAGGGCATGCGCCCCACGCGCTGGGACCTGCTCGGTGCCGGTCTGTGCCTGGTCGGCATGGCCGTGATCATGGTCGCGCCGCGGCAGGGTTGAGGCCTGCGCGGTAGGCGGTCCTCGAAAAGTCTCTTACGACGAATGAGAGGTGGACTCCGTAGGAGCGGCTTCAGCCGCGACGGGCGCTCTCGGTGACGCGCGTCGCGGCTGAAGCCGCTCCTGCGAAGCGCACGGCGCGCCCCGCGGAGTTGCGGCACAACGCGTTAGAGGTGCCCTGAAGCCGCTCCTGCAGGTGAGTTCGCAGCCCATTGTGCCGAGGCGATGCGATTTGCTGGCGGTGCCCTTCAGGCACGCGGTTTACACCAGGCTGCAGCGTTGCGGGCATGCCTGTCGCGGCGCTGTCGTCCACCACCTGTCCGTGTCCGGCGCCTGCACCCCAGGAGGGCGTCCACGCGCTGCGAGCGAACGCCCATGCCCCGGCGTATGCTGGACGCCTGCGTCGCCTCGGGAGGGCCATCGCATGCGCCGCTTCGCCAGTTTCCGCGAGTTCTATCCGTTCTATCTGAGCGAGCACCGCCATCCGCTGTCGCGGCGGCTGCATTTCGTCGGCAGCGTCGGCGTGCTGGCGAGCGTGTTGCTGGCGCTGTGCACTGGTCAGCCGCGCTGGCTGTGGGCGGCGCCGATCTGCGGCTACGGCTGCGCCTGGATCGGGCATTTCGTGTTCGAGAAGAACCGCCCTGCCACCTTCAAGTACCCGCTGTACTCGCTGGCCGGCGACTGGGTGATGTTCAAGGACATGCTGCTGGGCCGCATCCGCTGGTGACCGGCATGTGCGCGTGCGCTGGCTATACTGCGGATTCGATTCTTTCTTCTGGTTAATGGAGCAACCTGATGCCGTCCACTTTCTTCTTCGCGGTGGTGCTGTTGGCCGCCGGCGTGATCATTCTGTTCAAGACCGTGCGCATGGTGCCGCAGGGATTCCAGTGGACGGTGGAGCGCTTCGGTCGCTACACCCACACCCTGTCGCCCGGCCTGCATTTCCTGATTCCGGTGGTGTACGGGGTAGGGCGCAAGGTCAACATGATGGAGCAGGTGCTGGACGTGCCCAGCCAGGACGTCATCACCAAGGACAACGCGGTGGTGCGCGTGGACGGGGTGGTGTTCTTCCAAGTGCTGGACGCCGCCAAGGCGGCGTATGAGGTGTCGAATCTTGAGATCGCCACGATCGCGTTGGTGCAGACCAACATCCGTACCGTGATCGGCTCGATGGACCTGGACGAATCGCTGAGCCAGCGCGAGACCATCAATGCGCAGCTGTTGAACGTGGTCGACCACGCCACCAATCCGTGGGGCATCAAGGTCACCCGCATCGAGATCCGCGACATCCAGCCGCCGCGCGACCTGGTCGATGCGATGGCCCGGCAGATGAAGGCCGAGCGCGAGAAGCGCGCGCAGATCCTCGAGGCCGAGGGTTCGAGGCAGTCGGAGATCCTGCGCGCCGACGGCGAGAAGCAGGCCGCGGTGCTGGAGGCCGAAGGCCGCAAGGAGGCCGCGTTCCGCGACGCCGAAGCGCGCGAGCGCCTGGCCGAGGCCGAAGCGCGGGCGACGGCGATGGTGTCCAAGGCGATCGCCGAAGGCGACGTGCAGGCGATCAACTACTTCATCGCGCAGAAGTACGTGGAGGCGTTCAAGGAGCTGGCCACCGCGCCGAACCAGAAGTTCGTGCTGATGCCGATGGAGTCCAGCGGCATCATCGGCTCGATCGCCGGCATCGCCGAACTGGCGCGCGAGGCGCTGAACAAGCAAGCCACCCCGCCGGCAGTGCCGCGCGTGCCGCCGCGCAGCGGAGTCTGAGCCATGCGCATTGAGGTAGTGGCCTGGGGTGCCCTGACCTTGTTGCTGTTCGCGGCCGAATCGCTGGCGCCGGGCGCCTTCATGCTGTGGATGGGCTTCGCTGCCGCGGCGGTGTTCCTCGCGGTGCTGGTGTTCCCGGACATTTCCCTGCTGCTGCAGGTCGGCGCATTCGTGGTGCTGAGCTTCGTCTCGATCCAGGTGTACCGCACCTGGTTCCGCAACCGCGGCCGGACCAGCGACCAACCGCTGCTCAACCGCCGCGCCGAGCAACTGATCGGCCGCGTGGTGACCCTGGACCAGCCGATCCACGGCGGCCGCGGCCGCGCCAAGGTCGACGACGCCTTCTGGGTCGTCGGCGGTCCCGACCTGCCCGCCGGCAGCACGGTGCGCATCGTCGGCGTGGACGGAATGACGCTGCTGGTCCAGGCGGCTTGAAGGCCGGGATTGGGGATTGGGGATTGGGGATTCGTAGGAGCGGCTTCAGCCGCGACCTGGGACCGATGACGGGTCGCGGCTGAAGCCGCTCCTACGGCACTGCTGCGCGATCAAGCGCCAACGTTCCGGCTCAAGGCAGCCGCTCTTGCGAATCCCCAATCCCGACTCCCCAATCCCGGCTCCCTGCCGGCGATAATGGGGGACTTTTCTCACGGACCCGCGCCATGACCCAGAAGACCATCCTCAACGACAGCCACCGCGCCCTCGGCGCCAAGATGGTCGACTTCGGCGGCTGGGACATGCCGATCCACTACGGTTCGCAGATCGACGAGCACCACCAGGTGCGCCGCGACGCCGGCATGTTCGACGTCAGCCACATGACCGTGGTCGATCTGCACGGAGACCAAGTCCGCGCGTTCCTGCGCCACCTGCTGGCCAATTCGGTGGACAAGCTGAAGGTGCCGGGCAAGGCGCTGTACACCTGCATGCTCAACCCGCAGGGCGGGGTGATCGACGATCTGATCGTCTATTACATGTCCGATGCGTTCTTCCGCCTGGTGGTCAACGCCGCCACCCGCGCCAAGGACCTGGCCTGGATCGGTGAGCAGGCGCAGGCGTTCGGCGTGCAGGTGCGCGAGCGCGACGACTTCGCGATGATCGCGGTGCAGGGGCCGAACGCGCGCGCCAAGGCGATCGGCCTGCTGCGCGAGCAGGACCGTGCCGCCGCCCAGAAGCTCGGCCGTTTCGCCGCGCTCGAGGCGACCTCGGTCGACGGCGTGCCGCTGTTCGTCGCGCGCACCGGCTACACCGGCGAGGACGGCTTCGAGATCGCGCTGCCGCAGCAGCAGGCGCCGGCGTTCTGGGAGGCGTTGATCGGCGCCGGGGTCAAGCCGGCCGGCCTGGGCGCGCGCGACACGCTGCGCCTGGAGGCGGGCATGAACCTGTACGGCCAGGACATGGACGACACCGTGTCGCCCTACGAGGCCGCGCTGGCCTGGACCGTGACCCTCGACGAGGGCCGCGACTTCATCGGCCGCGCCGTGCTCGAGGCGCAGAAGGCCGGCGGCGCGCCGCGGCAGATGATCGGCCTGGTGATGGACGAGAAGGGCGTGCTGCGCCATGGGCAGAAGGTGCTGACCGCGAACGGCGACGGCGAGATCCTGTCCGGCACCTTCTCGCCGACGCTGGGCAAGGCGATCGCCTTCGCGCGGGTGCCGGCCGGCGAGCCGGGCGCGGTGCGCGTGGACATCCGCGGCAAGGAGGTGCCGGTGCGCGTGGTCAAGTTCCCGTTCGTGCGCGAAGGCCAGGTCCAGCCCGGCGTGCTCGACTGAGTCCCGTCCGCCGCGCGCGCGACTTCTTCCCCATGCGCGCGGTTCGCTACACTAGCCTCCCATCCTCGATACCGTCTTCTTCCGGAGCAGCCCCATGAGCGAGATCCCTGGCGACCTCAAATTCCTCAAGTCCCACGAGTGGGCCCGCGTCGAGGGCAACGGTCGCGTGACCATCGGCATCTCCGACCACGCCCAGGGCCTGCTCGGCGACCTGGTCTACGTCGAGCTGCCGAACGTCGGCGATCACGTCGAAGCCGGAAACGGCGTTGCAGTGGTCGAGTCGGTCAAGGCCGCCTCGGACGTGTACAGCCCGCTGAGCGGCAAGGTGGTCGAGGTCAACACCGCGCTGAGCGACAAGCCGGAAACGATCAACGAAGACGCCTACGGCGAAGGCTGGATCCTGGTGCTGGAAGCGGACGACGCCGAGCAGTTGAACGAACTGCTGTCGCCGGACGAGTACGCCGAACTGCTCGAGGACGACGGCCACTGAGCCGACCGCCCGCCGCGACACCCGAACCGGCCGCCTCGTGCGGCCGGTTTCTTTTTGGGCCCTGCGCAGCGACCACGTCGTCCGCGTTGCCGTCGCCCTCTCTGCATGGCCGTTGCGGTAACTCATGTCGCTGGCGTCGCGGCGTGCGTCGATGCGAAGACGGCGTGAGGCTGTCGCCGGTTGCACCGCGAGCGCAGCGTGTGCCGCGCGCGGAGACGTCCGCTGACCCGCGCGTCGTCGGCGCCGGTTTTCCGACGCGGTACGGGTGCGGCGCGGCATGAGCGCGGTATGGGGTGGCGAGGAACAGGCAGCGGCGACGTGGTGTGCGTCGCGCACGTCATCGTTGCGCGCCTGAGAGGTGTGCGCCGGCGCCAGTCGCCCACCTGTGCGATCGGTGTCGGTCGACGCACCCGCGCGAAGGTGTCGGTGGCGGCTTGGCGTGGAGGCGGACGAGGGTGGTCGCCTGCGTTGTGGTGCGGTGGCGACGTGCGTGCAGGTCGCGTCGCAGTGGCGCGACGCGCCACGTCTCGGCGACGCCGCACGCGACGCATCGCGAGCGTCGCGACGGGCGCACGACGCAAAAAAGTTTGCGCACTTTTGCGCATTTGCACTTGTGCGATGCCGGAACCGCACGCGGTCGCGAAATTTTTTTTCAGCTAGCGGACAGCCTAGCGTGCACTCCCGCGATTGCTGCCGACGCGTCGTCGCGCCCCGTCCGCAACGCGATGGCGGCGTCGTGTCGTTACAGAAAACACGGAAATTTCCCTGCTTTTTTTGCGCGCGCCGTTTTCCTTGTGGTGCCGGCATCGGCGATCGGTGGCGTCGGCAAGGCGGCTGGCGCGGCATGCGGTGGGCGTGGCGCGCGCGCCAGCAGAAAAAAAATTGCGCGGAAGTGTTGACAGTAAAAAAAACCGTGATTAGGTTTCGCCCAGCAGACGTTGCTGCGCAAGCGAGTGAATCGGATCGACATCAAAACGCGAAGCACAACTTGGACATCCGCCAGGAACCCGAAGATGGTGGAGTTGGAGTCGCTTCCCTCCGAGAAACGCAACGTCTCCCCTGGCATCGCACCCGTATCGACATCCGGTACGGGTGTTTCTGTATCCGATCCGGCCCGCAGTGCGCGCCGGCGGTTCCCGCAGGCGGAGCATCGCCGCGAGGTTGCTTTAACTGGGCATTTTCAATCCATAGTTCACTGACGAGGAGCCATCCCATGGCCACGAAAAAAGCTGCGAAAAAGCCGGCCGCTAAGAAGGCGGTCAAGAAGACTGCCGCCAAGAAGCCGGCAGCGAAGAAGGTTTCGGTAAAGAAGGCGGTCAAGAAGGTCGCCAAGAAGGTGGCCAAGAAGGTCGCCAAGGTGAAGAAGGCGGTCAAGAAGGCCGTTGCCAAGAAGCCGGTGAAGAAGACGGCGAAGAAGGCCGCCACCAAGAAGACCGCGAAGAAGGCCGTCGCCAAGAAGGCGGTGAAGAAGACCGCGAAGAAGGCTGCGACCAAGAAGACCGCGGCGAAGAAGACCGTGAAGAAGTCGGCTGCCAAGAAGCCGGCCGCGAAGAAGGCCACTGCCAAGAAGACCGTGGCGAAGAAGAAGCCGGCCGCTCGCAAGAAGAAGGCCGCTCCGGTCGCGCTGCCGGCCACGCCCGCGCCGCTGATCTGATCCATCCCGATCGCTGTTCCTAGACTCTCTCCCCGGTGCCCAGCGGGGAGGGAGTTTTTTATTTGCGACGTCCTGCTGTGCGCAATCGCATCGCGCCTCTCTGCCCGACGCTGCCGGCGGCGTCCTTCGTCTCGATCCTCGAAGACTGCTCTCTGCGGCCAGCTTGCCAGGTCGCGACATGGTCATCGCGCCCCTGTCGCCGCGACTTCAAGCGCCTGGACGTGATCGGCGACTGGGACAATCCCTACGCACGCTGGACTTCCATTTCGAGGCCAACGAGATCCGTGCGCTCTCGCACCGCCGATCAGCGGCCGCCTGCCGCGTCCGCCCGTTCCAACCACCTCGACCGTTCTCTGTGCCCTGATCGCCAGATTGGCACGTAGGGATCTGCCTGTGGGTCTCGTATGGGAACGAGCCTGCGCGTCGGAACGACTGCCGCGCGATCGGGCGCCTGCGCCGACGGCTGCGATCCATCAGGTCATCCCGAGTGCGTGTGCCGCCGCGGCAATCACGTGCGCACCACGCGTGAGCAAGCCGGTTCGGCAAGGGGCCTGCGCGGAAAGCAAGGGGACAGCCACCACACGGCGCTGGGCTGCAGGGGAGGGGTATCGCATTGAATGCACCGACCCGGACGTGGATCGGCTGGTCGTCGGAATGGGAAGCGCTGTGGCTACCGAGGCGCACCTGGCATCCGGCGGCCAGCCAAGGCATCGTGTGCAACGCATGCAACGCGTCAGCGCGCCTTGCCCGACGGTGGACAGTACATCGCTGCTTCCGCGCATTGCGTGGATCGCAGTGGATCTCTGAGCACCTGCTTTCGCCACCTTGAGCCGGAGACAACTTGCCCTGTCGTAGGCGCGGCTCAAGCCGCGACGAGCGATCCCGGTAAAGCCCGTCGCGGCTGAAGCCGCTCCTACGAACTACTTCTCGTCGTGGAGAGAAATCGCGACAGGCGCGATCTGCGTGTGCGTGCTGCCCAACGCTCGCGCGCGGCGGTGCACCGAGTTGCCAGCATGCCAGCGGCAGCGTGCGGCGATGCGAGGTGCCTTGTCCATCCGATGCGGGATCGCGGAGGACGCCGCGAGGGGGCGATGCACGCCCCGCGCGATCGCGGAGGTGAGGGCGCGCATCATCGCCGTGCCTGACGTGCGCTCCGCCCGCCGCCGCGTCCGGGCGACGCAGTCGTTGAGCGTTCGTCGTGGAATGTCGTCGGTCGTTGCCCCCGCGCTTTCGCGCCGCGGCCATGCCGCCGCACCGCCGCACCCCTGCGTCGCAGCGGTGTCGCGTCGTCGCAACCGGACAGGGCTGCGTCCCAGCGACGGGGCGGGTGGACTGCACAAGCGCAGCGTAGGTCAGCGCTGCAGACAGCAGAAAGGCGGCTTGCGCCGCCTTTCTGCGAGGATGCTGCGGGAGGCCGCGCTCAGTGCGGCGAGGCCACCGACTTGGACGAGGACGCGCCCTTCTTGTCCTTCGGGTCCGGACGCTCGGCCATCAGGTTGTCGCTGCCGAAGTCGGTGTCCACGTCCAGCCAGCGCTGCGCCGGCAGGCCGATCGCGCGGTCGAGGACGGTCGGCAGCAGGCCCGAGGGCAGGCCGCTTTCGCCGTTCCACAGAATCGCCACAGCGAAGTCGCGTTCCGGCACCAGCGCGATCAGGCCGCGATAGCCCTGCACCGCACCGGCATGGAAGATCACCTGGTGGCCGGAGTAGTCGAACACGCGCCAGCCCAGCGCGTAGCTTGCCGAGTTGACGCGTGCGCGGCGCCAGCCCGAGCGCATCTCGCCCGGGGTCAGGATCAGCGGCGCATGCAGGGTCGCCAGCAGCGGCTCCGGCAGCACGTCCGGGCGATGCCCGGTCTGCGCGATCAGCCACTGCGCCATGTCGCTGATGCTGGCGTTGACGCCGGCGGCCGGCGCCAGGCGGTAGTAGGTGGGCTTGGGCGTCAGCGAGACCCAGCCGTTGCGGCTGCGCACGTGCGGGCGCGCCCAGCGAGGGCTGGCCTGGATGCCGGCCAGGCCCATGCTGGCGTCGTTCATGCCCAGCGGCTTGAAGATGCGGCGTTCCACCGACTGCTCGTAGAAGCTGCCGGACGCAGCGAACACCACGTCGCCGATCAGGCTGAAGGCGACGTTCTGGTAGGCGTAGCACTCGCCCGGCGCGCACTTCAGCGGCGCATAGGCCAGCTTGTGGCTGAGCGTGTAGTAATCGAGGTTGGATTCGACGTCGCGGTCGTAGGCGTTGTAGGTGAGGCCGACGCGGTGGCTGAGCAGGTCGGCCACATTCAACTGGCGCGTGGCCACCGGGTCGCTGAGCTGGAAGCCCGGCACGTAGTCGACCACCTTGCTGTCCCAGCGCAGGGTGCCGTCGGTGACCAGCAGGCCGGCCATGGTGCCGGCGAAGGCCTTGGACAGCGAGGCCAGGCGGAACACGGTGTGCGCATCGACCGGCTCGGGACGGTTGACGTCGGTCACGCCGTAGCCGCGCGCGCTGAGCACCTGGCCGTTGTGCACGATGGCCATCGCCAGACCGGGCACGCGCTCGCCATAGGTCAATTGTTCGGCGACCGACTCCAGCGCGGCCACGTCGAAGTCCTTGGCCAGCGGCAGTACCTGGCTCTGGGTCAGCGACGCGCGGTAGGGCAGCGGCTGGGTCGGCGAGGTATAGCGGGTGGCTTCGGTATGCAGCGGCGGCGGCAGCGGTTGGGCGGGCGCCGGCGTCTGTGCGGTGGAGGACATCGCAAAGGGCAACAATGCCCCGAGCAACCCGGTTGCCACCGGTCGAAGGAGCCGGTGCCTGCTGTTCTGTGTCATTGCGCCTGAGGCCTGTGAGGTGCTGCCGGCAACGATTCTAGCGCCGGATTTCTCGAATGCACAAACTGGGAGAAGATGAATAGGCATCGCCTTGATCCTGCTGGGGATTTCCCGCGTCGAGCGGGGGTCTGCAGGCCTGCCGGCGGAGCGGTGGCGGGGACTGCGGCGGATGCCCATGGACATGCAATCACCGTGCCGCGCGAGTCCCGCTTCAGCCCCTCTCCCCCCGGGAGAGGGGTTGGGGTGAGGGTAGGCGCGTCAGCACTAGCGGAACAGCGGTAGCGTCGGTCAGCAAGTCGTCACCACCGCGCAGCGTGCGCATCCCCGCAGCCGCTTCACCCTTCCCGCAGCACAGCACGCCCACGGATCAGATCCGCGGCGCGCTCGGCGATCATCATCGTCGGGCCGTTGGTATTGCCGCTGACCAGGCGCGGCATCACCGAGGCATCGACCACGCGCAGGCCGTCGAGGCCACGCAGGCGCAGCTGCGGGTCGACCACCGCCTGCGCGTCGCTGCCCATGCGGCAGGTGCCGATCGGGTGATAGATGGTTTCCGCCTTGGCGCGGATGAAGGCGATCAGTCCGGCTTCGTCCAGATCCTCGCGCGCAGGCAGCAGCGGCGCGCCGCGCCAGGCGTCGAACGCCGGCTGGCGCAGGATGTGCCGCGCCAGGCGCGCGCATTCGACCAGCATGCGCAGGTCGAAGCCGTCGGGATCGCTCAGGTAGTTGGCCTGGATCCGCGCCGGCGTGCGCGGGTCGGCGTCGTTGAGCGCGATGCGGCCGCGGCTGCGCGGCTGCAGGTGGCAGGCGTGCAGGGTGAAGCCGTCGCCGGGCAGGCGGTTGCGGCCATGGTCGTCGAGCATGGCCGGCACGAAGTGCAACTGGATGTCGGCACGCGCGTCCGGCGCCAACGGCGAGCGGATGAAGCCGCCGGCCTCGGCGATGTTGCTGCTGCCGGCACCGCGGTGCCCGCGCAGGAAATAGTCGAAGGCGATCTTGGCCTGGTTGCGGCGGTCGTAGCTGATGCCCGGGCGGGTGCGGTACAGCGTGCACACGTCCAGGTGATCCTGCAGGTTGGCGCCGACCTGCGGCTGGTCCAGTTGCACCGCGATGCCATGGCGGCGCAGCGCATCGGCCGGGCCGATGCCCGAGAGCATCAGCACCTGCGGCGAGTTCACCGCGCCGGCGCTGAGCAGCACCTCGCGCGCGGCGCGCGCCTGCACCTCGCGGCCGTCCTGCGCATAGGCGACGCCGACAACGCGTCCGCCTTCGATCAACAGGCGCAGCACCAGCGCGTCGGTGACCACCTGCAGGTTCTCCCGCGCGCGCGCCGGCGCCAGGTAGGCGACCGCGGCCGAACAGCGCGCACCGTCCTTCTGGGTGACCTGGTACAGGCCCACGCCCTGTTGCTGCGGGCCGTTGAAATCGGGGTTGTGCGGGAAGCCCGCCTCTTGCGCCGCGGCCACGAACACGTCCGAGAGCGGGTTGTGGTAGCGCAGGTCGGAGACGTGCAGCGGGCCGTCGCTGCCATGCAGCGCATCGCCGCCGCGACTGTTGCATTCGCTGCGGCGGAAGTAGGGCAGCACGCCGCGCCAGTCCCAGCCGTCGGCACCGCCGGCCGACCAGTCGTCGTAGTCGGCAGGCACGCCGCGCACGTAGCACATCGCGTTGATCGAACTGGAGCCGCCCAGCACCTTCCCGCGCGGCCACCACAGCCGCCGATCGTTCAAGGCCGGCTCGGCCTCGGTGAGATAGTTCCAGTTGATGCGCCGGTTGTTGGCCAGGCGCGCCAGGCCGGCAGGCATGTGGATGAAGGGATTGCGGTCGCGCGGGCCGGCCTCGATCAGCAGCACCTTGCAGTCGCGGTCCTCGCTCAGGCGGTTGGCGAGCACGCAGCCGGCCGAGCCTGCGCCGATGATGATGTAGTCGTACACCCGCGGTGTCCCCTGAGTTTCTGGCGCCGACGCTAGTCGCCGAGGATAGAGCATATGCTCGGCGCGGACCGCCGCCGGGCGCAGCGCACGTGCGGCGCGGGCGATGGAGGGCGCGCATGCTGGCGGTGTTGCGGTGCATCAGCTACCGTGCGCCTTTTCCGCCCCCGAAAATCGCCGATGTCCCGTTCCCGCGCCAGGGTCCGCCGCCGATGAGCGCCACCTCGCATGCTCCCGGCGCGCTGGCGCGGCTGCGCGGCGCCCTGCGCGATTCGCCACCGCTGGCGTGGGCGTTCCTGTACTTCTTCTCGCTGCTCAGCGGCTACTACGTGCTGCGTCCGGTGCGCGAGGCGATGGGGGCCTCCGCCGACGTGGCCGCGGTGTTCCCGCCGGCGATGATCGCGTTCTTCGCCGCGCACGGCATGCCGCTGAAGGAGTTCGCGCTGCAGGTACTGTTCACCTGCACCTTCCTGATCATGCTGTTGTTGCAGCCGGTCTACGGTGCGCTGGTCAGCCGCTATCCGCGCCGGGTGTTCCTGCCGGTGGTGTACGGCTTCTTCATCGCCACGCTGCTGCTGTTCTACGTGTTGTTCGACAGCGGCGTGCCCGGGCGCGGCATGGCCTTCTTCCTGTGGATCTCGGTGTTCAACCTGTTCGCGGTGGCGGTGTTCTGGAGCTTCATGGCCGATGTCTTCAGCAACGCCGAAGCGCGCGCCTGCTATGGCTACATCGGCGCCGCCGGCACGCTCGGCGCGTTCCTGGGGCCGGTCATCGCCAGCAGCCTGGTCGAGCGCATCGGCATCGCCAACCTGATGCTGGTGTCGGCCGGCTTCCTGGTGGTCAGCGTGATCTGCCTGCTGCGCCTGCGGCTGTGGGCGGTCGCCCGCGAACGCGAGCGCGGCGTGGTCGGCGGCGAGGCGCCGATGGGCGGCGACGTGCTGGCCGGGCTGAAGCTGATCGCGCGCGAACCGCTGCTGCGCTGGCTGGCCCTGATGTCGGTGTTCGGCGTGGGCGTGGGCACCTTGCTGTACAACGAACAGGCGGCGATCGTGCGCCGCCTGTACACCGATGCGGCGGCCAGTACCGCCTTCTACGCCAGCATCGACCTGGCGGTGAACGCACTGACCTTGGTCCTGCAACTGCTGGTCACCCGCGCGCTGCTGTCGCGCTTCGGCATCGGGCCGGCGCTGCTCATCCCCGGCTGCGCGATCCTGCTCGGCTATTCGGTGCTGGCGGTTTCGCCGCTGCCGATGCTGGTGGCGGTGGTGCAGGTGATGACCCGCGCCGGCGAGTTCTCCCTGGCCAAGCCGGCCCGCGAGACCCTGTACACGCGGGTCGGCCGCGAATGGCGCTACAAGGCCGGCGCGGCGATCGATACGGTGATCTACCGCGGCAGCGACCTCAGCTTCGCCTGGCTGTACAAACTGCTGTCGGGATTCGGCTCGCAGGTGGTGTTCGTCGCGGGCCTGCTGGCCGCCTCCGGCATGACCCTGGGCGCGTGGCGGCTGCTGCGCGAGGCGGCCAAGCTGCCGCCGGAACGCACGCCGCCGACGCGCTGAGGCGGCGCCGCGGAGCAGGGGACTGGCCGCCCATCGGGACGCTGGCTATGCTGGCGCCCTGTTTCCTGTGCCGGATAGCACGATGATCCTGTTGGCTTCGATCCTGGTGGGCGCGGTCGCGCTGCTGCACCTGTACATCCTGGTGCTGGAGATGGTCCTGTGGACGCGTCCGCTGGGCATGAAGGTGTTCCGCAACAGCCCGGAGAAGGCGCAGGCCACGCGCGTGCTGGCGGCCAACCAGGGGCTCTACAACGGCTTCCTCGCCGCCGGCCTGGGCTGGGGCCTGGTCGCGCAGCGGGTCGACGTGATGCTGTTCTTCCTCGGCTGCGTGGTCGTGGCCGGCCTGTACGGCGGCTGGAGCGTCAGCCGCCGCATCGTGTTCGTGCAGGCGCTGCCGGCGGCGCTGGCCATCGCCGCGGTGCTGCTGGCCTACTGAGCCGCACACCGCACACCGCACACCGCACACGCGGCGCAGCGATCAGGCCGAGGTCGACGCGCGTGGCGACACCCACATCGCGATGCGCGCGAAGCACACCACCTGTTCGCGTGCGTCGCGGATCTCCACGCTGACCGGCAGGTCGTAGCCGCGCTCGGCGGCGACGATCGCCACGTCCGGCGTGGCCACGGCATGCATCGGGCCGAGCGCCTTGCTGCGGTATTCCACCTGCATGCCCTTGGGGATCCAGCGCATCGACGGCGGCAGGCTGGCGTCGACCAGGAGGCCGCCGGCCAGTTCCGCCAGATTGCACAGCGCGATCGCGTGCACGGTGCCGATGTGGTTGCTGACCCGCCGCCGATGCGCGATGCGCGCCTCGCAGCGGCCCGGCTGCAGGACGGTGATGCGCGGCGCGATGCTGGCGAAGTAGGGCGCCTTGAAGCAGACCGCGCGGGCGAACAGCCAGGAACCGGCTGGCCAGCGTTGCATGCGGCGATAGAGCGAAAGCAGTTGGCTCATGGCTGTCTCCTCAAACGCACGACGGCGGACCGAAGTCCGCCGTCGTGGGTGTCGCATGGCCGGGACGATCAGGCCGCTTCGCGCGAATGCCCGTCGTCGGCCGCCGCAGCGGCGCGCTGGTAATAGCTCGCCGAACGCAGCTCGTCGGTGTCGAAGTCGTCGACACTGATCGTGTCCATGGTGATCTCGCGCAGCTCCTCCAGCTGACGGCGCTCGTCGGCAGACAGCACGCCTTCGCGCACCGCCTCGTCCAGCTGCGAGGCGAAGTCCAGCGACTCGATGCCCTTGCTCTTGAGCGCCTTCAGGAACTTGCGCTCCACCGGCTCGGCCAGCACCGCCTTGGTCAGGTAGCTGGCGATGCGGCCGCCGGGGTTGTTCTCGCACGGGGTTAGGAACACGCCCTGGCCCAGGCGATCGCGGGCTTCGTTCGGCGTCATCAGCAGCGCGGCGACGCGGTGACCCAGGCGGTCGCCCGGCGCTTCGGCACGGCGGCCCCACGGGAAGATCAGCGCCCACATCAGCCAGCCGACCGGACGGATCGGGAAGTTGCGCAGCGCCGCCGACAGCGCCAGCTCGATCTTGTGCACGCTGTCGTGGAAGGCCCAGGCCAGCAGCGGCTGGTCGGTGGCCGGTGCGCCATCGTCGTGGTAGCGCTTGAGCATGGCGCTGGTCATGTAGATGTGGCTCAGCACGTCGCCCAGGCGCCCGGACAGCGACTCCTTGAACTTCAGCTTGCCGCCGAGCATCAGCATCGACACGTCGGCCATCAGCGCCAGGTTCGCCGAATAGCGATCCAGCTTGCGGAAGTAGCGGCGGGTGTAGGCATCGCCCGGCGCGGCGCCGATGCGCGCGGCGGTCAGGCCGAACCACAGCGAACGCACCGCGTTGGAGATGGCGAAGCCGATGTGGCCGAACAGGTTGCGGTCGAACTCGTCGACGCCGGCCTTGTGGTCCGGGTTGCCGGCGGCCTTCATTTCCTTCATCACCCACGGATGGCACAGGATCGCGCCCTGGCCGAAGATCAGCAGGCTGCGGGTCATGATGTTGGCGCCTTCCACGGTGATCGCGATCGGCGCGGCCTGCCAGCTGCGGCCGGCGAAGTTGCGCGGGCCGAGGATGATGCCCTTGCCGCCGACCACGTCCATCACGTCGCTGATGACCTCGCGGCTCATCGTGGTGCAGTGGTACTTGGCGATCGCCGACGGCACCGACGGCACGTCGCCGCGGTCCACTGCCGCGGCGGTGGCCTGCGACAGCGCGCTGATCGCATAGGCCTTGCCGCCGATGCGGGCCAGCGCCTCTTCCACGCCCTCGAAGCGGCCGACCGACAGGCCGAACTGCTTGCGGATGCGCGCATACGCACCGGTGACGACCGCGCCGAACTTGGCGCCGCCGCTGGCGGTGGAGGGCAGGGTGATCGAGCGGCCCACGGCCAGACACTCGTTGAGCATGTTCCAGCCCTTGCCCACCATCTCCACGCCGCCGATCAACTGGCTCAGCGGGATGAACACCTCGCGGCCGTGGATCGGGCCGTTCTGGAACGGCGAGTTCAGCGGGAAGTGGCGGCGGCCGATCTCGACCCCGGGGGTCTCGCGCGGCAGCAGCGCCAGGGTAATGCCGATGTCCTTGGTGTCGCCGATCAGGCCTTCCGGGTCGTACATGCGGAACGCCAGGCCGACCAGGGTCGCCACCGGGGCCAGGGTGATGTAGCGCTTGTCGAAAGTCAGCTTGACGCCGAGCACGTTGGCGCCGTTCCACTCGCCCTTGCAGACGATGCCGTAGTCGGGGATCGAGGTGGCGTCGGAGCCGGCGAACGGACCGGTCAGGCCGAAGCAGGGCACTTCCTGGCCCACCGCCAGACGCGGCAGGTAGTAGTCCTTCTGCTCCTTGGAGCCGTAGTGCAGCAGCAGTTCGCCCGGGCCCAGCGAGTTGGGCACGCCGACAGTGGAGCTGACCACGCTGGAGACCGAGGCGATCTTCTGGATCACCTTGTGATGCGCCAGCGCGGAGAAGCCGAGGCCGCCGTACTCCTTCGGAATGATCATGCCGAAGAACTTGTTCTTCTTGATGAAGCTCCAGATCTCCGGCGGCAGGTCGGCGTGGACGTGGGTGATTTCCCAGTCGTTGGTCATCCGGCACAGCTCTTCGACCGGGCCATCGAGGAAGGCCTGTTCTTCGGCGGTCAGCTGCGGCTTGGGATAGTTCAGCAGCTTCTGCCAATCCGGATCGCCGGTGAACAGTTCGCCTTCGAAACCGACCGAACCGGTTTCCAGGGCGATGCGCTCGGTCTGCGACAGCGGCGGCAGCACCTTGCGGAACACCTTCAGCATCGGTGCGGTGAGCAGCGGCTTGCGCACGAACGGCAACAGCAGCGGCACCGCGATCACCGCCAGCACGACGGCCGCGACGATGGTGGCGACGTGGCTGGCGCCGAGCAGCCAGCACGCGACCAGCAGCGTGGCGCTCAACGCGGCCCAGACGGCGAGCCGCATGCGGTGATAGGCGGCGAACGCGCCGGCCAGCAACAACACGAGGAAGGGGGCAATGATGCTCATGGGCGTGCTCCGGGGAGGTACTCGGTGACGGCGGACGATGCGCCGGCGCAGGCCGGTGGCAGGGCGTCCAGGTAGTGCAACACAGTGGCGGTAAATGCGGCGTTGTCGTCGCCGGCCAGCATATGCGTGGCCTCGGGCAGATGCGCATGCTGCGCATGCGGCACCAGCGACAGGAATTCTTCGATGGTCTGCGGCGTGACCAGGTCGCTGCGGCCGCCGCTGATCAGCAGCAGCGGGCACTGCACGTGCGCGGCGGCCTGCGCGATCGCGCCCTGGTGCTGGTCGCTGTCGCGCGCCAGCTCTTCGACCAGGCGCGGATCCCAGTGCCAGTACCAGCGGCCGTCGGCGTGCTGGCGCAGCACGCTGCGCAGCGCCTCCGGCGACTTGCGCGCGCGCTGCGGCAGGTAGGCGGCAATGGCGTCGCCAGCGTCGTCCAGGCTGGCGAAGCCCTGCGGATGTGCGGTCATGAAGGCGAGGATGCGTTCGACCCCGGCCGGCTGCCAGCGCGGGGTGATGTCCACCAGCACCATCGCGCGGAACAGGCCGGGCCAGCGCGATTCGGCGATCAGCCCGAACAGCCCGCCCATCGAGGCGGCGACCAGCACCGGCGGCGGCGACATCTCGCCGGCGACCACGATCAGGTCGTCGGTGAACTGCTCGCCCCGATAAGGAAGGTCTGCCGGGTTGCGTGCGGAATCGCCATGGCCGCGCGCATCGTAGGCAACGCTGCGGTAGCCGTGCGCCTGCAGCGCCGCGGCGGTCGCCGACCAGGCGTGCCGGGTCTGGCCGAAGCCATGCGCGAACAACACCGAACCGGCCTCGCCGGGACCGGTGACGGTCGCGGCCAGCGCCAACTCGCCGGCGCCCGAGAGGGTGGCCGAGGCGGCATGCGGGACAGTGGCGGATGCGGAAACCATACGAGATAGTATGGTCGCCCTGCGCGGCATGTCAATACGATGCAGTATGGGTGCGAAAAGCCAATGCTGCCGGGCGTTTGCGCCGCCCTCGTGAAGGCCACATACTGCAACCGACGTCCCCGTATGGTTAAATCCACGGATGAATACCGCGCCCGCTCCTTCCTCCGACGACGGCACCGCTTCCGGCGGTGGCCGCAACAACCGGCTCAGTGCCGAAGACTGGGCGCAGGCCGCCCTGGACCTGATCGCCGAACAGGGCGTGAGCGCCGTGGCGGTGGAGCCGCTGGCGCGGCGCCTGGGCGTCACCAAGGGCAGCTTCTACTGGCACTTCCCCTCGCGCGATGCGCTGCTGCAGGCCGCGTTGGAACGCTGGGAACTGGTCGAGCAGCAGCAGGTGTTCGGCAGCCTGGAAGAGGTGCCGGATCCGCGCACGCGCCTGCGCGCGCTGTTCCAGTTGGTGGCGCACGAGGTCAAGCCGCATGTCATCTACAGCGAACTGTTGAAGGCGCTCGACCATCCCGCGGTGCGGCCGGTGATCGACCGGGTCTCGCAGCGGCGCATGGAGTATCTGATCGCCTCGTTCCGCCAGGCCGGGCTCAGCCGGACCGACGCGCAACACCGCGCACGGCTGGCCTATGCCGCCTACGTCGGCTTCCTGCAGCTGTCGCTGCAGTTGCACCAGCCCAAGCAGGCGCGTGAGGACTTCGAGGCCTACGTCGAGCACGTCATCGTGACCTTGATTCCCGGCTGATCCCTGCAGCGAGGCGCGTCGGCACTGAACGCCGGCGCATACCCAGCCAATCGCATGAAAAAGCTGGTTGCATAAAAAAACGGCCCCTTTCGGGGCCGTTCTTGTTACCGGAACACCGGCGGTATCAGAACCGCTGGGTGTATTGCATGAACAGGTAACGGTCGTAGTCCAGCATCGGATCGATCGACGAAGAGCTGTTGTTGGTCAGCGAGTAGGTGATCGGCGGCTGCTTGTTCCAGATGTTGCGAGCACCCACGGTAACCGCGCCGTTCCAGGGGGCCGACCAGGTCATCGAAACGTCCTGATAGGTGATGGCTCCCTTCTTGTTGGCGCCCACGCCACCGCCCCAGCCGGCGTTGGGCGTCTGGTAGTTGGGCTCGTTGCACTCTTCGGTGTACTGGCAGAAATCGCGGTAGCCGCCGTAGTAGCGCAGGTTCCAGCTGGCCGACAGGTCGCCCTTGACCCAGTTCACGCCGAGCGTGGCCCGAACGCGCGGGTAGTTCCAGTAGCCCGCGTAGTCGTTCCAGGGGCTGCCCTTGTCGCTCTGCTGCCGGAACGCAACCAGGTAGTTGCTGTCCAGTCGCAGCGAGAACTGGCCGACCGCGAATTCCGGCAGGCGATAGTTCGCGACGAAGTTGTAGCCCTCGGTTTCCAGCGCACCCAGATTGGTGTTGCCGCGGCTCAGGCTGACCACCTGGCCGGTGGCCGCATCGCGGGTGTAGTTACAGAACGAGGTGACGCCGTTGTAGCACTGGTTCAGCACATAGGTCGCGCTGACCGCGGTGATCACGTTGGAGATGCTGATCTTGTACCAGTCGAGCGAGAAGTCCAGGCCCTGCACCCAGTGCGGGCTGAAGACCAGGCCGACCGTGCGGGTCTTGCTGTACTCAGGCTGCAGCTCGGCGTTGCCTACGCCGGCCTGGAACGCGGAGTTGCTCTGCGTTTCGCGGGCGCTGACCGGCCTGCCGGCGTTGTCGGTCTGGCGGAAGTTCGGCGAGAGGCCTTCCGACGCGCAGCGCGCTGCGACGACGGGAGTGGACAGCTGGCCGAAGCGCGCATCGCACGGGTCGGTGAACGGATCGAAGGACTGCGAGCCGCCGCCGAAGGTGTCGTCCAGGGTCGGGGCGCGGAAGCCCTTGCCGTAGGTGCCACGCACCAGCAGATCCTCGACCGGCTTCCAGGTCAGGCTGAACTTGCTGTTGGTGGTGTTGCCGAACCGGTCGTAGTCCGAGTAGCGGCTTGCCACGTCGAACGAGAGTTCCTTGGCGAACGGCACGTCCTTCAGGACCGGAATCATCAATTCCAGGTAGGCTTCGTTGGTCTTGTACTTGCCCGTCGTCGGCGCGGCGGCCAGGTCGGTGGTGTAGCCCGCGCTGGAGAGCTGGTCCGGGTAGTCGTAGCCGCTGACTTCGCGGTGCTCGACACCTGCGGCGAACGCGAACTCGCCTGCCGAACCCGGCATGTCGAACAGGCCGCCGGTGATGTTAGCGAAGTACTGCTTGCTCACGCTCTGCTGGGTGGCCTGGCCGAGGGTGCTGATGTACTTCAACGCATCGGCGGTGGACGCGGACGGGCCGCCGAGGATGTTGAACGGCGTGCACTGCCCGGCAGCCAGGCCGGTGCCCAGCGCGATCGGGTTCGCCGCGGTGCCGCACTGAACGACGCCCTGTGCATTCAGGAAGGACGGTCCCAGGGCCTTCTGCAGCGCCAGCAAGTTGATGTTGCCGGTGCTGATCTGGGTGACGTCGTACTTGTTGTAGTTCATGCCGACGTCCCAGTTCCAGCCATGGGTGCCGACATTGAACGCGCCTTCCAGGGCGGCGTCGAAGTGGAAGCTCTTGACGTCGTTTTCCGAAACGCGCGGGATCTCCGTGATGCGACGGAACCACGAAGTGATGTCCTGGCCGACCGGGTTGTAGTAGCTCTGGCCGCTGATGGAGACCGGGAACGTACGCTGGGATGTCGCATTCAGCGGGTAGCCGCCGACCTGGCGCGTGGAGTTGCGCTCGGAGTACATCGCCGTCGACTTGAAGGTGATGTTCTCGTTGATATCGAAGCTGCCGGAGGTGAAGACCGACTTGGTCTCATTGCCCTGCGCCAGCATCATCTGCTGGGTGACGTTGAAGCGATCGTCGGTGGTCAGGCCATTGTGGTAGTTGGCGAGGCTGCGCGAATCGGCGCCGACGCCGTTGCCGTCCCACGAGCCGGTATGGTTCAGGACGTAGGTGCTGCCGTTGTAGTTGAAGCGACCCCACGGACCGGTGGCGCTGAGGCCGTCCAGCGGGTGGCTCGGCCCAAAGGTGGTGCGGGTCAGTTCGCGGTCCTTGGCGAACACCGGATCTTCCTTGGTGTAGCTGGCGCCGAACACGAGCGAGGAGTGGTCGCCGCTGGCGCCCAGGGTGATCGAGTAGGACTGCTTCTGGCCGTCGCCGCGGCCGTTCTGGCCGAACAGCGCCGAGGCTTCGGCACCTTCGAAATTCTTGCGCAGGATGATGTTGACCACGCCGGCCACGGCGTCGGAGCCGTAGATCGCCGAGGCGCCGTCCTTCAGCACTTCGATGCGATCGATCAGGGCGCTCGGGATGGTCGACAGGTCGGTGTAGCCGGCCAGGCTGGAGGTCCAACGCTTGCCGTTCACCAGCACCAGGGTGCGCTGCTCGCCCAGGTTGTACAGGTTGACGTACTGGCCACCCTGTTCGGCGTTCGAGGTCAGCACCGCTGCCTTGCTGAACGTCTGGGTGCCAGAGACGGTGAGGTTCTGCAGGATGTCGCCGACGCTCACCAGGCCGGACTTCTTGATCTCCTCAGAGGACACGGTGAAGACCGGCTGGGCGGTCTCGACGTCCACGGAACGGATGCGCGAACCGGTGACTTCGATGCGATCCAGGTTGGTGGCGCCGCTGCCGTTCGCGTCCTGAGCGACGGCTGCGCCAGCGGTGCCACCGGCGCCCACAACAAGCGCGAGCACCACTGCATCACGCAGTGTGTTGGTCTTGCAATTCATTAGCTCTCTCTCCGAAAGATGGGGTAAAGCCCAAGGTTGCCTGTGGGCGGAATCGAAAGCGCGATTCCAAATCCCTTCAGGGTGCCTGGATGTTAGCCCGGTCGGAGGAAGAATTAAAGTACCGTTAACGAAGTGGTACTTTTATGTGATTTCAGAGAAAAATCACCTTCCATCACGTTGCTTCGTGACAGGTGCGGCCAGCGCGGCACGCTATGGCGCGCTACAGATCCTGCTCGTAGCGCACATAGGGGATGGTCCCCTCTTCGGTGCTGATGTTGTTCGGCGAGAACGGGTTCTTGCCGCGGGTGATGACGTTCTCGGCGCCGACGGTCAGCTGGCCGCTCCACGGGGTGCGCCAGGTCAGGCCCACGCCCAGGCCGGTCCACTTGCCCGGCTGTCCGGGGGCATCGACGACGCGGCCGATGACGTTGGCGCTGAACGAGCCGTAGCCGCCGCCGATGCTCAGGCTCTTGCTGTCCCAGCGGTCGAGCATGGCCGGGGTGGCGTCGGCGATCGGCACCAGGCGGGCCTTGGCGTAGGTGCCGCCGATCGACACGAAACCCTCGCGGCCGATGTTCTGCTGCGCGAAGACGGTCAGGTCGTTCTGTTCCATCCGCATCGACGGCGTCTTGTTGGCGCCGGCCAGCCAGGCGGGGAGGTTTTCGCGACCGGTGCCGGCCGACAGCGACAGGCGCCCGCCGGAGCGGTTGAAGGTGGTGGTGGCGGCGACATGGTGGCCGGTGCTGCCGTCGTCGTCGCCCAGGCTGGCCAGCATGCAGTGGCTCGCCAGCCCGCTGATGCTGCTGCCGCTGGCGCTGTTGCACAGCAGGCCCAGCGAGTCGCCGGAGGACAGGCCGAACGCGGCATCCAGGGAGTTGCGGCCGAAATGCCAGCGCGCCCCGACCGCCTGTTCGCCAGTGGGTTCCAGGTACAGCAGCGCCTCGACCTTGCCGCTGCCCTTGTTCCAGACCGGCAGCACGGTACGGTCCTGGCCGTTGGCCGGCTTGCTCTGCGCGTGCGCGCCCGTGCTCGCCGCAAGGGCGATCAGCAGGGCGAGCGGTAGGCGCAGGAAGGGTCGCATCAGCAGTCTGAGACTTGGGGCGGGCACGAAAGTTCCCGCCGGACAGGGTGGTTGATGCTAGTGGGTTTATGTTTCTTTAACAAGTCGGACTCCCCGGTCGCGACGCGCATTTCCGCTAGTGCAAGCGCTCCGAGGACGTCGGTTCAGCCTGCGTTACGGCAAACAATACTCCGAATTCCGTCAAGGGGAAGTCATAGTGGCGGCCGCAGAATTCGCAGCGGATCTCAACTTGGCCGGTGGCCTCGGCCGCGGCCCGCGCTTCTTCCTCGCCCAGCGAGCGCAGCATCGCCGCCACCCGTTCGCGCGAGCAGGAGCAGCCGAAGCGCAGCGGGCGGTCGCCGAGCAGTTCCGGGGTCTCCTCATGGAACAGCCGGTGCAGCAGGGTCTCGGCGGGCGTCGCCAGCAGTTCGGCCTCGCCGACGGTTTCGAACAGCGCACCGGCGCGGTTCCAGCCGTCCTCGTCGCCGGCGTCGCCAGGCAGCTTCTGCAGCAGCAGGCCGGCGGCATGGCTGCCGTCGGCGGCCAGGATCAGCCGCGTCGGCAACTGTTCGGACTGGCGGAAGTAGTCCTCGAAGGCTTCGTCCAGCTCGGCCGAGGACATCGCCACCAGACTCTGGTAGCGCTGCGGTTCGCGCGGGTCCAGGCCGGGGTTCTCGATGGTGATCGCCAGCAGGGCGTCGTCGCCGAGGGCGCGCAGGTCGCGCGGCGCGTCCTGGCCTTCGCTCAACTGGACGATGCCGCGCAGCGTGCCGGCCGCGGTGCACTCGGCGAACAGGGTGCGCAGCGCGCCCTGGCTGCGCAATTGCACCGACAGGCGCCCGTCGACCTTGGTGTGGCCGGTGAACAGGGCCGCGGCGACGCAGGCCTCGCCCAGCAGTTCGGTGGCCGCGGCGGGGTAGCTGGCCGGCGCCAGGATCTCGCGCCAGGTGTCGTGCAGACGTACGTGCACACCGCGCACACCGGCGCCGGGTAGCAGGAAGCGGGTCAGACGATCGTCGGAAGAATGCATTGCGGCCTCGCTGCGCATGGGAAGATGGCGACCGCACGAGAGTGGATCGTCATGGTGGACCAGATCGAAGAGAGCATAGGAATGGGGGCGGCGCGCCGCGATGCAAGTGGCGCTGCGCCGGCGCGTCCACGGGCCAGGCGCTGGCGGCGCTGGCTGCTGCTGGCGCCGCTGGTCTTCGTGCTGGCGAGCGTGTCGCAGGTCCTGCTGCTGCGCTTCGTCGACCCGCCGTTCTCGGCGATGATGCTGGAGCGCCAGCTCGGCGCCTGGGCCGGCGGCGACTGGTCGTACCGCATCGCCTACGATTGGCGCGATACCGCGCAGATCGCGCCGAGCCTGCCGATCTCGCTGGTCGCCGCGGAGGACCAGCGCTTTCCCAGCCACCATGGCTTCGACCTGGACGCGATCGAGAAGGCGCGCGACCACAACGCACGCGGCGGGCGCCTGCGCGGCGCTAGCACGATCAGCCAGCAGGTCGCCAAGAACGTCTTCCTGTGGCAGGGCCGCAGCTGGCTGCGCAAGGGATTGGAGGCGTGGTACACGGTGCTGATCGAGGCGTTGTGGTCGAAGCAGCGCATTCTCGAGGTGTACGCCAACGTGGCCGAGTTCGGCGACGGCGTGTACGGCGCGCAGGCGGCGGCGCGCAGCTTCTGGAACAAGGACGCGGCGCAGCTGACCCCGGCGCAGAGCGCGCTGCTGGCGGCGGTGCTTCCGGCGCCGCAGCGCTACAACGCCACGCGTCCCGGCCCCTATGTGCAGGGGCGGGCCAACTGGATCCAGCGCCAGACCCGGCAACTCGGCGGCCCGGCCTACCTGCAGGCGCCGTAGGCCTGAAGCCCCTCTCCCACCGGGAGAGGGGTTGGGGTGAGGGTACGGCCGCACGTGCGCATTGAGGTTCGGCGGCAGGCGCACCCTCATCCGCCCCTTCGGGGCACCTTCTCCCAGTGGGAGAAGGGAGGAGTTCCCTTTTGCCAGGCGATGCCCCGCCGCTGGTGAACGCGCAGGCCGCTCCGTACCATCCGCCGATGGAATCCGAACGTCTCACTGTCGTCGTCACTGCGTTCAACGAGGCGCAGACCCTGCCGCTGCTGCACCCGCGCATCCTCGCCGCGCTCGACGCCGTGCCTGGGCTGGAGGGGCGGGTGCTGTACGTGGACGACGGCAGCCGCGATGCCACCTGGGAGACGATCCAGGCGCTGGCCGCGTCCGATCCGCGGGTCGGCGCGCTGCGCCTGTCGCGCAACTTCGGCAAGGAACTGGCGCTGACTGCGGGCCTGGACTGTGTCGAGCGAGGCGCGGCGATGCTGCTGGATGCCGATGGGCAGGATCCGCCGGAGCTGATCGGGCAGTTCGTGGCGCACTGGCGCGCCGGCTACGACGACATCTATGGCACGCGCCTGGTGCGCGAAGGCGAGGGCTGGCTCAAGCGCGGCACCGCGGCGCTGTTCTACCGGGTGATCGGGCGGCTGTCGAAGACGCCGATCCCGGCCGATACCGGCGATTTCCGCCTGCTGTCGCCGCGCGCGCTGGCCGCGCTGCGGCAGTTGCGCGAGCGCCACCGCTTCATGAAGGGGCTGTTCGGCTGGATTGGCTTCCGCCGCCTGGCGGTCCCGTACCGACGCGCGCCGCGGCTGGCTGGGCGCAGCAAGTTCAGTCTGTGGCGGCTGTGGAATTTCGCCCTGGACGGCATCACCGGGTTCTCCACCGCGCCGTTGCGGGTGGCGACCTACCTGGGGCTGGCCACGGCGGTCGGTGCCTTCCTGTTCGCGATCTGGGTGGTGGTCAAGGCGGCGCTGTGGGGCGATCCGGTGGCCGGCTGGCCGACGATGATGGCGGTCATCCTGTTCCTGGGCGGCGTGCAGCTGATCGCGCTGGGCCTGATCGGCGAATACCTGGGCCGGCTGTACGAGGAATCCAAGCAACGCCCGCTGTACCTGGTGGAGACCTGGCGTGCACCGGGCGAAGGAGTATGCTCGGCCGTGCGATCCAGCGAACCGGGAGGCAGCGATGCGCACGGTACGGCAGGTCTTGAGCGAAAAGGGCAATGAGATCCACGCGGTCGCGCCGGACACGGCGGTGATCGAGGCGCTGCGGCTGATGGCCGCCAAGGGCATCGGCGCGGTGCTGGTGATGCAGGACGGACAGCTGTCCGGGATCCTGTCCGAGCGCGACTACGCACGCAAGGTGGTCCTGCAGGACCGCTCCTCGGCGACCACGCCGGTGCGCGACATCATGAGCAGCAAGGTGCACACCGTGGACCCGTCGCAGAGCGTGCAGCAGTGCATGCAACTGATGACCGGGCAACGCATCCGCCACCTGCCGGTGGTGGACGCCGGCCGCGTGATCGGCGTGATCTCGATCGGCGACCTGGTCAAGGCGGTGATCGAGGAGCAGCGCCAGGAACTGGATCAGTTGCAGGAGTACATCAGGAGCTGAGATTGGGGAGTCGGGATTGGGGATTCGTAAGAGCGGGGGCGCGCGTGCGCCGGTTGCGCCGCGCGAATCACCCATCCGGATCTGGCGGTGATCCGGCAGCCTGCTTTTGCGAATCCCTAATCTCGAATCCCGAATCCCGCGGCTACTTGCCGCCGCACTGAATATCCTTGCCCGGCCCGGTCTCGATGGTGGCCAGCAGCGCGGCGGGCGGGGCGATGCTGCCCAGGGCGACGGCGATCGCGCCGCGTACGCCTAGGGCCTTGAAGTCGGGGCGGAAGCTCGGGTCCTTGAAGGTGCCGCCGACGCGCAGCGGCGAGCGCAGGGCGAGGATGCTGTGGTCCTTGGGCTGCGCCTTCAGCAGCAGGTCCAGGCGCTCCTGGCCCAGGTCGATGGTGCCGCTGCCGACCAGCAGGGTGTCGGTGCTGTCGAAGGCCAGGGCGCGTGAGGTCATCACCCCGCGCTGGACGCCGAAGTCTCCGAACGCGCAGCGCACAGGGATCTCGCGGTCCTTGGTCACCAGGTACTTCAGCGATTCGGCGATATCCAGACCGGCCAGTTCCATCACCAGGTTGCTGATGCGGCCCTTGCCCATGCCGACGGCGACGTTCCCGTCGGCGCTGCCGAGCATCTGCGCGATCGAGTTGCCGCTGCCGGCCAAGGCGATCTCGCCGCCGATCGCACCCGCCGCTTCCTTGGCGAGCTTGCCGTCGGGAAACAGCTTGCCCAACTGCACGCCGCGGATCGACACCTGCGCTCGGGTGAACAGCGTGGGCTTGCGCGCATCCATGCGGATGTCCGAGCGCAGGTCGCCGCCGGCCACGCCGAAGTTCAACGGTTGCAGCAAGAGCACGCCGTCATCGAGCTTCAGGTGCGCGTCCATGTCGTCCAGCGGTAACGACGGCGCATTGATGCGCTGCGCCTTCCAACGCACGTCCGCGTCCATCGCGCGCAACTTGCCCAGATCGTACGGGGTGGATGGCAGCACCTTGTCGGTGGCGGCGAGCTTGGCCGCTTGCGCCTTCTGCTCGGCGTTGGCGGTCTCGCCGGCGCCGGTGCGCGGCGGCGCGCCGACGAAGCCGGCCAGGTCGTCGAAATCCAGGCGTTGCGAACGCAGGTCGGCGCGCAGGAACGGGCGCTGCCCGGCGGTGTCGATCTGCACTGTGCCGGCCAGGTCGCTGTCGCCGGCGCGGCCGCGGAAGTCCTGGTAGCGCCAGCGCTCGCCGTCGCGCTGCAGACGCCCGTCGAGTTGGTAGGGCGGCGTGGAGGGGATGGCGATGCCCAGCAGCGGATACAGATGCGCCATGTCGGCGCCGGCCAGTTGCAGTTGCAGGTCGAACACGCGCAACTGGAACGGATTGGTCAGCGTGCCGCGCATGTGCGCGCGGGTGCTGCCGGCGCTGCCGCGCAGGTCGACGCGGAACGGATGGTCGCTCTCGCTCAGTTCCAGTGGCGAGGCGGTATTGCCTTTCAGGGTGAAGGGATTGCCGCGCCAGCGGCCGTCGCCGCTGACCGCGATCGGCGGCGCGGCGTCGCCGCGGCGGCGCTGCCCGACCTGGCTGTCGACGGCGATGTCGATCTCGGTGCGTCCGGCCGGGTCCTGGAAACGCAGATGTCCCTGCTGCACCAGCAAGGCGCCCAGCACCACCGGCCTGCCGCCGTCGTCGGACTGGCCGAACGCCCAGTTGCCGGGCTGTCCGGCCGGGCCGGTCTCCAGCAGCAGATCGGGCTTGGTCAGGCGAATCTCGGGAATGCGCACGCGGCCGCGCAGCAGCGGCCACAGCGCGATATCCAGTTCGGCACGGTCGGCGCTGGCCATCTGCGGCTGCTTCGACCAGTCGGCATTGGCGAAGCGCAGGCGATCGCCGCGCACGGTGACGATGCGGCCCAGGTCCACATCCAGGTTGCCGTCGATATGGAAGGCGCGGCCGGTGCGTGCCTGCACCGCGCGTTCCACCGGCGCCTTGAACCAGTTCCAATCGAAGATCAGGATGATGACGAGCAGGAGCAGCACCAGCGCGCCGAGCACGAATGGCCAGCGCCGCAGGCGGCCGTCGTTGCGCCGCCAGGGCCAGGAGCGGCGGCGTGCGCCGGATGCGGAAGCAGGGTCGGGAGCCATGCGGCCATCCTAGGCAGCTGCCGTGCACGGGGTGCGAAAGCGAGCGGCCGCCTCAGAGCACCTGGCCGGTCACCGCCACGAAGTGGCAGACGCTGCCGGCGAGCACGAACAGATGCCAGATGGCGTGGAAGTAGCGCACGGTGTCGCGCTGATAGAAATACGTGCCCAGGGTGTAGAACAGGCCGCCGGCCAGCAGCCAGCCCAGGGTCCAGGCATCGATGGAACGCAGCAGCGGTTCGATCGCCACCACGATCAGCCAGCCCATGGCGATGTACAGGATGGTGGAGAGCAGGCGGAAGCGGCCGGTGAAGAACAGTTTGAAGATCACCCCGGCCACGGCGATGGTCCAGATCGCCGCGAACAGGCCCCAGCCCCACGGGCCGCGCAGGCCGATCAGGGTGAACGGGGTGTAGGTGCCGGCGATCAGCAGGTAGATCGCGCAGTGGTCGAAGATCTGCAGGCGCGCCTTGGCGCCTGGATGCGGAATGGCGTGGTACAGGGTGGACGCCACGTACAGCAGCAGCAAGGTGACGCTGAACACGATGGCGGTGGCGAGCTGCCAGCCATCGCCGTAGATGGCGGCGAGGGTGATCAGCACCGAGCCGCCGGCCAGCGCGGCGATCGCGCCGAGGCCGTGGGTCAGCGCACTGGCGAGTTCGTCGCGCCAGTCCGTGGAAGGCTGCGCGTCGGCGTTCGAGTAAGCGGGCGACCGGTCTGCATCCATGGGTCCGCACGGTAGCGCAATTGCGAGCGGTTCGCATCCGCTGCGGCGCAGGACTGCGACGCCGTTGGGCGTGCGCTCATCCGGCGCACGCCCGCGGTCACAGGGCGGTCATTCCACCGCCACGCTGTGCGCGTGTTCGCGGGTGGCGGCGAAGCGCACGTCCGGCGCACGTTCCTGCGCCAACTGCAGGTTGACCCGGGTCGGCGCCAGGTAGACCAGTTCGCCGGCCGCGTCGATGCCCAGGTTCATCGCGTTCTTCTCGCGGAACTCTTCCAGCTTCTTGGGGTTGTCGCAGTGCACCCAGCGCGCGGTGACCACGCCGACCGGCTCGAAGCTGGCGTCCACGCCGTACTCGTCCTTGAGCCGGTAGGCGACCACGTCGAACTGCAGGGTGCCGACCGCGCCCAGGATCAGGTCGTTGCTCATCAGCGGCCGGAAGAACTGGGTGGCGCCTTCCTCGGACAACTGCGCCAGGCCCTTCTGCAACTGCTTGAGCTTGAGCGGATCGCGCAGGCGCGCGCGGCGGAACAGTTCCGGGGCGAAGTTGGGAATGCCGGTGAACGACAGCGACTCGCCCTCGGTGAAGGTGTCGCCGATGGAGATGGTGCCGTGGTTGTGGATGCCGATGACGTCGCCGGGATAGGCCTCGGCGGCGATTTCGCGGTCGCTGGCCATGAAGGTCAGCGCGTTGGCCAGCTTGACCTCCTTGCCGGTACGCACGTGCAGGGTCTTCATGCCGGCGGCGAAACGGCCCGAGCAGATGCGCATGAAGGCCACACGGTCGCGGTGCTGAGGATCCATGTTGGCCTGGATCTTGAACACGAAGCCGGTGAGCTTGTCTTCGCCGGCCTGCACCTGGCGGCCGGTGGTGGCGCGCGGCTGCGGCGGCGGCGCGTGCTCGGCGAAGAAGTCCAGCAGCGGCTGCACGCCGAAGTTGTTGACGCCGGAGCCGAAGAACACCGGGGTCTGCTTGCCGGCGCGGTAGGCCGCCAGATCGAAGGCGTGGCTGGCGCCCTGTACCAGTTCCAGTTCCTCGCGCAGTTCGGCCAGCATCTGCTCGCCGATCTTCTCGGCCAGGCCAGGCGCGTCCAGCGACGGGAAGATGGTCGAATCCTGGCGGGTGAAGTTGCGGCCGGGCTCGTACAGGTGCACCTCGCCGGTCACCAGGTGCACCACGCCCTTCAGGCGCTGGCCCATGCCGATCGGCCAGGTCACCGGGGCGCACTCGATGCCCAGCACCGTCTCGACCTCGTCGAGCAGGTCGATCGGGTCCTTGCCCTCGCGGTCGAGCTTGTTGATGAAGGTCATGATCGGCGTGTCGCGCAGCCGGCACACCTCCATCAGCTTGATGGTGCGCTCTTCCACGCCCTTGGCCACGTCGATCACCATCAGCGCCGAGTCCACCGCGGTGAGCACGCGGTAGGTGTCCTCGCCGAAGTCGGCGTGGCCGGGGGTGTCGAGCAGGTTGATGATCTTGCCTTCGTACGGGAACTGCATCACCGACGAGGTCACCGAGATGCCGCGCTCCTTTTCCAGCGCCATCCAGTCCGAGGTGGCGTGGCGCGCGGCCTTGCGGCCCTTCACCGAGCCGGCCATCTGGATCGCCCCGCCGAACAGCAGCAGCTTTTCGGTCAGCGTGGTCTTGCCGGCGTCGGGGTGGGAAATGATGGCGAAGGTGCGGCGGCGCGCAGCTTCGGTGGCGACTTCGGACATGGGCGGCACGCCCGCAAGGGGCGTCATCGGCAACGGAGGAAGCCGCCGATTATAGCGTGCTTGCCGACAGGGCCGTTCAGTTGCGCACTTCGCGATGCGGAGGCTTGCCGGCCTGTCGATGATGGCGCTAGGGCGGGGTGGGATGGGCGAAGCGCAGTTCGCCCAGTGGGCCGGCCATCCGGAACGGCACCGATTGCAGGCGCAGGCCGCGGTTGAGCTGGAGGGCGAAATGCAGGTGCGGGCCGCTGCTCAGGCCGGTATTGCCGGACAGGCCGAGACGCTCGCCGCGCCGCACCGCCTGGCCGACCTGCACCTGCACGCCACCGGCGGCCAGGTGCGCATAGATCGCCATGCTGCCGTCGGCGTGCACCACCCGCACCAGGTTGGCGGCCTGGCCCAGGCGTGGATCGGTGCCAGACTCGCGGAAGTCGTCGCGTACCTCCATCACCACGCCCTCGCGCGCGGCCAGTATCGGCGTGCCCTCGGGCAGGGCGAAGTCCAGCGCATAGGCATTGGCCGGATCGCGATGGCTGAACGCGCCGCCGAAGCCCTGGTCGATGCGCACCGGGCGATCGGCGAAGGGCAGGGCGTACAGCACCGCGTCGGCATGGGCGCGCGGCGAGCCGGGCACCGCCTCGATGCGCAGCCGGGCGCCATCGGCCCCCGTCTCGGCCAGGTCGCCGGGCGGATACAGGCGTGCGACCACGCGGCGCTCGCCGGCGGCCAGCTCCACGGTTAGCGGCAGCGCGGGTACGGCGGTGAAGTCGGCGCGGTCGCCCAGCAGGCGGATCTGCACCGGGCCGCCGAGCGGATTGCCCAGCGCGACCTCGCGCAGGCCGCTGTCGCGGGCCTTCACCTCCAGCCATGCCGGGGGCGGTGGTGGCACGGGCCGCGGGGCATTCCAGCGCAGCAGCGGCTGCGCCGGTGCGCCGGTCGCTGCCGCCAGCGACAGGACCACGGCAAGCCAGCGGCAGGGACGGCGTCGGCGCACGGACGGGAGGCGCGATGGGGGAAACGGAGTATGGCCGAGGCCAGGGATCGAAAAATCATATCGCTTCATCCGAATAAAGAGATTGACATTGCCGAAAATCGCTGGCATCGTGGCTCCACCATCGAGACCGGCGGAGGGACAGGCCCTTTGATGCCGGGGCAGCCAGCGGACGCGCAAGCGACCGTGTAGGTGCCAAATCCTGCGGGGACCACCGCGTCCGCCGAAAGATGGTTCGATCCATGCCCTCTGCATGGCGAACGCGAGCTCCGCGAAGCTCGATGGCCGTTCCTCCCTGGATACCGCCATGCGCCTCGTGAACTCGCCTGATCGCTCCACCTCCGCCACTCCGTCCCACGACCGCGTTGCCGCGCCGGCCGACGGCGTGCACGCGATGCGTGGCGAGGTCGCCGTCGCGTTGCCGCTGCGCCATGCCGGCGTGCAACTGCTGCGCCTGCGCTACGAGTTGAGCGGCCCGGTCGTCGCACCGGTGGTGTTCGTCGCCGGCGGCATCTCCGCGCACCGTCATCTGGCCGCCAACGCCAGCTTTCCCGAGAAGGGCTGGGCCGAAGGCCTGGTCGGGCCGGGGCGGGCGCTGGATCCGACCCAGCGGCGGCTGCTGGCATTCGATTTCGTCGGCGCCGACGGCAGCCTGGACGCGCCGATCGACAGCGCCGACCAGGCCGATGCCATCGCCGCGCTGCTGGACGCGCTGGACATCGCGCAATTGCAGGGGTTCGTCGGCTACTCCTACGGCGCGCTGGTCGGCCTGCAACTGGCGGTGCGGCATCCGCAACGCCTGCACAAGCTGATCGCGGTCAGCGGCGCGCACCGCGCGCATCCGTATGCCGCGGCCTGGCGCGCGCTGCAGCGCCGCGCGGTGGCGCTGGGTCAGCTGCAGTGCGCCGAGAGCCACGGGCTGTCGTTGGCGCGGCAGTTCGCCATGCTCAGCTATCGCACCCCCGAGGAATTCGGCGAGCGCTTCGACGCGGCGCCGGAAGTGATCAACGGCCGCGTCCGCGTCGCCGCCGAAGACTACCTGGACGCCGCCGGCGCGCAGTACGTGGCGCGCACCCAGGTCAACGCCTACCTGCGCCTGTCCGAATCCATCGACCTGCACCGCATCGATCCGGCCGCCGTCGCCGTGCCCACGGTGGTGGTGGCGGTCGAAGGCGACCGCCTGGTGCCGCTGTCGGACCTGGTCACCCTGGTCGAAGGGCTGGGCCCGCGCGGCAGCCTGCGCGTGCTGCGTTCGCCCTACGGCCACGACGCCTTCCTGAAAGAAACCGATCGCATCGACGCGATTCTCGCCACCGCCCTTCGCCCCACCGGAGTTGCCGCATGAGCACTGCCCACGACACCGATCTGCCCTGTAGTGCCGCCACCGCTGCGGTCCGCGCCGGTATCGACCGCGACACCGCCTACGGCGCGGTGACCCCGCCGATCGTGCTGTCGTCGAACTTCAGCTTCGACGGCTTCGGCAACAAGCGCCAGTACGACTACACCCGCAGCGGCAACCCCACCCGGGACCTGCTCGGCGAAGCGCTGGCGGAACTGGAAGGCGGCGCCGGCGGTGTGATCACCGCCACCGGCATGGGCGCGATCAACCTGGTGCTCAACGCGCTGCTGCAGCCCGGCGACAAGCTGGTGGTGCCGCACGACGCATACGGCGGCAGCTGGCGGCTGTTCAACGCGCTGGCCAAGAAGGGCCACTTCGAGCTGATCACCGCCGACCTGACCGATCCGCGCTCGCTGGCCGATGCGCTGGCGCAGGCGCCGAAGCTGGTGTTGATCGAGACCCCGTCCAACCCGCTGCTGCGCATCACCGACCTGCGCTTCGTCATCGACGCCACGCACAAGGCCGGCGCGCTGGCGGTGGTCGACAACACCTTCCTGTCGCCGGCGCTGCAGACCCCGATCGCGTTCGGCGCCGACCTGGTGATCCACTCCACCACCAAGTACGTCAACGGCCACAGCGACGTGGTCGGCGGCGCGGTGATCGCCGCCGATCCCGAGTTGCACCAGCAACTGGTGTGGTGGGCCAATGCGCTGGGCCTGACCGGCTCGCCGTTCGATGCGTTTCTGACCCTGCGCGGCCTGCGCACGCTGGACGCGCGCCTGCGCGCGCACCAGGAAAACGCGCAGGCGGTGGTGGAGCTGCTGACCACGCACGCCGCGGTGCGCCAGGTGTACTACCCCGGCCTGGCCTCGCATCCGGGCCACGCGGTGGCGGCGCGGCAGCAGCGCGGCTTCGGCGCGATGATCAGTTTCGAACTGGCCGGCGGCGAGGCCGAGGTGCGCGCCTTCGTCGACGGCCTGCGCTACTTCACCCTGGCCGAATCGCTGGGCGGCGTGGAGAGCCTGATCGCGCACCCGGCGACCATGACCCATGCGGCGATGACCGCCGAGGCGCGCGCCAAGGCCGGCATTTCCGACGGCCTGCTGCGCCTGTCGGTGGGCATCGAATCCAGCGCGGACCTGGTCGCCGACCTGCAGGCCGGCCTGCAGCGCGCGCAGCGCGCCGGCGAGGCGCTGGCACGCAAACGGGTGGACGCGTGAGCAGCGGGTTGGCCGATGCGCCGGCGGCGCCGCTGCGTGCGGCGCCCGCCACCGCAACTGCGCGGCTGGGCCTGCTGGGTACCGGCACGGTCGGTCGCGCCTTCGTCGCGCGTTACCAGGCGCTGCAGCAGCGCCGGCCCGGCTTGCCGACCTTCGCCTGGCTGGCCAATTCGCGCACCGTCGCCGACTGCGCGCTGGCACCGGCGCAGGCGCTGGCCGCAGCTAATGCCGCGGCACGCGGAACACAGGCGGTGACGCTGCCGGACGACCTGGCCCGGGGCGACATCGTGGTCGACGCCACCGCGAGCGAAGCGGTGGCGCAGCGCCATGCCGAATGGCTGCGGCGCGGTGTGCACGTGGTCACCGCCAACAAGCTCGGCCAGGGCGCCGCGTTGGCGCGCGCCGAACAGATCCATGCCGCGCGGCATGCCGCCAGCACCCACTACGGCGACAGCGCCACGGTCGGCGCCGGGCTGCCGTTGCTGAGCAGCCTGCGCGCGCTGGTCGCCGGCGGCGACCACATCCACGCGGTGGAAGGCGTGCTGTCCGGCTCGCTGGCCTGGCTGTTGCACCGCTACGACGGCTGCCGTTCCTTTTCCGAGTGCGTGCGCGAGGCCGCGGCCGCCGGCTACACCGAACCCGATCCGCGCGAGGACCTGTCCGGCGAGGACGTGCGGCGCAAGTTGCTGATCCTGGCCCGTGCCGCGGGCCTGCCGTTGCGCGCCGAGCAGGTGCAGGTGGCGTCGCTGGTGCCGGCAGAGCTGGCCGCAGTGCCGCTGGCGCAGCTGGATGCCGCGTTGGAACTACTGGACGCGCCGTTGGCGGCGCGCCTGGCGCAGGCGCAGGCCGACGGTGCCTGCCTGCGCTTCGTCGGCCGCTTCGATGCGCACGGCGCCTCGGTCGGCCTGCGCGCGCTGCCGCTGACGCATCCGCTGGCCAGCGGCGCCGGCACCGACAACCGCGTCGCCATCCACAGCGACCGCTACCTGCAGCAGCCGCTGCTGATCCAGGGGCCGGGCGCCGGTGCCGACGTCACCGCGGCGGCCTTGCTCGACGACGTGCTGCGGATCGCGGTGCGCTGAACGAAGTGAACGACGCCCGCACTCAGTCGCGGGCGTCGTGATCGGGCTTGGCTGGCGATGACGGCCAGCCGGCAAGTTGTCGGCATGGCCCGCAACGCAGAGACGGCTGCGGTGCGGGCCACGTGGTGCGGCCATCGCGCGTCGCGCGGCGGCCGGCGCCTCACCTCATTGCAGACCCTGGCCCATGGTCTTCAGCAACTCGCCCTGGTAATCGCCGCTGAATTCCCAGAAGAACGCGCCGCCCAGGCCCTGGGCCTTGACGTAGTTCATCTTCTCGGTGACCAGTGCCGGGTCGTCGTAACTCCAGAAGGTGCTGCCGTCGTACTTCCAGTGCGCGCGCGCCTGCGCGTCGACGTAGCTGGTGCCGGCGCGGCCGCGCAACACCTTGTAGTCCTCGATGCCGGCTTCGTAAGTGCCCGCCGCGGCGCTGCCGCTCTGGTACAGGCCGTGGTTGACGTTGGGCACGTTGGTCCAGCCGCGCCCGTAGAAACCGATGCCGAGGTTGAGCTTGGCGGCCGGCACGCCACGGTCGAGGAAGGCCTGGATGGCGTCGTTGCTATTGTAGTAACGCTGGTCGCCGCTGGATGGATCGGCCGGCGATTCGAACAGCGCGGAGTGATGGTTGGTCTGCGGATCCCAGGCGCCGTGGAAGTCGTAGGTCATCACGTTGAGGTAGTCCAGGTATTGCGCGTACAGGTTCGGGTCGGTGACGCGGATCTTGTCGATGCCGGCGCCGACCGCCACGGTCAGCAGCAGCCCCGGCCGCACTTGGTCGAGCTGGCGGCGGAACTCGGCCAGCAACGCGGTGAAGTTCTGCCGGTCCTCGGGCGTGCCGCAGGCGATGCCGCAGGCCACCGGGTATTCCCAGTCGATGTCGATGCCGTCGAACACGCCAGCCGCGGCCGCGTTGCCGCCGGCGCCGTCGGTGACGGGCAGGTTGCCGCGGATGTAGGCGTCGATGCACGAGGCGACGAAGGCCTGGCGGTTCTCGGCGCGCGCGGCGCTGGAGAAGCCGCGCGACCAGGTCCAGCCGCCCAGCGAGATCAGCACCTTCAACCCGGGGTGCGCGGCCTTGAGCTTCTTCAACTGGTTCCAGTTGCCGCGCAGCGGCTGGTCCCAGGTGTCGCCCACGCCGTCCACGCTCTGCGCGGCGGAGAACGCCTTGGTGTAGTCGGCGAAGGCGTCGCCGCCGGCGCCGGTGCTGCTGTCGGAGGGCTGGGTGACGCCGACTTCGCAGCGGTTGTTGCGGACGTTGCCGAACGCGTAGTTGATATGGGTCAGGTAGCCGGCCGCGCCGCTGGCCTGGATGTCGCGCACCTGGTAGTTGCGGCCGTAGATGCCCCATTGGGTGAAGTAGCCGATCACGCGCTTGCCGCCGCCGGCGCTGGCGGGCAGGGTGCGCACGCTCAGCGCGGCGCTGCTCGCCGAGACGTTGCCGGCGTTGTCGCGGGCGCGGACCGCATAGGCGTACGCGGTGTCGGCGGTCAGCGCCGAATCGGTGTAAGCGGTGGTGGTGGAGGTGCCCACGCGGTTGCCGTCGCGGAGGATGTCGTAGCCGGCCAGGCCGCTGCCGCCGGCATTGTCGGCGGCGGCATTCCAGCTCAGGGTGATGGCGTTGCTGGCGCGTGTGGCCGCGGCCAGGCCGGTCGGCACGCTGGGTGCGGTGGTGTCGCTCGATGGCGCCGCGACGGTGATCGCGACCGCCGCGGAGGTGCTGCGCGCGCCGGCGTTGTCGGTGGCCACGGCAGTCAGGCTGTAGCTGCCGGCCGCCGCGCCGCTCCAGGCGAGCGTGTAGGGCGCGCCGCTCACGCTGCCCAGCGAGGTGGCGCCGCGGAAGAATTCGACCCGCGCGACGCTGCCGTCCGCATCATTGGCCGAGGCCTGCAGGGTGATGGTGTTGCCGACCACGAAGCGGGTGCCGGCGGTGGGCGCGGTCAGGGCCACGCTCGGCGGCTGGTTGGCCGAACTGCCGTCGCAGGTGCCCAGGTCCTGATACCAGCCGCAACTGGTGCAGTAGGTCGGCGCGGTGTTCCAGATCGGACCGTTGGCGCGGTACAGGTGACCGGCGTAGGTCAGGGTATCGCCGGCGGCGTAGATGGTGGCCGGATTCCAGGCGGCGACCCCGCTGCACGCGGCGGCCCAGGCCTGGCCGGGCACGAGGCCGGCCAGGACGAAACAGCAGAACAGCAACCACGATCCAGCGGATTTCGTGTGCATGGTGACGCCTCCGATGCGGTAGGTAACGCGACTGAGGAGCGGCGGTTCGCCGCTGTCTGGTTCCTTGGATCCGATCACCCGGGAGCGTGTGGCGCCGACGTCGTGTGGCGTTCGTGCGCGGACCGGGCAGGCGCAGGGTTCTGGCCAGAAGACAACGTTGTCAACAGACAATTCAGGCGAATGCGAGATGTATCAAAAATCACTGCGATGACAACGTTTTCATGAACGGCTGATGCTGCAGCGCAATGGCTGCATATCGGGCACGTCTGCGTATGCGGGGCGCGGGCGGGCACGGTGCGTGGCGGGGCGAGGTTCGTGCGGCGCCCCAGGCGACGTGCTGTCGCCGCCGGCACGCCGCCACGATGCGCGCAAGCCGCGTTCGTGCCGCCGTGCCGGCACCAATGGCGTGGCGAATGTGGGGTCAGGGCGCCTTGACCAGCGCCTCGAGCAACGCGGCATTGAAGCGTTGCGGCGCTTCCACCTGCGGGGAATGGCCGAGGTCGTCGAAGGCGACCAGGCGCGCGCCGGGGATCGCCGCGGCCGCGCGCTTGCCCAGGGCTGGATAGTCGCCCAGGGTCGCGGCCAGCGCCGGTGGCGCCAGATCCTTGCCGATCGCGGTGCGGTCGCGCTGGCCGATGAACAGCGTGGTCGGCACGCGCAGTTGCGGGAAGCGCTGCACCACCGGCTGGTTGAACACCATGTCCGAGGTCAGCGCCTGGTTCCAGGCCACGCGATCGCCGCCGGGGCCGGCGTACAGGCCCGCCTGCATGCTCACCCAACGGTCGTACTCGGGCTTCCACTGTCCGCCGTAGTAGACGCTCTGCTGGTACTGCTTGATCGAGGCCGCGTCGGTCCTGCGCTCCTTGGCGTACCAGTCGTCGACGCTGCGCCAGGGCACGCCGGCCGCCTTCCAGTCCTCCAGCCCGATCGGGTTCACCAGCAGCAACTGGCTCACGTCCTGCGGATACTGCAGCGCGTAGTGCGCGGCGAGCATGCCGCCCATCGAATGGCCGACGACCACGGCGCGGGTCACCCCGGCCTGTTGCAGCAACGCATGGGTGTTGGCCGCCAGTTGCGCGAAGGTGAACTGGTAGGCCTGTGGCTTGCTCGACTTGCAGAAGCCGATCTGGTCCGGCGCCAGCACCCGGTAGCCCTGTGCCACCAGCGCGGCGATCGTCGATTCCCAGGTCGCTGCGCAGAAGTTCTTGCCGTGCAGCAGCACCACCGTGCGGCCGTTCGGCGTGCCGGTCGGGGCCACATCCATGTACGCCATCTGCAGCGACTGGCGCTGCGAATCGAAGCGGTACCAGTGCACCGGGTAGGGATAGGCGAAGCCTTCCAGTTGCGCGCCGTAGCGCGGCGATGCGTCGGTGGCCGTGGCGGATGCGAGCGGCGACAGGGCGAGGGCGGCGAGCAGCAGGCAATGGCGCATGGGAGCGGGGCGGCAGGCGTGATGGAGCACGACCTTAGCCCGGCCCACGCGTGCGAGGCGTCAACGCGTTACGCCGGCGGCAGGCTGCCGCCGTTGTGCACCAGGGTCAGGCAGGCGTGGCGCTGCATCTGCCCCAGCGGTTCCTGCAGCGCCGCCAGCACCTGTTCGGCCTGCGCGCCGAGCACCGGCCGGTACGCGGCCCAGCCGTTGCGGCCCTTGGCCTTGGCCTGGTACAGCGCGCGATCGGCCAGCACCAGCAGCTGTTCCCAGCCGAGCAGGTTGTCGGGATCGTGCACGAACGGGAATTCGGCCAGTCCGATCGAGCAGGTGACCCGGCCCTGGCGGCCGTGGTCGAACACGAACGGGTGCGCGGCCACCGCGCGGCACAGCCGTTCGGCGGCCATGGTGAGGTTCTCGCGCGGCGCGGAGCGCAGCACCAGCAGGAACTCCTCGCCGCCCCAGCGCACCACGTAGTCGCTTTCGCGGGTCAGCCGCACCAGCAACTGCGCCATCTGCTGCAGCACCGCGTCGCCGGTGTGATGGCCGCCGCTGTCGTTGATCGACTTGAAGTGATCGATGTCGATCAGCGCGAACAGCATGCCCGAGGACAGCATGTCCTCGTCGTTGGCGGCCATGCGCCGGTACAGCGCGATGTCGCTGGGAATGTGCAGCGACAGGTAGCGGCGGTTGCGCAACTGGGTCAGTTCGTCGGTGAAGCTGGCCTCCTGCAGGCGCTGGTTGGCTGCCTGCAGCGCCTGCGTGCGATCGCGCACCTGGCGCTCCAGGATCTCGCGCTGGCGCCGGTTGTGCAGCCGCGCCAGGCACACGGCAGAAAGCAGCAGGGCGAACGCGCCCAGTGCCAGCAGCAGCTTGTAGGACGCCGTTTCCTGGAAGCGCAGCGCGATGCGCAGCGGCAGCCGCGCCGGCGCCGCCGCCCACACGCCGGCGTTGTTGCTGCCGGTGACCTCGAACACGTAGTCGCCGCCGGGCAGGTTGGTGTAGCTGACCGACCGCTGGCGGATGTCGTCGAGGGTGCGCCAGTTGCGGTCGTAGCCGAGCAGCCGGTAGCGCAGCTCGACGTTCTGCGGCGCCTGGAACGAGGCGGCGGTGAACTCGAAGTCGAGGTCGCGCGCGGCTTCGGGCAGCGGCGCGGGCAGCGCCTGCGGCGTCAGCCACTGGCCCAGCGCGCGTACCCGCTCCACCACCGGCTGCGGCGCCACCGGATTCTTGACGATGCCGGCGGTGTCCAGGGCGACCACGCCGTCGCGGCTGGGCAGCCACAGCGCGCCGTGCTTGATGAAGCCCTTGCCGTTGCCGGCGCCGTTGCAGCACATGCCCTGCACACCGCCATGGCGCTGCGCGCGCTCGGTGAGCATCAGCTCGGCGTTCAGCGGCGCCTGCGGCGACGCCGCGTGGCGCTGCAGGTCGGCCAGGCGCACCCGGTAGACCCCGCGCAGGCCGGCCACCCAGATCCCGCCGCGGCCGTCGTCGGCGATGAAGAAGGCGGCGTTCACCGGCAGCCCGTCCTGCTCGCCGAACGCATACCAGTGCGTCCCGTCGAACAACCACAACTGCTCGTTGAGGGTGCCGACCAGCCACTGCCCATCGGGCAGTTCGTGGATCGCGGTGACGTCGGCGCTGGCCAGCGCCGAGCCCGGCGGGGCGAGGGCGACCAGGCGCTCGCCGCGCAGTTCGTACAGGCCCGACTGCGCGCCGACGAGCAGGCGGCCGCCGCGGGTCTCGTGGACCAGGCGCACGCGCGGATCGCGCAGGCCGTCGGTCGTGCCGTAGCGGCGCAGCCGCGTGCCGTCGCTGCGGAACAGGCCGTCGTCGCTGGCGAACCACAGCCGCTGCGCACGGTCGCGGACGATGCCGCTGACCTGCAGGTCGCGCAGCGGCGCCATCCAGGCCGGCTGGCTGAGCCGGCCGTCGCGGTACAGGGCGGCGCCATGGCGCGTGCCGATCCACAGTTGCCCGGGTTCGGCCAGCAAGGTGTAGGGCGCCTCGTTGTGCAACTGGGCCAGGCTCAGGTGCTGCTGGTAGCGGCCAGCGCGCAGCTGCGACAGGCCGCTGTCGGTGCCGACCCACAGCGATCCGTCCGGGTCGCGGGCCAGGGTCCAGACCAGCGCGTCGTCCAGCCCTTCGTGGGTGCTGTAGCGGCGGGTCCAGCCGTTCCACAGCCGGGTCGCGCCGTTCCAACTGCTGCCCAGCCACAGGTTGCGCTCGCGATCCTCGAAGATGGCGTTGACGCCGATGTTCGGCTTGCTTTCCGGGCTGCGCTCGACGATCGCGCCATCGCGCACGCGCAGCAGCGCGCCGGGCTGTCCCACCCACAGGTTGCGGTCGCTGTCCTCGAACAGGGCCTGCACCGCGCGTCGGCTCAGGCCGCTGGCATCGGGCAGCCATTGCCAGCGCCCGTCGCGGCGCAACAGCAGGCCGTCGTGGGTGCCGGCCCAGACCGTGCCTTGCGCCTCCAGCAGGTGCTGCACCGGCGCGGCGCCGGCCTCCTGCGGCAGTGCCAGCGCCTCCGGCGCGTCCTGGCCGGCGACGAAGCGCAGCACGGCTCCGCGCGTCCCCACCCACAGCGCGTCGGTGCGCGGCAGCAACGCAGAGGCGCCGCCGGCGATGCGATAACGCAGCTGCAGGCGATCGTCCTGCACCGCGTACACGCCATCCTGCGCCGCGACCAGCACGGTGCCGCGCGCATCGGTGGCGATCGCCTCGATGTTGAGCAGCGGCGCCTGCGGATCCTGCGGCAGCAGCGTGGAGAAGCGTCCGTCGCGGTAGCGCGACAGGCCGCGGTAGGTGCCGATCCACAACGTGCCGGCAGGATCGACGTGCAGCGCCTTGATCAGGTTGCCCGGCAGGTGCGCCGGCGCGCCTTCGTTGAACGAGGTCATGCGCACGCCGTCGAAGCGGGTCAGCCCGCCCATCGTGCCGATCCACAGGTAGCCCTGGCGGTCCTGCGCGAACGCCTGCACGCTCAGCTGCGGCAGGCCCTGGTCCAGGCCCCAGCCTTCACGCTCGTAGTGATTGAACTGCTTGTCCGGCTGCAGTGCCCGTGCCTGCGGCACACTCGCGCTCCACGCTGTCGAGAGCATGGCCAGCTGTAGCGCCAGCAGGCGCCAGGAGGTGTGTGGGAACCGCAAGAGCATGCCAATGCCGGATCGGCCGACGTCTCTTGCGTTAGCGGCATCGCCGCGCCGATCTTTATCCGCGCGGCGGCGGGGACGCTGGCGATCGCACGGGCCAGCGTCCAAGGCGGCTCAGCACTCGATCACGTTCACCGCCAGCCCGCCGCGGCTGGTTTCCTTGTACTTGTCCTGCATGTCGCGGCCGGTGTCGCGCATGGTGCGGATCACCTTGTCCAGGGACACCTTGTGCTTGCCGTCGCCGCGCATCGCCATGCGGCTGGCGTTGATCGCCTTGACCGCCCCCATCGCATTGCGCTCGATGCACGGAATCTGCACCAGGCCGCCGATCGGGTCGCAGGTCAGGCCGAGGTTGTGCTCCATGCCGATCTCGGCCGCGTTCTCGATCTGCCCCGGCTTGCCGCCGAGCGCGGCGACCAGGCCGCCGGCCGCCATCGAGCAGGCCACGCCGACCTCGCCCTGGCAGCCGACCTCGGCGCCGGAGATGGAGGCGTTTTCCTTGTACAGGATGCCGATCGCCGCGGCGGTGAGCAGGAAGTCGAACACGCGCTGTTCGTCGGCGCCGGGGCAGAAGCGGTCGAAGTAGTGCAGCACCGCCGGAATGATGCCCGCCGCGCCGTTGGTGGGCGCGGTGACCACGCGGCCGCCGGCGGCGTTCTCTTCGTTGACCGCCAGTGCGTACAGGTTGACCCAGTCCAGCGTGGTCAGCGGATCGCGCATCGCCGCTTCCGGCTTGGACGACAGCTCGCGGTACAGCGCCGGCGCGCGCCGTGAGACGTGCAGGCCGCCGGGCAGCGTGCCTTCCTCGCGGATGCCGCGCGTCACGCAGGCCTGCATCGCGCCCCAGATCTCGCGCAGGCCGGCGCGGATCTCGTCCTCGCTGCGCCAGCACTTCTCGTTCTCGAACATCAGCGCGGCGATGCTCAGGCCGCTGCGCGCGGCCTGCGCCAGCAGCTCGTCGCCGCTCTTGAACGGGTAGGGCAGCGGCGTCTCGTCGGCGACGATGCGGTCGTCGGCGGCGTCGTCCTGGTTGACCACGAATCCGCCGCCGACCGAGTAGTAGTCGCGGGTGGCGATGACTTCGTCGTTGGCGGCATAGGCGGTGAAGCGCATGCCGTTGGTGTGGTACGGCAGCTTCTGCCGCTTGTTCATCGCCAGGTCGCGCTTCTCGTCGAAGGCGATCTCGTGCTGGCCGAGCAGGTTGATGCGCTTGCTGCCGCGGATGCGCTCCAGCGCGCCGGGGATGATGTCCGGGTCGATCAGGTTCGGACGCTGGCCTTCCAGGCCCAGCAGCACCGCCTTGTCGGTGCCGTGGCCGCGCCCGGTCAGGGCCAGCGAGCCGAACACCTCCGCACGCACCCGCACCACGTCCTGCAGGCGGCCCTGGTCGAACAGCCAGCGGTGCACAAAGCGCTCGGCGGCGCGCATCGGCCCCACGGTATGCGAGGAACTCGGTCCGATGCCGATCTTGAACAGGTCGAAGGTGCTGACAGCCATGCGCGTGCCGAAGGGGTGGGCGAAAGACCGTCTATTCTATGCTTCCGGCGCACGGCACAGGCCCGCAGCGCAGCATTGGACGCGAGCATGTCCCTGACCCTGTACCAGCGCGACGACTGCCATCTGTGCGACCAGGCCCTGCAGGTGCTGGCGCAGGCGCGCGTGCCCGAGCCGGTCAGCGTGTTCATCGACGACGACGCAGCGCTGGAGGCACGCTATGGCGTGCGCGTGCCGGTGCTGCGCGCTGCGGACGGGCGCGAACTGGACTGGCCGTTCGATGCCGCCGGCGTGCGCGCGTGGCTGGCGATCTGCTCGGCCCCACCCGAAAGGCGATGACCGGCTTGCGATGCGTGACCAGCCTCGTCATTCTGCTTTGTCCCTGGATTTGCAGGCTTTTTTGAACCTGGCCTATGCTGACCATTCTCGGCAACCGTACGTCCATCAACGTCCGCAAGGTCCACTGGGCGTGCATCGAACTCGCGTTGCCGTTCCGGCAGCAGGATGTCTGCGCGCCGTCGGTGCTGGCGACGCCGGTGAGGTCCGGGTCAGCGACCGCCGCACTCAATCCCAATGGAATGGTGCCGGTGTTGCTGGACGACGATTTCGTGCTGTGGGAATCCAACAGCATTCTGCGCTACCTCGCCAATCGCTACGGCGACGGGGCGTTGTATCCAACCGAGGCCAAGGCGCGAGCGCGGGTCGATCAATGGCTGGACTGGCAGGCGTCGGATCTGAATGGCGCGTGGCGCTATGCGTTCCTGGCGCTGGTGCGCGGGGCGCCGCATCCGGCCGAACCTGCACAGATCCAGGCCTCGCTCGCGGCCTGGGCGCGATTCATGGCGGTGCTGGACCAGCACCTGGCCGACACCGGTGGCTACGTCGCTGGCGAGCACTTTAGTCTGGCCGACATCGCCATCGGCCTGTCGGTGCATCGCTGGTACCGCACGCCGTTCGAGCATCCGCCGCTGCAGGCGGTGGACGCCTACTACCGGCGCCTCGGCCGCCGCGCCGGTTTCGTCGTGCAGTGCGCCGGCGTCGCCTGAGCCGCGCATAAAAAAAGCGGCGGACCCGACGAGGAAATCCGCCGCTCAGCGGCCGCGCGCCGCGGCCTGTGGCGAATCACTTCGCCTTGAACACCACCTTGGTGCTGATCGCGGTTTCGTTGGGGATGGTCTTCGTATCGGCCCAGTCGCCGCCGCCCACGCCGAAGTCCAGGCGCTTGACCGTGGCCTTGCCGGCCAGCACCGGCTGCGCGCCCGGGGTCCAGGTGAAGGTCAGGGTCACCGGCTTGGACACGCCGCGCAACTCCAGGGTGCCGTCGGCGGCGAACTGGTTGTTGCCCAGCGCGCGGAACTTGTCGGCGCGATAGTGCGCGGTGGCGAACTTGGCGACGTTGAAGAAATCCGGGCCCTGCAGGGTGGAGTCGCGGTCGTTGTTGCCGCTCTTGGCGCCGGCCAGCGGGATGGTCACGTCGAGCTTGGCGCCGGCCAGGTTGGCCGGGTCGAAGCTGAGCTTGGTGTCGAAGCCGGGGAACTGGCCGGTGAACACTTCGCCGTCGTACTTGCTGGCGAACACCAGGGTCGAGCCGGGGGCCTGCACATAGTCGGCGGCCTGCACCGCGGGGGCGGCGGCGAGCAGGGCCACCAGACTGGCGGCGACGGCGGCGGGGGACGCGAAACGGGTCGACATCGGAACGGCTCCTCAGGACTTGGGGGTGAGCCAACCGCGCGGCAGCATCCGCGCCAGGGTGGCATCGCGTTGGAACAGGTGGTGGTAGAAGGCGGCGCCGGCATGCGCCAGGACCACCGCGATCAGCAGCCAGAAGCCCCACTCGTGCACCGCGTGCGACAGGTCGCGCAGGTGTTCGTCGGGCGGGCTGAGCTTGGGCACGGCGACCAGGCCGAACCAGCGGAACGGGCGCAGGCCGCTGCTGGAGTCGTACAGCCAGCCGGACAGCGGGATGGCGAAGATCATCACGTACAGCAGCACGTGGGTGGCGCCAGCGATGCGCTCCTGCCAGCCGGGCGTGCCCGGCACCGGCTTGGGCGCGCCGGCGTACAGGCGCCAGCCCAGCCGCACGATCACCAGCGCCAGCACGGTCAGGCCCAGCGACTTGTGCGCGGTGTAGACCCAGAAGTACTTGGGCGTCTTCGGCAGCTCGCCCATGGTCAGGCCGACCACGCCGAGCAGCAGGATCAGGGCGGCGATCAACCAGTGCAGGGTCTGGCTGACGCTGCCCCAGCGGTCGGCGGTATTGCGTGCGCTCATGGCGTGTCGTCCTGCGCGGCCGGCGCGGCGGGCGCCGCCGGCGCGGGGGTATCGGTGGGTGCGGCCGGTGTGCTGCTGCTCGGTGCCGGCTCCGGCTCGGCCTTGGCGCCGCCTTCGCGGGTGGCCTCGGCCTCGATGCGCAGCTCCACCGTGCCGCCGATCACCGACGGCCAAGCACTGATGCCGAAGTCGGCGCGCTGCAGCGTGGCGGTGGCGGAGAAGCCGGCGGTGCGGCGGAACGGCGGCAGCGGATGGCGCTTCACAGCGTTCAGGGTCACGTCCAGGGTCACCTCGCGGGTGACGCCGTGCAGGGTCAACTGCCCGATCACCTTGGCGTGCTGCGCGTCGATCGGCTCCACGCGGGTGGAGACGAACTGCGCCTCCGGGTAGTGCTCGCCATCGAGCAGGTTGTGCGCCAGCGCGGCGCGGTTCCATTTCTCGTCGCCCAGGTCCAGCCGCTGCAACGGCACCCGCGCCTGCAGCCGCGCGCTGCGCCAGTCGTCCGGGTCGAACACCAGGGTGCCGGTGCTGCCGGACACGGTGCCCAGCGCCTTGGAGAACCCGGCGTGCTCGATCGCGAACAGCACCCGCGTGTGCACCGGGTCCAGCGCGTACTGCGCCGGCGCGGCGAAGACGGCGCCCGGCAAGGCCAGCAGGAGGGCCACGAGAGAGGGTTTGAGCATGGAGCGGGGCCGCGCTGGGAGGTCGCCGGATTCTAGTCACAGTCCGGCCCGGCTGCGTACCTGCGGCGCGTAACGGTTCGTTGCATGCCGCGACAGGTGTGATTTTTACGCCGGCGCGGGGTATAAGAACGCTGCCGCGGCGAGCGGCACACGGAGCGGCCGCCGTGCGCGTCCGGCCCCGGCAGTGCGCCGGTGTTCATCCGCCGACGTCCCTTGCCGGAGCCGATGTCCATGTCCCCCATCCCGCGTTCCCCACGCCCGTGGCGCCGCTGGGGGCTGCTGTGTCTGTTGGCGCTGGCCGGCCTCTGCGCCGACGCCTGCGCCGGCGTGCCGGAACTGCCGCGCTTCCGGGTGTTCTCCAGCGAGCAGGGGCTGCCGTCCAGCGACATCTCCGCGCTGCAGCTGGACCGCGACGGCTATCTCTGGATCGCCAGCGGCGACGGCCTGGCCCGCTACGACGGACGCGAGTTCCGGGTCTGGCGCCACGACCCGGCCGATCCGGCCTCGCTGCGCTGCAACTACGTGCAGGACATGCACATCGACGCGCGCAACCGCATCTGGGTGGCCTGCGAGGGCGGCGGGCTGAGCGTGCTCGGCGCGGACCGGCGTGGCTTCCGCCACTTCAACATGGCCACGCAGCCGGCGATGCGCAGCGACGAGGTGTTCGCCATCGCCAGCCGCGGCGACGCGGTGTTCTTCGGCACCTACCGCGGCGGTCTGTACCGGCTGGGCGGCGATGGCCGGGTGCAGCGCATCCGCGCCGGCGACCCGGCGGTGGACGCGCTGCTCGACAGCGCGGTGCTGACCCTGGCCTTCGACGATGCCGGGGTGCTGTGGGTGGGCACCTTCAAGGGCCTGCTGCGCTACGACGGCCAGCGCGTCAGCGCGTATCGCATCGACGACGGCGTGCCGGACAAGGCGCAGGTGATCACGTCGATCACGCCGCTCGGCGACGGCCTTTGGTTCAGCGGCAACACCGGCCTGTTCCGGCGCGACCATGCCGGGCGCTGGCGGCGCGCGGACTGGGTCGATGCGCTGCACCGCGCGGTCAGCGCGATCGCCGAGGACGGCGCCGGCGGCTACTGGCTCGGCAATGGCGAGGGCCTGTGGCACAAGCCCGCCGACGGGCCGGCGCGGCGGGTGGATACCGGTGGCGCGGCGGTGTCTGGCGCCAGCGTGGTGGAGGCCGTGCTGCGTGACCGCGAAGGCGGCCTGTGGGTGCCGCTGCCGACGCGCGGCCTGGGCTACCTGCGCCCGGACTGGCGCCGCCTGGCGGTGCTGGGCACCGCGCAGGGCCTGCCCGCCGACCAGTACGTCGGCCTGGCGCCGGCGCGCGCCGGCGGAGCCTGGCTGCTCGGCTCCGGCGCCAGCGTGTTTCGCCTCGACACCAGCAACGGTGCGCTGAGCGCGCCGCACTGGGCCAATGGTGCGCCCAGCGGACGCATGCTGTCGGTGCTGGACGATCCGCGCGGGGCCTTGTGGATCGGCGGCAGCAGCACGCTGCTGCGCGGCCCGCTGGACGGCGGCAACCTGCAGCGCTGGACCCGCGCCGCCGGCGAGGCCGATGCGATCCCGGACGGCACCCTGGCCTGGCTGCAACTGGACGCGCGCCAGCGCCTGTGGATCGCCGCGCCGGGCTACGGCCTGCAGGTGCGCGATGGCGCCGGCCACGTCCTGCAGAACATCCCCGGCGGCCAGCACGGCCTGGCCGGGACCGACATCGCCGCCTTCGCGATGGCCCCCGACGGGGTGCCGTGGGTGGCCGCCGAGCGCTTCCAGCACTGGGACGAGGCGGCCGGGCAGTTCCTTACGCCGCCGGAGCTGGCTGGCGAGAAGGTGCAGTCGTTCGCCTTCGCCGACGCGCGCACGCTGTGGGTGCATCGCCTGTCCGGCCTGGAGCTGTGGCGGCGCACCGGCGCCCACTGGCAGCGCAGCCAGCGCTACGCGGTGGCCGATGGCCTGCCGGCCACCGAGTCCAGCGCGCTGGTCGCCGATCCGCAGGGCCGCGCCTGGCTGGGCATGCGCCGCGGCCTGTTCCGGGTCGATCCGCGGCGCACCCCGGCGGTGCGCGCGTTCGGCACCCGCGACGGGCTCGGCAGCCAGGAACTGGTGCGGCGCGGTCTGTTGATGACCGCCGACGGCGTGCTGGTGGCCGCGGCTGCCGACGGCAGCGTGGCGCTGCTGGACACGCAGCAGCCGGATCCGGTGCCGGTGCCGCTGTCCCTGAGCATGGAGAGCGTGCAGGTGCGGCGGGGCCCGCGCCTGCTGACCCTGCCGACGCGCGGCGACTTCACCCTGCGCTCGGACGACCGCGACCTGCGCGTGGCGGTGCGGCTGCTGTCCTACATCGATCCCGAGCACATCGTCTACCGCTTCCGCCTGCCGGGCTACGACCGCGACTGGGTCAGCACCGGCGCCAGCGGCGAACGCACCCTGCCGCAGTTGCCCGACGGCGCGCAGGTGCTGGAGATCCAGGCGCGCACCCGCAACGGTGCCTGGTCGCCGACGCTGCGCCTGCCGTTCCGGGTGCAGCCGCCGTGGTGGCGCAGCGTCTGGGGCATCGTCGGGATGCTCGCCACCGCCGGCCTGCTGCTGCTGGTGTCGCTGCGCGCCTACCGGCGCCGCCTGGGCCGCCAGCACGCCTGGGAACTGGCCCTGCACAAGCAGGAACTGGCCGAGCAGGCCTCGCTGGCCAAGACCCGCTTCCTGGCCACGCTCGGCCACGAGGTACGCACACCGCTGACCGGGGTGCTGGGCATGAGCGAACTGTTGCTGGCCACGCCGCTGGATCCCAAGCAGCGCGGCTATACCGAGTCGATCCGCCGCGCCGGCACCCACCTGCTGCACCTGGTCAACGACGCGCTGGACCTGGCGCGGATCGAGGCCGGGCGCCTGCGCCTGGAGTCGCAGCCGTTCGCGCTGCAGGCGCTGATCGCCGAGGTGGTCAACCTGATGGCGCCGCTGGCGCAGGCGCGCGGGCTGCGCTTCGATCTGCACGACGCCATGCCCGGCCCGACCACGGTGGAAGGCGATGCGCTGCGGGTGCGGCAGATCCTGCTGAACCTGCTCGGCAACGCGATCAAGTTCACCAACAGCGGCTCGGTGGCGCTGAAGGTGGCGCCGGCGCAGGACAGCCACGGGCTGTGCATCGAGGTGGCCGACACCGGCCCGGGCATCGGCGCCGAGCAGCAGGCGCGGCTGTTCCAGCGTTTCGAGCAGGGCGGCGGTCCGCGCACCGCGGTGCGCCAGGGCGGCAGCGGCCTGGGCCTGGCGATCAGCCAGGAACTGGCGATGGCGATGGGCGGGCGCATCCAGGTCGAGAGCCGGCTGGGGCACGGTGCGCGCTTCCGCGTGGGGCTGCCGCTGCGCTGGCGCCCGGCGCAGGAACCGGTGGCGGTGGTGCCGGCGGCGGCCCCGCGGGCGCGCACCGCGCTGCGCATCCTGCTGGTCGAGGACGAACCGACCGTGGCCCAGGTGATGGTCGAACTGCTGCGCGGCCGCGGGCACAAGGTGGTCTGGGCCGCGCACGGCCTGGAGGCGCTGACCGAGGCCAGCCAGGGCAGCTTCGACATCGGCCTGCTCGACCTGGACCTGCCGGCACTCGACGGCCTGGCGCTGGCGCGGCAGTTGCGCACGCTGGGCTACGGCTTCCCGCTGCTGGCGGTGACCGCGCGTTCCGACGGCGAGGCCGAGGCGGCGGCGCGCGCGGCCGGATTCGCCGGGTTCGTGCGCAAGCCGGTCACCGGGCAGATGCTGGAAGCCGCGATCGACGCGGTGCTGGACGGCGCGCCGCCGCCGCTCTGAGCCGATGCCGGGCCGGTTGCCAGCGCCGGCGCTTATCGCCGACGATGGCGCCGGTGACGCGGGACGGATGCCCGCCGGGGGAGACAGAGGCGATGCGGTCGAGACGGATCTTGGGATGGCTGCTGCTGGCGTGGTCCGGCGTCGCCGGCGCGGCAGTGCCGCCGACGCCGCAGCCGCGCCAGCTCACCGTGGCCGATGGCCTGCCGTCCAACAGCATCAATGGCTTTGCCGAGGACAAGCTCGGCTATCTGTGGCTGGCCAGCAGCGACGGCCTGGCGCGCTTCGACGGACGCGGCTACCGCATCTGGCGGATCGAGGACGGCCTGCACGCCAACAAGATCTGGTGCGTGCACGTGGACGCGCAGAACCGGGTCTGGTTCGGGACCGACGGCGCCGGCCTGGGCATGCTCTCGGCCGACCGCCGCCAGTTCCGCTATTACGATCGCAGCACCTATCCGCAGATCGGCGGCACCACGGTGTGGGCGATCGCCTCCACGCCGGACGGTAGCATCTGGTTCGGCACGGCCACCGGCGGCCTGCACCAGGTGCAGCCGGACGGCCGCCTGCGCCGCTTCATGCCGATTCCCGGCGATGCACGCAGCCTGCCTTCGGCGACCGTCACGCACTTGGCGACCACGGCCGACGGCACCCTGTGGGTGGGAACGCGTAGTGGCCTGGCGCGCTGGACCGGACACGACTTCCAGCGCGTCGACGCCGCCGCGCTGCCGCGGCCGGAGGTACAGGGGCTGACCCCCGAACGCGACGATACCCTGTGGGTGTCCACCCAGGGCGGGGTGCGCCTGCTGCGTGCCGATGCCAGCGTGGTGGAGCCGTACTGGCGCAACGTGCCCGACGAGAGCGTGCTGGCGATGCTGGTCCACGACCGCCACGGCACGCGCTGGTTCGACACCATGGACGGGCTGGGCCGCGAGAGCGAGTCCGGCGTGATCCGCAACGTGCCGCTGTACAGCAACTCCGCGCACGGGCTGGTCAAGCCGAACTGGGCGCTGGCCTTCGAGGACCGCGAGGGTGGCCTGTGGTTCGCCAGTTCCAATGCCGGCCTGTGGCACCTGCCGGCGAACTGGCAGCAGTTCTCGGTACTGTCCTACCGCGTGGACGACCCGGAGTCGATGGGCAATCCCTACGTGCTCGGCACCGCCGCCTCCCGCGATGGCGGCGTGTGGCTGGCCGGCACGCGTGGCGTGCTGGACAAGCTGGATCCGGGCACCGGTGTCGTGCATCGGCACATGCAGGCGATGTTCGGGCGCGACTGGTCGCGCGCGATCGCCGAGGATCCGCAAGGGCGGCTGTGGGCGGCGACCTTCGGCGGGCTGCTGCGCTACGACCCGGTCAGCGGCGAGGTGCGGCGTTGGGCCAAGGATGCCGCCGCCGACCCGGCGATGCCGGCGGAAGTGGAGAAAATCGCCTTCAGCAGCGACCGCCACGCGTGGATCTTCAGCGATATCGGTGGCGTGCAGGTGCGCGACCTCGACGGCCGCGTGCTGCGCACCATGGTGCCGGGAACCGCCGGCCTGCCCGCGGAACTGGTGGTGGCGGAAGTGCGGACTGGGCCGCAGGGTCAGCTCTGGCTGCTGGGGCAGCACGGCCTGCTCGCCTGGGATCCGGCGCAGGCGCGTTTCGCGCCCGTGCCCGGCGCGCCGCAGCGGCCGCTGAGCACCTTCGCGATCAGCGACGGCAATGTGGTGTGGCTGGCCGGCGTCGGCCAGCTGGAGCGCTATCTGTGGGATGGCCGCCGGCTGAGCCTGCTCGACCGCATCGATGCCGATCAGGAATTCCCGGCCCTGGCGCCGAATGGCCTGGTGGTCGACGCCAGTGGCGTGGCCTGGCTGAGCAGCGTGCGCGGGCTGATCCGGGTCGATCCGGCGAGCAAGGCGATCCGCTCCTATGGCGTGCACGACGGCCTGCCGAACCAGGAGTTCCGCGCCCGCACCCTGGTGCAGGCGCGCAGCGGGCAGATCCTCGGCGGCACCCCGGACGGGGTGGTGCTGTTCGAGCCGGCGCAGGTGGTGCCGTCGCGGCGACAGCCGCCGCTGGTGATCGAGCGCATCGGCGTGCGCCGCGGCGAGCGCGGGCTGGACCTGCTGCACGCCGACCATATCGCGCTGCAGGAAGGCGACCGCGATCTGCACGTGGTCGCGCGCCTGCTGTCGTTCTCCGACACCGACGCCAATACCTACCGCTTCCGCCTCAGCGGCTACGACCCGGACTGGGTCGACGTGGGTGCCAGTGGCGAGCGCCTGTTCTCGCGGCTGCCGTCGGGCCACTACACCCTGGAGATGCAGGCGCGTACCGCCGACAAGGTGTGGTCGAAGGTGATCACGCTGCACTTCCGCGTCTTGCCGCCGTGGTGGCGCAGCCCCTGGGGCGTGGCCGGGCTGGCGGTGCTGGCGGTGCTGGCGCTGTGGCTGCTGGCCTACCTGTACCGGCGCCGCCTGCGCCGGCGCGCCGCCTGGCAACTGGCGGTGCACAAGCAGGAAGTGGCCGAGCAGGCCTCGCTGGCCAAGACCCGCTTCCTGGCCACGCTCGGCCACGAAGTGCGCACGCCGATGACCGGCGTGCTGGGCATGAGCGAACTGCTGCTGGCCACGCCGCTGGACCCCAAGCAGCGCCGCTACACCGAATCGATCCGCGACGCCGGCTCGCACCTGCTGCGCCTGGTCAACGATGCGCTGGACCTGGCGCGGATCGAGGCCGGGCGGCTGGAACTGGAGCAGCAGCCGTTCGACCTGGGCCGGCTGATCGCCGAACTGGAAGCGATGATGGGGCCGATGGCGCGCGGCCGCGGCCTCGCCTTCGCCCTGGACAATGCCATGCCGCCGCACGTCACCGCGCGCGGCGACGCCACGCGGGTGCGGCAGATCCTGCTGAACCTGCTCAACAACGCCATCAAGTTCACCGAGCACGGCAGCGTGCAGTTGCGGGTGGCGCCGCTGCAGCCGCAGCAGGGCGTGCGCTTCGAGGTCGCCGATACCGGGCCGGGCATCAATGCCGAACAGCAGGCGCGGCTGTTCCAGCGCTTCGAGCAGGCCGACGGACCGCGTACCGCCGCGCGCTACGGCGGCAGCGGCCTGGGCCTGGCGATCAGCCAGGAACTGGCGGTGGCGATGGGCGGACGCATCGAATTGCGCAGCCGCCTTGGTGCCGGCACCCGCTTCCTGGTCGAGCTGCCGTTGCCGTGGACGCCCGAGCCGCTGCCGCAGGCGCCGCGCGACACCCGCGGCTCCAGCAGCGCCGCGACGCCGCAGCGGATCCTGCTGGTCGAGGACGACCCGACCGTGGCCGAGGTGGTCGGCGGCCTGCTGCGCGCGCGCGGCCACCACGTCACCCATGCCGCGCACGCGCTGGCCGCGCTGACCGAAGCGGCGGCGAGCAGCTTCGACATCGCGCTGCTGGATCTGGACCTGCCGGGCCTGGACGGCTTGGCCCTGGCGCGGCAGTTGCGCGCCTTCGGCTACGGCATGCCGCTGATCGCGGTCACCGCCCGCGCCGACGCCGACGCCGAACCGCAGGCCCGCGCCGCCGGCTTCAGCGGCTTCCTGCGCAAACCGGTGACCGGCGAGATGCTGGCCGACGCGGTGGAGGGGGAGCCGGGACCGGGGACCCGGGACCCGGGACCCGGAGAGAGCGACGGCAACGGCGACCGTGCGTAGGCGGTGCGTGGTGCGGTTTCGCTACAGGAACGGCTTCGCCCGTACAGCCGAAAGCGCTCCGTTCTAGGCTTTTGCGGGTCCCGAGTCCCGAGTCCCGAGTCCCGGGTCCCGGGTCCCGGAGAGAGCGGCGGCAACGGCGAGCGCATGTAGGCGGTGCGCGGTGCGGTGCCGCTAGAGGAATGGCTTCGCCCGTACAGCCAAAAGCGCTCCGTTCTAGGCTTTTTCGGGTCCCGGGTCCCGGGTCCCGGCTTCACTCCGCCACCTCTTCCACCTGCTTCGGATGCGGCCGGGTATCCGGCAACTGCCAGAAGATCAGCGTCGAGGTCAGGGTGATGGCGCCGACGCAGACGAAGGTCGCGTGCAGCGCCGCGGTGGCGCCGTGGGTATCGCCGAGGTGGGTGTTGAACGCCGCCAGCAGGCTGCCCGCGGCCGCGGCGCCGAAGCCGGTGGCCAGCATCATCACCATCGACAGCAGGCTGTTGCCGGCGCTGGCCTGGTCGCGGTCCAGGTCGCGCAGGGTCACCGTGTTCATGACGGTGAACTGCAGCGAGTTGACCGCGCCGAACAGCGCCAGCTGCAGCAGCCGCCAGCCCAGCGGCTGGCCGGCGTCGAACAGCAGGAAGCTGGCCATCGCGGTGCCGACCAGCACCGTGTTGGTCATCAGCACCCGACGGTAGCCGAAGTGTTCCACCAGCTTCACCGCGGCGCGCTTGGAGGCCATGCCGGCCAGCGCCACCGGGATCATCATCAGCCCGGCGTCCATCGGGCTCATGCCCAGGCCCACCTGCAGCAGCAGCGGGATCAGGAACGGCATGCTGCCGCTGCCCACGCGCGAGAACAGGTTGCCGAGGATGCCGATGCGGAAGCTGACGACCTTGAACAGGTGCAGCGGGAACAGCGGCGCCGCCGCGTTGGCCGCGTGCAGCCAGTAGCCGATCAGTGCCGCCAGCCCGCCGATCGCCAGCAGCATCACGAAGGCGTGGCGCAGGCCCAGCTCGGAGATGCCGTCCAGCGCCAGCGACAGCGCGACCATGCCGAAGGCCAGCATCGCGTAGCCGACCAGGTCGAAGCGGGTGCGCTGCTCGCCGTAGAAGTCCGGCATGATCTTCAGCGCGGCGGCGAACCCGATCGCGCCGATCGGCAGGTTGATCAGGAACACCCAGTGCCAGGACGCCACCTGCACCAGCCAGCCGCCCAGGGTCGGCCCGACCAGCGGCCCGATCAGCGCGGGGATGGCGATGAAGCTCATCGCGCTGAGGAACTGCGCGCGCGACACCGAGCGCATCACCGCCAGCCGGCCGACCGGCAGCAGCATCGCGCCGCCGATGCCCTGCAGCACGCGCGCGGCGACCAGATACGGCAGCCGCGGCGCCGCCGCGCACAGCAGCGAGCCGAGGGTGAACAGCACGATCGCGGTCAGGAAGGTGCGGCGCGTGCCGTAGCGGTCGGCGATCCAGCCCGAGGCGGGAATGAACATCGCCACCGCCAGCGCATAGCTGAAGACCACCGACTGCATCTGCAGCGGGCTTTCGCCGAGGCTGCGCGCCATCGCCGGCAACGCGGTGTTGACGATGGTGGCATCGAGCATCTGCATGAAGATGGCCAGCGACACCAGCCACAGCAGCGGACGGAAACTGCGCGCGTTGGGAACGGCGATCGGATCGGAGGAGGGCGCGGACATCGGCACGCAGGGTGACGCGGGGGGAGCAATAGGATCGCGCAGATCGCGTCGCCGTGTCGTGCAGCCGCGTGCAGTGCGTGTGGGCGATGCAGCCCGCGCTCAGCGAGCGGCGCCGTGCAGGGCTACGCAGACGGCGGCATGCGCATGTTTGCGTCGGAGCGGCTTCAGCCGCGACGGGCATTCCCGCAACATCATGTCGCGGCTGAAGCCGCTCCTACGAAGCGCAAAAGAGCGCAAAAGATTGAGCGCACGGTCAGATCGCCGACCGTGCGCGAGACTGCAATCCCGAATCCCGAATCCCGAATCCCGAATCCCGGCGTTCAACCGCGCCGACTACGCCGCTGCACCGCCGCCACCAACGCCCCGACATGCTCGGGCTGCATGTCCGGCGACAGGCCGTGGCCGAGGTTGAACACATGGCCGTCCAGCGAGCCGCCGTTGCCGTCGGCATAGCTGCGCAGCACGCGCTGCACTTCGCGGTCGATCGCCTCCGGCGCGCCGTACAGCATCGCCGGGTCCAGGTTGCCCTGCAGGGCGACGCGGCCGCCGGTGCGGCGCGCGGCGTCGGCCAGGTCGATGGTCCAGTCCACGCCCACGCCTTCCGCACCGGAGCCGGCGAGTTCTTCCAGATAGAGCGCATTGCCCTTGCCGAACAGGATCAGCGGGGTGCGCTCGGCGCCGTCGCCGCGCGCCAGTTCGCGGGCGATGCGCTGCAGGTAGGGCAGGGAGAATTCGCGGTACATGGCCGGGCTCAGCACGCCGCCCCAGGTGTCGAACACCTGCAGCGCCTGCGCGCCGGCCGCGCGCTGCGCCGCCAGGTAGGCGATCACCGCGTCGGTGTTGACCGACAGCAGCGCGTGCAGCGCGGCCGGATCGTTCAGCGCCAGCGCCTTGATCCGCGCGTAGTTGTCGCTGCCGCCGCCCTCGACCATGTAGCAGGCCAGGGTCCAGGGGCTGCCGGAGAAGCCGATCAGCGGCACGCTGCCGTCCAGTTCGCGGCGGATCACCCGCACCGCGTCCATCACGTAGCGCAGCTCGGTCTCCATGTCCGGCACGCCGAGCTTGGCGATCGCCGCCGCGTCGCGCACGGGATGGCGGAACTTGGGGCCTTCGCCTTCGACGAAGTACAGCTCCAGTCCCATCGCATCGGGAATGGTGAGGATGTCCGAGAACAGGATCGCCGCGTCCAGCGGGAACCGCGCCAGCGGCTGCAGGGTCACCTCGCAGGCCAGCTCCGGGGTCTTGGCCATGGCCAGGAAGCTGCCGGCGCGGGCGCGGGTGGCGCGGTACTCGGGCAGGTAGCGCCCGGCCTGGCGCATCAGCCACACGGGGGTCTGGTCCACGGGCTCGCGGCGCAGCGCGCGCAGCAGGCGGTCGTTCTTGAGCATGGGGGATTCCTTAGCGCGGCGCGTCGGCGCCACGGGTGAACATGACCTGGAAGCCGCGCTTGAGCTGGGCGTCGCGGGCTTTCTCGAAGGCGGCGTTGGCGTCTTCCTGCTGCAGATAGAGTTCGCGCCGCAGCTGCGCGCGGCCGCCGATCTGGCCGCTTTCGCGCAGCAGCTCCCAGCCGCCGAACAGGTCCGGCTGCAGGGTCAACTGCAGGTAGCGTGGCGGCTCGTTGCCGTCGGGGCGTTGCTGGAGGAAGACGCGCATGCGCCGATTGTAGCGGGTGCCGGTGCGGGCGACGTGGCGCGGCCGGCGGAACGCAGCGGGCCGGCCTCAACCGGCACGGAAGCCGCGGCGGTAGGCCGAGGGCGGCACGCCCAGGGTGCGCGCGAACTGCTGGCGCAGCGCGCCGGCACTGCCGAAGCCGCAGCTGGCGGCGATCCGCTCCAGGGCCAGGTCGGTGCGCTCCAGCAGCTGCTGGGCGCGGACCAGGCGCTGGTGCGCCAGCCACTGCACCACGGTGGTCCCGGTCACCCGGCGAAACTGCCGGGTGAAGCTGCGCCGGCTCATCCGCGCGTGCGCGGCCAGCGCGTCCAGGCGCAGCGGCTGCTCCAGCCGCTGCAGCATCCAGTCCAGGGTCGGGCCGAGCAGGGCGTCGCGGCGATTGGCCGGCAGCGGCTGTTCGACGTACTGCGCCTGCCCGCCCTGGCGGTGCGGCGCCACCACCAGGCGCCGGGCGATGCGGTTGGCGACCTCGGCGCCGTGGCGGCGCCGGACCAGATGCAGGCAGCAATCGATGCCGGCCACGGTGCCGGCCGAGGTCAGCACGTCGCCGTCGTCCACGTACAGCACGTCCGGCTGCAGCCGCACCTGCGGGTGGCGCTGCGCGAAGCGCGCCAGCGCCGCCCAGTGGGTGGTGGCGGGGCGGCCGTCGAGCAGGCCGGCGTCGGCCAGCACGAAGGTGCCCAGGCACAGGCCCACCACCTGCGCGCCGGCCGCGTGGGCGCGGCGCAGCGCCTGGCACAGCGCCGCCGGGGCCGGCTCGGCGGCATCGCGCCAGGACGGCACGATCACCGTGTCTGCGCCGTCCAGCGCGTCCAGCCCGTGCTGCACCTGGATGGCGAAGCCGGCATCGGTGCGCAGCAGGCCCGGCTCGGCGGCACACACGCGCAGGTCGAAGGCCGGCAGGTCGGTATCGGGCCGCGACTCGAACACCTGGCAGGGCACCGCGAGGTGGAAGGGGCTGATGCGGTCGAAGGCGACCACGGCGATGTGATGCGGCGACATGGCCCGATTTTAGCGAAAACGGTGTTTCGGGCCACTCGTCGCCGCGCACCCGCCCGCCGACACTGGCCGCCTCTTCGCTCTGGAGCCACCGCATGTCTTCTCCCCGCCGCGCCCTGCTGGTCATCGATGTCCAGAACGCCTACTTCGACGGCGCGCTGCCCATCGCCCATCCGCCGGTGGCGCAGTCGCTGCCCAAGCTCCTGCAGGCGATGGACGCGGCCCAGGCGCACGGCGTGCCGGTGCTGGTGGTGCAGCACACCGCGCCGGCGCCGGCGCCGGTCTTCGCCGACGGCAGCCCCGGTTGGGACCTGCACCCGCAGGTCGCGGCGCGGCCGCACACGCGGCTGCTGCGCAAGACCAAGCCCAGCGTGTTCGCCGGCACCGACCTGGCCGACTGGCTGCAGCAGCAGGCGATCGACACCCTCACCGTGGCCGGCTACATGACCCACAACTGCAACGCCTCCACCGTGTACGAGGCCTTCCACCGCGGGCTGGCGGTGGAAGTGCTGGGCGACGCCAGCGGTGCGCTGCCGTACGCCAACGCCGCCGGCCAGGCCAGCGCCGAGGAGATCCACCGGGTGTTCGGAGTGGTGTTCCACAGCAATTTCGCCGCGGTCGCCGACACCGCGCAGTGGATCGCGGCGGTGCAGGCGGGGCGGCCGCTGCCGCGCGACAACGTGCTGCAGTCCAGCCGCCGCGCGCGGGGCCTGGCATGAGCGGCATGCCGCGGGTGCTGCGGGCGCGCGACTTCACCGGCACCCGTGCCTGGGAGGCGCTGCCGGTGGCGATGCTGGACGGGATCGGCGTGCGCATCCACTGGGCCGACCAACCCTATGTCTGGCACGTCAACGACGGCCAGGAGGTGTTCGTGGTGCTGGACGGACAGGTGCAGATGCGCTGGCGCGTGTACGGCGTCGAGCAGACGGCATTGCTGCAGGCCGGCGACGTGTTCCATGCGCCGGAAGGCACCGAGCACGTGGCGCACCCGCAGGGCGCGGCGCGGGTGCTGGTGGTGGAGCGCGACGGCAGTCCGTGAGCGTTCGGGCGCACTCCTGGCCGGCGCGCGCTGCGGTCCTCGCCCACGCGGTGGCGGAGACGTGGTTCCGTCGATGACGTGTGCAGAGCGCGGCGCATACCGCACCTGATGCTGTGCGTTCTATCACGGAGCCATCACTGTCGATCTGGCGTCATTGGGACAGGCTATGCCGCTGCGTGCGCACAGAGATCCTGGTGTCACGGCATCGCCATTCACCACGAGTGCGGACGCGGCCGGCATGCGAAGCCAGAGCGATGGGCGGTTCCCTGGGCAGCACCTTGATGTCGGCGCGGGACGGGATCCCGCGCGGCCTGCTGCCACCTTCGACGATGTCATGCCGCTGCGCGCGCCACGTCGGCGCGCAAGCGCTGATCAAACGCCACGCAAGGCGCGCGGCCTGGGCCGGATCACCGTCTTCGCCGGACTGGCCGCGCTGTGCCTGCTGATCCTCGGCGGCTGGTACTGGCGCGCGCACCGCCAGCAGTCCGCGCCGGCGCCCGAACCCTTGCGCGTGCAGACCATGACCGTCGCGCCGCACCGGGTCCCGGACATCATCGAGACCTCCGGCACCCTGCTGTCGCCGCAGACCGTGGAGGTGCGCGCGCAGGCCGACGGGGTGCTGCAGTCGGTGCTGATCCATGACGGCGAACAGGTCCACGCCGGGCAATTGCTGTTCACCATCGATCCGCGGCCGCTGCGGGCGGCGTTGGCGCAGGCGCGCGCCACCCTGGCCCGCGACCAGGCGCTGGCGGCGGATGCGGCCGACACCGAGGCGCGCTACGCCAAGCTGTCCAGGACCGGCGCGGTCGATCCCAAGACCTACACCACCGCGGCCGACACGCTGCGCTCGCTGCGCGGCACCGTCGCCGCCGACCAGGCGCAGGTCGAGCAGACGCAGCTGTCGCTGGCCTACACCCAGGTCCGCGCCCCCATCGATGGCCGCGCCGGCGCCATCGCGGTCAAGCCGGGCAATTTGGTGTCCAGCGGGTCCAGCACCGCGCTGGTGACGCTCAACGTCAGCACGCCGATCGAGGTGCGCTTCGCCCTGGCGCATGTGCAGGTCGATGCCGTGCGCGCCGCACCGCTGGGGCACCAGGGCCTGGGGCTGCCGGTACTGGCGCTGGATGCGGTGAAGGGCACGCTGCTGGACCGCGGCGAACTGGCGTTTCTCGACAATGCCTTCGACACCAGCAGCGGCACCCTGGAGCTGCGCGCGCGCTTCGCCAACGCCGGCGCCACGCTGTGGCCGGGGCAGTTCGTCACCGTGCGGGTGATCCTGGCGGAGGACCCGCAGGCGCTGTCGGTGCCCGAGAGCGCGCTGCAGCAGGGACAGCAGGGGCCATACGTGTACTGCGTGGTCGGTGGGCGCGCGGTGGCGCGGCCACTCAGCGTGGCGCGGATGGTCGATGGGCAGGCGGTGATCGCCAAGGGCCTGCACGCGGGCGATCGCGTCATCCTCACCGTGCCCAACGAACTGCGTGACGGCACCGCGGTGCAATCCGGCAACCCGCACGCCACGCCGAACGGGGCGGCGACGGGACGGCCTGCGTGAACCTGTCGGCGCTGTTCATCCACCGCGCGGTGATGACCTCGGTGCTGATGATCGGGCTGGTGCTGGCCGGCGCCATGGCCTACTTCGCGCTGCCGGTGAGCGAGCTGCCCGACGTCAGCTTCCCGACCATCACCGTCAACATGTCGCTGCCCGGCGCCAATCCCGAGACCATGGCCGCGGCGGTAGCGACGCCGCTGGAGCGGCAGTTCAGCGGCCTGCCCGGGCTGGACACGATGAGCTCGACCAGCAGCGTCGGCAGCACCCGCGTCGTCTTGCAGTTCGCGTTGAGCCGCAATGTCGATGCCGCGGCGCAGGACGTGCAGAACGCGGTCTCGCAGGCGGCCGGGCTGCTGCCGCGCGAGATCAACCCGGCGCAGATCCAGAAGGAGGACCCCAGCGCCGCGCCGATCATGCACCTGATCCTGCGCTCCAAGACCATCGCGCTGCCGCTGCTCAACCAGTTCGCCAAGGACCGCGTGGCGCTGCGCCTGGCCTCGGTGCCGGGCGCCGGCCAGATCGACGTCAACGGCGCGCAGAAGTACGCGGTGCGCCTGTTCGTCAATCCGCACCTGCTCGCTGCCCGCCACCTGGGTTTCGACCAGGTGGTCTCGGCGGTGCAGGCGGGCAACAGCAACGCGCCGGCCGGCACGCTGATGGGGCGCGCGCGGTCCTACACCGTGCGCGCCGACGGGCAGCTCAAGCGCGCGGCCGATTTCGATGCCATGGTGCTGACCTATGCCGACGGCGCGCCGGTGCGCCTGCGCGACGTCGGCCATGCCGAGGACAGCGTCGAGAACCTGCAGACCGCCGCTTCGCTCAACGGCCAGCGCGCGATCGAGATCAACATCCACCGCCAGCCCGGCGCCAACACGCTGTCGGTGACCCAGGGCATCCAGGCGGCGCTGCCGGGAATCCGTGCGCAGCTGCCCGGCGACGCCCAGCTCGACGTGCTCTACGACCGCGGCGACTACATCGGCGCCTCGGTGGAGGACGTGGAGTGGACCCTGGTCGGCTCGCTGGTGCTGGTGATCGTGGTGATCCTGCTGTTCCTGCGCAGCTGGATGGCGACCCTGATCGTGTCCCTGGTGCTGCCGACCTCGCTGATCGGCACCTTCGCGGTGATGCGCCTGCTGCACTTCAGCCTCGACAACATCTCGATGCTGGCGCTGACCCTGTCGGTCGGCTTCGTGGTCGACGATGCCATCGTGGTCATCGAGAACATCGTCCGCCACGCCGAGCAGGGCGCCAGCCGCATGGACGCGGCCATCGCCGCCTCGCGCGAGATCGGCTTCACCGTGCTGTCGATGACGGTGTCGCTGTCGGCGGTGTTCCTGCCGATCGTGTTCATGGGCGGGCTGGTCGGGCGGCTGTTTTCCGAGTTCGGCATGGTGATCGCGATCGCGGTGATCCTGTCCGGCATCGTCTCGCTGACCCTCACGCCGATGCTCGCCAGCCGCTGGCTCGACCCGAGGAAGAGCACGGGCTGGGTGTTCGAGCGCTTCGACCGGCTGGTCGACGCCAGCGAACGCGGCTATGCGCGCTCGCTGGCCTGGGCGACCGAGCGCATCGGCCTGATGTGCGTCATCGGCCTGGCCACCCTGGTCGGCACCGCCGGCGTCTATGCGGTGGTCGAGAAGGGCTTCATCCCGCAGGTGGATTCGGGAAAGATCGACGGCGACACCCGCGTGCCGGAGGGCACCGCCTTCGCCGACTTCGTCGCCAAGCAGGCGGCGGTGGTGAAGATCATCCAGCGCAATCCCAACGTGGCCAACGTCGAATCGGTGATCGGTTCGGACAATTCACTCAGTAACAGCGGGCGCCTGCTGATCGGGCTCAAGCCGCTGTCCGAGCGCAGCGGCAGCGCCGAGGAGGTGATCCAGGACGTGCGCAAGCAGATCGCCGCGATCCAGGGCATCACCCTCAACATGCGCAATCCACCGGCGATCGACATGGGGCCGACGGCCTCGAACGGATCGCTGCAATACGTGCTGCAGTCCACCGACCAGAAGGCGCTGTACGCCCAGTCCGACACCATCCTGCAACGCATTCGGCAACTGCGCGACGTGCAGGATCCGCAGAGCGACCTGCAGCTCAAGAACCCGGAGATCGAGGTGGTGCTGCACCGCGAGCAGGCCGCCGCGCTGGGCGTCACTGCCGCCGGCCTGCAGGACACCCTGGCCAGCGCCTACGGCGGCCGCAAGATCAGCACCATCTACGGCGACACCGATCAGTACGAGGTGCTGCTGCAGGTCGATCCCGCGGCGCAGGCCGACCTCAACGGCCTGGATGCGCTGTCGTTCAACGGCAACCAGAACCCGGGCATCACCGCGATCGGCACGCAGACCTCCAACAGCAGTTCCGGCACCAGCGCGGTGCTGACCGCGGCCGGCGGGCCGATGGTGCCGCTGCGCGCGGTGGCCGACGTGCGCATGGGCGTGGGGCCGGTGGCGATCAACCATTACGCCGGCCTGCCGGCGGTGACCTTGTCGATGAACCTGGCGCCGGGCGTGTCGCTGGGCGATGCCGCCGCCGGCATCGGCAACCTGATGGCGCAGATCCTGGGCAAGGGCGACGCCCGCGCCATCAGCGGCCAGTTCGCCGGTTCGGCGCAGGCCTTCGAGAATTCGATGAAGACGCTGCCGATGCTGCTGCTGATCACCGTGCTGCTGATCTACGGCGTGCTGGCGATCCTGTACGAGAACGCGCTGCACCCGATCACCATCCTGACCTCGCTGCCGCTGGCCGGGTTCGGCGCCATTCTCATGCTGGTGCTGTTCCGCCAGGAGCTCAATCTCTTCAGCTTCGTCGGCCTGATCCTGCTGGTCGGGCTGGTCAAGAAGAACGGCATCATGATGGTGGACTACGCGCTGGACCTGGAGCGCTCCGGCGAGGAACGCTGGAAACAGCCGCGTGCGGCGATGCTGGAAGCGGCGACGGTGCGCTTCCGCCCGATCATGATGACCACCCTGGCGGCGGTGCTGGGGTCGTTGCCGATCGCATTGGGCGTCGGCGCCGGCGCCGAGGCGCGGCGCCCGCTCGGCATCGCCGTGGTCGGCGGCCTGCTGTTCTCGCAGGCGCTGACCCTCTACCTGACCCCGGCCTTCCACATCGCGATGGCCGAATGGCTGGCGCGCCGCCGCGCGCGCCGCGACGGCGCAACGCCACCGTCCGCGCCGACGCGGCCGGAGCCGGCCTGATGCGCGCGCTCGTGCTCGGCGCCGCGTGCCTGCTGTCGGCGTGCAGCCTGACGCCGGCCTATGTGCGGCCCGCTGCGCCGATTCCGCCGTCGTGGCCGGTCGGTGATGCCTACCTGGCGCAACACGAGGCCACGCTGCCGTCGCTGGGCTACTGGCAGGTGTTCGGCGACCCGCGGCTGCAGACGCTGATCGCGCAGGCGCTGGACCACAACCGCGATCTGCGGATCGCCCTCGCTTCTATCGCCCAGGCGCGGGCGCAGTACCGCATTCAACGCGCCGCGTTGCTGCCGCAGGTGGGTACCAGCGCGACCTATGCGCGGTCCTACCGCGGCAAGGGCGCGGCCCCGGCCGACGGGGCGCAGGGCGGCAGCGCCGCGGCCGCGCCGGCGGCGGGCTATGCGAGCAGCTACGACCTGGGCGTGGGCGTCACCGCCTTCGAGCTGGATCTGTTCGGCCGGCTGCATGCACTGACCGCGGCCGCGCAGCAGCGTTACCTGGAACAGGAGGCGGCGGCGCGCGCCACGCGCCTGACCCTGGTCGGCGACATCGCCATGGCCTGGCTGACCTATGCCAGCGACCGCAGCCTGCTGACGATCGCGCAGGACACCGTGCGTAGCGCCGGCGCCAGCGTGGCGCTGACCGCGCAGCGCGTGGACGGCGGCATCGTGCCGCACTCGGCGCTGGACCAGGCCAACCAGGTGCTGCATGCCGCGCAGGCCGACCTGGCCGCGCAGACCACGGCGATGGCGCAGGACGTCAATGCGCTGCAGTTGCTGGTGGGTGCTCCGGTCGATCCGGCACTGCTGCCGGCCTCGATCGAGGAGGCCGCGGCGCGCATCGGCGATCCGCCGGCCGGCCTGGACACGGCCATCCTGCTGCGCCGGCCCGACGTGGTGCAGGCCGAGTACGAACTGCGCGCGGTCAATGCCGAGATCGGCGCCGCCCGCGCCGCGCTGTTTCCGCGCATCAGCCTGAGTGGCCTGTTGGGGCTGACCAGCACGGCGCTGTCGGACCTGTTCACCCATGACGCCTTCAACGGCTCGGCGGGTGCTAGCGCCGCCTACACCCTGTTCGATGGCGGCGCGGCGCGTGCCAACGTGCGCTACACCGAGGCGCAGCGCGACGCTGCCGTGGCCAGCTACGAGAAGTCCTTGCAGACCGCCTTCGGCGAAGTGGCCGATGCCCTGGCCCGGCGCGGCACCATCGATGCGCAGTTGCGCGCGCAGCACGCTATCCTCACCGATGCCGCCAATACCTACGATGCCAGCGCGCAGCGCTACCGCGTCGGCGTGGAGAGCGCGCTGTCCAACCTGGATGCGCAGCGCAGTTACTATGCGGCGCAGCGCAGCCTGGTCGCGGTGGAACTGACCGCGGCGACCAATCGGGTGACGCTCTATCGCACCCTGGGCGGGGATGCGTCGCTGGAGCGCGCCCAGCCCTGAGTGCGCGGGGCGCGGGTTGGCGGCACGCTGCAGCCGGGACGCTGCATGGCGTGCCGCCGGTGGTGCGCTTACTTCAGGTGCTCGCGCAGGCCGTCGCCCGCCTGCTGGATCGCGGTCCGCACCGCGGGCACCTCGCGCAGGGCATTGAGCAGGCCGAAGTCATGGATCAGCCCGTTGTAGCGGGTCACCGTGACCGTCACCCCGGCCTGGTCCAGCTTGCGGCCGAAGGCTTCGCCCTCGTCGCGCAGCACGTCCAGTTCGGCGGTCTGGATCAGCGTCGGCGGCAGGCCGGCCAGCTGCGCCGGGGTGGCGCGCAGCGGCGAGGCGGTGATCTCGGCGCGGGCCTTGGGGTCGGTGGTGTAGTTGTCCCAGAACCAGGTCATCATGTTGCGGGTGAGGAAGTAGCCGCTCTGGAACTGCTGGTACGACGCGTCGTCGAAGCGGGCGTCGGTCACCGGCCACAGCATCAGGTCGTAGCGCAGCGCCGGCGTCCCTGCGGCCTTTGCCTGCAGCGCCACCGCCGCGACCATGTTGCCGCCGACGCTGTTGCCGGCCAGCGCCAGGCGCTTGCCGTCCACGCCGATCTGGGCGCCGTGCTCGGCGACCCAGCGGGTGGCGGCATAGGCCTGGTGGATGGCCACCGGGTACTGCGCTTCCGGCGACGGCGTGTAGTCCACATAGACCGCCACCGCGCCGGAGGCGTTGACCAGGTCGCGGATCAGGCGTTCGTGGGTCGGGAAGTCGCCCAGCACCCAGCCGCCGCCATGGAAGAACATGAAGGCCGGCAATACCTGGCCGGCGGTGTGCGGCGGCCGCACGATCACCAGGTTCAGCGGCTTGCCGTCGGCCTGGATGGTGGTGCGGCTGACCTCGGCCGGCGGCAACGGCGTATTGGCCTGGGCATCGCGCAGCACCTGCCGCGCCTGCGCCGGCGTGAGCTGCTCGATCGGCTTGCCGCCGCTGCCGTTGAGCGCGTCGAGGAACGTCGCGACCGGGCGCAACGGCGCGGGCTGGTCGGCCGGCGTCGCGGCGGTGGCGGTGCCGATCGCACCGGCCAGCAGCGAGGTGGCGAGCAAGGGAAGCAGGGTCTTCATGGCGGTTTCCTGTGGCATGCCGGGCGGGGTGCCGGCGACAGGAGTGACTTTGCGCGCCAAGGCGATACGATAGGTGGCAAATCGTCCACGAAACTTTACCTGGAGTCCCGAGTGACCGACCGCCTGGCCGCCTTGTTGACCCACTTCTCGGTCAGTGCCGAGGTCTTCCACGCCGGCACGCTGTGCGGCCTGCACCGGCTCGACGACGGCGACCGCGGCCAGTTGCATCTGCTGCGCCAGGGCAGCGTGGTCGTCCACAACGGCGATGGCAGCGTGCTGCGGATCGAGCGGCCCAGCCTGCTGCTGTACCCGCAGGCCATGCCGCACCGCTTCGAGACCGATGCGCAACGCGGCGCGGATTTCGCCTGCGCGCACCTGCGCTTCAGCGGCGGCGCGGCCAATCCGCTGGTGCGCGCCTTGCCGGCCTGCATCTGCCTGCCGCTGGACGCGCTGCGCCAGGGTGAGGCGCTGCTGCACCTGCTGTTCGAGGAAGCGTTCGCCCAGCATTGCGGGCGCCAGGCGGTGTTGAATCGCCTGTTCGAGGTGGTGCTGGTGCACGTGATCCGCGAACTGATGGAGCAGGGGCTCACCGACGGCGGCATGCTCGCCGGCATGGCCGATGCGCGGCTGCGGCTGGCGCTGACCGGTATCCACGACGCCCCGGCGCAGCCGTGGACGCTGGAGAGCCTGGCCGCCCGTGCCGGCATGTCGCGCAGTGCGTTCGCGCGGAGTTTTCGCGAGACCCTCGGCTGCACGCCGGGCCAGTACCTGCAGGACTGGCGCATTGCCCTGGTGCAGCGCGGCCTGCGCGAAGGACGGCCGTTGAAGCAGCTTGCCGACGAGGTGGGTTACGGCAGCGAGGCCGCGGTGTCGCGCGTGTTCAAGGCGCAGGTCGGGCAGACCCCGCGCGCGTGGCGACAGGCACGCTGAGCGTAGGGCTCCGGGCATGCCAGCGCACCGGCAAGACCGGCGCGCGCGGGAGCGACTGCGCGCGCAGCGGGTGCCGGCTCAGCCGGCGGCCAGTACCGCCAGCACCTCGGCCTCGTCGACGTCGGGCACGATCTCGGCGTGGCCGATGCCGCGCCACAGCACCAGCCGCAGGCGCCCGGCCAGGTTCTTCTTGTCCAGGCGCATGCGCGCCAGCAGCGCCTCCGGCGCCAGCCCGGCCGGCAGCGCGGTGGGCAGGCCGAAGTCGTGCAGCAGCGCACGCAGTTTCTCCGTGTCCTGCGTGCTGGCCATGCCCAGCCGGGCCGACAGTTCCGCCGCCAGCACCATGCCCACCGCCACCGCTTCGCCGTGGTTGAGGTTGGCGTTGTCCGGGGCGCCGTAGCCCTGCTCGGTCTCGATGGCGTGGCCGAAGGTGTGGCCGAGGTTGAGCAGGGCGCGCTCGCCCTTCTCCAGCGGATCGCGGGCGACGATCTCGGCCTTGTGCTCGCAGCTGCGCGCGATCGCCTGCGCCAGCGCCGCCGGCTCGCCGGCCAGCAGCGCGCGGCGTTCGGCATGCAGCCACTCGAAGAACAGCGGGTCGCGGATGGCGCCGTACTTGATCACCTCGGCCAGCCCGGCGCGCAGTTCGCGCGGCGGCAGGCTGCGCAGCGTGGCGGTGTCGGCCAGCACCGCGCGCGGCGGATGGAACGCGCCGACCAGGTTCTTGCCCTGCGGGATGTCCACCGCGGTCTTGCCGCCGACCGAGGAGTCGACCATCGCCAGCAGCGTGGTCGGCAGCTGCACGCAATCCACGCCGCGCATCCAGCAGGCGGCGGCAAACCCGGCCAGGTCGCCGACCACGCCGCCGCCCAGCGCCAGCACGCAGGCGTCGCGGGTGGCACCGAGGGCGGCCAGCGCGGCGATCGCCGCGGCGAAGTTGTCCAGGGTCTTGGACGCCTCGCCGGCGGGGATCACGAACTCGCCGATCTGCAGCTGCGGGCGCGCCGCCAGCAGCGCGCTGCGGACCTGTGCGGCATACAGCGGCGCCACCTGGCTGTCGCTGAGCAGCAGGACGTGGCGGCCGCGCACATGCGCGGCGAGGGCGGCGCCGTCGTCGAGCAGGCCGGGGCCGATGCGGATGGTGTAGGCCGGGTCGCCAGCGACCTCGACCGTGCGCGAAGCTGCCGTCATGCAGTGGGTTCCGGAAGTTTCCACGACGCGGCCAGGCGCACGACCAACTGTGCGGTGGCTTCGGCCGGGGTGAAGTGGTCGGTGTCCAGGATCAGGTCGGCGACCTCGCGGTACAGCGGTTCGCGCACCGCATGCAGGTCGCGCAGCACCTGCTCGCGGTCGCCGCGCTGCAGCAGCGGACGGCTGCGGTCGCGGTGCAGGCGCTGCAGTTGCGCGGCCACGCCGACCCGCAGGTACACCACGAAGCCGTGCTCGCGCATCTCGCGGCGGCTGTCGGCGTTGAGCACGGCGCCGCCACCGGTGGAGATCAGGTGGCCAGGCGTGCTCAGGATGCTTTCCAGCACCGCGCGCTCGTGCTCGCGGAAGCCGGCTTCGCCGGCGTGCTCGAACAGCGAGGCGATGCTGGCGCCGGTGCGCTCGACGATGGTCTGGTCGCTGTCGACGAAGACCAGGCCGAAGCGCTCGGCCAGGCGGCGGCCGATGACGCTCTTGCCGGCACCCATCGGGCCGACCAGCACCAGGTTGGGGGCGGGATTCATCCGCCGATGCTAGCAGAGACCGGTGCCGCCTCGCGCGCCGCGCAGACCCCTCGGGCGGGCGCCGTGCGGCCAAGCGTGCGTCGCGCGGTGCATGGCGCGACAATGGCGCATCGTCCGCCGAGTGCCTGTCGCCATGCCCGATCTCTACGCCGAAGCCCTGTCCACGTTCGCCGACCTGTTCGCCGAGGCGCGCACCAGCGACGAGGCCGAATACAACGCCATGGTCGTGTCCTCGGCCACGCTGGAGGCGCGCCCGTCGTCGCGGGTGGTGCTGCTGAAGGCCTACGACGCGCGCGGGTTCGTGTTCTACACCCACCTGGACAGCCAGAAGGGCCGCGAGCTGCAGGCCAATCCGCAGGCCTCGCTGCTGTTCCTGTGGCGGCGCATGCGCGAGGACGGGGTGCAGGTACGCATCGACGGCGAGGTGCAACTGGTCGCCGCGGCCGAGGCCGACGCCTATTTCGCCTCGCGCCCGCGCATGAGCCAGATCGGCGCCTGGGCCTCGGCGCAGTCGCGCACGCTGGCCTCGCGCGAGGAATTCGAGGAGCGCGTGGCCAAGGCCGAGGCCACCTTCGAGGGCCGCGAGGTGCCGCGCCCGGACGGCTGGGGCGGGTTCCGCGTGGTGCCGCGCAGTGTCGAGTTCTGGTACGGCGCCAAGTACCGCCTGCACGAGCGCTGGCGCTACGAAGCCGACGCCGCCGGCCACTGGAGCAAGCGGATGCTGTTTCCGTGAGGGGCGCCGGCCCGGCCTGCCGCGGCGGCGCCGCGGTCAACGCGTGTCCGCGCGAGGCGCGGTGAGCATGGGCCCGCAGCGCATCGTCTGCCTGACCGAAGAGCCGACCGAAACGCTGTACGCGCTCGGCGAGCAGCAGCGCATCGTCGGCATCAGCGGCTTCACCGTGCGCCCGCCGCAGGCGCGCCGCGACAAGCCCAAGGTCAGCGCCTTCACCAGCGCCAAGATCGACGAGATCCTGAAGTTGCAGCCGGACCTGGCGATCGGCTTCTCCGACATCCAGGCCGACATCGCCGCCGAACTGGTGCGGCATGGCGTGGAGGTATGGATCGCCAACCATCGCAGCGTCGACGGCATCCTCGACTACATACGCCGGCTCGGCGCGCTGGTCGGCGCCGGACCGCGCGCCGCAGCCTATGCCGACGAGTTGCAGCGCGGCCTCGACGCCATCGCCGCGCAGGCCGCCACCTTGCCGCGGCGGCCGCGGGTGTACCTGGAGGAATGGGACGAGCCGATCATCACCGGCATCCGCTGGGTGGCCGAACTGGTGGGCATCGCCGGCGGCGACGACGTGTTCCCGGAACTGTCGGTGCAGCCGCTGGCCAAGGCGCGGATCCTCTCCAATGGCGACGAGGTGGTGCGGCGCGCGCCGGACATCATCCTCGGCTCCTGGTGCGGCAAGCGCTTCCGCCCCGAGCGCGTCGCCGCGCGGCCGGGCTGGGCGGCGATTCCGGCGGTGCGCGACGGGCAACTGTTCGAGATCAAGTCGCCGCTGATCCTGCAACCGGGGCCGGCCGCGCTCACCGACGGCGTGCGCGCCATCGCCGACATCATCCAGGCCTGGGCCAGGGGCGTGGGCGCGCGCTAGGGCGCGCTTGCCTGCCAGACCGCCATCCGAACGGGCGCGACGTGCGTCCATGGCCGCGTCATCGCGGTCGTGAGCCATCGTCGCTTCCGCGATTCTCCTTGTCGCGCACGCCACCACGCCACGGCAGGCGCCGGACGCGACGAATCCGTCAGCCGGGCGCCGGCTGGGTACGGCTGGCGATGGCCAGGCCGAGCAGGGCCATGAGTGCGGCGACGGCGAACGTCGACAGATAGGCCGCGGCCGCCGAGTACGCCAGCAGCGCGGCGAACAGCGAGCCGCCGACCGCCAGCGTGGTCGCCACCGCGATCGCCTCGCTCAACTGCAGCGCCGAACTGTTGCGGCCCTGCCGCGCCGGCGGCGACAGCGTCAGGGTCAGCACCGCCAGGGTCGGATAGATCAGTCCCATGCCCAGGCCGGTGGCGGTCCAGCCGCCGATCGCCAGCGCTGCGGGCACCGCCGGCAGCAGTGCCAGCGTGGTGGCCGCGATGCCCAGCGCCATCAGCGCGGCACCCAGGCGCAGCCGCTGCAGGCGGGTGGCGTCGCGGCCGTAATGGCCCTGATACCAGGAGCCGGCGAACCAGCCCAGCGCGCCAGCGCTCAGCGCCACGCCCGCCCACACCGGCGACAGCCCGCGCTCGCGCGACAGCAGCAGCGGCAGGAACGCCTCGCAGCCGAAGAATGCCGACCCGGCGATGCCGCGCAGCGCGATCACGCTGGGCAGGCCGCGCGCGGCGCGCAGAGTGCCGGTCGGCAGCAGCCGCCAGGTGCACAGCACCAGCAGCGCCAGCGCCGACGGCAACAGCAGCACCGTCCACAGGCCGCGCTGCTGGCCGCCCAGGTACAGCAGGCAGACGCCGGCCGCCGCGCCCAGCGACCACAGCCGCGACGCGCCGCTGGCGCCGTCCGCGCTCGCGGCGGGCGGCAGGCGCCGCAATGCCGGCCACAGCAGCGCCGCCGCCGGCAACACCAGCAGCGGCACCGCCAGGAACACCCAGCGCCAGCCGACGTGCTCGACGATCAACCCGCTGATGCTGGGGCCGATCAGCGACGGCACCACCCAGCCGGCGGAGAAGGCGGCGAACATGCGTGGGCGGATCGTCTGCGGATACAGCCGCGCGACCAACACGTACAGCACCACCGAGATCGCGCCGGCGCCCAGGCCCTGCACCAATCGACCGGCCAGCAGCAGCGTCATCGACGGAGCGAAGCCGGCCAGCAGCAGGCCGCACACGAAGCAGGCCAGCCCGGCCCACAGCGGCGCCGCCGGCCCATGCAGGTCGCTCCAGCGCCCGGCCACGGTCATGCCGATCACGCTGGTGGCCAGGGTGCCGCCGAAGGCCAGCGCGTACAGCCGCAGGCCGTCCAGTTCGCGGGCCACGGTCGGCATCGCCGCGGCCACCGCCAGCGCCTCGAAGGCGATCAGCGACACCAGCGCGACCATGCCGATGGTGGTGGCGCGATAGGTCGGCGCCAGCACGGAGCCGGCAGCGACAGGGGCGGGTGGGGCAGCGTCGGCGGTGGCGTGGTCTTGCATCGGGATACCTGGGAAAGCGGATGGACGGCTGCCGGCAGCGACTTGCATCGGCGCCTGCAGGCCATGCAGCATGCAACCTCAACCGGACTCGAGGTCAAGCGATGCAGGAGGAACTGAGCGTGGGGCAGGTCGCCGCGCGCAGCGGCGTGGCGGTGTCGGCGCTGCATTTCTACGAGAGCAAGGGCCTGATCCGCAGCATGCGCACCGCCGGCAACCAGCGCCGCTACACCCGCGATGTGTTGCGCCGGCTGGCGGTGATCCGCGTGGCGCAACGCGTCGGCGTGCCGCTGGACAGCGTCAAGGCCGCCTTCGCGCAGTTGCCCGACGCGCGCACGCCGACCCGTGCGGAGTGGGCGCGGATGTCGGCGGCCTGGCGCGAGGAACTGGACGCGCGCATCCTGCAACTGACCCGCCTGCGCCACCAGCTCACCGACTGCATCGGCTGCGGCTGCCTGTCGCTGCGCCGTTGCCGGCTGAGCAACCCGGCCGATACTCTCGCCGCGCACGGCGACGGCCCGCAGCGCTGGGCGGAGGACTGAGCGGCGCGTCTGCGCGCGGCAACCGCGCGTGATGTCGGTGCGGTCGCCAGGTCTGGCATGCGTAGGAGCGGCTTCAGCCGCGACCTGGCTTTCCCAGTAACGCCCGGTCGCGGCTGATCCAAAACCGGGGACAGGAGCCGCTCCTACGAGACGCGACGGCGACGCGATGTGGGTCGAGGTGGTGTGGGAGGGACTTCAGTCCCGACGCGGTACAGGTGGATGTCGCGGCACTGCTGCTTGTGCGCTCAAAGAATGCACAGGGTGGTCGCCTTGAGCGCGGCGCGAGTGCCGAGCTTGTCGAGAGTGCTGGATATGTGGCGTTTCACCGCGCCCTTCAGCAGCGACGAGCGAATAGGAAAGGCGCCTGATGCTGCATGCAGTCGGGACTGAAGTCCCTCCCATAAGATATGCCTGTGCTCACCGCGCTCGTGCGCATGGCCGGTCTGTTGAGCTGTCCGTAGGAGCGGCTTCAGCCGCGACTGGGCGTTACCGGGAAAGCCCGTCGCGGCTGAAGCCGCTCCTACGAGACGCGACGGCGACGCGATGTGGGTCGAGGTGGTGTGGGAGGGACTTCAGTCCCGACGCGATGCCGGTGGATGTCGCGGCGCTGCTGCTTGTGCGCTCAAAGAATGCGCAGGGTGATCGCCTTGAGCGCGGTGCGAGTGCCGAGCTTGTCGAAGATGTTGGAGACGTAGTACTTCGCCGCGCCCGTCAATCGCCACGAGTAAAGAGGAAGGCGCCTGACGCTGCATGCAGTCGGGACTGAAGTCCCTCCCACAACGGACGCCTGTGCTCACCGCGCCTGGCGTGCATAGCTCGGCCTACCGCACTGTTCGTAGGAGCGGCTTCAGCCGCGACCGGGCGTTACCGGTAACGCCCGGTCGCGGCTGAAGCCGCTCCTGCAGGTGGGGACGGCGCGCGTACCAGGCTGCGCACGCTAGAAATTGCGGGTAAAGCGCACCGTGCCGCTGCCGTCGGCAGTGCGCACCTGCACCACGAAGCGCAATTGGTCGTGGGCACTGCTGCGCACGGTGCCGACGTAGTCGGTGTAGGCGTCGGTGCGGACCGCGCGCAGCGCCACCGGCTGGCGTTGGCCGCTGAGGTCGGTCGCCACCGCCTCCACCGTGCCCACGGCCGGCGCTTCCTCGCCGCCGTGCAGGGCGCGCAGCGCGATCATCACCAGCGCGGTGTCGGCCTCGCGGGCGATGCCGTAGCGGCGTGCCACGTCCTCGCTCATCGCCAGCGTGGGCAAGGCGTTGTAGTGCACGCGCAGCGCGCCGAAGTCGGCCTGCGCCGGGGTGGCGGCGAGCAGCGTCGCCGGACGTGGGGTGTCCTGGTCCGAACAGGCGGCCAGGGCCAGGCACAGCAGCGCAGCGGGCAGGACACGCATCGGCGTTCTCCGGCTCAGAGTGGCGAGCACAACGTTGCGCGCGGTAGCCAGCGGGTGCGGGACGGCGCGCCGGAAGCGCAGTGTACAAGCGGTTCATGGGCATGCCGAGCACCGTCCGCGCCCGCCTGGCGGTTGCGCAGCGGTGGTGTCGGCGGCGCTTAGTCGTCGTTGGCGGCGGACAGGGACCGCCCGCGTGCCGCCGCCGCCGCGATCGCGGCCGCGGTCAACGCCTCGAAGCCGCCGTGCTGGAAGGTCTCGATCGCGGCCTGGGTGGTGCCGTTGGGCGAGGTCACCCGGCGGCGCAGTTCGCTCGGCGCCTCGCCGGACTCGGTGAGCATACGCGCCGCGCCGAGCACGGTCTGCAGGGTCAGGGTGCGCGCGGTGTCGGCGGGCAGGCCCTGGGCGATGCCGGCCGCTTCCATCGCCTCGGCGAGCAGGAACACGTAGGCGGGCCCGCTGCCGGACACCGCGGTGACCGCATCGATCAGCGCCTCGTCCTCGACCCACACGGTGACCCCGGCAGCGGCCAGCACGCGCTCGGCATGGGCGCGCTGTCCGGCATCGACACCGGCGCTGGCGAACAGGCCGGTGACGCCGGCGCCGAGCAGGGCAGGGGTGTTGGGCATCGCGCGGACCAGAGCGTGGCCGCCGCCGAGCCAGCGGTCCAGTTGTGCGGTGGTGATGCCGGCGGCGATGGACACCAGCAGCGGCCGCTGCGCCTGCGCCAACGCGGCCAGGTCGGTGCAGACCCCGCGCAGCACCTGCGGCTTGACCGCGAACATCCACAGCGCTGCGCCATCGGCGGCCTCGGCCGCGCTGGCGACCGCCTGCACCGCGTACTCGGCGGCCAGCGCCTCGCGCAGTGCCGCCACCGGCTCGGCCACGCGGATGCGGCGCGGATCGGCGCCCTGCCGGACCAGGCCGGCGATCAGGCTGCGCGCCATGTTGCCGCCGCCGATGAAGGCGATGTCGGCGGCGTGGGAATCGGAGGAAGCGGAAGCCATGGCGCAACACCGTCGCGAAGAGGGAGCGTCATGGTAGCGGCTGCGCCGCGCCGCAGTGCTGCGGTGCGGCGCAACCGGATCGTGCCGCGCGAGAACGCGCCGGCCGCTGTGTGCGGGCCGGCGCGACGGCCTCAGTTGGACTCGGTGAAGGTGATCGACGGGGTGCTGCCGCCGGCCACCGAGCAGCTGCCCAGGTTGAGGTTGTTGGTCTCGCCGGTGCTGCCGGCATTGGCCGCGCAGGTCGGGGCGGCGGTGGAGCCGTTGGTGGCGGCCACCTTCACCGTGATCGACGAGCCGGAGTTGAAGTTGGCGCTGGAACCGCCGGCGTTGCCGACCACGTTGAACTCGGCGTCCTTCCACACCGTGGCCAGCTTGACCACGCTGTCCTTGGCGCTGACGCTGTAGGCGGTGCCGTTGTTGGTGAAGGTGATTGTGTCGTTGCCGTTGGCGGTGGCCGAACCTGTCAGCTTGAGGTTGGCCAGTTGCGTGGCCGGCACGTCCGGCGCGCTGACCGCGTTGCTGTTGCGGTAGCAGTCCGAGCCGCCGCCGCTCATCCAGCCGCTCGGGCAGCTGCTGCCGTAGCCGATCAGCCAGTACTGCATGAACACCGCGGCCTGGCCCTGGGTCTCGTAGTCGGTGGCGTAGACGAACTGCTGCCACACGGTGCAGCCGGAGCGGCCGCCGCAGACGCTGGTGGTGGCGTCGTAGTTGGAGTTGATCTGCAGCGAGTACTCGTTGGGGCCGAGGATGCCGCCGCCGCCGAAGGAGGCCACGCCGACGCCTTTCTCCGAGGTCACCCCGGTGACCTGCGGGAAGCTGCCCACGACCTTGCTGATCAGGCTGCTGGAACGCAGCGCGTAGTCGTACCCATTACCGGTGGTCTCGGTGGCGCCGAACAGGATCTTGTGCGGGATCGGATGCACACGGCGGGTCAGGGTCTTGCAGACGTCCGTTTGCCACTGCGTATCGGGGAAGCTGGCATGGAAGCAGCCTTCCGCCGGGGTCGGCTGATGCGCCATGGTCTCGCGCCAGGCGGTGCGCGCCTGGACTTCCGCGGGCGACATCATCGCTTCTTCGTTGGTCCAGGCCGGCGTCGCCGTCGGCGCGGCCATGGCCGCGGGGACGTGCAGCAGACCGACGAAGCAGGAGGCGAACAGCAATCGGGTGGATGCTTGCATCTGTGACCTCATTGGAGCCGAGCGCATTCGGCGATGGACCTGCGGATGAGCCGCGGTCGCCGCCATGGAAGCCGAAGCGCGCGCATCTGAAACGTGACTGAATTAACGGTTCGCAACCGTGTCGCACGGTTCAGAAATCGCTGTCGGGGCGAACCTTTCATTCATCCCGAAACGCTATGGTTTTCAATAGGATCGGCTACGACAGAATTCCGATGTTGGTGAACCGATTTTGAAACGTTCGTAGACAAATCATCACCCTGTCACGAGTCCTGCGGTCATGCGGCGCGACAGCAGCGGATCAGCCCGCAACACGCGGGCCGCGCGCGCCGAACAGGGCCGTGCCGACCCGCACCATGGTGGCGCCGGCGGCGATGGCGTCGGCGAAGTCGCCGCTCATGCCCATCGACAAGGTGTCCACCTGCGGATGCGCGGCGCGCAGTCGTGCGAACAGGGCGTGCATGCGCGCGAACGCGTCGATGCGGCGTGCGGCCTCGGGCCAGGGCGCGGGAATGGCCATCAGCCCGCGCAGGGCCAGCGCCGGCTGCGCGACGATGGCCGCGGCCAGGGCGTCCACGGCGTCGGGCTGGCAGCCATGCTTGCTGGCCTCGTCGTCGATGTTGACCTGGATCAGCACGTTCAGCGGCGCGCGCGCGGAAGCGCGGCCCTTGGCCAGGGCGGCGACCAGCTTCGGCCGGTCCACGGTCTGCACCCAGTCGAACAGCGTCGCCGCCAGTTCGGCCTTGTTCGACTGCAGGTGGCCGATCAGATGCCATTCCAGTCCGGCCTCGGCCAGCGCGGCGATCTTGGCCGCCGCTTCCTGCACGTAGTTCTCGCCGAAGGCGTGCTGCCCCTGTGCGGCCAGCGCCGCCACGGCCTCGGCCGGCTGGGTCTTGGACACCGCCAGCAACTGCGCGTGCGGCCGCCCTGCGGCGTCGGCGGCGCGGTCCATGTCCAGGCGGATCTGTTGCAGCGGCGAGAGGGGCACAGGCGGCGTTCCGGCAAAGGGAAGGGCGCTATACTGCCGGCCGGGGAATCATCCTTCCAGTCGCAGCCCAAGGGGAAAAGCAGCGTATGGATATCGCTGAACTATTGGCGTTCTCGGTCAAGAACAAGGCGTCCGACCTGCATCTGTCCGCGGGCCTGCCGCCGATGATCCGGGTCGATGGCGACGTCCGCCGCATCAACATCCCGGCGCTGGACCACAAGCAGGTGCACGCGCTTGTCTACGACATCATGTCCGACAAGCAGCGCCGCGACTACGAGGAATTCCTCGAAGTCGACTTCTCCTTCGAGATTCCCAGCCTGGCGCGCTTCCGCGTCAACGCGTTCAACCAGAATCGCGGCGCCGGCGCGGTGTTCCGCACCATTCCCTCGGAAGTGCTGACCCTGGAAGACCTGGGCTGTCCGCCGATCTTCCGCCAGCTGATCGACCAGCCGCAGGGCCTGATCCTGGTCACCGGGCCGACCGGTTCGGGCAAGTCGACCACGCTGGCCGGCATGATCGACTACATCAACAAGAACGAGTACGGCCACATCCTCACCGTCGAGGATCCGATCGAATTCGTGCACACCTCGCAGAAGTGCCTGATCAACCAGCGCGAGGTGCACCGCGACACCCACGGCTTCAACGAGGCGCTGCGCTCGGCGCTGCGCGAAGACCCGGACATCATCCTGGTCGGCGAGTTGCGCGACCTGGAGACGATCCGCCTGGCGCTGACCGCGGCCGAGACCGGCCACCTGGTGTTCGGCACCCTGCACACCAGCTCGGCGGCCAAGACCATCGACCGCATCATCGACGTGTTCCCCGCCGGCGAGAAGCCGATGGTGCGCTCGATGCTGTTCGAATCGCTGCGTGCGGTGATCTCGCAGGCGCTGCTGAAGAAGGTCGGCGGCGGCCGCACCGCGGCCTGGGAGATCATGGTCGGCACCCCCGCCATCCGCAACCTGATCCGCGAGGACAAGGTGGCGCAGATGTACTCGGCGATCCAGACCGGCCAGCAGAGCGGCATGCAGACCCTGGACCAGCACCTGCAGGATCTGGTCAAGCGCAGCCTGATCACCCGCAACCAGGCCCGCGAGTACGCCAAGGACAAGCGGTTGTTCGAGTAGCGGGGATTGGGGATTCGGGATTGGGGATTCGCACAAGCGAGTCTCTCCGATCCTAGGATGCCCGCCGTTACCAATCCCCACTCCCGACTCCCCACTCCCGGCTCCGAAGGAGCACGCCATGAGCACCATCGACTTCACCTCCTTCCTGAAACTGATGGCGCACCAGAAGGCGTCGGACCTGTTCATCACCTCGGGCATGCCGCCGGCGATCAAGGTCCACGGCAAGATCACCCCGATCACGCAGACGCCGCTGACCCCGCAGCAGAGCCGCGACCTGGTGCTGAACGTGATGACGCCGGCGCAGCGCGAGGAGTTCGAGAAGACCCACGAGTGCAACTTCGCCATCGGCGTGTCCGGGGTCGGGCGCTTCCGCGTCAGCTGCTTCTACCAGCGCAACCAGGTCGGCATGGTGCTGCGCCGGATCGAGACGCGCATTCCCAGCGTGGACGAGCTGAACCTGCCGCCGGTGATCAAGACCCTGGCGATGACCAAGCGCGGCATCATCATCTTCGTCGGCGCCACCGGCACCGGCAAGTCGACTTCGCTGGCGGCGATGATCGGCTACCGCAACCAGAATTCCACCGGGCACATCATCACCATCGAGGACCCGATCGAGTTCGTGCACAAGCACGAGGGCTGCATCATCACCCAGCGCGAGGTCGGCATCGACACCGACAGCTGGGAGAACGCGCTGAAGAACACCCTGCGTCAGGCGCCGGACGTGATCATGATCGGCGAGGTGCGCACCCGCGAGGGCATGGATCACGCCATCTCCTTCGCCGAGACCGGCCACCTGGTGCTGTGCACCCTGCACGCCAACAACGCCAACCAGGCGATGGACCGCGTCATCAACTTCTTCCCCGAAGACCGCCGCAGCCAGTTGCTGATGGACCTGTCGCTGAACCTGCGCGGGGTGGTCGCGCAGCAGCTGATCCCGACCCCGGACGGCAAGGGCCGCCGCGTGGCCATGGAGATCATGCTCGGCACGCCGTTGGTGCAGGACTACATCCGCGAGGGCGAGATCCACAAGCTCAAGGACGTGATGAAGGAGTCCACCAACCTGGGCATGAAGACCTTCGACCAGAGCCTGTTCGAGCTGTACCAGGCCGGCGAGATCAGCTACGAGGATGCGCTGCGCCACGCCGATTCGCAGAACGAGGTGCGCCTGCGCATCAAGCTGGCCCAGGGCGGCGACGCACGCACCCTGGCGCAGGGCCTGGACGGGGTCGAGATCGCCGAGGTGCGCTGAGTCCGTCTTGCAAGCGCAAGGCCGGGCGCTCGATGCGATGGCGGGCAACCCACGTCGCAGTGGCGATCTACAGGTGGTGCACGGGTGTCGTGTTGTCAGTCAGGCGTTCGCCGGAAGTCCAGCGCGGACGCTTCAGCCGAAGGGAGAGAAGCCGCGATGAACGACGCGCCTGAAGTGCTCTGGTCGATCCAGCCGCACGCCGGCTACTACATCAATTCGGTGGCGGTATCCGACGATGGCAACGTCATCGTCGCCGGCACCTTTTTCCACCAGTACGGCGGCCTGTCGCAGATGCCCGGGCTGGAGGCGGTGCCGGTCGAGCAACGCAAGATCTTCGAACGCATCGCGCCCGCGGCGACGCGCAGCGACGTGTGCGACGACCAGCAGGGGTGCTTCGGCACCTATGCCTGGGACCGGGCCGGCAACCGCCTGCTGACGAAGGAATTCGAAGGCTGGCAGGGCGTGTACTGGGTCGACGTGGCGGCGAACGGCGGCACCGTGGCGAGTTGCGGCTGGAAGAGCCAGACGCCGTATGCGGGCTTCGTCAGCGCCTGGGCGATCCCCGGCGGCGACGAACTGCTGTCCTTTGCGCTCCCGGTCCGCGGCAACATGGTGTCGCTGGCCGCCTGCGGACGGACCTTGCTGGCCGGCGCCGACCAAGGCTATCTGTTCCACCGCGATGGCGACGCGGCCTTCTCCGCCACGCCTGCGTGCATCGCGCTGACCGCGGGTGGGACCGGTGACAGCGCCGACAGCGTCGTCGCCACCGGCATCGCCGCCGACGGCACGACCGGGCTGGTGGCCAGCGCGCAGGGCGAGATCATCCTGTTCTCGATCGCATCGGGACAACCGGTGACGCCGACGCGCTGGCAGTTGCCCAAGCAGGCGCGCGTGCATGCCGCGGCGCTGTCCGGCGATGGGCGCCGGGCCTACGTCGGTGCCAGCGACGGCACGCTGTACGCCTTCGACGTGGTGGCGTTTCAGCAAACACCCGCGCCGGTCTGGACCACATCGGTGCCCGAGGGCGCCACGACCATCTACGGGGTGGCCTGCGATCGCGCCGGCGACAAGGTCGCGATCGCCGGCAACCTCACGGGCGGTGGCATCGTCGCCGTGTACGCCGACGCCGGCACCGCCGCGACGCTGCGGTGGACCGGGCACAGCGCGCACTCGCCCAACGACCTGGCGTTCGACCCGGGTGGCCAGTGGCTGGGGTTGGCCGATGGCCATCCCGACGGCACGCCCGGCACGTTCACCGTCTGGAGTGCGGTCGACGGTGCGCTGCAGTGGTCCTATGGCACGGCCAACATGAGCTGGCCGATCCGTTTGAACAGCGATGCCACGGTGGTGGTGGGCGGCAGCGACGACAGCACGGTCACTGCCTTCGTCGGCCCCGGTTCGGCCATCGGCCGCGGCGGCTCGGAGGCGGATGGATGACAGGCTGGGACGCCGAGGCGCCGTTCCCTGGGCGTGTCGCGGCGCCGCGCCGTCCCGGCGCGCTGCTGGTGCTGTCGGCGGTGCTGGTGGTGGCGTGGCTGGCGGTCTTCGAGTTGGCGCGGGTCCTGGACTATCAACTGCACGCCAGCCTGTGGTTCCCGCCGGTGGCGGTGACGCTGGCCACGTTCATGGTGCTGGGCTGGCGCGGCGCGCCGGCGATCGCCATCGCCTGCGTGCTGGCCACGCTGCTCAGCTTCTATCGCACCAGCGGCCACGCCGGCGTTCCCGGTCGGGCGGTGCTGGGGTATGCGCTGCTGTTCACCGCGCAACAGTTCGGCATCTGGGGCGGGCTGGCCTGGCTGCTGCGCCGGGTCGGCCAGGGCGTGTCCTCGAGCAGCCTGCCGCGTGTGGTCACCTGCTTCATCCTCGGGGGCGGCGTGGCGGCGCTGCTGTCGGCCGTGCTGGGCGGCGCGGGACTGGCGGTCACCGGCGCCCTCGACCTGCCGAGCATGCTGGCGCAGCTGATCCCGTGGGCCATCGGCGACTACGCCGGCCTGCTGGCGCTCGGCCCGCTGGCGATCGTGGCGGTGCTGCGTCTGGCCGAGCGGCTGCAGATCACGCCGCAGCCGGGGATTCCGCGCCTGTCGGGAATGATCGCGCCGGCCGGCAGCGTCTCGGCCTATCTGATCAAGCTCGCGCTGCTGCTTGGCGTCACCCTGGCGGTGATGTCGTTGGCGGCGGCGTTGCCGAAACAGCCGGCGGTGGTGTTCGCGCTGTTCGTGGTGGTGGTGATCCAGTTGTGGATCGTGCATACCCACGGGATGCTGCAGGCGCTGGTGGCGATCGCCGCCTTCAGCCTGTTGATCGCCCTGGCCACGCCATTGCTGCGGCTCCAGGCGCAGGCGCTGGCGCTGCAGTTCGCCATGATCAGCCTGGCGGCCAACAGCTACTTCGGCCTGGCCGTGCCCGGGCTCTACGCCGACAACACCCGGTTGCGCCGTGCGCTGGTGCGCGATCCGGTGACCGCAGCGCTGTCGCGGACCGGATTCCTGGAGCAGGTGCTCAACGACCTGCACGTGGCCGCACAGGATCCGCGTCCGCTGGCGCTGATCGTCGCCGACATGGACAACCTCAAGGCGATCAACGACCAGTTCGGGCATGCCGCCGGCGACGCGGCCTTGCGCGCCTTCGTCAAGCGCTGCCGGCACTGCCTGCGCCCGGGCCAGTTGCTGGGGCGTCGAGGGGGCGACGAATTCGCGCTGTACCTGCCGCTGACCACGCCGGAGCGGGCGCGCGCCCTGATCGACACGTTGCGCGCCTCGCTTGCCACGCCCGGCGAGGACGACGGCTTCGCGACCGGGCTGTCGGCCAGCTTCGGCCTGGCCCTGTGCCACCGGCGGGATCTGGACGGGGAGGCGCTGGAGGGATTGCTCGAAACCGCCGATGCGGCGATGTATGCGGACAAGCGGCGGCACCGTGCCGTGGCAGTTCGCTGATGATTCCCTTCTCCCCTCCGGAGAAGGTGTCCCGAAGGGGCGGATGAGGGTAAGGGCGCAGCCTTGTGGTCTTGTTTCAGCCAGGCGCTTCGCGCCGGACTCTCACCCCAACCCCTCTCCCGAGGGGAGAGGGCTTTGCGCTCCCTTCTCCGCTCGGGAGAAGGTGCCCCGAAGGGGCGGATGAGGGGTCGGTCAGCCAGGAATGCCACACATGCCGCCGCGGAACGCTTCACCGCCTGGACCTGGACATGGCTGGCGATCGCCGGGCCGGTGGCGCTGCTGGTGATGATCTCGATGGTGAGGGCGGTGACCGTCGGCCTGACTATCGACGTCGATCTGCCGCAGCGATAGGTCTCCGAAGCCAGGCGCAATCGGGGAGGCCGCAGATCGGCATGCGGCTGCCGACGCGTCGCGGGGACGATCCGCTGGAGACTTCAAAGTTTCATGTGCAACCACTCCCTGCCTGGTGTCTAATACCGCCCCCCACGCCGTGCCCCCTCCCGTGAGCCTTCCCGATTCCGATCTGCGTCCGGACCTAGACCCGTTGCCCGACGACGGCACCGTCGTCACCGCCGGACCGCTGACCCCGCCGCCGGATTCGGCCGGTACCGTGCAGGATGCGCGCGCGCTACGCCACAGCGTGGCCGAGGACGTGCAGGGCATGCTGCTGGCGACCCTGGTGGCCTCGCTGGGGCTGGCGGTGTTCGCCCATGGCGGCTTGATGATCGGCGGCATGGCCGGCGTGGCGTTCCTGCTGCACTACGCGCTGGGCTGGAACTTCGGGTTGATGTTCGTGCTGGTCAACCTGCCGTTCTACTGGCTGGCGGTGCGGCGCATGGGCTGGGAATTCACCCTGAAGACCTTCGTCGCGGTCGCCGCCTGCGGCCTGCTGACCGACCTGCTGCCGCGCTGGGCGCAGTGGGCGACGATGACGCCGCTGTTCTCGGCGCTGGTCGGCGGCGCGCTGGTCGGGCTCGGCATCCTGTTCTTCATCCGCCACCGCGCCAGCCTGGGCGGCGTCGGCATCCTCGCGGTCTACCTGCAGCGCAGCCGCGGCTGGAGCGCGGGCAAGGTGCAGATGGGCTTCGACGCGGCGCTGATGGCGGTGGCGTTCTGGTTGCTGGCGCCGCAACAGGTGCTGTACTCGGCGATCGGCGCGGTGGTGCTGAGCCTGGTGCTGATGTTCAACCACCGCGCCGGGCGCTACATGGGCGTGTGAGATCCGCTGCCGGTCGCCTTTGCGCGCTCGGGAACGCCTGTCACGGCCGAAGCCATTCGTGCGGGATAAGGGCGTCGGCGTATCCGACAGCACTGCCGCAAACTCCCGTGACGCGAAACGTCCCTCAGCCGTCGCCGTCGCTGTCGTCATCGCCGCGCGCCGGGCACGGCGTCGGCATGCCCAGCCGTTGCGCCAGGCGCCGCGCGTCGAACGGCGCATGCACCTTCATGTCGTTGTCGAAATAGCAGTACACGTCGCGCCGTGCCCGCGCCGGCGCGCGCGGGCCGACCCGCTGCGCGTCGGCCGGCTCGCTGCCCCGGTGCCAGGCGTCGATGCGCCTGGCCCAGGCGTCGAGCGCCTTGTCGTCGTAGCCACTGGCGTACAGCTGCGCATCGCCGTGCAGGCGCAGGTACAAAAAGTCGGCGGTCACGTCTTCCAGGTACGGCCACTTGCCGGCGGTGTCGGCCTGTACCAGGGCCACGCGGTGCTTGCGCAGCAAGGCCACCGCCTCCGGCGTGGCGAAGCTCGGGTGGCGCACTTCCAGCGCATGGCGCAGGCGCCGGTTGCGGTCGATCTGCAGCAGGCTGCGATCGCGCATGCGCGCGCTGTCGCGCTTGCGCGCCAACGCCAGGGCGGCCTCGCTGGTGCGCGGCAGCAGCGAGAGAAAGGCGTCCAGCAGGTCGTGATCGAAGGCCAGCGACGGCGGCAACTGCCACAGCAGCGGCCCCAGCTTCGGTCCCAGCGCGAGCAGCCCGGAGGCGAAGAAGTTGGCCAGCGGCTGCTCGCAGTCGCGCAGCCGCTTCAGGTGGGTGACGAAGCGCGGCCCCTTGACCGCGAACACGAAGCCGCGTGGCGTGGCGTCATGCCAGGCGGCGTAGCTCTTCGGGGTCTGCAGCGAATAGAACGAGCCGTTGAGTTCCACCGTGCGGAAGCAATGCGCGGCGTACTCCAGCTCCCGCCGCTGGGTCAGGTCGGACGGGTAGAAGACGCCGCGCCAGCGGGGGTAGCGCCAGCCGGAAATGCCGATGCGCAAAGCCATGCGCCGACCATGCCGGCGGCCTCGTGCAGCGCCCGTGCAGGCGGCGGCAAGGCGGTGTCGTGCCGGGCCTCGCGCAGCGGGCTTCAGCCAGCGCGCATCCATGGCGGATCCAACTGCGCGATGCGCACGAACGCCGGGCAGTCCTCGCGGTGCGCGCCGGGCAGGTAGCCCAGGCTCATCAGGAACTCGCCGGTGATCTCGCCGCCGGTGAAGCGGAAGGTGCGCTTGAACAGCTTGATCCACTCGGCCTTGCTGCGCGGGTGCTGCGCGTCCAGCCAGGCGGCGAAGCTGCCGTGGCTGGCGCGCAGGCGCTGGATCACCTGCGCGTTGTGGATCGCCGCCTGCACCTTGAGCCGGTTGCGGATGATGCCGGCATCGCCGAGCAGGCGCAGCACGTCGGCCTCGCCGAAGGCCGCCACCGTGTCCACGTCGAACCCGGCGTAGGCGGCGCGGAACCCGGCACGTTTCTTCAGCATCAGCTCCCAGCTCAGCCCGGCCTGGTTGATCTCCAGCACCAGCCGCTCGAACAGGTCGGCGTCGGCGCGTTGCGGAACGCCGTACTCGTGGTCGTGATAGTGGCCGTGCACCGGGTGCCCGGGGGCGATATCGCAATAGCTGCTCATGCGGCGGGTGTCCGTCAGTCGGTCTGGTCGTTGGGGTCGGCGGCGTACACCTCGGTCCGCCGGGTTCCCGGCAGCTGCAGGTCGGGCCAGCGCCGCGGCAGCAACTGCAGCTTGCCGTCGCGCAGCGCCTGGTACAGCGCCTCGGCGTTGTCGCCGCGACGCGGGAAGAAGTGCGTGCGCGCCACGTCGCGCCAGCCGCTGCCCACATCGGCGTGGATGCGGCATTCGACGCCGTAGCCGACGCTGGCATTGCACAGCAGTACGTCATCGTGGCCATCGCCGTCCAGGTCGCGGCGCAGGACCACGCACTGCGCGCCCTCGCGCCGGCAGTTGGCGTCCTCGATGCGTCCGGCCAGCAGCGCCTGCCACCAGGCGGCGTCGGGATCGGCGCTGGCGGCGGCCAGCGCGATGCGCTGGCGCACCTGCAGCGGATCGGTGCTGCGCGGCGCATCGTTGGTGTCGCCACCCCAGCGCTGCTGCCGCTGCAGCATGCGTTGCAGGCGTTCGCGCTGCACCGGGTCGTCGGCGAAGGCGGGCACCTCGCGCAGGGCCTGTACCGCACGGTAGCCGCGGCGGCCGCTGTCGAAGCGCAGGTAAGCCAGGTCCAGTTGCGCCGCGCTGGTGCGGCCGTCGGCCAGGCGCTGCACCTGGTCGCCGACGACGATGCGGTAGGGGTCCAGCAGCGGCGAGCTGACCGCCAGCGCCAGGCCGATCACCACCCACGACAGCGCCCGGTTCACCGGCGCCAGCGGCTGCAGCCAGCGCGCGCCCGGCCGCAGCACCGCCCAGGCATAGCCGCATGCGTAGCCGCAGGCGACCACCGCGACCAGCACGCCGGCAAAGCGTTCGGCGCTCCAGCCGTACTGATCGATGCGCAGCCACAGCGCGTACAGTGCCAGCCCGGCGTACAGCGGCAGGCTCAGCAGCCCGGCGTCGATCACCCGTTGCAGCCAGGCCGGGTAGGGTGCCTCCGCCGTGCCGTCCTGGTACACCGCGTTGACGAAGACCACCAGCGTGACCACCACCGCGATCAGGATGCTGGCCGCCGCGCGGGTCTCCCACAGCGGCTGCAGGCCGGTGAACGGCAGGCTCAGGGCGAACAGCACCGCCACGAACGCCAGCAGCGGCAGCAGCCCGGTGCAGATCGCGAACAGGATCTGCCGCATCACCTGCACCGCGCGCTGCTGGGTGCGGCCGATCAGCAGGCCCAGGCCGAACATGGTGCCGGTGGCCAGGTAGACGAAGGCGGTCTGCCGGAACAGGTCGCGGAACAGGGTCAGCTTGACCAGCGCGAACAGCGCGCCCCACAGCCACAGCACCAGCCAGCAGATGCCGACGAACAGCAGCGCCAGCGCCAGGGTCAGCGCGTTCTGCCAGGCATGCTCGAACAGGTCGCGGTACGGCGCCTGCCAGCGCCCGTGCTGCAGCCGGCATTGCAGCCACGGCAGCAGCACGAACATCGCCAGCGCCACGGTCGCGCCGAACGGGCCCAGCACCTCGCTGGCGCGCAGGCCGGGGGCGCCGGTGGCGTTCCAGACGGCCCAGGCGGACAGGGCGGCCACCAGCACCGCCACCGCGATGGTGTGCTGCCACAGGCGCAGCGCGCCCAGGTGCCGCACCGACAGCAGGGTCATGGTCGGCACGGTCAGCACCAGGGTGTACCAGCACACCCGTCCGCCCAGCGAGCCGAACGGCCACAGGCCGCTCTCGGCGCCGCGCTGCGCCAGGTACAGCAGTGCGCCCTGCAGCAGGGCCACCAGCACGATGAAGGCGCGGGTCTGGCGTGGCAGGTCGGGGGGCGTGTCCATGCGTGCGTGCTCCTGGGCGGCCGGTCGGGGCCGCGATCGGGCGGATTATGGCAGCCCGCCGCAGCACGGGCAGCGCGCACCCGGGAGGGACGATAGAATGGGGCCATGTCCGCTTTGCCCACGCCTCTGGCCAACCAACTGCTGATCGCGCTGCCGGCGCTGTCCGATCCCAACTTCGCCCGCAGCGTGGCGCTGATCTGCCAGCACGACGAGAACGGCGCGATGGGCGTGGTGGTCAACCGCGCCTCCGAATACACCCTGGGCGAAGTGCTGGAGCAGATGGGCATCGAGACCATCGATGCCGCGCTGCGCGAGCAGGTGGTGCTCAGCGGCGGGCCAGTGCATCCGGAGCGCGGCTTCGTCATCCACGACGGCACGCACGGCTGGGATTCCAGCCTGGCGTTCGGCGACGGCCTGTTCCTGACCACCTCGCGCGACGTGCTCGAGGCGATGGCGCGTGGCGAGGGGCCGCGCAACGCGGTGGTCGCGCTGGGCTGCGCCGGCTGGGGCGCCGGCCAACTGGAATACGAACTGGGCGAGAACAGCTGGCTGACCGCCCCCGCCGATGCCGAGTTGCTGTTCGAACTGCCGCTGGAGCGACGCTGGCAGACCGCCGCCGGGCGCATCGGCGTGGACCTGTTCCGCCTGACCGACTACAGCGGGCATGCCTGAGTCCGGCCTGCCTGAGGCTGGCGCGCCCGCGCCTGCCAGCGCCGCGCCTGCGACGATCCGCCGCGACGGCACCGTGCTCGGCTTCGATGTCGGCCACCGCCGCATCGGCGTGGCCGTGGGCAGCCCGTTCGGCACCGGCGCGCGCGCGCTGGCGGTGATCGACGTGCACGCGCAGGGGCCGGACTGGCCGGCGCTGGACCGCCTGCACGCCGAATGGCGGCCGCACGGCCTGGTGGTCGGCGATCCGCTTACCCTCGACGGTGCCGACCAGCCCAACCGCAAGCGCGCGCATGCCTTCGCCCGCGAGCTCGGCGCGCGCTACCGCCTGCCGGTGGTGCTGGTCGACGAACGCTCCAGCTCGGTCGAGGCTGCGCAACGCTTCGCGGTGGACCGTGCCGCCGGCCGCAAACGCCGCCGCGATGCCGCCGCGCTGGACGCGGTGGCCGCCGCGGTGATCGTCGAGCGCTGGCTGGCCGCGCCCGACGACGCCATTCCCCTTTCCTGATCCCCAGCCCGGACCCGCCATGACTGATCCGCAACTCGATTCGAACGGGCGCCTGCGCCACCTGCTGACTCTGGAAGGATTGCCGCGCGCGACCCTGCTGCAATTGCTGGACCGCGCCGGGCAGATCCGCGACGCGGCGGTGGGCCGGGTCGGCAAGCGCAGCGTGCTGGCCGGCACCGCGGTGTGCACGCTGTTCTTCGAACCGTCCACGCGCACCCGCAGCTCGTTCCACCTGGCCGCGCAGCGGCTCGGCGCCGACGTACTGAACTTCGATGCCTCCACCTCGTCCACGCGCAAGGGCGAGACCGCGCGCGACACGCTGAAGAACCTGGAAGCGATGGGCGTGCGCGGCTTCATCGTGCGCCATCCGGAGGACGGCGCGGTGGAGCGCCTGGCCGAAGCCGCGGGCGAGGGCACCGCGCTGATCAACGCCGGCGACGGCCGCAGCGCGCATCCCACCCAGGGCCTGCTCGACATGCTGACCCTGCGCCACGCCAAGGGCGGCGATTTCTCCAAGCTCAAGCTGGTCATCGTCGGCGACGTCAAGCACTCGCGGGTGGCGCGCTCGGACCTGCACGCGCTGCGTACCCTCGGCGCCGGCGAAGTGCGGGTGTGCGGTCCGCGCGCGCTGCTGCCCGACGACGGCACACTGGACGGCTGCGTGGTCGGCGACGACTTCGACGCCATGCTCGACGGCGTGGACGCGGTGATGATGCTGCGCCTGCAGCGCGAGCGCATGGAAGAAGGCCTGGTGACCTCGCTGGAGGATTACCACGGCCAGTACGGCCTCACCGCCGAGCGCCTGCGCCGGGCGTCCAAGGACGCGGTGGTGCTGCATCCGGGGCCGATCAACCGCGGCGTGGAGATCACCGACGAGGTCGCCGACGGCGCGCAGTCGTGCATCCTGCGTCAGGTCGCCAACGGCGTGGCGGTGCGCATGGCGGTGCTGGAGACCTTGCTGGGCTGATCCTGGCAAGTGTCTCCCTGCTGTCGTAGGGGCGGCTTCAGCCGCGACAGGCATTCCCGGTAAAGCCCGTCGCGGCTGAAGCCGCTCCTCCCCCGTCTTGCCAGATATCCGCTGCCGCAGATGGCGATCGGCACATCCGCGCCCTCCCGATTCGGCCTACCATCGGCGGCGATCCTCCCCACGGACGCCACCATGATCCCTGTTCTGCGCCGCGCTGCGTTCGCCGCGGCCTGCCTCCCGCTTGCCGCCGCCGCCCAGGCCGGCACCGCCACCGCCACCAACGCCGCGGACCGCCCGGGCGCCTACGATCCGCAGGCGCTGTTCGCACCGCTGCAACTGCCGCAGCCGGCCAACGCCTACCGCAGCGGCGGCGGCGTACCCGGCCCGCAGTACTGGCAGAACCGCGCCGACTACGACCTGCACGCCACCCTGGAGCCGGCCACGCACACGCTGCGCGGCCAGGAGACCATCACCTACAGCAACCGCAGCCCGGACACGCTGGACGTGCTGTGGCTGCAACTGGACCAGAACCTGTACCGCACCGACGCGCGCGCCCGCACCATGCGTGCGGCGCGTGCCGACCGGCCTGCGCCGCAGAGCACGGAGGGCTACCGCATCGCCAGGGTGGAACTGGAGCAGGGCGGCAAGCGCGTGCCGGCGACCTTCCTGATCGACGACACGCGCATGCGCGTGGACCTGCCGCAGCCGCTGGCCAGCGGCAAGGCGCTCAAGCTGCACATCGACTACGCCTATACCGTGCCCGGCACCTGGGGCGGGCGCACCGCGGTCACGCCCACCGCCGACGGCGACATATACGAGATCGCGCAGTGGTATCCGCGCATGGCGGTGTACGACGACCTGCGCGGCTGGGACACCCAGCCCTACCTGGGGGCGGAGTTCTACCTGGAGTACGGCGATTTCGACTATGCGGTGACGGTGCCGTGGAACTACCTGGTCGCCGGTTCCGGCGAACTGGTGAATCCGGCGCAGGTGCTCACCGCCACCCAGCGCCAGCGCCTGGCGCAGGCGGCTGCCAGCGACAAGACGGTGACCATCCGCGGCGCCGATGAAGTGGGCAAGCCGGACAGCCGGCCCAGCGCCAGCGGCACCCAGACCTGGCGCTTCCACATGGACCACACCCGCGATGTGGCTTTCGCCGCCTCGCCGGCCTTCGTCTGGGATGCGGCGCGGATCAACTTGCCCGAGGGCAAGCATGCGCTGGCGATGTCGGTGTATCCGCGCAGCGCGGTCGGCACCGACAAGTGGGGCCGCTCCACCGAGTTCGTGAAAGCGTCGATCGAGCACTTCTCGCAGTGGTATCCGTACCCGTGGCCGGCGGCGGTGAACCTGGGCGGCCACGGCGCCGGCATGGAGTATCCGGGCATCGTCTTCGACGACATGGAGGACGGCGGCAAGCAACTGTTCTGGATTACCGCGCACGAACTGGGCCACGGCTGGTTCCCGATGATCGTCGGCTCCAACGAGCGCCGCCATGCCTTCATGGACGAGGGCTTCAACACCTTCATCGACGTCTACGCCTCCGATGCGATCAACCACGGCGAATTCGCGCCCAAGCGCGACGGCGAGTACGCGCCCGGCGGCGGCAACCCGGTGGACGAGATCCTGCCGCTGCTGGCCGACGCGCAGGCGCCGACCCTGCTCGATCGCGCCGATGCCACCAGCGAGACCTACCGGCATCCGCTGACCTACTTCAAGGGCGCGCTGGGCCTGGTGCTGCTGCGCGAACAGATCCTCGGCCCGGCGCGCTTCGATCCGGCGTTCCGCAAGTACATCGCCACCTGGGCCTACAAGCATCCGACACCGTCGGATTTCTTCCGGCTGATGGAGAGCGAGGCCGGCGAGGACCTGAGCTGGTGGTGGCGCGGCTGGTACGTCAACAACTGGCAGCTGGACATGGGCGTGCGCGCGGCGGCCTACGTCGACCATGACCCGGCCAAGGGCCTGTTGGTGACCCTGCGCAGCCGCCAGAAGCTGGTGATGCCGGCGACCTTGCGCATCGACTTCGCCGACGGCAGCCACCTGGACCAGCGCGTGCCGGTGGAGACCTGGATGCAGCAGACCCAGCCGCAGATCCGCGTGCCGAGCACGCAGAAGGTGCTGCACGTGACCCTGGATCCGGACCACCTGCTGCCCGATGCCGACCGCAGCGACAACCGCCTCGATACGGTGAGCTGATCGCGCCGCGGCCATCCGCGCCGTCGTCGGTGTCGGATGGCCGCGCAAACGTGCTGCGGCCGCAACATCTGCCGTTGCGCGCCGCCAGTGCGCGCTTGTCCCGATGCAGTGCACCAGCGTCGCTGGCGATGCGTGCGATGCGCGTGCGTTCGCCGGCATTGCCGGCTGCCTGCACGCCACGCGGCGCGCGTGTAGACGGCCTGTCCCCGCCTGTCGCTGGCTGTCTCCTGCGGACCGTGCGTGTCCGCTTGTCCTGTCCCGTGCGGCGAACGGAGGGTGGGATTCCAGTTCGGTGTCGCGGCGATTGCGTGGGCCGCCGCGCGCATTCCAAGAATGCGTCGGCCCCCACGCCCTTGTGCCGGCGCATGCGCGATGCCATGCGTCCTGCACTCATCGCGACAACTGGGAGACACAGCATGCAGCAGCAATTCCGAACAGGCGCACTGGCGCTCGCGCTGGCCGTAGGCGCCACTCCGGCCTTCGCCGGCCCGATCGGTTACGGGGCCAATACCACCGGCGGCGGCAATGCCATCCCGGTCAACGTCGCCACGATGGAGGCAATGCAGGCGGCGATCGACAATTACGCCGGCTCAGGCGGCCTGGTGCTCAACTACACCGGCAGCTTCAACTACGCCAGCATCACCGACGTGTGCACGCAATGGAAACTGCCGGCCAAGACCGTGCAGATCAAGAACAAGCGCGACATCACCATCAAGGGCGCCAACGGCTCCTCGGCCAACTTCGGCCTGCGCGTGGTCGGCAACGCGCATAACGTCATCATCCGCAACATGACCATCGGCCTGCTGCCGGGCGGCGAGGATGCCGATTCGATTTCCCTGGAAGGCAATTCCAGCGGCCAGCCGTCCAATATCTGGGTGGACCACAACACCATCTTCGCCTCGCTGACCAAGTGCCCCGGCGCCGGCGACGCCTCCTTCGACGGCGGCATCGACATGAAGAAGGGCGTCAACCACGTCACCGTGTCGTACAACTACATCCACGACTACCAGAAGGTCGCGCTCAACGGCTACAGCGACAGCGACACCCAGAACGCCGCCGCGCGCACCACCTATCACCACAACCGCTTCGAGAACGTGGAATCGCGCCTGCCGCTGCAACGGCGCGGGCTCAGCCACATCTACAACAACTACTTCAACAACGTCTTCACCTCCGGCATCAACGTGCGCATGGGCGGGGTGGCGCTGATCGAAGCCAACTACTTCGAGAACATCAAGAACCCGGTCACCTCGCGCGACAGCAGCGAGATCGGCTACTGGGACCTGATCAACAACTACGTGGGCGGCGGCATCACCTGGACGGTGCCGGAGAGCACCAGCAAGCCCTACGCCAACGCGACGACCTGGATCTCGTCCAAGACCTATCCGGAACCGCTGGGCTACCTGTACACGGCGATTCCCGGCGCGCAGGTCAAGGCCAAGGCCATCGCCACCGCCGGTGCCGGCACCAATCTGGCCGAGTGAAATACACGGCCTCCGCGCGCCGCGGCGCGGAGGCCGTCTTCGCGCGTGTCATAAAATTGTCACAAGATGTGTGCCGTTTACGGCATCTCAGGGGTTCTGGCAGAACGCCCCCGGTTGGTGCGGCGGGGAGCTGGTTTCGCACCCCGCGGGTGCCAGTCTTATCGTTTTTTCACGCAGAATTGACGCAATCCGGCGGTTTTCAGGGCCCGCGTGCACGGGCATGCACATCGGAGTCACGATGCTGAGGGAGTTCAAGAAGTATGCACAGTTGCGCATCAAGAATTGCGCGCGGCGGCCGCTACCTAAAGCGAGTCCCCGCACGTGACATTCCCGATGCGGCCGGTGCTGGAAGTGGCCTTGTCTTCTTCTCCGTCGCATCGCATCAGGCCTTCCGCCTGGCAGTGTCTTGCGCGATCCCAGGTCGTGACGCGGGGGCTCCACCCCTTTCTCACTTGGTACTCCCCATGATCGGTTTCCTGCAACGCTACAACGTCGGGACGCGGCTTGCCTGCGCCTTCGGTGTCCTCATCCTGCTGTCCTGCGCCCTGGTCGTCGCCGGCCTGCTGACGTTGAAACAGTCACGCGACATGATGGACACCATCGTCAATCGGCGCATGCAGATCCTCGATTACACCGCCGAGATGCGCAACGCCAGCTCGCTGATCGCGATCAACCTGCGCAACATCGTGCTGCCGACCACGCACGAGGAGAACGAGGGTTTCGCCAAGGTCGTCGACGAGCAGCGACGTTACTACGGCGAGATCCACGACAAGCTCTACGCGATCCCCAATACCAGCCCGGTCGGCGTGCAGATGCGCAAGGCGATCGACGATGCCTATGCGCGGACACGGGTCGCCAACCAGGAGGTGCTGGACCTGGGCATGCAGGACAGGGACGCCGACGCGCTGAAGGTGTTGATGGCCCAGGCCGCGCCGGCTACCCAGCAATGGCAGGATGCGCTCAACGTCTATGCGAACCGGCAGCGCGAGCAGGGCGCCCAGGCGTATGCGAGCGCCGAAGCGGCCATGGACCGCGGCCGTGCCCTATTGCTCTCCGGCGGCGCCATCGTGGTGATCGTCAGCGGCCTGTTGGCCTGGCTGATCACCCGTAGTCTCACCGTGCCGCTGACCCGTGCCACCCGCGTCGCCGAGGCCATCGCCAATGGCAAGCTGGACAACGACGTGCGCACCGACGCGCGCGACGAGACCGGGCGCCTGCTGGTCGCGATGCAGGGCATGCAGCAGCAGGTCAGCAACCTGATCGGCGCGCAGTTGGAGATGGCCAAGCGCCATGATGCCGGCGAGGTCAGTCATCGCATCGAAGCGCAGGCCTTCCCCGGCGACTACGGGCGCATGGCGGCCGAGACCAATGCGTTGGTGGCCTCGCACCTGGCGGTGAAGACGCGCCTGGCGCAGATCATGGGCCGCTATGCGATCGGCGACCTGTCGCAGGACATGGACCGCCTGCCCGGCGAGGAAGCCGTGCTGAGCCAGACCATGGACGAGGTCAAGGCCAACCTGTCGGCGATGAACGGGCAGATCAAGCAACTGGCGACCTGCGCTGCCGACGGCGACTTCAGCGCACGCGGCGATGCCGAGCGTTTCCAGTACGACTTCCGGGTGATGGTGGACAGCCTGAACCAGCTGATGGCCACTGCCGACGGCAACCTGCAGGCGCTGTCGACGCTGCTGCAGTCGATCGCCGCGGGCGACCTGACCGCGCGCATGCACGGCGATTTCCGCGGCGTGTTCGCGCAGATGCGCGACGACGCCAACGCCACCGCCGAACAGTTGGCCGGCATCGTCGGCCGCATCAAGCACTCGGCGGTGTCGATCAACGCCGCGGCCACCGAGATCGCCGCCGGCAACGACGACCTGTCGCGGCGCACCGAGCAGCAGGCCGCAAGCCTGGAGGAAACCGCTGCCTCGATGGAGGAGCTGACCTCCACCGTCCGCCAGAACGCCGAGCATGCGCGCCAGGCCAACCAGCTCGCCGCCGGCGCCGCCGCTGTGGCCTCGCAGGGCGGCACGGTGGTCGGCCAGGTGGTGAGCACCATGGATGGCATCGAGGCGGCCTCCAAGAAGATCGCCGACATCATCGGCGTCATCGACGGCATCGCCTTCCAGACCAACATCCTCGCGCTCAACGCCGCGGTGGAGGCCGCGCGCGCCGGCGACCAGGGCCGTGGTTTCGCGGTGGTCGCCAGCGAGGTGCGTACGCTGGCGCAGCGCTCGGCCAGCGCCGCCAAGGAGATCAAGAGCCTGATCGACGACTCGGTCAGTCGCGTCGCCGAAGGCTCGGCCCTGGTCGACCAGGCCGGCAAGACCATGGACGAGATCGTGAGCTCGGTGCAGCGCGTCACCGACATCATGGGCGAGATCTCCGCGGCCTCGCAGGAACAGTCGGCCGGCATCGAGCAGGTCAACCAGACCGTGACGCAGATGGACGAGAGCACGCAGCAGAACGCGGCGTTGGTGGAAGAGGCCAGTGCGGCGGCGCGCTCGATGGAGCAGCAGGCGGTGGAACTGAGCCAGGCGGTGGCGCTGTTCAAGCTGGACACCTCGGCGGCCACGCCGGTGGCGCAGGCGCCGCGGCACCTCGCCACCGCGCCGGCTGCCGGCAAGCCCAGCGCTCGCCCGGTGGCGGCCACGCCCGCGCCGGTGCGGCGCGCGGCGCAGCCGGCTGCGGCGGTGGCACTGGACACGGATTGGCAGGAGTTCTGAGCACAGGGGCGTGCGGCGGGCGGGGCGCGCAACGCGCGCCGCCCGCGCTGTCGAAGGCCGGCACGGCAGCCTGCTGCTGCCGGTGATGCATCCAGTCGCTCCGGACGCCTGCTGCTGCGGCCACGAAGCCGTGCCTGTCAGCGTCGTGGCCCGATCCAGGCGTAGCCCACGCCGCCGAGCGTGCGCAATGCGCCGCTCTTGGCGCTGCTTCGTCTCGCGCGCGTGCCCCAATGTGGACGCGCCGTCATGCTGCTTCACGTCCACGATCGCCGCTGTGTGGCCAGCGCGTCGCGTTGAGGGTGACGCCCCCATTGAATGCCTCGAGGCGGCTGCCGCTCCGCCTCGACGATTGCGCTGACACCACCATGTAACTGCGATCGCATTCCTGGCCCGGCGCAACGCGCTGCGAGATCCCTGTGCAGCGGAGTAATCGAGAATTTTTTCCTCGTGGTCGATTGCGCCGTAAGCAAGCCCCATGCCGGCGATTGCAACACAACGTGCACGCGCTCTTCACGCAAAAACGCCGATTCGGGCGAGGCGTCAATGGGCTTTCCACACCCTTGTGATGTGCCTGAGGGCGTTCAATAAATTGTCCGCAATCGCCACTCAAGTCCCTTCGCCGGGAGCCGTTACTTCGCCCGCACATTGAGCGGGATGCGGCATCAAGCGTCTGATTCAAAACGCTTTTTCACGATTTGTTCATCCTGTTTCGATGCCGGCGCGCAACGGCCATTGGCTGGCGTGCGTGGTCCGGGGCGCCCACTGCCCCTCATTCCCCCAAACAGGTCATTTCATGATTGCATTCCTTCAGCGCTACAACGTCGGCGCCCGGCTCGCCACCGCGTTCGGCCTCCTCATCCTGCTGTCCTCGGCGCTGGTCGTCGCCGGGCTGTTCACCCTGTTCCAGGCGCGCGAGCGGCTGGATGGCATCGTCAACCGCAACATCGCCGCGATCCGCGCCTCCAACGAGATGCTCAACGCCAGTTCGGCCGTGGCCATCAATGTCCGCAACATCGTGCTGCCGACCTCTCAGGAGGACAACATCCGCTTTGCCAAGGTCGTCACCGAGCAGCGCGCGCGCTATCAGGAAGCGCGCAAGCGGGCGGGTGCCATTCCCAGCGGTGCGCAGAGCCAGGCCGTGCTGGCGGAGGTCGATCGCGCCCGCGCGCAGACCGTGGACGTCAACAACCGCGTCATCGATCTGGGCATGCATTACAAGCCGGATGAGGCACTGGCCCTGCTGATGGGCGAGTCCGCGCCGCTGACGCAGAAGTGGCAGGACGCCATCGCCCGCTATGCCGATCTGCAGGCCGCCCGCAGCAACGAGGCCTATGCGGCCGCGACGGCGGCGATGGCGCGTGGCCGCGCCATGCTCATCGCCGGCGGCCTGGCGGTGGTGCTGGTCAGCAGCGTGCTGGCCTGGCTGATCACCCGCAGCCTGACCGTGCCGCTCAACCGCGCCACCCGTGCCGCCGAGGCCATCGCCGACGGCCGGCTGGACAACGACGTGGCCACCGAGGCGCGCGACGAACCCGGTCGCCTGTTGCAGGCGATGGGCGGCATGCAGACCCAGTTGCAGCGGTTCTCCAGCGAAACCGTCTTGATGATCGAACTGCATGCCGACAAGGACATCAGCCACCGCATGCCACAGGATTTCCCCGGCGTGTACGGCGAGCTGAGCAAGGGCATCAACACCATGATGTTCGAGCACCTGGACGCCATCGTCGATGCCATCGGCGTGCTCAACGAATACGCCAACGGCGACCTGCGCCGCGATGCGCGCCGCCTGCCGGGCAGTCGTGCGGTGTTGCACGAATCGATGGACGCGGCCAAGGCCAGCCTGCTGGCGATCAACACCGAGATCAAGCGCCTGGCCGCGGCGGCCGCGGCCGGCGACTTCAGCGCCCGCGGCGATGCGGTGCACTTCCAGCACGACTTCCGGCTGATGGTGCAGGACCTCAATGCGATGATGGAGGTGAGCGACCGCAACCTGGGCAAGCTCTCGGCGTTGCTGCAGGCCATCGCCGCCGGCGACCTGACTGCACGCATGCACGGCGAGTTCCACGGCGTGTTCGCGCGGATGCGCGACGACGCCAATGCCACCGCCGACCAGTTGACCGGCATCGTCGGCCGCATCCAGACCGCCGCGGTCAGCATCAATGCCGCGGCCAGCGAGATCGCCACCGGCAACGACGACCTGTCGCGTCGCACCGAGCAGCAGGCCGCCAGCCTGGAAGAAACCGCCGCGTCGATGGAAGAACTGACCTCCACCGTGAAGCAGAACGCCGAACACGCGCGCCAGGCCAACCAACTCGCCAGTGGCGCGGCATCGGTCGCTTCGCAGGGCGGCGCGGTGGTCGGTCAGGTGGTCGAGACCATGAGCGGCATCGAAGCCTCCTCCAAGAAGATCGCCGACATCATCGGCGTGATCGACGGCATCGCGTTCCAGACCAATATCCTGGCGCTCAACGCGGCTGTCGAAGCGGCGCGTGCCGGCGAGCAAGGTCGCGGCTTCGCGGTGGTCGCCAGCGAAGTGCGCACGCTGGCGCAGCGTTCGGCCAACGCCGCCAAGGAGATCAAGACGCTGATCGACGATTCGGTGACCCGCGTCGCCGAAGGCTCGGCGCTGGTCGACAAGGCCGGCAGCACCATGCAGGAGATCGTGGCCTCGGTGCAGCGCGTCACCGACATCATGGGCGAGATTTCCGCCGCCTCGCAGGAGCAGTCGGCCGGCATCGAGCAGGTCAACCAGACCGTCACGCAGATGGACGAAAGCACCCAGCAGAATGCGGCGCTGGTGGAAGAAGCCACGGCGGCAGCGCGCTCGATGGAGCAGCAATCGGTGGAGCTGACCCAGGCGGTGGCGTTGTTCAAGCTGGAGGGCGCGCATGCTGCAACGCCGTCGCCAGCACCGTCGCCGTCGCGCGCCAGGCATGTTGCGCCGACCGCCACGCGCAGCCCGCGCCCGCTGGCTGCGGCCGCGCCGGCGCGGCGCGCGCCGGCGTTCGCGGCGGCGGTGGCGCTGGACAAGGACTGGCAGGAGTTCTGAGCCAGCGCGGTCCGTGCGCGGACTGCTCGCGTGCGGCCGCCTTTCTCGGAAGGCGGCCGCTTGCGTTTGCCAGGCGCCTCCTAGCGTGCGCGATGGAACGCCGGATGCGAGGCAGGCAGGCGGCGGAGCGGTGGGCCGGCGCGGAGACCTGCGGTGCGAAGCACCACATTGCCCCAGGGATTCTTCCTTGGGCAGGGCAGGCGGGGACGATGCAACCTGCGAAGGCCATGCACTCACCGAGGCGCGGTGGCGACCGCTCCTCATCGAGCGACCGGAACCATCAGCGCCAGCCGCCAATCGTGCCGCGGCCGCAGGGTGCGGCCGCGGCACGCGCTCGGCGCTTACTGCGGCGGCTTGGTCTGCGGCGTCTTGATGACGTACGAAGTGATGTACTCGCCGTTGGAGCCGTAGACCACCACGATGGTGGTGGTGGCGTCGCGGTAGACCACGGTGGCGTTGCACGGGCAGCTCGCCGCGGCGGTGACCATGCCCAGCGGCTGGTTCTTCGCGTCGTTGACCGCGATCATCTGCTCCTCGGCGGCGCTGCCGATCGGCAGCCGTGCCTCGGTGCCCGGGGTGGCGCTGAGCACGGTGATGACCTCGTCCTGCAACGAGTTGATCTGCACGAAGCGCAGGCCGGCCTTCTCGAACGTGTAGACCTTGAACAACGGCGACAGGCTGACGTTCTTCTTGCCGATGGGCAGGCGTTCGCCCATGCCCTGGATGGCATCGGCGGCGTTGAGCGGCGCCCGCTCGGCGGCCCGCAGGCCTGGAACGGCCAGCGTGGCCGCCAGCATCGTCAGGGTGAGCAGCGGTTTGATCATGGTGTCTCTCCTTGTCTGGATGTACGGACCTGTACGCCATGGGACGAGCGGCAGCCGTGGTCCTTGCCGGCCGGAGCGCCCGCAACGGGCCGTCTCCCGGTCCGTCGTCGCCTGCCGTCCCTTCGCTCCGTGTTCGCGCGCTCATCGGCAGGTACGGAGAAAGGAGATCTGGCGGGCGTCAAGTTCAGTATTTCTGACGTTAGTATCGCTGTCAATACGCAAAATCAACGAGATGCGGGAAATCCACGGTGTGAGTGGTTGTTTGGTATCTCCGCACTTCGTGCGGTCGCGGCGGTGGCGCTGCGTGGTCGGGGCAGGCAGCAAGCCAGGGCGGTCTTCGCCGGCGCGCGGCGGGTGGTGTCCAGCGGCGGCCGCGTGCGCGGATCCGCGCTGCGTTGCAGCAGCCATCCCGCTGCGGCGGGCCGATCCGCGGCCGCAAGCGGCCAAACGTGTGCGCAGCCGCACGTCGTCGCCCTCAGCCTGTATCGTGTCGCGTTTTCCGCACCCGACCGAGCCGATGCCGCATTCGTCCGCGCCTGTCCCGCCCGCCGCCGCACCCGCCTTGCGCCACGCGCTGAAACCGCGGCAACTGATCATGATGGGATTGGGCAGCGCGATCGGCGCCGGCCTGTTCCTGGGCTCCGGCGTCGGCGTGCACGCGGCAGGGCCGGCGGTGCTGATTTCCTACCTGGTCGCCGGCGCGCTGGTGATCATCGTGATGAACGCGCTGGGCGAGATGGCCGCGGCCAAGCCGGCCAGCGGCGCGTTCTCGGTGTACGCCGCCGACGCGATGGGGCCGACCGCCGGCGCCACGGTGGGCTGGCTGTGGTGGCTGCAACTGGTGATCGTGATCGCCGCCGAAGCGGTAGGCGCGGCCGGCCTGCTGGCCACGGTGTGGCCGGGCTTGCCGGTGCCGCTGGCCGCGATCGCGTTCATGGCCGCGTTCACCGCGATCAACCTGCTGGGCGTGCGCAACTTCGGCGAGTTCGAATTCTGGTTCGCCATCCTCAAGGTGGCGGCGATCGTCGGCTTCATCCTGGTCGGCATCGCCTTGCTGGCCGGCTGGCTGCCCGGCGTGGCCTCGCCGGGCCTGTCCAACGTCACCGGCAACGGCGGCTTCGCGCCGAAGGGGCTGGCCGGCATCGGTGCCGCGCTGCTGGTGGTGGTGTTCGCCTTCGGCGGCACCGAGATCGTGGCGGTGGCCGCGGCCGAGACCGCCGACCCGGAGCGCAGCATCGCCCGCGCCATCCGCACGGTCGCCTGGCGCATCCTGGTGTTCTACATCGGCTCGCTGAGCGTGATCATCGCGGTGGTGCCGTGGCAGAGTCAGGCGCTGAGCTCGCCGTTCGCTGCGGTGCTGCAGGTGGCCAGGATCCCCGGCGCCGCGACCGCCATCACCCTGATCGCGGTGATCGCGTTGCTGTCGGCGCTCAACGCCAATCTGTACGGCGCCTCGCGGATGATCTTCTCGCTGGCCCAGCGCGGCGAAGCGCCGCGCGCGCTGGCCGCGTCCAGCCGGCAGCAGGTGCCGTGGCTGGCGGTGCTGGCCAGCGTGCTGTTCGGTTTCGTCGCCGCGGTGCTGGAGTTGCTGTATCCCAACCGGGTGTTGCCGGTGCTGCTGAACATCGTCGGCGCCACCTGCCTGCTGGTGTGGACGATCTCGCTGCTGTCGCAGCTGATCCTGCGCGCGCGCGCCGACCGCGCCGGTACCCGCCTGCCGTTCCGCATGCGCGGCTACCCGGTGCTCACCGTGCTGGCGCTGGCGATCCTGGCGCTGATCTTCGGCCTGCTGGTGGCCTCGCCGGACACCCGCACGCAGTTCCTGTCGATGGCGGCGCTGACCGCGGTCATCGCCCTGGTCAGCGGCGTGGCGCGGCGGTTGCGCGCGGGGTAGGGCGGCGCGTTGCATCGGTGTGTCGTGCCGTTGTGGGAGGGACTTCAGTCCCGACAGGGGGCGATGGCCGATGGCGTCGCGCGCGTCGCGACTGACGTCGTTTCCCACAGGGGGCTTCGCCCGCGTCATATGTGCTGCCGTAGCAGCGGCGCCTGTTGCTTTTCATGGAGCAACCGCAGCAGGTGTCCGCGGTAAGGCTTGTCGCGGCTGAAGCCGCTCCTACAGTGGAATTCTGCGCGCTGTCGGTGCCGTCGTAGGAGCGGCTTCAGCCGCGACGCGTTGCGATGGACGGTCGCTGCACGCCAGGCCTTGGCGCCCGTCCCGGGCGCCTGGCCATGGGCAATTCACCAAGTGCACGCGCGCCGCTCAGCCCAGCAGCAGGCGCGCGCCCAACGCACACAGCAGCGCCGGCGGCATCACCAGCGCGCCGACCTTGAGGAAGCGCCAGAAGCCCACGTCCTCGCCTTCGCGGCGGATCGCGGTCAGCCACAGGATGGTCGCCAGCGAGCCGGTGATCGACAGGTTCGGGCCCAGGTCCACGCCGATCAGCAGCGCGTCCACCACCAATTGCGGCGGCTGCGCCTGGGCGACGGTGGTGCTGGCGATCAGGCCGGCCGGCAGGTTGTTCATCAGGTTCGAGCCGAACGCCAGCAGGGTGCCGGCGACGCCGGCGGTGGCCTGCGGCGAGTGCGCGGCGGCGTCGGCCAGGGTGCGTGCGAGCAGGCCGATCACGCCGGTGCGCGACAGCGCCTCCACCAGTACGAACAGGCCAGCCACCAGCGGCAGCACCGCCCACGACACCGCCTTGGCCATCGGCAGCGGCGACTGCCGGCCGCCCAGGCAGACCGCGCCGAGGGTGGCCAGGCCGGCCAGGCAGGTCGGCAGGCCCAGGTCCAGACCCAGCGCGGAGACGCCGACCAGCAGCACTGCGGTGGCGAGGATGCCGACCAGGGCGAAGGTGCCGCCGCGGGTCAACGGCACCGTGTCCACGCGCGCGGCGCAGCGGCCGGTCAGGTCCTTGCGCTCGGCCCAGCGCAGCATCACGAAGGTCACCGCGATCGCCAGCAGCGACGGCAGCGCGAACGCGGCCATCCACGCGCCCAGGGTCGGCATCTTGCCGCCGTACAGCACCAGGTTGGCGGGGTTGGAGATCGGCAGCACGAAGCTGGCGGCGTTGGCGATCAGCGCGCAGGCGAACAGCAGCGGCAGCGGCTTGGCCCCGGCCTTGCGCGCGGCCGCGTACACCGCCGGGGTGAGCACTACCGCGGTGGCGTCATTGGACAGGAACGCGGTGACCACGATGCCGACGCCGAACACCAGCGCGAACAGGCGCTGGGGCGAGCCCTTGGCCAGATTCACCGCATGCATCGCCACCCAGTCGAACAGGCCTTCGGCGCGCGCGGTTTCCGACAACAGCATCATGCCGATCAGGAACAGGTAGACGTCCAGGCCCTTGAGTGCCGCCTGCCAGGCCTCGCCGCCAGGCATCAGCCCCAACGCCATCAGCAGCAGCGCGCCACCCACCGCCCAGCACGCCTCGGGCAGCTTGAACGGCCGCGCGATCACCCCGGCGGTGGCCAGCGCGCAGATGCCCCAGGTGGCGAGATTGGCCGTGTGCGCGCCGGGCATGCTCATGCCGCCGCTGCCGTGGCGCGGGCAGGCAGACGCACGCGCGAGGAGGCCGCAGGGGCAGGGCAGGGGCGGGCAGCGGGGGAGGGCACGGGCATGGGGCGTCGGGCAGCGGAGTCCGAGGGGCGTGCAGGATAGCAGCGGGACAGGCCCAACCCAGGTCGGCGCGAACGGCCCGGCGCTTGCGGTTTAGCTTGCGTAGACGCGCCTTGCGTGGCGCATTCGGCACATCTTCCGCACGACGCGATGCGGTTGCGGTGCCGCGCACGCTGTCGGAACTGTGGTGCTCCTCGGCGAGGCTAGCCAGCACGCGGCACGTGCCATGCGCGAACGGCGTCGTCTTTCGTCAGCCGCGATCGCGGCGGATCCCGGGAGGGCGCGCGAGCGCCGTTCCTGCAGAACCGCACCGACCTTCGCCCGCTTCACCCATGGCGCGCCGCCATGGACGCCAGCCATGCGCCCCACGGCCGTGTGGCGGCCTTACCCCAGATGACGCGCGATCCATCCTTGCACGAACGCCACCGGCCCGGTCCGTGGCGGTGGCGTCAGCCCGGCGCCGCGCACGAAGCCGGCCGCAGCCTGGGCCAGCGCCTGGTTGGCGCGGCGCAGCGCCTGCTGCGCGGCCGCCTGCTGCTGGCGCAACTGCACCAGGTGCAGCGAGGGGCGCCCAGGTGGCGCGAACTTCTGGTCCCGGCGCAGCGCATCGGCAGACAGGCGGGTGACTTGCGTGGCCTGGTGCAGGGCGTCCAGCGCGTCCAGCACCTGCAACAGCCAGCGCCCGCTGTCGCTGAGCTGCAAGGTCGCGGCGTCGTCCTGTGTCGGCACCAGCAGCGGCGGAACGGCCGCGCCGGCGATCGCCGCGGCGCTCGGATCCAGGGCGCGCAGGCGGGCGTGGAAGGCGGTTTGCGATGCGGAAGGGGTGGTCGCCATGCTTGGCCTGTACGCGAAAGCGCGGACTGTACGCGGTTTGGTGGGCTCGCTGCACAGGCCGCGACGACGCGGCGGCAGATCGTATGGACGCCCTTGGATGAACGCTGAGCGTTGCGTCGATGCGGGCCCTGGTTGCGCGGACTGTCGTGGGCACCACCTGGCACGCGCGGCGATGGTGGAAGCTGCTTACTTGTCGGCGGTGGTCTCGTTGCCGGCGTCGCTGCGCTTCTGCGCGAACAGCCACTGCCACATCTTCGGATCGCGGTAGGTGGCATCCCAGGCATTGTGGTTGCCCTGCGGGTATTCGGTGTAGCGCACGTCGGCGTCGACGTTCTTGAGCGCACGCACGATCTTGCGGTCGTCGTGCGGCAGCACCACGTCGTCCTGGGCGCCGTGGAAGATCCACACCGGCACGTGCCGCAGGCGCTGCGCCAGCGCCGTATACGGATCGGCCAGATAGGCCACCGGCGTGACCACCAGATACTCGCGGTCCTCGTGCGGGGACAGGATCGCGCCGCAGATCGGCACCAGCGCGGCGAAGCGCTGCGGTTGCTTCAGGGCGATCTCCCAGGTGCCGTAGCCGCCCATCGACATGCCGGTCAGGTAGGTGCGCTGCGGGTCGCCGTTGAACTCGGCGCTGCTGTCGTCCAGCGCCTGCAGCGCCATGGTCGCGTTGACGCCGTTCCACTCCTCGCCATCGGGCGCCTGCGGCATCACCACCAGCGCCGGGAAATCGGCCAGGTGGCGGCGCAGGTACGGGCCCAGCCCGGCGGTGGTCTGGTCGCGGCCGTCGTCGCCGCGCTCGCCGGAGCCGTGCAGGAACAGCACCACCGGCACCGGGCCCTGGCGATGCGCTGGCGCCGGCACGAATACCTGGTAGCGGTAGACGCGTCCGTCGAGGGTGAGCTGGCGGCCGACAAAGTGGCCGGTGGCCGGGTCGCTGGGCAAGCTGCTGCATCCGACCATCGACAGGCACAGCAGAAGCAGCAACGAACGCATCGACATGGCCGGCCCTCGGGTGGGAAGGCCGCAGTATCGTGGCCTGGGCGTCTCCACGACAACCCGGGTAAGGGCGGCGGACATGCGGCAGTCAGCCGACGGGCGGCGCAGCGTGCTCGCGCCATGCAGGGGCGGATGGCGGCAGCGGGCGGTGGATGCGCCCGATCCGCCGCGCACCGATCGCGGCCGGCAGGCGCGCCCGCCGATCACGGCTGCGCGACGAACGCAGCGGCCGCTTCGAGCCGCGCCCGCCGCTCGGACACGCGCTACAGCAGGACCAGGGTGGCCAGGCCGAGGAAGCTGAGGAAGCCCATGACGTCGGTCAGCGTGGTCAGGATCACCCCGCCGGCCAATGCCGGATCGAAGCCCAGGCGCTTGAGCGTCAACGGCACCAGCACGCCACCCAGGGCGGCGGTGAGCAGGTTGATGGTCAGCGCCGAGCCGATCACCAGCGACAGCAGCGGCTGCTTGAACCACAGCAGCACGATCAGGCCCAGGCCGATGCCCAGCGACAGGCCGTTGATCAGGGCCACCGCCAATTCCTTGCGCAGCAGCACGATCACGTTGGACGCGCCGATCTGGCCCAGCGCCAGGCCGCGCACCATCAGTGCCAGGACCTGGGTGCCGGCGTTGCCGCCCATGCCGGCTACGATCGGCATCAGCGCGGCCAGCGCCACCAGCTTGGCGATGGTGCCCTCGAACTGGCCGACCACGCTGGAGGCGATGAAGGCGGTGCCGAGGTTGATCGTCAGCCACAGCAGGCGGCGGCGGAACGCGCGCCGCACCGGGCTGAACAGGTCCTCGTCCTCGTCCAGGCCGGCGGCGCTCATCGCCTGGTGCTCGGCCTGGTCGCGGATGATGTCGACCACGTCGTCGATGGTGATGCGGCCGAGCAGGATGTTGTTGTCGTCCACCACCGGCGCGGAGATCCAGTCGTGGTCGGAGAACTGCCGCGCGACCTCGTCGGCGCCTTCGCCGACGTCGATGGCCGGCTGCTCGTCGTCGATCAGCCGGTTGATCGGGGTGGAGTCCTCGTGGGTGACCAGCGCCGCCAGCGACACCCGCCCCAGGTATTGGTGGCGGCGGCTGACCACGAACAGATGGTCGGTGTGGTCCGGCAGTTCGCCGCGCAGGCGCAGGTAGCGCAGCACCACGTCGACGTTGACGTCGGCGCGCACGGTGACCACGTCCGGGTTCATCAGGCGGCCGGCGCTGTCCTCGGGATACGACAGCACCTGCTCGAGCCGCTCGCGGTTCTCGCGGTCCATCGACTTGAGCACTTCGTCGATGACCGTGTCCGGCAGGTCCTCGACCAGGTTGGCGAGGTCGTCGATGTCCAGGTCTTCGACCGCGGCGACGATTTCGTCCGGGTCCATGTCCGCGAGCAGGCTCTCGCGCACTTCTTCGCCGACGTGGACCAGCACCTCGCCGTCGTCCTCCGGATCGACCAGCCCCCACACCACTTCGCGCTTGCCGGGCGGCAGCGATTCCAGCAGGTTGCCGATCTCGGCCGGCGCCAGCGTATTGACCAGTCGCCGCACCGGGCCCAGGCGCCCGCTATCCAGCGCATCGGACAGCATGCGCAGCTGCCGCGCGGTCTTGTCGTGGCGGACGGCGTCGGCCATGCGCTGCTCCCTTGGGGTGAGGCCGCGCTCCGGAGAAACGCGGTCGGTCAGATGTTCATCCCAACATTATCGCCTGCATGTTGCGGGAAGCACAGTGGACGGCCGGGATTGGGGAGTCGGGATTGGGGATTCGCGGGTTTCCGCATGCGGACGTCTGCGCATGTAGGAGCGGCTTCAGCCGCGACGGCATTCCCGGGAACGCCCGTCGCGGCTGAAGCCGCTCCTACAGAAGATCGATGGGTTTCTTGACGAGAGAGAGCGCTGTGCACGCAGAGACCAAGCGCCGCGCCTTTCAGAAAATCGCTTGCCTGCGATCAGAGGAAGGACATCCTGCCCAATCCCCAATCCCCAATCCCCAATCCCCAATATCGAATCCCCAATATCGAATCCCCAATATCGAATCCCCAATATCGAATCCCCAATCCCGGCTCTCAAGCCAGCCAGCGCTCGATGCCCTTGCGGTCGCGGGCCTGCAGCAGTTTGGCGCCGCGCTGGCGCAGGGCCTGCAGGTCGGTGTCGCGGATCACCTGGCGCACTTCCAGCATCGTCGCCGGGTGCAGGCTGAACTCGCGCAGCCCCAGCGCCAGCAGCATCGGCGTCAAGGTCGGGTCGCCGGCGATTTCGCCGCACACCGCCACCGGTTTGCCGTGGGCCTGGCCGGTGGCGATCACCTGCGCGATCAGCCGCAGCACCGCCGGATGCAGCGGCGAATACAGCTCGGCCACCGCCTCGTTGTTGCGGTCGGCGGCGAGCAGGTACTGCACCAGGTCGTTGGTGCCGATCGACAGGAAGTCGATGGTGTCGATGAAGGTATCCAGGGCCAGCGCCGCCGCCGGCACTTCGATCATCGCGCCGAGTTGCACCTGCTCGGCGATGGCATGGCCATCGCGGCGCAGTTGCGCCGCGATGCGCTTGAGGTGGCGGCGCATCGCCAGCAGTTCCTCGCGCGCGCTGACCATCGGCACCAGCACCCGCACCGGGCCGTAGGCGGAGGCGCGCAGCAGCGCACGCAACTGGGTGTCGGAGACCTTGGGCCGGGCCAGCGACAGGCGTACGCCGCGCAGCCCCAGCGCCGGGTTTTCCTCATTGCTCATGGTCAGGCCGGTGCGATCGGCCTTGTCCGCGCCCAGGTCCAGGGTGCGGATGGTCACCGGCCGCCCGCTCATGCCCAGCACGGCGTCGCGGTAGGTGTGGAACTGTTCTTCCTCGTCGGGCAGCGCGTCGCGCTGCAGGAACAGGAATTCGGTGCGGTACAGGCCCAGGCCGTCGGCGCCGAGCGCATGCGCGCGGGTGACGTCGTCGCGCGACTCGGCGTTGGCCAGCAAGGTGATGTCCACGCCATCGCGGGTGCGGCTGGGCTTGGAGCGCAGCTTGCCCAGGCTGCGCTGCAGCTTGGCCTGCTCGCGCACGCGGCTGCGGTAGTCGCGCAGGTCGTCCGGGGTCGGGTCGACCAGCACCGCGCCCTGGGTGCCGTCGATGATCAGCACGTCGCCGTCGTTGATCTTCTGCAGCGCGTCGGCGACGCCGACCACCAGCGGCAGGTGCAGGCTGCGCGCCAGGATCGCGCTGTGCGACAGGGTGCTGCCGGCGCTGGTGACGATGCCGACCACGCCCTGCGCCTGCAGTTGCGCCAGTTCCGACGGCGCCACGTTCTCGCACACCAGGATCTCGCCGGCCAGGCCTTCGCTGTCCGGCTGGCGTTTCTGCAGGAACGCATGGATCCGCCCGATCACATGGTCCAGATCGTCCATGCGGCTCTTGAGGTAGGCGTCCTCCATGTCGTCGAACACGGTCGCCAGGCGGTCGCGCTGCAGGCGCAGCGCGTAGTCGGCGCTGTAGCGGCCGGTGCGGATCAGTTCGTCCAGGCCGTGCAGCAGCTCCGGGTCGTCGAGCAGCAGCGCGTGCAGGTCGAGGAATTCGCCGACCTCCTTGGCCAGGGCGCCGTGCAGGCGTTGGCGCAGGCCGTGCATCTCCTCGCGCGCGGCGTCCACCGCGCGGTGCAGGCGATCGAGTTCCTCGGGGATCTGCGCGGCGCCGATGCGTTGCTCGGCCACCTCCAGCGCATGCGGCAGGCGCACCCGCGCCCGGCCCAGGGCATTGCCGCGCGAAGCGCCATGGCCGGCGATGCGCACGCTCACCGCGCGTGCCCCGTGCGGCGGCACCGCGTCCCTGCCTGCGGCCGCCGGCGGCGCATGCTCAGCTGTCCTCGTCGAAGCGCCGCTCGAACAGGTCGACCACGGCCTTGAGCGCCTCGGCTTCGTCGGCGCCGTCCACCCGCACCGTCACCGGCGTGCCTTGCGCAGCGGCCAGCAGCATCACGCCCATGATGCTCTTGGCGTTGACCTCGCGGCCCTTGGCCGCCAGCGTGGCATTGCAGCGGAACGAGGACAGCGTCTGCACCAGCTTGGCGGTGGCGCGGGCGTGCAGGCCGAGGCGGTTGGAGACCAGCAGTTCGCGTTCAAGCATCGTCGATCACCACGCCGTTGCGCGAGCCGGCGGCGGCGGTCGCGGGCAACTGCTCCAGTCCTTGTTCGGGGTAGTTCATGATCCGCAGCAGCATCGGCAGGCTCAACGCCGAGACGCGCCGCACCGGCGTGCCCAGGCGCGCCAGCCGCGCGGCGAGATTGCTCGGGCTGGCGCCATACAGATCCGTCACCACCAGCACGCCATCGCCGTCGTCCACCCGCCGCAACGCCGCCGACGCCTGCGGCAGCAGCGCATCCAGGTCGGCATCGAACGGCACGTCGAACGCTTCGGTCTTCAGCGGCAACTGCCGCAACAGTCCGGTCGCCACGCGCAACAGCGCCGTGCCGATCCCGGGATGAGTGATGAGGAGAATGCCGCAAGCCATGGGAGAACGTTAACAGGTCAGGCAGGGCACAGGGAATGGCTGGGGGGAGCCGGGATTGGGAATTCGGGATTGGGGATCCGCAAGAGCCAGCGCAATGCCGCTTTTGCCAATCCCGAATCCCCAATCCCGAATCCCGGCTTTTCGATCAATCCTGCTCGCGATGGAAGGTCGCCACTTCCGGCCAGCCCTGTTCGCGGGCATGGCGGGCCAGGCGTTCGGCCAGATACACCGAGCGGTGCTTGCCGCCGGTGCAGCCGAAGGCGATGGTCACGTAGCTGCGGGTGTCGTTGCGCAGCCGCGGCAGCCAGGTGTCGAGGAAGTCGATCAGCTGCGCGGTGTAGCGCTGCACGTCCGGTTGCGCGTCCAGGTATTCGCGCACGCCGCTGTCGCGGCCGGTCATCGGGCGCAGTTCCGGGTCCCAGTGCGGATTGGGCAGCACCCGCGCGTCGAACACGAAATCCGCCTCGGCCGGTACGCCACGCCGGTAGGCGAAGGACTCGAACAGCAGCGACAGGGTGTTCTCGGCGGACAGCGCGAACTCGGTGGTGACCCGCCGGCGCAGCTGGTGCACGTTGAGCGTGCTGGTGTCGATCACCGCGTCGGCCGCCTCGCGCAGCGGCTCGGTCAGGGCGCGCTCGCGCTCGATCGCCTCCGGCAGCGACAGGCCCTGGTGCGACAGCGGATGGCGCCGGCGGGTGTCGGCGTAGCGCTTGATCAGCGCCTCGTCGTTGGCGTCGAAGAACAGCAGGCGCGCGTCCAGGCCGAACTGCGCCACTGCCTCGCGCCAGCGCGACAACTGGGTCAGGTCGCTGTGGCGGCTGCGCACGTCGATGCCCACCGCCAGCTTGCTGGGGCCGGCATCCTCGCGCACCAGGCTCTTGACGAAGGCCGGCAGCAGTTCCACCGGCAGGTTGTCGACGCAGTAGTAGTCCAGGTCCTCGAAGGTCTTCAGCGCCACCGACTTGCCGGAGCCGGACAGGCCGCTGACGATGACCAGGGTGGAGGTGTTGGCGCCGGCGGTCATGGATTGCGCCGCTCCAGCAGGTTGCTGTGGCGGGCGATGAACATCGCCGCCGGGTCGATGCCCTTGGTGCGCAGGATGTGCAGGCGCGTGGCGGCCTCGGTCAGCACCGCCAGGTTGCGGCCGGGCATCACCGGCAGGGTGATCAGCGGTACGTCCAGGTCCAGCACGTGGCGGGTACCGGAATCGCCGGTGAGGCGCTCGTAGCCGTGGGGCGTGGGCTCGGTCATGGGCCGGGTCAGGTGCACGATGAGCCGAAGGTACTTATTCTTCTTTACAGCCGTGTCGCCGAACATCTCGCGCACGTTCAGCACGCCCAGCCCACGCACTTCCAACAGGTCCTGCAGCAGTTCCGGGCAGGTGCCGTCGAGCACGTCGGGGGCGATCTGGGTGAATTCCGGGGCGTCGTCGGCGACCAGGCGGTGGCCGCGGCTGAGCAGTTCCAGCGCCAGTTCGCTCTTGCCCGAACCCGCCTCGCCGGTGATCAGCACGCCGATCGAATAGATCTCCATGAACACGCCATGCAGGATCACCCGCGGCGCCAGCGTGCGGGCCAGGTGGTAGGAGAGGTGATTGAGCAGTTCGTGGCCGCGCTTGGGCGAGACCCACAGCGGCGTATCGGATTCGTCGGCGGCCGCGCGCAGGTCTTCCGGGCACGACTGGTTCTTGGTGACCACCAGCGCCAGCGGCCGCACCTGCACGATCTTCTCGATCGTCTCCCAGCGCTGGCGCGCGTCCAGCGAGTCCAGCCAGGCCAGTTCCTCGGTGCCGAGGATCTGCACCTTGTTGGGGTAGATGGTGTTGAGATAGCCGGCCAGCGACGGACGCCGCGAGACCGCATTGCCGGCCTCCAGCACCCGGTGTTCGCCCTTGTGCCCGGCAATCCAGCGCAGGCCCAGGCGGTCGCGCTGCTGGTCGAACAGTTCGCGTGCGTCGATGCTGGTGTTCATGCGGCGGCCCGTGGCGCGCCGCCGAGCAGCGCATACAGTGCGGCGGCATCCGGCGCGTTGCGCAGGGCGTCGCGGAACTCTTCGATGGAGAACTGCTCGGCCAGTTCCGACAGCAGCATCAGGTGTTGGTGGGTGTAGTGCGCGGGCACGGCCATGGCGAAGATCAGGTCGACCAGAGTGCCCTGGCCATCGAAATCGATCGGCTGCAGCAAACGCAGCAGCGCGCCGCGTGGGGCATCCAGGTCCGGCGCGCGGCCGTGCGGGATGGCGATCCCATGGCCGATGGCGGTGCTGCCGAGCTGTTCGCGCTCGCGCAGGCTGGCGAAGAGTTCATCGGCGCCGGCCTGCTGGCAGGCCAGCAGACCGGCGGCGGTGTGCAGCAGGGTGTCGCGATCGGCGGCCGGAAGCACCTGGGTGCTGACGGCCGCCATCAGATCGGTCAAGGGCATGGCGGCGCAACGTGGGGAGGATCACGCGAGATTGTCGCGCACCTCGGCCGCATGGTGGTCGTGCTTCTTTTCCTTGTGCTTGATGATCAGCCGGTCCAGCTTGTCGGCGAGCAGGTCGATCGCCGCGTACATGGTCTGTGCGCTGGCGTCGGCGTGCAGGGTGCGGCCGGGGACGTTGACCGTGGCCTCGACGTGATGGTCGGGCTTGCGCAGCGCCAGTTGGGCGCGGACCTCGATGGTTTCCTCGTAGTGTCGCTTCAGCCGTTGCAGCTTGGTCTCCACATACTCGCGCAGGGCGGGGGTGACTTCGATCTGCTGGCCGTAGGTCTCGATACGCATCGGATACTCCTTGGTTCGGGTTTTACACCTATGAACCATCGCCGCCGCCGCTAGCCGATTCGGACGCGTTCGTGGGAGGCGGAAATGTTCATGGCCTCACGATACTTCGCCACGGTGCGGCGCGCTACAGGGACCCCGGCACTTTTCAGCAGGTCGGCCAGCTTGGCGTCAGAAAGCGGCTTGCGCGGATTCTCCGCATCGATCAGCCGCCGGATCATCGCCTGGATCGCGGTGCTGGAGGCTTCGCCGCCGCTGTCGGTGTCGATGCCCGAGGCGAAGAAGGCGCGCAGCGGGATGGTGCCGCGCGGGGTGCGCACGTACTTGCGGGCGATGGCGCGCGAGATGGTGCTTTCGTGCAGGCCCAGTTCGCCGGCGATCTCGCGCAGGGTCAGCGGACGCAGCGCCTGTTCGCCGAATTCCAGGAAGCCGGCCTGCTGCTTCAGCAGGCAGCGGGTCACCTTGAGCAGGGTCTCGCCGCGCGCCTCCAGGCTCTTCAGCAGCCAGCGCGCTTCCTGCAGTTGCCCGCGCAGGTAGCCGGCGTCGCTTTCGCCGCACTGGCGGATCAGCCGCTCGTAGCCGCGGTGGATGGTGACCTTGGGCTGGGCGTGCGCCGACAGCGCCGCATGCCACACCCCGCGCTGGCGCCAGACCACGCAGTCGGGCACCACGTAGGTGTCGCTGCCCAGTTCGCCGATCTGCTTGCCCGGGCGCGGGTCGAGCGAGCGCAGCAGCGCGACCGCGGTGTCGACCTCCGCCGTCGGGCGCTTGAGCTCGTGGGCCAGCCCGGCCACGCCGCTGCGCGGCAACCGTTCCAGCGGGCCATGAGCGATGGTGCGGGCGAGCGCCAGCCCCGGCGTGTCCTCGGGCAGGGTGTCCAGTTGCAGGGTCAGGCACTCGCCCAGGGTGCGCGCGGCGATGCCGGCCGGGTCGAAGCGCTGGATCTGGTGCAGCACGGTGAGGATCTCGTCCTCCTCGGCGGCGATGTCCGGGCGCAGGGTCTCGGCGATCGCGGCCAGCGGCTCGCGCAGGTAGCCGTCGTCGTCCAGCGCATCGATCAGCGCCGCGCCGATGCTGCGGTCGCGCGCGGACAGCGGCGACAGGTGCAACTGCCACAGCAGGTGGTCGATCAGGGTATCCGGCTCGGCCACGCGCTCGGCCGCGCTGCCCAGGTCGTCGTCGTCGAACGAACCGCCGCTGCCGCCGCTCCAGGCCGATTCGGTGTCGGACCAGTCGGCGCTGTCGGCAGCCGGCGCGGCCTCGCCACGGTCGCCATCGCCGTCGCTGCGTGTGTCGCCTGCCGCGTGGTCGTGGTCAAGCCCTTGGTCGGCGCCTTCGCTGCGTTCGAACGCCGGTGCGGCGTCTTCGGACCATTCCAGCAGCGGATTGCTCTCCACCGCCTCGGCGATCTCCACTTCCAGCTCGGCGCTGGACATCTGCAACAGCTTGATCGCCTGACGCAACTGCGGCGTCATGACCAGGTGCTGTCCCAGCGATGTCTGCAGCCGTGCTTTCATGCCTGTACCGAGCGCGGAAGGAGCGTAGCCGGCGCGTGCGCGGTCAGAGCCTGAAGGTTTCCCCGAGGTAGACGCGGCGCACGTCGCTGTTGGCCAGCAGCGCTTCCGGCGCCCCCTGCGCCAACACGCTGCCCTCGTTGAGGATATACGCCCGGTCGCAGATTCCCAAGGTTTCGCGGACGTTGTGGTCGGTGATCAACACGCCGATGCCGCGCTGCTTGAGGTGGGTGACGATGCGCTGGATTTCGCCGACCGAGATCGGGTCGACGCCGGCGAAGGGTTCGTCGAGCAGCATCAGCCGCGGCTTGGCCGCCAGCGCGCGGGCGATTTCGCAGCGGCGGCGCTCGCCGCCGGAGAGGCTGGCGCCGAGCTGGTCGGCGACGTGGCTGATCTGCAGTTCGTCCAGCAGCGCCACCAGTTCGCGTTCCTGTCCGGCGTTGTCCAGATCCTCGCGCAGTTCCAGCACCAGGCGGATGTTGTCGGCGACGCTGAGCTTGCGGAACACCGATGGTTCCTGCGGCAGGTAGCCGACGCCGAGCTTGGCGCGCTTGTACATCGGCAGCGCGGTGATGTCGTTGCCGTCGAGCACGATGCGCCCGGCATCGGCGTCGACCAGGCCGACGATCATGTAGAAGCAGGTGGTCTTGCCGGCACCGTTGGGGCCGAGCAGGCCGACCACTTCGCCGGCCTCCAGGGTCAGCGCAAAGTCGCGCACCACTTCGCGCTGCTTGTAGCGCTTGCGCAAGCCTTCGGCGAGCAGCATCACTGGCCTCCTTGCTTGGGCTTGGCCGGCGTCGCGGCGGGCTTGGCGGCGGGCTTGGCGCCGTTCGCAGGCGCGCCGGCCGGCGCAGCGGCCGCGTTCTTCGGCTGGATCACCGTGTGCACGCGCGTGCCGTCGCCGCCGCCCTGCATGTCGCCGCTCTTGGTGTTGTAGACCATGCGCTGGCCGGCGTTGGTGCCCTTGGGCGAGGTCATCCGGTAATTGCCGGTGAGGATCACCGTGTCGGTCGGCACCTTGTAGTCGATGTTGTCGGCGACGGCGTCCATCGGCGAGCCGTCGTCCAGTTCCTGCTTCAGGGTGGCCTGCTTGCCGGTCAGGACGACACGGTCGATGTCGCCGTTCTTGCGGAACAGGTCGGCGGTATCGGCATGGATTTCCAGCGTGCCCTGGGTGATCACGACGTTGCCGAAGAAACGGACCTTGCCGTCGTCGGCCATCATGTTGCCGTCCTGCGCGTCGGACTTGATGTCCATCGGCTGGTTGCGGTCGGTCGACTTGGCCAGCGCCAGGGTCGGCAGCAGCAGGGCGAGCAGGGCGAGCTTAGCGGGCAGCATTCGGTTCATAACGGGACTTGACCTGTGAAAGGAGCTTGTACTGCCGGGATTTCAGGTCGACCTGGAAGCCGACGCCGGTCTGCATCATACCGGGCCGGGTCATCGTGACCGGGTCGGCGGTGCGCGCGCTGTTGGTCTGCGGGAAGACGTCCAGGCTCTGGGTACGGAAGGTGGTGGGTGGGATGCTGGGCACCTTGGGGCTGTCGCCGGCGACGTCGCCGCGCAGGCGCAGTTCGTCGCCGTTGGCGCTGACCCAGCCGGTCTTGCTGCGCATTTCCCAGTGCTGGCCGTTGGCGTCGGGCAGCAGGAACAGCGGGGTCACGATCGACATCGTCTGGTCGGCGCGGCTGCGTTCCATCTGCGGCGCACGCAGGGTCATCGCTTCCTTGCCCTGCTTGTCCAGGCTGACGATCTCGAAGTCGCGGGCGATGTAGTCCACGCTGGCTTCGTCGGAGGGATTGCGGCTCGGCTTGCTGCGTTGGTTCCAGGCCGACCAGCCGCTGATCAGCGCCCCGACCAGCAGCAGGCCGCCGAGGGTGGTGCGCCAGTTCATGCGCCATGCTCCTGCAGCAGTGAGGGGACGTGGCCCTGTGCGGCCAGCAGCACGTCGCACAGTTCGCGCGCCGCGCCTTCGCCGCCGCGCGCACGGGTGGTCCAGTGCACGTGTTCGGCGGTCCAGGGATGGGCGTTGGCCGGGGCCACGGCCAGGCCGACCACGCGCAGCGGCGCCAGGTCGGGCAGGTCGTCGCCCATGAAGCAGACCTGCTCCAGGCCGATGCCGCGCTCGTCGCACAGGGCCTGTACCCCGGCGCGCTTGTCCTTGACCCCGATCTGCACCAGCAGGCCCAGCTCCTGGCCGCGCTTCTCCGCGGCCAGGCTCGGCCGCGCGGTGATCAGCGCCACCTCGATGCCGTACCGGCGCAACTGCACCAGCCCCTGGCCGTCGAGCACGTGGAAGGCCTTGCTCTCGTTGCCGTCGCGGTCGTAGTACAGGCGGCCGTCGGTCAGCGTGCCGTCCACGTCGAAGCACGCCAGGCGGATCCGGGCGGCGCGGTCGATCAGGTCGGCGGGGAGGTCGGCCAGCGGGGAATAGGGCATGTTCGGGATATCGGGGCGGGGAGGCCGGCTTTCCAGCGGCCAGGGCCAGCGGTGTGGGGCACCGCGGGCAGTGAACGGATTCAGCCTGTTAAACCACTCTGGCGCGCAACAGGTCGTGAATGTTGAGCGCGCCGACCGCGCGGCCGGCCGCGTCGACCACGATCAGGCCGTTGATCTGATGGGTCTCCATCAGCCGTGCGGCCTCGGCGGCGAGCTGGTCGGCGCCGATGGTACGCGGCTGCCGGGTCATCACCTCGGCGATGCGGGTCTGGCGCACGTCCAGCGCGCTGTCCAGGGCGCGGCGCAGGTCGCCGTCGGTGAACAGCCCGAGCAGGCGGTCGTCGGCGTCGACCACCGCGGTCATGCCCAGGCGCTTGCGGCTCATCTCCACCAGCGCCTCGCTGAGGCTGGCGTCCTCGCGCACCTTGGGCAGTTCGTCGCCGCGGTGCATGACGTCGGTGATGTGCAGCAGCAGGCGCCGGCCGAGGCTGCCGGCCGGGTGCGAGCGGGCGAAGTCGTCGGCGGTGAAGCCGCGCGCGTCCAGCAGCGCCACCGCCAGCGCATCGCCCAGCGCCAGCGAGGCGGTGGTGCTGGAGGTCGGCGCCAGGTCCAGCGGGCAGGCCTCGGCCGGCACGCTGACGTCCAGGTGCAGGTCGGCCTCGCGCGCCAGCGTGGACTGGGCGCGGCCGGTCATCGCGATCACCGCGTTGCCCTGGCGCTTGAGCACCGGCAGCAGCATCAGGATCTCGTCGGACTCGCCGGAGTAGGACAGCGCCAGGACCACGTCGGCGTCGGTGATCATGCCCAGGTCGCCATGCCCGGCTTCGCCCGGGTGCACGAAGAACGCCGGGGTGCCGGTGGAGGCGAGGGTGGCGGCGATCTTGCGCGCGACGTGGCCGGACTTGCCCATGCCGGTGGCGACCACGCGCCCGCGCGAGCCCAGGATCAGCCGGCACGCGGCCGCGAACTCGGCACCGATGCGGGCGCCGACCGCCGCCAGCGCGGCCTGCTCGATCTCGACCACGCGGCGACCGCTGGCGATCAGGCCGGCGTCGTCGGGCGTCGTGGGAGACAGGGGCGATACATCCATGCGGGTGCCGGTCGGAGGGTAGAATGGCCGACCATTTTAGGAGGAAAGCCCGGTGGACGCCGATACCATCCGTAAACTCATCGAGGCCGGCCTGCCGGGCGCGCGCGTGCAGGTGCAGGGCGACGACGGCGTGCACTTCGAGGCGACCGTGGTCAGCGACGCCTTTGCCGGCAAGCTGCCGCTGGCGCGCCACCGCATGGTCTACGCCACCCTGGGCGATCTGATGGGCGGCGCGATCCACGCGCTGGCCCTGAACACCCTGACCCCCGAGCAGGCCGAGCGCGCCGACGGCTGAGCCGCCCGCGCGCCCGTTTCTCCCCTTTTCCCTTTCCCCCACGAGACCCATGGCCAAAATCGTAGTGACCGGCGGCAGCGCGCTGCACGGTGAAGTGAACATTTCCGGCGCCAAGAACGCCGTGCTGCCGATCCTCTGCGCGACCCTGCTGGCCGATGCGCCGGTGGAGATCACCAACGTGCCGCAACTGCACGACGTGATCACCACGGTGAAGCTGCTCGGCGAGCTGGGCGCGGAAGTCACCATCGACGAAGGCACCCTCTCGCGCGGCAGCGCGATCACCGTCGACCCGCGCAAGGTCCACCAGCACGTCGCCCCGTACGAACTGGTGCGCACCATGCGCGCCTCGATCCTGGTGCTGGGCCCGCTGCTGGCCAAGTTCGGCGCGGCCGAAGTGTCGCTGCCGGGCGGCTGCGCGATCGGTTCGCGGCCGGTCGACCAGCACATCAAGGGCCTGCAGGCGCTGGGCGCGGAGATCAGCGTCGAGAACGGCTACATCAAGGCCAGCAGCAACGGCCGGCTCAAGGGCGGCCGCTACGTGTTCGACATGGTCAGCGTCACCGGCACCGAGAACGTGCTGATGGCCGCGGCCCTGGCCGACGGCACCACCGTGCTGGAGAACGCGGCGATGGAGCCGGAGGTCAGCGACCTGGCCGACTGCCTGATCGCGCTGGGCGCGAAGATCGAAGGCGCGGGCACCTCGCGCATCGTCGTGCACGGCGTGGAGCGCCTGTCCGGCGGCCGCCACGCGGTGTTGCCGGACCGCATCGAGACCGGCACCTTCCTGGTCGCCGCGGCGATGACCGGCGGCAGCGTCACCGTGCGCCGCGCGCGCGCCGACACCCTCGACGCGGTGCTGGACAAGCTCACCGAGGCCGGCGCCAGCATCGAGACCGGCGAGGACTGGATCCGCCTGGACATGCACGGCAAGCGCCCGCGCGCGGTCAGCCTGACCACCGCGCCGTATCCGGCGTTCCCCACGGACATGCAGGCGCAGTTCATGGCGCTCAACTGCGTGGCGGACGGCGTCGGCGTGATCAACGAAACGATCTTCGAGAACCGTTTCATGCACGTCAACGAACTGCTGCGCCTGGGCGCGGACATCCAGATCGAAGGGCACACCGCGATCGTGCGCGGCAGCGAGCGGCTCAGCGGCGCGCCGGTGATGGCTACCGACCTGCGCGCCTCGGCCTCGTTGATCCTGGCCGGCCTGGTCGCCGACGGCGACACCACCATCGACCGCATCTACCACCTGGACCGGGGGTACGAGAACATCGAGGAGAAGCTGGGGGCGCTGGGCGCGTCCATCCGGCGCGTCGCATGATCCTCAGCGGCCGCTTCAGCCGCCGGCGCAAGGTGTTGCTGGCGATCGTGGTGGTGCTGCTGGCCTGGGTCGGCTATGCCTGGTACACCGGCATCGCCATCACCCAAGGCATCGAAGAGCGCGACATGGACTGGAACGGCGACGGCCAGGTCACCCGCGACGAGATCTGGCAGTCGTTCTACGCGGTCGGCGTGAGCCGCACCCAGAACGGCCCGCGCGAGTGCAGCACGTTCTACTGGCGCAGCACCGGCGCGCAGATCCGCGTGGATTGCCGCACGACCTTCAAGGCTGCGCCGGCGGAGAAGAAGTAACGGCGTGGGGCGGGCGCTGCCTAGGCGGTGCCCGCGTTGGGAGTGGGGTAGAGAAAGGCACGGCCGGTCGTCACGCTCCATGTGCCGTGGATAGGAGTCGACGCGCCCGCTTTGGGTCTGCTGCAAATCGCCAGCGGGTTTCCGCAAGACGATTCGCATCTGCGCGTCGGGGCTGAAGCCCCTCCCACATGGGAAGCACCACGGGCAGGGAATTGCTGTTGCGATTCCCGAATCCCATATCCCGGCTCATCGCGTCGCGGCTGAAGCCGCGCCTACATGGGAAAAACCCGGGCGGGAAGCCGCTGTTGCGATTCCCCAATCCCAGCCCTCACACGGGAGCGATCACGGCGGGGAGCTGCTTTCACGATTCCCCAATCCCCATTCCCCAATCCCGGCCTTACCGCAACGCCTTGATGGTCAGGTCCAGCGCGTCCTGGCCGTTCTCGCGCTGCAGGATGCGCACCGGCACGGGCATGTCCGGCACGATCCAGGCCACGATTTCCTTGGAGCCGTCGGTGCGGCTGACCTTGGTCGCCTGCTCGGTCTTGCCGTTGACGGTGACCGCTTCCTTGCCGGCGACGCGGTAGGTCATCGGCTTGGCGCGGCCCTCGTCGACCATGCGGTAGCTCGGGGTCTTGCCGGCGTTGACGTCGCGCGCGATCGCCAGGTTGATCAGCAGCGCGTCCATGTCGCCCGGCTGCAGCTTCACCGGGCCGCGGCGGTCGGGCTTGAGGTCGCCGCCCCAGGTCGCCTGGCCGGTGCTCCAGTCGTAGTTGGCGGTCACCGCCTTCTTCTTGATCAGGAACACCGAGCGGTCGTCGCTGCTGAGCGGACGCAACTGCCCGCCCTTTTCCTCGAACACGGTGCTCTGGCTGAGGTCGGCGACCTGATTCTTGATCGCCAGGCTGTAGCGCCAGCGGTTGCCGCCTTCCTTGGCCAGGGTCATCACGCCGTTGGCCTGCATGCCCATGTAGCTGGCCTGGTAGTCCGCGGTGAACGGCTCCAGGGCCAGGGCGGGCAGGCTTGCCGTGGCCAGCAGGGCGGCGGCGAGGGCGGTCAGCGGGCGGGCGATGCGGGTCATGGTCAGGCTCCTTGGTATTCGGTCAGGCGCAGGTCGATGCGGTCTTCGCCGTCTTCGCGCTGCAGGATGCGCACCGGCGTCGGCACGCCGTTGGCGATCCACAGGATGGTCTCATTGCGGCCGCCGTTGGTGCGCGACACCCGCAATGCGTCGTAGCTGATGTCGCCGACCTGCACGGTCTCGGTCTGGTCGGCGGCGCGGTAGACATGTTCGCGCACCCGGCCGACGTCGACGAAGCGGTAGGTCATGGTCTTGCCCGGCTGCGCGTCGCGCATCAGCGAGAGGTTGAGCAGCAGCGCGCTCTGGTCGCCGGGTTGCAGCGGGATCGGCGCCTGCCGGTCCTTCTTCAGGTCGCCGTCCCAGCGCGCCACGCCCTGTTTCCAGTCGTACACGCCGGTGACCTTCTTGCCGAAGAACACCGCCTTCTTGACCGTGCTCTGGCTCTGCGGAACGTAGCGGCCGTCCTCCACCGTGAACACCGTGCTCTGCTCGATGTTCAGGCCGAGGATGCTGGCGAACCCGCTGCGGCCGTGCACGCCCAGGTCGACCCGCCATTGGTCGCCGCCGGTATGCACCACGTCCATGCGCGCGTCGCCGGCCGGCTTGCCCTTGTACAGGGCGTCGTAGGTGGCCACGAACGGCTGCAGCGGCGGCGGCGTCCAGGCCTCGGCGGGCAGCGCCGGCGAGGCGGCGGAAGCCGGCGCAGGGGTGCTGGTGGCGGGCGTGGCCGGAGCCGGGGCGGTCTGCGGTGCCGGCTGCGCGGCGGGCGCCGGCGCGACCTGCGCGCCGACGATGGGCGCCAGCAGGCCGAGGCCGGACGCGACGAGGAAGGCGAACGGACGCGGAGCGAGCTTCATGGGATCGGCTGGCGTGAGCGGGAGAGAGGAGGGGAGGGGCCGCGGACGGGTGCGGCAGCGCATTCAGGGAAGCAGCACGTCGTCGCAATCTAGGCGCAGCGGACTAAACCGGCACTGACCGTCCAGCCAGACCTTGCCGTCCCGTTCAGCCAGGCGGCCCGCCGCCGCCAGCCGCAGCACCGCGCACAGCAGCCGGTGCTCGCGCGGGAGCAGGCGCTGCGCCAGGTCGTCGGGACCGTCGCCGGCCTGCACCGGCACCCGCACCTGTGCGATCACCGCGCCGGCGTCCAGCTCCGGCACGACGAAATGCACGCTTGCGCCGTGTTCGGCGTCGCCGGCCGCCAAGGCCTGCGCATGCGTGTGCAGGCCACGGTACTTGGGCAGCAGCGAAGGGTGGATGTTGAGCAGGCGCCCGCCGAAGCGCTGCACGATGCCGGCGCCGAGGATGCGCATGTAGCCGGCGCACACCACCCAGTCCGGCTGTACCGCGGCGACGGCGTCGCCCAGTGCCAGGTCGAATGCGGCGCGGTCGGGGAAGGTCTTGGGCCGCGCCGACCAGCGCCGGTCCGGCGCGACCATGGCCAGCGCCGGCGCCTCGGGGCGATCGCCGAACACGCCGACCACCTCGGCGTCGAGGGTGCCGGCGGCGATCGCGGCGAGGATGGCCTGCAGGTTGGACCCGCGGCCGGAGGCGAGCACGGCGAGGCGAAGCGTCATCGGGCTAACGTCCGGGGCAGGGCACTGGCGGACGGGCGGTGCCGCGCCTGCAGCGGCCTCCGGCCCGACACCGTGTCGGGCGGGAACGCCGCTGCCGGCAGCGCCGCACCGAACCGGCCCGCGGCCCGCCAGGTGCACTTGGCTGCCGCCACGCGGCTCAGCCGATGTGGACGCGTTCGCCGGCGTCCGCGGCGGCCACGACCGCGCCGATCTGCCAGTGCGCCAGGCCCAGGCTGTCCAGGCTGCGTTCCAGGGCGGCCACCTGCTCCGGCGCGGCGACCAGCACGAAGCCGATGCCGCAGTTGAAGGTGCGCCACATCTCGCTGTCGGCCACCGCACCTTCGCGCTGCAGCCACTCGAACACCGGCGGCAGGGTCCAGGCGCTGGCGCGGATGTCCAGGCCCAGGCCGTCCGGGATGACGCGGATGATGTTCTCGGTCAGGCCGCCGCCGGTGATGTGCGCCATGGCGTGGATGCCTTCGCCCTGGTCGCGCAGCAGCGACAGGATCGGCTTGACGTACAGGGCGGTCGGCGCCATCAGCGCGTCGGCCAGGGCCACGCCGCCCACCTGCAACTCGGCCGGGCGCCCGGCGCGGTCGTAGATGCGGCGGATCAGCGAGTAGCCGTTGGAATGCGGGCCGGAGGAGGCAATGCCGATCAGTACGTCGCCCTCGCGCACCCGGGCGCCGTCGAGCAGTTGCGACTTCTCCACCGCGCCGACGGTGAAACCGGCCAGGTCGTACTCGCCCGGCGGGTACATGTCGGGCATTTCCGCGGTTTCGCCGCCGATCAGCGCGCAGCCGGCCAGTTCGCAGCCGCGGGCGATGCCGCCGACCACCGCCACGGTGGTCTCCACGTCGAGCTTGCCGGTGGCGAAGTAGTCCAGGAAGAACAGCGGCTCGGCGCCCTGCACCAGCACGTCGTTGACGCACATGCCGACCAGGTCGATGCCGATCGTGTCGTGGCGGCCGAGCTGCTGCGCCAGCTTCAGCTTGGTGCCGACGCCGTCGGTGCCGGACACCAGGACCGGCTCGCGGTACTTGCCGGACAGGTCGAACAGCGCGCCGAAGCCGCCCAGCCCACCCATCACCTCGGGGCGGAAACTGCGCTTGACCAGGGGCTTGATGCGTTCGACGACGGCGTTGCCGGCATCGATGTCGACGCCGGCGTCGCGGTAGGTCAACGGGGCGGCGGCGGGGGGCTGGGAAGTGGTCACGGGCGGCGGGGTCGGCGGAAAGACGGCGATTTTAACAGGCCGCATTGGCGCTAGGCCCGCATTCGGGCAACAATTCGCCCCGGATACGCCGAGTACTGGACCCTTCATGCGCCGCAGCCTTGCCTTCCTCCTGTCTTTCGCGCTGTGCCTGCCCGCCGCGACCGCCCTGGCCCAGGCCGAGCTGCGCACCGAGGGCGACGTGGCCGGCGCCACCGGCCCCTACGATGCCGAAGTGCCGGTCAACAGCCAGAGCGAGGGCGACCGCAACGGCGCGCTGTCCCGCGCGCTCGGCGTGGTGCTGGGTAAGATCTCCGGCGACAAGGGCGTGATGTCGCGGCCCGGGGTGACCCAGGCGCTGCGCAACGCCAGGAACCTGGTGGATACCTTCGACTACCGCCAGGACCAGGGCACCTCGCCGAGCGGCGCGCCGACCTTCCGCACCATCCTGGTGGCGCGCTTCCGCCCGCAGGACGTGGACGGCCTAGCCGCGGCGCTGGGCCTGCCGGTGTGGCCGCAGCCGCGGCCCAAGCCGGTCGTGTGGCTGGCCATCGACGACGGCAGCGGCCCGCGCCTGGTCGGCGTGCAGCAGTCCAATGCCGCGCGCAGCCTGCTCGACCGCGCGATCGAGCGCGGCTTCCGCCTGGGCCTGCCCACCGGCAACGCCGCCGAGCAGGCCCTGGCAGGCGCGATCTGGCGCCAGGACACCGCCGCGGTGGCCAGCGCGTCTTCGCGCTACAGCCCGCCGATGCAGCTGATCGGCAAGCTCTACCGGGGCAAGGCCGGCGGCTGGACCGCTGACTGGACCTTCGTCGACGGCGGCAAGGTGCTGTCGACCTGGTCGGCCAGCGACGCCGACGCGCGCCGCGCCATGGCCAGCGGCGCCGACGGTGCCGCCGACGTCCTGGTCAAGCGCTACGCCAAGGCGGTCAGCGCCGGCCCGGCCGGCATCTACCGCGTGGTGATCACCGGTATCCGCAGCGCCGACGACTACCTGCGCGCCTCCGCCGCGCTGCAGAACGCCTCGGTGGTGCGCCGCATCGTGCCGATCCGCGCCGACGGCGATCGCCTGGAACTGGATCTGGACCTGCTCAGCGGCGTGTCCGGCCTGAACCGCATGCTCGGCCCGGACGGCGCGCTGCAGCCGGTGGTCGCGCCGGTCGAGGGTCCGGTGATCCTCAACAGCGAGCCGACGGAGTACCGCCTGAAATGACGTTGTCGCCCGAAGCCGAGATCGCGCTGTTCCTGCGCCGCCTGAAATGGACGGCGGTGATCGTCGGCGTGCTGTGGGTGGTGTGGCTGCTGGCGCCGATCCTGACCCCGTTCGTGCTGGCGCTGCTGCTCGGCTGGCTCGGCGACCCGCTGGTGGACCGCCTGGAGCGCGCCGGGCGCTCGCGCAACATGGCGGTGACCCTGGTGTTCGTGCTGATGGTCCTGCTGCTGGTGCTGGCGCTGGTGATCCTGGTGCCGATGCTGGAGCGCCAGATCGTCACCTTCATCGACGTGCTGCCGCAGGCGCGCGACTGGTTCATCGGCACCGCGATCCCGTGGGCGGAGCAGAAGACCGGGCTGGAACTGATGACCTGGCTGGATCCGGAGCGGCTGATCGACTGGATCCGCGGACACTGGCAGCAAGCCGGCGGCGTCGCCGCGACCTTCTTCGGCTACCTGTCGCGCTCGGGCTTCGCGATGGTCACCTGGGTGGTCAACCTGGTGCTGCTGCCGATCCTGACCTTCTACTTCCTGCGCGACTGGGACCTGCTGGTCGCGCGCGTGGCGGCGACCATCCCGCGCAACCACGTCGGCACGATCACCCGCCTGGCGCAGCAGTCCAACGAGGTGCTGGGCGCGTTCATCCGTGGCCAGTTCCTGGTGATGCTGGCGTTGGGCGTGATCTATGCCGGCGGCCTGACCCTGGTCGGCCTCAAGCTCGGCCTGTTGATCGGCATCGTCGCCGGCCTGATCAGCTTCATCCCTTACCTGGGCGCCACCACCGGCATCCTGCTGGCGGTGCTGGCCGCGCTGGTGCAGGCCAAGGGCTTCGACCTGCAGTTGCTGATCCTGGTCGGCGTGGTGTTCACCGTCGGCCAGTTGCTGGAGAGCTACGTGCTGACCCCGCGCATCGTCGGCGACAAGATCGGCCTGCATCCGGTGGCGGTGATCTTCGCGGTGATGGCCGGCGGCCAGCTGTTCGGTTTCCTCGGCATGCTGCTGGCCTTGCCGGTGGCGGCGGTGGCCAACGTGCTGCTGCACTACCTGCACGAGCAGTACCGGCAGAGTGATCTGTACGCGGGCGAGAAGTCGGCGATCCTGCTGGATACCGCCACCGAGCGCACCACCATCATCGAGCTGCCGCCGCGCAGCCCCGATCAGCCGTGAGCGTGCCGCAACTGCCGCTGGCCTTGCGCTATCCGCCGGAACAGCGCCTGGACCGCTATCTGGGCGCGCCGGACGGGCTGCTGGCGCAGTTGCAGGCGGTGGCCGACGGTGCCGTCGCCGACTGGGTGTACCTGTCCGGGCCCGCCGGCACCGGCAAGACCCATCTGGCCCTGGCGGTGTGCGCGGCCGCGGAACAGGCCGGGCGCAGCGCCGCCTACCTGCCGCTGCAGGCCGCCGCCGGGCGCCTGCGCGATGCGCTGGAAGCACTGGAAGGACGCAACCTGGTCGCCCTCGACGGCCTGGAAGCGATCGCCGGGCAGCGCGAGGACGAAGTGGCGCTGTTCGATTTCCATAACCGCGCGCGCAGCGCCGGGGTGACCCTGCTGTACACCGCGCAGGCGATGCCCGACGGCCTGGCGCTCAGCCTGCCGGATCTGCGCTCGCGGCTGTCGCAGTGCACCCGCATCGCGCTGGCGCCGCTGGACGACGCCGGCCGTGCCGCGGTCCTGCGCGAACGCGCCCAGCGCCGCGGCCTGGTGCTGGAAGACGCGGCGATCGACTGGCTGCTGACCCATGCCGGACGCGACCTGGCCGGCCTGATCGGCCTGCTGGAGCGCCTGGACCGGGAATCGCTGGCGGCGCAGCGGCGAGTGACGGTGCCGTTCTTGCGCAGGGTGTTGGAAGGGCGGGGATTGGGGAGTCGGGATTCGGGATTGGACGAGCAGTGAGCGCCCTAGTGAAAGCGACGGACTGCGCAGGTCAGACCGCGCGGACCGTCTAGCTCTTCTCGAATCCCGAATCCCCAATCCCCAATCCCAGCACCTCATCCAATTCCGCCAACCGCTGCGGCGTCCCCACGTCCGTCCAGCGGCCGTAGTGCCGCAGACCGTGCAGGCGCCCCTGTTCGGCCTGCGCGCGCAGCAGCGGTACCACCGAGAAGCGGGGCGGCGCGGCGGGTGCCGGCGCGGCGATGGTCTGCCAGTCGTGCAGCAGGGCCGCGCGGTACATGCCGATGCCGGCGTAGGTCAGCAGCGGGTCGCCGGCGTTGCGCACGCGCCCGTCGTCCTGCAGGGCGAAATCGCCGTGCGCGGCATAGGCCGGCGGGTCCACCAGCACCAGTTGCGCCAGGCCGGGCGGCTCCGGCGCCAGCCGGGCGAAATCGAAGTCGGTCCAGATGTCGCCGTTGACCAGCAGGAACGGCGCCTCGCCGAGCAGCGGCAGCGCGTGCAGCATGCCGCCACCGGTTTCCAGCGGCGTGGCGCCTTCGTAGGAATAGGCGATGCGCAGCCCGAACGCGCTGCCGTCGCCGAGCGACTGCGGGAACTGCTCGGCCAGCCAGGAGGTGTTGATCACCACCTCGCGCACGCCGAGCGCGGCAAGCTTGCGCAGGTGCCAGACGATCAGTGGCGTGCCGCCCACCGCCAGCAGCGGCTTGGGCGTGTGCGCGGTCAGCGGTCGCATGCGCTCGCCCAGGCCGGCGGCGAAGATCAGCGCCTTCATGCGCCGGCCGCCGCGCGCTGCGCCAGAGCCGGCTTGATCCGCGTCTGCAGCAGTTGCGCCAGCGGCTGCAGGCTGGGGTGCCGCGGCAACGCCTCGTCGAGGTAGGCGATGAAGCGCGGCACGTTGTCCAGGTACCAGGCCTTGCCGTCGCGGTAGTTGAGCCGCGCGAAGATGCCCAGGTTCTTCAGGTGGCGCTGGATGCCCATCCATTCGGCGTCGCGCAGGAACTGCGCCAGCGGCGGTACCGGGATTCCGGCCTGCAGCGCGCGCGCGTGATAACCGGCCAGCCACGCGTCCACCTGCGCCAGCGGCCAGCTGACCGTGGTGTCCTTGAACAGGCTGACCGGGTCGTAGGCCACCGGCCCGACCACGCAGTCCTGGAAATCCAGCACCGCCGGGCCGTCGGCTGCCGGCATCAGGTTGCGCGGCATGAAGTCGCGATGCACCAGCACCTGCGGCTGCGCCAGCGCGTTGTCCATGAGCTGGCGCTGCGCCGCGTGCAGGGCCGCGCGCTCGTCGGCCTCCAGGGTGATCCCCAGGTGGCGCTGCAGGAACCAGTCCTCGAACAGCCCGGCATCGCGTTGCAGCAGCGCCTCGCCGAACATGCCCATCCCCGGTGGAGGCGCGATGGCCTGCAGCCGCAGCAACTGGCCGAGCGCGGCGTCGAAGTGCGCGTCCGCCGTGGTCGTGTCCAGGCGTTGGGCCAGGGTCGGTTGCCCCAGGTCTTCCAGCAGCAGGAAGCCGGCCGCCGCGTCCTGCGCCAGGATTTCCGGCACCCGTACCCCGCCGCCCTGCAGCAGGGCGTGCATGCGCAGCCACGGCCGCACGTCTTCCAGGTCCGGCGGCGAATCCATCACGATGCGGCTGATGCCGCGGGCGTGGCTGCGCCAATAGCTGCGCTGGCCGGCGTCCACCGAGGCGCGCTCCAGCGTCGCCTGTGCGTCGTCGAGGGCCGTGCGCGCCCAGGCCAGGCGGTGCGCGGCGCGTGCCGCAAGGACATCGGGAACGGTCGGGCTGGCGCTCATCGGCAGGCTGTGGCGGAAACGAGCCGCACAGCGTAAACGGGCGCCGCCGCCGTGGCGAGCGGCGCCGCGTGCCTCAGCGTTTGCTGGAGAACAGCCGTAGCAATGCGAGCAGGGCGATGGCGCCGAGCAACGCACCGAGGAAGCCGGCCGGCTCGCCGCGGCTGTACCAGCCCATGTAGTGGCCGAACCAGCCGGCCAGCAACGCGCCGGCGATGCCCAGCAACACGGTGAACAGGCAGCCGGAGCGCCCGCTGCTGGGGCCGAGGAAACGCGCCAGCAGGCCGACCACGAAGCCCACCAGGATGATGTAGAGCCAGCTGTCGCTGCCGAACAGAGTGTGCATGGAGAGCGTTCCGGACGCGGAAGGGAATCAGCGCCGGATCGTGCCAGATCGACTGTGATGGCGTCGATGCTTGCGTGCGCCGCGCAGGCGGCACGCCCATGGAAGGCGGCCGCCTGCGCTGCGCGGATGACACTCTCGCAAGGCGCCGCGTCGGAGCCGACGCCTCTCCCACCGCAAACAGGGGGGCGGATCAGTCACTCATGAAACCGGCTTCGCCAATCCCGGCTCCCGACCCCCATCCCGGCCCTCAACAGCAGCCGTGCCCGCCATGCTGCTCGCCGCCGGCCACCGCCGCGCTGCCGGTGGTCTCGCCGCGCAGGCTGGCGGCGTGGTGGGCCGCAATCACCCGCGACACGCAGGCGGTGACCCGCTTGCCCATCGGGATGTGCAGGAACTCGTTGGGGCCGTGCGCATTGGAATGCGGACCGAGCACGCCGGTGATCATGAACTGCGCGCCGGGGAACTTCTCGCCGAGCATGCCCATGAACGGGATCGAGCCGCCTTCGCCCATGTACATCGCCGGCTTGCCGAAGGCTGCCTGCGAGGCCGATTCGATCGCGTCGGTCAGCCATGGCGACTGAGCCGGCGCGTTCCAGCCGGAGGAGGATTTCTCCAGCGCCAGCGACACCTCGGCGCCATACGGCGGGTCGCGCAGCAGCACCTCTTTCAGCAGTTCGCCGGCGCGCTTGCCGTCCAGCGTCGGCGGCAGGCGCAGCGACAGCTTCACCGCGGTCTCCGGGCGCAGCACGTTGCCGGCCGAGGCCAGCGGCGGCAGCCCGTCGGCGCCGGTCACCGACAGCGCCGGGCGCCAGGTGCGGTTGAGCACCAGCTCCGACAGGTCCTCGTGCATCGGCCGCATGCCGGGCAGGAACGGGAACTTGCTGTAGACCTCGTCGCCCAGCACCTCGGCGACCTTGCGCGCCTGCGCCAGCCGCTCCTCGGGAATCTCGGCGTACAGGCCCTCGACCTTGATCTTGCCGGTGGCCTCGTCCTCCAGCCGCGACAGCAGGTCGCGCAGCACGCGGAAGCTCGACGGCACCACGCCGGAGGCGTCGCCCGAATGCACGCCTTCGCTGAGCACCTTGACGCTGAAGTTGCCGCCGGCCAGGCCGCGCAGCGAGGTCGTGCACCACAGTTGCTCGTAGTTGCCGCAGCCCGAATCCAGGCACACCACCAGCGAGGGCTTGCCGATCCGCGCCGCCAGGTGGTCGACGTAGGCGGGCAGGTCGTAGCTGCCCGATTCCTCGCAGGCCTCGATCAGCACCACGCAGCGTGCGTGCGGGATGCCCTGGTCCTGCAGCGCCTGGATCGCCGCCAGCGAACCGAACAGCGCGTAGCCATCGTCCGCGCCGCCGCGGCCGTACAGGCGGTCGCCCTTGAGCACCGGGGTCCACGGGCCCAGATCGGCGTCCCAGCCGGACATTTCCGGCTGCTTGTCCAGGTGCCCGTACAGCAGCACGGTGTCCTCGCCGGTCGCCTCGCTGCTGGCCGGTACCTCCAGGTAGATCAACGGGGTGCGGCCTTCCAGTTGCACCACCTCTACCTGCAGGCCGGGGATCGCCTGCGCCCGCGCCCAGCGCTCCATCAGCGCCACCGCATCGGCCATGTAGCCGTGTGCGACCCAATCGGCGTCGAACATCGGCGATTTGTTGGGGATGCGGATGTAATCGACCAATTGCGGGACGATGTCGTCATCCCACTTTTCGCTCAGGAAACGGTCGATCTTGGCACTGTCCATGAAAAACTCCGAAGTGATTGCACACGTGTGCAGCCATTCTACGCCCCGCTGCCCGTGTAGGGTTTTTCCTACACAGCGACGCGCCGTTTACCTGCTGTTTGTGACGCGCTCCGACGATATGCTGTACCCATGTGGCGAGCGATGCTGACCACGCCGGCAGGAAAGGCCGGCGAAGTCCCCATCCAAGTCACAAGGAGCGTTGCCATGCAGTCTTTTATCGTGGTCCTGAAGTCGCTGGTCGTTGCCCTGATGCTGTCCGGTTCCGCGCTCGCCGCGGACAAGGTCAACATCAACTCCGCTGGAGCGGAGGAAATCGACCAGGTGTTGGTGAACGTGGGAGCCTCCAAGGCTCAGGCGATCGTCGACTACCGGCAGGCGCACGGACCTTTCAAGAGCGCCGAGGAACTGGCCCTGGTGAAAGGCATCGGACTCAAGACGGTCGAACGGAACCGCGACCGGATCGACGTGGGCGCCACGAAGGCACCCGCGCCGACAGCCGCCAAGCAGGCAGCTGCCAAGCCGGTGGAAAGGCGTTAAAGGGATTTGCAACGAAAGGATAGGGCCGGTGCTGGACGCGCGGCCGCAGCCTCACTGAGCAGGACGCGAAGGGGGAAGGCAGGAAGCCGACAGGGAGGTACATCGTCGCCCGGCGTTGCACAGTGACGTGCAGCCGGGCGATGTTTTTTTGGGGGGCATGGCGCGTCTTGCGTGGCCCCTGCCGGCTAGCCAGGGACAGGCGCCGATGCCGCGATCGTGCAGAATGTGCGGATGGACTGGTACATGCTGCCCGCGCGAGTGATTCCCGCCAACGCGTATCGCCGCGAACGCTGGCGCAATGGCCTGGGCTGGACCCGGGAGATCCTGCGCCTGCCGGCATCCGGCGACGACTGGCTGCTGCGCCTGTCCATCGCCGAGATCGAGCAGGATGCCGCGTTCTCCGCCTTCCCCGGGATCGACCGCGAACTGGTCATGCTGCGCGGAAACGGCGTGCGCCTGCGTTTCGACGATGGCGATGAGCAGGTGCTGCAGGACCCGTATGCGCGCCTGCGCTTCGCCGGCGAGCGGCCGCTGCGCGGCGAGTTGCTGGACGGGCCGACCCACGATTTCAACCTCATGTGGCGACGCGACCGGCTGCGCACGCAACTGCTGCACCGGCCGCTGGTCGGGCCGATGTTGTTCTTCGCCGAACCCGGTGTCGCCTGGGCCGTTCATCTTCTGGCAGGGCAAGCGCAGTTCGATGCGGCCAGCGGACTGCCGCCACTGGCGGCCGGCGACAGCGCCTGGTTGGCCGCCGATGCCAGGCGCCGCTTCGCTTTGAGCGGGGGTGGGGAGTTGCTGGCGATGCGCATCGAGGCCGCGCCGACGCCCACGGACTGAGCCTGCGCGACCCCGCGCGCGGGTCTTGCGGCGTCGGCGCCGACCGCGTCCAATGCGCGGGCGCGGCCATCCGGGCCGCACAGCGGAAGCCGACAGGTGCTCTCGGACAACAGGTGGTTGGCGAAAATCCTGGTAGCGGACGCGGACGCGGCCTTGCGCGACCGGATCCGCGATTACCTTGCCTGCTTCAACCTGCAGACGCACGACGCCGACAGCGCGCCGCACCTGCAGGCGCAATTGGCGGCCGGGCATTACGACGCGGTGGTCCTCGACGCCGGCCTCGACGGCGCCGAGGGCCTGCGCCTGTGCCGGCAACTGCGCGACCGCGGCGATATCGCCATCGTGATGATGGGCGACCGCGCCGAACCGGTGGACCGGGTGATCGGGCTGGATCTGGGCGCGGACGACTTCCTGGTGCGGCCGCCCGACCTGCGCGAACTGGTGGCGCGGCTCAACGCCGTGCTGCGCCGGGTGCGTGCGACGCAGCCGCCGCCGGCCGCACACGGCGGTTGGCAGGTCGATGCCGCGCGTCACCAGGCGGTGGCGCCGGACGGGCGGACGATCCCGCTGTCGCCGGGCGAACTGCGGCTGATGGCGGTGTTCCTCGAACAGCCGGGCGAGGTGCTCAGCCGCGAAGTGTTGCGGACGGCGCTGGGCGACGGCGAGGCCAGTGCAGTGGCGGGCAGCCGCGGCATCGATCTGCAGGTGTCGCGGTTGCGCCAGAAGCTCGGCGACGACCCGCTGGTGCCGCAATGGATCCGCACGGTGCGCGGCAAGGGCTATGTATTCGAACTGCAGCGCATGGGGCTGCCGGCCGCGCGCTGAGGGCGTGAGGGTGTGGCGGTGTGGCACTCCTGGCGTCGCCGCGGCCGAAGCAGAGCCCGCAGTCGTCACCGCAGCCTCCGCGGGTGGTGTCGCAGCGCGTCGTCCGGCACACGCCCGGTGCGTTGTATCGCGTGGTGACGGGTGTTCTTGGTGACCGCGTCGCGTGGAGCAGTGCGCTGCGCTCAGGCCTGCGCCAGCGCGGCGAAGGCGCTGCTGCGCCGTTCCTGCACGCCACCGTCCTGGCGCAGCAGAAAGCGCACCGCGAGGCCTTCGCGCTCGGCGCAGGCCAGGCCCGCCTCGGCACCCAGCACGCCGAGCGCGGTGGCCCAGGCATCGGCCCGCATGGCATCGGCGGCCGCCACGGTGACCGTGGCCAGCGTCGCCGCGATCGGCTGGCCGCTGCGTGGGTCCAGCAGGTGCCCGTAGCGCCGGCCGTCCTGTTCGAAGTGGTGCCAGCGGTCACCGGAGGTGGCCACCGCCAGGCCGTCGACCGCGAGCGTGCGCGGCGGCGCATCGCTGCGCACGCCGTCCTCCGGGGGCGTCTCCAGCAGCACCCGCCACGCCTGCCCATCCGGTTTGCGGCCATAGCCGTAGAGATCGCCGCCAACCTCGACCAGCGCGCTTTCCACGCCGCGTGCCTGCAGTGCCCGGACCGCCAGGTCGACGCCGTGGCCCTTGGCGATCGCCGACAGATCCAGGTGCAGTCCGGCCGGCTGGTGCCAGCGGCCTTGCGCGTCGACGCTCAGCCGGCGCCAGTCGCCCGCGGCGCGGGCCTGTCGCAGCGCCGTGGCGTCGGGCACGCGCCGATTCCCGGCGGCGGCGCCGAAGCCCCATAGGCCGAGCACGGTGCCGATCGTGGGATCGAAGGCGCCACCGCTGCGCTGCGCCACCTCCACCGCGCAGTGCAGCACGGTGTCCAGCGCGGCGGGCAAGGTGTGCCAGGTGCCGGCATCGGCGCGGTTGTAGCGGCTGAGGTCCGAATGCGCGTCCCAGGTGCTCATCTGCGCGACCACCAGATCGAGCTGCGCCTGGATCGCATCGCGCAGCGCATGCAGATCGTTGCCGTGGGGCGGCAGCAGCCTGGCGCTCCAGCGCGTGCCCATGCTGCTGCCGTGCAGCGTGGCGATGCCGGCGCTGGGGCGGGACGCGGTGTGCGAAGCTGGGTGACTCATATTTCGAATTGACGCGGGAATGCAGCGCCAGAGCGCACGCGTCTGGCGATGCGCGACCCTCTGCTGGCGATGTGTTCGGCGTTGCGGTCGCCGCGCGCGCTCATGTCTCCGACCAGCCGCGCAGCAGGTTGTGGTAGACGTTGGTCAGGCGCAGCAGCGCCGCCGCGTCCGCGCCGCTGGCGGTCAGCGCCTGGATCGCGGTGTCCAAGTCGAACAGGGTCTGCCGCCGGCTGGCGTCGCGCACCAGGCTCTGTACCCAGAAGAACGAGGCCAGGCGCGCGCCGCGGGTCACCGGCGCCACCCGGTGCAGGCTGCTGGACGGATACAGGATCAGATCGCCCGCAGGCAGCTTGACCTCGTGCTCGCCATAGGTGTCGTGGATCAGCAGCTCGCCGCCGTCGTACTCCTCCGGCGCGCTGAGGAACAGGGTGCAGGACAGATCGCTGCGCACGGTCAGCGCCGGCTGCGCGGCGGTGGCGGCCTGGGTCATCACCGCGCCATCGACGTGCAGGCCGTAGCTGCCGCCGCCGGTGTAGCGATTGAAGCGCGGTGGGATGGTGCGCAGCGGCAGCGCCGCGGCGAAGTACAGCGGGCTGCGCGCCAGGGCGCTCAGCACCGCCTGGCCGAGGTCCTGCTTCAGCGGCGAGGCATCGGCGAGTTGCTGGTTGCGCTTGACCTGCGCGCCCTGCGTGCCGACGGTCTCGCGGCCGTCCACCCAGTCGGCGGATTGCAGTGCCTGGCGAAACCGCGCGACCTCATCGGCCGTGAGGATGTCTGGAATGTGCAGCAGCATGGGGCGCTCCGGCGGTGGACGCCCAGGATAGGGCGTCCACCGCGCATTGGCAGGCGCGGTCGGTCAGAACCGGACCTCGGCGGTCAGCAGCACCGAGCGCGGCGCGCCGGGCGTGTAGCGGAAGCCGCTCTTGTTGATGGCGGCGACGTAGTCCTTGTCGAACAGGTTGTAGGCGTTCAGGCGCAGCGCCACGTGGTCGTTGACCGGGAAGCTCAGCACCGCGTCCCACACCGCGTACGACTTCACGAACGCCGGCGTGCCGACCGCGCCGTCGCGGCCGCGCTTCATCTCGCCGGAATAACGGACGCCGCCGCCGACGGTCAGTCCGAACGGCAGGGTGTAGGTGGTCCAGGCGGTGAACGCACTGTCCGGCGTGTAGGCCAGGTCCTGGCTGCCGTCCTGCGAGACGGTCGTGCCTTGCCGCACCCGCGCATCCAGCTTGGTGTAGCCGCTGGACAGCGACCAGCGCTCGGTCAGCTTGCCCACCGCCGACAGTTCGATGCCCTGCACGCGCTTCTCGCCGCTCTGGTAGTACAGCCCGTCGCTGCCCTGCACGATCTCGTTGTTCACGTCGGTGCGGAACAGCGCCAGCGTCGCGAACAGCGCGTCGTCGAGGAAGTTCCACTTCGTGCCGACCTCGGCAGTCCTGGCCTTCTGCGGGTCGAAGCGCGGATTGTTGGCGTTGTTGGCCGAGGCGCTCAGTTCCAGCGTGCTGCCGCCGGGCGGCTGCTGCGAGGTGGCGAAGTTCGCGTACACGCTCACGTCCTCGTTGGCCTTGTAGACCGCGCCGAGTTTCCAGCTGAACAACGTGTCGGCGATGTCGGTGTCCAGGCCGACCACGGTGGCGCAGGGCGCGGCGGTGGAGGTGGCGGACGTGCAGACCAGGCTGTCGAAGTCGGTCTTGTAGCGGTCGGCGCGCACGCCGGCGGTGACCAGGAAGCTGTCGCCGAACTTCAGCGTGTCGAAGGCGTAGGCCGAGTAGGTGGTGGTGGTGCCATGGCTGCGCGCGCCGTTGCGCGCCGTGCGCAGTGGCGTGGTGTTCCAGTCCGGCGCATACAGGTTGGCCGGATTGGCCGCCAGCCAGGTGGCCCGGTCCACGAGATTGTGCCCCCAGCTGCGCAATTCCTCGCGCGAGGCTTCCACGCCGGTGCTGAGGTTGTGCTGCACCGCGCCGGTGGCGAAGTCCACGCGCAGGTTCAACTGGTCGGCGAGCAGGGTGTACTGCTGGTCCTTGAAGGTCGGCAGGCTGCGCGCCACCGTCCAGGTCGCCGGATCGGCCGGATTCGGCGTGCGCAGGTTGGCGGCGTTGGGCATGAACGCGAACAGCAGGTAATCCTGTTCGTTGCGGCCCCAGCGCGCGGTGTTGGTCAGCTTGACCGTGTCGGACACGTCGTGCTCGATGCGGAAGGTCGCCATCTTCGCGGTCACGTCGTCGTGGTCGGCGCGCGTGCCGTAGAAATTGGCGCTGTCCACGCGTGCGGCGCCGCCGAGCCACGGCCGCGTGGGATCCGGCGAGCTGTAGCCGGGCAGGCCGATGGTCGGCACGCCGCCGTCGGGCACGTTGTCCTGCTTCACGTATAGCAGGTCGAGCAGGTAGCGCGTCTCGGTGCCCAGGCCGAACGCCAGCGACGAGGCCAGGCCCCAGCGCTTGTTGGCGACATGGTCGCGGCCGATGGCGTCGCTGTCCTGGCCCATCACGTTCACCCGCAGCGCACTGCTGGCGCCCAGGGCCTGGTTCCAGTCCGCGGTCGCACGGCGCTGGCCATGGTCGCCGCCGGACAGCGTGGCGCTGCTCGCGTTGTCCAGGTGCGCCTGCTTGCTCACCAGGTTGATCGCGCCGGTCGGCGCGCTACGCCCGTTGTCGGTGCCGGCCGGGCCTTTCTCGACCTCGATCTGCTCGATGTTGAAGACGTCGCGCGAGATCGAACCGAGGTCGCGCAGCCCGTCGACGAAGATGCTGCTGGAACTGTCGAAGCCGCGCATGTAGATCGCATCGCCGGTGCTGGTATTGCCGTTCTCGCCGACATAGAACGTGCCCACGCCGGGGCTGTTGCGCAGCGCTTCGGTGAGGGTGGTGGCGCCCTGTTCGTTGAACAGGTCCTTGCCGATGATGTTGAGGGTCTGCGGGGTGTCGATCAGCGGCTGGGTGAACTTCGGCGAATCCGGCGCTTCCACCAGGTAACGCTTGGCGCGCTGGGCCTGCACGTCGACCTGGTCCAGCGTCGTGGGCTGGTCGGCCGCCGCCGCGTGCGCGGAGGAGAGCAGGCTCAGCCCGCCGAGCAGCATGGCGGTGGTGAGGGTCGTCGGTGCCGCGGCCTGGCGGGTCACGGTGTGTTTGCGGCGCTTGATCGGAGAGGTCATGGGCGGTTCGGTTTGCAGGATGGATGACACCCGGCCGCGGACGCCGACCGTTCCTCACTAGGAGCGGGCGCGGCGCCAGGGTCGGGCGGCAGTGCGAAAGGGTGTCTGCCGCGAGTGCGATGCGGGCAGTGCGTTCATTTTCCATGCAAATGCGAATTGTTTGCAATCTCTTTGTCATTGAAGCTGGCCCGCCACGGCTCGGATGTCACGATTCTTCGGGAAGCGCGGTCCACCCGCCGAGGTGGCGCTCGGCGGCCCGATGACGGAGCGCCGAGGCGATGATGCGGGTGTGTGCGGGCGCAACTCGGGCGCCAACGACGCGAGCGCTGGATGCGTGGAAGTCCGAACGCAAGAGACCAGAGAGGTAGAGCGCCGGTGTCGGGTAGCCGATGTTTTCTGGAAACGGTGCGGCACCGGCCGCGCATTGCCGCTACGGACGTGTCCTACGTGTCCTACGTGTGCTTGGACGTGCGGCGAGCGGCGCGTCGTGCTCCGTCAGATCGCGTCCGCCAAGGTATCGTCAGCGCGGGCGAGCCTGAGGACAGGGCGGTGCATGCCCTCTGTGCAGTGGCGGCAAGCGCCTATGCGAATGGGATTGGCCGCGTGCGACGCCCGAGGGTGGCGCCGCACGCGGCAGACTTCAGGCTGCCGCGGCTTGGGCCACGCGCGGGCCTTCGCGCAGGGCGCGGCCGATCAGCCCGACAAGCAGGTCGAGCTCTTCGCTGTCCATCGCGAAGTGCGGGGTGAAACGCAGCGAGTTCTCGCCGCCGTGGATCACGTTCACGCCGTGCTGGCGCAGCCACTCCTCGGTGGAACCGGCGCCGTAGCACTTGTACTGCGGGGCCAGCGCACAGGAGAACAGCAGGCCCGTGCCCTGCACCTGAGTGATGGCGCCGCCGAGCTCGGCCTTGAGCTTCTCCAGCTTCTGCACCGCCTCGGCGCCGCGCTCGCGGATGTTGGCGCGCACCTGCGGGGTCAGCTGTGCCAGGGTCGCGGTGGCCACGTCCAGCGCGCGCGGGTTGCTGGTCATGGTGTTGCCGTAGGTGCCCTTGCGGTACACCTGCGCCGCGTGCTCGGTCACCGCCAGCACCGACAGCGGGTACTGCGCGGCGTTGAGCGCCTTCGAATAGGTTTCCAGGTCCGGCGGGTCGAGCTGCTCGAAGCCGGGATAGTCCACCACCGACAGCACGCCGTGCGCGCGCAGGCCGGCCTGGATCGAGTCCACCAGCAGCAGGCTGCCGTGGTGGCGGGTCAGCTCGCGCGCGGCGGCGTAGAACGCCGGCGGCAGGGCACGGCCGGGGTCGCCTTCGCCCATCACCGGCTCCAGGAATACCGCCTCGATGAACCAGCCGTGCTGCTCGGCCTCGGCGAAGGCGCGGCGCAGTGCCTCCACGTCGTAGGGCGCGATGGCGATCAGCGCATCGTCGCCGCGGTAGCTGGCCAGATGCTGTAGATAGGTCTTGCGGCTGGAGTCGGAGTACATGCCCGGCCGGTCGGTGCGGCCGTGGAAGCTGCCCTTGACCACCAGGCGCTTGATCTTGGCGCCGGCATGGCGCGCGCCCGGATCGGTCTGCAGCTTGGCGTTGATGTCGACGATGCGCGCGGCCAGGCCCACCGCTTCGGAGCCGGAGTTGAGGCACATGAAGCGGCTGTACGGACAGCCGCCGCGGCGGTGGCCGATCTCCGCGCGCAGCGCGCGCTCGAAGCGCAACTGCGACAGGTTGGGGGTCATCACGTTGGCCATCACCTGCGGCCGCGCCATCGCCTCCAGCACCGCGTCCGGCGTGTGGCCGAAGCCGAGCATGCCGTAGCCGCCGGCGTCGTACAGCACGGCGCCCTTCAGCGTGACCACCCACGGGCCGCGTGCGCTCAGCGCCACGTAGGGGGTCACCGCGTCGTCGGCGTAGAAATTGACGAAACCGGCCTGCAGATGGCGGATCTGCTCGGCTTCGTCCAGTTCCAGCAATTCGCCGAATTCGGCAGCGATGCGCGCGTAGTCTTGGCCCGCCGCCTCGATCGCCGCGTGCAGCGCCGGATGCGAGGCCGCCAGACGCTCGATGCTGGCATCGTCCAGGCCGTGGGTCAGGCGGTCGCCGGCGTGGGCACGGAGCGGGGCGAGGGGGCCGAGTACGGTCATGGGCGATCTCCTGAAGGCGGGCTGTCTGGTGACGATCCTGTCTATTATCGGGACAGGATCGTCGAATGGCAGCGTGAATCCGTGCAGGAATTGACGCAATTTCGTCGATTCGACGAAAATCCCTGGCCATGAAGATCACCGCCTCCGACGACGCCCTGCTGTCGCTGCTGCGCGAGGACGCGCGCGCCTCCACCGCCCAGATCGCCCGTCGCCTGGGCGTGTCGCGGACGACCGTGCAGAGCCGGATCGAGCGCCTGGAGCGCGAGGGCGTGATCTGCGGTTACACCGTGCGCACCCGCGACGACTACGAACAGGGCCATATCCGCGCGCACATCCTGATCACCGTGCTGCCGAAGAAGATGACCTCGGTGGTCAAGGCACTGCGCGAGATCGATGCGGTGCGCGTGCTGCATTCGGTCAGCGGCTCCTTCGACCTGATCGCGCTGGGCGTGGTGCCGGGCGTCCACGACATGGACGAACTGACCGACCGCATCGGTGCGCTGGATGGGGTGGAGCGCACGACCTCATCGATCATTCTGTCCACCAAGTTCGAGCGCTGAGAGGCCGGGATTCGGAATTAGGGCGTGGGGCTTCGCAAGAGCGCGATCCCGCTTCTGCTTCAACGAATCCCCAATCCCGAATCCCCAATCCCGGCGCCGCTACAATATTCGGCCCTGCTCTCGATCGTCCCCGGCGCCGTGAAAAAGTCCGATTTCCACTACGACCTGCCCGAAGACCTGATCGCGCAAGCGCCGCTGGCCGAGCGCTCGGCCAGTCGCCTGCTGCTGGTGCCACCGGCACCGGCGCCCTTCGCCGACCACCACGTGCGCGACCTGCCGGAGTTGCTGCGTGCCGGCGATCTGCTGATCTTCAACGACACGCGGGTGATTCCGGCACGGTTGTTCGGGCAGAAGAGCACCGGCGGGCGGGTCGAGATCCTGATCGAGCGGCTGCTCGGCGGCCAGCGCGCGCGGGCGCAACTGGGCGTGAGCAAGTCGCCCAAGGCCGGCGCACGCATCGCCCTGGACGCCGGCGGCGAGGCCGAGGTGCTGGGCCGCGACGGCGAGTTCTACCAGCTGCAGTTCCATGTGGATGGCGCGCTGGAGCACTGGCTGCAGCAGGCCGGACGGTTGCCGTTGCCGCCGTACATCCGCCGCGAGCCGGGCCTGGACGACCGCGAGCGCTACCAGACCGTGTTCGCGCGCGAGGCCGGCGCGGTCGCCGCGCCGACCGCCGGGCTGCATTTCGACGCGCCGCTGCTGCAGGCGCTGCAGGCGCGCGGGGTCGAGGTCGGGCATGTGACCCTGCATGTCGGCGCCGGCACCTTTCAGCCGGTGCGGGTGGAGGCGCTGGAACAGCATCAAATGCACCGCGAGTGGCTCAACGTCGGCGCCAGCCTGGTCGAACAGGTGCGGCGCACGCGCGCGGCCGGCGGGCGTGTGATCGCGGTCGGGACCACGGTGGTGCGCGCGCTGGAGAGCGCGTCCAAGGACGGCGAACTGCATCCGTTTGCCGGCGAGACGCAGATCTTCATCCTGCCCGGTTACCGCATCCGCAGCGTCGACGCGATGGTGACCAACTTCCATCTGCCCGAGAGCACGCTGCTGATGATGGTCTCGGCCTTCGCCGGCCGCGAGCGCATCTTCGCCGCCTACCGCCACGCCATCGCCCAGCGCTACCGCTTCTTCAGCTATGGCGATGCGATGCTGCTATGGAGCAGCGAGACGCCGGCCGACCGCGCTGCGTGATACGCCGTGTTGCCGCGCCCGCACACGAGCGGGCGCGGTGCGTCGTGTCGTGGGGTCAGGCGCGTCATGCAGCGTGCATGCGCGCACAATTGCGGCGTTGCATCGCGGCCTCGGTGCCCACTTCCTATCGGCTTGCCGGCGCTGCCGCGGCGATGCGACGAATGCACGGACTGTGATGCACAGCGTGCAGCGTCTGCCTGAGTAGACGATGACGCCCGTGCGGTAGGGGAGGTGCGTGCGCCCCTCGTCCTTGATGGATGGAACCCCTGTTCCGGTGTCCCGACGAGCGGGGCATCCCCCAGTCAAAGGATGAGTCCATGAAGAAGACATCGACCGAACTGCTGCTGGCTGCGTTGCTGGCGAGCCTGGCCGTCGCCTCCGCGCACGCGCAGCCGCAAGCGACGGGCGGCGGCAAGTTCCCGGCCAAGCGCACGTTGCAGGAGGCGACCCTGCCGCGCACCGACACCCAGGGGCGGCGCCTGTACGCGATCGACCTCAATCCGTTCGTGCTGCAGGAGACCACGCGGCTGTACGCCAAGTCCCGTCCTTCGGACTACCGCACCCTTGATCCGGCGATCCGTGCGCACGAGAACAGCACCGGCATGGTCCACTTCGCCGACCAGATCGCGCAGCTGCCGGGGGTGAAGATCGAGCGGGTGCTGTCCACGGTGTCCAGCACCGTCTATGCCTGGATGCCCGAACGCACTGCGGCGCAACTGCTCAAGGCCGACTGGGTGGTGTCGGTGCGCGGGGTCGAGGCGGCGCACGCCACGTTCTCCGCCGCGGGCGACATCGTCAATGGCGGCGAGATCACCTCGTGGGCGCTGCCGTATACGCAGACCAACGATGGATTCACCACCTCCAATCCCGCCTATCTGCTGGATGCGGTGCTGGACAATCCGCCACATTCCGAACTCAACGTGGTGTATCGACAGGACTTCCCGACGCTGTCGCCCAACCCCCTGCACAGCACCGCGACGGCTGGCCTGATCGGTGCCAGGCAGAACGGGCAGCTGGTGCGCGGCGTCAATCCTGGTCAGCCGATCAAGGCGTTCGGCCTTGCCGATCTGAACGAAAGCACGGTGGCCACGGCGCTGGACGCGGCAGTGCGCTACGCCGAAGCGTCGGGCGAATTCGCCGTCCTGAACATGTCGTTCAATCAGAGTCCGGGCGGGACGTACAACCCGTTCAACGCCGGCAATCGTTGGGGCCGTCGGATGCGCGCGGCGAGCAATCGCTTCTTCATCACCCAGTCGGCGGGCAATGCCTACACCGTCGGGCTCTCGCCGCAGGAGCAGGACGCGTGCAAGGTGGCGTTCGGCTACATCGATCCGCAGACCCAGCAGGGAGCCGCACGCGACATGGACGGCATCGTCGTGGTCGGCGGCTTGCAGCGCGACGGCTCGCGCTTCGGCGGCGCCCAGAACAGCGATCGCTGGGGTGGCTACGCCAAGGGATCGACGGTCGGGCCCTGCATCGAGGCCTGGGCGCCGGCGCACGAGATCACCAACCTCATTTACGACGGCGGCACCGAAGCGGTCTCAGGCACCTCGTTCGCCGCGCCGATCGTCGCCGCGATCGCTTCGCGCTACGGCAACACCCAGACCCGGCCGATCGAGCGCGAGGCCTACATCAAGGCCGGCCTGAGCAACACCGGCTACAGCGAGGCGGGCCTGCCGCTGCGCAAGGTGCAGTACGTGGCGCCGTCCTCGCTCAACCTGATCAAGCGCCTGCCGATCGTCGGTGCGACCTCGCCGACCAATTCGGACAACCTGGCCTCGCTGTACGACGGCCGCTTCTTCAGCGACACCGATTACTGGAACGCGCGCACCAACTGGGGCAGCGTCACCGTGAACCTGGGGCAGACGCGCAAGGTCACCGGCGTGCGCATCACCGTGCGCACCGCGGCCAGCGAGACCGCGGGCGCGCCGCAGCCGATCGACTTCGCCGTCTCCGCCGGCCGGCATGGCGCGGTGTTCGGCGGCAGCACCAATCCCGGGCCGGTGTACTTCGACAACCCGCAGTACTACACCGAGCCCGACCAGTCCGACGTGGCACCGGTGTACATCGCCTTGAATGGCAGCAGCGCCCAGTACCTGAAGATCGAGGCGAACAACCTGTACTCGTGGTTGGCGTACTCGGAAATCGAGGTCTACGGCGAGTGAGCAGTGCCGGCGCCGCCGCTGAATGCGGCGGCGTCGGGCAACGCCTTTGCGCTGCTGCCTCCGCCTCGGGTTGACGCGGTCGCGGTGTACCGCAGCGCGATGGCCGCTGCGCGCATGCACGACAACCGCAGTCACACACACTCCCGGCTTCGCCGCTTTTCGCCGGCTTCGGCAGCCCCCTCACTCGAGGGGGCTCTTCTCCAGCTGCCTCAGCGACCGGGACGTTGCCAATCCCAAATCCCGACTCCCCAATCCCGATTACTTGATCGGCTCGTCCAGCATCAATTCGCGCACGAACCGCACCGGCGGCGCGCCGTAGGACAGCACCTGGTCGTGGTAGGCCTTGAGGTTGAACTTGGCGCCGAGCTTGTCCTGCATCGCCTTGCGCAGGTCCAGGTGCTCCTGCACGCCGACGAAGTAGGTCGGCAGCTGCGCCGAGGTCAGCTGTGCGCGCACCCACTTGCCCTCGGCCTCGCTCTGCTGCTGGAAGGTGTCGTGGACCATCAGGTGCAGCGCCTGTTCCTTGCTCCAGCCGTCCACGTGCACGCCCTGGTCGAGCAGCGCGTTGGCGATGCTGCGCAGGTAGAACTTCAGCTGCACCAGGTGGAACAGGGGATCGTTGTCCAGGTAGCCCTGCTCCTGCATCATCCGCTCGGTGTACACCGCCCAGCCCTCGGCGAACACGCCCGAACGCAGCACGCCGCGCAGCGTGGACGGGAACTTGGCCGAGTGCCAGCCTTCCACGTAATGCCCGGGCACGCCCTCGTGGATGCTCAGCAGGTGGATCATGCGGCTGTTGTATTCGCGCAGGAACGAGTCGGCCTGCTGCGCGGTCCAGTCGTCGGGAATCGGCGACACTGCGTAGAAGGTCTTCAGGTTCTTGTCCAGCGGGCCGGGCGAATCGCAGTACGCCACCGCCACGCCGCGTTGGAATTCGGGCATCAGGATGATGTCCACCGGCGCGTCGGGCAGGGTCACCAGGTCCTTCTTGCGCACGAAGTCGGTGGCGTCGGCCAGCGAGGCCTTGGCGGCCTCGACCACCTTGTCGCGCGCGGGATGCTGCGCGTAGGCCAGCTCCAGCGCCGCCTCGATCGCCTTCTGCTGCTGTTCGTCGCTGGGCGCATCGACCAGGGCCGGCGCGCCGGGCTTGTCCTTGAGCACGGTGCGGGCGATGCCGTACATGTCCTGGCGCACGCGCTTGAGTTCGGCCTCGGCGCGCTGCTTGATGTCGGCGCGCGACAGCGAGGAGTTGAGCGCGAACTTCAGCTTCTGGTCGTACTTCTCCGCGCCGAGGCGGAAGTCGCCCTTGGCGTTGGGCACCAGGGTCTGGTCCAGCCAGGTCTGCTGCTCGGCCACGGCCTTCTTCAGGCCCTCGATCGCGGCCTGCAGGCGCTGCGCGTCGGCCTGCGGCAGTTCCTGGATATGCGGGACGATGAAACTGTCGACGATGCTGAGGATGCCGCGGTTCTGCTTGGCCACAGTCTTGGCGCTGATCTCCGACACGCGCGCCGGGTCCAGGTTGGCGCGCGCCTGCGCGAACAGCGCCGGGATCTTCTCCATGCGCGCGGTGGCCGACTTCAGCCGCTCCGGCAGCGGCGCGAACTCGCGCGCCATCAGCCCATAGATCGCGCCGCCGGCCAGGCCGTTGTAGACCTGCGGATCGGTCGCCCAGCCCTGCGCTACCTCGCTGTTCCAGATGTCGGACTGCAGTTGGTTGCGCAGGATCGCCGCGTCCACCTGGTTCTCGCGCGAGAGCTTGGCGACGTCGAGCTTGTCCAGTTCGGCCAGCAACTGCTTGCTCGCGTCCAGGCTCTTCTGCCGGCCCGCGGCGCTGAGGTCGTCCAGGTCGCTGTCGTAGCGGTGGTCGCCGGTCTGGGTGGCGCCGACCGGGGACAACTGCATCCAGGTGTCGACGGCGCGCTTGGACAGCGCAGCGAAGCTGGCGTCGGCGGCTGCATCGGTGGCGGCCGCGGCCTGGCCGGGGGCGGCGTTGCTGGCGGCGGGCGCGTCGGCGGGTTTCTGGCAGCCGGCGAGGGCGGCGAGCAGGGCGGCGGCGAGCAGGTGCTTGCGCATCGGGGTTCCTGGAGTGGGTCGATCCACCAGGGTAGCCCCGCCACGGCTGCCGGCGCCCCTGCCATTGGATTACCCTGGGCCCTTTCGCCATTCAGGAGCACAGGAATGCAGGACAAGGGACGTTGCCATGAAGGTCGTGTCGTGTGCGGTCGCGCGTTCGATCCGGAGGCCGCCGCGACGGCTGGGGGCGCGGGCGATGCCGCAGCAGGGCGCGCCGCGCTCGCAGGCGCTCGCCCCGGTCTGCTGCCTGCGCGTCGTGGCTGGCGTCGCTGGGGCGCTTCCCTGGCACTGATGATGTCGATCGCTGCCTGCAGCCGCGACGGCGAGAGCGCGCGGTTGCCGGCCGCCGACCTCTACGCCGCCGATGCCGCCGGGAGTGCTGCGACGGCCGCCGAAGCCGCGGCGCAGGCGGCAGACGCGTCGTTTGCCGCAGGCGCGCCTGGCGAAGAGCATCGTGCCATGGCCACGCTGGCCTACGAGCACGAGGTCAGCGTCGCGCTGCCGGCAGCGCAGATTCCGGCCCGACTCAAGCAGTTGCAGGACGGCTGCCTGAAATCCAGTTTCGGCGCCTGCACGGTGTTGCAGGTCGAGCAACGCGGTGGCGAGCGGCCGCGTGGCGAACTCAGCGTGCGGATCGCGCCCAGCGGGGTCGAGCCGTTGATCGCGCAGGCGGGCCAGGACGGCCAGATCGAGAGCCGCACGACCCATGCCGAGGATCTGGCGCAGGCGGCGCAGGACAACGATGCGCAGCGCCAGCGCCTGCAGGCCGAGCAGCGACGCCTGCAGGAGTTCCAGCAGCGCCGCGATCTCAGCGTGGCCGACATGATCGCGCTGTCGGAGAAGCTGGCCGCGGTGGAGACGCAATTGCTCGCCACCAGCCAGGAAGCCGCACAGCAGCGCCGGCGCCTGGATACGCAGCGGGTGACATTGACGTTTACCGCACCGACCGCCGAGCGGAGCCGCAGCGACATCGGTGATGCGCTGCGCGACAGCGGCGAAATCTTCGCCGGATCGATCGCCTGGGCGATTCGCGCGGTGGTCGGCCTGGCGCCGTTCGTGCTGCTCGGCTATGCGCTGTGGCGGCTGATCGCCTGGCGCCGACGTCGGCGTCGTTCCGCCTAGCGGAGGAAGCTGTTCCCGTCCGACGGGATCGGACGGGAACGGATGGAGATGATGCGCGAGCAGCGGTGCTGCCACGCGTTGCCGACGAAACAGTGGCACGTCGTCCAGCAGTCGTGGACGACGAGGGGTTGTGGGTCGCGGCTGAAGCCGCTCCTACGGTTCTTCTCGTCTGACACTCACGCTTGAGCAAAAGCAAAACGACTCCTGCCGGGGCTCGCGATGCATTGGCTGGGTGCACTGTGGGAGGGACTTCAGTCCCGACGCCTTGAAGTGGGATACCTGAGGCACGGCTGGCGCCGCTGGAAAGCAAGGATGCTGGCCATGGGCATGCCAGGACGCTGCGCCAGACGGCGCAACGCCCCAGACGCAGACCTCAGCCTTCGTCCTGTTCGAACTCCACGACCACGTCCAGCTCGAACGCCAGCGCTTCCACCGCCTCGCGCACCTTCTGCGCGGTGGCGGCATTGCCGGCCTCCACTTCCACTTCGTGGGTGCCGGGTCCCTGGTCGTCGGGCAGGCCGGCGGAGCTGGAATCGTCGTCGTCCATGTGCGGCATCAGGTCGTCGATCTCCTCGACGTGTTCGATGCCGTCCAGGCTCGACAGCAGGTTGATGATGGCGCGGGCGTCGTCCTCGCTGCCGGTGATGCGGATGCGGAGCTGGGGCATGTGCCTTCCTCTTAGGGGGAAGGCGCAGGCTAGGCAGGCATCGGCTAAGGCGGGGTGATGATGCGCTCAGCGCAGCGGCACGACCGCGTCCGGCCCGGCGTGCTCGGCTACCGGCAGCAGCAGCGCCTCGGCAGCCGCGCGCAGCAGCGCCGGGGCGATGTAGCGGCGGTGTACGGCAGCGATCAGCGCCATGTACAGGTGCCCGAAGCGGTTGCGGCACGTCACCCGCGTTTCCAGGCTCAACTCGGCCCTGCCGTCGTCGCGCAGCGCCACGCCGACGCAACTGCGGAACACCAGGTGGCGGTCGTCGGCGCCGAGCAGCACCTGCACGCGCTGCGCCTGCGCGGTGGAGGCCTGCGCCAGCACCGGAAAGCGGCCGGCGAACACCTGATCGCGCTGCGGCGACAGCAGCGAGGACACCGGGCAGCCCAGCGGCGAGGTGCGCAGCCGCAACGGTGCGACCAGCACGTTGCGCAGGCGCATCAGCCAGGTCACGCCACGCGGCGGGTGCTGCAGGAAGCCATCCAGCAACGCCGCCATCAGCGCGTGCGCGCCAAGCGGTCGCAGCGCCTGCGCCGGCACCGTCAGCCGCACGCTGTCCTGGTGGTGATGCGCGGGCAGCTGCGGTTCGAGCAGCGAGGCGGGCAGCAACTGTGGCGTCACCCGTGCCCGCGGCAGGCGCGGCGCCAGTGCCGCGAAGCCCGCCGGATGCCGCCAGGCACCCAGCCGCTGCCGCACACGTCCGCTGAGCGCACGCAGGCCCGCGCACCAGGCCAGGCGCCGGCTGCCCGGGGAGGCGACCAGCGACAGCTGCACCGTCGGCACGGATAGCGCCTGCGCCTGCGGCGAGGCCAGCAGCGCGGTGACCGCGGGCGGCAGCAGTTCGGTGAGGGTGGCGATGTCGGCGGTGCCCGCCAGCACCTGCGCGCGCACGTCCTCGGCCAGCGTGCCGCCGGCTTCGTCGCTGTGGCAGGACAGGGCGAAGAACGCCGGATGCCCGGACTGCGCGCGCAGCGGCGCGAACTGGTGCCAGGTGCCGCCGCCGAAGCGCACGCTGAACAGGCAATCGGCGGGCAGTTCGACGTGCCGCAGCGCGTCGAGGAAATGCTGCGGATCCTGCGCCAGTTGCGCCGGCGAGGCGGTGCTGAAACGCAGCAGCGCGCCGCCGCTGCCGGTGATCGCGGTGAACATGCGATGCCCGGCATGGCAATGGAAGGGATGACCGCCGCTGCCGACCGCGAACGAGTACAGCGCGGTCGACTCGCCGTTTTTGAAATCGGTGCCGGCCAGGCGCGCCGAGGGTTCGTCCAGCGCGTCGCGGAACTGCGGATGCGCGCGCTGGCGCAGGCAGGCCTGGGCGATCAGCGGATCGCCGGCACCGACCCCTAGCTGGGCGATCAGGATGACCTCCACCGGCAGGCCGCCGCTGTAGGAGGGCAGGCGCACCGAGGGAAATCCGGTTTGCGCGGCGGCGTGTTCGCTGAGCGGTGCGGCGGTCATCGGCGGACTCCTGTTGCCGGGGCGGAAGGATCAGGCGGTGCGCTTGGCCTGCCTGCGCGATTCGCGTTTGAGTGGGCCGGCGCTGGGGCAGATCTCGAAGGCGAAACCGCTGAGGGTGTTGACCAGGTTGTCGGGCGTGAGCCGGTACACCACGAACTGGCCGCGGCGCTCGCTCGCCACCAGCCCGGCCGCTTCCAGCACGGACAGGTGCCGCGAGATCGCCGGCGCGCTCATCGCGAAGCGCTGCGCGATCTCGCCGGCCGTGAGTTCCTGTGCCGACAGATAGGCCAGGATCTCGCGGCGCGGGCGCGAGGCGAGGGCTTCGAAGACGCGGTCGATGGACATCGGGGCTTAGATAATTAACGAATTAGTTAATTAATGACCAGGTGTGTGGCGCTTGTCAATGGCGTTTGGCTGGCAGCCCGAGCTTGAGTCGATTCGCGTGGTTTCCAGTAGGAGCGGCTTCAGCCGCGACACAGGCGACCGGTAACGCGGCGTCGCGGCTGAAGCCGCTCCTGCGACGCGATCGATGCCGCGGGTTCCTGCACGTGTGCCCTGCGCTTACGCCAGCGCTAGCCCGCCGTCGGCGGCAACCCGAGCAGCTCGGCCGGCAGCGCCGGCAGCGGCGTGCGTTCGTCCAGCGCCTCGCGCTTGAGCCAGTCGACGAAGTGGCTGGCGGCCGGGCTGAGCAGGCGGTGGGTCGGATGCACGATGTAGTAGGAGTAGCGCGCGGTCAGCGCCGGGCCGGGCAGGCGCACCAGTTCGTAGCGCTGCAGATACGGCTGGGCGATGTGCTTGCGCGCGAGCACCGCGCCCACGCCGTACACCGCCGCGCGCATCGCATCGGTGCTGTCGTTGAAGGTGTGCATCGGCGGCAGGGCCACGCCGCGCACGCCGGCGGCGCGGAACCAGTCGCGCCAGCCCTGCGGCGACATGTCGGTGAGCAAGGGCAACTGCGCGATCTGCTCGGGCCGGCGCAGCGTCGCCAGTTGCGGCAAGGCCGGGGACGCCACCGGGAACAGTTCGTCGTCCATGAGGTGGTGCGAGGTCAGCCCCGGCCAGTCGCCCTGGCCGTAGCGGATGCCGAGCTCGGGGCCACCCTCTTCAAAGCGCGAGAAGGCCGAGTCGGTCTGGATCTCCAGGCGCACGTGCGGGTAGGCCTGGCAGAAGCGCGGCAGGCGCGGCAGCAGCCAGCAGTACGAGAGCGAGCGCAGCGTGGTCAGGCGCAGCGGCGCGGTGTCGGCCTGCGGATGCAGGTTGCCGGCCACCGCGGCGATGTCGGCCAGCGCCGCGCTGGCGGCATCGGCCAGTTGCCGGCCCTCGGCGGTCAGCTTGACCCCGCGCGCGTGGCGCTGGAACAGCGTGGCGCCGAGCAGCGCTTCCAGGCGCCGCACATGGTGGCTGACCGCACTGGCGGTGAGATGCAGTTCCTCCGCGGCATGGGCGAAGTTCTGGTGGCGAGCCGCGGCGGCGAACACGCCGAGCGCGGGCAGCAGGGACGGGCGCAGTTGCACGGTCAGACACGCGGCAGATTTGTGGCTCGCGACGATACTACGCGCTTGTCGCCCCTGGGGCGCAGGACGATGCTGACCGCCGAACACGACATGCGCAGCAGGCAGAGCAGCGAGAAGGGAGCGGTGCGGATGCGCCACCCGGCATCCGCCGCCGGCGGCGGATGCGTGGCGTCGCAGGATCGCTGCGGCGCGTTTCCGGTCGACCGCGAGCCTCCTCCATGCCTACTTCCGACACCTCCCTGCAACCTGGCATCGTCTCTGCCCCTCCCGCGCCCGTATCCGACAGCGCTGCGTCGCGCGACTGGCGCACGCCGCTGGAACTGGGTTTTCTCGGCGTCGTCTGGGGCTGCTCGTTCCTGTTCATGCGCGTGGCGGCGCCGCAGTTCGGTGCCTACGCGCTGGTGGAACTGCGCCTGGCCCTCGGCGCAGCGGTGCTGCTGCCGTTCCTGTGGCTGGCGCGGGCGCGCTTCCCGCTGCGGCGCTGGCCGACCCTGGCGGCGATCGGCGTGCTCAATTCCGCGCTGCCGTTCCTGCTGTTCGCGTGGGGGGCGCAGCACGCGCCGGCGGCGATCGGCGCGATCTGCAACGCGATGACGGTGCTGTTCACTGCGTTGATCGCGTTCCTGTTCTTCGGCGAGCGCATCGGCACCCGCCGCGCGCTGGCCTTGCTGGTCGGCTTCATCGGAGTGTTGGTCTTGGCCACCGGCAAATCGGCCGGGCTCAGCGTCGGTCCGTCCGCCTTCGCCGGCGCCACCGCCTCGCTGCTGTACGGCATCGGCTACAACCTGGTGAAGCGGCATATGGGCGACCTGCCGCCGGCCGCATCGGCGGCGGCCACGCTCGGCTGCAGCGCGCTGCTGCTGGCGCCGCTGGCGTTCACGCATTGGCCGACCGCGCCGGTGTCGGCGCTGGCCTGGGCCTGTGCGGGCGGCCTGGGCGTGGTCTGCACCGGCCTGGCCTACCTGATGTACTACCGGTTGATCCAGCGCATCGGCCCGGCCCGCGCCTCGACCGTGACCTACCTGATCCCGGTGTTCGGCGCGCTGCTGGCCTGGTGGTTCCTGGGCGAGCCGCTGACCTGGACCATGCTGCTGGCCGGTGCGCTGATCCTGGGCAGCGTGGCCTTCAGCCAGCGCGCGCGGTAGAACGTGCCATCCATCGCGGCGACATCGCCAGGCGGCTGACCGGCTGCGCCGTGGAGCAGCCGCGCGAACTTTTCATCCGCTTCCTGCACGCGCAGCCGCCGCAGCGGCGCGGCGTCGGCGGCGCCTGAGCGCGCCGGACGGCGCGCGCATGACGCGTCACTTCGGCGGCGCGCGCACCGGCAGCGGCACGTTGCACAGGTCGATGTGCCCGGCCGGGCGCTTGTAGAACGCGTCGCGGCGGTTGCGCCGCGCCTCGACCACGTCGCGGAAGGTTCGGGTGTCGGTACGCAGCAATTGCAGCGGCGTGCGCTCTGCTTCCGGCACGTCGCTGGCCAGGCGGATCGCGCGGATCGGCGTGCGCTGCTCGGGTTTCTCATAGAAGCCCATCGGGTCCGGCCCGCGCGGGATCACGCTGAGCAGTTCCATGCCCTTGACCACGCGGCCGACCACGGTGATGTTGCGGTCCAGTTGCCGCGGCGACTGCCCGGTGACCACGTAAAGCTCGGCCCCGATGCTGCTGTCCTCGTCGTTGTTGCGGCCGGCGCCGAGCGTGCCGTAGCAATGCGCCAGCCAGGCGGTGCCGGCCTTGGGATCGCGCGCTACCGGAAAGTCGTCGACGAAGCCCACCTGCGCCGCCCAGCCGTCAGGATCGGGCAGCGGCTGGAACGCGAGGCCCGCGGCGGGTCGCTGGAACTCGGCGGGCAAGTGGGTCTTGGCGCTGCCCAGCGACTTGGCCTTGCCCGGCTCCTCGCCATCGGGGTCGCCGAACTGCACCACGAAATTGTCCTGCGAGCGATAGATGCTCAGGCCGTCCCAGAAGTGCTCGTGGGCCAGGGTACGGATGTTGCCGACGTGCTGCGGCGCGAACGCCGGCGCCAGCTCGATGATCACCCGGCCGGTGTCCAGCTCCAGGTACAGCGTGTTGGCCGGATCCAGCGTGCGCCAGTCGCTGGGCTTGGAGGCGTCCAGGATCTGCTGCGGGCTGCGGTACGGCACCGCCGGCGGCGGTGCGCCCGCCGACGCGGCGAAGGTGGACAGCGACAACGCGAGGGCGAGCAGGGAAGTGCGCAGCGGCATGAGGGCGGCCCGGTCGGTGAGCGCCCGATTCTCACCGAAGCGGCGGCCGCTGCCAATGCGCCGGCGGCACGGCGATTGCCGTGCTGCCGACAGGGCTGCCTACGACAGCGCGCGCCGCTGCGGTTCCTGCGCCTCCTGCACCGGTGGCTGGCTCGGCGTCGGCGGCAGCGCGGCGAGTTGCCTGGCGCTTTCCGCGGCCGGGATGGTCGCCGCCTGCGCGGCGTCCACGTAGGCCACGCGCTTGTCGGCGGACATCGGGTCGCCCTGTACCGCGAACACGCGCCCGTTGTCGTTGCGCAGCACGTGATCGACCTGGGTCAGGCCATCGCGCCGCGCCGCCAGCAGTAAGCCGCTCGCGACGTTGGCGTCGTAGGGCGTGAGCTTGCGCGCGATCGCCTGTTGCATCGCCTCTTGCTGCGGATCGGCGGCGGCACGCGCAGCGGGCGTGGCGCCGGTACTCGGGGCGGCGCGCGTGGGCGCTGACGGTGATGGCGGGTCGGCGCGGTCGACCTGCGCGTCGATGCGCACCAGGTCGCCGCCCGGCGTGCCGCCGGCGCTGCTGGACACGCGGAACAGGCGCTCGCTCAGGCCATACTGGGAATTACCCAGATTGCGCGCCAGGCCGATCGCGAAGTCCTGCGGACTCTGCTTTGCATATTCCGCCGCCTCGTGCGCGGTCATCGGACTGGCCTGCGCGGCGCGCTGGTACTGATGGCGCAGCGCGTCCATCTGCTGTTCGGAGAAGCGCAGGGTGGCGTTCTCGCCAGCCCTGATCGGCGGGTTGGCCGGGTCGGTGTCCTTGCCGGTGAGCGCGGCGTTGAGCAGTTGCGCCTGGTTGTGGTCGACCTTGTCGAAGCTGAACTGGTAGCTGCGTTCGTCCACGCGCTCCTTTCCCGCCGGGTCGAACTGGCGGGTCAGGGTCATCGGCACGTTGCCCGCGTACTGCACCTTGCCGACCACGCTGGAGCTGCCGTCGGCATAGGTGGTGCGCACGTTCTCGCCGCTGTTGCGCTGGCCGCCCAGTTCCGCCTTGAACGGGCCCAGGCCGAGCTGGGCGCGGGTCTCCGAACTCATGGTGAGGCTTTCGACTTTCTGCACCTCGGTGACACCGGGCGCGTTGGCGGCGAGCTTGCCGCTGGCCAGGAACGCGCGGTAGGCGGCCTGGGCCTGCGGATCGCGCAGGTCGAAGGTGGCGGTGTTCATGGTCGCCTGGCCGAGCGCATCCTGCCGGCCCAGCATGGCCTGGGCGATGTCGGTCTTCAGTCCCGCCGCCTCCAGCCGCTCCACCGCCTGGGTCGGACCGACCGCGACGCGGACGCGATCGGCATCCAGGCGCTCCACCGCATAGCTCATGCCGGCCGCGTCGGTGCGCTCGCTGGACGTGGCGAAGCCGCGGAATGCCGCTTCCATCGAGGTCTTGGCGAACACCTGGCCATCGAGCTTAACGCGGCCGCCTTCCGGGATGGTCGTGGGGTCGAAGGGATTCACCCGCGCAGCGGCGTCGGCCGTGGCATCGCCGCGCAGCCGGACTTCGTAGCGGCCGCGCTCGCCGGTGGCCTGGGTCAGGCTGCCGTCGGCGGCCAGGCGCCCGGCTTTGAAGTCGCCCTGGATGCGATGGCCCTGGGTGAACTCCATCTCGACGTTGAACACCGTGTCGCCATTTTCCTGCTTGCGCCCGGCGCCGACCTTGCCGGTGTGCACCGCCGCGTATTCCAGCGGTCCGTACTTGGCCTGTGCAGCCGTGCGGCTGTACTCGACCGAGGCCGAACCGGCCTCTGGATCGCGCTTGAACGCGCCGGTCGAGAACTGGTTGCCGGAACTGGCGAAGCTGGCCTCGGTGGCCTGCCCGGGCTCTGGGGTGGCGGGCGTCGAACTCATGCGTGACCTCCTGGATGGCATGCACAAAGGAAGGTCCCGCAGTGTAGTCAGCGTGGTGTTGCCGAAGAGTTTGTCGCCTGGAACGCCGGTTGGGGCGGCGGACATGACCAACGGCACAGGGGCTATGTCGAACTTTGCACTAGTATCTACTTCAACCTAGTGAGGGATGCCATGGTCGAGCCGGATGCGCAGCTGAAGAAATTCCAGAAAGAGCTGAGCGCCGGCACCGTGTCGCTGGCCTTGCTGGCGGTGCTGGCCGCCGCCGAGGCGCCGCTGTACGGCTATCTCATCGCCAAGCGCATGGAGCAGGTGGGCGAGGGCGTGCTCAGCGGCAAGCAGAGCGCGCTGTACCCGGTGCTGCGCAACCTGGAGGCGGCGGGGTTGCTGTCCAGCCATGTCGAGCCGTCGGTGGCCGGGCCGCCGCGGCGTTACTACCGCATCACCGCGGCGGGCCTGGCCACGCTGCGGCAATGGGCCGCGGCGTGGAGAGCCACCCGCGATTCCGTCGATTCCGTGCTGAAGGGGATTTCAGAATGAGCAGCGCACACACCGCACCACGGCCCTTGCCGACCACCATTCCCGACTACCTGGCGCAACTGCGTGCGGCATTGGGCGGCGCCGACCCCGCGCTGATCCAGGACGCGCTGTACGACGCGGAGGAATACCTGCGTTCGGAGTTGGCCGAGCAGCCGGGCAAGAGCGAGGCCGAGGTCATCGCCGGCGTCGCCGGTAGCTACGGCGCACCGGAGGAGGTGGCCGAGATCTACCGCGATACCGAGGTGACGGTGAACCGCGCGCTGCGCCCGCCGGCGCCACCCAAACGCCGCTCGCTGGCCGGCCGCTTCTTTGGCGTGGCCGCCGATCCGCGCGCCTACGGCAGCCTGTTCTACATGTTGTTGTCGCTGGTCACCGGCATCTTCTACTTCACCTGGGTGGTGACCGGGGTCAGCGTGTCGGCGGGCATGCTGATCCTGATCGTCGGCGTGCCGCTGCTGGTGCTGTTCTTCGGTTCGGTGCGGCTGCTGTCGCTGGTGGAAGGCCGGGTGGTGGAAGTGCTGCTGGGCGAGCGCATGCCGCGGCGGCCGCTGTACAGCGAGCGCACACAACCCTGGCTGCGGCGCATCGGGCAGATGTTCACCGACGCGCGCACCTGGACCACGATGCTGTATTTCCTGCTGATGCTGCCGCTGGGCACCTTCTACTTCAGCGTGTTCATCACCCTGCTGAGTACGGGGCTGGCGCTGGCGTCGGCGCCGCTGGGGTTCTTCCTGCCGCAGCAGTTCAATGCGATGTTCGTCGACTGGAACGTCACCGAAAGCGCACCGTGGCTGCTGCCGGTGTGGAGTGCGCTGGGCATCGTGCTGCTGGTCGGCACGCTGCACTTGGCGCGTGCGGTCGGCAAGCTGCACGGCATGCTCGCCAAGCACCTGCTGGTGCACAGCGCGGGGCAATGACGAGGCGCCGCGGCTGGCGAATGCCGGCCGCGGACGCTGCACGGCTCAGCCGGCCTTGCGGCTGCCGCGGCGCTTGAGCGGGGTGACGTTGCCGGCCGCCGGCGCGCGGCTGGCGCCGGCGTTGGCGGCGATGAAGCTGCGCACCTGCGGATACACGATGTCGCGCCAGCGGCGGCCGCTGAAGATGCCGTAATGGCCGGCGCCTTGCACTTCCAGGTGCTGGCGGCGAGCGGAGGGGATACCGGTGCACAGGTCCTGCGCGGCGGCGGTCTGGCCCAGGCCGGAGATGTCGTCCAGTTCGCCTTCGATGCTGAGCAGCGCGGTGTCGCGGATCGCGGCCGGGTCGACGCGCTCGCCGTCGATCACCCATTCCCCGCGCGGCAGCAGGAACTCCTGGAACACCACGCGGATGGTGTCCAGGTAGTAGGTGGCCGGCATGTCCAGCACCGCGTTGTACTCGTCGTAGAAACGGCGGTGCGCCTCGGCGTCCTGCAGGTCGCCCTTGACCAGGTTGGCGTAGAAATCCCAGTGCGACATGAAGTGCCGGCTCGGGTTCATCGCCAGGAAGCCGATGTGCTGCAGGAAGCCCGGGTAGACCTCGCGGCCGTGGCCGGGGTAGGCCGGCGGCACGGTGTGGATGACGTTGTGCTCGAACCAGGACAGCGGATTGCGCGTGGCCAGGTTGTTGACCTCGGTAGGGCTGCGCCGCGCGTCGATCGGGCCGCCCATCATCACCAGCGAACGCGGCGTGGTCTCGCCGCGCCCGGCCATCAGCGACACCGCGGCCAGCACCGGCACGGTCGGCTGGCACACGCTCATCACGTGCAGCGACTCGGCGCCGATGTGGCGGATGAAGTCCTGCACGTAGCGCACGTAGTCGTCCAGGCCGAAGTCGCCGTCGGCCTGCGGCACCATGCGCGCATCGATCCAGTCGGTGACGTAGACCTTGTGGTCGCGCAGCAGGGTGCGCACGGTGTCGCGCAGCAGCGTGGCGTGGTGGCCGGACAGCGGCGCCACGACCAGTACGGCCGGCTGCTTCTTGAGTCCGTCCACCACCTTGGCGTCGTCGCTGAAGCGCTTGAAGCGCAGCAGCCGGCAGAACGGCTTGCGCAGCACTTCCTGTTCGACGATCGGCAGCGCGTGGCCGTCGACCTCGACATGGTCCAGCGCCCAGGCCGGCTTCTCGTAGTCCTTGCCCAGGCGGTGCATCAGTTCGTTGCTGGCGGCCAGGCGCTCGGCACCGGGCAGCGTCGACCACAGGCTGTTGGGGTCGGAGAAGATCTTGGCGTTGGCTTCGGCCTGGTGCACCCAGGGGGCGAGCAGGTTACGGGTCAGTTCGTGCCACTGGTAGAGCATGCCGGCGTTTCCATCCTGAGCGTATGCTGCCGTGCAGCATAACCCATTCCGGGCATTTGCACCTTAATGGGGCACCAGACCAATCGTCTCCAGCGCCGCCGCATCGCCCGCCAGCGCTGGCGCCAGCCAGCAATGACTGCCGACCGGGCGCAGCCCGAGCGCACCGAACTGGCGCCGGTACCAGCGCGCTGCACGGGGCTGGAAGCCGGCGTGGTCGCCGTCGAAGTCGTCCTCGGCGGCGAAGGTCTCCAGGAACGCCACCCCGCCGCACAGCTCCACCAGGCCAGGCAGGCCCTGGCGCAGTTCGCGGCTGGGCACGTAGTGCAGCACGTCCGAGCACACCAGCAGGTCCACCGGCGCGCATGGCCGCAACCAGGCGAAATCGCCGAAGCGCGCCGGGTGCAGGTTGCGGTGGCGGCCGTAGCGGGCGACGGCGTAGTCGCTGCTGTCGAAGCCGAGGTAGCGCAGCTTCGGCCGCAGCTTCAGCAGCGGCGCGCGCCAGGCGCCTTCGCCGCAGCCGATGTCGAGCACGCTGCGGATCGGCCGTTCCAGGTAGTACTCGGCCTGTGCCACGGCGAGCCCGACCTTGCGCGCCAGGCGTGCGGCGTCGCCGATGCCGTCGCGGCGATACCAGCGCTGGAAGTAGTCGGCGTCGTACTGTTTGTCCATGCGGGCGTGTGGTCCGTGCGGGCGCCGGGCGAATCGGCGAAAATGGCCGCACATCCTACGCCAGCGACCCGGAGCCAGCGCATGCAACTCTATCTGTGGATCAAGTCCCTGCATCTGCTGTTCGTGATCGCATGGATGGCGGCGGTGTTCTACCTGCCGCGGATCCTGGTCAACATCGCCGAGAGCGCGGGCCAGCCGCAGGTGCAGGAGCGCCTGGCGCTGATGGGGCGGCGCCTGTACCGCTTCGGCCACAGCATGTTCGGCCTGGCGCTGCTGCTGGGGCTCACCCTGTGGCTGGGCTACAAGGTGCTGCCGGACTTCCCGACGATGGTCGCGCCCGGCCACAGCGGCTGGCTGCACGCCAAGCTCGGCTTGGTGGCGCTGATGCTGGCCTACTACATCTTCACCGGCCGCTGGCTCAAGCGCGTGGGGCAGGCGCAGCCCCTGCCGTCCTCGCGCGCGCTGCGCCTGTTCAACGAACTGCCGGTGCTGGGACTGCTGGTGGTGATCTGGCTGGTGCTGGCGAAGCCGTTTTGAGCGGGGATTGGGGATTCGGGATTCGGGATTCGCAAGAGCGGGGTCTTCCAGCCTGGTATTGATCGCGGCTACCCATAACACTTCGGCGCCGGGAACGGGCTTTTACGAATCCCCAATCCCGATTTCCCAATCCCGAGGCGCCGCCCGGCGCCTCACGCCGTCTCGTACGCGCCGTAGCTGCGCAGGCGCGCGTAGCGCTTCTCCAGCAACTGCTCGATCGGCTGCTGTTCCAGGGCGTGCAGTTCGTTGAGCAGGACCGCCTTCAGGCGCTTGGCCATCTGCGTGGGGTTGCGGTGGGCGCCGCCGATCGGTTCGCGGATCACCTTGTCGACCAGGCCCAGCGCGGACAGGCGCTTGGCGGTCAGGCCGAGTTGTTCGGCGGCGTCCTTGGCCTTGGACGCATCCTTCCACAGGATCGAGGCGCAGCCTTCCGGCGAGATCACCGAGTAGGTGCCGTATTCCAGCATCAGGGTGCGGTCGCCCACGCCGATCGCCAGCGCGCCGCCGGAGCCGCCTTCGCCGATCACGGTGCAGATCACCGGCACCTTCAGCTCGGCCATCTCCAGCAGGTTGCGCGCGATCGCCTCGCTCTGGCCGCGCTCCTCCGCGCCGATGCCGGGGTAGGCGCCGGGGGTGTCGATGAAGGTCAGCAGCGGCAGCTTGAAGCGCTCGGCCAGCTTCATCAGGCGCAGTGCCTTGCGATAGCCCTCCGGACGCGGCATGCCGAAATTGCGCGCGATCTTGCTCTTGGTGTCGCGGCCCTTCTGGTGGCCGATGATCACCACCGCGCGGCCGTCGATGCGGCCCAGGCCGCCGACGATGGCCTTGTCGTCGGCGAACGCGCGGTCGCCGGCCAGTTCCTGGAACTCGTCGCAGAACACGTTGATGTAGTCCAGCGTGTACGGGCGCTGCGGGTGCCGCGCCAGCTGCGAGATCTGCCACGAGGACAGGTCGCGGAAGATCTGCGCGGTACGCACCCGCAGCTTGTCCTCCAACGCACCCACCTCGGCGTCGACGTTGACCGCCGGGCCGGTGCTGGCGTTGCGCAGTTCCTGGATCTTGGCTTCCAGATCGGCGATGGGTTGCTCGAAGTCGAGGTAGTTCGGGTTCATTGGAAGCCGTGGAGAACGTGAAGTGGGGAGTTTAGCCGAATGCCGCGTGGCGGCCCGTACGCGGCCGTCCGGTACCCGGCTCAGGGGCCGGTCACCAGCGCAGGGCTGTGCATAATCTGGTGCATGCCCTCGACGAAGTCGTTGACGCGTTTGTTGTCGTCCACCGACAGGCCGCTGAACAGGCGCGCGGTGGCATGGGTGAAGTCGATCTGCGTGGACACGTAGGTCTTGCGCAGGCGCTGTTGCTCCGCCGGATCGGTCGCGTGCAGGTAGGCGTTGGCCAGCGCGCGCAGCGGCCCGGCGTGCGCCTCCATCACCGGCGGCAAGGCCGGCAGGCGTTCGGCCGCGGGCGTGACCCGGCGCTGCGGCGGCTGCCAATCGCGCGGCTGATGCGCCGCGACATAGCCAGGGGCATCGTGGCTGCTCTCGACGTAGGCGACGAAGTCGTCGGGCGCGAAAATCTTGCGCATGCGCCGGCCGCCGCTGCTGTCGACTGCGCCGACGGCGTTCTCGGGGAACGGGGTATGCACGTCGAAGTCCCAGTCCTTGACGATGAACAAGTCGTGGACTTGCCCGTAGCGGCCTTTCAGTGCCACGCCCCGCACCTCGACGACCCCATCGCCCTGAAACTCGCGCGGACGTGCGGTGCTGGTCCAGTAGATCTCGTCGATCCAGTAGTAATCCGACAGGGTGGGGTTGACCAGGGCACCGTCGTGATCGGCGTAGACGATGAAGGGGACGCGGCCGAGTTGCGCGGTCTGCAGGGTGTGCGCGCCCGGTGCCAGTTCCAGGGCCAGGTCGGCATGTGCGGGGATGCTGTGCGACTGTCCATCGACCTGGATCGGCAAGGCCTGCCCGGTCGGATTGTCGAAGCGGAAGGTTTGCGGACCCTTGCCGCAGGCAGTCAACAACAAAATGCAGCAGGACAGGAGCAAAAAGCGCATGCGGATATCCAGAACGGAAGGAAAAAAGAGAGAGCCGATTCGGTTTGCAGCGAGGGTCAGTTCGCCCACGGCGGGCTGTACTTGACCTTCACCGCGCGCACCGCCGGGTCGCCGCGCAGGGCGTCCAGCAGCTGCGGATCCACGCGCACCGAATGGCTGCCGTTGAGGTCGAGCATGCCGGCGATGCCGCCCTGCGCCGACTGCAGCAGCAGGTCCAGGCGCAGGGGGGTCTTGCCCGGACGGTGGCGGGCGAGCAGGCCGTCGATGCGCGGCCAGGCGCTGCGCTGGCGCAGGTCCAGGCGCAGCGACAGGCGCTGCGCGTGGTGCGTGCAGATCTGCTCGTAGTCCCAGCACTGGCGGATGCGCATGGCATAGCCGCCGTTGAATTCGTCCTCGCGCACGCCGCCCTTGACGATGAGGATGCGGTCGCGGGTCAGCAGGTGGCCGAATTCGGCGATGGCGTCGGAGAACGCGCTGCACTCGATGCGGCCGCGGCCGTCCTCCAGTTGCACGAACACCTGGCTGTCGCCCTTGCGGCGCACGCCAACCACCTGGCCGGCGAGGATCGCGCTGACCTCCGGGCGCCACGCGCGCTTCTCGCCGTCGCCACTGCCGCCGCGGCCGCCGCCGGATTGCGCGCAGATCTTCTCCAGCGCGCTCAGGTCGCAGCCGACCAGTTCGCGCACTTCGTCGCGGTACGGATCGAACGGATGGCCGCTGAGGTAGAAGCCCAGCGTCTCGCGTTCGCCGGCCAGCAACTGGCCCAGCGGCCATTCCTTGCTCTCCGGCAGGTCCAGGCGCAGCGCAGGCGCGCTGGTGTCGGCGCCGCCGAACAGCGAGTTCTGTCCGGAGGCGCGCTCGCGCGCCATCTGCTCGGTGGCCTTCATCACCTCCGGCAACTGCAGCATCAGCGTGGCGCGGTTGCTGCCCAGCCCGTCCATCGCGCCGGCGTTGATCATCGCTTCCAGCGTGCGCTTGTTGAGCTTGGCCGACTCCACGCGGGTGCAGAAATCCAGCAGCGAGGCGTACTCGCCGCCGCGCTCGCGCTCGGCCACGATCGCTTCGCAGGCGCCGCGGCCCACGCCCTTGATCGCGCCCAGACCGTACTGGATGGTGTCCGGCGTGGCCGCCTCGAACATGTAGGCCGACGCGTTGATGCGCGGCGGCAGCACGGTCAGGCCGAGGTTGCGCACCTCGTCGAGGAAGCCGACCACCTTGTCGGTGTTGTCCATGTCCGAGGACAGCGTGGCCGCCATGAACTCGGCCGGGTAGTGGCGTTTCAGCCACGCGGTCTGGTAGCTGACCAGCGCGTAGGCGGCGGCGTGCGACTTGTTGAAGCCGTAGCCGGCGAACTTCTCCATCAGGTCGAAGATTTCGTCGGCCTTGGCCTCGCCGACGCCGCCCTTGGCCGCACCCTCGCGGAAGATCTCGCGGTGCTTGGCCATTTCCGCCGGCACCTTCTTGCCCATCGCGCGGCGCAGCAGGTCGGCGCCGCCCAGCGAGTAGCCGCCGACGATCTGCGCCATCTGCATCACCTGCTCCTGGTACACCATGATGCCGTAGGTGTCCTTCAGGATCGCTTCGGTGCGCGGATCGGGATAGACGATCTCTTCCTGGCCGTGCTTGCGCGCGTTGAACGAGGGGATCAGGTCCATCGGGCCGGGGCGGTACAGCGAGACCAGCGCGATGAGGTCCTCGAAGCGGTCGGGGCGGGCGTCCTTCAGCAGCCGGCGCATGCCCGAGGATTCGAACTGGAACACCGCGCCGGTGTTGCCCGAGGCGAAGATGCCCTTGTAGGTCGGCGCGTCGTCGAGCGGGATCGCGGCGATCTCCACCGGCGGAATGCCGGCGCGCGCGTGGCGCACGTTGATCGCCTTCACCGCCCAGTCGATGATGGTCAGGGTGCGCAGGCCGAGGAAGTCGAACTTGACCAGGCCGACCTGTTCGACGTCGTCCTTGTCGAACTGGGTGACTGGGTTCTTGCCGAAGTTGTCGACGTCGTGTTCGGCGAACAGCGGGCAGAAGTCGGACAGCGGCGTCGGCGCGATCACCACGCCACCGGCGTGCTTGCCGGCGTTGCGGGTCAGGTCCTCGAGCTGCCGCGCCAGGTCCATCAGGTCGCGGACGTCGTCCTCGGCCTGGTAGCGCTGGATCAGCTCCGGCGAGGCCATCTCGCTGTCCTTGCCTTCGCCCATCGCATCCTTCAGCGTGATGCCGAGGATGTTGGGGATCAGCTTGGCGACGCCGTCGACCAGGCCGTACGGGAAGCCGAGCACGCGGCCGCAGTCGCGCACCACCGCCTTGGCGGCCATGGTGCCGTAGGTGATGATCTGGCTGACCCGGTCGCGGCCGTACTTGCGCGCCACGTAGTCGATCACCTCGTCGCGGCGATCCATGCAGAAGTCGATGTCGAAGTCGGGCATCGACACGCGTTCCGGGTTGAGGAAGCGCTCGAACAGCAGGTTGTACGGCAGCGGGTCCAGGTCGGTGATCTGCAGCGCCCACGCCACCAGCGAACCGGCACCGGAGCCGCGGCCCGGGCCGATCGGGATGCCCTGATTCTTGCCCCACTGGATGAAGTCGGCCACGATCAGGAAGTAGCCGGGGAAGCCCATCTTGATGATGGTGTCCAGCTCGAACTCGAGCCGGTCCACGTAGTCCTGGCGGGTCTTGCCGGGCGCCAGCGGGTTCTTTTCCAGGCGCGCGGCCAGGCCGTCGCGCGACTGGCTGCGGATCCAGCTGTCCAGCGTCTCGTCGTCGGGCACCGGGTAGGCGGGCAGGAAGTAGGTGCCCAGCTGCATCTCGATGTTGCAGCGTTGCGCCAGCGCCAGCGTATTGTCGATCGCGTCGGGGATGTCGGCGAACAGCGCGGCCATTTCCTCGGCCGACTTCAGGTACTGCTGGTCGCTGTAGTCGCGCGGACGCTTGGGGTCGTCGAGCACGCGACCGGAGGAGATGCACACGCGCGCCTCGTGCGCGGCGAAGTCGCTGGCGTACAGGAAACGCACGTCGTTGCTGGCGATCACCGGCAGGCCGCGGGTGCCGGCGGCGTGCAGGGCGAACTGGTTGAACGCCTCCTCGCCGTCGCGGCCGGTTCGGGTCAGTTCCAGGTGCAGGCCGTCGCCGAAGATGCGCTGCCAGTCGGCCAGTTGCTGCTCGGCCAGGTCGTGGCGGCCTTCGCTGGCCAGGCGCCCGGCCAGGCTCTCGCGGCCGGCCAGCGCGAACAGGTTGTCGCTGCCGGTCTGCAGCCATTCCGGGCGCAGCGCCACGCCGCCTTCGCTGCGGTGGCCTTCCAGCCAGGCGCGGGTCAGCAGCCGCGACAGGCTCAGGTAGCCGTCGCGGTTGCGGCACAGCACGGTCAGCCGCCACGGCGCCTGGGCGCCGTCGGCGATCAGCAGGTCGGCGCCGGCGATCGGCTTGATGCCCACGCCCTCGGCGGCTTTGTAGAACTTGACCAGCGCGAACAGGTTGTTGAGGTCGGTGACCGCCAGCGCAGGCAGGTCCAGCTCCACTGCGCGGCTGAGCAGGTTGGCCTGCTTGGCTTTCTTCGGGTCAGCCTGATCCGGTTTCTCGGGCACACGGATGGTCGAATCCGCCAGCGAGAACTCGGTGTGGATGTGCAGATGGGCGAAGCGGGAAGTGGACATGCGGAACCAGAGCGATGCCCGGGCAGGGTAGCGGCGGGGGGCGAGCCGGGCAAGGCTTGACAGGCGGAAGAGCCGGGACCGGGGACCCGGGACCCGGGACCCGGAAAAGCAAAAGCCAGGACTGCCGTCCGCGCACGCGCTTGGGACCATCGCGCGATCGGCGTGGACACCGGTAACGGTAAGTGGCGTCGAATTCGGAGCTTATGCGACCAGTTGCTGTTCCGGGACCCGGGTCCCGGGACCCGGGTCCCGGCTTTCCAGGGCCATCCTGACCGGCGCGAAGCTGCGCCGGTGGTGGATGCAGGGGCCGTGCGCGGCCAGTGCCGCCAGGTGCGCCGGGGTGGCGTAGCCCTTGTGCAGATCGAAGCCGTAGTGCGGGTGCTCGTCGTGCAGGCGTTGCATGATCCGGTCGCGGGTGACCTTGGCCACGATGGAGGCGGCCATGATCGCGCGGTCGCGGGCATCGCCGCCGACCAGCGCCTCGGCGGCGCAGGGCAGGCCCTTGGGCACGCGGTTGCCGTCGATGCGGGCGAAGCCGGCGACGTGGGCCACGCCCTCGACCGCGCGGCGCATGCCCAGCATGGTCGCCTGGTAGATGTTCAGGCGGTCGATCTCCTCGGCCTCGATCAGCACCACCTGCCAGGCCAGCGCCCGCTCGACGATGCGCGCATACAGCGTCTCGCGCCGCGCCGCGGTCAGTTGCTTGGAATCGTCCAGCCCGTTGATGCGGGTGCGCGCCGGATCGAACACCACCGCCGCCACTGCCACCGGCCCGGCCAGCGGACCGCGGCCGGCCTCGTCGACGCCGGCGTAGAGCCGGGGCCCGGGACCCGGGAACCGGGACCCGGGGAAGAGCTGCAATTCTGGCTGCTGTCCGTTCACGGGATGTGCCGTTCCGAGTCCCGGGCCCCGGGTCCCGGGTCCCCACCTTCCATCAATTCAGCCACCGCATCCGCCGCGCGTGCCGAGGCGTCCTGGCGCAGCAGCAGGTGCAGGCGTTCGTACTCGGGCTGCAGCGCCGCCACCGCCTGCGGGTCTCGCAGCCAGTGCAGCAGGGCGGCGGCCAGCGCGTCGGGGGTGCAGGCGTCCTGCATCAGTTCCGGCGCCAGATCGTGGCCGGCCAGGATGTTGGGCAGCGCGTAGCGGTCCACCTTCAGCAAACCCAGCGCCTTGACGATGCGGTAGGTGAGCGGGGCGACCTTGTAGCCGACCACCATCGGCCGCTTCACCAGCATGGCTTCCAGGGTTGCGGTGCCGGAGGCCAGCAGCACCGCGTCGGCAGCGAGCAGGGCGGTGCGCGCGTTGCCGTCCAGCACCTGGGTGGCGGCCGGCGGCAAGGCCGAGCGCGCGAGTTGCTCGGCGATCAGCGCCTTGCACGCGGCATTGGCGGCCGGCACCAGCACGCGCGCGTTCGGCAACTGCTGCAGCACCTGCGCGGCGGCGGCGAAGAAGGTGTCGCCGAGCTTGCCGATCTCGCCCAGGCGGCTGCCCGGCAGGACCGCCAGCACCGGCACGTTGGCGGGAAGGCCGAGGGGGGCCCGCGCGGCGTCGCGGTCGGCGTGCAGCGCGATCGCGTCGGCCATGGGATGGCCGACGAAGCGCGCATCCACGCCGTGTTTGGCGTAGATCGCCGGCTCCATCGGGAACAGGCACAGCACCCGGTCAGCGCTGGCGCCGATCTTGGCCGCGCGCTGCTCGCGCCAGGCCCACACCGACGGGCTGACGTAATGCACGGTGCGCAGCCCGCGCTGCTTCAGCCAGCGCTCCACGCCGAGATTGAAGTCGGGGGCGTCGATGCCGACGAACACGTCCGGCCGCCACGCCAGCAACCGCTCGCGCAGCGCGCGGCGCAGCGTGAGCAGGCGCGGCAGGTGCCGCAGCACTTCCAGCAGGCCCATCACCGCCAGCTCGCTGGCGTCGAACCAGGTCTCGCAACCGGCCTGGCGCATCGCCTCGCCACCGACCCCGGCGAACTCGGCGTCGGGGTAGCGCGCGCGCAGCGCCTCGATCAGCCCCGCGCCCAGCAGATCGCCGGAGGCCTCGCCGGCGACGAGGGCGATGCGGATGGAGTCGGGACCCGGGGCCCGGGACCCGGGGCCCGGGACAGAGAGCGCCGGATCCCGACCAAGAGAAGGGAACGCCGCGACTTCCGGCGGGAAGCTGGAAGCACCGGTGACCTCATTGCGGGCCCCGGGTCCCGGGTCCCGAGTCCCGGCTCCGGCGTTCATCGCAACAACGGCCGCTCGCTGGATTCGATGAATTCCAGCATCGCACGCACGTCCTCGCTGCCTTCGGCGAGCACCGCCAACTGGTGCTTGGCCTCGGCCAGCGGCAGGCCGGCCACGTACAGCGCACGGTAGGCGCGCTTGATCGCGGCCACGCGTTCGGGATCGAAGCCGCGGCGTTTGAGTCCTTCGCTGTTGATGCCGCGCGGGCGTCCCAGCGAATTGCCGCCGACCATGGTGAACGGCGGGACGTCGCCGTTGATCAGCGCGCCCATGCCGAGGAAGGCGTGATCGCCGATGCGGCAGAACTGATGCGCGCCGGCGAAGCCGCTGATGATGACGTGGTCGCCCACTTCCACATGCCCGGCCAGGGTGGTGTTGTTGGAGAACACGCAGTGGTTGCCGACGATGCAGTCGTGGGCGACATGGGTGTAGGCGAGGAACCAGTTGTCGCTGCCGACCCGGGTGATGCCGCCGCCGCTGCCGGTGCCGCGGCTGACGGTGACGAACTCGCGGATCACGTTGCGGTCGCCGATCACCAGTTCGGTGCGTTCGCCGGCGAACTTCTTGTCCTGCGGGTCGCCGCCGAGCGCGACGTGGCCGACCAGGCGGTTGTCGCGGCCCAGCCGGGTCGGGCCGACGATGCTGCAATGCGAGCCGATCTCGCAGCCTTCGCCGATCTCCACCTCGGCGCCGATCACGGTGAAGGCGCCGACGCGCACGTCGGCGGCGAGCTTCGCGCCGGGGTCGATGATCGCGGAGGGGTGAATCAGGGGGGCGTTGGCGCTCATTGCAGGTCTCCTGCCAGGGTCATTCGCGGGTGCCGGCGCACAGCACTTCGGCGCAGGCCACGACCTTGCCGTCGACCTTGGCCTCGCCGTAGTACACCGCCATGTTGCGGATCACCCGCTTGATCTCCACATGCAGCTCCAGCACGTCGCCGGGCACCACCTGGCTGTTGAAGCGGGCGTTGTCGACCTTGACCATGTAGAACAGCTTGGACTGCGCGTCGCGGCCCATCGCCAACTGGGTCAGGATGCCGCCGGCCTGCGCCAGCGCCTCGATGATCAGCACGCCGGGCATGATCGGCTGGCCGGGGAAATGGCCCTGGAAATACGGCTCGTTGATGCTCACGTTCTTGTGCGCGACGATCCGGCGGTTCTCGAAATCCAGCGAGACCACCTTGTCCACCAGCAGGAACGGGTAGCGGTGCGGGAGCAGTGCGCGAATCTGGGCGATGTCCGGCAGGGGCTGATCGTGGCTCATTCCTTCTCCTTGCTGACAGACAGGATGCGACGGGCCAGGGCATCGAGCTGTTTGAAGCGCGCGGCGTTCTTGCGCCACGTGCGGTTGTCGGTCAATGGGGTGCCGGACGAGTACTCGCCCGGCTCGTGGATGGAGTTGCGCACGACCGACTTGCCGGTGACCACGACCTTGTCGCAGATCTCCAGGTGGCCGACCACGCCGACCGCGCCGCCGAGCATCACGTAGCGGCCGATCTTGGCGCTGCCGGCGATGCCGGTGCAGCCGGCGATGGCGCTGTGCGCGCCGATGTGCACGTTGTGCGCGACCTGCACCAGGTTGTCCAGGCGCACGTCTTCTTCGAGGGTGGTGTCTTCCAGCGCACCGCGGTCCACGCAGGTGTTGGCGCCGATCTCGCAATCGTCGCCGATGCTGACGCCGCCCAGTTGCGGCACCTTGATCCAGCGGCCGGCATCCATCGCCAGGCCGAAGCCGTCGGCGCCGAGCACCGCGCCGGGATGCACGCGCACGCGCTGGCCCAGGCGCACCCGGGTGACCAGGGTGACGCGGGCGATCAGTTCGCTGCCGGCGCCGACCTGGCAGTCCTCGCCGATCACGCAGCCGGGGCCGATCACGCACCCTTCGCCGACCACGCTGCGCGCGCCGATGCTGACGAAGGCGCCGATGTGCGCGCTGGCCGCGACCTGCGCGCTGGGATCGATGCTGGCGCTGGGATGGATGCCGGGCGGCCGCAGCGGGGCCACGTCGAACAGCGCGGCGATCTTGGCGAAGGCCACGTACGGATCGCGCGCGATCAGCGCGGTGCCCGGCGCCGCCTCGGCGTCGTCGGCGCGCAGCACCACGACGGCCGCGGTGCTGTCGGCCAGTTGCGCACGGTAGCGGGGATTGGCCAGGAAGCTGAGCTGCCCCGGGCCGGCCTGCGCCAGCGTGGCCACGCCATGCACCGCGACGCTGCCGTCGCCATGCACCTGCAGGCCGAAACGCTCGGCGATCTCGTCAGCGGTATAGGAATTCATCACGGATAGAAGTCTATTCTCTGCTCGTGTGCTAGTCACGACGAGGCCCGGGTTGACCGGGCCTCGTGGATGCATCAGGAAACTGCTTTTCCGAGATCAGCTGCCGCGGTGGCTGGTGGATTTCGGATCGGTTGCGGCTACTTTGGCCAGATCGTGTTTGGCGACGCTACTCTGAAGCTGCTCGCCGAGGACGATCTGTCCCTGCCCCGGTGACTTGGTGTTTGCAAGGCAATATCGCAAGTTTGCGTCGCAGTTCATGCCGTCCGGATGCGCCAGGCAGGCCGAGTAATTATCGTAACAGTCAGCCATCGCCACGCCCGAGAACGTGGAAAGCGCCAATAAAGAAGCGAAACACCAGCCCGTTACAGAACCGCGATTGGTCTTCTTCATCTGATTGCGTCCTGATTGTAGTGCCGCCCCGATTGGCGGCGGCACTACGTTGGCGCAGCGGCGATGCGATGTGAAGGCCGCGTCACGCCTCGATCAGAACTGGCCGCCGAACGTGAACTGGAGGCGCTCGATCTCGTCGTTGTCTTCCTTCTTCAGCGGAATCGCATAGCTGATCGAGATCGGGCCGACCGGCGCCCGCCACAGCAGGGCGATACCGGTGGACGCACGCAGTTCGTTGGACTTGAAGTTGTCCACGCCGTTGAACACGTTGCCGAAATCGACGAACGCCGAAATGCGCGCCGACGGGCTGTCGAACAGCTTCGGGAAGTACATTTCGAAGGAGCCGACGGTCTTGAACGAGCCGCCCAGCGGCTGGCCGCGGCGGTACGAGGCGGTGGCTTCGGAGCGCGGGCCGAGGGTGTTGTCCTCGAAGCCGCGGACCGAGTTGGTGCCGCCGGCGTAGAAGTTCTCGTAGAACGGCAGGCCCGAGGCGGTGACGCGGCGGATCAGGTTGGAACCGTCGCAGGCCTGCGAGTTGAAGGTCGTGGTGCCTTGCGCATCGTTCGTGTAGCTGCCGCAGATGTCGCGCGACACGTCGCTGCCGTAGCTGTCGCCGTAGCCGAATTCGGCACGCGTATTCAGCACCAGCGACGACGACAGCGGCCAGTACTTGGAGATCTGGTAGTTGAGCTTCCAGTACTCCACGGTCGAGCCGGGCAGGGTGGCTTCCAGGCCCACGCGCTGGTACATGCCGCGGGTCGGCATGAAGTATTGGTCGCGGGTGTCGCGGGCCCAGCCCAGTTCACTGCGCCAGGCGTGGAAGGTCTTGGTCCCCATCGCATCGATGTAGTTGATGATCGCCTGCGGGGTGAAACCGGGATAGGTGGTGATCTGGTTGCTGTCCACGCCGAACATCAGCGAGACGCTGTCGGTCTCGGTGATCGGCACGCCGAAGATCACCTGCGCCGCGCCGTTGGTGCTGTTGTACTGCGCGGTGCCGAAGTCGGAGTAGTCCAGCTTGCGCCACGACAGGTTGTAGCCCAGCGACACGCCGTCGTCGGTGAAGAACGGATTGGTGTAGGAGAACGCGTAGCGCTCCTGGTAGCTGCTGCGCGAAGCATCCACCGCGACGCGGTTACCGCCGCCGAGGAAGTTGTTCTGCGACAGCTGCACCGAGGTGGTGACGCCGTAGGTCTGCGAGTAGCCCAGGCCGAAGGTGAAGCTGCCCGAGGTGGTCTCCTTGACGTTGTAGACCACGTCGACCTTGTCGTTGCTGCCCGGCACCGGCGGGGTTTCCACGTCCACCGTCTCGAAGTAGCCCAGGCGCTGCAGGCGGATCTTGGAGCGGTCGATCGCCGCCTGCGAGTACCAGGTGTCTTCGAACTGGCGCATTTCGCGCCGCAACACTTCGTCGGAGGTGCGGGTGTTGCCGCGGAACACGATCCGCCGCACCGACACGCGCGGGCCCGGCGTCACCTGCAGGTTCACCGCCACCGTGCGCTTCTCGCGGTCGGTGGTCGGGATCGGGGTGACCTTGGCGAAGGCGTAACCGATGTTGCTCAGGGTGTTGGTGATGGCGTCGGAGCTGTATTCCAGCAGCGCGCGCGAGAAGGTGTCGCCCGGCTTGGGGATCACCAGCTTCTCGATCTCTTCCTGCGGCAGGATGGTGTCGCCGGTGACCTTGATGTCGGAGATCTTGTACTGCTCGCCTTCGGTGATGCCGGCGGTCAGGTACATGTCGCGCTTGTCGGGGCTGATCGCCACCTGGGTGGAGTCGACGCTGAAGTCGACGTAGCCGCGATCCAGGTACCAGGAGTTGAGCTTCTCCAAGTCGCCGGACAGCTTTTCCTTGGAATACTGGTCGTCGCGGCGGTACCAGGACAGCCAGTTGTGCTCGCGCGACTCCCAGTTCTCCAGGATGTCCTTGTTGAGGAACTTCTCGGTGCCGATCAGGTTGACGTGGCGGATCTTGGCCGCCTTGCCTTCCTTGATCGCGATGGCCACGTCGACGCGGTTGCGATCCAGTGGACTCACCGTCGGGGTGATCTCGACGTTGTACTTGCCGCGGTTGTTGTACTGGCGGGTCAGTTCCTGGGTCACCCGGTCCAGGCTCAGCCGGTCGAAGGTGCCGCCTTCGCTGAGGCCGATGTCGGACAGGCCCTTGAGCAGTTCCTCGCTCTTGATGTCCTTGTTGCCGGTGACGGTCAGCTTGTTGATCGCCGGACGTTCCTTGACCGTGACCACCAGGATGTTGCCCTGGCGATCGACGCGCACGTCCTCGAAGAAGCCGGTGCGGTACAGCGCACGGATCGCCTCGGCGACCTTGGCCTCGTCCACGGTGTCGCCGCGCTCTACCGGCAGGTAGGTGAACACGGTGCCGGACGAAATGCGTTGCAGCCCGTCGACGCGGATGTCGCTGGCGGTGAAGGGCTCCGCTACCTGGGCCAGGGCCGGCAGGCTGAGGCTGGCGGCGAGGGCGAGGGCAAGTAGGCGGCGAGTGGGAAATCTCGTCATGTCACGTCCGGTAGAGGTCGATATCGTTGTTGCATGGGCGCCGGCGCAAGACGACAGCGGGTCGAGTGAATCGGCGCGGGTCATCGCAGGGCCTGGCCGAAGAGGTCGTTGTAGAACGCCAACCCCATCAGCCCTGCCAGCAACGTCAGGCCCACGAATTGTCCCGCCGCCATGGCGCGCTCGCTCAGCGGGCTGCCCTTGACCAACTCGATAAGGTAATACAGCAAGTGCCCGCCGTCCAAGATCGGGATCGGCAGCAGGTTCATGATCGCCAGGCTCAGCGACAGCAGGGCCAGGAAATTCAGGAACCAGTCCGGGCCCTGCTTGGCCGAGACATTGGCGACCTTGGCGATGGTGATCGGGCCGGAGACGTTCTTCAGCGAGGCCTCGCCGGTCAGCATGCGGCGCAGGATGCCGAGAGTGTCGCCGGCCATCCGGCCGGTCTCGCGAAAGGCGACCGGGATCGCCGCCAGCGGGCCGTAGCGCAGGGTGGCATCGTAGGCGGGGCGGCGCTGCTCGCCGATGCCGACCCCCAGCTTCCAGGTCGGCGCGCCGGGGCTGGCGGCCTGCTTGAGATGGACCTCCAGGGCCAGCCGCTCGCCGTTGCGCTCGACCTCGATCAGGCCGTTGCCGCCGTCGCGGCCCAGGGCTTGCACCCGCGGCGCCACCTGGTCGGCGCTGGTGATCGGACTGCCGTCCACCGCCAGCACGCGGTCGCCGGGGCGCAGCACGCCGTCGGCGGCCGAGCCGGGGGCGACGTTGGCGATCACAGCCGGCTGCAGGGTGAAGCGCCAGGTCAGGCCGGCCAGGGCCGGCACCTGCTGTTCGTCGAAGCCGACCGGCAGCTGCGACAGGCGCAGGGTGTGGGTGCGGCTGGCACCGTCCTGCGCGTCCTCGGTCAGCACCGGCACGTCTTCGCGATCCATGGCGGCGACGGTCAGCTGCATGGCGGCCTCGCTCCAGGTGGCCACGTCGCGGTCGCCGACGCGGACGATGCGCTCGCCGGGCTGGAACCCGGCCTGCTGCGCCAGGCCTTCGGCGCGGCCGACGATCGGCGCGTAGTCCTGCTTGCCGATCACGAACATCGCCCAGAGGAACGCAACGCACAGGATCAGGTTGGCGATGGGGCCGGCGGCGACGATGGCGATGCGCTGCCACACGCTCTTGTTGTTGAAGGCCTGCGCGCGCTCGGCCGGGGCGACCTCGCCTTCGCGTTCGTCGAGCATCTTCACGTAGCCGCCGAGCGGGATCGCGGCGATCGCGAACTCGGTGCCGTGGCGGTCGTAGCGCGACCACAGCGGCTTGCCGAAGCCCACCGAGAAGCGCAGGACCTTGACCCCGCAGCGGCGCGCGACCCAGAAATGGCCGAACTCGTGGAAGGTCACCAGGATGCCCAGGCTGACCAGCATCCACCAGATGGAGCCGACGACATTACCCATGCGCGTGGCTCATGGCGGCGTGGGAATCAAGCATGGGCGAAGTGGCGGGCAATGGCGAGTTCGGTGATCTTGCGCGAGTGCGCATCCGCCGCCAGCAATGCGTCCAGGGAATCGGCCGCGACCGCAGGCAGCTCGGTCAGGGCGTTCTCGACCAGCGCAGGAATCGATAGGAAACCGATCCGGCCCTGAAGAAAGGCTGAAACGGCCACTTCGTTGGCCGCATTCAGGATCGCCGGGGCGCTGCCGCCGGCCTGCATCGCGCGCCAGGCCAGGGCCAGGCAGGGGAAGGCGTCCAGGTCCGGCGCCTCGAAGTCCAGCCGGCCCTGCGCCAGCAGGTCCAGACCGGCGACCCCGGAAGCGATGCGCTCCGGCCAGCCCAGGCCCACCGCCAGGGTGGTGCGCATGTCCGGCAGGCCCATCTGCGCCAGGGTCGAACCGTCGATGAACTCGACCAGCGAGTGCACCAGGCTCTGCGGGTGCACCAGCACCTCGATGCGCTCGGGTGCCAGTGCGAACAGGTGGTGGGCCTCGATGACTTCCAGGCCCTTGTTCATCAACGTCGCCGAATCGACGGAGATCTTCGGCCCCATCGACCACTTCGGGTGCGCCACGGCCTGTGCCGGGGTCACCGCCTGCAGGCGCGCGCGGTCCCAGCCGCGGAACGGGCCGCCGGAGGCGGTCAGCAGCACCCGCCGCACCTCGGCGCCGGTCTGGCGCGAGCGCAGGCACTGGAAGATGGCGTTGTGTTCGCTGTCGATCGGGATGATCTCGGCGCCGGCGGCCGCGGCCGCGGCGGTGACCAGCTCCCCGGCCAGCACCAGCGCCTCCTTGTTGGCCAGCAACAGGCGCTTGCCGGCACGCGCGGCGGCCAGGGTCGAGGCCAGACCGGCGGCGCCGACGATGGCGGCGACCACGCTGTCGCAGGCGTCGCTGGCTACCAATTGATCCAGGGCGGCGTCGCCGGCATGCGCCTGAGTCGACAGCCCGGCCGCGCGCAGGCCGTCACGCAAGGCCGGGTAGAGGGCCGGATCGGCGATCACCGCATGCGCGGGGCGGTGCGTGGCGCACAGCGCCAGCAGCGCGTCGACGTTGCGCCCGGCCGCCAACACGCCGGCGCGCAGGCGCTGCGGATGGCGCGCGATCACGTCCAGCGCCGAGGCGCCGATCGAGCCGGTGGCGCCGAGCACGGCGATGGTGCGGACCGCCGGGTCCTTGCTGTATCGCGTGTTCACTGGCCTCAGAACCCGAAGATGTCCTTGCCCAGCGCGAAGATCGGCAGCGCCGCCAGCACGCCGTCGATCCGGTCCAGCACGCCGCCGTGGCCGGGGATCACGTTGCCCGAGTCCTTGGCGCCGACGTGGCGCTTGAGCAGGCTCTCGAACAGGTCGCCGACCACCGAGGCCAGCACGCTGACCGCAGCCACGATCAGCAGCCCTGGCAGGTGCGGCAGGGTCACCCCGGCCAGCCAGCCGAAGCCGGCGGCCACGATCAGGCCGGCCAGCAGCCCGCCGACCAGGCCTTCCACGGTCTTGTTGGGGCTGATCCGCGGCGCCAGCTTGTGCTTGCCGAACTGGCGGCCGGCGAAATAGGCGCCGGAATCGGCGGCCCACACCGTGGCCAGGGCGGTCAGCAGCCAGCGATGGCCGTTGGGCTCGCTGGCGTGGATCAGGCCTAGCGCGGCCCAGGCGGGCACGATCGCCAGGGTGCCGGCGGCCAGCTTGAACACCCGCGCGTAGGTGGCGTGGTCGGAGCCGAAGCGGTAGAAGCCCAGCCACAGCAAGGCCACGCACCACCAGCCTACGCCGATCAGGGTGGTCAGCTGGAACAGCACCAGCGAGCCGGCCGAGGCCCACACCAGCAGCACCATCAACAGCAGGTTGAGCATCAGCAGGATGGTGCGCGGCAGGGTGTCGTCGACCTCGGCCAGCTTCAGCCATTCCCACAGGCCGATCAGGAAGATCAACGCGGCCAGCGCGACCAGCCACTGGGTCGGCAGCAGCAGGATGGCGCAGATGGCCAGCGGGGCCATGATCAGCGCGGCGATGACGCGGGTACGGGTCATGCGGAAACGTTCTCCGTCGCCGCTTCGGCGACCTGCGCGCTGGTGAGGCCGAAACGCCGCTCGCGGCGGGCGTAGTCGTCCAGGGCTTGTTGCAGCACCTCGGGGCCGAACTCGGGCCAGAGGGTCTCGGTGAACCACAGTTCGGTGTAGGCCAGCTGCCACAGCAGGAAGTTGCTGATGCGCAGGTCGCCGCCGGTGCGGATGAACAGGTCCGGCGGCGGCAGGTCGGCCAGCGCCATGCGCGCCGACAGCGCCTCCTCGTCGATCTGCTCCGGGCGCAGGCGCCCGGCAGCGACGTCCTCGGCCAGCGCGCGCGCGGCCAGGGCGATGTCCTGGCGGCCGCCGTAGCTGGCGGCGATCGACAGGTGCAGGGCCTGGTTGTCGCGGGTGCGCGCCTCGGCCTGGGCCATCCGCTCGCACAGCGACGGCGCAAAGCGCGAGCGGTCGCCGATGAAGCGCACGCGCACCCCGCGCCGCTGCAGTTCCTCGACCTCGCGGTCGAGCGCATGCAGGAACAGCTTCATCAGCGCGTCCACTTCCTCCTGCGGGCGTCCCCAGTTCTCGCTGGAGAACGCGAACAGGGTCAGCGCGGCGATGCCGCGCTCCAGGCAGAAGTCGATGGTGCGGTTGACCGCGCGGGCGCCGGCACGGTGGCCGATCACGCGCGGCCGACGGCGGCGCTGTGCCCAGCGGCCGTTGCCATCCATGATGATGGCCAGGTGGCGGGGCAGGGACATGGGGACGGGGTCGGAAGGCATGGCCGGCAGGCGCAGGCTCAGACCGCCATCAGTTCCTGTTCCTTGCCCTTGACCACTTCGTCCACGTCCTTGATCGCCTTGTCGGTCAGCTTCTGGATGTCCTCCTCGCTGGCGCGGGCCTCGTCCTCGGTGACCTTCTTGTCCTTCAGCAGGTCCTTGACCTGCTGGTTGGCGTCGCGGCGGATGTTGCGGATCGCGACCTTGGTGTCCTCGCCTTCGCCGTGCACGACCTTGGACAGCTCGCGGCGGCGCTCCTCGGTGAGCGCGGGCAGGTTGAGGCGGATGGTGGTGCCGGCGGTGTTCGGGGTCAGGCCCAGGTCCGAGGCCAGGATCGCCTTCTCGACCGCGCCGACCATCTGCTTTTCCCACGGGGTGATGGTCAGCGAGCGGGCATCGGCGACGGCCACGCTGGCGACCTGGCTCAGCGGCATGTCGGAGCCGTAGTAGTTGACCTTCAGGTGCTCGACCAGGGCGGTCGACGCGCGCCCGGTCCGCACCTTGATGAGCGCATGACGCAGCGCGTCGATGCTCTTGGCCATGCGGGTCTGTGCGTCTTGCTTGATTTCGTTGAGCATCGCCGGTGTCCGTGCTGAATCTGAATCGGACGATTATAGCCGGGAAAGGCGTGGGGCCGGGATTGGGGATTGGGGATTTGGGATTCGCAAAAGCCGCGCTTCAGGCGCTGTGAGATGCGGTGGCGCTCCTGCAGATGCGATGCTGCAGCGCGGAACGCTCTTGCGAATCCCTCATCCCGACTCCCCAATCCCGGGTCGAGGCATCAGCCCCGACCCTTCACCAGCGTGCCGATCTCGGCGCCGCGCAGGATCTTCAGCAGTTCGCCGGGCTGGCCCATGTTGAAGATGCGCAGCGGCAGGTCGCTGTCGCGAGCCAGGGCGAAGGCGGCGGTGTCCATCACCTCGAGGTTGCGGGCGATGACCTCGTCGTAGGTCAGGCTGTCGAAGCGCACCGCGTCGGGGTGCTTCTTCGGGTCCTTGTCGTACACGCCGTCGACCTTGGTCGCCTTCAGCAGCAGGTCGGCGCCGATCTCGATCGCGCGCAGCGCCGCGCCGGAGTCGGTGGTGAAGAAGGGATTGCCGGTGCCGGCGGCGAAGATCGCGATGCGGCCCTTTTCCAGATGGCGGATCGCGCGGCGGCGGATGAAGTCCTCGCACACGTCGTTGATCTTGATCGCGCTCATCACCCGCACCTTGGCGCCGAGCTTCTCCAGCGCGTCCTGCATCGCCAGCGCGTTGATGACGGTGGCGAGCATGCCCATGTGGTCGCCGGTGACCCGGTCCATGCCGCCGGCGGCCAGGCCGGCGCCGCGGAAGATGTTGCCGCCGCCGATCACCAGCGCCACTTCCGCGCCGGCCTGCTGGGCCTCGATCACCTCATGGGCCAGACGGTTGATGATCTTGGGGTCGATGCCGTAGTCCCCATCCCCCATCAGCGCTTCGCCGGAAAGTTTCAACAGGATGCGGCGATAGGCGAGCTGGGACATGGCGACCTCGTTGGGGGATGACGGGCAAACCACGCGATTTTAGCCGATGCGCGCCAGCGCGTCTGCGGCGCCGGGCAGGCTTCAGCGTTGCGCCTCGCCGCACGAACGCGCGGTGACGCGGTTGCGGCCGCCGTGCTTGGCGCTGTACAGCATGTCGTCGGCCGCCTGCAGCAGTTCCTGCGCGCTGTTGAAGCGCTCGCGGCCGCCCTGCGTGGCCACGCCCGCGGAGAAGCTGATGTGCAGCGGTCCCTGCCTGGTCTCGGCCATCGGCCGCTGCGCGATCTCGGACAGGATGCGTCGCATTACCCCGAGCGCGGCTTCCTCGCCGGTATTGGGCAGCAGCACCAGGAACTCCTCGCCGCCGAAGCGCGCCACGATGTCGCTGCTGCGCACCAGCGGCTGCAGGGCCTGGGCGAACGCGCGCAGCACCTGGTCGCCGACCAGGTGGCCGTGGGCGTCGTTGATCTTCTTGAAGTCGTCCAGGTCGATGAAGGCCACCGACAGCGGCCAGTCGTGACGGTTGGCCAGTTCGAACTGCTGCTGCAGCAGGGTGTCCAGCTGGTGCCGGTTGAACACGCCGGTGAGGGCGTCGCGGCTGGCCTGCTCGGCCAGGCGCCGCGCATGCTGCTCGTACTCGTCGGCGCGCTGGCGTACGCGGTTGGCTTCCTGCACGTCGCGCAGATTGCGCAGCACCATCAGCTCGCGGGCGTGGCTGATGATCGCGTCGACCCGCTCCGGCTGCGCGATGCGCACGTCGAAGATGGGGCTGACTGCTGGCAGCGCCTCGGCGATATGGCCGATCACTTCGTCGAAGCGGCGGCTGTCCAGCTGCAGGTCGCGATAGGCGCGCTGCATGGCGTGGCTGCGTGCGGCTTCGGTGTCCTCGCTGAGCCAGATGTCGGCAATCGACCCGGACAGGCGCACGCAGATGTCGAAGGGTTCGCTCGTCTCGGCGTCGCTGCCGTTGCCGATGCTGCGCTGCAGGTAGCCGGGCAGCTTCCATTTCTTCGCCAGCCAGGCGCCGACCTCGGCGCGGTCGGCGCCCAGGTGTTCGCGCTCCAGGGCGCTCAGCCGCTGCGGATCGCCTTCGGCCTCCTGCAGCAGTGCCGCGTACCGGTCGTGGCAGACGTGCAGCAGGGCCAGCGCGCCCATGTCCTGCAGCAGGCCGGCCAGCATCAGCTCCTCGTGCTTGCGCAGCCCAGCGGCCTGGCCGAGCAGGCGACTGGCCAGGGCGGCCAGCACGCTGCGCCGCCACAGCCGTTCCTGCGGCGCACTGGCGTCGCCACGCAGGCTCTGCACCATCGAAAAGCCCAGCGCCAGGCTCAGCGCGGCGTTCAGTCCGAGCATGGTCAGTGCCTGGCCGAGGTTGTCGATGCGCCGGCGGCTGGCGTACAGCGGGGAATTGGCGATGCGCAGCATCCGCGCGCTCAGCGCCATGTCCATGGCGATGGCGTCGGCGGTGGCCGCCAGATCCACGTCCGCGTCCTGCGCCAGCTCGATGATGCGCAAGGCAATGCCGGGAGGCGAGGGCAGGTCGCGGGAGTGGCTCAGGATCGCTTCGAGTTCAGGATGCATGCACTTCCGATACGGCATGGAATAAGAGATGGGGCAGCGGCCTGTCCCAGCCCGCGCAGCGTACACCCGCAAAAAAAAAGCCGCGACAGTGCGCGGCTCTTTTCTTCCCGGGTGCGGGATCAGGCCAGGCCGGCCTGCTTCATCACTTCGGCGGCGTAGTCTTCCACCACCTTCTCGATGCCTTCGCCCACCGCCAGGCGCTGGAAGCCGACCACGTCGGCGCCGGCGGCCTTCACCGCCTGCTCCACGGTCTGGTCGGTGTTCAGCACGTAGGGCTGGCCGTACAGGGTGACTTCGTTGACGATCTTGGCGATCTTGCCGCTGATGATCTTCTCCAGGATGTCGGCCGGCTTGGCCTTGTCCTTCTCGGACATCTTGGCCAGCTCGATTTCCTTTTCCTTGGCCACGAACTCGGCCGGGACGTCGGACGCCTTGACGTGCGGCGGGTTCATCGCCGCGATGTGCATGGCGATGCCGCGGGCCAGGTCGGCGTCGCCGCCCTTGACCTCGACCAGCACGCCGATGCGGCCGCCGTGCACGTAGGCGGCGACGTTGTTGGCGCTGTCGATGCGCACCAGGCGGCGCACCTGCACGTTCTCGCCGACCTTGGCGATGACCGCGGCACGGGCTTCCTCGACGGTCTCACCGCTGGGCAGCTTGGCGCTCTTCAGCGCTTCGACGTCGGCGGCGCTGGAAGCCAGGGCGGCCTGGACCACGGCATCGGTGAAGGCCAGGAAGTTGTTGTCCTTGGCGACGAAGTCGGTCTCGGAGTTGATTTCGACCAGGACCGCCTTGCCGCCGTCCTGGGCCATCGCGATGCGGCCTTCGGCGGCGACGCGGTCGGCCTTCTTGTCGGCCTTGGCCAGGCCCGACTTGCGCAGCCACTCGGCGGCGTTGTCGATGTTGCCGGCGTTCTCGGTGAGTGCCTTCTTGCACTCCATCATGCCGGCGCCGGTGCGCTCGCGCAGTTCCTTGACCAGGGAAGCAGTGATTTCCACGGGATGTCCTCACGAAAGGTGGGAAAAGGCCGGCTTGCGGCCGGCCGGTAGATCTGGGAAGCGGGCGCCGCAGGCGGCGCTCGCGAAGCCGGGCGCGCCGAACGCGCCGGGCAGCGGCTGCGCATGATCGCGCAGCCGCATGGCGCGCCGGTTACTCGGCGGCGGGAGCGGTCTCTTCGGCCTTCTTGCCGTTCTTGCGCGGGCCGCGGCCCTTGTCGTCGCCGCCCTCGGCGAACTCTTCCTCGCGCACGCTGGCGGCGTTCGGCGCAGCGGCCTTGCCTTCCAGCACGGCGTCGGCGGCGGCACGGGCGTACAGCTGCACGGCGCGGATGGCGTCGTCGTTGCCCGGGATGGCGTAGTCCACCAGGTCCGGGTTGTAGTTGGTGTCGACCACCGCGATCACCGGGATGCCGAGCTTCTTGGCTTCCTTGATGGCGATGTCTTCATGGCCGATGTCGATGACGAACAGGGCGTCGGGCAGGCGGTTCATTTCCTTGATGCCGCCCAGCGAGGCTTCCAGCTTGTCGCGCTCGCGGCGCAGGGTCAGCACTTCGTGCTTGACCAGCTTGTCGAAGGTGCCGTCGGTTTCGGCCGCTTCCAGCTCCTTCAGGCGCGCCACCGACTGCTTGACGGTGCGGAAGTTGGTCAGCGTGCCACCCAGCCAGCGCTGGGTCATGAACGGCTGGCCGCAACGCTCGGCTTCTTCCTTCACCGCGTCGCGGGCGCTGCGCTTGGTGCCCAGGAACAGGATGGTGCCGCGCTTCTGCGCGACGCTGGAGATGAAGTTCATCGCGTCGTTGAACAGCGGAACCGTCTTCTCGAGGTTGATGATGTGGATCTTGCCGCGCGCGCCGAAGATGTACGGCGCCATCTTGGGGTTCCAGTAGCGGGTCTGGTGGCCGAAGTGGACGCCGGCTTCCAGCATCTGACGCATGGTGACCTGGGGCATTGCAGTGACTCCTGATGGGGAACCGGCCGTGCGCGGGCAGGGATGGGTGAAGCGCGCGCATGACGGCGGCCTTGCGGGCCGCACGACGATTCCGGGGTTGGGCCTCCCTGCCGCCTCCGTGGCCGAACTCCTCGCGGAGCACCCCGGCACGGGCGATGGCGGCAGGTGTGAATTCGCCGGTGCGTCCGGCGTGGACGGTCCATCGGCCGATGACAGGCACGACGAAGCCGCGCACTATACCTGGCGGGGGGCGGTGGCGCAATGCGCCGGGCGGCTCATTCGGCCGGCAGCGGCTGCAGCGGCGCTTGGTCGTCCAGCCGCGCCGCGAAGCGGCCGCCGGGGGCGGCTGCGGCGGCCGGCAGCGGCCAGCGCTTGTAGGCGCCCGCCAGGATGTAGCCGGCGAGGCTGGGGAACAGGGTCTGGGTGCGGCCGTCGGCGCCGATGAAGCTCAGGTCGCTGAGCCGGGCATGGGCGCTGCCGCGGTTGTGCACCACCAGTTCCGGCCCGCGCGCGCCGGTGATCAGGTGGGCACTGAGGCGCGGCGCGGCTGCCGGGTCCGCTGGGCGAAGGAACACCGGCGTGGAATAGCGCAGCAGCAGGGGCGCGGCTGGCGTGGCGGGTGCAGGCGCTGCGGCGTCGGGCGGCGCGGCGCGTTCCTCCAGCACCAGGCGGTAGGCGCGCTCGGTGGCGGCGCCGGGGCCGGTGCGCACCAGTCGCAGCAGTTGCCGCCCCTGCGCCGGGATGTCGATCGATTGCGGGCTGGTACGCACCTCGTCGGTGCTGTCCAGCGCGTCCATCCCGTCGCTCTGCTGCCAGCGGTACACCTGGACCTGTGCCTGCCAGGGGCGGTCCTGGGTGTTGTTCAGCCAGATCTCGGTGCTGGTCTCCTCCGGCGCCAGTTGCACCAGGGTCGGACTGATGCGCACGCCAGCCGCTTCGGCGCTGCCGGCCAGCGCCAGCAGCAGCGCCGGCAGCAGGCGCGTGCGCAATCGGCGGGCACCGCCCACTAGAACGCGACCGTGGCGTAGCGCGCCGTGTCGCGCGGCGCGGCGCCGGTCGTGGACAGGCCCAACGCGAGCGCGGTCCCGGCACTGGGCACGGGCGCGCCATCGATGCTGACCTGGTAGGCCAGCGGGCGGTTGCAGGCGATCGTCGGCAGCGTCCCCGGCTGGGCACCGACGGCGGTGCCGATCTCGCAACTGCGCTCGATGCGGATGCCGATCCGCAACGTGGCGCTGCCGCTGGCGACCGTGGGCTGCGCCGCCGCGTCGACGCCGGCCACGCACAGGCTCGCCAACAGCAGCGGTCGTAGAAACGGCAGGCGCATCGATCGGGGCTCCGAAGTAGACACAATCGATAACGGCTCCCATCCCGGCAACTTGACCCGCGTCGCGGCCCCGTTCAGGACTCAGTAGGTGACGGTGACCTTGACCACGTCGCTGTAGCTCCCCGGGGCCGGGGTCTGCTGGGCCGGCACCTGGCCATACAGGGTCAGCGACTGCGCGCTGCCGGTCCCGGTGCCGGTCTGGGTGTCGGTGTTCAGGGTGCTGCCCCAGCGCTGGGTGCGCGCAGCGTCGCGGTACAGCTCGTAGGTCAGGTACTGGCCGCTGGCGCTGCGCATGCGCCGCACCGTGCCGCTGGCGTTCTGGCCGTTGTCCAGGCTGACCTGCCAGGCGGTGCGGTAGCGGCAGTTCATGCTGAGCGCGGTGGTGTAGTTCAGTGGCGTGTCGATCAGGCCCGCCTGGGTGCCGAAATCCAGGTCGGCGATGCTGGCGATGGTGCAGGTCGGCGCGGCGGTGGCGCTGGCCACGAACGGGAACTGCACCGAGGTGCCGCCGCCCTTGCCGCCGGTGGTGCAGGAGGTGGGTATCACCGCGGGGTTGCCGATCAGCGGTTCGTCATAGCGGTACTGCAGGTTGGTGTACACCCCGCTGAAACTGTTCTGGTACAGCCCGGTGGCGATGCCGCTTTGCAGCGGCACCCGCGCGTAGAGGGTGTAGGTGGCGGTGCCGCTGCCGCCGGTCGCCAGCGACGAGTAGGTCAGGTCCACCTGCAGCGGCGTGGAGCCGCTCAGCGTGCTGCCCCAGATCAGGCTGCGCGCGCTGTCGCGATAGAGCTGGAAGCCGAGGCTGTCGTTGAGCGGGTTGAGCATGCGCCGCGGGGTGATGCCGAGACCGCCGCCTTGCGCGCCTTCGTCGATGTTCAGGCACATGCGCACGTAGATGGTGCCCAGCACGCTGATCGCGCCGGTCTGGCAGGTGACCACGATCTGTGCGGTGGCATCGGTGGCGGCGCTGTCGGAGAGCGTACCGAAGCTCAGTGCCGTGGCCTGCGCGGTACAGGTGGTGGTGGCCGCGGCGCGCGATGGCAGCAACGCCGTGGCCGCCAGCAGCAGGGCAGGCAGCAGCAGGCGCCAGACGCGCGCGCTCACGGCGTGGTCTCCGGCAGGCAGCGCAGCGGGCCCAGCCGAGTGGGCGGCGCCGGTGTCGTGCGCTCGATCCGGAACCGGCAACGGCTGCCGTGCATGTCCACCTCCAGGTCGTTGCGTCCGGCGCCGAGTCCTTCTACATAAGCTTGGCCATCGTAGCCGACCACCGTGTCGACCCCGGGTCCATGCACCCGGCTGCCGACCGGGAGCGGCACGCCGTCGGCGTCGTGCAGTTGCACCAGCACGCCATCGCTGCGGCGGATCGGGAACGCCACCACCACCCCGGTGCGGTCGCGCGGCACCACGATCTGGTCGACCTGCTCCGGCCGCAAGTCCGCCGACAGGCGCATCGGATCGATCGACAGCCGGTTGTGCTGCCAGGCCAGCAGCGGCGTGACCAACAGGAAGCCGCGCGCATCGGTGCGGCCGATCGGCCGGTTCTCCAGCAACACCGGCACGTCGGCGACGCCGCCGGTGGAGACCAGGGCGAAGGCCTGGTCGAGATCGCGGCCAGGGAACCAGCCGCCACCGATCCAGGCCACGCCGCCCGAGGCCTCGGCGTAGCCGTAGGTCTGGCCGCCGGTGCTGGCGATGCCGCCGGCGTAGCGGGCGCTGGCGCCGCGCCAGCTGGCTTCGGCCAGGCCGCCGCCGCCGTCCTGCCCGCCGCGCGCCTGCAGCCGCCAGCCGCTGCCGCCGTCGGCGGCCGCCGCCTGGCTGAGGTCGGCCGTCGCACTGGTGCGCGCGCCGATGCGCTGCATGGCGACGCCGGCCTGGCGGCGGCCGCCCAGCGCCACCGACCAGCCCAGGTACACGCTGCGGTCGCTGGCCTGGTCCAGGTTCTGGTTGATGCTGAGGTTCAACGACGATTGCCGTGGCAGGGCGCGGGTCCAGAACAGGCTGGCGTAGCGCTGGTCGTCGCTGTCCGGATAGGCCAGCCGTACATAGCTCAGGGCGATGCTGCCCAGGCCGTTCCAACTGCTGCCGAACAGGGCGCGCTCGCTGATCCGCGGCGGCGCAGCGCCATAGCGCGCGGCTACGTCGCGGTAGCCGGATTGGGCGCGCTGGGTATCCAGTGCCAGGTTGAAGCGGCCGTTGTTCCAGCGGTAGCTGAGCGCATATTGCAGGCCTTGCTGGCCGGCCCCGCTGCCGTGCGCCAGCGAGGCGCCGAACACGCCGGCGCGCGGCAGCAGCCACAGCCCGCCGACGCCGGCGTTGCGCACGCCGGCCCCGGCTTCGGCATGCGCCTCGGCGGTGAAGCGCGGCCCGACGCCGCGCCGCCAGCTGGCGCTGCCGACCGTGTCGCCGGCATAGGCGAAATCGGCGACGCCGTACTCCTCGCGCACCTTGCCCAGCGCCAGCGACCAGTCGGTCAGGCCGCTGGCCAGCAGATCCTGGGTCGCATAGAACGGAAAGGCCAGCGAGCGGGTGCGGCCGTAGGCGTCGGTGATCACCACCTGGGCATTGCCGGCGCCGTCCACGCCCGGCGCGGCGGACAGCTGGAACGGCCCGGCCGGCAACTGCGCGCCGTACTGGCGGATGCCGTTGACGTACAGGTCCACACTGGACGGCACCGCCACTTCGCCGAGGAATTCCGGCAATGGGGTGATCGCGCGATACGGCTGCAGGCCGAAGTCGCTGCCGACCCGCACCCCGCCCAGGCGCAGGGTGCGGCTCCAACTGGTGCTGCTGCTGAAGGTGTCGCCCAGCACCACGCTGGTCATGCGCTCGGGCAGCGACCACTGCCACTGCGTGTCCAGGCGGATCGCCTGGGCGCGCCAGTCCTGCTGCGGCTCGCGGTACAGCCGGCCGACGAAGGACTGGCGCAGCAGGCCGTCGCCCAGGCCGAACACGCGCAGTTCGCCGCTGGCGGTGAGATTGCTGGCGCTGCCCTGGTGGCTGGCATAGAGGTCGTAGTCGAGCAGGGCGCCAGGCGAACTGGTCGCCGGCAGCGACGGCACGCCGCCGCGGGCGTCGATCCGGGTGGTGGCGACGTCGAGCAGCGCCACCGGCGCATCGATGGCCACCTGCTGCAGGCTGGCGTCGTAGCGGAAGCGCACGCCGTCCAGGTCGCCCAGGGCGATCGCCGCGGAGGCGTCGCTGCCGTCCACACGCAGGCCGAGCTGGCGCAGGGTCGCGGCACTGGCGCGCAGTTGCTCGCCCTCGCGCTGGAACTGGAACAGGCCGGGCTGGCGGGTCTGGTTCAGGGTGACCTCCAGGTACAGGGTCTCCTGCGCCGGCGCAGCGGCCTGGGCCGGGGGGAGGGTCTGGGGCTGGGCGACGGCGAGCGCGGTGGTGCCGGCCCACAGGGCCAGCAACAGCTCAAGGCGCCGCGGCGTCCACGACCAGCGATTGCGCGCGTGGCTCGCCATTGATCCTGGCCTCGAACGTTCCCTGTGTCTGCGCCAGTGCCGCCGGCAGCGGCCAGCGCTTGCGCTGGCCCGGCAGCACGTAGCCGGCCAGGCCAGCGGCGATGGCGCTGCGTTGCCCATCGCCGGCGACGAACTGCAGGTCCACCAACTGCGCGTGGCCGTTGCCCTGATTGCGCACTTCCAGCGCCGCGCCCGCGCTCTCGCGGACCACCCGCGCGCGCAGTGCCGGTGCGGTGGTCACGGCCGGCTTGAGGAACACCGGCACCGAATAGCGCAGCACGAACTGCAGCCCGGCGCTGGCGGTGCCGCTGGCGTCCTGACTGGGCAACTCGTCGACCAGGATGCGGTAGGCGTCCTCGCCGGCGCCGGGCGCGGGATCCAGGCGGATCACCCGGACCAGCTGCCGCGAATGCGGTGCCAGTTCCAGCATCGGCGGGCTGATCGCGATGCGGTCACTGGGATCGAGCACGTCCTCGCCGTCGCGCTGCTGCCAATGGAACACGCGGACCTGCGCGCGCAGCGGCACGTCGCCGCTGTTGCTCAGCCAGACGCCTTGCGCGGTCTCCTCGGCGCGCAGCGACACCGACGTCGGTGCCACCTGCAGGCTCGCCGCCACGGCCGCGCCGGCCGCCGCCAGCCACAGCGCGGCAAGCGCCGGCAGGCGCAGGAAGGAATGCAGTCGCACTTGCATGCAGGCGGCTCCGGTTACCAACTGACGGTGGCGGTGACGACGTCGCTGTATGACCCGGCAGGGTAGTTGGTGTTGGCGACCTGGCCGTAGACGGTGATCGGCTGCACCGCACCATTGCCGGTGCCGGCCTGGGTATCGGTGCCGATGGTCGAGCCCCAGTTCTGCGTGCGCGCGGCGTTGCGATACAGCGCATAGGGCACGCGCGTGGTGTTGCCGGCGGCGGCGCTGCCCATGGTGCGGGTGGTGACCGTGGCGCCGGAGCCGGAGCCGGCGTTGAGCGCGATGTTGTACGGCGTGCCGGAGGTGCAGCGCACGTTCAAGGTGCCGGTGCTGTTGATCGCGGTCTGGTTCGAATTGACGCTGCCGAAATCCACGTCGGTCGGGGCGGTCTGGATGTCGCAGACGCTGGTGATCTGGATCTTGACGTTGAAGGTGCGCGAGTCGGACTGGGCCCAGGCCAGGCCGGTGCCGGCGGCGAACAGCACGAGGAAGGCAAGCACGCGATGGAAGAGGTACATGGCAGGGTTCTTCGGTGAAGGCGGACAACCGCCGGTGCCGCTGCCGGTGCAAAATGCGGGCCAGTTCACACTTTTATGGATCTTTATCCAGATTTCACATGGGACGGAAAACACAGGAACCCGCGTTCAGCGCGATGAAAGCGGCGCCGGCGAGGCCGAGGCGCCGGAAAACCGCCAACGCGCGCGGCGCGTTCAGCCAGCGCCGGGATGAGCGATAATGACGACCATGACCGTCAATCTGAAAACTCCGCAGGACATCGAGAAGATGCGCGTGGCCGGCCGCCTGGCCGCCGAGGTACTGGACCTGATCGGCCCGTACGTGAAGCCCGGCGTCACCACCGCCGAGCTGGACCGCATCTGCCACGACCATATCGTCAAGGTGCAGGGGGCGGTGCCGGCCAACGTCGGCTACCGCGGCTTTCCGAAGACCGTGTGCACGTCGGTGAACAACGTGATCTGCCACGGCATCCCCAGCGAGAGCAAGGTCCTGAAGGACGGCGACATCGTCAACATCGACGTCACCGTGATCAAGGACGGCTGGCACGGCGACACCAGTCGCATGTACTGCGCGGGTACCCCTTCGGTGATGGCGCGGCGCCTGATCGAAGCCACCTACGAGGCGATGTGGCGCGGCATCCGCGCGGTGAAGCCGGGCGCCACGCTCGGCGACATCGGCCATGCCATCCAGCAGTACGCCGAGAGCGAGCGCTTCAGCGTGGTGCGCGAGTACTGCGGCCACGGCATCGGCAAGGTCTACCACGACGAACCGCAGGTGCTGCACTACGGCCGGCCGGGCGATGGCCTGGTGCTGAAGCCGGGCATGACCTTCACCATCGAGCCGATGATCAACGAGGGCACGCGCTACACCCGCGTGCTGCCGGACGGCTGGACCGTGGTCACCAAGGACCGCAAGCTCTCGGCGCAATGGGAGCACATGGTCGCCGTCACCGAGGATGGGGTGGAGGTGCTGACCCTGTCGCCGGGCGGTCTCGGCGAACCGTGAGCCTGCTGCCGGCCGGTGCCGATGCCGGCATGCCCGACGCCGGCGTCGATGACGCCGGCTGGGCGGCCGCGGTCCGGCAACTGCTGGTGCAGACCGATGCGCGGCTGAGCAAGCGCTTCGACCAGGGCGACGACATCGATCGCCTGCTGGCGCTGCGCGCACGCGCGCTGGACCAGTTGATCCGCCATGCCTGGAGCCGCTGCGTGCCGCGCGAGGCCGGGCTGGCGCTGTTCGCGGTCGGCGGCTACGGCCGCGGCGAACTGTTCCCGCGCTCGGACATCGACCTGCTGGTCTTCGGCGAGCTCGATCCTGCGTACGAACCGGCGCTGGCGCGGCTGTTCCCGCTGCTGTGGGACGCGGGCGTCCCGGTGAGCCATGCGGTGCGCTCGGCCGCGCAGTGCACGGCGGCCTGCGCCGACCAGACCGTGCTGACCGCGCTGATCGAGGCGCGCCCGCTGCAGGCCGACGCCGCGGCCAAGGCGGCGCTGGCGGCCGCCATCGCGCCGCCGCGGGTGTGGCCGCCGCGCGAATTCTTCATGGCCAAGCGCGAGGAACTGCAGGCCCGCCACCAGCGCTTCGGCGATACCGCCGACAACCTGGAGCCGGACATCAAGGACGGCCCCGGCGGCCTGCGCGACCTGCACACGCTGGGCTGGATGGCGCTGCGCGCGTTCGGCGTGCGCGACCTGGAGCCGTTGATCGGGCTGGGCCACGTCGGCGGCGACGAAGCCGCCGCGCTGCGCCGCGAGCGCCGCGAGCTGGCGCGCTTGCGCTACGGGCTGCACCTGGTCGCCAATCGCACGGAAGAGCGCCTGCGCTTCGATTACCAGAAGACCCTGGCGCAGCGCCTGGGCTTCTCCGACGACCCCGAGAGCCTGGGCGTGGAGAAGATGATGCAGCGCTTCTACCGCAGCGCGGCGATCGTGCGCCGGCTCAGCGACCGCTTGCTGCAGCGCTTCGAGGAGCAGTTCGACGGCGAGGCGCAACCGCAGCCGCTGGACGGCGGTTTCTCGCTGCGCCGCGGCTACCTGGCCGCCGACGACGAACGCTGGCCGCAGGCCGATCCGGTGCAGGTGTTCGCGCTGTTCGCCACATGGGCCGCGCACGGCGAGATCCGCGGCCTGCATTCGCTGACCGCGCGCGCGCTGGCAGAGGCGCTGCCGCATCTGCCGGCCTACGCCGACGCCAGCCCGACCGCGCGCGAGCGCTTCCTGGCGCTGTTGCGCGGCCCGCGCGCGGTGCAGACGCTGACCCGGATGGCGCGGCTGGGCGTGCTCGGGCAGTGGATCCCGGCGTTCGCGCAGGTCTCCGGGCGCATGCAGTTCGACCTGTTCCATGTGTACACGGTCGACCAGCACACGTTGATGGTGCTGAAGAACATGGCGGTGTTCGCCAACGCGCGCGCCGACGAACGCTTCTCGATCGCGCATGAAGTCTGGCCACGGCTGCGCAAGCCGGAACTGCTGCTGCTGGCCGGCCTGTTCCACGACATCGCCAAGGGCCGCGGCGGCGACCATTCGGAACTGGGCGCGGTGGATGCGCGCGCGTTCTGTGCCGCGCATGCGCTCAGCGCCGCCGACACCGACCTGGTCGCCTGGCTGGTCGAGCAGCACCTGCGCATGTCGGTGACCGCGCAGAAGCAGGACATCGCCGATCCGGAGGTGATCCATCGCTTCGCCAGCCTGGTCGGCGATCGCGAGCGGCTGGACTATCTGTATCTGCTCACCTGCGCCGACATCGCCGGCACCAGCCCCAAGCTGTGGAACGCATGGAAGGACCGGCTGCTGGCCGATCTGTACTTCGCTACGCGCCGCGCCCTGCGCGAGGGCCTGGAGCATCCATTGCCGATCGCCGAGCGCCTGCAGGAGGCGCGCGAAGCCACGCGCGCGCTGATGCACCTGCAGGGCCACGACGACGTCACCATCGATCGCCAGTTCGCCGGCATGCCCGACGAGAGTTTCCTGCGCTTCCGTCCCGAGCAATTGGCCTGGCAGGCCACCTCGCTGATGGAGGTGGAACTGGGCGGCACACTGGTCAAGGTGCGTCCGGTCACCCCCGACGACGCGGCGCTGGAAGTGTTCGTGTACTCGCCGGATCGCGACGGCCTGTTCGCCGCGATCGTGATGACCCTGGACCGGCTCGGCTACGGCATCCACCGCGCGCGCGTGCTCGATGCCCCGCACGAGGCGATCTTCGATACCTTCGAGGTGATGCCCGCCGATGCCTTCGCCAGCGGCGACCTGGTGCAACTGCAGGCCGCGCTGCGCGAGGCGCTGGCCGGCGACCTGGCGCGCCTGCGCCCGGCGCGGCGGGTGATGCCGCGGCAGTTGCGGCATTTCCGCTTCGCCCCGCGCATCGAATTCCGCGAGAGCCTCGACGGCCGCCCGACCCGGCTCAGCCTGGTCGCGCCGGACCGGCCCGGGCTGCTGTCGGACGTGGCCCAGGTGCTGCGCCGGCATCACCTGCGTGTGCACGACGCGCGCATCGCCACCTTCGGCGAGCGCGCCGAGGACCTGTTCCACATCACCGACGAGCACAACCTGCCGTTGCCCGACGCCTCCCGCCAGGCGCTGCAGGCCGCGCTGCAGGCCTGTCTGGACCCCGATACCCCGCCTGGAGACCCCCGCTGATGGCCACCAAGAAGCCTGCCGCCAAGACGCCCGCTGCCAAGACGGCGGCCACGAAGAAGCCGGCACCCAAGACGCCGGCCAAGCCGGCTGCCGCGAAGCCTGCGGCGCCGACCGCGGCAGCCAAGCCCGCCAAGCCCGTGCCGAAGCCGCTGCGCGCCAAGCCGGCCTCCCTTCCCAGCGCCGACGAGCTGAAGTTCACCATCGACAGCGCCTTCGAGCGCCGCGCCACGCTGACCCTGGACGAGATCGAGGGCTCGACCCGGCCGGTGGTCAACCGCATCATCGATGGCCTGGAAAGCGGGGAGTTCCGCGTCGCCGAGCCGGACGGGCACGGCGGCTGGAAGGTCAACGAGTGGCTGAAGAAGGCGGTGCTGCTGTACTTCCGGGTCAACGAGATGGCAGTGGTGGAAGCGCAGCCGGCGCCGTTCTGGGACAAGGTGGAAGCGCGCTTCGCCGGCTACCACGAAGCCGAGTTCCGCAAGGCCGGGGTGCGCGTGGTGCCGGGCGCGGTGGCGCGCCGCGGCAGCTATTTCGGCAAGGACGTGGTGCTGATGCCGAGCTTCACCAACATCGGCGCGCACGTGGGCGAGGGCACCATGGTCGACACCTGGGCCACGGTCGGTTCCTGCGCGCAGATCGGCAAGCATTGCCATCTGTCCGGCGGCGCCGGCATCGGCGGCGTGCTCGAGCCGCTGCAGGCCAGCCCGACCATCATCGAGGACCATTGCTTCATCGGTGCGCGCTCGGAGGTGGTGGAGGGCGTGGTGGTCGGCCACCACAGCGTGATCGGCATGGGCGTGTTCCTGGGCCAGAGCACGCGCATCTACAACCGCGCCACCGGCGAGATCTCCTACGGCTACGTGCCGCCGTACAGCGTGGTGGTGTCCGGGCAGTTGCCGTCCAAGGACGGCTCGCACTCGCTGTACTGCGCGGTGATCGTCAAGCAGGTCGATGCCAAGACTCGGAGCAAGACCAGCGTCAACGATTTGCTGCGTGGGTTGGCTGACTGAGGATGGTGAGACCGGGGCAACCCCGGTCTCGCTTTGGTGTGCTGCTTCCTGTCGACTTCGTGGTCAGGTGGGGGCCTTTGTGTGTTGCGCGGTTATTGTGCGTGTTGGTGTCTGGTGCATAGGGCGTGACATTCGCGGAGACGAGCTGCCCCGCGGCACCGCATTGCGTTGACGTTGAAGCCGCTTTATATGCCTTGAGCTTCAGGAAGCAGCAAAGGCTTTCGCCCTTGCGGGCGAGTTACTTTGATCAGCCTTCGGCTGCTGAGAAGCGCTTCTTTGCTCGTGCAAAGAAAAGTAACCAAGAGAAGTGCTTCACCACAGCCGAAGGCTGGTCAAGCGCGCCCTGCCTTGCGCCCTCCGCGCTACGCGCTCCGGGTCCGCGGATGCACCGGGGATTCGCGGAAGGGGCTTGGCTGCGTTGCAGCCAAGTCCGGGGCAGTCGCCTCACGGCGCCGGCCCGCCCGCTGGGGCGAAGCAGTGCTTCGCCTTCTCCCGGCGAGCCCTGCCCCTGCCGCGAACGGCGCACATCCCTGTGCGCCGCCCTTCGGGTGTTTCCCCGGTCCATCCGCCGCTGCGGAAGGGAACCCGGTAGATCAAAAGCAAACGCAAAGGCGATAAACCACGCTGTGGCTTCCGTCGTCATCGGCATCCGGTATGCCGAACCTCCGGCGAATCCACTGCCAGTGCGCTGTCTGCGGGTAGGCCAGGCACATGATGTGGTCGTCGCACGGCGCGAGGCCATTGTCTCGCAGGACTCGCGGTCTCGCGGCCAGGGAAGGGCGCACACCCGGCGTACATCGGTGGCCGGATACGCTGCCACACGCGGGTTCGAGCGCTGCCGCGGCGATGCGGATCGGGCCGACGATGCCTGGCGTAGACCGTTGCCGGATGCTGCCACTGTGCCGACAGGAGACACCGATGCGGAAGATGAAATGGGCTTGTTGGATGACGGTAGCGTTTACGTTGTCCGCATGTGGTCGTGAGGGCGCACCGGCGCCAGCGGCACCTGCGGGTGCCCACACGCCCACTGCGATGGACGCTGCGCCAAACCCTGCTTCGGCCGCGACACCTGCGCCTGCGCAACTGCCTGCGACGACCGCAGAGAGCGCCGGCGCCGGCGAGCCGCTGTCCTGCGCCGCCGAGATCGGTGCCGATGCCGCGGCGGCGCGCGTGGCCACCTGCCGCGCGGTGTCGCCGGCCACGCATCCGCCCTGCAATGCCGCCAACAGCTGCGCCATGATCGACGACGAGATCGCCCGCAGTTGCGCGTTGCTCGGCCGCGACGGACCGACCACCGCCGAGTGCGGTGCGGCCGCCGACAGCCCGCAGGCAGCGGCCGACGTGGTGCGGCGCTACTACGCGGCGATCAACGCGCGCGACTACCCGGTGGCCTGGCAGCAATGGGGCGAGGACGGGCGCCCGGGGCAGTCCTACGACGCGTTCAAGGCCGGCTTCGCCAGGACCCGTGCGGTGACGGTGACGATCGGCGCGCTCGGCGCCAGCGACGGTGCCGCCGGCTCGGTGTATCAGCCGGTGCCGGTCACCGTGGAAGCGACGCTGGCCGACGGCACGCGGCAACGCTTTCGGGGCAACTACGTGCTGCGCCGGGTCAATGGGGTGGACGGGGCCTCGGCCGCGCAACTGCGTTGGCGGATCGACTCGGCGAAGCTACAGGAACTGCCGGCGCAGTGAGGCTTGGTCTAGAGAGGTGGCTGTCCGATCGCCCTTCTCACAGCAGCGACGGAACCGATGGCGTTCGCGGGCGGTGAGGCAACGCGGGCTGTCTGCATGTGCCATGGCAGCACGGCGCACCGACCCTCACCCCAACCCCTCTCCCGATGGGAGAGCGGCTTGGAGCGGCTAACGAATCTGCTGCGCAGCCGCCAGGCGAGCGGGGACGGTGCTCGGAATCATGGACGCACTTGTACACTCCGGTTCCTGCGCGCGCCGTCCCGCCCATCTGTCGGTTGCTCGCAACGTGTTGTTAGCCACGCTTCCTCGTTTGAAGGGATGTTTCGATGACGACGTTGTACGGATTGAAGAACTGCGACACCTGCAAGAAAGCGACCAAGTGGCTGGACCGCTTCGGCGTGGCTTACACCTTCGTCGATTACCGCGAGCACAAGCCGACGCCGGAGACCCTGCTGGACTGGGCCGGCCAGGCCGGCGGGTTCGACGCCTTGGTCAACAAGTCCTCCACCACCTGGCGGCAACTGCCCGACAACAAGAAGACACCTGGCTCCGATGCCGAGTGGAAGTTGCTGCTGCGCGAGTATCCGCAGCTGATCCGGCGGCCGGTGGTGGTGACCGACGACGGCCGGCTCAGCCAGGGCTTCTCCGACAACGGTTTCAAGCAGCGATTCGGGGTGGCGTGAACATCCGCCCGTATCGGGCCGAGGACTGGACGCGGCTGTGCGCCATCCACGATGCCGCGCGTCTGCAGGAACTGCAGGCGGCGGGCCTGGTGGAGGCGTTCCTGCCACTGCCGATCGCGGCCGAGCGCGAGGCCCTGTTCGACTACCGCGTGCAGGTCGCCGAGTGGCAGGGCCAGGTGCTCGGCTTCGTCGCCGACGATGGCGAGGAACTGGCCTGGCTGTACGTGGACCCAACCGCACGTCGGCGCGGCGTCGGCCAGGCGCTGGTGACGGCAGTGCAGGACGCCAGCCCAGCCGGCCTGACCCTGGAATTGTTGGAAGGCAATGCCGCGGCGCTGGCGTTCTACCGGGCCTGCGGTTTCGTCGAAACCGGTGTGCACGGCGGGCGCATGCCGGGCAACGAGGCGTTCGCGGTGCGCGTGCAGTGCATGCGCTGGCCGGGCGTCGCGTCGTAGCGAAGCCGCGACCGCGCCGCACATCCGCCAGGCGACACTGGCAGACCCTTCGAATCCGCCAGCACCGCTCGTACACTGCGTTTCCGGTGTCGTCCGTACGCGACGCTGCCGCTGGCGATCCTCATCGCGTCTCCCTCGTGTCTTCCAACGGTGTCCTGCATGTCCGATGTCCTTGAACTCGCCTGCGACCTGATCGCCCGCCCGTCTGTCACCCCCGACGATGCCGGGTGCCAGGAACTGATCGCGCAGCGGCTGCAACGCGCCGGTTTCGTCATCGAGCGGCTGCGCTGCGGGCAGGTCGACAACCTGTGGGCGACCCACCGCGGCGGCGACGGTCCGGTGCTGGCGCTGCTCGGGCATACCGACGTGGTGCCGCCGGGACCGCGCGAGGCCTGGGCCAGCGATCCGTTCGTTCCGCAGGTGCGCGACGGCGTGCTGTACGGACGCGGCGCTGCCGACATGAAGGGCAGCGTGGCCGCGTTCGTGGTCGCCGCCGAGCGGTTCGTAGCCGCGCAGCCGCAGCACCCGGGCACACTGGCGCTGCTGCTGACCAGCGACGAGGAAGGCGATGCGATCGACGGCGTGCGCCACGTGGCGCGCGTGTTCGCCGAGCGCGGCGAACGCATCGACTGGTGCATCACCGGCGAACCCTCGTCCACCGAACGGCTTGGCGACCTGCTGCGGGTCGGCCGCCGTGGCAGCCTTTCCGGCGCACTGCGCGTGCGTGGCGTGCAGGGGCACGTGGCCTATCCGCACAAGGCGCGCAACCCGATCCACCTGGCCGCGCCGGCGCTGGCCGATCTGGTCGCGCGACACTGGGACGACGGCTACGAAAGCTTCCCGCCGACCAGCCTGCAGATTTCCAACGTGCACGCCGGCACCGGCGCCAACAACGTGATTCCCGGCGAATTGCAGGTCGCCTTCAACCTGCGCTACACCCCGCACTGGGACGCGCCGCGGCTGGAGGCGGAGATCGCCGCGCTGTTCGATCGCCATGGCCTGGACTACAGCCTGCGCTGGCACCGCAGCGGCGAACCGTTCTACACCCCGGAAGGCACACTGCGCCGGGTGGCGCGCGAGGTGCTGGGCGAGGTCGCCGGCGCGCCGCCGGAGGAGAGCACCGGCGGCGGCACCTCCGATGCACGCTTCATCGCGCCGCTGGGCGCGCAGTGCATCGAGGTCGGTCCGGTCAACGCCAGCATTCACCAGGTCGACGAGCACGTGCGCGTGGCCGACCTGGAGGCGCTGCCGGATCTGTACCTGCGCCTGGTCGAACGGTTGCTGCGGTAACAGTTGCGCCCGCCCGCGTGCCGGGTTACGGTCGCCCCATGACCTCGCTGTCCATCCTCCGCTCGACCACCGCCAACGGCCGCAATAACGCGCTGGCGAATAATCGTGCGCGGCCGATGCGGGTCTGCGACTAGGCGCTACCAGAAACACCACGCCCAGCCACCAGAAAACCCGCATCGGCCGATGCGGGTTTTTTTGTGCCTGGAGTGTGCATCCCTCGCGACCACCACCCCACGATCAGGAGCTTTCCCATGTGTTCGATCTTCGGCATCTTCGGCCTGCAACCGGGCGACGACCTGCAGGCCCTGCGGCGGCAGGCGCTGGACTGCTCGCAGCGGCAGCGCCACCGCGGCCCGGACTGGAGCGGCGTGTATGTCGACGACGGCGCCATCCTCGTGCATGAGCGCCTGGCCATCGTCGACCCGGCCGGCGGCTCGCAGCCGCTGCTCTCCGACGACGGGCAACTGGCGCTGGCGGTCAACGGCGAGATCTACAACCATCGCGAACTGAAGAAGCAACTGGCCCAGCCCTACGCCTTCCAGACCGGCTCGGACTGCGAGGTGATCAACGCGCTGTACCGCGAGACCACGCCGGACGCGCTGCTGAACCGCCTCAACGGCATCTTCGCCTTCGCGCTGTGGGACAAGGCCGCCGGCCGCGTGCTGATCGCGCGCGATCCGATGGGCGTGTGCCCGCTGTACTGGGGCCATGACGCGCAGGGCCGGCTGCGCGTGGCGTCGGAGATGAAGTCGCTGGCCGACAGCTGCGCCGACGTCGCCCAGTTCCCGCCGGGCCACTACTACGACAGCGCCAGCGGCGAACTCGTGCAGTACTACCGCAAGCCGTGGCGCGACTACGCCGCGGTGCAGGGCGTGGAGGTCGGCAAGCAGGAACTGCGCGAGGCCTTCGAGCGCGCCGTGCACCGCCAACTGATGACCGACGTGCCGTATGGCGTGCTGCTCTCCGGTGGGCTGGATTCGTCGCTGGTGGCGGCGGTGGCCGCGCGCTTCGCGCGCAAGCGCATCGAGGAGAACGACGAGGCCGAGGCCTGGTGGCCGCGCCTGCACTCGTTCGCGATCGGCCTGAAGGGCTCGCCGGACCTGGCCGCCGCGGCGATCGCCGCCGAGGCCCTGGGTACCGTGCATCACGGCTTCGAGTACACCTTCGAGGAAGGCCTGGACGCGCTGCCGGAGGTGATCCGGCACATCGAAACCTACGACGTCACCACCATCCGCGCCTCCACGCCGATGTTCCTGCTGGCGCGGCGGATCAAGGCGATGGGCGTGAAGATGGTGCTGTCCGGCGAAGGCAGCGACGAGATCTTCGGCGGCTACCTGTATTTCCACAAGGCGCCCAACGCGCGCGAGTTCCACGAGGAGCTGATCCGCAAGCTCGACGCCCTCTACAACTACGATTGCCTGCGCGCCAACAAGTCGATGATGGCCTGGGGCGTGGAGCCGCGCGTGCCGTTCCTGGACGTGGAGTTCCTGGACGTGGCCATGCGCATGGACGCCCAGTACAAGATGGCCGGCACCCGCGCCGACGGCAGCAAGCGCATCGAGAAGGCGGTGCTGCGCGAAGCCTTCGAGGGCTACTTGCCCGAGTCGATCCTGTGGCGGCAGAAGGAGCAGTTCAGCGACGGCGTCGGCTATGGCTGGATTGATGGGTTGAAGGCGCACGCCGAGGCCCAGGTCAGCGACCGCGAACTGGCCGCGGCCGACAAGCGCTTCCCGGTGAACCCGCCGCAGACCAAGGAAGCCTATTACTACCGCAGCCTGTTCGAGCGCGTGTTCCCGACCCCGGCCGCGGCCGAGACCGTGCCCGGCGGCAAGTCGATCGCCTGCTCCTCGCCAGCGGCGATCGCCTGGGACGCCAGCTTCGCGGCCATGGCCGATCCCTCCGGCCGCGCGGTGGCCGGGGTGCACGCGCAGGCGCTGGGATGACCGCTGCCAGCCTGCTGGCGATCGCCGGCGTGCTGCTGCTGGGGGCGATCAGCCCCGGCGCGAGCTTCCTGCTGGTGGCGCGGCTGGCCGCCGGACGCTCGCGCGCGGCCGGATTCGCCGCGGCACTGGGCATGGGCGTGGGGTGCGCCCTGTTCGCGCTGGCGGCGTTGTTCGGCCTGCAGGCGGTGCTGGAACGGGTGCCGGCGCTGCACCGTGCGCTGTCGATCGCCGGTGCCGCCTATCTGCTGTGGCTGGCCTGGCGGGCGTGGCGGACGCCGGCGCCGGTCGTCGCGCTGGCACAGGAGGTGCCAGCCGTGCGTTCGGCCTTCGTCATGGGCGTGCTGACCCAGCTCGGCAACCCGCAGACCGCGCTGGTGTTCGCCGGCCTGTTCGCCGCGCTGCTGCCGGCGCAGCACGTGCCGGCCGACTATGTCGTGCTGCCGCTGCTGGCCTTCGCCATCGATGCGGCCTGGTTTGCAGTGGTGGCCGGGGCGCTGTCCGCGCCGGCGCCTCGGCGCTGGTGGCTGCGCGCGCGGCGGCCGCTGGATCGGCTCAGTGCAGTGTTGATGAGCGGATTGGGCCTGCGCCTGCTGTGGCGGGCCGTGTAGCGGCGGCGTGCGACGCGCGGACAAGGGCGGCGCTGCACGCACCTGCTGTGTCTAGGCGCAGATGCGCGCTACTGCCGCGCTTGCGCCCGGAGCAAGCGCAACGTCTGCCGCGGGCTTACGGCGGCGTGGCTGCCGGCAGATCGACGCTGCCCGCGAACGTGGGCGTGCCAGGAAAGGCGCTTGCGGCGCCGTCGAGGCGGAGGTTGCCATGGCCGTCCTGTCGGGCAGCGGACAGCGCACGGTCGGCGCGGGCGAGCAGGTCGGACAGCTCGCCACCGACTGGCAGCGATGCCAGGCCGATGCTGCAGGTGAAGCCGACCCCATCCACGCGCACGCCGCGGATCCGCTGCTGCAGGCGCTGCAGCCGTTCGCGCGCCTTGGCCTGCGACACGCCTTCGAACAGCAAGCCGAATTCTTCGCCGCCGAGGCGGCCGACGCGGCAGCGCGGATCCAATCGCAGCAGTTCCGTCGCCAGTGCCTGCAGCAGCGCATCGCCGACGTGGTGGCCGTGCTGCATACCGATCTGCTCGAGGTCGTGGATCTCCAGCATGGCCAACTGCACCGCCTGCTGCGTCCCGGTCGCCGCCTGCAGGTCGGCCAGCAGCGCGCGCCGGTTGGGAAGGCCGGTCAGCGCATCGGTCGCGGCCAGGCGCCGATCGCTTTCCCGCTGCGCGTGGGTGCTGCGCATGGCGGTGACGACGATGCGGTTCAGGGCCAACCCGACGATCGTCACCGCCGCCACCAGGAGTTCCAGCAGCGGCAGGTCGGCCGCGGTCGGCACCAGGCTGTCGTGCCAGCCGAGCATGATCGCCCAGGTGCAGGCCAGCGCCAGCAGGTAGTCGCGCGTGCTGGAGAACAGCACGCTGTAGCCCAGGCACAGGGTCACCGCCACCGGCAGCAGCCAGGCCAGGCTGGCGCCGCCCATGTGGTGCAGCTGCAGCCGGAACGCGGCGTCGAACGCGATCACCGACAGGAACGCGCCCAGCCGCCATTGCCAGGCTTGCCTGGCCATGCGCATGACCACACAGCTGCCCAGCATGGCGACGAAGGCCAGCGCGTAGCGCGAGTCCAGCGGTCGGCTCAGGTAGGGATTCCACAGTAGCAGCACCAGCCAGGCGCACAGGGTCAGGCCTTGGAGCGCCAGGATCGGCGTGTCGAGCGTGCGGCGAACATGCAGGTGGTAGTTCATCTGCTCTCCAGAGAGCGCCGCGGCACTCCAGCGTCTGCGCGGCACGGCCGGTGCGGTGGTCCAGCGCGATCCGTCGGTCGCTGGGGTGTCGTCACCGGATAGCGGCCGCTGCAGGCACAGCTTTAGCGCCTTCGTCGGATGCGTGCGCCGCCCGGGCCATGGCCGGCGGTCATGCGGTACCAGGGAGAGGGCAGCGCCCTGCACGCGCCGGACGCATGCCGCGCGTCAGCCGCGGCACGACCGCGCCCTGCCGCCCTGCCGAGACAGGCAGGGCGGCAGGGCGGCGAGGCAGCAGCGCGCTTACTCGAAGCGCACGCAGTGGCCGTAGCGTTCGGGCTGGATGTCGATGCCCGAGGCATCGGCCTGGTTGCTCTTGCGCCACAGGTTGGGGCGGAAGTCCGGCCCGGTGCAGTTGGCCGCGCTGTCCACGCCGATGGTGTAGGTGTAGGGATTGCCGCGGAAGGTGTTGTTCTCGAAGGTGTTGTCCTGGCTCATGCTGTTGTCCCAGCACAGGATCTGCGGCGTGCGCTGGCGGATCGAGCAGGTCAGGTAGAGCCCGGCGCCCTTGTTGTCGATGAACTGGTTGCCCGCGAACAGGTTGCGGCGCGCGTCGGCCAGGTACACGCCCTGGCTGCCGTTGCGCTCCAGGCGGTTGTCGCGGATCTCGCTGTCTTCCAGGTGCTCGGTGGTGATGCCGGCGGCGACGTTGTCGTGGATCACGTTGTCGATCAGCTTGACCTTGGCGGTGCGGTTGAACGACACCCCGTCCCAGATCGCGCCGGACACGTCGTTGTGCGCGATCAGCAGGTCGCGGCTGTCGAACTCGCTGAGCAGGCAGGCGCTGCGGCACTTGCTCACCCGCAGGTGGGTCAGCTGGATGTTCTGGCCGTTGCGCACCACCACCAGGCTGTTGCTCAGGTACGGGCGCTCGGGCATGAACTCCTTGTCGATGGTGCCGCCGACGATCTGCAACTGCTCCACGCGCACGTCGCGGATCGGCCGTATGGGGCGCTCGTTCTGGTAGTCGCCGATGACGATGGTGGGTTGCTGCACGTGATCGCGCATGCGCAGCACGGTGCTGTCGCCCTGGCCGCGCAGGCGCAGGCCGTCGCGCTGGATCGACAGCAGCTTGCCGACCGGGAATTCGCCGGCGCTCAGGCACACCGTGGCGGGTTTGCCGTCGTTGGGGACGCGGTCGATGGCGGCCTGCAGATCGTCGCCGGGTTCGGCGCGCACGCTGCAGTCGGACGCAGCAGCCGGCGCGTCGGCGGCCGGCGTGGCACAGGCGGAGAACGACACGGCCGCGGCAAGCGGCAGCAACAGGGCGAGTAGGGGAGGGCGCTTCATCGGTAGGCAGACTCGGCAGTGGGGGGAGGGAAGACGGTAGGCCGGCGCATGAGATAGACGCGTGCGCGGAACCGAGATCGGGTCATTGTGGAGCGGGCGGCCTTAATGTCAGCGTGTGCCGGGTCGGGCCGGGCAGGAACTTTGTGGCGCGACCCTGCACCCAGTCGGCGTGGCCGGCGCCCCAGAACGGCGACAGCGGATGGCCGCTCTGGCCGCCCGGCATGTGCACGATGCCGTCGGCCTCGTGGCCCGGCGCCACCACCATGCGCTCGGACGCGCCAAAGGCCGGGCGCTGTACGCGCGGCATGTCGTCGTCGCCGGGCAGCGGCGTGTCCGGCATGCACAGCCAGCCACGCAGCGGCGCCGGCAGGCCCTGCGCCAGCGGATGGCAGATCGCCGCACGGTTCTCCAGGCCCCAGCGGCGCGTGTCCAGCGGGCCATCGGCCTGCAGCGTCGTGCGCACTTCGGCGGCGGCGTCTTCCAGCAGCGCCTGCCAACTGCCGTAGCGGCGCGGCAACAGGTGCAGCGGCTGTTGTTGCAGCAGTGGCCAGGCCACGCCTTCCAGCTGCGGCAGCGGCGGTGGCGCGGCAGCGCCGCCGGAGCCGGCACGGGCCGGCGCGATCAGGCCGTCGCGGATCCGCGTCAACACCGCCAGGCGCCACGCGCGGACCACGGTGTAGCTCACCGAGCCGGTGCTGGCGCGGCCCTCCCAGTGCTTGGCCGCCTGCGACAAGGCATGCAGCGCCGGTGTGGCCGCGTCGGCGTCGCGTTGCTGCAGCAGCGCCCACCAGCGCTGCAGGAACAGCGCGCGATCATCGAGCTGGATCGCCAGCAACTGCTGTTCGTTGAGGTGCGGGTGCAGGCGCAGGTCGTCGCGGATCTGCTGCGCGCGCGCGCCCAGCGCGTAGCCGCCATCGCCGAGCGGTGCCAGGTCGGCGCCGCCGACCACGCGGGCATTGGCGGTCCACAGTTGCCCGTCGGCGGGATCGATGCGCTGCGGCGATTGGGTGGTGGACAGCGGCCACGGCGCGCAGCGCGCATCCGCCGGCACCGTCGCGCGCACGTCGTGCATCACCGCGTCGGCCACGCAATGCGGGCCGCGCAGCGGCAGCGGGCCGAGCACGCGCCAGCCGATGTGGCCGTCGCGGTCGGCCAGCACCAGGTTCTGCGCCGGCGTGGCGATGCCTTGCGCGCGCGCGAAGGCGCCGCCCAGCGTATCGGTGCGGGCGAAGTCGGCCAGCCCCAGGTTCAGCGCGCCCGGCAATTGCGCCGCCCAGCGCAGCGCCAGTGCGCTGCCATCGGCCTCGTGCTGCAGGATCGGGCCGTAGGCGGTGTCCTCCACCCGCAGCGTGGTGGCGGGCGCGCCGGAGACGCGGATCTGTTCGCGGTGCACGGTGACCGGCGTGCAGCCGGGCTGCGCGACCGCCGCGCATGGGGTGAGCCGGTACCAGTCGGCGGTATCGGCATAGCTGTTGGTGAAGCCCCAGGCGATGTGGCCGTTGCTGCCGACGATCACCGCCGGCAGCCCCGGTAGCGAGAACCCCGACACGTCCACGCGGCCGCCCGGCGCCTGCGCATCGGCATAGCGCAGGCGTACCCGGAACCACAGGCTGGGCGCGCGCAGGCCCAGGTGCATGTCGTTGGCGACGATGGCGCGGCCGTCGGCGGTGCGGCTGCCGGCGATGGCCCAGTTGTTGCTGCCGGGCGCGCTGCTGGCTACGGCGTCCGCGGTGGCGGGCACGTCCGCCAGGCGCCGCAGATCGACCTGGTCGGCGGTGGGCAGCAGCGCATCGCCGCGCACGCTGCCATCCAGGGCGGCGTCCCAACTGCTGCCCTCGTGGCGCAGCAGGGCGTACAGCGGCGCCGGCAAGCGCTGCTGCAGGCGGTACAGGTCCAGCTTGCGTTCGAGCTGCTTGCCCTGCAGATCGAAGTACATCGCCTGGCCGGCCAGCGCCGAATCCACCGGCTGCCAGTCGCGCGGCGCGGCGAACAGCACCAGGTACGGCCACGGCCGCACCCGCAGCGCATGCAGGCCCTGGTTGACGCCGGCGCTGTAGGCCTGCAGCGCCGCCGCATGCGTGCCGGCGAACGCGGCCAACTGCGCGCTGCTGCGGGCACGCAGGCGATGCGCGCGCCGCGCCTTGTCCACGTCCAGCGCGTGCGGGCCGACCAGCTCGGACAGTTCGCCGGCGGCGGCGCGGCGCAGCAGGTCCATCTCGAAGAAGCGTTCCTGGGCGTGCACGTAGCCGAGCGCGCGCATCGCATCGGCTTCGTCGGCGGCCTCGATGGTGACCACGCCCAGCGCGTCGCGTTGGATGCTCACCGGTGCCTGCAGGCCTTGCAGCGGGGCATCGCCGTCGAGCGTGGCCAGGCTGCCGCGCAGCAGCAGCCAGACGCACAGCACCAGGGCTGCCGCCAGCAGCAGCATGCCCAGCAGCAGGCGTTTCCATCGACCGCGCATCGTCTCTCTCCGGTGGCAAGTCTCCGATTCTAGACACGAGTGCGTGTCGTTCCCGCGTAGGCGCGGCACGCTGTGCGCGGGGTCACGCATCGTGGGTGGTGCGACTCGGGATGTGAATGATTCCGATTGGAACGCGGCGCGGCGGCATCGGGCACTATGGCGCCCTCAGTCGACCCCACGGAGCCCGCCCCATGAAGGGACACCCCGACGTTGTGCAATGCCTCAAGGAGCTGCTGCGCGGCGAGCTGGCCGCGCGCGACCAGTATTTCATCCACTCGCGGCGTTACGAGGACCAGGGCCTGCTGGCGCTGTACGAACGCATCAACCACGAGATGGAAGAGGAGACCGAGCACGCCGATGCGCTGCTTCGGCGCATCCTGTTCCTGGAGGGCGACCCGGACATGCGCCCGCATGCCTTCGAACCCGGACGCACGGTCGAGGAGATGCTGGAGAAGGACCTCAAGGTCGAGTACGAAGTGCGCGCCAATCTGGCCGCGGGCATGAAGCTGTGCGAGCAGCACGGCGACTACGTCAGCCGCGACGTGCTGCTGGCGCAGTTGCGCGACACCGAGGAAGACCATGCCTGGTGGCTGGAGCAGCAGCTCGGCCTGATCAAGCGCATCGGCATGGCGCTGTACCAGACCTCGAAGATCGACGGGCACGTGTCCGGCAAGGACGCCTGATCCGTCCGCGCGCTTCCCGCGTGCGGGAGGCGCCGATGCACTGAGCGGGGGATTTCCCGCCACTGCGGCCGCGCCATCACCGGCCGCTTGAGGCCGGTCGCGCGTACCGGTCGCCCTCTCTGTCTCGCTGGCCCGCAGCGGCATTGCCACTCTTCACGGGTGACAGTGCGCATTGTCGATGTAGTGAAGGTTGCCGCTGCAGCCAGGTGGCACCCATGCCGACCGATCTCGCTGCATTGGCCGTCGTCTTTAGCCGTTGCGTGACGTCGCCGACCGCGTTCGGCGGCGCGCAGGTGCCTGCGTTCGTGGAATGCACGCGACCGACCCATGCGTTCGGCGCGTGGCGGCTGACATGGTCCGAAAGCCGGCCGATCCGCGTCGCCATCTTCGCCGGTGGCTGTTGCAGCGCCGCAAAAGTGGCCGCCGCATGCCTGGCGCTACGCACAAAAATCACTTTAAATCCAAGGGCTTGCGCGACTCGCTGCGCCCGCGACCAGCACGGTGTGTGCAATGCTTGCAAAACAGTAGTGATCGCTATACGGTAGTTTTCACTACTGAATTGCGCGATGGCGAGGGGGCGTTCGATGCAGGCGAGTCTTGGAATGAAGCGGTACGGCGCGGTCGGTACGGCCGTCGCCGGATGGTTGCTGGCGAGCGCCACCGCGTGCGCCGCCCCGGCCACGGCGCAGGGGCTGTGGTTGACCGCGGCCAAGGACGCGGTGGTGGAGTTCGCGCCCTGCGCGGATGCGGCCAGCGCCTTGTGCGGGCGCATCGTCTGGGACAAGGACGCCGGCACCGCGACCGATACCTGCGGCGTGCAGATCGCGCGCCTTGGGCGCGAGGACGGCGATACCTGGCGCGATGGCTGGGCCTTCGATCCGCGTAGCGGCAAGCGCTACAAGGCCACGCTGCGCGCCAGCGGCAAGTCGCTGGACCTGCGCGCCTTTGTCGGCGTGGAAGTGCTTGGCGAGACCGAGCGCTTCACCCGCGTGCAGGCGCTGCCCAGCACGCCGGTCTGCACCAAGTAGTCCACCCGCCGCGCGCAACGCGCCGGCGCCATCGACGTGCGGGCCGCCGCGCGTCCCACTTCCTCAGCGAACCAGGGGAGATTGAGATGACTGCAGTCCGCTTCATGGCGGCCCTCGCGGGCGCACTGGCCCTGCACGGTGCGTGCTGCGCCCAGGCCCAGGCCCAGGCCCAGGCCCAGCAGGCCGACCCCGATGGCATGGTGAACTACGAGTTCCAGAACCAGATCAAGCTGATGAGCGAGCAGCGTACGCGCGGCGTGTCCGACTCGCTGATGCGCCCGTCGCTGAAGTGGACCACCCAGTTCGTGCACGCCAGCGGCTTCGTCGCGCTGCTGGAGGTGGCCAAGGTCAGCAAGAAGCAGTTCCTCGACGGCGACGGCCTGGGCATGACTGCGGCGGCCGGCTACCGCTTCGGCAACCCCGATGCCTGGCATGCCGGCGTCGGCCTGGCGACCGAGCGCTTCCCCGGCGCCAGTTTCCTGGCCCCGCACCGGATCGACCTGGAGACAGGAACGCCGGAGGACATCCGCCGCACCGACTACGACAGCAATTTCGGCGTGCTCGAACTCGGCTACGGCGCGGTCGAGGGCCGCGTGCTGTACGTGTTCTCCAAGACCTACCGCGGTGCCGACACCGGCGGCGTGTGCGCGCAGATCCTGCAGTTCGCCGCCGACCCGACCGTGGCGCTGCGCTGCTTCGCCCGCGGCGACCACGATTCGCGCGGCACCTTGCTGGGCGATCTCAATTACCAGACCCCGCTGTTGCCGTCGCTGCTGCCGTCCACCACGCTGCGCCTGCACGCCGGCTACCAGAAGCTGCGCAACTTCAGCGAGGGCAGCTTCGCCGACTACCAGATCGGCGTCACCCACAAGCGTTGGGGCCTGGACTGGAACCTGGACTGGGTCAGCACCCGGGTCAACGCGCACGAACTGTACTGGGTGCAGGACGGCGCGCGCATCCGCAAGACCGACGGCGACACCCTGGTGGCCTCGATCGGCTACACGTTCTGACCCATGCGCAGCGAACTGCTCGATGCCGACCGTGGCGGCGACCAGCCGCTGGTGCTGGCGGTGGACCTGGGAACCTCCGGCTGCAAGTGCGCGTTGGTCACCCTGGACGGCCAGGTGATCGCCTGGGCGTTCGAACCGGTGCCGCTGCACGTGCACGGGGTCTGCGCCGAGCAGGATCCGCGCGACTGGTGGAACGCGCTGCTGGTCACCGCCGCGGCGGTGCTGCAAGGGGGCGAGGCGCTGCGCCGGCGGGTGACCGCGGTGTGCTGCTCGACCCAGGGCGAGTGCACCGTGTGCGTGGACCGCGATGGCGGTGCGCTGGGCAACGCCATGCTGTGGCTGGACATGCGCGGGCAGGCGGCGATCGCGCGGCGCCTGCGCGGGCGCTGGCTCAACGTGCGCGGCTACGCGCCGCTGAAGCTGCTGCGCTGGCTGCGCCTGAGCGGCGGCGCGCCGGCCGGCAGCGGCAAGGATTGCGCCGGCCACATCGCCTACCTGCGCGACCACGAACCGCAGCGCTACCAGCGCACGCACAAGTTCCTCAACGCGCTGGACTATCTCAACCTGCGCCTGACTGGACGTTTCTGCGCCACCGCCGATTCGGTGCTCACCACCTGGGTCACCGACAACCGCGACCCGATGCGGATCCGCTACGACGACGGCCTGCTGCGCCTGCTCGGCATCGAGCGCGACAAGCTGCCGGACCTGGTGGCCTCGACCGAGCTGCTGGGGCCGCTGCTGCCGGGCGTGGCCGCGCAACTGGGCCTGTCGCCACAGACCCGGGTGATCGCCGGCGCCATCGACAACTCGGCGGTGGCGGTGGCCGCGGCGGTCGAGGACTACGCCTCGCATCTGTACCTCGGCACCTCGTCGTGGCTTGGCGCGCACGTGCCGCGGATGAAGACCGACGTGTTCAGCAATATCGCCGCCGTGCCGTGCGCGGTGGGTGGGCGCTACCTGGCCACCGCGCTGCAGTCCACCGCCGGCGCCAACCTGTCGTTCCTGCGCGACCGCATCCTGTTCCATCCGGACGAGCTGCTTCGCGACGAGGAGCGCCCGGACGTGTACGAGGTGCTCAACGTGATCGCCGCGCGGGTGCCGGCGGGCGCCAACGGCCTGGTGTACATGCCGTGGCTGTTCGGCGAGCGCACCCCGGTGGAGGACCACAGCCTGCGCGCCGGGCTGGTCAACCTGTCGCTGATGCACACCCGCGAGGACATCATCCGCGCCTTCATGGAAGGGGTGGCGTTGAACACGCGCTGGATGATGGAGCCGTTCGCGCGCCTGCTCGGCCGCGATCCCGGGGTGGTCGCCGCGGTCGGCGGCGGCGCGCAGTCGGACCTGTGGTGCCAGATCATCGCCGACGTCAGCGGCCAGCCGATCCGGCAACTGCACAACCCGATCCAGGCCAATGCGATCGGCGCCACCTTCATCGCCGGCGTGGGCCTGGGCCGGCTGCGCTTCGCCGACTTGCCGGCGCTGCAACGTGCGCGCCGGGTGTACGAACCGTCTGCGGCCACGCGCGCGCTGTACGACGACCGCTATGCGACGTTCCGCGAGTTGCAGCGCACCCTCGCGCCGATCTACCGGCGCATGAATCCCCTTCCCGAGTGCGTGCCGGAGGTTCCCCAGCATGTTTGCCCATGAACAACGCGCGCGCGTGGTCGCGCTGTGCGTGGAACTGTCGCGGCGCGGCTACCTGGCCGGGACCGGCGGCAACGTCGCCTTGCGCCTGGACGCCGAGCGCTTCGCGGTGACGCCGTCGGCCACCGATTACCTGGCGATGCGCGCCGAGGACATCTGCGTGGTGCGCCTGGCCGACCTGCGGCAACTGGACGGCGCCGCCACGCCGTCGGTGGAGACCGGCCTGCATGCGCAGGTGCTGCGCCGCCGGCCCGACGTGGCCTGCAGCATCCACACCCATCAGCCGGTGGCCAGCGCCTGCGCGCTGCTCGGTGCGGCGCTGCCGGTGGAGGACCCGGCGTTGCAGGTGGCGATCGGCCACAGCGTGCCGATGGTCGGTTACTTCCCGTCCGGCACCGGGCTGTTGGCCTGGTTGCTGGCGCGGCAACTGCGCCCATCGCGCAATGCCTATCTGATGCGCAACCACGGCGTGCTGTGCTGCGGCCGCAGCCTGGAGCAGGCGGTGGCGGCGGTCGATGCGCTGGAGCAGGTGGCGCGCGAACACCTGACGCGCCGCATCCGCCGCCGCGCCCTGCACGACACCGGCCTGGCCGCGCCGTTGCGCGCCGTTCTCACTGCCCTGGAGGCCTGAGCGCATGCACGCCCTTTCCGTTTCCGTTCCCCCGAGCCCGGCACCGACCATGAGCCAGACCCCCGCCATTTCGCAATGGCCCGATGTGGACCAGTTGTACGCGCGCTTCCATGCGCTGGTGAACCAGCCGATGCGGCCGATCGGCGCCGCCGGCATGGCCAAGGTGATGCGCTACTTCGACGAGCGTTGCCAGGGCTCCAGGCGCCTGGGCGATGCGGCCAAGCAGGTGATCCCCGGCGGCGTGCAGCACAACCTGGCGTTCAACCATCCGTTCCCGCTGGCCATGCACAGCGCCGAGGGCGCGTACCTGACCGACGTGGACGGCAACCGCTATATCGACTTCCTGCAGGCCGGCGGCCCGACCCTGCTCGGATCCAATCCGCCGGAACTGCGCGAACACGTGCAGGCGGTGCTGGACCAGTGCGGCCCGGTGACCGGCCTGCTGCACGAGTACGAGGTCAAGCTGGCCGAACTGGTCTGCGCCAGCATGCCGGCGGTGGAGATGCTGCGCTTGCTCGGCTCCGGCACCGAGGCGGTGATGGGTGCGGTGCGCCTGGCCCGCACCCACACCCGCAAGAAATGGATCATCAAGATCGGCGGCGCCTACCACGGCTGGAGCGACCAACTGGTGTACGGCATGCGCCTGCCGGGCACCGGGCGCATGGAGGCGATCGGCATCCCGCGTGGCGCCACCGCCTACACCCAGGAATGCCATCCCAACGATCTGGAGGCATTGCGCCGCAAGCTGCAGCTCAACCGCCTGCGCGGCGGCACCGCGGCGGTGCTGCTGGAACCGCTGGGGCCGGAGAGCGGCACGCGGCCGGTGCATCACGACTACAACCGGCAGGTGCGCACGCTCTGCGACGAGTTCGGCGCGCTGCTGATCTTCGACGAGGTGGTCACCGGCTTCCGGCTCGGCCCGGGCGGCGCGCAGGGCTACTTCGGGGTCCTGCCGGACATCACCGTGCTCGGCAAATGCCTGGCCGGCGGCTATCCGATGGCCGGGGCGATCGGCGGGCGCCGCGAGGTGATGATGAGCCTGGTCGGCGGCATCGGCACCACCGCGCGGCGGGCCTTCGTCGGCGGCACGCTGTCGGCCAATCCGCTGTCCTGCGTGGCCGGCTACCACGCCTTGCTGGAGGCGCAGCGCAGCGACGCCGCCGGCCAGGCCGGCCGCGCCGGCGATCGCCTGCGGCAGGGCCTGGAGGCGATCATCCGCCGTCTCGGCCTGCCGTACGTGGTCTACAACATGGGCTCGATCGTGCACCTGCAGACCTCCGGCGTGCTGCTGCTGGACACCGGCAACCTGTACAAGCTGTGGCGCGTGCGCAACGAGGCCAAGCAGCGCAAGCACATGATGGAGGAGATGGGCGCGGCGTACTCCGCGCACGGGCTGATCACCCTGGCCGGCAGCCGCATCTACACCAGCCGCGCCGATACCGATGCGGTGGTGGACGAAGCGCTGAACCGCTTCGACGACGTGTTCAAGCTGGTGTAGCGCATGCCCACCCTCTCGCACATCGAATCGCTGTGGCTGCACACCCGCGAGCGGCTCGTGGCCAAGCGCCTGCTCGGCGACGATGCGGCAGCGCTGGCGCTGCGCTGTCCGGGCAGCACGGCGATGTGCTGCGGCGCGCTCGATGCGGAGCGGCCGCAGTGGCTGGACTGGCGCGACCCGGCGCTGCCGGCGGCGGCGCAGGTGCACGCGCAGGTGTACCTGCGGCGTCCCGACGTCGGTGCCAGCGCCTGGTCGGCGGGCGCGTTCGGCCATCGCCTGGCCGATGTCGGCGGCGTGCTGCCGCAGGTGTTCGACGAGCAGGCCCGGCACATCGGGCCGATGCCGGCGCCTTTTTCTGCGGTCGAGGCGTTGGCGACGGCGCCGCCGGCAGGCGGCAGCGTGCTGCTGCTCGGCGCACGCCCGCTGTGTCTGGGCATCACCGCGCAGCGGCTGGCGTTGAACGTGGAGTTGTTCGAGAAATGCGCCAAGGCCTACGTGCTCGCCGCCGCCACCGGCGGCCAGGTGCGGGAGTTGCCTTGGTGGGTCCGGCGCATCGCCAACGGGCGGCTGCGCAAGGACCAGATGCGTGCCGCCGCGGCCTTCGCCGCTGGCGAATTGCCGGCCGAAAGCAAAGGCTACTGAGGGTCCACCGCGATGACCGCCACGCCATCCCCGTCTTCCATCGCGCCAACCGCCGTCCAGGCGAAGCGTCCGCTCGCTGCGGCGTTGTCGATCGGCGCCATCGCCCTGCTGATCCTCGGCGTACAGCCGATCGTGCTCGGCGCACTGGTCGAGCAGCGCCTGATCACGCTGCCAGGGTTGGGCGTGGTGGCGATGGGCGAGATCATCGCGCTGGGCATCGGCGTGGCGCTGGGCGATGCGCTGCTGCCGGTGTCCTGGCAGCGCACCACCGCGATCGTGGCGGCGCTGCTCGCGGCGCTGCTGAATCTGGCCACGGTGCAGGCGCAGGGCGATGCCGCCTTCGTCGCGCTGCGCGCGGCCGCCGGCCTGGCCGAGGGCCTGCTGGTCTGGGTCGCCACGGTCAGCATCGTGCGCGCGGCGACGCCGGACCGGACCACCGCAGTGTTCATGGTGCTGCAGGCCTTGGCGCAGATCGCGCTGGCGGCGGCGCTGGCGCTGTGGGTGTTGCCGGCGGCCGGCTGGAAGGGCGGCTTCGTCGCCATGGCCGCGACGTGCCTGCTGGTGCTGCCGCTGGCGGCGGCACTGACCGCGCCAGCGTCCCTGGCGTCCGCAGCCATTGCGCAGTGCGCGACGACCGCCACCGCCAGGTTGCGCTGGTCGCCGGCGACGCTGGCGCCGCTGCTGGTGGCGTTCCTGCAGATGTCGGCGATCGGCGCGCTGTGGGCCTACCTGGAACCGCTGGCGCTGCGTGCGGGGCTGGACGCGCATGCGGCGCAACTGCAGACCTCATGGGTGCTGGGCATGCAGATCGCCGGCGGACTGGCGGCGATCTACTGGGTGCGGCGGCTGTCGGTGACGGCGACCCTGACCCTGGGCAGCCTGGTGCTGTGCCTGGTGGCCGCGTCCATGTATCGGGTTCCCGGCAATCCGGCACTCGGGTTCGCGGCGGTGTGCGTGGCGTTCGGCTTCGCCTGGATGTTCCTGATGCCGTTCCATGTCGGCCTGGCGCTGCGCGCCGATGCGCAGGGCCGGGTGGCGGTGCTGGTGCCGGCCGCGCAATTGATCGGCTCGGCCTGCGGGCCGTTGCTGGCCTCGCTGTTGCTGCACGCCGACGATCCGGCACCGGTGCCGCTGGTCGGCCTGGGCTTCGCGCTGGCGGCGGCGCTGCTGGCGCTGTGGATCGGCCGGCGGCAACGCGGCCCGGTCGCCGTGCAGGCCGGTTCGCATGCGCGGTGATCGCGGCCGCGACGCGTGCCCGTCGGGCGCGCGTGGCGCGGGGCAGGGCGCTGCCCTGCGCCATGTGGCTGTCGACGTCAGGCAGGCTGGAGAACGGTGATGTCGCCTGAGCCCGTGCAGGACACCGCGCCGGAGACGATCGCGGCGCTGTTCGCCGCGCAGCAGGCCACCGCGCTGGCTTGGCGCGGCTCGTCGGCGAACGCGCGGCGCGCGCATCTGCGGGCGCTGCGCGATGCGTTGCTGGCGCGGCGGCAGGCGTTGATCGCCGCCTTCGCCGCCGATTTCGCCAAGCCTGCGCTGGAAGTGGAATTGACCGAGCTGCTGCCGGTGGTCGACGAGATCGCCACCGCCATCGCGCAGCTGCCGCGCTGGATGCGGCCGCGCAAGGTCGCGCCGACCCTGCTGGCCCTGGGCACACGCGCGCGCATCGCCTACCAGCCCAAGGGCCGCTGCCTGATCATCGGGCCCTGGAACTATCCGGTGGCCACCGTGCTGGGGCCGCTGGTATCGGCGCTGGCCGCCGGCAACACCGCGCTGATCAAGCCGTCCGAATTCACGCCGCAGGTCAACGCAGTGCTGCAGGCGGTGCTGGAGGAGGCGTTCGCGCCGGAGGAAGTGGCGCTGGTGCAGGGCGGTGCGGCGACCGCGCAGGCCTTGCTGGCGTGTCCGTTCGACCATGTGTTCTTCACCGGCTCGGCGTCGGTGGGCCGGCAGGTGATGGCCGCGGCAGCGCGGCAGTTGACCCCGGTGACGCTGGAGCTGGGCGGCAAGTCGCCGGTGATCGTCGACCGCAGCGCCGACCTGCGCCGCGCCGCCGAGGTGATCGTCTGGGCCAAGCTGGTCAACGCCGGACAGACCTGCATCGCACCGGATACCTTGTTCGTGCATCGCGATGTCAGCGCGCGCCTGCTCGACCACTGCCGCGCACTGCTGGCGCAGCGCTACGGTGCCCACGCGCAGGCGGTCGCCGCCAGCCCGCACCTGGCGCGCATGATCCACCCGGCGCACGCCGCGCGCGTGGCCGGCCTGATCGACGAGGCGCGCGCCGGCGGTGCGCAGCTGCTGGCCGGTGGCGAGCACGACGCGGCGCGGCGCTACGTGGCGCCGACGCTGCTGGCGCAGGTGCCGGCGCAGGCACGGATCGCGCAGGAAGAGATCTTCGGCCCGGTCCTGCCGGTGGTGGAGTTTGCGCACCTCGACGAGGTGCTCGACCGGCTCGACGCTGCGCCCAAGCCGCTGGCGCTGTATCTGTGGAGCTGCGACCGCGCCGGCATCGCGCGGGTGCTGGCGCGCACCAGCTCCGGCAGCGCGGTGGTCAACCACTGCCTGCAGCAGTTCGTGCACAGCGGCCTGCCGTTCGGCGGGGTGGGCGCCTCGGGCTTCGGCAGCGGCCACGGCGTGCATGGCTTCCGCGCCTTCTCGCACGAGCGCGCGCTGCTGCAGGGCGGCCGCCTGCCGATCGTCAAAGCGTTCTTTCCTCCCTATACGTCCTTGCAGCAGCGCTTGGCGGCCGGCCTCAGCGCTTGGCTGGCGCGGCGCTGAGCAGCGCAGCCGGTGTGCCAGGGGCGGGCGCGGTAAGATGCGATGCCGGCGCGTGCAGCGACGCTGCGGCACCGTCCGCGCATGCATTGCCGTGGCGATGCATGCCGCCAGATCGACGCAGCGACGCCAGCGTGGCGTCTGCCGCTTCACCACCATCGAGATCCCATGCCCGCCGACACGCCGCGTTCCCCCGCACCGCACCGCCCGCGCCTGACCGGGAACAAGGTGCCGGCCCAGCATCGCGCCACCGAGACCTACGAACAGATCCTCTCGGTCACCGCGCAACTGCTCGGCGATGTCGGCGTGGAGCGGTTGTCCACCAACCTGGTGTGCGCGCGTGCGGGGCTGACGCCGCCGGCGCTGTACCGCTATTTCCCCAACAAGTACGCGCTGCTGTCGGAACTGGGCCGGCGGCTGATGGAGCGGCAGAACCAGCTCATCCCCAAGTGGATCACCCGGCAGGCGATGAGCGGCACGCGCGAGGAACTGCAGCGTGCGCTGGCCGGGCTGGTGCTGGATACCTACCGCGTCACCAAGGCGACCGAGGGTGGGGTGTGGGTGCTGCGCGCGCTGCGCGCGGTGCCCGCGCTGCAGCAGGTGCGCCTGGATTCGCACGCGCAGGTGACCAAAGGCCAGGTGCGCTTTCTCAGTGAGGCCTTCCCCGATGCCGACCCGCGCCAGTTGCGGCTGGTCAGCCGCATCGTGGTCGATCTGATCTACGCGACCGTGGAGCTGCTGTTCGACACCCGCCTGAGCGCCCGCGCGGTGGCCGATACCGTGGCAGCGATGATCGCCAGCCATATCGAGCAACTGCGCGACGGGGCCGCGGCTGGGTGAGGCGGGGCTGCGGCGTCGGTTCCGGATGTGCGGCATCTGCGTGGCCCACGCAACGCAATCGCAAGGCGCAGCGGCCGATGCCAGCGCGAACCGCGCGCCACCAAACGGCGGCTTGAGGCCAACTGCAAACGAGGCGTCCGCAGACACGGCGCGACGCCCGCGAGGCGCTGCACGTGCCGGCCCCGACGGGATCAGGGCGCGGCGGCGAACCTGCCTTCGTCGAGATCCGCGACCAGCGTCGGACCGGTCGGCGTCCAGCCGAGCCTGGCCTGGGTCAGCGCGCTCGAGGCCGGCATGTCGAGTTGCACGAACATCGCCATCCAGCCGAAATGCGCGGCCGCCTCGCCCGGCGCAATGGATACCACCGGCAGCTTCAGGCCGCGCCCGAGCGCCTCGGCGATCTCGCGGATGCGCACGCCTTCCTCGCCGACCGCGTGATAGCGCGCGCCGGGCTGCGCCTTCTCGATCGCAAGACGATACAGCCGCACCGCGTCGGACAGGTGGCCGGCCGGCCAGCGGTTGCTGCCGTCGCCGACATAGGCGACCACGCCCTTGTCGCGCGCGATCGCCGCCAGCGGGGTGACCAGCCCTTGCCGAAACGGGGTGTGGACCTGCGGCAGTCGCATCACCGAGACGTTGACGCCGGCCTCGCGCAACGCGTTGCCGGCCTGCTCGGAGGCGATGCGCGGATTCGGATGTGCGGCGTTGAAGACGTCCTCGCTGGCCGGCTCGCCGTGTTCGCCGCTGCCCACGCCCGTGCCCGAGGTGATCAGCAGCGGGCGATCGGAGCCCTGCAGCGCCGCGCCCAGGGACGTGATCGCGCGTCCGTCCTTCTCGCAGTTGGCGGCGAAGTTGCTGAAATCATGATCGAACGCCGCATGGATCACCGCATCGGCCTGGGCGGCACCACGACCCAGGCTGTCCGGATCCTCGAGCGTGCCGTGGTGGACCTCGGCGCCGGCCGCGCGCAGCGCCTGCGCGCCGGCCTCCGATCGGGTCATGCCGAGCACGCGATGGCCGGCCTGGAGCAGTTCGGGAACCAGCGCCGAGCCGATGAAACCGGTCGCGCCGGTCAGAAAGATACGCATGGTGCACTCCGTTGGGTCAGTCCGAGCGACTCTCCGGCATCTGCTTATCCCGTTAAAGTAGTGACGTCATCGTAGTAAAGCGACTAACAGGCTTGCCATGCATTCCGATCCAGCCCATTCCCTGGGCGACTTCCTGCGCAGCCGGCGGACCCGGCTCGATCCCGCCAGCTTCGGCTTCTCCGGCCGTCGGCGCACGCCGGGTCTGCGCCGCGAGGAAGTCGCGCAGCGCGCCAATATCAGCCCGACCTGGTACACCTGGCTCGAACAGGGGCGCGGCGGCGCGCCCTCGGCGCAGGTGCTGGAGCGGATCGCAGGCGCGCTGCTGCTGACCGACGCCGAACGCGAACATCTGTTCATGGTCGCACTGGGGCGACGGCCAGAGGTGCGCTATCGCGCGGTGGCGGGCGTCAACCCGCGGCTGCAGCGCGTGCTCGATGCGCTGGAAACGAGTCCGGCCATCGTCAAGACGCCGACCTGGGACGTAGTGGCCTGGAATCGCGCGGCGGCCGTGGTGCTGACCGATTACGGCCAACTGCCCGTCGGCGAGCGCAACATCCTGCGCTTCCTGTTCTGTCATCCCGCCACGCGTGCAAAGCAGCACGATTGGGGCAGGGTGGCACGCTTCGTGGTGGGCGCGTTTCGCGCCGACGTGATGCGTGCGGGACTCGCCTCGGAAGCGGGCGACCTGGTAACCGAGCTGTGTGCGCTCAGCGCCGAGTTCGAGGCCTTGTGGCACGACCACGAAGTGCTGAGCCACGGCGAGGGCGACGGCGAAAAGCGTCTCAAGCATCCGGTGCTCGGCGAGATCGCGCTCGAGTACTCGGCCTTCGCCGTGGATGGCAGGCCGGATCTGGGCATGATCGTCTACACCCCCGTCGATGCCGGCGTGGCTGCGCGCATTCGCGCACTGGCGACCGCGCATGGTGCGGGCCAGGCGGCGCGGACGGATGCGGCGCTGGCACCGGTGTGAAACAGTGAAACCAAGCGGGAGAAGCGCGCACCCGGTCGTCTGGTCTTCTCGTGCCGCCGCGGCTGGCGCGGCGCCGGGGATTCGCATGCAGATCATCAGGGGCATGGGCGATTGCTGAGCGAGACTCCCCCGACGCCGAGCCACGTCAACTGCAACCAGTCAGCCGCCTCGTGGCCGACCTGATCTACGCCTCCGATCGCGAGGCAGCGAGCAAATGCAGGTAGGGCGTCGTGGCCGCCACGCGCTCGAGCACAACGGCGCCGATCCGGTCTGCTTGTCGTAGGAGCGGCTTCAGCCGCGACACGCTGAGTCGTTGCGGCTGAAGCCGCTCCTACGATAAAACGGGCCTACTGGCCGAAGCGGACAGTTGGCGATCCGCTCAAGGCCTCACCAGGAAGCGACGACGCTGCCCTTCTTGACCAGTTCCACCTTGTCGCTCGTACTGTTGTAGCGCAGATACACGCTGCCGTATTTCTCGAGAATGATGCGTTGATTGGCATTCATTCTGAGGCTGTTGTCGCCAAGGTCGATGCCCATGTTGTAGTTGGACTGGTCGAAGTTGATGCCGATGTTGCCGAGCGCGCCGCTGTCGAAGTGGATGCCGTTCTGCCAGCCGCGCGTGCCCGGCTGGATCTGGATGGCGTGCGTGCCGGCGGTGCTGGAACCCGGGGTGTTGAGCAGGTTGAGGCCGATGGTCGAACCGCCGTTGGTGTAGGAGGTCAGTTCGCCGTTGAACAGGATGCTGGTGCCGTGCGTTGCGACGTTTTGCCCCGCGATCCCGTCGTAGCCGTGGAACAGTTCGCTGTGGAAACCCGCCAGCCACGGCGAACCGGTGCTGCGCTGGAACGCGCGGACCGTGGCGCCCACGCTCTGCGAACTGTCTTGGGTCGCGTTGGGATGTTTGGTCGCGTTGAGCTGGATGTACAGCGGCCAACTGAAGGAGTTCTGCTGGTCGGACTCGGAGATCAGCGACAGGATCTCGTTGGTGTAGCCCGGGCCGACATTGGACGCATCGCGCCGGCCCCAGCGCACCGAGGTGTCCAGCGCCGGCGTGGACACCGGCGTGCTGGAGAAATCCATGTACTGGCTCAGTTGTTCGCCGACGCTGGTGATGGCGCCGGCGCTGGCGACCACCAGTGCGGCGACGCCGAACAGCAGCACCCGGTTGACCGTCACGGCACGGCGCAGGCGTTGGTCCTTGGCCTGGAGTTGTTGCTCCAGCCTCTCCACCCTGGCCATCAAGGAAGCGTCGTTGCCTGCGTTGATCGCGTTCTCGTTCATGGTTGCGGTCCTTCGTTGGGATGACTGCGATGCCGGCGCTGGACGCTTGTCCTGCGAAGCGGCTTATTCCACCGCCAGATCGTCGACCTTCTGCCAGCCGCGCGGCAGCAGCCCGCCGCGGCTGGCGCGGGCGCCGAGGTAGGCGTCCAGGTCCTTGAACGACAGCGACATGGTGCGCTGGCCGCTCTTCACCAGCAGCGTGTTGCCCGGTGCCACCGCGGCGATCGCCACCACCCGTTCGGTGCTGAGCTTGGCCTTGGGGATGTCGATGATCTTGTTGCCCTTGCCCTTGTCCAGCTCGGGCAGGTCGGCGACCGGGAAGGCCAGCAGATGGCCGGCGCTGGTGACCGCGACGATGCGGTCGGTGCCGGCGCCGCTCACCGGGGCCGGGGGCAGCACCTTGGCGTTCGGGGTCAGGTTGAGCATGGCCTTGCCGGCCTTGTTGCGGCTGGTCAGGTTCTCGAAACGGGTGACGAAGCCGTAGCCGTGCGAGGACGCCAGTACCAGGCGCGCGTCGTTGTCGCCGCTGGCCAGGGCCTGGAAGGCGGCGCCGGCGGCGGGCGAGAAGCGCCCGGTCAGCGGCTCGCCGTTGCCGCGTGCCGAGGGCAGGGTATGCACCAGGGTCGAGTAGGCGCGGCCTTCCGAATCCAGGAACGCCACCTGCTGCGTGCTGCGCGCGCGCACCGCCGCCAGCAGGCTGTCGCCGTCGCGGTAGGAGAGCGCCGCCGGATCCACGTCGTGGCCCTTGGCCGCGCGGATCCAGCCCTTCTCCGACATCACCACGGTCATCGGCTCGCTCGGCACCAGCTCGGTCTCGTCGATCGCCTGGGCCGCGTCGCGCTGCACCAGCGGCGACCGCCGCGCATCGCCGAACTTCTTGGCGTCGGCCATCAGCTCGTCCTTGATCAGCTTCTTCAGCTTGGTCTTGCTGGCCAGCACCGCCTGCAGCTGTTCGCGTTCCTTGGCCAGCGCATCCTGCTCGCCGCGGATCTTCATCTCCTCCAGCCGCGCCAGCTGGCGCAGGCGCGTTTCCAGGATGTAGTCGGCCTGTTCCTCGCTGAGCGCGAAGCGCGCGATCAGCGCCGGCTTCGGCTCGTCTTCGGTGCGGATGATGCGGATCACTTCATCCAGGTTGAGGAACGCGGTCAGCAGGCCTTCCAACAGGTGCAGGCGGCGCTCGACCTTGTCCAGCCGATGGTTGAGGCGGCGCACCACGGTGTCGCTGCGGAAGCGCAGCCATTCCTCCAGCAGGGTCTTGAGGTTCTTGACCTGCGGGCGGCCGTCCAGGCCGATCACGTTGAGGTTGACCCGGTAGCTGCGTTCCAGGTCGGTGGTGGCGAACAGGTGGCCCATCAGCTGTTCGGCGTCGACCCGGTTGGAGCGCGGCACCAGCACCACCCGTACCGGGTTGGCGTGGTCGGATTCGTCGCGGATGTCTTCCAGCCACGGCAGCTTCTTGGCGCGCATCTGCTGCGCAATCTGCTCGATCACCTTCGACGGCGACACCTGGTAGGGCAGCGCCGTGACCACGATGTTGGCGTTTTCCTTCTGGTAGGTGGCGCGGGCGCGCACGCTGCCGTGCCCGGTTTCGTAGAGGGTGCGCAGGTCGGCGGCCGGGGTGATGATCTCGGCGGTGCTCGGGTAGTCCGGGCCGCGCACGTGCTCGCACAGGTCGGCGACGCTGGCATCGGGGTCGTCGAGCAGGCGGATCAGCGCGCTGACGATCTCGTTGAGGTTGTGTGGCGGCACGTCGGTGGCCATGCCCACGGCGATGCCGGTGGTGCCATTGAGCAGCAGGTGCGGCAGCCGCGCCGGCATCCAGGTCGGCTCGTCCAGGGTGCCGTCGAAGTTCGGCGACCAGTCCACCGTGCCCTGGCCCAGTTCGCCCAGCAGCACTTCGGCGATCGGGGTCAGCTTGGACTCGGTGTAGCGCATCGCCGCGAACGACTTCGGGTCGTCGGTGGAGCCGAAGTTGCCCTGGCCCTCGATCAGCGGGTAGCGGTAGGAGAACGGCTGCGCCATCAGCACCAGCGCTTCGTAGCAGGCGCTGTCGCCGTGCGGGTGGTACTTGCCGATCACGTCGCCGACGGTGCGCGCGGACTTCTTCGGCTTGGCCGCCGCGTTCAGGCCCAGCTCGCTCATCGCATAGATGATGCGCCGCTGCACCGGCTTGAGCCCGTCGCCGAGGAACGGCAGGGCGCGGTCCAGCACCACGTACATGGAGTAGTCGAGGTAGGCGCGTTCGGCGTATTCGCGCAGCGGCAGCTGTTCGAAGCCATGGAAGGCGGGGCGGGCGAGATCGGTCATGCGCAGGGAATACCTATAGGGGAACGCGGCGCCAGGCGCCGCAGGTCAGCCGGTCGATTATCCGGATGCGGCCGGCGATGCCAAGCCGCGCGTGCCGCCGGCGCTGGCCAGGTAGCGGGCCGGAGGGTGGCCGAAGCGGCCGCGGAAGGCGGTGACGAAGGCGCTGGGGCTGCTGTAGCCCAGGCGGAAGGCGGTGTCGGCGACGCTGGCGCCGTCGCTGAGCCGGCGCAGCGCCTCGGCCAGCCGCGCCTGCTGGCGCCAGCCGGCGAAGCCGAAGCCGGTTTCGTCGCGGAAGTGCCGGCTCAGGCTGCGCGGCGACAGCCCGGCCCAGTGCGCCCACTGCGCCAGCGAACGGTCGTCGGCGGGGGTTTCCAGCAACTGGGTGGCGATGCGCAGCAGGCGTCGGTCGCGCGGCATCGGCAGGTGCAGGTGCTCGATCGGGGCGTTGCGCACCTCGTCCAGCAGCACCGCGCACAGGCGCTGCTGTTCGGCGTCCAGCGCCGCTGGCACGCCCCATTGGGTCATCCGCCGCAGCACCTCCCGGAACAGGCCGTTCATGCCGATCACGCAGGTCCGCGGCGGCAGGTCGGCGCAGACGTCGGGGCGGAGCAGCGCCAGGTAGCTGCGCACCCGCCCGGACACCTGCACGGTGTGCAGTTCCTGCGGCGGCATCCAGCCGGCGCAGCCCGGCGGCAGCGACCACTGGCCATGCGCGGTGGAGGTGCTCAGCACGCCCTCCTCGACATAGATCAACTGGCCGCGCACGTGGCGGTGCCAGTCCACCTCGTGCCGCAGCGACACCGGCGAGTGCGCCATGAAGGCCAGCGCGGGCGGGCCGTCGGCGCGCTCGAACCAGTCGAGGGCACGCGGGTCCAGGGCGCTGCCGGATGCAACGGCGGGGGAGGCAGGGGCGGACCCGGTTGGCGCGATTTCGATATCCATTGTCTGGATTGTAATACCGGGCCACGCCTCGCCGCCGCTAGAGTGCGCACCGCTGCCAGTGTTCCTTCGCTGCAACGCAGCATCTACTTTCTGCGGGGATATTTTCTTGACATATATTTCTAAATGAAAATAATTGGCGCCCATGAACTGCGCTCCCTCCCTGCCTGGTCCGCCCTCGTTCGGCCTGCTGCTGCGCCAGGTGCGTGACGGCCTGATGCGGCGCCTGGACGAGGCCATGGCCGGGCTGGAACTGGACCTGGGCTTCAGCCACTACCTCGGCATGAAGGCCTTGGCCTACATGTCGCCGTGCACCGCCAACGAACTGGCCCAGGCCCTCGACCAGAACCCCAGCGCGGTGACCCGCCTGCTGGACAAGCTGGAAGACCTGGGCTGGGTACGCCGCGAAGCGCATGCGCAGGACCGCCGCGCGTTGCAGATCGTGCTCACCGACGACGGCCGCGCGCTGTGGCAGCAACTCAAGCAGCGCGGCGAAGACGCCATCGCCGATGCGTTGCGCGATCTGTCCGCCGAGGAGCGCGAGCACCTGTTTTCGCTGTTGGCCCGCGTCCGCGACTCCCTCAATTCGCCCTGAATCCGCTCACATGAACCTGTCTCCTTCGCTTTCCCGCCTGCGTCCATTCGCGGTCGCGGCCCTCACCCTGGCGCTGGCGGCCTGTGCCAGCAGCCGTGGCCTGGAACCGCAGGGGCGCCGGCTCGATGCCGACCGCCAGCTGCATATCGGCAAGACCCTGGCCGCCGACGCGCTGGCGCCGGCGCCCTGGCCGCAGCAGGACTGGTGGAAGGCGTTGGGCGATCCGCAGCTCGACGCGCTGATCGCCGAGGCCCTGCAGGGCACGCCCAGCCTGGAGGCCGCCGATGCGCGGCTGCGCCTGGCGCAGGCGCAGGCCGGCGCCGCCGATGCGGACCGCGACCCCAAGCTGTCGCTGTCGGCCGGCTACACCGGCCTGCAACTGCCCAAGGGCCTGGCCGGCGACGAGATCGGCGGCAAGTACATCCACAACGAACAGGCGCTGCTGGATTTCAGCTACGGCTTCGACCTGTGGGGCGGCAAGCGCGCGTCCTGGGAAGCGGCGGTGGACCAGGCGCATGCGGCCGAGGTCGACGCGCAGGCCGCGCGCCTGGACCTGTCGGCCGGCGTCGCCCGCGCCTACGCGCAACTGGGCTATGCCTGGCATCTGTACGACCTGGCCGGTGCCGAACTGGCGCGCTCGGAGAACAGCCTGAAGCTGGTGCGGCAGCGCCGCGACGCCGGCATCGACAGCAACCTGCAACTGCGCCAGGCCGAGGCGCGGGTGCCGGCGGCACGCCAGCAGCAAGCCGCTGCGCAGCAACAGATCGACGAAGCGCGCACCGCGCTGGCGGCGCTGCTGGGCCGCGGCCCGGACCGCGGGCTGCAGATCGCGCGGCCGCGCCTGCTCGATCCGCAGGCTGCGCGGGTGCCGTCGGTGCTGCCCAGCGACCTGCTCGGCCGCCGGCCCGACGTGGTCGCCGCGCGCTGGCGGGTGGAAGCCGCCTCGCAGGGCATCCATGCGGCCAAGGCCCAGTTCTACCCCAGCGTCAATCTGAGTCTGCTGGGCGGCGTCGCCGCCACCAATCCGGGCGACCTGTTCAAGAGTTCGTCGGTGCTGGGCCTGCTCAGCCCGGGCGTGAGCCTGCCGCTGTTCGACAGCGGGCGGCTGCGCAGCCAGCTCGCCGAGCGCGATGCGCAGTACGACCTGGCGGTGGCCAACTACAACCAGACCCTGGTGGCGGCGTTGCGCGAGGTGGCCGACCAGGTCAACGCGGCGCGTTCGCTGGCCGAGCAGGCGCAACAGCAGGCGCAGGCGCTGGAGACCGCGCAGGCCGCCTTCGACCTGTCGCAGCAGCGCTACCGCGCCGGCATCGGCAACTACCTGGACGTGCTCAGCGCGCAGCAGCAGTTGCTCGACGCGCAGCAGCGCCTGGCTGCCCTGCAATCCAATCAGATCCTAGTCTCGGTGCGCCTGAATCAGGCGCTGGGCGGCGGCTACGACGCCACCTCCGCCGCCGACGCGCCGAGCTCTTCTTCCGCACCTTCGCATTCCTGAGATCGCTGCAATGAATCAGACAACGACCCCCGCTTCCCCCGCTCCCGCCGCCAGCCGGCGCGGCAAGCTGCTGCGCGGCCTGGCCGTGGTAGTGGTGCTGGTGCTGATCGCGCTGGCGATCTGGTACTTCCTGGTCGGCCGCTGGCACGAGGACACCGACGATGCCTACGTGCAGGGCAACCTGGTGCAGATCACCCCGATGGTGGCCGGCACCGTGGTGCGCATCGACGCCGACGACGGCATGCGCGTGGAGCGCGGCCAGCCGCTGGTCAAGCTCGACCCGGCCGACACCGAGGTCGCGCTGCAGCAGGCCGAGGCCAATCTGGCGCGCACCGTGCGCCAGGTGCGCGGTCTGTACCGCTCGGTCGAGGGGGCCCAGGCCGAACTGTCCGCGCAGCAGGTGACCCTGCAGCGCGCCCGCGCCGACGTCGCCCGCCGCGCCAGCCTGGTCGCCACCGGTGCGATCTCCGCGGAAGAACTGGCGCATGCCCGCGACCAGCTGGCCGCCGCCGAGGCCGCGGTCAGCGGCTCGCGCGAGACCCTGGCGCGCAACCGCGCACTGATCGACGAGAACGGCGTGGCCGACCAGCCCGACGTGCAGGCGGCCGCCGCGCAGGTGCGCCAGGCCTTCCTCAACAACGCCCGCAGCGCCATCGTCGCGCCGGTGGCCGGCTACGTGGCGCGGCGCTCGGTGCAGGTCGGCCAGCGTGTGCAGCCCGGCACCGCGCTGATGGCGGTGGTGCCGCTGAACCAGGTGTGGGTGGACGCCAACTTCAAGGAAACCCAGCTCAAGCACATGCGCCTGGGCCAGCCGGTGGAACTGGAGTCGGATCTGTACGGCGGCGCGGTGAGCTACCGCGGCACCGTGGAGAGCCTGGGCATCGGCACCGGCAGCGCGTTCTCGCTGCTGCCGGCGCAGAACGCCAGCGGCAACTGGATCAAGATCGTGCAGCGCGTGCCGGTGCGCATCGCCATCGACGCTAAGCAGTTGCAGCAGCACCCGCTGCGCATCGGCCTGTCGATGAAGGTCAACGTCAACCTGCATGACCAGAATGGGGCGGTGCTGCCGAGCAAGCCGGCCAGCGGCACGCTGCTGGATACCGATGTCTACGCGCAGCAGCTGCAGCAGGCCGATGCGGCCGTGAAGCAGATCATCCACGCCAACCTGCCCGACGCCGCCAAGGCGAACTGAGCCCGGTCATGTCCAACCAAGCTGCCGCTCCCGCCGCGCCCGGCGTTCCGGGCGCACCGGCCGCCGCGTTTCGTCCGCCCAGCGTGGCGTTGTGCACGGTGGGCCTGGCGCTGGCCTCGTTCATGCAGGTGCTCGACACCACCATCGCCAACGTCTCGCTGCCCACCATCGCCGGCAACCTCGGCGCCAGTTCGCAGCAGGCCACCTGGGTCATCACCTCGTTCGCGGTCAGCAACGCCATCGCGCTGCCGCTGACCGGCTTTCTCAGCCGCCGCTTCGGCGAGACCAAGTTGTTCGTGTGGGCCACGCTGGCCTTCACCGCCGCCTCGCTGCTGTGCGGCCTGGCCCAGAGCATGGGCATGCTGGTGGTGTCGCGCGCGCTGCAGGGCTTCGTCTGCGGCCCGATGTATCCGATCACCCAGAGCCTGCTGGTGTCGATCTATCCGCGCGAGAAACGCGGCCAGGCGCTGGCGCTGCTGGCGATGATCACCGTGGTCGCGCCCATCGCCGGGCCGATCCTCGGCGGCTGGATCACCGACAACTACAGCTGGGAATGGATCTTCCTGATCAACGTGCCGCTGGGCATCATCGCCGCGACCGTGGTCGGCTCGCAGCTGCGCGACCGTCCCGAACCGACCGAGCGCCCGCGCATGGACTACGTCGGCCTGATCACCCTGATCATCGGCGTGGGTTGCCTGCAGGTGGTGCTGGACCTGGGCAACGACGAGGATTGGTTCAATTCGACCAAGATCATCGTGCTGGCCGCGATCTCGGCGGTGGCGCTGGCGGTGTTCCTGATCTGGGAACTGACCGACAAGGATCCGATCGTCGACCTGCGCCTGTTCCGCCACCGCAACTTCCGCGCCGGCACCATGGCGCTGATCGTCGCGTATGCCGCGTTCTTCAGCGTGTCGCTGCTGATCCCGCAGTGGCTGCAGCGCGACATGGGCTATACCGCGATCTGGGCCGGTCTGGCCACCGCGCCGATCGGCATCCTGCCGGTGATCATGACCCCGTTCGTCGGCAAGTACGCCTCGCGCTTCGACCTGCGGATGCTGGCCAGCATCGCCTTCATCTTCATGGCCACCACCAGCTTCATGCGCTCGGACTTCAACCTGCAGGTGGATTTCCCGCACGTGGCCGGAGTGCAGTTGCTGATGGGCGTGGGCGTGGCGCTGTTCTTCATGCCGGTGCTGCAGATCCTGCTCTCGGACCTGGACGGGCGCGAGATCGCCGCCGGCTCCGGCCTGGCCACGTTCCTGCGCACGCTGGGCGGCAGCTTCGCCGCGTCGCTGACCACCTACCTGTGGTCCAAGCGCACGCAGCTGCACCACGCGCACCTGACCGAGCACATCTCCAGCTACACGCCGGGCATGCAGGAACAGGTGCAGATGATGGGCAACGGCAGCCTGCAGAACGGCGCGGCGCTGCTCAACAACACCATCAACCACCAGGCCTCGCAGATGGGCTTCAACGACATCTTCTACCTGCTGGGCTGGACCTTCCTCGGGATCATCTTCTTCCTGTGGCTGGCCAAGCCGCCGTTCGGCGGCGGTGGTGGCGCGGCGGCGGCTGGCGGTCACTGAGACCTCGAAAGCGGCGCGGACGGCACCACCGGCTGGTGCAGTTCCGCGCCGTCCGGTGCTGCCGCTACGTCAGTGGTGCATAGGTGCCTGCCCCCGATTGCGTGGCATGCCGGCCGGCACGGCGCGCCAACGCTGGCAACGCGGCATGCGTACCCGGCGTCGCGCGCCGGCGCCGGGCCACTTGCCGCTGCCGCGGCCCGCACACCAGAATGCGGCTCTCGCAGGCTTCGGCAGCCCCGCACATGCAGCGCTCTCTCCGCGCCCTCGGCGCCCGCTTTGCCGCATCGCTTCCGCGCGCGGCCGTCCTCGCACTGCTGTGCCTCGGCGCGCATCCAGGCAACGTCCAGGCCGCGCCGCCGCCCGCGGCCTCGTCGGTTCCGGTGACCCCGGCCGATCGCCTGCAGGAAGCCTGGTGGGCCGAGCGCCACCAGCAGGTGCTGGCGCAGGGACGCGCGCACCCGGACGCACCGCTGCTGCTGATTGGCGATTCGATCACCCAGAACTACGAAAAGGCACAGGCGCCAGACCAGGACTTCCAGTCGACCTGGCAGACCTTCTACGGCAGCCGTGGCGCGCTCAACCTGGGCTTCAGCGGCGACGCCACCGAACACGTGCTGTGGCGGCTGCAGCATGGCGAAGTCGACGGTCTGCAGCCCAAGGTCGCGATCCTGCTGATCGGCACCAACAACACTGGCCACGAAGGGCAGAGCGCGGCGGACACGGTGCGCGGCATCGATGCGGTGGTGGCCACGCTGGAACAGCGCCTGCCGCGCACGCGCATCCTGTTGCTGGGCCTGCTGCCTAGCGCGCTGTCAACGCAGAAGAGCGCGCGCGATGCCGAGGTCAACCGCGCGCTGGCGGTGCGCTACGGCGACAACCCGCGCGTGGCGTATCTGGACATCGGCACCGTGTTCCAGCGCGCGGACGGCACGCTGGAGCAGGGCCTGTTCTACGATCCGCGGGACAAACCCGGCAGCGGCGCGCTGCACCCGGACACGCGTGGGCAACGGCGCATGGCCGAGGCGATCGAGCCGACCCTGGCGCGCCTGCTCGAGGAAGCGCCGCGGGTGCCGCTGGACGCGATGACCGAGGTCGATACCGCGCGCATCGCGGTGCCCTGGCTGGAGCAGGATTCCTACGATTGGTACGGCCGCCACCATGCCGCGCTGGACGCCGCGCGGCAGTTGCAGCCGCAGGTGGTGCTGCTCGGCGATTCGATCACCCACTTCTGGGCGGGGGCGCCGCAGGCGATCCGGGTGAACGGCGCGCAGGCCTGGCAGCGCACCTTCGGCGCCACGCGCGTGCTGAACCTGGGCTTCGGCTGGGACCGCACCCAGAACGTGCTGTGGCGGCTGCGCCAGGGCGAGGTCGATGGCCTGGCGCCACGCTGGGTGGTGGTCAACCTCGGCACCAACAATCTTGCCGGCACCGAGCATGCGCGCACCAACACCCCGCAGGAGACCGCCGATGGCGTGGCGGCGGTGGTCGCCGAGATCCGGCGGCGCCTGCCGCGCAGCCGGATCGTGCTGATGGGCATCTTCCCGCGCGGCTTCGCCGCCGATGCGCCGCAGCGCGCGCCGATCCTGGAAACCAACCGCCTGCTGGCCGCGCGCTTCGGCCACGACCCGCAGGTCCGCTGGCTCGACATCGGCGCGCGCTTCCTGCAGCCGGACGGCACACTGCCGGCGGCGCTGATGCCCGACGGCACCCATCCCAGCGAAGCCGGCTACGCGATCTGGGGCGAGGCCTTGCGCGAGATCGGCGTCGGCGGCTAAAAGGAAGCCTCCAACAATGCGCTGTGCCGCGGGTCCGCGGCATATGCCATGGTCCTCTCGCGGCCCTCGTAGGAGCGGCTTCAGCCGCGACCGAGCGCTACCGACAATCCCTCGTCGCGGCTGACGCCGCTCCTACGATGGACGTTCGTCGTTCGCTACCGGCGCGGCCTCAGCCGTTGCTGGGCTTGAGCAATTCCAGCACGGCGTCGCGGTGGCCCGGCGGCGCGTTGCGATAGCGCGCCAACAGCGCGCGCTCCTGGGCGTCCTGCGCCAGCAACGGATAGTCCGAAGGCAGGTCCTGCACGCGCTTGCCCGGACCCACGCCGCACACCAGCTCGTCGAGCGAGCGGTTCAGCACGTTGCGCAGCGTCGGCAGCAGGCGGAAGCTCGGCGTCTCGCGGTCGTTCTCCCAGGCCGACACCGACGACTTGGTCACGTCCAGCGCGAAGCCCAGCTGTTCCTGGGTCAGCCCGGCGGCTTTTCTGGCTTCGCGCAACCGGTCGCCGAAGCTATTCATCGCGGTGGGCCTTGGGGGACGGCGGGCCTACCAAGATATGGAGCATCCGCCGGCTTGTCGTACAGCCACGCTTGACTCCAATTGTTCGGAAATTCAATACTCACGCGGTGCGGAATGCACGGACGCGCGAGGATGCGCATGCAGGACATGGAGGTTATGGACACAAGGGTGTCGGCGCCGCGTTGCGCGGCCGCTCTGCGCTGGCCGACAGCGGCACGACGCGGCGCCTGCCGGCGCGTGGGGGAGGGCGCATGGCCACCTACGAAGTGAGACTCCGGCGCGTCGCGCAACTGGAGCCGTCCTTGCAGGTGCTGGTGCATGCCGCCAATGCCTACCTGGCCGCACGTGCGGCCGAACGCCACAACCCGGGCTACCGTGCCTACAAGGTGGCGGTGTGGGTGAAGGGCGTGCGCGTGGACATCGGTCCGTTGCGTCCGCCGCAGCGCTGAGCGCCGCGGCCTGCACGCAGCCAACAAAAAACCCGCCGAAGCGGGTTTTGAGATCTTTCTCGACCTGTCGGTCGTGGTGCCCAGGAGAGGACTCGAACCTCCACGGTTTTACCCGCTAGTACCTGAAACTAGTGCGTCTACCAATTCCGCCACCTGGGCAACTCAGAACGAGAATTCTGCGCGCCGCGGTGGGTGCTGTCAAGCGTTTTGCGACAGCGGCGTAACACCGCTGTCGCGTGCGCATCGCTCGCGCCTTCAGTAGCCGACGTTGAAGCGCAGGCCCTGGTTGATCGCGCAGCGATAACCGAGGGTATTGCCGGTCTGCTGGTAGCTGGGCAGGGCGAACACGAACATGGTGAAGTCCACCGTGTTGTCCGGGTGCACCTGGTAGCGCAGGAACTGCTGGATCGGCTTGCCGTCGCGGCCGACGGTCACGTGTTCGTCGGCGAAGGACAGGGTGCCGTCGGCGGTGACGCGGTAGGCGCCGATGCGCAGGCCGCCGCGGGTCTGGCTGGGCGTGGCGCCGCCAGAGGTCGGCGTGCACTGGCTCAGGTCGATCGCCACGGCGACCGAGGCGCCGCTGTCCAGGGCGCGCTGGATCTCGGTGAGCGAGCCGAGGGTGGCGTCGTCGGTGCCGGCCGGGGCGGCGGAGGCGCTGGTGGCAGTGGCGAACAGGGCGGCGGCGAGCAGGGAGGCGGACAGGCTATGCATGGGGATGCTCCGGAGCGTGGGGGAGGGCGACGGATTGCCGGATGCAAACTAACCAGGCACCGATCCGGGTCAACCGACAAATTCGCGAACTTCCGCGGCCGTCACGGCGCATCTTCGAAGCAGGTCCGCTTGTGACAGCGCTGTGTCGGAATCGGCATTGCGCCTGCGGTTTTCCGCCGACTCCGCGCGCCGTCGAAGCGTGCGCGCGTGCGCAGCCGCGCGGCGTCTGGCACATGCGCGCCGACGCCGCGTGCCGCGCTCGGATCGCGTCATCGACGCCGTCGATCGCGACCGGCGCAAAAATAGACGTTGACAAGGTCGCGCGGGCACCGCAGAATTCGCGGCCTTCAGCGCCCAGGTGGCGGAATTGGTAGACGCACTAGTTTCAGGTACTAGCGGGTAAAACCGTGGAGGTTCGAGTCCTCTCCTGGGCACCACAGGCAACATCGCGAGAGCGCTGAACTCTCGCACCGACCGGCCCGCTGACGCGGGCTTCGTCGTTTCTGGGGCTTGCCATCGGGGCGTCGCCCGGCGCGGTTCGCGTGGCGGCCAGCCCCATGCGAGTACCATGGGCGCATGACCACTCGTAAAAGCAAGCCCGGCAAGCCCGGCAAGTCCGCGTCCAGCGACGCGCCCACCAGCAAGCGCCCCCCCGCCGCCGAGACGCCGAAGAAATCGCGTCTGCCCGCCTGGATGCCCAGTTTCCTGCGCCGCGGCCCCAAGCCGCCGCTGCAGCCCCTGCACCCGCCGTCGCCGCCTCCTTCCCCGGTGCCCGCCGACGCGCCGGCGCCGATCCAAGACCCGTATGCCGCGCGCGAGGCCGAGCGCTATGCGCAGCCGATCGCCAGCCGTGAGGCAATCCTGCAGTTGCTCGAACGCTGCGATGGCCCGCAGACCCTGGACGAACTGGCCGAACAACTCGGCCTGACCGAGCCGACCCGCAAGGAAGCGCTGAGCAAGCGCCTGGGCGCGATGCTGCGCGAGGCGCAACTGGTGCAGAACCGCCGCGGCGGCTACGCGCCGCTGCAGCAGACCAACCTGATCCCCGGCGTGGTGATCGCCAATCCGGACGGCTTCGGCTTCCTGCGCCCGGACGAGGGCGGCGACGATCTGTTCCTGCCACCGTACGAGATGCGCAAGGTGCTGCACGGCGACCGCGCGCTGGCCAACGTCACCGGCATCGACCGCCGCGGCCGCCGCGAAGGCAGCATCGCGCGCGTGCTCGAGCGCGGCCTGACCCGCCTGATCGGCCGCTTCAGCCTGGAAGCCGGCATCGCCTTCGTGGTGCCGGACGACAAGCGCATCCAGCGCAACGTGCAGATCCCCGCCGACGCCGTCGGCGAGGCCCGCGACGGACAACTGGTGGTGTGCGAACTCACTTCCGCGCCGGACGCGCGGCGCCCGCCGATCGGCAAGATCATCGCCGTGCTCGGCGACAAGCTGACTCCGTCGCTGCTGGTGGAAGCGGCGATCCATGGCCACGAGCTGCCCTACGAATTCCCGCAGGCCGTGCTGGACGAAGCCGCGGCGGTGCCGCTGACGGTGGAGCCGGCGGCGATCAAGGGCCGCGTGGACCTGCGGCAGACGCCGCTGGTGACCATCGACGGCGCCGACGCCAAGGACTTCGACGACGCGGTGTTCTGCGAGTCCAACGCCGATGGCTTCCGCCTGGTGGTGGCGATCGCCGACGTGTCGCACTACGTGCGGCCGGGCACGCCGCTGGATACCGAAGCGGTCAAGCGCGCGACCTCGGTGTACTTCCCCGGTTTCGTGGTGCCGATGCTGCCGGAGACGCTGTCCAACGGCATCTGCTCGCTCAATCCCAAGGTCGACCGCATGTGCTTCGTCTGCGATATGCAGATCGACCGCCAGGGCGAGGTGACCGGCGCGCGCTTCTACGAGGCGGTGATGAACTCGCACGCGCGGCTCACCTACGAGCAGGTGTGGCGGGCGGTGGGCGAGAAGGACGAACAGGTGCGCAAGGAGGTGGCGGCGGTGCTGCCGCAGTTGGAGCGCCTGCACCAGCTCTACCACGTGCTGGCCAAGGCGCGCGCGCGCCGCGGCGCGATCGAGTTCGAGTCCTCTGAAGTGCGCTTCGTACTGGACAACACCGGCGAGGTGACCCAGGCCGGCATGCTGGTGCGCAACGACGCGCACAAGCTGATCGAGGAGTGCATGATCGCCGCCAACGTGGCCGCGGCGCGCTACCTGCTGGAGACGCACATTCCGGCGCCGTTCCGCGTGCACGAGCGGCCGCCGGAATCCAAGTACGCCGACCTGCTGGAGTTCCTCAAGGAGTTCAAGCTGAGCCTGCCGGCGTGGAGCAAGGTGGTGCCGGGCGACTTCACCAAGCTGCTGAAGAAGGTGCGCGAGCGCCCGGACGCGGCGCTGCTGGAATCGGTGCTGCTGCGCAGCCAGAGCATGGCGGTGTATTCGCCCGACAACGCCGGCCACTTCGGCCTGGCGCTGGAGGCCTACGCGCACTTCACCTCGCCGATCCGCCGCTACCCGGATCTGCTGGTGCACCGCGCGATCAAGTACGCCCTGACCCGCGGCGCGCCCGACAAGTACCTGTATGCGCCGCGCGAGATGGCGGCGCTGGCGCTGCAGTGCTCCGAGCGCGAGCGCCGCGCCGACGAGGCTGAGCGTGAGGTCGACGAGCGTTACCGCGCTGCGTGGATGGAGAAGCACGTCGGCGGGCAGTTCGACGGCGTGGTCAGCGGCGTGACCAGCTTCGGCCTGTTCGTCGAGCTGGACCAGTCCAAGGTCAACGGCCTGATCCACGTGACCCAGTTGCCGCAGGACTATTACCAGTTCGACGCCACCCGCAAGACCCTGACCGGCGAGCGCCGCGGGCGCGAGTTCCGCCTGGGCGACCGCGTGCGCATCCTGGTGCTGAAGGCGAGCATGGAGGAGCGCAAGATCGACTTCCGGCTGGTCGAGGAAGGCGCACCGGCGCACGACGAGTTGCCGCCGCCGCCACCGCGCGGGCAGCCGGCCAAGCGCAAGAAAAAGAAGTACTGACGGCGCAGCGTCGCGGTGGACCGACTGGCCGCCGCGATCGCGTTTCCCTTGCATCGTGCGGGAGGCGTCACCTGCGCGATGCGGTTCGCAGCGGAGAGCAGACATGGAGCAGGAACAGGAGTACAGCGGCGGTTGCCAGTGCGGCGCGGTGCGCTTCCGGGTGCGCGGGCGGCTGCACGATGCCTCGATCTGCCATTGCCGGATGTGCCAGAAGGCGTTCGGCGCCTACTACGCCCCACTGGTCTCCACCCGCGGCGCGGAGCTGACCTGGACCCGCGGCGCGCCCAGGCGCTTCGCCTCGTCCAACATGGTGCAGCGCGGTTTCTGCGCCGATTGCGGCACGCCGCTGACCTACGAAGCGCCGGACGGCATCGCCATCGCGGCCGGCGCCTTCGACCATCCCGAGGCCTTGCCGCCGACCATCCAGTACGGCATCGAAGCGAAGCTGCCGTTCGTGGACGCGCTGCATCGCCTGCCGGCGACCCGCACCGAGGGCGATCTTGCCGCCGCGTCGTTCCTGGCCGATGTGGTCTCGCGCCAGCATCCGGACCACGACACCGCGCGCTGGCCGGCCTGAGCCGCTACGGAAGTGCCGACCTCGCGCGGCGCCTTGTTGGGACCAGTGACAACCTGGGGCAATCGGTCGCGCCAGGCAGGAGGCAGGGGTTCTCCAGGTCACTGCAGTCGGGACTGAAGTCCCTCCCACAAGGCCGCGCCGCGATCTGGCCGGACGGCGCGGTGTCGGTAATCTTGCCGCCGCCACACGCATGCCTCCGACATCGCGGGAAGCAGGACACTGCGGGCGACCCGCTTTTGCCAATCCCGAATCCCCAATCCCCAATCCCGGCCCCCAGGCATGACGCCAGCGGCCACAACCCCTACCATGCCCGCTTTCCTTTCGCGTAGTCCCGCCTCATGAGCAAGCAGAACCAGTGGATCGTCGGCGTCAACGCCGTGGCCTCGTCGATCGAGAACGACGCGGACAACGTGCGCGAGGTGCTGGTGGAGGCGGGCAGCAAGAATCCGCGCCTGCAGGAGATCGAGGAGAACGCGCGGCGCAAGGGCATCGAGGTGCGGCGGGTGAACACCCAGGCGCTGGATGGCGTCGGTGGCTCGGTCCGGCACCAGGGCGTGGCCGCGCGCTACGCCGCGGCGCGGACCTGGGCCGAGAGCGAACTGGAAGGCCTGGTCAGCGCCGCCGAGGGCCGCGCCCTGCTGCTGGTGCTCGATGGCGTGCAGGATCCGCACAACCTCGGCGCCTGCCTGCGCAGCGCCGCCGCGGCCGGGGTGACCGCGGTGGTGATTCCCAAGGACAAGTCGGCGCCGGTCAACGCCACCGTGCGCAAGACCTCGGCCGGCGCCGCCGACCGCCTGCCGATCGTGGCGGTGACCAACCTGGCGCGCTGCCTGCGCGACCTGCAGAAGCAGGGCGTGTGGATCTACGGCCTGGCCGGCGAGGCCGAGACCTCGCTGTACGCGCAGGACCTGCGCGGCAACGTGGCGCTGGTGCTGGGCGGTGAGTCCGACGGCCTGCGCCGGCTGACCCGCGAACACTGCGACGGCCTGGTCCGCATCCCGATGCCGGGCGAGATCGAGAGCCTCAACGTCTCGGTCGCCGCCGGCGTGACCCTGTTCGAGGCGGTGCGGCAGCGCATGGGCTGAGCACGGCCGCGCATTGCCGCCGGCCTGTGAAGCCTGCAGCGCCTCCTCATGCCCGCAGCAAGCAAAGCCCCTCTCCCCCCGGGAGAGGGGGTGGGGTGAGGGTACGGGGGGCGAAGCCCCTCGCAGATCGAAGGCCAACACCAAGCCTGGCCGGTACCTTCTCAGCTCCTGCAATCGACTTCTCCCCAGGCTTCGCCCGTACCCTCATCCGCCCCTTCGGGGCACCTTCTCCCGGTGGGAGAAGGGGAGCGAGTGGTGCCTGGAAAGCCCCTCTCCCCGCGGGAGGGGGTTGGGGTGAGGGTCCGGGGGCGAAGCCCCTCGCAGCAGCGAAGGCCAACACCAAGCCTAGCCGGTACCTTCCCAGCCCCTGCAATCGACTGCTCCCGAGCTTCGCCCGGATCTCATCCAGCTCTTCGGGGCGCCTTCCACCAAAGGGGAGGTCCGTGGTCCCGGCAGGAGCAGGGAGTCATCGCGCGACGGGCACCTAGCGCTGCGCTTGCGCAGGCTGCTCCGGCTTAACGGCCGCGCAATCTTCACGCATCCTTTGCCCGGCACCTGCTACCGCCTGCGCCCGCTGCGGTGCTTTTTTGCCCTACCATGGGCGTTCGTCCCGTGTTCCGCTCCGGTAATGAGTCTGCGTCGCCCCCGTCCCTTCGACTCTGGCCCCCCACGCCAGGGTCCTGTCGCGCCCCGCCTGCGTCGGATCGGGTCGGGACAGTGAACGTCGCCAGGGGGAGGGGGGAAGCGGTGCTCGCATGCGGCCGCGGGCGCGCGTGTCTGGTGCTGCTGGTCCTGCTGCTGGCGCTGGGCGCGGCCTGGCGCGCCGTTGCCGCCGACGCCGACGCCGCTGCGAACGGGGTGCCGCCGCTGCGCGACTACGCGATCGATTCCTGGACCTCGCGCAATGGCCTGCCGCACAACTCCTTGCGCGATCTGGCGCAAACCCCGGACGGCCGCCTGTGGTTCGCCACCTGGGAAGGGCTGGTGCGCTACAACGGCTTGGACTTCACCGTCATCGACCGCAGCACCCGCCCCGGCCTGCCCGACAATGGCGTCGGTTCGCTGTACGTGGATCGTGCCGGCGCACTGTGGCTCAGCGATTCGCGCGGCAACCTCGGCCGCCACGACGCGGCCGGCCGCTGGCGCTTTTGGCGGCAGCCGCCGGGCTGGCCGCATGCGCTGATCCACGCCATGACCCAGGACCGCGATGGCCGCATGTGGCTGCTGTTCGAGGGCAATGGCCTGGGCTGCCTGTGGCCGGACGGCCGCTTCGACTACCAGCCGGCGCCGCGCGACCTGCCGTTGGCGGCGAGCTTTCCGCATCTGGCCGCCGACGATCAGGGACGGCTCTGGATCGGCAGCCTCGACGGCTTGCTGTACCGCGACCCGCAGGGCGTGCTGCGGCGCGCGCCGGCCGCGTTCGGCCTGCCGCCGGGGCTGGCCTGGCCGTACCGGGCGCCGGACGGCTCGTTGTGGCTGGTGGCCGCGGAGAACCTGTACCGATTGCAGGGCCAGCGCGCGGTGCTGGTGCAGCACCTGCCGGGCTATGGCCATTTCACGTCGATGCTGCGCGACCGCGACGGCGCGATCTGGCTGGGGACCGAGAACCAGGGGCTGCTGCGGATCAGTGCGCACGGCATCGAGCGCATGCTGCCGGGCGACGTGCTGCCCAACGGGCGCATCGTCAGCCTGCTGCAGGATGCCGAAGGCAGCATCTGGATCGGCGCCAACGGCGGCCTGTTCCGCCTGCGCGAGACCCTGTTCGCCGGCTATACCCGCCGCGATGGACTCAGCGGCGACTACGTGCGCGCGCTGCTGGAGACCCCCGACGGGGCGCTGTGGATCGGCAGCGCCGCCGGCCTGGACCGGATGGCGCCGGACGGGCGGATCGCCCCGGTCGCGCTGCGCGACGCGCCCTCGGTGCTGAGCCTGGCGCGGGGCCGCGACGGCGACCTGTGGATGGGCACCTATGCCGACGGCGTGTTCCGCCTGCGCAATGGCCGCGTCGTGCGCCACTACGGAACGCGCGAGGGTTTGCCGAGTGGGCAGGTGCGTGCGCTCAGCGTCGATGCCGCCGGCACGGTGTGGATCGGCACGCGCAGCGGGGTGATGCGCATCGACGGCGAGCGGCTGTCAGTGCCGGACGTGCCCGGCCTGCCGCACGGCCTGATCACCGCCCTGGCCAGCGTCGACGGGGCGCTGTGGATCGGCTCGGTCGAAGGCGCGGCGGTGCTGCGCGATGGCCGGGTGCGGAAGCTGGCGCTGGAACCGCTGGGCGGCGCGCGCACCGTGTTCGGGTTCCAGGCGCTGGGCCGCGACATGTGGATCTCCACCGACCGCGGCCTGCACCGCGACCGCGACGGCCGCCTGGCGCGGGTCGGACTGGAGCAGGGCCTGCCGGTGGATGCGGTGTTCCAACTGGTTCGCGACCGCCTCGGCAATGTCTGGATCAGCAGCAACCGCGGCGTGCTGCGGACCACCGCGGCGGCACTGGACGCGGTCGCCGACGGGCGCCAGGCCCGGCTGCAGGTGAGCCGCTACGACGAGATCGACGGCATGTCGAATGCACAGGGCAACGGCAGCTCCGGGCCGTCGATGATCCTGCGTCACGACGGCACGGTGTGGCTGGTAACCGCCGGCGGTGTCAGTACGGTCGATCCGCGCCGCCTGGCCCGCTTCCGCGATCGCCTGCCGCCGCCGGCGGCGATCGAGAGCGTGCTGCTGGACGGCCAGCCGTTTCCCTGGCGGGGCAAATCACAGTTGCCCGGCGCCAAGCGCATCAGCGTGTCCTATGTCGGCCTGAGCTACCTGCTGCCCGAGCGCATCCGCTACCGCACCAAGCTCGACGGCCTGGACAGCGGATGGGTCGACCGCGGCAACCAGCGCAGCGTGGAGTTCATCGGCCTGCCGCCGGGCGACTACACCCTGCACGTGGCCGCAGCGCATCCGGACGGCGCCTGGAGCACCCGCGAGGCCGTGTGGCACTTCAGCGTGGCGCCGCTGTGGTGGCAACGGCACAGCGTGCATGCCGCGGCCGTGGCGGTGCTGGTGCTGGCGCTGGTGCTGCTGTACCGCTACCTGATCGCGCGCTACAAGCGGCGTGCGCTGCGCCTGGAGCGGCTGGTGGAGCGGCGCACCAGCGCGCTGCGCCTGCAGACCGAGCGCCTGCTGCAGGCCGACGCCGAAAAGAGCCAGTTGCTGGCGGAACTGCAGCGCCAGGCCACCGCGTTCGAACGTCTGGCGCACGAGGATGCGCTGACTGCGTTGCCGAACCGGCGCCACTTCGACGAGGTGCTGGTGCACAGCATGCAGCGCGCCCAGCGCAGCGGCGCGCCGCTGTGCCTGCTGGTGATGGACATCGACCGCTTCAAGCAGATCAATGACGGCTACTCGCATGCCACCGGCGATGCGGTGCTGCGCGAAGTCGGGCAGTTGTTGCTGAGCGCCTGCCGTGCCGCCGACCTGCCGGCGCGCCTGGGCGGCGAAGAGTTCGCGGTGCTGCTCGGCGACACGCCGCTGGCCGATGCCGAGCGCTTCGCCACGCGCTTGCGCGACCTGTTCCACGCGCGCCTGCAGTGGGCGCCCGATGCACCGGCGCTGCGCGTGACCTTCAGCGGCGGCCTGGTCGCGCTGCGCGCGGACGAGACGCCGAGCCAGTGGCTGGAGCGCGCCGACGGGGCCCTGTACCGCGCCAAGGGGCTGGGGCGCGATCGGGTGTGCGTGGGCTGAGGTTGTCGTTCATTCCCGTCGCGTGCGGACACTCCGCGTCGATAGTCAGTCTGTCCGGTAGCACTAGGTGGGGCGAGCATGCCGTCCGCCGTCGCAGAGAGGCGCCGTCCTGCGGCGATGTCGCCGGGCGCTTACTGGATCAGACGATGGCGATAGACGAACAGGACAAGGCGATGAAACAGCGTGGCCGATCGCGTTCTGCCACCTAGCGGCAGGCACGCTGCCGACACGATGATGGCCGCCAAGGTAACCAGCAGCAGGGCAGGAAAGACGAAGACCGCCGAGAGCATCGACCAGCCTGTCATCATGAATCCCGTCACGAACAGAAGACCTTCCGTGAACGAGAGCGAGGGGCCGGAACACTGGCGATGGCACAACAGCAGAAGCGACAGCAACACGCCCACCGCGCCAAGCGATAGGAGCCAGGCGTTCGGATTTCGGGCGTGCCATGGCGTCATCAGCAGCAACGGAGCGGCCAGAAACATGCCGATGAAGATGGCGAAGTAGAACATCGTGAACAGCCCGAAGCCAGAATGCTTGCTCATAGGACGACTGGATCGTTGGAGGAGACTTGGGACAGTGGAGCGCCAGAGGGCATAGTGTGAGGCCAATGCGTGTCGCCTGCTCGACCGCGAAGCCGAGTGCCTGCCTGGCCAGCTCAGCGCGCCCGCTGTTCGTCCCCCAACTCCAGCGCCAGTGCTGCGGCCTCACGGATGTCCGCATGCGCGGCGCACAACGACACCACCAGGCCATCACGAACGCCGGATCCGCAAAGGCCGCCCAGCTGCGTGACCCGGTAGCGGCTCCCGTCGGGCAGCGTGGGATCTTCCAGCGCCTCCCGGATCGCGGCGACGGTCTCGCTGCGGTCGCAGGCATGAAACACGTCCTCGACCAACGGAAAGGTGTCAGCGCACGGCCAGGTGCCGCGACACCTTCGCGGTCAGCACCTGCACTAGCGCCGGATCCATGTAGCCGTAGTCGTCGGGGATGTCGAGGCAGACGATGCGTGCGCGGCCGAGGTGGCGCTTGAACCGACGCGACAGCTTGGCGCGATGCGCCGGTTCCATGACGAAGACGATGTCCGCCCACTCCAGCAATTCCGGGGTGACCGGGGTATCCGCGTCGTGGTCGACGCCGGCCGAGGCGGTTTCCACGCCGGGCCAGGTGGCGAACACCTGCTCGGCGGTAGGGCTGCGCAGCCGGTTGCGGCTGCACACGAACAGCAGGTGGCGGCTCATGCGATCCGCTGCCAGCCTGCGCGCGCCGCTAGCACTGGGCGGTCGGCCGTCGTGCCGCCGGGCCGACGCGACGGCGTCGCGCGCGTGCCGTGCAATGCGCGCCGCAGCTCAAGGCGCCGCGCCCACCGGCGGCGCCGGCCAGGCGTTGGCGATCTTGCAGAACAGGCGCGCGGTCTGCTCGGTGTCGTAGACCGCGCTGTGCGCGTCGGCGGCGTTCCAGTCGAAGCCGGCGGCCTGCACCGCGCGCGCCAGCACGGTCTGGCCGTAGGCGATGCCGGCTAGGGTGACGGTGTCGAACACGCTGAAGGGGTGGAACGGATTGCGCTTGTGGCCGCAGCGGGCGACCGTGGCGTTGAGGAAGTTGAGGTCGAAATGGGCGTTGTGGCCGACCAGGATGGCGCGCTGGCACCCGTACTTCTTCACCGCCGCACGCACCGGCGCGAACACGTGGTCCAGCGCCTCGCGCTCGGGCTTGGCGAAGCGGAACGGGTGGTCCAGGACGATGCCGGTGACCTCCAGCGACTTCGGATCGATCAGGGTGCCGGGCGCCGGCACCACGTGCGCGCTGGCGGTGACCCCGGGATAGAGCTGGCCGAAATCGTCCATCTCGATCGGCACCACCGCGATCTCCAGCAGCGCATGCTTGTTCCAGTCGAAACCGCCGGTTTCCACGTCCACCACCACCGGCAGGTAGCCGCGGAAACGCCGCGACATCGGGGTGATGACCAGGGGCTGGGAGGGGCTGTCGACCGAATCGTTCATTCGCCAAGGTTAGCAGAGCGCGGCCGTCGGCCGCCGCGGCGTCACCCCGGCAGACGCGTGCCGAGCACGCTGCCTTGCGCGTGCAGCCGCTGCAGCAGGGCCGCACCCTCGTGCAGCAGGGCGTCCGGCGCAAGGCCGTGCGCGGCGGCCAGGTCCAGCAGCAGCGCTCGTCCGCTGCGCGCGCCGGGCTGCAGCGCCGCCAGCACGGCATAGGCCAGCGGCGCCAGTTCGGCGAAGCGCACCTGACCGTCGGCCTCGCGCCGCGCCAGCAGGCAGGTCGGCTGCGCTGGCGCCGTGTCCGGCTGCCAGGCCGGGCCGATGCGCTGTACCGGCCAGCGGTAGCGCAGCAGGCGCAGCCACGGCGACAGCAGCGGGATGCCGTCGAGCAGGTCGCCGTGCGGATCGTGCGGCGGCAGCGCCGCGTCGTCGATCTGCACCTGCAGTTCCACGGTTTCGTAGTGCGCCAGTTCGGCCAGCCACGGCCGCTGCGGATCGGGCGCGCGCTGCTGCAGGAACGCCACCAGTTCCTCGCCCAGGCGCGGGAACAGCGGCGTACGGGCGCGGTGCTCGGCGCAGAACGCGCGCAGCAGCGCCGCCCAGTCGGTGTCGCCGAGGGTGGCGCGCAGCACCGGGAACTGGCCGCCCAGCAACTGCGCCAGGTTGTCGAAGAACAGGGCGCGGTACACCGCCAGGCGCTGCGGCGGGATGTCGGCCGGCGGCGGGTGCCGCTGCGGATCGCGCAGATGCCGGGTGAGCGCGAACTGCTGGGCGCGCAGGGTCTCGCTCATGCGCCGCGCGACTGCGCCTGCACGGCGCGGATGTGCTGCACTTCGTCGAGCAGCGCGTGCAGCGGCGGGAACTGGCCGTCGCGCTCGAGCACGGTGGGGCGCACGCCGTGCAGGCGGTAGGCGGCGCCAAGCAACTCCCAGACCGGGTCGGCTACCGGCGCGGCGTGGGTATCGATCTTCAGCCCGCTGGCGGCGTCGTCGCGGTGACCGGCGACGTGGTACGAGGCGATGCGCGCGCTGGGCATCGCGGCGAGGAAGGCCAGCGCGTCGTCGCCGTGGTTGCTGGCGTTGACGTGCACGTTGTTGATGTCCAGCAGCAGATCGCAGTCGGCCTCGTCCAGCACCGCGGCCACGAACGCGGCTTCGCTCATGGCCTGGCCCGGCGCGGCGTAGTAGGAGACGTTTTCCACCGCGATGCGTCGGCCCAGCGCGTCCTGCACCTGGGCGATGCGTGCACCGACGTGGCGCACCGCCTCGTCGGTGAACGGCAGCGGCAGCAGCTCGTAGAGCTGGCCGTCGTCGGCGCTGTAGCTGAGATGCTCGCTGTACAGCGCGACCCGGTGCCGGTCGAGGAAGTCCCGGGTCTGCTGCAGCAAGGTGGTGTCCAGCGCGGCCACGCCACCCAGCGACAGCGACAGGCCGTGGCAACTGAGCGGATGGCGCGCGCTCAGCGTCTGCAGCAGTTCCCCGGGACGGCCGCCGACGCCGATCCAGTTGTCCGGCGCGCATTCGAGGAAATCGAACGCATCCGCTGGCGCCTGCAGCAGGTCCTGGAGCAGGCCGCGGCGCAGCCCGAGGCCGGCACTGGACGCGACCAGCGGCCTTGGTTCAGAGGCTGCCACCGCACTTGCCCTCGCCGCACTTGCCTTCGGCCATGGCCTTGTCGTCGTGCTTGGCCTGCGGCGTGGCCGCGGCAGCGGCCGCCGCGGGCTTGGCCGGTGTCGCCGCTGACGTGTGTGCGCCGCAACTGCCGTCGCCGGCCTTTGCGCCGCAGCCGCCCTCGCTGGCCTTGGCCGGATCGGCGGCCTGCCCGGCTTGCGCCGCCGGTGCGGGTGTCGGCGTTGCCGGTGCAACCGCCTCGGTGCGTTGCGGCGGAGTGACGGCGGCCTGTGCGCCCAGCGCATAGCCCTGGGCGAGGTCGGTCATGGCCAGGGCGGAGGCGGACAGGCCGATGCCGCCGAGCAGGACCGCGCCGGCGAGGGCAGGGGACGGACGGGACGAAGTGGACATGCGCAGGCTCCTGGCGATAGATGGGCGCCGGCCGTGGTGGCCGGAGTGCGCCAAGCCTACTCGTTGCCGCGCGGCGCTGCATGCGGCGGTGCGTGGCGACAAAAAAGGCTCCGTTGCGCACGGAGCCCAGGGAGACCACGACGGCGGAACGGCGTATCGCCGTCCGCTCGGTAGGGGTCAGATGCCGCTGGTGGAACTGGTCTCGTCGCGCTTGTCGCGCGGCGGCAGCGGCTGGTCGCCGTGCACCAGGAACCACACGTTCTCGGCGATGTTGGTGGCGTGGTCGCCGATCCGCTCCAGGTTCTTGGCCATGAACAGCAGATGCGTGCATGGGGTGATGTTGCGCGGGTCTTCCATCATGTAGGTCAGCAGCTCGCGGAACAGCGCGGTGTACTGCGCATCCAGCTGCGCGTCGCCCTGGCGCACCAGCAGGGCGGCGTCGGCGTCGTTGTGCTGGTAGGCGGCCAGCGCCGCGCGCACCTGTTCGGCGGCGAGCTTGCCGAGCTGGCGCAGGCCCAGGGTCTGCGGCATCGGCGGCGACATGTTCAGCGCGATCGAGCGCTTGGCCACGTTGGCGGCGTAGTCGCCGATGCGCTCGACGTCGGCGGGAATGCGCAGGCCGGCCAGGATCTCGCGCAGGTCGCGCGCCATCGGCCCGCGCAGCGCCAGGCGCATCACGTCGTGGCTGATGGAATGCTCGAGTGCGTCGATCGCTTCGTCGTTGACGACGATGCGCAGCGCGGCGTTGTCGTCGCGGCGTTCGACCACGTCCAGCGCCGCTTCCAACTGCGCCACCGCGGTTTCGCCCATGCGCACGATCTCGGCGGCGAGGCGATGCTGTTCTTCGTCGTAGCTCTTCACGATGTGCTCGTTGGGCTGAGTGTTCATGTCGTAGGTCCAATAAGTGCGTTGGTGTCGCCGCGGCCATGCCTGGCATTGTGGTGCTGGTGTCGCCGGGCGCCCGCCCGGAGGGCGGCGGGCGCGGCCGCTGCGACCAGGCAGCGGCAGCCGCAGCGGCTCAGCCGAAACGGCCGGTGATGTAGTCTTCGGTCTGCTGCTTGTTCGGCTGCGAGAAGATGATTTCGGTGCGGTCGTGCTCGATCAGGTCGCCCAGGTACATGAAGGCGGTGTAGTCGGACACGCGCGCGGCCTGCTGCATGTTGTGGGTGACGATGACGATGGTGTAGTCGGTCTTCAGCTCTTCCACCAGCTGCTCGATGCGGCTGGTCGAGATCGGATCCAGCGCCGAGGTCGGCTCGTCGAGCAGCAGCACGTCCGGGCGCAGCGCCACCGCGCGGGCGATGCACAGGCGCTGCTGCTGGCCGCCGGACAGGCCCAGCGCGCTCTGCCCGAGCTTGTCCTTGACCTCGTCCCACAACGCGCCCTGGCGCAGGGCCTGCTCGACGCGGTCGGCCATGTCGGCCTTGGACAGCTTCTCGTGGTGGCGGATGCCGTAGGCGACGTTCTCGAAGATGGTCATCGGAAACGGCACCGGCTTCTGGAACACCATGCCGACCTTGCTGCGCAGGCGGTTCATCGGGTACTTCGGCGAGAGGATGTTCTCACCGTCCAGCAGCACCTCGCCGCGCGCTTCCAGCTTCGGGTACAGCGCATAGATGCGGTTGAAGATGCGCAGCAGGGTGGACTTGCCGCAGCCGGACGGTCCGATCAGCGCGGTGACGCGCTTCTCCGGCACTTCCAGGTTGATGCCCTTCAGCGCGTGGTACTTGTCGTAGTAGAAGTCCAGGCCGCGCGCGGCGATCTTGACCGGCGACGGCGCCAGCGCGGTGTGCCCGTTGGGCATGGCGATGCGGTGCATCGGGGCGGCGTTGTGGTGATCGTTCATGGCCGGGTCCATAGGGGTATCAATCGTTGGAGATCTTGTTGCGCACCAGCAGGGCGCGCGCGCCGAGGCTGACCAGCAGGACGAACACGGTGAGCACCAGCGCGCCGGACCAGGCCAGCAGCTGCCAGCTCGGGTAGGGGCTGCCGGCGAAGGAGTTCATCACCACCGGCACGCTGGCCATCGGCTGGAAGATGTTGTTGTTCCAGTACTGGTTGCCGAAGGCGGTGAACAGCAGCGGCGCGGTCTCGCCGCTGATGCGCGCCAGCGCCAGCATCACGCCGGTGACGATGCCGGCCGAGGCGCTGCGGTACAGCACCTGCATGGTCACCTTCCACTGCGGGATGCCCAGCGACAGCGCCGCCTCGCGCATCTGCGCCGGTACCAGCCGCAGCATTTCGTCGGTGGTGCGCACCACCACCGGCAGCACGATGAAGGCCAGCGACAGCGCGCCGGCCAGCGCCGAGAAGCGGCCGCCGGTCTGCATCACGTACAGGGTGTAGACGAACAGGCCGAGCACGATCGACGGCGCCGACAGCAGGATGTCGTTGACGAAGCGCACCACCTGGCCGGTCTTGCGCGCGTTGCCGTATTCGGCCAGCCAGGTGCCGGCGGCCACGCCGAGCGGGGTGCCGATCAGCAGCGCCAGGCCGCACATCACCGCGCTGCCGAAGAACGCGTTGGCCAGGCCGCCTTCCTCGCCGGGCGGCGGGGTCATGCGGGTGAATAGGTCCACGTTGATGCCGGAGATGCCCTTGGCCACCAGGGTCCACAGGATCCAGGCCAGGAACACCAGCCCGAACAGTGCGGTCAGGCAGGACAGGGTGAGCGCCACGGCGTTGACCACGCGGCGGCGGTTGTACAGGCGGTGGGCGACGTCGGCGGCCATCTCAGTTGCCCTCCTTGCGCGACAGTTGCGCCAGCATCAGGCGGGCGATCGCCAGCACGATGAAGGTCACGATGAACAGCACGAAGCCCAGCAGCAGCAGCGCCGAGCGGTAGGTCTCGGTGGCTTCGCCGAAGTCGTTGGCGATCAGCGCGGCGATGGTGGTGCCCGGTTCCAGCAGCGAGGGCGACAGCCGCACCGTGTTGCCGACCACGAAGGCCACCGCCATGGTTTCGCCGAGCGCGCGGCCCAGGCCCAGGAAGATGCCGCCGATCACCGCCGAGCGGGTGTAGGGCAGCACGATGTCCCAGCTCACTTCCCAGCGCGTGGAGCCCAGCGCGTAGGCCGACTCCTTGAGCCGGGTCGGCACGGTCAGGAACACTTCGCGCATCACCGAGGAGATGAACGGGATCACCATGATCGCCAGCACGAAGCCGGCGGTCAGCAGGCCGATGCCCAGCGGCGGGCCCTGGAATATCGGGCCGATCAGCGGCAACGTGCCGAGGTGGTCGTTGAGCCAGGGGGTGACGTACTCGGTCATCATCGGCACCAGCACGAACAGGCCCCACATGCCGTAGATGATCGAGGGGATGCCGGCCAGCAGTTCGATCGCGGTGCCGACCGGGCCGCGCAGCCAGCGCGGCGCCACTTCGGTCAGGAAGAAGGCGATGCCGAAGCTCACCGGCACCGCGATCAGCATCGCGATCAGCGCGGTCACCAGGGTGCCGTAGATCGGCGCCAGCGCGCCGTACTTGTTCTCGACCGGGTTCCACTCGCTGGAGTAGAAAAAGCTCAGCCCCTGCAGTTGCAGGGCATGGCGGCCGCCCCACAGCATCGACAGCGCAGCGCTGCCCAGGGCGACGAGCACGAACACGACGGTGGCGGTGAGGATCCAGCGGAACACGCGGTCGGCGCGGGCGTCACGCAGGTCGCGTCCGCGGGGCGCCGACATCGCTTCGGGAAGGACAGTGCTGTTCATGGGCTCGGTCGTCGCCGGAGCGCGCGCCTGCGCGCTCCGATCGTGGCCGCGGCGGCAGTGACCGCGCGCGGTGGGTGGTTGCATCGCTCCCGCACAGGCGGGAACCCGAAAGTCCGGATCACAAGATGCCGAGACGGCGACCGGCGGCGCCTGGAGCGCACCACCGGTCGCCGCTTGCCGCAGCGGCGCGCGCAACGCGCGCCGGCATGGCGCTTACTTGAACTCCTTGCTCCAGTAGGCCTCGATCTGCTGCACCAGCTCCGGCGGCAGCGGCACGTAGTGCAGCGCGTCGGCCTGCGGCTGGCCCTTCTCGAAGGCCCACTTGAAGAAGTCCAGGGTCGCCTTGCTGCGCGCCGGGTCCTTGGCCTGCTTGTGCATCAGCATGAAGTTGGTGGCGGTGATCGGCCACGCCTGCGCGCCCGCGGCGTTGGTGATGACCAGGTTGAAGTCCTTGGCGTTGGCCCAGTCAGCCGACGCGGCCGCCGCGGCGAAGCTCTCGGCGTTGGGCTGCACCCAGTTGCCGGCGGCGTTCTGCATCGACGCGTACGGCATCTTGTTCTGCAGCGCGTAGGCCAGTTCCACGTAGCCGATCGAGCCCTTGATCTGCTGCACGTACGAAGCCACGCCTTCGTTGCCCTTGCCGCCGACGCCGCCCGGCCACTGCACCGAGGTGCCTTCGCCGACCTTGCCCTTCCATTCCGGGCTGACCTTGGACAGGTAGTTGGTGAAGTTGAAGCTGGTGCCCGAGCCGTCGGAGCGGTGCACCAGGTTGATCTTGGTGTCGGGCAGGGTCACGCCCGGGTTCAGCGCGGTCAGCGCCGGGTCGTTCCACTTGCTGATCTTGCCGAGGAAGATGTCGGCCAGCACCGGACCGGTCAGCTTCAGCTTGCCCGCTTCCATGCCGTCCAGGTTGACCACCGGCACCACCCCCCCAATCGCCGAGGGGAACTGGCCGAGGCCGGCCGCGGCCAGTTCGGCGCTGTCCAGCGGCTTGTCGGAGGAGCCGAAATCGACCGTGCCGGCCTTGATCTGGGCGATGCCGCCGCCGGAACCGATCGACTGGTAGTTGATCTTGTTGCCGGTGGCCGCGTTGTAGTCGGCCGACCACTTGGAGATCAGCGGATAGATGAAGGAGGCGCCGGCGCCGGAAATCTCCGCCGCGGTCTTGGCGCCGGCGGCCGGCGCGGCAGCGGGCGTCCCGCCGGCCGCATCGGCGGCGCCCTGCTTGTCGCCGTTGCCGGGCTGGCAGGCGGTGACGGCGAGGGCCAGGGCGAGGGACAGGACGGCAATGCGCGCCGGCTGCAGTTTCATGGGGTCACTCCGTAGCGAAGAGCGCCGGGACATCCGGCGGATGCTCGCTATGAAATGATATTTTTGTTACAGCCAGATGACTTGCGGATGGGGTGGCGGACGCCATCACGGGATGCGGCCGTCGCGCCGTCCCGCATGAGCCTGTCATGCGGCGGGCAGGTGCCGATCGTAGGCAGGCGATGCCTGCCGTCGGGGACAAAAAAAGCGCGGACCCTGCGGTCCGCGCCCTCGGGTATCGCCGTGCCGACGCGCGCGCCGGCACGGGCGAGACGCCGGCTTACTTCATGTTCTGCGCCCAGTAGGCTTCGATCTGCTTGACCAGCGGCTCCGGCAGCGGCACGTAGTCCAGCGCCTTGGCCTGCGGCTGACCCTGCTCGAACGACCACTTGAAGAAGTCCAGCGCGGCCTTGGACGACGCCGGCTTCTTGGCCTTCTTGTACATGATGGCCCAGGTGGTGGCGGTGATCGGCCACGCGTCCTGGCCCGGCGCGTTGGTCATGATCAGATTGAAGTCCTTGGCCGACTTCCAGTCCGCGGTGGCGGCGGCAGCGGAGAAGGTCTTGTCGTCCGGCATCACGAAACGGCCGGCGGCGTTCTTCATGCCGGCGTAGCTGAGCTTGTTCTGCAGCGCGTAGGCGTACTCGACGTAGCCGATGCCGCCGCGGATCTGCTTGACGTAGGCGGCCACGCCTTCGTTGCCCTTGCCGCCGATGCCGGCCGGCCACTGCACGGCGGTGCCTTCGCCGACCTTGCTCTTCCACTCCGGGCTGACCTTGGACAGGTAGTTGGTGAAGTTGAAGCTGGTGCCCGAACCGTCGGAGCGGTGCACGATGGTGATCTTCAGGTCGGGCAGGGCCAGGCCCGGGTTCAGCGCGGCGATCGCCGGGTCGTTCCACTTGCTGATCTTGCCGAGGAAGATGTTGGCCAGCACGGTGCCGTCGAGCTTCATCGCGCCCGGGGCCACGCCGGCCACGTTGAACACCGGCACGATGCCGCCGATCACGACCGGGAACTGGCCCAGGCCGAACTTGTCCAGCTCCGCGCCGCTGAGCGGCTTGTCGGAAGCGCCGAAATCGACCGTGGCCGCCTGGATCTGCGCGATGCCGCCGCCGGAACCGATCGACTGGTAGTTGACGCGGTTGCCGCTTTTCTCGGCATAGGCAGCCGACCACTTCGACAGCACCGGATAGACGAAGCTGGAGCCTGCGCCGGTGACATCGGTGGCTTGCGCCGCGAGCGAAAACGTAGCGACCGCGGCGGCTGCCAGCAGTCGGAGCTTGAGGGAACGCATCGGGAGAACTCCTGGAATAGGTGGGAAGCCGGCACCCCTGCCGGCATCGGCTGCATTCCAAGACTTTTTCATGAACGTCTGAAGAAAATCAGATGTCAGTCCGGTGACAGCCTGTCCGGGTCGGCATGCCTTCGTTCCGACACGAAGCTGACTCAAAACCGTCATGTCTTTGACGGAATCTTTACAAATGGTCGGGCCGTCGCACTGGGGCCGCACCGCACCCATCCCACCCTGCCACCACCCATCGGAGACATCCTAATGCGTTCTCATGTTCTCGCCACGGCGATCCTCGCCAGCCTCGGCCTGGCGTCAGCGCCGCAGGCGTTCGCGGCGAAGGCCAAGGCCAGCAGCAATCCGCCCGCCGTCAGCGCTGCCCAGCTGCAGCAGCTGCAGGCCCAGATCGAAGCGCTGCAGACCCAGGTTCAGCAGCTGCAGGCGCAGTCGGAAGCCCTGCAGGCGCAGTCCGACGCGCAGTCGGAAGTGAATGTCGTGCAGGCCCAGGCGACCGAATCGGCGCAGGCCAGCGCCGCCAAGGTCGACAAGCTCGCCAAGCTGGTCAACGACAACAAGATCGGCGGCCGCATGTTCTTCGACCTGACCAACATCGACCGCACCAGTGGCGGCGCCAAGACCGCCGCCAGCGGCACCGGTCTGGACGTCAAGCGCTTCTACCTGACCGTCGACCACAGCTTCAACGAGATCTGGTCGGCCAACCTGACCACCGACTTCCAGTACAGCTCGGCGCTGTCCAACACCCAGCTGTTCGTCAAGAAGGCCTACGTGCAGGGCAAGTTCGACGACGCCTTCGCGCTGCGCATCGGTGCCGCCGACATGCCGTGGGTGCCGTTCGTCGAGAAGTTCTACGGCTACCGCTACGTCGAGAACACCCTGACCGACCGCCTGAAGTACGCCAACTCCTCCGACTGGGGCCTGCACGCCTTCGGCGACCTGGGCTCGCAGGTCAACTACGCGATGTCGGTGGTCAACGGTGCCGGCTACAAGAACCCGACCCGCGGCAAGGGCATGGACGTGGAAGGCCGCGTCGCCTACATGCCGATGCAGAACCTGGCCATCGCCGTCGGCGCCTACTCGGGCAAGCTGGGCAAGGAAACCGACATCCTCGACGCGCAGCACGACTACACCCGCGCCGATGCGATGGTCGCCTACGCCGATTCCAACTTCCGTCTGGGCGGCGAGTACTTCCAGGCCAAGAACCTCAACAACGTGCTGACCCCGGCCACCGACAAGTCCAGCGGCTGGTCGGTGTGGGGCAGCGTCGCGTTGACCGACGGCGGCATCAATGCCTTCGCCCGCTACGACAAGACCGACCTGAGCAAGACCCTCGACCCGACCCTGGCCGACAAGTACTGGAACGTCGGCGTCGAGTTCCCGGTGATGAAGAACCTGAAGCTGGCCACCGTGTACAAGTACACGCACCAGGACAACGACAGCAAGAAGACCGACGTGGAAACCAAGGAATTCGGCGTCTGGGGCGACCTGTCGTTCTGATTCGCGGAGAGTCCCGCATGCTGTACGAAAGGCGGCGCACTGCGTCGCCTTTCTTTTTTGCGGCGTGACCGCCCAGAGCCGCACGGTGGGCGCGGGCCGAGGTGTCTTTCACGGTTCGCGTCGACGGCCGTGGACGATGCAGTGAATTGTGCGGCGCAGCACTTGTCATCGACGATGCGCCTTCCTACTGTCGAAGCATGCTCGCCCGTCTGTCCATGTTGATGTTGACCGCATTGCTGGCGCTGTCGGCGATCCGTGCAGGATCGGCCGCGGCGGCGGCACCGGCGGCGCTGTGCGCGAGCGCCTGCGCCAGCGAGGTCGACGCTGATCTCGATGGGGTCTCGCCCGAGCTGGAAGCGCCGGCCGCCGATCCCGATCCGCACGACGCGCCGCTCGCGGTCGCGCCCGCGTTGTTTCCGCCGGCCCTCCTGATCCGGCCGGTCTTGCCGGTGCCACCGGCAGCGCCTTGCCGCGGCTATCGCCGCCCCGCGCTGCGTCCTCCATCCGGGGCCTGACGCCTGCATCGCCGCACTGGCGATGCCGATCCCCCGCTGTTGTTTGCGTCTGCGTCGTGCCGCGTGCGGTACGGCTTCGCTCCCCCCATGCCTGGAGATACCCCATGCAACGCTTGCTCGATGGTTTCCGCCACTTCCGCAACGAGGTCTATCCCCGCCAACGCGGGCTGTTCCGGCAACTCGCCGCCGGCCAGACCCCGCACACGCTGTTCATCACCTGCGCCGACTCGCGGGTGATGCCGGAACTGATGTTCGCCGCGCAACCGGGCGAACTGTTCGTCTACCGCAACATCGGCAACGTGGTGCCGCCGTACTCGCAGCACGTCAGCGGCGTGGTCGCGGCGATCGAGTACGCGGTGGCGGTGCTGCAGGTCGAGCACATCGTGATCTGCGGCCATACCGACTGCGGCGCGATGAAGGCGGTGCTCAATCCCGCGTCGCTGCAGGAGGTGCCGACCGTGGCAGCCTGGCTCAAGCACACCGACAGCGCGCGCCAGGTCGCCGCGCAGCACGGCCATGCCGCCCATGCCGAGGATGCGCTGCACTGCCTGACCGAGGAGAACGTGGTGGCGCAACTGGATCACCTGCGCACGCAACCGGTGGTGGCGGCGCGGCTGGCGCGCGGCGCGCTGCGCATCCACGGCTGGATCTACGACATCGGCCATGGCGAGATCCGCGCCTTCGACGCCGAGCAGGGGCGGTTCCTGCCACTGCTGCCGGAAGCCGGCCGACGCCCGCCCGATGCCACGCCGCCGCCGCGCCTGGCGCCGGTCCTGCGCAACGTCGCCGTCTGAGGAGCCGCCCATGCACACCATGACAGAGCACGCTCCGGCCGGCGCCTCGGCGCTGGCCCGTTACCTGCGCGGCGGCGCCTTCGGCCGCGACCTGCTGGCCTCGGTGGTGGTCTTCCTGGTCGCCTTGCCGCTGTGCATGGGCATCGCGATCGCGTCGGGCATGCCGCCGGCCGCCGGCCTGATCACCGGCATCGTCGGCGGCCTGGTGGTCGGGCTGATCGCCGGCTCGCCGCTGCAGGTCAGCGGGCCGGCGGCGGGATTGGCGGTGCTGGTGTTCGAACTGGTCCGCGCGCACGGCGTGGCGGCGCTGGGGCCGGTGATCCTGCTGGCCGGCGCGATCCAGTTGCTGGCCGGGTTGTGCCGCGCCGGCGTGTGGTTCCGCATGACCTCGCCGGCGGTGGTGGCCGGCATGCTGTCGGGTATCGGCATCCTGATCGTCGCCTCGCAATCGCACGTGCTGCTGGACGCGGCGCCGAAGGCACGCGGACTGGAGAACTTCGCCGCCTTGCCGGCGGTGCTGTGGCGCGCGCTGGACGCCGGCGTGGGCCGCGCCGCCTTGCTGGTCGGCCTGGGCACCATCGCGATCATGCTGGCGTGGGAGCGGCTGCGCCCGCAGCGCTTGCGCTTCGTGCCCGGCGCCTTGCTGGCGGTGGTGGCGATGACCGCGCTGGTGCAGCTGCAGGCGCTGGACGTGCGCAAGGTCGACGTGCCGGCCAACCTGCTCTCGGCGATCCGGGTGCCGAGCCTGGACGACATGCTCGGCGTGCTCGATGCCACGCTGCTGCTGTCGGCGCTCACCTTCGCCTTCATCGCCAGCGCCGAGACCCTGCTGTCGGCGGCGGCGGTGGACCGCATGCACCAGGGGCCGCGCACCCAGTACGACCGCGAACTGGCCGCGCAGGGCGTGGGCAACATGCTGTGCGGGTTGCTCGGCGCCTTGCCGATGACCGGGGTGATCGTGCGCAGCGCCGCCAACGTGCAGGCCGGTGCGGCCACGCGCGTGTCGACCATGCTGCACGCGGCCTGGCTGCTGGTGTTCGCGCTGTTGCTGCCGTGGCTGCTGCGGATGACCCCGGTCGCGTGCCTGGCCGGCATCCTGGTCTACACCGGACTGAAGATGGTCAAGCTGGGGCAGGTGCGCGAACTGGCCGCCTACGGACGCGGCACCGCCGCCATCTACCTGGCGACGACCTTCGCCATCGTCGCCACGGACCTGCTGACCGGCGTGCTGATCGGCTTTGCGCTGTCGCTGCTGCGCCTGGCGCTGCAGCAGTCGCGGCTGACGGTGGGGGTGCATGCGCATGAAGACGCCGCCAGCGCGGGCGCAGGCGAGGGGAGCAGCAAGCTGCGCCTGTCGCTGGAGGGCTCGGCCACCTTCCTGCGCGTGCCGACGATGGCGCGGACCCTGGAGCGGCTGCCGCCGAATACCGAACTGCACCTGGACGTGGCAAGGCTACGCCACGTCGACCACGCCTGCCTGGAACTGCTGCGCGACTGGAGCCGCAACGCCGCGTCCCGCGGCTGTGCCCTGGTGGTGGACTGGAAGGAATTGGACCGGCGCGTGGAAGGGCAGCGTGCGGCGTAGTCGGTGGTGTGGCCGGCAGTGCCTGCGCCTGGCCTTTCGACATCTGTAGGGGCGGTTCCAATCGCGACGCGGGCAGGCGAGGCCGTGTCGGCGACGGAACCTGTCGCGGCTGAAGCCGCTCCTACAGTGCAATCAGGCGGCGGCTTGGGGAGAACCGTAGGAGCGGTTTCAACCGCGACGAGCGCAACGATAGGCTTCCGGTATTAGCTGCTGTCGGGGCTGAAGCCCCTCCCACCCCACCAGGTTCCGGCTCGCGGAACGCCATTGTGGGAGCGACTTCAGTCGCGACGAACGCAGCGGTGGACCTCGCGTGCTGCACTGGTTGCCGGAGCCGATGTCCCCAGTCCCGCACCAACCGGCGCCCAAGGCCGTGGCGCAGGCGATGACGCGAGCGCCTGCCTGCGACTGCGCCGCTCAACCCGGCGTCTTGTCCTTGTACCGGCACAGGTCGCGGATTGCGCACTGCGGGCAGTCGGGCTTGCGCGCCTTGCACACGTAGCGGCCGTGCAGGATCAGCCAGTGGTGCGCGTCGTGCAGGAACTGCGCCGGTACCCGCTTGAGCAGCGCATCCTCGACGGCGCGCACGTCCTTGCCCGGAGCCAGCCCGGTGCGGTTGGCGACGCGGAAGATGTGCGTGTCCACCGCCATGGTCGGCTCGCCGAAGGCGGTGTTGAGCACCACGTTGGCGGTCTTGCGGCCGACGCCGGGCAGGGCTTCCAGCGCGTCGCGCGCACGCGGCACGTCGCCGCCGTGCTGCTCGACCAGGATGCGGCAGGTGGCGATGACGTTCTTGGCCTTGGCGTTGAACAGGCCGATGGTGGAGATGTAGCGCTTCAGCCCATCCTCGCCCAGCGCCAGGATCGCCGCCGGCGTGTTCGCCACCGGATACAGGCGGCGGGTGGCCTTGTTGACGCCGACGTCGGTGGCCTGCGCCGAGAGGATCACCGCGATCAGCAGTTCGAATGGGGTGCTGTACTCCAGCTCGGTGGTCGGGTTGGGATTGAGTTCGGACAGGCGCGAGAACAGCTCGTGGATCTCGTCCTTGCTCAGCAGGCGTCCGCGCCGCACGGGCACGCTGGCGGTCGCGCTCATCGGCCGCCTCGCTGCGCGGCCTTGGCCTTGGCGCGGGCCAGGATCGCCGCGGCCGCCGCGGGCAGGGCCGGCGCGCTGGGGGCGGCGGGAGTCGTGCCCGTGGCGGTCGGTACAACGGCCTCACGCCGCGCCTGGCGCGCCGCGGCACGGCGTTCCAGCCGCGCGCTGCGCGCCCGATAGCGCGCGCGTGCTGCCCAGGCATCGCGCAGGCGCTGCTGCGCGGCGAGCACCTGCGCGCGCAGCTGCGGATGCGCCGGGTCCAGCGCATCGTCGCCGGGATCGGTGCCGCGGTAGTCCATCAGGCCGCCATCGATCGCGGCATCCAGATCGTCGTCCAGGACCCAGCGCAGCAACTGCAGCGGCGTGGCGGAAACGGGGGCGTGCGACATCGCGCGTGGGCTCAGCGGTTGCGGAATTGCGGCCGGCGCCGCTCCAGGAAGGCGCGGGTGCCTTCGCGCATGTCCTCGCTGGAGAACAGCAGGCCGAACTGCGCAGTCTCGTACTCCAATCCCTGTTCGATCGCGCCTTCGCCGCCGATCTGGATCGCGTCGAGGATGCCGCGCAACGCCAGCGGTGCGGCCTCGGCCAGTTGCTGCGCCAGCTGCAGCGTGGTCGCCTGCAGTTCGCCGGCCGCGACCACGCGGTTGACCAGGCCCAGCTGCAACGCGCGCGCCGCGTCGATCGGCGCGCCGAGCAGGCACAGTTCCAGCGCCGCGGCGCGGCCGACCAGCCGCAGCAGGCGCTGGGTGCCGCCGAAACCGGGGATCAGCCCGAGATTGATCTCCGGTTGGCCCAGGCGGGCGCCCTCGGCGGCCACGCGCAGGTGGCAGGCCATCGCCAGTTCCAGCCCGCCGCCGAGGGCGAAACCGTTGACCATCGCCAGCACCGGCTTGGGCATGCGCTCGATCCGGCGCATCAGGCGCTGGCCCAGCTGCGAGAAATCGCGGCCCTGCACCGGTGTCAGTTCGTTCATTTCGGCGATGTCGGCGCCGGCCACGAAGGCTTTCTCGCCGGCGCCGGTCAGCACCACCACGCGGATCTGCGGGTCGTCCGCGGCCGCGGCGAAGGCCGCATCCAGCGCCTGCAAAACCTGGCGATTCAAGGCGTTGAGCTTGTCGGCTCGATTCACGGTGAGGATGCGGATCGCACCCTGGGTATCGGCGAGGACCGGCGTGCCGGACATGTGCATTCCTGGTTGTTAAAAAAAAGTAATGGGAACTCTCGGTGGGCCGCACCAGTCAGAGCAGCGTCGTCGGTAGCGGTTATGCGCCGCGGCGGCTATCCTAACGCGTCATCTCAGGCGGCACGGGCCGCCCTGTGCCACCACCCTGGAGAATTGTTTGATGAAGTTGCGTTCTATTGCGGTCGCTGTCGCGGCCCTCGCCCTGAGCGGCAATGCGTTCGCCCAGGACACCTCGTCCGAGAAGGGCAAGCTGAGCTATTACTTCGGCTACGACTACGGCAACAACCTTGCCGAACTCACCGGCCGCGGCGAGCAGCTCGATATCAATGCGGTGGTGAAGGGCTTGCAGGACGCCTACGCCAAGAAGCAGCCGGCGGTCAGCGCCGACCAGCTGAAGCCGGCGGTGGAAGCGTTCCAGAAGCGCGAGCAGGCCCGCGCCCAGCAGGCCAAGGCCGACTACGAGAAGGCCGCTGCCGAGAACAAGACCAAGAGCGACCAGTTCATGGCCCAGAACAAGGCCAAGGCTGGCGTGCAGACCCTGCCCAGCGGCGTGCAGTACCGCGTGATCGAGGCCGGCACCGGCGCCAAGCCGACCCAGGCCAGCACCGTGCAGCTGGAAGTGGCCGGTCCGTACCCGTTCGGCCAGCGCCCGGCGCAGGCGCGTCCGGCGCAGCAGATCCCGGCGATCAAGGTCAGCGAAGTCGAGATGCAGGCCATGCGCGATACGCTGCTGCAGATGCCGGCCGGCTCCAAGTGGGAAGTGACCCTGCCGCCGGACAAGGCCTACGGTGCCGACCCGCGTACGCCGTTCCCGCCGAACGTGGCGGTGCAGTTCGAGATCAAGCTGGTCAGCGTCAAGTAAGCACGCCGCTCCAGTGCACGACGATTGCGCCGGCAGCGATGCCGGCGCAATTTTTTTTGGCAGGCAACGACGGCGCCGACGAATCGCGCTAGGCTGGCAAGGTGTCGAATCCGATGGATCCCGTTCCGCATGCCCCGCTTACGCCCTGCATCGGTATTTGCCGTCTCGATGCGCAGGGCTATTGCGCAGGCTGCCTGCGCAGCGGCGACGAGATCGCACGCTGGCGCGGCATGAGCGACGCCGAACGCCGCCGCTACATGGACGAGGTGCTGCCGGGGCGCGGCTGGTCGCCGTCGCCGGGACAGCGCCTGGCCGAACGCGCGCATCTGCTGCGCGCGCTGCATCCGTTGCAGCAGCCGCCGACGGGGCCGGGCTGGAACCACCATGAACTGCAGGATCTGCTGCCGGACGGCGCGCCGGTGGAAGCCGCGGTGCTGGCCGGCCTGGTGCCGCGCGCCGACGGCACCCACGTGCTGCTGACCCGGCGCACCGATAGCCTGCGCCACCACGGCGGCCAGGTCAGTTTCCCCGGTGGCCGCATCGAAGCGAGCGACGCCGATGCGGTGGCCGCGGCGCTGCGCGAGAGCGAGGAGGAGATCGCGCTGGCCGCATCCCAGGCCGAGCCGCTGGGCTACCTGGATCCGTTCGTCACCATCAGCGGCTTCCGGGTGATGCCGGTGGTCGCGGCGATCGATCCGCGCTTCGTGCCGCAGCCGCATCCGGGCGAGGTGGCGGAGGTGTTCGAGGTGCCGCTGGCCTACCTGATGGCGCCGGACAACCTGCGCAGCATCGAGACCGATTACCGCGGACGCCCGCGCGTCGTGCTGGAGTACGGCTGGCCCGGCCAGCGCATCTGGGGCGCGACCGCGGCGATCCTGCTCAACCTGCGTCGCCGACTGGAGCAAGCCGCATGACCGCAACGTCCCCCGAATGGCACACCCTGGTCGAGGCGCCGGCCTTGGCCGCCGCGCTCGGCGATCCCGCGCTGCGCCTGGTCGATGCGCGGTTCGCGCCGGCGGCGCTGCTCGATCCTGCCGCAGCGGCGGCCGCGCGCGAGGCCTATGCGCAGTCGCACCTGCCCGGCGCGGTCTACGCCGATCTGAACGCCGATCTGTCCGATCTCGGCCGTCCCGGCCTGGGCCGGCACCCGTTGCCGGACGACGCGGCCTTCGCGCGCACCCTGGGGCATTGGGGCATCGGCCCGCAGCACCAGGTGGTGGTCTACGACGCCGGCGACGGCAGCATGGCCGCGGCGCGTTTGTGGTGGATGCTGGGCCTGCTCGGCCATCGCCGCGTCGCCGTGCTCGACGGCGGCCTGGCCGAATGGCGCCGATTGGGCCTGCCGGAAACCGACGCGGCCACCGCGCCGTCGCCGCTGCCGCCGTACCCGCAGGCGTTCGACACGGCGCGCATCGTCTCCGCCGAGCAGGTTGCCGCGCGCCTGCACGAGGCGCCGGGCTGGTTGTTCGATGCGCGCCCCGGCGAGCGCTTCCGTGGCGAGGTGGAGCCGATCGACCCGCTGCCCGGGCACGTGCCCGGCGCGCTCAACCGGCCGCTGGCGCAGAACCTGCGCGACGGACGCCTGCGCCCGGCGCAGGAACTGCGCGCCGAGCTGCAGCCGTTGCTGCAGGGGCGCGATCCGCGCGAGGTGGTGCTGATGTGCGGCTCCGGCGTCACCGCCTGCCATCTGCTGCTGGCGCTGGAACATGCCGGCCTGCACGGTGCGCGTGTGTATGCCGGCTCCTGGAGCGGCTGGATCGCCGATCCGTCGCGGCCGCGCGCCCTCGGCTAGGGCCGGCGGCGCACACCGAGCGCATGCACGATGGCACGCGACAGGGGCGGCACCATGCGTTGGCGTGAGGCCTGCGGGCTGGCGATGCTGCTGGGTCTGGCCGCCTGCGGCGACCGGCGCGCGTCGGCCGATGGCGCCGATGCCTCGCCGCGTGCGCAATCGGCCACGCACTATCGCGAGTCCGTGCAGCGCGACCGTGCGCAGCGCCTGGCGACGCTGCGCGCGCCGTCTGGCTGGTTGAGTTTCACCGGCTCCGGCCGCCTGCACAGCGGCCTGCACCGGGTCGGCAGCGCGTCCGACAACGACGTGCAGTTGCCGGCCGGTCCGGCGCATCTGGGCGTGCTGCAAGTGGATCTGCAGGAGGGTGTGCAGTTCCAGCCCGCCGCGGACGCGGCGGTGCAGGTGAACGGCCAACCGTTCGCCGGCGGCCGTCTGGAGACCGACGCGGCGCACGACACCCAGACGCGGTTGACGCTGGGTGCGCAGGAGTTCTACGTGGTGCGCACCGGCAACCTGTTCGGCTGGCGTTTCCGCGATCCGCAGGCGCCGGCGCGCGCGCGCTTCCGCGGCATCGACTACTTCCCGATCGATCCGCAGTGGCGGGTGCTGGCCGACTGGCATCCGGTGCCGGCGCCACAGGCGATGGTGCTGCTGACCTCGATCGGCACGCCGCAGCCGCTGGCCCTGGTCGGCAGCGCCGACTTCGTCCTGCAGGGGCGGCACTACCGCCTGCAGGTGCTGCGCGACGGCGCCAGCCAGCGCCTGTTCCTGCCGTTTTCCGACCGCACCAGCGGCCGCGAGAGCTACGGCGGCGCGCGCTATCTGTTCGTGCCGGCGCCGCAGGGCGACCGCATCGTGCTGGACTTCAACCTGGCGCAGAACCCGCCATGCGCGTTCACCCCGCACGTGGTGTGTCCGCTGGCGCCGGTCGGCAATCGCCTCGACGTGGCGGTGACCGCCGGCGAAAAGAACTACGTCGGCGCGCGCTGAGCGCGCAGGAATCTTGTAGGAGCGGCTTCAGCCGCGACGGGGCCGTTCCCGGTGAAGCCCGTCGCGGCTGAAGCCGCTCCTACAGGCGCTTCCGGTCGCGAGGGGAGGTACCCTCAGGCGCGACCAGGCAGTCGCGGTGACGCCCGGTCGCGGCTGAAGCCGCCTACGGAAGCGTGCGAATGCGACGTTGTGTGGTTCTGCATCGCGGCCCGAATCGTTCCAGTCCACCGCCTGCAGGGCGGTCACGGCGGCGGCGCATACGGCGCCAGCGCCACCGCCTCCAGCACCTGCGGCCAGGGGAAGCGCGGTCCCGGATCGAGCTTGCGCTGCACCTGCCGCGCCGGATCGTCGCTGGCCGCTTCCAGGCTGCGGTCCAGGGCCTCGTGTCCGGCGATGTGGCGCAACTGCGGCAGTTCCGCGCGCAACTGCTGCAGCAGCCGGATCAGCGCCTGGATTTGCGCCGGCGGGTAGGGCTCCGTCATCGCCTGGTGGCGCGAATCCAGCCACAGCGGATAGCGTCCGCGGTTGACCAGCTCGATGCCCAGCGACTGCCGGTTGTAGCCGCGCACGTGGTGCGCGACGCGCTGCAACGGCACATAGCGGTGCACGCTGCCGTCGCGGTCGATGTAGAAATGGCCGCTGTTGCCGGTGCCGGACGGATACAGCACGCGCTCGCCGTACAGGCGCGCGCTGGCCAGGTCCGGCAACTCGGTGCAGTGGATCACCGCCAGCGTGATGCTGTCCGGCGCGCGCTCCTCCAGCAGGCCGACGTAGGGCAGGGGCGCATCGTGGACCGGCAACGGCGAGGTGGGCGACATGCGCGGATGCTAGCATTCGCCGATGACCCTGAATTCCGAAAGCCCGCTGGCGACCCTGCTGGCCACACTGCCGCGCGCCGGACGCGTGGAATGGATCGGCCTGCGCCCGGCGCGCGACGTGCCGATGCACGAAGTCGACGCCGCCGCCGCGCAGACCGATGGCGGCCTGCACGGCGACCGCTACGCCGGCCGCAACGGCAAGCGCGGCGTCACCCTGATCCAGGCCGAACACCTGCCGGCGATCGCCGCGCTGGCCGGCCATGCGGCGGTGGCGCCGGCGACCCTGCGGCGCAACGTGGTGGTCTCCGGCATTCCGCTGATCGCACTAAAGGGGCGCCGCTTCCGCATCGGCGAGGTCGAGCTGGAAGGCATCGCGCCGTGCGATCCGTGCTCGCGCATGGAGCAGGCGCTGGGGCCGGGCGGCTACAATGCCATGCGCGGCCACGGCGGCCTGTGCGCGCGTATCGTGCAGGGTGGCACGCTGCGCCTGGGCGATGCGGTGGTGGCGCTGTGAGCCGCGGCCACTGCATCCTCTCGCACGGCTTCGAGAGCGGGCCGGACGCGATCAAGGTGACGGCGCTGGCCGAGGTCGCGGAGCGCCTGGGCTGGAGCCATTCGCGCCCGGACTACACCGACCTGGACGCGCGCCGCGACATCAGCCCGCTCGGCGACGTGCCGACGCGCCTGCAGCGCCTGCTGGAACTGGCGCAGGCCGCGGCGCAGCGCGGACCGCTGGTGCTGGCCGGTTCCAGCCTCGGCGCCTACATCGCCGCGCAGGTGTCGCTGCACGTGCCGGTGCGCGGCCTGTTCCTGATGGTGCCGCCGACGCGGATGGGGCACATGCCGGCGCTGGACGCGGCGCCGGTGCCGACCTCGGTGGTGCACGCCTGGCGCGACGAACTGATTCCCGCCGCCGAGGTGATCGCCTGGGCGCAGGCGCGCGCGGCGCGGCTGCTGCTGGTCGACGACACGCATCGCCTGGGCGAGCACGTGGCGACGTCGGCGCAGGCCTTCGCCGAACTGCTGGAGCGCCTGTGAGCGCATCCGGCGACATGCTCTTGCGTGCGGAGCGGCCAGCCGACGCGGCGGCGATCGAGGCGCTGACCCTGGTCGCGTTCTTCCGCGTCGCGCACAGCCGCCACGACGAGCAGGACATCATCGAGCGGTTGCGCGCGGACGGCGCGCTGACCCTGTCGCTGGTGATCGAGCACGAGGGCTATGTCGTCGGCCACGTGGCGGTGTCGCCGGTGAGCCTGTCCGACGGCAGTCGCGGCTGGTACGGCCTGGGGCCGTTGTCGGTGGGACCGGGACACCAACGCCAGGGCCTGGGCGCGCGGCTGGTGCGCGAGGCGCTGGCGCAGTTGCAGGCGCTGGGCGCGGCCGGCTGCGTGGTGCTGGGCGACCCGGCGTACTACGCACGCTTCGGCTTTCGCCCGGAGCCGGGGCTGACCCTGCCGGGCGCGCCGGTGGAGGCCTTCCAGGCGCTGGCCTTCGGCGAACGCCTGCCGCCGATGGCCGAGGTGGCCTACCACCCGGCGTTCCTGTCCGCGCCCTGAGCCCGCGCCGCGCGATCTCGCCCGACACGGGTCGGGTGCGCTAGCATCGTCCCGCACCTTCATCGAGGATCTACGCCGATGCGCCATTGATGCCGCCGTCTTCGCGACGGCCTTCGTCCTTCCTGCCGATCTCTTGGCGGGCACGACCGGCATCCATGGAGGTTCCCATGACGCATCCGCTGCTTGCGCTGGACAGCGCGACCCATGTCCTGCCCGATGGCAGGATCCTGTTTTCCGATCTGCACTTCGCGCTCGATGCGCGGCCTACCGGCCTGGTCGGCCGCAATGGCGTCGGCAAGAGCGTGTTCGCGCGCCTGCTCGCCGGCGAACTGACGCCCAGCGCCGGGCGCTGCGTGCGCCACGGTCGCCTGCATTACGTGCCGCAGCAGGTCGCGCCGGCACCGCACGCCACCGTCGCCGATCTGGCCGGCGTGGGCGCGGCGTTGCGGGCGTTGGAACGGATCGAGGCCGGCAGTGCCGACGTGGCGGAGTTCGACGCGCTCGGCGAGCGCTGGGACATTGCACAGCGCCTGCAGGCGCAGCTGCACGCGCACGACCTGGGCGCGCTGGAGCCGCACCGCCTGGCGGCCACGCTCAGCGGCGGCGAGGCGATGCGGGTGGCGCTGATCGGTGCCTGGCTGGCCGATGCCGATACGCTGATCCTGGACGAGCCGACCCTGCACCTGGACGCGGCACAGCGGCAGCGCCTGCGCGAGGCGCTGCAGCGCTGGCCGGGTGGCCTGCTGGTGATCAGCCACGATGCGCTGTTGCTGCAGGACATGCAGCGCACGCTGGAACTGTCGCCCGGCGGGCTGCGCGACTACGGCGGCGACTACGCGTTCTACCTGCAGTGCCGGGCACGCGAGCGCGAGGCCGCGCAGGCCGAACTGGCCCAGCACAAGCTGCAGCATGCGCGCGACAGTGCGGCCTGGCAGGCGCAGCACGATCGACAGCAGCGGCGCAGTGCGCGCGGGCGGCAGCAGGCAGGAGCGGCCAATCAGGCGCCGATCCTGCTCGGCCGGCAGAAACAGCGCAGCCAGGACAGCGCCGGCAAGCGCGTGCGCGACCACCAGGCGACCCAGGCGCGCAGCCTGGCGCGGATCGCCGAGGCCGCGCGCCAGGTGCAGCCGGACGCGCCGGTGGCGCTGTTCGCGCCACCGGCGGCCGATGCGGCCACGCGCCGCCTGGTGGAGCTGCAGGCGCTGCAACTGCCGTTCGCGCCGGCGACGCGGCAGCCGCTGGACCTGGTGGTGCAGGGCGGCGCGCGGATCGGCGTGGTCGGGGCCAATGGCAGCGGCAAGTCGACCCTGCTGCGCGCGCTGGCCGGGCAGGTGCCGGCGCTCTCGGGCAGTTGCCGGGTACGCGCCGCCAGCGCCTACCTGGACCAGTCGCTGGCGCTGCTGGACCCGGCCGCCACCGCGCTGGCGCAACTGCAGGCCGCCGCGCCCGGCATGGCGCTCGCCGACCTGCGCACGCGGCTGGCCTTGCTCGGCCTGGACGCGCATCGCATCGGCGTGCCCTGCGGCCAGCTCAGCGGCGGCGAACGGCTGAAGACCGCGCTGGCCTGCGCCTTCTACCGCTCGCCGCCAGCCGAGCTGCTGTTGCTGGACGAGCCGGACAACCACCTGGACCGCGAGGCCCGCGACGCGCTGCGTGCGGTGTTGCTGCAGTATCCCGGCGCGCTGCTGGTGGTCTCGCACGATGCGGCGTTCCTGGACACGCTGCGCCTGCAGCAGCGCTTGCAGGCCGATGCCGAGGCGTGGCGGCTGACGCCGTGGTGAGTGGCGTGCGCTGTCGTCGACGTGGTCGTGCCGTCGGGTGTTGCGTAGCGAGCGGGGGGAGGGCAGCAACAGCGCCAGCATCCTTGTCGCGGTGATTTACGCAGTCGGCAGCCTTCATCGATGCCGCGTGGTCGACGCGCGCGGCAGGCGGCGCGGCGGCCGCCGCTCAGGCATCGGTAGAACGGCTCACCGCCTCCCATGCGGCGATGTCGGTCTTCAGGCGGTCGAGCTTGTCACGCACCAGGGCCAGCGCGTCGCTGCCCAGCAGCAGGTGCGCGGGCGGCGCAGGCGCGTCGATCAACGCCAGCATGGCCTGGGCGGCCTTGGCCGGGTCGCCGAGCTGGCGGCCGCTCTTGGCCTGGCGGGCGTCGCGGATCGGATCGAACAGCGCGTCGTAGTCGGCGATGCTGCGCGGCGTCCTGACCATCGAACGGCCCGCCCAGTCGGTGCGGAACGACCCCGGCGCCACCGCCGTCACGTGGATGCCCAGCACGGCGACCTCCTGTCCCAGCGCCTCGGAAATGCCCTCCAACGCGAACTTGCTGCCGCAGTAGTAGGCGATGCCGGGCATGGTGATGAAGCCGCCCATCGAGGTGATGTTGACGATGTGCCCGCGCTGTCGCTGCCGCATGGAGGGCAGGACCGCCTGCATCATCGCCACGGCGCCGACCACGTTGACCTCGAGTTGGCGACGCAGAGCCTCCAGCGGCGATTCCTCCAGGATCCCTTCGTGGCCGTAGCCGGCATTGTTGACCAGCACGTCCAGCGGCCCGACCGCGGCTTCGAGCTCGGCGACCATGCCAGGAATGGCGTCGACGTCGGTGACGTCCAGCACACGGCCGATCGCCCCGGCGCCCAACGCTTCGAACGCTTGTCGCGCCTCCGCGCTGCGCACGGTGCCGACGACCCGATGTCCGGCTGCCAGCGCCGCTTGAGCCAGCGCGCGGCCGAAGCCGCTGCTGACGCCGGTGATGAGCAAGGTTTTCTGCAGTGTCATGACACGCTCCCGAGAGGATGAGGGGCGAATGATGCGATGATCGACGCGCCGCTCCGATGCCGCGCTCTCTGCGATCCTTGCCTGTTTCTATGACTGCTGCCGCCAGTTCCGTGGACTTGCTGCGTGCCCTGGCACCGCAGGAGGGCTACACCCTGACCGCGTTGCCGGATGTCCGCGTGCTGCGCTCGGACCGGCCGTTGGCCGATACGCCGGTGCTGTACGACCCGGGCATCGTCATCGTCTGCCAGGGCGCCAAGCGCGGGTATTTCGGCGATGCGGTGTACGTCTACGACGAGCAGCACTATCTGTCCGTCGCCGTCCCGGTGCCCTTCACCATGCAGTCCGATGGCAGCCCGGAGCGGCCGCTGCTGGCGCTGTATCTGCATCTGGATTTCCAGCTTGCGGCGGGGCTGCTGGTCGAGCTGGACCAGGCCGGTCCGGTCCAGCTCGCGCAGGCGCCGGCGAGCATGGTGTCCAGTCCGATGGACGAGGCGTTGCGGCAGACCGTGCAGCGCCTGCTGCAGGCGCTGAGCCACCCGCTGGACGCGGCCATCCTCGGCCGCGCGCTCGTGCGGGAGGTGTACTTCCGCGTGCTGACCGGACCGCAAGGCCATGGGCTGCGTGCGGCCCTGGCGCAACAAGGGCACTTCGGCCGCATCGGTCGCGCCCTGCAGCGCATCCACCGCGACCACGCCCGGCGTCTCGACGTGGCGGAGCTGGCGCGCGAGGCCGGGATGAGCACGCCGTCGTTCCATGCGCATTTCAAGGCGGTGACCCGGGTCGCGCCGATGCAGTACCTGAAGTCGATCCGCCTGCACCAGGCGCGCCTGCTGATGGCGCGCGAGGGCATGACCGCAGCGGGCGCCTGCCACGCGGTCGGCTACGAGAGCGCCTCGCAGTTCACCCGCGAGTTCAAACGTCTGTTCGGCCGGCCGCCGATGGCCGAGGCGCGGCGCATGCGCGCCGAGTTCGCCGTGCCTCCGGCCGCGCCAGGGGCCGGATTCGTGGCTTCGCATTGAGCGATGCGTTGCCTGCCACGGCCGTGGGCGGGCGTCTGCAGCGCCGCCTGCAGCTGTCACGGCGCCGAGTCGCTCGCCAGGCGAGCGCCGGCCGGGGCGTCTCCATGCGAGGCGTACGAGGCCAGTGGCGGCGCGGCGCGCACTGCGCCAGGACCCTGCGCAGCAGGCAGGCGCGCGCAGGCCCTGTGGTATTCTGCGCGCCGTTCCGGTGCGGTGCGTTCGCGTGCTCACCCCGATCCGCGGCCGCGGCCGCGGCAACGCCGGATCCGGCGCTGCGATGCGCCACGCGCGCGGCGTCCGCCGTGCCTCCCTCCCGTCCGTCCTGGTCCGCCTTCCGTGAAATTCTTCGTCTCCTGCGCCAAGGGCCTGGAATACCTGCTCGTCGATGAGCTGCTCGCGCTCGGCGTGGCCCAGGCCACCGCCACCGTCGCCGGCGTCAATGCCGAAGGCAGCCTGCGGGACGCGCAACGTGCGGTGCTGTGGTCGCGCCTGGCCAGCCGCGTGCTGTGGCCGTTGCAGTCCTTCGACTGCCCTGACGAGGCGGCGCTGTACGCCGGCGTGGCCGCGCTGCCGTGGCGCAGCCATCTGGCGCCGCAGCACACCCTGGCGGTGGACGCGCATGTGTCCGGCACCGGCATCACCCATGCGCGCTTCGCCGCGCAGCGGGTCAAGGATGCGGTGGTGGACACGCTGCGCGGCAAGGGCCTGGAGCGGCCGTCGGTGGACGTGGAACACCCGGACCTGCGCCTGAACCTGTCGCTGCGCAAGGGCCGCGCCACGCTGTCGGTGGACCTGGGCGGCGGCTCGCTGCACCGGCGCGGCTGGCGCCAGGCGCAGAACGAGGCGCCGCTGAAGGAGAACCTTGCCGCGGCGGTGCTGCTGCGCGGGCAATGGCCGGCGCTGTATGCGCAAGGCGGCGGGCTGCTGGATCCGATGTGCGGCAGCGGTACGCTGCTGATCGAAGGCGCACTGATGGCCGCCGAGGTGGCGCCGGGCCTGCTGCGCGGCGAACTGGCGGCGCAGCAGCGCGGCGACACCGATGCCGATGCCGCGCCGAGCCGCTGGCTGGGGTTCGACCTGGCGGCCTGGCGTGCGCTGCTGGCCGAGGCGCGGCAGCGTGCCGAAACCGGTCGCGCCGCATTGCGCCCGGTCCTGTACGGCAGCGACATCGACCCGCATGCGCTGCGCGCGGCGCGCGAGAACGCGCTGGCCGCCGGCGTGGCCGAGGCGATCGCCTTCGCCGTGCACGATGTCGCCGCATTGCCCGCGCCGGCGCAGGCGCTGGGCACGGTGGTGTGCAATCCGCCCTACGACGAACGCCTGGCCGCCGACGCGGCGTTGTACCGGCGCCTGGGCGATGCGCTCAAGCGGGCGGTGCCGCAGTGGCGCGCCAGTCTGCTGTGCGGCAGCGACGAACTGGCCTATGCCACCGGCCTGCGCGCGGCCAAGAAGTACCAGATGTTCAACGGCGCGCTGGAGTGCCCGTTGATCGTCTGCGACCCGATCGCGGTCGCGCCGCGGGCCGGCGCCAGCGAGGAACCGCGCGCGCTCAGCGACGGCGCGCAGATGGTCGCCAACCGCCTGCGCAAGAACCTGCGCAAGTTCAAGAGCTGGCGCGCGCGCGAGCGGGTCAGCTGCTACCGCGCCTACGACGCCGACCTGCCCGAATACGCGGCGGCGATCGACGTGTACCAGGAAGACGGCGGCCAGGCGCGCACCTTCCTGCACGTGCAGGAATACGCGGCGCCGGACAGCATTCCCGATGCGGACGTGCGCCGCCGCCGCAACGAACTGCTGGCGGCCGCGCGCGAAGTATTCGCGGTGCCCGCCGAACAAGTGGCGCTGAAGACCCGCGAACGTGGCAAGGGCGGCAGCAAGTACGGCCGTTTCGAGCAGCGCGGCGAGTTCCTGGTGGTGCGCGAGCACGAGGCGCTGCTGCGGGTGAACCTGTTCGACTACCTGGATACCGGGCTGTTCCTCGACCACCGCCCGCTGCGCGGGACGATGGCGCAGCAGGCGCGCGGCAAGCGCTTCCTCAACCTGTTCTGCTACACCGGCGTGGCCAGCGTGCAGGCGGCGGTGGCCGGCGCCGATTCCACCACCAGCGTGGACCTGTCCGGCACCTACCTGCAGTGGTGCGCCGACAACCTGGCGTTCAACGGCAAGGGCGGCGCCCAGCACCGGCTGGTGCAGGCCGACGCGCTGAGCTGGCTGGAGGCGGAGAAGAACCGCTACGACGTGATCTTCTGCGACCCGCCGACCTTCTCCAATTCCGCGCGCGCCGAGGATTTCGACATCCAGCGCGAGCACGTGCGGCTGTTGCGCGCGGCGGTGGCGCGGTTGATGCCCGACGGCGTGCTGTACTTCTCCAACAATTTTCGCCGCTTCAAGCTGGACGAGAACGCGCTGGCCGAGTTCGCGGTCTGCGAGGAGATCAGCGCGCAGACCATCGATCCGGATTTCGAGCGCAACCCGCGTATCCATCGCGCCTGGCGCTTGCAGCGGCGCTGAGCGCGCGCCGCCGGTGCCTCGTAGGAGCGGCTTCAGCCGCGACAGGCGTTACCGTTAACGCCCGTCGCGGCTGAAGCCGCTCCTACGGGATGCGCCGTGGCTCAGTTGCCGCGGTGCCGCAGGGTGGCCTGCGCCTTGCCGCGTTGCGGCGGCTCTTCCTCCGCTTCGCGTTCGTTCCAGTACGCCTGGATCTGCAGGATCTGCGGCAGGATCGCCTCGAACAACTGCACCAGGCGCGGCTCGAACTGGCTGCCGGACTTGTCGCGGAACAGCGCCAACGCCTGATCCAGCGGCCATGCGTCCTTGTACGGGCGCGGCGAGGTGAGGGCGTCGAACACGTCGGCCAGCGCCACGATCCGCGCCGATTCGGGAATCTGCGTGCCGGACAGGCCGGCCGGGTAGCCGCCGCCGTCCCAGTGCTCGTGGTGGTACAGGGACACCTCGGCGGCGAGACGGAACAGCGGCGCGCTACTGCGGCTGAGGATGTCGTAGCCGATCCGCGGGTGCCGCTTCATCACCTGCCACTCGTCCGCGTCCAGCGGCCCGGGCTTCTTCAGCACCGCGTCGGGGATGCCGATCTTGCCGGTGTCGTGCATCGGCGCGGCCTGTTCCAGCAGGTCGGCGTCCTCGCGCGACCAGCCGGCGGCCAGGGCCAGCGCACGGGCGTAGGCGGCCATGCGCCAGATGTGGGTGCCGGTGTCCGAGTCGCTGTAGTGGCCGGCCATGCCCAGCATCTCGATCGCGGCGCGGTGGCTGTCGGCGAGGCTGGCGGCGCTGACCAGCGACAGGTGGGTGCGCACCCGCGCGCGCAGGATGCTCGGCGAGTACGGCTTGGTGATGTAGTCGACGCCGCCGGCGTCGAAGCCGATGCTCTCGTCGGCGTCCTTGTCCTTGCCGGTGACGAAGATGATCGGAATCGCCGCGCTGCGCGCATCTTGCTTGAGCGTGCGGGCCAGGGTGTAGCCGTCGACGTCGGGCAGGTCGACGTCGAGCAGGATCAGCGCCGGGCGATGCTTGGCCACCCCGCGCAGCGCTTCGGCGCCGTTCTTGGCGAACACCAGTGCGTAGTCATCGCGCAGCAACTGCCGGATCAGCGCCAGGTTGCTGGGTTCGTCGTCGACACAGAGAATGCACGGCTGGGTCATGGTGGCGTCTCGTTACGCGCTCAGTCGGTTGCCTCGGCCAGCCATTGCCTAACCTTGGCCTCGGCCTCGCGGAAGGAAAAATTCTCCAGCAACTGCTGCAGCTCGGCGGTTTGCGCCGCCGGCAGGAAAGCGGCCAGTTGCCGCAGCGTGTGGTCGATGCGGTCCGGATCGTCGCTGTCCAGCACCTGCAGCACCTGGTACCAGGACGCCTGCAGCGTCGCCGGGTCCACCGCTGCGTCGGTTGCCGACGCAGGCGTCGTCGCGACCTGGGTGGCGTCGGCGAAGCGCAGCACTTCGGCAACGGTGTCGGACATGGCCGCGTCCAGCGCGGCGATGGCCGCCTCGGCCTGCGTCGGCGCCGTGCTCAACCGTTCCTCCAGCGCGGCGCTGGCGACGCTCAACGCCGGCAATGCCAGCGATCCGGCCGAACCGCGCAACTTGTGCGCCAGGGAGAGCGCCTCGGCCGGCCGTTGCGCGTCCAGCAGGGCGCGGACGCTGGCCGCCGGGTCGGGATACTCCTGCAACAGCTTCAGCAGATAGCGCCGATACGGGTCGCGCTCGCCCCACAGCCGCTGCGCCTGGACCGTATCGAGCAACGCCGGATCGCTGGCCGGCCAGTCGTCCGTCGGCAGCCCCGACGGCGGCAGCGCAAGCGGCAGCAGCGGCAGCGCGGTCAGGTTCGGCGGCAGGTACCGGCGGATGATCGCGATCAGGTCCTCGACCTGGAACGGTTTGGCGATGAAGTCGTTCATGCCGTTGGACAGCGCCAGCTCTTGTTGCTGGCGGTAGGCGCCGGCGGTGAGGGCGATCACCGGCACCGCGGCCAGCTCCGGATCGGCGCGCAGTTGCCGGGTGGCTTCGTAGCCGTCCATGGTCGGCATCTGCACGTCCATCAGCACCACGTGGAAGCGACCGGGATCGCGCCGTAGCCGCTGCAGCGCCTGGGCGCCGTCCTGCGCCAGGTCGACCAGCGCGCCTTCGCCTTCGAGGATGCGCTGCGCGACCTCGCGATTGATGTCGCTGTCGTCGACCACCAGCAAGCGGGCCCCGGCCAGGCGCGCGACGCCGTCGCTGGGCGCCGGCGCGGGCAGGTCGCCGTTGCGGCGCGCGAGCAGCATGGCGATGGTGCGCTGCAGGGCGGAGGCGGTGACCGGCTTGGTCATCACCGCATCCACGTCGGCCACGCCAGGCTGCTGTTCCTGGAGCATGCGCCGCTCGTAGGCGGTGACCATGACGATGATCGGCTGCCGGTCCGGCGCCGATTGCGCGCGGATGCGCTGGGCCACGCTCAGCCCGTCCAGGTCGGGCATGCGCCAGTCCAGCAGGATCACGTCGAACTCGGCACGTTCCGGCGCGGCCGCGGCCAGCGCGGCGGTGCCGCTGGCCACCGCTTCCACCTGCCAGCCGAAGCCGTTGGCGATGTCGGTCAGGCTGCGTCGCACCAGGTCGTGGTCGTCGGCGATCAGCACCCGCCGCGCCTGCGCCGGTTCGGCGTCGGCGGCCGGTGCCGGCGCCACCGCGAACGGAATGACGAAGTAGAAATCGCTGCCCTGGCCCGGGGCGCTCTGGACTTCCAGTTGCCCGCCCATCAGTTCCACCAGGCGCCGGCTGATGGTCAGGCCAAGGCCGCTGCCGCCGTAGCGGCGGCTGGTGGAGGTGTCGGCCTGCAGGAACGGCGAGAAGATCAGGCTCTGCTTCTCGCGCGGGATGCCGATGCCGGTGTCGCGCACCGAGAACAGCAGCTTGAGCTTGCCGGGTTCCCCGCCGGGGAAGGCGCGCACCGACAGCGCCACCTCGCCCTGTTCGGTGAACTTGATGGCGTTGCCGACCAAATTGATCAGCACCTGGTTCAGGCGCAGCGCATCGCCGCGCAGCCAGCGGCAGCCCGGCGGCAGCGGCTCGACGATCATCTCCACCGGCTTGGCGCTGGTCGCCGAGGTCATCAGGGCGGCGATGTTCTCCAGCAACTCGTTGAGATCGAACGGGGCCGATTCCAGGTCGATGCGCCCGGACTCGATCTTGGAGAAGTCGAGGATGTCGTTGATGATCTCCAGCAGGTTGCGCGCGGACAACTCGATCTTCTGGATCATGTCCTGCGCCGCCTGCGACAGCGCGCTGTGCCGCAGCAGGTACAGCATGCCCAGGATCGCGTTCATCGGCGTGCGGATCTCGTGGCTCATGTTGGCCAGGAAATCGCTCTTGGACTGGTTGGCGGTTTCGGCCGCGTCGATCGCCAGGCGCAGTTCGCGCTCGTGGCGCTTCTGCTCGGTCAGGTCGACGGCGATGCCGAGGTAGCCGATCACCCGCTCGTCGTCGTCGCGCAGCGTGCTCAGCGTGAGCAGCACCGGGAAGGCATGGCCGTCCTTGCTCAGGTAGGTCCACTCGCGGGTATCGCTGCGCCCCAGCGTGGACAGCGCCGCCACCGACTCGAACGAGGGCTGCACTGGCATGCCCGACTGCGCGGCCATGCGTTCGGCGCGCGCGCTCAGTTGCTCCGGATCCAGGAACAGGCCGGTGGCCTTGCGCCCGATCAGTTCGTGCGCGGCGTAGCCGAGCAGGGTCTCGGCGGCGGGATTGAACAGGGTGATGACGCCATCGGGATCGGTGGCGACGATCGCGTAGCCGGCATTGGCCAGGATCGCGCGCTGCAGCGCCGAATAGGTGACCAATTCGCTGGTGCGTTCGGCCACCTGTTGCTCCAGCGTGGTGTTGAGCTCCAGCACCCGCGCCTGCGCGCGCACCTGCTCGGTGACGTCGTGCAGCAGGTGCGAATGGCCGATGGTGCCGCCGCCGGTGCCGGCGATCGGCGAGACGCTGGCCAGCACGCTGACGATGTGGCCGTCGCGGTGGCGCAGTTCGCGCACGCCGTCGCCGCCGCCGCCGGCCGGATCGCGGATCTGCGCGCCCAGCAGCTGCTGCAGCGGTTGGCCGATGGCCTGCTCCGGCGTATAGCCGAAGATGCGCATGGCCGCGGGGTTCCAGTGGGTCACCCGGCCGTGCAGGTCTTCGGCGACGATCGCCTCGCTGGTGCCGGCGACCAGTGCCGCCAGTTGGCTCTGCTCGCTGAGGATCAGGTCGCGGCGGCGCAGGCTGGTCAGGAACACGTACAGCAGTGCGGCGAGCAGCAGCGCGATGCCGCCGGCCAGGGCGCCGGCCAGCAGCGGGGAGAATTGATCCAGCGAGCGCACGAAGCCCGGCGTGGCCTGCGCCCCGATCCGCCACTGGCGGCCGTACACGGTGAGGGTGCGTTCGGCGGCCGGCCCGCCGGCCAGGATCGGCGTCGCGTCGTCGCGGTAGAACGGCTCAGCCGGGTTCTGGCTGTCGGCCAGGCTCAGGCGCAGCTCGTTGCTGTGATCGTCGGAGGAGGCCAGCACCTCGGCGATGTTCAGCGGTGCGTAGGCCCAGCCGCTGGTGGCCTGCCAGCGTTGTTCCGGGGTCTGCAGCGGCAGGCCCTCGCGGTACACCGGCAACAGCAGCAGGAAGCCGCCGTTGCCCAGCCCCGGGGTCTGTACCAGGCGGATCGGTGCGGTGATGGTGGGCGCGCCCGACCGCGCCGCGGCGATCGCCGCCGCGCGCCGTGCCGGCTCGGAGGCGATGTCGAAACCTTCGGCGGCGTTGTTGGACGGTGCCGGCTGGATGTAGACGATGACGAAACGGTCGCCGTCGTGCGGGGCCAGTTCGCCGATCTGCAACGACGGCGCGCCGTCGGCGCGGGCCTGCTGCAGGAACGTGGCCTCGTCGGCGCGCGGCACCCGCTGGATGTAGCCGAAGCCGCGCACGCCGGGAAATTCGTGCGGATAGTCGCGCGAAGCGCTGTAGCGGGCGAAACGCGCGCGCGAGATGCGGTCGCCGCCGGCCGCGATCACCGCCCCACGCGCGCCGCGCAGGCCATGCTCGTACATGTCCAGGCGTTGCCGCAGATCGCTGGCCACGTGCGAGGCCAGTTGCTGGAAGCGCGCCTGCGCCTGTGCGCGGTTGCGCTGTTGCACGCCATGCGCGATCAGCAGCGCGGCGAGCAGTCCGACGGCCAGCACGGCCAGCGCGGCGAGCCGGGCCGGACGCGCAGGGCCGGCGGCGGATGTCCGGCGTTTCTTCGACATGCTCCCCCTTCCTTTGGCGAACGCGCGTTCGGCACGCGCATCGGCTTCCTTCGGGCTGGTTGCGGAATGGCGTTCACAGTCACGGCGAACGTCCCGCAGGCCATGCCGCAACGCTAGCGCGGGCGGTGCGGCCGCGCCAGCCCTGCCGGCGAAAGAACCGAGGCGTGTCTACACCTTGCTGCGTGGATGGCACGGCGTGTCGCGGGCGAGCGGTCCGCGACACGGTGCGTCTGCATCGCGTCGCGGGCCGGCGCCTGGCCAACCGCGCGAGCGGGGCATTGCATCCTCGTCATCCACGCTCAGCCAAGCAGCGTGACGGCAGCGTGCAGCGCCAGCCCGATCAGCCCGCCGACCAGGGTGCCGTTGAAGCGGATGTACTGCAGGTCGCGGCCCACGCTCAGTTCCAGTTGCTCGACCAGGTGGCGTTCGTCCCAGCCCTTCACGGTTTGTGCGATGTGCTCGGTGACGCCGCTGCGCAGACGCTGGGTGAGCCGCTCGGCGCCGCCGAGCAGGTGCTGGTTGAGCGCCTCGCGCAGCGCCGGATCCTGCGCCAGCGACTGGCCCAGCGCGCCGAGGGCGCGCTGCAGGTGCTGCACCAGCGCGCCGTCCTGGCGCGACAGGTCTTCGCGCAGCGCCGCATGGATCTGGTCCCACAGGCCCTGCACGTACTCCTGCACGCCGGGGTGCTCGATCAGGCGCTGCTTCAGTGCCTGCACCTTGTCGGCGGTGGCCGGATCGGCGCGCAGCCGCTGCACATAGCCGCCGAGCCAGCGCTCGTAGTCCTGGCGCAGCGGGTGCTGCGGCTGCGACAGCACGTCCTGCAGTTCCTCCAGCAGCGCATGCGCCAGCCGCTCGGCGAGGGTGTCGGCGATGCCCTCGACCGGCTTCACCCATTCCACGGTGCCGACCAGCTTGGGCCACTCGCGGCGCGCGTACTTGACGATCATCGCCGAGACCCGCTGCTTGACCGCGGCATCGTCCAGGTGCCGGCCGAGCCGGGTCAGCGCTTCGTCGAGCAGCGCCTGGTGGCGTCCATCGGCGGTGAGCAGGCCGAGGATGTCGCCGGCGGTGGCCGCGGCGTCCCAGTCGCGCAGCCGCGCCACCACGAAGCCGTGGATGCGGCGCCGCACCGCGGCCTCGTCCAGCAGGTCCAGCGCCTGCAGCGCCCAGCCGCGGGCCAGGTCGGCCAGCCGCGCCGACTGCGCCGGTTCGGCCAGCCACTGGCCCAGCCGCGCCGCGGGATCGAAGGCGTTGAGCTTGGCCAGCAGCGCGCCCGGTTCCAGGAACTGGTCGCGCACGAACACCGCCAGGCTGTCGGCGATGCGCGCCTTGCCGTGCGGGATGATCGCGGTGTGCGGAATCGGCAGGCCCAGCGGATGCCGGAACAGCGCCACCACCGCGAACCAGTCGGCCAGCGCGCCGACCGTGGCCGCTTCGCAGAACGCGCCGACCCAGGCCCACACGCCGTGCAGGCCCATGGCATGGCTGAGCAGGAAGCCGCACAGCATCGCCAGCAGCAACAGCGCCGCCAGCAGCTTCATGCGCCGCAACTGTGCGCGGCGCGGATCGGGAGGCAGGGTGGGGCCGGAAGACACGCTCATGCGGGCGAGTCTACGCAGTGCTCGGTGAGCGCGGCTGCATGGACGGCGGCCGCCGTCTCCGGCGGGGACGCCAGATGCGCGTGCGCGCGGATCAGCCCGGCAACTGCGCGCGTAGCGCCGCCACTTCCTCGCGCAGCGCCTGGTTCTCGGCTTCGAGGTCGGCCACGCGCTGGCGTAATGTCAGCGTCGCGTCGCCGTCGGTGTCCGCTGCCGGAGCCGCGTCTTCGGACGCGGCCGGCGGCGCCGGTTTGGGCTTGCGCTTGGACTCGCGGGCGCGCTTGGCGGCCTGCTTCAGTTCGTCCTTGCCGGCCATCGCCGCGGCGCGCTGTTCCTCCTCGGGCAGGCTGGCCACCGCGGCGGCGGCATTGATCGAGATCGCACCGGACTTGACCGCTTCCACCACTTCGGCGGCGGCCTGCTTCTGGATCTTCTCGATCTGCACCACCTGGCTGTTGCTGAGCCGCGCCACGCGCGCCAGGTCGGCGCGGCTCAACGGCGCCGGCGCGTCGGCCCAGGGCGGCGTATCGGCGTCGCTCGCCGCCTCGGCGGCAGCAGCGTCCAGCTCGGCGGCGTCGGCCGCCGGTGCGTCCGCGGCGGCCGCACTGGCACGCCGCTCGGCGAGGATCTCGCGCTTGCGCAGCGCCAGCACGCCGCGCTGGAAATCGGAGACGCTGCGCCGGCCCAGGTGCTGGTCGATCATCCACAGGTGCACGTCCTGCAGCGACTGGAAGCGGGTGTTCTGCACGGTCTGGAACGGCAACCCGTGCTTCTGGCAGATGCCGTAGCGGTTGTGTCCATCGACCAGGATGTCGCCCCACAGCACCAGCGCGTCGCGACAGCCCTCGGCCAGCAGGCTGCGTTCCAGCGCGGCGTACTCGTCGGGGGTCAGCGGATCGATATAGGCCTTGAGGTCTTCTTTGACAACGATGTTCATCAACGGGCAGCACGGCGTGGCTCGGGGGGCGGCATTGTAGAGGGCAGGGATTGGGGATTGGGGATTCGCAAGAGCGTCGAGCTGCCTATCCGGCGCTGCCGCGCGCTGTCCGGATCCCTACTCCCGAATCCCCAATCCCGGCTCACGCAGCGAGCCTTATCCCACCACCACCTCACTGATCTGCATCATCGGCGTCAGGTCGGTGTAGTTCTTGATGTCGCCGAGGATCTCCTCCGCATGCGGGCCGAAGCCGGCCTGGAAGGCCTCTACCGACTCGCTGAAGATGTGGCACATGCCGATGTAGGTCGGATCGCTGCCGGGGGTGCCGCCGGACAGGCCCTTGTCCACGGTGTAGCGTAGGCAGGCGGCGCCCATGCGTGCCTGCACCAGCGGCATGTGCGTGTCGCGGTAGTAGGCATGGTCGAAACGGGCGCCTGGCGTGTACGGATACATCACGCTGACCTTGATCATGAAGCGGCTCCTGTGGCGGCAATGGACCCCGACCGGGCGCCGGGGTGGCGCAAGGCTACACCCGACCTCGGCTGGCGCGTGCTGCGTTGCGGCGGGTCGTGGGCGTGTGCCAGGAATCGGGAATCGGGAATAGGGAGTCGGGAATGGCAACAACAAAAGCAATAGCAAGAGCAACAGCAAGAGCAGCAGCAAGAGCAGCAGCAAGAGCAACAGCAAGAGCAACAGCAAGAGCAACAGCAAGCGATGCGGCTGACGGATTGCCCAATGCGCGCGCTGCGGTGCCTTTTCGATTCCCTATTTCCGATTCTCCATTCCCGGCCTCACAGGCAACCGTCAGCCCAGCGCGTCCAGCGGCCGCACGAAGTCCTGGCCCAGCGCCTGCGCCACCGCGCGGTGGGTGAGCTTGCCGGCGTGCACGTTGAGGCCGTTGCGCAGGTCCTGGTCGTCGCGCAGCGCCTGCAGGCCGTGTTCGGCCAGCAGCAGCACGAACGGCAGGGTGGCGTTGGTCAGGGCGAAGGTGGAGGTGCGGGCCACGCCGCCGGGCATGTTGGCCACGCAGTAATGGACGATGCCGTCGACCTCGTAGGTGGGTTGCTGGTGGGTGGTCGGGTGGCTGGTCTCGAAGCAGCCGCCCTGGTCGATCGCCACGTCCACCAGCACCGAGCCGGGCCGCAGCAGCGCCAGTTGTGCGCGCGACACCAGCTTGGGCGCGGCCGCGCCGGGGATCAGCACCGCGCCGATCACCAGGTCGGTGTGCGGCAGGCACTGCTCGATCGCAGCGCGGGTGGAATACAGCGTGGTCAGCTGCTGGCCGTAGAGTTCGTCCAGGTACTTGAGCCGCTCCAGCGAGCGGTCCAGCACGGTCACGCGCGCGTGCAGGCCCATCGCCATGCGTGCGGCGTTGATGCCGACCACGCCGCCGCCGATCACCAGCACCTGCGCCGGGGTGACCCCGGGCACACCGCCGAGCAGCACGCCGGAGCCGCCCTGCGCCTTCTCCAGCGCATGCGCGCCGGCCTGGATCGCCATGCGCCCGGCGACCTCGCTCATCGGCGCCAGCAGCGGCAGGCCGCCGTGGCCGTCGGTGACGGTTTCGTAGGCGATGGCGGTGCAGCCGGAGCGCTGCAGCGCCGCGGCCTGTTGCGGATCCGGCGCCAGGTGCAGATAGGTGAACAGCAGTTGCCCGGGGCGCAGCATCGCGCATTCCTCCGGCTGCGGTTCCTTGACCTTGACGATCATCTCGGCCTGCGCGAACACGCTCGCCGCATCCTCGGCGATGCGCGCGCCGGCGCGTTCGTACTCGGCATCGGTGAGGCCGATGGCCTGGCCGCCGCCGCGCTGCACCAGCACCTGGTGGCCGTGCAGCACCAGTTCGCGGACCCCGGACGGGGTCAGCCCGATCCGGTACTCGTGGTTCTTGATCTCTTTCGGAACGCCGACCAGCATGAGCGGTTCTCCAGGCAGACGCGGCGCGTGGGGAGCGCGGGCGGTGGGTTGGGTGAGGGAGGGGTCAGGGCGTGCTGCGGATCATGTCGGCCAGCACCGCGAAGATGCGTTCGATGTGCACGGGCTCGACGATCAGCGGCGGCGACAGCGCGATGGTGTCGCCGGTGACGCGGATCAGCAGGTTGCCCTCGTGGAAGCAGCGCTCGAAGATCTCGTAGGCGCGCGCGCCGGGCGCGCCCTTGCGCGGGGCCAGTTCGATCGCGCCGATCAGGCCGAAGTTGCGGATGTCGACGACGTGCGGCAGATCGCGCAGCCGATGGATCGCCTCCTCCCACACCGGCCCCAGCTCGATCGCCTTGTCGAACAACTGTTCCTCGGCGTAGGTGTCCAGCGTCGCCAGCGCGGCGGCGCAGGCCAGCGGATGGCCGGAGTAGGTATAGCCGTGGAACAGGTCGATGACGTGGGCCGGGCCATGCGCGAACGCCTCGTGGATGGCGTGGGACACGAACACCGCGCCCATCGGCACGCAGCCGTTGGTCAGGCCCTTGGCGGTGGTGATCATGTCCGGGGTCACCCCGAAGCGCTGCGCGGCGAAGGCGTGGCCGACGCGGCCGTAGCCGGTGATGACCTCGTCGAAGATCAGCAGGATGCCGTGCTTGTCGCACAGTTCGCGGATGCGCTGCAGGTAGCCGTGCGGCGGCAGCACCACGCCGGCCGAGCCGGAGATCGGTTCGATGATCACCGCGGCGATGGTGGAGGCATCGTGCAGCGTCACCAGCCGCTCCAGATCCTCGGCCAGTTCCGCGCCATGCGTCGGCAGGCCGCGCGAGAACGCATTGCGCTCCAGGTCGAGGGTGTGCCGCAGATGGTCCACGCCGGGCAGCAGCGGGCCGAACGCCTTGCGGTTGTTCGGCAGTCCGCCTACCGAGATGCCGCCGAAGCCGACGCCGTGGTAGCCCTTCTCGCGGCCGATGAAGCGGGTGCGCTGGCCCTCGCCGCGGGCACGGTGGTAGGCCAGCGCGATCTTCAGCGCGGTGTCCACCGACTCGGAGCCGGAGTTGGTGTAGAACACGTGGTCCAGGCCCGGCGGCGCCAGTTCCACCAGCCGCTCGGCGAGCACGAACGGCAGCGGCGAACCCATCTGGAAGGTGGGAGCGAAATCCAGCGTGGCGATCTGCCGCGCCACCGCCTCGACGATGCGCGGTCGCGCGTGGCCGGCGTTGCAGCACCACAGGCCGGCAGTGCCGTCGAGGATCTGGCGCCCGTCCACGCTGCGGTAATGCATGCCCTCGGCCGAGGCCAGCAGCCGCGGCCGCGCCTTGAACTGGCGGTTGGCGGTGAACGGCATCCAGAACGCATCCAGTGTGTCCGGTTCGCGTGTGGCCTGCGCGGCGTAGTGGTCGGACAGCGCCTGGGACGAGAGGGGCGGCTGGGGGCGCATCGCAGGCTCCACGCGAGGGATGTTGAAAAAACTTTACACCATGCCGTGGCGCCGGGTGTGACCCGGCGTAGCGCCGTCCGCACGCATTGGACTGGCTTTTCCTGGTTGCGTCGCAGCACCGGCGTGGCGCAGGAAATTGACCGGCTGGGGCGGGTGTGTAAAGTATCCGGCAACACCGCCACCGGCGTTTCCTGCGATGGATATCGGCGCCCGCCTGCACCGGGTTCGCACCGCCCACGGTCTGAGCCAGCGTGAGTTGGCCAAGCGGGTGGGGGTGACCAACAGCACCATCTCGCTGATCGAGCAGAACAAGGTCAGCCCCTCGGTGAGTTCGCTGAAGAAGGTGCTGGATGGCATCCCGATCTCGCTGGCCGAATTCTTCACCCAGGACCTGGACACAGGCGCGGCCGATGCGCCGTTCTATCGCGCCGACGAACTGCCCGATGTCGGCAGCGACGGCATCCACTACTACCTGGTCGGCCAGCATCGCCCGCAGCGGCAGATGTGCATCCTGCGCGAGGTGATGCCGCCCGGCAGCGACACCGGCAGCGCGATGCTGGTGCACGACGGCGAGGAGGGCGGGGTGGTGGTGGCCGGCGAGGTGGAGATCACCGTCGGCAGCCAGGTGCGGGTGCTGCGCGCCGGCGAGGGCTACTATTTCGAGAGCCGGGTGCCGCACCGCTTCCGCAACGTCGGCCGCGAGACCGCAGTGCTGGTCAGCGCCAATACGCCGGCCACGTTCTGAGAGCGCCCGGCGCCCCTCCGCGCCGCAGCCGCCAGGCCGCCGTGCCGTTCCGATCCTTCCGCCGCAGCAGGAGTTCCCGATGACCGCACCCCGCACCCGCGACGCCTGGCAGGCGCTGGCCGACACGCTGCGTCCGCGGACCCAGGCCTTCATCGACGGCCGCTACGTCGATGCCGCCAGCGGCAAGACCTTCGACTGCCTCAGCCCGATCGACGGCCGCCTGCTCGGCCACGTGGCCGAAGGCGGGGCCGAGGACATCGACCGTGCGGTCGCCGCGGCACGGCGCAGCTTCGAGGCCGGGCACTGGTCGCAGGCCAAGCCGGCGCAGCGCAAGAAGACCCTGCTGGCGCTGGCCCAGCTGGTCGAACGCCACGCCGACGAACTGGCGCTGCTGGAATCGCTGGACATGGGCAAGCCGGTGCGCGATGCGCGCCGGGTCGATCTGGCGGCGACGGTGCGCTGCCTGTCCTGGACCGCCGAAGCGGTGGACAAGCTGTATGGCGAAGTGGCGCCGACCGGACAGGACGAACTGGGCCTGATCACCCGCGAGCCGCTGGGCGTGGTCGGCGCGATCGTGCCGTGGAATTTCCCGCTGCTGATGGCGGCGTGGAAGATCGCCCCGGCGTTGGCCGCGGGCAACTCGGTGGTGCTCAAGCCCTCGGAAAAATCGCCGCTGAGCGCGCTGCGCCTGGCCGAGCTGGTGGCCGAGGCGGGCATTCCCGACGGCGTGTTCAACGTGGTGCCGGGCGACGGCAAGGGCGCCGGCGAGCCGCTGGCGCTGCACATGGACGTGGACGGGCTGGTGTTCACCGGCTCCACCGCGGTCGGCCGGCGCCTGCTGCAATGCGCGGGGCTGTCGAACATGAAACGCGCGTACATGGAGTGCGGCGGCAAGAGCCCGAATCTGGTGTTCGCCGATGCGCCGGACCTGGAGCAGGCGGCGCAGGCGGCGGCCGCGGCGATCTTCTACAACCAGGGCGAAGTCTGCACCGCGGCCTCGCGCCTGCTGGTGGAGCGCTCGATCAAGGATCGCTTCGTCGAACGCGTGGTCGCCGCCGGGCGTGCGCTGCAGCCGCGGCATCCGTTCGACGACGACGCGGCCATGGGCGCGCTGGTGGACGAGACCCAGACCCACCGCGTGCTCGACTACATCGCCCGCGGCAACGCCGAAGGCGCGCGTCTGTTGCTCGGCGGCAAGCGCGTGGAGGTGGTGCCCGGCGGCTGCTACGTGGAGCCGACCATCTTCGACGAGGTCGGCCATGAACACACCATCGCCCGCGAGGAGATCTTCGGCCCGGTGCTGTCGGTGATCGCCTTCGACGACGAGGCGCACGCCCTGCGCATGGCCAACGACAGCGAGTATGGCCTGGCCGCCGGCGTGTGGACCCGCGACATCGGCCGCGCGCACCGCGTGGCGCGCAAGCTGCGCGCCGGCAGCGTGTGGGTGAACTATTGGGACGGCGGCGACATGACCGCCCCGTTCGGCGGCTACAAGCAATCGGGCAACGGCCGCGACAAGTCGCTGCATGCCTTCGACAAGTACACGGAGATGAAGGCGACGTGGATCAAGCTGGGGGAGTAGCCGGGATTGGGGAGTCGGGATTGGGGATTGGTGAAGCGCGCGACCGCGAGCGCGTTGCCGTAGGAGCGGCTTCAGCCGCGACGGGCTTTGCCGGGAATGCCTGTCGCGGCTGAAGCCGCTCCTACGAAGACAGCGGTGCTCCAGGTCGCGGCGCCGCCACTCATCCCCAATCCCGACTGCCCAATCCCGGCTCTCTCTCCACCCGGCACGCAAAACAGCCTTGCCGCGCATGATGCAGATGCAGGTAGCGCACCTGCGGGTCGGCGAAGGCGCAGGCGATCGCGGTGGCGATGCGCTCGCCCGGCTGCACGTCGGCGGCGATCAGCATGTCGCCGGCGTCGTAGCCGCGCAGCGAGATCAGGCGGCGGACGATCGCATCGGGCACGTCGCCCGGCGCCGGTGCGGCGGTGGCGACGTGGCGGCGCACGTAGATGGGTCCGGCGGCGCGGTACGGGGTCTGCGCGGGCTGGTGCAGGTAGTGCAGCAACAGCAGTTCCTCGCCGGGCCGTGCGTCCTCCAGGCTGACCCGGCAGGGATAGCCGAGCGCGCTGTCGGCGCGGACGCGCTGCGCATGGCGCGCCTGCAGTTGCGCATCGTCGAGGTCGAACAGGGCGGCGAACGGTGCGGCCGGCAGGCCGACGCAACGGAAGCTGGACATGGGCGCTCCAGGAACGGATGGAGCGCGCAGCGTGCCGGTCGCCGCGGCAACGCGCTGGCCGCATTCGGACGCGGCACTGCACGGGCGCGGCGTGCGTGTGTCAGCGAGCGCGCATCAGTGCCAGGCGCGCGCTACCCAGCGCGGCGTGCCGCTCAGCGCGGAACGTAATCGGCGAAATCGACCGGATGCCGCGGGTCGGCCGCCTGCACCTGGTCGCCGTCCTTGACCAGGGCGTCTGCGTCGGGCGAGGGATTCGGGTTCAGTTCCCAGCGCTGCTGGATGCGCTTGTGGAACAGCCACTGCTTGCGCTGCGGGTCGTAGCGGAAGGTGATGAAGTCGGTCCAGTGCTGGCCGCAGGAGACCCCGTTCTGCACGGTGAAGTAGCGGCCCTTGGCGGCGAACGGATCGTCGCCATCGGTGAACGGGTCGCACTGGCCGCCCTCGTCGCGCTTGAGGATCACCCGGTCGTTGCGCGCCGCCAGCCGATAGCGGCCGTCGGCCTGCTGCACGAAGATCAGCAGCGGCCGTGCCGGTGCCGGATCGCGTTGCGCCTCGCCGCGCTGCTGCAGCGCGAGCAGGTAGTCGGCACGGCCGTCGCCATCGAGGTCGGCCTGCAACTGCGCCAGCGGCTGGTAGCCGGCCGGCAGCTGGTGCAGCACGTCGGCGGGCAAGGCGGCGGCCTGGGCGAGGGGGCTGCCGAGCAGGAGGCTGGCGGCGAGGCCAACGCGGTAGGGGACGGGCATGGGGCGATTCCGCAGGCGGGGGGCGCAAGCCTAACCGACCGGCGCGCACTGGCGGAATCGCACAGTGCCGTGCGTTGCCTGCGCGAGCGGCGTCGCTGGGGCTGCCTGTCCATCGTGCGCCGCACAAGCACAGGCGCGCGGCACGCTTGCGATGGATGGCGCGGCGCCACCGGGTGTTTTGTACTACGCTCGGCGCATGCGGTCGCGCGTCGGCAGGCCGTTCGGCAGGCGGCCTCGTGGAGACGCCGCAGGCGCGTCATCCGCACCAGGGCGCCGACGCCTCCGAGGGGACACCGCATGAACGACTCGCACCGCGTTGCCGCGTCCGCGCCGACCGATCGCCCCGGCCTGCTTTCGAAGGAACGCATCGTCGCCGGGCCCGGCTTCAATCGCTGGCTGGTGCCGCCCGCGGCCTTGGCGATCCATCTGTGCATCGGCATGGCCTACGGTTTCAGCGTGTTCTGGCTGCCGTTGTCCAAGGCGCTGGGCATCACCGAGGCGGTGGCCTGTCCACCCGACATGGGCTTCCTGGTGCGCATCGTCTCGTCCAGTTGCGACTGGAAGATCAGCGAGCTGCAGTGGATGTACACGCTGTTCTTCGTGTTGCTGGGCTGCTCGGCGGCGCTGTGGGGCGGCTGGCTGGAGCGCGCCGGCCCGCGCAAGGCCGGCGTGGTCGCGGCGCTGTGCTGGTGCGGCGGGCTGGTGATCTCGGCGCTGGGCATCCACCTGCACCAGATCTGGCTGCTGTGGCTGGGTTCGGGCGTGATCGGCGGCATCGGCCTGGGGCTGGGCTACATCTCGCCGGTGTCGACGCTGATCAAGTGGTTCCCGGACCGCCGCGGCATGGCCACCGGCATGGCGATCATGGGCTTCGGCGGCGGCGCGATGATCGGCAGCCCGCTGGCCGATGCGCTGATGCGGTATTTCGCCGGCCCCGACTCGGTGGGCGTGAAGGAAACCTTCCTGGTGATGGCCGGGCTGTACTTCGTGTTCATGATGGCCGGCGCGTTCGGCTACCGGGTGCCGCCCAGCGGCTGGACCCCGGCCGGTTGGACCGCGCCGGCGGCCAGCGCCAATGCGATGATCACCGCCCATCACGTGCACGTACGCAAGGTCTGGGGCATCCCGCAGTTCTGGTTGCTGTGGGCCGTACTGTGCCTGAACGTGTCGGCCGGCATCGGCGTGATCGGCATGGCCTCGCCGATGCTGCAGGAAGTGTTCGGCGGCCGCCTGATCGGCGTGGATGCCGGCTTCGCCAGCCTCGATCCCACGCAACTGGCCGCCATCGCCGCCATCGCCGCCGGCTTCACTGGCCTGCTCAGCCTGTTCAACATCGGCGGGCGCTTCTTCTGGGCCAGCATGTCCGACAAGCTTGGGCGCAAGCACACGTACTCGCTGTTCTTCGTGCTCGGCATCGCCCTGTACGCGGCCGCGCCGTGGGCCGGCAAGGTTGGCGGCAGCGCGCTGTTCGTCGGCATCTTCTGCGTGATCGTATCGATGTACGGCGGCGGCTTTGCCACCATCCCGGCCTACCTGGCCGACCTGTTCGGCACGCAGATGGTCGGCGCCATCCATGGTCGCCTGCTGACCGCCTGGGCCACCGCCGGCATCCTCGGCCCGGTGGTGGTCGGCTACATGCGCGAGTACCAGTTGGGCATGGGTGTGCCGCCCTCACAGGTGTACAACACGACCATGTACATCCTGGCCGGGATGCTGGTGCTGGGCCTGATCTGCAACCTGCTGGTACGGCCGGTGGCGGCCAGGCACTTCATGACCCCGCAGGAGCTGGCCGCGGAGAAGCAACTGGCCCACGAACGGGCCGGCAGCAGCGCCCAGGCGGCGCCGGATGCGGCGCAGCTGGCGCTGGTCGGCCGCGGCGGCAACCCGCTGCTGCTGGTGCTGGCCTGGCTGGCGGTCGGGCTGCCGATGCTGTGGGGCATCTGGGTCACCCTGCAGAAAGCGTTCGTGCTGTTCCACTGAGTCGGGAGGGTTGCGATGTCTTCGGGTGCGTCGTCCAGGCCAGGTGCGGTCGCGCGCGGCGTGCGCCGTCACCGCGACGGGCGCACGGCCGTCGCCCAGGACCTGGTGGCGGCCGAAGTGCCGGTGGCGTTCGCCTACAACGACACGCCGTTCGTGGTGATGATGGCCACGCCGGAGGACCTGGAGGATTTCGCACTGGGCTTCTCGTTCAGCGAGGGCATCGTGGCAACACCGGACCAGCTACGCATCGAGGCCGTGGAGACCTACCTGGAAGGTGTGTCGCTGCGCCTGCGCATCCCGCCGGAACAGGCCGCCGCGTTGCAGGCGCGGCGTCGCAACCTCGACGGGCGCAGCGGCTGCGGGGTGTGTGGCAGCGAGTCGCTGGAGGCGGTGCTGCGCACGCCGCGGCCGGTGCCGGCCGGGGTGCCGATCGCGGCCGCGGCGCTGGCCCGTGCCTTGCGCGCCTTGCGCGCGCAGCAGACGCTCAACGCGTTGACCGGCGCCACCCATGCCGCGGCCTGGGCCGATGCGCAGGGGGCACTGCAGCTGATCCGCGAAGACGTCGGCCGCCACAACGCATTGGACAAGTTGATCGGTGCGCTGGTCGGCGCCGGCCTCGATCCTGGCACCGGCTTCGTCGTGGTCACCAGCCGTGCCAGCTACGAGATGGTCATGAAGGCCACGCAGGCCGGCATCCCGCTGCTGGCCGCGATTTCCGCGCCCACCGCGCTGGCCGTCGCGCTCGCCGACAGCGCCGGCCTGACCCTGATCGGCTTCGCCCGCGATCACGATTACGTCGTCTACAGCCATCCGCAGCGCCTAGCGCAGACCGAACCCGCCGGAGAGCCCGCATGAGCAAGAAGACCATCCAGCCGTACACGCAACCGGCCGGCGGTTGGGGCGCGCTGCGCGCCGTGGCCAAGCACCTGATGGAGCAGGACGTGGCGGTGCAGGGCGGCAAGACCCTGCTGCACGCCAACCAGCCCGACGGCTTCGACTGCCCCGGCTGTGCCTGGCCCGATCGCGACCACACCTCGACCTTCGAGTTCTGCGAGAACGGCGCCAAGGCGGTGGCCGCCGAATCCACCGCGCGCCGCGCCACGCCGGAACTGTTTGCCCAGCACAGCGTCGCGCAACTGGCCCGCTACAGCGACTACTGGCTGGAAGGGCAGGGCCGACTGACCCAGCCGCTGCGCTACGACGCCGACACCGACCATTACGTGCCGATCGACTGGGACGCGGCGTTCGCGCTGATCGCCCGACACCTCAACGGCCTGGCCTCGCCGGACGAGGCGATCTTCTATACCTCCGGGCGCACCAGCAACGAGGCGGCGTTTTTGTATCAGTTGTTCGTGCGCGAGTTCGGCACCAACAACTTCCCGGACTGCTCCAACATGTGCCACGAGCCGTCCGGCACTGCGCTCAAGGCGCAGATCGGGGTCGGCAAGGGCACGGTCTCGCTGCAGGATTTCGAACTGGCCGATGCGATCTTCATCTTCGGCCAGAATCCCGGCACCAACCATCCGCGCATGCTCGGCGAACTGCGCCAGGCGGCCAAGCGCGGTGCGGCGATCGTCTCGTTCAACCCGCTGCGCGAACGCGGCCTGGAGAAGTTCGCCGACCCGCAGGACAAGCTGGAGATGCTGCACAACGGCTCCACCCGCATCTCCTCGGATTACTTCCAGTTGAAGATCGGCGGCGACCTGGCCGCGGTCAAGGGCATCATCAAGCACGTGCTGGAGCGCGACGCCGAGGCGGCGCGCAGCGGGCAGCCGCGGTTGCTGGACCTGGAGTTCATCGACCGCCACACCGCCGGCTTCGAGGCCTTCGCCGCCGAGGTCGCGGCCGAGCCGTGGGACACCATCGTCGAGGAATCCGGGCTCAGCGAGGCCGCCCTGCGCCAGGCCGGGGAGATCTACCTCAAGGCCGAGCGGCTGATCGCCTGCTGGGGCATGGGCATCACCCAGCACAAGCATTCGGTGGCGACCATCCAGATGATCGCCAACCTGCTGTTGCTGCGCGGCCACCTCGGCCGGCCAGGCGCCGGGCTGTGTCCGGTGCGCGGCCACAGCAACGTGCAGGGCGACCGCACCATGATGATCTACGAGCAGCCGCCCCAGGCATTCCTGGACCGGCTGCAGAAGGTGTTCGGCTTCGCCCCGCCGCGCGCGCCCGGCTACGACACGGTCGGCGCGATCGAGGCGATGGCCGACGGCCGCGCCAAGGTGTTCTTCGCCATGGGCGGCAATTTCGCCACCGCCACCCCCGATACCGAGGCCACCCATCGCGCGCTGCGCCGCTGCGACCTCACCGTGCACGTCACCACCAAGCTCAACCGCAGCCATCTGGTGCACGGCCGCGACGCGCTGATCCTGCCGTGCCTGGGCCGCACCGAGATCGACATCCAGGAGGGCGGGCCGCAGCACGTCAGTGTCGAGGATTCGATGAGCATGGTGCACCTGTCCGGCGGCATCAATCCGCCGGCCTCGCCGCAGCTGCTGTCCGAGCCGGCGATCGTGGCGGGCCTGGCCGAGGCCACGCTCGGCGCGCGCAGCACGGTGCGCTGGCGCTGGCTGGTGGCCGACTACGACCGCATCCGCGACCTGATCGCCCAGATGTTCGACGACTTCGCCGACTTCAACACGCGGGTGCGGGTGCCGGGCGGCTTCCGCCTGTCCAATGGTGCACGCGACCGCGTGTGGGACACGCCGGAGGGCCGTGCGGTGTTCAAGCCGCATGCGGTGCCGACCGACAATCCGATCCACCGCGCGCGCCGGCAGCATCCGGGGCAACTGGTGTTCACCCTGGCCACCACGCGCTCGCACGACCAGTACAACACCACCATCTACGGCCTGGACGACCGCTACCGCGGCGTGTTCGGCGAGCGCCGGGTGCTGTTCATCAATGCCGCCGACATCGCCGACCTGGGCATGCAGGCAGGCGACTGGGTGGATCTGCACAGCCTGTGCGAGGACGGCGTGCCGCGGCAGGCCAAGCGCTTCATGCTGGTCGAATACAACATCCCGCGCGGCTGCCTGGCGGCCTACTACCCGGAAACCAATGCGCTGGTGCCCTTGTCCAGCTTCGCCGACGAGGCGCGCACGCCCACCTCCAAGTCGATTCCGGTGGTGGTCACCGCGCATCTGGCCGAGGCCGCCGCGGCCGCCCCACGCGACATCGGAGTCGCGCTTGTCCGCTGATCCGGCGTTGACCGCACGCCTGCTGCCGTTGCTGGCCGAGGCGCCGGACGGCGTGGCGCTGGCCCGCGTATGCAAGCGCCTGGACGTGCGCATGAGCGTGTTGTTGCGCACCCTGGCGTGGCTGGGCGACGCCGAGCTCGCCGGGCAGGCGGGGCCGGGCTGGGTGCGGGTGCAGCGCGCCGGCGAGCGCGAGGTGGCGGTGCTGACGGCTGCCGGTCGCGCGCAGTTGCGGCAGTAGGCGCTACGCCCCCGCCATGCGAGGCGGCTATCGACGTGTGCACGCTGCGCCGTGGGCGGCCTCGCAAGCGGGTGCCGCCCGCGCCCGGCTGGACAATCTCTTTCGACTTCGACTTCGACAGCAGTGCGCGTGCGCTATCGGTGCGCATGCGCTGCCGGCGTGCGTGCGGCGGTGTCGTTGCGCCATCCAAACAAGCGCAGTGTGCTCTTGCGCACGCGGGGGCGTTGTACCGGAACTGCACAGGTCCGGTTTTTGCGTTAACGGGCGCACGCGAAAATAGATCATCAATTCTCGTTGCGTGGGCATGGACGTTTCATGCTTTCCCGCGGTAAGTGACCCAGTCGCGCTTTGGCGCATTTGGAGCGAAAGCGTCTTCCCCAGTCTCAATCCGTGAGAATGCCGGATTCGACGCTGCGGTCGTTTTCATGAAATGGACCGACGCGTCCGCTTGGAGAATCGGGCCTTGCGGCCCAACGATGCTTCGTGGCAATGGCTTCGCATTGCGGCCGCGGCCGGCCTCCGTTTCGTGGAGATAGGGCAGGTCTCTCGCCAGGCGCCTTTGGCGATGGCTGTGTCCACTGGCCTTCGCAGCCAGAACGGATGCGATGCAGCAGTGTTTTCCCGTTTGCAGGTCGCGGATTCGTCCTGGGAACTCATCCGATTTTCCATATCCATCATGAGGGCGATGCGATGATCACTGAAAAGATTCTGGCGCTGCGCACATGCGCCAACAACATGGCCGATCACTGTGGCTTGATCTGGCCGATGTCCGGTCACGTGGAATGCAAGTACTGGAAGCCATCCGCACTGCACGAGAACGGCCTCACCGGTCTGTCGTGGGGACGCGGCGGCGGGGCCCATCTGAGTGCGCATGCCGATGCCCGCTGGGTTGTCTGCGAAGTCGCCGTCGGCGACGTGCTGCCGTTGCCGGAAGAGGGGATGATCAAGTTCCCGCGTGCGCAGGTGCTGCTGGTCGGGAGCCGGAGCGAGGCGCTGGACTATCTCGCGGCCAACTACCGGTTCTACGCGTTGGCAGATCAGGCCGCGTTGCCGACGGTGCCGACGAACGTGGCCAGCCCCGCGGCGGCCTTGCCTGCGCCGGCAACCCTGGGCACCTCGCCGACCCAGCCCACCCCGCCGACCGTGGCGACACCGGCAACGCCGGTGGCCACGGTCGTTGCGGCCAATCCTGTCGAGTCGCGCCCCGACCTCCTTGCCAGGAAGATCGAAACAGGTGTCTATGGCAGCACGCTCACCGGCTCCGACCAAAGCCGGCTGGTCGCCGGCTATGGCAGCACCGAGACCGCCGGCGATCACAGCGATCTGATCGCCGGTTATGGCAGCACCGGCACCGCGGGCTCGGACAGTTCCATCCTTGCCGGCTACGGCAGCACCCAGACCGCGGCCGACCGGAGCACGCTCATCGCCGGCTACGGCAGTACCCAGACGGCACAGGAAGGCAGCCGCGTGACCTCCGGCTATGGCAGTACCGCGACCACGGGCGCCGACAGCGCCGTGATCTCCGGCTACGGCAGCACGCAGACCGCCGGCAGCGACAGTTCGCTGACCGCGGGGTACGGCAGCACGCAGACGGCGCGGCAAGGCAGCGACGTCACCGCCGGCTACGGCAGCACCGGCACCGCGGGCGCTGACAGTTCGCTGATCGCCGGCTACGGCAGCACGCAAACCGCAGGCAGCGACAGTTCGCTGACGGCCGGCTATGGCAGCACGCAGACGGCACGCCAGGGCAGCGACGTCACCGCGGGCTATGGCAGCACCGGCACCGCGGGCGCGGACAGTACGCTGATCGCCGGCTACGGCAGCACGCAGACCGCGGGCAGCGACAGCTCGCTGACGGCGGGGTACGGCAGTACGCAGACGGCACGGCAAGGCAGCGACGTCACCGCCGGCTACGGCAGCACCGGCACCTCGGGTGCGGACAGCACGCTGATCGCCGGCTATGGCAGCACGCAGACGGCGGGCAGCGACAGCTCGCTGACCGCCGGTTACGGCAGTACGCAGACGGCACGCCAGGGAAGCGACGTCACCGCCGGCTATGGCAGCACCGGCACCGCGGGTGCGGACAGCACGCTGATCGCGGGCTATGGCAGCACGCAGACCGCAGGTAGCGACAGCTCGCTGACGGCGGGGTACGGCAGTACGCAAACGGCACGGCAAGGCAGCGACGTCACCGCCGGCTACGGCAGTACTGGCACCGCGGGTGCGGACAGTTCGCTGATCGCCGGCTATGGCAGCACGCAGACGGCGGGCAGCGACAGCTCGCTGACCGCCGGCTACGGCAGTACGCAGACGGCGCAGCAGGACAGTTCGCTCACGACCGGCTATGGCAGCACTTCGACTGCAGGTCACGACAGCTCGCTGATTGCCGGCTACGGCAGCACGCAGACTGCGGGCAGCGACAGTTCGTTGACAGCGGGTTATGGCAGTACGCAGACGGCGCGGCAAGGCAGCGATGTCACCGCCGGTTATGGCAGCACCGGTACCGCAGGCGCGGACAGCACGCTGATCGCCGGCTATGGCAGCACGCAGACCGCCGGCAGCGACAGTTCGCTGACCGCGGGTTATGGCAGTACGCAGACAGCGCGGCAAGGCAGCGATGTCACCGCCGGCTATGGCAGCACCGGCACTGCCGGTGCGGACAGTACGCTGATCGCCGGCTATGGCAGCACGCAGACCGCGGGCAGCGACAGTTCGCTGACGGCCGGTTACGGCAGCACGCAGACGGCGCGGCAAGGCAGCGATGTCACCGCCGGCTATGGCAGCACCGGCACCGCCGGTGCGGATAGCACGCTGATCGCCGGCTATGGCAGCACGCAGACCGCGGGCAGCGACAGTTCGCTGACGGCCGGTTACGGCAGTACGCAGACAGCGCGGCAAGGCAGCGATGTCACCGCCGGTTATGGCAGCACCGGCACCGCCGGCGCGGATAGCACGCTGATCGCCGGCTATGGCAGCACGCAGACCGCAGGCAGCGACAGTTCGCTGACCGCGGGGTACGGCAGCACGCAGACGGCGCGGCAGGGCAGCGACATCACCGCCGGCTATGGGAGCACCGGCACTGCCGGCGCCGACAGTTCGCTGATCGCCGGCTATGGCAGCACCCAGACCGCCGGCTACGACAGCACCCTCACCGCCGGCTACGGCAGTACCCAGACCGCGCGGGAGGACAGTACGCTCACCGCCGGCTATGGCAGCACCTCCACCGCCGGTCACGACAGCTCGCTGATCGCCGGCTACGGCAGCACCCAGACCGCGGGCTACAACAGCACCCTGACCACGGGCTACGGCAGCACGCAGACCGCCCAGGAGAGCAGCTCCCTCACCGCCGGCTACGGCAGCACCTCGACGGCCGGCTACGACAGCTCGTTGACCGCCGGCTATGGCAGCACGCAAACCGCCGGCTACAAGAGTACGCTGACGGCGGGCTATGGCAGCAACTCGACCGCCGGCCACGACAGCTCGCTGATCGCCGGCTATGGTAGTACCCAGACCGCCGGCTATGAGAGCACCTTGACCGCGGGCTACGGCAGTTCGCTGACCGCGCAGCAGAACAGTTCGCTGACCGCCGGCTACGGGAGTACCGAGATCGCCGGTTACGCCAGCACGCTGATCGCCGGCTACGGCAGTTCCCAGACCGCCGGCTACGAGAGCACGTTGACCGCCGGCTATGGCAGTACCCAGATGGCCGAACACAGCAGTTCGCTCACGGCGGGCTACGGCAGCACCGGCGTCGCCGGGCAGGACAGCTCGCTGATTGCCGGCTACGGCAGCAATCTGACCAGCGGCGTGCGCAGCTTCCTGACGGCGGGCTACGGCAGCAACCTGATCGCCAGCTACGGAAGCTCGCTGATCGCCGGCCACGACTGCATCCAGATCGCCGGCCACAAAAGCATGTTGATTGCCGGCAAGGGCAGCTCCCAGACCGCAGGGTCGCGCAGCACCCTGATCGCCGGTGCAGACAGCGTGCAGACCGCCGGCGACCGCAGCAAGCTGATCGCCGGCGCCGACAGCACCCAGACCGCCGGCGATCGCAGCAAGCTGTTGGCCGGACGCAATAGCCAGCTCACCGCGGGCGACCGGAGCAGGCTCACCGCCGGGGACGACAGCACGCTGATGGCCGGCGACCGCAGCAAGCTGACCGCCGGCAAGAACAGCGTCCTGACCGCCGGCGCCCGCAGCAGGCTGATCGGCAGCCTGGGGTCGACGCTCACCGGCGGAGAGAACTCGACGCTTATTTTCCGCTGCTGGGATGGCGAGCGCTACACCAACCTCGTGGTCACCACCGGCGAGCAAGGGGTGGAGGCCGACATGCCGTACCAGGTCGATGCGCAGGGCAACCTTGTCGGCAAGGGCGACGACGTGGAGGTGGTGGAGCAGGCGCCGTGCCTGCCGTTGGAGTGCGATCCAGGCGTTGTCGAGGATGTGCACGATGCCTGAGGGGCGAGGCGACCGCGTCGCCGGCGGTCGCCACGGGACCGGGAGGGCGGCGGTGGCCGCACGGTCGCGCGGATAGTCCGCTTGCCGGGTTTTCCCGGTCGTGCCCGGATGTGCTCGTGCGAGGTGCGCGCGGGCACATCCCTTCTCGGTGGCGGCGCCGGCGATGGCGCCGCTGTCGGGCGGCGCGTGGTGTCCTGGAGCGGCCACGGCCGTCGTGGTGGTCGCCCATCGCCGGCAAGCGGGATTGCGCGGGCGGTCCGCTGTGCGAGGGGAGGAGGCGCGCAGCGCGGCATGGGACGGCCGCACGACGCTGCGAAAGGCGAGGCGATCTGCCAGAATCGCAGGCGTTGTCCGCCAATGCCGAGTCCATGAGCGCCGTCGCGTCTGCCGTTCCGCCCGTCAACTCGCCGCGCCGCGTGCTGCTGGCCAGTCTGGTCGGCACTACCATCGAGTTCTTCGATTTCTACATCTACGCCACTGCTGCGGTGCTGGTGTTCCCGAAGCTGTTCTTCCCCGCGGGCGATCCCGCTGCGGCGCAGTTGCAGTCGCTGGCGACCTTCGCCGTGGCCTTCGTCGCGCGGCCGCTGGGGTCGGGGCTGTTCGGCCACTTCGGCGACCGCGTCGGGCGCAAGGCCACGCTGGTGGCGGCGCTGCTGACCATGGGCCTGTCCACCGTGCTGATCGGCCTGCTGCCCAGCTACGACCGGATCGGCGTGTGGGCACCGGCGCTGCTGGTGCTGTGCCGCTTCGGCCAGGGCCTGGGCCTGGGCGGCGAGTGGGGCGGGGCGGTGCTGCTGGCCACCGAGAACGCGCCGCCGGGCAAGCGCGCCTGGTACGGGATGTTCCCGCAGCTAGGGGCGCCACTGGGCTTCCTGCTGTGCTCGGGGATCTTCCTGTTGCTGGACGCGGCGCTGGACGACGCACAGTTCCTGCGCTGGGGCTGGCGCATTCCGTTCGTCGCCAGCGCCCTGTTGGTGATCACCGGGCTGTGGGTGCGTCTGCGCATCCACGAGACGCCGGACTTCCAGCGCGCATTGGACCGCAACGAGCGGGTGCGCATGCCGATGCAGACGGTGCTGTCGCAGCACGTCGGCGCGACGGTGCTGGGCACGCTCGCGGTGCTGGCGACCTTCGTGCTGTTCTACCTGATGACGGTGTTCGCGCTGGGCTATGGCACCAACGCCCTGCACTACAGCCGCGAGCAGTTCCTGCTGCTGCAGATGGTCGGCATCCTGTTCTTCGCCGCCGGCATTCCGCTGTCGGCCTGGTACGGCGACCGCCGCGGCACGCGCCCGGCGATGCTGCTGGCGAGCGTGGCCATCATCGCGTTCGGGCTGCTGTTCGCGCCGCTGTTCCAGGCCGGGCAGCCGTGGCAGGTGCTGGGCTTCCTGGCGCTGGGCTTCTTCTTCATGGGCCTGACCTACGGCCCCTGCGGCACGCTGCTGGCCGAGCTGTATCCGGTGCCCGTGCGCTACACCGGCGCCTCGCTGGCATTCAATCTGGCCGGCATCGTCGGCGCGGCGCCGGCGCCCTACGTGGCGGTGTGGCTGGCCGAGCAGTACGGCCTGCCGTGGGTAGGTTACTACCTCAGTGCGGCTGCGCTGCTGACCTTGCTGGCGTTGCTGGCGATTCGACGGCAGCGTCGCTGAACGCCGGTTCCGCGGCCGGGGCGCATTCGACCCGATTGCGGCCGCCGGCCTTGGCCAGGTACAGGTATTTGTCGGCCTCGGTCAGCAGGGCATGCAGCGTCTGCCGCTGCGGCCCGCTGTTGCTGACGCCGATGCTGATGGTGAGGTGCAGGGTCTGCGTGCCGATGGCGACCCGCAGGTCGGCGATGCGCACGCGCAGGGCCTCGAAGTAGTCGGTGGCCGCAGCGGCGTCCAGGCCCGGCGCCAGCATGCAGAACTCTTCGCCGCCGAAGCGCGCCACCATGTCCTGGGGGCGCGCATGCGCGGCCAGGGTCGCGGCGACCACCCGCAGCGCCTCGTCGCCGGCCTCGTGGCCGAAGGTGTCGTTGATGTGCTTGAAATGGTCGATGTCGAGCATCGCCACGCTGACCGGCTGCTGCCGTGCCAGCCATCGCGGCAGCGCCCGCTGGCTCTGCTCGAGGAAGTGCCGGCGGTTGGGCAGGCTGGTGAGGAAGTCGCGCGTGGCCAGGTCCTGCAGGGTGCCGATCAGTTCCAGCTGGTCCACGTTCTGCGAGACCCGGCAGAAGAATTCCTCGCGCGAAAAGGGTTTGCGCAGGAAGTCGTTGGCGCCGTTCTTGAGGAAGCGCGGTACCAGCGACGGGTCGTTGTTGCCGGACAGGCCGATCACCGCCAGCATGTCGCGTGCGCGCAAGGTGCGCAGCCGGCGGGTGAACTCCACGCCCTCCATGCCCGGCATTTCCTGGTCCACCACCGCCAGGCGGATGGACGGGTTGGCCTCGATCGCGCGCAGCCCGGCGGCGCCGTCGGCGGCCTCCACCACCTTGTAGCCGTACATTGCCAGCAGCGCGGCGGCGTAGGCGCGCGCCGACGGCGAGTCGTCCACCACCAGCGCGGTGATGGCGCGGTTGCGCGCCAGCCGCTGCACCAGCCAGGCCAGGTAGTCGATGCTGTCCGGCGCGTTCTTCAGCACGAAATCGATGATCTGCTGGGTCAGGATGCGCTTGCGCAGGCCTTCGTCGTAGACCCCGCTGACCACCACCGTGGGCAGCCCGCGCGCGATGAAGAAGTCGACCACGGTGTCGCGGTCGCCGTCGGCCAGCACCAGCCCGGTCAGCGCCAGGAACCAGGAGCCGCCATCGTCCAGCGCAGCGGCGGCTTCGGCCAGGGTGGAGACCACGACCACCGGCAGCTCGACCCGTTGCTCGATCGCCGCGCGCAGCAGGTCGGTGAAGGTGCGCGAGTTTTCCACCAGCAGGATGCGCTGCTGTGCAGGGCTGCCGTCGGGGGCGATCGGGGAGATCGACAACGGGTGCGACATGCATGCCTCGCGGGCGGCAATCCGGGGGATGGAACCCCGGTTAGCGGCCGCGTGCGCGCAAACTTGAGGGTGGCGCGGGCCCGCCTGCGGCTACCACAGCGCGTCGCGCAGCTTGTACCAGGACATCGCCGCCACCAGCAGCGGCGTGCGCAGCAGGCGGCCGCCAGGGAAGGGCGCGTGCGGGATCCGCGCGAACACGTCCAGCCGCTGCGCCTGTCCGCCGATCGCCGCGGCGATGACCGCGCCGGCCAGCCCGGTGGCGGCCACGCCGTGGCCGGAGAAGCCCTGCGCGAAGTACACGTTCGGGGTCAGCCGGCCCCATTGCGGGGCGCGGTTGCGGGTGATGTCGACGTAGCCGCCCCACACCGATTCCAGTTCGACGTGACGCAATTGCGGGAACACCCGACGCATGCGTCGGGTCATCACCCCGCGCAGGCCGGGCGGCGGCAGCGACGAATAGCTGGCGCGGCCGCCGAACAGCAGCCGGTGGTCGCGGCTGAGACGGAAGTAGTCCAGGGCCCAGTTGACGTCGGCCACCGCCATGTCGTTGCCGATCAGTTCGCGCGCCAGCGCCTCGCCCAGCGGCGCGCTGGCGCCGATGTAGGTGCCGACCGGCATGATCCGCGATTCCAGTTCCGGGGCGATGCCGCGCAGCCAGGCGTTGCCGGCGAGGATGGCGAACTCGCCTTCGACCTCGCCGTGCGCGCTGCGCAGGATCGGCCGCGCGCCGCGCAGCAGCTGCGTGGCCGGGGTCTGTTCGTAGATGCGCACGCCGGCGGCCAGCGCCGCCCGCGCCAGGCCGCGCGCGTACTCCAGCGGATGCAGGTGGCCGCTGGCCGCGTCGTACATCGCCCCCAGGTAGCGCGGACTGCGCAGCTGCGACTGCAACTGCGTGCGGTCCCACCATTGCAGCGGATAGTCGTAGCGCTGCGCCATCTCGATGATGCCGGCGCGCAGCGCACGTTCCTGGCGCGGCTTGATCGCCACGTGGGCATGGCCGTCGCGCCAGTCGCAGGCGATGCCGTGGCGGGCGATGCGGCTACGCAGCAACTGCATGCCGTCGCGGGAGAAATCGAACAGCAGCCGCGCATCGTCCTGGCCAAGCAAGGTTTCCAGGGTGTGCTGCTCGCAGCCGTAGCCGACGATGGCCTGGCCACCGTTGCGCCCGGACGCGCCCCAGCCGACCCGCTGCGCCTCCAGCACCACCACCCGATACCCGGCCTCGGCCAGCGCCAGCGCCGCACTCAACCCGGTATAGCCGGCGCCAAGGATGCACACGTCGGCGCGCACGCGTCCGCGCAGCGGTTCCTGCGCCGGGAACGGCGCAGCGCTGTCGAGGTACCAGGAAGTACCGGGGCCCGGGGCGCGGGACCCGGGACCCGGGGATGAGCGGGTCATGATCGTGAATTGTCGATGGGGTGGGACATGTATCCGGCTCCATGTACTTGCTCTTGCTTTTGCGGGTCCCGGGCCCCGGGTCCCCGGTCCCGGTTCCTCACACCGTCCGCAAATACCAGCGATAGTCCACATCGCTGACCTGCGCCTGGAAATCCAGCAGCTCGCGGCGCTTCTGCTGGCCGTAGATATGGCGGAAGCGCGTGCCGAAGGCGGTGGCGGCGAAGTCGCTGTCCAGGAAACGGGCGATCGCGCCGCGCCAGTGCGGTTCGCGTGCGGCGTGTTGCGCGTAGGCGTTGCCCTGGGTTGGCGGGCCCGGATCGATGTTTTGCGCCAGGCCGTGTTCGATGCCGGCCAGCACCGCCGCGGCGACCAGGTAGGGATTGGCGTCGGCGCCGGCGATGCGGTGTTCGATGCGGGTGTTGGCCGGGTCGCTGTGCGGCACCCGCATCGCCACGGTGCGGTTGTTGAAGCCCCAGCTGTCGTTGAGCGGGACGAAGGCGTTGGCGACGAAGCGCCGGTAGCTGTTGGCGTGCGGCGCGAACAGCAGCAGGCAGTCCTCGGCGCTGCGCTGCAGCCCGCCGATGGCGTGGCGCAAGGGCGCCGCCGGTGCCTGCGGGGTGCAGGCGAACACGTTGTCGCCGGCGCCGTCGAGCAGGCTCACGTGCAGGTGCAAGCCGCTGCCGGACTGCGCCGCGAAGGGCTTGGCCATGAAGCTGGCGAGCAGGCCTTGCTGCTGCGCGATCGCCTTGATCGCGCGCTTGAGCAGCACCGCATCGTCGCAGGCGGCCAGCGCATCGGCGCGGTGCTTGAGGTTGATCTCGAACTGGCCGGGCGCGTACTCGGCGACCGCGGTATCGGCCGGAATGCCCTGCGCGCGGCAGGCCTGGGCGACCGCATCGGTGAAGCCGCGCTGGTCGTCCAGCTCCTGCATGTAATAGACCTGGGTGCTGTCGTTGCGCAGCCCGCTGTGAGCATGCAGCGGCGGCTGCGGGCGGCCTTGCGCATCGGCGTGCGGGTCGAACAGGTAGAACTCCAGTTCCACCGCGATCACCGGCGTCAGCCCGCGTGCCTGCAGACGCGCCAGTACCTGCGCCAAGACCTGGCGCGGGGCGAAGTCGAGCGCACCGCCGGCACCGTCCTGCATCGTGAGCAGCAGTTGCGCCGACGGCACCGGCGCCCACGGCACCGGTCGCAGGCTGCCCGGCACCGGGAAGCACAGCCGGTCCTCGTCGCCGATGTCGTAGCCCAGCCCGGTTTCCTCGACGGTGTTGCCGGTGATGTCGGTGGCGATCAGCGACATCGGCAGGCACACCCCGTCGCGGTACACCTTGTCCAGCGCGTCGCGGGCGATGCGCTTGCCGCGCAGCAGGCCGTTGCAGTCCGGCAGCAGCAGGTCGATCTGCTCGCAGCCGGCGATGCGCTGCAGGGTCTGGGCGTCGTCCGGGGGCAGCAGCGGGGCATCGTGCATGCGGATCATCGCGGCGGACGGCGGGAGTGTTTCGAGCTTAGCAGAGCCCAATGGCGTCAAGAATACTCAACAGCGGCACGTGCCCCATGCGCTGGCGCTCAATCACGCGCAACGGTGGCCGTAGTGGGCTTTTGCGGCATTGCACGGGAAGTTGCGCCGTCGCGCAGGTCCGTCATCACGTCTGTCGGTGCGTTGTGCGCCGTGTTCCACTGCGTGTCGTGTTGTAAAAATAAAACGCCCGCGGTAACTTGCAGTGACGCCACACGAGTTCTTCGCATGGCCGTATCGCCCCTGGTCGGCGTGCCGACCGACCGCAAGCTCATCGGCCATCATCCGTTCCTGGCTGCGGGCGAAAAGTATCTGCGCGCCGCTGTCGATGGTGCGGGGGTGACCCCGGTGCTGCTGCCGTCGCTGCAGCCGCCGGTCGATGCCCGCGCCTGGCTGACGCGGCTCGACGGCCTGCTGTTGACCGGCGCGGTCAGCAATATCGAGCCGCACCATTACAGCGACGAGCCGAGCTGGCTCGGCAACCTGCATGACCCGGCGCGCGACGCCAACACGCTGGACCTGATTCCGCAGGCGATCTCGCTGGGCCTGCCGATCCTGGCGATCTGCCGCGGCTTCCAGGAAGTCAACGTCGCCCTTGGCGGTACCCTGCATCAGAAGGTGCATGCGCAGCCGGGGCTGTCCGATCACCGCGAGGATCCGCAGGCGCCGCTGGAGGCGCAGTACGCGCCGGCGCACGAAGTGACGCTGAGCGAAGGCGGCTGGCTGGAGGAGATCGCCGGCCGCGGGCGGGTGCGGGTCAACTCGCTGCATGGCCAGGGCGTGGCCCGGCTCGGCGGCGACCTGATCGTCGAGGCGCTGGCGCCGGATGGATTGATCGAGGCTTTCCGCGGCATCGGCCCCGGCTTCCTGCTGGGCGTGCAATGGCATCCGGAGTGGCGGGTGCTGGACGACCCGTTCTATCTCGGCATCTTCCAATCCTTCGGCGACGCCTGTCGCCACTATGCGGCCACCCGCAGGCACTGAGTCCCATGGCCAGTCGACCCCGATCACGCAAGCACACGCCGGAACAGCAGGAAAGTTCGCTGCGGCGCTGGCTCAAGGAACGCCACATCACCGAGGTCGAATGCCTGGTGCCGGACATCACCGGCAATGCCCGCGGCAAGATCATTCCCGCCGCCAAGTTCTCGCACGACTACGGCACGCGGCTGCCCGAGGGCATCTTCGCCACCACCGTCACCGGCGATTACCCGGACGACTATTACGACCTGACCTCGCCGTCGGATTCGGACATGCAACTGCGTCCGGACCCGGACACGGTGCGCATGGTGCCCTGGGCCGCCGACCCCACCGCGCAGGTGATCCACGATTGCTATACCAAGGAAGGCCAGCCGCACGACCTGGCGCCGCGCAACGTGCTGCGCGGCGTGCTGGCGGCCTACGCGGCGATCGGCTGCAAGCCGGTGGTGGCGCCGGAGCTGGAATTTTTCCTGGTGCAGAAGAACACCGACCCGGACTTCCCGCTGCTGCCGCCGGCCGGCCGTTCCGGACGCCCGGAGACGGCGCGGCAGTCGTACTCGATCGACGCGGTCAACGAATTCGACCCGATCCTGGACCTGATGTACGACTACTGCGACGCGATGGAACTGGACGTGGACACGCTGATCCACGAATCCGGCGCGGCGCAGCTGGAAGTCAACTTCACCCACGACGACGCACTGTCGCGCGCCGACCAGGTGTTCCTGTTCAAGCGCACCATGCGCGAGGCGGCGCTGCGCCACGGGGTCTACGCGACCTTCCTGGCCAAGCCGATGGAGAACGAGCCGGGCAGTGCGATGCATATCCACCAGAGCCTGGTGGACAAGCACGGCAAGAACGTCTTCAGCGGCCGCCGCGCCGGCGAGTACAGCCGCACCTTCGCCCATTACCTGGCAGGCCTGCAGAAGTACGTGCCGATGGCGATGGCGTTCTTCGCGCCCAACGTCAATTCCTACCGCCGGCTGATGTTCGGCGAGGTGTCGCCGAGCAATGTGCTGTGGGGCTTCGACAACCGCACCTGCGGCCTGCGCGTGCCGATCGACACGATCGAGAACATGCGCGTGGAGAGCCGCTTTGCCGGTTCCGACGCCAATCCCTACCTGGCGATGGCGGCGACGCTGGCCTGCGGCCTGCTCGGGATCCGCGAGAAGCTCGAGCCGACCGAGCCGACCACGGGCAGCGGCAAGGAGATGGGCTATCAGTTGCCGCGCTCGCTGGGCGAGGCGCTGGACGAACTGGAGCGGTGCGCGCCGTTGCAGGAGTTGCTGGGGCCGCGCTTCGTGCGGGCGTACATTTCGGTCAAGCGCAAGGAGTACGAGACGTTCTTCCGGGTGATCAGTTCGTGGGAGCGGGAGTTCCTGTTGTTGAACGTGTGAGTTGCTGCGGCCTTCGTAGCTTGCGTGACGCGTCGTTTGCGACGCAACTGCCTACGCGCTCTGCAGCAGACTCGATCCTGCCGTTGCCGTTGCCGTTGCCGTTGCCGTTGCTTTTGCTTTTGCTGTTGCTTCGGTTGTTGCTTTTGACTTACCGGGTTCCCTTCCGAAGCGGCGGCCATCGCGGGGAAAAACCCGAAGGGCGGCGTACATGGATGTACGCCGTCCGCGGCAGGGGCAGGATGCCCCTTCCGCGGATCCCCGT
>NZ_JACHNP010000003.1 GCF_014206815.1 Xanthomonas sp. F10
CTTGCGGGCGAGTTACTTTTCTTTGCTCGCGCAAAGAAAAGGTAACCAAAAGAAAGCGCGCCCTGCCTCGCGCCCTCCGCGCTAACGCGCTCCGGATCCGCGTCCAGCCCGGGGATCCGCGGAAGGGGCATCCTGCCCCTGCCGCGGACGGCGTACATCCATGTACGCCGCCCCTTCGGGGTTTTTCCCCGCGCTGGCCGCCGCTTCGGAAGGGAACCCGGCAAGTCAAAAGCAAAAACAACGGCAACGGCAGAAGCAACAACCACTGCAGCTGCACTTGCAACAGCAACAGAAAAATCAAAAGCAAAAGCAACGGTAATCCCCTCGCCGCCATCGGCGACCACATCGCCTCCACCTCGTCCACCGCCAGGAACACCACCATGTCCACCCTCGTCACCCTGCGCAACGTCACCAAGACCTACCAGCGCGGCCCCGAGAAAGTCCAGGTCCTGCACGGCATCGACCTGGATATCGCCCGCGGCGACTTCGTCGCCCTGATGGGCCCGTCCGGCTCCGGCAAGACCACCCTGCTCAACCTGATCGGTGGGCTGGACTCGCCCAGCGGCGGCGAGATCGAGATCGAAGGCCAGCGCATCGACCGCATGAGCGGCGGCCAGCTCGCCACCTGGCGCAGCCACCACGTCGGCTTCGTGTTCCAGTTCTACAACCTGATGCCGATGCTCACCGCGCAGAAGAACGTCGAACTGCCGCTGCTGCTGACCTCGCTCGGCGCCGCCCAGCGCAAGCGCAATGCCGAGATCGCGCTGACCCTGGTCGGCCTGGCCGAGCGCCGCAACCACAAGCCCAGCGAACTGTCCGGCGGCCAGCAGCAGCGCGTGGCCATCGCCCGCGCCATCGTCTCCGACCCCACCTTCCTGATCTGCGACGAACCCACCGGCGACCTCGACCGGCGCTCGGCCGAGGACGTGCTGGGCCTGCTGCAGGAACTCAACCGCAGCCACGGCAAGACCATCGTCATGGTCACCCACGACCCCAAGGCCGCCGAGTACGCCACCCATACCGTGCACCTGGACAAGGGCGAGCTGGCCGACGCGCCGGCCGCGCACTGAGCGAGGCGATGCCATGAAGTATTTCTCGTTGATCTGGGCGCAACTGTTCCGCAGCAAGACGCGGACCGTGCTGACCCTGTTCTCGGTGATCGTCGCGTTCCTGCTGTTCGGCCTGCTCGACTCGGTGCGCGTGGCGTTCACCGCCGGCGGCTCGGTGGAAGGGGTCAACCGCCTGGTCGTGGCCTCGCGCCTGTCGATCACCCAGTCCCTGCCGGTGCGCCTGGAAGCGCAGATCCGCAGCGTGCCCGGCGTGCGCGACGTGACCTATGCGATGTGGTTCGGCGGCATCTACAAGGATCCCAAGGACTTCTTCCCCAACTTCTCGGTCGCGCCGAACTTCTTCGACGTGTACAGCGAATACGAACTGCCGCCTGAGCAGCTCAAGGCCTTCCGCGAGACCCGCACCGGTGCGGCCGTGGGCGAAGCGCTGGCGAAGAAGTACGGCTGGAAGGTCGGCGACGTGATCCCGCTGCAGGCCACCATCTTCCCGCGTGGCGGCAGCAACGACTGGCCGCTGGAGTTGAAGGCGATCTTCCGCGCCAAGGACCGTGCCAACGTGCAGGCCGAGAACCAGTTGATGATGAACTGGAAGTACTTCGACGAGAGCAACGACTACATCAAGGGCAAGGTCAGCTGGTACACGGTGCGGCTGGACAACCCGGAGCACGCCTCGCGCGTGGCGCAGGCGATCGATGCGCTGTCGGCCAACTCCGACCACGAGACCAAGTCGCAGACCGAGTCGGCGTTCCAGCAGGCGTTCGTCAAGCAGTTCGCCGACATCGGCCTGATCGTCACCTCGATCATGGGCGCGGTGTTCTTCACCCTGGTGCTGCTCACCGGCAACACCATGGCGCAGGCGGTGCGCGAGCGCATCCCGGAACTGGCCACGCTCAAGACCCTGGGCTTCCAGGACCGCACGGTGCTGACCCTGGTGATCGTGGAGTCGGTGCTGCTGATCGTGCTCGGCGGCCTGCTCGGCATGGCGCTGGCGGCGGCGGCGATCCCGGTGCTGGCCAGCGCCAGCCGCGGCGCGCTGCCGGTGCACGCGGTGCCGGTGCAGACCTGGCTGATCGGCGCGGCGCTGATGCTGGTCATCGGCGTGGTGGTCGGCCTGTTGCCGGCGCTGCGCGCGCAGCGGCTGAAGATCGTCGACGCCCTGGCCGGGCGTTGAGCCCGCGCTTTCTCTCCAGCACATCGATGCCACGGACGGCGACGCAGACCCGAGGAACAACGCAATGAAGATGCAATGGTTATGGAATGTCCTGGCGATCGCGGCGCTGGCGATCGGCCTGGGAATCTGGATCGCCCTGCCCTGGTTCATGGTCCTGGCGCTGGTGGCGGTGCTCGCCGTGCTGCTGCTGGTCACCCGCAGCGGCCGGCTGTCGCTCGCCGCCGCGCGCATCGGCATCGCCAGCCTGCCGCAGCGCTGGGGCGCCAGTTCGGTGATCGTGGTCGGCATCGCCGGCGTGGTCGGCGTGCTGGTGGCGATGCTGGCGATGGGCCAGGGCTTCCAGGCGACCCTGGAGAGCACCGGCGACGACACCACCGCCATCGTGCTGCGCGGCGGCTCGCAGGCCGAGACCAACTCGGTCATCACCCGCGACCAGGTGCCGCTGATCGCCGGCCTGGCCGGCGTGGCGCGCGGCGCCGACAACCGCCCGCTGGTCTCGCCGGAGCTGTCGCAGGTGGTGAACCTGCTGTCCAAGTCCGACGGCACCGACGTCAACGCGCAGTTCCGCGGCGTCGGCGAGCAGGGCTGGGCGGTGCACGACAAGGTCAAGATCCTGCAGGGCCGTCGCTTCACTCCCGGCCTGCGCGAGATCGTGGTCGGCAAGGGCGCACAGTCGCAGTTCCGCGGCCTGCAACTCGGCCAGACCCTGACCCTGGGCAACCAGACCTGGACCGTGGTCGGCGTGTTCGCCAGCGGCGACGCGCACGACTCGGAGCTGTGGACCGACACCCAGACCCTGGCCACCACCTACAACCGCAGCGCCTACCAGTCGATCAGCGTGCGCACCCAGGGCCAGGACGGCTTCCGCCAGTTCAAGGCGGCGATGGACGCCGACCCGCGGCTGAAGCTGGACGTGTTCACCACCCGCGAGTACTACCGCAAGCAGGGCGGCAACCTCAGCAAGGTGCTGGAGGTCCTGGGCACTTTCATCGGCACCATCATGGCGATCGGCGCGGTGTTCGGCGCGCTCAACACCATGTACGCGGCGGTGGCCACCCGCGCCCGCGAGATCGCCACCATGCGCGCGCTCGGCTTCCGCGGGCTGCCGGTGGTGGTGGCGGTGATGCTGGAGACCATGCTGCTGGCGCTGCTCGGCGGGGTGCTGGGCGGGCTGATCGCCTGGGCGATCTTCAACGGCTACAGCGTCTCCACCCTGGGCAGCAACTTCAGCCAGGTGGTGTTCCAGTTCAAGGTCTCCCCGCCGCTGCTGTGGACCGGACTGAAGTGGGCGCTGGGCATCGGCCTGGTCGGCGGCCTGTTCCCGGCGCTGCGTGCGGCGCGCCTGCCGATCACCACCGCCCTGCGCGCGCTGTAGCGCCAGGTCCGGCGGGCCGGGCCGGGATCGCCTTCGCGGCCCGGCCCAATGGCCGCTGACGCGTCATCGTTTCGTCATCGAAACGCGGTAGAACGGCCGCCGCCGAGGCGCTAGCCTGCGCGGCCATTTGGTTCCACGCCGCCACGTCCATGTCCTCGCGCCTGCGCCTGTTGCTCGTCCTCTGCGCCAGCCTGTGGCTGAGCGCCTGCTCCTCCACCTCGCTCAGCGACCGCCTGGTCGCGCCGGGCGGCGTGTCGCCGCTGATGGACGAGGAGCGCATCCAGAGCCTGCTGGCGACCCTGCCCAACCGCAGCGGCCACGTGGTGGTGCCGGGCGGCATCCCGATCTTCTGGCGCGCCATCGACCCGGGCGACTACCACATGCGCTACCGCTACGAGCACGCCGGCCGCGACGCCAGCGGCCACGAGCACGCCGACTTCGCCATGGAGGTGGCGACCCCGGCGCCGGCCACGCATGCCGCCCCGCGCGGTACCGTGGTGCTGCTGCACGGCTGGATGATGGACGGCGACTCGCTGCTGCCGTGGTCGCTGGACCTGGCCCAGGCCGGCTACCGCAGCATCAGCATCGACCTGCGCAACCACGGCCGCTCTGGCGGCGGCCCGGCCGGCTACGGCACCCGCGAGTCCGACGACGTGGTCGCGGTGATCCGCGCCCTGCGCGCCAGCGGCGAGGTGCAGGGCCCGGTGTACCTGTTCGGCGTGTCCTATGGCGCGGCCACCGCGCTGTTCGCCGCGCAGAAGCTCGGCGATCAGGTCGATGGCGTGGTCGCGATGGAATCGTTCGCCAACGCCGGCCGCGGCATCCGCGACATGATCCCGCACATGCTCGCCAGTCGCCCGCGCGGCTGGATGGCCAGCGCGGCGATGGACCTGGCGCGCTGGCGCTACGGCGGGCAGAACCTGGACGCGGTGATCGCCAACGCCAACCAGCGCCTGGCGCTGAACCTGGACCAGGTCGACGTCACCGCCGCCGCGCGCGCCGCGCCGGCCTGCGTGCTGCTGCTGCACGGCAGCGCCGACCAGCACATCCCGGTGGCGCACGGCCGCCTGCTGGCGCTGGACGCGCCGCGCGCGCACTACCTGGAGATGCCGGGCGAGAACCACCTGAGCCTGCCGATGCGGCTGGACCTGCTGGCGCCGACCGTGGAGGACTGGTTTGCCGAGCTGCCGGCGCCGCGCCACGACGGTCGCTGCCCGCAGCCGCTGCCGCCGCGTGCAGGCCCCGAGCTGCAGCTAACGGGTGAGCCGGCGGCGAACGGTAGCCGGGGCTGAGCCGGGATGACCAGCCATTCGGCTGTGGAAAGCGGGGAGTCGGGATTGGGGAGTCGTAACGGCGGCTGCGCTGCTTCTGCTCTTGCCAATCCCGAATCCCTAATGCCCAATCCCCACTCGCCGCCACACGCCTGACCGCCACAAGCTCTCACCGGCGAACACCAGCAATCCAACCCAGATCGCGGCAAACCCGATCGCCTTGCCGGCGTCGAACGGTTCGCGGAAGAACCATACGCCCAGCAGCAACTGCAGGCTCGGCGCGATGTACTGCAGCAGCCCGACCAGCGACAGCGGGATGCGCCGCACGCCGTAGGCGAAACCGATCAGCGGCACTGCAGTGACCACGCCGCCGAACACCAGCAGCAGGTCGTTGCGCCAGCCCCACTCGCCGGCGAAGCCGCCGCCGTGGCCGGCCTCGCCCCACAGCACGAAGCCCAGCGCCGGCAGGAACAGGTACAGGCTTTCCACGCCCAGCCCGGCCACCGCATCCACCTGCACCAGCTTGCGCAGCAGGCCGTACAGCCCGAACGAGCCGGCCAGGCCCAGTGCGATCCACGGCAGGGTGCCGGCGTCGACGGTCAGCCAGGCCACGCCGAGCGCGGCGCAGGCCACCGCCAGCCACTGCAACGGGTGCAGCCGCTCATGCAGCACCAGCACCCCGAGCAGCACGTTGACCAGCGGATTGATGAAGTAGCCCAGGCTGGTCTCGATCACGTGGCCGGCATTGACCGCCCAGATGTACAGCCCCCAGTTGAAGGCGATCGCCAGGCTGCTCAGCGCCAGCGTGGCCAGCGCGCGCGGCTGCGCGGCGATGCGCCGCCACCACTGCAGGCGCGCGCTGTATGCCAGCCAGGCCACCACCAGCAGCGTGCTCCACACGATGCGGTGGGCGATGATGTGCGGCGATGGCACCGCCTGCAGCAGGTGCCAGTACACCGGCACCACACCCCACAGGGCGAAGGTCGCCGCGGTGATCCACAGCCCACGCCGCGCGTCCTGCGCGGAGGCCGTGGTCATCGCCGGGTCCTCGCCACGGTGATCACCACCACCCCGGCCAGGATCACCGCCATCGCGCCGACGTCGCTGGCGCTGAAGCGCTCCTGGCCGAGCCAGCTGCCCAGCGCCACCGCGATCACCGGATTGACGTAGGCATAGCTGCCGGCCAGGGCCGGGCGCACGTTCTGCAGCAGCCACACGTAGGCGGTGAAGGCGACGATCGAGCCGAACACGCACAGGTAGGCCACCGCCAGCAGGCCCTGCGCGCTCGGCAGGGTGTGCAGGCGTTCGCCGCTGAGCAGGCCGATCGCCACCAGCATCACGCCGCCGCACAGCATCTGCCCGGCAGCCGCCATGAACGGCATCGGCAGGTCGCGCCCGCGCGACCACACCGAGCCGAACGCCCAGCCGATCGGCGCGATCAACAGCAGCACCAGGCCCAGCGGACTGGCAGTGAGACTGCTGCCGGCGTTGAGCCACACCACCCCGGCGAAGCCGACCACGATACCCAGCCACTCGCCGCGGCTGGCATGGTGGCCGCGCAGCGTGCCGAACAGCGCCATCCACAGCGGCACCGAGGCCACCGCCACCGCCGCTAACCCCGACGACACCTGGCGCTCGGCCAGCACCACCAGGCCGTTGCCGCAGACCAGCATGAGTGCGCCGAGCATGGCCAGCGGCCGCCACTGCGCGCGCGTGGGCGCGGCCACGCCGCGCCAGCGCAGCACCGCGTACAGCACGCTGCCGGCGATCACGAAGCGGGTGCCGGAGACCACGCTCAGCGGCGGCGCGCCGCCTTCCAGGGCGAAGCGGATCGCCAGATAGGTCGAGCCCCAGACGACGTAGACCAGGAACAGGGCGAGAACGACGAAGCCGCCGCGCGCAGGCGCGGCAGCGACAGGAGCAGACGGCATCGGACGGCGCCAGAGACAGCAGGGGCGCTATTCTAGAGCACCTGCTCTGCGCGCAAGCCCTCTCACCCGCGCGTGTGGCGCTGCCGCGGCGTGCAGATCACTCGCCAAGAAAGGAGTCGTGGATGACATCACATCGCACCTGGCTCGCGCTGCCCTTGCTGGCCGCGCTCAGCAGCACCAGCACGGCACGTCCGCCTGCTGCCCCCTGGGACTTGAACGGGCATCAGTTGCTGGAAGCCCCGCTGGACGGCTCGCTGGCGGCCGACCTGGACCCGCAGCAACCGCAGGAACTGCGGGTCATGGTGTCCTCGCGCACGGCGGCGGCATACATGCTCGGCATCGCCGCCGGCAGCGAGGGCGTGCGATGGTGCCGACCGGCCGGCCAGTCCGGTCCACCGGATGTCCAGGCACTGGTCGCCGATCTCGCCGCGCTGCCCGACGCGCGCCTGGACGCGCGCGCCAGCGACCTGGTCGTGCAGGCCTTGGCCAAACGGTATCCCTGCAAGTCCACGCCGCGGCGCCCATCGCGCTGAGGCGCCCGACTGCCTGCAGGGTCGCGTCGGCGCGGCGAGACCGTGATTCGCCACAGCTGGCGCGATAACCGTAGCGAGTGCCGGCGGGTCATCCACCGTGGCAGCACAGCCGGCCGCCACCCGCCGCAGCGGCGCCCGGCGTTCCATCTGCACCACCAGGCCGGTGTTGCAGGCCAGCACGAGCGCGCCACGACGCGTCAGCGGCCGCCCTGTGCGCGGCCGTCCCGCGCCGCGCTCCCGCAGAGGAAACGCGATCGGTCTCGCGCAAGGAGTGTGCTGCTCAATGCAGTTTCGGCACTGACGTCTTCGCCGATCAGTGGACGTCCATACCGACGTGGCTGGCGCCTGCCCCGGCGCTGCGTGGTCACCCGAAAGACCTAAGAGACGGTTCAGCCGCGCGGGCGTATCTGTACGCACACACACCTGCTTGCCGAGCACCGCCATGGCCATCGATACCGCACTGTCGCCGCTGGGCACCGTCACTCCGTATGGCGCCTCGCCGTATGGCTTTTCCACCCCCGGCGCCTCCAGCGACGCGACCCAGGCCGGCAATCCGGTGGTCAGCAGCAACGACCCGGCCGCCGTGCAGCAGGCCGTGGAACTGTCCGGCGACGCCTCGGTGATCTTCGGCCTCGGCGGCCTCGCGGGGACCATCCCGGCCGACACGGGCCTGACCTACAACGCAGCCGGGCTGTTCAACAGCATCGTCAGCGCGGGCCCGAGCGACGCGAGTTCGACCGCGACCACCGGCACCTCCGGTTCCAGTACCGATCCCTCGACGTCGACCAGCGGCACTGGCACCTCGACCTCGACGACCACCTCGCCGTATCCCACCCTCGACCAGGCCACCCAGACGTACGACCAGGGCCTGCTCGGCACCATCGCCGCGCCGCCGTCGACGCCGGGCTTGTACAACGCCAATGGCGTCTTCAGCAGCCAGGGCCTGACCCCGCAGCTTTCGTCCCTGCTGCAGTCCAACCCCAGCCTCAGCGGCACGGTGACCGGCGATCTGCTCAATCAGGGCATCGTCGGCGGGTTGATCGATACCACCGCCTGAGCGGCGGCCGCCCTGCAGCGCCAGCGTGCGTCTGACCGGTCAGCGCCCCTTCTCGTCACGACGCGCCCGACAGCGCACGTCCCCCGTAGAGCGGCTTCAGCCGCGACAGGCGTGACCGATAACGCCCGTCGCGGCTGAAGCCGCTCCTACGGATAACCCTGCAGCACTATTGGGAAGTCCCTTCTGCCGCGACACCCAGCGCAACCGTGCGCGTCGGCGGCCATCGCCAACAGGCGCCAGCACTGCGCAACCGGCTTGCCGTGGTGGCCAGCGATGCCGCAGACCCGGCATCGTCCTCCTGCAAGATCGCTCAGCCCGGCATCGCCGGGCCACGGCCTTCAGAGGCATCGCACGCCGCCGGCGACGCATGCCGCTCCAGTGCGTCGGTGTCGCCACCCGTCTCGCCGGCCAGCGCATCGTTGGCCGCCTGTGCCGCATCTCCCAGGAACAGGGAAGCGGACAGCAGCAACATGCGCATCGGGTTCACGGTCACGACCTGGCAACAAGCGGGCCGCACAGTGTAGAGAATGGCGTCGCGCCGAGACAGCGCGGCGACGCTTTCGCGTGCGCGAGGCGAGCTGCCGTTCAGCGCGCGGGGCGGTCCAGCCAGCAGGCCAGGCCCTGCGCGTTGAGTTCGATGTCCATGTGCAGCACGCGCTCCACGCCGGCATCGTCCAGCGGACAGCCATGCAGCCGCGCGCGCTCCAGATACAACGCGGTCAGCGCCGCGACCAGGCAACGATGGCGGTCGGAACGGCCGTCGCAGCCGCGCGCGATCGCCACCATCGCCTCCAGCTGTTCCTGCAGTTCCGCCGCCAGCGTTTCTGCGCCTGCCACCGGGCCGTAGTGGGTGAGATACAGCGTCTGCGGGGCGTAGCCGAGCATGCGCTGGATCGAGGCCTGCATCGCCTCCGGCTCGAACTGCACGGGCGACGAAGTCGGGATCGCGAACGCACCGTGCGCGCTGTCCAGTTCGCGATAGGACAGGCCGAAGGTGTCGCCACTGAACCAGCTGCGGCTGCGTGCGTCCCACACGCACAGGTGATGCCGTGCGTGCCCAGGTGTGTCGATGCACAGCAGTTCGCGCCCAGCCAGCGACACGCGATGGCCGTCCTCGGCCACCACCACGCGCTCTGCCGGCACCGGCAGAATGCTGCCGTAGCTGCGCGCCATCTCCGCCTCGCCGTACACCGCGGTGGCGCCGGCGATCAGCCGCGCCGGATCGATCATGTGCGGCGCGCCGCGCGGATGCACCAGCAGGCGCGCGTTCGGCAGGTGCTGCAGCAGCGCACCGGCACCGCCGGCGTGGTCCAGATGCACGTGGGTGAGGATCAGCCAGTCCACGTCGGCCGGCGCCAGGCCGGCGTGCGCCAATGCCTCCAGCAGCACTGGCACCGCATGGCTGGTACCGCAGTCGACGAAGGCGCCGCGCCCGTTCTCCACGATCAGGTAGGCGGCATCGAACTGCGCGCGCTGGAAGCCGGTATCGACGAGATGGATGCTGGGATCGCGTGGCATGGCGCAGAAGCGTGGCTGGGCGAGGCTCCATTCTAGGCGGCATGGAGGGCGCTGCCAGTGCTGCGCGGCAAGGACCGGATGAGGACGAATGACGTAACGGCCCAGACGACTGTAGGCGCGGTTTGTGGGAGGGACTTCAGTCCCGACTGCATGCGACCAGCAAACACACGCGCTGCGGATGTCGCAATAGAACGCGTCATTTGCCTGTAGGAGCGGCTTCAGCCGCGACAGGCCTTCCTGGGAATGCCTGTCGCGGCTGAAGCCGCTCCTACGGCGAACCGCCGCGTGTGCTCAGCCTGCCTCGCGCAACCGCGCCAGCGCCGCCAGCACCGTCTCGGCCGATGCTTCCAGGGTCAGCGGCGCCACCTGCAGCGCATCGGCCTGCGTGGCCTGCTTGAGCGCGGCGATGGTCTGCCCGGCATCGCGTGGCGAGGCGAAGCCGCCGCTCTGCAACAGCAACGTGCCCTCGCAATCGAGCAGCTTGAAATAGAACTGGCCGTCGGCCTCGCGGTACTGCTTGAAGCTCGGCAGCGCCTGCTTGGCCGTCGCCGTGTCGGCAGCGCCGCCGGCCTGCGCCGCCAGATCGCGCAGGCCCACCGCGTGCCGCAGTTCGGCCAGGAACGGGATTGCATAGCGTTCGCGCAGGCGCTGCGCGTTATCGCGCAGCATCGCCTCAATGTCCTGCGGGCGCGCCATCAGCGCCTCATAACGCACCCGCATCGGCGCGATCTCGGCCTCGATGCGCTCGAACAACTGCTGCTTGGCCTCGCCCCAGCCGATGCCGGCGGCGAACGCCTGCGCGAACGCGGCCGTCTCCTCGGCGCTGGCGAAGGCCTGGTACAGCTGGAACAGGGCCGAGCCCTCGGTGTCCTTCGGCTCGCCGGGCGCGCGCGAATCGGTGACGATGGCGAACACCCGCTTCTTCAGCTCCTCGCGCGGGGCGAACAGCGGAATGGTGTTGTCGTAGCTCTTGCTCATCTTGCGCCCGTCCAACCCGGGCAGCGTCGCCACCTGCTCGTCGATCAGCGCATCGGGCAGGACGAAGTGCTCGCGGCCGTAGACGTGGTTGAAGCGCTGCGCGAAGTCGCGCGCCATTTCGATGTGCTGGATCTGGTCGCGGCCCACCGGCACCTGCTGCGCCTTGAACAGCAGGATGTCGGCGGCCATCAGCACCGGGTACATGAACAAGCCGGCGGTGACGCCGGCATCGTCGTCCTCGCCGTCGGCGCGGTTCTTGTCCACCGCCGCCTTGTAGGCGTGCGCGCGGTTGAGGATGCCCTTGCCGGCGACGCAGGTCAGGAACCAGGTCAGCTCGTTGGTCTCCGGCACGTCCGACTGGCGGTAGAACCACACCTGCGCCGGATCCAGGCCCGCGGCCAGCCAGGTCGCCGCGATCTCGAGGGTCGAGCGCTGGGTGCGCGCCGGATCCTGCGCCTTGATCAGGCTGTGCAGGTCGGCCAGGAAGAAGAAACTCTCGATGCCGGGGCGCCGGCTGGCCTGCAACGCGGGACGGATGGCGCCGACGTAGTTGCCCAGGTGCGGCGTGCCGGAGGTGGTGATGCCGGTGAGAACGCGGGTGGTCATGCGGAAGGGACGGTCCGGGAAGTAACCCGTCGAGTTTACCCGCTGCGCGACAACCCCGTTCCGGCGCATGGGGCGTTCAATCCGGCGTCCCCGTCCTGGAGTCGCCGCGATGCACGTTCCTGCTCCGTCCCTGCCCCGCCGTTCCCTCGCCGCCCTCGCCTTCGCGCTGTCATGCATCGGCGGGCTGTGCGGCTTCCGTCCATTGCCTGCGCCACCGGCCTCGGCGCAGGCGGTGCAGTTGCAGGTGATCGATCGCGACGCCGGTGGCGTGCCGCTGCCCGCGCACGCCTGGCGCGGCGAGCGCTGGATCGCGGCCACGCCCGGCCACCGCTACACGCTGCGCCTGACCAATCTGACCGGCGCGCGGGTGCTGGTGGTGCTGTCGGTGGACGGCGTCAACGCGGTCAGCGGCCAGACCGCGGCCAGCGACCAGCGCGGCTACGTGCTGGCGCCCTGGCAACGCACCGAGATCGCCGGTTGGCGCAAATCGTCCGAGGACGTGGCGCAGTTCGTGTTCACCGACCTGGACGACAGCTACGCGGCACGCACCGGACGCCCGCGCAACGTCGGCGTGATCGGCATGGCGGTGTTCGACGAAGCGCGCGCATGGCCCGATGCCGCCTTGAGCGACGCGAACACCGACACCGACAAGCTCGCCGCCGAAGCCGCGCGTGCGGCAACGCCGGGCATCCCGGCGCCGGATGCGGCGCCTGCACCGGCAGCGGCCGCAGGCATCCCAGAGCGCAGTGCGGCCGCGCCGCTCGCCGCGGCCCCTGCGGCCGACGCCCGGGCCTATGCGCGCGAGGGCAACGCCCCTGCGGCCATGCAACAGCGTCTGGGCACCGGCCACGGCGCACGCGAATGGTCGCCCTCGCGCGTCACCGAGTTCCAGCGTGCCAGCGACGTGCCGATGCAACGGACCGAGGTGCGCTACGACAGCCGCGCGCGGCTTGTGGCCCGCGGCGTGCTGCCGCGCGACCTGCTGCCGCCGCGCGTGGCGGTCGCGCCGAATGCCTTTCCCGGCGACTACGTGCCGGATCCGCCGGCGCGCTGAGCCAGTACACCCGCAAAAAAAGCACGGGCCGCGAGGCGGCCCGTGTCGACGACGCTGCCGCGGTACGCGGCTCAGTCGTGGTATTCCTTGCCCAGGCTGTCGCGGAAGGCGTGCACTTCCTTCTCGGCGCGGTCGCGCGCCCAGCCGTAGCGTTCCTGCAGCTTGCCGGCCAGGTACTGGGTGTTGCCCTCGGCGACGTCGAAATCGTCGTCGGTCAGGTCGCCCCACTGCGCCTTGATCTTGCCCTTGAGCTGGGTCCACTTGCCGGCAATGATGTCTTTGTTCATGGCATCTCTCGTGATGTGTGAACGGCGCTGCGCGCCGGTCATGCAGCATCGCGCAGCCGGTGTCGCAGCCCGATCAACGCAGCGTCAGCGGTGCATGAGCATGGTGAATCGTTACGCTTTAGCCGGTAGCCGGTGGTCACGCAAAAAAAAACGGGCCGGCAAGCCGACCCGTTTTCGAAACTGAGACCAGGCTCAGTTCTTGGCAGCGTCTTCGACCTTCTCGCCCGCCTTCTGCACGTCCTTGCCGGCACCGGCAACGGTGTTGCAGCCGGACAGCAGGCCCACCGAGAACATCGCCAGCAGCATCCACGCAAACGTACGCTTCATGGGTTTCACTCCTTTACTTGGTCATGGGACGCGGCACACAGGCCGCGCGAAACTCAGCACTTGCCAGCGCTGCAATCCTGCGCCTTGTCTTCCACCTTCTCGCCCGCCTTCTGCATGTCCTTGCCGGCGCCGGCAACGGTGTTGCAGCCGGTCAGCACGCCAGCGCAGAACAGGGTCAGCATCAACAGGGTGGTCAGTCGCTTCATCGTGTCTTCCTCGGGCAATCGCAGGTGGTCGGGTGGACGGCGATAGGCGTCGCCGCGCTACCGTCTGGCGGTGAATCTGCCGTCACGACTGTGGATTTCACGTGAATGAACCGGCGGCCCATTCAGGCTGACGCCACCGGATCAGTCGCGCATCAGCGTCGATTTGCCGAACAGGCTCTCCACCAGGTCCACCGCCAGTTCCGCGGTCAGGTTGCGATGGTCCAGCACCGGGTTCAGCTCCACGATGTCCAGCGAGGCCATGCGTCCGCTGTCGGCGATCATCTCCATCACCAGCTGCGCCTCGCGGTAATTGGGGCCGCCCGGAACGGTGGTGCCGACGCCCGGGGCGATGCTGGGGTCGAGGAAGTCCACGTCGAAACTGACGTGCAGGTGGGTGTCGGCATCCAGCCCGTCCAGCGCCGCCTCCATGGTCCGCTTCATGCCCATCTCGTCGATGTAGCGCATGTCGTACACGTCGACGCGGTGCTGCTTGATCAACCGCTTCTCGTCCGGGTCGACCGAGCGGATGCCGATCTGCCGCACCTGCTCCGGCCGCAGCGCCGGCGCGCTGCCGCCGAGTTCGGTCAGTGCCTGCGGCCCCAGCCCGCACAGGCAGGCCACCGGCATGCCGTGCACGTTGCCCGAGGGCGTCACCTCGCTGGTGTTGAAGTCCGAGTGCGCATCCAGCCACAGCACGCGCAGCTTGCGGCCCTGCTCGCGGCAATGCCGCGCCACCGCGGTGATCGAGCCGATGCCCAGGCAGTGGTCGCCGCCGAGCACGATCGGCATCCGCCCGTCGCGCAGTTCGGCATAGCTGGCCTCCATCAGCGCGCGGTTCCAGGCCACCACTTCGACCAGGTGGCGATAGCCGTCGACCGGCGCCTGCCAGGGATTGCGCGGGCCGTCGATATTGCCGATGTCGCGCACCTCCACGCCACGGTTGGCCAGCGCCTCGTGCAGGCCGGCAATGCGCAGCGCCTCCGGCCCCATGCGCGCACCGCGATGACCCGCACCGATATCGGTAGGCACGCCGATCAGGGACACCGGCAAGAAAGACGACTTCATGCGCATACGCTCCAGCCAAAAAAAGTGGCCCAGTCTAGCGGGACCGGCATGACACGACCCGCCGCGGCGCAGCAGGCGGCGCGTGCACATGCGGTGGCCGCCGTGCTGGGTGACAGCGTTCGACGAAGGTGCACGCCACTGGCGATGCGAGACAAAAGGACCCGCGCTACCGACGCGAGTCCCCAGGCGGTGGACGCGGTATCGCGCACCTGCGCCGCGCATTACTTGCCAAAGAGCACGGGCAGAATCTCGCGGCGAAGCAAGCTCGCAGGAGGCCTGTATTGCGTATGCCAAGGATGTGCGGTTGGACATCGACGACACTGGCTGGCTAAGCTTCTCCGCCGTTTCTGGATCGCTTGGACTTGGATAGGCCCCTGATCGTGACCCTGGAGGCCGCATTCGCCGGGCTCACGTTCCTTCCCTGGTTCGCGTGGGCGCACAACAGCCTGAACCCCACGCTGATCCTGCACGCAGACCACGTGGAATATCGCGTGCTGCGCACGCGCACCCGCCCGTACCGTGAGATCGCCAGGGTGGACTACCGGAAGGCGTGGGGAACCGAGAACGTCGTGCTGGAGTTCCAGGGAGCGAAGACGACCTTCATCGCGAACAGCGGGCTGCTCCGGCGCACCAGAGAGGCCATCGCCTTCTTGCAGAAGCAGGGATGCCCGCTTTCCGCGCGCGCGCAGGCATTGCTGATACCGCAAAGCCCGTAGCGCCGCTCCCAACAGCGCACAGCGATCCAGCCGTGCTTCGGTTGACCGGCGATCGCTTCGCGCGTTTGCTGCTGCGTGCTTGCTATCCGCCCAGCGGATCGCGTGGCTTGCAAGGAGGTCGTGAGCACACGCGACAGAAAGCAAAAACCCGCTGTTTCAGCGGGTCGATGGCGCACCATGGACATCTGCGGATGCCGACGGATTGGAAGATGGTGCCGCTTATCCGAATCGAACGGATGACCTACTGTTTACAAGACAGTTGCTCTACCGACTGAGCTAAAGCGGCACGATGGACGACGCCCGTGGGCGGGCCCGGGGCAGTCTACCTGCTGGCGCGTGCCTCGACACGCCCTCCGACGCGGCACTGCGCACCGGCAGGCGCGGCATTCTAGCGCAGCGCGGCGCAGTCCACGGTGCGCTGGCGCGCGGCGCCGAGCTGGCGGCGCAGGGCCGCGGCCTGCGCCGCGGAATCGGCGCGCAGGTCCAGCCACCAGCGCGGCTGGCCGCTGCCGCCGTTGGGGATCAGGTCGGCGTTGAAGCCGGCACGGGCAAGTTCCTGGCGGCGGCGCTCGGCGCCCTCGCGGCTGCGGTACTGGCCCAGAGCGATGGCATTGCCGGCATCGCCCTGGCGCAACGGGTAATAGTCGCGGATGCCGGCAGCGACGATGCGCTCGGTGGCCTGCTTGAGGCCGTCCTCGCCGCCGATGGTCGGCAGGATCACGCGGAAGCTGGTGGCATCGCTGTCGGCGGCCTCGCGCAGGCGCGCACGCGGCGCTCCCGGGGCCAGCGCGGCGATGGCCGCCTGCGCCGCCTCGCGGTCGGGGTACGGCCCCACGCTCAGGCACACCGCCGCGTCGGCGGCAGGCATGGCCGCAGGCTCGGCCCGGGCCTGAGCCTCGGTGGGCGCGGGCGCAGGGGCGGCAGCGGGCGGTGTCGGCGCGGCAGTGGTGGGAGCCGCCGCTGCGTCGGTTTGTGCCGGAGCCGGTTCGGCCGCGCCGGTGGCGACCGCGGGACCGTCCTGCGCCTCGGCTGGCGCGGCCGTGGGCGCAGGAGGCGCGGCGACCGGTGCCGGCGTCTCGCTGACCAGTTGCAGGGTCGCCACCCCGGCCGGCACGGCCGGCATCGGCACCGACGGCGGGGTCGGCGGCTGCATCGCCCACCACACGGCGACGCCGAGGTTGAGGATGGTCAGGACGACGAGCAGGGCGCGAACGAGCATGGCCGGATTCTAGAGCGTGCGGTACGGCTTGGGAGCGACATTGACCGAAGCAGCAGCCAGCGCCGGGCCGCTCAGGCGGCGCCGTCCGCGGCGTGTGCCTGCGCCCACAGCGCCAATCCGTCCAGGACCAGCGCGGGGCGCTGCTCGGCTGGCGGCAGCGCGTGCAACAGCGGCGGCACGCCACCGCCATGCAGCAGCAGCCGCGGCCGTCGCCCCAGCAGGGCCTCGCCCTGCTGCAGGCTGCGTTCGATTAGCGCCACTGCGGCGCCGTCGCAGCCGGAGGCCAGCGCATCGGCGGTGTCGGTGGCGAACTCGTGGTAATCGCCGCCCTCGGCCGGCAGCTGCGCCGCCTTCTGCTGCAGGGCCTGGCGCATCACGGTCGGCGACGGCGCGATGCGGCCGCCGTGGTGCAGGCCGTCGCGGTCGAGCAGGTCCACGGTCAGCGCCGTTCCCACCCCCACCACCAGCACGTCGCCAGCGCCGTGCGCGGCGAGCAGGGCCAGGAAGCGGTCCACGCCGAATGCCTGCGGTCGCGCATAGGCGATCCGCACCCCGGCGCACGCGGCCTCGGTGCGCACCACCTGCACCTGCGCGAAGCGGCTGCGCAGCGTCTCCAGCACGGTGGCGGTCAGGGCCGGCGCGGCGACGCTGGCAACGTAGGCGGTACCGCCCTGCGGCAGCGCCGCCACCGCCGCCGCGTCCATGGCCTCGGCGCCGTGCGGCCAGGCCTGCACCGCGCCCACCTGCGCGTGTTCCAGCGCCGCGAATTTGAAGCGCGAGTTGCCCAAGTCGAACAGCCAGTCGCTCATGCCGCCCTCACGCTGACGTCGCCCGCATGCACGAGCTGCTCGCCGTCGGCGAACGCCACCCGCAGCGCGCCGTCCTCGGCCAATCCCAACGCCGTGCCTTCGCGCACCTGGCCGCCATCGTCGATGCGCACGGCGCGTCCGGCCAGCAGATCCAGCGCGGCGTAGCGCGGCAGGAATGGCGCCAGCCCTTCCGCGTCAAACAGCGCCAGCGCCGGCAACAGCTGCGACAGCACCGCCGCGGCGATCGCGTTACGCGATACCGCGCCATCGGCCAGCCGGGTCAGGTCGGTCCACGGCTGATCGATCTCCGCGGCGCTGGCCGCCGGCATCGCCACGTTCAGACCCAGGCCGATCACCGCCCGCGCCGGCCCGGCGAACTCACCGCCGCCTTCCACCAGCAGGCCGCCCAGCTTGCGCCCGTCGGCCAGCAGGTCGTTCGGCCACTTCAGCCCGACCGTCGCGAAGCCGGCCGCACGCAGGGCTTCGGCCACCGCCACGCCGGCCGCCAGGCTCAGGCCGCCCAGCCGGCCCAGCCCGCCCTGGAAGCTGCGCGCCACCGACAGGTACAGGTGCGCCGCCAGCGGCGAGGCCCAGACCCGGCCGCGGCGGCCACGGCCGCCGGTCTGGCGCTCGGCCAGCAGGACCTCGCTGCCCTGCGCCAGCGCCGGCCGCTGCAGCAGGGTGGTGTTGCTGGAGACCAGGCTCCAGGCGACCTCCAGCCCGGCCAGTTCGGTGCGGGCCGGCCCGCTCAGCCCGGCCCGGATCGCCGCGGCGTCGAGCAGTTCCAGCGGCCGCGCCAGGCCATAGCCCTCGCCGGCCCGGCCCTCGATCTCCACCCCGGCCGCGCGCAGCGCCTGAATGCGCTTCCATACCGCCGCCCGGGTCAAGCCGCAGGCGCGCGCCAGGGCATCGCCGGACACGGGGCCCTGGCTGAGCCTGGCCAACAGTTCGCGCTCGTCCAACGCCGGTTCCATCGCCTCGTTTCGCCCCTGGGCGCGCAACGGCGCGACCTCGTAAACCGAAAAGTATGCGGCAACGCCCTCCGGGCGCCCAGGGCCGGATCCTGCAGCGGGTGAAAACCGCGTTAGAATCGGGATTCACCGCCGCTCGCCCTGGATGCCGACGATGCGCCGTTCCCTGTCCTGCCTGCTCCTGTTGCTGCTGCCACTGGCTGCCGCCCACGCGTCCAACGTGCTGGCGGAGAAGCCGCACACCGACTGCACGTACGGCGACGCGGCCGATGCCGACAGCACGCCGACGCGTCCGCCGACGACGCATGCGCCCGCCTCCACCGGCAAGCCGACCTCGACCACCACGGGCGGCGGCAGCGACAGCGACCTGGTGCCGCGCATGCGCATGCCGAAGTGGCACAGCTTCCTGCCGGGGATGTTCCGCTGATTCCACGCTGGCTGCGCGGGCTGTGGCCCACGCCCGCCGCCATCGATGATGCGACCTGGCACGCCGTGCGCCGCGACTGCGCCTGGGTCGCCGCCCTGGATGCGCCGCGCGAACAGCGGCTGCGCGCGCTGGCCAGCGCATTCCTGCACCGCAAGACCATCTCGCCGCTGGGCGGCCTGCAGTTGGATGCCCGGCAGTGCGGTTTGCTTGCCGCCCTGTGCTGCCTACCGCTGCTGGAGTACGGCGTCGGCGGCATGAGCGGCTGGTCGCAGTTGCTGGTCTACCCGGACGCGTTCCGCGTGCAGCGCAGCCATGTCGACGCGGCCGGCGTCCTGCACGAGTGGGAAGACGAGTTGATCGGTGAATCCTGGGACAGCGGCCCGTTGGTCCTGTCCTGGGCCGACGTCCAGGCCGACCTGGACGATCCGCGTGCCGGCTACTGCGTGGCCGTGCACGAGATGGCGCACAAGCTCGACGTGCTCGACGGCGCCCTGGACGGCACGCCGCTGTTGCCGCGCGCCTGGCAGCGGCAGTGGGCCGACGATTTCCAGCGCAGCTACGACGCCTTCTGCGCACGCGTGGACCGCGGCCGCGCCAGCGAGATCGACGCCTACGCCGCCGAAGCGCCGGAAGAGTTCTTCGCCGTGGTCAGCGAATACCACTTCTCCGCGCCGGAGCGCCTGCAGCGCGAGATGCCCGAGGTGGCCGCGCATCTGGTGCGGTTCTATGGGCCGTCGCCGTTTGCTACCAACTAAGCCGCGATCGCGTTTCCAGGCATTGCGTCAGTGACAAGGAACGGCCTTCGCCGCGATGAATGCGATGCAGCACGCGGTACGGGAGCCGAGGGCGGACAGCGTCGGGACTGAAGTCCCTCCCACAGTGCACTCGCGATGCCGGCCGCGCACGCAGTGGAAGTGACCTCAGTGCACATGCCTGCATCCGTCACGCTCGCCCCGGACGCAAGGCGCACCGTAGGAGCGGCGTCAGTCGCGACGCGCTTTACCGGGAACATCCTGTCGCGGCTGAAGCCGCTCCTACGGGGCGTGTCCCGAATGATCATGAGGTGACCTTCGCCGCGAAGAACGCATCACACCAACTTCAAATCCCGCGCATGCGCCTGCGGGAACACCTTCTGCAGTTGCGTCGGCGACAAGCCCCACATGCGGCCGAGCAGGCCGGCGAACATGTCGCGGTAGTTGGTCAGCACCGGGTAGTCGCGGTCCTGGAACAACTTGTCCTTGCTCACCGCCACCTGCTCGCCGGCGATGCGACCGCCGTTGACCCCGCCGCCCAGCACCCAGTACGTGGTGCCGTGGCCGTGGTCGGTGCCCTTGTCGCCGTTCTCGCGGAAGGTGCGGCCGAACTCGGACAGCACCACCACCACGGTATTGCGCCACTCCGGCCCCAGCGCCTCGGCATAGGCCGACAGCCCCTCGGACAGGTTGGCCAGGTTGTTGGCCAGCGCGCCATCAGTGCTGCCCTGGTTGACGTGCGTGTCCCAGCCGCCGACATCGACGAAGCCGAGCCGGTAGCGCTCGCGCATCAGCGTGGCGATGCGGCGGGTTTCGTCGGCGAAGGTGCGCGCGCTGGCGGCGCCGCGGTTGGCCTGCTGCATTTCGTCGCGCAGGGCCTGCGAGACCTGCTGGCGCAGCGCCAGGCCGTCGTGCGCGGCGCTGGCCAACTGCGTGCCGTGATACATGCCGGCGAGGATATCGGCCTGGCGCTGGTCGAAGGCCGGGGTCGGATTGCGCTTGAGCGAGAGATTGGGAATGTCGCCGCCGCCCTGGAAACTCAGCGGCAGCGAATCGGTGAAGGCGATCGATGGCGTGCCGGTGGCCACCTGCGACAGCCGCGCCAGGAAGCCGGTGCGATAGTCGCTGCGTTGCCCGGCCGGCTGCCCGGCCTCGATGCTGTCCTGGGTCTCGAAGTGGCTGCGCGACAGGTCGTCGGTGCCGGCGAACGGCACGAACGCCAGTTGCTTGTCGTTCCACAACGGCAGCAGCGTGTCGCGCAGCCGCGGGTTCAGGCCCCACTGCGTATCCAGCGCAATGGCGCTGTTGGGATTGGCCTGATCCGGCTTGGCGATCGCCAGGCTCGGCCGCGAGGCGTAGTAGAAATCGCTGGCGTAGGGCACCAGCAGGTTGTTGCAGTCGTAGCCGCCGCGCAGGAACACCACCAACAGGCGCGGCGACGGCGCAGGCGCGGCGAACAGGCGCCCGGCGAACGGCAGGCTCGCCGCGGCGGCGGCGGACGCGAGCAGGAAGCGGCGACGGTGCATGACGGATCTCCGTGCGGCGCAGGCCGCAGTCAGCGGTAGTTGAAGTCGGGGGATGCCAGCAGGTAGCCGTTCCACTCCTGCTGCGAGCGCGCCTGCGCCAGCGCCTGGCGCGTGGCGTCGCTCAGTTGCGGCTCGATCGCGTGGTAGTACAGCGGGGTGCTCAGTTGCGGAAAACCGCCGCGCTGCTGGCCGTCGACGGTGAACAGCTGGGTATTGCCGTTGCCGATCGCGCGGGCGATCTCGAAGCGCTGCGCCATCTGCCCGGAACTGTTCCAGGCGCTGGATTGCAGCGACCAGCCATCGGGGGTGATGCGTCCGAAGCTCGGCTCGCCCATCTGGTTCAACCAGCCCAGCAGCGGTTGCGGATTGACGATGGTCTGCCCGTCGTAGGCCAGGCGCAGCGCCGAGACCAGGAACCGGTACGGATCCTTGAACTTGTGCGGCGCGCCGGCGACCATCTCCGGCGCGGTGAACATCACCTGCAGCACCGCGGCGATGTCGCCATCGCTGCGCTGGAAGGTGCGCGCCATCTTCTCCACCAGCGCCGGCGGCGGATCGTCGGCGACGAAGTAGTCGGCCAGCTGCCGCGAGATGAAGTGCGCGCACGCCGGCTGGCGCACGATCAGCTGCACCGCGCGCTCGACCTCGTCGAAACCGCCGCCGGCGATGCGCTGGCCGAGCAGGGTCTTGTCGCCGGGCTGATGCCGGGCGGGGTTGAACTCGAACGCGCCGTGGCGCAGATACTGCCCCTGCAGCGCCGGCGGCAGCTTCGGCGGCCCGTCGCGGTCGACCGGCGCGATGCCGACGCCGGTGAGGATCAGCGCCAGTTGCTGCACGTCCTTCTGCGTGTAGCCGGCATCGACGCCGAGGGTGTGCAGCTCCATCAGCTCGCGCGCGTAGTTTTCGTTGACCTTGCCCTTGGCGTTCTGCGCATTGTCCAGGTACTCCAGCATCGCCGGGCTCTGCAGCGTCGCCATCACCAGGTCGGAGAACTTGCCCAGCGCGTGCGGGCGGATCGCGTTGTCGGCGTAGTCGGCCACGGTCCAGCGCAGGCGACCCTTGTCGGCGAACACGCTGAAATGGTTGAGCCAGAACCACACCATCTGCTCGCGCAGCTGGTCCGGCGCGTAGATGGCGCGCAGCAACTGCGCCTGGCGTGCCTGGTTCAACAACAGGTCGCCGCGCTGCTGCGCGGCCTTCTTCGCCGCCACCTTGGCGTCGCCGTCCGGCATGGCCTTGATCGCCTGCTGTGCGGCAGCCTGCTGCTTGAGCAGTTCCTGCACCGGCGTATGCAACGCCGCGTAGCCATCCAGTTGCGCGCGCACCGGCGCCGGCAAGGCGGCATCGCCGGCGGCGTCGGCCTGCAGTTGCTCGCGCAGGAAGCGCTTGCGGCCGGCGCGTTCGAACTGCGCCACGCTGGCGCTGTCCAGACCGATGGTCATCGACTGCAGCCAGCGCGCGTCGTCGCGCTTGATCACCTTGTCGGTGGCGGCGATGGCGGCAACGGTGAACAGCACCAGCAGCAGCGACAACAGCAGCCGCTGGGTATTGCGCAACACACGCCGGCCGCGCACGCGCAGACGCGTTGCTGCAGGACGATGCCGGGATGCGGACATGCGGGGCTCCTGGACGAAAAGCGGCGTGAAGACCGGCGCAGTATCGCCAGCTGGACGCCGGTCGCGTTAAGCCACTGTCGAAACGGCGGCAGGCATTTGCACGGGATTCACCTGCTGCTGCGGTGCAGCGGTGCTGGCCCAGGTGAGCCCGGCGCGGTTGGCAGGGCGCAGCGGGATGCCGATCCCGGACCGGCGCCGAGGCGTCGCTGCGCCTACAACCCCGGCGGCAAGGTGACCAGGAAGCGCGCCCCGCCCAGTTCCTCGGAGCGGCTGACCTGCAGTTCGCCGCGGTAGCCCTTGACCAGGTCCTGCACGATCGCCAGGCCGATGCCGTGGCCGTGCACGCGCTCGTCGCCGCGCACGCCGCGCTGCAGGATGTGCGCCACTTCCTCCGGCGCGATGCCGGGGCCGTCGTCCTCCACCGCGATGATCAGGCCGGCGCGGCGGCTGCCGGCGGCCGGTTCCGGGCGCACGCTCAGCAGCACCCGCCGGCGCGCCCACTTGAACGCGTTCTCCAGCAGGTTGCCGAGCAGTTCCTGCAGATCGCCGGGTTCGCCATGGAAGCGCGCGCTCGGCTCGATGTCGAACTCGCACAGCACGCCCTTGGCCGCGTAGACCTTCTCCAGGCCGCGCACGATCTCTTCGGCGTTGGGCTCGATCGGCAGCGGCGCGGCGAACAGCTTGTGGCCGCTGGAGGCGGCACGGGCCAACTGGTAGGACACCAAGTTGTTCATGCGCCGCAGCTGCACGTCCAGCTCTTCGCGCAGCTCCGGCCCCTGCGCACCGCTGTCGAGCTGGGTGCGCAGTACCGCCAGCGGCGTCTTCAGGCTGTGCGCCAGGTCGGCCAGGGTGTTGCGCTGGCGGTCCAGGTTCTCGCGCTCGCTCTCGATGAAGGCGTTGATGCTGTCGGTCAGCGGTTCCAGCTCGCGCGGGTGGCGATCGCCCATGCGCACCGCTTCGCCGCGCTGCACCTTGGTCAGTTCGTTGATCACCCGCCGCAGCGGGCGCAGGCTCCACTGCAGGATGAAGGCCTGCAGCACCAGCAGGATCAGGCCGGCGCCGCCGAGGTTGAACCACACCCGGCCGCGGAACACGCGCAGCTGCGCGCCCAGCGCGCGGGTGTCTTCCATGATGTAGATGGTGACCGGGGTTTCCTTGTCACGGCGCACGTAGGCCAGGCCGATGCCGTAGCGGTAGACCTCGCCTTCGCTGCCGTCGATCTGGGTCATCGGCCAGGGCCCGTCGAAGGTTTCCTGGCGCGGTTCGAGCATGCCGCCGCGCGGCGGCAGCGGGCCTTCGCTGGACATCGAGATCCAGCGCTCGTTGGGCATCACGATCTGCGCGTACAGGCCGCTGCCCGGCCGGTCGAAATGCGGGTCCGGCGGCGGCTTGTCGTTGTTGATGTACAGCGAACCGTCGCGGGCGACGTCGATGTTGTTGGCGTAGGCGGTGGCGTAGCTCTTCAGGCGCTCGCGCAGGTTGCTCAGCGCGGTGTCGGCGAAGGCCTGGTCCAGTGCGTAACCTGCGGCAGCCAGAAACGCCAGCAGACTGAGGCTGGCGGCGAGCAGCTGGCGCGCCTGCAGCGAACGCGGGCGCCAGCGCTTGTACCACCTGGGTCGTGCCGCCACGCGGTCGCTTCCTCGGTGTGCTCGCCGGCGCCTGCGATCAGCCTTCGGTGCGCGGAATCGCGAACCGGTAGCCGCGGCCGCGCACGGTCTCGATCGGCTTCAACTCGCCGTCCGGGTCCAGCTTCTTACGCAGGCGGCCGATGAAGACTTCGAGCACGTTGGAGTCGCGGTCGAAATCCTGCTGGTAGATATGCTCGGTCAGGTCGGCCTTGGAGACCAGTTCGCCGGCGTGCATCATCAGGTACTCGAGCACCTTGTACTCGTAGCTGGTCAGGTCGACGTTGCTGCCGCTGACACTGACGGTCTGCGCCGCCAGGTCCAGCGCGACCGGACCGCATTCCAGGGTCGGCTTGCTCCAGCCGGCGGCGCGGCGCAGCAGCGCGTTGACGCGCGCCAGCAGCTCTTCGACGTGGAACGGCTTGACCAGGTAGTCGTCTGCGCCCTGCTTGAGGCCTTCGACCTTGTCCTGCCAGCTGGAACGCGCGGTCAGGATCAGCACCGGAAACTTCTTGCCTTCGTCGCGCAGCGCCTTGATCAACTCCATGCCCGACATCTTCGGCAGGCCGAGATCGATGATGCCCACGTCGAAGGGCACTTCGCGGCCCATGTACAGGCCTTCCTCGCCGTCCTGCGCCGCATCCACCGCAAAGCCTTCGCGCTTCAGGCGAGCGGCCAGGGTCTCTCGCAGCGGAGCTTCGTCTTCGACCAGAAGGATACGCATGAACTCTCCCTAGTAACTTACAGGTGGCCGGTGGCCGGGGCGGTGTGTGGAACCTGAACCGAACTATCCGGACTCACGGGTGATCGTCGCGTGGTGGCTCGGGAGGCTCGCCCGAGCGCGGCGCCCGCGGCGGCGCCGTACGGCCAGGCTGCGGATCGTCCATATAGCGTACCCGTCCGCGGCCATCCATGTACTTGACGCGGTTGATGTCGCGCCCGTCGAACGGCACGCGTTCGGCACCAAGAATCTGCCCACCGGTGGAACGCTGCACGCGGCGCACCGCGTCGGACAGCGAGCTGCCGGGATAATCGCGGTTGCGGCCCGCATCGCGCTCCGGCGGCGCCATCACGCCCGGCATGGGCGGCTGCTGCGCACGGCCATGCCCGGCCGCGACCGACGCCAGCGCGAGCGCGAAGACAGCGGCAAAGCGGTAGTGGCGGGAAGCGGAAGAAGTCACGACGGGCATCCTAACGGACTGATCGGAAACGTTCAAAACTTGTGAAGCGCGACACCTCGCGGGAATGAAGACGACCTCGAGAAATCGAGGCAAATTCTTGATTTTTCGGGGTGAATCCGGTCTGAACTTTTCCGGGCGCCACGGGCAACATTCAGTCAAATGAACCTGCGGAGGGCCAATGCAAAGGCCGAGCCAACGGTCTGGAGAGGCCCTTCGGCAGGTGCTTCGGGGCGTCTCCCGGCGGCTAGAGACTAGCTGCAATATCCTGAACGGAATCCCTGAACGAGATGCAGGGAGCGGGAGACGAGTCCATCGCTGATGACGCCTGCGCCGCTCCCGGCGCACCCATGAGGAGACGACTGCGATCGGCCCCCGAGCAGGGCAAACGCGTCCCGGGGTTCCGGCTGAGCACCCGCCGGACAGGTCAGGCCGCCGCGCGCGCCGCCCCCTCGGTGACCGCCAACGCCCGCTCCAGCAGCGCCCAGTCCGCGCCCGGCCGGTGCGCGCCTTCGCTGAGCACCTGGCGGAAGGCACGGCCGCCCGGCTGCCCGTGGAACAGGCCCAGCAGGTGCCGGGTGATGTGCTTGAGCGCCAGACCCTCGGCCAGGCGCGCCTCGACGTAGGGGCGCAGCGCGCGCAGCAGTTCCGCGCGCGGGCGCAGCGCCGTGCCGGTCAGGGCCGCGTCCAGGCGGTGCAGGACGTAGGGGTCGTGGTAGGCGGCGCGGCCCAGCATCACCCCGCCCACCGCCTGCAATTGCGCCTGCGCTGTCTCCACCGCGGCCAGTCCGCCGTTGAGCACCACCTGCAACTGCGGCCGCTCGCGCTTGAGCCGGTGCGCCCATTCGTAGCGCAGCGGCGGCACTTCGCGGTTCTCCTTGGGCGACAGGCCCTGCAGCCAGGCGTTGCGTGCATGCACCACGAACAGCCCGCAACCGGCCGCGGCGATCTGGTCGACGAAGGCCAGGAACACCGCATAGTCGTCGTCCTGGTCCACGCCCAGCCGGCATTTCACCGTCACTGGGATGTCCACCGCCGCGACCATCGCCGCCACGCACTCGGCGACCAGCGCCGGCTCGCGCATCAGGCAGGCACCGAAGCGCCCGGCCTGCACCCGGTCGGACGGACAGCCGCAATTGAGGTTGATCTCGTCGTAGCCCCAGTCCTGGCCGATCCGCGCCGCCTGCGCCAGCAGCGCCGGCTCGCTGCCGCCGAGCTGCAGGGCAAGCGGATGCTCGGACGCATCGAAATCCAGCAACCGTGCGCGATCGCCCAGCACCACCGCATTGGCGTGCACCATCTCGGTGTAGAGCCGCGCCGACGGCGCCAGCAGCCGGTGGAACACCCGGCAATGCCGGTCAGTCCAGTCCATCATCGGGGCAACGGACAGGCGCAGCGAGGCGGCGTAGCGCACGGGGAGGTCGGCGGCGGGGAGCGGAAGCGTCATCGGCACGGCGGACGGGCGCCGCCGGCCGTCGGCCGCAGCGCCAGGTCATTGGCTTAGGGATCAATAGCTTACACCGTCGCCATGAACGCTGCCGGGATCTGCCGACAAAAACGCCCTGGCTGTGGATAGCGGCAAAAGGCGCAAGCTAGATCATATATAAATCAGTTGCTTGGCTAGCACCCTGCCAGCCAATGGCTAGCGGAATCACCACCTTAATGAGCTACTTGCTGACTGGCGCTATACCTTAAGGTGCTAGTGCCTCTTTGGCCTGTCATGTAAAGAGAATGAGAAAGAGCAGATCGCGTTCAAAGGGAACTCTGAAGCCTCTTGGAGCGACGAAAATAATCCGCGGCCACGACACAAGAAGTTTTTTGCACGCACGGTGGAACAGATTGATGATTGACCACCAAAGGAATCCTGCACGTGACATCGCAAACGGGCCAAGTCCTCAAAAGTGCGTGGAGCTGCCGACCCTAGCGACCCGTGCCGGTGTGGTCGCATCAGCACGAGGCTGAGCTTGTGACGCGGGCGTGCAATCTACGTGTTGCTTGCGCTATGTCAGAGCACCAGGCAACCACCCGTTCTGTTCAAGCGCTTAGACTCTTTATAGCCAGGTTCTGCTCAAGCAGATCCGCATAGGAGTTAATACGCGCACCAAATTCAAATAGATCTGTCTCCAAGATCAGAATCGGCTGCCCTTCTTTGGTGGTGCCATTGCGATGAACGATGTCATGTCTGATCTTGAGATCATTCTTAAAACCACTGAACTCCGGCACTGTTACGTCCAGTCCTATTTGCAGCAATGGCCTTACATCTGACCAGCGGTGCCATGGCAGCCGCTGCATGTAACCCTTGATATTTTCCTTTGCATTCTCGACAAACGCACGAGCATCTTTTCCCTTCAATTCCTTATTCGCGAATTCTGGCAGCCTATCCAATATTCGAGAGGCGGCCTGATCGTCCTCTTCAAGCCAGTACACCATCGTCTCCCATAGATACGTCTCAAAGGCAGAGAAGAGAAAAGCAAATGCAAGACGGTTCAGGAGTGCCTTGGTTGGCTCGTCACCTGTTAAGGTTTGAAGCTTCTGTCCCTGTAGAAGCGCACTAGTGAGCCGACCTCGGGGTCCCTTGTTTGTCGAGGAAACCACGACATCATAGTATTCATCGTATTCGTAGGGGTTGCTCCAGCGCCTCGGCGCCCAAGCGTCGCCAACTTCATCGTGAAGTCGAGATATGACTCGCTCTAAAATGTCATCGCGAGCGACGTCCCCGAACTGACTCCAAAGAATATCCTCTGGATCGTACGGTCCGCCATGAATGTATAGATACCCGCCCTCTCGCCCCACATATGGCGTGCCCTCTGCCGGATCGCAGTAGCGGCTGTACCACCACACGCTAAGCGCAGTCTCCTGATCGACCGCATCAGCGCGCTTAAGCCAGCTTTCGCTTGGTTCAAATGGCTCGCCTTCTAACTCAGCGTGGGCTTCTTCAGGCAGATTTGCCTCTTCAGCCCAGGGAGTGTCGAACAGCTGTTCTTTTGCCCGTCCCATCAGCCCACCTCCGATTGGTCGCTTTCAGCAAGCTATTAGCGCCGCGGGCACAGATGGACCGGGCAGCGCTCTGTAGCAGCCAGTCGCCGCGCTGCGCGTATCGCCGCTCAAACTCTACCGGGGACAAGTGGCGAACGGAACCACGCCAGCGGATGAGGTCGTAAAACATGTGAAAGTAATCCGGGCAGGTCCGATGCCGCCGTAGCGCGTGACGGTTGCATCTGCCCCGTCTTCAAAACGCTGAGGAGGCTCTCGCCATCGCGTTCGCGGAGTTCCCGCACTGCCTACGATGACGGCGCCTTGCTAGATCCCGAACCATGACCCTAAGGCAAGACCTTTGAACGGCCTTATCCCGGCCGCGGCCCGGCCAGGCGGCCACCGGGCGCCTGGTTAAGCATCGCGTCGAGCATCACGTTCAGCGCGGTGGCCACCTCGGGCCGGCTACTGACCAGCTCCAGCATCTTCCTGCCGAGTGCTTCCACCTGTGCATTTCCCTCACTGCCATGCTGCAACAGTAAATTTTGTGCAAATTTGCACACTCTTAGCGCGTGCCCCTCCAGCTTTTTGAAGTGCCCCGCTGCAATTCGAGACACCTGGGACGGGTGCACGCCAACGGCGACAGCAATAGCTGTTCGCGACGCCAGACGGGTAGTCAGTACGGTGTTTAGCGCAGCAAGGCCGGAAGCACGATCCATGTAGACATTGTGCAAATTTGCATGCAATATGCAAGACTCCTACAAAGGAGCCGCCTAGATGGCCGACCTTCGCTACCGCAAGGCCCGAAATCTCGCCGACTCGTACGGCCAGGTATTCACGCCGCGGGCCATAGCCGACCTGCTGGTGCAGTCACTCCCTGTGCCGGCAGGTGGCGTGTGCTCGCTTCTGGACTTGGGCGCCGGACAAGGCGCACTCAGCGATGCGGCGCATCGCATGCATCCTGGGGCGCGAGCCACACTGCTGGAAGTGGATCCCACCCTCGTACGCGGCTTAACCCAGAGTCGCAAGCGTAACCGGCGCGTAGTTCAGGCCGATGTGCTCGATGGCCAATGGCAGCCCTCCGCAGCGCCCAGCTGGATCCTGTCCAATCCACCGTTCGGCCACATGGCGATGACCGAAGAGCTGGCAAGCCAGGTCACTCAGTCCGACCTGGGCTTCCAGCCCGAAGGGACATGGTTGCGCGGGGACGTGGCTTTCTTGGTCAAAGCCTGGAACATGGCCGTCCGCGGCACCAGCCTAGGTTTCATCGTGGCCTCGCCGATCCTCTGCGCTCCGATCTACGCGGGCATTCGGACCACACTTGCTCGGGAAATGGGCGAGCTCATCGTTACTCAACTGCCAGAGAAGGTCTTCGATCGCGCGCAGGTGTACGCCCACATGATTTCCGGGCGTAAGGCCGCTGTTCGCAAAAGGCGCATCGTCTTGCGCAAGGCGAACGTGGAGGGCCGGATCGTCGACGAGCTGTCTATCGACCAAGCTGCGGCGCACGCCAGCCTGGACATCGACTACCACCGTGCCATCGAGCGTCTAGGCGTAGACCTGTCGCGCATGCGGGAAACGCTGTCCTCGGCCGGCGCGCTCATCACCCGTGGCAGCCGCTCAAACGCCGACTACAAGCGCCTGGGGCTGGAAGCTTTCCATACGACTGACCTAGACGTGTGCGGAGGTGATGTTCACCTGACTGGGGGTGAACTTACCGGCCACCAAATCGCTCGTGCCGGCGACATGCTGATCGCACGGGTGGGAAGCCGCTGCATCGCTCGGCAAGCACGCGTCCATGGCGGGTCAGGTCCTTACACCGAATCGGTCTATCGAGTTACGGTGCCGCAGCAGTACCGCCAGCGGGTGTGGCAAACCCTATCCAGCTCTTTCGGCACTGAGTGGCGCCTGGCACACGCGGCCGGCAGCTGCGCCAAGCACCTGACCGTGCAGACCTTGGCCTCGATGCCACTCCTACCTGCCTAAGTCAGTTGTACCTTTACCAAGTGCCATTGCCCGACCTCCTTGGAACGTCGCTTTACGCGTTCGGGGTGGTCGTAGTACAGCGATGTGCAGGCCTCAGCGCCCTTGGTTTCTACCAGAAATAGTGCCGCCGCCACGCTATGTGGTTTCGTGCCCAAAGGTGAAACGTAGAAGCACCCGTTCTCATCGCCCAATTCCCGGTACAGCGACCACAGCGTCATGTAGCCCTCGCGAACAGAATTGGCCTGACAGTAGTAAATCTGGTTCTCGTCAATGGAAATGTCTGCCAAGGCATCCAAATGCGGACGGATGCTGAAGGCTTCCCACCCAGCCTGGAACGCCGGAACGCCAACGACGGCGAAAAGCCGCTTTGTATCGTCGGTGAACTGACGCTGCTCGATGGCACTGAGCAAGCGCGAAGGCTCAAAGCCGAGCATGAAGATGTGCGAGCATAAACGGCTGCTCGAATACTCCTGCGCAAAGCCCTGCACGGTTGAGAAGCTACAGTTTGTGGTCAGCTGGTGGTCAATCGCCTGAGCATGACCTTGAAGCGGGACGCTTGCGGAGTAGGACTTTGGCTCGGCGTAAAGGAAGCGGAGCTCATGACAGCCGTTAGCTCGGGCAAAGCGCACCGCCTGCAAGATTTCGCCAAATCCCATCGTGGTCCCATCGATAAGAATTACGGCGCGCGGTGCCAGCTTGGCTTGGAAGTCCGCAAATCGAGTCGCCACGCCATTTACATAGAAGGATTGACTGTCAACGTCAAAGCGCAGTTTGAGCACCTGGCTAGCACCGCCACTAATGGCTGCAATGCTCGCCTCGCCCCGGTCGTCGACCGCCTCACCCACCAAAGCGATATCACACGATAACCACGACGAATCGAGTGCGAACGAGGCGCTTGAGAAGAACTTGAAAGCCCCGTTAGTGAAGACGCCCATGTCAGTTTGTACCCGCAAACAGGTCCATGACATCGTCTTCGCGCCTGCCTAGTTCGCGGACAAGCTGATTGCGCTGTCCCTGGTCGCCTTCCAGCATGACGCGAAGTTGCTCGGCATCGAGCTTCATGCTGCGCTTCTTGCGAAATGAGATCTGGAAGAACGGGGCATAGACGGGATTGAGGATGTAATCGTATGTGATCATCGCCGCCGCCTTCATTTTGGTCTCCCGCGCGATGGAGAGGACTGACCACTTCTCTGCTTCGTCCAAGTACGTCTGCAGTTGTTCGGTTAGCTCGCCCGTGCCCAACACGAAGTGATTGATCTCCGGCTCGGACTGGCGGGTGGCGCGATGGCGCTCGCGAAAGATCGATCCCAAGCATTGCACCATGGCATGGAGCTGAGGCCCATACTTTCCGTGTCCTTTGACCTTGGCCAAGATGGCATCGCTGGCTTCGCGAATGGCTTCCATCTGGATGCGAGCCTCTACTTCGGGCAGATCCCTACTGATCTTCCCGCTTTTCTCGTACGCCAGAAAGATACGGTGGACCAAGTCGATGAAGTGACGCACATTGCCACGCGTCATGAGCGTCAGCGCACCAAAACCGCTGAAGAGCACGGATGTCCGCTGAGCATCCATGTACAGCGCGTTGATACAACCCCACAAGTTGGTCATGATCAGGTCCTGACCATACCCAAAGCGCGTCTCACTTCCGCCTTCCTGCTTGCGCAGCTCCGCGAGTAGATCAGTGGGTGATTCACGTTGACGGGAAAGCAAAGCAGGCATGATGACTGAAGCCCAAGGCACCGCCTCGCTAATAAATGCTTCGGGTGTGAGCTTGGCCGCCCTGGCCTCCAAGGCTGAGGAAATGTTCTTAACCAAGCGCGCACGTAGACGGGGATCGTTGAGGATGAGCTCGGCGGCCTCTCGCTCGCCAATGCGTGGCAGCATATGTTCAGCGGCGCTCACAACCTTGCGCCTATAGTTATCGTCGCCGAATCGCTCATAGACACGATCCACGGAGGTTAGCTGGTCGGTATCGACCACCAGTGAGCTGGCCAGATCCGGGCGCAACTCGGCCAGTCGAAAGAACATCAGCTCTGCTGCGAACAGCTCGAAGTCCTCCATCAGTTCGGTCTCGATGTCGACCTGACTGTAGTCGGATATGGCTTCGATAGACTCCGGCCCCAAGGTTTGCTTGACCTGGAAGCCATTACGCTTCATGGCGATGTTGAACAGCAACGGCGGAACACCGTGCTTGAGCAGCCCATTGATGAACTTCTGCTGCTCCACCCGCATGTTCTCGTACTCGTCGATGAAAACGACGAACGTCGATTTAGCTAGATACCCCAGTTGTTCGCGAATCACCCCAACGAAAGCGCTGAGGAAGGCGGTCAAGGGGATGAATCGTGGCACCGACTCCTGTTCCATGTTATTGAGCCAAATCGCAAGCTCGCTGCTTTTGCGGGCGAGCACTCGGTCGGCGCTTTCCAAGGAGTTGCCGAATCCGGCGTCAAACACATCCAATGGAGACAGATCCAGCTTCTCAAGGCCGCCATAGGAGGAGCGGCGGGTCTCGTTGCAATTGATCGACCTAAGGGCGCCGACCAGCTCCCGACCCAGTTCGCAGGCGAGTACGTGTTCAAAGGCCGCACGCCATCGCGACTCGGACTGCTCACTGCCTACGAAAGAATTCAGGAAGTTGGTGTCGGCACGCCAGTACAAGCCGATGTGGCTGAAAGCGTCGGCGGGCAAATCGCTGCGCCGCGGGGAAAACTGAGTCGGATGACAAAAATAGCGGAGCAGAGTGGTCTTGCCACACCCGCGTCCACCCACAATAACGAAGGCCTTTGTCTGTGCCTTGATGCCCAAGGTATGGATGAAGGGAGGCACGATAAAGTCGCCCCACTTGTCGATGTTTCCCTCCTCGCTGCGGACAGTCAGAAATGCATCGGGGAACCGCGTGGTCATGCGCCTATCGCTCCAGCAGAGGCTGCCAGCTTTGGGACTTATACCAGAGCGTAGGCAGGGAATTGTTGGGTGTGGAGTGCTCGAAACCGTAGGTTAGGGCCAGCGAGCCCATCCCCAGGTGGCCGGTGCTGCGGGGTACGATTCCGCGTTCGTTGGCAAATCCCTCGTACCATGTGGCGGCATCTTGCGCCGAAACAGTTTCGTGCCCCACCCGCGACCAGACTTCGTCTGAGAAGAACCCATGGCTGGCACCCAGGTACTCGCCGCAGATGATATGTAGCTGGGGCCAGAGCCCAGCCAAGTGAGTCAGACCCTGTTGGTGTGCTGTCACCGGCGCATAGACCATCGACGCGCTCGTGAGCTTGGTGTCGAACATCCAACGCTTGAAAAACTTCTCGAACTGGGTTCCTCCACCCAGAAAGTCATCGACGAAAACGATGGTGTCTACCTTACCCTCATCCATCAGCTCGACTGCCCGCCATGGCCATACCATGGCACTTGGACGGCAACGCAGGAGTCGTTGAAGCCGTCGCATAACTAGAGGGCCAGACTTGGTGGGCGGATCGTCGTCACAGACAACAGGCACCAAGCGAACGCTGCCATCGCCGCGCTCCAGCAACTGGCTCAGATGAAGATCGTGCTCATTGGGGAACAATCGGCGGCTTACGCCACCTCGGAACAGAGCTATTAGCCCGGCCTCGAACTGCTTGCGTGACCGCACGTTGAGGCAGGACAGCACAGAAGCCGCAAAGAACTGCTCTTGAGGGCTGGTAAATTGTCTTGTCCAGTTCTCATAGCTCGCCGACGAAATCGGCCAGATATGTGCATCAATGAGCTTTTGGCAATCGGCGAAAACAGAAGTGGAAAACGCTGAGCTGCAGTCAGGTAGTTGCACCTCATCCATCCTTGGGTTTGTCAGTGCTTCGCATGGCACAGCATGCATTCACTCTTGTCAATCTGAGAAGGCCCTTGACCGCCCGCCCCATCCGGCCTATCGTGCGCTCGCCGAAGGTATTCATCGCTTCATTCGGATGAAGGGATTAATTTAAACGGGAATCCGGTGACGGCCGGCGCCGCAAGCGCCTGCCCATTCCGGAGCTGCCCCGCAGCGGTGAATGGAAACGACCTCCGTCAATGGCACTGGGCCGGCGCATGCCGGCCTGGGAAGCGACGGACAGTAGGTGCGCAGCCGGCACGGTGCGCGTGTCCATCAGCCCGAATACCGGCCCCGGCCGGAGGACCGTGCGTCCTCCGATTCGACCTGGCGCTTCCGCGGGGAGGCGGCCGGACCGCGACCTGGCCTTGCGCCGCGCCGCGTCGTCCGCCTGCCCGCGCGGTACCGGTTCGCCCGCGGGGGCGAAGGTCGCTGGCGTGGCAGGCGGTCCGTGCGAACGGGACGCGCGGCGCGCGGTTCCTTCGTTCCTCAATGCCCTTGAACGCAATGAGGAAACGCAACATGACGATCGTGACCAACCTGGGCTTCCCGCGCATCGGTGCGCGGCGCGAGCTCAAGCAGGCGCTGGAACGCTACTGGCGCCGCGACATCGACGGCGCGCAACTGCAGGACACCGCACGCGACCTGCGCCTGCGCCACTGGCAACTGCAACGCGAGGCCGGGGTGGACGTGCCGCCCAGCAATGACTTCAGCCTGTACGACGCGATGCTCGACACCGCGTTCCTGTTCGATGCCATCCCGCAACGCTACCGCGCGCTGGCCGATGCCGATCCGCTGGCCGGCTACTTCGCGATGGCGCGCGGCACGCAGGAACACGGCCTGGACCTGCACGCGCTGGAAATGACCAAGTGGTTCGACACCAACTACCACTACCTGGTGCCGGAGCTGGCGCGGCGCCAGCACTTCCGCCTGCGCGGCGACAAGCCGGTGGTGGAGTTCCTGGAAGCCAAGGCGCAGGGCATCCAGACCCGGCCGGTGCTGATCGGGCCGGTGACCTTCCTGGCGCTGTCCAAGACCGTGGACGGCAGCGACCGCTGGGCGCTGCTGGACAGCCTGCTGCCGGTGTACGCCGAACTGCTGCAGCGCCTGCATGCGGCCGGCGCCGGCTGGGTGCAACTCGACGAACCGGCGCTGGTGCTGGACCTGGACGAGGCCGCACGCGCCGCCTATCGCCGCGCGTATGACGTCCTGGCACAGGCGCCGCGGCCGAAGCTGCTGCTGACCAGCTACTTCGGCGAGTTGGGCGACAACCTGGAGCTGGCGATGGCGCTGCCGGTGGATGGCGTGCACGTGGACCTGGTGCGCGGCGTGGCGCAACTGGACGCGGTGCTGCAGGCCCTGCCGGCCGGGCGCGTCCTCTCGGCGGGCCTGGTCAACGGCCGCAACGTGTGGCGCACGCCGCTGGACAACGCGCTGACCCTGGCCCGCTACGCCGCCGGCCATGTCGGCCGCGAGCGGCTGTGGCTGGCCCCGTCGTGCTCGCTGCTGCACGTACCGGTGGATCTGCAGCAGGAGACCAAGCTGGACCGCGAACTGGTCGGCTGGCTGGCCTTCGCCAGGCAGAAGCTGCAGGAACTGCGTACCCTGGCCGATGCGCTGGACGACCAGCCGCAGGCGCAGGCGGGGCTGGATGCAGCGCGCGATGCGCTGGCCAGCCGCCGCGCCTCCGCCCGCGTGCATCGCCCCGAAGTGGCACGACGGGTGGAGGCGCTGACCGACGACGCCGGGCGCCGGCAGTCGCCGTATGCGCAGCGCCGCCAGGCGCAGCAGGCGGCGCTGCGGCTGCCGCTGTATCCGACCACCACCATCGGCTCGTTCCCGCAGACCGAGCAGGTGCGGCAGGCGCGCGCGCAGCACAAGGCCGGCAAGCTCGACGATGCCGCGTACGACGCGTTCCTGGCCGCCGAAACCGAGCGCTGCGTGCGTGCGCAGGAGCAGCTGGGCCTGGACGTGCTGGTGCACGGCGAGTTCGAGCGCAACGACATGGTCGAGTACTTCGGCGAGCAGCTCGACGGCTTCGCCTTCACCCGGCATGGTTGGGTGCAGAGCTACGGCTCGCGTTGCGTGAAGCCGCCGATCATCTACGGCGACGTGCAGCGCCCGGCGCCGATGACGCTGCGCTGGACCCAGTATGCACAGTCGCTGACCGAGCGGCCGATGAAGGGCATGCTGACCGGGCCGGTGACGGTGCTGCAGTGGTCGTTCGTGCGCGACGACCAGGAACGCGCGCAAACCTGCCGGCAGATCGCGCTGGCGCTGCGCGACGAGGTGCGCGACCTGGAGGCGGCCGGCATCGGCGTGATCCAGATCGACGAGCCGGCGATCCGCGAAGGCCTGCCGCTGCGTCGCGCCGACTGGCAGGCGTACCTGGACTGGGCGGTGCAGAGCTTCCGCATCGCCGCGGCCGGCGTGCGCGATGCCACGCAGATCCACACCCACATGTGCTACTCGGAGTTCAACGACATCATCGAGGCGGTGGCGGCGATGGATGCGGACGTGATCTCGATCGAGACCTCGCGCTCGCGCATGGAACTGCTCGATGCCTTCGTGCGCTTCCGCTACCCGAACGCGATCGGGCCGGGCGTGTACGACATCCACTCGCCGCGCGTGCCGAGCACGCAGGAGATGGTGGCGTTGCTGGAGAAGGCGCGTGCGGTGCTGGATCCGCAGCAACTGTGGGTCAACCCGGATTGCGGACTGAAGACCCGCGGCTGGGCGGAAACGCGCAGCGCCTTGGAAGCGATGGTCGCCGCGGCGCGGCAATTGCGCACGCAGCAGGCGCAGGCGGCGTGAGCCGACGATGCCCGGCGCCACGTGCGCCGGGCATCACCGCGCTCCAGGCATGCCCGGCATCCCAGTTCGGCGCGCATTGCTGCATTGCGTCTTTGTCCGGCAATGTGCGCTGGCTATAACCGGAGGCGAACGCGTGGCGAGGGGGCGCTGCGTCCTCGCCGACGTGCTGCCGGCGGCGCCCTGCGCCGCGTATCCGGTAGGTGCGTCTGCTACTCAGCACCGCCAGGGAGAGCGCGTCATGCCGAAGCTGTCGAAACTGTCCGCCGTCTGCGTCCTGTATCTCGTCGTCCCCGCTGCCGCACTGCATGCGGCCGAACTGATTCCCAAACAACTGGCCGGCCCGCCCGAGGAGTTCGCGCAGATGCGCGCACCCGCTCCGGCGGAAGCGGCGATTCTGTCCAAGAGCGCACTGCTGCCCGTGGAGTTCTCCACCGCGCGCAGCGGTGGCCCGGCGCAATGGCACACCACCCTGCCGGTGGAGAACGGCAAGCTGCGCTTCGTGGTGTTGTCCGGCGAACACGACTGGCAGCCGCGCCTGAGTGCGCCGGCTTCGGCCAGCGCACGCGCAGGCACCGCCGCCGCGACGCCGATGCTCGCGCCCAGCGCCAAGGCCACCCAACTGGGCGCCGGCGGCGCCGCGCTGCCGGCCCGCGAGTACCGCGTTGACACCGCCGCCAACGGTGAGTGGTCCCTGACCCTGCAGGCGGACAGCAGCAGCGCAGCGCAGCGTGGCTACGTGCTGATGGAAGGCGACCCGCGCACGCAACTGGCCTCCTATCCCAGCGACCGCGCGCAACTGCAGCGTGGCCAGCGCATCGGCCTGACCGCCCTGCTCGGCGGCATCGATGCGCAGGGTGGCGTGTCGCTGGCGCGCAGCGCCGGCAGCGGCCGCATCGACACCGCGCAGCTGCGGGTGATCGCGCCGGACGGCTCCATCAGCCAGTGGCCGATGGCCGACGACGGCCGCCACGGCGACGGCGCCGCGGGCGACGGCGTGTATGCCGGCGACTTCCCGGCGACCGCCACCGGCACCTACATCGCGCAGGTGGTGGTGCACGGCCACGACGCCGGCGGCCAGGCCTTCGTGCGCACCAGCGAGCACGTGCTGCCGGTGCTGGACACCACCTTGCGCATCAACGCCGACGCGGTTGCCGCCAGCGCCCAGCCCGGCACTCGCCTGACCCTGCCGATCCCGGTGCGCATCGGCGGCGGCCAGGCGCCGGCGCACTACCGCGTACTCGGCGAACTGTGGGGCACCGGCCGCGACGGCAGCGCAGTGCCGGTGGCCTGGCTCGGCGGCATGCTCGCGCCGCAGGACGGACGCCTGCCGTTGAGCGTGGACGAACGCTGGATCGCCCGCGCCGGCGCGCGTGCGCCGTTCACCCTGCGCAACCTGCGCGTGGAGGATCCGGACAACTTCGTGCCGCTGGCCACGCGCGCGACGCTGCCACTGACCCTGCCGGCGCTGCGCCGGAGCAGCATCGCCCGCAGCAGCGGCGCGATCGACGAGAGCATGCGCATGGGCGAGCGCCCGGCGCAGCTGAGCGCCGCCACCACCGACATGCAGGCGCAGGCCACCGGCAAGCGGCTGGTGCTGGTGCACGGCTACTGCTCGGGCGGGGTGTGGCCGGTGGCGCAGTTCAGCAACGCCTCCGCGTTCCTGGACGTCAACCAGAACCGCAGCAACGACCAGTTCGCGCAACGCCTGGCGCAGTTCGGAAGCCAGTGGAACTCGTTCGGCACGGTGGCGCACAGCCAGGGCGGCATGGCCGCGCTGCATCTGTACGTGTACTACTGGAGCGGCCTGGACAACGCCAGCGGCGGGCGGGTGATGCAGTCGGTGGGCACCCCGTACCAGGGCACCAACCTGGCCGGTATCCTGGCCACGGTGGGCTCGTGGTTCGGCGTGGGCTGCGGCACCAACAACGACCTGACCTACGACGGCGCCAAGGCGTGGCTGGCCGGCATCCCCAACTCGGCGCGGGCGCTGGTGAACTACTACACCACCTCCTTCGCCAAGACCAACTGGTACACCAACGACTACTGCAATGCGGCCTCTGACCTGGTGTTGAGCGACCCGGAGGACGGCACCGTGGAGCAGGTCAACGGCCAGCTGCCCGGCGGCGTCAACCGCGGCCACACCACCGGCCAATGCCACACCACCGGCATGCGCGATCCGGCGCAGTACCTGGACGCCAGCCGCAACGCGACGATGAACGCCAACGCGGCGCGTTGAGGGGCGGGGATTGGTTTGTCGGGATTGGGGATTGGTAACAGCGCCGCCCGGGCATGTCAGCTGGTGCGGCGCTGATCTTTCGACCCGGATGCGGTTTTTGTAGGAGCGGCTTCAGCCGCGGCAGGTGGGGTCGGTCATGCCTGTCGCGGCTGAGGCCGCTGCTACGGTCGTGCGTTGAATGCGCTAACGCGCCGCGTCCGCCACAGACTCGCCGCTTTGCGCATCCGCACCGCCGCCGAGCACCTTGTACAGGGTGACGCGGTTGCCGGCCTCGGTCAGCCGCAACGTGATCAGGTCCTGCTGCGCCGAGTACAGCGAACGCTGTGAGTCCAGCGCGTCTAGATAGCTGTCCACGCCATTGCGATAGCGGGCCTCCGCCAGGTCGTAACTGCGCTGGGTGACCGCGACCAGGGCGCGCTGCGCGTCCATGCGTTCGTCCAGTTGCGCGCGCGTGGCCAGTGCGTCGGCCACTTCGCTGAAGGCGCTCTGGATGGCCTTTTCGTAGGTGGCGACGTTGACGTCGCGGGTGATGCGGGACACATCCAGTTCGGCTTTGAGCGCGCCGGCGCGGAAGATCGGCACGCTGATGCTGGGCACGAACGACCAGGTGCGGTTGCCCGCATCGAACAGGCTGGACAGCGCGCCGCTGCTGCGCCCGGTCGAGGCGGTCAACGAGATGGTCGGGAAGAACGCCGCGCGTGCCGCGCCGATGTCGGCGTTGGCCGATTTCAGCGTGTGCTCGGCGTACAGCACGTCCGGGCGCTGCAACAGCACGCGCGACTCCAGCGGCGCCGGCAGCGGTGCCAGCGCCACGCCGCCCTCCAGCGCGCCGGCCTGCGGCAGGGCATCGGCCGCCACCGGCGCGCCGACCACCAGGTCCAGGGCATTGCGCGCGGTGGCCAGCTGCGTGGTGTAGCTGGCCACGTCGGCACGCGCGCTCTCCACGCTGGTCTGCACCTGCGCCAGGTCCAGCCCGGAGGCGATGCCTTCCCGGTGTCGCGCCTCGGTGAGCGCCAGGGTCCGCCGCTGGCTGTCCAGGGTCTGCTGCGCCAGCGCCAGACGCTGCTGGTCGGCGGCCACGGTCAGCCAGTCGGCCGCGACTTCGGCAACCAGGCTCAGGCGTGTGCTGCGCTGGGTCTGTGCGGTCGCCAGGTAGGTTTCCAGGGCTTCTTCCTTGAGGCTGCGGATGCGCCCGAACAGATCCAGCTCCCAACTGCTGATGCCGACGTCGGCCGCATACGTGCGCGCCACCTCGGAACGTCCGCTGAGGCTGGTGGCGGCGCTGCTGCGCGAGGCGCTCTGGCTGCCGCTCACGCTCACCGACGGGAACAGGTCGGCGCGCTGGATGCGGTACTGCGCGCGCGCCTTGTCGATGTTGAGCACGGCCACGCGCAAGTCGCGGTTGTGCTCCAGCGCCTGCGCGATCACGTGCTGCAGGCGCGGGTCCAGGAACACCTGGCGCCAGTCCAGCGAAGCCACGTTGGCCACGGCGTCGCCATTGCCACTGCTGCTGTCGCCGTTGGCGAAGGTCGCCGGCACCCGCGCGTCGGGGCGCGCGTAGCTCGGCGCCAGGCTGGCGCAGCCGGCGAGCAGGCCGGCGCAGGCCAGCGCCAGCGCCGAGCGGGTCAGGAACACAGTGGTCACGGGTTCGCCTCCTGCAGCTGTGCCGGTGCCGGTTCGGCGCGTTTGCCGGGGAACAGACTGCGCACGATCACGTAGAACAGCGGCACGAAGAAGATGCCGAGCGCGGTCGAGACCAGCGTGCCGCCGAGCACGCCGGTGCCCAGCGAATGGCGGCCGCCGGAACCGGCGCCGCTGCTGACCACCATCGGCAGCACGCCGAGCAGGAACGCCAGCGAGGTCATCAGGATCGGCCGCAGGCGCATGCGCGCCGCATGCAGGGTGGCCTCGACCAGCGGCTGGCCCTTCTCTTCCAGTTCCTTGGCGAACTCCACGATCAGGATGCCGTTCTTGGCCGCCAGTCCCATCGTCGCCAGCAGGCCGACCTGGAAATAGATGTCGTTGGACAGCCCGCGCAGCCACGTTGCCAGCAGCGCGCCGACGATGCCCACCGGCACCGCCAGCATCACCGAGATCGGGATCGACCAGCTCTCGTACAGCGCGGCCAGGCACAGGAACACGAACACCAGCGACACCGCGTACAGCATCCAGGTCTGCGCGCCGGCGGCCTGCTCCTGGTAGGACATGCCCGACCAGGCGTAGCCCACGTCCTTGCCGACCTTGCCCACCAGCGCAGCGATGCCGTTCATCGCCTCGCCGGAACTGATGCCGCTGGCGGCGCTGCCGGTGATCTCCATCGACTCCACGCCGTTGAAGCGGCTCAGCACCTGCGGCGCATACGCCCACTGGCTGCTGGAGAAGGCCGAGAACGGCACCATCTCCGAACTGCTGTTGCGCACGTACCAGCGGCCAATATCGGCCGGCAGCATGCGGGCGGCCGGCTCGCCCTGCACATAGACGCGCTTGACCCGGTTGTTGTTGAGGAAGTCGTTGACGTAGCTGCCGCCCATCACCGTCGCCAGCGTGGCGTTGATGTCCGAAGCGCTCAGGCCCAGCGCGCCGGCCTTGGCGTCGTCGATCTGCACGCGGTAGGTCGGCGCGTCCTCCAACCCGTTGAAGCGCACCGCGCTCAGCTCCTTATCGGCGTTGGCCAGCTGCAGCAGTTGCTGCCGCGCGGTGACCAGCGCGTCGTGGCCCTTGCCGGCCACGTCCTGCAATTCCAGGGTAAAGCCGGACGTGGTGCCCAGGCCGTTGATCGCCGGCGGCGACAGCGCGAACACCTGCGCATCCGGTAGCGTGCCCATCATCGCGCCGGTGATGCGGTTGGCGATCTCCTGCGCCGAAGCGTCGCGCTCGACCCAATCCTTGAGCTTGATGAAGCCCATGCCCGAATTCTGGCTGCTGCCGGCCAGGCTGAAACCGGTGATGGTCATCATGCCGGCCACCTCCGGCTGTTTGAGGATGTACGCGGCGGCCTGGTCGATCGACTGCTGCGTGCGCTGCTGGGTCGCGCCGGCCGGCGTGGTGAACATCACCATCAGCATGCCCTGGTCCTCGTCGGGCAGGAACGAACTGGGCAGGCGCCAGAACAGCAGCGCCATCACCGCGAGCAACACCAGATAGACCAAGCCGCCGAGCTTGCGGTGGCCGATCAGCTTGCCCACGCCGCGGCCGTAGCCGTCGGCGCCGCGGTCGAAGCGCGCATTGAACCAGCCGAAGAAGCGCCCGAGCGGGCCCTTGCGCGACACGTGCCCGCCCTGCTCGATCGGCTTGAGCAGGCTGGCGCACAGCGCCGGACTCAGGGTCAGCGCCACCAGCAGCGACAGCAGCATCGCCGCGGCGATGGTCACCGAGAACTGGCGATAGATCTCGCCGGTGGCGCCGCCGAAGAACGCCATCGGCAGGAACACCGCGGTCAGCACCAGGGCGATGCCGACCAGCGCGCCGGAGATCTGCCCCATCGAGGTATAGGTCGCCTGCCGCGGCGACATGCCTTCCTCGCTCATCAGGCGCTCGACGTTCTCCACCACCACGATGGCGTCGTCGACCAGCAGGCCGATCGCCAGCACCATCGCGAACATGGTCAGCGTATTGATCGAATAGCCGAGCAACGCCAGCACGCCGAAGGTGCCCAGCAGCACCACCGGCACCGCGATCACCGGCACCAGCGTGGCCCGCCAGTTCTGCAGGAACAGGTACATCACCAGCACCACCAGCACGATCGCCTCGAGCAGGGTCTTGACCACTTCCTCGATGGAGATGCGCACGAACGGCGTGGTGTCGTAGGCGATCTCGTACTTGAGCCCGGCGGGGAAGTACGGCTTGAGCTGCTCGAGCTTGGCTTCCACCGCCTTGGCCGCGTCCAGCGCGTTGGCGCCGGTCGCCAATTCCAGGCCCATGCCGGAGGCGGACTTGCCGTTGTACTTGGAACTGGACGCGTAGGACTTGGAGCCCAGCTCGACCCGCGCCACATCGCGCAGGTACACCGTGGCGCCGCCGGTCTGCGACTTCAGCACGATCGCCTCGAACTGCGCCGGGGTCCTGAGCTTGCTGCGCGAGGTGACCGTGGCGTTGAGCTGCTGGCCCTGCACCGCCGGCAACGCGCCCAGCGCGCCGGAGGAGACGTCGGCGTTTTGCGCCGAGATCGCGTTGCTCACGTCCGAAGGCATCAGCGCATAGGTGCGCAGCTTTTCCGGATCCAGCCAGATCCGCATCGAATACTCGGAGCCGAACACGTTGACCCCGCCGATGCCGTTGAGCCGGCTGATCGGATCCTGCAACGTGGACACCATGTAGTCGCCGATGTCGGTGCTGTCCATGCTGCCGTCTTCGGAGGTAAAGGCCAGCACCATGAACATGCTGCTGCCCATGGACTTGGTGACGGTCACGCCATTGCTCTGCACCGCCTCGGGCAGCATCGCCTCGCCTTGCGAGACCTTGTTCTGCACCTGCACCTGGGCGGTGTCCGGATCGGTGCCGGAATCGAAGGTCAGGGTGATCGAGGCAGTGCCGGCAGAACTGCTGCTGGAGGACATGTACAGCAGGTGGTCCAGGCCGGTCATCTGCTGCTCGAGGATCTGCGTCACCGAGTTCTGCACGGTCTCCGCCGAGGCGCCGGTGTAGGTGGCGCTGATGTTGATCGACGGCGGAGCGATGTCGGGATACTGCTCCAACGGCAGCGACAGGATCGAGAGCGCGCCGGCCAGGGTGATCACGATCGCGATGACCCAGGCGAAGATGGGACGGTCGATGAAGAAGCGGGCCATGGCGGTTCCTCAGTCGGCCTTGGGCGCCGCGGCAGTGCCGTGGGAAGCCGGCTGTGCGGTGGCGGCGGCCTTGCCGGCCGCGGTGCTCTCGCTCACTTCCACCGCCTTGACCTCCGCGCCGACCGCCACCTTCTGCAGGCCCTGCACGATGACCCGGTCGCCGGCCTTCAGGCCGTCGCGCACCACCCATTTGTCGCCGATGGCATCGCCGGTGGTCAGCACGCGCTGGGCGACCTTGTTGTCGCGGCCGACCACCATCGCCACCGCCTCGCCCTTGCTGTTGCGGCTGATCGCCTGCTGCGGCACGAGGATGGCCTGCTCGTCCACCGCCATCGGCAGCACCGCCTTGACGTACATGCCCGGCAGCAGCAGATGATCGGGATTGGGGAACACCGCGCGCAGCTTGACCGTGCCGGTGGCGGTATCGACCGCGGCATCCACCACCTCCAGCGTGCCGCTGCGTGCGTAGGTGCTGCCGTCCTCCAGCTGCAACTTCACCTCCGCCTTGCCGTTCACCGCCTTGAGCTGGCCGGCATCGAGCTGGCGGCGCAACTGCAGCAGTTGCGCGCTGGACTGGGTCACGTCCACGTACATCGGGTCGAGCTGGTTGATGGTGGCCAGCACCTCGCTCTGGCCGGCGCTGACCAGCGCGCCCGGCGTGTAGCTGGAGGTGCCGATGCGGCCGGAAATCGGCGCGGTGATGCGCGTGTAGTCGAGATTGATGCGCGCGGTCTGCAACGCCGCCTTGGCCGCGACCACGGCCGCCTCGTTCGAGCGCAGTGTGGCCACTGCATCGTCGCCGTCCTGCTTGCTGACCGCATCCAGTCCAACCAGGGTCTGGTAGCGCTGCGCCTTGGGCCTGGCCGACAACACCGCTGCCTCGGCCTGCGCCAGATCGCCCTTGGCGGTGTCGTATGCGGCCTGGTAGCTGGCCGGATCGATCTCGTACAACACCTGTCCGGCGCGGACGTCCTGACCCTCGGCGAACAGCCGCTTGCGCAGGATGCCGCCGACCTGCGGGCGCACCTCCGAGCTCATGTAGGCCACGGTGCGTCCCGACAGGGTCTGGTCCACCGCCAGCCGCTGCGCCTTCACCGTCTGCACGCCGACCTGCGTCTGCGGCATCTGCGGCGGCGGCTTGGAGGAACACGCGGCCACGGCCGTGGCGATGGCGGCGAGCAGCAGCCAGCGCGAGGACGAAAGAGAGAAAAGGCGGACGACGAGCAGCATGCGGCGCACTCACGGGAGATCCGAAGGTGGCCACGCTAGGGCGCAAATGTGCAGCAAATTTGGAGATCGCCGGCGATGGCGCGGATTCGCTTGCTTTCCCTTGCTGCGACGCGGCTAATACGCAGCATCTGCCGTTCCCGCGCCGCATTGCCTCCGATGAAACTGGGCCTCACCGCCAAGCTGTTCCTCGCCATCCTCGCCGCGTGCGTGGCGGTGCTGTTGATCAACGGCCTGGCCGTACAGGCTTTCGTCAAACGCCAGTTCCTGGACTACCTCAACCAACAAGGGGTAGAGCGCATGCTGGAGACCTTGCCGCGGGTCAGGGCCGAGTACGCGCGGCATGGCAACTGGGATTTCGTGCGCGACAATCCGGATGTCTGGTTCGTGTTGATGCGCCCGGAGCATGGCATCGGCACGCCGCGCATGGCACCGCCGGTTTCCGACCAGACCGGCGCGGTGTTTCGCTTCGCGCTGCTCGACCAGGACTACACGCCGGTAATCGGCAATCCCGACGTCGGACGCGACGACATCCTGCGTCCGGTGGTGGTCGGCGGCCGTACCGTCGGCTGGATGGCGATGCTGCCGTTCCAGAAGGCGCTGGCGGGGGCAGACGCGCGTTTCTACGCGGCGCAGCAGCACGCATGGTGGATGATCGGCAGCGCCTCGCTGGTGGTCGCCGCGCTGCTCGGATGGCTGCTGTCGCGCGCCCTGCTGCAGCGCATGCGCGGCCTCGCCGGCGCCACTCACCGCCTGGCCGCCGGCGATTACGCCACCCGCATCGACGCCGGCGCGCGCGACGAACTGGGCCAGCTGGCGCGCGACTTCAACCTGCTGGCGCAGGCGCTGGAGCACAACGAACGCGCACGCCGCGACTTCATGGCCGACATCTCGCACGAACTGCGCACGCCGCTGGCGGTGCTGCGTGCGGAACTGGAAGCGCTGCAGGACGGCATCCGGCCGATGACGCGCGACTCGCTGGGTTCGCTGCACCAGCAGATCGGCCAACTCGGCAAGCTGATCGAGGATCTGTACGACGTGTCGCTGACCGACGTCGGCGCGCTCGCCTACCGGCGCGCGCCGGTCGACCTGGCGGTGATCCTGCCCGCCGTGATGGACGGCATGCGCGCGCGCTTCGCCGCCGCGCACCTGCAACTGCAGGTGCAGATCCAGGCCGGGCCGCTGCAGGTGGACGGCGACGAGCGCCGCCTGCAGCAACTGCTCGGCAACCTGCTGGAGAACACGCTGCGCTATACCGACGCCGGCGGCATCGTGCAGGTGCGCTGCGCGCGCCGCGACGCGGTGCTGGAACTGGTAGTGGAGGACAGTGCGCCGGGCGTGGAGGCGGACAAGCGCGCACGTCTGTTCGAACGCTTCTACCGCGCCGAGGCCTCGCGCAACCGCGCCAGCGGTGGCAGTGGGCTGGGCCTGGCGATCTGTCGCAACATCGCCGAGGCCCATGGCGGCACGATCGACGCCGAGGCCTCCGCGCTCGGCGGATTGCGCGTGGTGTTGCGCTTGCCGGCGCTGGCCGCATGAGCAGCCTGGATCCGATCGGGCACGTGCTGATCGTCGAGGACGAACCGCGCCTGGCTGCGGTGCTGCGCGAGTACCTGCATGCGGCCGGCTATTCGCACGACTGGATCGCCGATGGCGCGCAGGCGCTGGGCGCCTTTCGCGCGCAAAAGCCGGACCTGGTGCTGCTGGACCTGATGCTGCCCAACCGCGACGGGCTGGAGATCTGCCGCGACCTGCGCAGGGAAAGCGCGGTGCCGGTGATCATGGTCACCGCGCGGGTGGAGGAGATCGATCGCCTGCTCGGCCTGGAGATCGGCGCGGACGACTACATCTGCAAGCCGTTCAGCCCGCGCGAGGTGGTGGCGCGGGTGCAAGCGGTGTTGCGCCGCCATCGCCACGATCCCAACGGCGCGCCGGCGCCGGGCCTGCAGATCGACGAGGACGCCTGCCGCGCCAGCGTGCACGGCCGCGACCTGGACCTGACCCAGGTCGAGTTCCGCCTGCTGCGCACCCTCGCCGCCACACCGGGGCGCGTGTACTCGCGCGAGCAACTGATGGACCGGCTCTACCTCGACCACCGCATCGTCACCGACCGCACCGTCGACAGCCACGTCAAGAACCTGCGCCGCAAGCTCACCGACGCCGGCGTCGCGGACTGGGTGCGGTCGGTGTACGGGGCGGGTTATCGATTTGAGCCGTGATTGGGAATTGGGGATTGGGGATTCGCAAAAGCGGCCTGGCTGATCACCGATGTGCCGACGGCCCTGCAGGCTTTGGCGAATCCCGAATGCCGAATCCCGAATCCCGAATCCCGATTCCCCACTCCCCGCCTCACCGAAACACGACCGTGCGATGCCCGTTGAGCAGGATGCGATGCTCGACGTGGCGGCGCACCGCGCGGGCAAGCACCTGCGACTCGGTATCGCTGCCCAGGCGCACCAGCTCGCGCGGGGTCATGGCGTGGTCCACGCGGGCCACGTCCTGCTCGATGATCGGGCCTTCGTCCAGGTCGCCGGTGACGTAGTGCGCGGTGGCGCCGATGATCTTGACCCCGCGGGCGTGCGCCTGGTGGTACGGCTGCGCGCCCTTGAAGCTGGGCAGGAAGCTGTGGTGGATGTTGATCGCGCGCCCGGCCAGTGCCGCGCACAGCGTCGGCGACAGGATCTGCATGTAGCGTGCCAGCACCACCAGGTCGATGCGTTCGCGCTCGACCAGCGCCAGCAGCTGCGCTTCCTGTTCGGCGCGATTGGCCGCGCTCACCGGCAGGTGGTGGAACGGCACGCCGTAGGAGCCGGCCAGCGCGGCGAAATCGGGATGGTTGGAGGCCACCGCGGCGATGTCCACCCGCAGTTGCCGGCTGTGCGCGCGGAACAGCAGGTCGTTGAGGCAGTGGCCCTGCTTGCTGACCAGCACCAGCAGGCGTGCACGGCGGCGCGCGTCGTGCAGTTGCCAGTCCATCGCGTAGTCGGCGGCGAGCGGCTCCAGTTGCACCTTCACCGCGGCGACGATGCCGTCGGCGGGCACATCGAAATGCACACGCAGGAAGAAGCGGCCGCTTTCCTCGTCGCCGAACTGCTGTGCATCGAGGATATTGCAGCCGTGCTCGAACAGCAGGCCGCTGACGCGGAAGACGATGCCGGTACGGTCCGGGCAGGACAGGGTCAGGATGTAGTCGGGGCGCATCCGCCGATGATAGGGGAAAGGCGGGGATTGGGGATTGGGGATTGGGGATTGGGGAGTCGGGACAGCCGACCACGCAATAGCGGTAGATCAATTGTCATGCAGCGACGACCGAAGAAGCCCGCACAGAACGGCACTTCCTTCTCCCATCGGGAGAAGGTGCCCCGAAGGGGCGGATGAGGGTGCGGGCGCAGCCTCGCGCAGTCGAAACACACCGGGTGCCCTGCGCGCCGGACCCTCACCCCAACCCCTCTCACGGGGGGGAGAGGGGCTCAGCCATCCTTATCCTGAAACCTGGTCGCGGCTGACGCCGCGCCGAGGACATTGCTCAGCCCAGGACGCTGCTCACTCGCCTGCGTTCACTCCGGGCGCAGGCGCAGGGCCAGGCGGCGATTGACCTTTTCCAGGCGCGCCAGCGAGTCCTCCACCGACATGCCGACCGCTTCGTGGGTGGTGATGTGCGCTCGCAGGTGCGCCGGGTCGTCCAGGTCGCCGCGTACCAGGAACACGTTCTCGCCATCCTCCACGTCGCCGATCTCGCGGCTGAGCACCACGTGGTCGACCTGGTCGAAGCCGTATTCCTTGGCCAGCGGCAGCAGCCGCGCCACCATGCGCTCGCTGATCGCGTCCGGCGCGCGGCCGCAGGCGGCGTCCAGCGCATGCACGCCCTCGCGGATCTGCGCGTACAGGAGATGGTCGGGATGGTCCGGATGATCGGGGCCGGGCACGGCCTCGCGCACCACCGCGCGCGGCGGCTCGATCGGCGCTCTGTCGCCGGGATCGGATGAATTCGGACTCATGGCATCCTCCTGTGATGCGCCAGCAAATCGCCGCACCTTAGCGGCAAGCGCACGCCAGGCTCAAGCGGGCACGCAGTGTGCGGCACGCGCCGCCAAGGCCCGCTGAAGATCCACGCGTCCGGCTCAGCCCTGGCCGGCGCGGCGCGCGGCGACCTTGGCCAATGCCGCCCAGTCCAGCTCGCCGTCGCCGTGTGCGATCGCCTCGATGAAGGCGTCGCGCAGCACCGCCGCCAGCGGCATCGGCACGTGCCGGGTCTCGCCGGCGTTCAGCGCCAGGCGCACGTCCTTCAAGCCCAGCGTGGCCTTGAAGCCGGCCGGGCTGTAGCGCTGCTCGGCGATCATGCCACCGTAGGTCTGATAGGCCGGTGCGGCGAACACGGTGTTGGTGAGCATGTCGAGGAAATCGGCCGCGTCCACGCCGTGCCCGCGCACCAGCGCCGACGCCTCGGCCATGGTGCCGATGGCGCTGGCCAGGCACAGGTTGGCGGCGAGCTTGACCGCGTTGGCCTGTTCCGGTGCGGCGCCGAAATACCAGGTCTTGCGCCCGATGACATCGAGCAAGGGCTGCACCCGCGCCAGGGCCGCGGCGTCGCCGGCGGCAAGCAGGTTGAGCTGGCCGGCCGCGGCCACCTCGACCCGCCCCAGCACCGGCATCGCCAGGTAGGCGACGCCGCGCTCGGCATGCAGCGCGTGCAGCTCACGCGCCAACGCCACCGAAATCGTGGCCATGTTGACGTGCACGCTGCCGGCGGTGAGCGCGTCCAGTGCGCCGCGCTCGAGCAGGGTCTCGCGCACCGCGGTGTCGTCGGCCAGCATCGAGAACAACACCGGCCCGCGCACCGCATCGGCCGGTTGCGCGGCCTGCTGTGCGCCGGCCTCGAGCAGGGGCTGCGCCGCCGCGGCGCTGCGGTTCCACACGGTCAGTGCGTGGCCGGCGCGCAGCAGGTTGAGCGCGATCGGCTGGCCCATCGTGCCCAGGCCGAGAAATCCAATCGTCGTCATTGCATGCTCCCTGAAGAAATCGAAGTGGAGGCCGCCAACCGTGCGGCGCGTCGGTCAGGCGTCGAACACGCCGCGCGCCCCATGCGGCTCGCAACGCAGGTATTGCGGCGACGGGCGCAACCGCGCGCCCAGCGCGGCGGCCGCGTGCCACGGCCAGCGTGGATCGTAGAGGATGCCGCGGGCCAGCGCGATGGCATCGGCGCGGTCCTCGGCGAGGATGGCCTCGGCCTGCTGCGGCTCGGTGATCAGGCCGACCGCGATCACCGGCATCCGCACCGCGCGGTGCAAGGCCTCGGCGAACGGCACCTGGTAGCCGGGCGCCACCGGGATGCGCTGGCGCCGGTCCAGCCCGCCGCTGGACACGTGCAGGTAATCGCAGCCCTGGGCCTGCAGCGCCTGCGCCAGCACCTCGCTCTGCGCCAGGTCCCAACCGCCGTCGACCCAGTCGGTGGCGGAGATGCGCACGCCCACTGCGATGCTCGATGCCACCGCCGCGCGCACCGCCGCATGCACGCGCAGCAGCAGGCGCATGCGGTTCTCCAGGCTGCCGCCGTAGGCATCGGTGCGCTGGTTGCTCAGCGGCGACAGGAACTGGTGCAGCAGGTAGCCGTGCGCGGCATGCAGTTCGATCAGCGCGACGCCAAGGCGCTCGGCGCGCCGTGCCGACGCCACGAACGCCTCGACGATGGCGTCGATGCCGGCCTGGTCCAACGCCTGTGGCGGCACGCCGTCGGCGGCGAAGGGCTGGGCAGACGGCGCCACGGTCTGCCAGCCGTTCGGCTGGTCCGGCGCGATCGCGCCGCCGCCGTCCCAGGGCTTGTGCGTGGACGCCTTGCGCCCGGCATGCGCGAGCTGGATGCCCAGCGGCATCGGCGACCAGCGCCGCACCGCGCGCAACACCGCGTCCAGCGCCGCCTCGGTGGCGTCATCCCACATGCCCAGGTCGGCGTAGCTGATGCGCCCGCGCGGCTCCACCGCGGTCGCTTCCAGGATCAGCAAACCGGCGCCGGACTGCGCCAGTTGGCCCAGGTGCTGGGTGTGCCAATCGCTGGCACGGCCGTCCTCGGCCGAGTACTGGCACATCGGCGCGATCACGATGCGGTTGGACAACGACAGCGGCCCCAGTGCGAGGGGCGAGAACAACTGACTCACGATGCAGATCCGTGGAAACGCCGCGCGCGGCGCGGGAGGCAGTCATTGCACTCCTGCCGCGCAGCGCGATCAACCACTGCCGATGGATCAGTTCGTGCCGGGATTCGGAACGCGCTCGGCTGCCGGCAGCAGGAACGCCAGCGCCTGCGCGCAGGGCTGCTCCACCTTCAGGCTCAGCAGGTCGTCGCCGCGGGTGCGGCCCAGGTTGACCGCGGCGATCGGCAGGCCGGCCTTGGCCGCCGCCTGCACGAAGCGGAAGCCGGAATAGACCATCAGCGACGAACCGACCACCAGCACCGCGTCGGCGCGTTGCAGATGCGCGAACGCGCTGGCCACGCGCTCGCGCGGCACGTTCTCGCCGAAGAACACCACGTCCGGCTTCAGCACGCCGCCGCAGTGCGCGCAGGCCGGCACCACGAAGCTGGCGAAATCCTCGCCCTCCAGGTCGGCGTCGCCGTCGGGCGCCGGTGCGGCCTGCAGCGTCGCCCACTGCGGGTTGTGCTGCAGCAGGTGCTGCTGGAACGCCTCGCGCGGCATGCGCCGCTCGCAGCCCATGCAGCGCACCACGTCCAGGCGCCCGTGCAGGTCGATGGTGGCGCGGCTGCCGGCTGCCTGGTGCAGGCCGTCCACGTTCTGGGTCAGCAGCACGTCGACCTGGCCGCGCGCTTCCAGCTGCGCCAGCGCGGCATGGGTGGGATTGGGCCGGGCGTGACCGAAGCGCGGCCAGCCGAGCAGGCTGCGCGCCCAGTAGCGCTGCCGCGTCGCCAGCTCGCCCATGAAGGCCTGGTAGGTCACCGGCTGCGCGCGCTTCCAGTCGCCGGCGGCGTCGCGGTAGTCGGGTATGCCCGAGTCGGTGCTGCAGCCGGCACCGGTGAGCACGAACAGGCGCCGATGGCGGTCGACGAACGCCTCCAGCGCGGAAGACGCGGCCTGCGCGGACGCGGCGTGATCCTGCAGCAACTGCGACATCGTGGCGGTCCCGGACGTGGTGGAGGCGCGCGCCGATGGCGCGACGCCTTCCTATCTTGGGTGCGCGCGGCGGCAACGCAAGTCCGGGCCGCCGCGGCCGCTGAAGCGTTGCAGCGCGCATTGAAAGCCCGTTGGAAACTGGCTACTGTCCAGGACGCGGCAGGATGCTCAGCGGTCACGGCGTCCTCGACGCCGCACGCTGCTCCGTGAGGAATGCCGTCCCTTCGCCGATTCCGCCTCGTGAGCCGCGTTCCCGATCCCATCCCGCCCCCGTTCGTTGCTGCTGCCGCCAACACCCCGCTGCGGGTGGCGTTGCTGGAGGACGACGATGTGCTGCGCGACCGCGTGCTGCTGCCGGGCTTGGTGCGGCACGGCTTCGAGGCCACGCCGCTGCGCACCGCGCAGGCGCTGTGGGCGGCGCTGGAGGCGCACCGTTTCGACCTGATCGTGCTCGACATCGGCCTGCCCGACAGCGACGGCTTCACCCTGACCCAGCAGCTGCAGGAACGCCACCCCGGCATGGGCATCGTCATCCTCAGCGGCCGCGGCGAGCAGCCGGATCTGGTGCGCGGGCTGGTCCAGGGCGCCGATGCCTACCTGATCAAGCCGGTGCAGATCGAGATCCTCGCCGCCACCCTGTTCAGCGTGGCCCGGCGCATGCTGCGGCCGGCGGCGCCGGCCAGCGAGGAATGGCAACTGCAGGACGACGGTTGGTGCCTGTTCGCGCCGGACGGGCAGGCGGTGCCGTTGACCGCCTCCGAGCGCAAGGTGCTGCAGAGCCTGTGGCAGGCGCGCGGGCGGCTGGTCAGCCGCGATGCGCTGATCGGCATGCTCGGCGGCAATGCCGGGCTGGAGATCGACCCGCACCGGCTGGACGCGTTGCTGCACCGCTTGCGGCAGAAAGTGCACGAGCGCACCGGCAGCGCGCTGCCATTGCGCGCGGTGCGCGGCGAAGGCTATCTGCTCATGCCGCAGGAGCGCTGAGCCCGGCCAGCGGCAGGCGCAGCACGAAGCAGGTGCCGGCGCCGGGCGTGCTGCGCACCTGCAGGCTGCCCTGCGCCTGTTGCGCCATCTCCAAGGCCACCGCCAGGCCCAGCCCGGTGCCCTGCCCGGCCGGCTTGGTGGTGAAGAACGGCTCGAAGATGCGCCGTTGCACCGCCTCGCTCATGCCCACGCCGGTATCGGCGATGGCGATGGCGATGGCCTCGCCGTCGCGGCGCAGCTGCAGCGAAAAACCGCCGCCGCCAGGCATCGCATCGCGCGCGTTGGCGGCGAAGTTGAGCAGCGCCAGGTCGAAGCGGCTGCGGTCCAGGAACACCGGTGCCGGGTCGGCGGTGAGGTCCAGCCGCACCTGCACGGTGGCGCCCAACAATTGCCGCAGCATCGGCTGCAGGCTGCGCAGCGCTTCGCCGGCGTCGAAGCGCTCGGGCACGCTGGCCTCGCGGCGACTGAAGCTGAGCAGCTTGCGGCTGACCGCCACGCCGCGGTGCGCGGCCAGCGCCACGCCTTCCAGCGCCTCGGCCAGCACCAGCGCATCGCGCGGCGGGTGATAGTCCAGTTCGTGCACGCAGTGGCGTTGCTCGGTGTAGCCCAGGATCGCACTGAGGATGTTGTTGAAGTCGTGCGACACACCGCTGGCCAGCTGTTCCACCAGCTCGATCTTCTGCAGATGCAGCAGGCGCTGCTGCGCCTGGGCACGTTCGCGCATCTCCACGCGCAGGCGCGCGGCGCTGCGCCGCGCACGCCACAGGCTCTCGCGCAGCGCCGCGACGGTGCGGTCCAGCACCAGGGTGATCATCAGGTAGCTCAGCGCCAGCGAGGGCAGGTTCTGGAACGGGCTGCGGGTGCCGTGCGGGTCCTGGCCCCAGGGGCTTTCCATGCCCAGCCAGAAGATCAGCGGGATGCACAGGTACACCAGCCACAGCGCACGGCGCCCGATCACCAGCGCGGCCAGGGTCAGCATCATCATCGGATACGGATCGAAGGCCTGCAGCTGGTAGCCGAACGCCAGGTTGGCGGCGACCGCCGAGCACAGCACCACCGCGATGAACATGGCCGTGGCCTGTTTCAGCAAGCCGCGGCGGATCATCCAGACCGCGGCCCAGGCCGCCGCGGCGATCGCCGCATCGGTGCCGACGTCCACCGCCAGTTGCACCGTGCCCATCTCGATGCGCGGTGCGGTCAGCAGGTGATAGAGCTTGTTGAGCGGAATCTCGCTGCCCAGGAACACGAACAGCACCTGCAGCGCCGGCGCGTTGCGCCGGTCCAGCGGGTCGGCGATCGGCACCCGGCGCAGCCACAGCGAGAGGCGCCGCCACAGCCGCGCGGCGAGCGCGACCGGCGGAGAGTGCGCACCCCATCTCACCCGGACTCCCATGACGGTGAGTCTACCGTGAGGAAGCGGTGAATCTGCGTGCATTGAAGGGCCGTAGGGCTTGCGGCCTTAATCGGGCCTGACTCGTTGTCGGGACGACGCTCCCGGCCCCAGCCCCGGAACCGACCATGCCTTTTCTGCCCAACGCCCTGCGCGCCGGTGCGCGCCCGCTGTCGTCGTCCTCGTCCATCCTCCCGCAGACGTCTGACCGATTGTTGACCGCCGCATTGCTGCTCGCACTGAGCCTGCCCGCCAGCGCCTTCGCCGCTGCGGCCACGCAGACGCCACAACGCGCTACCGCCGCCGCAAACCCCGGCGCCGAGACCGACAGCGCCGACGCCGCCGACACCACGCCGCAGGACGCCACCGCCCAGGACGTGCAACCGGGCAGCCAGAACACCACCCACTACTTCCTGGCCGAAGGGCTGAACGACGGCAGCGACTACGCCAGCGCCGCCGGCCTGCGCGCGGTGGCGATGGGCGCACGCGCCGACGCCTCCGGCGCCTTCGCCATCGCCATCGGCCACCACACCGTGGCATCGGACAGCGCCGCCATCGCCATGGGCGACGGTGCGGTGGCCAGCGGCACCTCGGCCATCGCGATCGGCGGCAGCTTCTTCGGCAGCGCCAACGGCGATTCCGCCGGCGCGCAGAGCACCGGCTTCGGTGCGCTGGCGATCGGCACGGCCGCCGCCGCCACCGCCGGCAACGCCAGCGCGCTGGGCTGGAACGCCAGCGCCGATGGCGACAGCGCCACCGCGGTGGGGTCCACCTCCGCGGCCAGCGGGATCTATGCGACCGCCGTCGGCGGTTCGTCGCGTGCCGAGAGCGAACAGGCCAGCGCCTTCGGCTACGCCGCCCTGGCGTCCAACGTCGGTGCCACCGCGGCCGGCGGCTACAGCACCGCCTCCGGCTATTTCGGCACCGCGATGGGCTACACCGCCACCGCCAGCGGCGACGGCAGTGTGGCGATCGGCGAAGGCGCCTCGGCTTCCGGCCAGCAGAGCGTGAGCATCGGCGCCAGCAACAGCGGCGTTTCCGCCCAAGCCAACGGCCTGGGCGCAGTGAACGTGGGCGCCGGCAGCTGGGCGCTGTCGGATTACGGCGTGGCGCTGGGCTTCGACAGCCATGCCGATGCGATCCACAGCGTGGCGCTGGGCGCGCAGGCGCTGGCGACCAGCGAGAACGCCATGGCGGTGGGTGGTCAGGCCTACGCCGACGGTGTCGATGCCAGCGCCTTCGGCAGCATCGCCAGCGCCAACGGCAACGGCGCCACTGCACTGGGCAGCGGTGCGACCGCAATGGGCGCGAGCACCGTCGCACTCGGCTACAACAGCGCCGCCACCGGCGCCAACAGCGTGGCGATCGGTGCAGGTGCGATGGCCGACCGCGACAACGCGGTCGCCTTCGGCAACGACGGCGCGCTGCGCCAGCTCACCTACGTGGCCGCCGGCACCGCCGACACCGACGCGGTCAACGTGCTGCAGTTGCGCAGCATCGCCAGTGCGCTCGGTGCCGGCAGTGCGGTGGGCGGCGATGGCAGCTTCAATGGCGGCAGCTACCTGATTCAGAGCCGCAGCTACGGCAACGTCGGCTCGGCGCTGTCGGCGCTGGACGGCGCGTTTTCGGCGCTGGATGCCCGGGTCGGCAACCTGGTGCAGAGCGGTGGCGGAGGTGTGGCGGTGGGCAGCGGCGCCACTGGCGGTCCCACTGTCGGCACTGGCACCAATGCGGTGGCGGTCGGCGCGCAGGCCACCGCCAACGGCCAGAACGGCACGGCGATCGGTTCCAATGCGCTGGCCTACGGGCCCAACGACACGGCGCTGGGCGGCAACGCGCAGGTCAACGCCGACGGCAGCACCGCGGTCGGCGCCAACGCCAGCATCAGTGCCAGCGCCACCAATGCCGTGGCGGTGGGCGAAAGCGCCACGGTCACCGCCGCGTCCGGGACCGCCATCGGCCAGGGCGCCTCGGTCTCGGCGACCAACGCCGTGGCGATCGGCCGGGGTTCGTCCGCCACCCGCGCCAACACCGTCTCGGTGGGCAGCGCCGGCAACGAACGCCAGATCAGCAATGTCGCCGCCGGCAGCGCCGCCACCGATGCGGTCAACGTCGCGCAGATGCAGGCCGGCGACAGCGCCACGCTGAGCAGCGCCAAGGCCTACACCGACAACCGCATGGCCGGCTGGGACGACAACCTGACCCGCCTGCGCACCGACACCGACCAGCGCTTCCAGCACCTGGACCGGCGCATCGACCGCATGGGCGCAGTCAGTGCCGCCTACGCCGGCATGGCGACCAACACCTCCGGCCTGGCCGGGGCCAACAGGGTCGGCGTCGGTGTCGGTTCGCAGGGCGGCGAAAGCGCGCTGGCGGTCGGCTACCAGCGCGCGATCGGCAACCGCGCCAGCGTCTCGCTCGGCGGCGCCTTCTCCGGCAGCGAGAAGAGCGTGTCCGCCGGCGCCGGCTTCAGCTGGTGACGCGGCCGCAGGTGTCGCCCCTTTCGTGATCTCCACGCCTTCCATCGCTCTTCGCAGAGACATCGCCATGACCCATGCCACCCCGCTTTCCCGCAACCTGCTCGCCCTGTCGCTGGGCCTGGCCCTCGCCGGCACCGCGCAGGCGCAGACCGCCCCGCGCTTTTCGGTCCTGGCCCAGGCCGCGCCCGGACAATCCACGGTCTACGACGGTCTGATCGTGACCTACCGCGACGGCAGCAGCGCCGTCCGCGACGCACGCGCGGCAAGCGCCACGCTGAACCAGATCATGGCCGCGCGCAGCACCGCCAGCACCTGGACCAGCAGCTACCGGCAGGCCGCGCCGGCGTTGAACCGGGTGCGCCGGCTCGCCATCGGCGCCGACTTGGTGCGGCCCAGCCGTGCGTTGACGCCATCGCAGCTGCAGACGCTGATCGCCAGCTTGAAGGCCGACCCCGCGATCGCGCACGTGGAGCCCAACCTGCTGCTCAAGCCGGTGCGCAGCACCGCGCAGGCCACGGCCAGCGCGGCGACCGCACCGAACGATCCCGGCTACTCCGTGCAGTGGCACCTGCGCACGCCCGACGGCCACCTGGAAACGCTCGCGCCGGAGACCACCGGCTATCCCAACCGCGGCGGCATCGACCTGGTGCCGGCCTGGCAGTACGGCACCGGCCAGGGCGTGGTGGTGGCGGTGATCGATACCGGCATCACCGCCCATCCGGACCTGGACACCTCGCTGGCCAGCGCCGGCTACGACTTCATCAGCGACGCGCTGCTGTCCGGCCGCTCCAGCAACGGGCGCGTGGCCGGCGGCTGGGACACCGGCGACTGGACCACCGACGACAAGTACCTGGTGGCCAACGGCGGCTGCGCGCAGCCGCAGGACCAGAAAGGCAGTTCCTGGCACGGCACCCACGTCGCCGGCACCATCGCCGCGCGCACCAACAACGGCATCGGCATGGCCGGCGTGGCGCCGGATGCGAAGATCCTGCCGATCCGCGCGCTCGGCCACTGCGGCGGCACCACCGCCGACATCGCCGATGCCATCGTCTGGGCCTCCGGCGGCCACGTCGACGGCGTGCCGGACAATCCGAATCCGGCCGAAGTCATCAACATGAGCCTGGGCGGCGGCAGTTCCTGTGCGCAGGATTCGGTGACCTCCACTGCCATCTCCAGCGCGATCGCGCGCGGCAGCGTGGTGGTGGTGGCGGCCGGCAACGACAACGCCGATGCCGCCGGCTATTCGCCGGCCAGTTGCCCGGGCGTGATCAACGTGGCGGCCAACGGCATCACCGGTGGCCGCGCCTACTACTCCAACTACGGCAACACCATCACCCTGTCCGCCCCGGGTGGCGGCGTCTATGCCAACGACGCCGCCAGCGGATCGGGCTCGGTGCGCACCGGCCTGATCTGGTCCACGCTCAACACCGGCGAAAAGGGCCCGGACCAGCCGGCCTACGCCGGCTACGCCGGCACCTCGATGGCCTCGCCGCACGTGGCCGGCGTGGTCGCGCTGGCGATCAGCGCCGCGCTCAACGCCAACCGCCCGGTGCCCTCGCAGGCGCAGTTGCGCGACATCCTGACCCAGACCTCCATTCCTTTCCCGAACAAGCAGACCCCGTACATCGGCGCCGGCATCCTCAACGCCGCCAAGGCCGTCGCCCGTGCCGCCGGCGCCAGCGGCGGCGGCGACGAGGCCACGGCGATCAGCGTGGGCCGCGGCACTGTCAGCAAGCTGTCGGCCGCGGCCGGCCAGGGGCCGCTGTACCGCCTGGACGTGCCGGTGAATGCGCGCAACCTGCAACTGCGTACGCTCGGCGGCAGCGGCCAGCTCAAGCTGTACGCACGCGCGGTGCGCGCCCCCGGCGCCGACGGCAGCAATGCCGACTACAGTTCGCTGCGCAACGGCACCACGCAGAACGTGCAGATGGCGCTGCCGGCCACGGGCAGCTACTTCTTCCGCCTGGTCGGCGGCAGCGGCGGCTACGCCAACGTCACCCTGTCGGTCAGCTATTCGGAATGACCGCGCCGTGCAGGCGCTACGGCGCCTGCGCTCACAAGGGGTTGGCGATCTCGATCAGGTTGCCGTCGGGATCGCGGATGTACACCGACAGGATCGGACCGCGGGCGCCGATGCGTTGAACCGGGCCCTGCTCAATCGGCACGGCGGCGGCACGCAGTTCCTCGACCACCTGCCCCAGCGGCGTGGCAGTGAGAAAGCATAGGTCGGCCGAGCCCGGCGTGGGCACCCGCGCCTTGGGCTCGAACTCATGCCCATGCCGGTGCAGGTTGATCTTCTGCGCGCCGAAGGCCAGCGCCTTGCGGCCTTCGCCGAAGGTCACCACGCGCATGCCCAGCACCTGCGCATAGAACGCGCAGGTCGCCTCGATGTCGGCGACCGTGAGAACCAGATGGTCGAGATGGTCGATCTGCATCGCGGAGCCCTCGTTGGCTGATGGCGGCGCGGCTCACTCGCCGCGCGGCGGATGCGGCCCGAAGCGGCCATAGGGACGGCTGTCGTCGGCGCCGCGGCGCAGCACCTGCGCGGCGACCAGGCCGATGCCCAGCAGCACCAGGCAGCAGGCCACCAGCGCGTTCCAGCCACCGTGCTGCCAGGCCGCCCCGCTGAGCGAGCCGATCAGGCTGGCACCGGCGTAGTAGGCCAGCAGGTACAGGGAGGCGGCATGGCTCTTGTGCTGGCCGCCCAGGCGCCCGACCCAGGCGCTGGCCGCCGAGTGCGCCACGAAGAAGCCGATGGTCAGCAGCACGATGCCGGCGATGACCGGCACCAGCGCATGCGCCAGGGTCAGCGCCACGCCCAGCGCCGCGGTGGCGATGCCGGCCAGCACCACCGGACCGCGGCCGAAGCGGTCCGACGCGGCGCCGGCGACCGAGGAAGACACGATGCCGAACACGTAGGCGCTGAAGATCATGCCGAGCTGGCTCTGGCTCAGCCCGAACTCCGGGCCGCCCAGGCGGAAGCCGGCGTAGTTGTAGACGCTGACGAACACGCCCATCGCCAGGAACGGGATCGCGAACAGCCATGGCAGATGGCGATCGCGCAGATGCCCGCCCCAGGCACGCAGGTGGAAGCGCAGGTTCACTCCCTGGCGGCGCACGAAGTGCCGCGACGGCGGCAGCAGCCATACGAAGCCCACCGCGACCAGCAGATCGACCACGCTCAGCGTGGCCAGCGCGATGCGCCAGTCGAAGTGGTCGGTGAGCAGGCTCATGCCGATGCGGCCGATCATGCCGCCGAACGCATTGCCGGCCACGTACAGCCCGGTCGCCGCGCCGAGCCGGCTCGCCGGCAGTTCCTCGGCCAGGTACACCATCGCCACCGCCGGCACGCCGCCCAGGGCGATGCCCGACAGCGCACGTACCGCCACCAGCGCGCCCCAGTGCGGCAGGCAGGCCGCCAGCAGGTTGAGCAGCGCCGCCAGCGCGATCGACACGAACATCAGCCCGCGCCGGCCCAGCGTTTCCGACACGGCGCCGGCGCAGAAGATCGCGATCGCCAGACCGCCGGTGGCCAGCGACAGCGGCAGCGAGCTGGCGGCGGCGCTGACCCCGAATTCGCGCGCGAACGCGGGCAGCAGCGGCTGCACGCTGTACAGCAGCGAGAAGGTGGCGAAGCCGGCCAGAAACAGCGCCAGGCGGATACGCAGCAGCGGCGCATCGTCCACGGCGTGCACCGGCGGGCATTGGCTGGAGGCGTTCACGGTGTGGGGGGGTGGCGGGAAACGGAGGGCCAGTATTCGCCTGCCATCACCCGGCGTCCAATATATGATCGGCCGACTCTCTATATGTTCTGGATATGACATGGAACTGCGCCACCTGCGCTACTTCCTGGCCGTGGCCGAGGCCGGACACTTCACCCGCGCCGCCGCGCAGTTGGGCATCCAGCAACCGCCGCTGAGCCAGCAGATCCGCGCGCTGGAGGAGGAACTGGGCACGCCGCTGTTCGTGCGCACGCCGCGCGGTGCCGAGCTCACCGATGCCGGCCGCGCCTTCCGCACCGAAGCGCGGCGCGTGCTCGCCGACCTGGAACGCGCCGGCGATGCCGCACGCCGCGCCGCGCGCGGCGAGAGCGGCGTGCTGCGGCTCGGCTTCACCGCCTCGGCCGCGTTCAACCCGATCGTGCCGACCCTGGTGCGCGGCTTCCGCCGCGGTTGGCCGGCGGTGACGCTGGCGCTGGAGGAGACCAACACCGCCGGCCTGCTCGCCGCGCTGCTGCAGGGACGGCTGGATGCGGCCTTCATCCGCTACAGCGTGGCCACGCCCTCGGAATTGCAGTTGCTCAAGTTGCCCGACGAGCCGATGAAGATCGCGGTGCCGGCCGCGCACCGCCTGGCCAAGCGGCGCCGCGCGCCGCTGTCGGCCTTGGCTGGCGAACCCTTCATCCTGTTCCCACGCAGCTTCGGCACCAGCCTGTACGACGAGATCCTCGATGCCTGCCGCCAGGCCGGCTTCGAACTGAAGATCGAACAGGAAGCGCCGCAGATGTCCTCCATCGTCAACCTGGTCGCCGCGGAACTGGGCGTGTCGGTGGTCCCGGCCTCCACCGCGCAGGTGCAGTTGCCCGGCGTGCGCTACCTGGACATCGAAGGCCGCGTGCCGATGGCGCGCCTGGCGCTGGCCGCGCTGCCGGCTACCGCGCAGGCGATGCCGATCGTGCGCCACCTGTGGCAGCTGGCGCAGGGGCATGCGGCGGGCGGGCGTGGGTAGGGGTGCTGCACTTCCCTAGCTGCAATGTAGGAGCGGCTTTAGCCGCGAGCTTTTCCCGGTAGACGAGAGCAAAGGCTTTCGCTTGAGATTTGCCTGTCGGACGAGACGAAGAACCGTAGGAGCGGCTTCAGCCGCGACAGGCTCTATCGGGAAAGCCCGTCGCGGCTGAAGCCGCTCCTACGAGATACGAGATACGAGGAACGCGAGCGCTCAACCCAGATGCGTGCGGACCGCTTCGTCGATCTTGGCCGGCGGCACGAAGCCGGGCACGCGCGCCACTTCCTCGCCTTGGCGGAACAGCATCAGCGTCGGCGTCTGGCGCAGGCCCTGAGCGCGGAAGAAGTCCTCGCCCACGTCTTCCATCTTCACCTTGAGCAGGGTCACGCCCTGCGCCGTGTCGCTCTCGGCGAAACGCTCCAGCGACTTGTCGAGCATGCGGCAGCCAGGGCAGTTGTCCTTGTTGAAATCGGCCAGCACGCGCGGGTGCGCGGCAAGCGCATCGGCGAACTGTTCGGCGCTGGAGACGGTGATGGTGGTGAGCATGGAACGGAACCTTGTCTGATGTCGGAGGGAACACGGCGTGCGATGACGACGCCGGTGCTACCAGGAAACGGATGGGCGACGGCGTCAGCCGCTGCCATGCAGCGGCAACCCCATCGCAGCGAACCCGCCCGCACCGGCGGACGGTGGCTCGGCAGCGGCCGCCGGCACTGCGCCTGCCGACGACGCCCGCGCCGCGCGCAACGCCAACACCTGCGCGCACCAGTCGTCGATCGCCGCGTTGTCGCGGTCGCCATGCGGCATCTGCTCGATCTCCAGGCGCGGGTAGGCGCTGTCGAAGAAACGCGCGATGCGTTTGACCGCACCGCAGTAATACTCCAAGCCCCACTGCGTCTCGCCGGTGCCGAACGCCGCGACCTCGATCGTCTTGCCGGCGGCCTCGACCAGCTCGGCGATGTAGCGCTTCATCTCCGACGGCGTGCGCCCGGCGTTGTCGCTCCAACTGCCGAGCAGGTGCAGATCGAAGTCTGCCGCGCGCGCGGCATCGCCGAGCGCGCCGTGCAGGGTCTGCAGGTCGGTATGGATCCACGTTACCTGGTGCCCGGCCGCCTCGCACTGCGCATGCACGCGGCGGGCGACGTCGCGGGTGTTGCCGCTGAGCGAAGCGTAGGCGAGCAGGATACGCATGGGGCGGGAATTCGGGAATGGGGATTCGGGATTCGTCAGAGCAGGATGGCGATGCTTCACCAATCCCGAATGCCCGGCTTTTCAGCAGCCGAACGGCTGATCATCCCGAATCCCGGCCCTTCAGAGATCGTCGAAGCCGTTGTCCGAGTTGGTCTTCTTGTAGCTGGCGTTGCGCATCTCGAAGAAGTCGGTCTTAGTCTCGGTGAAGTTGTCGGCGTAGGCCTTGATCCACGGCATCACGTTGTCGCTGGCGCCGCTGTACAGCTTCTCGATGCCGAGCATGCCGGACATCTTGTTGGCGCGGTACTTCACGTACTGGATCATTTCGTCCACGTCGATGCCCTCGATGCCGTCGAGCACTTCCGAGGACCACTCGGTCTCCAGGCGGATCGCGTGTTCGAAGGCCTGGTGCACGTAGTCGGTCAGCTCGTTGGTCTGCAGCTCGGCGTTCTCGCCGATGATGGCGCGGATGAGCTCGCTGATGAACTTGGTATGCGCCAGTTCGTCGCGGTTGATGAAGCTGATGATCTTGCCGGTGCCGGTCATGCGGTTCTGCCGCACCAGGTTGTAGAAGTACGCGAAGCCGGAATAGAAGTTGATGCCTTCCAGGATCGAGGACTGGATCAGCGAGCGCAGCAGGGTCTCTGCGGTTTTCTCGCGCATGAAGTCGTCGTAGGCCTGCATGATCGGCTGGTTGCGCGCGATGATGGTCGGATGCGTGCGGGCGATCTCGAACACGCGGTTCTGGTCGGCCAGGCCGGCGATCGAGGCCAGCACGTACGAGTAGCTCTCGTTGTGGATCACTTCCTGCTGGCCGATGATCGCGGCGTTGGCGTGCGCGGCCGGATCGGTGATGTATTCGGCGACGTTGTAGATGAAGCGCGTCTGCGGCGAATCCAGCGTGGCCAGCAGGCCGATGATCGAGTCGTAGGCGTTCTTCTCGCGCGCCGACAGCTCCCCGTACTGCTTGGCATCGCCCTTCATGTCCACTTCGTCGGGGATCCAGAAGTTGGTCGACAGCTCCTTGTACGCCCGGTAGAAGGACGGGTACGGGATGTCGTTCCAGTTGAGGATGCCGCTGGTGGTGCCGTTGATGATGCCGGTGGAGCGGTTGGGGTGCAGCGGTTCGAGGATCTTGATGCGGTCGAGCGCGATGGCCATGGATGTGCTTCGTCGAGTCGGGTGAACGGCGCCGGCGGACGGCGCGGGAATACAGGACGCGCGCGGCAGGAGCGGCCTGCCGCGCGGCGCGGGCGTCAGACGCCGGCGATCAGCTCGAGCACCACTCGCACTCGCTGATGTCGATGTCGTTGGAACGCACGTAGTAGGTGGTCTTCAGGCCTTCCTTCCACGCGGTCATGTGCAGGTCCAGCAGCGTGCTGGCGCGGATGCCGCTGGGCACGTAGAAGTTGAAGCTGATCGACTGGTCGACGTGGCGCTGGCGGCGCGCGTTCTGGCGCACGCTGGCGAACTGGTCGACCTTGTAGGCGCCCTTCTCGTAGTACGGGTAAGTGTCCACGGTCAGCCCCGGCGCCACCACCGGACGGCGGAAGTCCTTCTTCTCTTCGTAGTAGAACGCGCTGTAGATCGGGTCGATCGAGGCGGTGGAGCCGGCGATCTGCGCGGTGCTCATATTCGGCGCCACCGCCACCATCCAGGCGTTGCGCACGCCGTGCACGCTCACCTGCGCGGCCAGTTCCTGCCACTCGGCGCTGTCGTAGCCGCGCTTGGTGAAGTACTCGCCGTTCTGCCAGTCGCTGCCCTTGAACACCTTGTACGCACCCTTCTCCTTGGCCAGCGCCAGGCTCGCCTGGATGGTCAGGTAGTTGATGCGCTCGTACAGCGAATCGCTGTACGCCTCGGCGTCCGGCGAATTCCAGTCGATGCCCTTCTGCGCCAGCAGGTGGTGCCAGCCGAAGGTGCCCAGGCCGATCGCGCGGTACTTCTGGTTGGTGATGGTGGCCTGCGGCACCGGCAGCTCGTTGAGGTCGATGACGTTGTCGAGCATGCGCACCTGGACGCGGATCAGCCGCTCCAGGATGTCCGGCGACAGCAGGTCCGGCTGCGCGGTCACCGCACGGCCCAGGTTCACCGAGGACAGGTTGCACACGACGAAGTCGCCGGCCTGCTTGGTGGTGACGATCTGGTCGCCGCTGATCATCTCCTGGATGACGCGCGTCGGGCTCATGTTCTGCAGGATCTCGGTGCACAGGTTGCTGGAATAGACCATGCCCTGGTGCTTGTTCGGGTTCATGCGATTGACTTCGTCGCGATAGAACATGAACGGGTTGCCGGTCTCCAGCTGGCTGACCATGATCCGCTTGAACATGTCGATGGCCTTGACCACCTTGCGGCCGATGCGCTCGTCGGCCACCACTTCCTCGTAGCGGGCGCGGAAGCTGCCTTCGCCGCGCTTCTCGTCGAAGAAGTCCTGCAGGTACCAGCCCTTGACCTCCTTCACCTCGTGCGGGTCGAACAGGTACCACTCGCCGCGGCGTTCCACCGCTTCCATGAAGATGTCCGGCACGCACACCGCGGTGAACACGTCGTGCGCGCGCAGGCGCTGGTCGCCGTTGTTCAGGCGCAGGTCCAGGAACGCCTCGATGTCGCGGTGCCAGATGTCCAGGTACACGGCGATGGCGCCCTTGCGCTGGCCAAGCTGGTCCACCGACACGGCGGTGTTGTTGAGCTGCTTGATCCACGGCACCACGCCGCCGCTGGAGTTCTTCACCCCGCGGATCGCCGAACCGGAGGAACGCACGTAGCCCAGGTAGGCGCCGACGCCGCCGCCGTGCTTGGACACGCGCGCCACGTCGGTGTTGGAGTCGTAGATGCCCTGCAGGCTGTCGTCGACGGTGTCGATGAAGCAGCTCGACAGCTGACCGCCGATCTTGCCGGCGTTGGCCAGGGTCGGCGTGGCGACGGTCATGTACAGGTTGGACAGGGCCCAGTAAGCCTCGCCGACCAGCTGCATGCGGCGCTCGCGCGGCTTCTCGTCCTGCATCAGGTACAGGGCGATGGTCAGCCAGCGCTCCTGCGGCAGTTCGTAGACCTTGCGCGAGTTGTCGGTGGCCAGGTAGCGCGTGGCCAGCAGGTACAGGCCGTTGTAGGCGAACAGCTTGTCGCGCTCCGGATCGATCATGCGGCCGGCTTCGGCCAGTTCGTCCTTGGAGTAGTTCTTGAGGATGTCGATCGAGTACACGCCGCGGTCGGCCAGGCTTTCCTGCAGGCCGACGTAGGAGCCGTACTTCTCGCCGGCATCGTAGAAACGGTTCTTGCTGGCGCGCTTGTACAGGCGGTCCAGGTACAGGCGCGCGGCGAAGTACTCCCACTCCGGCGTGGCGATGTCCACGCGCGACTCGGCCTCGCGGATCAGGTAGTCGACCATGTCGTCGGCCGACAGGCTTTCCTTCTTCTCGATGAAGGCGAAGGCCTTGCGCTCGTAGTCGCTCACGTCCAGCTGCGGGAACTCGGCGTGGATCCGGTCCAGGGTGCGCTGCAGGCGCGAGCGGTCGAAGGCCATGCGGCGGTTGCCGCCGTCCTTGACGATCCAGGTCACGGCGCGCTGGTCATTGCTCGGCTCGCTGCTGGCCGGTTCCGGCTGGGCAGTGGCGGCAGCGGTCGTGGGGTCGACGGCGGCGTCGACGGACGCGGTGGCCGGCAGGCTGTGGGTCTGGCTCATGAAGGTCTCCAAGCGTGGTGCACGCGGCCGCCCGACCCTCGCAGGCAGCGGTCCGACCGGATCGCAGGTGGCAGGCGGTGTCGCGAAGACTGCAAACAGCGCAGGCACCAGGCCTGCGGGCGGTCCACGCTGCACCGACCCTCTCCCCCCGGAGATCGCACGGTCGGCGCCGCGCGGTGTGCTTCGCGCGGCTGTCGGCAGGTCTTCGGGCTGATGGGCGACGGCCGCGTGGCCGGTTCCTAGCCCGTCGCTTCCCAAGGCGGGCGCCTCAGTGCGGATGACGGGTTCGTTCCCAATTACCGCTGCGGGGCAGCGCCGGACTTGGCGTTGGCACGCCGCACCGGCTTCCCTTTTGATCCCGCGGCTTGGGGCCGCAGGAACCGACCACCCCAAGATAGTGTGGTCGGCCGACGGCGTCAACGCTAAATATGGGTCAAATTACGAAAACCTAAGCCTGGCAACGGTTTGCCGATGGAAGCCGGTTCCGGTCCTGCCACGGAGGCCATTCGCGGCCGTGACGGCACCGTGAATCCGACCGTCCGAGAGGCCCGATATGCCATCGAAACGGCCCGTCGGTCGCCGAGGCGCGCCTTCCAGCGTGCAGCGGGCTCAGGTCACCCTGCACTGCTGCAGCAGCAACGGCAGCGCCATCGCGGCGCTGTCGCGCCAGTGCAGGTCGGCGCGTGCCGACAGCGCGCTGGGTTCGGGATTGATCTCGACCACGCAGGCGCCGCGCTCCTTGGCCTGCAGCGGCAGGCTGGCGGTCGGATAGACCAGGCCGGAACTGCCGATCACCAGCACCAGGTCGGCGCTGTCGGCCGCGGTCTGCGCGCGCGCCCACTCCGCCGGCGGCAGCGCTTCGCCGAACCACACCACGCCCGGACGCACCGTGCCGCCGCAGGCCGCGCACACCGGCGGCGGCAACCGTTGGCTGGGCGTCTGCACGTCGATCGGCGGCAGCAGCCCGCGCCAGGGCTGGCCGCAGTCGCTGCAGCGCAGCGCCGACAGGCGGCCGTGCACGTGCGCGGCGACCTCGCTGCCGGCGCGCTGGTGCAGGTCGTCCACGTTCTGGGTCACCAGGGTGGTGTGGCGGATCTCGGCCAGGCGCGCCAGCGCCAGGTGCCCGGCGTGCGGCTGCGCCAGCGCCACGAGCGCCATGCGCCAGCGGTACCAGCCCCAGACCAGGGCCGGGTCCGCGCGCCAGGCGTCCTCGGTGGCCAGTTGCTCGGGATCGAAGCGCGACCACAGGCTGTCGTCCTGGCCGCGGAAGGTCGGCACCCCGCTCTCGGCGGACATGCCGGCGCCGGTCAGCACCAGCACACGGCGCGCGCCCTGCAGGAAGGCGGCAACGGTCTCGGCGTTGTAGGCGGAACTGAGCATGGCGCGCCCGATTTGATGAAGCGCACACTATTGCATCCACGCAGGGCGGCCTCAATGCGCGCGGCAACACGCGGGGCCTGCAACGCGAACGGGCGGCCACTGGCCGCCCGTTCGCGTATCGCCATGGACCGGCGCAGCGCCGGCCCGGACATCCCGCTGGCTCAGTCGAGCACGACCAGCTTGACGTCGATGTTGCCGCGGGTGGCGTTGGAGTACGGGCACACCTGGTGCGCCTTCTCCACCAGCGATTCCAGCGTGGCGCGCTCCAGGCCCGGCACGGCGATGCGCAGTTCCACGGCGATGCCGAAGCCGCCCGGGATCTGGCCGATGCCCACGTGGCCCTCGATGCTCGGCTCGGCCGGCAGCTTCACCTTCTCCTGGCCGGCGACGAACTTCAGCGCGCCGATGAAGCAGGCCGAGTAGCCGGCCGCGAACAACTGCTCCGGGTTGGTGCCGTCGCCGCCGGCGCCGCCCAGCTCGCGCGGGGTCGACAGCTTGACGTCCAGCGCCTTGTCCGGGGTGGCGGCGCGGCCGTCGCGGCCCCCGGTGGCGGTGGCAGTGGCGGTGTAGACGATGGTGGTCGGTGAAGCCATGGTGGTTCTCCTAGCAGGGCGGCGCCGCGGCGCCATGGGTGTAGAGGGGAATGGGGATAGAGGGAATGAGCGATCGGGCGGGATTCGCTCAGGCCGCAGCCTGCAACTTGCCGCGGACCTCTTCCAGGTCGTGCTTGAGCCGGGTCAGTTGCTGCAGGTCGCAGGCGACCGCGCACAGCACGCCTTCCGGCACCGCCTGCGCACGGGCGCGCAGGGCCTGGCCCTCGGCGGTCAGCGCGATCAGCACGCGGCGCTCGTCCTCGGCGGCACGGCGGCGGGTCAGCAGGCCGACCGCCTCCAGGCGCTTGAGCAGCGGGGTCAGCGTGGCCGAATCCAGGAACAGCTTCTCGCCGATGTCCGAGACGCTGCAGCCGTCCTGTTCCCACAGCACCAGCATCACCAGGTACTGCGGATAGGTCAGGCCGAGGTCGCGCAGCAGCCCGCGGTAGAGCTTGTGCATCGCCAGGTTGGCCGAATACAGCGCGAAGCACAGCTGGGTGTCCAGCTTCAGCAGCGCGGTGGCGTCGGGGGGAGAGGTGCGGTCCATGGGCGGGATATTACATAGTGCGCGATTCAATCGCAAGCGATATTTTGCCGCCGCTAACTTCTGGCTGAAGCGGGCACACCGCGCCGCCCCGCCGTCGACGGCGCAGGACTACGCTGCCGCGCAGCCCGAGGAGCTTCCGCATGCGCATCGCGTTCCTGTTGCTGGCCGCACTCGGCGCTACGCCCGCCGCCGTGGTGCCGAACACCCTGCCCCACGGCCCGGTGCTCGTCGGTGCTGGCGCCGACGCGCTGGCGCGTGAAACCCGCCGCCAGTGCCCCGACGTGCCGACCGACCGCTTGACCCCCGCCGACCTGCTCGATGCCGAGGAGCGCTTTCGCGACAGATTGGCCGCGGCGCAGCCCCAGGCGATGGATCGGCAGTTGCCGCAGGACGGCGCGTCCGGGCCGGCCCGCTGCGCGCAGCGCGAAGGCGGCGCCAGTTGCCTGGCGGCCGCCTATCTGGAAGAGATTGCAGGCGCGGGCCTGATGCCCCGCTTCGTCGCCGGGCTGTGCGCGCCCGGCGCAGTGCGCTGAGCGCGCGCCGGGGATCTCGCGCTCAGACCCGATGCGCCGCCGACAGGTACTCGGCGCTCTGCATCTCGATCAGGCGCGAGGCGGTGCGCTCGAAGGCCCCGGCCAGGCGCTCGCCGGTGTACAGCAGCGGCGGCGGGTCCTGCGCGGTGCAGACCAGGTTGACGTGGCGGTCGTACAGCTCGTCGATCAGGTTGACGAAGCGCCGCGCCGCATCCTCGTTCATGCGGTCGAAGTGCGGGATGCCGCCGAGCAGCACGGTGGTGAACTCGTGCGCGATCTCGATGTAGTCGCTGGGACCGCGCGGGCCTTCGCACAAGGCGACGAAATCGAACCAGACGATGCTCTTGCCGCGCGCACGCACCGGGATCTTGCGCCCTTCCAGTTCGATGTTGCCGCGGCGCGCCTCGGCATTGCCAGTGAGCGCGCTCCAGCGCTCGCCCAGCCAGGCATCGCTGTCCTCGGCCAGCGGCGCGCGGTACACCGGCGAACGGGTCAGCGCGCGCATGCGGTAGTCCTCGGTGCCCTCGGCGTACAGCTCCACGCAGTAGGACTGCAGCAGCGCGATCGCCGGCAGGAAGCTGTCGCGCTGCAGGCCGTTGAGGTACAGGTTCTGCGGCGCGGTATTGGAGGTGGTGACCAGGGTCACGCCCTCGGCGAACAGGCGCTCGAGCAGGCGCGACAGCAGCATCGCATCGCCGATGTCGGTGACGAAGAACTCGTCCAGCACCAGCACGCGCAGCCGGCTGCGCCACTCCTGCGCGATCTTCGCCAGCGGATCGCTCTGCCCGGCATGCTCGCGCAGGCGCTCGTGCACGCCGCGCATGAAGCGATGGAAATGCGTGCGGTACTTCCGAGTGATCGGCAGGCCGTCGTAGAACAGATCGACCAGAAAGGTCTTGCCGCGGCCGACCCCGCCCCAGAAGTACAGCCCGCGCACCGGCTCGGGCTTCTTCCAGAACGCCGACAGGCGGTCCAGCCAGCCCTCCTGGTCGCCATCGACGATCGCGACGTGGATGCGGTCCAGTTCGGCCAGCGCCGCATGCTGGGCCGGATCGTCGCGCCAGTCGCCGCGCGCCACGCCCTCGGCGTAGCGCTGCGACGGCAATGTCGCCGCGCTCACGCCTGCGCCGCCGGCAGCCAGGCCTTGACCGCGTGCTGCAGCGCGCCGCGCAGGTCGATCAGCTTGCGATGGAAGAAGTGGCTGGTGTCGGGCATGCGCACCAGTTGCGGTTGCGTCTCCAGGGTTTCGAGCCAGTCGTACACGGCCTGGGGATCGACGATCTCGTCGGCGTCGCCCTGGATCACCAGCCACTGCGGCGGCGGCGCCATGTCGGAAAAATCCCAGCGCCCGGCCGGTGGCGCGATCGAGATCAGCACCTGCGGCTGCAGCGCGGCGCTGGCGCGCAGCGAGACGTAGGCACCGAAGCTGAAACCGGCCAGCCACAGCGCGTCGTGCGGACGTTGCGCGCGCACCCAGGCGGCCACCGCGGCCAGATCCTGCTGCTCGCCATCGCCGTGGTCGAAGCTGCCGGCGGAGGCGCCGACGCTGCGGAAATTGAAGCGCACCACGTGCACGCCCAGTTCGCGCAGCGCGCGCGCGACCATGGTCACCACCTTGTTGTGCATGCTGCCGCCCTCGGTGGACAGCGGATGGCAGACGATGGCGGTGACCGGCAGCGCGGCGACGTCGGCGTCGGGCAGATCGACCGCGGCCTCGATCGGGCCGGCGGGGCCTTGCAGCGTCAGCGCGCCGGAGGCGGTGGGGAAAGCGGGAGAGGTCATGCGGTCATAATACCGGGGCTGGGTCGTGGCCACATGCCGAAGCGGTGCACGCAGCGTTCTTTTTCCTCCCGATCCGGATCCTGCGTGTGGTCTTCGTCCTGTTGAGTGTGGTGTGCAGCGTGCTGGTCTCGGCGCTGCTGAAGCTGGCGCCGCAGCGGCGCATCGACCTGGCCCAGGCGGTGACCTGGAACTACCTGGCGGCGCTGGCGCTGTGCGCGGCCCTGCTGCACCCGCCGCTGGCCGCGCTGAAAGACGCGCATACGCCATGGGCGGCGCTGCTGGCCCTGGGCGTGCTGCTGCCGGGCATCTTCCTGGTGCTGGGCCGCGCGGTGGCCAGCGCGGGCATCGTGCGCACCGACGCCGCGCAACGGCTGTCGTTGCTGCTGTCGCTGGCAGCGGCCTTCCTCTGGTTCGGCGAACGCGGCAACGCCGCCAAGCTGGCCGGCCTGGCGCTGGGGCTGCTGGCGATCGCCGGCATCGTGCAGCGGCCGGACACGACGCCGCGCAGCGCCGCACGCACCGCGCCGTGGCTGCTGCTGGTGTGGGTCGGCTTCGCCGCGATCGACGTGCTGCTCAAGCGCATCGCCCAGGCCGGCACGCCGTTCGCCGCCTCGCTGCTGGTGGCCTTCGCGCTGGCCTTCGTGCTGCTGCTGGGCGTGCAACTGTGGCGCCACCTGCGCGGCACCGCGCCGCTGGCCTGGCGCAACCTCGGCGCCGGCCTGCTGCTGGGCGCGCTCAACTTCGGCAACATCCTGTTCTACGTGCGCGCGCACCAGGCCCTGCCGGACAGCCCGGCCAGCGTGTTCGCGGCGATGAACCTGGGCGTGATCGGCCTGGGCACCCTGCTCGGCGTGGCCGTCTTCGGCGAACGCACCAACCGCTGGAACCGCCTCGGCCTGCTGCTGGCGGTGCCGGCGATCGTGCTGATCGCGCTGGGTGCGCGCGGCTAGTTCTCAGCGCCCGCTGCGCATCCAACTCGCGAGTGACGAATCCCAATCGCCTCGGCGCATCCACACGGAAACGGAGCGCGGCAAACCAGGCTACACCGGGACCGCCCCTGTCTTTTTGATCGTTTGACGCAGGCAACACCCTCAGCGCCCGCGCCCCGCTCTTACGATTCCCCAATCCCGAATCCCGAATCCCGGCCCCATCAGCGCCTCCACACCGGGAACGGATCCTGCAGCCCCTGCCAGGCCACCGGCCCCTGCCGCAGCTCGGCATCGTCGAGCAGGCAGGCATCGAGTTCGGCACGCACCCGCGCCGTGTCCAGGCCGACGCCGATCACCGCCAGTTCCTGGCGGCGGTCGCCCCACAGCGGATGCCACATGGCGCGCAGCGCCGCGTACTCGCGCGCATCGCCGACCTCCTCGGCCTGCGGCGGCGGCGCATTCCAGCACGCGGTCTGCTGCCGCTGCCAACCCAGTTCGGTGTACGGCAGCGGCGACGGCGGCAGCACCAGCGGCGTGTCCAGCAGGCCGCGGTCCACGCGCTCGCGTGCCGCGTACCAGAAGCCGGCGGCCTGGGTCTGGGTGGCCGCGCCGACGATGGACAGTTCGCCGACCCAGTCCATGCGGCTGGCCAGCCAGAAGAAGCCCTTGCTGCGGATCACGTCGCGCAGGCCGCGCTGCGCCAACCGCGCGAAGCGCAGCGGGTGGAACGGCCGGCGCGCGCGATAGACGAAGCTTTCGATGCCGAACTGTTCCGTCTCCGGTGCGTGCTCGCCGCGCAACGCCTGCATCCAGCCCGGCGCCAACTGCGCGCGCACGAAGTCGAAACGACCGGTGTCCAGCACCAGCTCCAGCGGCAGGTCGCCGCGGCTGGCTTCGACGATGCGCGCATCGCGGTTGAGCGCGCGCAGCACCGCGCGGGTGCGGTCGAGGGTGGCCGCATCGGCCAGGTCCGCCTTGCTGATCACGATCACGTCGGCGAACTCGATCTGCTCCACCAGCAGGTTGACCAACCCGCGCTCGTCGTCGGCCCCGGCCTGCAGACCGCGGTCGGCCAGGCGCTCGGCCGAGCCGAAGTCGCGCAGGAAGCTGACCCCGTCGACCACGGTGAGCATGGTGTCCAGGCGCGCGACATCGGCCAGGCCGCGGCCGTCGGCATCGCGGACGGCGAAGGTGGCCGCCACCGGCATCGGCTCGGAGATGCCGGTGGATTCGATCAGCAGGTAGTCGTAGCGCCCGCTGTCGGCCAGGCGCTGCACCTCCTGGCGCAGGTCGTCGCGCAGGGTGCAGCAGATGCAGCCGTTGCTGAACTCGACCAGGGTCTCTTCGGTGCGGCTGAGCGCGGCGCCACCGTCGCGGATCAACGCGGCGTCGATGTTGACCTCGCTCATGTCGTTGACGATCACCGCCACCCGGCGGCCATCGCGGTTGTGCAGCACGCGGTTGAGCAGGGTGGTCTTGCCGGCGCCAAGGAAGCCGGACAGGACGGTGACGGGGAGGCGGCGATCGGAAACGGCGGCGTTGGACATGGCGGGCATCGGCGCGAAGGCGTGGCGAGCGAGAAATGTTACTATATAACACTTGATGCGTTGGAGTGACCGCCCATGAAATCCCTGCCGCAATCCTTCTTCGATGCCTCGGCGATGCTGTTGTCCGGGCTGTGCCTGCTGCACTGTCTGGCCTTGCCGTTGCTGGCCGCGGCGTTGCCGCTGTTCGGCGTCTGGGCCGAGGCCGAGTGGGTGCACGTGGTGTTTGTGGCGATCGCCGCGCCGTTGGCGGGGTTGGCGCTGTGGCGCGGGCACCAGCGCGATGCGCTGCCCTGGCCGCTGTGGACGCTGGCGGCGCTGGGGCTGCTCGGTCTGCTGGCCGGCGCCTTCGGCATTCCCGACGAGGCCAGCGAAACCGCGATGACGGTCAGCGGCAGTCTGGCCCTGGCCAGTGCGCACCTGTGGAACTGGCGCAGGCACCGGCGGCGTTGCGGGCATTGAGGGTGGGGCGCGCTGTGTAGCGCGCTTTCGCTCGAGGCGATCAGGGGCGCGATGCAGCGTGGCTTTGGCTGTTGCCGTTGCTGTTGCTGTTGCTCTGGCTTTTGATTTATCGGGTTCCCTTCCGCAGCGGCGGATGGACCGGGGAAAAACCCGAAGGGCGGCGCACATGGATGTGCGCCGTTCGCGGCAGGGGCAGGATGCCCCTTCCGCGAATCCCCGGTGCATCCGCGGACCCGGAGCGCGCAGCGCGGAGGGCGCAAGGCAGGGCGCGCTTTCTTTTGGTTACTTTTCTTTGCGCGAGCAAAGAAAAGTAACTCGCCCGTTAGGGCGAAAGCCTCTGCTGTTGCTTCAAGCTTTCATGTCGGACAAAAAGAACCGTAGGAGCGGCTTTAGCCGCGACAGACATTGCCGATTTGTGTTGGTCGCGGCTGAAGCCGCTCCTACGATCCAGCGGTGGCCACAGTAACAGCAAGTGCAAGAGCAAAGCTTTCGCCTTGCGGCGAGTTACTTTTCTTTGCTTGTGCAAAGAAAAGTAACCAAAAGAAAGCACACCCTGCCTACGCGCCCTCCGCGCTAACGCGCTCCGGGTCCGCGTCCAGCCCGGGGATCCGCGGAAGGGGCATCCTGCCCCTGCCGCGGACGGCGCACGTCCCTGTGCGCCGCCCCTTCGGGGTTTTTCCCCGCGCTGGCCGCCGCTTCGGAAGGGAACCCGGTAAGTCAAAAGCCAGAGCAACGGCAACAGCGGAAACAACAACAAAAGCAACTGCCAAAGCGAAAGCAACAGCAACAGCAACAGCAACAGTCGATGCTGTCGTGCCTATCGGGAAAAAGCACGGCACCTACCGGCTTCGGTCGGCACCACGGCAACACGCGCGGCAACGCCACAAGAGACAAAAGCAATCCTCAAGAGCCGCCGGTGACACGCAAGGCGGCACGCACCACCTGAAACACAACGCTCACGCATGACGGCAGTCTTGCGCTTCGCGCATGACATCAGTTCCGGCGGTACGCCCCGTACATCGAGGCTGGGAAAGGAAGGCGACAACCGGCTTTCCCGATTCCCCATTCCCATTTCCCCACTCCCGACCCTACAGGTCAAACCCCAACAGCAACGGATCGTGGTCCGAACTGCGCCACGGACCAGGAAGATCGCGCTCGCGGTAGCCGTCGCTGTCGGGCAGATCGGCGTTGACGTGCCATTCGGCGGCGCCGCGCAACCGCGCTGCCAGCGCCGGGCTCAGCAAGGCGTGGTCGAGGCGGCCGCTGAGGCCGCGGTAGACGAAGCTGTAGGGCTGCGCGACATGCGCTTCTTGCAACGCATCGCGCCAGCCGGCGTCGCGCAGCAGGCGCAGCGGATCCTCCATCGCGTAGGCGTTGAAATCGCCGAGCAGCACGCTGGCCGTGCTGCCGGTGCCGGTGGGATCGCTGCGCAGCCACGCGTCCAGGCGGCGCGCCGACTCGGTGCGGGTCGCGTGCCAGCAGCCCTGCCCGTCGCCGCGGTCGGCGTCGGCGCCACTGGCTTCGCCGCAGCCCTTGGACTTGAAGTGGTTGGCGACGACCACGAACGGCGCGCCGCTGCCGCGGCGGAAGGCCTGCGCCAGCGGTACCCGGCTGTGTTCGGCGAACGGGCCGCCCTCGAGCACCGCCGGCTTGCCCACCGGGCTGACCCGCGAGGCGCGGTAGATCAGCCCGACCCGGATCGGATTGTCGCCGGGACCGTGCCCGGCATCGACGAAGCGCCAGTCGCCGCCGCCGGCATTGAGCGTGTCGACCAGGCTGGCGATCGCCGAGGTCGGGCCGTAGCCGTCGTTCTCCAGTTCCATCAGCGCGGCGACGTCGGCCTGCAGCGGTCGGATCGTCGCCACCAGCTTGCGCAGCTGCGCCTGGAACTCGGCGGCGGTGCGCGCGCCGCGCAGGGTCGGGAACCCGCCGCCGCGGCCGTCGCCGTTGAAGAAGTTCTCCAGGTTGAACGCGGCGATGCGCACGGTGCCGTCGACCTGCGGGGCTGCCGGCTCCGGCGGCGGCGTCAGCTGCAGCGCGGCGGTCGGGTACAGCCGCGCGGCGCCGTCGATCACCCCGCCGACGATGCCCTCCACGTCCTGCACCGTGCTGCCCACGCGCGGCGGTGCGGCGGCGCTGCCCAGATAGTCCGGGAGTTTTGCCGTTGCGGTTGCCGATGTCGGAGCCGGCGCACCAAGCGTGCCCAGCCGCAGCCCGCGCCGCGCGTTGTCGGCGACGACCGCCGCCTGCTCGGTGCTGCCGGGCGCAGCCACTTCGCTGGGCTGCCACAGGCGCCCGCCGAAGGCCACGCCGAGTTCACCGGTCTTGCCCAGCGCATCGTTGTCGACCACGGTCAGCGGCGCGGCGATGCGCACGCGCATGCCGGCCAGCGCCGACCAGTCGGCCGGTGCCGCGTCGAGCACCTGCAGCGGCAAGGGCTGCGCCCGCGCCAGCACAGTGTGGCCCTGCTCCAGCACGCTGCGCCCGACGAAGGCCGTACCGGCCTTGGCCGATGCCGCGGCCTGCGGCGCCAGTTCGCCCCACACCCGCACGCGATCGCCGGGTGCGAGGCTGCGCTCGGCATCGCCGCGTACCAGCAGCGCGTCGGCGGTGAGCGGATCGTCGTCGCCGGCGTCCTGCACCAGGTAGCCGCTGCCGCCGGCCTCCACCCGCGCGGTGACCACGCCCTCGAATACCACGCCCTGCGCCTGCGGACCCGGGCGCAACTGCCCGATCGGCAGCAGCGTCGGCGGCGTCAGCGCCTGCGCGGCGGGGGCTGCGACCAGCAGCAGCAACGACAACAACGATGGCGGCGGCATGCGCATGCGATCACTCTCCTTGTTTGGCGCCGGCACGCGACGGGCGCGGAAACGACTGCGCCGCCCGAAGGCGGCGCAATGGCGTGCGGGAGGCGCAAGGTTACTTCAGGTTGGCCAGCATCCAGTCCACGGTGGCGTGGATCTGCTCCTCGGTCAGCCCGGGATTGCCGCCCTTGGGCGGCATGATGCCGCCGTCGGGGCCGGTATAGCCTTCGATGGCGTGCTTGTAGAGCGTGTCCTTGCCCTGCGCGATGCGCTTGTCCCAGTGCGCGTGGTCCAGCGTCGGCGCCTTGCCCACGCCGGTGGTGTGGCAGGCGGTGCACAGGTTGTTGAAGATGGTCTTGCCGTCGGTGGTGCCGCCGTAGGCCGCCTGCGCCGAGGCCTTGGCCAGTGCCGCCGCCTGGGCGGCGGCCTGCGCCGCGGCGCCGGTGCTGCCGGCGTAGACCGCGCCGACCGGGGCGATGCGCTCCTCGGTGCGCTTTTGCGCAATCGGCGACACCTCCGGGGGGATGGCCCGCTGCAGGTAGTGCGCGAACACGATCAGGCCGAGGGTGATCAGCACCAGCAGGCCGATCACCATCGAGAAGCGCTTGAGAAATTCGAGGTCGTAATTCCGCACATCACACCCCTTTGGCACGTGGTAATCCGGACCACCGCTACGCGGCCGAGTATAGCCAGCGTTTGCGCCGCGCGGCACGCCGCGATGGCACGGAATCGCAGGCGATGCGTGCTGCATCGCAGCAGTTCGGCGCAGGCGACGCGGTCGATCGCGCTCAGGCGCTGCCCACCGCGCGCAGGCAGAACCCGCACACCGCCTCGACCAGGCGCTCGCTGTCGCGCGGCCCATCGCGGCTGGGCGCGGTCGGGCCGACCAGGGCCTCGGTGTAGGCGCCGACCAGGCATGCCGCCGCCGCCTCCAGGTCCTGCGCGGGGAACTCGCCCGCGGCCACGCCGTCGGCCAGGATGCCCTTGAACACGTCGCCAAGCAGGCGCCGGCAGCGGATGCGCTCGGCGTCCACCTCCGGTTCCACCGGCTCGGCGATGAAGGCATAGGCCAGGCCGGGGCCGGCCAGGGCACGGCGCACGAACGAGGCGATGGCATCGCGCAGGCGCTGCGCCGCCGGCGCCGGCGCGGCGGCGATGGCGCGCAGGATGGTCAGCTCGTGCTCCACCGCCGCGGTCAGCACCTCCACGAACAGTTCGGCCTTGGACGGGAAATGCCGGTAGATCAGCCCGGTGGAGACCCCGGCCTCGGCCGCCACCGCGGTCACCGGGGCACCACGGAAGCCGTCGGCGGCGACCAGCCGGCGCGCCGCCAGCAGGATCCGCTGGCGGTTGCCGGCGAGGCGTTCTTCCATCAGGGCGGAGCGTTTGTAGGCCATGGCGTGATTCTAAGTTCAATTAATGAATTTCTGTTCACTTCTTTGCCGTTCCCGGCTACGCTGGGCGCTCTTGCCCGGCGCGGGTCCGATTCTAGGCGCCGCCGGCCACCTGCCACCCAGGAGCTGCCGCCATGCTGATGCCGTCGTTGAATTTCGAGTTGGGCGAGGAGGTCGACCTGTTGCGCGACAGCATCGCCGCCTTCGCCGCGCGCGAGATCGCGCCGCTGGCCGAGCAGGCCGACCGCGACAACGCCTTCCCCGCGCCGCTGTGGCGCAAGCTCGGCGAACAGGGACTGCTCGGCCTCACCGTGGAGGAGGAGTACGGCGGCAGCGCGATGGGCTACCTGGCGCACGTGGTGGCGATGGAGGAGATCTCGCGCGCCTGCGGCGCGATCGGCCTGTCCTACGGCGCGCATTCGAACCTGTGCGTGAACCAGCTGCGCAAGAACGCCAGCCCGGCGCAGAAGACGCGCTACCTGCCCAAGCTGTGCAGCGGCGAGCACGTCGGCGCGCTGGCGATGAGCGAACCCGGCGCCGGCTCGGACGTGGTGTCGATGAAGCTGCGCGCCGAGGCACGTGGCGACCGCTATGTGCTCAACGGCAACAAGATGTGGATCACCAACGGCCCCGACGCCGACGTGCTGGTGGTCTATGCCAAGACCGATCCCAGCGGCGGTGCGCGCGGCATCACCGCGTTCGTGGTCGAGAAGGGCATGCCCGGCTTCAGCACCGCGCAGAAGCTGGACAAGCTCGGCATGCGCGGCTCCAACACCTGCGAACTGGTGTTCCAGGATTGCGAGGTGCCGGCGGAGAACGTGCTGGGCGAGGTCGGCGGCGGCGTGCGCGTGCTGATGTCGGGCCTGGATTACGAGCGCGTGGTGCTGTCCGGCGGCCCGCTGGGGCTGATGGCCGCGGCGCTGGACGTGGTGCTGCCCTACGTGCACGAGCGCCGCCAGTTCGGCGAACCGATCGGCAGCTTCCAGCTGATGCAGGGCAAGCTGGCGGACATGTACGTGGGCCTCAACGCCTGCCGCGCCTATGTGTACGCAGTGGCGCGCGCCTGCGACGCCGGCCGCACCACCCGCCAGGACGCCGCCGGCGCGATCCTCTACGCCGCCGAGAAGGCGACCTGGCTGACCGGCCAGGCGATCCAGGTGCTGGGCGGCAACGGCTACATCAACGACTATCCGACCGGGCGCCTGTGGCGCGACGCCAAGCTCTACGAGATCGGCGCGGGCACCTCGGAGATCCGTCGCATGCTGATCGGCCGCGAGTTGTTCGAGCGGACCAAGTGATGCGCGGCGAAAGAGGTATCGGCCGACAGGCCGTTCCGGCGCCATCGCGTCGGGGCTGATCCCGCAACAGGGACAAGAGCCTCTCCCACATCAGCTGCCTGTCCTTTCCTTCTCCTACGGTTCTGCCATGAGCGCGATCCAGACCCAGTTGCAACCCGGCAGCGACACCTTCGCCGCCAATGCCGCCGCGCTGCGCGCGGTGGTCGACGACCTGCACGCCACCCAGGCGCGCATCGCCCTGGGCGGCAGCGAGGCCGCCCGCGCCAAGCACCAGGCGCGCGGCAAGCTGCTGGTGCGCGAGCGCATCGACGCCCTGCTCGACCCGGGCAGCGCGTTCCTGGAGATCGCGCCACTGGCCGCACTGGGTCTGTACGACGATGAGGTGCCGTGCGCCGGCGTGGTCGCCGGCATCGGCCGCGTCTCCGGCGTGGAGTGCGTGATCGTCGCCAACGACGCCACGGTCAAGGGCGGTACCTACTACCCGATCACGGTGAAGAAGCACCTGCGCGCGCAGGAGATCGCCCAGCAGAACCGCCTGCCGTGCATCTACCTGGTCGATTCCGGCGGCGCGTTCCTGCCGCTGCAGGACGAGGTGTTTCCCGACCGCGACCACTTCGGCCGGATCTTCTACAACCAGGCCAACCTGTCGGCGCAGGGCATCGCCCAGATCGCCTGCGTGATGGGCTCATGCACCGCCGGCGGCGCCTACGTGCCGGCGATGAGCGACGAGACGGTGATCGTGCGCGAGCAGGGCACGATCTTCCTCGGCGGCCCGCCGCTGGTGAAGGCTGCCACCGGCGAGGACGTCAGCGCCGAGGATCTGGGCGGCGCCGACGTGCACACGCGCATCTCCGGCGTGGCCGATCACTTCGCCGACAACGACCTGCAGGCGCTGGCGCGGGTGCGCGCGATCGTCGCCCAGCTCAACTGGCGCAAGCCTGCCCCGCCGCTGGCCCTGCGCACGCCGGAACCGCCGCTGTATCCGGCCGAGGAACTGTACGGGGTGATCCCGGCCGACCCGCGCAAACCCTTCGATGTGCGCGAGGTCATCGCGCGGGTGGTGGACGGCTCGCGCTTGGACGAATTCAAGGCGCGCTACGGCACCACGCTGGTCACCGGCTTCGCGCACGTGCACGGCTATCCGGTCGGCATCGTCGCCAACAACGGCATCCTGTTCTCCGAATCGGCGCTGAAGGGCGCGCACTTCATCGAGCTGTGCGCGCAGCGCGGCATCCCGCTGGTGTTCCTGCAGAACATCACCGGCTTCATGGTCGGCCGCAAGTACGAACACGGCGGCATCGCCAAGGACGGCGCCAAGCTGGTGATGGCGGTGGCCTGTGCCAAGGTGCCCAAGTTCACGGTGGTGATCGGCGGCTCGTTCGGCGCCGGCAACTACGGCATGTGCGGCCGCGCGTACTCGCCGAACTTCCTGTGGATGTGGCCGAACGCGCGCATCGGGGTGATGGGCGGCGAGCAGGCCGCGAGCGTGCTGGCGACGGTACGCCGCGACGGCATCGCGGCCAAGGGCGGGCAGTGGTCGGATGCGGAGGAGGCGGCGTTCAAGGCGCCGATCCGCGACCAGTTCGAGCGCCAGGGCCATCCGTACTACGCCAGCGCGCGGCTGTGGGACGACGGGGTGATCGATCCGGCGCAGACGCGGCGGGTGTTGGGGCTGGGGCTGTCGGCGGCGTTGAACGCACCGGCGGAGCCGAGCCGGTTCGGGGTGTTCCGGATGTGAGCGGGCGCATGCGCTCGCGGTGGCAGGCGCGCGTGCGCCTGGATCGGCGGTGGTCACGCAGGTGGTCGCTGACGATGTCGGCGGCAGTGTGCCCGGCCGTGGCCCGTTTGATCGGCTTTGCGGCAGCGTTTGACGCGACTGCCTTTGCTTTGGCTCCTGCTTTGGCTCCCGCTTTTGCTCCCGCTTTTGCTCCCGCTTTTGCTCCCGCTTTTGCTCCCGCTTTTGCTCCCGCTTTTGCTCCCGCTTTGGCTCCCGCTTTGGCTCCCGCTTTGGCTCTTGCCCTGCCTTTGACTTACCGGGCCCCCTCGGCGCGGCAGCCACGGCGGGGAAAAACCCGAAGGGCGGCGTACATGGATGTACGCCGTTCGCGGCAGGGGCAGGATGCCCCTTCCGCGAATCCCCGTCGTGGCTGCGAACCCGGAGCGCGTAGCGCGGAGGGCGCGCTGCGGGGTGTGCTTTCTTTTGGTTACTTTTCTTTGCACAAGCAAAGAAAAGTAACTCGCCGCAAGGCGAAAGCTTTGCTCTTGCTCTTGCTGCAAGGGCAACGACCGCTGGATCGTAGGAGCGGCTTCAGCCGCGACATGCACTACCGATCATGTGGGTCGCGGCTGAAGCCGCTCCTACAGTTCTGCTCGTCTGACACTCAAACTTGGAGCAACAGCAAAAGCTTTCGCCCTTGCGGGCGAGTTACTTTTCTTTGCTCGCGCAAAGAAAAGGTAACCAAAAGAAAGCGCGCCCTGCCTACGCGCCCTCCGCGCTGCGCGCTCCGGGTCCGCGTCCATCACGGGGATCCGCGGAAGGGGCATCCTGCCCCTGCCGCGGACGGCGTACATCCATGTACGCCGCCCTTCGGGTTTTTCCCCGCGATGGCCGCCGCTACGGAAGGGAACCCAATAAATCAAAAGCTGGAGCAACAGCCAAAGCACTGCGACAGCAACGGCAACGGCCGAAGCCTCACGCACAACAGCGCGCGCCTAGCGCACGTCTGCACACCGAAAGCGCAACACCTCTAACCCTTCTCCAGGCACCCGACCATGGCCACCCCCGACCTGCCGACCTTCGACAAGATCCTGATCGCCAATCGCGGCGAGATCGCCTGCCGGGTGATCGCCACCTGCCGCACGCTCGGCATCGCCACCGTGGCCGTGTACTCCGATGCCGATCGCGACGCCCGCCACGTGCGCCTGGCCGACGAGGCCGTGTACATCGGCGCCGCGCCGGCACGCGAGAGCTACCTGCGCGCTGAGCGCATCCTCGACGCCGCGCAACACAGCGGCGCGCAGGCCATCCATCCCGGGTACGGCTTCCTGTCTGAGAACGCCGAATTCGCCGAGGCCTGCGCCGCGCGTGGACTGGTGTTCATCGGCCCGCCGCCGGCGGCGATCCGTGCCATGGGCGACAAGAGCGCGGCCAAGGCGCTGATGCAGGCAGCCGGGGTGCCGCTGACGCCCGGCTACCACGGCGAGCGCCAGGATCCGGAATTTTTGCGCGCGCAGGCCGCGGCCATCGGCTACCCGGTGCTGATCAAGGCCAGTGCCGGTGGCGGCGGCAAGGGCATGCGCCGGGTCGATGACGACGCCGACTTCGACGCCGCGCTCGCCGCCTGCCAGCGCGAGGCGCAGGCCGCGTTCGGCAACGCGCACGTGCTGGTGGAGAAGTACGTGCTGCGACCGCGGCACATCGAGATCCAGGTGTTCGGCGACACGCATGGCGAATTGGTCTACCTGTTCGAGCGCGACTGCTCGGTGCAGCGCCGCCACCAGAAGGTGCTGGAGGAAGCACCCGCCCCTGGCATGGACGAGACGCGGCGTACGGCGATGGGCCAGGCCGCGGTGGAGGCCGCGCGCGCGGTCGGCTATGTCGGCGCCGGCACCGTGGAGTTCATCGTCGCGCCCGATGGCGCGTTCTACTTCATGGAAATGAACACCCGCCTGCAGGTGGAGCATCCGGTCACCGAGTGCATCACCGGCACCGACCTGGTGGAGTGGCAGTTGCGCGTGGCGGCCGGGCAGCCACTGCCGCAGCGCCAGCACGAACTGGCGATCCGCGGCCATGCGCTGGAAGCGCGGCTGTACGCCGAAGATCCGGCGCGCGGCTTCCTGCCCTCGATCGGCACGCTGCAGCACCTGCGCCTGCCCGCCGCCGATGCGCATACCCGGGTCGACGCCGGCGTCGAGCAGGGTGATGTGATCGGCCCGCATTACGATCCGATGATCGCCAAGCTGATCGTGTGGGATGTGACCCGCGAGCGCGCGTTGCGGCGCATGCAAGCGGCGCTGGCCGCGTGCCAGGTGGTCGGCGTATCGACCAATGCCGCGTTCCTGCAACGCCTGGTCGGCACCGCCGCGTTCGCGCAGGCGGACCTGGACACCGCGCTGATCGAGCGCGAGCACACCGCGCTGTTCGACACCCCCGCGCCGACCACCGACGCGCTGTGGAGCCTGGCGGCGCTGGCCTGGCAACTGCACGAGCACGCGCCGGCCGCGCACGCCGACGATCCGCACTCGCCGTGGGATCTGCGCGACGGCTGGCGGCTGGGTGCGCCGGCGCCGCGTGCGCTGACCTTGCAGCAGGGCGACACGCAACGCACGCTGCACCTGGCCGCGCACGCCGGCGGCTGGCGGATCCACGCCGCGCAGGCGCAGGACGCGCTGGAGGCGAGCGGCCAGTTGCGCGACGGGCGCCTGTCCGCGTTTCTCGGCACGCAGCGAGTGCAGGCCGATGCGGTGTTCGCCGGCACGCAGCTGCACCTGTTCGTCGACGGCCACGGCTACCTGTTCGAACGCCACGACCCGGTCGCCGATGCCGACCAGCCGGCGCTGGAAAGCGGCGGCCTGACCGCGCCGATGCCGGGACGCATCGTCGCCCTGCTGGTCGCGCCCGGAACCCAGGTGACCCGCGGCACGCCGCTGCTGGTGCTGGAGGCGATGAAGATGGAGCACACCCTGCAGGCGCCGGCCGACGGCACCGTGCAGGGCTTTCGCGTGCGCGAGGGCGAGCTGGTCGGCGACGGCGTGGCGCTGCTGGATTTCGAAGCGGCGTGAGCGGCACGCGCCGCGCCGCGGTCGCCAAGACCGGGGCGAGGCGTCACACTCGGCGCTGGTCCATCGTCCTGCCTGCGCCATGAAGCTCACTGCCCACGTTCTCGACGGCCACACCCTCGACGTGCGCCCGGCACCGCGCGAGCGGCCTTGGATGGACCGCACCGCCGAGCGCTATGCCTACCGCTGCCTGCCGCTGGACATCGCCAATGCGCACGGCTGGGAACTGCTGTGCCAAACCGCGTTCGAGGCCGAGTGGAACGGCGGCAACGCGCTGGAAGACCTGCGCGTGCAGCCGGCGCCGGGCACGCACGCGCCGGCGGTCAGCCACTTCGGCTACGGCGTGCTCACCTTCCACGTGCCGTGCCTGTTCCGCACCGAGGCCGGCGTGGACCTGTACGTCACCGCGCCGGTGAACCGGCCCAAGGACGGCATCGCCGGGCTTACCGGGTTGATCGAGACCGACTGGAGTCCGTATACCTTCACCATGAACTGGCAGTTCACCCGGCCCGGCCGGGTGCGGTTCGAGGCCGGCGAGCCGTTCTGCCACTTCTTCCCGGTGCAGCGGCGGGTGCTGGCCGAGACCGAGCCGCGCTGGCAGCCGCTGTCGCAGACGCCGGAACTGGAGCGCGAACACCAGGCGTGGATGCACAGCCGCGGGCAATTCCTGCACGACCTGGAACAGCCCGACTCCGACGCCACCCGCGCAGGCTGGCAGCGCAGCTATTTCCGCGGGCCGGCGCCGGGGCAGTGCCCGGCCGGCGTGGAGCACCGGGTGAAGCTGCGGCTGGCGCCGTTCACCCGCAGCGAGGACGCGGAGTGAGCGTGACTCAGCGCGCGTGGCGCTGGCGCACGCGGGTGGACAGGCGGAACACGCCGTAGGCCAGCAGCATGCCCAGCATCCCGGCAACGGCATGCGCCCAGTCGAACACGCGCGGGCCGATACCGCCGACCTGGTCGCCCCACAGGTTGAACAGCACCAGGACGATGGCGGTGAGCCCCAGCCCGGCCAGGAACGCGGCGCGGTTGGCGCCCAGCGCATAGAACAGGAACGGCAGCCCCAGCCCGACCAGGAAATGCACCGGGAAGAAGTACACCGAACCGTAAGGCCGCAGCAGCGACCAGACGATGGCGGCGAACACCGCGACGAAGGCGAACAGGCCCAGCGACAGCGCGCGGGTCTTGGCGGAGGGAAGGCGTGGCTCGGTCATGCGTCACCTGCAGGCAATCGCTGACCGTAGCCGAGGGCGGATCACGGTCCGGTCAAGACCCTGCGCAGCGCACGCGGCTACCGGTCCTCAGCGCGCGCGCCGGCACCACTGCTGTTCGCACGGCACGCCGTCGTGGTTGCCGTCCATCTCCACGCCCGGGCAGTGCTGCAGGAAGTACACCGCTTCGGCGCAGGAGGTCATCTGCGCGCAATGGGTGCGGCCGTCGCACTGGAACATGGGCACCGTCGCGGGCGTGACCGGTGCAGTGGCCGTTGGCGAAGTGCGCGATGGTGGCGCCGCCGGGGTGGCGCGCGGTGCCGCCACGAAGCGCAGCGCCACATAGCCGGCGAGCGCGAGCATCGCCAACAGCATCAGCACGCCGAGCCAGCGACCGCGCGTACCGGCATGCCCGGTGCGCGGCCAGGCCGCATCACCCGCAGGGCCCGAGGCCGTCCCTGCGCGTCATGTTCCAGATCGAAGGAGATCAGCTTGCCCACGCGCGGCGACACCCCATCGGCAGGGAACGCCGCGCGTTGCACTTCCACGTCGGTCTCGCGATGGCCAGGCGCACGCGGCCGCAGCCGCGCGCTTCGTCCCACTGGATCAAGGTCCCGTACGTGCGCATGGCTCACCGCAAGAAGTGCATCGCCGCGATGGACACCGCCGTGCCCGGTGCGTCCACCGCCCCCTATCGCACCTGCCTGCTTCCGCCAAGCGCACCCCCCGTGCAGCATGCCACGGCCGCGCTGTCCGCGCCGGCAGGCCGCAACCGCCTGCATGGAGGCCGGCTGCGTCGGCACACCGCCTCGTCCGCTCACCGCTGCAGCGCCGGCGCGCGCAACTGTCTACCACCGGCTGCGCGGCGCTCGCTAGAGTCCGAAGCGTCGAGCAACGCCGACGCCCGCACACCGCGCGGCGCTGGCGATCGGCGCGCAACCCGGCATCGCGGCCGCCGCATGGCGCCGCCCCTGCAGCATTCGTCCCCCGATGCTGCCTGCCGGGCCCGCGCGTTTCCCCCACGCTCGACGCAACGGGGTCGTTCAACGCAGTTGCCTTCCACACGGGGTCAGGAGAGCGACATGGACATGTCTTCGGCCCGCTAGGCCGTTTCCACCGCATCGCCGCTTCCACCGCATCGCGTCCGCGCGGCGGCGGTGGACGCTGCACCTCCCAACGCGTCTCCCGCTTCGTCTGCGCGCGCAGGCGGATGCGCACGCCCATGCCTGCGGCGCGGCCCTGGCGCGGCGTGAGTCCTTTCATCGCGGTCGCGCAGCAGCGCGGGCGTGCGGCCGGTCCGGGGCCAGGGGATGTCCGGACACAGGACGCGGCATCGCCCGCACGCATCGACGCACACGACCGGAGGTCCATTATGCATCCGTCCCACACGCGCACCCTCGCCATCGCCGTCGCGCTGACCCTCGCCAGCGGCGCAGCCTCGGCCGGCCGGTTTCCCGATTTCGGCTACGCGCCGCCGCCCACCTACAAGGGACCGCTGTTCCAGCTCAGCCAGGACTATCCGCAGCAGCCGCCCAGCGGCCCGTTGCCGGCCTTCTTCCAGAAATTGCCCAAGCCGCTGACCAACAACTTCGAAGCCTGGCGCGGCTATGCCGACGCGGTGAAGGCCTACTGCCTGGAAGGCAACGTCGAAAGCGACTGGTACGTGCAGAACAACAAGGTGCGGCGCTGGTACCACGCACCCTGGCAGCACTACGGCCCGCTCGGGCGCGAGGGCGTGCATGGGCTGACCAAGGAAGCGCAGATCCAGGTCAAGCAACTGGCACCGACCCAGCTCACCACCGGGCAGACCTTCGCGGTCGGCATCTACAACGACGTGGGCGCCTACACCTTCGGCCAGGTGTGGAAGGATCCGAAGAACCCGGATCCGAGCTTCACCTCCAAGCCGAACAGCTTCCGCGACGGCACCGTGGTATGCAAGGCGCTGTTCGCCGACGTGGACCTGAGCCAGGTGCCGTTCCTGCAGAACCCCGTGCTGTGGAACGCCTGGGTCACCAACAGCTTCAAGTCCGCCGACCGCGCGTTCAAGCAGGTGGCGCTGATCCAGATGGACTTCGCCGTGCGCGACAGCCGTGTGCCCGGCACCGGCTGGATCTTCGGCACCTTCCAGTACAACGGCGCGGTCAGCGGCAAGCCCGGCTGGCAGAACCTGGTGCCGGTGGGCGTCATGTTCGGCAACGATCCGCAGAACACCGGCGACACCTACACCAACAAGCAGCCGACCCAGACCCGGATCAACCCGAATATCCTGCAGTCGGCGATCAACGCCAACGTGAAAGAACTGCCGCCGACCCACCTCGGCTGGAACGGCCGCCTCAACGGGCCGGTGGACAACCCGATCAGCTCCTGCATGAGCTGCCACATGACCGCCGAATCGCCGCAGCTCTCGCCGATGAATCCGACCTTCCAGGCGCCGGACAAGGTGCCGCCGGTCGGCTCCAAGGAATGGATGCGCTGGTTCCAGAACGTCCCGGCCGGGCAGCCCTTCGACGCGGCCGCCAAGAGCACCGACTACAGCCTGCAGCTGGCCGGCGGCATCGCCAACTTCTACGACTGGAAGTGCACCCAGGACGGCGTGTTCGTCAGCGGCGGCAACCTGTGCGAGCAGAGCAAGACCTCGCTGAAGCTGATGCGCTCCACCACGCCGCCGCCGACCGTGTACCCGGTCGAGCGCGGGGTGAGCAACCAGGAACTGGAGTAACCGTCCCCACGCCTTGCCTGTCGCGCGCCGCTCGACGGCGCCGGCAGGCGCGGCCTGCGCAGAGCGCGGCGAAGGACGCAGGGATGCGTGGCGTCGGACGTGACGGCGCGTGCACTCGCTCAGCCGACCTGCTGCCCAACCTTCGCGACTCCTCCTGCACGACCTGCGTGGCGATCCCCTTCTCTCGCGTAGCAATCGACGCGCGCGCAGCAGCGTGTCGCCGTCGTAGTAGCGCGCGATGTACCTCATGATCGTCGCTGAACCCATGGGGAGCGGTGCCGATGAGCGCTGCGGGCTGCGCGGTCTATGGCACTTACAACGCGCACGAGCTCACCCGCGCCGCCAGGGTGAAGGGCACCTTGCCCAGGTCGCCAAGGCCCTCGACATCGAACGCATAGACGCCCTTGGCCACGAGCGTCAGTTGCCCGTCGCGCGCGAGGTTGAAGGTCAGCATGTCGACGTCGACGGGGTGGTGCGCGCCGTCCAGGTAGAGCGAGCCGTCGATGTAGCCGGCGTGCGGGTTGCGCGGGAAGTCGAAGCGCTGGCCGGCCAGATCGCCGAGCCGGAGCGACGGCAGCGCGATGCCGTCCAGGCGGATCGCCGTATCCACGATCTCGCCGTCACGCAGGAACGGGCGCAGCAGGATTTCCAGCGCGGCAGCATCCGGCAAGCCGGACAGGATCGCGTGGCGCGGCTGCAGGACGCTGGGCGAGAACGTCGACATCGCGGCGGCACCCGTCAGTGTTGCGCCACCGGCAACACCACGTCCATCAGCGTGGCGTCGTCCGGATCCGGCGTGGCCTTGAAGCCGAGCTGCTGGCACATCGCCAGCATGGTGCGGTTCTCGCGCAGCACCTGGCCTTCGACCACCTTGAGGCCGAGCCAGCCGGCGTACTCGATCATGATCCGCATCAGCTGCCAGCCGATGCCGTGGCCCTTGAGGTCGGAGCGGATCAGGATGCCGTATTCGCCGCGATCGTAATCGGCATCGGCATGCAGGCGCACCGCACCGAGCATGTCGCCGCTGCGCGGCTCGATCGCCACCAGCGCGATCGAGCGTGCGTAGTCGAGCTGGGTCAGGCGCGCGATGAACTCGTGGGTGAAATGCTTGACCGCCTGGAAGAAGCGCAGGCGCAGGTCCTCGTCGGTGACGCGGGCGAAGAAGCTGCGGAACAGCGCGTCGTCCTCCGGCCGCACCGGACGCACCAGCGCGGTGCTGCCGTCGTTGAGCACGATGCGCCGCTCCCACTCCTTGGGATACGGGAAGATCGCGAAACGCGGATGGCCGCGGCCCTTGTGCAGGCGCCGCGACGGCGCCACCGCCACCCGCGCGTCGACCGCGATCACCCCATCGCGGTCGGCCAGCAACGGATTGATGTCCAGTTCGCGGATCTCCGGCAGGTCGGCCGCCAGTTGCGCCAGCTTGACCAGCACCATCGCCACCGCGCGTTCGTCGGCGGCCGGCACGTCGCGGTAAGCCTTGAGGATGCGGCTGACGCGGGTGCGGCCGATCAGTTCGTGGGCCAGGCGCAGGTCCAGCGGCGGCAGCGCCAGCGCCTTGTCGTCGATCACCTCCACCGCAGTGCCGCCGCGGCCGAACACGATCACCGGGCCGAAGGTCGGATCGTCGGCGATGCCGGCGATCAGCTCGCGCGCCTTCGGCCGCAGCAGCGAGGGCTGCACCAGCACGCCGTCGATACGCGCATCCGGACGTGCGGCGCGCGCGCGGGCGAGGATGCCCTCGGCCGCGTCGCGCACCGCCTCCACGCTGACCAGGTTGAGGCGCACGCCGTCCACGTCGGACTTGTGCGGGATGTCGGCCGAATGGATCTTCACCGCCACCGCCGAGCCCTGCGCCAGCATCGGCGCGGCCACCTGCGCCGCGGCCTCGGCATCGGCGGCATGCGCCACCGCCGCGGTGGGAATGCCGTAGGCGGCCAGCAGCCGCGTGGTCGCCAGCGGATCCAGCCAGGTCTGCCCGGCGGCCAGTGCGGCATCGACGATGCCGCGCGCGGCGGCGGCGTCGAAGGCGAAATCGTCGGGCAGACTCGGCGGCGTTTCCATCAGCGCCGCCTGCGCCTCGCGGTAGCGCACCAGGTGCATGAAGCCGCGCACGGCGTCGGCCTCGGTGGCGTAGGTGGGGATACGCGCGGCGTTGAGCGTGGCGGTGGCGCTTTCGTCGTTGCCCAGCCACACCGCGAACACCGGCTTGTCGCGGTGGTGGCGCGGGCGCTGGCCGAGGATGCGGGTCAGCGCCTGCGCCGCGTCGGCCGAGGAGGTGAACGCGGTGGGCACGTTGACCACCAGCACCGCGTCGTTCTCCGGATCGTCCAGCAGCGCGCCGGCGGCCGCGGCATAGCGCTCGCCATCGGCGTCCACCACGATGTCCACCGGATTGCGGTGCGACCACTCCTGCGGCAGCGCCGCGTCCAGCCGCTGCTGGATGGGCGCCGACAGCGTGGCCAGGGTGCCGCCGAGATCGGCCAGGGTATCCACCGCCAGGCGGCCGACGCCGCCGCCGTTGCTGAGGATGGCCAGGCGCCGGCCCGGGAAGGTGCTGAGCCGGCCCAGCGTCTCGGCCGCGGCGAACAGTTCGTCCAGCGCGCGTACCCGCAGCAGGCCGGCACGGGCGAACGCGGCGCCGTACACCGCATCGGAACTGGCCAGCGCCTGCACGTGGGTGTCGGCGTTGGGATCGATGCGCAGCTGCCGGCCCGACTTCACCACCACCACGGGTTTGGCGCGGGCGGCGGCACGCGCGGCGGACATGAACTTGCGCGCGTCGCGAATATCTTCGACGTAGAGCAGGATGGCGCGGGTGCGGTAGTCGGTGGCGAAGTAGTCGAGCAGGTCGGCGAAGTCCACGTCCAGCGCATCGCCCAGCGAGACCACCGCGGAGAATCCGACCGCGCGCGCCACGCCCCACTCCACCAGCGCCGCGGCGATGGCGCTGGATTCGGAGATCAGCGCCAGGTCGCCCGGCTGCGGGCAGTGCGCGGCGATGCTGGCGTTGAGCCGCGCATGCGGGGCGATCACGCCCAGGCAGTGCGGACCGAGGATGCGCAGGCCCTTGGCGCGCGCGGCGCTCTCCACCCGCGCCGCGGCCGAGCCCGGCCCGCTGCCGAGCCCGGCGGTGAGGATGATCGCCGCGGCCACGCCGCGCCGCGCGGCGATCGACACGATGCGCGGCACCATCCGCGCCGGCGCGGTGATCACCACCAGGTCCGGCACCCAGGGCAGATCGGTGAGGCGGCGCACCGTGGGCACACCATCGATCTCGCGGTAGCGCGGGCTGACCCAGCCGATCTGCCCGGGAAACCCGGCCGCGCGCAGGCTGCGCACCACCGCGCGCCCGGCCGAGCGCTCGCGCGGGCTGCCGCCGACGATGGCGACCGAGGCGGGGCGGAACACGGACTGCAGGTGATAGGTGCTCATGGCGGCGGCAGAGGCGAGCGAATGCGCTAACGGTACACGGCTGGCCGCGGCGCGGGGATGATCCGGGTCATCGATGCGGTGGTGCAGCCGATGCAGCGTCTGCGGCGACAGGGGTTCGCTGTCGCGATGCCGGCATCCGCGCGTCGGGGCTGAAGCCCCTCCCACAGGGGCGTCGGTCGGCTGCCCGGTGCTCACGGCTCGCGTGTGTCGCTGGGTCCAGAACGGCCCCGACCGCGGCACGTCATTCCTGTAGGAGAGACTTCAGGGCACCTCGCATCAGCGGTGTTCGCCGCGCATAGCGCTCTCGTAGGAGCGGCTTCAGCCGCGACGAGGCTCTACCGGTAAGGCACGGTCGCGGCTGAAGCCGCTCCTACGCGTGTGCGCTTGTGCTTGCTCGAGGGCGCCCTTCGGGCGCGACGCGACCACGCCAGCAGGCAGGCGACAGGGCAAACCCGGCGCTCCGGTCAAGGCGCCCCCTCCACGCGAAGGCCCGCAGCACCGCTGCCTATATCCGCCCCCGACCTCTAGGATGCGCGGCGCCCAGCCGACACCCGCACACAGCCCGGGTCAGCAGACGGTCGCCTTGGCGGCCGCATAATGCGCCGATGGAGACGACTCGTGCATAGCGGCGGCCTGGAACTGGCGCTGGTGCTGCTGCTGGCCGCGGTGATCGCGGTGCCGGTGTTCAAGCGGCTGGGCCTGGGCGCGGTGCTGGCCTACCTCGCCGCGGGCGTGGTGCTGGGACCGGACGGACTGGGCTTCGTGCAGGACACCGAGCGCATCCTCAACGCCGCCGAGATCGGCGTGGTGATGCTGCTGTTCCTGATCGGCCTGGAGCTGTCGCCGGCGCGCTTGAAGGTGATGCGGCATGCGGTGTTCGGCGCGGGCTCGGCGCAGGTGGCGCTGACCGCGCTGCCGCTGGGCGCGCTGGCGCTGTGCATGGGCCTGAACTGGAAGAGCGCGCTGGTGATCGGCCTGGCGCTGGCGCTGTCGTCCACCGCGGTAGGCCTGCAGCTGCTGGCCGAGCGCAAGGCACTCAACAGCGACTACGGCCGGCTCGGCTTCGCCATCCTGCTGTTCCAGGACCTGATCGCGATCCCGCTGCTGGCCGCGGTGCCGCTGCTCGGCGGCGCCAAGAACGACACCCTGACCTGGGCGGAAGTGGGCCAGGCGCTGGGCGCGCTGGCGCTGGTGGTGGTGTGCGGGCGCTTCGTGCTGCGCCACCTGTTCCGCACGGTGGCGCGCACGCGCATGCCCGAGGTGTTCACCGCCAGCGCGCTGCTGGTGGTGCTGGGCACTGCCTGGTTCCTGCAGAAGGCCGGCCTGAGCCCCAGCCTGGGCGCGTTCCTGGCCGGCGTGCTGCTGGCCGATTCGGAGTTCCGCCACGAGCTGGAGGCGCAGATCGAGCCGTTCCAGGGCCTGCTGCTGGGCGTGTTCTTCATCGCCGTGGGCATGGGCATCGACCTGGACCGCATCGTCGCCGAGCCGTGGCTGATCGCCGGCGCGGTGGCCACGCTGCTGCTGGTCAAGTTCGCGCTGCTGGCCGGCATCGGCCGCGTGCTGCGCCTGCCCTGGCGCAGCGCGCTGCTGCTGGGCAGCCTGTTGTGGCTGGGCGGCGAGTTCGCCTTCGTGGTGTTCACCGAGGCGCAGCGCGTGCGCCTGCTCGACGATGCCACCCACGACCGCCTGGTCGCGGTGGTCGGCGTTTCGATGGCGCTGACGCCGCTGCTGCTGATCGGCATGCAGCGCCTGCTCGGCGGCAGCGAGGCCGGCAAGGGCAAGCAGCCACAAACGCCGGCAGCGCAGTACGACACGGTGGAGACGCAGCGCGCGCAGGTGCTGATCGCCGGCATGGGCCGCTTCGGCCAGATCGTGGCGCGCCTGCTGACCGCGCAGCGCATCCCGTTCGTGGCGCTGGAACACAATCCGGACACGGTGGAGGACCTGCGCCGCTTCGGCAACCAGCTCTACTACGGCGACCCCAGCCGCCCGGACCTGCTGCGCGCGGCCGGCAGCGACGGCATCCGCCTCTTCGTGGTGGCGATGGACGACCCGGAGACCAACATCAAGACCACGCGGCTGATCCGCCGGCTCTACCCCAACGCCAGGGTGCTGGCGCGCGCGCGCAACCGCCAGCACGCCTGGCGGCTGATGGACCTGGGCGCCGAACCGTTCCGCGAGGTGTTCGCCTCCAGCCTGGAACTGAGTGAGCAGGTACTGCTCGGCCTGGGCCTCGACGCGGCCACCGCACGCGACCGCATCGCCCGCTTCCGCGAGCACGACACGCAACTGCTGCGCGCCCAGCACCTGGTCTACGACGACGACGCGGCGGTGGTGCAGACCGCGCGTGCGGCGCGTGCCGATCTGACCCAGCTGTTCGAAGCCGACGTCAACGATCCCACGGCGGGACCGGCGGAGGCGACGGGCGCGACAGGCGCGGAACAGCAGCGCAGTTAATGCGGGTGGCTTGGATGCTGCGGCCGGAGCCACGCGGCCAGCGGTGTCGCAGGCGTGCGCTGCGTGATGTGCGCTCGTCGCTGCAGACGGCGGCGGTCATGGTGGGCATGTCATCGTCGCGCTCGACGGATCGCGATTGGGTACTGACCAATCGCCAAGCAGCGCACTCATTACAGCGTGGTTCGCGTGAAGGGCACCTCCCATAACGCGTTATTGCCGCGGCTGGGCATGATGTATCGCGGCGATTGCAGGAGCGGCTTCAGCCGCGACGAGCATTCCCGATAATGCCTGTCGCGGCTGAAGCCGCTCCTACGAGGTGGGTTCGACGGCTTCCGCCGCGGTGACGCAGCGCACTGGCATGCCGACGCGAAGGCTAATGCTGGGCGCACGCGCTAGTTCCGCACGCCGCCAATCCTTCCAGTGTGGGAGAGGCTTCAGCCCCGACTGCAAGATCCAGCCGCCGCCGCTGCGCCGCTCCTGCTGACATGAAGGCATCTCCCCGAGCACTGGCGCTCACGCCAGCGCCCGGGGCACCGCTTCAGCGCTTGCTTCAGCGCTTTCGCGCGGGCCGCTTCGCGGCGCTGCTGGGCGCACGCTTGACGGCCTTTTGCGCGGTGCGCTTGGCGGCCTTCTTCGCCGCCGGCGTCTTCGCTGGCGCCGCGGCGGGTTTGGCCCTGGTCGACTTGCGTGCCTTGGAGGAAGCGGAAGCATCGGCCGCCTTGGCCCCGCTGCGCTTCGGCGCCGGCGTCACCGGTCGGGTCTCGGTCGTGGCGCCTGCCTCCGGCGGACGCCGCGGCGGCGGGCGGCGCCCGGCGGTCAGGGTGCGCCAGGTGTGGCCGCCGTTGAGCGCCAGCAGCGCATCGGCCGCCGCCGGGCCGGCGCTGCCGGCCGGGTACTGCGGGGTTTCGTCGGCCGAGGTCTGCCAGGCATCGAGGATGGGCTGCACGATGGTCCAGGCCGCCTCGACCATGGTCGCGTCCTGGAACAAGCCGGCCTCGCCGTGCATGCAGTCCTGCAGCAGGCGTTCGTAGCCCACCGTGTATTCCTTGGGAAACCAGTCGCGGTAGCGGAAGTCCATGCGCACCGGCGCCAGGCTGACCCGTGCGCCCGGGCGCTTGACGTCGAACTGTAGCGAAATGCCCTCGTCGGGCTGGATGTGCAGCACCAGCCAGTCCGGGCCGTATCCGCCGATCTCGGCGCTGCGCAGCGGCGCCAGCGGCGCCGGCTTGAAGCGGATCGCGATCTCGGTGGTGCGCTCGCGCAGGCGCTTGCCGGTGCGCAGGTAGAACGGCACGCCGGCCCAGCGCCAGGTATCGACCTGCAGCTTCATCGCCACGTAGGTCTCGGTGTTGGAATCCGGCGGCACGGTGTCTTCCTCGCGGTAGCCGGGCACCGCGTTGCGGCCGATCGCCCCGGCCGCGTACTGGCCGCGGACCACGTCGGCGGGACTCAGCGGCCGTACCGCCTCGATCACCTCGGCGCGCCGGCGCAGCATCGCCGCCGGGGTGAACGCCGCCGGCGGTTCCATCGCGATCATCGCCAGCAACTGGAACAGGTGGTTGGGCACCATGTCGCGCAGGCAGCCGGTGGGATCGTAGAAGCCGCCGCGGCCTTCCACGCCGATGGTCTCGGCCGCGGTGATCTGCACGTGGTCGATGCGGTCGCGGTTCCACACCGGCTCGAACAGGCCGTTGGCGAAGCGGAAGGCGAGGATGTTCTGCACCGTTTCCTTGCCGAGGAAATGGTCGATGCGGAACACCTGGTCCTCGTCGAGCACGCGGCCGACGATGGCGTTGAGCTCGCGCGCGCTCTGCAGGTCGTGGCCGAACGGCTTCTCCACGATCACCCGGCGCCAGCCGCCGTTGGTACTCTGCTTGACCAGCCCGGCCGCGCCCAGTTGCTCGATCACCGGCGCGAAGAAGCGCGCCGCGGTGGCGAGGTAGAACAGCACGTTGCCGCCGGTGCGGTACTGCGCGCCGATCTTGTCCAGCAGCGCGCCCAGGCTGCGATAGGTGCCGGCGTCGTTGAAGTCGCCACGCAGGTAGTGCAGGCGCGAGCGCAACCAGCCCCATACCTCTTCGTCCAGGCCGTCGGCCTTGAACTCGGCGTCGCGGTCGGCCATCAGCCCGCGCATCGCATCGCCGAGCATGCGCCGCCACGCCACTTCGCTGACCGCGCCGTGGTCCACGCCGATCACCGCGAATTCCTCGGGCAGCGCGCCGCTGTGGCGCAGGTTATACAGCGCCGGCAGCACCAGGCGGCGGGTCAGGTCGCCGCGGGCGCCGAACACCACGATCAGGCAGGGAGGGGTGGTCTGGGAGGCATCGCTCATGGATGGGTGTCCTGTTCGCCGATCAAGCCATGCAGGCGCAGCGCCGCGTGGACCAGCGCCACGTGCGAATAGCCCTGCGGGAAATTGCCGAGCATGCGGCCGCTGCGCGGGTCGTATTCCTCGGCCAGCAGGCCGACGTCGTTGCACAGGCCGAGCAGGCGTTCGAACAGCGCCTGCGCCTGCTCGCGGCGGCCGAGCAACGCATAGTTCTCCACCAGCCAGAAGCTGCAGGCGACGAAGGTGCCCTCGCCGGCCGGCAGGCCGTCGCCGCTGCCGTCGGCGCGGTAGCGCTCGACCAGCCCGTCGATGCTCAGGCGTTCGGCGATGGCGTCGGCGGTGGCGGCCACGCGCGGATCGTCCGGCGGCAGGAAGCCGACCAGCGGGATCAGCAAGGTCGCCGCATCCAGCCGCTCGCTGCCGTAGCTCTGCACGAAGTAGCCGTCGCGGTGCACGCCCTGCGCCAGCACCTGCGCGTGGATCTCGTCGGCCAGCGCGCGCCAGTGCGCGCGTTGCGTGGCATCGGCGTCGGTGACGCCATCGCGCGCGCCGCAGTCGAACGCCAGCCACGCCATCACCTTGGAATGCACGAAGTGCTGGCGCTTGTCGCGGATCTCCCAGATGCCTTCGTCCGGCTCGCGCCAGCGCTCTTCCAGCACCTCCAGCAACTGCCGCGCCAGCGAGCGGCCATGCACCGCCGAGGCCATGCCCTCGTGGTGACCACGGTGGAACGCGGCGATCACCTCGCCATAGACGTCGAGCTGGAATTGGCCGACCGCGGCATTGCCCACGCGCACCGGCGAGGCGCCTTCGTAGCCGGGCAGCCAGTCCACCTCCCATTCGGACATGCGCCGCTCGCCGCCGATGCCGTACAGCGCCTGCAACTGGTCCGGCGACCCGGCCACGGTGCGCTGCAGCCAGCCATGGAAGGCAGCGGCCTCGTCGAAGTAGCCGGCCGCACGCAACGCGGTGAGGGTGAACACCGCATCGCGCAACCAGCAGAACCGGTAGTCCCAATTGCGCTCGCCGCCCAGGCGCTCGGGCAGCGAGGTGGTCGGCGCGGCGACGATCGCGCCGGTGGGCAGGTAGCTCAGCCCCTTCAGCACCACCAGCGAGCGCCGCACCGCCTCGGTCCACGGGCCGGCATCCAGGCAACGGTGCGACCAGCCGTGCCAGAACGCCTCGGTCTGCGCCAGCGCCTGTTCCGGCTCCAGCAACGGCGGCAGTTCCAGGTGCGAGGCGCCGTGGCTGAGCACGAACCAGGTGCTCTCGCCGGCCTCCAGCACGAACTCGGCCTCGGTGGCGAAGCCGTGGCCGTGCATGGCCTGCGGGCTGCGCAACGCGATCTGGTCCGGCCCGGCCACCGCCTGCAGGCCGCCGTCGATCTGCGACACCCAGGGAATGGTGCGCCCGTAGTTGAAGCGCAACTGCAGCTGCATGCGCAGCGGCACCCGCCCGTGCAACCCGCGCACGATCCGCACCACGTGGTTGTGCAGCACTTCGTCGTGGCTGGCGACCATGAAGTCCAGCAGCGCCACCGCGCCGGTGTCGGTCTCGAACCGCGTCTCCAGCACCAGGCTGCCGTCGCGGTAGGCGCGGGTGCTGGTGAAGGCGCCCTGCGGCGCGATCGCCCAGCGGCCGTGGTCGGGTTCGCCGAGCAGGGCGGCGAATAACGCGTCGGAATCGAAGCGCGGCAGACACAGCCAGTCGATCGAGCCGCAACGGTCCACCAGAGCCGCGCTGCGGCAGTTGCCGAGCATGGCGTAGTCTTCGATTCGCGAGGCCATCGTGGGCGCCGGGGCGGAGGAGCCGCGAGTCTGCCAGCGCCGGTGTTTGCGTTGCGTAATCGCCGCGGAGCTCCGTTCAGGCGCGCGCAAGCCCACGGCTGCGGCTACACTGCGCCTGCGCATGACTTCCGATCCCGCTGCCGCCGCCCTGCGCACCCTGGTCCTGGAGGACGATCCGATACTGCGCGACCGCATCCTGGTGCCGGGTCTGCGCCGCTTCGGCTTCGCCGCCGACGGCTGCGGCACCGGCGCGGAACTGCAGCAACGGGTGCAGCGCGAAGGCGCCGAGATCGTGGTGCTAGATGTCGGCCTGCCCGACACCGACGGCTTCACCCTGGCCGGCGCGCTGCGCCAGCAGTATCCGGACCTCGGCATCGTCATGCTGACCAGCCTCGGCCAGACCGAGGACCGCATCCGCGGCCTGACCGGCGGCGCCGACGCCTATCTGTCCAAGCCGGTGGAAATCGACCTGCTCGCCGCGACCCTGCACAGCCTGGCGCGGCGCGTCAGCGGGCGCCTGCCCGCGGCGCCGCCGCGCGGACGCTGGCAGGTCAGCGAAGACGGCTGGTGCCTGCTGTCGCCGTCCGGCGCCGCCGCCGCGCTGACCGGCAGCGAACGCCGCCTGTGCCTGCGCCTGTTCGAGCAACCGGGCCTGCTGGTGGCGCGCGAGGCGTTGATCGCCGCGCTCACCGACCGCGTCTACGACTTCGACGCACATCGCCTGGATTCGATGGTGCACCGCCTGCGCAGCAAGGTGCAGCGCCGCTGCGGCGAACCGTTGCCGCTGGCCGCCGTGCACGGCAAGGGCTACATCTTCGATCCCGCCGGCTGACCCGCCGCTCGCCGGCGCGCCGTGTGGCGCGGGCGGTCGAGGCCCGCGTTCTCTACGCCAGTGCCTGCGCCGACACCGGCACCGCATCGGCATGCGGCAGCACGATGCGGAAGCGCGTGCCCACGCCCACCGTGCTGTGCACCTGGATGCGGCCGCCGGCGCGCACCACCAGGTCGCGTACCACCGCCAGGCCCAGGCCGGTGCCGCTGTCGGCCGGCTTGGTGCTGTAGAACGGCTCGAACACCTGTGCGGCCACCTCCGCCGGCATGCCGTGGCCGTCGTCGGCGACCTCGATGACGGTGCCCTCGTCCGCGTTGGACACGGCGATGTCGAAATGGCCGCGGTCGGCGATCGCGTCGCGGCTGTTGGACGCCAGGTTGAGCAGCATCAGGTCGAACTGGCTGCGCTCGAAGCGGATCGGCGCCGGTGCCGCCGGTAGCGCGCAGCGCAGCACGATCCGCGCTTCCAGCAACTGCCGCAGCATCGGCTGCAGCGCCTCCACCGCGGCCGCGGCGTCGAAACGTTCGACATGCTCGGCATCGCGGCGGCTGAAGCGCAGCAGCCGGCGCACGATGGTCATGCCGCGCTCGGCCGATTCCTCCACTGCCGCCAGGCTGTCCTCCAGGTGCGCGATGCGCTGCGCGTCGCTGGCCAGATCGTCGTCGTGGCGCGCGGCGGCGAAGCCGGACATCACCGCCAGGATGTTGTTGAAGTCGTGGGCCAGGCCGCTGGCCATGCGCTCGGTGATCTCGCGTTTCTGCGCGTGGATCAGCTGGGTCTGCGCGCGTTCGCGCTCCTGCATCTCCTGCTGCAGGCGCTGGCCGCGCGCATTGGATTCGCGCAGGCTCTCGCGCAACGCCTCGGTGGTGCGGTCCAGCAGCAGCGCCACCAGCAGGTAACTGAACAGCACCGGCAGCACGTTGAAGAACGCCTGAGCGGGCGTGTCGGCGAGTTCCAGCAGCACGTCATGGCCGACGCCGACGCCGAGCATCAGCAGCAGCGCCGCGAACGTCACCCACAGCGCGCGGCGCCCGAGCACCAGGCCGGCCAGGATCAGCACCAGCATCTGCGCCAATTGGTCCGGCAGCTGCCGCTGGAAGCCATGGATGGCGGCATTGACCAGCAGCGAACCGAGCATCGCCCCGAGCAGCAGCCGCACGCCGCCGCGCAAGGCGCCATGGCGCACGCGCACGAAGCCGATCGCCGCGCACACCCCGATCAATAGGCTCATGGTCAACGAGATGACCAGGCCGGGTTGCACGGGCTGCCCGCGCAGCTGCGGCCATGCCAGCACCAGCGCGATCACCAGCGTGACCGGGATGGTCACCGCCAGGAACAGCAGCAGCAACTGGATCACCCGCGCATTGCGCCGGTCCACCTCGTCCATCAGCGGCGCGCGGCCCAGCCAGTTCCAGAACGCCTTCGCCATGCCGCCGTGCTCCATTCCCGTTCAGTGAGAATCCGATGATGATCATGCGAGAACTTGCAGGTGACAAGCCGGTGACGGCGGGCCTAAGTTCGCATGACGGAACGCGCCCGGGGACGACGGCGCGGCTCCCAGACCACTCCTGACCGATGCGGAGGCGCACGCGCGCCGCCGACGTCACCTTCTGCCCTGCCGTTTCCCAGCCCGAGATCGCCATGAACGATTGCACTTCCCTGCGCGGCGCCGCCGCCCGTCATCCGATGCCCCGTGCGACCAGCACCCTGGCCCTGGCCTGCGCGCTGTGCCTGACCTCGACGGCGATGGCGCAGACGCCCACCACCACCACGACAACGGCGGCCGGCACGGCCCAGTCCACCGGCACCGACGCCACGCCCAGCGACGCCAGCGCGACCCCGGCCGCGACCACCTACGATCCCAGCGTCTACTTCAAGGCCACCGGCAGCGCCGACAGCAACGCCGGCGCCGAGGCCGACGGCGACGAAGCGCTGGCCGCCGGCGAAGCCGCCTCGGCGGTCGGCACCGGCACCATCGCGATCGGCGGCGGTGCGGTCAGCTATGCCAACCACGCCCTGGCGGTGGGCCACAACAGCCTGGCCACCGAGATCTCCACCACCGCCATCGGCGGCATGCTCGACGTGGATTACGCGTACCTGCCCGGCGGTGTGACGATCCTGCAGCAGACCTCCGCCACCGGCATGGCCGCGACCGCGCTGGGCGCCGGCGCGCAGGCCAGCGGCAAGTTCAACGTAGCCGCCGGTGCCGGCGCGATCGCCAGCGACCGTTCCAGCGTCGCCGTCGGCGGCATCGTCGACGTGGGCGAAGATGGCTTGAGCAGCGAAGGCATGCAGTTGCAGGCCACCCAGGCCACCGGTCCGCTGTCGACCGCGCTGGGCGGTGGTGCGATGGCCACCGCCTACAACGCGACCGCGGTCGGCGCACTGGCCGAGGCCAGTTCGCAGCGGACCGTGGCCGTGGGTTCCACCGCCGTGGCCAACCAGTACGCGGCCGTCGCCGTCGGCGCACAGAGCCAGGCCACCGCCGAGTGGGCCACCGCCTTCGGCAACGGCGCGCGCGCCTGGGGCGCGCACAGCGTTGCGATCGGTCCCAGCGCGTTCGCACAGAGCGACGACGGCACGGCGGTCGGCCCGGCCGCGCTCGCCCTCGGCGTCGGCTCCACCGCGCTCGGCAACGGCTCCTGGGCTGGCGGCACCCGCAGCCTGGCCCTGGGCGGGGGAATGGTGTGGAACGGCGAATTCTTCCGCGAGACCCCGGTGCTGTTCTACGACAGCATCGCCGTGGGCACCGGCGCGGACGTGTTCGGCGACCAGTCGATCGCGATCGGCCCCGGCGCCCGCGTCGGCAACTCGCAGTTCGTCAACGGCCAAACGACCATCACCAACCACAGCGTGGCGCTGGGCGCCGGCTCGGTCAACGAGCGCGACAACACCGTGTCCATCGGCGCGGTGGGCGCCGAGCGCCAGCTCACCAACCTGGCCGCCGGCACCCTGGACACCGATGCGGTCAACCTGGCGCAACTGCGCAACGTCGCCGCCGCGTTCGGCGCCGGCAGCGTGGTCGACGCCAACGGCACCCTGATCGGCGGCAACTACCTGGTGCAGGGCAACCACTACACCGACCTGGGCTCGGCGATGGGTGCGCTGGACACCGCGCTGACCGGCTTCGGCAACCGCCTGAACACCCTCGGCGGCTCCGGCGGCATCAGCGTCGGCGACGGCGGCGGTGCGGCCACCGCGCCCAGCACCGGTGCCGGCACCAATGCCGTGGCCGTGGGCTCCGGGGCCACCGCCAACGGCAACAACGGCCTGGCGATGGGCGCACAGGCACTGGCCTACGGCCCCAACGACACCGCCATCGGCGGCAACGCCACGGTCAACGCCGATGGCAGTACCGCGGTCGGCGCCAACGCCCGCGTCGCCGCGGTGGCGACCAATGCGGTGGCGCTGGGCGAAAGCGCCAACGCGTCGGCGGCCTCGGCCACTGCGCTCGGCCAGGGCGCTTCGGCCAGCGCCGCGAACTCGGTGGCGCTGGGCCAGGGCGCGGTCGCCAACCGCGCCAACACGGTGTCGGTGGGCAGCGCCGGCAACGAGCGCCAGGTCGCCAACGTCGCCGCCGGCAGCGCCGACACCGACGCGGTCAACGTGGCGCAGATGCGCGCCGGCAACAGCGCCACCCTGAGCAGCGCCAACGCCTACACCAACACCCGCATCACCGCGCTGGACGACAGCTTCAACCAGTTGCGCACCGACACCGAACACCGCCTCGACGGCATGGACCGGCGCATGGACCGGCTCGGCGCGATGAGCGCGGCGATGCTCAACATGGCGGTCAACGCCGCCGGCACGCAGAGCCCGCGCGGGCGCGTGTCGGTCGGCGCCGGCTTCCAGGGCGGGCAGCAGGCGCTGTCGATCGGCTACGCCCGCAAGCTCGGCGAGCGCGCCTCGTTCAGCCTGGGCGGTGCCTTCAGCAGCGGCGAGTCCTCCGCCGGCATCGGCGTGGGCATTGACCTGTGACGCAACGCGGCGCCGCGTGCGCCGCCGTTTTCTTTCTTCTCACTTCTCTTTCCAGGATCTGCAGATGATGTCTTCCAATACGCTCGCCGCTGCCCTCGCCGCCATCCTGTTCGCCGGCGCCGCGCAGGCGGCCACGCCCACCATCGGCCTGGGTGGCGTGCACGGCCCGATGCCGCAATCGGCCAGCCCCAACGACCTGGGCCAGCGCTTCATCGTCAAGACCCGCGACGGCGGCACCCAGGCGCGTAGCCTGCTGGCCACCACCCTGAGCAGCGCGGTGGCGCGCAGCGGCATGCAGCGCGCGCAGATCGCCAGCAACGGCCTGACGCTGCGCAGCGCGGTCAGCGCCAAGGTGCTGCGCGACATGGCGGTGCCGGGCTGGCACGTGGTGCAGACCTCGCGTCACCTCAGCGACAGCGAACGCACCGCCTTCATCAACGAACTCAAGGCCGACCCGTCGGTGGTGTCGGTGCAGGTCGACCGCCTGTACCGGCGCCTGGACGAGGCCAGCGTGCGCCTGCCGGCGGCGATGGCGGCCGCCGCCTCCACCACGCCCAACGATCCGGCCTACGCCAAGCTGCAGTGGAACTTCCACGACCCGGTCGGCGGGGTCAACGCCGAAGCCGCCTGGACCCGCTCCACCGGCAAGGGCGTGGTGGTGGCGGTGGTCGACACCGGCGTGGTCAAGGACAACCCGGACCTGGCCGCCAACGTGCTGCCCGGCTACGACATGATCACCGACCACCGCGTCTCGCGCCGCGACACCGACGGCCGCGCGGCCGGCGGCTACGACCTGGGCGACTGGGTCGAGGCCGACTACTGCAATGCGTTGGGCGGGTCCGGCAACGCCGCGGAGCCGAGCTCGTGGCACGGCAGCCATGTCTCCGGCACCATCGCCCAGGTCACCAACAACAACCTGGCCACCGCCGGCCTGGCCTACGACGCCAAGATCGTGCCGGTGCGCGTGCTCGGCTCCTGCGGCGGCTTCGGCAGCGACATCGCCGACGGCATGCTGTGGGCCGCGGGCCTGCCGGTGGCCGGCCTGCCGACCAATCCGAACCCGGCCGAGGTCATCAACATGAGCCTGGGCAGCGGCGGCCCGGACACCTGCCCGCAGATCTACCAGGACGCGATCGACCAGATCAACGCCAAGGGCACGATCATCGTGGTCGCCGCCGGCAACTCCAATGCCGATGCCGCCACCTACACCATGTCGTCCTGCAACGGCGTGATCAGCGTCGGCGCCTCGCGGGTCAACGGCGGCCGCGCCAGCTACTCCAACTACGGCACCCGCGTGGACATCGCCGCGCCGGGCGGCGGCGGCGACGTCGACGGCAATCCGAACGGCTACATCTTCCAGGTGCTCAACGGCGGCACGCAGGGCCCAACCAGCGACTGGCAGATCGGCGGCATGGCCGGCACCTCGATGGCGTCCCCGCACGTGGCCGCGGCGGTGGCGATGGTGCAGAGCGTGGCCAAGACCCCGCTCAGCTGGACCGGCATGCGCGATCTGCTGCGCGCCAGCGCGCGGCCGTTCCCGGTGGCGATCCCCACCACCACGCCGATCGGCGCCGGCATCCTCGACATCGACATGCTGCTGCAGATGGCCACCACCCCGCCGTGCGACCCCTCGGACAGCAGTTGCGTGCCGCCGACCAAGACCCTGGTCAACAAGGTCGAGATGCGGGGTATCGGCAGCCAGGGCGGCGACAGGCTGTACAGCTTCCAGGCCGCGGCCGGCACGGCGGTGAGCTTCATGACCTTCGGCGGCACCGGCAACGTGGCGATGTACGTGGCGGCGGGCAAGACGCCGACCAGCAGCAGCTACGACGCGCGCTCCACCCGCACCGGCACCACCCAGACGGTGCGCCTCACCCCGTCCAGCGCCACGACCTACTACGTGCGCCTGAGCGGCAGCTACAGCGGCCTGACCGTGGTGGCGCGGCAGTAAACGCCCGACCGCGCGGCGGCGCCGTTCGCCGCCGCGCAACGTGCGCGGGAGGAGGCCCTCCCGCAGCGGTTCCGACAGCAGCGACGTACCCACCATGACGCATTCGCCCGCCCTCCGGCGGGCATTTTTTTGGGGTTTGCGGCGCACCGCTCTGCCGCAAGCCCCTCTCCCACCGGGAGAGGGATTGGGGTGAGGGTGCGGCACGAGACGCGGTGCAATGGGCGAGGCGGCGCCCTGCCCTCACCCGGCCCTCCGGGCTACCTTCTCCCGCTGGGAGAAAGCGTTAGCGGCTTTCGCGCAGGAACCGGGCCATCGACGACACCCCCGGCAGCGCCGGCTGGAACTGCCCGGCGACGTCGACGAAGCCGCGCATCACCGCGATCTCGCGCGGGGTGCGGTTCAAGGTATCGCGCAGTTCCGGATCGGCGCCGGCGCGCAGCAGGCGCTGCACCAGCAGCGGCAGGCCGTGCAGCGCGGCCAGGTGCAACGGACCGAAGCCACGCGGATCCTGCACCTCCAGGCTGACGTCCTCGTCGAGCAGACGCTCGACGCCGGCCAGCACCACCGGCTCCTCGCAGGCCGTGCCCGGTTCGGCGCGCGCGCCCAGCAACAGCAGCAGCGGCGTGACCCCGCCGGCGGAGCCGCGGTCGGCCTCGGCGCCCGCCAGCAGCAAGGTGTCCAGCAGGGCCAGCAGGCGGGTCTTGTCGCGCGCGGTGAAGCCGTACAGCGCCGCGCAATGCAGCGGCGCCAGTTGCTGGGCGTCGCCGGCATGCACGTCGGCGCCGGCGGCCAGCAGCCGCGCGGCGATGTCGGGCAGGCCCAGCGCGCAGGCCAGCATCAGCACGGTGACCCCGCCGGGCAGGCGGTGTTCGATCTGCGCGCCGGCCTGCAGCAAAGCCGCGACGATCTCGGTCTGGCGCATGCTCACCGCCGCCGACAGCGGCGTGGCGCCGCTGGCCGCGGCGTGCTGCAGATCGGCGCCGCGCGAGAGCAGCAGCTTCACCGCCGCGGCATGGCCACCGCCGGCGGCGCGCAGCAGCGCGGTGCAGCCCTGCGCGTCCACCGCATCCACCGGCAGGCCCAGGTCGATCAGCCGGCGGATCGCCTCGGCATCGCCGACCATCGCCGCGGCCGGCACGTCGGCCTCGCGCAGCGGGCGCCGCGGCAGCGGCCAGGTGCGCCAGTCCAGCCAGTCGGCCAGGTCGCGGCGGCCGCTGGCCAGGGCCACGCCGAGCGGGGTCTGGCCGTCGGCGGCGCGCGCGTCCGGCGAGGCGCCCTGCTGGATCAGCAGTTTCAGCGAGGCCTCGCGGCCCAGCGCGGCGGCCAGATGCAGCGCGGTCATGCCGTGGCTGTCGCGGGCCTCGCGGTCGGCGCCGCGTTCGAGCAGTTGCAGCTGCAGGCGCAGCCAGCCCAGCCGCACCGCCAGCGACAGCGGCGGATCGCCGGCCGGCGACGGCGCGAATGGATCGGCGCCGCGCTCGAGCAGTTCCAGGGCGAACTGTTCCAGCGCGCGCGAGGCGTGATCGTGCTGGGCGCAGGCGGCGAGCAGACGGGTCAGGCCGCCGCGGCCGGCCGGCGACACGCCGTGGCGCAGCATCGCCTGCAGGCTGGGCACCGCCTCCACGCCGCGCGAGAGCAGCGCGAACATCGGGGTGTCGCCGCAGGCATCGAGCACCTCCGGCTCGGCGCCGTGCGCCAGCAGCCAGTCCACCGCCTGCGCGTTCAGCGCCAGCGGCGCATCGTGCAGTAGCGCGCCCAGTTCCTCGGCCGCGCACAGCCGCGCCAGCGCGGCCAGGCCGTCGCGCGGCTGGCCCAGTTGCAGGCCTTCGCGCAGCAGTTCCAGCGGCGGCCGGTCGGGCAGCCCGGCCGGGCCGGTTTCGCCCTGGCCGTCGCTGACCGCGGCCGGCAGCGGATAGTCCGGGTCCAGCGCGGACACGATCGCCCAGCGCCCGGCCTCGGCGGCCAGGTCGACCGCGCGGCGGCCGCTCTGGTCCGGTTGCGCCGGCGCCACGCCCAGTTCCAGCAGGCGCCGGATCAGGCCGGGGGCGACGTGGTCGGCGGTGCAGGCCAGCAGGATCGCGTTGCGGCCGTCGCCATCGACCGCGGTCAGGTCCGGCTTGTGCGGCAGCAGCCGTTCCAGCACCGCCACGCGGCCGTGGCGGGCGGCCTCCAGCCACGGCGTGCGACCCAGCGCATCGCGCGCTTCCAGGTTGGCGCCGGCGCCGAGCAGGGCCTGCACGATCTCCACGTGGCCGGCCTGCGCCGCCTCGTGCAGCGCGCTGCGACGCTGGCGATCGCGCGCGTCGACCCGCGCCTTGTGCTTGAGCAGCAACTGCACGCCGGCCGGATCGTCTTCCTCGGTGCCGGCGGCGGCCAGCAGCACCGGGCTGGCGTCGGCCGGCTCCGGCTTGGCGCCGCGCTCGAGCAGGAACTTGGCCATGCGCCAGTTGCCGACCTGGCAGGCCACCGCCAGCGGGGTCAGGCCGTCGCGGTTGGCCGCGTCCAGTTCGGCGGCGGCGTCGCGCAGCAGCGCGGCCACGCCCGGATCGGAACTGCGCGCGGCGTGATGCAACGGGGTGTTGCCGTCGCCGTCGCTGGCGCGCGGGTCGGCGCCGTTGGCGAGCAGGGTCATCACCGCTTCCGGGCGGCCATGCCAGCTGTCGCGGGTGGCGGCCAGCAGCGGGGTCATGCCCAGGTGCGGGCGATTGACGTCGACCCCGCGCACGATCAGTTCGCGCAGCAGGCGCAGGTCCGGCAGCACCGCGGCCAGCACCGGCAGGCTGCGCTGGTCGCGCCACTCGGCGGCGGGCAGCGCATGCGGATCGGCACCGGCCTGCAGCAACTGCAGCGCGCGGTCGACGCGGCCGCCGCGGGCGGCGTCGTACAGCGCCGCATGCAATTCGTCCTGCGCCGGCGCCGGCTCGTCGGCGCGCGGCGCGGTGTTGGCGCTCAGTTCGGCGAACAGGTCGGCGGAGGACACCGGCGGGGTCAGCGTCTGCGGCGGTGCCACCCGTTGCAGGCCGGCATGCAGCAGCGGCGACAGCAGCGCATAGGCCAGCGCCAGCGGCCAGCGTGCGGCGTCGGCGAGCAGTCCCGGCCAGGCCAGCACCACGCCGAGCCCGGCCAGCACCAGCACCAGCGCGGCCACCGCCAGACCGCGCCAGGCCTGCACGTCTTGCTGCGCCAGCGCGTGCCAGCGCGCGCCCAGCGCGCCGTCCTCGCAGTCGCTGGCGTGCCACAGCGGCCAGGTCCGCCACAGGCCGAGCAGTGCGGCACTGGCGGCCACGCTCAGCGCCAGCGCGGCGGCCAGGCTGCCGCTGTCGTGCAGGGCCGCCAGCGGCCAGGCCACCAGCACCGCGACCAGCGCCATGCCGCCGGCCCACAGCGCCAGCAGCGGCGCCACCGCGCCGATCAGCTCGCGCGCGGCACGCGGACGCGGCCGGCTGCCGCGGTGCCAGGACAGCGCCAGCGCGAACGCCGGCTGCGCCAGCCAGGCGCCCAGTGCGGCGGCCAGCGGGCCGAATCCGGCGGCCAGCGCCAGCACCGCACCCAGCGCGGCGGCGAGCATCGGCGCGCGCGCGCGGAGAAAGGAGTCAGTCATCGTGTCGATCGGTGGTGCCGGGCAGGGACGGCGGCAATTGCAGATGGAAGCCGCAGCCGGCGAGGTTGGCGCGCACCGCGGCCGGATCGGCGCGGGCCAGCGTGCGTTCGGCGGTCAACGCCACCTCGAGCACGAACGCCAGCGGCTGCAGCGACGCCAGCAGCGCCGGCGGCAGCCGGCCGAAGTCGTCGCGGGCGGCGAGATACAGATAGGTGTCCGGCTTGCGTTGGCTTTTGTAGACGTAGGCTTGCATGCCCGTGGCGTGCGCCTGGCGTGGAAAGGCAAGCGATTGTGGAGGAAATGCGCCAGCGGCGAAAGCGCACGCCGGCCGCGCGCTGAACGGATCCAGGGCAAGCGCGCCATTCACGTTCGCGTCGTTGGCGTTTCACGGCATGACCGAATGCGTCGATATACTGCGGTAATTGTCCTTGTATGGAATACCGCGTGACCGAAGCGTCCTCGTCGCCCCGCATGGCTCCCGTGGCCATCCGTGCCTACACCGCGACCAATGCGCTCGGCAGCGGACTGCAGGCCCAGGCCGCGGCGCTGCGCGAGGGCCGCAGCGGCCTGCGTCGCAACGATTTCGGTCCGCAACCGCTGGAATGCTGGATCGGCCGGGTGGATGACCTGGAAACCGCCGCGCTGCCGGACGCCCTGGCCGCGTGGGAATGCCGCAACAATCGCTTGGCCTGGCTGGCGCTGCAGCAGGACGGCATGGCCGACGCGGTCGCCGCCGCGGCGCAGCGGCATGGCGCCGACCGGGTGGCGGTGGTGATGGGCACTTCCACCTCCAGCATCGGCGCCAGCGAGGAGGCCTACACCCGGCTCGATCACGATGCGGACGGCCCGCGGCTGCCCGCCGACCTGGACCGGCCGATCGTGCACACCCCGCATTCGCTCGGCGACTTCGTGCGCGCCGCCACCGGCCTGCGCGGCCCGTGCATCACCGTCGCCACCGCCTGCTCGTCCAGCGCCAAGGTGTTCGCCCAGGCGGCGCGGCTGATCGCCGCCGGCGTGGTCGATGCGGCGCTGGTCGGCGGGGTGGACACGCTGTGCGGCAGCGTGCTGTTCGGCTTCAACTCGCTGCAGGTGGTGTCGCCGGAGCCGTGCCGGCCGTTCGACGTGCGCCGGGTCGGGCTGTCGCTGGGCGAGGCCGGCGGCTACGCGCTGCTGGAACGCGCCGATGCCGCCGACGCGCCGCCGGCGCAGGCGCTGCTGTGCGGCTACGGCGAATCCAGCGATGCCCACCACATGTCCGCGCCGCATCCGCAGGGGCTGGGCGCCGGCCTGGCGATGCGCGGTGCGCTGCAACGCGCCGGGGTGGATCCGGCCGAGGTCGGGTATCTGAACCTGCACGGCACCGCGACCCCGGCCAACGACAGCGTCGAGGCCGCCGCGGTGGCGGCGCTGTTCCCGCCGACCCTGCACGCCAGTTCGACCAAGGCCTGGACCGGGCACACCCTCGGCGCCGCCGGCATCGTCGAGTCGGTGTTCGCCCTGCTGGCGCTGCGCGACGGCCTGCTGCCCGGCACCCTCAACAGCGAACTGCCCGATCCCGCCTGCGGCCCGCAGATCCGCTTCGCCACCGCCCATGCACAGGTCCGCTACGCGATGAACAACTCCTTCGGCTTCGGCGGCAACAACTGCTCGCTGCTGTTCGGCCGCGCATGAACATGCCGATGCTGAGCGCGACGATCGAAGGCATCGGTTTCTGGGCGCCCGGGCTGCCGTCGTGGACGCTGGCGCAGGCGTTCGCGCGCGGCGAAGGCGCGCTGCAGGAGACGCCGGCACGGCCGTCGCCGCAGTTGCTGGCGCCCAACGAACGCCGCCGCGCGCCGGACACCGTGGCGGTGTCGCTGGACGCGGCGCTGGCCGCCTGCCAGGACGCCGGCCGCGACCCGGCCACGCTGCCGTCGGTGTTCACCTCCACCCACGGCGACCTGGCGATCACCGACTACATGTGCACCACGCTGGCCAGCGAACCGCTGTCGGTCTCGCCGACCAAGTTCCACAACTCGGTGCACAACGCCGCCGCCGGCTACTGGACCATCGGCGCCGGCGCCACCGCCGCGGCGACCGCGATCAGCGCGCACTCGGGCAGCTTCGCGCAGGGCCTGCTGGAAGCGCTGTCGCAACTGGCCGCGGGTGAGGAGGCGGTGCTGCTGGTCGGCTACGACAGCCGCTCGGTCGGCGCGCTGGGCCGCATCGCGCGCAGCGAAGGCCTGCTCGGCGGCGCGCTGGTGCTGAGCGCGGGCACGCGCGACGGCAAGCCGCAGCTCCACGCGCAGTTGCACGACGGCACCGCCCCGGCCGGCGATGGCGCGCTGGCGCGGCACGCCGCGGGCAATGCGATGGCGCCGATGCTGCCGCTGTTCGACGCGCTGGCGCTGGGCGGTACTGCTTGCGTGCTCGACGCCGGCGGCGGCCGCTGCCTGCAGGTGGAGCTGCGCGCATGAGCCGCACGCCGCTGACCGCCGCCGACGCCGCGATCCTGATTCCGGCCCTGAACGAACGGCTGCGCATCCGCGAGGTGGTCAGCGCCGCGCTGGCGCACTGCCCGCGGGTGATCGTAGTCGACGACGGCTCCGACGACGGCACCAGCGACTGCATCGCCGACCTGCCGGTGACCCTGCTGCGCCACCCGCAGCGCCGCGGCAAGGGGGCGGCCCTGCGCAGCGGCTTCGCCGAGGCGCAGCGCCAGGGCGCGCGCGCGGTGATGACCATGGACGGCGACGGCCAGCACAGCGCCGCCGATTTCCCGCGGCTGCTGGCCGCGGCCAATCGCCATCCCGGCTGCGTGATCGTCGGCGCGCGCCTGCGCAAGCGCGCCAGCCAGCCGCCGATCCGCCGCATCGGCAACGATTTCGGCGACTGGGGCATCGCCTGGGGCTGCGGCTTCCGCCTGGTCGACAGCCAGAGCGGCCAGCGCCTGTATCCGCAGTCGGTCTACACCCTGCCCGACGTACCCGGCGAAGGCTTCGTGTTCGAGGCGCAACTGCTGATCTCCGCGGCGCGCCAGGCCGGCGCGCGGGTGGTGGCGGTGCCGATCGAGACCCGCTACGCCAACCAGACCCCCGGCACGTTCCGCAAGAGCCACTTCCGGCTGGTGCGCGATCTGTGGAAGATCACCTCGCACGTGATCGTGCAGGTGTGGACCTATGGGCACGTGGTACGCGAGTACCGACGCACCCGCGCCAACCCGGTGCTGATCGACGACGCCGACGGCACCCTCGACACGGCACCCCTGGCCGTCGGCAAGGAAAAGACGACATGAGCACAGCGCATGCGGATGTGGCGATTCTGGGCGGCGGACTGGCCGGACTGACCCTGGCGCTGCAGTTGCGCCAGCGCGACCCGCAGCTGCGCATCCGCGTGCTGGAACGGCGCGCGCACCCGGTGCGCGAGGCCGCGTTCAAGGTCGGCGAGTCCTCTGTGGAGATCGGCGCGCACTACTTCGCCGAGGTGCTGGGCCTGCGCGAGCACCTGGATGCCGAGCAGATCCGCAAGTTCGGCTTCCGTTTCTTCTTCTCCGACGGGCGCGCGGACATCGACCAGTGCACCGAACTGGGCGTGAGCCAGTTGCTGCCCACGCCGTCGTGGCAGATCGACCGAGGCCGCTTCGAGAACTTCCTCGGGCAGCGCGCGCGTGACCTGGGCGTGGAATTCCTCGATGGCAGCACGGTGCGCGGCGTCGACCTGGCCGAGGACGACGGCGAGCACTGCGTGCGCTACAGCCGCGACGGCGTCGACGCCCACCTGCAAGCGCGCTGGGTGATCGACGCCAGCGGCCGCGCCGGCCTGCTCAAGCGCAAGCTCGGCCTGGCCCAGGACAACGCGCACCAGGCCAACGCGGTGTGGTGGCGGGTGGACGGACTGGTCGATCCCAACGGCTGGTCGCAGGACAGCGCCTGGCTGCAGCGCTGCACGCCGCCGGACCGCTGGCGCTCGACCAACCACATGTGCGGCCCCGGCTACTGGTTCTGGCTGATCCCGCTGTCCTCTGGCGCGCATTCGCTGGGCATCGTTTGCGATGCCGCCCTGCATCCGCTGGAGACCATGAACACCCACGCCAAGGCGATGGACTGGCTGCGCGCCCACCAGCCGCAGGTGGCCAGCACGCTGGAGCGCAGCGAGCACACGGTGCAGGACTTCCTGTTCCTGCGCGACTTCTCCTACGGCTGCAAGCAGGTGTTCTCGGCGCAGCGCTGGGCGCTGACCGGCGAGGCCGGGGTGTTCCTGGACCCGTTCTATTCCCCGGGCAGCGACTTCATCGCCATCAGCAACACCTACATCTGCGAACTGATCGGGCGCGAGCGCGCTGGGCGCGACATCGCGCCGTATGCCGAGCTGTACCAGCAGCTGTACTTCTCGTTCTACGAGAACACCCTGACCCTCTACCAGGACCAGTACCCGCTGTTCGGCGACGCCCAGGTGATGCCGGTCAAGGTGATCTGGGACTACACCTACTATTGGTCGCTGCTGGCGCCGCTGTACTGCACCGACCGCATCGCCGACCTGGCGGTGCTGGGCCGGCTGCGCCCGGCGCTGCAGCAGGCCAGCACGCTCAACCTGGGCATGCAGGCGCTGCTGCGCGACTGGGGCGCGGCCAACCGCGCGCAGGCCGCGACGGTGGCCGACGGGCGCCTGCTGGACCAGTACCTGATCGGCTGGTTCCACGAACTCAATCGCGCGCTGAACGACCGGCTGGACGACGCCGCGTTCGTCGCCCGCCTGCACGGCAACGTCGCGCGCATGGCGGAACTGGCCGGGGAAATCCTGGCGCGTGCCCGCCAGCAGCATCCCACGCTGGCCGACCACGGCCTGCTGGACGCCTGCCGCGAGGCGGCGACGCCGCTGCCGGTGCTGTCGCCCGCCTGGTACGCGCGCGCCGCCTGATCCACGCGCAGGGCCATGCCGCCCTGCAACAACACGCGCTCCGCCCGCCGCTGCCGCATGCCCAGCGGGCGCCTCCATTGCGCGGCACACGTCACACGGGGCGAATATCGCCCACGCATTCGTGTTTTCGCACGCGCGAAGGTTGACGCCCCGGCGCCACCGGCGCGACACAGGCCCGCCGCGCCCGGCGCGTCCCCCAGGAGAACTGCATGCGCTCCACGCTGCTCGCATTGGCCCTGCCCCTGGCCGCTCTTGCCGCCACGTCCACCGCCCACGCGCAGGCGGCCCCGCGCGCGCCGGCCACCCCGGCACCGCTGCAACAGTCGTGCGACGCGCTGGCGAGCCGGCTCGCCTATCCCGGCACCCGCTTCACCGCGGTGCGCAGCGTGGCCGCCGGCACCCTGCAGGTCGCCGGCCAGCCGATCGGCGCGCACTGCCAGGTCACCGGCCTGATGCACGAACGCGTCGGCACCGACGGCCAGTCCTACGCGATCGGCTTCGAGATGCGCCTGCCGGCGGCATGGAACGGGCGCTTCTTCTACCAGGCCAACGGCGGCATGGACGGCAATGTCGTGCCCGCACTTGGCGACATCGGCGGCGGCGGCCAGCGCGACAACCCGCTGCGCATGGGTTTTGCGATCATCAGTTCCGATGCCGGGCACAGCAACGCGCAGAACCCGCTGTTCGGCCGCGATCCGCAGGCGCGGCTGGACTACGGCTACCAAGCGGTGCAGGCGCTGACTCCGATGGCCAAGCGCGTGGTGCAGATCGCCTACGGCAAGGCGCCGGACTACAGCTACTTCGGCGGCTGCTCCAACGGCGGCCGCCACGGCATGGTCGCCGCCGCGCGCGACGCGCAGGACTACGACGGCATCCTGGTCGGCGATCCGGGGTTCCACCTGCCCAAGGCGGCGATCGCCGACCTGGCCGCGGCCCAGCAACTGGCGGCGCTGGCCGGCGGCAACGACACGCGCAGCGGCCTGACCGCGGCCGAGCGCAGCCTGGTGGCCGAGCGCATCGTCGCCACCTGCGATGCGCTGGACGGCGTGCGCGACGGCATGGTGCAGGACGTGCTCGCCTGCCAGCGCCGCTTCGACCTGAACCGCGATGTCGCCACCTGCGGCAGCGCCGGGCGCACCGGCCAATGCCTGACCCCGGCGCAGAAACGCGCGCTCGGCGCCATCCACGCCGGCGTGCGCAACAGCGCCGGCACGCCGCTGTACGCGCCCTTCCCCTACGACCCGGGCATCGCCAGCGGCGACTGGGCCGGCTGGCGGCAGGATGCCTCGCTGACCCTGGTGCCCGGATCGGTGGCCTTCGGCTTCGTCACCCCGCCGGAGGATCCGGCGGTGCTGCAGGACCTGAAGCGCTATGCGCTGCAGTTCGACATGGACCGCGACGCGCCGAAGATCTTCGCCACGGCCGGTGCCTTCCGCGAATCCGCCTGGTCGTACATGACCCCGCCGAACGAGACCCAGCTGTCCACGCTGAAGGCGCGCGGCGGCAAGTTGCTGATCTACCACGGCACCGGCGACGGCATCTTCTCCTTCGCCGACACCGCGGCCTGGTACGACCGCCTGCGCACGGCCGATGCCGACGCCGCCAGCTACGCGCGCCTGTTCGCGGTGCCGGCCATGGCCCATTGCGCCGGCGGACCGGCCACCGACCAGTTCGATGCGCTGACCCCGCTGGTGGCCTGGGTCGAACAGGGCCAGGCGCCGGCCGCGATCGTCGCCAACGCACGCGGCAACGGCAGCGCCGCGCCCAACGCCGAGGTGCCGGCCAGCTGGAGCAGCCAGCGCAGCCGGCCGCTGTGCCCGTATCCGCAGGTGGCGCGCTACGTCGGCGGCGACGTGGAGGCGGCGTCCAGCTTCGTCTGCCGCTGAGCGCGGGCCGCGGTTGCGCCGCCTGCGTGGCGGCGCGACGCTCGCGTCCTCGTCTGTGCGGTCAGCCCATGCCGCCGTTGATGCCGATGACCTGGCCGTTGATGTAGGCGGCCGCGTCCGAGCACAGGAAGGCGACCAGCGCGGCCACTTCCTCCGGCTTGCCCGGGCGTCCGGCGGGGACCATCTGCTTGATCGCCTCCGGCGGGAATGCGCTCTCGGCCATCGCGCCCTGGATCACCCCGGGCGCCACCACGTTGACGCTGATCCCGCGGCTGGCCATTTCCCGTGCCAGCGAGATGCTGGCGCCATGCAGCGCGGCCTTGGCCGCGGCATAGTTGGTCTGCCCGCGGTTGCCCAGCACCGCCGCCACCGAGGACACGCTGACGATGCGCCCCCACCGCGTGCGCGCCATCGGCAGCAGCAGCGGCTGGGTGACGTGGAAGAAGCCGTGCAGCGAGACGTCGATGACCTTGTGCCACTGCGCCGCGCTCATGCCCGCCATCGGCGCGTCGTCGTGGATGCCGGCGTTGTTGACCAGCACCTGGATCGGGCCGGCCTCCAGCAACGTCGCCAGCGCCTGCGCGCTGGCATCGGGGTCGGCCACGTCGAACGCCACCGCCTCGGCGCTGCCGCCGGCGGCGACGATCGCCTCTACCACTGCCGCCGCCCGCGCGACGTTGGCGTTGGCGTGCACGATCACGTGCAGGCCCTGCGCGGCCAGGGCGCGGCAGATCGCGCCACCGAGATCGCCGCTGCCGCCGGTGACCAGGGCACGGCGCGGTGCGGGGGATGCAGACATCGAAACTCCTCGGTCGCAATGGGATGGGCCGTCATCCTAACGGTTCATCCGCGCCCTCGTAGGCAAGGCCTCAGCCCCGACGACGTCCCGGGAAGACGTGTCGCGACGGAAAGGCGCCTCTTATTACGACAGCAAAGGTCGTAGGAGCGGCTTCAGCCGCGACGGGCTTTACCGGGAACGCCTCGTCGCGGCTGAAGCCGCTCCTACGGGACAGAATCTCAACAGTGCCTCCAGCGCCACCACCGAACCGCTGCGCGACGTGCCGGTCAACGTGCGCGCGCAGCCGCTCAGCCTGGATCCGGCCTCGAGTGCGACGAACGCAGGTGATTCGAGATGCCCTGAAGCAGCTCCTGCACAGGCCGGTCGAGCCGCTAGGCCGCGCGCATCGCCACCGTGGCGCGACGCTCGCCCAGCAGTTGCCCCGCCATGCACGATGCGGATACAGGAAGTTGCATTGCGTTGTCCGGGTGCATTGTGGGAGGGACTTCAGTCCCGACGCCTTCCAAGGCGGGCTGCGTTCGTTGCGGCTGCAGGGCAGTGGCCGCCGACGCTGTCATGCCGCGCGCAGCACCACCGTGGCGCGGCCCTCGGCCAGCAGTTGCCCGGCATGGCTGAGGCGGAAGGCGTACTGCTGGCTGTCGTCGGCCTGCAGCAGCACCTCGGCCTCGCCTTCGATCGGCCCGGCCAGGTCCTGCAGCTCGCTGACGTGCAACTGCACCCCGCGCAGCGCCACCAGCATGCCCGGCCGCACCGGCGTGCCGGCGGCACGCCCGAGCAATCCGCCGTGCACCGCCATCGCCTGCGCGCCGTATTCGCACAGGTGCAGCGCGTGCAGGCGTCCGCCGCTGCGCAGCGGATGCTCGACTTGGCGATGGGCGAGACTGCGCAACACCACGCGCTGCGCGTCCCAGGCCACCACCTCTTCCCACAGGCACATCAGGCCCTGGTGCGGCACCAGTGCGGCGATGGCGTCGCGTCCGTGCAATGGCTCAGTGTGCATGACGGCTCTCCTGGGCTTCGCTGGCGGTCTCGCGCGAAATCAGCAGCGCCAGCACGAAATTGAACAGCACGCCCAGCGCCACCGTGCTGCCGATCGCGCGCAGCACCGGGATGCTGGAGGCGGCCAGCAACGCGAACACCAGCAGGGTCATCAGGCTGCACACGATCAGCGCATGCAAGGTGCGCAACTGGTCGGCGCGGTCGTCGCCGGCGTGGTCGAAGAACAGCGCGTAGTCCAGGCCCAGGCCGGCGGCCAGGATCAGCGCGATCAGGTGGAACAGGTTCAGTTCGACCCCGCAGCCGCGCAGGATCGCCAGGATCAGCAGCGTGGTCAGCGCCATCGGCAGCAGCACGCGCACGATCCGCCGCGGCGTGCGCAGGGCGATCGCCACGGTCAGCGCCAGCAGCACCGCGGCCACGCCCAGCGCGGCGAGCACGCGGCCACGATAGGCGGCCACCAGCGACTCGGACGCGTCCTTCAGGTCCAGCAGCTGCGCACCGCTGCCCTGCACCGCGCGCGCCAGCTGCGCCGGATCGCGCAGCCCGGTCAGCGACACCAGCGCGGTGGCACGGTCCGGGCGTTCCAGCAGCAGGCCGCCGACGGGGGTGGCCAGCGGCGTGCCGTGCAGGTCGCGCGCGGTCAGCAGCGGCGCGGTGCGCGCGACCTGCAGGTCGGCCAGGAACGGCGCGAAGGCGTCGGCGCGGAACGGCGTGGCGGCGACCGCGGCAGCGGTGATCGCCTGCGCCTGCGCCGGATCGGGCAAGGCGGCCTGGCGCCGGCGCTGGGTGGCGGCGCTGGGCAGGTAGCGCGCGGCCATGTCGTAACCGGCCAGTTCGCCCTGCGCCACCAGCGTGTCCAGGCGCGGGCGCAGGCGTTCGGAGGCGGCCAGCGCGGCCTCGGCCGAGGCGGCCGGCAGGGCCAGCACGTAGCGCACGTCGGGCGCGCCCAGTTCCTGGCGCAGGTGCGCGTCGCGGGCCAGGCCGTCGGCCGGCACCGGGGTCAGCTTGGACAGGTCGTTCTGCCAGAACGGGCCCGGCGCGAACACGATGACCGCGGCCGCCAGCAGGGCCAGCGGCAGCAGCGACCAGCGCGGCCGCGGCAGCCGCGCGATGCCGCGCCACAGCCGCTCCAGCATCGGCGAATCGGCATGGTCGCGCGGCGAGGGATCGATCAGCGCCGGCAGCAGCAGGCGCGTGGTCAGCGCCGCCACCAGCAGCCCGGCGATGGTGAACACCGCCAACTGGCGCAGGCCGTCCACGCCGGAGAACAGGAAGGTGACGTAGGCGATGCAGGTGGAGACCACGCCGGTGGCCAGGGTCGGCCACAGATGACGTGCGTTCTCGCGCGGATCCAGGCCCGGGCGTTGATGACTGAACAAGTGGATCGGGTAATCCTGGACCACGCCGATCAGGGTGAAGCCGAACGCCACGGTGATGCCGTGCACGCCGTCGAACAGCAGCGCCACTGCACCCAGCCCGGCCAGGCCGGCGCTGGCCAGCGGCAGCACGCCCAGCACCGGGATCTTCCAACTGCGGTAGGCCACCAGCAGCAGCACGATCAGCCCCACCGTATCCAGGGTGCCGATCCACTGCGCCTCGTTCTGGGTACGCCCGCCGATCTCCACCGAGAACGCGCCCGGGCCGGTCAGGGTCAGCTTGCTGCTGGTGCCGGCGCTGACCTTGGCGAAGGCGGCGTGGATGGCGTCCACCGCGCGCTGCTGGCCGGTGGGGTCGAAGCCGGCGGCGCGGGTCTGCGCCACCAGCAGCGCATCCTTGCCGGCGCGGTCGAACCAGACCCCGTCGCGCTGCTGCGGGCCGCCGGCCGGCTGCAGGCGCTCGGCCAGGTGCAGCACTTCCAGGGTCGGATCGCGCGGCAGCAGCGGCTCCACCATCGCCGCCGCCGGCGAGCCCAGGTCCTGCAGCCGCGCCTGCAGCGCATCGCGCAGGGTCGGCACATCCAGCGGCCTGGCGTCGAAGCTGTCGCTGAGCAGGTAGCGGTACGGCAGCAGGCGCTGCGGGATCGCGTCCAGGCCGGCATCGGCGCCGTTGGCGACCAGCTCGAATACGTCGTGCTGGGCGGCAAGTTCCGCATGCAGCGCCTGCGACTGGCGCGCCAGCGTGGCCGCATCGGCCCCGGACAGCGACATCAGCAGCAGCCGCGAGCCGGGGCCTTCGCCGAGTTCGTCGAGCAGCAGTTTTTGCGCGGGGGTGCGCGCTTCCGGCATGAACTTGCGCAGATCGCCCGACACCTGCAGCGCATTGCCCAGCCAGATCCCGGCCACGGTCAGCAGCGCCAGCCACAACAGGGCCAGCGAGATGCGCATCTTCGAGCTGAGGGCACGTGTCATCGCGATGTCCCCACGTCTGCCTGCGCCGCGCAATCGGCAAGCGCACGCGCAGCCGTCAGGCCGGCAGTGCGCTGCCGGTCCCGCTCAACGCGTGCGGAGATCACGCCGCGTCGCCGTGGCACAGCGCGGTCAGCGCGGCCCCGTCGGCAAGGGTGCCGGCAGCCTGCGCGGCGCCGGCCAGCAGGGTGCGCTGGACGTCGCCCTTGGTCGGGGTGGTCTCGATGCAACGCAGTTCGGCGCCGCGGCCGTACAGGCGCAGGCTGCGCACGTGCGCGGCCATGGCCGGATCCTTGGGTTGCAACTGCAGTTGCCAGCGCTCCCGGGTGCCGCTGCTGCTGACGCTGAACTGCTGCTGCAGCAGCGCGCGGTCGCCGGACAGCAGCGCGCCGAAGCCGCTCTGCAGGCCGGCCAGTTCCGGCACGCGCGCCAGCGAGAAGCGCCGCGGCGGCTTGCCGTCGCGCTCCAGCGTGGCCTCGCCGCCGCGCAGGGTGGTGGTCTCGTGGTACGGCGCGGTGACCTCGCGCACCAGAGTCTGCGCGTCCGGGCGGCGGTACTCGCCCTGCACGCGCAGCGGCGTCTTCAGCAGCGCCGAGCCGCGCAGCTCGACGAAGGCGGTGCTGACCGGCGCCGGCCGCGCCAGCTTCTGCAGGATCCAGTCGGCGTCCGGCGCCTCAGGCGATGCGGCGCACAGCGGTGCGGCGCTGCACAGCAGTATCAGCATCCACGGCAAGGTGCGGCGCATCGGCATGGCGGTTGTTCCAGAAGTCGTAGAAGTTGAACCAGTTGTAGGGCGCGGAGCGGGTGTAATGCTCCAGCCTGGCGGCGTAATCGCGGATGAGCGCCGCCAGCACCGGCGCGCGCTGCCGGCGCGGCAGGTCCAGGCCTTCGCTGAAGGTCTCGAACACCAGCTCGTAGCGGTTGCCGCCGCGATACAGGCCGAACGCCAGCACCACCGGCACCTTGAGCGCGGCGGCGATCAGCCACGGCGAGGTCGGGAACAGCGCGCCCTGGCCGATGAACGCAGCCGGCAGCGCCGGATCCTCCGGGCGCGGCCGGTCCACCAGCAGCGCGACCAGCGCGCCCTCGTCGGTGGCCTGCTTGATCGCCATGACGATCGAGGTGCTGTCCATGCCGGCATCGATGATGTTGGCGGCCAGCTGCGGATTCAGCGCGCCCAGCAGTTCGGTCATCGCCGGGTTGTGCGCCTTGTCCAGCACCACCTTGACCTGCACGTCCGGACGTTCGGTGGCCAGCACCCGCAGCGCGTCGAAGCTGCCCAGGTGCGAGCCGAAGATCAGCACGCCGCGGCCGCGGTCCATCTGCGCGTGCAACTGGTCCAGGCCGCGGATCTGCACCCGGAACCGATGCATCTGCCCGCACAGCATGAACACCCGGTCGAGGATGGTCGAGGCGAAGGTGTGGATGTGCCGGGCCACCTCCAGCAGCGTGGCCGGGCGGTCGAACACGCGGCTGAGGTAGTGCCGCGAATCGCGCCGCTCCGGGCCGCGCACCAGCAGGAAATACAGGGTGATCGGATACAGCAGCAGGCGCCCGACGGCGCGGCCGCCATAGCGGGCGATGCTGCGGATCAGCCACAGGGCGAAACGGCCGCCGCCTTCCGGGCGGTGCTTCCAGCCGGCGCTCACGGCGCCGCCTCGGCGTTCAGTTCGCCGCTGACCAGCAGGTCCTCGCCGCGCAGCACGCGGAAGCGCCAGCGCGGTGCGGCACCGTCCAGTTCCACCCACGCCGGCTGCCCGGGAAACAGCGGCTGCACGAACTTCACCTGCGGCAGGCGCAGCGGCGCGCGCGCGCCGTGCGCCGCCTCGACGGCCTGCAGCACGTGGTCCAGCACCACGACGCCGGGCACGACCGGGCGTCCGGGGAAGTGACCGGGCAGGCTGGGATGATCATGCGGGACGACGAAGTGCATACGGGCGACTCATATCCTGGGTTCGAGCATGGCACGGACGGCCTGGTGTGCGCGCTGGGTGACTTCCTGGCGATTCAGCGGGCCGTCCTCGCCGTTCACCCGGATCGGCGTGCCGATCCGCACCCGGATGACGCCGGGCCGGACCCGGAACAGGCTGGTCGGCGGCAACACCTTGCCCGCCCCGTCCAGCGCCACGGGCACCACGTCCACCCCTGCGTCGATCGCCGCCTGCAGCAGCCCGGCCTTGAACTCGGCCAGCGCGCCGCTGCGGCTGCGGGTGCCTTCCGGGAACAGGCACAGGTCCTCGCCACGGCGCAGCAGCGCCGCCGCCTCGCGCCGCATCATCGCCCCGGCGCGGCGGCTGTCGCGGTCCAGGAACAGCATGCCGGTCGCGCGCGCATACCAGTTCACGAACGGCACCTTCAGCATCTCGTCCTTGAGCAGGAAGCGCAGCGGCACCGGCAGCGCCATGAACAGCGCGCAGATGTCGATGATCGACTGGTGGTTGCTGACGAACAGGTGGTTGCGCGACCAGTCCACCCGCTCCTGGCCCTCCACCTGCAGCCGCGCCCCGGCGCCGAACAGCAGCACCGGCGCCCAGAACCGCGCCCCCATGCGCAGCGGCAGGCGTGGCCCGGTCAGCCATAGCAGGACCAGCGCAACGACGATGCCCAGCGCGGTGAACGCCAGGGTGAACAGCAGCTGCAGGGTGTTCCACACGGCCCAGGCCATGCGCGAGGGCATCCCTGCCTGCGGCAACTTGGTGTTTTCCTTGATGATCTGCACGACCTTGCGTCCCCTGCACTGCGCGCGTCAGCGCAACAGATCGCGCCAAAAAACCGGCCCCAGCCGCGCCAGCTGGTGCAGGAAGTCGGGCAGATTACGGTAGGGACGCTGCGGAAACCAGCGCCCGCGCAGCAGATACTCGCCGACGAAGAAGCCGCCGATGACACCGTAACCCAGCAGGTTGGCGAACAGCGAGGCGCGCGCGTCGCTGATCGGCAGCGGCGCGGCCAGGCCCAGCTGCGCCAGCACCCCGCTGGGCTGGGCGCACAACGCCAGCACCAGGTTGAGCAGGGTCAGCCCGACCAGCAGCAGGGTCCAGGCCAGGGTCAGGCGGCGGGTGTAGCGCAACTGCTCCGGGGTGATCGGCATGCCGGCCTGGCGGTACAGGGCCTCGACGATGCGGGTGATCAGCGGCGTGCGCCCACGCTGCAGGCTGCGCCCGAAGAACCAGGCCACCCAGGCGGTGAACAGCACCGGTGGGGCGGCCAGCAGCAGCAGGGCGTGCGGCGAGCGCCACAGCGGCACCAGCGCCACCGTCGCGGCGATGGCCAGCGCCCAGGCCCAGGGCCGCCAGCGCGCCATCGGTTCCACCAGCACCATCAGCACCAGCGCCGCCCCGGCCAGCACCGCCAGGTCCGGGCGGTGCGCGGCATTGGCCCAGTGCGCCAGCGGCGAATAGGCCAGCGCCAGCAGCACGCCCAGGGCCAGCGCCCAGGGCGCGGCGTCGGCCGGCTCAGCTGGTCTTGTTGGCTTCGACATGCGCCGACAGCGCGCGCAGCGAGGCGAAGATGCGGCGGTTCTCGTCGTTGTCCGAGCGCAGCTGGAAGCCGTAGCGCTTGCTGATCGCCAGCGCCAGTTCCAGGGCGTCGATCGAGTCCAGCCCCAGGCCGGTATTGAACAGCGGCGCCTCCGGATCGATGTCGCCGGGCTGGACGTCTTCCAGGTTCAGGCTCTCGACCAGCAGCTCGGCCAGTTCACGTTCGGCGGCGGTTTGCGAAGACATCCAGGGGCTTCCAGGCGAAAGGACGGGTGCGACAAGATGGTGCATCGGGCGCTGCGGCGCAACCATCGGCCCGCGAACGGCACGCTATCATGCCGTTTCGCCCCGCCGTTGCGCCCGCAGGTTCCCTTAGGATGACGTCCCCCGCTGTTGCTTCCCCTCCTCCCACCGCAAGCGCCATCGAGGCGGAAACGCCCGACGTGCTGGTGATCGGCGGGGGGCCGGCCGGCTGCGCGGCGGCGATCGTCCTGGCGCAACGCGGCTGGCGGGTGACCGTGCTGGAAAAGGACCACCACCCGCGCTTCCACATCGGCGAATCGCTGCTGCCGATGAACATGCCGATCCTGCAGCGGCTGGGCGTGCTCGACCAGGTGCGGGCGATCGGCGTGCTCAAGCTCGGCGCCGACTTCCCCAACGACGCCGGCGGCTACAACACCTTCCGCTTCGCGCACGCGCTGGGCGCGCAGTCCGATTTCGCGCTGCAGGTGCCGCGTGCCGACTTCGACCGGGTGCTGTTCGCGCAGGCGCGCGCGGTCGGCGCCGACGTGCACGAAGGCGTCCGCGTCGAGGCGGTGCAGCTGGACGGCGACGCGCCGGCGGTGCAGGCGCGCAGCGCCGATGGCGTACGCCACTACCGGCCGCGCTACCTGATCGACGCCAGCGGCCGCGACACCTTCCTCGGCAACAAGCTCAAGCTCAAGCGCGCCAACCCGCGGCACCAGTCGGCGGCGCTGTTCAGCCATTTCCGCGGCGTGGCGCGGCGCCCGGGCGAGGACGCCGGCAACATCAGCATCTACCGCCACGCGCACGGCTGGATGTGGCTGATCCCGCTGCCCGACGACGTGATGAGCGTGGGCGCGGTGTGCGACCCGCACTACATGAAGACCCGCCAGGGCTGCGACAGCGAGACCTTCCTGCTGCGCACCCTGGCGCTGAACCCCGACGTGGTCGAGCGCATGGCCGGCGCGCAGCGCGTGGCGCCGGTGCATGCCACCGGCAACTACGCCTACGAATGCACGCGCATGAGCGGCCCGCGCTGGCTGATGCTCGGCGACGCCTACGCCTTCGTCGACCCGATGTTCTCTTCCGGCGTGTACCTGGCCATGCACAGCGCCGAGCGCGGCGCGGCTGTGGTCGACGCGGCGCTGCGCGAGCCGGCCCGCGAGGCGCGGCTGCAGCGGCGCCTGGAGCGGCACCTGCGCGGCGGCCTGGACGAGTTCAAGTGGTTCATCTACCGCTTCACCTCGCCGACCATGCGCGAGCTGTTCGCGCAGCCGCGCAACGTGCTGCAGGTGGAACAGGCGGTGGTGGCGATGCTCGCCGGCGACGTCTTCGACAACCGTGCGGTGCTGCGCCGCCTGCGCGTGTTCCGCGCCATCTATGCGCTGTCCGCGGTGGCGATGCTGCCGCGGGCGTGGCGCGCCTGGCGCCACCGCCGCCGCCAGGCCCGCGAACAGTTCCACGGCGACACCTTGCACGGAGATACCCCATGAGCCGCCCGCACCTGCAGTTTCCGCACCACACGCAGGGCCATCCGCAGTTGCAGGTGGACTACGTCGCCGAGACCGATCCCGGCCAGTTGCTGGGCGAGGACCACGTGCTGGCGGTGTTCGGTTTCGGCGAGACCGCGCCCTACCACGAGGACCCGCGCTACCTGCGCGTGCCGCTGCAGCCGCACGGCCCGCGCATGCTCGAGGTGTGGCGCACCGACGCCCCGGTACACAGCGGCCGCGACGGCGCCATCGCCTGGGCCAGCGACGGCCGCCTGCAGTTCGGCGTCATCGAGATCGACGAACGCCAGGTCGACCTGGACATCGAGGAAGCCGCCGCGCTCGCCTACGCGCAGATCAGCGCCTTCGTCGCCGGCAGCGCCACGCCGCGCCTGCTGCGCATCTGGAACTACCTCGACGCGATCACCCTGGGCAGCGGCGACCGCGAACGCTACCGGCGCTTCTGCGTCGGTCGCGCGCGCGGGCTGGGCGATTTCGACGCCACCCAGTTGCCCGCGGCGACCGCGGTCGGCCGCTGCGACGACGCGCGGGTGATGCAGATCTACTGGCTGGCCGCCGCGCAGGCCGGCACCCCGCTGGAGAACCCGCGCCAGGTCAGCGCCTACCGCTACCCGCGCCAGTACGGCCCGCAGCCGCCCAGCTTCGCCCGCGCCATGCTGCCGCCGGCCGGCAGCGACATGCCGCTGCTGCTGTCCGGCACCGCCAGCGTGGTCGGCCACGCCTCCATGCACCAGGGCCAATTGCTGGCGCAGCTGGAAGAGACCTTCGCCAACTTCGACGCCCTGCTGGCGGCCGCCCGCGAACACGCCCCGGACCTGCCGCCGCAGTTCGGCGACGGCACTCGCCTGAAGGTCTACGTGCGCGAGCCCGGCGACCTGCCTCTGGTCGCCGACGCATTGGATGCCCGTTTCGGCGAGCGCGTGCCGCGCCTGCTGCTGCACGCGGTGATCTGCCGCGACGAACTGGCGGTGGAGATCGACGGCGTGCATGGCTGAGGCAGCGCTGCGGCGCGCGCTACGTCCCATGGTGTCGTAGGAGCGGCTTCAGCCGCGACGGGCTCTACCGGGAAAGCCCGTCGCGGCTGAAGCCGCTCCTACGACGGGAAGGTGCGACGTATCCCGCTGAGCGGCGGCAGCACCGCGTTGTCAGAGTGCAACCGTCGCGATCAAGCCGCGGCGATGGCAGAACGCCAGTGCTCATGCGCCGCCGGTGGCGGCGCGTGCTGCCCTCAGTCCTCGCGACCCGCCGCCAACAGCGCCAGCATGCGATCGCGCGGCAGCTTGCCGGTCTCGTTGCGCGGCAAGGCGTCGAGCAGGCGCAGCCGGCGCGGCAGGAACACCGGGTCCAATTCGCGGCGCAGCGCGGCCAGGATCGCGGCCTCGTCCAGGGTCGGCGCCACCACCACCGCGGCGATGCGGCCCACCGCCTGGCCCGGTTCCGGATCCAGTTGCAGCATCGCGCCGTCGACCACGCCCGGCACGGCCAGCAGGCGCCGGGTGAGGTCGGCCAGGGAGGCGCGCTTGCCGGCGATTTCCAGCAGGTCGGCCTGGCGGCCGCGCACCTGGAAACGGCCATCGGCGTCCACTTCCATCAGGTCGGCCAGCAGCACCGGCTGCGGCAGATGCGGCGCGTGCACCAGGGTGCCGTCCGGCTGCGGCGCCACGCGCACGCCCGGCAGCGGCGTCCACGGCACTTCGCAGGCGGTGCGGCGGCTGGCGAACACGCAGGTCTCGGTGGAGCCGAACATCTCGCGCACCTCGCCGCCGAAGCGCGCCTCGGCGGCGGCGGCCAGTTCCTGCGCCAGCGGCGCAGTGGCCGAGACGATGCCGGCCAGCGGCGGCAGGGCGACGCCGGATTCGACCAGCGCGCGCAGATGCACCGGCGTGGTCACCAGCAGCCGCGGCGCCGGCAGTTGCGCCAATGCGCGCGCCACGTCCTCCGGGAAGAACGGGCGCCCGGCGTGCACCGCCAGCGGCGTCACAAGCGGCAGCAGGATCGACAACTCCATGCCGTACATGTGCTGCGGCGGCACCGTGGCCACCACCTGCGGCACAGCCGTCTCCGGCCACAGCCCGACCAGCGCCAGCAGGTCCTGGCGGGTGCTGGTGAGGAAGCTGCCCCAGGTCTTGGGATTGGGCTTGGGCGCGCCGGTGCTGCCGGAGGTGAAGCCGATCGCCACCAGGGCGTCGTCGGCCAGCTGCGGCATCGGTCCGTCCAGCGACGGCAGCACGTCCGGCAACTGCCAGTAGCGCGGCGGCGGCTCGGCCAGCGCCAGGTCGCCCAGGCAGTAGCAGTCGGCATGGGTGCGCTGCACCTCGGCCACCACCGCCGGCGCGCGCGAGGACGGCAGCAGCGAGGTCTGCCCGCGCAGCGCCACCGCGCAGAACGCGACCATGAAGCGGTAGCGGTCCTCGCACAGGTTCAGCGCATGCCGGCCGGCCGGCAACGCCGCGGCCAGGCCGCGCACGTGGCCGAGGAAGGTGGCCAGGTCGATCTGCTCGCCGCTGGCGAAGGCCAGCGGACGCCGCGCGTCGCCGACGACGAGCGGGTGCAACAGGGGCGCGGCGGGAATCTCGGAGGAAACGGCGGACATGCGGGGCGGCGACTCGGCGGGCGATGACCCGCACGGCGCGGGGAGCCGGTAGCTTGGCCGCCGCCGCCGCCGCTGGCAAGCCGCCGGCCGCCGCGACGGCCCGCCGTCAGTGGTGGTAGCCGGTGTCGGCGGTGATCTTGCCGCGGAACACCCGGTACGACCACGCCGTATAGCCCAGGATCACCGGCAGCAGCACCGACAGCCCGACCAGCACGAAACCCTGCGAGGACGGCGGCGAGGCCGCTTCCCAGATGGTCAGCCCGGGCGGCACGATGTTCGGCCAGATGCCCAGTACCAGGCCGAAGAAGCCGAGCACGAAGAAGCACAGGGTCAGCACGAACGGGCGCGCATCGCGGCCCTGCGCCATCGCCGCGCGCCACAGCGCCACCGCGTTGAGCAGCACCAGCAGCGGCACCGGCGACAGCCACCAAAAATTCCCGTCGTGGAACCAGCGCGCCATGATCCGCGAGTCCAGGAACGGCAGCCAGGCGCTGACCAGGCCCATGAACACCACCACCACCAGCACCAGCGGCCGGGTCAGGGTGCGGGCGATGCGCTGCATCGGGCCCTCGGTCTTGAGGATCAGCCAGCTGCCGCCGAGCAGCGCGTAGCCGAACACCACCGCCGCGCCGGTGAGCATCGAGAACGGACTGAACCAGCCCAGCACCCCGCCCAGGTACTTGCCGTCCTGCAGCGGCATGCCTTCCACCAGCGCGCCCAGGATCACGCCCTGCCAGAACGCCGCGCACAGCGAGCCCAGCGCGAACGCCCAGCCCCACAGGTACTTGGAACTGCGTGCCTTGAAGCGGAACTCGAAGGCCACGCCGCGGAACACCAGCGCGATCAGCATCAGCAGCACCGGCAGGTACAGCGCCGACAGCACCACCGCGTACGCCTTCGGGAACGCCGCCAGCAGGCCGGCGCCGCCGAGCACCAGCCAGGTCTCGTTGCCGTCCCAGATCGGCGCGGCGGTGTTCATCATCAGGTCGAGCTGATCCTCGTCCTCGGCGAACGGCGCCAGGATGCCCAGGCCGAGCACGAAGCCGTCCAGCAGCACGTACATCAGCACGCCAAAGCCGATCACCCCGAACCAGATCACCGGCAATACGGTCGCCATGTCCATCAGCGGGTCTCCTCGATGTCGTCGTCGGCCGCCGACAGCGGCCGCGCCGGGGTCTTGTCGCCCTCCTGCATGCGCGGCGCCGGCTCGTGCGGCAGCGGGCCATGGCGCAGCATGCGCAGGATGTACCAACTGCCGAAACCGAACACCAGCGCGTAGGCGAGCACGTACACGCTCAGCGAGATCCACACCATCGCCGGGCTGACCGTCGGGCTGACCGCATCGCGGGTGTGCAGCAGGCCATAGATCACGTACGGCTGGCGCCCGATCTCGGTGACGAACCAGCCGGCGACCAGCGCCACGAACCCGGCCGGCAGCATCGCGTTCCACGCCACGTGCAGGGCGCGCCGGCGCAGCAGGGTGCCGCGCCACCAGAAGAACAGCGACACGAGCGCCAGCAGCAGCATCGCCATGCCGAGCCCGACCATCACCCGGAACGCATAGAACACCGGCTTCACCGGCGGCCGCTCGTCCCGCGGCACCGCGGTCAGCGGGGTGATCTCGCCATCCAGGGTGTGGGTGAGGATCACGCTGCCCAGGCGCGGAATGGTCACCTCGTAGTCGTTGCGCTCGGCGGCCTCGTTGGGCACCGCGAACACCACCAGCGGCACGCCCTGCCCCGGCGCCTCGCCGTGCCAGTGCCCCTCCATCGCCGCCACCTTGATCGGCTGGTGCTCGAGCGTATTCAGGCCATGCGCATCGCCGGCGGCGATCTGCAACGGCAGCGCGATCGCGGCGAACGCCACCGCCAGCTTGAGCATGCGTCCGGCCGCGTCCAGATGCTCGCCGCGGCGCAGATACCAGCCGCTGACCCCGCCGATCACGAAACAGGTGGTGATGAACGCGGCCAGCACCATGTGCGTGAGGCGGTACGGGAACGACGGATTGAAGATCACCTCGCGCCAGTTGGCCGGCTGGAACACGCCTTCGACCACGGCGTAGCCGGCCGGCGTCTGCAGCCAACTGTTGGCCGAGAGGATCCAGAAGGTGGAGATCAGCGTGCCGATGGCAACCAGGCAGGTGGACAGGAAGTGCAGCTTCTCCGGCACCTTGTGCCAGCCGAACAGCATCACCCCGAGGAACGAGGCTTCCAGGAAGAACGCGGTCAGCACCTCGTAGCTGAGCAGCGGACCGAAGATGTTGCCGGCACGTTCGCTGAGCACCGCCCAGTTGGTGCCGAACTGGAAGCTCATCACGATGCCGCTGACCACGCCCATGCCGAAGGACACGGCGAAGATCTTCAGCCAGAAGAAGTACAGATCGCGCCACACCGTGTCGCGGGTGCGCAGCCAGCGCCACTCCAGGAACGCCAGCCAGCTCGACAGGCCGATGGTGAAAGCCGGAAACAGCACGTGGAAACTGATGACGAATCCGAACTGGATGCGTGACAGCAGCAGGGCGTCCATGGGTAGCGCCTGAGGCAGCGGAAACGATGCCTATTGTTGGTGCGGCGCGGCGAAATGGGATGTGACGGTTTGTCGCAGCGGCGTCGTGTCGCAGCAGCATCCGTTGCGAGAGTGCGTGTGCGTCCTGCACGTACGCTCATGCGGACGGGGAAGATGCCGACCACGCCGATCCTGTGTGGCCGCGCACGTAGCCGAACCATGTGCAAGCAGCTTGCGTTGCGCTTGCGCGCATTGAGCGATGTGCGGCATCACGGATGGGCGTTTTTCAACGCACTGACGCCAGTGCGCAAGCCCCCACCCCCGGGCACACGCCTGCATCGTGCGCGGCACGATCGATGACCGAAGCAGGCGCCGTGTCCCTGAATGGGCGCCGCCACGACTGGGCCGCGGCACTCGAGGGCCGCTTGCTCCGATCGCCTTGACCCGGCCCGCCCATGACCGATGGCGCAATCGCCGCCGCCCTGGCGGCTGCTACGCTTGCGGTTTGCCGTTCGTCCGGAATCCCAGATGCGTCGTCTCGCCCTGAGCGCTGTTGTGTTGCTGTCCCTGTCCTGCCTGCCGCCGCTGGCCGCGGCCCAGGATGCCGCCGCCCCGCTGACCATCGAGCAGGCCATGGCCGATCCGGACTGGATCGGGCCGCCGGTCGAGGATGCCTGGTGGGCCTGGGACGGGCGCCAGGTGCAGTACCAGCTCAAACGCACCGGCAGCCCGGTGCGCGACACCTACCGCCAGGGCATCGACGGCAGCGCCGCGCAGCGGGTCGAGGACGCCCAGCGCAGCACCCTGGATGCGGCCAACCCGGTCTACGACGCAGGCCGCCAGCGCATGCTGTTCGTGCGCAACGGCGACGTGTTCCTGCGCGACCTGCGCAGCGGCGCGCTGACCCAGCTGACCCGCAGCAACCAGGCTGCCGCACGGCCGCAGTTCACCACCGATGGCGGCGCGCTGTGGCGGGTCGGCAACGACTGGTACCGCTGGAGCCCCGGCGGCGGCGTGCAGCAGGCCGCGGTGCTCAAGGCCGAGCGCGATCCCGATGCCGCGCCCAAGCCCGACGTGCTGCGCGAGCAGCAGTTGCGCACCCTGGAAACCCTGGCCCGCGACCGCGCGCAGCGCGAACTGCTGCGCCAGCAGGAGCAGGCCTGGCGCCGCGCCGACAGCAGCCGCGCGCCGGCGCCGGTGTACCTGGGCGACGACGTGGTGGTCGACGACAGCGCGCTGTCGCCGGACGGCCGCCACCTGCTGGTGGTGACCCACGCCAAGGGCGCCGAGGAAGGCCGCGACAGCAAGATGCCGCGCTACGTGACCGAGTCCGGCTACGCCGAATTCCAGGAAGCGCGCACCCTGGTCGGGCGCAATTCGCCGGTGGCGCAGACCCTGTGGCTGGTCGATGCGGTGGCCGGCAGCGCGCGCAAGCTCGACCTGTCGGTGCTGCCCGGGATCGGCACCGATCCGCTGGCGGCGCTGCGCAAGGCCGCCAAGCAGGAGCCGCTGCAGGGCCCGCGCGCGGTGCGCGTGGAAACCGACGGCGACGGCAGCGGCGCCTCCATGCACTGGAGCGAGGACGGCCGCAACGTCGCCGTGCTGCTGCGTGCGGTGGACAACAAGGACCGCTGGATCGCCAGCGTCGACTTGGACAAGGCGGTGCTGCAGCCGCGCCACCGCCTCACCGATCCGGCCTGGATCAACTGGAGCTTCAACGATTTCGGCTGGATGCCGGACAACCAGACGCTGTGGCTGCTGTCCGAGCAGTCCGGCTATTCGCACCTGTACACCCAGCGCGGCAACGAGAAACCGCGCCAGCGCACCTCCGGCAAGTGGGAAGTGTCCGCGCCGGTGGTCAGCGCCGACGGCCAGGGCTTCCTGTTCCTGTGCAACCGCAAGTGGCCGGGCGACTACGAGGTGTGCAAGCTCGACCTGCGCAACGACAGCGTCGCCGAACTGACCGCGCTGGACGGCGTGGAAGACTTCGCGCTGTCTCCGGACGGCCAGCAGTTGCTGGTGCACTACTCCGGCCCCTACCTGCCGCCGCAGCTGGCGGTGCTGCCGGCCACCGGTGGCAACGCGCGCGTGCTCACCGACACCCGCAGCGCCGCGTTCAAGGCGCGCCCGTGGGTGCAGCCGCAGTTCGTGCAGGTGCCGTCCAAGCACGGCGCCGGTACCGTCTGGGGCAAGTACTACGGACCTGCGCAGCCGGAGCCGGGCAAGCGCTACCCGGTGGTGATGTTCGTGCACGGCGCCGGCTACCTGCAGAACGTGTCGGCGCGCTACAGCCCGTACTTCCGCGAGCAGATGTTCCACAACCTGCTGGTGCAGAAGGGCTACATCGTGCTGGACCTGGACTACCGCGCCAGCGCCGGCTACGGCCGCGACTGGCGCACCGCGATCTACCGCGACATGGGCCATCCAGAGCTGGAGGACTACCTGGACGGCCTGGACTGGCTGGTCGACAGCAAGCAGGGCGACCGCAGCCGCGCCGGCATCTACGGCGGGTCCTACGGCGGCTTCATGACCTACATGGCGCTGTTCCGCAGCCCCGGCACGTTCAAGGCCGGCGCCGCGCTGCGCCCGGTGGCCGACTGGAGCCAGTACAACCACGAGTACACCTCCAACATCCTCAACACCCCGGACCTGGACCCGGAGGCCTACCGCACTTCCTCGCCGATCGAGTACGCCAGCGGGCTGCGCGACCATCTGCTGATCGCCCACGGCATGGTCGACGACAATGTGTTCTTCAAGGACTCGGTGGACATGACCCAGAAGCTGATCGAGCTGCACAAGGACAACTGGGAGATCGCGCCGTACCCGCTCGAGAAGCACGGCTTCACCCGCGCCGACTCCTGGCTGGACGAGTACAAGCGCATCCTCAAGCTGTTCGAGCGCGAGCTGCGCTGAGCCGGCCGCTCGCCGAGGCGCCTGCCGTCGACGTGCGGCAGGCGCCGGGCGCCGCCGCGGCGGCGCCCCTAGGATCCCGCCGACCACCTGCACCCGTCACGCATCGCGCCGTCCTGTAGGAGCGGCTTCAGCCGCGACACGCATTCCCGGGAACGCCCCGTCGCGGCTGAAGCCGCTCCTACGCAGGCGCCCACGGCTAGCAGGACAGGTGCTTGCGCCCCGGCGGCATTGGCGGCCAGGGCGCCCGGACCCGGACGGCATCGGCACGACCTTGCCGTAGCCCGGGCTCCTGGCGACACCGCATCGGCCGTGCCCTGGCCGCGAGACCGCGCGCTCTCGGCACCTCCGCTGGGCCGCCCCCTCGCGCCCACCCGGCTTGCGCGCGGGTCCACCGTCCCTATCCTTGCCGGACTGCCGCCGACGCACATGCCGGTGTCGCCCCGACCGAAGGACCGCCGATGCCGCCCCCGCCCTTGCCCCTGACTGCCGCCCGCAACCAGACCATCGATGCAATGGCCAAGCTCACGCTGCTGCTGGGGGTGCTGTCGCTGCTGTACGGCATTGGCCAGGCCCTGCTGCTGATGGCGCTGCCGGAGGGGGCGATCGACGGCGTGCTGCGCCAGGCTGGCCTGGCGTTGCCGTCGCTGCTGCAATGGTGCGTGACCCATGCGCTGGCGCTGTCCTGGCTGACCGCGCTGCTGTCCGCGGGCCTGTGCGCGGCGGCGTGGGCGCTGCTGCAGCGGCGCGAGTGGGCGCGGCTGGCCTTCATCGTGTTCCTGGTGGTCACCGCCGCGGGCAACTTCGCGGTGCTGCCGCTGCTGTGGCAGCTGCTCGACATGCTGCAGGCCTGGGCGCCGCAGCACGCCTTCGACCCGCAGCAGATGCAGCACGACCTGGCCCTGGGCCGGATCACCTTCATGCTCAGCGGCGCGCTGACCGCCCTGGTCTTCGCCGGCCTGCATGGCTGGCTGGTCTACCAGTTGTGCCGCCCCGCGATCCGCACCGAGTTCCGCCGCTGACGCACGCGTTCGGTCTGCGCATCCCGCCGCAGACGCCTGACACGACGAGCTTCTAGAATGGCGGCATGCAAACCTTCGACCGTGTCCGCGACTATCTCACTGGCCTGCAAGACCGCATCTGCGCGGCGGTCGAGGCCGCCGACGGCCAGGCCCGCTTCGCCGAAGACCTGTGGCAGCGCGCGGAGGGCGGCGGTGGCCGCACCCGCATCCTGCGCGACGGCGCCCTGTTCGAGCAGGCCGGGATCGGCTTCTCCGACGTCGCCGGCACCCGCCTGCCGCCCTCGGCCAGCGCCAACCGCCCGGAACTGGCCGGCGCCTCCTGGCGCGCGGTCGGGGTGTCGCTGGTGTTCCACCCGCTCAGCCCGTACATCCCCACCACCCATGCCAACGTGCGCTACTTCGAGGCGCAGCGCGATGGCGCCACCGTGGCCTGGTGGTTCGGCGGCGGCTTCGACCTGACCCCCTATTACCCGTTCGACGAGGACGCCCGCCACTGGCACCAGACCGCGCACGACCTGTGCGCACCGTTCGGCGAAGACCGCTATCCGGCGCACAAGCGCTGGTGCGACGAGTACTTCTTCCTCAAGCACCGCAACGAGACCCGCGGCGTCGGCGGCCTGTTCTTCGACGACCTGCATGCCGAATTCGAGCGCGACTTCGCCTACCAGCGCGCGGTCGGCGACGGCTTCCTCGACGCCTACCTGCCGATCGTCGAACGCCGCCGCGGCCTGCCCTGGGGCGAGCGCGAGCGCGAGTTCCAGCTGTACCGGCGCGGCCGCTACGTCGAATTCAACCTGGTCTACGACCGCGGCACCCTGTTCGGCCTGCAGAGCGGCGGCCGCAGCGAGAGCATCCTGATGAGCCTGCCGCCGCGGGTGCGCTGGGAATACGGCTTCCAGCCCGAACCGGGCAGCGCCGAGGCGCGCCTGGCCGAGTACCTGGTGCCGCGCGAATGGCTGGCATGAGCGCACCCGCGCGCACCGCCGTGCTGGGCCGCGAGGACAAGCGCGCCATCGCCGAACAGCTGCAGGCCTACCTGCGCACCGAGCTGCAGCAGCAGGTCGGCGCGTTCGAGGCCGAATTCCTGCTCGACTTCGTCGCCGAGCGCATCGGCGCGCATTACTACAACCGCGGCCTGCACGATGCCCGCGCGCTGCTGGCCACGCAGCTGGACAGCCTGGACGACGCGCTGTACCAACTGCAGCAGCCCACCGACACGCGCCGCTGAGCGCGGCAGCGGACGCCAGGAACGCGGCGCCGGCAAACCTGCAGGCATAAAAAAGCCCCGCGGACCAGGGGGAGGTCGGCGGGGCCAGGGAACGGGGACTTGGGGAGGAGTCGCCGTTCCTGGATCTGCTCCAGGGGATGGGAGGAGATCCGCGACAGGTATTGCGCCTGTCGAGGGATATAAGAACATTTCCCACCTTGCTCGTTCGTGAAGATTTAAGTTAAAAATTTGTCAGATTAAGGACGGATTCATTCCCAAAATCGCCGCGAATACACTGCGTCAAAATTCCGTTCAAACGCGGCTGCGCCGCGCGGCCGCAGGTGTGACGCCAGTTGGAATTCCGTGGCACGTAGCGCTTGATCGGGTCAAAAAACCAACGCGAATGGGAAAGCGAAAATCACTGGCGGGATAATCCCCGGGAAAATCCGATTTCGATATCCGTGGTGCACGCGCGTGCGATGTCTACGCAAGACACCGCAGCGCAGGCCGCGTCCCGGATGCATCCCCGGGACCCGGGCGATCAATGCGCCTCGTCCCAGTTGTTGCCCACCCCGCTGTCCACCACCAGCGGCACCTTCAGCTCCGCCGCCGCGGCCATGCGCCGGGTCACTTCCGGCAGCAGGGTGTCGACGAAATCGGCATCGGCCTCGAACACCAGTTCGTCGTGCACCTGCAGGATCATCAACGCGCGGTCGCGATGCGCCTGCAGCCAGGCGTCCACACCGACCATGGCGCGCTTGATGATGTCGGCGGCGGTGCCCTGCATCGGCGCGTTGATCGCCGCGCGCTCGGCGCCGGCGCGCAGGCCCTGCTGGCGGGCGTTGATGTCGTTCAGGTACAGGCGGCGGCCGAACAGGGTCTCCACGTAGCCCTGGGTGCGCGCCTGCTCGCGCATGCGCTCCATGAAGTCGCGCACGCCAGGGTAACGGCTGAAGTACAGCGCCACGTAGTCCTGCGCCTCGCCGCGGCCGATGCCCAGGTTGCGGGCCAGGCCGAACGCGCTCATGCCGTACATCAGGCCGAAGTTGATCGCCTTGGCGGCGCGGCGCTCGTTGCCGGTGACCTCTTCCAGCTTGCGCCCGAACACCTCGGCAGCGGTGGCGCGGTGCACGTCCACGCCGCTGCCGAAGGCGCGCAGCAGGCCCGGGTCCTCGGACAGGTGGGCCATGATCCGCAGCTCGATCTGCGAATAGTCGCAGGCGATCAGCTTGCGCCCCGGCGGGGCGACGAAGGCGCGGCGGATGCGGCGGCCGTCGTCGGTGCGGATCGGGATGTTCTGCAGGTTGGGATCGGAGGACGACAGCCGCCCGGTGGCGGCACCGGCCTGGTGGTAGCTGGTGTGCACGCGGCCGGTGTCGGGATTGACCATCTCCGGCAGCTTGTCGGTGTAGGTGCCGCGCAGCTTGGCCAGGCCGCGGTACTCCAGGATCACCCGCGGCAGCTCGTGCTGGTCGGCGATCGCCTCGAGCGCCTCTTCGTTGGTGCTGGGCTGGCCCTTGGGGGTCTTCAGCACTGCCGGCAGCTTCAGTTCGTCGAACAGCACCGCCTGCAGTTGCTTGGGCGAGTCCATGTTGAAGCTGCGCCCGGCCAGCTCGGTGGCCTTCTGCTGCGCCGCCAGCATGCGCTGGCTCAGGTCCTGGCTCTGCCTGCGCAGCTCGGCGATGTCCACGCACACGCCGTTGGCCTCCACCCGCGCCAGCACCGGCACCAGCGGCATCTCGATCTCGCGGTAGACCCGCGCCAGCTCCGGCTCGGCGTCCAACTGCGCCGACAGCGTGCGGTGCAGGCGCAGGGTGATGTCGGCGTCCTCGGCGGCGTAGCGGGTGGCATCGTCGATGGCCACCTGCGAGAAGGCGATCTGCTTGGCGCCCTTGCCGGCCACGTCCTCGTACTTCACCGTGTCGTAGCCCAGGTAACGCCGGGCCAGCGAATCCATGTCGTGGCGGCTGGCGGTGGAGTTGAGCACGAAGCTCTCCAGCATGGTGTCGTCGGCGTAGCCCTGCACCTCCACGCCGTGGCGGCGCAGCACGTGCAGGTCGTACTTGCCGTGCTGGCCGACCTTGGCCTTGGCCGGATCCTCCAGCAGCGGCTTGAGCAGCGCCAGCGCCAGCGCGCGATCCAGCTGCACCGGCGCGCCGGGGTAGTCGTGGCCCAGCGGCAGGTAGTCGGCGCGGCCCGGCTCGGTGGCGAAGCTGAGCCCGACCAGGTTGGCGCGCATCGCGTCCAGCGCGTCGGTCTCGGTGTCGAAGGCGAAGCCGTCGGCGGCGCGCAGGCGCACGAGCAGTTCCTCGAACTGCTCGGGTGTGCTCACCGCGGTGTAGTCGCCTTGGGCGGCCAGTGCCGGATCCAGCACGGCGGCATCGGCCGGCGCGGCGCCGCGGGCATAGCCGGCAGCAGTACCGCGCAGGCTGGGCGTGGCCTCGCTGGCGGCCTCCGGCGCGGCCACGCCGCCGTCCAGGTCGCGCAGCGCCTGGGTGAAGCCGTAGCGCTGGTACAGGCCGCGCAGCTGCTCCGGTTCCTGTTCGCGCAGGCCCAGGGTGCGGGGCCCGCCGGCCAGCGCCACGTCGGTCTTGATGGTGACCAGTTCGCGGTTCAGCGGCAGGCGCTCCAGCGCCGCGCGCAGGTTGTCGCCGATCTTGCCCTTGATCGCGTCGGCGTGGGCGATCACCCCGTCCAGCGAGCCGTACTCGGCCAGCCACTTGGCGGCGGTCTTGGGCCCGCACTTCTCCACCCCTGGCACGTTGTCGATGGCGTCGCCCATCAGCGCCAGCAGGTCGACGATCTGGTGCGGCCAGACCCCGAACTTCTCCATCACCGCCGCATCCGAATCCATGCGGCTGCCGCTCATGGTGTTGACCAACTGCACGCCGGGGCGCACCAGCTGGGCGAAATCCTTGTCGCCGGTGGAGATGGTGACGTCCAGGCCGTCGCCGGCGCCTTGCAAGGCCAGGGTGCCGATCACGTCGTCGGCCTCGACCCCGTCCTGGCGCAGGATGGTGATGCCCAGGGCATGCACGATCTGGCACATCGGCTCGACCTGCGCGCGCAGTTCGTCGGGCATCGGCGGGCGGTTGGCCTTGTACAGCGGGTACAGCTCGTCGCGGAAGGTCTTGCCCGGCGCGTCGACCACGAAGGCCACGTACTCGGGGCGCTCCTTGAGGGTGGCGCGCAACATGTTGACCACGCCGAACAGCGCGCCGGTGGGCTCACCGGCGGCATTGGTCAGCGGCGGAAGCGCGTGGAACGCGCGATACAGGTAACTGGACCCGTCGATCAGGACTAATCGGCTCATCGGCCAATTCTACGCTGCGGCGGTGAGCCCCTCTCCCAGCGGGAGAGCGGTTGGGGGTGACGGTCTGCGCGAAGCGACGTGCTGACTTGGATCACGAGGCTGCGCCCGCACCCTCATCCGCCCCTGCGGGGCACCTTCTCCCGGTGGGAGAAGGGAGCGCGCGAGCCCCTCTCCCATCGGGAGAGGCGTTGGGGCGAGGGTACGGCGCGAAGCGACGCGCTGACTTGGTCCACGAGGCTGCGCCCGTACCCTCATCCGCCCCTACGGGGCACCTTCTCCCGAGGGGAGAAGGAAACTGCGAGCCCCTCTCCCATCGGGAGAGGCGTTAGGGCGAGGGTACGGCGCGAAGCGACGCGCCGACCTGATCCACGAGGCTGCGCCCGTACCCTCATCCGCCCCCGCGGGGCACCTTCTCCCGAGGGGAGAAGGAAACTGCGAGCCCCTCTCCCACCGGGAGAGGGGTTGGGGTGAGGGTCCGGCCCGCCATTGGCATGCCGTACGCACACACTCGGCGCATACTCTGCGTCATGTCCTGCCCGTGGAGAACACCGTCATGAAAGCCCTGATCCTGGTCCCGTTGCTGCTGCTGGCGGGCTGCGCCTCCACCGGCCTTGGCCCGGACGGCGCGCCCGTGGACGTGCGCGGCGCGGAAACGACCCAGCGCAAGATGGAGAACGGCGACACCGTCGACGAATACCGAGTGGGCGGCCAACTGCGCATGGTCAAGGTGACGCCGGCGCGCGGACCGGCCTACTACCTGTACGACCGCAACGGCGACGGCCACATGGAAGTGGACGGCAGCAAGGACAACGTCTCGCCGGTGTACTGGAAGCTCTACAGCTGGTGACGCGCGCACTGCGCGCAGCCAAACGGCGGCGCGCAGCGGCGTGTGTACGCATCCGCCGAACGCCGGCCCGCCGCATACGGCACCGCGACACGCAGTGGCCGCGGTAGGGTCGATGCGGCGGTCTTACGTCGCAGCCTGCTCATTGCATCCGGCGACCTACCCCGGGCCGCGCAGCGTCATTCGCGAGAGCCATGCGGCGTGCGGCGACGCCGCGCCGGCACCCGCCGACCGCATGCGTCGATCGTTCCAGCCTCCGCGCCGATGCCGGCGCGGGGCCGTCAGCCGCTCAGCGGATCACCAGCACCGGGATCTGGCTGTTGGTGAGGACTTCGGCGGTCTGGCTGCCGAGCAGGACCCGGCTCATGCCGCGGCGGCCGTGCGAGGTCATCACGATCAGGTCGCTGTTGCAGGCCACGGCCATGTCGATGATGCCCTCGGCGGCGTAGCGGTCGAGCACGTGGCGGCCGTGCGCGGTCACCCCGGTGGCCGCGGCGGCGGCCAGCGCCGGCGCCAGGATCGTCTGCGCGCCGGCTTCGCGGTCCTGGCGGTATTCGGGGCTGGCCTCGTAGCCCACGCTCCAGCCCATCGCGTCGTACATGCCCATCGCCCACGGCTCGGACGCGGTGACGATATCCACCTCCGCGCCGAGCGCGGCGGCCAGCGCCAGGCCCTGCTGCAGACCCTTGGCGGACAACTCGGAACCATCGATGGCGATCAGGATGCGCTGGTACATGGGGTGCCTCCGGTGACGCCGCGCGCGGCGGCTAGGACAGCATTGCACACCCGTTGCGCGGCGCCCGCCTTGACCCGGATCAAATTCAGGCGCTGTGCGGCTTCAGCAGGCGTGCCGGATTGCCGGCCACGCGCGCGCCGGCCGGCACGTCGCGGGTGACCACGCTGCCGGCGCCGATCACCGCATCGTCGCCGATGGTCACGCCCGGCAGCACGATCGCGCCGCCGCCGATCCAGACGTTGCGCCCGATGGTCAGCGGCCGCCCCAGTTCCAGCCCTTCGGCACGCTGCGCGGCCTCGCGCGGATGATCGGCCGCATAGAGCTGCACCGCCGGGCCGATCTGGGTGCCGGCGCCGATGTGCACCGGCGCCACGTCCAGGATCACGCAGTTGAAGTTGAGGAACACGTCCTCGCCGAGGTGGATGTTGTAGCCGTAGTCGCAATGGAACGGCGGCCGCACCACCGCCCCACGTCCGACCGAGCCCAGCCCCTCTTCCAGCAGTGCGTGCCGCCGCGCCGGCGGCTCGGCCAGTGCCGCGTTGTAGCGCCGCATCCAGGCACTGGCCGCGTCCTGCTCGGCCTGCAGCTGCGCATCGTTGGGACGATACGCCTCGCCGGCCAGCATCTTCTCTTTCTCGCTTCGCATCCTGCCCTCCCAGGCATCGTTCCACCCGCATGATGGCACTGCCGTGCGCGGCGGCCAACGCGTTCGCTGCACGAAGGAGCCGCGCAAGCCGGCATCGCCCGCGGCGCCAGGAAGCGCCTGACCTGCGGTTCCAATGCACCACGGCGGGTTGACGGAGCGGTCACATGCCTCCAACCCGATGCCGCCGATGCTGGAGCGCCACGCAAGGAACGGCGATGCGCCTGCATCATCTGAATTGCATCTCCACCTGCCCGCTCGGCGGCCACTGGATGGACGGACGCAGCAGCACCGGCCTGCTGCAACGCGGCCAGTTGACCTGCCACTGCATGCTGATCGAAACCGACGACACCCTGGTCCTGGTTGACACCGGATTCGGCTTGCGGGACGTCGCCGATCCGCACAGCCGTCTCAGCCGCTTTTTCCTGACCCTGGTACGGCCGGCGTTCCGTGCAGAAATGACCGCGATCCGGCAGATCCAGCGACTGGGCTTGGATCCGCGCGACGTGGGCCATGTCGTCCTGACCCACCTGGATTTCGATCATGCCGGTGGCCTCGACGACTTCCCACAGGCGCAGGTGCATCTGCTGGCCAGCGAGCGGGATCACGCGTTGCGCCAAGCGAGCTGGATGGACCGCCAGCGCTTTCGCCCACAGCAGTGGAGGGACCGCACGCGCTGGCGCACCTACGCCGCGGCCGATGGCGAGATGTGGAAGGGCTTCGACTGCATCCGTGCGCTGCGTGGCCTGCCGCCGGACATCCTGCTGGTGCCGTTGCCCGGGCATACCTTCGGCCATACCGGCGTGGCCGTGCAGGCCAGCGGACGCTGGCACCTGCTGGCCGGGGACGCATATTTCCACGCTGGCGAGATGGACCCGACGCGTCCGCATTGCCCACCGGGATTGCGCCTGTACCAGTGGATGCTGGAAAAGGACCGGCGCGCGCGCCTGGACAACCAGCACCGCCTGCGCACGCTGTGCCGGCAGCAGGGCGGTGACGTCCAGGTGTTCTGCTCACACGATGTGGGCGAGTTCGAGCGGCTGAGCGGCCGGCCCGCCGGGTTGCCGGCGGAGGCCTTGATCGGTGCGCCCTGACCAGCCCGCCACGCCGCATTCACGCCCCGCGACGAATGCGCGTCCGATCATCGTCCCGACCGCGTCGGCGCACGCCCGGCCCCGCGGATTTTTCTCCCAGACAAGGCGGTGCGCGATGTCACAGCGTGTGGAAGCAGGCCAGATGGTGTTCGTCGCCGACGGCGAGGTCGGTGTGGGTGCGGTGCGCGAAGTGCGCGACGGCGGCGCGGCCTTTGTCATCAATATCGAGAACGGCGGCGATTTCGTGGTGCCGTCGAGCGCGGTGCGCGACGTGCATTTCGGCAAGGTGATCCTGGCGGTCGAGCACCTGCCCGCACCGCTGCGCGAGGCGCTGCGGCATCCGCACGCCGCGGAGCTGCCGACCTCGACCTACGCCGCCAGCGATCCGGGCGACGGGGCACTGAAGGACTGAAGCGGCGCGCGCGCTGGCCGCAGCGCCGGACGGGCAAGGCGGCCGGCGACGCCTCGCTTGTGAGCGAACTGCCCCGCGGCAGACCGACGCGGGCAACCAACTGCCGGGACGCACTGGATGGGCGCCGCATCGGCGCACCGCCTTCCGACAGCCGCAGGCGCACTGTACCCGCATGAACGGCATCGCCCGGCGCGTTCCCGGCCGGGCCGACCCGGTGCACCGGCGGCGGCGGCAGGTGCTAACGTTCCGCGCTTCCGTACCCCGCCCTCGGAGCCGCGCATGTCCGCCACCGCTTTCCCCGTCTCCCGTCGCGCCCGCCGGGCGCTGGTCCTCGGCATCGGCCTGGCGCTCGCCGGTGCCGCGCAGGCGCAGGTGGTGCGCACGCCCGACGTGCCGGCGCCGCAGGACACGCCCTATCCCGGCACGCTGACCCTGCAGGTGGACGCCGGCGACGTGCGCCAGGGCATCTACCGGGTGCGCGAGACCATCCCGGTCAGCGCCGGGCGGCTGACCCTGCAGTACCCGCAGTGGATCCCCGGCGACCATTCGCCGAGCGGACCGGTGGCGATGCTGGCCGGCCTCACCCTCACCGCCAACGGCGCGCCGCTGCCGTGGCGCCGCGACACCTTCGACGTGTACAGCTTCCATGTCGACGTGCCGCAAGGCGTAAGCGCGATCGACGCCAGCTTCCAGTACCTGTCGCCGCGCGACGACGGCTTCGAGATGACCGACAAGATGCTGCAGCTGGAGTGGAACAAGGTGGCGCTGTACCCGGCCGGCCACGACACCCGCGGCATCACCGTGGTGCCCAGCGTGACCCTGCCGGCCGGCTGGGAGTTCGGCACCGCGCTGGAGACCGCCAGCCGCAACGGCGCCACCACCACCTTCAAGCCGGTGGACTTCACCACCCTGGTCGACTCGCCGATCTACGCCGGGCGCTACTTCAAGCGCGTGGACCTGACGCCGGCCGGCAGCGCGCCGGTGCACCTGGACGTGGTCGCCGACGCGCCGCGGTTCCTGGACATCAGCGCCGAGCAGCTGCAGGCGCACCGCAACCTGCCGGTGCAGGCGATCAAGCTGTTCGGCTCGCACCACTACGCGCACTACGACTTCCTGTTCTCGCTGTCGGACGTGCTCGGCGGCAACGGCCTGGAGCACCACCAGTCCAGCGAGAACGGGCTGGCCGCCGACTACTTCAGCGCCTGGGACGAGAACGCCCCGGACCGCGACCTGCTCGCGCACGAGTACACGCACTCGTGGAACGGCAAGTTCCGGCGCCCGGCCGACCTGTGGACGCCCACCTTCAACGTGCCGATGGGCGACTCGCTGCTGTGGGTCTACGAGGGCCAGACCCAGTACTGGGGGTATGTGCTGACCGCACGCGCCGGGATGTGGACGCCACAGCAGTTCCGCGACGCGCTGGCGATGACCGCGGCCAACTACGACCGCAACCGCGCCGGCTTCCGCTGGCGCTCGCTGGAGGACACCACCAACGACCCCACCGCCGCGCATCGCGCGCCGCTGCCCTACCGCAGCTGGCAGATGAGCGAGGACTACTACAGCGGCGGGCAGATGGTGTGGCTGGCGGTGGACGCCAAGCTGCGCGCGATGAGCGGCGGCCGCAAGTCGCTGGACGACGTGGCCAAGGCGTTTTTCGGTATCGACGACGGCAGTTTCGCGGTCAAGACCTATACCTTCGACGACGTCATCGCCGCGCTCGATGGCGTGGTCCACTACGACTGGGCCGACTACATCAACCGGCGCGTGTACCAGGTGGACCCGCCGCTGCTGGAAGGCCTGCAGGCCAGCGGCTGGAAGCTGGTGTACACCGACCAGCCCAGCGCATTCGAGAAGCAGTACGACGGCCGCCACCAGTCGGCGCGGCACCGCTACAACTTCGCCTGGTCGATCGGCCTGGTGATGAACGACGACGCCAGCATCAACGACGTGCTGTGGGATGGGCCGGCGTTCAAGGCCGGGGTCAGCAGCGGCGCCACGGTGCTCGCGGTCAATGGCCAGGACTACTCGCGCGACACGCTCAAGCAGGCCATCGCCGACGCCAAGGGCGGCAGCGCGCCGATCGTGCTGACGCTCAAGTACCAAGGCGGTGTGCGCGACGTGCCGGTGAACTACCACGACGGCCTGCAGTACCCGCACCTGGTGCGGGTCGAGGGCACGCCGGACTACCTGAGCAAGATCATCGCCGCACGGCGCTGAGCCGACACCGCCGCCGCTGCCGGCAACGCAGCGGCGGCAGGCCACGCGCAGCGGCGCCGTCACGCGCCGCACGCGGAGGCTGGCGACAATGGCAGGCGTAATGTCCGTCCTGCCCCGGCATGCCTGCGATCGAGTTGCTGACCATCAATGCGCACATGGGCTTCAGCGTGCTGAAGCGGCGCTTCATGCTGCCGGAACTGCGCGCGGCGATCCGCGCCCTGCCCGCGGACCTGGTGTTCCTGCAGGAAGTGCTGGGCGAACACCAGGTGCATGCCGGCCGCCATGCCGACTGGCCGGCGCAGAGCCAGTACGAATTCCTCGCCGACGCGCTGTGGCCGCAGTTCGCCTACGGCCGCAATGCAGTGTATCCGCATGGGCACCACGGCAACGCGCTGCTGTCGCGCTTCCCGATCGCCTCCTTCGTCAACCGCGACGTCTCCATCGCCGGCCACGAACACCGCGGACTGCTGCATGCGGTGCTGGAGATCCCCGGGCATGCCATGGCGGTGCACGCGATCTGCGTGCACCTGGGCCTGCGCGAGGCGCACCGGCGCCGGCAGATCGGCCTGCTCGGCGCGCTGGTCGCCGAACTGCCGGCGCAGGCGCCGCTGATCGTCGCCGGCGATTTCAACGACTGGCGCCAGCGCGGGCATCCGCTGCTGCAGCGGCATGGCCTGACCGAAGCCTTCGCGCACCTGCACGGGCGTGTGGCGCGCAGCTTCCCGGCGCGCTGGCCGCTGCTGCCGCTGGACCGGATCTATCTGCGCAACGTGCGCATCGAGGCCGCACGGGTGCTGACCGGCCGCCCCTGGTCGCACCTGTCCGACCACGCGCCGCTGCATGCCAGGATCGTGCTGTGAACCGTGCGGCGAACCGCGACACGCGCTGGCGCCAGGGGCACCGCCTGCAGTTGCTGGAGAACGGCGATGCGTATTTCCCGCGCGCCTTCGCCGCGATCGATGCGGCCCGGCACGAGGTGCTGCTGGAGACCTTCATCTGGTTCGAGGACAAGGTGGGCCTGGCGCTGAAGGACCACCTGGTCGCCGCCGCCCGCCGCGGCGTGCGCGTGCGCCTGCTGGTGGACGCGTTCGGCTCGCCGGATCTCTCGCCCGGCTTCGTGCGCGAACTCACCGAGGCCGGCGCCGAGCTGCGCCTGTTCGACCAGCAGCCGACCCTGCTCGGCGTGCGCCTGAACGTGTTCCGGCGCATGCACCGCAAGCTGCTGGTGGTGGACGGGCGGATCGGCATGATCGGCGGCATCAACTGGTCGGCCGATCATCTGGCCGATTTCGGCCCGGAGGCCAAGCAGGACTACGCGGTGGAGGTGCACGGCCCGGTGGTGGCGGACATGGTCGCGTTCGTGCGCCGCACCCTGGACACCCACGGTACCGGCGCGGGGTGGGTGCCGCAGGAGAAGGTCGATGTGCCGCCCGCCGGCGAGGCCGAAGTGTGCTTCCTGCCGCGCGACAATGCCGGCCGTTCGCGCAGCATCGAACGCGCCTACCGGCAGGCGTTCCGCGGCGCGCGCCACGAGATCGTGCTCGCCAACGCCTACTTCTTCCCCGGCTACGGCTTCCTGCGCGACCTGTGCGCCGCCGCCCGCCGCGGGGTGGCGGTGAAGCTGATCTTCCAGGGCCAGCCGGACACGCCGCTGGCGCTGTTCGCCGCACGCGCGCTGTACCGGCATCTGGTCGATGCCGGCGTGCAGATCTTCGAATACTGCGAGCGCCCGTTCCACGGCAAGGTCGCGGTGATCGACGGCCACTGGAGCACGGTGGGATCGAGCAATCTGGATCCGCTGAGCCTGGCGCTGAACCTGGAAGCCAACCTGGTGATCCGCAATGCCGCCTTCGCGCGCGACCTGCACGGGCGCCTGCAACGGCTGATGCAACGGCACTGCCGCGAAGTCGTGCCGGCGCAGGTGCCACGCGGACGCTTCTGGCAACCGCTGCTGCGGCCGCTGCTGTTCCATGTGCTGCGCAACGTGCCGCAGTGGGCCAGCCGGCTGCCGGCGCGCACGCCGCGCACCGCGGTGCTGCGGCGCAAGCGGCACGCGCCATGAGCCGACCGCGCAAACGCTGGCGCGTGCTGCGCCGCGTCGCCTATCTGGCCTTCCTGGTGCTGGTGGCGGTCCTGCTGGTCCGCGCGGCGCACAACGTGGATTGGGCGCAGGTCGGCACGACCCTGGCCGGCTACGGCGCCGGCACCCTGGCCGTCGCGGCCGGGCTGAGCCTAGCCAGCTATGTGCTGTATGCCGGCTACGACCTGGCCGCGCGTCGCTACGCGGCGCATGCGCTTCCGACGCCGCGGGTGATGGCGATCGCGACCATTGCCTACGCCTTCAGCCTGAATGTCGGCGCGCTGATCGGCGGCACCGGCATCCGCTACCGCCTGTATGGGCGCGCCGGATTGGGGCTGGCGACGATCAGCCGCGTGGTCGGCTTCGCCATCGCCACCAACTGGATGGGCTACCTGCTGTTGACCGGCGCGTTGCTGGTCAGCGGCCGCCTGCGCACGCCGGCGCAGTGGCCGCTGAGCGGCGCGGCACTGCCCTGGATCGGCGCCGCGATGCTGGCCGCCGTGCTGGCGTACCTGATCGGCTGCCAGCGCGCACATGGCCGCACGCTGCAGGTGCGCGGCCACACCCTGCACCTGCCGCCGTTGCCGCTGGCCCTGCTGCAACTTGGCCTGGGTGCCGGCAACTGGGCGCTGATGGGGGCCCTGCTGTACGTGCTGATGCCGGCCGGCGTGGCCTACCTCTCGGTGCTCGGCGCACTGCTGGCGGCGGCCGTGGCCACCGCCATCGCCCACGTGCCGGCCGGCATCGGCGTGCTGGAAGCGGTGGTGCTGCCGCTGTTGGGATCCCAGGCGCCGCAGTCGGCCTTGCTGGCCGCGCTGCTGGCCTATCGCGCCTTCTACTACCTCGGCCCGCTGCTGCTGGCCTGTGCCGGCTATGCGGTGCTGGAGGCGCGGAGACGGCGCGGCGCGGGCTGAGCAAGGCCATGCACGCGACGGACCCAGCCTCCTGACCACCGGACTTGTTGCGCTGCGCCTCCGGTGCTAGCGTCGCAGCGCACGCGTTCTGGAGCAGTATGGTCATGCCGCCGCACGGATGCGCTCTTCGGCACCCCGGCACAGTCGACCGAGCGAACGCGCGCAGCGCACCATTGGCTGTCCTCATCGCCGCGCATCATTCCCGAGAGGTCGCATGAAACTGCTGTTCGCCGTCGCGCTCGCGACGCTGCTGTCGCCGTGTCTGTCAGCATCCGCCGCACCCGCTGCGCCCTCGCCCCTGCTCGGCAACTGGGCCGTGGACGTGGCGCGCCTGGATCGGGCACCCCAGGACCGGCCCGAGGCCGTCACCCTGCGCTTCAGCGAGGCGGGCAAGGGCAAGTGGGCGGTCAAGGTCGACATTGCCGAACAGGGCGGTGGCACCATGCATGCCGAAGGCGTCGCCGCGCTCGATGGCGGCGCCACGCCGGTGAAGAACAACTTCGAGGCCGATGTCTTCGCCCTGCAGATGCCGGCCCCCAACGTACTTATGATGATGCTGGCCAAGGACAAGAGCGTGGCCTCGACCCGCATCTACACCGTCGCCGCGGACGGACGCTCGATGACCGAGACGGTCTCCACATTCGCACCGGACGGCACGCCGACGATGCGCACCAATTACTTCACCCGCGTCGCGGCGTCGCAGCGCTGACGCATGCGCAGGGTGACGCGTCGCCTGCGCATGCGCATGCGCACATCAGAACGCGGGCTGCCAAGGATCGCAGCCGCGGCGATCTGGACGAGCCTGCTCGGCGGGTGCGGTGCGGTGGGATCACCATCGCATCCCTCGCCTAGCGATCCGCCGCAGGTCTGGATCGGCATGCCGTGTTCGGCAACGACACGGCAGCAGGATCGGCATCTGCTCGCATCGCCTGCCGACAATTCAAAGATCTGCGTGGATCGCGGTGCGGCGCGCCTGAACTACCGCCCGGATGCGCTGCGCATCATCATTTACCGCAATGAGGTCGCCGCAGTGCTGTTGCAGTGCGCATCGGCGCAGCAGGCGGCGATGTTCTTTCGCGAAAACCAGGGCAAACGCGCAATTCTGGTCGTGGGCGACACTGCCATCAGTAAGCCTCACGTGTCATTGCCCACGATGGGGTGCGGGTGGCTATCCGCCAGCGACCTGCAGGACGCCATCACCCAATGCGAGCGCATCGCCACCGCCTGGTCACGGCCAGCGCAGCGCTGCTGGAGCTTGTGCAATCAGAGCGAAAACGCAGGTAGCGACGGCATCTGCATCGCGCACAAGCGCACGCCCTGATCGCGAGGCGGCACGAGGTCCGCGCGCTGCCGCCACTCACAGCACCGTCAGATTGGCGTACGCCATCACCAGCCACTTGGCGCCGGCTTCGTCGAACTGCACCTGCACGCGGGCGTGCGCGCCACTGCCTTCGTAATCGATGACCACGCCGCCGCCGAACTTGGGATGCTGCACGTTGGCGCCGAGCTTGATCGCCGGCGCCTCGATCACGCTGTGGCCCAGGCTGCGCGGTGCCCCCAGCGAGGCGCTGCGCGAGACCTGCACCTTCGGCCGCACTTCGTGCAGCAGCTCGCGCGGGATCTCGCGCAGGAAGCGCGAGGGCACGTTGTAGTTGTCCTGGCCGTGGATGCGCCGCGACTCGGCATAGCTCAGCACCAGCTTGTGGCGGGCGCGGGTGATGCCGACATAGGCCAGGCGCCGCTCTTCCTCCAGGCGCCCGCTCTCTTCCAGCGAACGCGCACTGGGGAACAAGCCGTCTTCCATGCCCGCCAGGAACACCAGCGGGAATTCCAGGCCCTTGGCCGAGTGCAGGGTCATCAACTGCACGCCGTCCTCGCCGGCCTGGGCCTGGCCTTCGCCGGCCTCCAGCGAGGCATAGGCCAGGAACGCGACCAGTTCGGTCATCGCCTGGCGGCCCTCGTCGGCATCCTCGTCGCCATCGGCGCGGACGAAGCGCGAGGCCACCGAGACCAGTTCGTCGAGGTTGTCGGTGCGCGACTCCGAATCCAGCCCGCCGCGGCTCTCCTTGCTCCAGTGATCGCGCAGGGTGGAACGCGCCAGCACCTGGTCGATCTGTTCGGGCAACGGCAGCCCGGCCACGTCCGCGGCCAGTTGCTCGATCAGGCCGAGGAACTGGCCCAGCGCGTTGCGCGCGCGTGCGGCCAGTTCGCCGCCCTGCTGCGCGGCCTGTTGCGCCGCCGCCCACAGCGACAGCGACTGCGCGCGCGCCAGGCGCCGCACCTCGTCCAGGGTGCGGTCGCCGATGCCGCGCGGCGGCGTGTTGACCGCGCGCTCGAATGCCGCATCGTCGGCACGGTTGGCGACCAGGCGCAGGTAGGCCAGGGTGTCCTTGATTTCGGCGCGCTCGAAGAAGCGCATGCCGCCGTAGACGCGGTACGGCACCTGCTCGGCGATCAGCGCCTCTTCGAACGCGCGCGACTGCGCGTTGCTGCGGTAGAGCACCGCCGCCTCGCTGTAGCTGCCGCCGTCGCGTACCCATTGGCGCACACGCTCGACCACGTAGCGCGCCTCGTCCACCTCGTTGTAGGCCGCGTACAGGTCGATCGGCTCGCCATCGCCCGAATCGGTCCACAGCTGCTTGCCGATGCGGTCGGGGTTGTGCGCGATCACCGCGTTGGCGGCGTTGAGGATGTTGGCGCTGGAGCGGTAGTTCTGCTCCAGGCGGATGGTCTGCGCGCTCGGGAAATCGGTGAGGAAGCGCTGCACGTTCTCGACCTTGGCGCCGCGCCAGCCGTAGATCGCCTGGTCGTCGTCGCCGACCACGAACACGTGGCCGCTGTCGCCGGCGAGCACGCGCACGAAGGCGTACTGGATGGCGTTGGTGTCCTGGAATTCGTCGACCAGGATCTCGCCGAAGCGGGCGCGGTAATGCGCCAGCAACGCCGGGGTGTCGCGCAGCAGTTCGTGCGCGCGCAGCAGCAGTTCGGCGAAGTCGACCAGGCCGGCGCGGTCGCAGCGCTCCTGGTACAGCGCGTAGGCGTTGCGCAACGTGGTGACCCACTCGTCGCGCGGCTCCGGCTGGATGTGCTGCGCGCGGCGGCCCTCGTCCTTCTGCTGGTTGATCCACCACACGATCTGCTTGGGCGGGAACTTGCCCTCGTCCAGCTCCAGCTGCTGCACCACGCGCTTGACCAGGCGCAACTGGTCGTCGGCGTCGAGCACCTGGAAGCTCTCGGGCAGCTTCGCGTCCTGCCAGTGCAGGCGCAGCAGGCGGTGCGCCAGGCCGTGGAAGGTACCGATCCACATGCCGCGGCTGCCGTTGCGCAACTGCAGGTCGGCGCGGTGGCGCATCTCGCCCGCGGCCTTGTTGGTGAAGGTGACCGCCAGGATGCCGTGCACCGGCACGCCATGCACCTGGTGCAGCCAGGCGATGCGATGGGTGAGCACGCGCGTCTTGCCGGAGCCGGCGCCGGCCAGGACCAGGTAGTGGCCGGGGGCGGCGGAAACGGCCTCGCGCTGGGCGGGGTTCAGATCGTCGAGCAAATGAGAGACATCCACCCGTGCATTTTAGCCGGTGCAGCGGCGCAGCGGCTGCGACAGCGCGCGCCGCCCGGCACACGGCCTGGCGTCAATCGGTGCGGAACAGCCGTTCGGCGAGGAAATCCACGAACACGCGCAGCTTCGGCGAGAGCTGCCGGCGCGACGGCCACACCACGAAGAACGCGCCGCCATCGGCCATGTGCGCATCCAACACCGACTGCAGGCGGCCGTCGGCCAACGCATCGCGGGCCAGAAACGCCGGCATGCAGGCGATGCCCATGCCGGCGATCGCCGCCGCGCGCACCGCCTCCATGTTGTTGCAGGTGAGCACCGCCGGCGGCAGCGGCGCCGCGGCCAGCGGCCAGTCCTGCGGCTTGCCGGTATCGGGAACGCGGAACAGCACGCCATCGTGCGCGGCCAGTTCCGCCGGGGTCTGCGGCACGCCGCGGCGGCGCAGGTAGTCCGGCGCCGCGCACAGGCAGAAGCGGAACGGCCCCAGCCGCCGCGCGAGTAACCGCGAGTCGGCCTGCACGCCGCTGCGGATCACCGCGTCCAGGCCGTGTTCGAGCAGATCGACCACGCGGTCGTCGAAGTCCAGGTCCAGCTCCACGTCCGGATAGCGCTGGCGGAACTCCGGCAACAGCGGCACCAGGAACCGGTAGCCGATGGTCGGCAGGCCGACCCGCAGGCGCCCGCGCGGCGCCTGCCGGGTCTGCGCCAGCGCCTCCTCGGCCTCGCGCAGGTCGGCCAGCACGCGCTGGCAATGCTCCAGGAACAGCGCGCCCTCGGCGGTCAGCGCGATGCGCCGGGTGGTCCGCTGCAGCAGGCGCACGCCGAGCTCGCGTTCCAGCGCCGCGACGCTCTTGCCCACCGCCGAGGCCGAGATGCCGAGCACGCGGCCGGCACCGACGAAACTGCGCTGCTCGGCGGCACGGACGAAGGCGACGATGCCGGTGAGGCGGTCCATGCGGCGATATTAGAGCGTTCTGTTCCGCAAAGCGTGGAAGAGCAGGGTCTTTTTCGCGGATTACCGCCTCGGTATCTCTAGTGGCCTTCCGACATCCGCCCAAGAGTCGCTCCGATGACCTCCGCTTCGACCTCCCCCTCCACGCCCCTGCCGCGCCGGGGTGCCGCCCTGGCCGCGGTGTGCCTGGCCGCCCTGGCGCTGCCGCTGAACTTCTCCGGCGGCGCCGTCGCCACCCCGGCGATCGGTGCGGCCCTGGGCGGCAGCGCGCTGGCCCTGGCCTGGATCACCAATGCCTTCATGCTCAGCTTCGGCAGCCTGCTGCTGGCCGCCGGCGCGCTCGCCGATCGGCATGGACGGCGCCGGGTGTTCCTTGGCGGCCTGGCGCTGTTCGCCCTGGCGACCCTGGGCGTGGCGGTGGCCGGTTCGGTCGCGGCGATCGACCTGTGGCGGGCGCTGCAGGGTGTCGGTGCCGCCGCCGCGCTGGCCGCCGGCACCGCGGCGCTGGCGCCGCTGTACACCGGCGCCGCGCGCACGCGTGCGTTCAGCCTGCTCGGCACCACCTTCGGCACCGGCCTGGCGTTCGGCCCGCTGGCCGCCGGCGCGTTGAGCGAACGGCTGGGCTGGCGCGCGATCTTCTTCGGCGTGGCCGCGGTCGCGGCGCTGGCGTGGGCACTGGCCGCGCGCTGGCTGCCCGCCTCGCGCACTCCGGCCGCCGGTCCGCCCGACCGTGCCGGTGCCGTGAGCTTCAGCGCGGCGTTGGCGCTGTTCACCGCCGGCCTGATCCAGGGGCCGCACAGCGGCTGGGGCAGCGCCGCGACACTGGCCCTGCTCGGCGCCGCCGCGCTGCTGCTGTTCGCCTTCGTGGAGATCGAACGACGCCGCCGCCATCCGCTGCTGGACCTGAGCCTGTTCCGCTACCGGCGCTTCGTCGGCGTGCAGCTGCTGCCGGTCGCCACCTGCTACAGCTACGTGGTGCTGCTGGTGCTGCTGCCGCTGCGCATGATCGGCGTGGATGGCGCGCCCGCCGCCAGCGCCGGCCTGACGCTGCTGGCGCTGTCGGCGCCGATGCTGCTGGTGCCGAGCCTGGCCGGCGTGCTGGCGCAGCGCATCGCCCCGGCCTGGCTGTCCGCGGCCGGGTTGGCGGCGGCCGCGGCCGGCCTGTGCTGGCTGGGCGCGCGGCCGCCGGCGCAGGCGCTGCCGGCGCTGCTGGTGATCGGCGCCGGCACCGCCCTGCCCTGGGGCCTGATGGATGCGCTGTCGGTCAGCGTGGTGCCGAGCGAACGCGCCGGCATGGCCGCCGGCCTGTTCGGCACCTTGCGCGTGGCCGGCGAAGGCATCGCCCTGGCCAGCGTGGCGGCCTTGCTGGCGGCCTTGCTGCAGGTGCGGCTGGCCACGGTTGCACCGCTGCTGCCGCACGCGGCCCTGGCGGACACCGCGCAGCGCCTGGTCGCCGGCGACCTGCCGGCCTCCATGCAGGAGGGCGCGCTGTCCGCCGCACAACTGCGCCTGGCCTACGCGGCGGCCTTCGGCACGCTCACCCGGGTGCTGGCGGCGATCACCGCGCTGGCGGCGATCGCGATCTGCCTGCTGCTCGGGCGCACGCCGCAGAACGCGGTGGATGGGGCCTGTGATCGCGATAGGAGACCCGCCTGTAGGACCGGCAATGCCGGCCGCGACTAGAAACGACGCAAAGGCCCTGTCCCTGTAGGAGCGGCTTCAGCCGCGACGGGCGTTACCGAAATCCCGGGTCGCGGCTGAAGCCGCTCCTACAAAGGAGGTCGCAGCTGCGCCGCGCGCAACCGCGGCCGGCATGCGCCGCGACGCTCAATGCACGGCCGCTGTCGACACGTCCAGCGCCAGCAGCGCCTGCGCGGTCTGCTGCGCCTGCACCCGCAATTCGGGGATCGCCAGGCTTTCCCACAGGCTGCCGATGCGCAGGCTGCCGAGCACGCGGATGCGCGGCGTGGCGCGGCCGTCGGCGTCGAGCAGCGCACCGTCGGCGGCGCTGCCCACGCCGATGCCGTGCGGCCCCGGCTGCGCATGGCCGCAGCCCAGCAACTGGTGCAGCAGCGGATTGCGCATGGTCTGCGCGCGCAGTTCGACGCCGGTGGCGTTGATCACGCATTGCGCGTCGAGCTGCAACGGCGCACCGTCGGCGCCCATGCCGTTGACCTGCACGCAGGCGCCGACCGGGAACACCGTGTCCAGCCGCGCGCGGTGCAGGCGCAACTGGCCGACCTGGCGCATCGCCTGCAGTTGCGCGAACACGGGCGCGGCGATGCGATGCCGGTGCACATCCCAGTAGCGCACCACGTGGCGCAGGAACCGGCGCTGCTCGGCGACCGACAGCGATTGCCACAGTGCCTGGCTCAGCGGCCGCACCCGGTCCATCACGCTCTGCCAGGGCTGGCCCTGCACCTGCGCCGCGGCGGCGTGGCGGCGCAGCGCGCGCACGCGCTGGCGCAGCGGCATCGCCAGCAGCGCATGCGCATCGAAGTCGGCCGGCGCGCCATGTGCGGCGTGCGGCAACGGCAGCAACGCGTGCCGCGAGACCACGTGCACGGGACCGCGGTGCGCGTTGGCCAGCAGGGTCAGCACGCTGTCGGCCATGCTCAGGCCGGAGCCGACGATGCACACCGTCGCCTCGCGCGGAATCGCCTGCAACTGCGCGTAGTCCCAGGCCTCGATCCGCGACGGCGCGTCGAGACTGGGGGCACCGCGCGCCGGCAGCGGACGCAGGCTGTTGCCCAGCGCCAGCACGGTGGCACCGGCGTGCAGGTGGCCACCGTCGTGCAACTGCAGCAGGTGCGCGCCGGTCGGCTGCGGGTGCAGCGCCAGCACGCGCGCCTGCCGCCATTGCAGGCGCGCCGGCCCGGCGGCCTGCGCCTGCTGCAGCCGCGCGCGCAGGTAGGCGGCGTAATGGCGGCGCTGCACGTAGGCTTCGGCCAGCGCCGCACGCGACAGCTGCGGATACAGCGCCTGCTGCTGCAGCCAGTCGAGGAAATCGTCGGGCGCCTCGGCGAAGGCGCTCATGCGGCCGGCCGTCACGTTCAACAGGTGCTCGGCGCAGGGCGTCGCATAAGCCACGCCCTGCGCCAGCGCCGGCTGCGATTCGATCAGTTGCACGCGCAGCGCGGTGTCGGCGTGGCGCAGCAGCTGCAAGGCGACCAGCACGCCGGCCGCGCCGCCGCCGACGATGGCGATGTCGCAGTCGTCGTCGACCGGGTCGCTGGGGACAAGCTCACTCATGCCGCGATTGTAAGGGAAGCCTCCACCGACCCGGCCCGCGGCTGAGAACCGTCGCGCATGTGCCGGCACCGATCGCGCATGAGCGCGTCATGCGCCTGTCATCGGCGTGCGTCACATCAGGGCATCGGCGAGGCGGGCGATGCCTTCGCGGCTGCGCCGCCAGGCCGGCCGCTTGCGCCAGTCCTGCAGCGTCAGCACCCGCGCATCGGCCAGGTAATCGGCCTCCACCGCGCGCAGCCGCTGCACCACCGCGGCGCTGTAGCACAGCATGCCGACCTCGGCGTTCAACGCGAACGAGCGGATGTCCAGGTTGATCGACCCGACCAGGGCGATGCCTTCGTCCACGCTCAGGTGCTTGGCGTGCAGGAAGCACGGCCGGTACAGCGCGATCTTGACTCCGCTGCGCAGCAGCTCGTCGTAGTAGGCCTCCTGTGCCCAGGCGGTGAGCCGCTGGTTGTTGCTCTCGGACAGGATCAGCTGCACGTCCACCCCGGACAGCGCGGCGATGCGCAGCGCGCTGAGCGTGGCCTCGTCCGGCACGAAGTACGGCGTGACCATGACGATGCGCCGCCGCGCCAGATGGACGAGCGCGTTGACGGTGTCGCGCGCGTTCTCGAACGGGTACGCCGGTCCGCTGGGCAGCAGCTGCGCGGCGACGCCGCCACCGTGGATGGAGGCGGGTGCGACCACGCTGAGGCGCTGCCCGGTCTCGATGAACCAGTCGCTGGCGAACACCGCTTCCAGATGCGCCACCACCGGCCCCTGCACCCGCGCCACCAGTTCGCGGTTGGGATGGCCGGGGACGAACTGCGGCTCGGCCAGGTTCTGCGAGCCGATGTAGCCGACGCGGTTGTCGATCACCGCGATCTTGCGGTGGTTGCGCAGGTCCATGCGCCCGCTGCGGCGCCAGCGCAGCCCGCCCGGCAACAAGGCCTGCACCTCGACCCCGGCCGCGTGCAGGCGCTTGCGGTAACGGCGCAGGCCGCGACGGCCGCCGCGCGCATCCAGCAGCAGCCGGCAGCGCACGCCGCGCGCGGCGGCGCGCAGCAACGCCGCGCTCACCGCATCGCCGACCGCGTCGTCGAACATCAGGTAGTACAGCAGGTGCACGCGCTCGACCGCCGCGTCGATGTCGTCGATCAGCGCCTGCAGCGAGGGCGCATAGCGATCGAGCAGCTCGACGCTGTTGCCATGGGTCGGCATGAAATCGCCCTGACGCTCGACCAGCGGCACCACTTCAGCGACCACGGTGTCGGCCGGCGGCGCCCAGCGCAGCGCGGTCAGCGGCACCTGCTGCTCGCGGATCACCTGCGAGGCCAGCGCCTGGCGGCGGATGCGCTCGCGCGACAGCCAGGGATGGCCGAGCAACAGGTACAGCGGCAATCCCAACAACGGCACGAAGCCCACCAGCAACAGCCAGCTGCGTGCCGCGCCGGGCGTGGTGCGGGTAGGGATCCACAACAGCGCCACCAGCCGGATCAGCCAGTCCAGCGCCAGCAGCCACGTGCCTTCCAACCAGACCGGCAGCATCGCGATCCTCGCAACCCAGGTCGCCCGATTCTGCGGACTGCGCCGGCAAACGCAACCATGGCCGCATCGGCGGCGGGGTTTTCCGTTCCCCAGACGCACGAAACCCGCCTTGCGGCGGGTTCCGTGTCCAGCGTGAGCAGCGATCCGAGGATCAGCCGATCACTTGATCTTGCCTTCCTTGTACAGGACGTGCTTGCGCACGACCGGATCGTACTTGAGGAATTCCATCTTCCCCGGGGTGTTCTTCTTGTTCTTGTCCGTGGTGTAGAAGTGGCCGGTACCGGCCGAGGAAATCATACGGACCTTATCGCGCTTGCCTGCCATGATGCTCTACTCCTCAGACCTTTTCGCCGCGCGCACGCAGCTCAGCCAGAACGGTGTCGATGCCGTTCTTGTCGATGGTGCGCAGCGCGTGCGCGGAAACCTTCAGCTTGACCCAGCGGTTCTCGCTGGCGACCCAGAAGCGGCGCTCGTGCAGGTTGGGCAGGAAACGACGGCGGGTCTTGTTGTTGGCGTGGGAGACGTTGTTACCCGTCTGCACACGCTTGCCGGACACTTGGCATACGCGGGACATTGCGCACCTCGATAGTAGTTTGGTCGCCCATAGCCTGGGAGACGGCGGCCCCGGCAGCCCTGCGGCCACCACGCGACGTGGGAAATCAAACGGTTACGCTGGGAGAGGCCGGCCGGAGATCGCGCATCCGGCCGCCGGCCCCGACCTCGTCGGGCACAGCGAGCCGCGCATTATGCAGGCGATCAAGGGCTTGTGCAAGTTGTCCACAGGCGCGGCCCGCGCCTTGAACGCCCGGGGCGGTACACACGACCTCGCACGCCGTCGGCGATGATCGGCACCAGCGGCGACTAGACCGGCTCCGCGGGGCCCAACACCTCCACCGCCCAGTCGATGAACGCGCGCAGCCGCTGGCTCATGTGCCGGTTGGGCGCGAACATCAGGTGCATCGGCATCGGCGGCAACTGCCAGTCCTGCAGCAGCGGCCGCAGCGTACCCTCGGCCACATGCGCTGCCGCCATGTAGGACGGCAGCACGACCACGCCCAACCCGGCCAGGCCGGCGGCCAGATAGGCGTTGCCGTCGTCGAAGCCGACCTGGTAGCGCCCCTGCACCGCGCATTGCTCCTCACCGCGCCGCGCCTGGAAACTGCGTGCGCGGCCGCTTCGCGGGCTGAGGAAGCCCACCGTGTGATGCGCCGGCCCGTCCAGCGCGCGCGGGTGGTCAGGCACCCCGTGCCGATGCAGGTACGCCGGGCTGGCATGGAAGCCCAGCGGCAGACTGGCCAGCGGCCGCGCCACCAGCGCCGGATCGGCCGGCGCGCCACCGCGGATCACGCAGTCGACCTGGTCGGCGATCACGTCGACCTCGCGGTCGCTCACACCCACGTCGAGCTGGATCTGCGGGTAGCGGGCATGGAAGTCGGGCAACGCCGGCACCAGCCGCAACCGCGCATACGGACCTGGCACATCGATGCGCAAGCGCCCACGCGGGGCCGCGGCGGCGCTGCCCAGGCCGGCCTCGACCTCTTCCAGGTCGGCCAGCAGGCGGGCGATGCGCGGGTAGTAAGCGGCGCCGTCGGCGGTGACGCTGACCCGGCGGGTGGTGCGGTGGAGCAGGCGCAGCCGCAGGTGCGCCTCCAGTTGCTGCACCAATTGGGTCACGCTGGTGCGGCTGAGCTGCAGGGTGTGCGCGGCGCGGGTGAAGCTGCCGGTCTCCACCACGCGCGCGAACGCCCGCATCGCCTCGAATCGGTCCATCGGCGGCCCCGCGATTGTTTGGAATTTGCAATCAATCTATGCGGATCATCGCGCTTTATCCAGACAACGGTGCCGGCCACGATGGCGGCTCCGGCACGCGCACTGCGCGCCGCCTTCTTCTGGAGCACACCCATGTCCCACCGCGACGTCGTTTTTCCCGCCGGCGGCCAGGCGCTGTACGCGCGCAACCGCTACTCGCCGGCGATCCGCTGCAATGGCCTGCTGTTCGTTTCCGGCCAGGTCGGCAGCCGCGAGGACGGCTCGCCCGAGCCGGAGTTCGCCACCCAGGTGCGCCGCGCCTTCGACAACCTCAACGCGGTGCTGGCCGCCGCCGGCTGCACGTTCGACGACGTGATCGACGCGACCGTGTTCCTGGTCGATCCGGAACGGAACTTCGCCACCGCCTGGGCGATCGTGCCCGAGTACTGGGGCCAGGCCCCGCACCCGACCCTGACCGGCATCGGCGTGACCTGGCTGTACGGCTTCCAGTTCGAGATCAAGGTGATCGCGAAGCTGCCCTGAGCATGCGGCAGCGCGCGGCGTTGATATTGTGTCCGCGCGGAAGCGCTTGTTAGTCTGCCGGCCTCATGCGCCGTTTCTTTCGACCACTGCGTACCTCCCTGCTGATGCTGCTGCTGGCGGCGTTCGTGGTCGTGCCGGTGGCCGACGCGCTGGCCTGCGCGCTGGAGCCGGAATCCGCTGATGCCGTGCACACGCCGGCCGCGGCGCATGCCGATGGCGAGGACAGCGACGGCAAGCACGCCGGCAGCTGCAGCCACAACCATTGCCACCACTCGAATCTGAGCCTGCCGGCGAGCGCCCTCGCCGTGTTCGGCGCGCCGCGACCGGCGCGCTGGATGCAGGCCGCCGACGCTTCCCCTGCGGGCGTCGTCCAGGACGGATTGAAGCGCCCGCCCAGAGCGTGAGTTGAGCGTGTCCCGCGATCGCGGGTTTCCGTTTCCCTCACCTCTGGAATTTCTTCATGTCGACTCCGACACGTCGGCCGCCGCGCGCGGCCGGGCGGGTCGTCGCCGTGCTGCTGGGCCTGGCCCCGGCCGCGCTGGCGATGGCGCAGACCGCTCCTTCCTACGACACCTTGCTCGAACGGCTGGACCAATTGCCTGGCGCCCGCGTCGGCGCGGCCCTGGCCGAGGCCGCCGACGCGCGCGCCGAGCAGGCCCGGGCGCTGCCCAACCCGTCGCTGTCCTGGTCCAGCGAAAACGCCTGGGGCAGCGGCACCTATGCCGGCACCGGCCGGGCCGAGATCTCGCTCACCCTGTCGCAACCGCTGGAATTGTGGGGCCAGCGCGGCGCACGCATCCGCGCGGCCCGCGCCGACGCCGATGCGGCCGCCGTGCGCGGCACGCAGCATCGCAGCGATGCCGCCGGCGAGCTGGCGCTGGCCTACGCGCAGGCCGAGGCCGCGGTGCGCCGCGCCGCCCTGGCCGAACAGGCGCTGGCGCTGACCCGCGACGATGCGGCGGCCATGGCCGCGATGGTCGCGCAGGGCCGCGAGCCGCAGCTGCGCGCGGTGCAGGCGCGCAGCGAGGTGGCCGATGCCAGCGCCGCCGTGGACGAGGCGCAGGCGTTCCGCGACGCGGCACTGGCGCGCCTGGCCGCCATCGCCCTGCTGGAGACGCCGGTGCAGTCCATCGACGCCGGCCTGCTCGACCGCGCGCCGCCGTTGCCGCGCGCGCGTGAGGCGGCGGCGCTGCCGGTGCGCATCGCCAGCGCCGAGGCCGAGGCCGCCGCGCGCCTGGTCGAGGTGGAGCGCAAGCGCGCCCTGCCCGACCTGAGCCTGACCGCCGGGCAGACGCGCGTCCGCGAAGACCGCGCGCACGCCTACACGCTTGGCGTCAGCCTCAGCGTGCCGTTGTTCGACCGCAACCGCGCCGGCGTCCGCGCCGCCAGCGCCGAACAGCGCGCGGCCGAGGCGCGGCTGGACCAGCAACGCCGCGCCAGCGCCGCCGACCGCTTGGCCGCGCTCGCCATGCTGAAGGCCGCCGGCAGCCGCACACGCGCGGCCGACGACGGCGTGGCGGCCGCGGAGGAGGCCTATCGTCTCGCCCGCATCGGCTTCGACGCCGGACGCATCGCACAACTGGAACTGCGCAGCACCCGTGCTGCGCTCATCGCCGCCCGCGGCATCGCCGTGGACGCCCGCCTGGCGCGGGTCACGGCAGAAATCGAGCTGGCCCGCCTGGAAGGGCGCGCGCCGTTCATGGAGGCCCAATGAACCTGTCCCGCCCACTCTTCCGTGCCGGCAGCCTGCTGCTGGCGTTCTTGCCGGCCCTCCTGCTGGCCGCCTGCGCCGGCGACAAGCAGGCCGCCCCGGCGGCCGACGAGGCGCACGGCCATGGCGCCGAGCGCCAGCAGGATGCGCGCGAACCCGCGACGACGTCCGCTGCGGACGCCGAGGCCGAACCCGGCGACACGGTGCGGCTGACCCCGCAGCAACGCGCCGCGTCCGGCATCGAGGTGGTCGCGGTCGGCCGCGGCGGCGGCGCCTCGACCCGCCTGGCCGGCCGGGTCGAACCGGCGGTGGGTGCACGCGCCGCGGTGGCCGCGAGCATCACCGGCCGCGTCGAGCGCGTACTGGTCGCGCCCGGCAGCGCGGTGCGCCGCGGGCAGCCGCTGGCGATCGTGGTCAGCGGCGAGGCCGCAGTGTTCCGCGCCAATGCGTTGGCCGCCAGCGCCGAGGCCGAGGCGGCGCGGCTGGCGCATGCGCGCGACCAGACCCTGGTCGCGCAGGGCGTGGTCGCCCGGCAGGAGCTGGAAAGCTCGCATGCGCGGGCGGTGGCGGCGCGTGCGCAGGCCGCGGCGGCGCAGGCGCAGGCCGCCGCCAATGGCGCGCCCGACGCCAGCGGCCGCGTGCGCATCGTCAGCCCGCTGGACGGGCGGGTCGGCGCGGTGCAGGTCACTCCGGGCAGCGTGGTCGCGGCCGGCAGCGTGGTGGCCGAGGTCACCGATCCGGCCATGAACGAACTGGTGTTTGCCGCGCCGCCGGCGCTGGCGGCGCAGGTCGCGCCGGGGACGACGCTGGAGGTGAGCGCGCCGGGCGGCAACTTTGCCGCTACGGTCACCGCGGCGACCGCCGACCTGCGCGCGCCGGGCGGCACCGCGGTGATCCGTGCGATGCCGGTCGCCGCGCCGGTGCCGCCGGCCGGGTCGCCGGTGACGGCAGTGGTCGTCACCGAGGGCCAGGACACCGCGCTGAGCGTGCCGGCCGACGCGGTGCAGACCGTGGAAGGACGCAGCGCGGTATTCGTCGCCGTCGCCGAGGGCTTCCGTGCGCAGCCGGTGCTGACCGGACGCCGCGCCGGCGACCGCATCGAGATCCTCGACGGGTTGCGCGGCAGCGAACGCATCGCCGGCCGCAACGCCTTCCTGCTCAAGGCCGAACTGGCCAAGGGCGACGCCGAACACGGCCACTGAGGAGGCGACCATGTTCACGCTCATCATCGAAACCGCGGTGCGCCTGCGCTGGCTGGTGCTATTCCTGGCCGCGCTGATCGCCGGCTGGGGCCTGTATCAGTTGGGCCGGCTGCCGATCGACGCGGTCCCGGACATCACCAACCGCCAGGTGCAACTCAACACGGTGGCGCCGGCGCTGACCCCCGAGCAGATCGAACGCCAGGTGACCTATCCGCTGGAGACGGCACTGGCCGGCATTCCCGGCTTGGTCACCACGCGCTCGCTGTCGCGCAACGGCTTCTCGCAGGTCACCGCGATCTTCAGCGACGCCACCGACCTGTACTTTGCCCGCCAGCAGGTGGCCGAGCGCATGCGCGAGGCGGCCGAGGATCTCCCCGACGGCGTGACGCCGCGGCTGTCGCCGGTGACCACCGGCCTGGGCGAGGTGCTGATGTGGACGGTGGACTTCACCGCGTTCGACCCGGCCCGGCTGGCACAGCCGGGCGCGGCGGGCTGGCAGGCCGGCGCGGTCTACCGCACGCCGGAAGGCGAGCTGCTGCGCACGCCGCAGGAGCGCGCCACCTACCTGCGCACCGTGCAGGACTGGATCATCGCGCCGCAGATGCGCTCCAGCCCGGGACTGGCCGGGGTCGACACGATCGGCGGTTACGTCAAGGAATTCGCCGTGCATCCGGACACCGCGCGGCTGGCCGCGCATGGCCTGGGCCTGGCGGATCTGGTGACGGCCCTGCAGCGCGCCAACGTGCAAGCCGGCGCCGGCTTCGTGCAGCGCGCCGGCGAAGGCCTGGTGGTGCGTGCCGATGGCCTGGCGCTGGGCGCCGACGATCTCGCACAGGCGCCGGTGGCCACCCGCAACGGCGTGGTGGTGCGCGTGGCCGACGTGGCCGAGGTCGCCTCCGGCCGCGCGCCGCGCCTGGGTGCGGCCAGCCGCAACGGCCACGAGGCGGTGCTGGGCACGGCGCTGATGCTCGCCGGCGACAACAGCCGCACCGTGGCGCAGGCCGCGGCCGCGCGGTTGCAGCAGGTCAACGCCACCCTGCCGCCGGACATCGTCGCCATGCCGGTGCTGGACCGCAGCGTGTTGGTCAACGCCACCATCCGCACGGTGGCCAAGAACCTCAGCGAGGGCGCGTTGCTGGTGGTGGTGGTGCTGTTCCTGCTGCTGGGCAACCTGCGCGCGGCGGCCATCGCCGCGCTGGTGATCCCGTTGTCGTTCCTGTTCGCGGTGATCGGCATGCAGCGCTTCGGCATCAGCGGCAACCTGATGAGCCTGGGCGCGCTGGACTTCGGCATCCTGGTCGACGGCGCGGTGATCGTGGTCGAGTCGACGCTGCTGTTGCTGGGCCAGCGCCGCGCCGCGCTCGGCCGCGCCCTCACCGCGGCCGAGCGGCTGGGCGTGGCCGCCGAGGCCGCACGCAAGATGGCGCGACCGGCGGCATTCGGCCAGTTGATCATCCTGCTGGTGTTCGCGCCGATCCTCACCCTGGAGGGCGTGGAGGGCAAGACGTTCCAGCCGATGGCGGCGACCTTCATGCTGGCCCTGGTCGGCGCGTTCCTGTTCTCCTTCACCTTCGTACCGGCGATGGCCGCGCTGCTGGTACGCGAGCCGACCCCGCGCGCCGACGCCGCCGAGGACCACGCCGATGACCACGAAACCTGGTTGATCCGCCGGCTGCGGCGACGCCTGCAACCGCTGATCGGAAGCGCGGTCGCACGACCGCGCACGGTGGCCGCCGGCGTGGCGCTGGTGGGCGTGCTCGGCGTAGGCGCGTTCGCGCTGCTGGGCCGCGAGTTCATGCCGACGCTGGACGAAGGCAACGTGGCGATGCAGGCGCTGCGCGTGCCCTCGACCTCGCTGGAGCAGTCGCTGGCGATGCAGCTGGCGCTGGAGACGGCCATCGCCCAGCAGCCGGAGGTGGCGGCGGTGTTCTCGCGCACCGGCACCGCCGAGGCGGCAATCGACCCGATGCCGACCAACATCTCCGACAGCGTGATCGTGCTGAAGCCGCGCGCGCAGTGGCCCGATCCGGCATTGCACAAGGAGGCGCTGGTGGAACGCCTGGAGCAACTGGCCGGGCAGCAACTGGGCAACGGCGTGGAGTTCAGCCAGCCGATCGAACTGCGCTTCAACGAGTTGATCTCCGGCGTGCGCACCGACCTGGCGGTGATGGTGTTCGGCGACGACATGCAGCGCCTGCGCGCCGCCGCCGACCAGGTGGCGCTGAGACTGCGTGCGGTGCCCGGCGCCGCCGACGTGCGGGTGGAACAGGTCGCCGGCCTGCCCACGCTCAACGTGCGCATCGACCACGTGGCGGCCGCGCAACTCGGACTGACCGCGGCCGACGTCAGCGCGGCGGTGAGCACCGGCATCGGCGGCGCCGCGGCCGGACGGATCTTCGAGGGCGACCGCCGCTTCGACGTGGTGGTGCGGCTGGACGACGCCGCGCGCAACGATCCGGACCAACTGGCCGCACTGCCGATCGCCACGCCCGCCGGGCAGGTGATTGCGTTGTCCTCGGTGGCGCGGATCGACGTCAGCGAAGGGCCGAACCAGATCAGCCGCGACAACGGCAGCCGCCGCGTGGTGGTGCAGGCCAACGTGCGCGGCCGCGACCTGGGCGGCTTCGTCGCCGCGGCGCAGGCAGCGGTGGCCGAGGTGGCGCTGCCGCCGGGCGCCTACCTGCGCTGGGGCGGGCAGTTCGAGAACCTGCAGCGTGCCGAACGGCGCCTGGCGATGGTGGTGCCGGTGGTGTTCCTGCTGATCGGCAGCCTGCTGTTCATGGCCCTGCGCAACGCCAGGGAAGCGCTGCTGGTGTTCGGCTGCGTGCCGCTGGCGCTGGTCGGCGGCATCCTCGCCCTGCTGCTGCGCGGCATGCCGTTCTCGGTCTCGGCGGCGGTCGGCTTGATCGCCGTGTCCGGCGTGGCGACCTTGAACGGGCTGGTCTTGATGCAGGCCATCGGCGAGCGCCGCCAGGCCGGCGCGGCGCCGTGGCAGGCAGCGATCGACGGCGCGGCCAGCCGCCTGCGCGCGGTACTGACCACCGCGCTGGTGGCGATCGTCGGCTTCCTGCCGATGGCCATCGCCAGCGGCGCCGGGGCGGAGGTGCAGAAACCGCTGGCGACGGTGGTGATCGGCGGCCTGCTGACCGCCACCGCGCTCACCTTGCTGGTGCTGCCGACGTTCGCCGCACGCATCGCCGCGCCGCGCGTGGCCGGCTGATCCGGCGCAGGCCGGCGCGCTTCCCGCGGGAAGCGGCGCGGGCCTGCACGGCGGCGATCAGGCCTTCTTCTTGCGCGCGGCGATGTAGGCGCGGATCTGCTGCTGCAGCACCGGCAGCGGCACCGAGCCCTGCTGCAGCACCGCGTCGTGGAAGGACTTGATGTCGAACTCCGGGCCGAGTTCGCGCTCGGCCTCGGCGCGCAGGTCGAGGATGGTCAGTTCGCCGAGCTTGTAGCTCAGCGCCTGGCCCGGCCAGGAGATGTAGCGGTCGACCTCGGTGGTGACCTCGTGCTCGCTGAGCGCGGTGCGCTCGCGCAGGTAGGCCTGCGCCTGCGCGCGGGTCCAGCCCTTGTGGTGCACGCCGGTGTCGATCACCAGGCGGCAGGCGCGCCACATCTCGTAGCTGAGCCGGCCGAAGTCCTCGTAGGGCGTGGCGTAGATGCCCATCTCCTTGCCCAGCTTCTCGGTATACAGCGCCCAGCCCTCGCCGTAGGCGGAGATGTAGTTCTCGCGGCGGAACGCCGGCTGCGCGCCCTGCTCCTCGGCCAGCGCGCCCTGCAGCGAATGGCCCGGCGAAGATTCGTGCAGGGTCAGCGCCGGCAGGTTGTACAGCGGCCGCGACGGCAGGTCGTAGGTGTTGAGCCAGTAGGTGCCGACGCCGCCGCGCCCGGCGGTCCAGAACGGGGCGATGTCCGCCGGCACCGGCACGATGGTGAAGCGGCCGCGCGGCAGCGTGCCGATGAACTTGCCGACCTCCCCGTCCACGCGCTTGGCGATCCACGCGGCGCGATCGAGCAGCTCCTGCGGGGTCTTCACGTAGAACTGCGGATCGGTGCGCAGGAACTGCAGGAACGCCGGGAAGGTCTTTTGCCCGGCCGGCGCGTGGAAGCCGACCTGCTGGATGATCGCGTCCATCTCCTTCTGGATGCGTGCCACCTCGCGCAAGCCGAGTTGGTGGATCTGCTCGGGGTCCATGTCCAGCGTGGTGTACTCGCGGATCTGCTGCCGGTAGTAGGCCTTGCCGTCGGGCAGAGCTTCGGCGGCCAGCGTGGTGCGCGCCTGCGGCATGTACTCCTGGCGATAGAAGGTCAGCAGCTGCGCATAGGCCGGGATCACCTTGTCGCGCAGTGCCGCCTGCGCCTGCGCGCGCAGTTGCGCCTGCTCGGCGGCGGGGATCTGGTCCGGCATCTGCTTGAACGGCGTGTACAGCACCGCCGCGGTCGGATCCTTCAGCTCGGCCACGTTGGCGATGGCGCCGTCGCGGCCATCGAGCACCGCGCGCGGCACGCTGAAGCCGCGCTTGAGGCCGGCGCGCATGTTGTCGGTCTGCTGCGCGAAGTAGCGCGGCACGTCCTCCAGCCGCGCGATGTAGGCGCGGTACTCGTCGGGCGTGCGCAGGTTGCGCCGCGCCATGAACGCCAGGTCCGACCAGAACGCGCTGTCGGAGTTGAACGGCATCTCGTAGGCGCGCAGGCGCACCGCCGCGGCCAGGTTCTCCACCTGCGGCCGGTACACCGCCAGGTTCACCTGGTTCTCCGGCGAAAGCTGGGCCGCATCGAGCGTGTCCAGCTGCCGCAACACGTCCTCCCACACCTTCAGGCGCGCTGCCTGGGCCGCCGCGCCGACGTCCGGCAGACGGCGGTTGTCGCCGCTGCTGTCGCTGTCCTCGTCGGCCTGGCCGAGCTGCGCCTGGCGCCAGGCCCACTCCTTCTCGTAGATGGCCTGGAAGCGCGCATCGGCGGCGCTGGCAGCGGCCGTGGTCGGTGTTGCACTGGACGATGCCGACGACGGCGGCGCGGCCAACGTGGGTGCGGCCACGGCGAGAGCGAGCAGCAGGGAAATGGCCAGCGGGGTCTTGGCGAGCATCGGCATGGGCGGCACACGGCGGGAACGGATCGTCGATCATCGCACCCCTGCCCTGCCTGGCGGGTGGGCCGGAAGTCCTGTGTGGACGATGATGTGCGGTGACGGCGTTAAGGTATCTGGTAACCCGCTTTGCCGGAACCAACGTGGCATGTCGCCTTTTGTAGGAGCGGCTTCAGCCGCGACGGGTATTACCGGTAACGCCCGTCGCGGCTGAAGCCGCTCCTACAATACGCCGTCCTCACTGATGAGAAGTCCTGAGACCGCCCATACAATGCACCTGCACCGTTGGCTTCGCTCACGTCTGCCACTTCACGGTGGAGAAGTCAGCCACACCGCATCCCAATACGGATAGTCGCCCAGACGCGGTACCAGGCCGGCACGCAATGGATTGGCCACGATGTAACGGGCGACATGCAAGACGTCGTCGTCGCGCCGCAGCGCATGATCGTGGAAGCCGCGGGACCAGACGCAGCCACCACGACCACGCGCGAGATTTACTGCACGGGCGCACCTGCCCTTCGCCCGGTGCATGGCGTGCGCCAACGTGGTGGTCGTTTGCAGTTCGACCAAGCCGTGCCAATGGTCAGGCATCAATACCCAGCACAGCAGACGGGCATCAGGCCAACTGTCTCGCTCAGCCAGGCATGCCGCCGCCGCATGAGCACATCGCCAGTCCGCGAACAACGGCGCGCGCTCGAACGTCACGGCGGTCAACAAGTAGAGCTGTCCCCGGTCGCTATGGCGTCCGGCACGCAGCGCGCGATGGCCTTTGGCTGATTGGATGTGCATGGCACCAGCATCCAATCCATCCCAGCGTGGCACCAGCGGGGCATGGCGGTGGCGCTTGTCGGAATAGTGCGCGAATCCGTGTCGGAACGGCGCTGGCAGTCGCCGCGTGCGCGCTTGTCGACGTATCTGCAGGGGCGGCAGGATCCGGGTCGCGGCTGAAGCCGCTCCTACGAAGGGTGGTGGATCGCGATCGGAACGTGTTGCGCACCGCCTGCGATCACGCGCAAGCGCGCCGCGCGCTCAATGCGAGGCGCGGTCGCGGCGCCAGCCGCGGTGCTTGATGTCCAGGTACAGGCTGTAGAAGGCGGTGAAGGCGGGGAACAGGTTCTGCAGCACGCCCACCGAGTCCTGCTTGGCCGAGAACATGAAGTAGCTCAGCGTCATCAGGCTGCCGACCACGCTCATGTACCAGAACAGGCGCGGGATCACCGGCTTGCCGGCGCGCTTGGAGGCGACGAACTGCACCAGCCAGCGGCCGCCGAACATCAGCGCGCCGACGTAGCCGATCAGCTTCCAGCCGGTGACGTGCAGCCCGGTCCAGTACAGCGCCTGGATCGGTTCGTTGAGGAAATGCGCGTCCATCTCAGCGCTCCTGCACCGCGGTGCGGCGGCTGCGCGCGATCAGCCAGGCCACGCCGCGCAAATCGCGGATGCCGACCAGGGCGCGGTTGAGGTTGTTGTACTTGGACACGCCGGAGGTGCGGTGGCGGTGATTGACCGGCACGCTCAGGGTCTGCCAGCCGGCGCGCTGCATCAGCGCCGGCAGGTAGCGGTGCATGTGGTCGAAGTACGGCAGGTCCAGGAACGCCTCGCGCTCGAACAGCTTGATGCCGCAGCCGGTGTCCGGGGTGTCGTCGCGCAGCATGCGCGCGCGGATCGCGTTGGCCCACTTCGACGCCCAGCGCTTGCTGCCCGAATCCTGCCGCGACACCCGCCAGCCGGCGAACAGCTTGACCAGCGGCTCGGCTGCCTGGCGCGCGGCCAGCAGCTTGGGAATGTCGGCCGGGTCGTTCTGGCCGTCGCCGTCGAGGGTGGCGATCCACAGCCCGCGCGCGGCCTTGACGCCGTTGCGCACCGCCGTGCTCTGCCCGCTCTGGCTGACGTGGTGCAGCACGCGCAGTTCCGGCGTGGACGCCTTCAGCCCTTCGAGCACGGCCAGGGTGTCGTCGCGCGAATGGTCGTCGACGTAGACGATCTCGAAATCGATCGTGCCGCGCAGCGCGGCGACGATCTCGGCGACCAGCGGCGGCACGTTGTCGCGCTCGTTGAACACCGGGACGACGACGGAAAGGGAAAGCTGGCTCATGGATTCGGCAAGGCTGGGCGCGGGGGCGCGTGGGGAAAAAACGGCAGGCATTGTGCCGCGGACCGATGATCCGCGGATGAAGCGTCAGGCGGCGGCGCCGAAGTACGCACGGCACCAGTCCACCACCTGCGGCAGGCCGAGCTCGATCGGGGTGCTCGGATCGAAGCCGAACGCGGCGTGGGCCCGCGCAGTATCGGCCATCGTCTCGATCATGTCGCCCGGCTGCATCGGCCGGTACACCTTTTCGGCGCTGCGTCCGGCGGCGGCCTCGATCACCGCGATGAAACGCTCCAGCTCCACCGGGGTATGGTTGCCGAGGTTGAACACGCGGTGCGGCACCGCCTCGCCGGAGGGGTGATCGAGCGCGCCGAGCACGCCGGCGACGATGTCGGCGACGAAGGTGAAGTCGCGGCGCATGCGCCCGTGGTTGAACACCTCGATCGGGCGCCCGGCCAGCACCGCGCGGCTGAACAGCAGCGGCGCCATGTCCGGGCGGCCCCACGGGCCATACACGGTGAAGAAGCGCAGCCCGGTGGCGCGCAGGCCGTACAGCTGCGCATAGGTATGGGCCATGAGTTCGTTGGCGGCCTTGGTCGCCGCGTACAGCGAGCGCGGCTGGTCGATGCGCTGGTCCTCGGAGAACGGCGGCATCGCCGAATCGCCGTACACCGAGCTGCTGGACGCATAGACCAGGTGCTCCACGCCGCGGTGCCGGCACAGTTCCAGCATGTTGACGAAGCCGACCAGGTTGCTGTCGACGTAGGCGTAGGGATTCTGCAGCGAATAGCGCACCCCGGCCTGCGCGGCCAGGTGCACCACGCGCGTCGGCTGCACCTCGTCGAACAGCGCGGCCAGGCCCTCGCGGTCGGTCAGGTCCAGGGTGCGGATGTCCGCGCCCGCGCACAGCGCGGCGACGCGGTCGCGCTTGAGCTGCGGGTCGTAGTAGTCGTTGTAGTTGTCCAGGCCCACCACCAGTTGCCCGGCGGCGCGCAGCGCGCGGACGGTGTGGGCACCGATGAAGCCGGCGGCGCCGGTGACGAGAGTGGGCATGGCGGAATCCTGGAAAGCGAAAGGCGAAGAAACGGAGGGCGTCGCGGCACGGCAACGATCAGGGCAGACCGGCGTTGACCCCGCCCGGATCGACGGCGCCTGCTTGGCGGTACTGCAGGATCGGGCTGCCGTCCGGGCTGATCTGCGTGTCCTCGTTGCTCATGCAATGCTCCGGTTGCTGGTGCGCGCCGCGGCGCGCGGCCTCAGCGCAGGGTCAGCGGCGCGTCCTTGGCCAGCGCCGCCTTGCGCTCCTTGCTGAATTCCCACCACGGGCGCGGCGTCTCGCCCTGCATGAAGCGCACGATCGACAGGAACACGTCGATCACGCAGTGGTCGTGCACCACGCCGGTGCGCAGGCACAGCTGCGCGTACATGTCGTAGGGATCGCGGCCGTGCAGGTGCGCGGGCACGCGGATGCCGATCAGACGCAGATCCTTCTCGCAGGCCGGCCCGACGTTGGGCAGGTCGGTCAGGCGCAGCAGATGGTGGCGGTCGACCTTGCTGGGATGCATGGCGGAAGCGGTCCTGGCGGACGCGGGCGGCGGCGCTCAGGCCTGCCGCGGGCGCAGTTTCTCGAGCACGCCGTCCAGCGTGTCCAGGTCGGTGTAGTGGATCACCAGCTTGCCCTTGCCGCCGCGGCCGTGGGCGATGGACACCTTGGTGCCCAGCGACTCGGACAGCTCGGTCTCCAGCGAGGCGATGTCGGCCTGCGGCGCGGTGCGCGCCGGCTTGGCCTTGCGGTTGCTCGGCACCTTGCCGGCGGCGAACTGCTGCGCGCGGTGCTCGACCTCGCGCACCGACCAGCCCTGGTCGGCGGCGTCGGAGGCCAGCCGGCTGGCCAGTTCCGGCGACAGCGTCAGCAGCGCGCGCGCGTGGCCCATCTCCAGGCGCCGCGCTTCCAGCAGCGCACGGATCGCCGGCGGCAGCTCCAGCAGGCGCAGCAGGTTGGACACCGAGGCGCGCGAGCGGCCCACCGCTTCGGCGGCCTCGGCGTGGGTCAGCGAGAATTCGTCGATCAGCCGCTGCAGCGCCTGCGCCTCTTCCAGCGGATTGAGGTCCTCGCGCTGGATGTTCTCGATCAGCGCCATGGCGATGACGGTGCGGTCGTCCAACTCGCGCACCACCACCGGCACCTCGCTGAGGCCGGCCAGTTGCGAGGCGCGCCAGCGGCGTTCGCCGGCGACGATCTCGAAACTGCCCGGGGCCAGTTCGCGGGCGACGATCGGCTGGATCACGCCCTGCGCCTTGATCGACTCGGCCAGCTCCTGCAGCTTGGCCTCGTCCATCTCCTGGCGCGGCTGGTACTTGCCCGGCTGCAGCTGGCCGACCGGCAGGCGGCGCAGGCTCTCGCCCGGCTGCAGCTCGGCGGTGGGCACCGGCGCCGCCGCGCCCTTCGGCCCCAGCAGCGCTTCCAGGCCACGGCCGAGGCCGCGCTTCTTCGCTCCGAGGGCGGGGGGCTTGGCACTCATCAGTACGTCTCCATGGCCGGCATCGGCCGATTGCGTTCGTTGCGGCGGCGCACGATCTCGCCAGCCAGTCCCAGGTAGGCGACGCCACCACGCGAGGTGCGGTCGTAGCCGACGATGCTCTGGCCATGGCTGGGCGCCTCGGCCAGGCGCACGTTGCGCGGCACGATGGTGCGGAACACCTTGTCGCCGAAGTGGTTGGTCAGCTCCGCCGACACCGCGTTGGCCAGGTTGTTGCGCACGTCGAACATGGTGCGCAGCACGCCTTCGATCTCCAGCGCCGGGTTCAGTTCGGCGCGCAGCGCCTCGATGGTCTCCAGCAGCGCGGTCAGCCCTTCCAGCGCGTAGTACTCGCACTGCATCGGCACGATCACCGAATCGGCGGCGGTCAACGCGTTCAGGGTCAGCAGCGACAGCGCCGGCGGGCAGTCGATCAGGATGAAGTCGTAGGCCTCGCGCAGCGGCGCCAGCGCGGTCTTCAGCCGCTGCTCGCGCGCCGGCTGGTCCATCAGCTGGATCTCGGCGGCGGTGAGATCGATGTTGCCCGGCAGCAGGTCGAAGCCCTCCGGCGCGGTCACCCGGATCTGTTCGGCGGCGCTCTCGCCGAGCAGCACGTCGCAGGTGGAGGCAGCCAGCTCGCGCTTGTCGATGCCGCTGCCCATGGTCGCATTGCCCTGCGAGTCCAGGTCCACCAGCAGCACGCGCTGCGACTGCCGCGCCAGCGACGCGGCCAGATTGACCGCCGTGGTGGTCTTGCCGACGCCGCCCTTCTGGTTGGCGATGGCGATGATGCGGGCCATGCGGGAGCCTCGTCGGCGATGGGGTGGGACCGGGCATTATGCGGTCACAGCCCCCCGTGGCGGAAATCGGGGCCGGCCGCGGGCGCCGCTCAACCGCGCTCGACCACCACCAGGTGGCGGTCGGCGCCCAGGCCGGGGACCTGCAGCGGGTGCACCGTCGGCGCCACCCAGCCCGGCGGCAGCGCGGCGATCTCCTCGTCCGGGCGCACGCCCTTCATGGCCAGCAGGCGCCCGCCGGGGCGCAGCAGGTGGCCGCCGACGGCGACGATGCCGGCCAGGGTATCCAGCGCGCGCGCGGTCAGCAGGTCGTAGGCGCCGGCCTCGTCCAGCGCCTCGGCGCGCGATTCGGCCACCCGCGCGTTGTCCAGGCGCAGCTGGCGCACCGCCTCGCGCAGGAACCGCGCCTTCTTGCCGTTGCTCTCGACCAGGGTCACCCGCAGCTGGGGCCGCGCGATCGCCAGCGGGATGCCGGGCAGCCCCGGGCCGGTGCCCAGGTCGGCCAGTGCGCCCTCGCTGGCGAACGGCTGCATCGCCAGCGAATCCAGCAGGTGACGGGTCACCATCTCGTGCGGGTCGCGGATCGCGGTCAGGTTGTAGGTGCGGTTCCAGCGCGTCAGCAGCGCCAGGTAGGCCAGCAGCGGCGGCGCCAGTGCGGCGGCGTCCAGGCCTTGCGCGTGCAGGCCCTGCTCGAGCGCGGCGCGGACGGAATCGGGAAGGGAGGCATCGGTCATCGACGGATTATCGCAGGTGCCGCCGCTGCCGCACTCTGACCAAGGCATTTCCCGGAACGAATAGAAGCCCAACACCCCGCCTGGGGCGGTCAGGCTCCCAACATACGTGCCAGGCCAGGTACCGGGTAGTATTCGAACGCCTTGCCGACCCGTTGCTTGTAGAGCAGGCCCGCAGCGACCAGGGAATTCAGGTCGCCCAGCGCTGTTGGATAGGTGATCGTGTGCGCTGACCGATGCCCGGCCACGGTGTATGGCCGATCAGGATCCTTCAGTGCATTAGCCAGCAAGGCGCGCTGCCTGTGATTCAGCACAGCGTCGCCCACATGCGCCTTGCGCAGCACATGACGTGCAAGCCGATCTTCCTGTTGCTTCTTCGCGATATACGTGTGCAACGCCTGGATGGACTGCTCGATCGCTTCCAACTGCTGCGAGACGAAATAGCTCAGATCGGCACCATCGCTCTCGGTGTAAAGATAGGCGCGCATGTATTTCCCGGGCGACTTCTTCAACACGCTCGAAATCGACAGATATTCGGTCAACCAGTAACCGGAGTTCATCATGCTCCAGTAGAAGAGCGCTCTGGCCGTTCGTCCGTTCCCGTCAACGAATGGATGGTCGTATCCAATCTGGAAGTGAATTGCGATGGCGCGCACGACCGGATGAATGAAGGTTTCGCTCGCCGTGTCGTTCGCGAACGCGCAAAGCCGTCTCATCCTATCCGCCACTTGGATTGCAGGCGGAGGGACATGCAGCAGCGTCGGCGGAGAACCTCGGTCGTAGATGACGACATTGTCTCCCACGGAGCGATATCGACCAGAATATTCCGCGCTTTCCAGCGTCCCTTCCGTCAGGATGCTATGCAGTTCCAGCACTTCCTCTGGCGTGATTGGCCGCTTACCTCTCTCGCGAATCATGTTCATCGCGAGGTAGTTGTTGTAGATCATTCTCTCCGATTGATCACGCGGCAGTCTGCCAGTCGATAACATCTCTTTTGCAACCGCCCGGGTGGTAGCTGCCCCCTCAAGCTGGGACGAAGTCATGGCCTCTTCGATCAGCGAACGGATCAGAAACCTATTCTGTCCACCGCTGCTCTCCATACCTTTGATCGCCCCAGCCGCCTCGCGATCAATGTAGTGAAGCCTGCGCTGCATCGAATCGGTAATGGAGACGACGAAGTTCTCGTCGTCTTTGTCCACCAGTTCAAGTTCGCGCGCCAACGCTTGACGGCTCCACTTTATGCCTGCCCACCATTCTTCTGTGGTGAGGCCGTCTGGCGGGACTCTATGCCTGAGTTTGTCCCAGTGCTCGTAGCTTCCAGCCACCTCGGGGCCGATCTTCGACCTAAACACTTTCATCATGCGTTCAGGTTCGTCAGCAAGAAGACGCCAGCTGTCTGGGGGCGGCACAGGGAGCTTCATCGCGCTTTCCTATAAAACATATGTATCTTTTTACAGCAAATTACATCAAAGCACGACCTGGCCAGCCAAAGATGCCGACATCGGAATCACAAGGCTGCAACGCGATCCAGACGCATGGAAACTACGGCCGCCCTGGCCACCAGGCCAGGGCGGCCCGGTAGCCGCGCGCGGCCTCCCATTCGTGCAGGTGCCAGGCTTCGGCTGCCCCCAGGCCCGGGTCGCACCAGACCAGGCGCAGCGCGCCGCCGGCGTCCTCGGCGAAGCGCAGCCGGTGCAGGCCGAAGGCGATGCCGTGGCCATGCGCCTTGAGCAGCGCCTCCTTGGCGCACCACAGGCGGAAGAACATCGCCTCGCGCGCCGGCGCCGCCAGCGCGGCCAACAGCGCGACCTCGTCCGGATGGAAGAAGCGCTGCGCCAGTTCCAGCAGGCGCGGCCGCGGCCGCTGGCGCTCGATGTCCACGCCCAGCCGCGCATGCGCGGCGACCGCCACCAGCAGATAGTCGCCGCTGTGGCTCCAGCCGGTGTCCACGTGCGCCAGCGGTGCGTGCAGCCCGGGCCGGCCGCGGGCGTCGCGGCGCAACGGCAACTGCGCCGCCGGCATCGCCAGTTCCCCGGCCAGCAGATGCCGCGCCTGCGCCTCGCCGGAGGTACGCGGCGGATGCGGGCGCAGCCACACCGCTACTGGACCGAAGCGCCACTCCGGCGACTCCGCGGCAACGGCGGGAGTGGGCGGCACCGGCACGCTCACGCCGCGCCCACAAAGCGCAATGGCGGCTGCGCGGTGCGCCCGGCGCTATACGGTCGCTTCACGGCAGCGCTCCTTAAATGGCGCCCACCCCACCGCTCCGGGTGTGGGCCGAACCGAGGAGTCTGACGCATGGGCATCATCATCTGGTTGATCGTCGGCGGCATCGTGGGCTGGCTGGCCAGCATCATCATGCGCCGTGACGCACAGCAGGGCATCATCCTGAACATCGTGGTCGGCATCGTCGGCGCGCTGATCGCCGGCTGGCTGTTCGGCGGCGGTATCAACCAGGCGATCACCCTGTGGACGTTCCTGTATTCGCTGATCGGCGCGATCATCCTGCTGGCGATCGTCAACCTGTTCACCCGCGGCCGCGCGCGCTGACGCGTCGCCCCCGCCGCTTGCGCAAACGCCCGGTTCGCCGGGCGTTTTGCGTTTGTGGCCCGGCTCACGGCGCAGCGCGATCGGCCGGGTGCCGCACACCGTCCTCGACCGGTACCGCGATGGCCAGCGCATACGGGTCCACGCCTTCCAGACAGCCGACGTTGTAGCCGTACAGGCTGGGATCGGAGCGGCGCCGATGATGCGTGTAGATGCCGCAGGTACCGCAGAAGTAGTGCTGTGCGGTGTGGGTATGGAACTGGTACAGGCGCAGCGCCTGCTCGCCCTGGCGGACATGCAGGGCGGCCAGCGGCACCGAGGCGACGATGGCGCCGCGGCGCCGGCACAGCGAGCAGTTGCAGCGGCGCGGGTCGACGATGCCGTGCGGCAGCTCCAGGTCGATCTGCACCGCACCGCAGTGGCAGCTCAGCCGGTGCAGCGGCGCGATCGCGGTATCGCCGACCTTGTCGACGCAGCGGCGCAGGTGGCGCTCGCTCATGCCGCCGGCTCCAGTTCGACCCAGGCCGGCGCATGGTCGCTGGGGCGGTCCCAGGTCCGTGGCTCGCGGTCGATGCCGGCCCCGCGGGTGCGCGTCTTCAGCGCCTCGGACACCAGGGTCAGGTCGATGCGCAGGCCCAGGTCGCGGCGGAAGCCGGCCTGGCGATAATCCCACCAGCTGAAGATGCCGCCATCGGCATGGTGCAGGCGGAAACCGTCGTGCAGGCCGAGGGCGAGCAGCTTGTGCAGGGCGCCGCGCTCGGCAGTGGAGGTGAGGATGTGGTTGTCGCTCCACACCAGCGGATCGTGTACGTCGCGCGCGTCCGGGGCGATGTTGAAGTCGCCCAGCACCACCAGCCGCGGATGCCGCTGCAGCTCGTCGGCCAGCCAGGCGTGCACCGCCTCCAGCCAGCGCAGCTTGTAGGCGTACTTGTCGGTGCCCACGTCCTGGCCGTTGACCACGTACAGATTGACGATGCGCAGGTCGCCGACGGTGGCGGCGATGGCGCGCTTCTGCTCGTCCTCCAGGCCCGGCACGCCAATCTGCACGTCGCCGATCGGCGCGCGCGACAGGATCGCGACACCGTTGTAGGTCTTCTGCCCGGCGAACACGCTGCGGTAGCCGGCCTCCGCCAGCGCGGTGTCGGGAAACTTGTGGTCCTCCAGCTTGGTCTCCTGGACCCCGACCACGTCCGGCGCGAACGCGGCCAGCCACTGTTGCAGGTGCGGCAGGCGCACGTTGAGCGAGTTGACGTTCCAGCTGGCGATCTTCAAGGGAAATCCGGGACGGGGAAGCCGGCCGCTATTCTGACTGCAGCCGCCGCAGTGGCCAAACCCCGGGGCACCGGGCCATTCAGCGCCGCGCGCAGCACTGCGCGAACAACGCCGGCGCCAGGCTCAGCGCCTGCTGGCGCTGCGCCTCGTTCAAGCCGTCGAGCAGTTCCTCGGCGCCGAGCGCCTGTTCCGGCGGCGGGAACGGCCGCTCCGGCGCCTGACGCGCGGCCAGTTGCCAGGCCGCGGCATACGGCGGGTCGGCCACCGCCAGCCAGGGCGCGCGCAGCAGTTGCGCCAACGCGTCGATGGACCTGCGGTCGCCATGCAGCGCGCGGTCTTCCAGTTGCGTCACCACGTCCTCGGCGTCGCGCTCGTCGGCGGCCGACAGCGGCGTGCGTTGCCCGTCCGCGTCGGTGGCGCCAGCGCGTGCCACCACCTGCGCCACGCGCCGGGTCAGGAGGTAGCGCTGCGCATCGGCGTCGCCGCGTGCGGCCGCGCTGTGCAGCATCGCCTCGATCTGTACCGCATCGAGCTGGGCGACGTCGCGGCAGGCCGCGCGCCGGCGCTGTTCGGCGACGCGGCGCGCCGCGGCAGTCGCAGGGTCGTCCTTGTCCGCGCCCGGCAGCACGACCGGACTGGGCGACGCCAGTGCGCGTTGCCGGCAATCCAGCGCCAGCATCGCGGTGGCGTACAGGCGTTGCGCCTCGCTGGTCGCGGGCGCCGCTGTCGCGTCGGGCGCGGTGCCGGCGGACGCGGAGGGCGTCGGCGTGCTCAACGCTGGCGGTCGTGGCGAGGGCGCCTGCGCCGCCGCGTGCGCGGGCGCGGTGGGCACTGCCGCCGATGGCGTCCGCGTGGCCACGAGCGCCATCGCCGCCACGGCCGCGCCGCCGAGCCAGAGCAGGCGGCGCCGCGACCCCGCCATGCTCACTGCGCCGCGGCCGCGTAGGCCGCGCGGTCGAAGGCGATCGGCTGCGCCGCGCGCAGCCGCTGCATGGCGTCGTCGGCGGCCTGCTCGCGCAACTGCAGGGCGATCTGCCCGCGCGCCGTCTCGAACGTCGCATCGGTCTTCGCATCCAGGCGGATCAGGTGATAGCCATCGGGGCCGCGTACCGGCGCAGACACGTGATCTACCGCAAGCTGGCGGATCGGCGCGACGAAGGCATCGGCCAGGTAGCGGCCGAAGGTGGGCGACAGCTGCCCGCCCTCGCCGGCGCTGGCGGCGTCGTCGGATTCGCGCTTCGCCAGCGTGGCGAAGTCGGCGCCGCCGTCGAGCTGACGCTTGAGCGCCTCGGCGCGCTGCAGTGCCTGCGCCTCGCTCAGCGTTTGCCCGGCACGCGGTCCGCCCTGCGGGCGCAGCGCAACGAACAGATGCCGCAGATGGTATTCGGTGTAGTCGTCCGGGTGCGCGGCGAACTGCTGGCGCAGCCTCGCCTCGTCGATCTGCACATCGGTTCCGAGCCGCGCCTTCGCCGCCTCGGCCAGGATCGCGTCGGCGGCCTGGCGCAGGCGCGCGGCCACCACGGGATCGTCCTGCAGATGCTGCTGCCTGGCCTGCTCCAGCAGGATGGCGCGATCGGCGAAGCGGCGCACGATGGACGGGTCGTCGATCTTGGCGACGCTGCCGACGTCATTGCCGACCAGCGCGCGGTACTCGCTGGCGGTGAACTGCTGTGCGCCCACGCGCAGGACCACCGGATCGGTGGCACCGCGTTCGGCGACGGGTGCGGCCAGCGCGGCGACGGCGCTCAGCGCGCAGGCGGCCAGTGCGGCGGACTTGACGAAGGCGGACTTGGCGAAAGGAAGGGACATGCGCTTCTCCGGGAAGGGGCGGCGCGGTGCCGGAGCGCCGCGGCCGCAAAAGGCGGCCGACCGCAGGGCCGGCCGCCAGGACGTACCAGGACTCAGTCGTGCTTGCCGCGCGCCTTGAGGTAGGCGATCGCCGCCTTCGGATCGTCGGTGGTGATCAGGCTGAACGCCTCCTGGTTGACGATGAAGTTGAGATCGCCACGGTTGTCGGCGGTGTCGCGGCCGCCGGAATAGGAGAAGTACAGGTCCGACAGCCGATAGCAGCAGGCGCCGCTGTTCTGGTAGAACTCCCCGGCACGCGGGCTGTCCGGAATCGCCTGGAACACGCCCACGCGCACGCCGCGTTCGCGCACGCGGTCGGCCTCGTCCTGCAACAGGCCGCCGACCTGCTTGACGTTGATCTCCATCGCCTGCTTGGTGTCCAGCCAGGCCGAGACGGCATTGTTGACGTTGATCTTGGTCAGCATGTTGGTGGTGAACACCGGGATGCCGACCATGCTGCTGCCGTCGGCACGGAATGCCGAGCGGCTCGGGTACAGGGTGGCGTTGACCTTGGCCGCGACGAAGCTGGGCGAGGCCGCCGAGAACGCCGCATCGGCCGCACGCGACACCGCACGGACCGCATCGGCGGTCTTGATGTCGAACACGATCGGGGTCTTCAGCCCGTGCTGCTTGAAGTAGGAGAACAGCTCGTCCACGCGCGGCACGTGGTAGCCGGTGGTGGTGCGGCGGTCGGGCGTCAGCAGGAACAGGCCGCTCACCACCGACCACGGCGTCACCGTGATCGACGGGTTGTAGCCCTGGTTGCTCATCGGGTCGTACTTGGTCTCGCCGGCACGGCTGGTCCAGACGTTGGTGGTCCGGCCGAGGTTCCAGTCGTGCAGCACCACCGGCACGCCGTCGCTGGTCATCTTGATGTCCAGTTCCACGCCGTCCATGCACTGGTCGTTGGCCAGCTGCAGCGCGCCACGCGAGTTTTCCGGCATGTCGGGGAAGTTGCCGTACTTGCCCCACAGGCCGCGGTGGGCCAGCACCATGGTGTCGCCGCTGCTGTCGGCGAACAGGATGTTGCTCATCTTGGTGCCGACGGTGTCGTTGCAGTTGGCCATGGCCAGCTGCGGCACGACGGCCAGCACCGCCAGGGCGGCGAGCGCGCGGCAGGCGCGTGCCAGGGGCGAGGGAACGAATGCGATCTTCATTGGGCTGCGTCCGGTTCTGAAGGAAAGGGGGAGACACGGGGGGACGAGCGCCGGTCAGGTCGACGCATGGCGGCAGCTCGTGTGGTGCGCTCCGCACGGACATCTCGCGCAGGAGCCTGAGCCACCGTGATCGGCGGCGGCGTCGGGCGAGAACCTAATAACTCACTGTGAATTATTTATTTCCGGAGCGCGACCCGGTGATGGACTGTGGACTGCGCCGCGCTTTGGTACCGTCTGGGTTTGCGGTGCGCCCCGGTGGCGAAGCTGTCGGACCACATCTGTGAGCGCCGACCGGCGCCGCACCGGCGGGATCGGGCCTGGGCTTCGCCGGTCGCGGCTGAAGCAGGCTTCTAGTGCACACATCTCTTGTAGGAGCGGCTTCAGCCGCGACGCTTTACCGGTAACGCCTCGTCGCGGCTGAAGCCGCTCCTACACGCAGGTGCCCTATCGCGACGCCATGCACCCGCACTTGGCCCCCCGCGGCGCCCGCTCACCGCACCAGGAACGAAAGCATGCGCGCGATCCGCGCGTACGGCGGCTTCAGCAGGTCGCTGCCGGCGCGGCGTGCCTGCCACAGGATCGGCAGGGCCTTGCTGAAGGCGTCGAAGCCGGCGCGGCCGTGGTAGGCACCCATGCCGCTGGGGCCGATGCCGCCGAACGGCAGCGCGTTGGCGGCGAAGTGCAGCAGGCTGTCGTTGACGGTGACGCCGCCGGCGACGGTGGCATGCAGGATGCTCTCGATGCGCGCGCGGTCGTGGCTGAAGGGATACAGCGCCAGCGGCCGGTCGCGGCTGTTGATCTCGGCGATGGCCGCATCTAGCGAGCGGTAGCTGCGCACCGGCAGGATCGGGCCGAAGATCTCCTCCTGCATCAGCACTGCGTCGTCGCCCGGCTGCAACACCACGGTCGGCACGATCAGCCGCTCGCGCTCGGCGCGTTCGCGCTCCACCGTGGCCAGTTCGATGACCTCCAGGCCGCGCGCACGGGCATCGTCCAGATAGCCGCGCAGGCGCCGGTACTGGCCGTCGTTGACGATGCGGGTGTAGTCCTCGGCACTGGCGAAATCGCCGTAGCGCGCCAGCACCTGCGCACGCAGCGCCTGCACCAGCGCCGCCTCGCGGCCAGCGTCGACCAGCACGTAGTCCGGGGCGATGCAGGTCTGCCCGGCGTTGAACCACTTGCCGGTGGCCAGGCGCGCGGCGGCCTGTTCCAGCGGGTAGTCGGCGCAGACGATGGCCGGCGACTTGCCGCCCAGTTCCAGGGTCAGCGGGGTCAGGTTGGGCGCGGCGGCGGCCATCACCTTGCGCCCCACCGCGGTGGAGCCGGTGAACACCAGGTGGTCCAGCGGCAGCGCGGCGAACGCGGACGCCACCTCGGCCCCGCCCAGCGCCACCGCCACCCGCTGCGGCGGGAACACCTCGGCCAGCAGCGACTGCAGGAATTGCGCGCTGCGCGGGGTGTGCTCGGAGGGTTTGAGATAGACGTGGTTGCCGGCGGCGATGGCGGTGGCCAGCGGGATCAGCGCCAGGTTGACCGGGTAGTTCCAGGGCGCGATCACCCCGACCACGCCGACCGGCACCGGCCGCACTTCCGCCCGCGCCGGCCACAGCCGCCAGCCGGCGCCGACCCGCTGCGGGCGCATCCAACGCGTAAGGTGGCGCAGCAGGTGATCGATCTCGCCAAGCACGGTCATGCCATCGGCCAGCAGCGATTCGTGGCGCGAGCGGTGGCCGAAATCGGCGGCGATGGCATCGGCCATCTCCGGCAGCCGCCGCTTCAGCGCCGCGCGCAACCGCAGCAGATCCTCGCGGCGCTGCGTGCGCTCCGGCTTGGCTGATTGCCAGGCCGCGCGCAGGCGCTGCAGGGTGACAGGCAAGGCCGCCAGCGGCGTGTCGGCGGAAGCGGCATCGGCAACGGAGGTCGGCATGGGCGCACTATACGACGGCGGTTGCGTTGCCTGCCGGCAGCCCGGCGACCGGGCGTCAGGACGGAAGGAAGCCTCCATGCAGCAGCTTTTGCCGCGCGTCAACCGAACGCCCGCATCTCCGTAGGAGCGGCTTCAGCCGCGACAGCCGTTCCCGGTGGAGCCACTCGCGGCTGAAGCCGCTCCTACCGTGTGCTTTGCTTCGGCCCGCGATGCTGGTGCGGTTCTCGTTGTGGGGGGGACTTCAGCCCCGACCCGATACACGCAAGGCGCTCGCGCGCATCCGCCCGGTTATGCAGGTTCTTCCAGCAACCAGGCCTGTAGCTGCGCCAGCGAGGCGACTTCGTGATGCGGCACGATGCCGTCCGGCGCGGCGGCGCCATGCGCATTGAACCAGCAGGTGTGCAGGCCCGCGGCCAGGCCGCCGGCGATGTCCGCCTGCGGGTTGTCGCCGACCATCAGCACCTGCGCCGGCGGCGGATCGCCCAGCTGCGCCAGCGCGTACGCGAAGATCGCCGGGTGCGGCTTGGCCACGCCCACCACCTCGGAAATCGCGATCACCTCGAAGCGGTCGTGCAGGCCGGTGCGCTGCAGGCGCGCGGTCTGCAGCGCGCCGAAGCCGTTGGTGACCAGCCCCAGGCGGGCGTGTCCGCGCAGGGCGTCGAGCAAGTCCGCCGCCCCATCCAGCGGCGCGCACAGTTCGGCCATCGCCGCCAGGAACGCCGCATTCAAGGTCTCCGGCGCAGTCTGCAGGCGCTGCGCCCAGTCGGCGAAGCGGCGCTGCTGCAATTGCAGCGCGGTGATCGCGCCGTTCTGGTACTGCACCCACAGCGGCCGGTTGCAGGCGGTGTAGGCGGCGTACTCCGCTTCGCCGAACTGCACGCCGTAGCCGGCGAACATGCGCTGCAGGCCGGCGAAGGCGTCGAAGTGGAACAGGGTGTCGTCGGCGTCGAACAGGATCCAGCGGTAGCGCATGCGGTGGGACGGCCAAGGCGACGGGCAACCATGGTAGCGCTGCATCACCGCCCAGACGACGACGCCGGCCCAAGGGCCGGCGTCGCCTGCGGCGGTTGCCGCGTCCTGCCAGGTGCGTGGGCTCAGTGCCCCGACCCGCGCGAGGCGCCCAGCCCGGTCTCGGCGCGGATCTGCTGCGCCTTGAACGCGGCGCGTTCCTTGCCCGCCTGCGCGCTGCGATCCAGCACCGAGAACAGCCAGATGCCGACGAAGCCGATGGTCACCGAGAACAGCGCCGGCGAGGTGTACGGGAACGGCGCCGAGCCGGTCGGGTTGCCCAGCGTGTCCACCCACACCGACGGCGACAGCACGGTCAGCACCAGCGAGGAGATCAGACCCAGGAAGCCGCCGATCACCGCGCCGCGGGTGGTGCAGTTCTTCCACAGCAAGGACAGGATCAGCACCGGGAAGTTGGCCGATGCGGCGATGGCAAAGGCCAGCGACACCATGAAGGCCACGTTCTGCTTCTCGAACACGATGCCCAGCAGCACCGCGATCACGCCCAGGGCGATGGTGGTGACGCGCGACACCTTCAGCTCCGAGCCGGGGGCCGGATTGCCCTTCTTGATCACCGTGGCGTACAGGTCGTGGGACACCGCCGAGGCGCCGGACAGGGTCAGGCCGGCGACCACCGCCAGGATGGTGGCGAAGGCCACCGCCGAGATGAAGCCCATGAACACGTTGCCGCCCACCGCGTTGCCGACCAGTACCGCCGCCATGTTGGCCGCGCCCTTGCCGCCGTGGATGGTGCCGGTGGCGACGTCGGCGAACTGCGGGTTGGTCAGCACCAGGGCGATGGCGCCGAAGCCGATGATGAAGATCAGGATGTAGAAGTAGCCGATCCAGGTGGTGGCCCACAGCACCGACTTGCGCGCCTGCTTGGCGTCGGGGACGGTGAAGAAGCGCATCAGGATGTGTGGCAGGCCGGCGGTGCCGAACATCAGCGCCATGCCGAAGGAAATCGCCGAGATCGGATCCTTGACGAAGCCGCCCGGGCCCATGATCGACAGGCCGGCGCTGGCCGCCTCTTCCGGCGAGGCGCCGCCGTTGGCCGCCACCGCGGTCTTCACCCGCACGCCCTCGGCGAACAGCGCCTCGAAGCTGAAGTTGAAGTGCCACATGATCGCCACGGCCATGAAGGTCACGCCGGTCAGCAGCAGCACCGCCTTGATGATCTGCACCCAGGTGGTGGCGGTCATGCCGCCGAACAGCACGTAGACCATCATCAGCACGCCGACCAGGCTCACCGCCACCCAGTAGTCCAGGCCGAACAGCAGCTTGATCAGGGCGCCGGCGCCGACCATCTGCGCGATCAGGTAGAACAGCACCACCACCAGCGTGCCGGAGGCGGCGAAAGTCCGGATCGCGGTCGGTGCGAAGCGGTAGCCGGCCACGTCGGCGAAGGTGTACTTGCCGAGGTTGCGCAGGCGCTCGGCCATCAGGAAGGTCAGGATCGGCCAGCCGACCAGAAAGCCGATCGCGTAGATCAGGCCGTCGTAGCCATTGGTCATCACCGCTGCGGTGATGCCCAGGAACGAGGCCGCCGACATGTAGTCGCCGGCGATCGCCAGGCCGTTCTGGAAGCCGGTGATGCCGCCGCCGGCGGTATAGAAGTCCGACGCCGAGCGGGTCTTCTTCGCCGCCCATTTGGTGATCCACAGGGTGCCGGCGACGAAGAAGGCGAACATCGCGATCGCCACCCAGTTGGTCGGCTGCTTGTCGGTCTGGCCGACATCGCCGCCGGCGGCCAGGGCCGCGCCGGCCGGCAGCAGCGCGGCCAGCAACAGCAGAAGGAAGCGCAGGTGCTTGCTCATTGGCGGGCGTCCTCGAGGATCTCGGCGGTCAGCTGGTCGTACACGGTGTTGGCGCGGCGCACGTAGATGGCGGTGATGGCGATGGTGAAGACCATCACCCCGATCGCGATCGGAATGCCGATGGTGGTGACGCCGCTGCCCATCGGCTGGGCCAGGAACGCCTTGTCGAAGGCGATCAGGCCGATGAAGCCGTAGTAGGCCAGCAGCATCAGGATGGTCAGCGTCCAGCCCAGCGCGTTGCGCTGGCGCTTGAGCGCGTGGTACTTCGGATTGGCGTCGATCTTGGCGATCAGCGCGTCGTTGGAGAGGGTCATGTGGTGCCTCCGGGGTAGTGACCGCAGCGCGGATCAGAAGCTGTACTTGGTGGTGAACTGCAGGCGGGTGATGTCGCCCTTGGCGCCGCTTTCGATCTCGCGCTTGCCGTACATCAGCTCGGCGCCGATATCGACCTTGGGCAACGGCGAGTAGAAGACGTTGCCGCGGATGCTCTGCACGCTTTTGGTCACGCCCAGGCCGGTGCGCGCGGTGTCGTTGTCGTAGTCGCTGCGCGCGTAGATCAGGTTGGTGCGCAGCTTGGGCGAGAACGCGTGGCGCCAGCCGACGTAGCCGGCGACCACCCCGACCGTGTCCAGGTCGCGGTCGGCGGCGTCGTACACCGCGTTCTGGGCGATGCCCAGGCCGATGTAGCGGCCGATGCCTTCGCCGCCGGTGAGCTGGTAGAACAGGCTGTCGCTGTCGCTGGCCACCCACTTGCCGCCCAGGGTCAGGCCGCCGGAGGCCTTGCTGGCGTCGGCGCCGGTGGCGCGGTTGTCGACCTTCTGCTGGCCGACCACGCCGGCGACGCCGAAGCTGCCCCAGTCGCCCTTCCAGCCGTAGCGCACGGTCAGGTCCGGCAGCGCGCCGCGGTCGGAACTGGCGGTGCTGACCACGCCGGCCGCGCTGCGCGTGTACAGGGTGGTTTCCGGGTTCTCCAGGGCGATGCTGAAACCGCCGTTGGTGTAGCGCAGCTGCGCCTGGCGCACGAACACCACGCCGTCGGTGGGGCCGATGAAATCGGCCGCTTCCGGCAGCGCCGCCGGGTCCATGAAGTTGGACCAGGTCTGGCCGGCCAGCCAGTGGTTCCAGTACATGTAGGCGTGGCGCAGGGTGGCGCCGTAGGTATTGGTGGCGGTCTGGGTACCCAATGAATTGCCGAAGAAATCCAGTTCCACCAGCGCCCCGGCCTTGTTGCCGCCCTCGGTGACGCTGTCCACGCCGAAGTTGATCCGCGAGAACTTGGCGTGGGCGTTGTAGTCGGTGCCGGACTTGGCGCCGCCCACCGGGGTCTGCCCGGGCAGGTACAGCGCGCGGCCGGTGGCATCGTCGGCGAGCTGGCCGTCGCCGGTGCGGGTGGCCAGGAAGTCGGCCTTGATGAAGCCGCCGACCTTGAACGTGGTGCCGGGCGCCGCGCCCGGGGTGATCGTGGTGACCTGGATCGGCGCCTTGCCGGCCGGCGGGGCCGGTGGGGCCGGCGGCGGCGCGGCCTGGCTCGAGCGGACCGCGGCGACCTCGGTCTGGGTCTGCGTGATCTGCCCCTGCTGCTGTTGCTGCGCGGACAGCAGTTGCTGCACCTGCCGCTCCAGCTCGGCCACGCGGGTCTCCAGCGCCTGTTCGCGCGCCGAGGGTTTGCCTTGGGCGAAGGCCGCGCCGGGCGCGACCAGGGCCACCAAGAGCGCGGCCGCCAACGGGCGGCGCGCCAAGGATGCGATGCGGTTGCTCATTACTCCCTCCCGAATAATGGATGGCCGCACGCATGCGCACGGCCGTAGCCCAGCGTGCGCGAGCGCGCCGGCCGCGCCTATTGGCCATTAGTCGAACGTCGGCTGAGTTACGACCATCGTCTAAGGCCCGAGGCGTGTGCGCTTAACGCCGGATGCGGCACACTGCGCGTTGACGCGCCGCCGCATGCGGCGCCCCGTTCATTGCAGAGGGAACCATGGCCGATCTCTATCCCGTCGATCCGCAATTCGCCGCCCGTGCGCGGGTCGACAAGACCCAGTACCAGACCCAGTACAAGGCATCGGTGGAACAGCCGGAGGCGTTCTGGGGCAAGGTGGCCGAGCGCCTGGACTGGTTCAAGAAGCCGACCCGGATCAAGGACGTCAGCTTCGCCCTGGACGACTTCCACATCCGTTGGTTCGACGACGGCGAACTCAACGCCAGCGTCAACTGCCTGGACCGGCAACTGGCCACCCGCGGCGACAAGACCGCGCTGCTGTTCGAGCCGGACAGCCCGGACGCCCCGTCCTACCGCGTCACCTATCGCGAGCTGTACGAGCGCGTGTGCCGGCTCGGCAACGCGCTGCGCGCGCTGGGCGTGCAGAAGGGCGACCGCGTCACCATCTACCTGCCGATGATCCCCGACGCGGCGGTGGCGATGCTGGCCTGCGCGCGCATCGGCGCGATCCACTCGGTGGTGTTCGGCGGCTTTGCGCCCAACTCGATCGCCGACCGGGTGATCGACTGCGGCAGCAAGCTGATCATCACCGCCGACGAAGGCCTGCGCGGCGGCAAGAAGATCCCGCTCAAGGCCAACGTGGACGCGGCGCTGAAGCTGCCCGGCACCACCAGCGTGGAAACCGTGCTGGTGGTGCGCCACACCGGCGGCGCGGTCGACATGCAGGCCCCGCGCGACCGCTGGTTCCACGACGTGGTCGACAGCCAGCCGGCCGAGTGCGAGCCCGAGCGCATGAACGCCGAGGATCCGCTGTTCATCCTCTACACCTCCGGTTCCACCGGCAAGCCCAAGGGCGTGCTGCACACCACCGCCGGCTACCTGCTGTACGCGGCCTACACCCACGAGACCGTGTTCGACCTGCGCGAGGACGACATCTACTGGTGCACCGCCGACGTCGGCTGGGTCACCGGCCACAGCTACATCGTCTACGGGCCGCTGGCCAACGGCGCCACCGCACTGATGTTCGAGGGCGTGCCCAACTACCCGAGCGTGTCGCGCTTCTGGGAGGTCATCGACAAGCACCAGGTGACGATCTTCTACACCGCCCCGACCGCGATCCGCGCGCTGATGCGCGAGGGCGAGGCGCCGGTGAAGAAGACCGCGCGCACGAGTCTGCGCCTGCTCGGCAGCGTCGGCGAGCCGATCAATCCCGAAGCCTGGCGCTGGTACTACGACGTGGTCGGCGACGGCCGCTGCCCGATCGTGGACACCTGGTGGCAGACCGAGACCGGCGGCATCCTGATCACCCCGCTGGCTGGCGCCATCGACCTCAAGCCCGGCTCGGCGACGCTGCCGTTCTTCGGCGTGCAGCCGGCGCTGGTCAGCGCCGACGGCGAGGTTCTGGAAGGCGCCACCGAGGGCAACCTGGTGCTGCGCGATTCCTGGCCGGGGCAGATGCGCACCGTCTACGGCGACCACCAGCGTTTCATCGATACCTACTTCCGCACCTACCCGGGCAGCTACTTCACCGGCGACGGCTGCCGCCGCGACGCCGACGGCTACTACTGGATCACCGGCCGCGTCGACGACGTCATCAACGTCTCCGGCCACCGCATCGGCACCGCCGAGGTGGAGAGCGCGCTGGTGGCCCACCCCAAGGTCGCCGAAGCGGCGGTGGTCGGCTTCCCGCACGACATCAAGGGCCAGGGCATCTACGCCTACGTGACCCTGGTCGCCGAAGAGCAGCCGAGCGAGGCCCTGCACAAGGAACTGGTGGCCTGGGTGCGCAAGGAGATCGGCCCGATCGCCGCCCCCGACCACCTGCAGTGGGCGCCCGGCCTGCCCAAGACCCGCTCGGGCAAGATCATGCGCCGCATCCTGCGCAAGATCGCCGAGAACGCCCCCGACCAACTCGGCGACACCTCGACCCTGGCCGATCCGTCGGTGGTGGATTCGTTGGTGAACGAACGGCTGGCGCGCTGACGCGCGCCGGGATTCGGGAGTCGGGATTGGGGATTCGTCAAAGCGGTCCCCGGTCCGTGTCCGATCTCCTGGCGACGTCACGCTCCGCTGTTGCTGTTGCTCTACGAATCCCCAATCCCCAATCCCGAATCCCCGCCCCATGCCCACCCTGCTGATCGCCGACGACCATCCCCTGTTCCGCGAGGCGCTGCGCGGGGCGGTGCAGCGGGTGATGCCCGGGGTGCAGTTGTACGAGGCCGACAGTGTCGAGGCGCTGTACGCGCTGGCCGAGCGCCATGCCGATGCCGATCTGCTGCTGATGGATCTCAACATGCCCGGCGCGCAGGGCTTCAGCGCGTTGGTGCATATGCGCGCGCTGCATCCGCAGTTGCCGGTGGTGGTGGTGTCCGCGCGCGAGGAGCCGACGGTGATGCGGCGCGCGCTGGACCACGGCGCGTTCGGCTTCATTCCCAAGTCGGCCGATTCGGACACCATCGGCCTGGCCCTGGGCACGGTGCTGGACGGCGAGCACTGGGCGCCGCCGGAAGCGCACAACGTGCCGCCCACCGACCGCGCCGAGCGCGAGGTCGGGCAGCGCCTGCGCGAACTGACCCCGCAGCAGTTCCGGGTGCTGCAGATGCTCGGCGCCGGCAGCCTCAACAAGCAGATCGCCTACGACCTGGGCGTGTCCGAGGCCACGATCAAGGCACACGTCACCGCGATCCTGCGCAAGCTCGGCGTCACCAACCGCACCCAGGCGGTGCTGCTGGCCGGCAAGCTGGCCATCGACAGCGACGCCATCGTGCTGCCGCCGGAAGAGGATTGAGCCGCCGGAAGCGCGCACGCCCCGGCCTGCACGCCACGCTCAGTCCGATGTCCCGCCCTCGTCGCCGTAGAACAGCACGCCGAGCTTGATCCGCTCGCGGCCCTGCGCGCGGCGGTGGCGATTGGTGTCGCGCAGCGAATACACGCAACCGCAGTACTCCTGCTGGTAGAAGCGCTCGCGCTTGCTGATCTCGACCATGCGCGCGGCGCCGCCGTGCTTGCGCCAGTTGTAGTCCCAGTAGGTCAGGTCCGGGTACGGGGCGGCCGCGCGGATGCCGCTGTCGGTGATCTGGCGCATGTCCTTCCAGCGCGAAATGCCCAGCGAACTGGTCATCACCGCATAGCCGTGCTCGTGCGCATACAGCGCAGTGCGCTCGAAGCGCATGTCGAAGCACATGGTGCAGCGGATGCCGCGCTCGGGGGCGTTCTCCATGCCCCGGGCGCGCGCGAACCAGTTGTCGGTGTCGTAGTCGGCATCGACGAAGGGCACGCCATGTTGCTCGGCGAAGCGGATGTTCTCCTGCTTGCGCAGCTCGTATTCCCGGGCCGGGTGGATGTTGGGGTTGTAGAAGAACACCGTGTAGTCGATGCCGGACTCGACGAACGATTCCATCAGCTCGCCCGAGCACGGCGCGCAGCACGAGTGCAGCAGCAGGCGTCCACTGCCGCCGGGCAGGGTCAGGCGCTCGCGGACAGTGCTCATGGCGCCTCCGCGAGCAGCTGGACGACGCTGGAGAAATCCAGGCCGCCGCGGCCCTGGCGGCGGTTCAGCGCGTACAGGTTGCGCGCCAGTTCGCCGAGCGGGATCGCCGCGCCGGTGGCCATCGCCGCTTCCGCCGCCAGGCCCAGGTCCTTGAGCATCAGGTCGCTGCCGAAGCCGCCGCTGTAGCCGCGCGAGGCCGGCGCCTGGTCCAGCACGCCCGGCCATGGGTTGCAGACCTCGGTGGCCCAGCTGCGGCCGGTGCTGACCGCCATCATCCGCGACAGCGCCGCCGGATCCAGCCCATGCGCCGCGCCCAGCGCCAGCGCTTCGGCGGTCGCGGCCATGATCACCCCCAGCGCCATGTTGTTGCAGAGCTTGGCCACCTGCCCGGCACCGGCCTCGCCCATGTGGAAGATGTTGCGGCCCATCGCCTCCAGCACCGGCCGCGCGCGCTCCAGGGTGGCGGCCGCGCCGCCGACGATGAAGGTCAAGGTGCCCGCGGCGGCGCCGGCGGTACCGCCGGACACCGGCGCATCCAGCGGCTGCAGGCCACGCGCCACTGCCGCGGCGGCCAGCGTGCGCGCCGAGGCGGGCGCAATCGTGCTGCTGTCGATGAGCAGGGCGCCCGCGGGAATGTGCGCGAGCAGTCCCTCCGCACCGAGGAACAGGGCTTCGACGTGGCGGCTGGCCGGCAGCATCGAGATCACCACCTCGGCCTCGGCGACCGCGGCCACCGCGCTGTCGGCCGCGTGCGCGCCGGCGGCGGCGGCGGCCGCGAGGGCGGCGGGGTTGAGGTCGAACACGCGCACCACGTGCCCGGCCCTGACCAGGTTGACGGCCATCGGGCCGCCCATGTTGCCCAGGCCGATGAAGGCGATCCGGCTCATGCGCGGGTCTCCGTGTGACGGCCGAGATCGGCCAGGGGGTGGGCCTGCGCCGGCCACGGCGCGTGGAAGAAGTCGTGCGTCCACGCCGCGGACGCGGCGTCAAGCGTGGCCGGCTGCCAGCGCGGAGCGCGGTCCTTGTCGATCAGCAGCGCGCGGATGCCTTCGGCGAAATCGCCATGCGCGGCGCAGTGCAAGGCGACGGTGTACTCCAGCCGGAACACCTCGGCCAGCGACAGCGATGCGGCGCGCTGCTGCAGCGCGAAGGCCAGCCGTGCCGAGCCAGGCGCGCCGGCGGCGAGCGTGGCCTGCGCGGTCGCGATCCACGGATCGGCGGCATCGAGGCCGGCGATCGCCGCCACCACCGCGTCCAGCGTGGGATGCGCGCAGGCATCGGCGATCGCCGCGGCGTGCCGCTGCAACGGACCGGCCGGCGCCGGCGTGGCGAAGCGGGCCAGCACCGCGTCCAGCGCGCGCGCCGTGTCCTGCGCGGCGGCCGGCCAAGGCGTGTCCTGCAGGGCGGCCAGCACCTCCGCGCGCGCCGCCTCCGGCACGTGCACATCGGCCAGGCCGGCGTAGATCGCATCGCCGGCGCCCAGCGGCGCGCCGGTCAGCGCCAGGAACAGGCCGGCATGCGCCGGCACCCGCGACAGCAGCCAACTGCCGCCGACGTCGGGAAACAGGCCGACCGTAATCTCGGGGAAGGCGAGCCGGGACCGTTCGCCGACCACGCGGTGGCTGGCGCCCGCCATCAGCCCGATCCCGCCGCCCATCACGATGCCGTGGCCCCAGCACAGCACCGGCTTGGGGAAGGTGTGGATGCGGTAGTCGAGACGGTACTCGGTTTCGAAGAAGGCCTCGGCATGCGCATCGCCGCGCGGGTCCACGTGCAGGGCGGCGCCTTCGGTGGCGCGCTCGCGCATCCCGCGATACAGCCCATGCAGGTCGCCGCCAGCGCAGAACGCCTTCTCGCCCGCACCCTGCAGCACCACCAGCGCCACTGTCGGGTCCTGCGCCCACTGCGTCAGTTGCGCATCCAGCAGACGTGCCATCTCCAGCGACAGCCCATTGAGGGTGCGCGGCGCGTTGAGCGTGGCGATCCCGATGCGGCGGCCGTCGCCCCTGGCGCGCGTCTCGAACAGCACCGCGGCCTCCTCGGCAGCGGAGGCGCTCACGCGTTGCTCCATACCGGCGCACGCTTGCCGAGGAAGGCGTTGACGCCCTCGGCCTGGTCGGCGCTGTCGAACAGGTCCACGAACGCCTCGCGTTCGCTGACCAATGCGCTCGCATGCGACTGCGTGCGGGTGGCCTGCACCAAGCGCTTGGCCGCGGCCACGCTGATCGGACTCTGCCGCGCCGCCTTGGCCGCCCATTCCAGCGCGCGCGCCTGCGCCTGCCCGGTCGGCACCACCTCCTCGACCAGGCCGATCCGCAGCGCGGTCTCGGCATCGACGCGTTCGCCGAGCAGGATCATGCGCTTGGCCCAGCCCTCGCCGACCAGCCGCGGCAGGTTCTGGGTGCCGCCGGCGCAGGGCAGCAGGCCCACCGTCGCCTCGGGCAGGGCCATCTGTGCCTGCGCCTCGGCGATGCGCAGATCGCAGGCCAAGGCCGCTTCGAGCCCGCCGCCCATCGCATAGCCGTTGATCGCGGCGATGCTGACGCCGCGGAATCCGCTCAGCGCCTCGAAGGCCTCGCCGAAGCGCCGCGCCGCCTCGCGCGCCAGCGCCTTGTCGCCGTCCGCGAACTGATTGAGGTCGGCACCGGCGCTGAAGAATTTCTCGCCGGCGCCGACGAGCACCAGCGCATAGATCTCGCGATCCGCGTCCAGCGCGCCGACCAGTTCGCCCAGCGCGCGCAGGCTGTGCACGGTCCAGGTGTTGGCCGGCGGATTGGACAGGGTGACCACGGCGGTGTGGCCGTCGATCTGCAGGCCCAGCCCGGTCCAGTCCCGGCTGCGGTAGGAGGTGTCGGCAACGCTCATCGCAATTCCTCTTCGGTGTTCAGCAGGTGGCGCGCGACGATCACGCGCATGATTTCGTTGGTGCCCTCCAGGATCTGGTGCACGCGGCTGTCGCGCAGCAGGCGTTCGACCGGATACTCGCGGATGTAGCCGTAGCCGCCGTGCAGCTGCAGCGCGTCGTTGCAGATCGAAAAGCCCGCATCGGTGGCGAAGCGCTTGGCCATCGCGCACCACACCGTCGCATCGCGCGCGCCGGCATCGAGCTTGCGCGCGGCGGTGTGCACCATCTGCCGCGCGGCGACCAGTTGCGTGGCCATGTCGGCCAGGGTGAACTGCAGCGCTTGGAACTCGGCGAGCTTCTTGCCGAACTGGCGACGCTCGCCCAGATAGCGCCGCGCCGCGTCCAGCGCGCCCTGCCCCGCGCCCAGCGAGCACGCGGCGATGTTGAGGCGGCCGCCGTCGAGGCCGCGCATCGCGATGCGGAAGCCCTCGCCCTCCTCGCCCAGGCGATGCGCCAGCGGCACGCGCACGCCGTCGAAGCTCACCGCGCGGGTCGGCTGGCTGTGCCAGCCCAGCTTGTCCTCGTTGCGGCCGTAGGCGATTCCCGCCGCATCGGCCGGCACCGCGAAGGCGCTGATGCCGCGCGCGCCGTCCTCGCCGGTACGCGCCATCACCACCAGCAGGTCGGTCGCGCCAGCGCCGGAAATGAAGGCCTTGCTGCCGTCGATGCGGTAGCCGTCGCCGTCGCGCACGGCACGGGTCTTCAGCGCGGCCGCGTCGGAACCGGCGCCCGGTTCGGTCAGGCAGTATGAGGCGAGCTTGCGGCCGCTGGCCAGCGCCGCGCCCCAGTCCTTGCGCACCGCCGGCGTGGCGAAACGGGTCAGCATCCAGGTGGCCATGTTGTGGATGCTGATGAAGGCGGCGGTGGACGGATCGACCGCGGCCAGCTCCTCGAACACGATCGCCGCATCCAGGCGCGACAGTCCGCTGCCACCGGCGTCCTCGTCTACGTACAGGCCGCAGAAACCGAGTTCGCCGGCCTGGCCGATCGCCTCGCGCGGAAAGATCCCCTCCGCATCCCAGCGCGCCGCGTGCGGCGCCAGTTCGGCCTGGGCGAAGCCGCGCGCGGCCTCGCGATAGGCGCGCTGGGCCTCGTCCAGGCCGGCATCGGCCGGCTGCTCCAGCGGCCACTGCATCGCCGCGGCGGTCATGACAGGCGGATCGTGGTGTTGACGCCCTGGCCGGCGCCGGCGTCGTCGAACCAGCGCGCGGTGACGGTCTTGGTCTGCGTGTAGAACTGCACCGCCTGCTTGCCGTAGGGACCGAGGTCGCCGAGCTTGGAGGCGCGCGACCCGGTGAAGGAGAACAGCGGCACTGGCACCGGAATCGGCACGTTGATGCCGACCTGGCCGACGTCGATCTCCTCCTGGAATTTGCGTGCGGCGGCGCCGGATTGGGTGAACAGCGCCGTGCCGTTGCCGTGCGGATTGGCGTTGACCAGGGCGATCGCGTCCTCCAGCGTCGCCGCCTCCAGGATCACCAGCACCGGGCCGAAGATCTCTTCGTCGTAGATGCGCATGCCCGGCGCGACCCCGGAGAAGATCGTCGGGCCGACGAAGTTGCCGTGCGCGAAACCGGGCACCGTCGGGTTGCGCCCGTCCAGTTCCAGCGTCGCGCCCTCGGCGATGCCGGCGGCGATCAGCGCTTCGATGCGCTCGCGCGCGCTGCGCGAGATCACCGGGCCCAGGTCGGTGCCGGGTTCGCTGCCGGCGTTGACCTTCAGCGTCTGCGCCCTGGCCACCAGGTCAGGAATCCACTGCCGCGCCTCGCCGACCAGCACCACCGTCGAGGCGGCCATGCAGCGCTGGCCAGCGGCGCCGAAGGCCGCGCCCACCAGCGCGTCGAGGGTCTGCGCGCGCGGCGCATCCGGCAACACCACCGCGTGGTTCTTGGCGCCCATCATGCATTGCACGCGTTTGCCGGCCAGCGCCGCTCGCTGGTACACGTGGGTGCCGACCTTGGTCGAACCGACGAACGACAGCGCCTTGATGTCGGCGTGATCGCACAGCGCGTCGACCACCTCGGCGCCGCCATGCACGACGTTCAGCACGCCCTTGGGCACGCCCGCCTGCAAGGCCAGTTCGACCAGCCGCATGGTCACCAGCGGATCCTGCTCGGACGGCTTGAGCACGAAGGTGTTGCCGATGGCGATGGCCATCGGGAACATCCACAGCGGAATCATCGCCGGGAAGTTGAACGGGGTGATGCCGGCGCACACGCCCAGCGGCTGCAGCAGCGTGTAGGTATCCACGCCGTTGGCGACGTTGTTGGCCAGCTCGCCGAGCTGCAGATTGCCGATCGCCGCGGCCTGTTCCACCACTTCCAGGCCGCGGAAGACATCGCCTTCCGCATCGGCCAGGGTCTTGCCCTGCTCGCGGGTGAGGATCGCCGCCAGCTCGCCCATATGCGCACGGATCAGCTGCTGGTAGGTGAGGAAGATCCGCGCGCGGGCGCCGATCGGCGTCTTGCGCCAGCTGGCGAACGCGCGTTGCGCGGCGGCCACGGCGGCGTCCACTTCCGCGGCGGTGGCGAACGGCACGCGTGCGAGCACGTCCTGGGTCGCCGGATCGACCACCTCGCGCCATTGGCTGCTGCTGGATTCGACGAACGCGCCGTCGATCAAGAGCTTGACGGTCGCCACCTCGGCGCGGGTCCGGGTCATCTGGTTCACGGGTCCTGTCTCCTCATCGCATCACCACCGGGCGGGCGGCGATGGACAGGACAAGCGAACGCGCGGCGCAGGGCCCCGACGTCGTTCGACTCGCCAGGTTGCCCACCGCAACACCCGAGAAAGAACGTCGCAGGACGTCCGCGCCAGGCCGGTCTCCGGGCTTGCGAGCAATGCGCGATCGCATTACCCCGACACCTTCCCGCTTGCGCAGTGGTCTGTTGTCGGGTGTTCTCGCCTACCGTTGCGGGGGCAGCGCCGGCATCGGACCGGCTTCCCGTTTCACCCGGCGCATCTTGCGACGACCAGGCACCTGAAGCGTGACCAGTGTAGTCGCGCCGCGGCGACGGCAACACGCTGCAGCGCAGCGCGCGGTGTGGGCGCCGGCACGCAGCGCGCGAATGCCGACAGCGCACAAGCGACGTTCGCCCACAGCGACGGACGTGCACGACAAGCGTGCACAGGACCGCAGCGACAACATCGATCGCCGCCGCACGATCGCGCCGCAGCGTCCCGCACGGATGCCCGCCAGCACGTGCCGCTATAGCCGATGCTAAGAAGAGAAGCTGCAGGTTCGCGTGCGTTCCAGGGATGTTCGCTGCAGTTGGCGACTGTTAGACTGCGCGTCCCCTTGGGGAGTAGCCTGCTGTCCGCCCGGTGCGGACGGCGCCCGTATCAACAGACTCGGCCGATGCGCCGTGGTACGGGCAGCCAGTTCGGTTGGCGAGACCAGCGGCGAGTGCGCAAGGCGATGGCCGGGCGCGCGCGCTCGTCGTTGTCGCCTGTCCCGGTACGGTTCCCCATGTCGTTTCTTTCGATTCTGCTGCTCGGCATCGCCATGTCGACCGACGCCTTCGCCGCGGCGGTCGGCAAGGGCGCGGCGATGCAGCGGCCGCGCTGGGCCGATGCGCTGCGCGCCGGCCTGATCTTCGGCTGCATCGAGGCGCTGACCCCGGCGCTGGGCTGGGCGCTGGGCCAGGCCGCGGCCAAGTACGTGGTCGCCTTCGACCACTGGATCGCCTTCGGCCTGCTCGGCGCGCTGGGCGTGCACATGATCGTCGCCGGCCTCAAGCCGGAGACCGACGGGCCCGAGGACGCCGCGCCCAAGCGCCACGGCTTCTGGAACCTGGCCGCCACCGGCTTTGCCACCAGCATCGACGCGATGGCGGTCGGCGTCGGCCTGGCCTTCCTCGACGTGAACATCGTCGAGGTCGCGGCGATCATCGGCCTGTGCACGCTGACCATGGTCACCCTGGGCATCATGCTCGGCCGCGCGCTCGGCACGCTCGCCGGCAAGCGCGCCGAGATCGTCGGCGGCGCGCTGCTGATCGCGATCGGCAGCACCATCCTGTTCGAGCATCTGTATGGTGCAGGTTGATCGACGTGGCGCGCGTTCGGCCGGGAGTGGGGATTCGGGATTGGGGATGTGCGGCGACGGTGCGTGCCGATCATGCCGTGACGGCGCCTTGGGTCAGGCCGGCTTGGCGGTGAATTCCAGGTAGGTGGACAGGATGTACTTGTTGCCGCTGCGCGGCGGCAGGCCCTGCATGCAGGAACATCGAGCGTGGGCGCGGAAGATCAGCAGACGCCCGGCTCGATACCAGGCGCCAACTGTGGCCATACCCAATTGGTGAGGCCAAGCCGCGTCTTCAGAGATGACATTGCCCCGCGCCACCCAGGCAGTTGGGTGGCGCGACGCGATACGGGTCAATTCTGCGGGAAGAATCCATAAATCGTTGTTACTCCGCCAGAGTCGGAGAAGCTTTCGACAAAGCTGGCAACATCGCCTTTCATTGAAGCTTCCGCTTGCGCGCGTGCAGGAACGGCTCTGACATCCGAATCCCGCTCGACACCTCCATCGATCAAGTCATTGAAGGAAGTGACCGGAAGATTTTTGATCGTGTAGTAGTGATCGACAAGGAGGTAGCCGCCAGGTGTCTGCGTGTACTTCTCGATCTGGACTTGATTGCCTACCTTGACCGGCCCCCAACCGTTACTGCTTGCTGCGGATGCGTAGGCGCTCAGCGCGATCTTCACGTAGCCCAGCACGGCGTCCGTATTTTTCGCCACTGCGCAGTCGGCGCATTGAATGAATATCTCATCGACCCTGTCGGTGACGACGGTGGCACTTGCCCCGAAGGACGAGGCCGACAGCACTGCACCCAGCAGACCATATGCAAATTTCATGAGCTAAATCCTTGCCGTTGAAATTGAAGAAATTTTCGGGGAAATCCTCACAGGTACCAAGCTGACAAAAACACCACATTTGGCATCGGCGCCCCATGAAGGAGCGCCGACACCATTGCCTCTGCAACAACCGGTTAGAACTTGTACGTGGCCCGCATCCAGTAGTAGCGGCCGAGCGTGTCGTAGGTGCTCACGTCGGTGTTCGCGTTCAACACGTTGTTCTGGTACATCATCGGCGGCTGCTTGTTGGTCAGGTTGTCCACGCCCAGATCCAGGCGCAGGTTGGCCCCGGCCATGTCGTAGCCCACCTGCAGGTTGTGGTACATGTAGCTGCCGTAGTCCAGCACCACGCCCTTGAACTGGGCGTCGGCGGACATGTTCTGGCTCAGGTCACCGCTGCCGACCTGCATCTTGCCGATCCAGCGCGTGGTCCAGCTCGCGTCCCAGTTGCCCAGCTTCCAGCCGACCAGGGCATGCGCGCGCCAGTGCGCGTAATTGCCGTAGGACGAGTTGTAGCGGCCGGCCATGTGCACCACCGTGTCCCCGGTGTCGATGTCGTAGCGGTGCAGGTAGGTGCTGTCCACGGTCACGGTGAACTTGCCGTAGTCGGTGTCCGGCAGCGCGTAACTGGCGCCGAGGTCGATGCCCTGGGTATTGAGCTTGCCGATGTTCACCACCGGCGTCTGGATATGGTCGATGTTGCCGGCGCTGACGGTGCCGGCGGCGTAACGATGGATGTAGCTGCAGTACGGGCTGTTGTCGTCGTTGTAGCAGAGGTCGGCCACGGTCTGCGCGGAGATCGGCTGGATCAGGTCGTCGAGCTTGACCTTCCACCAGTCGAGGTTGACCGACAGGCCCGGCACGTACTCGGGGCTGTAGACCAGGCCGTAGTCGAACGAGGTGCCCTTCTCCGGCTTGAGCTGGTAGCCGACATAGGTGGCGCCGGACTTGATCGCATTGGTCTGCGACAGGCCCGTGCCGCTGAAGCCGGCCGGCACGCCTGCGCAGGCGTTGGCATGGCCGCTGCCACTGTAGCCGACGCACGGGTCGATGAAGTTCGGCGCGTCGGCGGTCGGGCCCTGGTAGATGTCGGTGATGGTCGGCGCGCGGAACACCTGCGCCGCGGTGCCGCGCACCATCAGGTCGTGGATCGGCCGCCACTCCATCTGGAACGAGGCGCTGTTGTTGCCCGACCGCACGCTGCTGTAGTCGGAATAGCGGTCGCTGAGGGTCAGGTTGAGCGCGCCGATCGGCGAGGACTGCTCCAGCACCGGCACGAACAGCTGGGCGTACGCCTCCTTGACGTTGAAGCTGCCGCTCAGTGGCGAAGAACAGGCTTCGGAGGAGACCGCGCAGGTGTTGTCGCTGTTGATCAGCGCGTTGGCCGACACCGTGGAATTCAGGCTCTCCTTGCGATACAGCGCGCCCACCGCCAGCTGTGCGGCACCGGCCGGCATGTCCCACAGGCTGCCGTTGGCGCTGGCTTCCCATTGCCGCATGATGGTGGTCGTCTCCTGGCGCGGAATCGACTCGTTACTCTGCAGCCAGGCGACCGTGGTCGGGCTGGTCTGGTCCAGGATGTTGACCTGCCCCGCATTGATCGCGTTCTGCAGCGCCGCGTAATCGACGTAGCCGTGGCTCCAGTTGCGCTGGCGGTAGTGGCCGTAGTTGAAGTTGGCATCCCATACCCAGCTGCTGTCGCCGATGCCGCCCTTCAGGCCGATCACGTCCTGATCGGTGGCGGTGTCGTAGAAGCCCTCGCGCTGGCCGAGCGAGGTGAAGCGGGTCTGATACTCGTAGCCGTTGGGGCCGAACTCCACGCCGAACGGGTTGTACGGGTTGTTGGCGGCGATGGTGATGCCGTCGTTCTGCGCGTCGAGCGGCAGCGGCGCGATCGCAAAGTTCGACATGGTGTGGTTGTGATAGGCGTTGACATACGCCTGCATCGAGTCGGTGATGTTGAAGCTGCCGAGCACGAAGCCGCCGACCCGCTGCTGCGGGGTCAGCAGCAGGTTCTGCGCCTCGTAGTTGTAGGAATCGGTGGAAGAGCTGTAGCACTTGTAGCCGCCGCTGCCATTGCCGGTCAGCGCGCCATCGGGCTTGCAGCCATTGGCCGCCAGGGTCGCCGCCGGCAGCTTGTAGTAGCCACTCGGCGTACGTGCGGAACCGCCCTTGTAGACGCTGCCGCTGGACAGGTACATCGCGTACTTGGAGAACGCGCGGTTGGCGGTGGAGACGTCCTTCTGCTTGTTGTAGTCCAGGCCGACCACCACGTTGCCGCGGTCCCAGGTCTTGCCGAAGGTGAAGCTGCCACCCTGGCGCGCGCCGTCGCCGCGACTGGTCTGGCCGTAGTTGGCCGAGACTTCGCCGCCTTCGAAATTCTTGCGCAGGATGAAGTTGACCACGCCGCCGATCGCGTCGGAGCCGTACATCGCCGAGGCGCCGACCTTCAGCACTTCGACGTGGTCGATCATGTTGGCCGGGATCGAGTTGACATCGTTGTTCTGGATGCGGTGGCCGTCGATCAGGATCAGCGTGCGCTCGTCGCCGAGGCCGCGCAGCGAGATGGTCGAGGCGCCATCGCCACCGCCGTTGTTGACCTGCGGATTGGTCGCGGCGCCGGCGATGCCGGGCAGCGCCTGCAGCAGATCGCCCAGGGTCTGCTTGCCGCTCTGCTGGATCTGCTGGCGATCGACCACGGCGACCGGGCTGGCGGTCTCCACGTCCACGCGGCGCACCAGCGAACCGGTGACGGTCAGCTTGTCCAGGGTCACCGGCGCATCGCCGGACGCGGACGCCGCCGGTGCGGCGCTCTGCGCATAGAGCGTGGCGGGAAGCGTCGCCATGGCCAGGCAAACGGCGTGAGCGAGTCTGTTCTTTGCTACGGACATCGGGAAGACCTCGTGTGATGTGCGACAAGCGCCGGCACTGTGCGCCGCGCGCGAACCGTCCCGTACGCACCGAAGCGCGGCGGGCGAATGGATGCCTCGGGCCGGCGGCCCATTACGGAACCGTCAGGCACTTGTTAGTTTTTTATAAGAAGGGTGTTGTTTCGGTGTGCCGGCGTGCGCCAGCGGCTGACAAAAACGCCGCTACACCCGGGTGCAACGCGCACTGCGTTTTTGCCGTTCAACCGGCAGACGGGAACGGTTCAGACAAGCGCACGGGACTCAACTGCCGGCGTAGTCCCAGCGATCCAGGAACGGTTGCAGCACCGGCAGCACCGGCGCGAAGGTGTCCCGGTAGGCATGCCAGCGGTCCAGGGCCTTGCGGTTGATGCCTTCCACCACCTGCGCATAGCTCGGCGTGCTGATGAAGCCCTTGCCTTGCGCATGCCGCTGGAACTCCAGCAGTTGCTCCGGTTGCCGCAGTTGCAGGAACTGCCCCAGGCGCGTCACCTGCGCCTGCGGGTCGGCGACCAGATCCTCGTAGCGCAACTCCAGCGTGCGCGGCTGCAGCAGGGCGGCGTGATACAGCCAGAACTCCATCGCGTCGGCATAGCCGCGGGCCAGCCGTGGCAGGCTGGCGCACAGCAGGGCGAAGGCCGGCGAGCGGAACGCCTGCATGTAGCAGCTCAGCAGCACGTCGCAGGGATGGCGCAGCGCCAGGATCACCGGCGCCTCCGGGAACAGGCGCCGGATCAGCGGCAGACGCAGCAGGTTCAGCGGGTTCTTGTCGACCAGGCGCTGGCCCGGCTGCAGTTGCACCACCCCGCGCACCGCCTGCCAGTACTCGGCGCGCAGCGCGTCGCAGGCGGCATCTTCGAGCTCGCCCAGGCCGTCCGGCCAGGCCACGCCGCGCGCCTCCAGGCGATCGGCCAGCCCCTGCAGGAACGGCCGTTCGTCCATCGCCACCAGCTGCGGGTGGGCGTCGAGCATCTGCTCCAGCAAGGTGGTGCCCGAGCGCGGGAAGCCGACCACGAAGATTGGCGAATCCAGCATGGCCGGCGCCGTCACCGGCCGCGCCGCGGCATGGCGCGCCGGATCCCAGCGATGCCGTGCGACCGGCAAGGGCGGCGCATCCGCCGCCGCCAGTTCCGGCACCAGTGCGGCCAAGCCCTCGACCTGGCCGGCATGGCCCTGCGCGCAGGCGTCCAGCGCTTGGTCATACAGGCCCAGGCGATCGCAGACCCGCGCCAGGGCGAAGAACAGGTTGCTCTGCTTGCGCCGGTCCACCGCGCTGCCGGTGACCAGCAGCCCGCGCAGCAGCGCATGCGCCTGCGGCCAGTGGCCATCGCGCATGGCCAGCACCGCCAGCGCATTGCTGGCGTCCTGACGCACGTCGGGGTCGTCGATCCGCTCCGGCGGCGGCAGCTGCGCGGCGGCCTCACGCGCCTGAGGCAAGCGGTTGGCGCGTTCGAGCACCAGCACCAACCGCGACCAGGCCCGGGCCGGCTGCGCCATCGGCCCCTCGGCGCAGGCGCGCAATAGCCCGCAGGCCGCGTCGGTCTCGCCGCCCTGCGACAACAGCCAGGCCAGTTCCACGGTGGTGTCCGGGTCCAGCGGCGGCCACTGCCGCCAGTCGGCGATGAGCGCCTGCACGCGCTGGAAATCGCCGCATTCGTGGCAGGCCATGGCCGCGTGCACGCACAGCGGCGGCGCCTGCGGCGCCAGCGCATGCGCATCGAGCAGGTGTTCGCGTGCCGCGGCGTAGTCGCCGGCGTCCATCGCCAGCAGGCCCAGGTTGTGGTGCGGCAACGGATCGTCCGGCGCCAGCGCGCGGGCGCGCAGATAGGCCTCGCCTGCCGGGCCGGGTTCGCCGGCTTCGCGCAACGCCGTGCCGAGGTTGTTCCAGTGCGCGACCTCGTGCGGTTCGCGCTCGGCCAGCCCGCGGTACACGGCGGCGGCCGGTGCCGGCTGGCCCTGCATCTGCAGGCTCATCGCCAGGAGGCTGCTGGCCAGCACATCGTCCGGGTGCTGCCGCAGGTAGGCGCGGGCACCGTGTTCGAGCGTCTTTGCCTGGCCGGCCTCCAGCGCCGCCAGCAGGTCCGGGAGCGACGGCATCGTGGTGGTGTCCGGGGAGGTCATGCGCGGGCGGGTCGTGAGTGATCCACCACCTTAGCCGCCCGCTCGCGCCGTGCGCCACGCCGGCCGCGCCGGCGGCCGCCACACAGCGCATACATTACCGTTACAAAGACGCGCGACGGCTCCTAGATCGGATCGTGGTAGGCGGTGAGGAAGGCGCGCAACGAGGCCGGCTTGACCGGTTTGGTCAGCAGCCGGTAGCCGCGCTCGCGCGCCTGCAGCTTCAGTTCGTCGCGGCCGTCAGCGGTGAGCAACGCGCCGGCCACCGGCCCCGGCATCGCCTCGCGCAGCGCATCCAGGGTCTCCAGGCCGTCCAGCCGGTCGTGCAGGTGGTAATCGACCAGCATCACGTGCGGCGCGCGCGCGGCCTGCGCCAGCGCCTCGTCCACGGTGCTGGCACAGATCACCTCCACCTGCCAGCGGCCGAGCAGCGCGCGCATGCCGTCGAGGATTTCCTGGTCGTTGTCCACGCACAGCACGCGCAGCCCGGCCAGCGAATCGGCCGCGGACGCCGCGCGCGCCGGGCGTTGCTGCGCCTGCGGCGGCGGTGCCGCCCGCGGCACGGTGATGGAGAACATGCTGCCGTGGCCGACGCGGCTGCGCGCATCCAGGTCGTGGCCGAGCAGGCGCGAGATGCGCTGGCAGATCGACAGGCCCAGGCCCAGCCCCTGCTCGCCCCAGTCGAATGGCTGCTGGTAGCGCTGGAATTCGTCGAAGATCTGCTGCATGTGGTGTGGCGGGATGCCCGGGCCGGTATCCCAGACCTGCAGTTCCAGCGCCGCGCCGCGGCGGCGCATGCCCAGCACGATGCGGCCCTGGCGGGTGTAGCGCAGCGCGTTGGCGAGGAAGTTCTGCAGCACCCGCCGCAGCAGCCGGCGGTCGCTGCGCACCCACAGCGGCCGCGCGTACACGTGCAGGCGCAGGCCGCGGCCGGCGGCGATCGGGCTGTACTGCGCGGCCAGTTCGCGCAACAGCAGGCCGGCATCGACGTCCTCGATGGTCGGGCGCAGGCCGCCGGCATCCAGCCGCGACACGTCGAGCAGGCCGTCGAGCAGCTCCTCGGCCGCACGCAGCGACGCGTCCACGCGCTCGGCCAGATGCCGCTGCTCCTCGTTCTGGTGCGCATCGCGCAAGGCCGAGGCGAACAGCCGCGCGGCGTTGAGCGGCTGCAGCACATCGTGGCTGATCGCGGCCAGGAAGCGGGTCTTGGACTGCTGCGCCAGCTCGGCCTCGCGCGAGCGCTCGGCCACGCGCTGTTCCAGGGTCTCGTTGGCCTCGAGCAGCGCCTGCTCGGCGCGCTTGTAGTCGGTGATGTCGTTGTAGCTGGTGACGTAGCCCCCGCCGGGCAGCGGCTGGCCGCGCATCTCGATCACCTTGCCGTCGCTGCGGGTGCGTTCGAACACGTGCGGGGTGCCGGCGCGCATGTGCGCGATGCGGCGGGCGATCTGGTCCTCCACCTGGCCGCCGCCCAGTTCGCCGCGCTCGGCGTTGTAGCGGATCAGGTCGGCGACCGGGCGGCCGACGTAGAGCATGCCGTCGGGATAGCCGAACATCTGCTGGTAGCGGCGGTTCCACGCGGTCAGGCGCATCGCAGGATCGACCACGCTGACCCCGGCGCTGATGTTCTCCAGCGTGGTGGACAGGATCTCGCGGTTGAAGCGCAGCTCCTGCCCGGCCTCGTCGAGCACCGCCACCACCTCGCCCAGGTCCATGCCCGAGCCGCGCAGCAGGCTGGTCAGCACCAGGCGCGCGGAGGCCGCGCCGATCGAGGCGGCGAGCAGGCGCTCGGTGAACTGCACCCAGACGCGGTCGGCCACGGCGGTGGGCTGCGGCTCGCGGCCGAGCAGTTGCGCCTGTTCGGCGAAGGCGCGGCGGGCATGACGCTCGCCGACCATGCGTTCGGCCAGCGCCTGCAGGTCGACCACGCGCACCTGCCCGAGCCAGTCGCCGGCCACCGCCGGGCGCTGCGAATACGGCTCCAGGAACGGCGCCGCACGCAGGCGCTCGTCCAGGCCCGGGCGCCAGCGCGCCGACACCAGCATCATCGTGCCGACATTGACCAGCAGCGACCAGAACGTGCCGTGCGCCAGCGGATCCCAGCCGCTCATCCCGAACAGCTGCTGCGGGCGCAGCCAGGAAATGCCGAACGGCCCGTCCAGCAGCCAGGCCGGCGCCAGCCAGCCGGCCTGGGTCAGCGCCGGCAGCAGCAGCGTGTAGATCCAGGTGGCGAAGCCCAGCACCATGCCGGTCTCCACGCCCTTGCGGCTGGCGCCGCGCCAATACAGCCCGCCGATCACCCCCGGCGCGAACTGCGCCACCGCGGCGAAGGCCATCAGCCCGTACGAGGCCAGCGTGGTGTCGTTGCTGCTGCTGCGGTAGTAGCCATAGGCGATCAGCGCCAGCAGCAGGATCGCCAGGCGGCGGATCCACAGCACCTTCGAGGCCACGTCGGCGCCGGCGGCCTGGTGCCCGCGGCGGCGCAGCAGCACCGGCATCACCAGGTCGTTGCTGATCATCGTCGCCAGCGCGATGCTGGAGACGATGACCATGCCGGTGGCCGCGGAGAAGCCGCCGACGTAGGCGACCAGCGCCAGCGCGGTGCGGCTTTCGGCCAGCGGCAGCGCCAGCACGATGCTGTCGTCGGCCACGTCGCCGCCACCGAACAGCGCGATGCCGGCCGCGGCGATCGGCACCACCATCGCCGAGATCAGCACCAGGTACAGGCCGAACAGCCAGCGCGCCTTGCGGATGTCGCCAATGTCGCTGCACTCCACCACCGCCACGTGGAACTGCCGCGGCAGGCACACCAGCGCCAGGAAGCTGAGCAGGGTCTGCGAGATGAAGCCCACCGGCGGCGTGTTCTGGAACAGCGTGCGCGTCGACGCCAGCACTTGGCCGCCATCGCGCGCGGACAGCCAGACATAGGCGAACACGCCCACCGCCACCATCGCCAGCAGCTTGACCACCGACTCCAGCGCGATCGCCAGCATCATGCCGTGATGGTGCTCGGTGGCATCGACCTGGCGGGTGCCGAACAAGGTGGCGAACAGCGCCATCCCCAAGGCCACGTACAACGCCGGATCTGCATAGAACGGCGCGCCGGCGCTGGACTGGCCGCTGAGCACCTGCAGGCTCATCGCCACCGCCTTGTACTGCAGCGCCAGGTATGGCACCACGCCGACCAGGGCGATCACCGCCACCAGCGCGGCCAGGCGCCGCGAGCGGCCGTAGCGCGAGGAGATGAAGTCGGCGATGGACACGGTGTTCTCGCTGCGCGCGATCAGCGCCAGGCGCTCGACGATGCGCCAGCCGAACAGCAGCATCAGCAACGGGCCCAGGTAGATCGGCAGATAGCCAGCGCCGTTGCGCACCGCGCTGCCGACCGCGCCGTAGAAGGTCCACGACGAGCAGTACACGGCCAGCGCCAGGCTGTACACCGCCGGCCGCAGCCACGGCCGCTCCGGGTACAGCGGACGGCGGTCGCCCCACCACGCCACCGCGAACAGCAGCGCCGCATAGCCGACCGATACCAGCAGCAGAATCCAACTGGAAACCAAAGGCGAGTCCCCCCGATGATGGGTGCAGTCTAGAGGGTGGGATGCGTTTCGGCGTAGTCGGGAGTTCGGCTCGCTGCGTCTCGCTTGGACTGCGCGTGCACCGGGCTGGTGTTGCTATTGCTTTATGGCCCCCCGGGCGCGGCAGCCACGGCGAGGTGTGCTTGATCAGCCTTCGGCTGTGGTGGAGCGCTTCTTTGGTTACGTTTCTTTGCACAAGCTAAGAAGCGCTTCTGAGTAGCCGAAGGCTGATCAAAGTAGCTCGCCATCAGGCGAAAGCCTTTTCTGTTGCTTTCAAGCTTCCAAACGCAACAGCCGCAGCAACGACAACAGCAAAAGCAAAGCTTTCGCCTTGCGGCGAGTTACTTTTCTTTGCTCGCGCAAAGAAAAGTAACCAAAAGAAAGCGCGCCCTGCCTACGCGCCCTCCGCGCTGCGCGCTCCGGGTCCGCGTCCATCACGGGGATCCGCGGAAGGGGCATCCTGCCCCTGCCGCGGACGGCGTACATCCATGTACGCCGCCCTTCGGGTTTTTCCCCGCGCTGGCCGCCGCTTCGGAAGGGAACCCCGATAAGGCAAAGGCAACAACCAAAGCAACAGCACAGCACAGGCGCAGGCACAGGCACAGGCACAGGCACAGGCACAGGCGAAGCCATCATGGAGCTACAGCAATGCGTAGGAGCGGCTTCAGCCGCGACGAACGAGGCCCGATGGTCTCGAGACCCACCTCGGGCCTCGCGCCCTATTCTTGTCCGAGATCTCCTTCTCCCATGGCAGCAGCCGCTTCACGCGCCGGCCTGCCACGTCCAGCACGGGCAATATCCACCTGCAGCCAGCCACGGCAGTCCGCCCGGCGCCCGGGCTAAGATGCGCGCGGTGACCACCTGCGCCCGCCCCCGCTGATGTCCGGCATCCCGGCCGCCGTGCCGACGCCCCCGCCGTCGCTGCAACAGCAGACGCAGCGCCTGCACACGCAATTGCAGCAGGCGCAGACGCGCCAGGCGCAGGCCGAGGCGGAGGTGGAGCGGCATCTGCCGGCGGTGGAGCAGGCGGTGGCCGCGATCCGGCGCCGCTTCATGGCGCACGCCAGGACCGCGGCGCGGGCGGCGGTGCGGCGCGAACGCCGCCGCGCCTGGGGGCCGGCCCTGATGCTGCGGCCATTGCTGCCGGACTGGCGCTGGCGTGCGGCATTGATCGCTTTCCTGGTGCTCGTGCTGCCCTGGACCAGTGCGCACTGGCTGGGCGAGACGCGCGGCTTCCTGGACTGGTGGCGGCAGGTCGGCCTGCACGGCGATGGCGGCCTGCTGCTGCAGAGCCTGCTGCCCTCGTTGTTGGCGTACGGCCTGCTGGCCGCCGCCGGCGCGCAGTTGCTGGCCTGGCACCACAGCCATGCCGAGCGGCGCGCGCTGCAGGCGTTCGCACGCACGCCGCTGGCGCTGGCGCAGGTGGCCGACACCGGGCAGCGCGATGCGGGGCCGACGTATGCGGTGACCCGCGCGCCGTGGCCGCAGCGCGCCCTGCACGGCCGTTGGACGGTGCCGGCCACGCACGGCGCTCTGTCCGGTGCGCGCCTGCTCGCATTGCACGACGGCGCCGCGGAACCGCGTCTGCTCGCCCTGATCGTGCTGCCCGGCGGCGATCACGCGGCGGCCTGCATCGTCCTCGATCCCGCCGTGACCGAGGCCGCGCCGCAGGCGCTGCACGCGGTGGCGCTGGCGCTCGCGCAGGACGCGGTGGAGGACGCGGCCCCGATCGCCGCGCTGCACGAGCATGTGCAGGCCTGGGATGCCGCGCGCGGCCAGCAACGTGCGCTGCAGCAGCGGCTGCAGAGCCTGGACGCGGTGCAGCGGCACTGGGCCGACATCGCCCTGCCCGACGCCACGCTCGACCAGATCCTGAAACTGATGGACCTGTTCGTGTCCGGACGCCAGCCGGCGCCGAAAGGCATGCTCCTGCACGGGCCGCCGGGCACCGGCAAGACCCTGATCGCGCGCAAGCTGGCGCGCCATGCCGGCTGCCACGTCGAGGCGCTGGGCGTGGCCGACCTGAAGGCTGCGCACGTCGGCCATACCGGCCCCAAGGTGCAGGCGATCTGGCAGCGCTGCCGCGAGCACGCACCGGCAATCCTGTTCATCGACGAATGCGAAAGCGTGTTCGCACGCCGCGGCAGCGCCGACAGCGACAGCTTCAGCGCCGAACTGGTGCAGACCTTTCTCGCCGAATGGGACGGCTTCCATGCCGCGCACGGGCAGGTGCTGGTGATCGGCGCGACCAACCGCCCGGCGCTGCTGGACGACGCGATCCTGTCGCGCTTCACCGCCAGCATCGCCATCGGCCTGCCCGACGCCGCGGCGCGCGCCCGCATCCTCGGCGCCGAACTGCGACGGGCCGGTTTCGCGCTGGAGCCGGACACGCAGGTGATCGCCGACAGCAGCGGCCTCTCCGGCCGCGACCTGCACACGCTGGTCGCGCGGGTGGCCGCCGAGTGCGTGGACGGCACGCTGGACAATGCCACCCTGCTGACCCAACTGCGTGCGCTGCGCGGCAAAGGCTCCACCGCCGTCGCCACGCTCGGCTGGGACGACATCGTGCTGCCGGCGGCCACGGTCGCGGAGTTCGTCGGCCTCGGCAAGGAACTGCGCAATGCCGAGACCCTGGCTACGCTGGGCGTGCCGGTGCCGCGCGGCATCCTGATGGTCGGCCCGCCAGGCACCGGCAAGACCCAGGTCGCGCGGATCCTGGCCAGCCAGTCGGGACTGGCCTTCATCGCCCTGAGCAGCGCCGACCTCAAGGCCGGCTATCTGGGCCAGTCCGGCCAGCGCGTGCAGGCCGCGTTCGAGCGCGCGCGGGCGCAGGCGCCGTGCATCGTGTTCGTCGACGAGCTCGACATCGTCGCGCCGGCGCGCGGTGCCGATGGCGACGACGCCTACACCCGCGAGATCGTCGGCCAGCTGCTGCAGGAACTGGACGGCGTCGCCAGCCACGCCGGCCAGGTGTTCCTGCTGGCCGCCAGCAACCATGCCGCCGCGATCGACCCGGCGCTGCTGTCGCGGCTGGACCGGCAGATCGTCATCGCCCTGCCCGACCGCGATGCGCGTGTCGCCATCGTCGCGCGCCTGCTGCGCGGCAAACCGCTGGATCTCGACGCCGACGCCGCGGCGGCCTGGGTTGCCGATCGCAGCGAAGGCCAGTCCGGTCGCGACCTGCAGACCTGGATCAGCCGGGCCATGCGCCGCGCCGTCCGCCGCGCCCTGCAGGACAGCGACGACGCCTCCGGCACGCGGCTGCAGTGGGACGACCTGGTCGAGACGGCGAACGCGACGACGTAGACACCTCGCGGGAAGATGGAAGCGCGGGGTGCGGAACCAGGAGTGCCGACTGGCGTCCCTGTGGGAGGGGCTTCAGCCCAACGCCATGGTCCAGGCAGAACCCGGTTCCCCCGGCGCGCCCACCAACCGCAAGATGCCAGGACTGGTGCACGACCCGGTTACAGCTGCACTGCACGTCCACACAACGCCCACGCTGGCATCATGTGCGGGCCCCCCGAGGACCGCCGCATCACGTGACCGAACCCGCCCCGTCCCTGCCGCCGCGCGCCGAAGCCATCGTCGTGATGGGCGTCTCCGGCAGCGGCAAGACCAGTGTCGCCCAGGCGCTGGCAGCGCACTACCGGCTGACCTTCCTGGATGCGGACGATTTCCACAGCACCGCCGCCAAGGCGCAGATGGCGCATGGCATCCCGCTCAGCGATGCACAGCGCGCACCTTGGGTCGCCGCCCTGGCGCAGCGCCTGCGCGCATCGGTCGATGCCGGGCAGAGCGTCGTGCTGGCCTTCTCGGGGCTGCGCAAGGCGCACCGGCAGCAGTTACGGGACACTGGAGTGCCGATGCGTTTCGTGTTCCTGCATGCGGCGGCGCATGTGATCGCCGAACGCCTGACTGCGCGGCATGGTCACTTCATGCCGCCGACGCTGCTGCAAAGCCAACTCGACACGCTGGAACTGCCACTGGACGAGACCGACGTGATCTCGGTGGACGTGGACGCACCGTTCGACGAGGTCGTGGTCGATGCCATCGCGCAGTTGGATGCCACCGTGACGATCGCCTAGGCGGCGTGCCGGCACCGTCTCAGCAGAATAGGCGGTGCCTGGCGCGGTGATGCCGCAGCATCGGGCGCACCAGACAACGCCACCACGCGACTACGCCCAGCGATGGCGATCCCGACACCGCGGCATCGGGATCGCGCGCACCGGCCGCTCGCAACTCAGCGATGCGGCGCATGCTCGGCATGCCGCACCGGCTCATGGCGATTGGTGAACAACGGCACCAGTTGCCACAGCGCCGACAGCCCGACCAGCGCATAGACCACGCGCGACAGCGGCGCGTCCTGGCCGCCGAACAGCGCCGCGACCAGGTCGAACTGGAACAGGCCGACCAACCCCCAGTTGAGCCCGCCAACAATCAACAGAACCAGGGTGACGATATTGAGCACTTTCATGGCGGCATCTCGACGTGGGGGAGAAATTGCAGCCTGGGTCACGCTGCATTCCCGTGATGCGAGTGCGGTGTGTGTGCGGCATGAATGCATGCAATGCGCTGCTTATGCGTGGTCGGCGAATGCTGCATGCACTGTGCTGTGGCGGTGACCGCGTGGACTCTTTCCAATTTGAGTGAATAGGGAACATGCGTGCTGCTGTAGGCACTGCTCTTCCCCAATCCGGGGATAGTCCTGGCTGGAGCGTAATCGTCTTCGCACCAATGAGACCGCGCGTCGGGACTGAAGCCCCTCCCACAATGGCATGCCAGCTGTCCATGACGCTGTGCTTCGGAAGCCACTTCGCGATGTCCACCGCCTACTGAGAGGGTGCGTCTTGCGACGATTTTCGGCACAGCGGCGCGGCGCGGAACCTAGCTCGTTTTTTTGAGTGTTGCGGGTAGCACCACACGAGCATCAACCGCTTTTCGTAGGAGCGGCTTCAGCCGCGACGAACGAGAAGAAGAAGATGCCTCAGCCACTCCCGCATTCGAGCCGAAGCGTCTTCCATCACGAGGGCACGCAATGCGATCAGCTTACGGCGACCGGCAAGGCGCTGATTTCGTGCAACTTGCAGAGCGACGATGCCCACACGCGCCGCACTACTAGCGCTGCCTCACCCGCCCCGCCAGGAAGCGCGACACGTTCGGCTCGTCGGGCACATGCCAGCGCCACGGTGCGTCCATCGCCTTGCTGATGCCGATCCGCGTGGTGACGACCGGCGCGGCAGGCGGCGGCGTCCCGTCCTGCCCCAGCCACAGGCGCGACTGCCGCGTGGTCAGGTCCAGCCCGTTGTCCGCGCCCGACACGCCCAGCGCCTTGGCCAGCCGCCCCGGCCCACGCGTAAGATCGGCCACGCGCGCCGCACCGCGGGCCAACTGCATCGCCTCGACACCGGCCACCGGTGCCAGGGCGCGGATCAGCACCGCATGCCCCGGCGCACCGCCGCACACCGCATTGAGCGCCCAATGCATGCCGTAGATGAAGTACACATACAGATGCCCGGGCGGGCCGAACATCACCCGCGTGCGCGGGGTCATGCCGCGGAACGAATGCGCCGCCGGATCCTCCGCACCGCAGTAGGCCTCCACCTCGACGATGCGCCCGCAGCGTCCATCGGCGGTGACGAGCAAGTTGTTCAACAACTCAGGCGCGACCTCGCGCGCATCGCGGGCGTAGAACCCACGCGGCAGTGGCGTGGCGACAAGAGATTTCATCGGGTCAGTCTAAGCCTTGCATCGCCGTGGCGGAGTGAGCCGCGGCCGGCGCAGCCCACACCCATTACGCCGGTCTCCTGACCGCAGCGCATGATGCTCATTGTGGGAGGGACTTCAGTCCCGACGCATGACGGTGTCCGGTATCGGGATCATCTTTCTGATCTCCGACGGCACAATGCATCGAGGTGAGCGCTGAGGGCTCACGCTTCCGAAGCAGCGGCGGACGATGCCGCCGCCACACGAGCGCACAGGGCACAGTGCATGCCCATTTCGCTAGAGGCAACGCCAAGCGACATAGGCATCCCAACCCGGCCAATCACTCCTTCGGAACGTTCAACTCCTTCAGCAGTTGCGGCGCCGGATACACCTTGGCCATCAGCCAGCGCAGGTAGCGCATGTCCACATGGATCGCGCGCTTGTAGCGCGGGTCGTACCACCAGCTGGCACTGACCGCCTCCCAGTTGCTGTCGAAGTTCAGCCCGATCAACTCGCCGCGTGCATTGAGCACAGGCGAGCCGGAGTTGCCGCCGGTGGTGTCCAGGTTGGTCAGGAAGTTCACCGGCTGCGTCTTCGACTGCGGATCGACCGTGCTGCCGAAATCGCCCTTGGCGATCGCCGCCAGCAACGGCTTGGGCGCATCGAACGGTTCCTTGCCGGTGTTCTTCTCGACGATGCCGGCCACCGTGGTCAGCGGCGCGAAGCTGACCGCATCGCGCGGCGCCAGCGGCTCCACACGGCCATAGCTGATCCGCAGCGTGCTGTTGGCATCCGGATACACCGCACGGCCCTGCTGCTTGCGCCAGGCGAACAGCGCACGCATGTAGGCCGGGCGCAGCCGCAACTGCTCGCCCTCGCGCGCCTTGCGCTCGTCGTCCAGCCGCTGCTGCGCCGGCACCAGCGTGGCGGCCAGCGTCAGCAACGGATCGGCCGCAGGCGCCTTGCCCTCGCGCGCGGTAGCGAAGCGCGACAGGCGCTCGGCCTCGGTGCCCAGCGCCGTGCCGGCATAGGCCTTGTCCAGCGCCGTCTGCAATTGCGCCGGGGTCCGCCCGAACGCCGCATCGAACTCCGGCACGCGTTGCGCATCCGGCAGTTGCTGGTAGCGGGTCAACAGCGTCGTCAGCAGCGCCTTCTCCACGGTCGGCGAGTAGCGCCGCTGCACCTGCTTGAGCATGCCCTCGATCAACGCCAGGTCGCGCTGCTGATAGCCGCTCTCGCGGCGATCGTCGGGCTTGCCGGCCTCCAGCCGCAGCCGCTCCAGGGTCAATGCGGAACGCAGCGCCTGGGTCTGCGTGGCGATCAAGCCCAATAGCAGATCGCGCTCGCGCAACGCCGACGCCTGGCCGAGCACCTTCTGCAACGCAGCGATATCGCGCGCATCGCTGCCGCGGGTGGCTGCGAGCATGCCGTGCTCGTCCTCTGCGCGCAGCCGCACCGCATCGCTGCGCTGCAAGCCTTCCAGTTCGCCAGCGGCCCGCTTGCGATTGTTTTTCAGCGACTGCAGCTGCGACGCATAGCGCGTGCGCGCCTCCGCATCGGCCTTGCCCGCCGCCTCGATCACCCCGATCAACTGGTCCAGCACCGCCACCCGCTGCGGCAGCGTCGCCTCCACCTGCTCGGCGAACTCGGCCGCCTTGCGATGACGGTAGGTGATGCCGGGATAGCCGGCCAGCATCGCGAAGTCGCCGGCCGTCGGCCCATCGGCGGCGATCTGCAGATGCGCCGGCGGCTGGTAGGGCACGTTGTCGGTGCTGTAGTCCGCCGGCTTGCCGTCCTTGCCCACGTACGCGCGCAGCAAGGTGAAATCGCCGCTGTGCCGCGGCCACATGAAGTTGTCGATCTCGTCGCCGTAGTTGCCGATCGCCCGCGGCGGCGCATACACCAGGCGCACGTCGCGTAACTCCAGCTGCCGGATCCGATAGAAGTCCGTGCCGTAATACATGTTGGCAACGCTGCAGCGCACCCCGGCCTCGCGCTCGCAATCGGCGACGATGCGCTTGCTCGCCGCATCCACCGCATCGTAGTAGGCCCGCCCGGTCTTGCCCTTGGCCGGCCCCAGCACCTGATCGGTGACCTTGTCGAAGCCCACCGTCACCAGCACCCGGAAATCCGGATTGGCCGCGCGCTCGTCTGCGCGATCCTTGGCGATGAAGCCCTGTTCGATCAGATTCTCCTTCGCCGAGGTGTTGTACTGAATCACCCCGTAGGCGACGTGGTGATTGGTCAACAACAACCCGTCCCCGGACACGAACGCCCCGGTCCCGCCCCCGACCTTCACCACCGCACTCAATGGCGGCTGCGTGACCTCGGCCAACGTCTGCGGATCGCCCTGAAAGCCAGCCTCGTGCAGCGGCTTGGCCAGCTCCGGCATCTGCGACGGCATCCACATGCCTTCGTCGGCGTGGGCAGTGGTCGTGAGAGCGAGGCCTAGGGTGAGAGAGGCGGCAAGGGAATTGGGCAGGGGCATGCGGAAGTCGAGGCAAAGAACGTAACCGGGACCTTAGCCGGCCAATGCGATCGCAGCAACCAACACGCCGATCCATTCATCGATGGATGTGATCTTTACGAAGAAAGATCCAGAATGCTCCCGACAAAAAAGCGCAGGGTCAACTTACTTCCTACGCCCCTGTACACAAATGCCTGCTATTGAATAGGTGAACCTGACGGCGTTACCCCGAAAGGAAAGTGCACTCTGACCCCTGTTCTGCCGCGAGGAAGAGAAGCAGGCCAAGGAAGAGGCGGCCAAGGCCAAGCAGGGCCTGGTCGAACGCATCCAGAACGTGCTCAAGGACGAGGTTTCCGAAGTACGCGTCTCGTACCGCCTGACCGACTCGCCCGCGATCCTGGCCATCGGCCAGAGCGACCTGGGCCTGCAGATGCGGCAGATCCTCGAAGCCAGCGGCCAGAAGCTGCCGGAGAGCAAGCCGGTGTTCGAGTTCAACCCCGCGCATCCGCCGATCGAGAAGCTGGACGCGGAAGCCGATGGCGAGCGCTTCGGCGATCTGGCGAAGGTGCTGTTCGATCAGGCTGCGCTGGCGGCTGGCGACAGCCTGAAGGATCCAGCGGGGTGTGTGCGGCGGCTCAACAAGTTGTTGTTGGAGTTGTCTGCATAAGCCTTTGCAGCCATATGTGTCGGGCAACGAAGCCGGCGTCCTGCCGGCTTCGTTGTTCCTTGGTCTAACAGAAGCGGGGTAAATGGATAGCGACTTTTAATTACCTGACCAAGTCACGTACGACGTGCGTGGATGGACCAGCCGCACCGAGGCTGGTCGGCTTGGCAGATCGACTCGACCACACGACCGCGACCCACGACACGACGCGAAGGAGGTTTTCATATGCGCTCAACAACCGCAGTCAATATTTACTACATCTAACTCAACAATTACCCCCACTGGATCACCAACACAGTAAAGACAGGATGTAATATTTCAAATACCTCATCGATATTCACACAAGAGGGCACCCACCTGAACATCAAAATTTTAATTGCCCAGACCCTAGCAAATGGATTTCAGTTCACACTTAATCAAGCAACCTCAACTAAGCATTCCGTCAATTTACCCTGAATCAACAAGTAAGTTTTAAAATAACAATGAACCTTAATGAATTAAACACAATCCCACCAATACCCCCCAGAATTAAAGAACCCCCTCCAAAAATTTATCAATTTATTCAAAATTCACCTTGTTAACCTCAATCAACTCGGCGCAAGCTTGCGCAAAAACATCCATAAATTGAGCAACAGAAAATTTTAGCGGCACACCCCCAGGAAGCAGTCGGGATTCATGAGCAAATTCAACTTCCAACTGATCAATTCCGTGCTCGGAATCTATCTGGCAAAGAATCTGACCACAATAAGAAATCTCAACAACCAAAAATCGGCAGTCATTTCTCGACACAAAATCAAATGTAAAATCACCCATAAACTATTTCCTTTTAGGATCAAGAAAACCAGAAAGAGATCCATCTTGATTAAAGCGAACACCCTGTCCAGTCGATGTCCGATACTCAAAGCCCCCACCTGAAAGCTCGGTCCTAGTTCCATTAAGCGCTGCGCGAATAAAGTTCTCCGCAGCTAGATTTTTCTGCTCAACCCCCCCCCTTAGCACTGGAAATGAACCTCCTGGTCTTCCCGCGTGCTTGTCCCAAGCGCGTGCAGCGGCTGACAAACCTGAAGGGTTGATCGGCTTGTTGCCAGCAGCCACTAAAGAATCAAAATCTGACACCTCAGTTTTTACGAAAAAAACTGAAGCCATAGCATTGAAATCAGAACTGCCGCCATCAGGAAACATTTCTGTAATTTCCATTGCAAGAGCAGCCAAGGCCGTTACCGTAACCTCACCCACCTGTTGCATTCTAGCTGCTTCTGCTTTTTTACTCTCTTGCGTGGACTGCGGTGCGCTTTTTGCGGGATTTTTATTTGTACTTGCATCGGCTTGCCCCCCTGCTGATGTAGCCATCATTGCATTAGCACTGCCGCCCCCACAAATATTTGAGCCAGTAACTTTTTCACACCGTCCATCTGGATCGGTAAAAAAATAAGGATTATTCGCAGCGTACTTGTAGCGATTGAAGTTTGCGCCAGCACTTGCATTAGTCGTTATAGGATCAACGCTGAGAAACCGTCCAATCACGGGATCATAGTACCGCTGCTGCATGTAAGTCAGCCCGGTCGCCGCATCCATGACGTGACCAGTGTAGCCAGGCCCATCCGTCACAGGCTGATTCACCGTACTCCCATAAGGTTCGTATTCCCTGCGCTCCAAGACGTTACGATCCTTGTCCGTCACCAGCACGACAGACCCCAGCCCATCCGTGTGGATGTAGCGGACCGTCTGCGCCGAAGCGCCGAAGGCAACGAACAATAAAAGAGCGGTTGCAGCCATCAGGCGCATCACCGCACAAATCCCCTGGAAATTTGACATCACTCGTCCTTGCGAGTTGGAACCATAGATACGCGATGTACAGTCGACTTTTCTGATGGAAGTCGGATCGACAACGCCTCCCCTAGCAACATCACGGTGCAACGTATCCAACGAAATCTAAGGTGCAGACTCCGCTACAGCAGGCTTACTTCAAGTAGACCTCGACGATATCGCAGCAATTTGTCTGCACATCGATCTTGCGCTTGTTTACCAATGCCGTCATTAACACTGCCAGCAGCGCCTTACCCCCGGGCTGGTCGTCTTGAAAATGCAGGACGTGGTTTCCGGATGTGGCCTTGCATTCCGCTGGCGTGTCCGACAGCCAGACAAAATGGTCAGCATGAGCCTGGTATGTGCCCAATTGCACGACGTCGAGGTTCTGCATCGATTCGTTTGCCGATGCTTGCCAACTCAGCAAAGCGAGCATCAACAGCAAGCCTCCTTCATATTTCATATTTCTTTTCTTCCCGAAATTGGAATCGATCTTTGCCATACAACCGAGGCTTGACACCCTCGCATCTCCTCACTTCTTCAGCCGTATGGAAATAACTTTAGTGCGATTACCGAAAAGGCAGACACCCGAGTCGACCAGGAGTTCGACGTCCGTATTGCTGGTGTAAGCAGCCAGCGCCAGCGCCGTCAGCTCTTTGTAGGCTAGATGATTCTTGTCAATCGCGAAGTCATTCAGGGGAGCCGAACATCCAGATGGGCCATCGATTGAGGTGTGGATCGCCATCCCTTCGCCATCCCAACCATTCTCGACATAAGTAATTTTCCCCGTCCAGACCACCTGCATGGCAGCGTGCGCCTCGTAAGAAAAACATGATGCTGCGATTGCCAACAGCAGCCCCATCATCTTCAAGCTCATTTCATCCCCTTTTTTCCGTTGTTCGTCGTATTTAATGCCTACAGCTTTTCTAGCCGCGACAGCAAAGAGCTCGACCGTCATCCGGCTGGGCTTAACCGTTCAACAGCAGCTGATACAGCAACGGCACGATATCCACCGCAGGCCGCTGGTCATGTGTCACGTTCGAAGCCGCGGTGCAGTTGCCGTCCGCCGTGCATGCAGTCACCCGGTACGAATAGGTCCCTGCCGGCCTGGCCAACGAGGTCCAGTTGCCCTGGCTGCCGTCGTACACAGAGGTCCAGGTGACGCCGTCCACGCTCTCTTCCACGACATAGCGGGTCGCGCCGGAGACCGGGTTCCAGTTCACGTAGTCTTTGACCGAAAGCGCCTGGCCCAAAGGCCAGTCGGCTTCGGCGACCAGGCTGCCGCCGAGCAGGATGTAGTCGGTAGACTTGGACTGGCGCTGGTTCTTCTGAAAGCGCAACGCACCTGGCTGATCGTAGAGCGAGCCGATGTTTCCCGCGCTCTGCAGCGACAGCGTACGACGGCCGTTGCCGTCGTAACGGTAGGTCTCCTTGCCGGTCGCCTGGCGCAGGCGGTTGCCGTAATCGAAGACGAAGGCCTGGCCGTTCTTGTTGCTGAGGTTGCCCTGTGGGTCGTAGCTCATGCCGATCACCGTGCTGCCGCCGCAACTGCCGGTCTTGACGTTGGTGAGCTGCCAGTTGGCGTCGTAGCAGTAATAGTGATCGCGGCCCGGCGCGACGACGTGGGTCAGGTTGTCGAGTACGTCGTAGCTGTAGGTGGCAGTGCCAAACATCGGCGACTCGGCCTTGGTCAGCCGGTCCATGCCGTCATAGGTCATGGTGCGGTTGCCGCGCTGGTTGCGGCCGGTGGCGCCGTCGCTGATACCTGCGACATTGCCATTGGCGTCGTAGTCGTAGCCATCGCTGAGGAACGCCGTGCCGCCGTAGGCATCCTGGCTGGTATCCGGCAACTGGCGCGCATTTTGCGTCATGGTGTGGACGATGCCGTTGCCGTAGGTGAACTGCTTGATCGCACCATTCGGGTAGTAGCTCACGCCGGTGGCATAGCTGCCGGCCTGGGTCGGTTGGCCCAGTGCATTGGGCGCGTAGTCCACCGTCTGCCCCGACGGATAGCGATGCGCGGCGAGGTGGCCATTGGCATCGTAGGCGTAGCCCAGCGCCCAGGTCTCGCCATCGGCCTGGCCCTGGCTCTCGGCGATCAGCAGGCGACGCTTGTTATAGGCGTAGCTGTTGTAGGTGGCGACGCCGTTGTTGGTGGTGGTGATCTGCTTGACCGCCCCATCCGGCCAGTAACTCCACGCCTGGTTGCCGTTGCCGTCCGGGAAGCTCAGCGCCTTGATGCGGTTACGCACGTCGTAGCTGCGGTCGACTCGGCGACCGGAGGCGAAGGCGGAATCCGCATCGCACGATGTAGTGCTGGGCAGCGACAGGCCTGCCGCACTCCACACCAGATTGCCGGCAGCGTCGTAGCCGTTGGCGGTGGCGCCGGTTTCCGGCTCCACCGTCTTGCAGAGCTGCTGATAGCCATCGTAGACGTAGCTGCGGGTCACGGACACGGTGCTGTTGGCGTCGTGGCGGCGGATGGACAGCGGCTTGCCAAAGATGTCGCGGTTGATGTCGGTGTAGACACCTTCCGGATGCTGGATCCAAACCGGCGTCGTGTAATCCGGCTGATCAAAGACTTGGTAGCCGGTCAGGGTCTTGTTGCCGCGTGGATCGGTCACGCGGGTTTGATTGCCTGGCAAGTACTCCGTCAACGTGGTCAGTGCCCCACCCAGTTCGCTGTCCTGAGAAACGGATGTCTTCCGCCCCAAGGCGTCGTACGTGTTCCAAGTGCCCTTGCTGAGCGCGTCGCTGCTGCCCGGATAAGAGGCAAAGGTTGTACGGCCTTCGTAGTCATAAGCGAAGCGCTGAAAACGCTGTGTCGATGCGGTGGAAGCGGCGTCATACTCACGGGTGACGATCGGCTGCCAGAACGCGTCAAAGTATGTGATCTTGCTAGCGTTGCCGGTGGAAATCGTCTGACGCCAGTGGCCTGCGCCCAGCCCGTATTCGTCGCTCTGAACCTGCTGAAACGTCTGCGTCATCGCATTCCATGGAACGCTGTCGCCGCTCGGATAGTTAATACTTGCAACGCGGCCCATCGCATCATAGCCATAGGACGTGACATAACCGTTCTGATCAGTAACCGAGCTAATCCAGCCGTTATCGTCGACATTCGCAGACATATGGCTGCCGTCAGCATAGACGATCGATTGCGGCACTCCACGCTTCCATGACGAAAGTGCCGTCATTTGATTATTGCCATCCTTAACGGACGCCAGAGTGCCATCAGCATTATACGAAAGCGTCTGCTGCAGCTTTCCAAATGCCCATGCCTGGTAAGGCATGGCATTGCCATCATAGCTGGTCTGCGACACGACCAAGCCACTATTGTCGTTGCTCAGCTTCGCTACTTGTCCAAGAATCCAGCGACCTGTGTCGTCGTAGTATTCAGTGGTATTGGTCCGGCTGTGCCACGGGCTTGAAAGGGTCACGTTACGCACCCGAGCCATTGCATCGAAGCTATTATTGACCGATGTATAGGTGTCGCCCGCCTGCTGCTTACTGCTGCTGATGACAGGCCGCACCTGGGCTGTGCTGGGGTCGTCGCCGTTGTAAATAATACCGTAGCGCGGAGCGAAAGGCTGGTTGGCAACTTGGTCGGTCGTCATATAATCGGTTCTGCTGACGCTGACGACATTTCCTGAGGCATCGAGCACAGTGCTACCAAGTAGCCTTCCTTCATTTAGCGCGTAAAGGAAGCCATAGCGATATTTGATTTGTGTCTGGTCAGGATTGGTCAGCACCACTTCCTTTTCAGTTGGACACGTCGTACAGGGATATGCCGCTGCCGATCCACTCGTACCCCAAAGCGATTGACGACCGCCACCATAACTGTACGTCCATTTCAATGGCGCAGACAGACCAGGCCCGGTGATCGTTTTACTATAAAGCGACACAACGTCAAAAAAATTCGGCGTTGCCAACTCATAGTAGTATTGCTGATTGTTATTATTAATTCTTTTTATACAGGCACTCATATGTACGCCACTGCGAAAGCGGCGTGCATTGGCAAATTGGAAAGTACCTACAGCTCCACTCGGGTGCGTGACCGAAAACGAAAATTCCGCTGGCACTTCTGGTGGCTGTTCGCTGCATGTCGAATTTGAGTTTCCATCCCACGCTACGTACTCGGGGCTGAGCGCATTCGAGTATGCATAACCCCAGCTGCTGCCATCCGGCCTCGTGACAGAGGTAAGACGCACCTGTCCTTCAACAGTACCATAACCATAAACCCAGCTTCGCCCTGCAGATGTCGCAGTGCTGAGTTGCGCACCATTATAGGATAGTGAAATCTCTCGACCATCACTCGACCAAATCCGCGTTGGATGACCATCTGCGTTGTACTGATATTGCACTGTATTGCCGAAGCGATCCTCGACCTTGCTTGCGAGAAGATAGATTTTTGTTCGACTCACCTGTGCAGTGCTGGCAGGGCCCAATGTTTTTCGCATTAAACCAGCCAGGCGACTGGTTGCGATATCGAAGTAATAACGGATGCCGGACGTTGTGGTGATCCGATATCCTTCTCCAGTAAGGCCACTCTGCATCGGGATGCAGTCAATCGCATCTCTCTGACTTGTGGTCCATTTCCTCCCGACGCCGTCGGATGGCTTCGGCGTTTGGGATTCCAGCCCCAACATGGTGCGATCGCCGTCGCCTGGTATATGGACCGTATTTCCCTGCCAAACATCAGTCAGCATAAAAGCGGCTGGAACACTCGGGACCATCGATCCACTGCAGCGTTGATCCGACCAACCAGAACCAGGAAACGTTCCGGAGATGTATGGAACGTCAATGTCCCAGGCTCCGGCGCCTTCAATGTTGGAGTTGAAGTTAGTCGAAGTTCCAGTCAAATGAATTTCAACATTGAAACGACGTTGCAAACGAACAGGGAGCGCACTGTTACCAGGCACATCGATGTCGGTCGCGGAAAATTCTGTCTTGCCGTTGTATAAACTCACACTCTCACCAAAGAGATCACTCTTTAGTGCAGTGAGATTCTGGGAAGACTCAATGCGCTTACGGTATTCTTGATATGGCTCTGTTGCCTGGGCGCCAAAAATAGAAAGGCATACAACCGCCACAGCGCTGACGCTGCAGACATGACCGATCTTGAAGCTCACTTTATCCCCCTGGTGCTTCGCTGCAACTAACTTTCTTCCGTGGCTCTATGTGTAACAAACACCCGCCCACACATCGAGCACCCCTGTACTTCTACGATTTTCTTCACATCCATTGAATTTGTCAACAATTTGCGCCACTGCAACATAGAAACTACTTGTTGCATTAGGTGGCTGCAATTGGACCGAAGTCACATCTCGGCTCTGCGCCCTTTAGCTGCTCAAACCGGCAGCAATGGATGTTGCAAGTAAGTGCGGCCTAAAAGGCATTTGTTGCAGGCTTAAGGCCACGCTGTGACTAAGAGCGTGAGCTTCTTAGACAACTCGTGCGCTAACACCAGACGTGCATCTTGGGCCACATGCATCTCAAGAGCTGCGACTTCGCTCAAATTACTTTAGAGATCATTCGATCGCGTCAGTTTCAGCACCCCCTAGGGAGAGGCGCTTTTTACTTCTCCTTCCGCCAATTCACCGACCCACGGTTCTCCACCGTGCTCGATTCCACTTCGGCGTCGAAGCCGCGGCCGAGCAGGTATTTCAGCGTCAGCACCGAGCCGCTGCCGATCAGCGACACGCCGTAGCTGACGTAGAGTTTCGGCGAGAGGTATTTGCCGAAGCCCACCACCGAGCCGCCGAGGGTGCGCGACTGGCTGACGCCGGCGTCGTCGAAGCCGAGCTTGGCGCCGAGCTGCGAGGCGAGCAGGCCGCTGCCGGCCGACAGGGCGCTGGCTGCGGCGGTAACCTGGTCGGCTTCGGCGCTGCTGGTGTTGCTGAGGCTGCGGCCCAGTACCAGGTAGGACATCGCTTCGGATTGCGACATCGACGGGTCCGACCACACATCCGCATGCGGGGCGGTGGCGCGGCCGGTGACGTCAATGCCGGCGGTGACGTCGGCGACCTGGCGCTGGGCGCGGATGTTGATGCGCGGGTCGGAGACGATGTTGTTGCTCCAGGTGAGCTGGCCGCGGGTGATGGTCAGGTCCTGCCCGTACGCCTTGTACTTGCCGCTGACGTCCAGCCCGCCGGTGGCGGTCATTTCGCGGCCCGGCCGCGAGCGCACCTGCATGGCGCCGGTCAGTGCACCCTTGAGGCCAAAGCCGGCCATCTTGACCTGGTCGCCCAGGGTCACGCGCAGATCCATTTCCAGCGGCGAGCTCGGCGCGGCCTCGGGGTCGGCCGGATCCAGCACCACCACATCCTCGGACAGCGAGGTGCCGCGGTCCAAGCGCTCCAGATCGATATCGGCCGAGGGCACGGTGACCTGCCCGCTCAGCATCATGGTGTTGTTGGCGATGCCGAACTGCAGGTCGGGGTTGGCCACCGCGCGCAGTTCGGCCGTGTTGGACACCAGCACGTTGGTGCCGCGGATATTCAACTGCAGCGGCGTGCGGTCGCCGTACCAGGACAGGCCGCCATCGACATTGAGCGTGCCTTCGCCGGACTTGACCGAGGCGACGATGCGCGCCGAGCCATCCGGCTGCGCGTCGAAGCGGCCCTTGCCTTCGCTCAGGGTCAGGCCCAGCGCCGGCAGTTCGCCGGTGAAGTTGCTCAGCGTGGCGTCGCCGCCCATCGCCGGCTGCGAGCGGGTGCCGCGCAGGCTGACGTGGCCCTCGACCAAGCCCTTGGGCCGGACCAGGTCGGGCGAGAACAGCTCCAGCCAGTACAGCCGCGCCATGTTCATGTAGATCTCGCCGGTCAGCGGCGCGTACGCGTCCCAGCCGGTGTCGACGGTGGCATCGACGAAGCCGTCGCCCTGGAAGCCGATGCCGAGCTTGGAATGAATGTGCTGCGCGCTGAAATCGGTGACGAAACTGAACTGGTCGTAGCGCAGCAGTTCGCCACGCGCGTTGTCGCCCAGGCGCAGGCCGCCTTCGCGCGAGGCCAGGCGCAGCGAGCCCTGCCAGGCATTGCCGGCCGGCTTGAAGCTGCCGTCGATGGACAGGTCGCCGCGCAGGTACATCTTGCGGCCGCTGTTGGGCGGCAGCCATGGCTGCACCAGGGCCAGCGGCAGGGCGTCGCCGCGCAGGGTCAGGCCCTGCTTCGGCCAGTCGGCGGACACGCACAACGCGCCGCCGCTGCCCGGCGCCAGGCAGCTCTCGGACAGGCTGAAGGCGCTGCCGGCCACGCTGAAATTGGCTGCCTGCCGCAGTTGCCACGGCTCGCCCTTGGCCGGGGCGATGCGCAGCGTGTTCAAGGCGCCCTGCCAACGCGCGCCGTCGCGGCGCACTTGCCCGGCCAGGGCCAATGCGCCCATATCGTTCTGGGTCTTGGCATCGAGCTGCAGGTTTTCGACCGCGCCGCGCGCATCCACGCTCAGCGTCTGCAGCAGCACGCCGGCATTGAGTGCGCTGCCACGCAGCGCCAGTTCACCGCCGTTGCCGCGCCAGGGCAGGCGCCCGCGCAGGCTGAGGCTGTCGGCGCCGTAGCTGTCCCACTTCAGTCCATTGCCGGTGAGGTCGGCGGTGAGGTCCGGCGCATCGCGGCGGCCCTTGATCTGCACGCTGCCGCGCAAGCTGCCGGCGCCGCCGGGCAGCAGGTCGGCCAGTTGCAGCGGCTGCAGTTGCGCATCGATGTCGAGCTGGTCGCCGACCTTGCCCTGCATCTGCAGGCGGCTGTCGCCCAGGCTCAGCTGCAGCTTGCCCTCGCCCTGGCTGCCCTGCAGCGCGAGCTTGGCGTTGGCATCGAGGGCGCGGCTGCGCAGGCGCCCGTTCAAGCGCGGGATGTCGAGCGTGGCCTGGTAGCCGGCGGCGCTGCCGTCCGGCCGCGCCGGCAACTGCTTGCCCTGCGAGGCGAAGGTGCCGGACAGCTTGCCGTCCCAGCCCGGTGCGAAGTAGCCCGGGTCGAACCCAGCCAGCGTGCCTTGCACGTCCCAGTTCAACTCCGGCACCCAGGCCACGGTGCCGCCGAGGTCGAGCGTGCCGCTGGGCATGGTCGCGCGCACCTGCTTCAACTGCGCCTGGCGATCGTCGCCGCGCACGTCCAGCAGCAGGTTGGCGCTGTCCTTGCCGCGGGCGACGGTGGCTTCGCCGTAGGTGGCCCACTGTTTCATCGTGCCGGCCACACCCAGGTTGGCCTCGACCAGCTTGATCGGCACCGCTGGCGCGTCCGGGGTGGACGGATCCGGCGCAGTGGTGAAGGTCATGCCGCTGGCGTTGACCGCGAAGCGCAACTGCGCATTGTCCGGGTCGCGCAGATCGGCGGTGCCGCGCAAACGCAATTGCCCGTCGAACGCGCGCAGCTGCAGCGGCGCCACGGTGAGCACCTGGTTGTCCAGGCTCAGGTGCGAGGGATCGAGCACGAGCTTCTGCCCGTCGCGCGACAGTTCGCCCTGCAGGTCGGCGTTGCCGCCCTTGCCTTTGGCACGCAGGTCGAAGGCCAACGGCACCGCCGCCGGCGCGTCGTCGGCCGGCGGTACCAGCAGCGACGGATCCAGCGCCTTGCTGCTGGCGGCGAACTCCCACACCGGATCGGTGCGGCCGGTGAACACCAGGGTGGCGCGCAGCGGCGCCGGCGCGTTGCCGGCGATGGCCACTTCCATCTTGTCCAGGTCGCCGCGCGCGACCAGGCCCAGGCGCGCCGGGGTACGCCCGCGCGCGGCCGGCAGCACGGCACTGGCGGTGAGGTCGGCCTTGTAGTCCTGGCCCGGCAGGTAGTCGCCATTGACGCCGAAATCGCCGCGGTCGCTGTTCACCACCACCTGGGTGGCGCGGAACTCGCCGTTGGCCACTTCCACGCCGCCGCGCAGGGTGCGGATGTCGATCATCGGCTGCTGCGCCTGGGTGATACGCAGGCCATCGATGGCGATGCGGTCGGCCTGCAGGGCCAGCGGCACTTCGATCTGCGGCAACGACTGCGGCCAGCGCGGCAGTTCGAACGGTTCGTCGCTTTTGGCCAGGTTGAGCGTGGCGTTGGTCAGCTCCAGCGCGTCCAGTTGCAGCTTGCGCCCGAGCAGCGGGCGGATGTCCGGATCGAGGTAGGCGCGCTCGGCGGTGAAGTGGATCTCGTTGTAGCGGAAATCCAGGTTGTGCAGGGTCAGCGGGCCGGCCAGCGGCCCTTCGGCGCGCTCCCAGGTGAGTGTGGAGCCGGCCGGCAGCCGCGCCACCACCTGCGCCAGCAATACGTCGCGCCCGGCCACGGTCTGCAGCAGCCAGTACAGCGCGATCGCGGCCAGCAGCACCAGGCCGGCAATGGTCAGCGCCGAACCCCACCAGAAGCGCTTGCGCCGATAGAAACGCGGGCGCCGCGGCGGCGGCGAGGCGGGCGACGTCGGCTCGATCGGCGCGCTCACAGGTTGGCTCCGATGTTGAGGTAGAGCTGGAACTGCGAGTCGGGATCGTTCAAGCCATGGGCGACGTCCACCCGCACCGGGCCGACCGGCGAGCGCCAGCGCAGGCCGAAGCCGACGCCGGTGTGCCAATCCGGCGTGTCGTCGAAGGCGCTGCCGCTGTCGACGAACACCGCGCCGCCCCACGGGCCGCCCTTGAAGTAGTGCTCGTACTCGGCGCTGCCGGTGAGCACGTGCTTGGCGCCGAGCGCGAAGCGATCCGGCCGCGGCGTGCGCGGGCCGACCTCGCGGAACGCGTAGCCGCGGATGCTGTTGTCACCGCCGGCGAAGAAACGCAGGCTCGGCGGCATCGCCACCAGCGCGTCGGTCCAGGTGCTGCCGGCTTCGCCGCGCAGGATCAGGCGGTCGTTGTCGCCCAGGCCGTGGAACCAGTTCACCCGCATGTGCGCCTGCACGAAGCTGGCATCCGAACCCGCGCCCTCGGCGCCGCCGCGCAGGCTGATGTTGCCGCTGAAACCCTTGCGCGGGAACACCTTGTCGTCCACGCCGACGTAGTCGGCCTCGATCTGCGGATAGAACAGCGTGGAGGTCTGGTACAGCGCGCCGTCGAACACCTCGTCGGTGGCGTAGCGCCAGCGCTCGCGCAACGCGTTGATCGAGGCGATGGCGGTCCAGTGCTCGTTGATCTGGCCGCTGCGGCTGCCGGTGAGCTTGACGTTGCGCAGGTCGATGTAGTCGGTCTGCTCGTCGTAGACGCGCAGCGAGGTGGTGTACCAGCCATCGAGCCAGCGGAACGCCGGGATCCGGTAGCTGGTGATGAAGCTCTTGCGCTTCTGCGCGTAATCCAGCTGCGTGCTGAGCTTGTGCCCGCGCGCATTGACGTAGCGGCGGTCCACGCCCAGGCGCACACCGGCGCCGCTCTCGCTGCCGTAGCTGAGGCCGGCGGTGTAGATGCTGCGCTTGGCGCGGGTGAGGTTGACGTCCACCGGCACCTCGCCGTTGGCGTCGGCCTCTTCCGGTTTGGGCTGTATGTCGATCACGCTGAAGTAGTCGAGCTTGACCAGCGACTCGCGCAAGCGGTCGAGTTTTCCTTCGTGGTAGTAGCTGCCTTCCTTCCAGTACACCAGCGGATCGAACAGCTTCTGGTTGAAGTAGTCCTGGTGGAAGCGGATCGGGCCCATGTTGTAGCGGCGGCCGCTGTCCCAGCTCAGGTCGATGTCGGCGGCGTGGTCGGCGCGGGTCACCTCGACCTTGCGCTGGGTGAAGTCGGCATCGAAGTAGCCGCGCTCGGCCAGCCGCCGGGTGATGGTGACCTTGCTGGTCTCGTAGACGCTGCTGACGAAGATGTCGCCCTGGCGCGGGCGGAAGTTCTTCAGGTCCTCGCCCAGGTAGCGGTCGTCCTCGGCCGGGCCCGTGATGCCCACATGGAAATTGCGCACCCGGATCGGCTCGCCCTTGTCCACGTGCACCACCACGGTCAGCTTGTCGTCCTGGCGCGGCGCGTCGACGGTGATGGTGGGAGTGAAATAGCCGAACGGCTCCAGCGCCTGCCGGGTCTGCCGCTCGGCCTGGCTCAGCAGATACTCCAGGCGCGACTCGCCCTGGTCCTTGCCGATGGCGTCGTACAGGGACAGCGAGACCTGGATGTTCTCGATCATCGCCTCGTCTTCGTCCTTGTTCAGCCCCTCGATTTGCACTTTCTCGATGACGCCGCGGGCCTCGGCGAGGCCGGCCAGGGAGAGCAGGGACAGGAAGGTGGCGAGACGGGGGATGGGTCGCATGGGCGTCAGAATACCGGCACCCCATGTGAAGCTGTTAACTAGACGTTTGTTATGTGTGACCGGGATGTCGGACGCGGTGGCCTCTGCGCAGGGGATTTCGCGCTTCCCGAACCTGCTGCATCGAGGCGTCTACCCCACGAAACGCGGGTGCGTCGCTTGCCAAGCCGTAACGGCGGCGGCACGCTGACGCCCCGACCCGCAGGAGCGCCGCATGTCCACCGTGATCGAGACCGCGCGCCTGCTGCTGCGTCGGCTGGACCCCGAGCGCGACGCGGCGGCGATGCTGGCCCTGCTCAACGACCCCGGCTTCCTGGCGCACATCGGCGACCGCGGCGTGCGCGACGAAGCCCAGGCCAGCCGCTATCTCGCCGACGGCTCGGCGCGCAGCTACGCCGAGCACGGCTTCGGCCTGTATGCGGTGGAACGCCGCGACGACGGCGCCTGGCTTGGCGTGGCCGGGCTGGTGCTGCGGCCAACCCTGCCCGCGCCCGATTTGGGCTACGCCCTGCTGCAGCCCTACGCGGGCCAGGGCTATGCCAGCGAGGCGGCGCGCGCCGTGCTGGAGTACGCGCGCAGCGTGCTGGCGCTGCCGCGGGTCTACGCGATCGTGGCCCCAGGCAATGCGCGCTCGCTGCGGCTGCTCGCCGCGCTGGGCTTCGTCGCGCAGGGGCAGGTGCGCCTGAGTCCGGAGGCGGCCGAGGTCGAACTCCATCTGTGCGAACTGCACGCGCCCCAGGACCGCGCCTGAGCATGGACACCTTGCACACACTGCGGCTGTTTGCCGACTACAGCCAGTGGATGAACCAGCGTCTTTACGCCGCGGCCGCGACCCTGCCGGACACCGCCATCGCCGAACCGCGCGGCGCCTTCTTCGGATCGCTGTTGGGCACGCTCAACCACCTGGTGGTGGCGGATACGATCTGGCTACAGCGCTTCGCCCAGCATCCGGCCCGGCACCCGGCGCTGCAGGCCATCGCCGCCAAGCCGGTCCCGGCCGCCCTGGACGTGCCGCAGGCCGACTGCCTGGCGGACCTGCAGACGCAGCGCGAGGCGCTGGATGCGACGATCGCCGCCTGGATGACGGAACTGCAGCCCGACGATCTCGATGTGGCGCTGCGCTATCGCAATACCCGTGGCGAATCGCACTGCCGGCGCTTCGGCGACCTGCTGCTGCACTTCTTCAACCACCAGACCCACCACCGCGGCCAAGCGACCACCCTGCTCAGCCAGGCGGGTGTGGGTGTCGGCGTGACCGATATGCTGGCGGTGATACCGCAGGTGGAGATGGGGTGATCTTGCGATCGCGGGGCGCTGCGCTCGATGAGCGACTTGGCGTGTTTCCAAGTGGCTTTAGCAATGCGCCTTTGCCGTGGCGTAGCGGCATCTGTCGTCGCAACTGTAGGAGCGGCTTCAGCCGCGACAGGCATCCCCTGTAGAGCGCATCGCGGCTTAAGCCGCTCCTACACGTGATCCTCCGTGTTTACAGCAGGCTCTCTCCAGAGGACACCCGCAGCACGTCACTCGGCGCCACGCTGCGCCTGCAACTGCGCCACGATCTCGCGCAACTCCGCCACCTCGGCCTCAAGCGCCTGCACCCGGCCTTCCAACTCGTCGTGGCCCGACGCCGCCGGCCGTGCCTTGAACGTGGCCGCGAGCGCCTCCGCATCCACCGGACCGGCGAGCAAGTGCATGTAACGGTCCTCGCGCTGCCCGCTGGCACGTGGTAACTGCACCGCCAACTGCCGCTGCGCCAGCCGTTCCAACTGATGCCGGACGTCGTCCGCATCGGCAAAGCGCGCCATGCGCTCAGCGCGCGTCAGCAACTCATTGACCGTCTGCGGGCCGCGCAACAACAGCAAGCCGAGCAAGGCCACCTGTTGCTGGGTCAGATCCAACGCCGACGCCAACCGATGCTCGTAGCGCTCGGCGCGCGAAGAGAACTGCTGCCGCACCAGGCCGCGCCCCTCCAGTTGCCGCAGCGCGTGTTGCACATCGCCCGGACTCAGGGTCATCACCGGCTCGCGGGACGTCTTCTGATTGGCCGCCACCACCGTCGCATTGACCGTGAGCGGATACGCATCCGGCGTGGTCGCTTCCTTCTCGATCAGGCAGCCGAGGGCGCGGGCTTCGATGGTGGAGAGAACGGGAACGTCGGCGGTGTCGGTCATCGTATGGACTGCTTGCTGGTCAGGGTCGAAGCATACCGCTGAAAAGCGGTGATTCGGCAGGGCAGGGTTCCAGGACAATATTCTGGGCAATATTCACTGGCATGCGACCTTATAAATTCCCTGGCTCCGTAACTGCAAAGACAAAGAAATCCTAAAATTCTACATGACTTAAAAAGAAAGTAGATCCAAAATTCCTTTTACTTTATCGAAATCCTCGGGGTGATACTGAAGATATTTTTCGCATGCCATTTTAATGCAGTTAGAGCAAGCTTCTTCACTCACAACAATAGTATTCTCAATCCTGGGAGGATATCCATAAGAGAACTCGACACCATCAAAATGATCTTCATCAAAAAAGCTATTTCTATCTGCGAAATTACAGTACGCGCCATCTGTACTGAAGCCCCACTTATTCACTAAATGTCCCAATGCCTCCAAGACGTAACCGTCAGCATATAGTCTATTGAAGTATGATTTAACAATCCAATACGGATCTGATTCATCGCATAGCTGATTGAACAGTTCTTTCATAAAAGCAACGATTTATCGTTTCGCCTCGAATGGACGTCGTGGGTTGCTGGCTGTTAACCTGCCCTACAGGGCAACTCGGTCTAGAAACTCAGATGAGCGCTTTGACTTCTTAGTGGAAAATTTGGCTAATACGAACATTTTCCTTAAGACGGATGTGGCGTTAAGAAAAATGTCCGCGGGTCGCAAAAAACCAGTTGTTTTTGCTACCGCTATTCTTTTTGAATTTTGTTTTTACTGCTTACTTGCTAACTCAATAGCAACCGCCAACTTTATCTTACTCTGTCTTGAACGGAGTGACTTTTCATACTCTTTTACGCTAACATTTCTAAAATTCAAAACTTCTCCGCTGGACTTTGAAACTTCAAACAAAATAACCTCTCTACCATTAACCAAAACAGTATATATATCCTCAGATTGTTCGGGCGTCCAGTTCAGTACAAAAGCACTACTAATAAACCCCACTGCGTCCTTCAGTATTTCAAACAACTGATTTCCGGGCTCTCTGAGCCCGTCCCACGACTTAGAAAGCTCTTTACTAGAACCGTCCTCCATGAGGCTGCCAATTAATTTCATTTGATAAACCCCGGAGTAGTTGTTATTAAATTGCCGAATTTGTCGGTGAGAACCGTCATTATAGATGTAGGTTGACCACTAAATTTGTCAATTCCAATGGGGTGACCGATATCAACTTCTCGAACATATCGAATGCCTTGCGCACTTTCTAGTGTTCGAGTTACAGGCGTACTTACAACTTCCGCACTTTGAGGCAAAGTGCGTAACTCAGCCTGTCCTATAGTGAATTGGCTTGCATTTACTTCTGGATTGAAATGCCGGCTTAACACATGCTCCCAGCCTTCAGTCATCAAGTTAACACGTGACTGAACACGCCCAGGAACTTGGATAGCCGCAGCGACACTTTCAGCTCCAGCTAGACCGGGTAAACCCGAACTTGCTGCTACTTCAAGCGCCTCCTCAGATGCGTAAATCTCACCAGTCGGTTCCTGAATGACCGTTTCACCTTCGGCATTAACTATACGTCTGAACCCCCGCGGCAATCCACCTGTTTCATTTGCAGCAGCCCCCCGCAGATTTCAATGTGCTATAGCCCGGAGGCAGCTCAGCGAAATTTGCCGCCGCATTTTTGATTGCCGCTTTTTCCGTCGCATCTGCAATAACTTGTGCAGCCTTCCGCTCTGCGACGCCCGCGGCACTACCGATGCTGTGACCACCCGTAGCGTCGCCAAGGACAACACCTGCTGCCTGAAGCGATTACGCGCTTCCACGGTGGTACTCGTATCGACCGTGGTGAGGGTGGTGCTGTTGAGGTCGTTGCCTGCAACGACCGCCAGGCCCTTGCCAGCATCGAGCTTGGCGGCGGTCAGGTTGACGTCGTGGCCGGCGCTGAGCGCCTGCTGGTCGAGGTCCTAGGTAGTCGTGGTGGTGACGACCTTGGTCTTGCCCTGGCGGGTCTGGTCGGTGACGGTGCGGCTGTCGCCCAGCACCGAGGTCACGTCGAGGTCGTGCCCGGCCGCGGCGATCAGGTCGCCGCCGGCCTTGACCTGCGCCAGGCGGATAGTGAGGTCGTTGCCGGCCGCCAGTTGCAGGCTACCGCCGGTGGCGAGGCTGGTGCGCACCGTGGCCTTGCCGTTGGCATCGGTGACCGGCGTCAGCGACAGGTCGTGCCCAGCCTGCAATGCGGCGTTGCCGCTGGCGGCGATCGCCACGCCATGCAATTGCAGGTCGTTGCTGGCCTGCAGGGACAGGTTGTTGCCGATGGTGAGGCTGGTGCCATCGCCACCGCGCGTCAGGCCGGACTAGTTGCGCAGCGCGGTCGGCTGCAGCGTGAGGTTGTTGCCCGCCTGCAGCGCGGCGCTGTTGCCGGCCTGCACGGTGGTGCCGGTGAGGCTGAGATCACGGCCGACCTGCAGCAGCAGAACTGTTGATGAAGTTGTTGTAATCGACGAACCTTGGATCAGTCTCGATCAGGTAGCGGCGGCCGGGAACGCTGATGCTGGCCTTGATCCAGCACAGGCCGTCAGTGGATTGATGCTGGCGCCGACTACCTACGACCAACTTTCAAACCGATGTTACCTCCGGAGCCGCTATTAGTCCTCGGCCGCCACTCGAATCACACCAAGGGACGAACGCCGTTTGCGCCATGTCACAGTGTTGTAGGCTTAAGTTGCGTGGTAGCAAGAAAGGAGCGTGATCTACTTCGGCACATAAATGCATGCTACCAGATTATGACTAAATCACTATTCCATAGGCTTTCGGTCCCATTGTGAGCGCATGTCTTTTAAAGAATCAAAACAAAGATCGCCGTTTTTATAGAAATCTAAAAATAATCTTTCTGCTGCAGCTAAATCCTTTGAGATAGTCCGTGAATCCCATTCATCCTCGTCAAAGACAGCTTTCCCAGTGTATTTAATAAGACTTGGATCCCACCACTCTAAGAGTTGCATCCTGGGGTCGTCGTCATTTGTTTTTGCAATCAACCTAAATTCACCGGAAATGCAATTCATACTTAATTCCTGAATATACCCGCCCTTTGGCAAGATTATTTGTAAAGTTAAAAATCCATCGTTTTTGTAGCATCGCTTTATTGCACCATCAACCTCATCCCACCAAGGATTCTCAATAACTCTTGCAGGAGGAGGCGCAGACGCATCAAGTGAACGCAACTCAAATACCGGATTTTCCGCTCCAGAAATCACTTTACCCACCCCTTATATCCACGAATCCACGTGTAAGTTTTCCCACTTACCGTATCAAAAACTTGCAACTTGTTCAAACCAGCACGATCCGCTGCAGCGATTAAATTTGTCGTTTGACTACAAAAATCACATACAGCCTTTCCTCTAACCACCATAGTCATACTTTGACCTTGAGTTAAGCCGGCGTCATAAGCCTGCTGAATCAATCCAATCTCCGCATGGGCATTTTTCATTATTCCGTTAGGATCACCAGGTGGAACCAAGTCAGATATCAATGTTGGCTTGTTTGGATCTACCCAAGAAGAAGGACGAGCCGTCTGATTCACATCAATTAAGGTTTTCCCTCCAATAGTGGTTTCCGCGGTTACTTTCACTGGAGCCGTAGCACCAGGTAGAGTAGTGCCAAGTAATGGATCCTTTGCTTGCCGTGCTAGAAGTTCCGCTGCCAAAGCGCCAGCAGTTGTTGCATTTGCCGTGCCTTCGCTTACGACAGGCTTCAGTTCTCTGTACGCGGCAATCAGCTCGCCTGCCGTAAAGGTATTTCCCGCCTTTGCCGCGACCGTGCCGGCTTCGCCTGCCGCTCCTGCAGGAATAAGGAGACTAAGGATGTCGATCCCAACCTTGCCCTGGGTTCTCCCCTGCTCATACAGATCATAGATATCCCAAGAGCCGAGCGCTCCGGTGGCAGCAGCCGACCCGATCGCTGAAGCGTAATCCTTCACACCATGCAGCAGGCCAGCGCCTTGATCGAGACTACGATCCATGTAGGCACCGATCCCGTTTTCCTGGAGATAGCTAAGATCGTTGTAACTGCTCTTCAAACGCTCGTAAGGCGTCATGCTCCAAACAACTTGGGCTATTCCAGTAATGGTCTCGCCCACTCTCGCTACCGAGCCCACTTGGGTTCCAAGGCCGGTTAATGCGGTTCTCAGCAACGCATCCTGCGCCGCATCGCCCACAGGAACATTACCCAGGTACGTCTGAAGGCGGAGTGCCGCGTCGCTGCAGTTACTACCCGCCATCGCACAGGTGATCTTGTGCTCAACATCCTGCGTGGTGGTATGAGTCACCACACTGGACTCTAACGTCTCGTTATTGCGGGTACCATTCAGCGCGTGGATCGTGCCGGCATTCTCTGCCATCCAAGAAATGTAGTCGGCTTGATGCGCTTTTTGGTCCTCGGCCGCGTTGAGCGCATCTGCTAGTGCTGTCTGGCATGCCGCACTTGCGCGATCAACGCACGCCTCTTTAAGCGCTTCGTTTCTCTCGTTGGATTTGACTTCGTAGCCGGCGGCCACTCCACACGACTCGCCCGTCTGTGCGCACTCCAACGCCGCCTTCAGATATTCCATCCGCTCGGCGTGACTGAGATAGTTGTTCACCACCTCATTGCTGGCGGTCGCAGCACCCGCGGTGCCGCCCGCCACCGCACCCGCCGCCGTCGACGCCAAGGCGGTCAATGTGTCCGCCAACGGCCCGGTGACGCCCGCCTCCCGCAGCGCGGTTGCCACGGCGGGCGCAGCGAGCGTGCCTGCAGCGGCGCCGGTCGCACCCTCTAGCCCACCTGTGAGTCCTCCAACCACCGTGTGCGCCAGCACACGCAAGCTGCCGTTGTTGCCCCACTGGCTTTCCAGTTGGTCGGCCTGTGCGGTGAGCTGGGCCTTCTGGTCCGGATCGGTCGTGTCATTGGCCTGCCGACGTAGGTCTGCCGCCTCCGTCATCTTCTTCTCGGCGTAGTCGCCAATCACGTGCGTGGCCTGCTGCCCGAATGTCGCCGTGATCTGCGCCTGCGCCGCCACCTGCTCCTGCAGCTTCTGCCCATCCCATTGTTTGGTCAGGCCATTGGCGCCATCGCCGGTGACGACATCCCGCTTCAGGCCTGCCAGCGTGTCGGCCACGCTCTTGCCGGTCTTTGCTTGCTGCCCCGCTTCGTCAGTGATGACCAGCGTCCCGCCACTGATGCCACTGTGCGTAGTGGATTGTGCATCGCCACTCTCATGGCCGTAGCCCGCCGCGCTGCCGCTGGCCCCGGTGTTGTAGTTCTGCCAGGACCACTTGCTGCCATTGTTGGTGGTGGAAGGCGTCTGGCCCTCACTGCCCTTGGATGTATCGTCGCCCGAGCCCACGCTGTAGCCACCCGACAGGCTGATGCCCTTGGCGTCGTAGCTGCTGGTGTTGGCGATGTCGCTATAGGTCAGCGTGCCAGTGCTCAGACGGTTCTTGCCTTGGTCGATCGCTTCCTGACTGCTGGCGATCACCGCACCCTTCAGGTCGGTGTTGCCGGACACATTGATGTCGAAGCCACCCTTGCCCGCCTGGATACCGCTCTGCTCGGTGACGCTGGCGTAATCGCCATTGACCTTGTTGCTGCTGTAACTGGCGCTAGCACTGAACCCCATACCGAACGTGACGCTGCCACCGACCGACTTGTCCTTGCTGGCATAGGTGCTTGTGTCCTGCAGACTCTCGATGTTGAGGTTGCCGCCGACGTCGGCGATCACCTTGTCGGCGGAGACCTGTGCGCCCTTGAGGGTGGTGTCGTTGCCGCTGATGATCGTGGCGTTGTTGCCCGCGGCCACATGGCTGTTGGTGTAGCTGACATCCTCGCCATTGGCCTTGCCACGCGCTCCGCTGGCGCTCAGCGTCACGCCCGCCGCGAACCCATCCGCACCGTAGGTCACTGCAACGCCGACGGCGGCGCTGCTGCTCTTGCTGGTGCTGTGCTGTTCGGCGGTGTTCTTGGCCGCCTCGATGGTAACGTCATGATCCGCAGCCAGCAGCAGGTTTCGTCCGGCCGTGACGTCGCTGCCGCGTACCAGCAGGTCGCTGGCATCGCCACCGCCGGTGGCGATCAGGTTGACGTCGCCACCTGCCTGTAGCTTGGAGCCCTTGGCTTGCTCTGCTTCTTGCGTGCTCTTGCTCTCGCTCTTGCTGCCGCCCACCGTCACCGCGATGCTGATGTTCGCGCCTTGCGCCGCGCTTGCTGCATTGCCGCTGGCCAGCGCACTTCCGGTCTGGCTCAGCGAACTGGCCGCCCCATAGGCGCTGTAGGCCGCAGAACCGGCTGCCAGTGCCTGCATGCGGGCATCGCCACTGACCTTCGAGCCGGCCTTGCCCGTGTCGTAAGCGGACTGGGCCAGGCTCAGCGCCGCAGAGCTAAGCGTGATCGACAGGCCGCCTTGGCTGAACTTGCTGCGCTGCTCGGCATCGGTAGTGTCGTGGACCTCGGTGATGGCGATGTCCTTGGCCTTCACCGTGATGTCGCCGGCATTCGCCAGGACATCGCTGCCGGTCTGTGCATAGCGATTGCCCGCAACCAGCGTGACGTCACCCTCCACGCTGCCGGCCGTGCTGCCGACATGCGTAACGTCGGTGGTGTCGGCATTGTTCTGGATCTTCTGCGTGCCGAACGTCACGCCGATGCCGCCGCTGCCGAACATGCCGGACTTCTTCGTTTTCTTCTCGTGCTCCTCGCTATGCGTGTTCTGCGCCGTCTCCAGCGTCAGGTCGTTGCCGGCGGCCACCACCACGTTGCCGGTGCCGGCGACCTGCGCGCCTTGCGACAGCAGGTCGTGGCCGGCGGCGATCTGCACGGTGTCGCCGCTGAGCGTGGTCGCCACCGCGGTGCTGTCGTGCCACTCGTCATGCGTCGTCGTGGTCTTGCTGGACAGGAAGCCCTTTTTCTTCTTCTGCATGTCCTGCACGGCGTCGTGCTGCTCCTGCTCGGCGAGCAGGTTGACGTCGTTGCCGGCGGACACCGCCAGCGCACCGGTCTCGGTGAACGCCTTGGCCGCGGTCAGGTTCACGTCGTGGCCGGACTGCAGGGCGATGTCGCCGCCGGCGGTGAACTCGCTGCCGTGGACGGTCTCGTCGCGGGTGCTGGTGGTCTGCTTGAAGCGCTTGCGCGTCTCCAGGGTGGTGCTGCTGTCGACCGTGGTGAGCGTGGTGCTGTTGAGGTCGTTGCCTGCGACCACCGCCAACCCCTTGCCGGCGTCGAGCTTGGCGGCGGTCAGGTTGACGTCGTGGCCGGCGCTGAGCACCAGGTTGCCGCCGGCGGTGAGCGCCTGCTGGTCGAGGTCCTGGGTCGTGGTGGTGGTGACGACCTTGGTCTTGCCCTGGCGGGTCTGGTCGGTGACGGTGCGGCTGTCGCCCAGCACCGAGGTCACGTCGAGGTCGTGCCCGGCCGCGGCGACCAGGTCGCCACCGGCCTTCACCTGCGCCTGGCGAATGGTGAGGTCGTTGCCGGCGGCCAGTTGCAGGCTGCCGCCGGTCTCGAGGCTGGTGCGCACCGTGGCCTTGCCGTTGGCATCGGTGACCGGGGTCAGCGACAGGTCGTGCCCAGCCTGCAACGCGGCGTTGCCGCCGGCGGCGATCGCTACGCCGTGCAGTTGCAGGTCGTTGCCGGCTTGCAGGGACAGGTTGTTGCCGACGGTCAGGCTGGTGCCATCGCCACCGCGCATCAGGCCGGACTCATCGCGCAGCGCGGTGGGCTGCAGCGTGAGGTTGTTGCCCGCCAGCAGCGCGGCGCTGTTGCCGGCCTGCACGGTGGTGCCGGTGAGGCTGAGGTCGCGACCGGCCTGCAGCAGCAGGTTGTTGCCGGCAGTGATGCCCGAACGAAGGTCGCCGCCGGCGAGGGCGTCGCGGGTGGTGCTGGTGAGGTCGCGGCCGGCACTGAGCAGCACGTCGCGGCCAGCGATCTGGCCACCGAGGTTGAGCAGGTCCTGCTTGGCCTGCAGCGCCACGGTGCCGCTGGACACGATGCGGCCCTGGTTGAGCAGGTTGCCCGCGGTGGCGCTGACGTTTGCGCCGCTGATGGTGCCGGTGTTGCTCAGGCCGGCCGTGGCGTTGAGCGAGACATCGCCGCTGTCGCTGGCCAGCAGCGCGCCATCGCTGCGCAGGGTCAGCGCGGTTTTCGACGACAGGTACACCACCGGCACCAGCACCTTCTGGCCCTGATACTCCTGTTCCACCATCCACACGATGTCGTGGGTCAGCGCGGCGACCTGGTCGGCGGTCAGCGCCACGCCCACGCTCAAGTGCAAGGCGTCGGCCTCGACAACGCCGCCGTCCAGCAGCGCACGGTACTGCGCCACGCCGTCGGCATAGTTGCCCAGGTAGCGGCGGCCGGTAAGCTGGGTGATCTGGTCCAGCACCAGGCGCTGCTCGTAGAAGCCATCGCCCAGGCGGGTCTGCGTCCACTGCGGATCCACGCCGAGCTTGTCGAGCAGGTAGTCGCTGCTGATGAAGTTGTTGTAGTCGACGAAGCGCGGATCGGTCTCGATCAGGTAGCGGCGGCCGGGGGCGCTGGTGTTGGCCTTGACCCCGCCCAGGCCGTTGGCGGCGCGGCCCAGCGTGTTGACGCTGGCGCCGCTGCTGCCGACCAGGCGATACAGTCCGCCCATCGGCAACACGATGTTGCCCAGCGGCGCGCCGACGCCGCCGACCACCTGCGGCACCTGACCGGTGCCCGGATCGATCTGCTGGTACTGGCCGGGCACGGTGCCGGCGGTCAGCACGGCCTGCGCGGTGCCGGCCTGGACCTGGCTGCGGCTGCCGGTGCCGGCGCCGCCGAGCTGGGCCTGCACGCCGCTGGCCTGGACCTGCGACGCATTGGTGTTGCTGCCGCCGACCAGGGTGGCCTGGCCGTCGTCGATGCGGATGGCATCGAGGCTGGCAGCAACGATGCGGTTGCCAACCGTAGCCTTGCCGGTGGCCGCCGCGGTCTGCGCCTGCACGGAGGTATTCCCAGCACCGCTGGCGGTCTGCGTGCCGCGACGGTTCAGTGCCCCGCCCTGGGTGGCGTTGAAGGACGCGCCGCTGATGCTGCGGCCGTCGCTGCCGACCGCGCCGTTGCTGATGGTGGCGCCGTTGATCGACACGCCCTGGCCGCCGGTCATGTTGGCGGCCAGGGCGATGTAGCTGGAGTCGACCGTGGTGGTCGACAGCACGTTGTTTTCGCGGTTGTAGCCGCAGATCGGACTCTTGCGTGCGTTGGGTCCGGAGACTTGCGTCATCGCACAGTCGTCGATGTACGCGATGACCTTATGCTCGACATCACGCTGTACCACTTGCTGCTTCAGCGCCAACGCCTGATTCGCCACGGACTCGCCGCCGGTGATCATGCCGTCGGCCATGCCGCCGACCCCGCGCTGATTGACCTGCAGTGCACCGGCCGCAGCGATGGTGGAGGCGTTGTTGGTCACGCTGCCGGACAGCGCGATGTTGCCGCCCGCGGCGATGCGCCCTTCCGCGCTGGCTGCGATCAGGCGCTCGCGCTGCTCGACCGAGTACTCCCGGTAGACGCCAGGGCTAGGCCCTTGATAAGGCACGCGAATGTAGTAGGGCTGGTTGGGATACGTGATCCCCCTGCCTTCGATCAACTCGCTCGGCATCGCTGCATTGGCCGCCGCCTTGTCCGCATCCGACAGCGGGCCGGTCTGGGTATTGAGCACCCGCCGCCGGTTATTGATCTGATTGGCCGCGATCAGGATGCTGCCGTCGGCCTCGATGCTGCCGGAGACGTTGTCCAATGTGCCGGTGCGCGCGGTGAGCGTGCCATTGCCGTCGCGCGCGGCGCCGATGGCGATGTTGCCGAGGCTGAAGATCTTCGCGTCGCGGTTGACCAACTGGTCGCGCACCAGCAAGGTCATGCCGCTGGTGGCGCCGATCAATGCACTGCCATAGGCGGCGTTGTCGGTGGCGCCGCCCAGGTCGGCGCCGTTGACCAGGGTGCCGGTGTCCACCAGCACGTTGCCGCCGACCAGGCTGCCGGTGTTGGTCACCGACCCGGCGGTGACCTGCAGGTTGCCGCTGGCGGAGATGTCGCCGGCGTTGGTGACGCTGCCGCCGGTGTTCAACTGCACGTTGCCTGAGCGCATGCTGGCGCCGGCAAGATTGTTGATGCTACTGGCATTGATGCCGAGGCTGCGTCCGGCCTGCAGCGCCGAAGCGTTGACGAAGTTGCCGCCCACCGCTAGGCGGAAGTCGCCGTTGCTGGTGATGTCGGCACCGGCGCGATGGGTGTAATCGCTGCGGATGGTCAGGTCGAGCAGGTTCTGGCCGAGGATGCTGCCGCCGCCGTCGAAGCCGACGGTATCGATGGCCACGTCGCCCGCGCCGCCGGTGCTGCTGCCGGCGCCGATCTGCCCGCCGCTGTTGCTCAGGCTCTGCAGGGTCAGGCGCACCGCCTGTTCGGCCTTGATCTTGCCGCTGCGGTTGTCGAGCGTGGCACCGCTCCGCTGCAACAGCATGCTGCCGCCGGCGTAGGCGCTGCCGCCCTGGTTGTCGAGCGCATTGGTGTTGGCGATCAGGTCGCCGCCGGCCACCAGTTGCCCGCTGCCGTTGGCGATGCTGGCGGCGTCGAGCACGGCGCTGCCGCGCCCGCCCAGGCTGCCGCCGACGTTGCGCAGGTCGCCGCCGGTAGTGAGCCGGGTCAGGCCGCCGCCGTTATTGACGATGCTGCCCTGGCTGTTGTCGATGCGGCTGCCGGACAACGTCAGGGCGTTGCCGCTGTCGAGCTGGCCGCCGCTGTTGAGCAGCGCACCGGTGACCGCGACGCTGAGATCGCGGGCGGCGCCGATGCGGCCGCTCTGGTGGTTGTCGAGCTGGCCGCGCGCGGTCAACGCCAGATCGCGCCCGGCCTGCAGGGTGCCGGCGCTGTTGCTGACGTTCTCTGCGCCGAGGGTCAGGTCGGTGCTGGCGCCGAGCAGGCCACCATCGTTGGTCAGCGCATGCGCCAGATCGGCGCGCAGGTCGCCGCCGACACCGTTGACGCTCACCGCCTGCAGCGTGCCGCCGCGGTTGTCGAGGCTGTCGGCGTGCAGCATGAGGCTGCCGCCGGCGGCCTGCAGCACGCCGCTACGGTTGTCGAGCGCGCCGTTGCCCAGTTGCAGGTTCAGGCCGCGTGCGGACACGTTGCCGCCGACGTTGCCCAGTCCGGCCGCGGTGACGCTGGCATCGCCGGCCGCGGCAATGGCGCCGCCCTGGTTATCGAGCGTGCTGCCGGTGCTGAGTTGCAGCTGGCCCTGGGTGAGGATGCGACCGCCGGCATTGCCGAGGGCGCCGGTGCTGCTGACCGTGAGCGTGCCGTTGCCGGCGTGTTCGATGCGCCCTTGCGCATTGTTGATCGACGCCGCGCCCAGTTGCAGGTCGTTGCCGTTGCTGACCAGGCGGCCGCTGCCGTTGTCGAACGCACCGGTGACGGCGATGCGGGTGGTGCCGCTGCCTCTCTGCACGAGGGCGCCATTGCCATTGCGCAGCGTCGCCGCGCTCAGGTCCAGGCCCGCCGCCTGCAGCGTGCCGCCGACGCCGTTGAGCGCGCTGTTGTCCAGTGCGCCACCGGCGCGCACGGTGAGCAGGCCGCCGGCCAGCAGGTCGGCGCCGCGGTGATCCACGTCGCCGCTCGCGGTCAGGGTGGCGTCGCCGCCGACGCGGGCGGTGCTGCCGGCCAGCGCGAGTTGTGCGGCATCGGCGGCGAGGTTGCCGGCGGCGATCAGGCGGCCGCTGGCGCTGAGCGTGCCGTCGGCATGCAGGGTCAGCGTCCCGCTGTTGCCCAGGCTGCCATCGCTGCGCACGCCGGCCGCGGCCACGCCGCCAATGGCAACCGTGCCGCCGCTCAGGCGCAGGTTGCCGCTGGACAGGGTCTGCCCGGCGTTGTCGATGCGCTGGCCCTGCAGCGCGATGTCCGCACCGCTGACGGTGCCGTGCTGGAGCACGCTGGCGTCGCTGCCGAGCACCACCTGGTTGGCGTTGAGCGTGCCGGCCACGGTCAGGTCGCCGTGCGATTGCAGTTGCAGCGTGGTCGCGGCGCTGAGGGCGCCGCTCTGGGTCAGCGCACCGCCAGCTTGGGCGCTGAAGGCGCCGGCCGAAGCCAGGGTGCCGCCCAGATTCAGATCGCCCTGGCTGACCAGGGCCACGTCGCCGGTTTCGCTGCCGAGCTGGCCGCTGCTGGCGACGCTGGCCGCCTGCACGCGCAGGGCGCTGCCGGCGATCAGGTCGCCGCGGTTGTCGACCGCCCCATTGGCGGTCAGCGCCAAGCGCTGCACGCCATAGCTGCGGCCTGTCTGTTGCAGCGAACCGACGTCCAGTTGCAGGCGCTGGCGCGCACGCAACGCGCCGGCGTTGCTGAGCACCCCACTCACGGTGAAGGTGCCGTTGCCCAGGGCGGCGAGCAGGCCGCTGCTGCTGTTGGTGGCGCTGGCGGCGGTAATGCTCAGGTCGGTGCCGGCGACCACTTGGGCGGCATTGTTAAGGGCACCGGTGGCGCGTAGGTCGAGCGTCGAAGCGGACTGCACCAGGCCACCGAGTGCGAGATCGCCCGTGCTGGTCATCGCCAGCGTGGTGCCGGCGTCGACGGTGCCCTGGCTGTCGATGGCCGCGCCGTTCAACTGCAGCGCGCCGGCGCTGTGCAGCACGCTCTGGCTGCCACTGCGCAGGGTGCCGCCGGCCTGCAGGGCGGCGTCGTGGCCGGCGCTGAGGCTGCCGTTCACTTGCAGGTCGCGCTGCGCCTGCGCCTGCAGTCCCTGCGTGGTGGCGAGTTGGCCGTCCACGGTCAGGTCGCGGCCGGCGCGCAGGTCCAGTGCCTGCGCGCTGAGCGTGCCGGCCTGCACCAGATCGCCCTGCGCTTGCGCGCTGAGTTGGGTGGCGGCGGCGACGGTGCCGCCCAGCGTCAGGTCGCCCTGGCTGGTCAGCGTCACCTGGCCGCTCTGGCTGCCGAGCTGGCCGGTGCTGGCGATGCGCGCGGCGTCGAGTTGCAGGTCGCGCTTGGCGATCAGGTCACCCTGGCTGTCGATGGCGCCGTTGGCGTGCAGGCTCAGCGCGTCGCCTGCATAGGCCTGGCCGCTGTGCTGCAGGTCGCCGACCTGCAGGGTCATCGCCCGGCCGGACTGAAGGGTGCCGGCATTGGCGAGCGTGCCGGCGGTGGTCAGGCCCAGCGCGCCGCGCGCGGCGAGGCTGGCGCCGGTAGCGTTGGCGATGCCGGCGGCGGTGACGGTGAGATCGCGCCCGGCCAGGACCTGTCCGGCATTGGTCAGCTGCGCTCCCGTGGTGAGGACGACATCGCGCCCGGCCTGGGCCACGCCGGCCACGGCCAGGTTGCCGTCGCTGCGCAGGCCCAGATCGGTGCCGGCGTCGAGCGTGCCGCGGCTGTCGATGCTGCCGCCCTGCAGGGTGATCGCGCCGGCTGTGCTCTGCAGCACCGAGGCGTTGCCGGTGGCGACGCTGGCGCCTTGCAACTGTAGGTCGCCGCTGGTCAGCGCCTGGCCATCGACGCTCAGCGCGCGTTGCGCCTGCAGCGTCGCGCCGGTCGCGCTCTGCAATCCACCGGCGACGCCGACATCGCGCCCACTCAGGGCGATCGCGCGCGCCTTGGCCACGCCATCCAGACGCAGGTCGCCCAGCGCGGTGGCTTTCAGCGCCTGCGCGGCGATCACGCTGCCGCCCAACTGCAGGTCGCCCTGGCTGGTGAGCGTGACCTGGCCGTTCTGGCTGCCGAGCTGGCCGCTGTTGCTGAGGCTACCCACGTCCACCAGCAGGTCGCCACCGGCGATCACGTTGCCGCGGTTGTCGACCGCGCCGCTGCTGCGCAGCGTCAGCGCTTGGCCGGTGGAGAGCGTGCCGCTGTGCTGCAGGCTGCCGGCCTGCAGGGTCAGCGCCTGCTCGCCGCGCAGCAGGCCGGCGTTGTCGAGCAATCCATCGACGTGCAGATCCAGCGCGCGACCAGCGACCAGCGTGCCGGCGGCGCGGTTGACCGCGCTGCCCGCCTGCAACTGCAGGTCGCGCCCGGCCACCACGCGGGCGCTGTTGTCGAACGCACCGGCGGCGGTCAGCCGCACGTCGTTGCCGCCCTGGACGATGCCGGCCAGGCGCAGTGTGTCCTGGCTGCGCAGGGTCAGATCGGTGGCGGCATCGAGCGCACCTTGGCTGTCGATGCTGCCGCCGTCCACGGCGATGTCCGCCGTGCTCTGCAGCACCGCGGCGCTGCCAGTGCCAACGCTGGCACCACGCAGCTGCACGCTGCCGCCGGCCAGCGCCTGTCCATCGAGTTGCAGCGCACGTTGCGCCTGCGCCTGCAGGGTGCCGGCGCTTTGCAGCGTGCCGGCCAGGCTCAGGTCGCGCCCGGCTTCCAGTTGCGCCGATTGCGCCTTGCTGGTGCCGGCGTGCAACAGATCGCCCGCCGCCTGCAGATGCAGCGCGGTGCCCGCGACCTGGGTGCCGGTGAGTTGCAGATCGCCTGCACTAGTCACGCTCAGTTGGCCGTCCTGGCTGCCGAGCTGGCCGCTGCTGGCGACGCTGCCGGCGCTGATCGCCACATCGTGCTTGCCGATCAGATCGCCGGTGTTGGTCAGTGCGGTCGCTGCCTGCACGGTCAACGTATCGCCGGCATAGGTGCGGCCGCTCTGCTGCAGGCTGCCCACGTTCAAGGTCGCGGCCTGGCCGGCCTGTACCAAACCGGCGTTGTCGAAGTTGCCCTGCACGCTGGCGTCGAGCGTCGTCTGCGCGAGCCACTGGCCTTGCGCCTGGTTGCTGGCGCTGGCCGCGGTGAGTTGCAGCGCGCGCCCGGCGAACACCTTGGCCTGGTTGTCGAGGGTGCCGTCGGCCAGCACCGCGATGTCGCGGCCGGCCTGGGCGAGGCCGGCCAGGTGCATGTCGCCCGTGCTGTGCAGGCGCAGATCGGTGCCCGCGTCCAGCGTGCCCTGGCTGTCCAGGGCCGCCGTGTCCACCTGCAGGGCGGTCGCGCTCTGCAGGATGGCACCGCTGCCCAGCGCGACGCTGGCGGCGCTGACGCCGACCGCGCCGCTCGCGCTGGCCTGGCCGTCCACGCGCAGCGCACGTTGCGCCTGCAGTTGCAGGGTGTCGGTACTCTGCACGGTGCCGGCCACGCCCAGGTCGCCCGCGGCAGCGAGCTGTACGCCGGCCGCACGCAGGCTGCCGCGCTGCTGCAGATCGCCGAGCGCCTGCGCGTTCAAGGCGCCGGCGGCCACGACGACGCCATCGAGTTGCAGATCGCCGCGGCTGTTCAGCGCGACCTGGCCGTGCTGGCTACCGAGTTGGCCGCTGCTGGCGAGACTGCCGGCATCGACCTGCACGTCGCTGCCGCCGACCAGGTTGCCCTGGTTGGCAACGGCGCCATCGACGGTCAGCGTCAGCGTCGTGCCGGCATTGGCCGAACCGGTCTGCGCGAGGCTGCCGGCGCGCAGGCCGAGCGCGCCACCGGCGTACAGCTGGCCATCGTTGGACAGCGCACTGGCGCTGGTCAGGCTGGCGTCGCCCAAGGCCGACAGGCTGGCGCCGGCGGCGTTGCTCAGGGCGCTGGCGTTGGCGCTGAGCGCGCCGCCGGCCACGACCTGGGCCTGGTTCTGCAGCGCGCCGGCGCTGCTCAGCGCGAGGTCGCCATGCGACTGCATGGTGCCGGCCAGCGACAGGTCGCCGGCGCTGCGCAGCGCCAGGGTCGTGCCGGCATCCAGCACGCCGGCCTGGGCGATGCTGGCGCCGTCCAGCGCCAGTGCGCCGCCGGTCTGCATCTGCCCGCTCTGCAGCAACGCGCCCTGCGCATGCAGCGTGGCGTTGCCGCCGGCCGCCAGCGTGGCGCTGCTGCGCAACTGGCCATCGGCGCTCAACTGCAGGTCGCCATCGATACGCACCACACCGTCCAGCGCGGCGTCGCCGGCCGCCTGCAGCTGCGCGCTGCCCGCACCCAGGGTGCCCGATTGCAGCAAGGCGCCGCCGGCCTGCGCGGTCAGCGCGCCCTTGGCCGCGACCTGCCCAGCGAGGGCAAGATCGCCGCGGCTGCGCAGGGCCACGTCGCCGCCCTGGCTGCCGAGTTCGCCGGTGCTACGCAATTGCGCCGCGTCCACGCTCAACGCGGCACCGGCGACCAGGCTGCCGCTGTTGTTCAGCGCCGCGGTGGTGGCGAGTGTGGCGTTGCGCCCGGCGTAGCTGCCGCCGGTGTTGCCGACGCGGGCCGCGTCGATGCGCAGGTCGCGTCCGGCGTACAACGTGCCGGCGTTGTCGAGCGTGCCGGGCGTCGCCAGCGCGATGTCGCCGCCGGCCGAGACCACCGCACCGGCCGCATTGCCGATCGCCGCCGCCCCCAGGTCCAGGCGCCCGCCGGCGCTGAGCTGGCCGAGCGTGTCCACGCGTCCGCCGGCCTGCACGCTCGCGTCCTGCCAGGATTGGGCAAGGCCGGACAGGCGCATGTCGGCATCGCTGCGCAGGCTGAGGCCGGCGCCGGCGTCGAGCACGCCGGCGGCATCGATCCGCGCCGCCTGCACTGCAAGGCTGCCGGCGCTCTGCACGGTGCCGCCTTGCTGCAGCCAGGCCGCTCCGGCCTGCAGCTGCGCTGCGCCACCGGCGTAGGCGCTGCCGCTGCTGCGCAATTCGCCGCTGGCGCTCAGCGCCAGATCGCCGCCGCTGTAGAGGCTGCCGCCGGCGTCCAGTTCCGAGCCGAACAGGGTGATGGCGCCGGCGCTGCTGCGCCCGCTGTGCGCCAGCGCGCCAGTGGCGGCGGCGTCGAGCAGGCCGTGGGCGATGGTGTCGCCGCTCAGCGCCAGTTGCGCGGCGCGCAGGCGCACGCCGGCCTGCTGCGAACCGAGCACGCCCTGCTGGCTCAGCGCGCCGGTCGCGCGCAGGTCGACGTCGTCGCGGGCCACCGCGGTGCCGGCCAGGCTGAGCTGGCCGGCGCTGTCGATCTGCAGGCTGCCGCTCTGCGCCGACAGGGTGCCGCGGCTGACCACGCCCACGCCGGCCTCGGTGGCGATCAGGCGGATGCGGTCGGCGTACATGCCGCCCAGATACGCCACGTCGATGCCGATCGCCGGCGCTGCGCCATCGCTGCCCGGCAGCACCTCCAGCAGCATGCCGTCGTAACCGATGCGCTGCGCACCGGCGCTGGCCAGCAAGTCCTTGGCCCACACCGAACCGCCAACGCTCAACTGCCGCGACAGCAGCTCCAGGCGGTCGACGTTGTACGCGTCCAGGCCGTTGCTGCCGACGCTCAGCGCGCCGCCGGTGATGGAGAAGCCGTTCAAGGCGCCATCGGCGCCGAGCAGCGGCGTGCCGGTGGCCAGGGTGACGCGCGAGGTGTTGAGGAAGCCGCAGCCGTCGCAGACGATGCCGTTGGGGTTGGCGATCACCAGCTGCGCCTTGGCCCCGGCGATTTCGGTATAGCCCTGCAGGCGGCTGGTCGTGGAGGTGACTTCGTTGAGGATCAGCGTGGCCGCGCCGCTGTTCTTCAGGTTGTCGTTGCCGGCGATGTAGCCGCCCAGTTCGGTCTTGGAGATCTGCGCGCTGTTGTTGAGGATCAGGCCGTTGCTGCCGACATCGAAGCGCGAGTAGCGGTTGTGCGAGACGCCGCGCGCGTTGGGGGCGACGATGTCGACCACCGGCACGCCGTTGGCCGCGGCCTGCTGGCCGGGCTGGCGTCCGTCCGGATTGGCGACCGGCGCGACCTGCGCGTACAGCGGCAGCGAGGTCCAGGTGACGGTGCAGCACAGCAAGGCGGCGAGGCCGCGCTTGAGCGGCTCGAGCAGGCGGTTGCGGCGGTCGGTACGGTCCATGTGCATCGTCGTGTCTCTCGTGCCGCGCACCGCGGCAAAACCCATCGCGTTGCCTGCCGCCGGCCGGCGGCAGGGACGTGTCAGAACTGGTAGATCAGGCGCACGCCGTAGGCCGGCTGCGCGCTGTGGAAGTCGCGCGGTGCGTGCAGGTCCCAGCCGGCAAAGCCATCCCAACTGAGCCCGCCGCGCGCACCGCGCACGCCGACGAAACCGCCGACCAGGCTGCGCCCGGCCTGGCCGGCAGCGCTCGGTCCGGCGATGCGGCCGGCATCCACGCCCAGGTACGGGGTGATGCCCAGGCGCTGCACCGGCAGGTTGAGGGTGTTGCGCCAGTACGCGCCGCGCTCGGCGCCCAGGGTGCGTTCGCCGTCGAAGCCGCGCACGCTGTAGCGCCCGCCCAGGGTGATGAATTCCGAGCCCAGCAGCAGTTGCGGCGAGGTCTGTGCGTGCAAGCTGCTGTCCCAGCTCATCGCCACCGGGCCCAGCGCGAACGGCAGGCCGGCGCTGATGTCGAGCGTGGTGACGCCGTAGCGGTAGCCGGGGAAGCCCACTGCCGGGTCGTAGCCGGTCCACTGCCCGTCGAACCACGGGGTACCGCGGCGATGACCCAGGCGCGTGTCCAGCTGCAGCTTGCCAAGGTAGTGGCGATGGCTGAGGTAGAGCTCGGCGCTGGTGGTGTGGCGGCGCTGGATGCCGATCTCCACGCCGTCCAGGTAACTGCGCGCCGCGCGCTTGGCCACCACCATGCCCAGCGTGGTCTTGCTGGTGCCGGTGCGGTGGATCACCCGCTGCAGATCCAGTTGCGCGCTGTCGGAGCTGCCGCTGGACTGGAAGCTCTGGCGGAAACCCTCCACCTGCTGGTGGTAGCGGTACGACGACAGCGACAGGGAGAACGTCCACCAGCCCCACGGCACGCTATACGACAGGCTGTTGCCGCGGGTGCCGCGGGCGGCGCCGTCGTCCACCAGGTCGTGGTTGTAGCCGATCGAGAGCAGGTCGTTGATGCCCAGCGGCGCATCCAGGGCGAAGTCGACGCCGCCCTGGTAGCGGCCGGTCGCCTGCACGCCGGAGTCGTCGGCGTTGAGCACCGCGCGCCAGCGCTTGCTGCGCTGCACGGTGATCAGCAGGTCCGATTCGCCCGGCTGCTCGCCCGGGGCGATATCGATCTTGGCGTCCTGCGACGGCACCCGCTTGAACTGCTCCACGCCCTGTTCGATCGCGCGCAGGTCCAGCACGTCGCCCGGCCGCAGCGGCAGCGCACCGCGCCAGAACACGCGGCCGTCCGCCGACTGCACGCGCACCTGGCGCAGGCGCCCGGGCAGCAGCTCGAAGCGCAGCTCGCCGCGGGACAGGTCCTGCGCCGGCACGCCGAGGCGGGTGGTGACGAAGCCGCGCGCGACCAGTTGGTCCAGCGCACGGCGGCGGATCAGGTCGATGCCGACCGTGCCGATGCAGCGGCCCTCGTAGCGGCGCAGCGATTGCCACAGCCAGGAAAAGCGCGCCACGTCGGGACCACCGCCGCTGAGGCGAATGCGCTGGATCGGGAAGCACAGTGCTTCGGTCGGCAAGCTGGTGCTGCGCATGTCGGCCGGCGCTTCAGCCTCGCGCGGGCCCACGAACGGCGCCTGCCGGTCCTGCTCCTGCTGCCGCTGCACCTGCTCGGCCTGGCGCAGCTGCTCCTGGCGGTCGAGCGTGCTCGGCGGTTCCTGCGCCTGTGCCAGGCGCACGCCGGCAAGCAGGCACGCGGCCAACACGACGCGAGAAGTTCCTTTTCTCCAGCTGTCCACTGCAACGTCCCCTGTGACGCTTCCGGCGTTTGCCTGCATGCGCAGACGCGATCGCGCCGCAGCGCGCGAGGCGCCGCGTCTCGCGGTTTTCCGTACTGATAAGTGTGGTGCAAACCACAGCGCGGCGCGATCCGGAAACTCCCCACGCGGTGTCGGGAAATTCCCTTCAAAACAAGCATTTACGTGCGTTATGCCGCTTTTTCTAGTGACGCTCGTCACGCATCTCATGGCCGCTGTAGCGCCATGCGTGGCACCGTCGCATCGCCGTGCCAAGCCGCAGGGTCTCGTCCTGAAACAACCACAGCCCTCGGCGCGACACTCCGGGTGCAGTCGTTGCATCCACACCGACAGCGGACCCGGCGTCGACGCAGCAACGGTGGCGGTCCTTCGCAGTGTCGGCTCGCCCTGCACCCAGGCGGCCGAGGCGATCGCCTCGTGGCGGCCACGCCCTGCGCAGCAGTGCCAGACGCCCCGGCACGCCTGTCATCGCAACCGGCTAAAATCCGCGGTTCATTTGCCCAGGTTCCCACGCCCGATGACGCCGATCGCCCGCACCGCACTGGCCTGCGCCGTGCTCGCCCTGTCCGCCTGCAAGCCGCAAGCACAGGTCGCCGACCCCGCCGCCAAGCCGGCCGCCACCGCCAATGCCGCGTCGACCGCGTCCGCTGCTGCCCCGGGCGCTGCCGACGACAATCTCAACGCGGTGCTGTGGATGCAGCGCTCGGCCGAGTACCAGGCCCTGGCCGAGCAGACCTACCGCGCCGCCGCCGACCGGCTGGACGCGGCACTGAAGCAACCGAACTGGGACGCGCTGGTGCCGGAGGAGCGCGGCAACGCCGCCACCGGGTTGAAGCCGGCGGTGGTGATGGACGTGGACGAAACGGTGCTGGACAACTCGCCCTACCAGGCGCGGCTGATCCGCAACGGCAAGGAATACGACGAGGTCACCTGGGACCAGTGGGTGGCCGAGAAGAAAGCCAAGCCGATCCCCGGCGTGGTCGATTTCACCAAGGCCGCCACCGCCAAGGGCATCACCGTGCTGTACGTGACCAACCGCGCCGTGCACCTGACCGATGCGACCCTGGCTAACCTGCGCAGCGCCGGCCTGCCGGTGGCCGACAACAGCGTGCTGCTGGGCCTGGGCACGGTGGTCAAGGATTGCGAGCAGAACGGCTCGGAGAAGAATTGCCGGCGCAAGCTGGTCGGCCAGCAGTACCGCGTGCTGATGCAGTTCGGCGACCAGCTCGGCGATTTCGCGCAGGTGGTGGCCAACACCCCGGAAGGCCGCGCGCAATTGCTGCAGCAGTACCACGACTGGTTCGGCGAGCGCTGGTGGATGCTGCCCAACCCCAGCTACGGCTCCTGGGAACCGGCGCTGTTCAACAACGACTTCACCCAGTCGCGGGCCGCGCGCCACCAGGCCAAGGTGCAGGCGCTGGAGCTGGCGCAGTGAGCCGCGCGCCGCTGCCACTGACGCCGCGCGAGCGCCTGATCTTCGCCCTCGACGTGCCCGGGCGCAGCGAGGCGCTGGAGTGGATCGAGCGGCTCGGCGACGCGGTGGCGTTCTACAAGATCGGCATGGAACTGCTGGCCTCCGGCGAGTACTTCGACGTGCTGGACACGCTGGCCGCGCGCGGCAAGCGGGTGTTCGTGGACCTGAAGTTCTTCGATATCCCGGCCACCGTGGGCGGGGTGATCCGGCGGCTGTCGCAGTGGCCGGTGGACTACTGCACCATCCACGGCTGGCACCCGCCGATGATGCAGGCCGCGGCCGAGGCCAACGGCAGCGACATGCGCTTGCTGGCGGTGACCGTACTGACCTCGATGGGCCGCGCCGACCTGGCCTCCATGGGCATCGACCGCGCGCCCGAAGACGTGGTGGTGGAACGCGCCCTGGCCGCGCAGGCAGCCGGCATCGACGGGGTGATCGCCTCCGGCCAGGAAGCCGCACCGATCCGCCGCGCCACCGGCGCCGGCTTCTCCATCGTCTGCCCGGGCATCCGCCCGGGCGGTCCGGTCGGCGACGACCAGCAGCGTACGGTGGGCGTGGCCCAGGCCTTCGCCGACGGCGCCGATGCGATCGTGGTGGGCCGGCCGATCCGCCAGGCCGCCGATCCGCGTGCCGCGGCCGAGGCGATCCAGCGGGAGATCGCCGCCACTCTGGCCGCGGCGCCTCGGTGATTGATCCATAAATATCAAAGGCTTGGATGAAATAACTTAAACCATTGCATTAGCTATGCGGTGCCGGTAGCATGCGCAGCGTCCGGCTCTGCCGGAGATGCGCCACAAACCGTTCTCCGGCTTCGGTCGGATTTTGAAGAGGCCCGCGCCTTGGTGCGCGAGGCCTCTTTTTTTGGGGTGTCGCGTTCCTCGGCGACCCTGCGCAACTCGGCCTTCACGCCGAAGCCGGCGCATTGCTCCAGCGCGGCACGCGGCACCGCGCGAGGCTTGCCGAACGTGCGTCGCCAGGCGTATGCGCTGCAAACCTCGGCCGCTACCGCTGTAGCAGGGCCAGCTTTGCTCCAAGTCCGACGAAGGCCGCGGCAAAACCCCTGCGCATCCACTTGAGTATTGCGGGGCGCGAAAGAATGCGGTCGCGCACGCCTGCCGCGAAGACACCGTAGGCCACGAAGACGACGAACGTCATCGCCATGAAGACAGACGACAGTCCCAGCATGCGGAGCGTGGGCCGAGCTTCACCTCGACCGACGAATTGCGGCAGGAACGCGAAGAAGAAGATGGACAGCTTTGGATTGAGCAGGTTCGCCAGGATCGCCTGCCGGATCACCTGCCCGTCGGACCGGACGGAGCCATCGGGCTCGATCTTCAAAGGCCCATCTGCCTTGAGCGTCATCCATGCCATGTACAGCAGATAGGCGACGCCTGCGTACTGCACCGCGTCGAAAGCGAGGGCGCTGGCACGCAGGAGCGCGGCCAGACCGGTGATCGCCGCCAACATGTGGGGCAAGATGCCGAGCGTACAGCCTAGGGCGGCGACGACCGCTGCACGTGCACCACGCGACAGACCTGCAGCCAGTGTGACCAGTGCGCCAGTTCCGGGCGAAGCGACGACGAGCAGGGAGGTAAACAGAAACGCGATGTTCATGACGCCTGCGCCGCTGTGATCGACGCGCAAGGCCAACATCGAGGTGCATCGGCGCGTCGGGTTGGAACTTCCAGGCAAAGCGCGCACGTGGCGAGCCTGGGGAAGGCGCAGCGAATGCAGGAGGCGCAGGCAAATGGCAAGGCAGTGCCTTTGGCAACGAGACAGGTGTAACACGATCCTCGCTCGCATCCATCCGACCGTCTTGAACGAAATTGCAGACGATCAGGCGCTGCCGAGCGCCTTGGCGTAGGTGCCGGGCGCCATGCCGAAGCTGCGCACGAACAACCGCGTCATGTGGCTCTGATCGGAGAATCCACTGGCGGCGGCCACGTCGGCGAGCCGCATGCCGCGACCGATCAGTCGCCGCGCGCGATGAATGCGCCGCTGCATGAGGTAGGCGTGAGGCGTCAAGCCGGTCGCACGTGCGAAGCTTCGCAGGAACTGATAGCGACTGAGTCCGGCTTCGCGCGCCAGCGTGGTGAGCGTGGTGAGCGTGACAGGCGACACGGGATCGTCGTCGATCAGGGCGCGCGCTGAGGCAATTGCCGCCGGCACCGAGGGCCGCCCCTCAGACCTGGGCCGCAACAAGCTGCCCAAGAAAAGCAACAGCGTTTCGTCCGCTTCCAGTCCATCCTGGCCTGCATCGCGGCAGGTCATCGCCTGGAAGAGCCTCCTGAACAGGATGGCTAGGCGTGGGTCACGGATCGCAGGAGCGGTGAACTCGAACGCTGACGCGGTCCGCCCTTCCGCAACGTCGCTGACCAGATCGTCCACGGTCACGGGGTCCAGATAGAGCATCCGCCACGAACGTCCGCCATCGCCGATTGGCGTCCCGTCGTGCACTTCACCAGGATTGACGGTGATGATGTCGCCCGCACCCGCCTCGACCACACCGCGGCCGCTTGCCGACTTCTGCGCGCCGCGTGCGATCAGGCCAACACCGAACTGTTCGTGGGTGTGACGGCCAAAGACCCGGGCCGTGTCCGCTGCCACGGCCTCGACACCCTCTCTTCGGCAGCGTAGCAACGTGAACTGCCTGGTCTTCATTTCCTGGCTCGGTGATTCAGCGCCCGATACCGCACAAGCGACAGGCGTCGCACCATCATACGGCCCAGCCGGATTGGGCCGTGACCGGAACGCGCCCTGCGGCCACTCAGCGCAGCGGTGCCGCGCAATAGCGTTCGATGAAGGCCTGGTGCGGCGGCATCGCATCGGCGCAATGGCCGATGGTCTGCTCGACGCTGGCCATGAAACGCTCCAGGTCGGCCTGCGGCACCTGGTCCACCAGCGGGTGGTAGGCACGCGGCAGGATGCCCTGCCCGACCATCACCTGCACCCAGCTGATCTCGGCGAACATCTCGTCACCGTTGCGGTAGAAGCGGCCGCTGTCGCGGAACAGCTCCAGCGTCTCCTGCAGTTCCGGGGTGATCGGCATGCTGCGGCAGTGCCGCCAGAACGCGCTGTCGTCGCGTTCGGTGGCGTGGTAATGCAGCAGCAGGAAGTCGCGGATGCGGTCGAACTCGAAGGCGATGCGCTCGTTGTAACGCCGCACCAGCACCGGGCTGATGCCCTCGCGCGGGAACAGTTCCAGCAGCTTGGAAATGCCGGACTGGACCAGGTGGATGCTGGTCGATTCCAGCGGTTCCATGAAGCCGCTGGCCAGGCCCAGCGCGATCACGTTGCGGTTCCATACCTGCTTGCGGCGGCCGGTGACGAAGCGCAGCGGGCGCGGATCTGCCAGGGCCGGACCGTCGAGGTTGGCCAGCAGCGTGGCCGCGGCCTCGTCGTCGCTGATGTGCGCGCTGCAGTACACATAGCCGTTGCCGGTGCGGTGCTGCAGCGGAATGCGCCATTGCCAGCCGGCCGCGCGCGCGGTGGCGCGGGTGTACGGCGTCGGCGGGCCGACCTTGGCGCAAGGCACCGCCAGCGCGCGGTCGCACGGCAGCCAGTGGCTGAAATCGTGATAGCCGGTATGCAACGCCTGCTCGATCAGCAGGCCGCGGAAGCCGGAGCAATCGATGAACAGGTCGCCGGCGATCGTTTCGCCCGACGCCAACCGCACCGAAAGCACGTCGCCCGATTCCGGATGCAATTGCACCTCCTCGACGATGCCCTCGCGCCGGGTCACCCCGCGCTGCTCGGCGTAGCGGCGCAGGAAGCCGGCATACAGCGCCGCATCGAAATGGTAGGCGTAGGCGATGTTGGCCAGCGGCGAATTCGGCGGCACGTCGGTGGCCGAGGTCATGAACCGGTCGCGCTTGGCGGCGACGGTGTTGAGCGTGTACGCGCCCAGCGGCCTGGCCTTGCCGGCCAGCGCCTGCTTGAACCAGTACTGCTGGAACGGCAACAGCCCGAGCGGATGCCCGATCTCGGTGCCGAAGCCGTGCACGTAGGACGTGCGCGGGCGCTGCCAGTCGGCGAATTCGATGCCGAGCTTGAAGCTGCCCTGGGTGTGGCGCACGAACTCGGCCTCGTTGATGCCGAGCAGATTGTTGAAGGCCTTGATGTGCGGCACGGTGGCCTCGCCGACGCCGACGATGCCGATCTGCTCGGACTCGATCAAGGTGATGCGGTACTCGGGGCCCAGCACACGCGCCAGCGCGGCAGCGGCCATCCAGCCGGCGGTGCCGCCACCGACGATGACCAGGTTGCGGAGAGGGGCGGCGATCATGCGTGCGTGGTCCTGTACCGAGGAAAGGGGCGACCGCAAACGCGGACGGGGCCACGCGGCCCCGTCCGTTGAAACCCCACGCGCGCCGGTCGGGCACGCGCGTGGGTCATGCCGTGGATCAGAACTTTGCGCCGATCTCGAAGGTCACGGTGCGCGGCACGTAGTTGATGTCGCCGGTGGTGTTCAAGCCGACATAGCTCGTATCCAGGCGTCCGCCGGTACCGAAGTAATTGCCGGTGCCGTCGGGACCGCCGTAGATGTAGCTGGAGTAGTTCTTGAAGTTGAAGGCGTTGAGCAGGTTCACGCGCGCCGTCAACTTGAAGTCGTTGTACACGGTGAAGTCCTTGGTCGCCTGGAAGTCGACCGTGCGGTAGCCCCAGATCTTGCCGCCGACCAGGAACTTGCCGCTGCCAGGAGGAACGAAGCCGATCTGCTGGCACGTCGCCCCATCGGCATCGACCTTGCCATAGCAGGCAACGGTGTTGACCGGCTCGGGCGTGGCCAGCACCAGCTTGGCGCCGAAGGTCAGCCCCCACGGACCGTCGATCGAGCCGGAGGCGACGAAGCGGTGTGCCGACACCGCATCGGACTTCACGAACGGGTAGTCGTGGATGGTCGCCTTGTCGAACGCGTAGGGCTCGTCGATGTTGCGGTTCTGACGCGCGCTGGTGTGGGTGTAGGACAGGGTCAGACCCCAACCCGATTCCTTGGTGTACGGCTTGTCGGCCGACAGCAGCACCTGGCTGCTGCGCTGCTCCAGGCCGTTCATGCCCAGGATCGTGTTCTGGTAACCCGGCACCGGCTGACCCCAAGGCGCATTGCCGTCCTGGAAGTACGCGCCATTCGGGTAACGGTTGATCAGCGACATGGCAAACCCGTCGTAGCTGAGCACACGCTGGAAGGTGACATCGGTCTGCCAGTCACCGATCTGGTTGGTGATACCGAGGCTATATTGGTCGCTGTACGGCGTCTTCAGATGGTTGTTGAACATGAACAGCTCGGCGCTGCCGCTGACGCCGGGAATGGTGTTCAACTGATCCACGCCATTGAGGTAGCGCGGATCCCACGCGGTGCAGACGCGATCGGCGCGGTAGCACTGGCCGGTGGCCGGATTCTGGAAATACACCGCAACCGGCGACAGCGCCGCCTTGCTGGTCTCCAGCGCCAGCTGTTCGAACAGGTTGCGGTCGTAGGAGCGGCCGGCGCCACCGTGCAGGACCGAGCGCTCGTCGCCGAAGAAATCGTAGGAGAAGCCCAGGCGCGGCGCCCAGCCATCCTTGAAGTTCTTGCGGTTACGGCCGGTGCTGATGTAGTCGGCGACATTGATGCCGCTGGGCAGCAAGCGGTTGGCCCAGGGCTGACCCGGGTTGGCCGGATCGTTGGAGTACAGCGCGTCGACGAAAGCCTGCGAGGTGACGAAGTCGGTGTAGGCCGGGCTGTCCTCGTAGTCCCAGCGCACGCCGACGTTGATCATCAGCTTGTCGGTCGCCGCCCAGTCGTCCTGGATGTAGATGCCGTACTGCTTGGACGGCGACTCCACCGTGGCCTTCTGGCCCGGCGTGTTGTACGGCGCGACGTAGTCCACACGGTACGGGGTGGCTGCCACGCCATTGTTGTTGACCGCATAGCTGAACTGCGGGTTGAGCGCGGCCGCATCCTGCGAGGTCAGCTTGATGTCCTTGTAGCTGACGCCCATCTTGATGGTGTGCTCGCCGTGCCACTGGAAGCTGGTGAAGGTCAGGTCGTTCTGCAGGAACCAGCCCTTCTGACTCTTGCGCTGCACGTTCAGGCCACCAGCGGAGCCGGTTTCCAGGAAGGTGTACTCATCCACGTCAGTGGTGGAGCCGAGGCGCGGAGCCAGATACTTGTAGACGATGCCGTTGCCGATGCTCTTCGGATTCGGATTGTTTTCCGAGTCCTCGGTACCGACGATCAACTCGTTGAACCAGTTGTCGGCACTGTGCTGCCAACGGATATTGGCGCGCTTGTCCTTGTTGATCTTGTCGGTGCCGTGGTCCGGCGCACTGGTGCCGCCGACATTGCCGGTCTGGGTTTCGTCGCGGTACTGGCCGCTCAGTTCGATGCGGTCGCGATCGGTCGGCTCGAAATCGATCTTGCCGAAGTACAGATCCTCGCTGAACGGCATGTTGGCTGCGCCGTACTGGCTGGAGATGTTCGACGGCAGCAGGCCGATGTAAGGCTGCGCGTTGGCGTCGGCCTGCACACTCTTGGGCACCACGTTCTCCTTGCCTTCGTAGGCAACGAAGAAGTGCATGCGATCCTGGATGATCGGGCCGCCCAGGGCGAAGCCGTACTCCTTGGTCTGCGAATCGATCTTGCCGTTCTTTTCCTCGTCCGGACGCTTGTCGCGCAGATCCTGATCGGTGTAGCGGTAGAAGGCCTCGCCGTGGAACTCGTTGGTGCCGGACTTGGTGGCCGCGGTGATCGCCGCGCCGCTGATCTGGCCGTACTCCGCCTTGTAGTTGGAGGTGATGACCTTGTACTCGCCGATCGCCAGCTGCGGGAACGGATTGCCCTGGGTATCGCTCTGGCCGGCGATGCCGCCGCCCTTGACGTAGCTCTTCTGGCCGACGCCGTCGATGTACAGGTTGCCGGCGCTGGCATTGGACGCACCGCCGCGCAGCTTGGTGTTTCCGTTGCCATCGACCTGGAACACCATGCCCGGCACGGTGTCGGCGAATTCCAGGAAGTTGCGGGTGGCCTGCGGCAGCTGCTGGATCTGGTGCAGCGACACCACGTTGCCCACTTCCGAGGTCTTGACGTCCTTCAGCAGCGGCGCGCTGACGGTGACGGTATCCAGGGTGGTCGCGTCGCCACCTGCCGCCGGCGCGGTGCCGGTGAAATCGACGGTGGACGAGGAGGCCACTTGCAGCGTCACCGTCTGGGTCACGCCGTTGACCTCGACCTTGTAGGTGCCCGGCGGCAGGCCGACCACGGTGTAGTTGCCGTTGGCGGCGACAGGCGCGCGGCGCACCGAGCCGGTGGCGATGTTGGTGACGGTGACCTCGGTGCCGGCCTGGGCGGCGGCGACTTGGCCGCGCAGGGTGGCGCTGCTGGACTGCGCCATCGCCGGCATCGTGGCGAACAGGCAGGTGGCCAGCGCGCAGCACAGCAGGCTGCGTGCGGGCAGGTTGGAGGCGGAACGCGATTTCTTCATGACAAAAGCCCTCCCAGGGCGGTAAACGGGATCGTTGTTGTGTTCTTCTAGGTGGTGCAAAAACGACATCGGTGCTGCATGCGTCGGTGTCAGTCCATGGCGGTCCCCCGCTGGGCACTGGAAGCACGAACGATGAGTTGCGGGGCGATCGCGCCGGCCGACGCTGCCGCCGCCGCGGCGTGCGGCTCCAGCGCGGCGAGCAGCAACTGCATGGCGCGGGCGCCGAAGCCGGCGATGTCCACGCGCATGGTCGTCAGGGCCGGATGCACGTAACGTGCCATCGGCACGTCGTCGAAGCCGGCCAGGGCGATGTCCTCGGGCACGCGCAGCCCGGCATGGGTGAAGGCGAACAGGCAGCCCAGCGCCATCATGTCGTTGGCGGCGAACACCACGTCCGGCCGCTGGCCCTGCAGCAGGGCTTCGCCGGCGCGGTAGCCGGAGGCCTCGTCGAAGGCGCCGGGCAGCACCAGCGGCGCCACCTGCGGGGAGCGCTCGCGCAGTTCGTCGCGGTAGCCGCGCAGGCGCTCGCGCGCGTCGAAGTTGTCGTCCGGCCCGGCGATGAAGGCGATGCGGCGATGGCCCACGTCCAACAGGTGGCGGGTCATCGCGCGCGCGCCGCCGTAGTTGTCGACGTTGAGCACCTGCGCATCGCCGAAGCGCTCGGCGCAGTTCATCAGCACTGCCGGCAGCGTGCCGGGCAGCATGTCGGCCGGATCCTCGGCATCGCTGGCCAGGGACGGCGACATGATCAGCAGGCCGTCGACGCGGCCGGGCATGCGCCGCACCGCCAGCCGCTGCTGCTCCGGTTCGCCGTGGTAGCTGGACACCAGCAGGTGCAGGCCGCGCTCGCGCGCCACCGTGTCGATGCCGCGGATCAGTTCGGAGAAGAACTCGCCGTGCAGGTCCGGCAGCACCACGCCGATGGTGTGGGTGCGGCGGCTGCTCAGGCTGCGCGCGGCGTGGTGCGGCACGTAGTGCAGGGTGCGCGCGGCTTCCAGCACCCGCGCGCGCACCGTTTCGGCCACGTGCTGGTGGCCGTTCATGGTGCGCGAGACGGTGGCCACCGAGACGTTGGCCAGCCGCGCCACGTCCTTGATGGTGATGTTGGCGCGCGGATCCGGCGCCGGGACAGGCGGCGGGCTCACCAGCGTGCCTCCAGGGTCCGGAACGTGGTGGACAGGGTCAGCCGGCCGGCGCGGTACCGGTCGGACCTACGCGTGGCGCCGCGCTGGCGCGGCGCGAAGGGCGTGGTGGCGGCGCCGAGCGGCGCATGGGACGAACACGCTGCGTGCCATTGCGCACGCGGCGGCAGGCGGCCGTCCTGCGCCTGCACCGGGCCCGTCATCGCACGTCCGCACAGGACTGCAGACAACACCCAGGCGCAGCGGCGCGCGCCACCGTGACCGAGCACTCGGATGATCTCTGACGAATATCGCACTGGGTCCCCCGGCCAGCACCGCCTCAATCGAGGTGGGCGGACGTTAGCAGCAACTGCAAGCGGTTACATGATGCGTTGCAACATGTGCAATCCCCTGGCACGTCTGGCGATACGCCGACATGCCTGTCCCGGGGTGCCCGGGCCGGGTCATGAAATGTCCCGCCGCGACAGCCGCCGCCCCCAAACGCCTGCGGGTCGCCCCGCACCGCTACCCGCCCGGCTTGCCGGAATCGCCCGCGCCCAGCAAGATGCGGAACGTTTTGGGGAACGAGCCCGTACCGTATGTCGTCCTGCCCGACCCGGGTCATCTCCTCACGCGCGCTGTGCGTCCTGCTGTTGGCGATGCTCGCCCTGGCCATGGGCGGATGCAAGCGCACGCCCGCCGAACTGCCCGGCGCCAGCGCCGAGCCGGCCGCGGCGGTGCGCACGCTGGCGCATGCGCTGCAGCGCAACGACCTGCTCGGTTACGCCCAGGCCGCGGTGCCGCCGGCCCAGTACAAGCGCCTACAGCAGGCCTGGAACGAGGACCGCAGCCGCTGGCCGTTGACCGAACTGCCGCTGGCCGAACGCCTGCCCGAGGTGCTCGACACCCTCGCCGCGCCGGACGCCGAGCGCCAGCTGCAACGCGCCTTCGACGCGCAGTTCGGCGGCCAGGCGGCGAGCCTGAAGCAGGCGGCGCACTCGCTGGGCCTGTTCGGCGTGCAGTTCCTGCGCAACCAGGGCCACTACACGCCCGAGCAGCGTGGCCACTACGTGCAACTGGTGCAGGCGCTGAGCGCCTGGGCCGCGCGCGCGCCGTTGTCCGAGCGCAAGCGCGCCCAGGCGGCGATCGCGCGGCTGTGCGCGGGCGCGCGCCGGACCGGCGTGCGCAGCGATGCGGACCTGCGCAAACTGGGCATGGACGAGAGCCTGCGCCGGCTGGGCCCGTTCCTGGCCGACCTCAAGGCGGTGCTGGCCGACTACGGCCTGGACCTGGACGCCAGCGCCGGCGCGCTGCGCACCGGCCTGGTCAACCAGCAGGGCGACCAGGCCGTGGCGCGCATCCAGTACCCGCTGGACGGCGAACAGATCGACACCACCGCGGTGCTGGTGCGCCGCGACGGGCACTGGTATCTGCGCGACACCCTCCGCGAGGTGGATGCGTTGCTGGCGGCCAGCGCCAGCCCCCCCGCCCCGGCCGCGGCACGCGCCGCCGACCCCGCCCCGCCGGCTAAGCGATAATGGCCCCGATGCCAGAACAAAATCCCCTCCCGTTCCCCGACGACGCCGCGGCCGCACGCGCGGCCGACGCGGCACTTGCGCCCGCCGACGCCTCCCCGGCCGACCCCGGCGCTGCCTCTTCCTCCACCGCCGCCTCCGCCCTGCCGGTGGCGGCGACCACCGCGCGCCAGGCCAAGGGGCCGCTGTGGGCGCGCCTGCTCGGCCGCCTGGCCGATCCCTGGCTGGGCCTGAAGATCGAACCGGCCGAGCCCGGCCAGTACAACGCCGGCCGCCCGGTGGTGTACGTGCTGGAGGACTACGGCCTGTCCAACGCGCTGATCCTGGACAAGGCCTGCCGCGAGTCCGGCCTGCCCTCGCCGCTGGTGCCGCTGCCCGGCGACCCGCTGGGCCGCAAGCGTGCCTACCTGGCGCTGTCCCGGCGCAGCAGCAACCACGCGCTGCTGCCGGAGCAGCGCGGCGCCAAGACCCACTCCGACTCGCTGGCCAAGCTGCTGCAGGCGCACCGCCTGCGCCCGGACCTGGACATCCACCTGGTGCCGGTATCCATCTTCGTCGGCCGCGCCCCGGACAAGCAGAGCGGCTGGTTCGCCGTGCTGTTCTCGGAAAACTGGGCGCTGGTGGGCAGCTTCCGGCGCCTGCTCGGCGTGCTGCTCAACGGCCGCAGCACCATCGTGCGCTTTGCCCCGCCGGTGTCGATGCGGCAGACGGTGGAGGAAGGGCTGCCGCCCGAGCGCACCGTACGCAAGCTGCAGCGCGTGCTGCGCACCCACTTCCGGCGCATCCGCGAGGCGGTGATCGGCCCCGACCTGTCGACCCGGCGCCTGCTGGTGGACCAGGTGCTGGCCGCCGAGCCGGTGCGCGAGGCGATCGCCGCGCAGGCCAAGCGCGACAACAGCAAGCCGGTGGACGCCTGGCGCAAGGCGCATGCCTACGCCTGGGAGATCGCCGCCGACTATTCCAGCCCGGTGGTGCGCTCGGCCAGCTTCCTGCTCACCCACGTCTGGAACCGCATCTACGCCGGTGTGCTGGTCCACCACCTGGACAAGCTCAAGGACGCCGCGCCCGGGCACGAAGTGATCTACGTGCCCAGCCACCGCAGCCACATGGACTACCTGCTGCTGTCCTACCTGCTGTACGAACGCGGCATCGTGCCGCCGCACATCGTGGCCGGCATCAACCTCAACCTGCCGGTGGTCGGCACCCTGCTGCGCAAGGGCGGCGCGTTCTTCATCCGCCGCTCGATCAAGGGCAACGCGCTGTACTCGGCGGTGCTCAGCGAATACGTGGCGCAACTGGTGGCCGGCGGCTACTCGATCGAGTACTTCGTCGAAGGCGGACGCTCGCGCACCGGCCGGCTGCTGCAGCCCAAGGGCGGCATGATCGCGATGACCCTGCGCGCGTTCCTGCGCCAGCCGCGCAAGCCGGTGCTGTTCCAGCCGATCTACGTCGGCTACGAGAAGCTGATGGAAGGCAACAGCTACCTCGACGAGCTCAGCGGCCGGCCCAAGGAAAAGGAATCGATCTGGGCGCTGCTGTGGGGCATCCCCAAGGTGCTCAAGCAGAACTACGGCCAGGTGGTGGTGAACTTCGGCGAGCCGATCGCGCTGAGCCAGATGCTGGCGCAGCGCGCGCCGGAGTGGGACGGCCGCCCGCTGGGCGAGGACGAGAAGCCGGCCTGGCTGAGCGGCACCGTCGATGCGCTGGCGCAGCAGATCCAGGTCCACATCAACGCCGCGGCCGACGTCAATCCGGTCAACCTGCTGGCGCTGGCGCTGCTGTCCACGCCCAAGCACGCCATGGGCGAGGCCGACCTGATCGCGCAGATCGAACTGTGCAAGAAGCTGCTGGCGGAACTGCCGTACTCGGACCGGGTCACGGTGACCCCGCACTCGCCCGAGCGCATCATCGCCCACGCCGAAGAGATCAACGTGCTCACCCGCACGCCGCATCCGCTCGGCGACGTGCTCAGCGTCAATGGCGACAACGCGGTGTTGCTGAGCTACTTCCGCAACAACGTGCTGCACCTGTTCACCGCCTCCTCGTGGGTGGCGTGCTGCTTCCAGAACAACCGTCGCATGAGCCGCACCGGCCTGCTGCGGCTGGGCCGCACCGTGTACCCGTTCCTGCAGGCGGAACTGTTCCTGCCGTGGAGCGAGGAGCAGTTTGCCGAGCGCATCGAACGCACCATCGAGGTGTTCGTGCGCGAAGGCCTGCTGCTGCAGCTCAACGAGGACGACGGCAGCGTGCTGGCGCGCAACACCGGCCAGACCGACGAGGTGTTCCGCCTGCGCGCCATCGGCCACTCGCTGCAACAGGCGTTCGAGCGCTATTACATCGCCATCTCGGTGCTGGTGAAGAACGGCCCGGGCAAGCTCGGTGCCGGCGAACTGGAGAGCCTGTGCCAGCAGGCCGCGCAACGCCTGAGCCTGCTGTACGCACCGGCCGCGCCGGAGTTCTTCGACAAGACCCTGTTCCGCGGCTTCATCCAGAAGCTGCGCGAGCTGAAGCTGGTGTGGCCGGACGAGAACAGCAAGCTGGTGTTCGACGAACGGCTGGATGCGTGGGCGAAGGATGCCAAGTTCATTCTTGGCCGCGAGTTGCGCCACACCATCGAGCGGGTCAGCCCGGAGGCGGCGAAGGTGGAGGAGCCGCCGGCTCCGCAGGATTGAGGCGGCAGTTGCACCTGCAGTGGTAATGCGGTGAGATCCTGGCGCGTGGCGACGCGCCAAACACAAGGGCGCCCTGGTATCACTGCGGCGCGGCGGGTGGCGACGCGGCACAGTGACTTCCGACACGCGACCGTGGCCCTGTGCGGCCCGAGCATGCTCCAGACTCCCTGCTGCGGGTTCCGGCGATGCGCACAGCTCCTCTCTTCGCTCTGTTGCTGCTTGCCGCCTCCAGCGGGCCCGCGTGGGCCGATCAGGGCGACGATGGCGGCAAGCACGACCATCGGCCGCAGGTGTCCTCGCGCCAGTGCGGCCTGAGTACGCCGTTCAACGTGCTGGCCGACAGCGGCGGCATCTGGCTCACCCGCAGCGGTGGCGACGGGCCGCGCGAGATCTTCTTCCATGCCGGCAAATTGAGCGTGGATCACCGGGTGCAGCAGGTCGGGGACGCCGATGCGCAACGGCTGCTGGAGATGGAACGCGAAACGCGCGCGCTGATGCCGCAGGTGGCCGACCTCTCGCACGAGGTGGTCGATCTCAGCTACGACGTGCTCGGCTCGGTCGTGGAGATGCTGACCGGCAGCGCCGGCAACGCGCGCAAGATCGAACGGCTGCGCACGCACGCCAACGCCTACGTCGACGGAACGCTCGGCAAGGGGCGGTGGGACCAGGAGGCGTTCGACGGCCGGTTCGAAGACTATGTGGAGACGCAGGCGGAGCGCTTCGTGGGCAGCATCACCCGTCACGTGCTCTGGCAGGTCATGACGGGCCGTGGGGACGCCATCGGCGACCGCGCCGAGCGCATGGATGCGGCCCTCGAGGCCCGGCTGGATGCGCGCAGCAAGGGGATCGAAACCAAGGCGCAGGCGCTGTGCGCGCGGGTGGTGCGGCTGGATCAGCTGCAACAGGCGCTGGAGTACCGCTACCGCGGCCAGCCCCTGCGCCTGCTCGCCGCCTCCGAGGACGGTGCGACGGGACAAAGCAGCGCCGCCCTCGTCGGCACCGACGATACGCCGCGGAGCAATGCGGTCACGGTGCCGTCGGTCCCAACGCATTGAGCCTGACGCCGCAGCTGGCGCGTGGCGACGCACCAACCGCGCTGTCAGCACCGCTCAGGCGTCGAACAGGTCCCCGGTGCGCGGTCCGGCATCCGCCGTATCCGGCGGATAGACCAGTTGCCCATGCGCGTCGCTGCGCGCGGCCGGATTCAACGTGGCCGGTTCCTGGCGGCCGACATCGATCAGGTGCACCACCGGGTGGCCCTGGTGCAGCAGATGGTCGCAGATGATCTGGCGGTGGCACTGGCGCCAGTAGGCCTCGGCGCACATCACCGCGCATGCGCCGTCGTCGCCGAAGGCCTGCAACTCGATCAGCGCCTCGGCGAATTCGCTGCCCAGCGCATAGTCGGCGTAGTTGTGGAAACTGACGCTGCGCCAGTGGCCGTTACGCTGCGGATCGACGCCCGGCTGCTTGCCGCGGCGCCCGCCCAGGGCGCGGAAATGCCGGTAGGCGATGCCTGCCGCGGCCAGCGCCGGCGCCAGTGCGCTGCCGTCGAACTGCGGGAATCGCCGCGAATACGGAAACGCGCGCACGTCGGCCAGGCGGGTGACGCCGGCGCCCTGCAGGATCTGCAGGAAGGTCTCCAGGCTGCGCGTGGAATGGCCGACGCTGAAGAAGGTCGCCGCGCTCACGCCGGTTCGTCGGGGATCAGCAGGTGTTCCAGGCGCATGATGCAGTCCTTCAATTGCAGCTTGCGCTTCTTCAGCCGCTTGGCTTCCAGCTCGTCGTCCAGGTTGGCCGGGATGCGCTGCAGCTGCTCGTCGAGCGCACGGTGCTCGCGACGCAGGGCGTCGATGCGCAGGGAGATCTCGGCGGGCGTCAGGGTGTCCACGAGGTTCGAGCATACACAGGGCACTGGTCCGCCGTCACCGTGCAGCGCGCCGCTATGCCGGGCGCAGGCCAGCCGGCACAATGCGCACGGGGCCGCGGCGGAGGCGGCACCCTCCCACCCTCGTGCCACCCGCGGCAGGATCGCCGCGTCGAAAGGAGTCAGCATGCGTTCGTTCCGTTCCCCGTTCGTTCTCGCCCTCGCCCTGGCGGCGGCCCTGCCACAACTGGCCGCGGCGGCCGATCCCACGTTCTCCGGCTTCCTGTGCTGCAACATGCGCAGCGACGGCAGCTGGATCAGCGACAGCAACTACGCCGAAGACGGCAAGCGGGTGATCCCGGCCGGCACGCCGGTGCAGGTGACCGGCTACGGCCGCTACCGGGTCAATGTGCTGATCGACGGCAAGAAGCAGTCGATCGGCAACGACTACAGCCGCGACCTCGGCAACGCCGCCTTCGCCCAGCGCTACGTGGTCGCGCAGGATCCCACACCGAAGCTGGCAGCCTACCCGCCGAAGATCCGCGAGGCGATCGCCGCCAACCGTGTGACCCAGGGCATGACCCGCGAGCAGGTGCTGATGGCGATGGGCTATCCGATCAGCAGCGAGAACCCGAGCCTGGACGCGCCGCTGTGGCGCTACTGGCTCGACAGCTTCAACGAGTTCCAGGTGTCCTTCGACGGCAGCGGCAAGGTCGACAAGCTCACCGCCGATCCGAAGACCCAGAACCTGGTCTGGCAGCCGTAATCCTGGCGCGCAGCCGCGCGCCCTGGCGCCGCACTCCGGACCAGACAGGAGGCGGCGCGCACCGCGTGCATGGCCGCAGCGTCAGGCGGCCATTGCGCACCGACGCCGGGGCCGGCGCCCCCGCTGCGCTCAACGACTCAGCACCTGCGGCGGATCGTTCCGCGTCGGGCCCTGTTGCGACGCCTGCAGCGCCTGCTCCTGCGCCTGGCGCTGCGCCTGCTCCTGCTGCGCCCCCAGTTGCTGCAGCTGCTGGTGGGTCTCCTGCGCCGGCCGCGCGATCGCCTCGCTGGTCGGCATGTGCGCGCGATTGGCGTAGGGATCGGGGGAGACGTCGCCCCCGCTGCGGTACACGAACGCCAGTTCGCCGCTCTGATGGGAAGCAGTGGGCCGGTTGAAGCCGACCGACAACTGGTCGCGCTCGCTGAAGCCGTTCTGCCTGGCCAACAGGGTCAGGCTGGCGGTCATGCGCTCGCTGTTGTCGTCCCAGCCCTTGCCGATCGCCTGTTCGGCCTGGGCCACGCCGGTGCGCACCCGGTCGTGCAGGGCGCGGTCGGCGCCACCCGGCGCGGCGGCGGGCTCGCCGGCACGCGGCGCGGGCGGCTGCGCCTGCGGCTCGGGCTTCGGTGTCGGCGCGGGACCGTCGCGGAATCCTGTCGGCAGCAGATCGCGCGGCACCTGCGTGGCATCGATGCCGACCGCCTTGAGGTCGGCATGCACCGCCGGCGGCGTGCGCTCGGGGTGCTGCGCCTGCGCCCGGTCCTCGGCATTGGCGATCTGCGCCAGCGCGCGCTCGCCATAGTGCTGCGGGTAGCCGCGCGCGTCGTAAAACAGCTTGCCCATCGCCTCCACGTTGCGCGGATTGTCGGCGTCGATCTTCAGATCCTTGCCGAAGCTCAGCCCGTCCTTGGCGGTGTAGGTGGCCTTGCCGCCCACACCCTGCTTGTCGATGTAGCTCGCCATCTCGGTGCTGGCGTTGTACAGGTCCTTGAGCGTGGCCTTGGGATTGTTGCGGGTGACGTAGTCGGCCAGCGTATTGACCCCGGCGATCTCGTCCTTGGCCTCGCGCGTGCGCTGTTCCTGCCCGTAGGCCTTGAGCGCGGCGGTGTAGTCGTGCGGCGAGGGCGAGGCGGCGATGCCGTCGATCTTGGCGGCGAACGCCGCATTGCTGCGGTCGATGGCCGTCTTGTTGATGGCATGGCCGATCTCGTGGCCCAGCACGATGCGGGCGGTGTTGGCCGAATCGTCGCGCGGGGAATGCATCTTCGCCGTTGCCAACACATCCATGGGCAGCTCGATCTGCCCCGTGCGCGGGCTATACGACCCGGTGCCCGCCTCGGGGCTGGGCGCGAAGCCGGACAGCTGCTGTTGCCCGATCGCCTGTTGCACGCGCGAGCGCAGCTCCGGGGTGTTGTCCAGCATCTGCCGCAGCGCCTGGCCTTCCTTCGGATGCGCCTGCGCGAAGGTGTCGACCATGCCCTTCAGGCGTTCGTCGTCGTGTGCCATCTCCGCGCTCCTTATGCGTCGACCAGGATCTGCAGCATCTCCACGCACGCCTGCGCATCGTGCTCGCCGGCGTCCTTGCCGACGAAGGCGTACACCGACACCGCGCCGCGTTCGAAATGCCAGCGGCCGGCGCTGCCCGGACGCGGCGGCGCGATCCAGTGCGACACGAAGCCGGCCGCGACCAGCGCCTGGCGATAGCCGGCCAACGATTGCGTGCACTGCGCCGGCGCCGCGCCCGGCGCGGGCGTGAAGCGCAGGTCCAGCCGCGACGGCGGCGCATCGTCGGCATCGGCGACCGATTCCAGCGTATAGCCGCCACCGCCGGCGAGCGTGCCGGACGCGCTGAACGCATGCCCGCCCTCGTCCTCGACCTGCAGACCGGTCTGCGCCGCGACCTGGGTGGCGACCAGATCCTGCCTGCCGCCGACCGCCAGGATCAACCGTACTACGCCTTGTGCCAGGTGTTCTGGCGTCATCTCCGACATGGTCCGCTCCGTGTGTGCAGGGGTGATCGAGGGGGAAGAAGGCTGTGCGCCGGCGCAGGCGGCCAGCAGCGCGGTGGCCAGCACCAGGGCCGTGTGCAGCGCCGGGCGCGTGCCGGCTGCGCGCCGCGACCGGCGGCCATTGCGATGAAACATCCGCTCCATGAAACGCCTCTCCGTCAAACGCCTTCCGCGCATCGGGACGCGCTCAGGCATGAGCGGGCAATTGTAGCCAGGGCGCTACCACCACGCAGCCCGCGGCCGCACCGCCGCATCAATCCCAATCGGCGCGGCGCTGCCAGACGAAGCCGGGCAGGTCGATGCGCTTGCGCGGCGTGCCATCCCAGTCCACGGTGAAGCCCGCCGCACGCAACGCTGCGGCAACCTGTTGGCCGACCGCCAGGTCCGCCTCCTCGCGCCCGTCCAGATCGCCGAACGCCAGCATCAGCCCGCCACCGTCGATCGCCCGCTCCATGTCCTGGCCATGGTAGAAGCAGTAGCCGTGATAGCGCCTGTCCGGCGCGTCGGCCACCGCCTGGCTCACGTCGGCGTGGCCCTCGGACATGGTGTAGCCGGCATTGGCCAGCGCACAGATGCCGTCCTGGTGCAGCCGCTCGAACAGCGCCTCGAGCCGGTCGCAATCGGTCTGCGCCGGCCAGGTCTGCTCCGCCTGCTGCTTGGCCTGCCACTGGCTGGCGACCGAGGCGCGCAGCATCGCCTCGTCGCAGTCGTCTTCGAGGATGTCCTCGATCATCTCCTGGATCTCGTCCTGGGAGTAGAACCCGGACCAGACCCATTTGCGGATCGCGTCGGACACGTAGGCGTCAGATTCGTTCATGGCAGATCCTGCGAGCGTTCGGATCGGCCATGATTCCACACGTCACCCGTCGCTGCAGGTGGCCACGACCCGACGGACACCGGCGATTGCCATGAAACACCATCCGCGACTGTCGGCCGCGCTGCGCGAACGCACACCACGCCACCCCGGGGGGCGTGGCGTGCGCGCTGCGGTTCCGCAGCGCGCCGTCTCGGCGACCCTAGCCGGCGTATTCGACCAGCAGCGGCGCCGCCACCCGCTGCAGACCACGCCTGGCGCTCGAGGGAGCGGCCGCGCCCAAGGGCTTGGCCTGGCTCCGCGCCGGCATGTCGCCGGTGCTGCCCGCCACGCGGAACAGCGTCACCGCCTCGCCGAGCTGGATGGCCTGCTCTTCCATCGCCTGGGCCGCCGCCGCGGCTTCTTCCACCAGGGCGGCGTTCTGCTGGGTGGCCTGGTCCATGTGGGTGATGGTCTGGGTGACCTGTTCGATGCCGCTCGACTGCTCCTGCGAAGCGGCCGAGATCTCGGTCATGAAGTCGGTCACGCGCTGCACGCTGGCGACGATCTCGTGCATGGTGCTGCCGGCGCTGTTGACCAGCAGCGAGCCTGCGTCCACCTTGCTCACCGAGTCGTCGATCAGCTGCTTGATCTCCTTGGCGGCCTCGGCCGAGCGCTGCGCCAGCACCCGCACTTCGCTGGCGACCACGGCAAACCCGCGGCCCTGCTCGCCGGCGCGCGCGGCTTCCACCGCGGCGTTGAGCGCGAGGATGTTGGTCTGGAAGGCGATGCCGTCGATTACGCCGATGATGTCGGCGATCCGCCTGGATGAGGTCTGGATGCCGTTCATCGTGTCGATGACCTCGGCCACCACCGCGCCGCCTTGCGACGCCACCGCGGTCGCGCCGATGGCCAACTGATTGGCCTGGCTGGCGCGTTCGGCATTCTGGCGCACGGTGGAGGTCAGCTCCTCCATCGAGGCGGCGGTTTCCTCCAGGCTGGCGGCCTGCTGCTCGGTACGACGCGACAGATCGGCGTTGCCGGCGGCGATCTCGCCGGCGGCGCCGGTGATCTGCCCGGCCGCATGCTGGATGCGGCCAACGATCCCGGTCAGCTGGGCCACGGTGGCATCGGCATCCTCGCGCATCTGCGCGAACACGCCCTGGAACTGCCCCTCCATGCGCGTGGTCAGGTCGCCGCTGGCGATGTCCTGCAGCAGTTTGGACAGCGCCTGCAGATTGTCGTCGGTGGTCGCCATCAACTGGTTCAACCCCTCGACCATCTCGCGGAAGTCGTACTGGAAGCGCGCCGTGTCGCCGCGCACGGCGAAGTCGCCGGCGGCCGCGGCGTCGACCAGCCGCCCGATCTCGGCGTTCATCGCCGACAGATTGCGCTTGACCTGGTCCATGGTCTCGGTGAGCGCGGCCTGCTCGCCGGGCAGGCGATCCATGTCCTGCGACAGGTCGCCGATCGCGTAGCGTCCCATGATCTCGAGCAGGCGCTGCTGGAGGCTCACGTGCATGTCGAGCAACGCATTGCTCTCGCGCACCATGCGCCCGTACTCGCCGGGAAACGCGTGCTCGTCCATGCGCCGGCTGACGTCGCCGTGCTCGTGGTGCCTGGCCACCTGCGACTGCGCCGCCATCACCGCCTGCAGCTGCGCCTGCATGCGGTCCATGCTGGTCAGCAGGCGGCCGGTCTCGTCCTTGGGCTGCGGCGGGATCCGATGGTCCAGCCGGCCCTGGGCGATGGATTCGGCGATTTCGGTCGCGCGCCCGAGCGGCCCGGCCAGGCTGCGGGTGATCAGCACGCTCAAGATCGCGCCGAGCACCGCCGCCAGCAGGCCGAACCCGATCAAGGCACGATTGCTGAACAGCAGGGCCGCCTGGATCTCGTCGGAACTGAGCGCGTTCTGCCGGATCTGCAGATCGACCGCGTTCTGGATCACCTGCACGCGCCGCGCCAGCAGCGGCGCGGCATCGCCGTACAGCAGTTGCCTGGCCGCCTCGATCTCGCCGGAACTGGCCAGCGCCAGCACCCGGCTGTTGACCGACCGTGCGGCCGCCTGCGCGTCATGGATCTCCTTGCGCATGGCCAGACCCGCCGGCGTGCCCGGCAGGGCGTCCAGCGCCTTGCGACGGCGATCGTTGTCGACGCGGATCTCCTGGATCTTGGCGGCGAGCGCCGGGCGCTTGTCGGCCGGCGACAGCATCATGTCGCGCAGGTAGCGCTCCGCGCTCATATTGTTGCGCAGCATGGTGTACAGCAGTTCGGTCTTCAGATTGTTCTCGTGGACGATCTTGTCGACCGCCTGACGCACATTGTGGAACTGGTAGAGCGCCAAGGTAGAGGAAGCGCCAAGCAGCACGATCAGCAGGCCGAACGACAGCGCAAGGCGCTGACTCACCTTGAAGGAGTGGAAGAAATGCATCCGGGGGGACTCGCGAGGGGGGGTACCTCTATCGGTATCTGCATCGCGAACTTGACCCCCAGCGCACGACCCAGGTCGCAAATCCGGACATTCGCAGGCGCAGACGTCGCCGGCGCCGCGCCATCGCGCAACACCGTCGATGCCCAGGAAAGCAGATACGCCACCGTATCGTCCGCAGCGCGTGCGCAGGCTCGAACGGCGTTGTTTGGCGTGCACCGCAACGCGCGTCATGCCTGCAATGGCGAGGTCCGCGCGGCTCTCCTCATCCCGGCGACGGAGGCGCGGTCGCAGCGGCCAAGCCGGCGCGACCGCGCGGTGCCGTGCACGTCATGACAGTGGATCGGCCTACTTGACCTCCACCGCGCCGAGATCGCACACGGCGGTATCGCGGGGATTGCCGCGCTGGTCGATGGCGGCGCAGCCGCTGCCTGCATTCAACGCCGGGCTGTTGACCGCAGGCAGCTGGGTGAGCGTCGGTCCGCCGTTGTTGGCGGGGGCCGACAGCAGCGGATCGGCCGCTTTCACATTGCCCGCGGCCAGGCAGGCGTTCGGCCACACCGCACCCTTGGCCGAGTATTCGATGAGGTTGTTGCCGGTGTTGCTCTGGTTGTTGCAGAACACCCGCTCGGTCTTGGAATACAGGATGCTGTTGCGCAGGTCGAACCTGTCGCCGAACAGCGTCACCCACGGCGTGTTCTCGGCGAAGGTGACGTTGTTGAAGCGCACGCTGGGGCTGCCCTGGTCGCCATTGGCCGGCTGCCAGCCGACATGCTGGATGGCCGCGCCCACGCCCTTGGCGGAGTTGCCGTAGAAGGTGCTGTTGCTGACGTCGCAGGCGCCGTAGCAATCCAGGTACAGCGCGCCGGCGTTGCCCTGTTCGGCCTTGTTGGACAGGAAGCTGGTCTCGGCGACGCGGATGGTGCCCGGCGTGGTGATGGCGGTGCCGGCATGCGAGGTGTCGGTGAAGCCCATGCTGATGCGGGCGCCGCCGCCCGGGCCACCGGTGGCGACGTTGTTGGCGAAGGTCGAATACTTCACGTCGATGGTATCCGGCGCGTACGCCCACAGCGTGGCGCCGCCGGAACCGTTGGCGGCGACATTGTTGCGGACCACGGTACCGCACACCGCCAGCGTGCCGCCGCTGCCGACGCCGCCCTTGAGATAGCCGGCCAGCGACGCGCCGTCGGTGTCGATCGCGCCGCCGCCGCCGAAATTGCCGGCATCGGGGAATCCTTGCGGCGCATTGATCGCCTGGTTGTTGGCGAACTCCGAGCCGACGATGGTCAGCCCGCTGAGCTGGGTGTACAGCGCGCCGCCGAGCCAGGAGCTGTTCTTGTAGAAGCCGCTGCGGACGATGGTCACCTCGGCGTCGCTGCCGGCGAAGATGGCGCCGCCGCCGATGCTGCTGCGGTTGGCCAGGAACTGGCTGTTGAGGACTTCCAGTTTGCCGCGGTAGCCGACCTTGATCGCGCCGCCGCCCCAGGTGCCCGGGTCGTAGGCCTGGTTGGACGCCGGCTGCACCGAACTGCCGTTCTGCAGTTTCAGGTTGCGCACCGACAGCGCGCTGCCGGCGTTGACCAGCAGGATTCTGACGGACTGGCGACCATCCAGGGTGATCCTGCCCTGGCCATCGATCACAGTGGGCGTCGTCGCCGCGATCACGATCGAACGGTCGACCGCGATGCTGGTCGGCTGGGCGCCACAGTTGAAGGTGATGTAGCCGCCTTGCGCAGCGGCGGCGGCCAGCGCACTGGCGGTGCAACTGGCCTGCGTGCCGTTGCCGACCACAGTGGCCGCGGCCGGAAGAGCCCAAGCCTGCGGCACGCTGCATTGTGGGGCCGCAGGCACGGCGGCGATCGCCGTGGCGGTGGTCATGAGGGCGAGCACACCCAGCGCGCGGGCGCTGGTGGTGAGGGAAAGCGTCGTGGTCATGATCATGCTCGATAGGGTTGCGGGGGAAACAACACGACGCACGACAGTCATCCGGCTGTCACCGCGTCACTGACACTTCGAGTGCAACCGGCGGGCCTGCGCCGACCGGCGGCATAGGGTGCTTGAGCGCGTGGCGATCGACCGGAACGCACGTAACAGATTGCGCGATGGCAGATGCATCGCATGCGACAGCGCGCGAATGCGCGGCGCGCTGCACGATTTGGTTGGGGCGCAGGACACGTTCCGGCAATGCAGGCATGTGCAGCGCTCGCGTTCGACACGCGTGGCCTGCGCTACAGCGTGTCCAGGCGTTCGCGCAGATGCTGCGCGTGCGCGCGCAAGGCCTGCAGTTGTGTGGCCGGCAACTTGCCCAGCTGGCGGTAGACCATGTCCAGGCGGCGATTGCGGCCCAAGGTGTCCTGGTGCCGTGCGAAGAAGTCCCAGTACAGCGCGTTGTACGGACACGCCCGCGAACCGGCCTTCTGCTTGCGGTCGTAGCGGCAGCCCTGGCAGTAGTCGCTCATGCGGTCGATGTAGGCGGCGCTGCTGACGTAGGGCTTGGTCGCGAGCAGGCCGCCGTCGGCGAACTGGCTCATGCCCACGGTATTGGGCAGTTCGACCCATTCGAAGGCGTCGATGTAGACGCCCAGATACCAGCGATGTACCGCGGCCGGATCCAGGCCGGCCAGCAGGGCGAAGTTGCCGATGACCATCAGCCGCTGGATGTGGTGGGCGTACGCATCCTGCAGGGACTGGCCGATGGCGTGGTGCAGGCAGCGCATGTGCGTGTCGCCGGTCCAGAACCAGGCCGGCAGCGGCGTGTCGTGGCCGAGCGCATTGCGCGCTTCATAGCCGGGCATGTGCGCCCAGTAGATGCCGCGCACGTACTCGCGCCAGCCCAGGATCTGCCGCACGAAGCCCTCCACCGCCGCCAGCGGCGCCGCCCCGGCGGCATAGGCGGCCAGCGCGCGCTGCACCAGTTCCTGCGGCCGCAGCATCTTGGTGTTCAGGGCGAAGGAGAGCTGCGAATGGAACAGGCGAGGACTGCGCGTGCTCATCGCATCTTCGTAACGGCCGAAATGTGGCAGGCCGTCGGCGATGAACCGGTCGAGGCACGCCAGCGCCTCGGCGCGGTTCAACGGCCAGCGCAGCGCGTCTGCCTGCGGCTGGCCGAAACTGTCCACGCCAGCGACCTGGATGCTGGCCCACAGCGCGCGGTGATCGTGGGTCGGGCGCGTATCCGCCGGCGGCGGTGGATCGCCATGCCAGGGCTGGCGATTGTCGTGGTCGTAGTTCCACTGCCCACCCTCGGGCGTGCCGTCCGCCGCCAGCAGGATGCGGTGGCGCTTGCGCATGTACCGGTAGAAGTGCTCCATCAACCATTGCCGGCGCCCGCGGAAAAACTCCGCCAGTTCGCCGCGGCGGGTGTAGAAGTGCGCACTGTCCACCGCTTCGGTGGCGAAGGCCTGCGCCGCGCCCCACTGCCGCAGTTGCTGGTCCAGGCGCCATTCGTCCGGATCCTGGTACTGCAGGCACTGCGCACCGTAGTGCGCCATCAGCGCAGCGAGATTGGCGGGGATGGACTGGCGGTTGCTCGCGTCGTCGATCGCCACGTAGCGCACGCGATGGCCGGTGCTGCGCAGATGCCGGGCAAAGTCGCGCATCGCGGCGAACACCGCCAGGATCTTCTGCGCATGGTGCAGGACGTAGTCCGTCTCCTGCCGCACTTCCATGAGCACATACACCACGCCGGGATCGCACACGTCGAACCAGGCGTGCTCGGGATCGAGCTGGTCGCCGAGCACCAGGCGCAGGGTGTGGGCAGTGGGCGGCACCGGGCTCATGCAGGGCGGCACGCCTGCGCGCATGCGGTGCGCCCGCGCACGGCCCGGCTCATGGCGCCCCCGGCGCGCGCACGCGCTTGCGCTCGCCACGGCAGCGGTCGGAGCAGTACTTCACCTCGTCCCACACCTTCTCCCACTTCTTGCGCCAGCGGAACGGCCGGCCGCAGTGCAGACAGGGCTTTTCCGGCAGATCCTGTTTCTTGCGCATGCGCATCCGCGGCTCGCCAGGTGCGCCGCCGCTTACGGCTGCGGCGGCCACTCGCGGAACACCACGCAGACCGTGGTGGGGTCCAGCATCGCGAACTCGCGCGCACCCCACGGCTTGAGCGCGACGGTACGGCAATTCGGATGCAGCCACTGCGGCGCACGTACGGACAACTCGGCATGGATCGTGTCGATGCTGTCGGTTTCGATGCCCAGTTCCGGCCGGTCCTTGGCCGCCCATTCGGCGTTCTCCACCAGATAGGCCTTGGCGCCGTCGCGCGCGATCACCGCCATCGTGGCGTCCTGGTACAGCACCTGGAAGCCCAGGCCATCGACGAAGAAGGCCAGCCCGTCCTGCATGCGCGCGTAGAAGATCTTGGGGATGAGGTTCTTGAACATGAGGCGACCCTGCGTGCGTGGCTGGGGCGAGTGTACTGGCCCGCCCGAGACGCGGCATGAGCGCGGAAGACGGCCTGTCCTTCTGCGCGCACACCAGCGCGGGACTGCGCTGCCTCGGCACCGTCATCGCCCGCCTGACCAGCATGTTCGGCACGATCGAGGTGGCGGAATTGGAGTGACCCGCAACGTCGCCCGCGCAGCGCCGTGCCAGCCGCGCCAACTACACTACCGCCGATGACCTCGCCCCTGCCCCTGCCGCCGCTGCAACCGCTCGCCGATCCCGCACCGCCTGCCGCTCGCAACGCCGCGGTGCTGGGCAGGCGCCTGTGCCGGCAGGTCGGCCAGGCCATCGCCGATTTCGGCATGATCGGCGCCGGCGACAAGGTGATGGTGTGCCTGTCCGGCGGCAAGGACAGCTACACCCTGCTGGACATCCTGCTGCAGCTGCAGCGCAAGGCGCCGGTGCCGTTCGAGCTGGTGGCGGTGAACCTGGACCAGAAGCAGCCGGGGTTTCCCGCCGACGTGCTGCCGACCTACCTGCGCCAGCGCGGCGTGCCCTGGCATGTGATCGAGCAGGACACCTATTCGGTGGTCACCCGGGTGGTGCCCGAGGGCAAGACCCTGTGTTCGCTGTGCTCGCGGCTGCGCCGTGGCGCGCTGTACCGCTACGCCGCCGAGCACGGCTTCACCAAGATCGCGCTGGGCCACCACCGCGACGACATCGTCGCCACGTTCTTCATGAACCTGTTCTTCCACGCCAAGCTGGCGGCGATGGCGCCGGTGCTGCGCAGCGACGATGGCCGCCACGTGGTGATCCGGCCACTGGCCTATGTGCGCGAGGACGACATCGCCGCCTACGCGCAGGCGCAGGCCTTCCCGCTGATCCCCTGCACGCTGTGCGGCAGCCAGGAGACGCTGCAGCGCCGCCAGGTCGGGCAGCTGCTGCAGCAGTGGGACCGCGAGCATCCGGGGCGGGTGGAGCAGATCGCCCGCGCGCTGGGCAACGTGCATCCGGCGCAACTGGCCGACCGCGCGCTGTTCGACTTCGCCGCGCTCGGCGGCGCGGCGATCGCCCCGGCTGGCGCCTGGGCGGACGACGCGCCGGGCTGAGCCTGCTCGCTGAACCGCCCGATGCGGTACCCGGGCGGACACGATGCGACAATGGCCGCCGCTCCCCGGCGCACGCCGCCGGACCGTTCCGTTTCCTTCCGCTGGATGCTCGATGTTCTTTCGCAATCTGACCCTGTTCCGCTTCCCCACCACGCTCGATTTTTCCGAGGTCGAAACGCTCCTGCCGGAGGTCCTGCTCAAGTCGGTCGGCCCGCTGGAAATGAGCTCGCGCGGCTTCATCTCCCCGTTCGGCCGCGACGAGCAGGAGGCGCTGTCGCACCGCATCGCCGACTTCCTGTGGCTGACCGTCGGCGGCGAGGACAAGATCCTGCCCGGCTCGGTGGTCAACGACCTGCTGGCGCGCAAGGTCGCCGAGATCGAGGAGAAGGAAGGCCGGCGCCCCGGCGGCCGCGCACGCAAGCGGCTCAAGGACGACCTGATCCATGAATTGTTGCCGCGCGCCTTCGTCAAGTCCTCGCGCACCGATGCCATGCTCGACCTGCAGCACGGCTACGTCGCGGTGGACACCTCCAGCCGCAAGACCGGCGAGAACGTGATGTCGGAGATCCGCGGCCTGCTCGGCAGCTTCCCGGCGCTGCCGCTGAACGCCGAGGTGGCGCCGCGCTCGATCCTCACCGGCTGGATCGCCGGCGAGCCGCTGCCCGAAGGCCTGAGCCTGGGCGAAGAGTGCGAGATGAAGGACCCGATCGAAGGCGGCGCGGTGGTCAAGTGCCAGCACCAGGAACTGCGCTGCGACGAGATCGACAAGCACCTGGAAGCCGGCAAGCAGGTGACCAAGCTGGCGCTGGTGCTCGACGACCACGTGTCCTTCGTGCTCGGCGACGACCTGGTGATCCGCAAGCTGAAGTTCCTCGACGGCGCGCTGGACCAGCTCGAGCATGCCGACCAGGACGGCGTGCGCGCGGAACTGGACGCGCGCTTCGCGCTGATGAGCGCCGAGGTGCGGCGCCTGTTCCTGCTGCTGGAAGACGCGCTGAAGCTGAGCAAGGCCGACTGATGCCGCCGCGGAGGCGGCCGCACGCGGCTGTCACCGTGCGCGCCCGCGCCGGCGGTATGCTGTGCCCATGCCCGATCTGCTCCGTCGCCTGATCGCGCCGCCCCCGGCGGCCGTCGAACGCGACCTCGTCCGCTTCCGGTTGGACGAGCGCGAAGTCGAGGTGCTGCGCGTGCGCGACCCGCGCGCGCGGCGCATCAAGCTCAGCGTGGACGAACGCGGCGCACGGCTGACCCTGCCGCTGCGCGCCAGCCTGATCGCCGGCGAGCGCTTCCTGCTGGAGAACCGGCAATGGCTGGCGCAGCAGCTCTCGCGCTATGTCGCCGCCGAAACGCTGACGCCACTGCGGCCCGGCGAAGCCGGCGAACTGCCGCTGCGCGGGCAGTCGCTGCCGGTGGCCTGGCACGACGCCCGCTACGCGCGCATCGAGGTCGCCGACGGCGTGGCCCACCTGCACCTGCCGCCGCGCGGCGGCGATGCGGCGCTGCGCCGCGCGCTGCGCGATTTCTACGAGGCCCAGGCCCGCGCCGACGTCGGCCGCTGGCTGCCGCAGTATCTGCCGTCGCTGCCGCGTGCCCCGCGCGCGGTGCGCTACAAGGTCATGTCCTCGCAGTGGGGCTCGCTGGCGCCCGACGGCAGCATGGCCCTGGACCTGGCACTGGTACTGGGGCGGCCCTCGGCGTTCGAGTACGTGCTGGTGCACGAGCTCTGCCACCTGATCCAGGCCAATCACTCGCCGGCGTTCTGGCACGAGGTGGAAGCACGCTTCCCGGACTGGCGCGCCGAGCGCACCTGGTTCCACCAGCACGGCCGCCAGCTCAAGGCGCATCTGCGCTGGCTGCTGCGGCCGGAGCGGGACTGAAGCGCGCATCCGCGAACGGTGGGAAACGCGCCGTAGGAGCGGCTTCAGCCGCGACGGGCGTCACCGGGGAAGCCTATCGCGGCTGAAGCCACTCCTACAAAACAAGCTGCACACGACAGACCTGGCCGAGCACGTTCTTCGAAGCGTCCGGAAGACCTCGGGGCGGTGGTACACCCGGACTGCGGCTGAACGCCGAACATCGCGGTGCGCGCGGCGTCAGCGGCGAGGTGCGGTTGGGTAGCGCATCGGGCAAGCATGCTGCGCTGCGGCACGAGATGGCGCGAGCGGGGATGCGAACAAGGGGGATAAAGACGGTGGGTGGCCGCGCCGATGCGCTCGCATCGCGGTGTGTTGGCCCAGCGCTGCGGAAGCAGAACTCCATGCAGCGCCCGGTAGGCCCCCCTCTCCTCCCGCCTACCGCAAATCAGGCGCGTCCTCCGGCGCCAGCGAGGCGGTACGGTCCGTGCGGCGCTACGCCGGCATGTCAGGACGCCGGGATCGAGCCGCGAACACAGGACGTATCGCGTCTACGCCTGTTGACGGCAGGCATGGGCGCAACTTAAGCGAAAATTTTTCTACACACAAGCTTCACTTTGAGTGTGTAGGGCGCACCCCTACAACGCTGTCCGCAGGCCCCTGACGCCGCGGATGTGGCGTTGCCGATGGAAGACACGCTGGTCGCCGCGCACGCTGCGCACGCGATGCCCGATCCTGCCGCCAAGGCCTGCGCATCAGGCGCTGCGCGCGTAGTCGAAGCCGGCTGGCGCAGGCTGGATCGCCAGCACCGGCGATTCTTCCTCCGCAGGCAGGACCGACGGTGCCGCACCGGCCAGGCGGAACACCGCCACCGCCTCGCTCAGGCTGCCGGCCTGCCGCTCCAACGCGCGCGAGGCCGCAGTGGCCTGCTCCACCAGCGCCAGGTTCTGCTGGGTGCTGTGGTCCATCTGCGCCATCGCCTGGCCGACCTCGTCGATGCCGGCGGCCTGCTCCTGCGACGCGGCCGCGATCCCGGTCATGAGCGCATTGACCTCGCTCACCGATGCCAGCACGCGGCCCATGGTGCGGCCGGCATCGTGCACCTGTGCCGAGGCCACCGCGACCTGGTTCACCGACGCCTCGATCAGGCGCTTGATCTCCTTGGCCGCATCGGCCGAGCGCTGCGCCAGCGCGCGCACCTCGCTGGCGACCACGGCGAAGCCGCGGCCTTGTTCGCCGGCGCGTGCGGCCTCCACCGCGGCATTGAGCGCCAGGATGTTGGTCTGGAAGGCGATGCCGTCGATCACCCCGATGATCTCGCCGATCTTGCGCGAGGCCACTTCCACGCCCTGCATCGCACCGACCGCCGCGTCGATCGAAGCCCCTCCCTGGCCCGCCACGGTCGTCGCCGCGTCGGCCAGTTCGTTGGCGTGGTGCGCATGCGTGGCGTTCTGGCGGACGGTGGCGGTCAGGCGCGCTGCCGCCCGGGCGGTGCGCTCCAGCGTGCCGGCCTGTTCGGCGCTGCGCTGCGACAGGTCCTGGTGACCGCCGGCAATGGCGCCGGCCTCGGCGTCGATCGCCGCGGCGGCGTGCTGGATGCCGGCCACGATCGCGGCCAGTTGGTCGGCGCTGGCATTGGCGTCGTCGCGCATGTCGGCGAACACGCCGCGGAAGTCGCCGTGCATGCGCACGCCGAGATCGCCGCTGGCGATGGCGCGCAGCAACCCGGACAACTGGCCCAGGTTGCCGTCCACCGTCGCCATCAACTGGTTGAGGCTCTCGAGCATGATGCGGAAATCGTGCCGGTGCGCGCCCAGGTCGGCGCGTGCGCTGAAGTCGCCAGCCGCGGCGGCCTCGGCCAGGTGCCAGATATCGCGGCTGAGCGTCCCCAGGTTGGCCTTGATCGCATCCATCGCCTCGGAGATCGCGGCCTGCTCGCCGGGCAGGCGCGGCATGTCCTCGCTGAGATCGCCGATGGCGTAGCGCCGCATCAGCGCCACCGTCGACTGCGCGGTGCCGACGTGCAGGTCGACCAGCGCATTGGCGTCGCGCAGCAATTGTCCGTAGTCGCCGGGAAACGCCGCCGCCTCGCCGCGCCAGGCGATGGCGCCGTCCGCATGCTGTTGCGCCATCCGCCGCTGCTCGGCCAGCACCGCCCGCAGCTGCGTCTGCATGGTCTGCATGCTGCGCAGCAGATCGGCGGCTTCGTCGTGGCCCTGCGCCGGCACCACCGCATCGAGCTGGCCGGCGGCGATGGCCGCGGCCACCCGGGTGCCGTCGCGCAAGGGCCGCACCAGGCTCTGGGTGATGCACCAGCCCAGCCAGGCGCTGACCGCCAGCAACAGGCCGCCGCCGAGCAGCAGCATCCAGCGCGCGCGGGTCATGGTGGCCACCGCCTGCGCGTACGAACCGTCGCTGAGCGTGCGCAGGTGCGCGGCGTTGCGCTGGATCGCCTGCTGCCACTGCGCCAGCAGCGGCTGCAGGGTGTACAGGTGCAGGGTCTGCGCATCCAGGTTCTGGTTGTCGGCGGCCAGGGCCAGCACCTGCGACTGGAACGGCTGCACCTGCGCGTAGGCCTTGTCGATCGCCGCGCGCAGCTGTGCGGCGGTGCGGTCGGCCGGGTCCAGGCGCAGCGCGAACAGGGTGCGCCGTGCCTGCGCGTAGTCGCGCTGGGCTGCGCCGATGGCACGCACCACCGCCTGCTTCTCGTCCGGGTTGGTCAGGATGACGTCGTTGAGCAGGCCGATCTCCAGCCGCGCCTGCGCGGCGACCATGGCGTTGGACAGGCGGATCTTCTCCATCTTGTCCAGGGCGATGTCGTCGAGCTGATGCCGCGCCAGCGCCATCGACGCCAGGCTGGCCACGATCAGGGCGCCGCAGATCAACAGCAGGGCAGCGAAGGCGAAGGTCAGGCGTGGGCCGACCCGGTAGCGGCGAAGGAAGCGGATCATCGGAGGCGCGGCGCAGGGCGAAAGGTGCGCGTACGCTGTGCGCGGAAGTTTTCCGAAACGCGACGGCTCGGCGACAACATGCCGAACTGTGACGCCGGAAAGCGCACGACCGCGGCGGGCTGCACAGCGCCGGTGATCGGTCTGTCGCAGTGTGCGTGCGCGATGCTCTGCGGTACGATGGCGCACCGAGCGGGACTGCGGCGCGACGACCGCGTCGCGCGCCGCCGCGGCCGCCTCAGCCGCCGCGGCCGCCTCAGAGGAACTCGCGCAGCACCGCGGCCACCGCCGCCGGTTGTTCCATGTGCAGGTGGTGGGTGCCGGGCAAGGTGTGCACGCGGCCGTCGCGCAGGCACGCGGCGCGCTGCAGGCGCAGCGGCTCGGGCAGCATGTCCTGCGCCGGGTCGGCGAACACCACCGCGGTCGGGCATTCGATGCCGGCCAGCAGCGCCTGCATCTGCGGCTCGGTCGCGCGGATCGCCGTCGGCAGGGTCAGGCGGCGGTCGCTGCGCCACACGTAGCCCCCATCCACCGCGCGCACGCCGCGCTCCACCAGCAGCCGCGCTGCCGGTTCGCTGAGCTGGTTGGCCAGCATCCGCGCCCGTACCGGCGCGGCCAGGTCGGGGAACACGCGCAACGGCGTGGCGGTGGCGCGGCGGGTGCTGGCCACGCTATGGCGCAGCCGGGCCACTGCCCCCGCCTCGCTCTCGGCCAGGCCGCCCAGCATTTCGATCGCCACCAGCTTCTCGATGCGCTCCGGCGCCGCGGCGGCCAGCAGGCTGGCGATGGCCGCCCCCATCGAATGGCCGATCAGCACGAAGCGCTCCCAGCCCAGCGCGTCGGCCGCATCCAGCACCGGATGCAGGGCGCTGGCCAGCAGGTACTCGCAGCCCTCCGGCAACGCGCTGCTGTGGCCGTGGCCGGGCAGGTCCAGCATCACCAGGTCCAGCTGCGGCAGGTGCCGGCTGAGCGGCACGAAGCTGGCGGCGTTGTCGAGCCAGCCGTGCAAGGCCAGCGCCTTCGGCCCCGCCGGGTCGCCGCTGCGCAACCCGGCCAGCGCGCCCACCCGCGAGGGGCAGGCGAAGGGACGCACGCTCATGCGGCGCGGGCCGCCAGTTGCGCCAGTGCGCGCGCGTGCGCCGGGGCGTCGTTGAGGCAGGGGATGTAGCGCACTTGCATGCCGCGTTCGGCGCAGGTCTCGACGAAGCCCATCGCCACTTCTTCCAGGGTTTCCAGGCAATCGGTGGCGAAGCCGGGACAGATCACGTCCACCTGCTTGACCCCCTGCCCGGCCAGCTCCCACAGCCGCGGTTCGGCATACGGGCGCAGCCAGCGCTCGGCGCCGAAGCGCGACTGGTAGCCGAGCTCCCATTGCCCGGCCTCCAGGCCCAGCGCGGTGGCGATCGCCTGCGCGCTGGCTTCGCAGCGCTGCGGGTAGGGATCGCCGTTGTTGGCCACGCGCTGCGGCAGGCCGTGGAAGGAGAAGAACAGGCGCTCGCCACGGCCGTGCTGTGCCCAGTGCGCACGCACGCTGTCCGCCACCGCCTCGACCCAGGCCGGATCGGTCGGGTAGTCCTCGATCAGGTGCACCGGCAGCTGCGGATGGCGCGCCTGCCAGGCGCCCACCACGTCCTCGATCGAGGCGGTGGTGGTGGTCGAATACTGCGGGTACAGCGGCAGCACCACGATCCGGCGCACGCCCGCATCGCGCAGCGCATCCAGGGCCGGCGCCAGCGCCGGCGCGCCGTAGCGCATCGCCCAGGCCACGCGGTGCCCGGGCAGTTCGCGCTGCATGCCCTCGGCCAGGCGCCGGGTGTACACCGCCAGCGGCGAACCGTCCGCCAGCCACACCTGCGCATACTTCTCCGCCGACTTCGGCGAGCGCCGCGGCAGGATGACCCAGTGCAGCAGCGGCCACCAGAACAGCCGCGGGATCGCAACCACGCGCTTGTCGCCGAGGAACTCGGCCAGATAACGGGCGACCGCAGGCGCGGTCGGCGCCTCGGGCGTGCCTAGATTCACCACCAGGATGGCGGTCTCGGGTGCGTCGGACATGCGCGCATTGTGGCAGAGCGCGCGCGCCGCGGCGTGTCGATTCGCTCGATCGCGGCGATCGATGGCGCCTGCGCGCAGCCCGGCACCACTCATTGCCGATTCATTGCCCTGTGACTAAGTTCAAGCGCTTGCAGTATCTTGCTGCGGACCTACTTCGGAGCCCGCCATGCCCCTCCTGCCGCGCCTCGCCCTGTTGTTGAGCACCCTGTTGTTCGTCGGCCACGCCGTGGCCGGCCCGGAAGAGGACGAGCGCGCCCGCAACGCGCTGCGCGTGCTGACCGACATCCAGAAGATTCCCGAGCAGGCCATTCCCGACAAGCTGCTCGACGAGGGCCGCGCCATCGTGGTGATCCCGGATACGCTCAAGGCCGGCCTGGTGATCGGCGGCCGCCGCGGCCATGGCCTGATGTCGGTCAAGCGCCCCGACGGCACCTGGTCCAATCCGGTGTTCGTCAAGCTCACCGGCGGCAGCATCGGCTTCCAGGTCGGCGTGCAGTCCTCCGACGTGGTGCTGGTGTTCCGCAACGACCGCAGCCTGGACAACATCGTCAACGGCAAGTTCACCCTCGGCGCCGATGCCGGCGTCGCCGCCGGCCCGGTGGGGCGCAACGCCGCCGCCGCCACCGACGGCCAGCTCAAGGCCGAGATCTGGTCGTGGTCGCGCGCCCGCGGTCTGTTCGCCGGCGTCGCCCTGGACGGCGCGGCGCTGCAGATCGACGATGCCGCCGACCTCAATGCCTACGGCAGCAACACCACGCCGCGGATGATCTTCGAGGGCCGCACTACCAACCGGCCGTCCAACGACATCGTCGCCTTCCGCGACAAGCTCGAGGAAGCCACCTACGCCGCGCGGCAGAGCCGCGGCACCGACAGCAACGGCAGCCCGGGCCCCGCCCCGGCACCGGCCATGTCGGCGCCGCAGCCCACGCCCGAACCGACCGCCGCGCCCGACGCCGCCGCCAGCACCGTGCCACTGCAGGGCCAGACGCCACCGGCGCAGCAGGGCTTCCAGCCGGTGTCCGACGGCGAGATCCGCACCGAGAAGCTCGACGGCGATCGCTGAGCGTTGTTCCCAACGTCACCTGTCCGTCCCGGCCTGCAGGCGCGCCTGCATGGCCGCGAGAGGTAACGCGGCGCGGCGCGGTGCGTTATCCTGCGGGTTCCTTACGACTTTTCTGCGAGCGGATCATGGGCAGTCTTAGCATCTGGCACTGGCTGGTGGTGCTGGTGATCGTGCTGCTGGTGTTCGGCACCAAGCGGCTGACGAGCGGCGCCAAGGATCTGGGCAACGCGGTCAAGGAATTCAAGAAAGGCATGCGCGACGAGGACAAGCCGGCCGGCCAGCTCGGCGACGAGACGCGCAGCAGCAGCGAGCCGTCCCGCCAGACCCAGGCCGAGCGCGACCGCGACGCGCACTGACGGGACCCCGCCGGCGTGTTCGATATCGGATTCAGCGAACTGCTGGTGATCGCGGTGGTGGCCCTGGTGGTGCTCGGCCCCGAGCGCCTGCCCAAGGCGGCGCGCTTTGCCGGGTTGTGGGTGCGTCGCGCCCGCGCGCAGTGGGACTCGGTGAAGCAGGAACTGGAACGCGAACTGGAAGCCGAGGAACTCAAGCGCAGCCTGCACGACGTGCAGAGTTCGCTGCGCCAGGCCGAGACCCAGTTTCGCGACGGCAGCGAGGAACTGCACCGGCAGACCGAGGCACTGCGCCGCGAGATCGATCCGAACCCGCCGGTAGCGCCTGCGGACAACGCGCCGACCGTCGCGCCGCCCGCGGCGGCCACCTCGACCGACGCCTCGACGCCGTACGTCGCCGACACGGCCACACCCCCGCCGACGGCCTCGACGACGCCCGTAGCGTCCGTGCTGCCGGCCGCCGCGCGCGGCGCAGCCGCACCGCATCCGGCACCCGGCGCGGCGACCGCGCACACCGGCCAACCGCCCTCCCGTGATCCGGAGGCGCCGCGATGAACGTCGAAGCCGAGAGCAGCCTGATCGAACACCTGATCGAGCTGCGCGCGCGGCTGATGCGCGCGCTGATCGGCCTGGGCGTGGTGGTGGTGGCGCTGCTGCCCTTCTCCAAGCGCCTGTACTCCTGGCTGGCCGAGCCGATGCTGGCGCAGTTGCCGGTGGGCCAGAGCGTGATCGCCACGCACCCGGCCGGCGCGGTCATCGCCCCGCTCAAGCTGGCGTTCTTCCTGGCCCTGTTCGTGTCCGCGCCGTGGCTGCTGTACCAGGCCTGGGCCTTCGTCGCCCCCGGCCTGTACCAGCGCGAGAAGCGCCTGGCGCTGCCGCTGCTGGCTTCGGCGGTACTGCTGTTCTACCTCGGCTGCGGCTTCGCCTATTTCCTGGTGCTGCCGGCGGTGTTCCACTTCCTGACCACGTTCAAGCCGGACGTGATCCAGCTCACCCCCGATGCCGGCGCCTACCTGGATTTCGTCCTGGCGATCTTCTTCGCCTTCGGCGCCAGCTTCGAACTGCCGGTGGCACTGGTGATCCTCGCCCTGCTCGGCTGGGTGACCCCGCAGCAACTGCGCGAGGGCCGCGGCTACGCGGTGGTCGGTATTTTTGTGCTGGCCGCCGTGCTGACCCCGCCGGACGTGGTCTCGCAACTGATGCTGGCGATCCCGATGTGCCTGCTGTACGAACTGGGCATCGTGGCGTCGAGCTGGCTGGTGTCGAGCCAGGCGCGCACGCAGTAACCGCATGCTGCAGTCCGACCGCCGAATCTGGCACTGTGATCTGGGATGCAAACTACGGCACGACCCGTAGTGGGTGACGTATAAAGTCCCCACGGGCAACTGCGCCGTCATTGCGAAACAGCAACGGATGCCCCCTGAGGGCCGCGAATAAACCCAAGGAAGGTGCCGCGTGCGAATGACTGCCGGTGCACAGGACCAAGACCATTCCCTTGAGCGCATGCTGATCGCCCGTGCGCGGGTGCTGTCGCTTGCGCGACGACGTGATCTAGGAATCCAGCGGTGCGATGCGCTTCCACAGCGCGGCGCGGGCCGCGTTGCGGCGCGCCATTCCCCGCCATTTCGCCAACGCCGCGCCTGAGTAGAGAGATGTGTTGTCGGCTCGTGGCCGGCGCCGGATCGCGCGATCCGCGCACACGGCGTCGGAGCCGCATCCGATCACAGCAGCATCGGCACCGGGCCGCACCCGGCCCTGCCGACACGGCCATGGAAGACCGTCTTCATGGCGGTGGCACTCGCGCCGCCGCCCCCCTGTCCCTGACGGACAGGCAAGCCGGCAGAGCGCAGGACGTCGCTCACGACCGGCATCGCTCGCAATGAAGCAGTATCCCAATGACCAAGGAGTACGTCATGAAACGTCTGGCTGCACTGGGATTTACCTTGCTGGTATCGACAGCGGCGACCGCGGCGGTCGCAGGTACGCCATCGTTCCAGAAACAGGGCGGGAAAGCGAAGTTCATCAACGGCGACAATCTGGTGACCGGCGTGTACGCGGAGACGGCCACCCCGGCGGACACGCGCTTGCAGAGCCCGCAACAGAAGGCCGCCGGCCTGAGCGCGGTGATGGTCACCCGCAATGGCGACCAATACGTCTCGTCGGCAAGCGCGGAGGACGTGGCGCTCTTCGAGGAGGCGATCAAGGCGATGGAACTGCTCGGCCGCCTGCCGCACTCCGTGCCCGGCACGCCACCGACGCGCCCCACCGGCGATGGTGCCGGCCGCGCCGTCCCCAACGTGGTGATCGGGACCGACGAACGGGTCCAGGTGACCACCACCACCAACGCGCCGTACTGGCACATCGGGCGCATAGGCATCGGCTGCACCGGAACGCTGATCGGACCCAAGCACGTCCTGACCGCCGGCCACTGCGTGTCCGACGGCGCTGGCAATTGGTATTCCAGCCTCGACTTCACCGTGGCCCAGAACGGCAGCTACCAGCCGTGGGGAACGGCGACGTGGGCGCGTGCCATCACCACGACGGCGTGGCTCAACAACGGCGACAGCAACTACGACTATGCGCTGATCGTCCTGAGCACTGCTCCCCATGGCGGGAATGCGGGCTGGGGCACCTACTCCGGAGGCACCCATACCATCACCGGATACCCGGGCGACAAGCCGTTCGGAACGATGTGGAGTGCGTCCGGCGGTGTCTCGACCAGCGGCTCCTACAGGCTCTGCTACACCATCGACACCAGCGGCGGCAACAGCGGAAGCGGCATCTACGACAGCGGCTACGTGGTCCGCGGCGTCCACACGACCGGCTCTTCGAGCCAAAACTGCGGGACGCGGCTGACCAGTACCGTCTTCAACACGCTGCAGAACTGGATCGCCGACAACCCGTGACGAGCGCCCGCTCCCGATCCTGAGTGCCATCGCCGTGGTGCTGCGGAGGACTGCGCACCACGGCTTACGCCGAACCGACGATGCGAGAGGAGTTGCAGATGAGACGGATGCTTGCCGCGACGCTGGTCCTGGTGGCGGGCTGCAGCCTCGGCAGCGGGCCGGCCGCGAATCGCGAGCCGCTGGAGTCCGCGCTGATTGTCGGCAGCGCGCAATCCCCGGACCCTGTGCTGGCCCGGGTCATGGAACTGAAGGAGCGGGGCGTGGTGGAGGGCGTCGTGGTGTACGAATCGTTCCCGGTGCGGATCCGCCTACGCGCGCCCAGGCGGGTGATCGACGAACTGGAGGCGATGCCACGGGCGGCCCAGAGCGCTCCCGGCGACCGCAGCGGCCGTCGCTGAGCCTGCCGCGATCAGGCTTCGATGACGTTCGGTGGCGGCGCCACGGCCGCCGCATCGCCGGCGTGCACGAACATCTGCTTCCAGGCCGCGTACACGATCCCGGCCAGCACCGGCATCAGCAGCGCCATCAGCAGCAACTGCGCGACCAGCGCCGCCACCGCGGTGCCGACGAGGAACTGCAGCACCAGCATCACCACGGTCAGCGCGAAATAGAACGCGAACATGGCCAGGAAGGCGAGGACGAAGAACACCAGCATCGCCGGCAGGTTATGCAGGCAGGCGCGCAGGCCGTGACCGATGGCGGCGATGCCGTTGCGGCCGTCGAACATCACCTGCGGCGCGAACAGGAACAGGGTCAGCGCCACGGCCACGAACCCGACCGCCACCAGCATCAGCCACAGCAGGATGCGCAGCGCCGGCAGGGTCGCGACCAGTTGCTCCACCTGCAGCGGATCCGGCTGCGCGCCGGACTGGCCCAGCTCGTTGAGCTTGTTCATCACCGTGGTCAACTGCATCCACCCATCCGGGCCGATCACCACCACCGCCAGCAGGGCCAGCGCCAGCCCGACCACCACCTGCGGCAACAGCGCCACCAGCAGGTTCGGCGTGCGGCCGCCCTGCAGGCCCTGCAGCAGATGCGCCGGCTCGGCACTGCGGCCCTGGTCGACCTCGCGCACGGCCCACACCAGCCCGCCGAACAGCAGCGGCCCGGCCAAGCCCATCAGCAGTTGCGCCAGCATGCCCAGGGTCGGGTTGAGCACGCCCAGGAACAGGGCGATCAGCGCCGTCAGCCCCCAGATCAGTCCGAGCCGGCCCAGTGCCCATGGCGCCCGCCGCAGCAGGGACATGCCGGCCAACAGCCATTCCGCGCCGGCCGAGGCCGGCAGCTTGCGAATCTCGATCATTGCCAATCCGAAGTGGGGGACGCCGTACAGCGCGGCGACTGCACAGATTATCGCGGTTTTGCCTGGCCGCTGCTGTGCTGCCCGCGTGCGTGCTGAACAAAGCGCCGCAACAGTTTGCGCGCCAGCGGTGCGGCGCTGACCTCGCGGGCGATGGTACGGGCGCAGCGTCCGGCGCTGCGTAGACAGTCGGCACGCGCCTGCACGTAGCCGCGCATGTGGTGGGTGGCGAACTCCGGATGGAACTGCAGGCCCCAGGTCGCCTCGCCCCAGCGGAAGGCGTGGCACTGGTCCTGCGCCGAGCGCGCCAGCACGGTGGCGCCGGCCGGCGCGCGCAGCACCGTCTGCAGGTGCGTGGCATGCGCGGGGAAGCGCGCCGGCAGGCCGGCGAACAGCGGATCCTCGGCCGCGGGCGGATGCAATTCGATGTGCACCGTGCCCGATTCGCGCCCGGCCGGGTTGTAGGCCACCTCCCCGCCCAGCGCGTGCGCCAGCAGCTGGTGGCCGTAGCAGATGCCCAGCAGCGGCGTGCCGTCCTCGGCGGCCTCGCGCAGCCAGGCGGCCGAGCGCTCGCTCCAGTCGGCCCGATCGGTGACGAACGCCGCCGAGCCGGTGACGATCACCCCGGCGAAGTCGCCCCGCGCCGGCAGGGCCTCCCCGGCGGCGACATTGGCCACGACCGTGTCGCCCTCGGCCAGGCCGGCGGCGACCCGGATCCAGTGCGGGAAGCGCCCGTAGCGCCGCATCGTCGCCACCGGTTCACCGGTCTCGAGGATCAGGAAGGGCGCAGCACGGCGACGGACGGAAGAAGCCAACGGCATGGTGGGATTCTAGACGGCAGCGCGCGGCTTTTTCCAAGCCCGGAGGCCGCCGATGGCATAAGCATATAACTGCGAGCAAGCGGGCGGCGGCACGCCCCCAATCCGTGGCGCCGCCGCCGGGCCGTGCAGGCGATCCGGCACGCACGCGAGCAGGTCCCGGCACGCCGCCTGCGGCTTCCCATCCGCTTCAGCGCCGATCGCGCAGGCTGTCGCTTTTCCCCCTGGCAGGTTTGCGATGCGTCGTTCCCTGATCCCCTTGACCCTGGCCGCGCTGCTGCTCGCATCCGCGTCCGCATCGGCGGCGGCGCCGGAAGCGAGCCGCCCCGCCCCGCCCACGACGCTGACCGTCCTCAGTTCCGGCGGCATCATGGGCGCGATCCGCGCCGTCGCGCCCGACTACGAGCGGGCCACGGGCGTAAAGCTGCAGATCGAGGCGGCGCCGTCGATGGGCGACACCCCACAGGCGATTCCCAACCGCCTCGCCCGCCACGAGCCGGCGGACGTGCTGCTGATGGTCGGTGCGGCGCTCGACAAGCTCGTTGCCAGCGGCCAGGCGCGCCCCGCCAGCCGCGTGGACCTGGGCGAGTCCTACATCGCCATGGCGGTCAAACAGGGCGCGCCCGAGCCGGACATCTCCACCATGGACGCCTTCCGCAAGACCCTGCTGGACAGCCGCTCGGTGGCCTATTCCGACAGCGCCAGCGGCGTCTACCTGTCGCGCACGCTGTTCCCGCGGATGCGGCTCGGCGACGGCTTCGCCGCCAAGGCCCGGATGATTCCCGCCGAGCCGGTGGGCGCGGTTGTCGCGCGTGGCGAGGCGCAACTGGGCTTCCAGCAATTGAGCGAACTCAAGCCGGTCCCCGGCATCACCATCGTCGGCCTGATCCCCAAGCAGGCGCAGCAGATGACGCTGTATTCCGGCGCCGTCGCCACCGCCAGCACGCAGCCGCAGGCGGCGCAGGCGCTGCTGGAGTACCTGGCGTCCCCGGCGGCTGCCCAGGCGATTGCGGATAGCGGGCTGACGCCGCTCGCCGGGAAGAAGAAATAGCCGCAGGACGGATCGCGGCGTTGCGTCCGGCATCCTCGTCCGACGCGTGGGCGGCGCGCATCGTTGCCCATTGTGCGGTTTGGCGCGACACACCGTGATCCCGTAGGAGCGGCTTCAGCCGCGACGGGCGTTCCCGGGAACGCTTGGTCGCGGCTGAAGCCGCTCCTACAGGTGCGCCAGCCATCGCGATGATGGGACTGGGGTGGGAGCGTCGGGATGGGGGATCGCGTCCGGCGCGCAGTGAGACGCCTCCGCAAGCGACATCGGGCGCGCAGCTGCCGCACGAAGAGACCAACGCCAACCGCGCCTCCTGCCCACTCACTCCCGCGGCGGCAGCACCGACAGCACTTCCTCGATGGTGGTCAGTCCGGCGGCCACCTTTTCCAGGCCGGCGCGGCGCAGCGTGCGCACGCCCTCGTCCTGGGCGGCGCGGCTGAAACCGGCCAGGTCCATGTCGGCGCGGATCAGGGTGCGCAGGCGCGGAGTCACCGGCAGCAGTTCGTACAGGCCCACGCGGCCCAGGTAACCGGTGCGGCGGCATTCCAGGCAGCCGACCGGGGCGTAGGGCTGCAGCGGCTCGGGCAAGGCCTCGCCCGGGTCGCGCAACGCGTCCCACTCGTGCGGCTCCAGCGTGTGCGGCCGCTTGCAGTGGCCGCACAGGGTGCGCACCAGGCGCTGCGCCAGCACGCCGTTGAGGGTGGAGGCGACCAGGTAGTGCGGCACGCCCAGGTCGAGCAGGCGGGTGATCGCCGAGGGCGCGTCGTTGGTGTGCAGGGTCGACAGCACCAGGTGTCCGGTCAGCGAGGCCTGCACCGCCATCTGCGCGGTTTCCAGGTCGCGGATTTCGCCGATCATGATGATGTCCGGGTCCTGCCGCAGCAGGGTGCGCACGCCGCTGGCGAAGTCCAGGTCGATGTTGGGCTGCACCTGCATCTGGTTGAATTCGGTGGCGATCATCTCGATCGGGTCTTCCACGCTGCACACGTTCACGTCCGGCGTGGCCAGGCGCTTGAGCGTGGAATACAGCGTGGTGGTCTTGCCCGAGCCGGTGGGGCCGGTGACCAGCACGATGCCGTGCGGGCGTTCCACCAGCGCGTTCCAGCCCGCCGCTTCCTGCGCGCTGAAGCCGAGCTGATCCACGCTCTTGAACGCCGCATCAGGGTCGAAGATGCGCATCACGCACTTCTCGCCGAAGGCGGTGGGCATGGTCGACAGGCGCATCTCGGTCTCGCGCCCGCCCGGCGAGCGGGTCTTGATGCGCCCGTCCTGCGGGCGCCGCCGCTCGGCCAGGTCCATGCGCCCGAGCACCTTGATGCGGCTGACGATGGCGGTCATCACCGCCGGCGGCACTTCCAGCACCTTGTGCAGCACGCCGTCGATGCGGAAGCGCATGCGCCCGGCCTCGCGCCGCGGCTCCAGATGGATGTCGCTGGCGCGCTGCTCGTAGGCGTACTGCAGCAGCCAGTCGACGATGTGCACGATGTGGTGGTCGTCGGCGTTGACGTCGCCGCCGCGGCCCAGTTCCACCAGTTGCTCGAAGCTGGGCAGGCCGCTGCTCTGCTCGGTGCGCCCGTCCTTGGCGCCGCGCACCGAGCGGGTCACGCCGAAGAACTCCATCGTGTAGCGATGCAGGTCCAGCGGGTTGACCACCACCACTTCGATGCGGCGCCGCGCCAGGTGCTGCACGTCGCCGAGCCAGTCCAGCGCCAGCGGTTCGCTGGTCGCCACCAGCAGGCGCTCGGGCTGCAGCGCGAGCGGCAGGATGCGGTGGCGGCGCGCGTAGGCGTGCGAAACCACGCCGGTGACCGCGGCCACGTCGACCCGGGTCGGATCGATGCGCAGGTAGCGCAAGCCGCAACGCTGCGCCAGCCATTCGGTCAGCCGCTCCAGGCTCAGCTCGCTGCCCGGCGGGCGGGTCGCGGCCAGTTTCAGGTTGGACAGCAGCACCAGCGGATGCACGTCGCTGACGGTGCGCGCGGTCTGCGCCGAGAACTGCACGCGGCCGCGTTCGGCCGGTGCGACCAGGCCGTCGGCGAGCAGCGCGGCAGCCACGCGCTCGAAGCTCAGCCGGCCCGGCGGCAAGGCCACGGTGGGTTCGGCGGGCGACGACGCGGGCGGCGCGGCAGGGCGCGAATCCATGGTCCAGGTCCGGTGCGCGGAAGTCCCCGCGAGTCGGTCGCTATACTAGCGCACCCCTCAACCGGCCCCCTGCGAGATGTCCGTTTCCCGGTCCGTTCCGATCACGTTCCAGGGTCTGATCCAGACCCTCAACCAGTTCTGGGCGCAGCACGGCTGCGTGCTGATCCAACCGCTGGACCTGGAAGTGGGCGCCGGCACCTTCCATCCGGCCACGTTCCTGCGCGCGCTCGGGCCGGAGCCATGGAACGCGGCCTACGTGCAGCCCAGCCGCCGCCCCACCGACGGCCGCTACGGCGAGAACCCGAACCGCCTGCAGCGCTACTACCAGTACCAGGTGGCGATGAAACCGAACCCGGACAACATCCAGCAGCTGTACCTGGATTCGCTCAAGGCGCTGGGCATCGATCCGCTGGTGCACGACCTGCGCTTCGTCGAGGACAACTGGGAATCGCCGACGCTCGGCGCCTGGGGCCTGGGCTGGGAGGTGTGGCTCAACGGCATGGAAGTCACCCAGTTCACCTACTTCCAGCAGGCCGGCGGCCTGGAGTGCAAGCCGGTGCTGGGCGAGATCACCTACGGGCTCGAGCGCCTGTGCATGTACCTGCAGAACTGCGACAACGTCTACGACCTGGTGTGGACCTACGGCCCCGACGGCAGCCCGGTCACCTACGGCGACGTCTACCACCAGAACGAGGTGGAGCAGAGCGCGTACAACTTCGAACACGCCAACGTGGCCGAGCTGTTCCACCGCTTCGACGCCTGCGAGCAGGAAGCGCAGGCGCTGGTCGAAGTCGGCCTGCCGCTGCCGGCCTACGAGCAGGTGACCAAGGCCAGCCACGCCTTCAACCTGCTCGACGCACGCCGCGCGATCTCGGTGACCGAGCGCCAGCGCTACATCCTGCGCGTACGCGCGCTGGCACAGGCGGTGGCCAAGGCCTACTACGCGCAGCGCGAGAAGCTGGGCTTCCCCGGCGTCAAGAAGTGATGCAAGCCCCTCTCCCACCGGGAGAGGGGTTGGGGTGAGGGTACGCCGGCACGCACGGCCGGCTGCTCCGACTCCCCAGGCGCCCGCACCCTCATCCGCCCCTTCGGGGCACCTTCTCCCGCAGGGAGAAGGAACCGCTAAGCAAGGTCTGACACATGAGCCAACACCTTCCCCTGCTGATCGAACTGGGCACCGAGGAACTGCCGGTCAAGGCATTGCCGGGCCTGGCCCAGGCGCTGTTCGACGGCGTGATCGCCGGGCTGGAGAAGCGCGGCATCGCGGTCGAACGCGGCGACGCCAAGCCGCTGTCCACGCCGCGCCGGCTGGCGGTGCTGCTGCCGGGCGTGGCCGTCGAGCAACCGGAGCAGCGCGCGGAAGTGCTCGGCCCCTACCTCAACATCGCGCTGGACGCCGACGGCCAGCCGACCAAGGCGCTGCAGGGCTTCGCTGCCAAGGCCGGGATCGACTGGACCGCGCTGGAGCGCACCAGCGACGCCAAGGGCGAACGCTTCGTGCACCGGGCGGTGAACCCGGGTGCGCGCACCGCCACGCTGCTGCCGGAGATCCTGCGCGAGGCGATCGCGGCAATGCCGATCCCCAAGCCGATGCGCTGGGGCGATCACGACTACGGCTTCGCGCGGCCGGTGCAGTGGCTGGTGCTGCTGTTCGGCAGCGAGGTGGTGCCGATGCCGCTGTTCGGCGTGGAGGCCGGCCGCGACAGCCGCGGCCACCGCTTCCTGCACGACGCGCCGGTGCCGCTGGCGCAGCCGGGCGACTACGTGGCCGCGCTGCAGGCCGCGCAGGTACTGGTGGACCCGGACCTGCGCCGCGCGCGCATCGTCGCCGAAGTCGAGCAGGCCGCACGCGACGCAGGCGGCAGCGCGCGCATCGCCGAAGACAACCTGGAGCAGGTGGTGAACCTGGTCGAATGGCCGTCGGCGGTGCTGTGCAAGTTCGAGCCGGCGTTCCTGGCGGTGCCGCAGGAAGCGCTGATCGAGACCATGGAGAGCAACCAGAAGTTCTTCCCGGTGCTGGATGCCGGCGGCAAGCTCACCGAGCACTTCATCGGCATCGCCAACATCGTCTCGCGCGACGTCGCCGAAGTGGCCAAGGGCTACGAGCGGGTGATCCGCCCGCGCTTCGCCGACGCCAAGTTCTTCTTCGACGAAGACCTCAAGCAGGGCCTGGAGGCGATGGGCGCCGGCCTGGCCAGCGTCACCTACCAGGCCAAGCTCGGCAGCATCGCCGACAAGGTGCAGCGCGTGGCCGCGCTGGCCGAGGCGATCGCCGCGCAGGTCGGCGTGGATCCGGCACAGGCGCGCCGTGCCGCCGAGCTCAGCAAGAACGACCTGCAGTCGCGCATGGTCAACGAGTTCCCGGAACTGCAGGGCATCGCCGGCCGCCACTACGCGCTCGCCGCCGGCGAACCGAGCGAGATCGCCCTGGCGATCGACGAGGCCTACCAACCGCGCTTCGCCGGCGACGACATCGCGCTGTCGCCGCTTGGCAAGGTACTGGCGATCGCCGAACGCCTGGACACGCTGGCCGGTGGCTTCGCCGCCGGGTTGAAGCCGACCGGCAACAAGGATCCGTTCGCGCTGCGGCGCAATGCGCTGGGGTTGGCGCGGACGGTGATTGAGAGTGGGTTTGATCTCGAACTGAAGACGCTCCTATCGACTGCTGCGACCCAGGCAATGGAGGCGATTCGACGCTCTGCGTTGCTGAAGAAGCTGGATGCCGCAGCACAGGCGAAGCGCGAAGGCGCTGAGACTGCGCCCGGCCAACATCAAGTCGGCGCGGTTTCACTGGAGCAGGTCGAAGAGATCTTCGACTTCATCGTCGACCGCCTGCGCGGTTACTACACCGATAAGGGTGTTCCGGCAACGCAGTTCAACGCCGTAGCCGCGCTGTTCTCGGTCGCGGCTGAAGCCGCTCCTACGACGGCGCCGACGACCGCGGTGGCGGGTTCGCTGTACGACTTCGACCGCCGCATCGACGCGATCGGCACATTTGCCGCGTTGCCGGAGGCCGAGGCGCTGGCCGCGGCCAACAAGCGCATCCGCAACATCTTGCGCAAGGCCGAGGGCGAGATTCCGGCGCAGGTCGACGCGGGCCTGCTGCGTGAACCGGCCGAACGCGCGCTGGCCGAGGCGGTGGAAGCGGCCATCGCCGAGACCGACGGCGCGCTGCGCCAGCACGACTACGTCACCGTGTTGAACTTCCTGGCGCGGCTGCGTCCGCAGGTGGACGCGTTCTTCGACGGCGTGATGGTCAACGCCGACGACCCGGCGCTGCGCCGCAACCGCCTGGCCCTGCTCAAGCGCCTGGGCGATCGCCTCGGCAGCGTCGCCGCGATCGAGCACTTGTCGGCGTAAGCGCCAACTTCGTCATCCGGAACGGGCCGCCTAGCGCGACCCGTTTTCGTTTCATCGCGATGGCTGCCGCCACGATGCGCGGCGCCACTGGCTTCGACAGGCACCAATGCGTCGGGACTGAAGTCCCTCCCACACCGTCTCCAGCCCGCTCTCCGCAAGCACAGACTTCAGTCGCGACGCGCGAACGCCGGCAAGCTCCACAGCAAACCAAGGAAGCGCCCGACTAGATCCTGTCCGCGGTGCGCATACAGCCGACGGTGTGCAGCCCCCTGCTCAAGCCCCTCTCCCCTCGGGAGAGGGGTTGGGGTGAGGGTACGGCGCGAAGCGACCCGTGTGTGGGTGCACGAGGCTTCGCCCGTACCCTCATCCGCCCTTTGGGGCACCTTCTCCCGCAGGGAGAAGGAACAGCGGCAAGTCCACGCACTACACGCACTAAACCCAAGCCTCACCACCCGCAGCGCAACGCACCCCGCCGTTACGAATCCCCAATCCCAACTCCCCAATCCCGGCTCTCAATCAAACAACGCCTGGATCGCCGCCAGCCCCGCGTTGGCGCGCTCCTTCTTGCGCGCGGCGTCGGCCACCGGGTCGGCGCCGTCGCGTTGCATTTCCTCGGCGGGGATCTCGTCGAAGAAGCGGCTGGGCTTGAGCCGGATGTGCTCGCCGAACTTGCGGGTGAGCTTGCTGTAGCTCATCCACAGCTGCTCCTTGGCGCGGGTGATGCCCACGTACAGCAGGCGCCGTTCTTCCTGCAGGTTGCCCTCTTCCAGGCTGACCTCGTGCGGCAGCACGCCGTCCTCGCAGCCGACGATGAACACGTAGCGGAACTCCAGGCCCTTGGACGCGTGCATGGTCATCATCCGCACCTGGTTGCCGCCGTCGTCCTTGTCGTTGCGCGACAGCAGCGCCAGCTGCGCGGCCAGGTCGCCGACGGTGGCGCCGCGCGGGCCGCCTTCGAACCACTTGGCCAGTTCTTCCAGGTTGCCGCGGCGGCGCTGGAAACTCGCTTCGTCCTTGCACTGACTGCGCAGTTCGCGGATCAGCCCCGACTGCTCGGCCAGTTGGCGCACCACGTCGGCCGAGGACAGCGTGGTCGAGGCCGCGCGCAGTTCGTGCAGGATGTCGACGAAGTCGCTCAGGCCGTTGGCTGCGCGCGGCGGCAATTGCTGCAGCGCGCCCACCGACTCGGCCGCGCGCGACATCGGCAGGTGCTTGGCCGAGGCCAGTTCGGCCAGCTTGGCCAGCGAGGTCGCGCCGACCTCGCGCTTGGGCGCCTGCACCGCGCGCAGGAACGCCGCGTCGTCGTCGGGATTGACCAGCAGGCGCAGCCAGGACAGCACGTCCTTGACCTCCTGCCGCTCCAGGAACGCGGTGCCGCCGGTGATGTGGTACGGCACGCCGGCCATCTGCAGCGCCTTTTCCAGCGGCCGCGACTGGAAGTTGCCGCGGAACAGGATGCAGAAGTCGCTCCACGGCACCTGCTTGGCGGTGCCCAGGTAGGCGATCTCGGCAGCCACCTTCTCCGCCTCGTGCTCGCTGTCGCGGCACTCCCATACGCGGATGCGCTCGCCGTCGGCCTGGTCGCTCCACAGCGTCTTCAGGTGCTCGTGCGGGTTGTGCGCGATCAGGGCATTGGCCGCGCGCAGCACGCGGTTGGAGCAGCGGTAGTTCTGCTCCAGCTTGATGATCTGCAGGGCCGGGTAGTCGCGGCCCATCTGCATCAGGTTTTCCGGATTGGCGCCGCGCCAGGCGTAGATGCTCTGGTCGTCGTCGCCCACGCAGGTGAAGTTGCCGCGCGGGCCGGCCAGCATCTTCAGCAGGCGGTACTGCGCGTCGTTGGTGTCCTGGCTTTCGTCCACCAGCAGGTAGCCGATGCGTTCGCGCCAGGCCATCACGATGTCCTCGTTCTCCTCCAGCACCTGCACCGGCAGGCGGATCAGGTCGTCGAAGTCCACCGCATTGAAGGTGCTCAGCCGCGCCTGGTAGCGCTCGTACAGGCTGGCCGCTTCCTGCTCGCGGTTGCTGCGCGCCGCCGCCATCGCCTGTTCCGGCGACAGCCCGGCGTTCTTGGCGCGCGAGATCAGGTTCTTGGCGTCCTCGATCGCATCGGGCTTGGCGCCGGGCATCAGGTCCTTGATCTGCGCGGCGGCATCGTCGGCGTCGAAGATCGAGAAGCCGCGCTTCAGTCCCACCGCGGCATGTTCGATCTGCAGGAACTTCAGCCCCAGGGCGTGGAAGGTGCAGATGGTCAGGCCGTCGGCGGCCTCGCTGCGGATGCGCTTGGCCACGCGCTCGCGCATTTCCTTGGCCGACTTGTTGGTGAAGGTGATCGCGGCGATGCGCTTGGCCGGGTAGCGGCCACTGGCAATCAGGTGCGCGATCTTTTCCACGATCACGCGGGTCTTGCCGCTGCCGGCGCCTGCCAGCACCAGCAACGGACCTTCGCAATGCAGGACCGCGGCGCGTTGGGGAGGATTGAGACCGTGCATGAAGACTTCCCTTGGCCGCGCATTGTACCGGGCGCCGGCCGGCGGCGACGCCCCGCCTCCGCGCCGGCGCTGAACCCGTTCGCGATCCGGCCGACGAAGGCCGGGGCGCGCGGCCGCCGCGCTAGAATCGGCGGCATGGCGAAACTGTATTTCTACTATTCGGCGATGAACGCCGGCAAGACCACCACGCTGCTGCAGTCGGCGCACAACTATCGCGAGCGCGGCATGCGCACGGCGATCCTGACGCCGCGGCTAGACCACCGCGCCGGCAGCGGCGTGGTCGCCTCGCGCATCGGCCTGCGCGCCGACGGCATGCCGTTCGTCGCCGAGACCGATCTGCTGGCCACCATCGAGGCCGACATCGCCAGCCACGGGCCACTGCATTGCGTGCTGGTGGACGAGGCCCAGTTCCTCAGCCGTGCGCAGGTCTGGCAGCTCAGCGAAGTGGTCGACCGGCTGCGCATCCCGGTGCTCTGTTACGGCCTGCGCACCGATTTCCGCGGCGAACTGTTCGAGGGCAGCCAGTACCTGCTGGCCTGGGCCGACGAACTGCAGGAGATCAAGACCATCTGCCACACCGGCAGCAAGGCGACGATGACCGTGCGCGTGGACGAGAACGGCCACGCGGTGCAGGACGGCCCGCAGGTGGAGATCGGCGGCAACGAGCGCTACGTGTCGGTCAGCCGCCCCGAGTTCAAGAAGATCATGCGCGGCGAAGGCCGCATCGATCCGCTGCAGATCGCGCTGCCGCTGTAACGCGACTGCAACCGCCGACGCACCGTGCTGGTGCGTCAGGTCTGGAGGCGATGAACCGTGGCTGACGCGTGCCGCACGCGCGGCGGTGCCTATGCCATCAGTCTATGGAGCGCCCCCGGGCGGCATGCCTAGAATCGCGCCGATCGCACTCATGGGATGAGGAACATGCTTTCGTTGAAAGGATTTTTCGCCGCCAGCGGTACCGCATTGGCCTGTGCCCTGCTGCTTGCCCTCCCCGGCCCCGCCGCTGCGGCCCCGGGCGACCACACCTTCCAGGACATCCCGGCGCAGGTCCTGACCGACGGCTTCCTCGACGCGCACCTGGACCTGTTCTATCGCCGCGCCGGCATCCGCGCCGACAAGAAGGGCGAGTACGCCGAGGCCAGGAAGCAGTACCAGTTGGCCGCCCGCTATGCCGACAAGCCGTCGCAGGCGCGGCTGGGCGAAATGTACTGGGAAGGCCAGGGCGGCGCCGCCGACCATACGATGGGCTTCCTGTGGATGGCGCTGGCCGCCGAGCGCGGCTACGACCAGTTCGGCGCGCGCAAGATGGAGTACTGGAACCAGTTGACCCCGGACGAGCGCAAGCGCGCGGTCAAGCTCGACAAGTCCATGCTCGCCGAGTACGGCGACCAGGTCGCCAAGCCGCGCCAGGAAGCGGTATTGCGGCGCGAAGCGATGCGCAGCACCGGCGGCCTGCTCGGCCACTCCGGTGCGGCCGGCCCGCTGTCGATCAACGGCCCGCGCGGCGGCAGCATCGATCCGGAAGTGTTCTACGCCAAGCAGTTCTGGGAACCGAGCGCGTACTGGAAGCTGCAGGACCAGGTGTGGGACGGCCGCACCCCGGGCCGGGTCGACATCGGCGATGTCGAGGACATCAGCACGGACGCCACGCCGCCGCCGCAGGAGCCGGCCAAGCACTGAGCGCAGGTCCGCCCTTGCGTCGCGCTTGTGGCGCGGCGCAAAGAGCGTCGGGACTGAAGTCCCTCCCACAGGAGAAGGCCCGGGTATCACCGCGTACTGCTAGGGCGGCAACGCCTGTCTGTATGCCGGATCGGCGGTGGGGCCCGCCTTATCGGTTAGGGGCGGTCGCGCTGAAGCCGCTCCTACGGTTGGGCGGTCGGCCTGCGGGCGCCACAGATATGTGCTTCGTTGGGGGCGCGTCAATGCAGCTGCAACGTTGTACACGTTGTAGGAGCGGCTTCAGCCGCGACGAAGCAATACGTCGGCTGACGGGTCACCCCAGCGCTGACGCATCAGAATGCATCCAGGGCATCCCGGCCCGCGCTCACCCATACGCCAACGGTGTGGCCGCCTGCACTTCGAAGATGCGACGGGCACACACTTCGGTTTTGCATACCCAGCCTGCTCAATACACCTTGCGCTCGGCCGCCGGCGGTGGCGTCCACTGGTACAGCCAGGTCTCGGTCAGCGGGCGCTCGCCGCTGCGCAGGTACAGGCGGATGTCGATCTGCTCGCTGCCGTCGTCCGGCGGCACCACGTCGAACATCGCGCGGTAGCCGGAAATCTCGTGCAGCGGCCGGGCCGAAACGATTTCGGTGCGGCCACGGTTGAGCTGCAGCACCGCCTCGACCTTGGCGTCCTTCTCCTTGCCGAGCTTGGCCAGCTCGCCGCCGGCGAAATCCACCGCGAAGCGCCACGAGAAATAGTGGCGCTTCTGCCCGACCACGCCGCCCAGGCCGGTACGGGTGGCCACGCAGTGCGCCAGCGACGAGGACGCCGGCGGCTGCGCGCCCCAGTACAGGCGGTAGCCGAACAGCAGCTCCTGGCCCGGCTGCGGCTTGTCCTGCGGATTCCAGAACGCGACGATGTTGTCGAAGGTCTCGTCGACGGTGGGGATCTCCACCAGTTGCACCGAGCCCTTGCCCCAGCCCTGCTTCGGCTCCACCCACAGGCACGGGCGCTTCTCGTAGAACACGCCGTCGTCCTGGTAATGATCGAAATTGCGGTCGCGCTGCAGCAGACCGAAGCCGCGCGGGTTCTCGTCGACGAACATGTTGAAGCGCAGGTGCGGCGGATTGCACAGCGGCCGCCAGATCCACTCGCCGCCGCCGGTCCACATTGCCAGGCCGTCGGTGTCGTGGATCTCCGGGCGCCAGTCCCAGTCCATGCGGCGATCGTTCTCGCCGACCTGGTACATGCTGGTGCACGGACCCAGGCCCAGGCGCTCGATGGTCTTGCGCGGATACAGCGCGCTGTCGATGTCCATCAGCAGCACGTCGCCGTTGGTGATCGCGAAGCGGTAGGCGCCGGCCACGCTGGGCGAATCCAGCAACGCGTACACCACCACCGTGTCCGAGCCGGCCTTGGGCTGTTCCAGCCAGTAGGCGATGAAGTCCGGGAATTCCTCCGGCCCGCCGGTGCCGGTATCGATCGCCAACCCGCGCGCCGACTGGCCGTACTGGCCTTCCTTGCCCACCGCACGGAAGTAGCTGGCGCCGAGGAAGGCGGCGAAGTCGCGGTCGGTGTCCTGCTTGGTGTTGAGGCGGAAGCCGGCGAAGCCCAGTTCCTTCGGCAGCGGCTTGCCCTTCAGCCCGCTGCTGCCGTAGTCGAACGCCGCGCTGTCGTAGGCCAGTTCCTGCGCCTGCCCGTCCACCAGGTCGAACATGTGCACCGGCGTCTTGAAGTACAGGCCCAGGTGGAAGAACTTGGCCTGGAACTTCGGCCCCTGCTCGGCCGCCCACAGCGCGTGATCCTGGCGGTAGCGGATCGACTGGTACTGGTCCCAGGTCAATCCCTCCACCGGCGCCGGCAGCACCCGCTTGTGGCTCTGGTACGGCGCCTGGGCCATGGCCCGCGCGTGGCCCTTGAGCCAGGCGTAGTCGAACGGCTGCGGCGTGCCCAGGCGGCGCAGGCCCACCGCGGGGGCGGCCTGGCCGAGCATCGGCATTGCCGGCAAGCCCATGGCGGCGAAGGCGGCGGCGGCGTTCTTGAGGAAATCGCGTCGTTGCATGGCCGGGATCGAAACGGAAAAGGACGCTCATCATAGACAAGCGGTGCCGAAGGCGGCGGTGATGGCGCCCGTGCGGTGGAATCCGCGGGCACGGGCGCGCCGGACGGCCGAGACCTGGCGAGTGGGACGCGTCTTCCCGCCCCTGCCTCCCGGATTTGGCAATGCGGACCGGGCAAGAGCTCTACCCGCGCCGAGCCGACTGCGTCATCCGCACACCACGGCGAGCGCCGCCATCGCTCAGCGCTGGCATTGGCCGCACCAGACGCTGGCGCGCTGGCCGATGCTGGCATGGCGCAGCGTGCGCCCGCAGCGTTTGCAGCCCTCGCCCTCGCGGCCGTAGACCGACAGTTCCTGCTCGAAGTAGCCCGGCGCCCCGTCCGGGCTGATGAAATCGCGCAGCGTCGTGCCGCCGCGCTGGATCGCATAACCCAGGATCGCCTTGGCCGCCTCGGCCAGGCGCGCGTAACGGGCGCGCGACACCTCGCCGGCCTCGCGCAGCGGACTGATGCCGGCCTGGAACAGGCTCTCGGCGGCGTAGATGTTGCCCACGCCGACCACGATGCGCTGATCCATCAGGAACGTCTTCACCGGCGCGGTGCGGCCGCGACTGAGCCGGAACAGATGATCGCCGTCGAACGCATCCGACAGCGGCTCCGGCCCCAGTTCGGCAAGCAACGGATGGGTCTCGCCCGGCGCCTGCCACAGCAGGCAGCCGAACCGCCGCGGATCATTGAAGCGGAGCACCCGGCCGTCTTCCAGGCTGATGTCGACGTGGTCGTGCGCCCGCGGCGGCGTGTCGCCCGGCAGCACGCGCAGACTGCCGGACATGCCCAGATGCAACAGCGCGCTCCCGACCGCGGTGTCCAGCAACAGATACTTGGCCCGCCGGCGAATCCCGTCGATGCGCTGCCTGGGCAACTGCTCCGCGACCTCCGGCGGAATCGGCCAGCGCAGATCCGGCCGCCGCAGGATCACCCCATGGATGCGCCGCCCCGACAGATGCGGCTCCAGGCCGCGCCGGGTGGTTTCGACTTCGGGGAGTTCGGGCATGGGCGCAGTCGCAGACGGTGGAGGACGCTGATCGACAACTTTAGCACCGTGGTCGTATGGCTCCTGCCGGACAGATCGCCAAGTCGCCCGAGAGGGTGCAAGGAGGAGGTGTGACGCGTCTTTAGTCTTTAATGGAGACGCGAGATTTCCGACGGGGTTGTTGCAGACGACCATGCCCTCGTCTAGCATTGCGCATCGTAATGACAAGGATTGTCGTATGCGCAACGTGCGTGCACCCGTTCGCTGTACTGCGTCGCTCAGGACGCGACTGCCCGCTCTCGGGCACCCCACCCGTTTGGTTCTCCGATAACACGGCCGAGTCCTGTGCCTGCCATTGGTGACGCGCTGTTGCGCGTCGATTGGCCTCCGGCTGGACAGGCAACTGGTAGCCGCTGACTCGATTGACTTGATCGACTTCTTGCAAGGACGCGCGATGAACACGATGCACCACGAACGTACCTCCAGCGGCGCCACCCGCCTCGCGTTGGTAATGGCGCTGTTCTTTCTGTTCATGGGTTCAGCGTTCGCCGGGGCAGAAGGGAAGAAGCAGCAGTTCTTGGTCCGTGATGAGGATGGGAATTCCCATGGCGTCTACTACACCCAAGCAGCTGCGGAGGCAGCGATCAAGGCAATTCCTGGGCCTCAGGACATGGAGGATGTGTACCAGTACGTCGATACGATCAAGGACACGGTAGTCCAGGAAAATGGGACATCCGTGATCACCTATTGGATGGGTCGTACCGAAGCCAAGGACGAAAACTGGACATATGACACTTGGCACGCGTCCAAGATCCCGACCGAAGAGCAGGCTGCGGCCGTACTTGCACAGGAAATCAGTGCTACCAGACCCAATTGCCCTTCGGCCTCGGTCGCGCCGGAAGGGCCATGGGAACTGTCGTTCGGTCCATATCCCGAGTATGACGCCGGCATTGAAGCCCAAAGTAGGCGGTATAGCGTTCGGACGTACTATGACGATTGCAGCGGCCCTAACGAATACACCACATTCATGGGGCGTACGCGTCGCTCCGAGTGTCCGAAACCCTATGCCACCTGGCACATCAGCGACCAAGGCTGCACGAATAAGGACTTCTTCGCCACCATCGAAGTCTCGACGTTGCAATGCGAGACGCAAAAAAATGGCGGCAACTCCGGAATGCGGGGCAACCCCTGCGACGTCAAGACCGGCGAGAAATTCCAGGCCGAGCGCGATCTGGACCTGGGCTGGATCACCCTGTCGCGTTATTACCACTCGGGTATCGCACTGAACACGGGTGGATTCGGCCCCGGCTGGACCTTTTCGCACAGCCTGCGCCTGACGATCCAGGGCGACGCGCTTGGCCTAGTAGAGGGCAGCGGCTATGCCGTGCCGTTCCGCAAGCTGGGGACCGAGTATCGCGCAGCCAATGCCTCGGGCGAACGCATCGTCGCCAACGGCGACAAGTGGGTCCTGTATCGCCAGGATGCGATCTACACCTTCGATGCCAAGGGCAAGCTGGTCTCGCGCATGGCCGAGGATGGCAGTGGGTTGGTGTATGGCTACAACGCGCGTGGGCGCTTGCAGAGCATCGCCTCGCTGCAGGGGCGCTCCCTCGAACTGGTGTATGCCGACGACAATGACGACGCGCTGATCACCGGCATCGTTTCCGGTGGGATGCAACTGGCCAGTTACAGCTACGACCAACAGCGCCTGACTGGCGTCATGTATGCAGACGGTAAGAGCCGGATCTATCACTATGAAGACAGTCGCTTCCCGCGCCACCTGACCGGCGTGACCACCGAAGACGGCCAGCGCTTCAGCACCTTCGCCTACGACGAGGTAGGCCGGGCGATCTCCAGCCAGCATGCCGGTGGCATCGACGGCGTCACGTTGGCGTACTCGGCTGCCGGCACTCGCGTGACCGATGCGCTGGGCGATGTCAACGATTACACGATGACCGAGGCGGGTGGTGCCTCGCCGAAGGTTTCCACCGTTGCCAGGACCGACGGCACGCTGCAGTACAGCTACAACGATCAGTCAAGCGACTTCCGCCGCCGGCTCAGCAGCGTCACCGATCGCCGTGGCGTCCAGACCCAGCACAGCTATGCCGAAGCGACAGAGAATGGTGTGGCGGTGAACATTCACACCGTGCGCGAGGCGGTCGGGCAACCACAGGAGCGCACCACAACGACGCGTACCGCGGCCGGTAGCAATCGCCTGCTGTCGGTGCAGACCGGTGGGCGTACCGTGTCCTACAGCTACAACGATCGCCTGCAGCCGGTGCAGATGACGAGCAGCGACACGGCCTCAGGCAAGCAGCGCACGGTCACCTACAGCTACTGCGAAGTGGCGGATGTGGCCGCGACCGACAGCACCTGCCCGATCCTGGGCCTGCCCAAGACGGTCGATGGCGCGCGCACCGACGTCAACGACACCACCACGTTCACCTACTACGCAACCGACGACAGCACCTGCGCCACCTCCCCGACCACCTGCTCGCACCGCAAGGGCGACCTGTGGAAGACGACCAACGCGCTCGGCCAGGTCACCGAATACCTGGCCTACGACAGCGCTGGCCGCGTGCTGTCGGCGAAAGACGCCAATGGCGTGGTCACCGACTACACGTACCACTCGCGTGGCTGGCTGACCGCCACCACGGTGCGTGGGGCCGACGACAGCAGCGAAAGCGACGATCGCATCACCACGATCGACTACTGGCCGACCGGCCTGGTCAAGCAGGTGACGCAACCCGATGGCGCGTTCACCCGCTTCACCTACGACGCCGCGCATCGGCTGACCGATCTCGCCGACAACGCCGGCAACACCATCCACTACACCCTGGACAATGCCGGCAACCGGCTCAAGGAAGACACCAAGGACGCGTCTGGCACGCTCAAGCGCACCTTGTCGCGCATCTACAACCAGCTTGGCCAACTGGCCACGCAGGCCACCGCGCAGGGCGATCCGACCGACTTCGGCTACGACGGCAACGGCAACACCAAGACCGTCACCGACGCGCTCGGGCATGTCACCCAGAACGACTACGACCCGCTCAACCGCCTGGCGCGTACGCTGCAGGACGTGGGGGGCATCGCCGCCGAGACCAAGTTCGGCTACGACGCTCTGGATAACCTCACCAAGGTCACCGATCCCAAGGGCCTGGACACCACCTACGCCTACAACGGCCTGGGCGACCTGACCAAGCTCACCAGCCCGGATACCGGCAGCACCACCTATACCTACGACAGTGCCGGCAACCGCGCGACGCAGACCGATGCGCGCAACATCAAGACCAGCTACGGCTACGACGCGTTGAACCGGCTGACCCAGGTCACCTATCCGACCACCAGCCTCAACGTCAGCTATACCTACGACGTCAGTCAGCCGACCTGCGCCAGCGGCGAGACCTACGCCGTGGGCCGCCTGACCCGGATGCAGGACGGCAGCGGCAGCACCGACTACTGTTACGATCGCTTCGGCGAGTTGGTGCGCAAGGTGCAGACCACCAACGGCAAGGTGTTCGTGGTTCGCTACGCTTACACCAAGGCCGGGCAGCTGAGCCGCCTGACCTACCCGGATGGGGCGGTGGTGGACTACGTGCGCAACGCCCAGGGCCAGACCACCGAGGTCGGGGTGACTCCGCCCGGCGGCACGCGCCAAGTGCTGCTGAACCAGGCCACCTACTATCCGTTCGGCCCGGTGGCCGGGTGGACCTACGGCAACGGCCGTCCGATGCAGCGCGTGCTGGATCAGGACTATCGCCCGCTGGCGATCAACGACACCCGCAGCGATGGACTGGCGGTAGGCTTCGCCTTCGACCCGGTCGGCAACCTCAGCGCGCTGACCGCGCCCGGCAACACCGCACCGGTGATCAAACTGGATTACGACCCGCTGGGCCGGCTGACCGCGTTCAAGGACGGCCCGACCGATGCGGTGATCGACGGCTATACCTACGACGCCACGGGCAACCGCCTCAGCACCAAGGTCAACACCACGACGCAGACCTATACGTATCCGAACACCAGCCACCGCCTGAGCAGCGTGGCCGGCACGGCGCGCAGCTACGATGCGGCTGGCAACACCACCGCCATCGGCGGCACCGCCGTGCAGTACGTGTATGGCACCAACGGCCGGCTCTCCCAGGTCAATCGCAATGGCACCAAGGTGGCGAACTACGCCTACAACGGCCGAGGGGAGCAGGTGCGGCGGGTGGGCAAGGCCAACACCTACACGCTGTACGACGAGAGTGGTCACTGGCTGGGCGACTACGACAACAATAGCGCAGTCGTGCAGCAGGCGATCTGGCTGGACGACCTGCCGGTGGGCGTGCTGGCCAAGACCACGCTGAGCTACGTGCAGCCCGACCACCTGGGCACGCCGCGCGCCGTCATCGACCCGGCCCGCGACGTGGCGATCTGGCGCTGGGACTTGAAGGGCGAGGCCTTCGGCACCACCGCGCCGGACCAGGATCCGGACAAGGACGGCACCGCCTTCGTGTTCGATATGCGCTTCCCGGGGCAGCGTTATGATGCGCTGAGCGGGCTCAACCAGAACTACTTCCGCGACTACGAGCCGGGCACTGGTCGGTATGCGCAGAGTGATCCGATTGGGTTGGATGGGGGTATTAGTACATATGGCTATGTGGCCGGTTCTTCACTAATGTTAAGTGATGCCAGCGGCTTGCAGGCGTTCCCCATTAGCTTTGGGCCCGGTATGACTGGTGCTGCTGGTGCCGCTGCGGCAAATGGCTCAAATAACATTGAGAATAAATACGACTTAAATAGCTGCGGACCAAAGGTTACGGAAGAGAATGTTTCGTTGCTTGCAAATTTATTTGAATTGGTCGGTCCGCAAAGTGTTTTCAGCATCAAGGGGTTGCCCTGGATTGCCACTAACGTCGCTGTTGGGCGCGCACAGCAAGCGATAGAAAGGCGGGAGTATAGTCGGATTTGTAAATCGCCAATACCGCCTACGGGCGATAAATGTAAGGATGCTCTTGCGAACCTCCAGCGTCTTAAACAGTGCCTGCAGTTGCGGGACGCTTTTAGTAAAAAATGGTTTAATGATCAGGATGTCGGGCATGTAATCGAGGTTGAAAATACCCGGAGGGCAATTAGGAAGTTGGAGGATTTTATTGGCCGCAATTGTCCCGCAATGATCATTAGCTGAGGTTGCCATGAAAATAGAGGATGTTTTTTCATTGTACAAAGATCTTCCTGAATATGCTGGAATTGATTTGGATAGTGTGAAAAGGGTGAGTCTATTCGGCGACTATCCAATTAATGTTGCAGCAACGCGGGGCTCTGTGCGAGAGATGTCTGCTCTCTTTATTTCTGGCGCAGACCTTAATACTCCTGGTGAGCATGGATATACGCCTCTTCATAATGCGGTTGAGCAAGGTAATGTTGATGCTGTTAGGTGGCTTTTAGAGAATGGTGCAGATAAGAGTTTGCTTAACTCGGCAGGTGAAACTCCCGCTGATTTGGCAAACATTTTGTGTGAGACTTTAATTGGGTCGATCTTGAATTCTTGTTGAGGTGTGTTTTTAAGATGCTTGCCGCTGCCTTGATTACGACCATGCAGTACTCGTATGGCATCCGCGGCTGGCGACACAGGTTAAGCGCAGCGGCACCACCGTGGCGAACTATGCCTACAACGGCCGAGGGAGCAGGTGCGGCGGGTGGGCAAGACCAACGTCTACACGCGTACGACGAGAGCGGTCACTGGCTGGGCGACTACGACAACAACGGCGCCGTCGTGCAGCAGGCGATCTGGCTGGAGGATCTGCCGGTCGGCGTGCTGGCCAAGACCACGCTGCGCTACGTGCAGCCGGACCATCTGGCACCCCACGCGCGGTGATCGACCCGGTCCGCGACGTGGCGATCTGGCGCTGGGACCTGAAGGGCGAAGCCTTCGGTACTACTGCCCCGGACCAGGATCCGGACAAGGACGGCACGGCCTTCGTGTTCGACATGCGCTTCCCGGGCCAGCGCTACGACGCGTTGAGTGGGCTCAATCGGAACTACTTCCGTGACTACGAGGCCGGTACGGGGCGGTATGTGCAGAGTGATCCGATTGGGTTGGCAGGGGGAATCGGCACTTTTATCTACGCTCAATCGCGGCCCGTGTCAGCTATAGATTTTTATGGCCTCGAATCGGTCGATTCGTTTAATAACGGCGGCCATCGAATGTCTTGGGAGGATGGCCCGAAGCGTACCCCCGATTATTTTAAGCTTCAATCAGACCTCTATGTTTTCAGTTTTTCAATTACGCTGTCACGTAGTGGGAAAGTTTTTGTGGGGGGAGGATTTGCTCGTAATTATTTGACGTACAATACTAAAACCCCAGGAATCTCACTATCGGCAGGATTCTTGAATCAATGTGACGACCCAAGCGGTAGCGAGGTTGACAATTTTATCGGTGGTTTTGGCATGGGGGCTGCAGGTGGCTATCGTGGAATTGGAGGCGCCTTTGCATGGTCACCTGGCCAAGGTACGGCTACTGAAGTGGGTTTAGGCATTGGCGCTGGCGCTTCACCCGGAGAAGTCACTACAGAGAAGTGGAGGATCGGAAGTGGCTGGTAAAAAAACTAATATTTTCTTCAAAGTAGTCTTTTTTGTTGCTTTTGGAGCCATAGCTTTATCTATTATTCTGGGCCATGACGGCTCTGATAAAGTTGCCATGGCTGATCTTAAGAAGGCTGCAAGATCATCTCTGCCATCAAATTGGCCGACGACCTTAGAAGCAACCATTAATAAAGTAACATTCATCGGATATGCCATATCCAAGAATAGCCCTGTCGACATAATAGAAAGCGGCAAAGCTATCGAAAAGCTGGCTAACGCTGAAGGATTTCATGAGAAATCCAATGTCGGCTCTAACGCTCATTATCGAAAAGTTTTTTGTCGCCAATCCACAGCTCTTGATGTGGAAATATACAAAAAGACCGATAAAGAATTTGTTGTTGAATCAGGTGCTTATTGGGCGTCACAAAAGAGTGACTCTAGATATTGCCGATAGCACTAAGTAAAACTACATGCCCGCGAAGCCACGAGTTAAAACCTAAGCAATCTCTAGAACCAAAATCCTATTTGGGCGTAGGTGTAAAATTATATTCAGAGCAACAGAATCTGATTCTTAGCGGACCAAGTCGGAGTATTTGAGTAAATTATACAAACCATGCTTGCGGAACAGATATCGTACTATTTGCCAAAGCGATTGCAACGGTAGACGGCAGGGATGAAGATTTTCAAGTGGGCGTTAATGCTTTTATCTTTTTTGGCATTTTCTCTTATCGCATTGAACACCCTTTTTGCTAATAAGCACTTACTTAATAGCTATTCGGCGGGAGACTATTTCAGATATTTATTTTTCTTTCCTGGAATAACGCTCTGCTTATATCTGGCGTTTTCACTCTATAAAGCAAGTATGTGGTCACATTTTTTCGTTGCTGTCTTCCTTTGCCTGCCGGCGCTGATTGCGGTGCATTTCGTCGTGTCTGTGATGAATGCACATACGGGCGGAGCATATTGGTGGTGGCAGGTGTTGGAGATCGCGGTGACTTATTTGGCATGGTCGCGAACAGGAAAGCGCTGGTCCAAATCGCTGCTATCTGATAGAGCGAAGCACTCTGCAAACGGAATCTCGTAGGAGAACTTCGCCTAGTACCGCGGGCGCGTTGAGCCAATCACTGGAGCCATACAGGCTGCACCGGATTGCATGTCCCCTCGGCGGGGCGAGTCTGGGGAAATAGGGCTGTCGTTGGTTTCGTTTTAATGTGGTTGCGCTATTCCCCACGCACCAGAGCATCAACACGCCACAGTCTGGATTTTTATAAACCCCAGCAGTAGAGCCAGAGGTTCTCCGCTGTACCTCGGATCCTTGCTCACTGCGGCGGCGCCGCCAACTCCCGCGCGCTGAGGTAGCCGTCGCCGTTGGTGTCCTGCTTGCGGAAGCGCGCGGTGAGGGTGGCGATGTGCTGAGTGCGGGTGATCGGCGGGCCGCGGCCGCCGGGCAGTTCGGCAGGGCTGAGCACGCCGTCGTGGTCGCGGTCGCGTGCATCGAAGGCGTAGCTCATCCAGGCCAGGTATTCGTCCAGGCTGACACGGCCGTCGCCGTCGCGGTCCATGCGCTGCAGGTAGCTGGCGGTGCTGTCGATCGCCTGCGCCTGGGCGTCGGCGATGCCACCAGCGAACAGGGCGCCAGCGAGGCTCAGCGTCGACAAGGCCAGTAACGACGAACGCCGCGCAAGGCGGCGTTCGTGCGACCGGGTGCGCGGTCCGCCGCGGCTCATGCCAGGGCGTAGCCCTTCAATCGCGCCGCGTACGCCTGCAGCGCGGCGATGCCGCTGGCTTCGGCATCGTGGCACCAGGCCTGCAGGTGCTTGAGGCGTTCGCTGGCGTCGTGGGTGCGCGCTTCCAGCAGGGCGGCCAGGCGCGCGCGGTGCTCGACCAGGGTGCGCATGCGCGGACGCTGCGCCACCCAGTGCTGCAGCTGTGCGCGGGCGTCGGGCTTGAGCCAGCGGCCATCGTCGACCAGGCCCTTGCGCAGGCGCCGCGGCAGCAGCTTGCGCAGCTTGGCGCCGGCCTGCGCGGCTTCTTCCTTCAGCGTCGGCGCGAACACGTTGCGCTGGTAATCGGTCATCGCCTGGAAGCGATGCGACAGCAGCGCGCGCAGGGTGTCGGCGTCGGGCACGGCGATGTTCGGGCGCACGTCCAGGGTCGGCGCCACGCGCAGGATCTTGGCCAGGCGCAGGGCCGCCAGCGCACGGATCGCGATCCAGCCGATGTCCAGTTCCCAACGGCGCATCGAGAAGCGGGCCGAGCTCGGGAAGGCATGGTGATTGTTGTGCAGTTCTTCGCCGCCGATCCACAGCGCCCACGGCGTCAGGTTGGTCGAGGTGTCGGCCGACTCGAAGTTGCGGTAGCCCCACCAGTGGCCCAGGCCGTTGATCACGCCGGCGGCCCAGAACGGGATCCAGGCCATCTGCAGCGCCCACAGGGCGATGCCGGGCAGGCCGAACAGCGCGAAGTTGACCACGAACAGCGCCAGCGGCCCCAGGTTCGCGTGCGGGGTGTACAGGTGCCGCTCGATCCAGTCGTCCGGCGCGCCCTTGCCGTACTGCTCGATGTCGCCGCGCTGGGTCCGCGCTTCGCGGTACAGCTCCACGCCGCGCCAGAACACGCGGGCGATGCCCTTGGTCTGCGGGCTGTGCGGATCTTCCTCGGTCTCCACCTTGGCGTGGTGCTTGCGATGGATCGCCACCCACTCCTTGGTGATCATCGAGGTGGTGAACCAGGTCCAGAAGCGGAAGAAGTGCGACAGCAGCGGATGGAAATCCACGCCGCGGTGCGCCTGGCTGCGGTGCAGATACAAGGTCACCGCGAAGATGGTGAGCTGGGTGAACAACAGCAGCACGGCCAGCATGCCCCACCAGCCGACGCCGAGCAGGCCGTTGCCGAGGAAGTCGAGGATCGCGTCGAACATTGCCAGAAGCTCCAGAGCGTAGGACGGCGTGGGGTCAGAACATGATGGGGGTTGCGACTGCAAACTTCACCCGGCGCTCGCGTATGGTATTCAGCCGCCAAGCGCTTCCGATCACAGAACGGTGTCGGTTCCATGTCAGTCGCCTCTCCCCAAGCAACCCCTGTGCCAGCATCTGCGCCGCTGATCGAACTGGACCGCGCCAGCGTCGTGCGCGGCCAGGTCCGCGTGCTGCACGCGCTGAGCCTGCGCATCGCACTCGGCCAGCACACCGCCATCCTCGGCCCGAACGGCTGCGGCAAATCCTCGTTCATCAAGCTCATCACCCGCGAGCTGTATCCGCTGGCGCGCGCCGGCGAGGAACCGGCGGTGCGGGTGCTCGGCCAGAGCCGCTGGCAGGTGGATCGGCTACGCAGCCAGTTGGGCATCGTCACCGGCGATCTCAGCGTCAATCTCGCCGACATGCCCGGGCTGGATGTGGAAAGCGCGGTGCTGTCCGGGTTCTTCGCCAGCTATGTGGTGCCGCCGCACCGCGAGGTGACCGAGGCAATGCGGGCGCGGGCGCGCGAGGCGCTGCAGGCCGCGCACGCGCTGCCGCTGCTGCGGCGCCCGTACGCCGAATTGTCGGCCGGCGAAACCCGACGCGTGCTGATCGCGCGCGCCCTGGTCAACCGGCCGCAGGCGTTGCTGCTGGACGAACCCAGCACCGGGCTGGACCTGGTCGCACGCGAGCACCTGCTGGCGACGATGCGCGACCTCGCCCGCCAGGGCATCACCCTGGTGTTGGTCACGCACCACATCGAAGAGATCGTGCCGGAGATCGCGCGGGTGATCCTGCTGCGCGAGGGCCAGGTGTACGCCGACGGCACGCGCGAGGACCTGCTGGCCGATGCACCGTTGTCGGCGGTATTCGGCGGACCGGTGCGGGTGCAGCGCGACGGCGACAGCTACAGCGCGCGGGTGATCGCGGAGCGCTGATCCGGGGTTGCCGAGGTCGGGCGTTCGGGGCTGTCGGGTTTGCAGGGTTGCGAGATGCCGCAAGTGATGCCGGTAATGCGGAAATGTCCGTAGGAGCGGCTTCAGCCGCGACCGGGCGTTCCAGTAAAGCCCGTCGCGGCTGAAGCCGCTCCTACGTATCTACGTATGGGGCGTCCTCGGTGATCAGCAGCCCCACCATTCGTGCTCACACTGCGCTCAGCCAGCGGCGGCGTGCGCGCTCGGTGCCGGTGAATCGCTCTCGAACGCGGCGCGAGCGCTGCGGATCTGCGCGTGGTGATCGGCGGCCCAGCGCACCAGCGGCGCCAGCACCACGCTCAGCGATTGGCCCAGCGGAGTGAGCCGGTACTCCACCCCAGGCGGCACGGTCGGCAGCACCTCACGCGCGACCAGCCCTTCGCGCTGCAGGTCGCGCAGGGTCTGGGTCAGCATGCGCTGGGAGATGTCCGGCAGCGCGCGGCGCAGTTCGCCGAAGCGGTGCGGGCGTTCGGCCAGCAGCATCACGAACAGGGTGCTCCACTTGTCGCCGATCTGCGCCAGCACGTCGCGCACCGGGCACTGGTCGATGGCCATGCCGGCGCGCTGGTAGTCCTGCAATTGCTGGCTCATCAGCACGTCGCAGGTGGCGGCCGGCGGTGCGACGATGTCCATGGAGGTTACCTCGAGGTAAGCAGGGGCGGAGAAAGTGCCGTCTTTACAGGTCGGCCGAGGTCTCTAGGATAGACCAGGTTCCTTTTCCAGACCAAGGCGTCCAGCGACGCCCCCTTCCTCAGGAGACCTGTCATGTCCGCATCTTCCGACTCCCTGCTCGTCACCGGCGCCGGCGGCCACTTCGGCCAGCGCGTGCTCGCGCACCTGCTCGACACCCTGCAGATCGCGCCATCGCGCGTGGTGGCGATGACCCGCCAGCCCGAACGCCTGGCCGCCTGGGCGGCGCGCGGCGTGGACGTGCGCCACGGCGATTTCGACGACGCCCCCTCGCTCGACGCAGCGTTCCGCGGCGCCGGCCGCTTGCTGCTGATCAGCACCGACGCACTGGACCGCCCCGGCCACCGCCTGCAGCAGCACCAGGCGGCGATCGCCGCGGCCGAGCGCGCCGGCGTCGGCCACCTGGTCTACACCTCCTGCCCAGAACCGCACGGCTCGCCGCTGCTGTTGGCCACCGACCATGCCGGTACCGAAGACGCCCTTGCCGCCAGCGCCCTACCCGCCTGGACCGTGCTGCGCAACCACTGGTACTTCGAGAATCTGTTCATGAGCCTGCCGTCGGTGCTGGCCTCGGGCCAGTGGTACAGCGCAGCCGGCGATGGCGGCATCGCCCACATCGCCCGAGACGACCTGGCCCGCGCTGCCGCGGTCGCCCTGGCCAGCGGCGACGGCAAGCGCACGCTCACCCTCAGCGGCGCCCGCGCCTACACCACCGCCGAGATCGCCGCACTGGTCGCCCAGGTCCTGGACGTACGGATCCAGGTGGTGCCGGTGCCGGTCGAGGGCCTGGTGCAGGGCATGGTCGGCGCCGGCCTGCCCGAGCCGGTCGCGCGCGTCTATGCCTCGTTCGACACCAACACCGCGGCCGGCCGCGTCGCCACGGTCACTGGCGACTACCAGGCGCTGACCGGGCAGGCACCGCTGCCGTTCGAACAGTGGCTGCAGGACCAGCGCGCGCAGCTGGCGGCGTCGAAGCCGTAAGCAGGCTCGGTGGCGCGCGCGCGTGCGCGCTACTTGCCGATGCAGAAGCTGGAGAAGATCCGCCCAAGCAAGTCGTCGGCGCTGAGCGTGCCGACGATCTCGCCGAGCGCGGCATGCGCCAGGCGCAGTTCCTCGGCGGCCAGTTCCAGGCGTTCGTGCTGCAGTTCGGCGACGGCCGCGTCGGCATGGGCGGCGGCCCGCTGCAGCGCATCGACGTGGCGCGCACGTGCGGAGAACTCGCCGTCGCTGCCCTCGCCGGCCGCGGCGCCAGCGATCGCGCGCAATTGCGCGTGCAACTGCTCCAAACCACTGCCGGTGGCGGCGGAGACATAGACGCGCTCGGCGCTGGCGGCAGGTACAGCAGCGAGCAGGTCGCTCTTGTTGTGGATCCACAGGCGCTGCGGCACCTCGGCGATGGCATCGGCGATCGCCGCCTGCCCGGCCCCGGCCTCGCGCGCATCGAGCACGATCAGCGCCAGGTCGGCGCGCTGCAGTTCCTGGCGCGCGCGGCGCATGCCCTCGCGCTCGATCGCATCGCCGCCCTCGCGCAGGCCGGCGGTGTCGACCAGGGTCAGTTCCACGCCATCCAGGCGCACGGTCTCGTGCAAGGTGTCGCGGGTGGTGCCGGCGATGTCGGTGACGATGGCGCGGTCGCTGCCGGCCAGCGCGTTGAGCAGGGAACTCTTGCCGGCATTCGGTGGGCCGACCAGCACCGCGTGCAGGCCATCGCGCAGGCGCCGGCCGCGTTCGGCGTCGACGCGCAGCTGCGCCAGATCCGCGCGCGCCTGCTCCAGCCCGGCGCGGACCTGCGCACCGCCCAGCGTGTCCAGCGCCTCGTCGGCGAAATCGATCGCCGCTTCGATATGGATGCGCAGGCGGATCAGCTGTTCGGCCAGGTCGTCGACGCGGCGCGAGAACACCCCGTCCAGCGAGCGCCGCGCCGCACGTGCCGCGCGCAGGTCGCCGGCAGCGATCAGGTCGGCGATCGCCTCGGCCTGGGCCAGGTCGAGCTTGCGGTTGAGGAAGGCGCGTTCGCTGAACTCGCCCGGACGTGCGGGACGCGCGCCGAGTTCGCAGCAGCGCGCCACCAGGTGCCGCAGCAGCACCGGGCTGCCATGCGCCTGCAGTTCCAGCACGTCCTCGCCGGTGAAGCTGCGCGGCGCCGGGAACCACAGCGCGATGCCGTCGTCCACGACCTCGCCATGCGCGTCGCGGAAACGCGCGTAGCGGGCGCTGCGCGGCACCAATCCGCCAAGACCGAGACCGGCGGCAACGGCCGCCGCCGCCGGACCCGACACGCGCACCACGCCGACACCGCCCGCACCAGGGGCAGTGGCGATGGCGGCGATGGTGTCGGTGGCGGAAGACGGCATGGCGAGGGCGGCAGGTTGGTGGTGCGGTGGATTAGAGCGTCTGCAACTGGCCACGGACGTAGGCGGCCGATGCACCATTGGGTTGCAGTTCCAGGTAAGTCTGGAAGGCGCGCTTGGCCTTGGCGGCATCGCCCAGCTGGCGGTAGGCGTCGCCCAGGTTGACGTAGGCCACCGCGCGCGAGGGGTCGATCTTCAGCGTGTTCTCCAGCCAGCGCACGGCCTGCGCGTACTTGCCCTGGCGATAGTAGATGAAGCCCAGGTTGTTGGCCGCCAGCGCGAAGTCCGGGCGCAGCTTCAGCGCCTCGGTGAACTGCGCTTCGGCCTCGTCGTAGCGCTTCTCCTTGTACAGCTGCAGGCCGCGGTCGTTGGCGCGCTGCGCGCGCTGCCGGTCGGACACCGGGCCGGCCGCCGCCGGCACCGCCAGCGGCCGCTCGCCGCCCTGCAGGTCCTTGACCACCACCGCCGGTTTGGCCGGGGCGGCCGGCGCGTCGGCGCTGCTGGCGCCGGCGTTCGGCGTCGCGGTCGATGCCGGCGCGGCCGCATCGACGCGGTCGTTCATCGCGATCGCCGCCGAGGACAGTTGCTGCGTGCTGGCGGTGAGGAATTCCTCGCCCTCCGGCACCTGCAGCACGAACTCGCCGCCCTGCGAACCGGGCAGGCTGCCGAACGCGGGCGTCTGCTGCGAGATGCTCGACACCGCCGGCGCCACGTAGGCCGCCAGCTCGGTGCCGGTGATCAGGCCGTCGCCGTTGAGGTCGGCCTTGCCCGACAGCGCCTGCAACAGCACCCAGGTGAACACCGAATGGCCGTTGGGGCCGCTGTCGGCCACCTGCTGGTCGGCGCCGCCGGCGGTGAGCATCTGCCGGGCGATGCGCCGCGCGTTCTCGCGCAGGTAGGCGCTGGTGCCGCCGCCGCGGGTCAGGCCCAGGCCGCTGTAGCACGCGTCCATCACGAACAGCACGTGCTTGGCTTCCAGGCTTTCGGCGATGTCCTGGATCTCGGTCATCGGAATCGCGTCGGTGGCGAACTGCGCCGGGTCCGAATCAGCGGGGATGATGTAGCCGAGGTCGCGTCCGGAGGCCAGCTTGCGGGTCGCGCCATGGCCGGCGAAGAACACGAACACGCGATCGTTCTTGCCCACGCCGCCGTGCGCGAGCCGATCGTGGAAGGCGGCCAGGATATTGTTGCGGGTGGCTTCCTGGTTCTTCAGCACGATCACCTGCGACGAGGGGAAGCCGAAGCTGCCGGTGAGCGTCTGCGCGATCGCCTGTGCATCGTTGGCCGCGTACTGCAGCTTGGGCCAGTGCGCGTAGTCGTCGATGCCGATCACGATCGCCCACGACTTGTCGTAGCCGCTGGTCACCGCCGGTGCGGCAGCGTTGCTGGCCGCGCGCGCCACGCTGAAGTCGCGCCCGTTCCAGGCAGCGAACTGGTAGCCGTCGGCGCTGAGCCGGTCCAGGATCTGCGGCAGCGCCTTGACCGTGCGTTCGTGGATGTCGTGGAACAGCAGGATGCCGCGCTGCTCGCGGCCGACCTGCTCGAGCACGCGCTGCACGATCGACTCCGGCACCGGGTCGGCCCAGTCCAGCGAATCCACGTTCCACATCACCGACTTCAGCCCGGCCTCGCCGAGGATCTGCATGCCCTCGGCGTTGCGCGCGCCATAGGGGAAGCGGAACAGCGGCGCACGCTTGGCATCGACCGCGCGCAGCATGCGGTCGGTGTCGAGGATCTGGCTGCGCAGCGCGGCGCCGGTTTCCTTGGACAGTTGCGCGTGGGTCAGGCTGTGGTTGCCGACGGTGTAGCCCTGCTCCATCAGGCTGCGGCTGACGTTGGCCAGCGGCGACAAGTCGACCTTGCCATCGGGCTCCAGCTTGCCCAGGTTGCGGCCGACTTCGAAGAACGTGGCCGGCACGTCGTAGCGCTTGAGGATGGCGACGATCTCGTCGGTGTACGCGCGGTGCGGGCCGTCGTCGAAACTCAGCACCACGGTCTTCGGCGGGAGGTCGCGGCCGAACACCTCTCGGTCGCTGTCCTTCATCGACATCGGGTACGGCGTGATCACGCCGTAGTCGCGCAGGATCGCCTCGCGCGTGTACAACGTGCCCAGGTGGGCGACGTAGTCCTCCCACTTCTCGCGCTTCTGCACGATCGCGCGGGTGCGATCGAAGCGGCTGAAGATCGCGGTGATCTCGCGGTTGTAGGTGCGCTCGATTTCGTCGAGCGCCTCCAGGTCCTCGCCGATGCGCTGGTGCAGCTTGATCGCCGGCAGCGAGGAATCCTTGCCGATGCGCAGCTGCCAGTCGGCGAGAATCTCGCGGAATGCCAGGCGGTCGGCGTCGTACAGGTCCAGTGCCGATTCGACGTAGTCCAGCAGGCTGCCGACCGCGGCGAAGCGCTGCGGATCGGGCAGCGCCAGCAGCGCGTCGAACTGCCTGGCCAGCGTTTCGCGGCGCTCCAGGCCCTCATGGAACAGCTGCTGTCCGACGCTGCTGGAGGTCTGCCGGTCGGCCGGCGATTGTCCGGCCTCGTCGGCCAGCAGCACGATGATCTTGCGCTGCGCCGCCAGCTGCGCCTGCAGGCCTTGCAGCAGCGCCGTGGCCTGGGTCTGCAACACCGGCGAGCCGGGGATGGCGATCGCCGCCTCGGGCGATGCGGGCTTGGCGGCCGCCGTCTCGCTGCCGGCCGGCGAGCGCTGGCAGGCGGCCAGGGCCAACGCGAGCAGGCCGATCACGGCCACGGATGGCGACAACGGACGACGGCGCTTGCGCATGACCAGGGACTCGCGAGCAAGACGGTGCGGAAACGCACACGCCGGCGCCTCCCCCGGCCGCATGCGCAACGCCCGCCGGAGGGCGGGCTTTGTCGGGTTTACTTCTTGGCCTTGGCCGGCGGCTTGCCGCTGCCGCCACCGCCGGCCGTGGCCGGTTCGCCGTGGCGCTTGGTCATCCACCACTGCTGCAACAGGCCCAGCGAACCGTTGGTGACCCAGTACAGCACCAGGCCGGACGGCACGAAGGCCATCATCACGCCGAACACCAGCGGCATGAACTGCATCATCTTGGCCTGCACCGGATCCATGCCCGGCGACGGCGTCAGCTTCTGCGTCAGCCACATCACCGCCACGTTGATCACCGGCAGGATGAAATACGGATCGCGCGCGGTCAGATCCTGGATCCAGGCGAACCACGGCGCCTGACGCAGTTCCACCGACTCCACCAGCACCCAGTACAGCGCGAAGAAGATCGGCATCTGGATCAGCACCGGCAGGCAGCCGCCCATCGGGTTGATCTTCTCCTTCTTGTACAGCTCCATCATCGCCGTCTGGAACTTCTGCTTGTCGTCGCCGTAGCGCTCCTTGAGCTGCTGGATGCGCGGCTGGAACTTGCGCATCTTGGCCATGCTCTTGTACTGCGCGGCCGACAGCGGATACAGGATCAGCTTGAGCAGCACCACCAGGCCGACGATCGACCAGCCCCAGTTGCCGAGCAGGCTGTGCAGATGGCTGAGGATCCAGAACAGGCCCTGGCCCAGCATTGCGGGCAAAGTGAAGCGGCTGTAATCGACGACGCGATCCAGGCCCTGCACTTGTTCCTTAGCAATTTGGTTGACCAACTTCGGCCCAACCCACAACCGCGCTTCGGTGCTTGCGCTGGCGCCCGGCTCCACTGTGAAGCCCGGGCCGCGCGTTTCGATCACGTGGCGCGGACCGTCATTGGACAGCACAAACAGGGATTGCTGATCAGCCTGCGGAATCCAGCTTGTAAAGAAGTGATGCTGCAGCAGTGCGATCCAGCCGCCCTTGATGGTTTGGTTGAGCGGACCATCTTCCATGTAGTCCTTGAACGCCCTGCGCTGGTAGCCGTCCTGCTTGCTGAACCAGGTGGCGCCGTTGAAGCTGAAGGAATCCGGATTGGTCATGCCGCGGCTGACGATGGTCGGCACCCGGCTCAGCTTGCGGAACACATAGCCCTGCCACGGCTTGCTGCCGTGGTTGATGACCTCGTCGTGCACCTGCACCGCGTAGTGGCCACGCTGCAGGGTGTAGACGCGGCGGATGCTGACGCCGTCCGGGCCGTTCCACACGAACGGCACCTGCAGGCTGTCCTGGCCCTTGGCCAGCACGTAGTCCTGGCCCGGCTGCTCGGGGCGGAAGCCGCCCGGACCCGGCGACGGCGAGTTGTGCTCGCCCACCCAGCCGCTGATGGCGGTGTACGGATGCGCCGGGTCCTCGGTCAGCAGTTGCACCGGCGGGCTGCCGGGCTGCTTGGTCTGCGGGAACAGCAGCAGGTCGGCGTCGAACACGCTGCGGCCATCCAGGGTCAGGCGCAGCACGTCGGTGGTGACGGTGACCCGCGGCGCGGCGCTGGCCGCGGCGGTCTCGGGCGTGGTGCTGGCCGGCGCAGTGCCGGGCACCGTGGCCTGCGGCACCGCGGGCGCATGCGTGGCGCCGGCGTCGGCGTCCTGCGCCGGCGGCACCGTGGTCGCCGCCGCGACCGTTGTCGCAGTGGCGTTCGGCGCATGCTCCTTGTTCCACTCCATCCACAACAGCGCCGCGACCATCAGCCAGGCGAAAATCAGGAAAAGGCGGGTCTGGTTCATCGGACAGGCAAGCTCGGCTCAGCCAGAAGCGGTTTCTGACGTGGAAGTGGGGGAAGAAGGACGGAGAGGCGGCGGCATTGTGCCGTCCGCGGCCGGGGCCGGCAATGCGCCGGCGCGACGCAGCAGGCGCTCATAGGCCTGGCGCAGTTGCACGCCGCTGGCCTGGGCGGCGGCGCTGCGCGCCACCACCACGTAATCGCCGGGCGCCAGCCACGGCAACAGCTGCCGCGTGGCCTCGCGCAGCACGCGCTTGATGCGATTGCGCACGACCGCGCGCTTGTCGACCTTGCGCGACACCGCCAACCCCAGTCGTGCCGGGTGCGGCGCACTGCGCCAGTGCAGGCTCATCAGCGGCTCGGAGCAGCGGCGCGCGGCATCGAACACGACGCGGTATTCCGCAGACGTGCGAACCCGCGCAGAGCGAGGAAATCGCCTACGCGGGTCGGGAGGATTCACGGTCCGGATTGCAGGCGCCGCCTGGGGCGGCGAAGCAATCAAGCGCTCAGGCGCTTGCGGCCCTTGGCGCGGCGGCGGGCCAGGATCTTGCGGCCGTCGGCGGTGGCCATACGGGCACGGAAGCCGTGGTCGCGCTTGCGCTTGAGGTTGCTGGGCTGGAAGGTGCGCTTGGTGGCCATCGGGGCGCTCTGATCTGAATGGGGCGGAAAGAACCGGAAATTCTATAGGACCACTCACGGCGCGGTCAACTCCCTGTACCTGCTACGCCCGTCAGGCCCCCGCCGCGGCCTGTGGATGGATCTGTGAATAGCCATGGGAAAACCATTCCCGACCCTGCGCGCCGGTGGTAGTCTGATCCATCCGCTTTCCTCTCCCACCGGCCGAATGCGCCGCGCCCGAGCGCGCCCTTCATGCCCGGTCTATCGACGAATTTAGATCTGATGGATGCTTGGCCCCGTTGCCTGGAACGTCTGGAAGCCGAATTTCCAGCCGAGGACGTTCACACTTGGTTGAAACCGCTGCAAGCCGAACAGCGCCATGACAACAGCATGGTGCTGTACGCCCCGAACGCCTTCATCGTCGAGCAGGTGCGCGAGCGCTACCTGCCGCGCATCCGCGAGCTGCTGACCTACTTCGCCGGCAGCGGCGAGGTGCTGCTGCAGGTCGGCTCGCGCCCGCGCGCGCCGGAACCGGTCGCCGCCCCGCCCAGCGAGGCCGCCGCCGCGCGCACGCCGGCGCCGCCATTGCTGGAGCCGTTCGCCGGCAATCTCGATTCGCACTACACCTTCGCCAACTTCGTCGAGGGCCGCAGCAACCAGCTCGGCCTGGCCGCAGCGGTGCAGGCCGCGCAGAAGCCCGGCGACCGCGCGCACAACCCGCTGCTGCTGTACGGCGGCACCGGCCTGGGCAAGACCCACCTGATGTTCGCCGCCGGCAACGCCATGCGCGAGCAGAACCCGAATGCGCGGGTGATGTACCTGCGTTCGGAACAGTTCTTCAGCGCGATGATCCGCGCGCTGCAGGACAAGACCATGGACCAGTTCAAGCGCCAGTTCCAGCAGGTGGACGCGCTGCTGATCGACGACATCCAGTTCTTCGCCGGCAAGGACCGCACCCAGGAAGAGTTCTTCCACACCTTCAACGCGCTGTTCGACGGCCGCCAGCAGATCATCCTGACCTGCGACCGGTATCCGCGCGAGGTCGAGGGCCTGGAGCCGCGGCTGAAGTCGCGCCTGGCCTGGGGCCTGTCGGTGGCGATCGATCCGCCCGATTTCGAGACCCGCGCGGCGATCGTGCTGGCCAAGGCGCGCGAGCGCGGCGCGGAAATCCCCGACGACGTGGCGTTCCTGATCGCCAAGAAGATGCGCTCGAACGTGCGCGACCTGGAAGGCGCGCTCAACACGCTGGCCGCCCGCGCCAACTTCACCGGCCGCGCGATCACCACCGAGTTCGCCCAGGAAACCCTGCGCGACCTGCTGCGCGCGCAGCAGCAGGCCATCGGCATCCCCAACATCCAGAAGACCGTGGCCGACTACTACGGCCTGCAGATCAAGGATCTGCTGTCCAAGCGGCGTACGCGCTCGCTGGCGCGGCCGCGGCAGGTGGCGATGGCGCTGACCAAGGAACTGACCGAACACAGCCTGCCGGAAATCGGCGACGCGTTCGCCGGGCGCGACCACACCACCGTGCTGCACGCCTGCCGCCAGATCAAGCACCTGATGGAGACCGACGGCAAGCTCCGCGAGGACTGGGACAAGCTGATCCGCAAGCTCAGCGAGTAGGGCGGCGGCCGGTGCGGAGGACGCCGGATAAATCGGTGCATGACTTCGCGACAAATCCGGGAGAAACTGTGGATAAAGCGCGACGCGGCGGCGACGGCAAAACTATCCACAGGTTTCCCCACCAGTTCCGGGACAGTAGTACACGGGATTGGGAGCGCCAAAAATTCTTTGTTTTCAGTCGCTTGAGCTACATTTGCACCGAATTTCGCTCTACCATCACCACCAAGCTTTTGATTTATTCCACATCTTTTAAAGCATAGGGGCACGGAACCACATGCGTTTCACACTGCAGCGCGAAGCCTTCCTCAAGCCATTGGCGCAAGTCGTCAATGTGGTCGAACGCCGCCAGACCTTGCCGGTTCTGGCCAACTTCCTGGTGCAGGTGCAGGGCGGCCAGCTGTCGCTGACCGGCACCGATCTGGAAGTGGAAATGGTCTCGCGCATTGCGGTCGACGATGCCCAGGACGGCGAAACCACGATCCCGGCGCGCAAGCTGTTCGAGATCGTGCGTGCCCTGCCAGACGGCAGCAAGGTCACCGTGTCCCAGTCCGGCGACAAGATCACCGTGCAGGCCGGGCGCAGCCGCTTCACCTTGGCCACTCTGCCCGCCAACGACTTCCCGTCGGTCGACGAAGTCGAAGCCACCGAGCGCGTGGTGGTGCCGGAAGCCGCGTTGAAGGAACTGATCGAGCGCACCGCGTTCGCGATGGCGCAGCAGGACGTGCGCTATTACCTCAACGGCCTGCTGTTCGACCTGCGCGACCAGACCCTGCGCTGCGTGGCCACCGATGGCCATCGCCTGGCGCTGTGCGAGACCGAGTTGGAGAACGCTGGCGGCGCCAAGCGCCAGATCATCGTGCCGCGCAAGGGCGTGACCGAGCTGCAGCGCCTGCTGGAAGGCGGCGAGCGCGAAGTCGAACTGGAAGTCGGTCGCGCGCACGTGCGGGTGAAGCGCGACGATGTCACCTTCACTTCCAAGCTGATCGATGGTCGCTTCCCCGACTATGAAGCCGTGATCCCGATCGGTGCCGACCGCGAGGTCAAGCTGGATCGCGAAACCCTGCGCGCGGCGCTGCAGCGTGCGGCGATCCTGTCCAACGAGAAGTACCGCGGCGTGCGCGTGGAAGTCTCCCCGGGCCAGCTGAAGATCAGCGCGCACAACCCGGAGCAGGAAGAAGCGCAGGAAGAAGTGGAAGCGGACACCAAGGTCAGCGACCTGGCGATCGGCTTCAACGTGAACTACCTGCTCGATGCGCTGTCCGCGCTGCGCGAGGAGTTCGTGGTGATCCAGCTGCGCGACGCCAACTCGTCGGCGCTGGTGCGCGAAGCCAGCAGCGCCCGCTCGCGCCACGTGGTGATGCCGCTGCGTCTCTGACGTTCTCGCTTCGTGTTCCACGTGGAACACGCGCGAAAAGCGACCCGGCCTTGTGCCGGGTTTTCTTTTTGTCGCTTGGGACGAAGCACTGCAAGGCGCATTGAGCTGGATCCGCGCAGGCCAATGACCGACGAGGTGGATCCATTCGGTGCGCGCGCAGGTCATCGACGGAGACGCTGTCCGGCTCGGCGCAAGGACATCGAGGGACGGCTTCGACGCCAAGCACATCCCGTCGTCGATGAACCGGAAGCAGCGCCCCTTCCTCCATGTCTTGCGGCTTGCGTTTCGACGCAGCGCACCGCCGTTGGGCTAGGCCGCGAGCTGCCTGGCTCAGCGGGACATAACGAAATCGGTATGACGTAGCGTGCCCCCGCACGGGATTGCCCGACCAACGCGACCCAACCGTTTTGGGTATGCTGCCGCCCTACCCCACAGCCTTCGATCTGCGTGCGCCCGGCGCGAGCGCTTTCGCCTCTATCCCCGCATGCACGTCTCTCGCCTCGACTTTCACCATCTGCGCCGCTTCGTGACGCTCGAGTTGGCCCCTGCGCCCGGGCTGAACCTGATCACCGGCGACAATGGCGCCGGCAAGACCACGGTGCTCGAGGCGATGCACCTGATGGCCTATGGCCGCAGCTTCCGCGGCCGTGTGCGCGATGGGCTGGTCCGCCAGGGTCAGGAGGCGCTGGATGTCTTCGTGGAATGGCAGGAACAGGCCGACGATGCTGGCGCGACCCGCCGGCGGCGCGCCGGGCTGCGCCACAGCGGCCAGGAATGGCGCGGCCGGCTCGACGGGCAGGACGTCGCCCACCTCGGCACACTGTGCGCGGCACTGGCGGTGGTCACCTTCGAGCCGGGCAGTCATCTGCTGGTCAGCGGTGGTGGCGAGCCGCGGCGCCGCTTCGTCGATTGGGGCTTGTTCCACGTGGAACCTGACTTCCTGTCGCTATGGCGGCGCTATGCGCGGGCACTCAAGCAGCGCAACGCCCTGCTCAAGAGCGGCGGCAGCGGCGCGGCGCTCGACGCCTGGGATCACGAACTGGCCGAGGCAGGCGAGCCGCTGACATCGCGCCGCCAGGATTACCTGGACCGCCTGCTGCAGCGCCTGCTCGCCCTTGCCCCCGATCTGGCGCCGGCGTTGGGGATCGCGCATCTGCAGTTCGCGCCCGGCTGGCGCCGTCAGGAGGTTTCGCTGGCCGATGCGCTGCTGCTCAATCGCGAACGCGACCGGCAACTGGGCTATACCTCGGCCGGGCCGCACCGCGCCGACTGGAGCCTCAGCTTCGCCGAGATCCCCGGCCGCGACGCGCTTTCCCGCGGGCAGGCCAAGCTCACCGCCCTGGCCTGCCTGCTGGCGCAAGCCGAGGACTATGCCGAGCAGCGCGGCGAGTGGCCGGTGATTGCCTTGGACGATCTGGCCTCGGAACTGGACCGCCACCACCAGGGCCGGGTCCTGGAGCGGCTGCGTGCCGGACCGGCCCAGGTCTTCGTCACCGCGACGGAAACGCCGCAGGCGCTGGCCGACGCCGGCCTGCCGATCGCGCGGTTCCACGTGGAACATGGCCAGATCCTGGCCGTTTCCTAGGCCGCCACGGGTCCGGCGGCCCGGGCTGCTATAATTTCTGCCAATCCCCTATCCAGCGGCGCGAACAGGCCCCGGCCTGTCTTCGCCGCCTCGTGGAGCCTACGGCACGCGCAATGACCGACGAACAGAACACCCCGGCAAGCAACGGCAACTACGACGCCAATAGCATCACCGCCCTGGAAGGCCTGGAGGCGGTCCGCAAGCGGCCCGGCATGTACATCGGCGACGTCCATGACGGCACCGGCCTGCATCACATGGTGTTCGAGGTCGTCGACAACTCCATCGACGAAGCCCTTGCCGGGCATGCCGATCACGTTGCGGTGACCATCCACGCCGACGGTTCGGTGTCGGTGTCCGACAACGGCCGCGGCATCCCGGTCGGCAAGCACGCGCAGATGAGCGCCAAGCTCGGCCGCGAGGTCTCCGCCGCCGAGGTGGTGATGACCGTGCTGCACGCCGGCGGCAAGTTCGACGACAACAGCTACAAGGTGTCCGGCGGCCTGCACGGCGTCGGCGTCAGCGTGGTCAACGCGCTGTCGGAGAAGCTGCTGCTGGACGTGTTCCAGGGCGGCTTTCACTACCAGCAGGAATTCAGCAACGGCGCGGCCGTGGCGCCGCTGGCCAAGCTCGGCGAGACCACCCAGCGCGGTACCACGGTGCGCTTCTGGCCGTCGGTGGTGGCCTTTCACAACAACGTGGAATTCCACTACGACATCCTGGCCCGGCGCCTGCGCGAACTGTCCTTCCTCAACTCCGGGGTCAAGATCGTGCTCGCCGACGAGCGCGGCGAGGGCCGCCGCGACGACTTCCACTACGAGGGCGGCATCCGCAGCTTCGTCGAGCACCTGGCGCAGCTGAAGACCCCGCTGCACCCGAACGTGATCTCGGTCACCGGCGAGCACAACGGCATCACCGTGGAAGTGGCACTGCAGTGGACCGACTCCTACCAGGAGACGATGTACTGCTTCACCAACAACATCCCGCAGAAGGACGGCGGCACCCACCTGGCCGGCTTCCGCGGCGCGCTGACCCGCGTGCTCAACACCTACATCGAGCAGAACGGCATCGCCAAGCAGGCCAAGATCAACCTGACCGGCGACGACATGCGCGAAGGCATGATCGCGGTGCTGTCGGTGAAGGTGCCGGACCCGAGCTTCTCCAGCCAGACCAAGGAAAAGCTGGTCAGCTCGGACGTGCGCCCGGCGGTGGAGAACGCCTTCGGTGCGCGCCTGGAGGAGTTCCTGCAGGAGAACCCCAACGAGGCCAAGGCCATCGCCGGCAAGATCGTCGATGCCGCCCGCGCCCGCGAGGCCGCGCGCAAGGCAAGAGACCTCACCCGCCGCAAGGGCGCGTTGGACATCGCCGGCTTGCCCGGCAAGCTGGCCGACTGCCAGGAAAAGGATCCGGCGCTGTCGGAGCTGTTCATCGTCGAGGGTGACTCGGCGGGCGGCTCGGCCAAGCAAGGCCGCAACCGCAAGAACCAGGCGGTGCTGCCGCTGCGCGGCAAGATCCTCAACGTCGAGCGCGCGCGCTTCGACCGCATGCTGTCCTCCGACCAGGTCGGCACGCTGATCACCGCGCTGGGTACCGGCATCGGCCGCGACGAGTACAACCCGGACAAGCTGCGCTACCACCGCATCATCATCATGACCGACGCCGACGTCGACGGCGCGCACATCCGCACCCTGCTGCTGACCTTCTTCTACCGGCAGATGCCGGAACTGATCGAGCGCGGCTACGTCTACATCGGCCTGCCGCCGCTGTACCGGCTCAAGCAGGGCAAGCAGGAGCTGTACCTGAAGGACGACAATGCGCTCAACGCCTACCTGGCCAGCAGCGCGGTCGAAGGCGCGGCGCTGATCCCGGCCAGCAACGAGCCGCCGATCACCGGCGCGGCGCTGGAGAAGCTGCTGCTGCTGTTCGCCAGCGCCAACGAGGCGGTGGCGCGCAATGCGCACCGCTACGACCCGGCGCTGCTGACCGCGCTGATCGATCTGCCGCCGCTGGACGTGGCCCAGCTCGAGGCCGAGGGCGAGGCGCATCCGAGCCTGGAGGCGCTGCAGGCGGTGCTCAACCGCGGCAGCCTGGGCTCGGCGCGCTACAGCCTGCGTTTCCAGGCCTCCAACGCGCAGCGTCCAGCTACCCTGCTGGTGGAGCGCCGGCACATGGGCGAGGAGACCACCTACGTGGTGCCGATGGCGGTGTTCGAGAGCGGCGAGCTGCGTCCGCTGCGCGAGATCGCGCGGGAGCTGCACGGGCTGGTGCGCGAGGGCGCGCAGATCGTGCGCGGCAACAAGACCCAGGCCATCACCAGCTTCGCCCAGGCCTACGCCTGGCTGTTCGAGGAGGCCAAGAAGGGCCGCCAGATCCAGCGCTTCAAGGGCCTGGGCGAAATGAACGCCGAGCAGCTGTGGGAGACCACGGTGAACCCGGACACGCGCCGCCTGCTGCAGGTGCGCATCGAGGACGCGGTCGCCGCCGACCAGATCTTCAGCACCTTGATGGGCGACGTGGTCGAACCGCGCCGCGACTTCATCGAGGAAAACGCGCTGAAGGTCGCCAACCTCGACATCTGACCGCGGCGGCGGTCGCCCCGGCGCGTGCCGGGGCCGGCTGCCCTCCGTGCCTTCCGCCCGCTTCCGCGCAGGACCGCGATGACCGCACCGCCGCCGTTGCCCGCCGCTCCGCTGTCTTTGTCCTCCCCGCCGGCGCCGACCCGTCCGCGCCGGCCGATCCTCGGTTTCTTCCTCGACGTGCTGCTGGCGGCGGTGGTGCTGCTTGGGGTGAGCGTGCTGTGCGGCCTGGTCTGGGGCGTGCTGCGCGGCTTCCAACTGGCCATGCAGCTGAAGGCGCAGGGCATTCCCGCCGATCGCCTGGCCACGCTGGTCGCGCAGCAGGTCGGCCAGCCGGGCGCGCTGGCGCAGCTGCTGATCGCGCTGGTCAGCACCCTGTCCGCGGCGCTGTTGCTGTACTTCCTGCGGCGCCCGGCCAGTGCCGCCGAGCGCCGCGCCTCGTGGCAGGCGGCGCGCGTGCCGTCGACCTGGGGCTGGGTGCTGCTGGTCGCGGCCGGGGTGTTCTTCGGCAGCGCGGCGATCTCCGCGGTGTCGGCGCAGTTCGGCATCAAGCCCGAACCCACCAACCTGCCGCTGATGCGCGAGGCGATGGCGCAGATGCCGTTGTTCCTGATCGTGTTCGCCGTGGTGATCGCCCCGGCCTACGAGGAACTGCTGTTCCGCCGCGTGCTGTTCGGGCGGCTGTGGGATGCCGGCCGGCCACGGCTGGGCATGCTGCTCAGCGGCGCCGCCTTCGCCCTGGTGCACGAGGTGCCGGGAACCACCGGCAACAGCCTGGCCGCGACCGCCCAGCTGTGGCTGGTCTACGGCGGCATGGGCGCGGCGTTCGCCTGGCTGTACAAGCGCACCGGCACCCTGTGGGCGCCGATCGCCGCGCATGGGCTCAACAACGCCCTCGCGGTGGCCGGGCTCTATTGGTTTGGCGCAACCTGAAGGTTTGTTTGACGAAATGTTAAGACGTGGCCCCCCACACTGCGAGGCGTGTTAGGAGGGGGGGACCGTATGAAGCAAGTGGTACTTGGCGCGTCGTTCGCGATGCTGCTGGCAGCGTGTGCGACGACGACATCGCCAACCGGGCGCACCCAGGTCGTCGGCGGCATCTCGCAACAACAACTCGACCAGATGGGCGCGCAGGCGTTCGCCGAAGCCAAGGCCAAGGAACAGCTGGACACCGATCCCAAGCGCAATGCGTACGTGCGCTGCGTGGTCAACGCGCTGGTCGCGCAACTGCCCGACCAATGGCGCGGCACCGGCTGGGAAACCGCGCTGTTCAACGACAAGGAACCCAACGCGTTCGCCCTGCCCGGCGGCAAGGTCGGGGTCAACAGCGGCATCTTCAGCGTGGCCAAGAACCAGGACCAGCTCGCCGCCGTGCTCGGCCACGAGATCGGCCACGTCATCTCGCGTCACCACGAAGAACGCATCACCCGCCAGCTCGGCGCGCAGGCGGGTCTGAGCGTGATCGGCGCGCTGGCCGGCGCGCGCTACGGTCAGGGCGCGGCCGACACCGTCGGCCAGGTCGGCGGCATGACCGCGCAGACGCTGTTCCTGCTGCCGGGTTCGCGCCAGCAGGAAACCGAGGCGGACATCGTCGGCCAGCGCCTGATGGCGCAGGCCGGGTTCGACCCGGCGCAGGCGGTGGATCTGTGGAAGAACATGATGGCCGCCGGCGGCGACCGTCCTCCGCAATGGCTCTCCACCCACCCCGATCCCAGTGCCCGCATCGGCGAGCTGCAGCGCGACGTCGCCGCGCTGGAACCGGTGTATGCGCAGGCGCGCAGCGCCGGCAGGACGCCCAAGTGCGGCTGAGTCGGTCGTCGTCCCCGCGCCTGTCACAGAAAACGCATCTAAAAACGTTTTCACGGCGTACAGGTTTCTGATAGGTTTGCTGGCTCGGCCGAGGAATGGCCGCTCCGTCTTCCGTGCCGCTCCGGGCGGTTTCCACCGAGGTGACCCATGAAATTCCGCATCCGCAAGCAAGCGTTGTTGTCCCTGGTGATCGCAGGTGCCCTCGGTGGCGCGGTGGTGACCGATGCCGCTGCGCAGAGCGATCGCTCCGACCACCGCTCCTCTCGCAACGCGAAGACCGAGAAGGCGGCGGTGCTGTTCCCCAACGCCGAGCGCAAGGAGCCCAACGGCAAGCCGTCGTCCAAGCTCGGCAGCAAGCTGCAGAAGCTGATCGACACCTACAACAAGGGCGAGGACTACGCCTCGGTGCGCACCCAGGCCGACGAGATCCTGGCCAACAGCGGCGCCAACGAGTACGACAAGTCGCTGGCCGCGCAGCTGGCCGCGCAGGCCGCCTACAACCTCGACGACAGCAAGGCCGCGCAGGCGTACCTGAAGCAGGCGATCCAGTTCAACGGCCTGGACAACAACGGCCACTTCCAGTCGATGCTGATGCTGGCGCAGTTGCAGCTGCAGGACGACCAGACCGCCGAAGGCCTGGCCTCGCTGGACAAGTTCCTCGCCGAGTCCAAGTCGACACGTCCGGAAGACCTGATCCTCAAGGGCCAGGCCCTGTACCAGGCGCAGCGCTACCAGGAAGCGATCCCCGTGCTGAAACAGGCGATCGCCGCCTCGCCGGAGCCGAAGGACAGCTGGAACCAGCTGCTGATGGCGTCCTACGCCGAAGCCGGCCAGACCGGTGAGGCGGTCAAGGCCGCCGAGGCGCTGGCCGCCAAGTCGCCCAACGACAAGAAGGCCCAGCTCAACCTGGCCAGCATGTACATGCAGGCCGACCAGATGGACAAGGCCGCAGCGGTCATGGACAAGCTGCGTGCCGCCGGTCAGTTGACCGACGAAAAGGAATACAAGCAGCTGTACTCGATCTACGCCAACACCGAGGGCCACGAAAAGGACGTCATCGCGGTCATCAACGAAGGCATGCAGAAGGGCATTCTGAAGCCGGACTACCAGACCTACCTCGCCCTGGCGCAGTCGTACTACTACACCGACCAGCTGCCGCAGGCGATCGAGAACTGGCAGAAGGCCGCGCCGCTGTCCAAGGACGGCGAAACCTATTTGAACCTGGCCAAGGTGCTGCATTCGGAAGGCCGTGTGGCCGAAGCCAAGCAGGCCGCGCAGCAGGCACTGGCCAAGGGCGTCAAAAAGCCCGAAGACGCCAAGAAGATCATCAACCTGAAGTAGCACGCAAAAAAAGCCCCCGACGACCAGTGCTGAAAGTAGTGCAGGTAACAGGGATTGGTATAAGCTTGGAGGTTCCTGCGGTGTCATCGCCGCGTGAACTTGGATCCCGCTCCACAGCGGAATCCGCCCCCCTTTAATCGAGTCATTGGCGCATGACGGAACAACTGGTCATCCATCGGCAGTACGACAAAGATGACGCCTCCGGCCTCAGCTGGCCGCGCATCATCGGTATTGCCTTCGTAATCGCGCTGCATCTTGCGGCGCTGATGTTGCTGCTGATTCCGGCCGTTGCGCCCAAGGCGGTGGCGGAGAAGGAACGCAACATCATGGTCACCCTGGTGGATGCACCGCCGCCGCCTCCCCCGCCGCCGCCGCCGCCGCCGAAGCCGCCGGAAACTCCGCCGCCGCCGGTGAAGAACCTGGCGCCGCCGAAGCCGACCCCGCTGCCGCCGCCGCCGGAAGCCCCGGTGATCGACGTGCCGGAGCCGCGCCCGAACGACGTGGTTACCCCGCCATCGCCGCCTGCGCCGCCGTCGCAGCCGACCGACATCGGCGCGAGCGTCGATATCTCGTCGAAGAACATGAACCCGCCGAAGTATCCGCCGGCCGCATTCCGGTCGGGCGCGCAGGGCGAGGTGATCCTGATCATCGATGTCGATGCGAATGGTAACGTGACGAACGTTGCCGTCGAGAAATCCAGCCGCAACCGCGACCTGGACCGCGCCGCCATGGAAGCAGCGCGCAAGTGGCGGTTCAATGCCGCTATGGCTAATGGACAAAAGACCGCCGGCCGCGTCCGCGTCCCGGTCAACTTCGCGCTGAACTGATACAAGGGTTCGCGGGCCGGCGCACCGCCGGTCCGCACGGCCTGTCTACTCTTTGCACCACCCTCATCACCACCACACACAACAAAGGTAAGCGTCATGCTGCAGGAAATTTTCATCGCCGCTGCTGCGGGGGGCAACAACGCATCGAACGCCCTGTCGCAGATGGGCTTCGAGCACCTGATCACCGAAATGACCTCCAAGCCGGGTGACTTCGCCGTCTCCTGGGTGGTGCTCATCACCCTGATCATCATGTCCGCCTCGTCCTGGTACTGGACGATCATCAACATCTTCCGCGCCACCCGCCTGAAGAGCCAGGCCGACCGCGTCACCAGCCTGTTCTGGGACACCCCGAACGCGCAGGACGCCATCCGTGCGATGGAAGAGCAGCCGGCTTCCGAGCCGTTCTCGAAGATCGCGCTGGACGCCGCGCAGGCCGCTGCGCACCACCAGCGCGCCGAAGCCGGCGCCGGCACCGGCCTGGGCGAGACCCTGAGCCGTTCGGAGTTCGTCGACCGCGCCCTGCGTCAGGCCGTGACCCGCGAAAGCACCAAGCTGCAGTCGGGCATGACCCTGCTGGCGACCGTCGGTGCGACCGCGCCGTTCGTCGGTCTGCTGGGTACCGTGTGGGGCATCTACGGCGCGCTGATCAAGATCGGTGCCACCGGCTCCGCCTCGATCGACGCCGTGGCCGGCCCGGTCGGTGAAGCGCTGATCATGACCGCGATCGGTCTGTTCGTCGCGATCCCGGCCGTGTTCGCCTTCAACTTCTTCAGCAAGGTCAACAGCTCGGTGATCGCCAAGTTCGACACCTTCGCTCACGACCTGCACGACTTCTTCGCCACCGGTTCGCGCGTTCGCTGATCCCGGCTAAGTCGTCCACGCAACGTTAACGGAGCCCGTTATGGCTTTCAGTAGTGGTAACAGCGGCGGCCCCATGGCCGACATCAACGTCACGCCCCTTGTGGACGTGATGCTGGTGCTGCTGATCATCTTCATCATCACGGCACCGCTGATGTCCCACAAGGTCAAGGTGGAACTGCCCCAAGCCAACTTGAAGCAGGATCCGGACAAGGACGACAAGCGTTCGAATCCGATCACGCTGGCGGTCAAGGAAGATGGGTCGCTGTACTGGAACGATGAGCCGATCTCCAAGGAAGCTTTGGAGTCGCGCTTCTCGACCGCCGCACAGCAGACCCCGCAGCCGCCGCTCAACCTGCGTGGCGACCGCACCACCAAGATGCGCACGATCAACGAGATCACCAAGATCGCGCAGAGTCAGGGCATGCTGGACGTCGGCTTCGTTGCGACCAAAGAGAAGGGGAACTGAGCCATGGCGTTCAGCTCAGGAGGCGGCCGTGGTCCCATGGCCGACATCAACGTCACGCCGCTGGTCGACGTGATGCTGGTGCTGTTGATCATCTTCATCGTCACCGCGCCGATCATGACGTACCCGATCGACGTGGATCTGCCGCAGCGGGTCATCAACCCGCCGCCGCAGTTGCGCGATCCGCCGCCGCCGATCGATCTGCGGATCGATGCGTCGAACCAGGTGTTCTGGAACAACAGCCCGGTGGCGGTGAGTGCGCTCCCGCAGATGATGGAAAACGAAGTCCAGCGCGATCCGACCAACCAGCCGGAACTGCGCATCGATGCCAATCCGGATTCCGAGTACGAAGTGATGGCCAAGGTGCTGGCCGCCGCCAAGAACTCGGACATGAAGAAGATCGGCTTCGTGCAGCAATAAGCTTCACCGCAATTCGCTTCACCGCAACACCTCAGTCATGACGCGACTGCAAACGCCACCGGCAACGGTGGCGTTTTTTTTATGCGCGGACGGACGCCATCCCCTGCCCGTTCGCCAGGCGTGCCAGGTCCGGCCGAATACGCTGGAGCGACATGCGTCCGATTGGTTCGGACACGCGCCTCCCGTCCATCCTGCAGCCTGCTTGTCCGCCGCCCGGGCCAGGCCGTCACGCCGACCACGCCATCCTTCCCCCTCGCGCACCGCCGCGTAGCAGGTGTAGGCTGGCAGCGCGACACCACACCCACAGGAGGCTGGCCATGGCGTTCAGTGCTGCAGGGACTCGGGGACCGCTGGCGGAGATCAATGTCACCCCGCTGGTCGATGTGATGCTGGTGCTGTTGATCATTTTCATCGTCACCGCGCCGATGCTGACGCGGACGATCGCCATGGACCTGCCGCAGCGCGATTCGAGGCCGACGCGACCGCTGCCACCACCCGAGCCGATCGAGTTACGCCTGGATGCGAGCGGGCAACTCTTCTGGAATGCCATCCCCCTGCCCTTGCGCGAACTGCAGCCGCGATTGCAGGAAGCGATGGCACAGGCCGGCAACAACGCACCGGATGTGCGCATCGATGCCAGCCCGGATGCCGACTACGACGCCATGGCCAAGGTGCTGGCGGCGGCGAAAAACGCCGACGTGCAGCGCATCGGCTTCGTGCAGTAACAGGCCGCCCGCGATGCGACGCCACTGTTCCGGTGGCGTCGCGCCTGGCAACGCGCGTCCCCCTGGTTGCGGGAGGCAGCGGAAACCCCACGCTGACCGGACTGCGCTGATCGCTACTGTCTTGCAGAACGCGATCGCGTCCGCGCAGCGTGCAGGCCAGCAGGGTGCGCACGCCTCGCGTGGTCGGCCTGGCTCAGCGTGCGCCCGCCAGCACCGCCAGATAGGCCTTCACCGTGGCGTCGAGCCCGGCGTAGAGCGCCTCGCCGATCAGCGCGTGGCCGATCGAGACCTCCAGCACCTGCGGCACGTTCGCCAGGAATGCGCCGAGATTGGCCTGGGCCAGATCGTGGCCGGCGTTGACGCCCAGACCGGCCGCCTGCGCGCGGCGTGCGGCGTCCGCGAACGGCACTGCCGCGGCGCTGTCGCCCCGCTCCCACGCTGCGGCATAGGGGCCGGTGTAGAGCTCGATGCGGTCGGCGCCCAGTTCGGCCGCGACCGCCAGCTCGGGATTGTCGGCATCGACGAACAGGCTGACCCGGCAGCCCAGCGCTTTCAGTTCGGCGATCAGCGGGCGCAGGCGCGCACTGTCGCGGCCGAAGTCGAAGCCGTGGTCGGAGGTGAGTTGGCCGTCGCCGTCGGGCACCAGGGTGGCCTGTGCCGGGCGGGTCTGCGCGCACAGGGCGATCAACCCGGGATAACCGGGCCGCGGCGGTGCGAACGGGTTGCCCTCGATGTTGAATTCGACGCCGCGGTCGCGGATCAACTCGGCCAGCGCCAGCACGTCTTCGGCATGGATGTGGCGGCGGTCCGGGCGCGGGTGCACGGTGATGCCGTGCGCCCCGGCATCCAGGCAGGCGCGCGCGGCCTCGAGCACGCTGGGCAGGTCGCCGCCGCGCGAATTGCGCAGCACCGCGATCTTGTTGACGTTGACGCTGAGCTTGGTCATCGCCGGCGTGCCGCTTACGGTGCCGCGGCGTCGTCGCTGGCGGCGGCCGCGGCGCGGCGCGCCTCGGCCTGCTCGCGCAGGCGGCGCAGTTCCGCCGGATCGATCATCGGCATCGCGTCGCGCTGGCTGGCATCGCCGATCTTGGCCACGTACCAGCCGCGCGCCCAGGCCAGCAGGAAGGCCAGCGCGGCCAGCAGGCTCACCACCAGCAACCACATGTGCGGCGTCGTGAACGCCAGAACGAAAGCACCCAGCGCAAGCGGCAGAAAGAGCCAATACATGACGATCTCCCCAAGGATGGCGCAGTGTAGCGCCGCCGGGCGTGCCGGTTCCACGTGGCGCCGCAGCTGGCGCGCCGCATCCGGGCGCCGGGGTGGCGCGACGGCCGCGGCTACAGCAGCGGCGAGGTCAGCCGCGCCACCGCCTCAGGCAGCCGGTAGCGCCACAGCGAGCGCTTGCGGTCGTCGCGTACGCGTACCGCGTCGGCCATCTCGCCTTCCAGCAACTCGGCCAGTTGCCGGGTCAGTCCGCGGTCGCGGAACAACGTGGCGACCTCGAAATTGAGCCGGAAACTGCGGTTGTCGAAGTTGGCGCTGCCGACCAGGCACAGGTCCTCGTCGGTGATCAGCGCCTTGGTGTGCAGCATGCGCGGGCCGTACTCGTAGATCCGCACCCCGGCCTGCAGCAATTCGTCGAAGTACGAGCGCGCGGCCAGCGTCACCAGCCGCGAGTCGCTGCGCTTGGGGACCAGCAGGCGCACGTCGAGCCCGCCCAGCGCCGCCGAGGTCAGCGCCATGCGCGCGGCTTCGCCCGGCACGAAGTACGGCGTGACCAGCCACACCCGCCGCTGCGCCTCGTAGATCGCCGCGACCTGCAGGCGATGGATGCTCTCCCACGACGAATCCGGCCCCGACACCAGCACCTGCGCCTGGATGCTGCCGGCGTCGCGGCTGGGCATGTCGTTGGGCCAGATCCGCGCCATGTCGAAGGCATCGCGGCCCTGCCGGGTGGCGTACAGCCAGTCCTCCACGAACACCAGCTGCAGGCTGCGCACCACGTGGCCCTCGCAGCGCAGGTGCAGGTCGCGGTAGGCATCGGCGCGCAGCGCCTCGTTCTCCTCGTCGGTGACGTTGATGCCGCCGGTGAAGGCGATGCGGCCGTCGATCACCACGATCTTGCGGTGGGTGCGCAGGTTGACCCAGGGCCGCTTGAACTTGAACGGCCGCAGCAGCTGGGTGGGATGGAACCAGGCCACCTCGGCGCCGGCCTCCAGCAGCGGCCGCAGGAAGCGCTTGCGCACCTGCGAGGAGCCGACCGCATCCAGCAGCAGGCGCACCCGCACCCCGGCGCGGGCGCGCTCGACCAGCGCGTCGCGGATGCGCGTGCCGGTGCGGTCGGGATTGAAGATGTAGTACTCCAGGTGCACGTGGTGCTGGGCGGCACCGATGTCGCGCACGATCGCCTCGTAGGTGGCCGCGCCGTCGACCAGCCACTGCACCGCGGTGGCCGAGCTGGGCGCCAGCCCGGTGGTGGCCTGGCCGATCTTGGCCAGTTCCGTGCAGTCGGCGTCCGGCGGGCACACGCTGCTGTAGTGCTCCATGCCCGAGCGCGAGCGGCCGCGGCGCAGGCGCTGCCGCTTCACCTTCTGCGGGCCCAGCAGGTAGTAGATGACGAAGCCGAGGTAGGGCAAGGCGGCCAGCGACAGCACCCAGCTCAGCGTGGCCGCCGGCTCGCGCTTCTGCAGCACGATCCAGCCGCTCAGCCACAGGATGTACAGCAGGTAGGCGGCGGTGAGGTAGGCGCCGATGTGCGGGATACCGGTCAGCCGGTCCCAGGTGTTCTGCAGAGTCGCGATCACGAGCATCGGCGGATTCTAGAGGGTGGCGCGGAGGTTGCGGCGAAGGCGGTGCAGGCGCGGGATGTCGCGGTCGGCCGGCTCGACGCGGTGGCCGCCTGTCTTGCTGCTGGCAACTGGCGACGCGAACCGGCATGGCACTGCACGGTGTATGACAGCTGCCCGCGGCAGCCGCGTGACACCTGCGGGACCTGGTCGCGCGCTACGGGGACCGGCCCCCGGCCAAGCGCGGCATCATCGCGGCCGGACACCGTGAGCGTCGACCTGCTGCGCTGCCAGCGCGCAATCCTGCGCAATCGGAGAAGGTGGCCGTGCCGCAATCGTCGGCCTGAAACATTCAGCGCAGCGGCAGGCACCGTCGCATCCGCCGAGACGCTCGGCGCGTAGCCTATGCCGATGAGCACTGCCATCAAGGGCCGCGGCGCCGGCAGCCACCTGCCCGGCCGCTTCGAACGGACCGTCAGCCAGGCCGAGGACGACGGCTGGTACCCCGACGACAGCGAGGAATTCGCCGCCCCGCGCCTGCGCACCCAGGTGAGCGAGGAGACGGCGCGCAGCATCATCAGCCGCAACCAGTCGCCGGACGTGGGGTTCGCGCAATCGGTCAACCCGTACCGCGGCTGCGAGCACGGCTGCAGCTACTGCTTCGCCCGCCCCAGCCATGCCTATCTCAACCTGTCGCCGGGGCTGGACTTCGAGACGCGGCTGTTCGCCAAGACCAATGCTGCGGAGTTGTTGCGCCGCGAGTTGGCCAAGCCCGGTTACGTGCCCAGCCCGATCGCGCTGGGCATCAACACCGACGCCTACCAGCCGATCGAGCGCAAGCTGCAGCTGACCCGGCGCCTGATCGAGGTCTTCGCCGAGACCCGCCACCCGTTCTCGCTGATCACCAAGAACGCGCTGGTCGAACGCGACCTGGACCTGCTGGCGCCGCTGGCCCGCGACAACCTGGTCAGCGTGCACTTCTCGGTGACCTCGCTGGACCCGCGGCTGTCGGCCAGGCTGGAGCCGCGCGCCTCCGCCCCGCACGCGCGGCTGCGGGCGATGCGTACCCTGCACGCCGCCGGGGTGCCGGTCGGGGTGATGGTGGCGCCGGTGATCCCGTGGATCAACGACCACGCGCTGGAAGCGGTGCTGGAAGCGGCCCGCGAAGCAGGCGCCGAGTCTGCTGGCTACGTGCTGCTGCGCCTGCCGCACGAAGTGGCGCCGCTGTTCCGCGACTGGTTGCAGGCGCACCACCCCGATCGCGCCGCGCACGTGATGAGCACGGTGCAGCAACTGCGCGGCGGCAAGGACTACGACAGCACGTTCGGCAAGCGCATGCGTGGCGAAGGCGTCTACGCCGACCTGCTGGCGCGGCGCTTCGCCCTGGCGCACAAGCGGCTGGGCTATGCCGAGTCCCCACGCCGCCGCCTGGAGTGCAGCCACTTCGTCAAACCGCTGCCGCCGCGCCCGCCATCGCCGCAGGGCGAGTTGTTTTGAGCGGGGATTGGGGATTCGGGATTGGGGATTCGTCGAAAGCAGGGGTTAGGGATTTGAGATTCGGGATTCGCAAAAGCGGCGCGACGCCTCGGTCCGCCGCCATTGCAATTCAACCGCCAAGAAAGCCGCTCTTGCGAATCCCCAATCCCCACTCCCTGCTTTTGACGAACCCCTACTCCCGGCCGTACAACGCCTGCGCCGACTGGAACAGGATCCAGCTGGTGGCGATGAACTTGTCGCCGCGCTGCGGGCGGTTGCCGCGGTGGGTGTGGGTGAAGGCGGTAGGGGCGATCAGCAGGCTGCCGGCGCGCGGGGCGATCTTGCGGCGCTGGAACAGGAACTCGGTCTCGCCCTCGTCGAAATCGTCGTTGAGGTACAGGGTCCACAACAGGTGCCGGTGCAGGGTCTCGGCGCCGGGATCGCGCGGATACAGCTCGCAGTGCCAGTACGGATAGCCACCCTCGCCGGCCTCGTACCACTGCAGGTTGATCGCGCCCGGGCGCAGGCAGGTGCGCGCCAGGTTGGACAGTGCCGCGTCGTCGAGCAGGGCGAAGTCGTCGGCACTGAGCCGGTGCGGCTGGCCGTCGGCGCCCGGCACCTGCAGCATCAGCGGCGAGATCAGGGTCTGCGGGTACTTGCGCAGGTAGCCCAGCAGCCCGCCGAACACGGCCTGCTGCAGTCGCTGTTCCACGTCGCGCCACGGTTCCAGGCCGCTGATGCGCAGGTCGCGGCTGCGCTTGAGCTCGGGAAACACGCCGCTGCCGACTTCGCCGGGCCGCAACTGGGTACTGCCGCGCAGACGGCGCAGGATGGCGGCGCAGTCCTCGCGGGACATGGCGCCCTCGAACACTTCGATGAAATCGGGATGCGGGTCGGACATCGCGCGACCTTACCAGCGATTTCGCAGGGTTGCAGCCGCAGCGAAGCGGCCCCCAGCGATCGGCGCGGCGACGCGGCGGGCCGCCTCAGGCCAGCGGCGGCGGGTACGGATTGGCCTTGAGCAGGCGCGCCAGGTGCGCGGCGTTGCTGGCGGCGGTCGTGATGGTGTCGGCCAGCACCTTCGGTGTCTGTTTCAGGTCCCGGTAGTCGGTGCTGCCCATGGCTTCGCCAACCCAGTACGGCGGGCTGCCGGCGGCGACGCTGAAGCCGAAATCGGTGAGCCCCTGGTACAGGTCGGCGCTGACCTTGTGCGCACCGTCCTCGTTGCCCACCACCGCGACCATGGCGACGCGGTTGAAGGTCGGATAGACGCCGTCGTCGCCGATTTCGCCAAGAAACGCATCCATGCGCTCCAGCACGCGCTGCGCCAGGCTCGACGGATGGCCGACCCAGATCGGCGTGGCCAACACGAAGATGTCTGCGTCCAACACGCGCTGGCGCAGCTGCGGCCAGGCATCGCCCTCGCCTTCGTCGGCACGCACGCCGGGCCGCACGTCAAAGTCGGCCACGCGCGCCGAATCGCCCTGCACGCCGTGCGCCGCCAGTGCCTGCAGCACCTGGTCGAGCAGGCGCTGAGTGGACGAGGGCGCGGTACCGCGCTTGAGCGTGCAGTTCAGGCCGAAGGCGCGCAGGGACATGGCTGCTTCCGTGAGGACGATGGGTGGCCGCACTGTGGCCGGTCGCGCATGCGCATGCCGTCGCTGTTGCGTGCAGGCCGGGTGAGGTGGACGTGGCGGGCTGCATCGCGACCCAGCGGTGACGGACGACTGCGGGCGCACTGGCTGTCGTGCTCTAGCGCAGCATGTGCCGCGGCGACCGTCGCCTAGCGCTTGGCGGCCGGCGCCGGGTTGCCGCGGATCGCGATGCCCAGCAGCACCAGCCACATCGCCAGCGCCAGCAGGGTCGGCAACTCGAAACGGCTGGAGTTGGACAGGGTGAAGCTCCTGGCGGCGAAGAACAACAGCGTCCACAGCGCCAGGTTGATCAACACGATGCGCTTTCGCCAGCGGTGGCGGGTGAACAGCGCGATGACGGTAGGCATCAGCGCGACCGGTGCGGTGGCGAAGAAGAACAGCACGACGAGGGTCTGGTTCATGGGTTTCCTCCCGCCCGGTACGACCGGTGCACGCGACGATCGCCAGGCATCGGCGCCCTCGGCGCATGTCACCGGGCTGCCGCTACCCTACCGCAGCCTGGATGCTTAGCCGAAGCCGATGTGCCAACGGCCGTCGGCGCAAATCCGGGGGGGGCCGTCGGGGTGGATGGCCTGCCGTGCGCCACGATGCAACCAAAGACGCAGAGGCGGCTTCAGTGCGCCGCACGCGCTGGCCAGACCCGCTCGACCAGGTCGCCGATCTCCATCGGCGCCCGTTGGCCCTCGGCGGCACGCTGCCAGGCCGCTGGTGCTGGCCCTTGGCGCTCGGTCGGCGGCGCGTCCCAAAGGGTGACGTTGAGCGCGAACACCACCACGCCGCCCTTGGCCTGGAATGGTGGCACTCGCTCCAGTGCCGTGGTCAGCGCAGTCGCCGTCGCATCGGGAAGAGCGGGTGCCAGATCCAGCCAGATCCTGGAACGGCCGCCGGGGCGGACGGCCACGGCCACGAAGCCGGCAGCAGGCCGGGGCGTGCCGACCCGCGCCAGTTCGCGCGACGCCGCGGCATTCAGCGCCTTCACATACGCCGCCAGCGCTTCGATGTGCTCGGCACGCTCGCGCATCACCGAGTCGGGCTGCAGCAGCATCAGGTTCTGCATGCGAAAGGGTTCGGCCGCCGACAGCAGGCCGCTCCATAACACCGCCACCAGCATCACGCACCAGCGCATCGGAACCTCCTTGTTCGTCTTGGTCGCTGCATCCTGCCGCATCGCTGCGCGCCCGGCCAGGGCGCGGCGCGCGTGTGCGATCAGTACAGCAGGTCGACGTAGTGGATCTTCTTCGCACCGAAGCCGCCACAGCCCTCGCTGGTCGTGAACTGCAGCACGACCTGGGTCCTGGAAGAGGCGGCGGAGAGGATGGCCGAATACTTTTCCTTGGCGATGGCGTCCGCGGAAAAATCGATCACCCAGCGCCCGTCGGACGCGCACTCGTTGTTGGTCGGCTGGTTCTCCAGCCAGACCGAGGCGTAGCTGGATTCGACCACCACACGGGTGATCTTCCCTTGTTGCGTGGTGTCGGCACAGGCCACACCCGAGACGAGCAGCAGCAGCAGTCCGAAGACATGTTTCATCGCACTTTCCCCTGTTTGAGTTGTTTTACCGCCACCGGCGCTGCGACGGCGATAGCGCACATCATCGCGCCGAGGCGCCGCCCAGGAGCGACGGCTGCCGTTCCAGGACGATCTCGCCGAAGCGCAATACGCCGCCTGTGGCGGCTTCCCCTGCACCACCGCGGCGATGCGTCGGCGTTGCGGCAGCGACTATACGGCAGCGCTGGCGACAGCCGCCATCGTCCAGGATCGCCCGGACGCGCGACCGTCGCACCACCACACATTCAGCGTTGGCGGCTGTCGTGCTCCAAGTGATACCGCACCGCCTCGGCCACTTCGTTCTTGGAGCCAAGGAACACCGGCACGCGCTGATGCAGTTGCTCCGGCTGCAGGCCGAGGATACGCGCGCGGCCGGTGCTGGCGGCGCCGCCGGCCTGCTCCACCAGCATGCCCATCGGGTTGGCTTCGTACATCAGCCGCAGCTTGCCGGCCTTGCCGGGATCCTTCTTGTCCCAGGGGTAGATGAAGATGCCGCCGCGGGTGAGGATGCGGTGCACGTCGGCGACCATGCTGGCAATCCAGCGCATGTTGAAGTTCTTGCCGCGCACGCCTTCGGTACCGGCGAGCAGGTCGGCTACGTACTGCTGCATCGGCGCTTCCCAATGGCGCTGGTTGGACATGTTGATCGCGAACTCGGCGGTGTCCTCGGGGATGCGCATGTCGGCCTGGGTCAGCAGGAAGCTGCCCTCCTCGCGCTCCAGGGTGAAGGCGTGGGTGCCGTGGCCCAGGGTCAGCACCAGCATCGTGCTGGGGCCGTAGATGCAGTAGCCGGCGGCGACCTGCGCGGTGCCCGGCTGCAGGAAGTGTTCGTCGCCGGGCTTGTCGGTGCCGGGCGGCGCGCGCAGCACCGAGAAGATGGTGCCGACCGAGACGTTGACGTCGATGTTGGAGCTGCCGTCCAGCGGGTCGAACAGCAGCAGGAAATCGCCGCTGGGGTACTTGTCGGGCACCGGCTGGCAGTGGTCCATTTCTTCCGAGGCGCAGGCGGCGAGGTGACCGCCCCAGGCGTTGGCTTCAAGCAGGATGTCGTTGCTGAGCACGTCCAGCTTCTTCTGCGCTTCGCCCTGCACGTTGCCGGTGCCGGCGTCGCCGAGCACGCCGCCAAGGGCGCCCTTGCTGACCGCGATGGAGATGCGCTTGCAGGCGCGGGACACGATCGTGATGAGCTGGCGCAGTTCCGGGCCGATACGCCCGGCATGCTGTTCTTCGATCAGGAAGCGGGTCAGCGACGTTCGCGACATGGGCAGGGCGGCCTTGCGTGAGAAGGGGGCCGCCATTGTCGCGGGTTGCGCCGCGGATTTCGATGCGCCGTGCTGCACGCGCGTCGAAACACCGCGTAGCGGCCGACGCGCGCGTGCCGCTATGGCGTGCGCTCGCCGGCTTCGAGGGCAGCGGCGAACTTCGCCATCAGCCGCACCAGATCCGTCACGTCCTGCGGTGCCCAGGAGGCGAAGATCCGCCGGCCGATGCGCTCGCGTGCCGCATCCAGACGGTCGGTCATGTCCTTGCCCTTGGGCGTGACGGTGGCCTCGCGCAGGCGCCGGTCCTGCGCGTTGCCGCGGCGTTCGACCAGCTCCATCGCCGCCAGCTTGGCGACCTGGCGGCTGATGGTCGTGTAGTCGCGGCCCAGGCGCTCGGCCAGGTCCACCACCCCGATCGGCCCGAATCGCTCGATCACCACCAGCAGGCGGAACAGCGCCTGGTCCAGGGTCAGGCCGGCTTCTTCCAGCAGCCGCGCGTCGTTGCGCGGGCGGTTCATCACGCTGGCGATGCTGACCATGGACAGGTGCAGCGACTTCAGTTCGGGCGAGATATGTGTATCTTGCACTCTCTTATCGGCAGGCATATCGTCCTCTCCAGTTAAGTGCATTTTGCACATTTATGGAGCCTGCAGCGATGACGATGTCCCCCGAGGTGGTGATCTGCGGTGCCGGCGCGGCCGGTTTGACCCTGGCGATCGAACTGGCCCGCCGCGGGGTCGCGTTCCGGCTGCTGGAACAGCGCGACCAGCCCTTCCCCGGCTCCCGCGGCAAGGGGATCCAGCCACGCAGCCAGGAGATGTTCGAGGACATGGGCCTGATCCATCGACTGTTCGCCGCCGGTGGCCTCTACCCGGTGTCGCGCACCCATCGCGCCGACGGCAGCTGGGTCGACACGGTCGTGGTGGACGGCGGTCCCGCCACCCCGGCCGAACCCTATCGCAGCCCGTTGATGGTGCCGCAGTTCCTGACCGAAGCGGCGCTGCGCGCGCGCCTGTCGGAACTGGGGCACCAGGTGGAGTTCGGCCATGCCTTGCTCGATTTCGCGCAGGACGCCGAGGGCGTCACCGTACGCGTGGCCACGCCGGCCGGCGAGCAGACCATCGCAACGCGCTACCTGATCGGCGCCGACGGCGGCCGCAGCGCGGTGCGCCCCATGCTGGGCATCGGCTTTCCCGGCCAGACCCTGGGCGTGCGCGCGGTGGTCGCCGACATCGTGCTGCACGGGCTGCCGCGTGATGCCTGGCATACGTTCCACGAGGACGACAACGCGCGGCGCATTTCGCTGTGCCCGTTGCTGGGCACGGCGCTGTTCCAACTGCAGGCGCCGGTGCCGCGCGACGGCGAGGTGGACCTGTCGGTCGCGGGCCTGGCGGCCATGCTGCGCGCGCGCACCGGCCGCGACGACCTGGTGATCGACCGCGTCTGTTGGGCATCGGCCTATCAGATGAGCGCGCGCTTGGCCGATCGCTACCGCGCCGGGCGCGTGTTCCTGGTCGGCGATGCGGCGCACATCCATCCGCCGACCGGCGGCCAGGGGCTGAACACCAGCGCCCAGGATGCGTACAACCTGGGCTGGAAGCTGGCCGCGGTGCTGCGCGGCGCGCCCGCCGCCCTGCTCGATACCTACGAGGAGGAGCGGCGGCCGATCGCCGCCGCGATGCTGGGCCTGTCCACGCGGCTGCTCGATCGCGCCCGCCACGGCGACCAGCGGCGCGGTCGCGAGGTGCAGCAGCTCGACCTGCAGTACCGGGCCTCGTCGCTGTCGCTGCAGGCCGACGCGGGCGAGCGCCGGATACAGCCGGGCGACCGGGCGCCGGATGCGCCGCTGCGCGGTGCGGGCGGGCAGCCGCTGCGGCTGTTCGAGGTCTTGCGCGGCACCCACTGGACCCTGCTCGGCTATGCCGCCGATCGGGCCCTCGCCCCCGGGTGCCGCGGACTGCACGTGCACATCATCGGCCCGGCCGGGGATCTGCGCGATGTGCACGGCCACTTCGCCGACGCCTACGCACCGCACCCGGGCGAGTGGCTGTTGGTGCGCCCGGACGGCTACGTCGCCGCACGGGTGGCGACCCCGCACCTCGCGGCGCTGATCGGCCATTTCCAACGGCATGCGGCGTGACCTGCGCTGGCGTGCCTGCGCAGGTGGCACAGGATGCCGTGCGGCGACCCGATCGATCGCGCCACACGGCACAGCGCCGCCTGCGCGACCCAGCCGCCGGCGTTGGCGTCGGGCATAAAAAACCGGGAGGCTTGCGCGCTCCCGGTGCGATGTCCTGGCCGGACTGCATCAGGCCGCCAGGCGGCGGCCTCGCCGGCGGCACTCAGCCCTTGTGCACGGTCGCCACGGCCTGGGTCACGTAGTCCAGGTTCTTCTGGCTCAGCGCGGCCACGCAGATGCGGCCGGTGCCGACCGCGTAGATGCCGAACTCCTCGCGCAGCCGGTCAACCTGCGCCTTGCTCAGGCCCGAGTAGGAGAACATGCCGGCCTGCTGCTGGATGAAGCCGAACTCCGGCGCGCCCAGGGCGGCCAGCTTCTGCACCATGCCGGCGCGCAGGGCGTGGATGCGCTCGCGCATCTCGGTCAGTTCCTGCTCCCACATCGCGCGCAGTTCCGGGCTGTTGAGCACCCCGGCGACCAGCGCGGCGCCGTGCGTGGACGGGCTGGAGTAGATGGTGCGGATGATGCGCTTGACCTGCGACTGCACCGCCTTGCTCTCGGCGGCGTTGGCCGAGACCACCGACAGCGCGCCGACGCGCTCGCCGTACAGCGAGAACGACTTGGAGTAGGAACTGGCGACCACGTAGTTGTCGATGCCGACCTCGGCCAGCAGGCGCACCGCGTAGGCGTCGGCGTCGATGCCCTTGTCGAAGCCCTGGTAGGCGATGTCCACGAACGGGAACAGGTTGCGTTCCTTCAGCAGCTCGGCCACGGTGCGCCACTGCGCCTGGCTCAGGTCGGCGCCAGTGGGGTTGTGGCAGCAGGCGTGCAGCAGCACCACGCTGCCGGGCGCGAGCGCGCGCAGGTCGGCGAGCATGCCGTCGAAGTTCAAGCCGTGGCTGGCCGGATCGAAATAGGTGTAGTCGACCACGTCGAAGCCGGCGGCGGTGAACACCGCGCGATGGTTCTCCCAGCTCGGGTTGCTGATGGCGATGGTCGAGGTGGACAGCAGCTTTTTCAGCAGGTCCGCGCCAACGCGCAGCGCACCGCTGCCGCCGACGGTCTGCGAGGTGGCGACGCGGCCGGCGGCCAGCAGCGGCGACTCGGCGCCGAACAGCAGCTTCTGCGTGGCCAGGTCGTAGGCGGGCAGGCCGTCGATCGGCAGGTAGCCGCGCGGCTTGGCCTCCTGCGCCAACTGCTGTTCGATCTGCTGCACGGCGCGCAGCAGCGGGATGCGCCCGTTTTCGTCGTAGTAGATGCCCACGCCCAGGTTGACCTTGGTCGGGCGGGAGTCGGCGTTGTAGGCCTCGGTCAGGCCCAGGATCGGGTCGCCTGGGACCTGTTCCACGTTTGCAAAGAAGGACACGGCGGTACTCGTTCGGTGGCGAAGGTGGGGGCCGGGGGGACCGGAGCCGGCGCGGTCAAACACCTCATCCTAACAAACGCGGTCGCGCTTGGCCGGGTGCGGGGCGGCGGCACATGGGCGATGATGGCGCATGTCCGTTCCCTCCCCCTCCGCCCTGCTTTGCGGGGCCTGCGCCATGGCGCTGTCGTCCCTGGTCCGCGCCGCCCCCGGCGAGGATCCCGCCACCACCCTGCCCGTCTTGCAGGTCCAGGCCGCCCGCGTCGGCGGTGTCGCCGATTTCGACCTGCCGGCGTCGCTGACCACCACCGGCCTGGGCGATAGCGACCGCCTCGGCGTGCAGGCGTCCGAGGCCCTGGCCGGGGTGCCCGGCCTGCTCGCGCGCGACCGCCAGAACTATGCGCAGGACACCCAGCTGTCGATCCGCGGCTTCGGCGCGCGCTCGGCGTTCGGCGTGCGCGGCGTGCGCCTGCTGCTCGACGGCATCCCGGCCACCATGCCGGACGGCCAGGGCCAACTGTCCAACTTCAACCTGTTCGGCAGCGAGCGGGTCGAGGTGCTGCGCGGGCCGTTCTCGGCGCTGTACGGCAATTCCTCCGGCGGCGTGGTGCAGCTGTGGAGCGCCGATGGCCAGCCGGACGATCCGTGGCGGCTGCGCAGCGCGATCGGCAGCCACGGCACCGCCGCCCTCAGCGCGCAGGCGCTGGGCCAGCAGGGCGGCGTCCACTACAACCTGGCCGCCACCCATTTCAGCACCGACGGCTACCGCGACCACAGCCACGCGCAGCGCACCACCTTCAACGCCAAGATCGGCATCGACCTGGCACCGGGGCGGCGCCTGGACCTGCTGCTCAACGCACTGGAGGCGCCCGATGCGCAGGATCCGCTGGGCCTGAGCCGCGCCCAGGTCGCCGCCGACCCGCGCCAGGCCACCGCCGCGGCCAGCCAGTTCGATACCCGCAAGTCCACCCGCCAGGTGCAGGCCGGCGCCATCTTCACCCAGCAGGTGGACCGGCAGACCTGGCGGCTGATGGGCTACGCCGGGCGCCGCGACGTGGAGCAGTACCTGTCGGTGCCGGTGGGCGCGCAGAGCAACCCGCTCAATGCCGGCGGCGTGATCGACCTGGATGGCGACTACGGCGGCCTCGACGCGCGCTGGGCCTGGCAGGGCGAACTGGGCGGCCGCCCGTTCCAGTTCACCGTCGGTGCCAATGCCGATCGCCAGCAACAGCACCGCACCGGCTACGAGAACTTCGTCGGCAGCACGCTGGGGGTGAAGGGCCGGCTGCGCCGCGACCAGCAGGACCGGGTGGAGAACGTGGACCAGTTCGCCCAGGCCTGGTGGCAGTTCGCCGAGCGCTGGTCGCTGCTGGCCGGTCTGCGCCACAGCCAGGTGCGGTTCCGCTCGGACGACGCCTACATCGTCGGCCGCAACCCCGACGACAGCGGCCGCACCGACTATGCCGCGACCACGCCGGTGGCCGGGCTGGTGTTCCGCGTCAGCGACGATCTGCGGCTCTACGCCTCGGCCGGGCGCGGGTTCGAGACCCCGACCTTCAACGAGCTGGGCTACCGCCGCGACGGCGGCGCCGGCCTGGCCCTGGACCTGGCCGCTGCGCGCAGCCAGAACCTGGAACTGGGCGCGAAGTGGCGCAATGCCGCCGGCGCCAGCTGGGACGCGGCGCTGTTCCGCGCCAGCACCGACGACGAACTGGCGGTGGCCAGCAACACCAACGGCCGCAGCACCTACCGCAACATCGGCCGCACCCGCCGCCAGGGCGCCGAGACCAGCCTGACCCTGCCGCTGGGCGACAGCGCGCAACTGCAGCTGGCCTACACCTGGCTGCAGGCGACCGTGCGCCAGGCCTACCTGACCTGCGCCAGCAGCGGCTGCGCCACGCCCACCGCGGTGGTGGCCGCCGGCACGCGCCTGCCCGGCGTGCCGCGCCAGCAACTGTTCGCGCGCTGGCAGTGGCAGCCGCGCGCCTGGCAGTTCGCGGTGGAGGGCGTGGCCGCCGGCGACACCGTGGTCAACGACCTGGCCAGCGAGGCCGCGCCCGGCTACGCCGTGCTCAACCTGGAAGCGGCGCGGCGCTGGACCACCGCGCACGGCACCCTGCGGACCTTCGCGCGCATCGACAACGCGTTCGATCGCCGCTACATCGGTTCGGTCATCGTCAACGACGGCAATGGCCGTTACTACGAGCCGGGTCCGGATCGCAGCTATACGGTCGGGTTGCAATGGGATTTCATGCCCTGAGTGGGTCGTCAACGTGCAGCATTGCGCGGGCACCGTCAGTACGCTGCCACCCTCGCACGCGTTTGGAGACGCTGATGAAAACCGGATGGCTGCTCGCCCTGCTCGCCCTCACGCCGATCACCGCGCTGGCCGCGTCCGTCACCGGCACGCTGGTCGATGGCGGCGGCATCGACGACATGACCATCGTCGTGCGTGCGGCCGATGGGCGGCAGGTGGAGGCGTATTGCGCGATGGAGTGTGGCGACTGGTTTGTCGTCGACCCAGAAAGCGAGGTGTCGGTGTTGAAGAAGGCACTCAAGGGCAGGCAGGTCGCGTTGGAGTACGCCACCGAAGCCAACGGCGACCGCATTGCCGGTCCGGGCCCGGACGAGCGGTTGCGGTTCGTGAAGCGCGTGCGCCTCCTTCCCTGAGCGGTCCTGGCGGCACAGGCGCAGCAGCGCAGCCAGGCGCCGGGACGTAGCCGCCTCACACGCATGCTCATCACGTCGCTGCTGGCGATTGGCGATCACTACAGGCGAGCTCGATGATCGTGTGCAGTGTTGCCGGCAGCGTCGCGACACCCTGCTTCAGTGCGTCCCCAACTGCAGCCGCCGATACAGCGTGCTGCGGCTGATGCCCAGCCGGCGCGCGGCCTGCGACACATTGCCGTGGCAGGCATCCAGTGTCTGGCGCATGGCGCCGAGCGCCAGGCTGTCCAGGTCGGCATCGGGCAACGGCATCGCGGCGCCACCGTGGCCGCCCTGCTCCGCCGCGCGGAGGCCGGGCAGGTAGGCCGGCAAGGCGTCGGTATCGACCAGCGCGTCCGCCTCGCTCAACGCCACCAGCGTGCGCAGGCAGGCCACCAGTTGGCGCAGGTTGCCCGGCCACGCATAGGCGCTGAGCGTCGCCAGGGCCGCCTCGGTCAGGCGCCTCCCCTGCCCCAGCCGCGTCCACAGCTCGGCGACCAGCGTGCGCCGGTCCGGATGCGCACGCAGCGCCGGCACCTGCACGCAGTGGTGGGCGATGCGGTAGTACAGGTCGGGGCGGAAGCGCTGTTCGGCCATCGCCGCGTCCAGGTCGCGGTGGGTGGCGCAGATCAGCGCGAAATCCAGCTTCACCGGCTTGCCGCCGCCCAGCGGCAGCAGCTCGCGTTCCTGCAGCACGCGCAGCAGCCGCGGCTGCAAGGCCAGCGGCATGTCGCCGATCTCGTCCAGGAACAGCACGCCGCCATCGGCCTGGCGCAGCAGGCCCGGGCTGCCGTGCTTGCGCGCGCCGGTGAAGGCGCCGTCCTCGTAGCCGAACAGTTCCGCTTCGATCAGCCCTTCCGGCAGCGCCGCGCAGTTGACCGCCACGAACGGGCGCCCGGCGCGCGCGCTGCGCCGGTGCAGTTCGCGCGCGAACACTTCCTTGCCGGTGCCGGTCTCGCCCTGCACCAGCACCGGCAATTGCGCGTCGAGCACGCGCCGCGCGCGTTCCAGCGCCAGCTCCTGCGCGGCATCGAACAACGGCGCGTCGGACGCGGCCGCCGCCGAAGGCCGCGACGACGCGGTCACGGTGATCGGCGCCTGCTGCGGGCGCCGCCGCGGACGGTCGTCGGCCGGGCTGTCGATGCGTCCGTGCAGTGCGCGCCCCTGCAGGTCGAACACGCTGCCCTGCTGGCGCAGCCGCGACAGCGGTTCCTCGAACAGCGCCTCGTAGGGCGCGCGCCCGAGTTCGTGGCGTTCCAGCCCGAACAGCCGCAACCCGGCCTGGTTGGCCGCCACCAGGCGGCCGTTGCGGAACGCCAGCAGTGCCTCGCGCGCGGTGCCGAGCAGCGCCGGGTCGTGGTGCACGCGCAGCAGTTCGCAGCCGGGAATGCCGTCGTCGAAGTAACGGTGCTCGATGTTGGCCACCGCCATCCGCGCCAGTGCCAGCGCATGCATGTGCTGCACGCTGGCGTCGCCGGAGATGTCGAGCACGCCGGCCAGGCCGCCATAGGGATCGAAGATCGGCACCGCCGCGCAACTGAGGATCTGATGCGGGGCGAAGTAGTGCTCGCCGCCGCGCACTTCCACCGAGCGGCTTTCGACGATGGCGGTGCCGATCGCATTGGTGCCGACCTGGGTTTCGCTCCAGCACGCGCCGGGCATCAGCGCCACCCTGCCCGCCTTGTCGAGGAAGCGCGGGCTGCCTTCGGCGTCGAGGATCCAGCCGGCTTCGTCGGTGAGCAGCACGATGCTGCCGGTGGCCGCGGCGTCGCCGGCCAGGCCTTCCAGTTCGGCGCGGGCCAGCCGCCACAGGCGCTCGTGCGCCTCGCGCAGGGCGCGCAGGCGCGAGGCCTCCAGCGGCTCGATCGCTGGCTTGGCGTCTGCGGCCAGGCCCAGGCGCTGGCAGCGCTGCCACGACTGCAGGATGGTGTCGGGCACCTGCCCGACCGGCGCGCCGCCGCGTTCGAAGAAGGCGCGGCGCGCCAGGCCGAGCTGATGTTGCGATGGTTGCGCCATGTCCGGCTCCGCTGTCGCAGATTGCGACACCTGTTGATACGGGTGTCCCGATAAACAGCACATCCGTCGGCGCGGTGCAATCGCCGTACGTGACGCGACGCAGCAAAACCGGCGCACCTGCGTCGTTGTGTCGCGGTGCGACCGCGTGACGCGGCGCAGCACGCAAAACCTGGCATCGGACTTGCGCATATGCGGCTACCGGACGGCCCTGCCCGTCCTTTCCGACCGCCGAAGGAGAACACGATGAACGCCGTCAGCACCGCCAAGCCGCATGCCACCGATCCGCAGTCCATCTTCAAGTCGCGCTACGGCAACTTCATCGGCGGCAAGTGGGTGGAGCCGAAGAGCGGGCAGTACTTCGACAACAGCACGCCGATCACCGGCAAGGTGTTCACCGCGGTGGCGCGCTCCAACGCCGAGGACATCGAAGCCGCGCTCGACGCCGCGCACGCCGCCAAGGACGCCTGGGGCAAGACCTCCAGCACCGAGCGCAGCAACGTGCTGCTGAAGATCGCCGACCGCATCGAGCAGAACTTGGAACTGCTGGCCTATGCCGAGACCTGGGACAACGGCAAGCCGGTGCGCGAGACGCTCAACGCCGACGTGCCGCTGTGCGTGGACCACTTCCGCTACTTCGCCGGCGCGGTGCGCGCGCAGGAAGGCGGCATCTCCGAGATCGACCACGACACCATCGCCTATCACTTCCACGAACCGCTCGGCGTGGTCGGGCAGATCATCCCGTGGAACTTCCCGCTGCTGATGGCGTGCTGGAAGCTGGCGCCGGCGCTGGCCGCGGGCAACTGCGTGGTGATGAAGCCGGCCGAGCAGACCCCGGCCTCGATCCTGGTGCTGATGGAAGTGATCGGCGACCTGCTGCCGCCAGGCGTGCTCAACGTGGTCAACGGCTTCGGCCTGGAGGCCGGCAAGCCGCTGGCCAGTAACCCGCGCATCGCCAAGATAGCCTTCACCGGCGAGACCACCACCGGCCGGCTGATCATGCAGTACGCCAGCCAGAACCTGATTCCGGTGACGCTGGAGCTGGGCGGCAAGTCGCCCAACATCTTCTTCGCCGACGTCATGGCCGAGGACGACGACTTCCTCGACAAGGCGGTGGAAGGCTTCGTGCTGTTCGCCTTCAACCAGGGCGAGGTGTGCACCTGTCCGTCGCGCGCGCTGATCCAGGAATCGATCTACGAGCGCTTCATGGAGAAGGCGCTCAAGCGCGTGGCGGCGATCAAGCAGGGCAACCCGCTCGACCCCAACACCATGGTCGGCGCGCAGGCCTCCAGCGAGCAGCTGGAGAAGATCCTGTCCTACATCGATATCGGCAAGCAGGAGGGCGCCGAAGTGCTGATCGGCGGCGAGCGCAACGCGCTGGACGGCGACCTGGCCGGCGGCTTCTACGTCAAGCCGACGGTGTTCAAGGGCCACAACAAGATGCGCGTGTTCCAGGAGGAGATCTTCGGCCCGGTGGTGTCGGTGACCACCTTCAAGGACGAGGCCGAGGCGCTGGCGATCGCCAACGACACGCTGTACGGGCTGGGCGCGGGCGTGTGGAGCCGCGATGCCGCGCGGCTGTACCGCATGGGCCGCGCGATCCAGGCCGGGCGGGTGTGGACCAACTGCTACCACGCCTACCCGGCGCATGCCGCGTTCGGCGGCTACAAGCAGTCGGGCATCGGCCGCGAGAACCACAAGATGATGCTCGATCACTACCAGCAGACCAAGAACCTGCTGGTCAGCTATTCGCCGAAGGCGCTGGGCTTCTTCTGACGCATGGGGCAGGGCGGCGGTACACAGCAGCGTGTCGTCGCCTGCCAGCAACTGATCTGGATCAAGGCACTCCGTCGCCGGTCGCGCGATGGTGACATCACCCGTTTTTCTCAGGAGCGTTGCAATGGACAAGACGATGAAAGCCGCCGTGGTGCGGGAATTCGGCAAGCCGCTGGCGATCGAGGAAGTGGCGGTACCGCGGCCGCAGGCCGGCGACATTCTGGTCAAGATCGAGGCCTGCGGTGTGTGCCACACCGACCTGCACGCGGCCGAAGGCGATTGGCCGGTGAAGCCGAATCCGCCGTTCATTCCCGGCCATGAGGGCGTGGGCCACGTGGTGGCGGTCGGCGCCGGCGTGGACCACGTCAAGGAAGGCGACCGCGTCGGCATTCCGTGGCTGTACTCGGCCTGCGGCCATTGCGAGCACTGCCTGGGCGGTTGGGAAACCCTGTGCGAGACGCAGCAGAACACCGGCTACTCGGTCAACGGCGGCTTCGCCGAGTACGCGCTGGCCAATGCCAATTACGTCGGCCACCTGCCGAAGGGCATCGGCTTCGTCGAGGTCGCACCGATCCTGTGCGCCGGCGTCACCGTGTACAAGGGCCTGAAGGTCACCGACACCAAGCCTGGCAACTGGGTGGTGGTCTCCGGCATCGGCGGCCTCGGCCACATGGCGGTGCAGTACGCCAAGGCGATGGGCCTGAACGTGGCCGCGGTGGACGTGGACGACGCCAAGCTGGCGCTGGCCACGCGCCTGGGCGCGACGGTGACGGTGAACGCGCGCACCACCGACCCGGTGGCGTACCTGAAGAAGGAGATCGGCGGTGCGCACGGTGCGCTGGTCACCGCGGTCTCGCCGAAGGCGTTCGAACAGGCCATCGGCATGGTTCGCCGCGGCGGCACCGTCTCGCTCAACGGCCTGCCGCCGGGCGAGTTCCCGCTGGATATCTTCGGCATGGTGCTCAACGGCGTGACCGTGCGCGGCTCGATCGTCGGCACCCGCCTGGACCTGCAGGAGTCGCTGGAATTCGCCGAGCAGGGCAAGGTCGCCGCGACTGTGGCCACCGACACCCTGGACAACATCAACGACGTGTTCGCACGCATGCACGCCGGCAAGATCGAAGGCCGCATCGTGCTGGACATGGCCGCCTGATGGACGCGTCCGCGCCCGCGGCCGCGCTGCCGCCGCAGGTACTGGCAACGCTGCCGGCCCTGCAGCTGATCGCCAAGCTGCGGGCGCGGCACGGCGCGCTGCTGTTCCACCAGTCCGGCGGGTGCTGCGACGGTTCCTCGCCGATGTGCTATCCGCAGGACGACTTCATCGTCGGCGACCGCGACGTGCTGCTGGGCGAGATCGGCGAGGCGCCGTTCTACATCAGCCCGTCGCAGTTCGCCTACTGGAAGCACACGCAGCTGATCATCGACGTCGTGCCCGGCCGCGGCGGCATGTTCTCACTGGAGAACGGCGAAGGCGTGCGCTTCCTGGTGCGCTCGCGGCTGTTCGCCGACAGCGAGTACGCCGCGCTGGAGGCGGCGGGGAAGGTGTAGCCGTGGAAGCGCGCGACCTTATGCATTGGTAGGAGCGGCTTTAGCCGCGACCGTGGCGTTACCGGTAACGTCGGTCGCGGCTAAAGCCGCTCCTACATGGACGGGATTCGGACGCAGTGGAGGAGGGTTCGTGTCCCTGGTGAAGCAAGCTTCTTCCATTGAGCAGGTCACCGACCAAGTCGATGTACTGGCCGATGCAAAGGATGCGCGATGATGCTCACCACAACGCAGCGCCGGGCACTGCCGTAGGAGCGGCTTCAGCCGCGACGGGCCTTCCGAAAATGCTCGGGTCGCGGCTGAAGCCGCTCCTACACACATCCGTTGTACGTCGCAAAACGACGACGAGCGCGACAACAACGTCCTAAGACGCCTCCCGCTAAGACCCCTTCGGCGGCTTCGCCGGCACGAACGGCGATACCGGATCACTCGCGGGAAAGGTTTCTTCCAGCGCTTCGTCCTGGTTGGCGTCGGCGTGCCGTCCGTGCGCGGTGTCGGGGGTGGAGTGCGCCGGCGTGTCCTGCGGCGCAGCGCGGTTTTCGCCGGTGCGCGGTTCGTGTTCGACGATGGTCTCGGGGCTGTCGCCGGCGCCGCGGTCTTCGCGGTCCTGGGTGTGACGCTTGCCGCGCTGTTCGCCGGGAACGGGTGGGGCCTGGCGCAGCGGATCGGTGGGCGTGGTCATGTCCGGTTCCTCCAGAGGAATGGCGGCGGAGGTCCAGTTCACCGCCGCGGCAGTGAAGCCATTGCGAATCGCGGCCCTTGCACGCGTCGGTCACGAACCGCTAACGGGGCGGGCGCTACTGCTGCGCATCCCCCCGCCGACGTTGCCGCCCGGAGCCCTGCCATGCGCCCCAGCGACCGCCCCGACCCCTTGCTGTTCAACGCCCATCTGGACCCCTTGCCGAGCGTGCCGCCGCCGCGTCGCCGTGGCGCCGCACCGCGCCCGCAGGATGCGCCGGACTACCGCCGCTACAGCCTGGCCGACTATCGCCAGCGCCGTGCGCGCCACCGCACCCCGTGGCGCGACCTGTGCCCGGCCTATGCCTTCGCCCTGCAGACCCACGCCCGCGGCTGGCCGCGCGGGCCGGAAGCGGAGACCGATGGCGAGCTGGCCGCGCACTGGGACCTGGTGCGCGGCGACTCGCGGCTGGACTGGGACCAGGCGCGGCAGGTGGTCGAGGACGCCTGGCAGGCGCTGGATCACCTGCCGGCTCAGGCCACCGGCATGGAGGCGCACTGATGCCGCGCCCGATCTGGACCGGCACGCTGTCCTTCGGCCTGCTCAACGTGCCGGTGTCGTTGATGTCCGGCGAACGCCGGGTCGATCTGCACTTCCGCATGCTCGACGCGCGCGACAAGCGCCCGATCCGCTTCGAGCGGGTCAATGCCGATACCGGCGAGGAAGTGCCGTGGAAGGACATCGTCAAGGCCTACGAATACAGCAAGGGCAACTACGTGGTGGTCGAGCAGCAGGACATCGCCTCGGCCGCGCCGGAGAGCCATGAGGCGGTGGAGGTGGAAGCCTTCGTCGACGCCGCCGAGATCGACCTGCGCTACTTCGAAAAGCCCTACGTGCTGGTGCCGGGCAAGAAGGCCGAGAAGGGCTATGTGCTGCTGCGCGAGACGCTGCGCAGCACCGGCAAGGTCGGCATCGCGCGGGTGGTGATCCGCACCCGCGAATACCTGTCGGCGGTGATGCCGCTGCAGGACGCGCTGGTGCTGATCCTGCTGCGCTATCCGCAGGAACTGGTCGACCTGGACGACTACACGCTGCCCAGCGGCAAGGCCGCCGACTACCGGATCAGCGCGAAGGAAACCGAGATGGCGGCGCAGCTGATCGACTCGATGTCCGGGCGCTGGGATCCCGATGCCTACCACGACGAATTCCGCGAGCGGCTGCACGCGGTGATCCAGAAGCGGATCAAGGCGCAGGAGGGCACCACCCAGGTCGACGAGGACGCCGAGGCCCCGCACCGCGAGGATGCCGCCACCAACGTGGTCGACTTCATGTCGCTGCTGCAGAAGAGCCTGGAGGCCAAGAAGCGCACGCCGGCCAAGCAGGACGAGCGCGTGCCCGTGCGCAAGACCGCCAAAAAGGCCAGCAAGCCGGCCAAGGCGGCGTCCGGCAAGGCGAAGAAAGCCACGCGCGCGAAACCGGCGGCAGCCAAGGCCAAGCCGGCCGCACGCAAGGCGCCGGCGCGGCGCAAGGCGGGCTAGGGCGGGTCGGTGGTGGTGGCGCCAGGTGTGCCACCGATCCGGAGGGCGACGCACCGCATCGGGCCGGCAAGCGCGCCGCTGGCGGTGCGGCGCACAGCGCCTGCCGGTCGTCAGGTCGTGCCGCGCGCCGTCAATGCCGCGGCTCGCCTGCCACCCCGAGCGCGCGCGGTGGCGAGGGCGTCATTCGCTGGCGTGCCTTGCCATCCGCGTTCTGGCTTCCTCGCGACAGGCACGCGCCATCGCGGCCTGGCAGGTTGCGAATGGCTGACACGCCCTACGCCGAGACCATCGCCTCGCGCGTCACCTGCGCCAGCGACTCGCGCGAAATCGCCGCGATCGACTTGGCGCCGGTCAGGGTCATCGCCACCTGCATCTCCTTCTCGATCAGGCTCAGCAGGTGCTCCACGCCGGCCTGGCCGGCGGCGGCCAGCGCGTACACGAAGGCCCGGCCGAGCAGCACCGCGTCGGCACCCAGCGCCAGCATGCGCACCACGTCCAGGCCGCTGCGCACGCCGGAATCGGCCAGGATCTTCAGCTCGCCCTGCACCGCATCGGCGATCGCCGGCAACGCCCGCGCGCTGGACAGCACGCCGTCGAGCTGGCGCCCGCCATGGTTGGAGACCACGATGCCGTCGGCGCCGAAGCGCACCGCATCGCGCGCGTCGGCCGGGTCGAGGATGCCCTTGATCACCATCGGCCCGGTCCAGAACGCGCGGATCCATTCCAGATCCTTCCACGTGATCGACGGGTCGAAGTTGGCGCCGAGCCAGCCGATGTAGTCGGCCAGCCCGGTCGGGTGGCCGCGGTAGGTGGAGATATTGCCCAGGTCGTGCGGGCGCCCGCGCAGGCCCACGTCCCAGGCCCAGCGCGGATGGGTGACCGCCTGCAGCATGCGCCGCAGCGGCGCATTGGGTCCGCTCATGCCCGAATGCGCGTCGCGGTAGCGCGCGCCCGGCACCGGCATGTCCACGGTGAACACCAGGGTGGTGACGCCGGCCGCCTTGGCGCGCTCCAGCGCGTTGCGCATGAAGCCGCGGTCCCTGAGCACGTAGAGCTGGAACCACATCGGCCGGTCGATCGCCGGCGCCACTTCCTCGATCGGGCACACCGACACCGTGGACAGAGTGAAGGGCACGCCCTTGGCCGCAGCCGCCTTGGCCGCCTGCACCTCGCCGCGCCGCGCGTACATGCCGGTCAGGCCCACCGGCCCCAGCGCCACCGGCAAGGCCAGGCGTTCGCCGAACAGCTCGGTGCGCAGGTCCAGCGCCGACATGTCCTCGCGCAACACCCGCTGGCGCAGGGCGATGTCGCTCAGGTCGGACACGTTGCGGCGCAGGGTGTGCTCGGCATAGGCGCCGCCGTCGATGTAGTGGAACAGAAACGGCGGCAGCCGGCGCTGCGCGGCGGCACGGTAGTCGGTGGACGCTGAAATGATCATGGGAGCGGGGCGGTCAGGGAGAGGAGGGCAGGCGCGAGGCGCGGGCGCGGCGCGCATCGTCCTCGTCGAGGGTGCGCAGCGCGCTGTGCACGAATTCCAGGTGGGCGTGCGCGGCGGCGCGGGCGCGTTCCGGGTCGCCGGCCAGGATCGCGTCGCGCAAGGCGCGGTGCTGGGCGTGCAGGGCGGCGAAGATGCGCGGCGAGGCGAACAGCTGTTGCCGGCTCTGCGAGATGTTGGCCTGCAGCAGGTCGAACAGGCCGCGCATCACCTGCAGCAGCACGCGGTTGTGGGTGGCCTCGGCGATGGCCAGATGGAAGTCGGCATCGGCATGCGCCTGGGCGGCCGCATCGGCCTGCGCATGGGTCTGCAGCAGCGCCTCGAACGCGGCGTCGATGCGCGCGCGGTCGTCGTCGGTGGCGCGTAGCGCCGCGTGCCAGGCGGTGGCGCCTTCCAGGGCGTGGCGAGCCTCCAGCACGTCGAAACGGTATTCCGGGTCGGCGTGCAGCAGCGGCAGGAACGGCTGCAGCGGCGCCACCACGTGGTCCTCCGGGGTCGGTGGCCGTTGCACGTAGGTACCGCCGCCCACGCGGGCCCGCAGCAGCCCCTGGCTGGCGAGCTGGGCGATGGCCTCGCGCAACACCGGGCGGGACACGCCCAGTTCCGCAGCCAGGGCACGCTCGGCGGGCAGGCGCGCGTCGACCGCCAGGCCGCGTTGCGTGATCAGCGTCCGCAACTGCGCGGCGACCCGGTCGCTGAGCCGGGCAAGGGACTCGGCGGCTGCCGGTGTGCTGGCGGCCCTGGAGATTTTGGTCATACCAATTTCGCGGAGAGGAGAAACGCTACAGCGACATTAAGCGCCTGATCTCACGTGGCGTCAATCGCTTCAGCGCCATGGCTGCACAGAATTGGTAATACCAATCAGTGGGGTCGTGACCAGCGACGTGGCCTCACCACACCCACGGCAGCAGTCGCCAGCTGTGCGCGGCGTAGTCCGGGTACTCCTCGGGGAAGGCCTGGGTCAGCATCGCTTCCTCGACCTGGATGCGGCGCAGGAACGCCCAGGTCACCGGCAGCACGATCGCCAGCAGCGACAGCACGTTGCCCATGCCCAGCGCCAGCCCGTAGAACGCCAGCAGCGCGCCGGTGTAGGAGGGATGCCGCAGATAGCGATACGGCCCGTGGCGGACCAGGCGGTGGCCTTCCTGGATGGTCACGTCGACGGTGAACCAGCGCGCCAGCACGCGGATCGACCACAACCGCAGCGCCAGGCCGCTGGCCAGCAGCACGCACGCCGTCCAGCGCAACGGCTCGCGCAGGTGCGGCGCATACCGCCACACGCCGAGCATCGACAGCACGACGCCCAGCGCCACCGCGGCATACAGCACGCGCCACAGCAGCCGCAGCGTGCCCTGGTCGCGGGCGCCGCCATCGGCCGCGCGGCGGCGGCGGCCGAGCAGGATTTCGTAGGCGCCCCAACTCAGGCCGAGCAGCATGAACAGCAGATCCGGATGGTGCAGGGTCATGGGCATGGCGGTGTCCTCGTGCGGCGTGCAAGGCAGGCATTGCGTGGCAGGGTGGATGAAGCGGCCCCATCCAGCGCGCCGGGTGTCCAGCGCGCAGCAGGGCATGGACGCAGTGTGCCGCCATCGTGGTGGCGCGGCAGTGGCCGCTGGTCACCCGCTCCGCCTGCCGGAAGTCACTTTCTGCGTCCGGCCCATTGCCGCGGCGTCGCCGCGCGGTCAGCATCCGCCGCATGAACCGATTCCTGCGCGACCTGATCGAACCCAAGCGCCTGGCCGGCTTGCTGACCGTGGCCACCGTGCTGTGGTCGTTCCAGTTCGCGCCGCATGCATTGGCGGCTTGGCGCTGGCTCGCGGCGATGCTGTTCCTGCTGCCGCTGCTCGGCGCCCACTACTTGCCCGGGCGCTGGCGCGATGCCGCGCTGTGGCTCGAGGCGGCGGCGGCGATGGCCCTGGTCTGGCTGGAGCCGCATGTCGGCACGGCGCCGGTGCTGCTGGTGGTGGTGGTCGCGCAGCTGGCGCTGCAGTGGCCGCCGCGGCAGGTGCTGGCGCTGGCGTTGCTGGCCAACCTGGGCACGTTCCTGGCGCTGTCCGCCGCCGGCATCAGGCATCCTCTGCCGACCACGCTGATCTACGCCGGCTTCCATGCCTTCGCCGGCCTGAGTGCGCACTACGCGCGCACCGCCGAACTGGCGCGCGAGGCGCTGGCGCGGGTCAATGCCGACCTGTTGGCCACCCGCGCGCTGCTCGCCGACAGCACCCGCGATGCCGAGCGCCTGCGCCTGGCGCGCGAACTGCACGACGTGGCCGGGCACAAGCTCACCGCCATGCGCATCCAGCTGCGCCTGCTGCTGGCCGATCCGGCGCTGGCGCAACGGGCGGAGGTGGCGACGGTGGAGCGGCTGTCCGGCGAGTTGCTGGCCGACATCCGTGCGGTGGTGCAGTCGCTGCGCGACGAACGCGGCGTGGACCTGGAGACGGCGCTGTGTGCCCTGGCCGCGCCATTCCCGCGGCCGCAGCTGCAGTTGCAGATCGACCCGGCGCTGCGCATCACCGACCCGCACCTGGCCGAGACCCTGCTGCGGCTGGTGCAGGAAGCGCTGACCAATGCCGCGCGGCATGCCGACGCCGCGCATGTGCGGGTGCGCCTGGGCCAGGACCGACAGCAGCTGTGCCTGGACATCGAGGACGACGGCCACCGCGCCGAGCGCATCCGCGAGGGCAACGGCATCGCCGGCATGCGCGAGCGCCTGGCCGCGCTGCACGGGCGCCTGGACCTGGGCCGCACGCCGCTCGGCGGCATGCAGCTGAGCGTGAGGCTGCCGCTGTGAGCGCGCTGCGGATCGCCCTGGCCGACGACCAGGTGCTGGTGCGCGCGGGCCTGCGCGCGTTGCTGCAGACCCAGGGCATCGTCGTCGCCTGCGAGGCCGACGACGGCCAGGCCCTGCTCGACGCGGTGGCGGCGACGCCGGTGGACGTGGTGCTCAGCGACATCCGCATGCCGGGCATTGACGGCATCCAGGCGCTGCAGCAGCTGCGCGCGCGCGGCGACCGCACGCCGGTGCTGCTGCTCACCACCTTCGACGAATCCGACCTGCTGCTGCGCGCCACCGCCGCCGGCGCGCAGGGCTTCCTGCTCAAGGACGCTGCGCCGGAGGATCTGCGCGAGGCGATCGCGCGCGTAGCCGCGGGCGAGACCCTGCTGCAGCCGGTCAGCACCGACCCGGTGCGCGCGCGCTACCGCTACCGCGACGAGGACGCGCCGCGCGACACCTTCAACGAACGCGAAGTGGCGATCCTGCGCCTGCTCGCCGGCGGCTACTCCAACAAGGAGATCGCGCGCAGCCTGTTCCTGGCCGAAGGCACGGTGAAGAACTACGTCTCCACCATCCTCGACAAGCTCGGCACCCGCGACCGCACCCGCGCCGTGCTCAAGGCGATCACCTTGCGCATCATCTGATGCGCACCCAGGCGATCTCGCCGAGACATCCACCGTCAGCGCGTCGGGACTGAAGTCCCTCCCACACCGGTTCCATCCACCGCGCTATGCCCCCGCTCGCCGTAGGAGCGGCTTCAGCCGCGACAACCGACGGCGCGATGCGTGGCTCGCCGACCAGCGCGATCCACCTCGCGCCAGCGCAGCGCCCGCCACCACGATGCCTGCCTTTGTGGGAGCGACTTCAGTCGCGACGCGACACCCCTGCACGCGCGCGCCTCCACCCGCACCGCGTTCCATACCCTGCCGTGTGCTGCCACCGGGACTTCTGCATGCCCGCCGCAGACATTAAGATGCCGCGGGCATTGTGCCGACGAGGAATTCACGTTGATCATCCATCCGAAAGTCCGCGGTTTCATCTGCACCACCACGCATCCGCTCGGCTGCGAGCGCAACGTGCTCGAGCAGATCGCCGCCACGCGCGCGCGCGGCGTGCGCCACGATGGGCCAAAGAACGTGCTGGTGATCGGCGCGTCCAGCGGCTACGGCCTGGCCTCGCGCATCACCGCCGCGTTCGGCTTCGGCGCCGCCACCCTCGGCGTGTTCTTCGAAAAGCCCGGCAGCGAGAAGAAGGCCGGCACCGCCGGTTGGTACAACGCCGCCGCCTTCGACAAGCAGGCCAAGGCCGACGGTCTGTACAGCAAGTCGATCAACGGCGACGCCTTCTCCGACCAGGCGCGCGAGAAGGTGATCGAGCTGATCAAGCAGGACATGGGCGGCCAGGTCGACCTGGTGGTGTATTCGCTGGCCTCGCCGGTGCGCAAGCTGCCGAGCACCGGCGAAGTGAAGCGCTCGGCGCTCAAGCCGATCGGCCAGACCTACACCGCCACCGCGATCGACACCAACAAGGACGCGATCATCGAGGCCTCGATCGAGCCGGCCACCGAGCAGGAGATCGAAGATACCGTCACCGTGATGGGCGGGCAGGACTGGGAGTTGTGGATCGATGCGCTCGAAGGCGCCGGCGTGCTCGCCCCGGGCGCACGCACCGTCGCCTTCAGCTACATCGGCACCGAGATCACCTGGCCGATCTACTGGCACGGTGCACTGGGCAAGGCCAAGGTCGACCTCGACCAGACCGCGCAGCGCCTGCACGCGCGCCTGCAGCCGCAGGGCGGCACGGCCAACGTGGCGGTGCTGAAATCGGTGGTGACCCAGGCCAGCGCGGCGATCCCGGTGATGCCGCTGTACATCTCGATGGTCTACAAGATCATGAAGGAAAAGGGCCTGCACGAAGGCACCATCGAACAGGCCGACCGCCTGTTCCGCGAGCGCCTGTACCGCGAGGACGGCCAGCCGGCCGCCACCGACGACGAGAACCGCCTGCGCCTGGACGACTGGGAACTGCGCGACGACGTGCAGAACGCCTGCAAGGCGCTGTGGCCGCAGGTGACCACCGAGAACCTGTTCCAGCTCACCGACTACGCCGGCTACAAGCACGAGTTCCTCAAGCTGTTCGGCTTCGAACGCAAGGACGTGGACTACGACGCTGAGGTCGACCCGGACGTCAAGTTCGATTGCGTGGAGCTCTGAGGAGCGGGGATTGGGGAGTGGGGATTCGGGAGTCGTTGTGATCCCGGATCCTGGAAAGAACATGCGGCCGGCAGCGATGTCGGCCGTTTTCTTTTTCGATGGCAGCCGAAGCGATGGCAGCGCCGGGATGAGCGGCCTCCATGGCGAGACAGGCGAGGGCTGTGCAGTGGCGGCGGGCCAGGCCGTACAGTGATTAGCGGCGCTGCCGGCAACACCGAAGCAGCGACATGTGCGCCATTGCGCTCGCACCGCGCATTGCTGATGTTCGATGGCTTGTCGCGGCTGAAGCCGCTCCTACGAGAGCGCACGCCGCACCCGTAGGAGCGGCTTCAGCCGCGACAAGCGAAGCGGCAATGCGTGCGTTGACCGAGTCGCGTCGGGACTGAAGTCCCTCCCACAAAGACCCCACCCATCCCCGCGGCAGCTTTCCCCGGCTTCAGCCGCGACAACCGAAGCCGCGATGCTGGAATTGACCGAACCGCGTCGGGAATGAGGTCGGTTCCATACCGCGGCGCCGCCCCGCGCCGCGAAACCCGCAGCGCTAGCGCCTTTGCCAATCCCCAATCCCCATTCCCCAATCCCGGCTTCTCACCGCCTCACATCGAACCGCGTCGCCCCCACGCAGGCCTGCACCTCGGCTTCGCTCAGCGCCAGCACGTCGCCGGGCAGCGTGTGCTTGAGGCAGCCGGCGGCCAGGCCGAAGCGGATCGTGGCGGTGTCGTCCCACCCCTGGCTCAACCCGTGCAGCACGCCGGCGGCGAAGGCGTCGCCGCCGCCGATGCGGTCGACGATGCCGCTCAGCTCTTCGGCCGGCGCCTGCGCGACGCTGCCATCGCGGCGCAGCAGCATCGCGCCCAGGCTGTGCCGGTCCACGCTGTGCGCCACGCGCTGGGTGCAGGCCATCGCCTGCAGTTGCGGGAACGCGGCGAAGGCGTCGCGCGCACCGGCCTCAACCCGCGCCTGCACGCTGTCCTGCGGGTAGCGGTGACCCAGCACCACCTCCAGGTCGCGGTAGTCGGCGAACAGCACGTCGGCCTGCGCCAGCAATTGCCGCAGGATGCCGGGCGCGTCGCCGTTCCAGGCTTCCCACAGCTTGGGCCGGTAGTTGCCATCGAACGACACCCGCACCCCGGCCGCGCGCGCTGCCTGTGCCGCGGCCAGCGCCGCCGCCGCGCCGCGCTCGCCCAGCGCCGGGGTCACCCCGGACAGGTGCAGCCACTGCGCGCCGCGCAGCAGCGTCGGCCAGTCGTGCTGGTCGCCCGCATCCAGCGCGAAGGCCGAGCCGGCGCGGTCGTAGGTGACCTCGCTCGGCCGGTGCCCGGCGCCGGTGCTGAGGAAGTACAGGCCCATGCGCCCGGGCACGAAGCGCACCCCGCGGGTGTCCACGCCATGCCGGCGCAACTCGCCGGCCGCGGCTTGGCCCAGCGGGTTGTCCGGCAGCACGCTGACCACGGAGACGGCATGGCCGAAATGCGCCAGCGCCACGCCCACGTTGGCCTCGGCACCACCCACCTGCACCTCCAGTCGCGGCGTCTGCAGCAGCCGTTCGTGGCCGGGCGCGCCCAGGCGCAGCAGCAGTTCGCCGAAGCAGACGATGCGGGAAACGGTCATGGCGGGCGGGTCCGGGCGGCCGAAGGAACGCCAAGCATGCCGCGAAACGCGGGCGTCGGCCAGAAGAACTGACTAGCGGTGTCATTTCTGTGCGGCTACAGGCGTTTCGGCACTGGCCGCCATCGCGATCATTCGCTATCTCATTGACTGGAAAGACCCTTGGAGCGCTTGGCACTCTGTTGCGCTGCAAGATGCCGCAATGTTTCGCAACTGTTAACGTTGTTTTTGACTAGCGGTGTCATTCGCGACAACGCCCGCAGTTCCACGCCGTCATGTAACCCTTGGGAGGGGAGGACATGCAATCACGTACCGAACGCCGGAAGACACCGGTTACCTTGCTCGCGCTGTCGATCGGGCTGGCCCTGCAGGCCGGTGCCCTGCAGGCGCAGGACGCCCCGGCGCAGGCGCCGGCCACGGCCTCCGCCGACGCCACCACCGAGCTCGACACCGTCGTCGTCACCGGCTACCGCGCCAGCGTGGAGAAGGCGCTGGACATCAAGCGCGCCGAGAAGGGCATGGTCGACGCCATCGTCGCCGAGGACGTGGGCAAGTTCCCCGACACCAACCTGGCCGAATCGCTGCAGCGCATCCCCGGCGTGGTCATCACCCGCGACGCCGGCGAAGGCCGCAACATCTCCGTGCGCGGCCTCGGCCCGGATTTCACCCGCGTGCGCATCAACGGCATGGAGGCGCTGACCACGGTCGGCGCCAGCGACCAGAGCGGCGGCACCAATCGCGGCCGCGGCTTCGATTTCAACGTGTTCGCCTCGGACCTGTTCACCCAGATGGTGGTGCGCAAGACCGCCTCGGCCGACGTCGAGGAAGGTTCGCTGGGCGCCACGGTCGACCTGCGCACCGCGCGGCCGTTCGACTACGACGGCTTCACCTTCGCCGCCAACGGCCAGGCCACCTATAACGGCATGTCGGAGAAGGCCGATCCGCGCATCGCCGCGCTGGTCGCCAACACCTGGGCCGACGGCACCTTCGGCGCGCTGATGTCGGTGGCCTATTCCGAGCGCCAGGTGCTCGAGGAAGGCAGTGGCACCACCCGCTGGGCCAACGGCCCCAGCAACAACGGCTACAGCCCCGCTTCGCCGTTCGCCGCGGCCAACAGCGCCAACGTGTTCAGCCCGCGCATCCCGCGCTACACGCAGATGGAGCACAAGCAGAACCGCCTGGGCGTGACCGGCTCGCTGCAGTGGAAGCCCAACGACAGCACCGAGTTCTCGCTGGACGGCCTGTATTCCAAGATCGACGCCAAGCGCGACGAGCACTACATCGAGGCGATCAGCTTCAGCCGCGGCCGCTCGCAGAACGGCAAGCCGGAGATGATCGTGCGCGACGGCTATGTCGATCCGGCCTCCGGCGCGCTGCTGTACGGCCGCTTCGACAACGTCGACATCCGCTCGGAGAACCGCCACGACGAGTGGAACACGGTCTTCAAGCAGCTCACCCTGAGCGGCGAGCACCGCTTCAGCGACACCTTCAAGATCACCGGCGAGGTCGGCACCTCCAGTTCCAAGCACCGGAACCCGATCCAGACCACGGTGATCATGGACAAGAACAACGTGGCCGGTTACAGCTACGACTACCGCAACAGCTACACCTCGCCGGTGTTCGACTACGGCATCGACCCGACCGCCGCCAACGGCTGGACGCTGGCCGAAGTGCGCATGCGCCCGCAGTCGGCCAACAACGACTTCGACACCGGCTCATTGAACTTCGAGTGGAACCTGGGCCCGAACTTCACCCTCAAGGGCGGCGTGCTGGCCAAGAACTATGGCTTCGACACCAAGGAGTTCCGCCGCGCCTCCGAGACCAGCGTGCCGACCTTCGCCACCGGCAACCGCATCGTGCCGGCCGACCTGGTGGCGCTGGCCGGGCTGAAGGGCATCGAAGGCACGCCGTCGAACTGGGCGGTGCCCGACCTCAACGGCATCGCCGATGCGCTGGACATCTACAGCGGCAACGGCACCTGGGCGCTGGCCGAGCGCGCGGTCAACACCCGCAGCGTGGAAGAGAAGGACCGCGGCGCCTGGTTGATGGGCGACTTCGCCTTCGACATCGGCGCGATTCCGTTCTCCGGCAACATCGGCGTGCGCTACGTGAAGACCAACCAGTCCTCCACCGGCTACGCCCTGGTCGGCTCCAACCTGATCAACACCACGGTCGAGCGCGACTACCACGACACCCTGCCGTCGCTGAACCTGGTCGCCGAGATCACCCCGGATTTCCTGATCCGCTTCGGCGCCGCCAAGGTGATGACGCGGCCGGGCCTGGGCAGCCTGACCCCGGGCGTGACGGTCGCCGTCGCCGGTGGTGCGCGCACGGTCAGCGGCGGCAATCCGAACCTGGATCCGATCCGGGCCAAGACCGCCGACCTCGGCTTCGAGTGGTACCTGCAGGAAGGCGCGATGCTGGGCCTGGCGCTGTTCTACAAGGACATCGACAGCTTCGTGCAGACCGCGCGCACCATCGCCCCGTACTCCAGCAGCGGCCTGCCGGTCAGCCTGCTCGACGGCACCGGCGCGGCGGCTAGCGACGACTTCGTCTTCAGCGTGCCGCTCAACACCCCGGGCGGCAAATTGAAGGGCGCCGAGTTCAACTACATCCAGCCCTTCAGCTTCCTGCCGGGCAAGTGGGCCAACTTCGGCACCCAGCTCAACTACACCTACGTGCAGTCGAAGATCCAGTACGTCACCGGCACCGGCGCGCTATCGTTCAACACCGACCTCACCGGCCTGTCGAAGAATTCGTACAACGCCACGCTGTTCTACGAAGGCGAGCGCTTCAGCGGCCGCGTGTCGCTGACCCACCGCGACGGCTACCTGACCCAGGTGCCGGCCACCGAGACCGGCTTCGACATGCACGGCATGCGCGGCACCAATGTCGTCGACGCCAAGCTGACCTACAAGATCGACGAGAAGATCGACATCAGCCTGGAAGGCTCGAACCTGACCAACGTGCCGTACTACGAGTGGGTGCAGACCAGCGCGGGCGGCGCACAACTGCCGCTGACCTACAGCGAGACCGGTCGCCAGTACGCGATCGGGGTGCGTTACAAGTTCTGAAGGTTGCGTGCGCCGGTGCCGCGCTGCGGCATCGGCAACGCCCCGCTGCCCGCATACTCGCGGGCCGGGGAGGGAGGTCGCCGCGCGCTGCCATGGCGCGCGCCGATCGCAAAGGAGCGAGATGAAACAGGCAATTCGCAGTGGCGCCGTCGCCGACCACATCGTCGCGGCTGAAGCCGCTCCTACGCGCGCACCGGCTCCTCGTAGGAGCGGCTTCAGCCGCGACAGCTGGCCTCGGTCCGCTCCTGCACTCCCCGTGCGCCTGCGCGGCATGCTCCACAGTCTCGCTCTGCTGTGCGGACTCGTCTGTCCCACCATCGCCATAGCCGCCACCCCCGAACTCCTATTCCGCGTCTCCGCCGACAAAGGCCTGGACGCCGACGTCGCCAAGGGCGACCCGACACCCAACTTCCGCGACAAGATCGCCCTGGTGTCCACCGGCGTGTCCGGGCAGGCGATCGAATGGGCCGACGACGGCGTGCTGTCCTGGAACGCCCCCGGCAACATCTACACTCAGCGCGGCACGCTGTCGTTCTTCTGGCGCTCGCGCTATCCAGTCGGCGAAGCGCCGTTCGTGATCTTCCGCGTCGGCTATGCCGACCACACCAGTTGGGACATGGCCTGGCTGCGCATCGACTGGAACGGCCACGGCTTCGATGCCTTCGTCACCGACGCCAACCTGGCGCGCACCCGCGTCTCCTTCACGCTCGACAAACACCCCGCGCCCAGCGCCTGGACCCACCTGGCCTTCGCCTGGGACGAGACCCGCGGCGTGCGCCTGTACGTGGACGGCAAGGAAGCCGCGCGCGTGGACTGCACCCAGGCCTGCGCCGAGGGCGGCTCGCTCGACTTCGACGCCGCGCTCGACCAGCTTGGACTGGCCGCGCGCGTGCTGGCGCCGCACCAGGTGCAGAGCCGCTACAACTTCCTGCGGGGTAGCGACGTCGACGAGATCCGCGTCTACGACCGCATGCTCGATGCCGTCGGCATCGCCGCGTTGGCCCGGCAACAGGAACCGCGCAGCGCCGAGCCCGTGCCCGACAGCGCCGCGCGCAACGCTTGGCTGCGCCGCTTCGGCTGGGACCATGGCCGTGCCCCACCGGCGCTGGATGCGCCGTCCACGCGCATCCGCAAGGTCGAGTTCGCCGACGCCAAGGACCTGAAGGAGTGGATGTGGAAGGCCACCGACGGCATCGCCGAGACCACCTGGCCCGGCGTCTACAACCGCTCGCGCCTGCCCGGCCGCAACGACTACTTCCAGTTGCCCGACTGGAACGTCTACGTCGAAGGCGGCAAGGCGCTGGATCTGGCCCTGCCCGACGAACCGTTCAACCGCATCGAACTGCGCGGTGCCGCCTACGGTCAGGCCACCTATGCCGCCGATGGCGCGACGCCCACGCCGCTGTTCGCGCGCGCCCAGGGTACCGTGCGCAGCGTCGACCAGTTCGAACGCCGCCGCGGCGGCCACCTGCGCTTCAGCAACGTTGCCCAGGAAACCCCGATCCAGGAGATCTGGGCCTACGACGTCGGCGCCGGCGCCGAGCCGGCCACCCCCAGCGCCACGCTGCGCTACACCGTGCGCAGTGACATCGCCCCGGACTACGCCAACCTCGCCGCGCTGCGCGCCTACATCGCCGGGCGCTACCCGCCGGACGAGCGCAGCACCGTGGTCGCACTGCCGACCAAGGCGCCCTCGCGCAAGCGTGCAGACGAGAAGACCGCGGTGCCGCCGCTGCCCATCGTCCACGTGCTCATCCCGTCCAACCTCGGCGACGCGCCGGCCGCACAGCCGCTGATGCGCAGCTGGTCGTACGGCTGGGAGAACATGCACGACGGCCTGGACGGCATCGCCATCGACCTGCCGGCGCTGCAACTGCCGGCCACGCACGACGGCCTGATCCCGCTCAACATCCGCGTCAAGGATCCCATCTGGCCCGGCCGCGACATGCTCGACGTGTCGGTCTCGGTCGCGCCCGGACAGGCGCGCACGCTGTGGCTGGACCTGCGCGACCGCATCCTCGGCGACGACAGCCTGATGCTCAGCATCGCCTCGGCCGCACCCGGCTTTGACGCGCGCGCGCTGGACGGCGCGCAACTGCGCCTGCTGTTCAAGCCGCGCGCGCAGGCCAAGGCCGAGCACATCGCCGACCGCTTCAACCAGGTCAAGGACAACTGGGGCTTCCTGGTCGAGGAACACACCACCTCCAAGCGCCAGCGCCTGTACGCGCGCCTGGATGCCGACATCCGCGACCTGCTGCGGGTGGACCCGGACAACGCGCTGGGCCGCCAATACTGGGCCGACATCAGCTACGGCAACCAGGGCCCGCTGCCGGTGCAACTGCCGCAGCCGCCCAAGGGCGTGCCGGGCTGGGCGTTCTGGCAGCTGGAAGATCTCAAGGCCACGCGCCTCTACATCAACTGGTGGATCGACGAGCGCCAGGTCGACTACGGCGATTTCGGCGGCGGCATCTCCGACGATTCTGACCTCACCCAGCAATGGCCCGGCGTCGCCCTGATGGGCGTGGACCCGGACAAGCTCAACGCCTCGCTCACCGCCCTGTCAGACGCCAACTACCGCAACGGCATGTTCACCGACGGCCTCTCCACCATCGAGACCGACGAACTGCATTCCTACGAAGACGGCATCAACATCAACAGCGCCATGCTCTACCTCAACTGGGGCGACCCGCTGACGGTGGAGCGGCTGATGCGCACGGTCAAGGCCTTCGACAACATCATCCAGGTCAACCCGCAGGGCCACCTGCTGTTCGCCAGCAACTGGTTCGGCGGGCGCAAGGTCTACCGCGAACCGAACTGGCAGTGGCAAAAACCCTATTCGTTCCCGATCCTGCACCCGGCGCTGCTGCTGGGCGGCTACAACGCCGATCCCAACAGCCGCCGCATCGTCACCGGCCTGGCCGACGGCTACCTGGCCCATGCCTACACCGACGCCAAGGGCCAGTGGGCGCTGCCCAACGAGATCAACTGGGCCACCGGCAAGACCCGCGGCGGCAGCCTATTCGATGGCAGCGGCGGCCCCGACACCTTGCACACCTTCTGGGCCGCCTACCGCTGGACCGGCGACGCGCGCTACCTCCAGCCCATCGACTACCGCGTCGCCAAGGCCGGCCCCGTCGGCCTGTCCCTGCTCAACGAGAATTTCCTCGACGTGCTCGGCAAGCGCGACAACTGGGGCGCCAGCCTGGCCAAGACAGCGGCGGACGCCGAGCCCGACGACGCTCCGGACTTCGCCCACCACGTCGCCTGGGAACAGACCGGCGACCCGCGCTGGCTGGAAACCCTGTACCGCGCCGAGACCCGCGACAAACTGCAGACCTTCTACATGAACACCGAAGGCCACTGGTGGAGCGACCGCGTCGAATCGCCCACCGTGAACCTGCAGCGCGCCCGCCTCGGCGGCGTCGCCCTCAAGCGCAACCAGACCTACCCCGGCCACACCGTCAGCTGGCGCTTCGCCGATCCCGAAGGCGCGGTGCAGGTGGCGCTGCTGCTGCCGAAGCCGCGACAGGATCGCTTCACCGTCATCGCCTATAACACCAGCGGCAAGCTGCAGCGGGCGCAGATGACCGGGTGGAATGTCGCGGCTGGGCAGTGGCGCATGCGCTCGGGCATCGATCGCGATGGCGATGGGAAGATCGATGGCAAGGCCGCTACGCGCGAGTTTGCGTTCGAGAAGAGCGGGGCGGTGGATGTGGAGTTTCCGGCCGGGCAGACGGTGGTGATGGAGTTCGAGCTGGTTGCGCCGGCCGCTGTGCCGGTCGAGCTGCGGCCGGATTTGGGGATTGGGCTTGGGGATGTGCGGGTGACCGGCGATGCCATCGAAGTCACCGTGCATAGCCTGGGGCATGTGGATGCGCCGGCTGGGTTCGTGGTGTTGGAGGATGCGCGTGGCCGTGAAGTGGCGCGGGCGGCATTCCCGCCGATGGCGGCGCCGCGCGATCTGGAGCCGAAGACGGCACAGGTGCGGTTGGTGGTGCCCGGTGGAAAGAGCGCCGAAAACGGTCGGCTGCGTATCGTGACCCAGGGCGACATCGCAGAACTGACGCAGAGAAACAATGTGGTGGATGTGCCCTGATTTAAACGGGCCACATCAAAACGCGCCCTAGCCTAGCGGGGCGCGCATTCACCTCGGAATGTTCACGACGGACGGCCGCATTTGTCTCCCCAAAAAGTGTGACGCCGTGCTAGAACAGGATCGTCTGTGGGAGAACGGACTTCCATCGGACCTGATTGGACGGGTGCGCCTGCGGGATACGCGGCGTAGAGCGCCAATCTGCAACGGAAACTAGGAAGCCACTTTTTATCAGGGGGAAATCGATGTTTACCAAAGTCTCGATCATCGCGGCGCTGGCTGGGTTCGCCATGTGCCTGGCTGCTGCATCTGCGGACGCACGTGTGCGTGCGGCGGGTTCACACCACACGGCCAGTCACGGTGGTCACTACACGTCGGGCCACGGCTCTTCGCATAAGGGCGGTAGCTATCGTAGTCCGAGTACCAACAATCGATATCGTCGGCATAAGCCTTAATTTTCTAAGTTAAGAGCTTGTTGACACGCACGGCTACTATGGTAGCGCAAAGGGCCCTAGCTGTTCTCCCGCCGTGCCCAGATCTTAGAAAATTCAAGCTGACACCGATTTTAACCGGCTCCCATAAGAAAATCACTCAAGCCGACGCCACTTTGCGTCGTGGCTTAAATCAGTTTTAAAGCTAGAAGAGGGCTTTGCGAAGTGCTGACATTTAAAACGCAGTTTCCAATCGCCGAATCGACAATAATGTCTGACTTCATGGATTGCTGTCGAATTTGGGTTGTAAAAAGTCCTCATACGAAATTAGCTAACGAGATTCCAAGTGGAGTTAGAGAAGGAAAGTATGGGGATGATACTGAAGCTGCAAATTTTGCATTTTTCGAATCTGAAACAATTTCATCGGGCGGCATACGTTATGAAAAGACCGACGAGGACGGAGTTCGCTGGGTAACGGATGTGATTGGTCACAAATCAGGAAGAAGTTTCTGGGTAAGTGTCCAGCTTAATGTGGACTCTGAGCTTCCTGTTGAGCGGCTGGAGCAAGGAAAACGCCCTTACATCGTAAAGTTGCTCATGGAGAAATTCGCAGGCGGCTATGACGGCGAACTATCTGTTACTGATGATCCGATATTTCTTACCAGTACGGACACCGATCTCGCAGAGAAGATAATATGTGCTGGCACGGGAAGTGTAATGCCTGCTGTATATGTTAGTCGGGATCATTCAGGGGCTCTTATCCTTGACCCTAAATTGCTTGCCAAGTGGCTATCGGGGATGGCTCACGTGGTTGTGGAACCAAGTCGCAAATTCTCTTCCCAGATCACGCGACAAGTTTATGGAGAGAACGTATATGGCGGCGCTGTCGCTATATATTGGCCTGACGGAGTCGGAAAGTGGATATACCTCCCAAGTAAGTGGGGCTCACCCAGCGCATTACAGGCTGCTATTTCAAAAAAGATCAGAATTTCTTTGCTCTACCAGCGTCTGCGTCGTGAGTGTACATGGTCGTATTTGCAGGAAGTCACGTCCCGCCAAAAGCTTGAGATGCTCCGTGCATCCGGTTCTGACAATATTGAAGAATACATAGGTCACTTTGACAAAGAGATTTTAGCTAAAGATGAAGAAATACAGCGCCTAGAAGCTGAGCTGGTTCGAGCTCGTTATAGTAAGAGGGGTATTCAATACTCCTCTGGTGATGAAGAGCACACGATTAGCCTTGAGACATCAGAATCGGACCTGTACCAAGGTGAACAAGTGGGCTTGATTATCGAATCCCTTAAATCAGCAGCAACATCCGCAGAGCCACATTCTCGTAGGCGTAACATCCTTGATGCATTGGTGGTGAGTAACGATAACCCCGGTGATCGCGAAGAAATCCTTGATCGGTTAAAGGAACTGCTGCGCCAATACACTTCTATGACTGCACCTGTTCGAGCTGAATTTGCGAGCCTTGGCTTTACCATCTACGAAGAGGGAAAGCACTATAAGCTTCTTTTTCAAGACGATGCGCGATATCCATTTGTTCTCCCAAAAACTGGAAGCGACTGGCGGGGTGGGCTTAATGCTTTTTCAGACCTTAAAAAGAGGCTATTCTAGGTTTGAAAAAGCAAACCGGTGATCAGAGTGCACTTTGCATGCGCGACACCTTTAAAAGTTCACTCTGACCAAAGCGAGAAATAGGGGTCAGAGTTCACTTTTCTTGTGTGTGGTAACACTGAAATGTCACTCAGTAAATGGGGTCAGAGTACACTTCCCTGTGAGCGGCGCTCTAGAAAGTGCACTCTGACCCTATTTTTGGCGGTTTCCGCATGGTTCCAGGTCGCCATTAGCTGTTGAATTAGCAGGCAATGCATGAAGCTCACTGATGAACTCGCAAAAAACTATCCGCTGCCTGATCAATACTTGATCGAGATCGGAAGGATAACTACCCTGTGGGGCACCCTAGAGGCGTCACTTAATATTGGGATAGGAAAATTAGCCGGATTTGATAGCCTTTCAGATCCAACTTCGTTTATTCTGCTAGCACACTCATCATTCCCTCAGCGGTTGGATATATTGGCTGCGCTCTGCGTCGAGCTTTCTCCTCACGCAACCCATCTGCAGGAATACACTGGTGTCATAACTCAACTAAAGGCTGCACAAAGTAAAAGGAATCGTTATTCCCACAATAGTTTGTACTACGATTCTAGCACTGGTAAGTGCACTATCAACATCGGTTCTGCGCGCGGCAAGTTAAAGTTTGAATCAAGCAATGTGACAATTGCTCAGATACGTGAAGTATCCGAGGATATACACTTAGCAATTCTCGCTCTACATAAATTAATCACCCAAGCGAGCTATCCTCCCATCTGGGAAAGAGGAATTTTGAAAAAAAGTTAAAACCCGGGGTCGGAGTGCACTTTATTGTGTGCCAACCTATGAACGGTTACTCTGCTCCACGGTTTTGGTGGATGCTAGGCCATGTATGACTAAGCTAATCGATAAGCTGGCTTTCGCAAAATTGCGCCTAGTGCTGCTCACTTGGGGTAGCCTTGTGGCAATCCACGCCTGCTATTACTTGACGTTCGTACTCGAATCCATCCCAGCACATGCGGAGTGGTACGCAAGATCTCACAGTTACCAACTCATCGTCTTCTCGGTCGTGCGCCTTCCACTTTGGATTTTCCTACTCTGCGCATACAGTGTATTTCGTCTCTACTACAAGACCAAGCAATCTCACAAAACGAAGGACAAAGATTCTAAAAATTCATTGAAGCCGAAGCCACTGCGCGGGTCCGTTTAGTTCAGGCGTTAGGTGCAAGATAAGATGCTTAGCCAGATTCGGGAATCATGGCAGCTTCACCTTGGTTTCGGCTTGGTTAGCCTCGGGTGCCGGGCTGCCGTAGTGTCGCCATGCTTACGTGTCCCTTCTTGACGTCGCAAGCTTCTTCGGTCGAACTTGGATATCGAAGGCGTCGTCTCATTGTGCTGACGGTCGTGCTTGGGGCAGTCGGTTGTTACAACTATTTTGGTGCGGGCGATGCACCTCACGATCGATAACTGGGTCAGGTTAAGCTAGCCGATACGGAAAATAGTAGATAGCAGTTAGGCGACACACACGAATTTCATGGCAACTCAAACCTGGGAAGAGAAAGAGTACTTGGAGTACCTGAAGCACGAACGCCACATGTTTGCGTGGGTGCTTCGCGCTTACGGGTCCTACTCCCCGTCAGACGCTGACGATGCGGCAGTTGCACGCTATCCCTACGAGCAGCCAAATGGCCTCCGCGGGCTTATTTTCCATGAAGAGGCATGGCACTGGGCCATGCTTCACATCCACGGAGAAGCCTACTGGCTCGCCAATCCTCAGCTTGAGTTTCCTTCGCAGGAATACCGCGACATATCATCGTTGCTGGAGCCTAACAGTGGCGTCTAACAATCCATTCAAGTCGACGCACCCTCGCGGCACGGCTTAATGCAGGCACCAGATCCCACCAATGAATTCAGCCGGCGCATTGAAGATTGTACTCATAAGCTCTGTGCCGTACTCGGTGCACCACAAGCCGTTGCTGTTAGATCTGATACAGCGAAAGATTGATCTTTTCTGCGCTGTGGGGACGGATTGCGAGAACTGGGAGCTTGCTTTTGACTTGTTACTCACCGACCCAGATAGCAATTTCTCCCATGACATCACAACAACCAGTCATCCGGACGAGCCAATAGAAAACGTACTCAATCTCGCGGAGCTCTGGTATGTTGAAGGATCACAGGCAGTAGAAATTATTGAAGTTTCTGTTTGATTTCATCGCTGAGAACTCAAAAATTTCGTTCGAGCTGACACCGATTTGTGGCGTGGCTCAACTCAGGCATTGCGTCGAGCCGATCCCCCTTCGCAGTTCAGAGAAAAAGGGGAAAGAGTGGAAACAGGGGTTACAGTGCGCTTTCTAGCCACGGCTTTTTTTTAATCACCCTGACCTCGAATCCTCGCCCCAGTCCCGCAACTATCGGGGGCCAGCCGGTACCTGTCGCACCAGAACGGTTTTGCAGGGCGCGGAAGCCCTGCACGATCTGGGCGGAGGTCTGGGTAGTTCAGAGAGACAGATTGACGGCAGCCGGTCGTCCGGAGGATCCTTCCGAGCCCATCTGCGCTGCCCAAGAGGCAGGGATGTCACATGCCGGCACTCCGCGAGTTCGAAATCAAGGCGATTGGTCTGCTGACCTACGGTGTGCTGGAGCCGGCTCAGTTCCATGCCATCTGTTCGGCGACGGAACTCAGCGATTACAGCCAAACTGAAGGCGGCTATTCGGTATCGGTTGCTCATGCATCCTTACCCACTGCAGCTCAGACGCTTCGCAGTCCTTCCGTCCTTGGCCGCGCTGGAGACACGAAATGTGGCTTCATCTGTGTCCTCGCCGATGGGCAACTCACTCTCGAATATCATTCGGTTCCTGGCGCGGACGTACCCGAGAACATTCGTGAGCTTCCTGTCCAGATTGCTCTGGATCCATCTAGTACTCACATCCCGCGTCTGACGACACTGGACGACGACGGCTGGATGATCGGCGATGGCGAAGTCGCGCATGCCGAGCATCCAGATACCTACTGGGTGCCTCCTCTTGTCCAACGCGCATCGCTTGAGATCGGAGTGCTGGTAAAGGTCTGCTTCTACATCCGTGTTTGCAGCGCGTCGGGCGAACTCAAAGACCGCGGTGAACGAATGTGGGTTCAGGTTCAAGCGCGACAGAACGGATGGTACTTTGGTGTCCTGGACAATGATCCATACTGCACAGAAGAAATTCGAGCGGGGTTACCTATTTGGTTTCAGCCGCGGCACGTCATCGACATTTATCAATCATAAGTGTCCGATACTATAGAACTAACCTCAAGGCGCATCCCACGCTAACAGTGTGTGACCCGGCCATAGGCAGTGCGCTATGGGCTTTCTCGCCGAGCCGTACTATCGTGTTGTGCTGTTCGTACAGACTTGAGTTGCCAAGCCGAACACTTCACGCATCGGATCAATAAGGGGATGACACATGCAAGCGATCCGCGTTGCCGCAGTGAAGATATTGACGCTCTTCGCCATCGTGTTGGTGGCAGGTCCGGCGCAGTCGATGTCGCTCGACTGGCGGCCGGTCTACTTCAGACAGGGACATCCGCTTGTAGGGGAGAACCTTGAGCAATCGACGGATAACACGGGTGGGCTTCAACTCGAGAATCTACAGATGAATGTCTCGATCATGAAGGAGTATCCGAACGTCGCTTACGACTTGATGGGGAGGGCGAACGCAACTGAGTGCAGCCCTGCATCGTGCATGATGTTGTCGGCACGTCGCGCTGAACTTGTCTATGACTATCTGCTGGAGCAGGGCATTCCCGCATGCCAGATCAAGACCATCGTCGCCGCCGGCACCAGCAGTCCCATTGCGCTACCACAGGATGATGCACCCCCTGACAGGTCCGTGCACCTATTGGTGACACTCGGCACCACGTGCTGATGCAGTGAGACATCCCTTACGGATCAGCTGGACCGTTGACTTCCGCCAACAAGCCGAATCCAATTCGCGGGTCGGCTTACTTCAGGCGTTAGGCCCCAATGGATACATGGAAGCCGATCACAGCAGATGAGCTTAGCCAACTGATCGAGCGAGAGCTCGGTGGCTGTAAAAACTACCCAGCAAAAGGCATTCAAACAGATTAGGATGGCGCCGCGTGCAACGCCCATCGTTCGCGGAGACAATGTTGAGTCCGTCTTTGTCGTAGCGGAACGTGGTAATGAAGTGTTGTACTACGAAGACGTAGAAGAGGGCGTCAATGTGTCGCCCCTAGATAGCGATGGTGTCATTGCAAATCCGGGTTTCGAACAGTGGGAACTTGGCGATGCTCTGCATCACTGGCTTGGAGCCTAACAATTCGTCCAATCCGACGCCGTTCGCGGCACGGCTTAACTCAGGTATTTGAGCGCAGATCATGGGTGTCGAGATCATCTTCCCAATCGCTTGGCTTGTAAGCATCGTGTCCATCATGTGGCTCGTGATTCGATCGCGCTCCGTAGCTACACGCGCGTACACACTTCCAACCCTTATCGGTTCCGTCCTCATTTCAGTTCTGTGGGCGGCCCTTGATCACAAGGATGGCTACTTCTGGCAATACGCACTAGCTTGGTTTGCGCCAGTAGTTGTCATACTTGGTAGCCAAGCACATGCCATCAAGTACATGCTGAGGCGTAGTGCGACAGCAAATTCGCGCTAACAGTTCATTCAAGCCAGAAACCAGGGCATACACTTTCTTGCGTGTGATACCTTTAAAAAATTCAGTCTGACCCCCGTTCTACAGTAGCCATAGCGCTAGTGCTGAGCGGACCTGCTCGAGGATCGCTTCACGCCGCGCTTCTGCGGCAAGAGGAACAAATAGGCCACAGATGGACGGTACAGCGATTCGGTTAGGGATTGTGGCGCTGCTCTTTGTCATGTGTGCTTCGGTGAACTATTCCGCTCTCCGGGCGGCTGGTGGCCTGCCGAGTAGGATGAGGACCCTTGGCGTGATGTTTGGCGCTGTCGGCATCCTTCTGATGGTTCTGGTGGTGTTATGCGTCTTCATCTCCCTGCTTCAATACGTCATCGGCAGCGCCTATCTTGTCGCAAGACTATTGGATCCCCTCCTCTTGGGCGCAGGGTGCTGCACCATCGGCTCACTCATCATCCTTGTGCTTGGCGCGCGAGGCCGGCATGACCCCAAAACCCGCTGACTCATTCGGACCGATTGCATTCAGTGGATCGACGCAATGCAAGCGGATAGCGCTCTGAATGCCACAACGGTGTTGCCCGCAACTTCGCCCGATGCGGCGCATATGACGACGGCTCGTTCGTCGGCCGCCTCCATGAAGAGATGCGTTTGGACTGGGATGAGTACTGGTTTCTGGAGAAGGCCCTGTACGACTTGGTGACCGATGGCGAACTTGAGCGCGAGAGGCATGGCACCTGTTCCGCGTCTTCAGCTTCGTGCTGATGCTTCTTGGCTGCCACTTCGATCCGAACGATGTGTTTGCAATCAAGGGCGTCTCCGACGAAGACGTCAGCGGCCTGCGCGCGCGGTTCCAGTTTGTGTTTGAAGGCTTCTATGCTGGCAGGATGCGGGCATACGATAGCTTTGACCCACCCAACCCGTTGTTGGCGTCGACCCACCACTAAGCACATCAGGCGCAACCAATGGATCTGTCCCAACTCGACTTCCACGACGCGACGCTGTTGGGCGTTTGCCTCGACCCGGTGGAGCGTACCGTCGAGATCCGGCTCGCCTATTACCCATCTAGTCAATCGCGCGTCAGGGTACCTGCGGTCCTTAATTTTCGCGACGTCACGCGGTTCAATCAGATCAGCGACATGGATGTGCTGCAGGCACACGCCGGGCCTGGAAACATCACGGACTTCATCTGTGGGGAGTCACAAGTGGCGAGTCATCTGTATCTTGTCGGTGGCCTTATCGAAATCGCTGCTGCGTCTGTTACATGCTCAGTCGCTGCCGAGACCTCGTAGAAGAGTTAGTACTGTTTCTCGGGATCGTGGAGATCGACCCATTCCGAAGGTCTTCAGAGGGATGCGCGGTTTATTTCTGGTGTGGACATTTTTCTTTCTGCTACTCATCTAATATGGTGCTACTGGCATGATCAGAAACCTCTCGATTGCAGCATGCTTCTTCTTCGCTGCGGCTTGCAACGCTCAACCTCAACATCACTATTCAAGGGTTGCCTTTGTCGAGACCAATGCTGCCGGAAAGGAGATCAGGAAGCTGACGTTCGAGTTGACTGACCAGCCGGCCAAGACATGTATTTCCGGTGAGTGGAAGCAGGCACATGTTGTATCTGATCCCGGGCGCTATACCAAGACCCCCGCCTACACAATAACGGATGGCCAGTTGGAGGTTCTCCTGATCAACACGGTCTGTGATGGGTACGACTCCTACGTCGGAACCATCACCGGCACGACATTCTCTGGTGACCACGTCGCGTACGGGCTGGGTTTCCACAAGATCCTTGGCAAGGTCGAAGGCACCTACACAGCGCCATGAGTTGGGGCCGACTAACGCAGGTGTATCGAATCGGCTCCCTGACTTGCTTGGCACATCCGCTGAACCAAAAACTGACGTCGTCAGGATGGGTACGGCCAACAAGGACGGATTGACTGCGCCGATCACTCGGTAAGGATCACGCCACACCGAGCCTAGGCGATCGGATCGCGATGGGATGCCATGAGCAAGTACACCTTCGAAATAACCCATTTTCTGTCCGATCGAGAGGTCGCTGAACTCGAGGCGGAGTGCGCGCCTTCGTTTCAAATGCTCAACCGGCGCTACATGCCAGACGTAGACCTTTCGCAAGGGTACACCCCGGAACCGGAGTATCTCGATCTAGTCCGCACGTCCTGGTTGGTCGATGAAGAGAGCGACCGCCCCGAACACACGGCATTGGTCGAGGGACTTGGCTTCGCCTTCGGCAAGTTGTTGCAGCAACGCACCGCCCTGCGTTGGTGTGTCGCGCGGGACAGCGACGGCGCTTTTCTCACGATGGGACGGATGGACGAAAACCCGGCAAAGGTTTCGGTCCCCGTCTTTAGCTATGTCGAGAAGCGAGAAAAGCTAATGAACGGCGAGGTCTTCAGCGACTTCTTCAAGCAACTCTCGCCCGACGTGCTCGGCGCTTGAGTCGACATAGACGTGGCTTGCCGGCGGAATTGGCTTCCAAGACTCAGTCAATGTTGATTCGCATGGTGGCCCCCCATCCAGGATGTACGCTTATGTCGACCTGTCAGAAAGGCAGTTCTCCCGTAGGTTGGTATGTAGGTACCTACGTGATTCGCTTCATCGAACTCGATGCCGTTGGTAACGACGACCCGCAAGAAGAGTTTCTAGCATGGGAAAACACGGTCATTGTCAGTGCTCCTGACTTCGACGAGGCTTATAGGAAGGTTGTTGCCGTGGCGGAGACGACGACCGATCCCTACAAGGGCGGTCCCGACGGGATTCCTGTCCAGTGGGTATTCGAAGGTGTCACGCAGCTCCTGCCCATCTATGAGTCGCTTGAGGATGGGGCCGAGATCATGTACGAGGAACACGAATCCATTCGGCTCGATGCGCTGAGGCAGCGGGTGATGTCGCTAGAAGCGCTGAAGGATCAACTGGGTGCATGACCGCGACGCCATGGAAGCACCAAAATGGCATGTATTGGATGCCCCCGCTGGGATTCGCTTCTTCGCCATTCTGCTTGACATCTTTGTGTTAGCCGTGATGCCCGGCGCCGTGTAACTGTCTATCCCTTCATTGAAGCCAACACCGACCTACGCACATGTTTGCAAACTGGAAGTGGCCAAGAACATTTCACCTCGGCCTGCTCCGACCCAGGTTCGCCCTGGCCGTTCTTCTGGTCTGGTTCCCCGGGCTAAGCTTTGCTGGCTATCTCGACAACTGGAACGGTGAATTCGCTACGTCGGCGTCGTTGACCGTTGCCGGTATTGTTCTTGCTCTATCTGCCTGGTCGTTTTGGCGTCTTGCCGCGAGCGAGCGGACGTGGGCTAGGGTGATGCGTCCCACTGTCGATCGCGCGTCGTATCTTTCGGGCGTGCGGGTTGGCGTCTACATCACCGCGCCTGTGGCGCTGTTCTGTTTTCTGAAGGCTGCCCGCCTCTGGTGGGTAGGTAACTGAGGCACGTGACTGATCTAGAATCTCGCGTCGCCGTTAGCGCAGCATTCCCAGGGCGCGTTCCCCCCATGACCACATTCCAATTCCAACCCCGATGGAAGGAAGAACTCGTCTGCATCGGCCCGGGCGGCGAGTTCGTGCTGGATTTCCCGATGGGCGTGCCGTCTGTCTACGTGCCCACCGAGCACGCCTGGGCGCAGAGCGCACCTGCATGGGCGCGTGAGCTGTGGCCGGTGTTCAAGGCCGAGCTGGAGGCCTGGTGCGAAGAGCACAACGTGCAGTTCTTCCTGGATGGATCGGCCAAGTGCTACGGAGTCGTCGCCAAGGCCTAGGTGAACACGATGACAGCAGGCGGAAGCGCGTGGCTTGGTATCCTGGCACGCCATCGCCGCAAGGTCTCCAATGAGCCAGAGTGCAGAGCGCGCCGACGCGACGAACGTCCCGCTGTATTACCTGATCACGCCGGAATCGCACGTGGTGCTCGGCCCCTGGGCGGACGCGTTCCCGGCGTATACCGTCGTCGTCGGCTACTCGAGTCTCGGCCACTTCTTTCTGCATGATCCGGCCAGCCAGGATTACGCGGTGCTGCATCCGTTCAAGGCTGCCGGCAAGTCGTATGGCGCGCACGCCTCCACTGCGGCGTTCGAGGCGGCGATCCTGCGCGATCCGGGCTTCGAGGAGTACGTGTTGCGCGGCGACCACGTCCGGGCGATCGCTGCGCGTCTGGGCCCGTTGAAGCCCGGACAGATCTATATCCGCAACCGTATCCGACGCTGGGCGGAACGGAAGCGCCCGAGACCTATGACAAGGGCGATGTGTGGGTCTTCGCGGAGCTTGTCGCGCAAAGCGTGGGTCTGTGACGCAAACTGGAATCACATCGCGGGACGCGATCTTCTAAGTGAGAACCCGGGCGGCACCACATCGCCGCCCGGATTACACGCAACGCGAAAACCGCAGAGGTCACGCCTCAGCGCTTCGCCGCCTCGCGCCGGTACACGCCACTGAAGCTCACGTTGGCGCCGCCGCATTCCAGGTTGTCCGATGCCACCAGCAGGTCGCCGACCAGCTGCAGGCGGACCTTGCAGTCGTCCTGGCTGAGTTCCAGCCGATTGCCTTCCGGAAAGGCACGCGCGGTCAAGGAACCAAGGTGCGGCCCACCAGGGGCCTGATCGGGGCTCGGGTTGGCGCTTGGCCAGTAGGCATCGCCGTTGGCGGTGAGGGTGCCGTCGCCGTTGGCGATCAGCTGCAGTTCGTTGTCGCCGTCGTGCCAGTGACCCACCCAGGCCTGCGGCTTCGGTGCGGCGGTCGCCGGCAGCGGCTGCACGCTGGACGCTGCCACCCAGCCGGCGCTGCCGCCGACCTTGTTGGGGTAGAACGCGCAGACGAAGCCGCCCTTGCGCTGCGCCAGGATCACCGTGTCGTCCTTGACCACATAGGCGCGCTGCCGGCACGCGGCTTCGCCCTTGGCCGGGCAGCCGTCGTCGTCGTTGAGCAGGTACAGGCGCGGCACCGCGACCTTGGCGAGCGAGAACCCGGCCGTGCTCATGGGGAAGCCGCCATTGCGGCACATCGCCGTGTCCTCGTCCGGCGCCGCGTAGGCCAGTGCGGGAACTGCCAACAAGGCGAGCAGCCAGGTCTTGTGCATCAGAGTCGCTCCAAAGGTGGGGCGGTAGTGTGGTCCATTGCGGGTGAACCGGTGGCGAGTGAATCGGTGGCGAGGATGTGGCGGGTGTCTGGCCGGCAGGGGCAGCGGCATCGACCCCGGCGAACGCCTCGACTTGTCAGGTAGATGCCATCAGGCACGCCGCAGGGATACCCTTGCGATCCAGTTCTCGGATGCAAGAGGATGGTGGAATGGCAGTGAAGTACCTGGCCGGCGATGTCTTCGCGATCCCGTTGGATGCGGGGACGTACGCGCTCTGCCAAGTGCTGTGGGCGCCGCAGGGCGACTATCGCAAGGTGGTCGGTTTCTGTGTGCTGGAACAGCAGGCATCGGAACCGACGCTTGGCGCGTCGCCGGCACAGCCGCTGCCGGTGCGCGATGGCGACAAGGACATCCGAATGCTGTTCACCGGCACCCGGAAACTCAGGAGCGGCGAATGGCAGATCGTCGGCCACGCGCCGCTGCCCCAAGACGCCAGGAAGTTGCTGACCTTCCATATCGCCGGCGCCTTGCACGAAGGCGACACCTTCGTGCGGATGCTGTCGGTGGACGAATACGCGCGCTATCCCTCGATGTCGGTGCTCGGATTCGAGCTGGTGCAGCGGCTGCTGAGCGACAGCCGATGATCGGGCGCTCCGGCCGTTGACGGCCAGTGGCCGCTCGGCGAGCATCGCATGCAGCCTCGGCGCAGCGGCGTGGCCAACGCCGCACACCACTTCTGTCTGGATCAGGTGACACCATGCCCGCAAGCCTGTTGACCGAGGTGGTCCTGCGCCCGCTGGTCGAGATCGTCCTCTACGGTCTGTGCTATGTCGTCGGCATGCTCGTGGTGCCGACGTTCTCGTTCGGCTACTACAGCGTCGAACCGTGGAGCAGCAAACGGCGCAGCAAATCCGGCAGGCGCAGCGCCTATCTGGCCCCACGCGTGGTTTCGGCCGACGCGGCGGCCTTCTGGGGCGGGTTTGCCCTGGTGGGATTTGGGTTGTTGGGCTATGCGCTGTGGAGCGCGGCGGGCGCTTAACCTCGAAGCGGCTGCACCGCGCTACGCTCCCTGGCCTTGGACTGCAAAGGATTGCACCGATGCCACATTCCGGCACCTGCTTCATCACCCGACACACGCTGTCGGCGCTGCGCGATCAGATTCACCAAAGGCCCGAACTGGTGATGGCGCTCGAAGGCTTGATTGAGGTGGAAGAGGAGCACTTTCCTGATCCACCGATCTACGCTGCGCTGTCGCATCTGGCGCAATGCACGGCATGCCAGGCCTGGAGCGCGCTCTGGCTGGAGGCGCAGTTTCCCGAGAGCGGGGCGTGGCGCGAGCGCGTCGCTCGCTACTGCTGCTTCAGCATGTTCGAGGCGGTGACCAAGCCGGACAGGGTGGTGCGGATCGGGTTCGAGTTGTTCCGTGGCGAGGATCCGACCTGGTACCTCAATGACGCGATCTGCGTGCAGTTCTGTCCGTGGTGCGGGCAGCGCCTGCCCGATCGTCCGTTCGAGCCGGATCTGGAGCCAGAGCCGTAGCAAGCACCATGACGGCGTGCCGACGCGTTGCCGTGATCGCCTCAGGGCAACCGGGACAGTCGGCCGGCCTGCACGTTCCTGCCGACGTTGCCGATCCGCCTGATAACTCGGATGGTGTTTGTCGGCACGTGGCGACGCCAGCACACGGTGGCGTGCCATGAGGTAGCGACTGCTTGCCCTCGCGATCGCGCTGCTGTCCGCTGGGTGGGTGCTTCCGTTGTGGTGTGGCATCGAGGCGCGGCTGACGTTCTGGCAACGCCAGGGCGCGGCGCCGCTGCAGTAGGGCCCTCCCGGCGACTCCTTTTCCTCCCTGGCTTGCGCCTCGGCCTGCCGCAAGGTCGCCGACGTGTGGCTCGCCGCTGCGATCGGTAGCTGGGCGTCTCTGGGCGCATGTGCCTGTCTACGGCGGATGCGATGAGTTGTCATGCAGGCATGCTGCAATGGATCTGGACGGTTGCGGCACCATGGTGTCCGGCGCTGGTCGCTGGCTGCTGCGAGTGCCGTCTCTGCGTGCCGCAGGCGCCTGCGTAGGCCGCACGAGCTACATGACGTGCCGCACCGCTGTCCACCTGGACCGCCGCGCGTGCGTTACCCTCCGGGACCGCCCATCCGCGCCTGCGCGCCATGACGCAGCCGCGGCGATGCGCGCGTCCGCCCCCCGATCGTTCGAGAGTCAAGCTGCCGCATGCATCCTGTCATCCATTTCCGCTCCCGCCTGCTCGAGGTGAGCGCCGAGCCGGAGAATCCGATCAATCCGATCCGCGGCAGCTCGCTGCTGGACTGGCTGCGCATGCGTGTGGGCGACGCCATGGTCTTGTCCGAGCCGGACCCGGAGGACTGGGGCTGGGCGTCCGAAGCGGAATGCCAGGGGCGCACCTACCTGGTCGGCGCCTACGCCGAGGAAGAGGTCGACGGCAACCATACCTGGATGCTGCAGATCGACAAGGAGCGCTCGTTCTGGGAACGGCTGCTCGGCCGCCATGCGATGCGCGACGACGATCCATGCTTTGCGCGGGTGCATGCGCTGATCGCCGCCGAACCGCAGTTCACCGACCTGGTGGTGGAGCGCGAACCCTGACCGCCGCTGCCGTCTCGGCGGCAACGCGGTGCCGCGCACGCCAGTGATGCCGCCGGCTGCAGCACGCCCGCCATCGCGCTTGGGTATGCTCGGCGGCCCGTCTCCGTCTGTGCCCGCCACGATGCCGATCCGAAGCCTGTCGCTGTTCCCGTTGTTGCTGCTCGGCACTGTGCCCGAGGTGATGGCAGCGCCCAAGCACTGCCTGCCGTATGGGCCGACCCAGGTCACCTTGTCCGGCATCTTGGCGCCATCGTCCACTGGGAACGCCGCGCCTACCGCGCCGCATGCGCACACGCATATCGATGCCGGTGCGGCAGCGACCCAGGAAGAGGTGCTGATCCTGCCGCAGCCGGTGTGCGTGGCGGCGTCGGCGGACGGGCGGCAGCCGCGGCACGAGCAGGTGCGTCGGCTGCGGCTGGCGGTCACCGCGGACCAGGCGGCGCATCTGCGCGAGGAAGGCACCGGGCAGGTGGTGCGGGTGACCGGCACCTTGGCGCATGCGCCAACCGGCTCGGATGCACCGCCGCTGCGCCTGAGCGTGCTCGGGGTGGACAGCGACTAAGGGCCGTGCTGATAGGGGCCTTTTTGCTGTGACTCAGCGGAACGTGTTGTCGCTGCGTAGGAGCGGCTTCAGCCGCGACAGGCTTTAACGGGAACGCCCGTCGCGGCTGAAGCCGCTCCTACGTGGGTGGAGGCTCGGTGAGACCGGATGTGTCTCGCTTTCAAATCCAACGGATTGCTGCGTCCACCCCGGCCGCTGGCGCGCACGAGAGAGCGCTCGCATTGACGGCGCGCAGCGGCTAACCGAGGATCGCCATGCCGCGCCCGGCGGCCAAAGGGGTCGGCGATCCATGAGGGGACTGCGGTTTCTGTGTGCGATGAGCCTGTGGCTGAGCGCGTTCGCCGCCACCGCGGGAGAGTCGCCGGTGCGCACTGTGCAGGCGTTCTATGCCTGGGCGCTCGCGCCCGAGCACGCGGGCGGGGATGTTGCGCAGGTGCGGCATCTGCTGGGGCGGGAATTGTTCGCGGCGCTGGAGGCGCAGCGTGCCTACGAGGCGGCCTGCGCGAAGCTTGTGCCGGCCGACGTCAAGCCGCACATGCTGGACCAGAGCCCGTTCTTCCTGTGGCCGGATCAGCCCACGGCGCTGGTCTCGACGACCGCTCGGGTCAAGGGCGATACCGCACGGGTGCGCGCCCGCCTGGCCGTCGACAGCCTGCAGTGGACGGACACGGTGGTGCTCGGTCGGCAAGACGAGCGCTGGGTGATTCTCGACATCGCGTGGCAGGAAGGAACGCTCACCCAGCGCCTGGCCGAATTCGCGGCGGAGCGCTGCACACCTTGATGTCCACCGGCGCGAAACACGGGGCGCAGTGCCGATGCCGGCACCGCTGCAGGCCCTGCCGCACGTGGCATAAGCCCGCTCCGAGGCGGGATCTTCGGCCTGAATGACGTCGCCGGCGCACGGCTTCCCGGGCCCCTACCGTTCCTCCGTCCCCGCCTCCACCACCCCAGGAATCGGCGTGGCCTTGGGAAACGCGTCGCGCAGCAGGTCCACGCCCTGCTGCGGCTTGGCCAGCGGCGTCAGGTCCTGGCGATCGGCGCGCAGCTCGGCGCTGCGGTGCGGGGCGATGGCGTCGCGGCGGGCCTGCAGGTCCGGCTGCAGTTCGCCGTCGCGGTTGAACGACCAGGCCAGCATGGGCTTGCCCAGGGGCAGGGCATCGCCGGGCTCCGCGCCGCGGCGCGAATGCCAGGTGTGCCAGGTCTTGCCGTAGCTGTTGAGCTTGCTGCGCATCAGCGCCTTCTCCGCGGTAAGCGGCAGGCCGGGCGCGGACAACTGGCCGGACAGGATCTCGCCGTTGTGCGGATGCCAGTAGTGGCGCTCCTCCGGCGGCAGCCGCTGGAACAGCACCTCGGAAATGATGTACTCCACGCCGGTGAGGTTGGCCTGCGCGGTGTCGCCGTCGAACAGGGCGCACTGGGCGAAGTCCTCGTTGACCTGGCGGCAGAAGTGGTGGGCTTCCATCTGCTGGTGCGGGTGGTCGCGCATGGGATGGAAGCCGACCAGGTGGATGTCCAGCACCGCGGCCGGGCCATCGTCCTGCAGCGCCTTGGCGCCGGCTTCCAGCACCCGGGTCTTGGCGCTCTCGGCCGCGCCGGGCGGCTGCGTGGCGGGTTCGGTGCGGTCGCGGCCGCAGGCAACCAGGGTCAGCAACAAGGGAACGAACAGGATCTGGCGCATATGGGGTCTCCAAAGGCGGCGCGGCGGCGTGGGGCCGCATGGCCAGGACGCGTGGCGCACGACAGGGCCAGCATCGGCTGCGCCGCGTCGATCGGCCGTGGCCGGGGTGTCTGCACGGTGTCGTGATGTGCGAAGCTGGCCGGCGCCGTGGCGCATGCAGGTCTACGCATGTCTGCTGCAGCCGCGTCGCGCGACGTCGGCCGGTCATGCACCGTCGCGTCGTGGCCGCCGCGCCGTCACTGCAATGGCGTTGCAACACAGACGACATATCGTGCCGCGCTGCGCCATAGAATGGCGCATGCCGTCGCGGGCTGCTGCGCAAGCCGAACGGACTCGATTTTGCGCGCTCACAAGGATCCGACATGCTGCATCCCTCTCTCTCCCCGCGCCCGCTGACCGCGCGCGCCGCGCCGGCCCGTACTCGCCTGGCGCAGGCCTGCGCCGCCCTGGTGCTGGCCTCGGTCGCCGCCGCCGCTGCCGCGCAGGACAGCGCGCCGTCGCTGGCCGGCAGCGAGACCCGCCCGGCCAATGCCGCCGGCAATGGCGATGCGGCGACCTCGCTGGACACCATCATCGTCACCGCCGAACACCGCGAGCAGAACCTGCAGGAGGTGCCGGTATCGGTGGGCGTGGTGCAGGGCGAGGCGATGCGCGACTTCACCGCCGGCGGCGACGACACGCTGCTGGCGCTGTCCGGCCGCGTGCCCAGCTTCTACGCCGAAACCACCACCGGCCGCATCTTCCCGCGCTTCTATATCCGTGGCCTGGGCAACATCGACTTCTACCTCGGCGCCTCGCAGCCGGTGTCGATCATCCAGGACGACGTGGTGCTGGAGCACGTGGTGCTGAAGTCCAACCCGGTCTACGACGTGGACCAGGTGGAAGTGCTGCGCGGCCCGCAGGGCTCGCTGTTCGGCCGCAACACCACCGCCGGCATCGTCAAGTTCGACAGCATCAAGCCCAGCGACGACTACACCGGTCGCGTCACCGCCAGCTACGGCAGCTACAACACCGTCTCGGTCGATGGCGGCATCGGCGGCCCGATCAACGACGTGCTGTCGTTCCGCGTGTCCACGTTGTACCAGCACCGCGACGACTGGGTGGACAACACCTACACCGGCCCCAGCGCCGACGGTACGGTCACCCCGAAGAAGGACGCGATGGGCGGCTACGACGACCGCAACGCGCGCCTGCAGCTGCTGCTGAAGCCGAGCGAGAACTTCTCCCTGCTCGGTGCGTTCCACACCCGCGACTACGACGGCACCTCCACCCTGTTCCTGCGCGGCGCCCTGACCAAGGGGTCCAACAAGGTCGACGTGCCGCGCGACCAGGTGGCCTACGACGAGGCCCACGACAACCCGCAGGCGTACAAGACCCACGGCGCCTCGCTGAAGGCGATCTATGACTTCGGCGGCGTGTCGCTGACCTCGATCAGCGCCTACGAGACCACCTCCGGCTACAGCCGCGGCGACACCGACGGCGGCGCCGCGGCCAACTTCCCGGTCAACGGCGTGCCCAACGGCTACGGCCAGTCGATGGGCCAGGTGCGCGACCTGGACCAGTACACCCAGGAACTGCGCCTGGCCAGCGAAGGCGACGCCCCGCTGCAGTGGCAGGCCGGCGCGTTCTACTTCGACGGCAAGGACACCACCGACTTCTACCAGCGCGCCTACTTCCTGCAGACTGCCGCGCGCAATCCCAACAACTGGGTGCGCCTGCACAACAGCAACACCTCCTGGGCCGGCTTCGGCCAGCTGACCTACAAGGTCACCGACGCGCTGACCCTGACCGCCGGCGTGCGCCAGACCCGCGACAGCAAGGAGACCAAGCTGCTCAAGACCGCCGACACCGCGGCCGGCGTGGTCACCTACAGGGGCCGCCGCGACGTGCGCCTGGCCGACACCCAGCCGAGCTGGGACCTGAGCGCGATGTACGCGATCAACCCGAACGTCAACGTGTACGCGAAGGTCGCCCGCGGCTTCCGCGGCCCGACCATCCAGGGCCGTTCGGCGGTGTTCAACTCCGATTTCACCACCGCCGACTCGGAAACCATCCTGTCGTGGGAAGCCGGCATCAAGAGCAACCTGTTCGACAACCGCCTGCGCCTGAACGTCACCGGCTTCACCTACACCGTCGACGACATCCAGCTCAACGGCAACGACTCCAACGGCAACGGCGTGCTGTTCAATGCCGACAAGGCCAAGGCCTACGGCATGGAAGCGGACCTGGACTGGCGCCCGATCCCCAACCTGTCGCTGACCGCGGGCCTGAGCCTGCTGCACAGCGAGATCCAGGACAAGCGCGTGTACGCGCAGGTGTGCGGCCTGAACGGCGTGGTGGTGTGCACGGTGAAGGATCCGACCATCCGCATCGGCAGCAACACCTTCGCCCAGATCGACGGCAACCCGCTGCCGAATGCGCCCAAGTACAACGTCAACCTGGCCGCCCGCTACGACATCCCGGTCAACGACGGCGGCGCGTTCTTCGTCGCCACCGACTGGAACAAGCAAGGCTACACCAGCTTCGTGCTGTACGACTCCACCGAGTTCACCTCCAAGGGCAACTTCGAGGGCGGGCTGAAGCTGGGCTACACCGGCGACTACGGCGCCTGGGAAGTGGCCGCATTCGCCCGCAACATCACCAACGAGAAGAACCTCAAGGGCGTGATCGAGAACTACATGGCGGCCGTCTACAACGAACCGCGCATCGTCGGCGTCTCGTTCAACCTGCACTGGCACTGATCGCAGAGCGTGTAGCACCACGTCGGCAACACCTGCCGGCGCCAGCGGGCGGGAGGGCGATGGTCCTCCTGCCCGTTTGCGTTTGATGGGAGCACGTTGCCGTCGCTGTGACCATAGTCGTCACCGTCACCGTCACCGTCGCCGTCGCCGTTGCTGTTGCTGTTGTTGTTGCCTGGCTTTGGCTCTTGCTTTTGATTCACCGGGTTCCCTTCCGAAGCGGCGGCCAGCGCGGGGAAAAACCCTGAAGGGGCGGCGCACATGGACGTGCGCCGTCCGCGGCAGGGGCAGGATGCCCCTTCCGCGGATCCCCGGGATGGACGCGAACCCGGAGCGCGCAGCGCGGAGGGCGCGTAGGCAGGGTGTGCTTGACCAGCCTTCGGCTGTGGTAAAGCGCTTCTTTTGGTTACTTTTCTTTGCACAAGCAAAGAAAAGTAACTCGCCCGTTAGGGCGAAAGCCTTTGCTGTTGCTTCAAGCGTGAGTGCCGGACAAGAAGAATCGTAGGAGCGGCTTCAGCCGCGACCGCGACCTTCGCGGTAAAGCCCGGTCGCGGCTAAAGCCGCTCCTACGACTGCCGCCACCGCCTGCGACCCCGAGGGCTCCGACCCCGAGGCCCGAGGCCCGAGCAAACCTGCCACCCATCCCAAATCCCATGGCAGCCCCGCCCCCGCTCTGCTACAGTCCGCGCCCAGCGCTGCCGGGTCCGGCAGCCGGGCACAGCCGCCGCCATGCCTTCATCCGTGAGTCTTTCGGGGGAGTGGTGCATGCGCGTCGCGCGATCGGTGTTGACCTTGTCTGTCGTGTCCATCCTGCTGGGCTGGGCGCCCACAACGCGCGCAGCCGACGGCGAGGCCGCGCCGCCTCCTGATCCCACCACCCTCGACCAGATCGTCGTCACCGGCGAGAAGAGCGGCCGCAGCGTGCAGGACACGACCAGCTCGGTCGCCGTCACCACCGAAGCGCGCATCGAGCAGGAGAACCTGCAGAACGCCTACGAGGTGTTCAACCGCACCGCCAACATGGCGCAGACCTATGGCGACGCCGGCTTCAGCATCCGCGGCATCCGCAACATCGACGGCGGCAGCGATGCGCCGCTGGCCACCATCTACCTGGACGGCGCCGCCCTGCCGTGGAAAGCGATCAGCTGGGCGCCGCTGAGCCTGTGGGACCTGCAGCAGGTGGAAGTCCTGCGCGGCCCGCAATCCACCCTGCAGGGCGAGAACGCCCTGGCCGGCGCGATCGTCCTGCGCACTGCCGAGCCGACCATGGACTGGCAGGGCAAGCTGCGGGTGCTGGCCTCCGATCCGTCCGACCGCAGCCTGGCCGGCGCGATCGGCGGGCCGATCGTGCCCGACGAGCTGGCGTTCCGCGCCTCGGTGGAGCAGCGCAGCTTCGACGGCTACACCTGGAACCTCACCCGCCAGGCCGCTGACGACGCGCAGGTCTCGGCGATCTACCGCGGCAAGCTGCTGTGGACGCCGTCGGCGATCACCGGGCTGAAGGTGCAACTGGGCTACACCCGCTCGCACCGCACCGGCCCGTACATGTACACCTACGTGCGCACCGACCTGCCCGACTACCTCGAGCACCGCGACGCCACCAACAACACCCCGGACCGCACCCGCAGCGACAGCGACATCGTCACCCTGCAGGCCGACTACGCGCTCTCCGACGCCTGGTCGCTGTCCTCGGTCAGCGCCTGGAACAAGGTCACCTCGTCCAGCCTGTGGGACATGGACCATGGCCCGGACAACGCCGGCTACGCGCAGCGCCAGCTCGACGACACCACCGCCTCGCAGGAGCTGCGCCTGCACTACGCCGGCGCAGCGGTGCAGGGCCTGATCGGCGCGTACTGGGCGCGGCACGTGGAAGACAACGACGCGCAACTGTTGAACAACGTCGCCACGCCGACCACGACCATCGCCGGCCTGCTGCGCAGCGCCGGCTTCCCGGCCGCCACCGCCACCGCGATCGCCACCCGCTACGCGCAGGCCCTGCCGGTGATTCCGGTCGACTACGTCAGCGCCAGCCCGACCCGCTCCAGCAACCGCGCGCTGTTCGCCGACGGCCAATGGCAGGTCGGCAGCGGCTTCTCGCTGCTGGGCGGGCTGCGCTACGACCGCCAGCGCTACGCCATGGCCTCCGACACCACCGCCGCCTTCGCCGGCCGCTATCCCGACCCGGCCGCCTTCGCCGCCAGCGGCACCGCGCTGTATCGGGCCATCGTCGCGATCAACCAGGGCGTGGCCGGCATCGTGCGCTCGGCCAACGGCGAGGTGGCCTGGAACACGCGCGACTTCGACGCCCTGTTGCCCAAGCTCGGCGTGCGCTACGACTGGAACCCGGACGTGTCGACCAGCCTGGTGGTGCAGCGCGGCTACCGCTCCGGCGGCTCCAGCTTCAACTCAGCGCGCAGCCAGGCCTTCCCCTACGACCCGGAATACACCTGGAACTACGAGGCCTCGCTGCGCTCGCAGTGGCTGGACCGGCGCCTGACCCTCAACGCCAACGCCTACTACATCGACTGGAAGGACAAGCAGACCACCGCCTACTTCGGCCTCAACAGCTTCGACTACAACACCGTCAACGCCGGCCGCGCGCATCTGTACGGGGCCGAGCTGGAGGCCAGCCACCGCCCCAACGAGGCCTTCGACTGGTACGGCTCGCTGGGCTATGCGCGCACCCGCTACGACAGCTTCGCCACCATCGCCGGCGCCTCGGTCATCGACTACGCCGGCCGCGAGTTCGCCTACGCGCCACACTGGACCGCGGCGCTGGGCGCCAACTGGCGCTTCGCCGGGGGCTGGCTGGCCAACCTCAACGCCAGCTTCCGCGACCGCGTGTACACCGACATCGGCGCCGGCGCCGTGCAGCTGGCCTCGCGCACCGTGGTCAACGCCAAGTTCGGCTACGAGAACCTGGACTGGAGCGCGTGGATCTTCGCCAACAACCTGCTCGACCGCGACTACGTGCAGTACCGCTGGGCCACCGAGCCGGTCGCGATCCTGGGCGCGCCACGCGTGGTCGGCATCGGCTTCGAGGCGCGCTGGTGATGACCGCCCTCGCCACCGCCGGCTATCTGCTGGCCGCCGCGCTGGCGGCGCTGGCGTTCTACCTGGCCACCGCGCACCAGCGGCTGTGCCCGGCCTGGCGCCGGCACGCGCGCGCGCTGCGCGTGGCCGGCACGCTGCTGTGCGTGGCGGCGCTGGGTGCGGCGATCGCCGCGCTGGGTGTGTGGGCCGGCGTCTTCGCCGCGCTGAGCGCGACGATGCTGGCGGCGGTGGCCTTGCCGTACCTGGATGCGTGGCGGCAATTGCACCGAGGGGCTGGCGATGTGGGCTAGGTGGCTGGCGGCGATCGTGCTCGGCCTGCCGCTGGCGGTGGGTGCGATCGGCCTGTGCGTGTTGCTGTGGCCGGGCAATCTGCAGGTGCATACGCTGCCCTGGCTGTTGCTGGTGTTCCCGGCGTGGATCGGCGCGATGTCGCTGGCCTTCGTGTTCCGCAGCGGCGCACGCGCGTGGCTGTGGCTGGGCGGTGCGACCGCGCTGTGCTACGTGGCGCTGTTCCTGCTCAAGGCCAACCATCTCGTGCAGGTGACCCCATGAAGGCCGCGACCCTGCGCCAGTTCCTGTCGGCGCACAGCTGGATGGGCCTGCTCGCCGGCATGGCCTTGTTCATCGCCTTCTATGCCGGGGCGATCAACGTGTTCACCCATGACCTGGAGCAGTGGCCGCGGCCGTCGGCGCTGCACGCCCCGACGCTGCCGCCGGAACAGGCCGCGCAGGCGCTGGCCGATGCGGTGCTGGCGCGGCATCCGGCGCTGGCCGAGTCCTACACGCTGATGCTGCCGGGCGAGGGCCGCGCGTTGCCGCAGCTGTATGCGTTCGGGCCGGCCGCACAGCAGGCCTTCGGCGGCATGGTGCAGTTCCAGCCCGGCGCCGATGGGCAACCGCTGCAACTGCCGCAGCGCAGCGGCTTCGTGGACTTCCTGTACGACCTGCATTTCACTGCCGGCCTGCCGCGCACCTTCGGCACCTACCTGTTCGGCGTGGTCTGCCTGCTGTACGGGCTGGCCCTGGTCAGCGGCGTGGTGCTGTATGCGCCGGTGCTGCTCAAGGACCTGTTCGCGCTGCGCCGCGGCCGCAACGTCAAGCGCCTGTGGCAGGACGCGCACAACGCCATCGGCATGCTGTCGCTGCCGTTCCACGTGATCTTCGCCTGGTCCGGCGCGGTGCTGACCCTGGGCGTGCTGCTGCTGGCGCCGTTCCAGTACCTGGTGTTCGACGGCAAGCTGATGCAGGTGCTGCAGCCGGACTTCGAACTGGCCCCGCACGTGCAGCCCGCGCACGTGCCTGCGCCGATGCTGCCGGTGGCCGAGTTGGTGGCGCGGGCGCGCGCGGCCAATCCCGGCTTCGTGCCGGAGAGCCTGTCCTTCCACGACGCCGGCGACGCCAACGCGCAGGTCGAGCTCTACGGCCACCAGGACCAGCGCCGGCTCAACACCCTCGGCGGCGTGGCGCTGCGCGCGGCCGACGGCCAGGTGCTGCGGGTGCTGTCGCCGCAGACCATGTCGCCGGGCGTGGCCGCGCTGCGCGGCCTGCAGACCTTGCACTTCGGCAACTACGGGCGTTGGCCGCTGCAGTGGCTGTACTTCCTGCTCGGGCTCGGCGGCGCCTTCCTGTTCTACAGCGGCAACCTGCTGTGGGTGGAAGCACGGCGCAAGCGCCGCCAGCACGCGCAGCCGTTGCGCACCCACCTCATGGCACGGCTCACCACCGGCGTGTGCCTGGGCTGCGTGGCCGGGGTCTCGGCGCTGTTCGTGGCTGCGCGCCTGCTGCCGCCGGGCATGGAGCGTGGCGCGTACTACGCGGTGTTCGCGCTCGCGGTGGCCTGGGCGCTGCTGCGGCCGACGGCGCGCGGCGCCTACGAACTGCTGCTGGCCTGCGCGACGTTGACCGCGTTGGTGCCGCTGGCCGGGTTGCGCGGTGCCGCCGGTTGGGTGGCGCCGTGGAGCAGCGGCACCCTGCTGGCGATCGACGCCTGTGCGTTGCTGCTGGCCTGGGCCTACTGGCAGATGGCGCGCGCGGCGTACCGTCGCGGGCAGGGCGGCGATCCGCACAGCGTGTGGGCGTTCCCGCCGCCGCGCTGAGGCGCCGCAGCGCACGCCATGCGGCACGGTAGGGTGCCGCTGTCACGCAATCGATGGCCGCGAAAGTGGACAATCGCGCGCCGGTGCTTTTTCATGGTCTCGACGTGGGCACCGCAGCGTCCGCGCGAAATGGAGTCGGGTTGCACGTTTGATGTGACCTGCTCCGCACTTCGCGCCGCGCTGCCGTCGACAGGGGACTGCATGCACGAGCGTTACCAGGAGCCACACGACACGCCGCCGGGCGAGGCCTACGCGGCGCAACTGCGCAAGGGATTCGCCGCGCTGCGTTTCGATCCTCCGCTGGAACGGGCGTACCGCCACTACACCGCCGCCACGCTGGGCTTCGCGCAGCGCGTGGCGGCCTCGCTGGGCGTATTGATCGCGCTGCTGCTGCTGGCTTGGGATGCGGTGCATTTCGGCTGGCGCGGCGGCGGTCTGCTCGGCTATGCGATCGCGGTGCGCGCGGCGACCCTGCTGGCGCTGCTGTGGGTGGCGGCGGCGATCCACCGCGCCGACACGCACGGTCCCGGCCGCGCCGCGTTGCTGTTGCTGGTCGGCGGCACCGGGCTGGTGCTGTCGAGCGTCGGCTATCCGCCGCAGGAACTGCGCTACGCGGCCGCGGTGATGACCCTGGTACTGGTGGCGGGCTTCTTTCCGCTGGGCCTGGCGCTGTGGCAGAGCGTGGCGGTGGCGCTGCTGTTGTGCGCGATCAGCGCCGCCGCCGGCCACCTGTTGCTGGACGGCGCGGCACGCGATGCTTATCTGCGCCTGCAATGGCTGCTGTGGACGGCCGTGCCGGTCGGTGCGGTCGGCGGCTATCTGCGCGAACACTCGCGCCGCGAAGGCTTCCTGCAGCGCCGGGTGCGCGACGACGAGGCCCTGCGCGACGCGCTCACCGGGCTGGGCGATCGCCGCCGCTTCGACGAACACCTGGCGGTGGCACTGGCCGAGCGCCGGCGCCTGCAGCGCGGGCTGGCGCTGATCCTGGTCGAACTGGACGGCTTCGCCGCGCTGGTGCAGCGCGCCGGCGCCGGTGCCGGCGACCGTGCAGTGCTGGAGGTGGCCGAGGCCATGCAGTGCCTGCTGCGACCGCTGGACGTGGCCATGCGCATTCGCGCCGACCGCTTCGCGCTGGTGCTGTACGACGCCAGCGGCGCGCACCTGCGGCAGGTGGCCCCGGCGCTGCGCGACATGGTCGAGGTGATGGCGATCGCGCAGGACACGGCGGACGCGCCGGCGCTGACAGTCAGCGTCGGCGCGCTGCTGGCCACGCCCGAGGACACCCCGGCCGCGCTGATGCAGCGCGCCGAGGCGTTGCTGGACTCAGCGCGTGCCGTCGGCAACCGAGTGGTGCTGGCCGAGGACACCGGCTGGTAGGCATGCGGCAACCGCCATGTACCGGTACGGCCATGGCGGGCGGCGACGATGCCCTGCGCGCGTCGCGGGCAGGGGCGGATGTACTTGGCTGCTTGGTGCGGCGCAGGCTCACTACCCCGCGCGCAACGCCATGCGTTCCGCCGCGCCAGGCAGTAGCGGATCCGTGTGCGTGGTGCGCCGCGCGCCGCAATGCAAGTCCCTTTCACCACGGCCCGGCCGACGCCTCGATGCACGCTCCACGGTTGTAGGAGCGGCTACAGCCGCGACAGGCGTGACCGGCAATGCGCGTCGCCGCTGAAGTCGTTCCCACGAGGCACGTCGCCTGCCGCTACGCCAGCACCACCGTATGCCGAGGGCTGGGCCAGAACAGCGCGGCCTGGCCCCACCCGGCGCTGCTGCCGAAGCCCAACTGCCAGACTTCGCCATCGTGGATCACGAAGCGGTTGCCCTGCTTGTCCACCCGCTGCCCGCTGTAGCCATCGGCAATGCCGCGCTGGGCGACCGCATCGAGCAGCCGCTGCCGTTCGGCGCGGTTGGCCGGGGCTGCACTCAGCCGCGAGGGGAGTGCGAGCATCTCGTCCTCGCTGTACTTGAAGCAGCGCAAGGCGCAGCGATTGGCGTAGAAGAACACCGGGTCGGCGCTGGCGTCATGCGCCAGGATGGCGTACGGCGCCTGCGCATGCAGCCAGTGGTAGCGGTCGGCGATGGCGTCGGGGCAATACAGGTCGTGACCGCTGAGTGCGCGGTAGCAGTCGTCGATGCGCGCGAGCAGGGTCGTCTGCGGTGCGGAAGGCGGCATGGTGGCGGTCTGGCAGCCTGCGGGAGCCCGGATTGTCGCGGATGCGCACGTTCGCCGACGTGACCCCGGCCCTAGTCTGCGCCTGTGCCACGCCGGTGACGGCGCGGCCACGCGGCGCAGGCGCTCAGAACGTCCCGCGCTGTACGAACGGCACCTGCGCGTAGAGCCGGCGTTCGCCGCCGCGCGGGTCGTGCGCCAGGCGGCTGTCGGTGTCGAACAGCAGGGTCTCGCGCTGGGCCAACGAATACGGCTCCCAGCGCGGCAGGCCGGCGTGGTTGGGATCGCCGTGGCGGGCGAAGGCGAGCAGCGCGTTGCTCATCGCATCGGCCATGCGCTGCGCGTCGGCGCCGTCGCCGGTGCGCGATCCGGGCTGGTGGATGTTGTCGAACACCAGCGGGATGTCCAGGGTGTGGAAGGCGCCGAACTTGCCGCCGTCCAGCGGCGAGCCCCAGTCGAGTTGGTAGACCCAGGTCGGCGCGCCCTGCCGCGCGCGCGCCTCGGCTTCTTCCACCGCGCCACGCCAGGAGCGGCCGGCGGTGGTGGCGGCGAAGAACACCTCGCTCGGCGTGTAATGCGGATACAGCCGCCGGTACTCGGCGATCACCACCTGCGGCGCCAGGTCCACGTACTGCTCCTGCGCCAGCCTGTCCGGCAAGGCGTCCCAGCTCAGCGCGAAGTTGGCCGGATCGTGGCCGAGGAAGGCACGCGTCTCGTCGCGGGTGTTGCCGATCACCATCGGGATGCGCGCCGATTGCGGCGGCGCGTCCGGCCAGAACGGATGCCGGTGCAGTACCTGCGCATCCAGCACTGGGCCCAGGTACAGCGCGGTGCGTTCGGCGCGCGAGGGATCGGGCGTGCGCGTGGCCTCGAGCACGCGCTGCAGCGGCAGCGTGCGCAGCGCGTCCAATTGCGATGGCGCCAGCTGCAGGGCCTGCAGCAGCAACTGCGCGCGCTGGCCGGCGGCACGCGGCCCGGCGGCGGTGACCTGCTGCCCGCTCATGGTCCAGGCGCGGTGGAACAGGCCCTGCGCGGCCGGCATCGCCATCAGCGTGGCGATCTTGGCGCCGCCGCCGGACTGGCCGAACACGGTGACGTTGCCGGCATCGCCGCCGAACTCGGCCGCGTGCGCGCGCACCCACTGCAGCGCCTGCACCAGATCGAGCTGGCCGACGTTGCCGGAGGCGGCATAGGCCTCGCCCCCGAACGGTGCCAGGTACAGATAGCCGAAGGCGTTGAGGCGATGATTGACGCTGACCACTACCACGTCGCCGCGCTGGCACAGGCGCACGCCGTCGTACAGCGGGTCGCTGCCGGAGCCGTTGTTGTAGGCGCCGCCGTGGATGTAGACCAGGATCGGGCGGCGCGCGCCATCGCGCAGGCCGGGGGTCCACACGTTGAGGAACAGGCAGTCCTCGCTGACCGGCTCGGACCCCCGCTGCGGCGCCGAGGCGCCATAGGCGCTGCAGTCGCGTACGCCGTGCCAGGGCCGTTCCTGCAGCGCCGGCTGGAAGCGCCGCGGCGCGGTGTCGGCGCCGTAGGGAATGCCCTTGAATACGTACACGTCCTGGTCGCGCACGCCACGGATGCGGCCGCTGCGGGTGCGCGCCAGCGGCGCCGCTGGCGTCGCCGCCGCGGTCGCGACACCGGGCAGCGCGCCGCTCAAGGCCAGCGCGCCGAGTGCGCCGTCGCGCAGGAAGCGGCGCCGGCCGTGGTTGTCGGGAGCGGCGGAGACGGCGGTGTGCGCGCCGGGCGGGCGGGGACGGACGGTCATGCGTGGATGGACTCCTGACGAGGCGATGGGGGACGCGCTCGCGGCGTGGCGGCGCGGCGGCCACCGGCGACGCGATCACTTGGCGGGGCATGCAGTGGCGCGCAGGCCGTGTGGCTCACTTCCCCCCCGCCGGCGGCGGGATCGGCGCGCGGGCGCGCGGATCGTCCTGCACGTTACGCATCCAGCTCAACGCCAGTTGCGGCCACGCCGCCAGCGGCAGGCCGGCGATGCCGCGGACACCGAAGCCATGGCCGCCGTGCGCGAACAGGTGCAGCTCGGCCGGCATCCCCGCCTGGCGCAGCGCCTGGTAGAACAGCAGGCTGTTCTCCACCGACACCACCGGGTCGTCCTGCGCCTGGACCAGGAACGTCGGCGGCATACCGGCGTGCACGCGGTTCTGTAGCGAGTAGGCGGCCATGGTCGCCGCATCCGGGTGGCGGCCGAGCAGCCGCAGCCGCGAGCCGGTGTGCGCCGCGGTGCCGCTGCCCATGTCGATGACCGGGTACAGCAGCAGCAGGAAATCCGGTCGCGCGCTGACCCGGTCGATCGCATCGCGGGCCGGATACACCGGGTCGTCGTAGCGGGTGCCGAGGCTGGCGGCGACGTGGCCGCCGGCGGAGAAGCCGATCGCGCCGATGCGGTGCGGGTCCACTCCGTAGTCAGCGGCATGCGCGCGGATCAGGCGCAGCGCGCGCTGCGCGTCGGCCAGCGGCTGGTCGCGCGCCGCGGCAGCGTCGACGGCCGCATTGGGCAGCCGGTAGCGCAGCACGAACAGGGTGATGCCGGCTTGTTCGGCGAAGATCGGCACCAGGGCGGTCCCTTCCTTGTCCAGCACGATGCGCGCGTAACCGCCGCCGGGCGCCACCAGCAGCGCGCTGCCGTTCGGGTGCTTCGGCCGGTACACCACCAGGTAGGGCTGGTAACGGCCGCTGAGCGCGCGGTCGGGCAGGGCAGGGTCGTCGCTGCGCTCGACCAGCTGCGGTTGCTCGGGGCCGGCCGCCGACCCCGGTGCCGGACCGGGCCACAGCGGCAGCCGCGCCGCCAGCTCGGCAGCGCTCTCGCTGGCCGGCCGCTCGGCCGCCGCGGCCACGCCGAGAGCGCCCAGCAGCAGGCCCAACGCCGCCAGCACGGCGATGCAGGGACGGAAGCGGCGCTTGCCGCAGCGCGGGGACAGTGGTTCGGTGGGACGTAGGCGGGTAGGGAGGAGGTGGGCCGACATCATCGAGATCTCGTCGTGGGTGGAGGAAGCCGCGCGGCGCGGATGGCCGCCGAGAGCGCGTGGCTTCCAGTGTGCGCGCGGCCTGCGCCAACGCATGACGCTGTGTTGCTGTTGCTGTTGCTGTTGCTGTGGCTGTGGCTGTTGCTGTTGCCGTTGCCGTTGCCGTTGCCGTTGCCCGAATCCCGAATCCCGAATCCCGAATCCCGCCGCCCAAAGGCGGCCTTTGCCGCACCGCACATTGCCAATGACACCGGTTTACCATATACAACGGCGCAACGCGCTGTCGATGCGCGGCGCAGCAATTCCCGACCCCCCATTCTTGCGGAGATGCCCTTGAGCCTTCCTTCCGGCCCGTCGCAGACGCCACCGCCCGCGTTGGCCGATATCGCGGCCCGCTTCGTCCAGGCCCGCCGCCAGGGCCGCGCGTTGCGCGATTTCCCTGGCGTCATCCCGGACGACCTGGAGACCGCCTACCGCGTGCAGGACCTGGCGATCGCGCAATGGCCGGACCGCGTGGTCGGCTGGAAGGTCGGCTACATCGCGCCCGAGCGCCGCGACCACTCCGGGGACGAGCGCCTGCTGGGCCCGATCTTCGCTGCTGCGCTATGGAATGCTACCGGTGGAACAACCGACATCCCGGTGTTCGATGGCGGTTTCGGCGCGGTCGAGGCCGAGTACGTGCTGCGCCTGGACGCGGACGTGCCCGCCGACCAGGTGCACTGGACCGCGCAGCAGGCCGCCCAGGTGCCGGCGACGCTGTTCGTCGGGGTCGAGGTGGCGAGCAGCCCGCTGGCCACGATCAACCAGCTGGGCCCGCGCGTGGTGATCTCCGATTTCGGCAACAACAACGGCCTGCTGCTGGGCCCGCAGGTCCCCAACTGGACCGCGCTGGACGAAACCGCGCTGCGTGCCGAGACCTGGATCGAAGGGCAATGCGTGGGCACCGGCGGCGCCATGCTGCTGCCGGGCGGGCTGCGCGCGGCGTTCGCGTTCGCGCTGGCGCGCTCGGCCAGGCGCGGGCGGCCGCTGTGCCGCGGCGAGCTGATCGCCACCGGCAATGCCACCGGCATCCACGACATCGCCATCGGCCAGCAGGCGACGATCCGCTTCGATGGCTACGGCGAACTTCATTGCAGGGCGGTCGCGGCCTAGGCTGCGCGATGACCACGACGCGCGGGAGGGCGCAGCATGATCACTCGTAGACGATTCCTCGGTGCAGGCATCACCGCCGCGGCCGCGGCCAGCGTGCCGCTGGGCGCGCTGGCGCAGCGCGGCGATACCCGCCTGCTCACCGCCACCGACGTGCACGTGGCCGACTACCCCACCGTGGAGGCGGTGCGCTGGTTCGGACAGACCCTGGAGCAGCAGACCGGCGGCCGCCTGCGCCTGCGCCAGTACCACTCCGGCCAGCTCGGCCGCGAGGCGGAGGCGATCGACATGGCGCGCTTCGGCGCCATCGACATCACCCGCGTCTACTCCGGCGCGTTGAACAACACTTTCCCGCTGACCCAGGCGCTGTGCCTGCCGTACGTGTTCGACTCGGTGGCGCACCTGCGCCGCGCGATCGACGGCCACGTCGGCGACAGCATCCTGCGCAGCTTCGAACAGCGCGACCTGGTCGGGCTGGCGATCTACGACTCCGGCGCGCGCTGCTTCTACAACACCAAGCATCCGCTGCGGCAGCCCAAGGACCTGCACGGGCTCAAGCTGCGCGTGGCGAACTCGGACATCTTCCTCAAGCTGATGCGCATGCTCGGCGCCAACCCGACGCCGATGTCGCTGGGCGAGACCTTCTCGGCGATGGAAACGCACATGATCGACGGTGCCGAGAACAACATGCGCAGCTTCCAGTCCAGCCGCCACTTCGAGGCCGCGCACTACTGGTCGCAGAGCGATCACTCCTACGCGCCGGACGTACTGGTGATGTCACGGCGCAGCTTTCAGGCGCTGGCGCCGGACGAGCGCGCGCTGGTGCTGGACACCGCGCGGCAATCGGTGACGGTGATGCGCCGGCTGTGGGACGCCTCCGAGGCGCAGGCGCGGCAGCAGGTCATCGACTACGGCGTGGCCTTCAACGAGGTCGACATGCCGGCCTTCCGCAAGGCCGCCGCGCCGCTGCTGGCCGAGTACCGGCAGCAGCCGGAGATCGAAGCCCTCTACCGCCGCATCCGCGATTTCGCCTGAGCCCATACCGATGACCGACCACGACCCCGCCCTCCCGGTGCCGCCGCTGCAGCGCGTGCTGGACCGGATCGCCACCTTCGCCATCGGCACCGCCGCCGCCGCCCTGCTCGGGCTGGTGGTGGTGCAGGGCTGGCAGGTGTTCACCCGCTACGTGCTCAACGACTCGCCGAGCTGGACCGAGCCGGTGACGCTGCTGCTGCTGAGCACGGCGATGAGCCTGGGCGCGGCCGCCGGCGTGCACACCCGCCGCCATTTCGGCTTCTTCCTGCTGGCCGAAACGCTGCACGCCAACCTGCGCCGTTGCATCGACCTGCTGCGCCCGCTGCTGGTGGCGGCGATCGGCGCGGTGATCGCCTGGTGGGGCGCGGTGCTGCTGCTGGACGGGCTGGACATCAAGATGGCCGGCGCCCGAATGCCGCAGAGCATCAACTACCTGCCGCTGTCGATCGGCGGCGCGCTGATGAGCGTGTTCGCGCTGTACCAGGCCTGGCGGGTGCTGCGCCCGGGCACCACCATGGGGAGGAACTGAGCATGGCCATCGCCATCCTGCTGGGATTGTTCGTGGTGCTGCTGCTGATCGGCGTGCCGGTGGCGTATGCGCTGGGCGCGGCGGCGCTGGCCACGCTGCTGTACCTGGACCTGCCGGCGGTGGTGCTGGTGCAGCAGATCTCCGCCGGCAGCGGCTCGGCGTCGCTGATCGCGATCCCGTTGTTCATCTTCGCCGGCGAACTGATGCTGCGTGGCGGCATCTCCGACCGCCTGATCGCGCTGGCGTCCTCGCTGGTCGGGCGCATGCGTGGCGGCCTGGGCCAGGTCAGCGTGCTGTCCTCGCTGTTCTTCGGCGGCGTGTCCGGCTCGGCCATCGCCGACGTCTCGGCGGTCGGCGGCACCATGATTCCGCAGATGATCAACCGCGGCTACGACCGCGACTACGCGGTCAACGTGAGCATGACCGCGGCGCTGGTGGCGCTGCTGGTGCCGCCCTCGCACAACCTGATCCTGTTCTCGGCCGCGGCCGGCGGCGGGCTGTCGATCGCCGACCTGTTCGCGGCCGGCATCGTCCCGGCGCTGCTGATGACCGCGGCGATGATGCTCACCGGCTATGCGGTGGCGCGCGCGCGCGGCTACGGCACCGAGGCGTTCCCGGGCTGGCGCGCGGTGGCGCTGCGCCTGGTCGGCGCGCTGCCGGGCCTGGGCCTGGTCGCGCTGATCTTCGTCGGCATCCGCGCCGGCATCTTCACCGCGGTGGAGAGCGCGGCGATCGCGGTGGTATACGCGCTGCTGGTCACCGCGCTGCTGTACCGGCAACTGCGCTGGGCCGAGTTCTTCGCCGCGGTGACGCATGCCGCGCGCACCACCGGGGTGATCCTGTTCGTGATCGCCACCGCGGCGGTATTCGGCTGGCTGCTGGCCTACCTGCAGGTGCCGGCGGCGGCGGTGCACTTCCTGCAGTCCATCGCCCACAGCCAGCACACCGTGCTGCTGATGATCGTGGTGATGCTGCTGCTGTTGGGCATGTTCATGGACCTGGCGCCGAAGATCCTGATCTGCACGCCGATCTTCCTGCCGGTGGCCAAGGCCTACGGCATCGATCCGATCCATTTCGGCCTGGTGATGGTGCTGGCCGGCGGTATCGGCCTGATCACCCCGCCGGTGGGCTCGGTGCTGTTCATCGGCACCTCGATCGGGCAGATCACCGTGGCCCAGAGCATGCGCACCATCTGGCCGTTCTGGCTGGCGGCGCTGTGCGTGCTGCTGATCGTGGCGTTCTTCCCGGAGCTGTCGCTGTGGCTGCCGCGCGCGCTGCGCGCCTGAGTCGGCCCGGTGGCGTGCGCCAGGCGGCAATCGCGAGCCGTTCGCGCCGAGCGCCGCTGCCGGCGTCGGCGCCGCCGCGGCCCCGCGCCGGGCGCTGCGTCTACAGCGGTTGCGTGACCGTACGCTGGTGCGAACATGACACCCAGTAGAATCCCCTCTCTTTCGCCCGGTTTTCCGTCCATGGCGCCGAACAAGCCCCGCCCCGCCGATGCTCCCGCTTCCGCTCACGGCAAGGCCGCGACGATCAACGACATCGCGCGCCTGTCCGGGGTGTCGAAGAAGACCGTGTCGCGGATCATCAACAACTCGCCGCTGGTGCGCAAAGACACCCGCGAGAAGGTCGAGGCGCTGATGCGCGAGGTCGGCTACGCGCCGGACCCGCTGGCGCGCGGGCTGGCGTTCCGCCGCTCGTTCCTGATCGGCATGGTCTACGACAATCCCACCGCGCAGTACATCGTGGACATGCAGTACGGCGCGCTGGATGCGCTGCGCGGCTCCAGCTTCGAGCTGGTGGTGCATCCCTGCGACAGCCGCAGCCCCGGCTACATCGAGGGCGTGCGCCGCTTCGTGCAGCAGCAGAAGCTGCACGGGGTGATCCTGGTGCCGCGCGCCTCGGAGGACCAGGCGCTGGCCGACATGCTCGCCGGCATCGGCGTGCGCTACACCCGCATCGCCTCGCTGCCGCTGGACGACACCTCGCAGATGGTGGTCACCCACGACCGCGACGGCGCCGCCGAGGCCGCCGACTACCTGCTGTCGCTGGGCCACCGCGACATCGCCCTGATCACCGGCCCCAGCGCCTACCGCTCCGCGCACGAGCGCACCGCCGGCTTCATCGACGCGCTGACCCGGCGCGGCATCGAACTGCCGCCGGCGCGCATCGTCGAGGCCGGCTACACCTTCGAATCGGGCGTGGCCGCGGCGGAGAAGCTGCTGCTGGGCAAGCAGCGGCCCAGCGCGATCTTCACCGGCAACGACGAGATGGCCGCCGGCGTGTACAAGGTCGCCCTGCGCGCCAACATCAACATCCCGCGCCAGCTGTCGATCATCGGCTACGACGACAGCCCGCTGGCCTCGCGGCTGTGGCCGTCGCTGACCTCGGTGCGCCGCCATACCCGCGACACCGGCCGCACCGCCGCGGCGATGCTGATCCAGCCCGAGGGCACGCCGTCGCTGGCGGTGGCCAGCGTGCGCCCTCACCTGATCGTGCGCGACTCCTGCCAGCCGCCGGAAGACTGAGCGCGGCACGGCCGGTGTAGACTGCCGGCCGACCGTGCGGACACCGCTCCGCCCATCCAAGGCCCGCTCCGTTCCGGCACCGCCCGGGCGGACCCACGCGGCCTTGCTGCGAGGAGCCTTCGCCATGTCGTCCCCTGTTCCTGCCGCCGCCGCGGTCCGTTTCGGCCGCCTGGCGCCGACCGTGCCCGTCGCCGAGATTGCCCGCGCCGTCGCCTTCTACACCGACTGCCTGGGCTTCCGCAGCGTGTTCCAGAACGGCAGCCCGGTCGGCTTCGTGATCCTGAAGAAGGACGACGCCGAACTGCACCTGACTTTGCGCGCCGGCTACCGCGGCAGCACCAGCAACGTCGCCCACCTGCTGGTCGACGACGCGGCGGCGCTGCACGACCGCCTGCAGGCGCAGGGCGTGCGCATCATCAAGGCGATCCGCGACGCCGACTTCGGCCTACGCTGCTTCGTCTTCGCCGACCCCGACGGCAACCGCATCGACGTCGGCCAGCCCCTGCCGCGCTGAGCCGCTGCGCCGCACCCGCGGCGCAGTGCCTTCCATCCCGAATCCCGAGTCCCCAATCCCGGCACTTCGTGCACTGCGCAATGACACCGGTTTACCAGAGCCGCTAGACTGTCCTCCGTGGCGGGCTGCCGCATGCCGTCGCCTGCACTGGAGAAGCCCATGTCCCTGTACTGCAAGACCCACTACGCCACCCATCCCGACGCGATCAAGGGCGCCAGCAACGACCAGTTGCGCGACCTGTACCTGCTCGACGGCCTGTTCGTGGACGACGCGGTGACCCTGAAGTACACCCACTACGAGCGCTTTGTGCTCGGCGGTGCCGCGCCGGTGACCGGCCCGGTGAGCCTGCCGGCGCAGACCGAGCCCGCCTCGGCGGCCGGCCACCCGTTCCTGGAGCGGCGCGAGCTGGGCGTGATCAACGTCGGTGCCGGCAGCGGCACCGTCACCGTCGACGGCACCGCGTATCCGCTGGGCCCGAAGGACGGCCTGTACGTGGCGATGGGTAGCGCTGAGGTGGTGTTCGCCTCCGACGACGCGGCCGTGCCGGCGCAGTTCTACCTGGCTTCCACCCCGGCGCATGCGCGCTTCGCCACCAAGCGGCTGTCGATCGCCGAGGCGGTGGCGCTGGACCGCGGCGCACTGGAGACCAGCAACGAACGCACCATCTACCAGTACATCGTGCCGGCCACCTGCCAGTCCTCGCAGCTGCTGCTGGGCCTGACCGTGCTCAAGCCGGGCAGCGTCTGGAACACCATGCCGCCGCACCTGCACGACCGCCGCAGCGAGGTCTATTTCTACTTCGACCTCGGCGCCAACGACCGCGTCTACCACTTCATGGGCGAGCCGGACGCGCAGCGCCACATCGTGGTGCAGAACAACGAGGCAGTGGTGTCGCCGCCGTGGTCGATCCACATGGGCGCCGGCACCGCCAACTACGCCTTCATCTGGGCGATGGGCGGCGAGAACCTCGACTACACCGACATGCACGTGCTGGACATCTGCCAGCTCAAGTAGGCCGCCGCCCGCGTGCGCCGCCACCGTCTCCACCGTCATCCCCTCTAGGAGCCCCGCAATGACCCACCCGTTCAGTCTCGAAGGCAAGGTCGCCCTGGTCACCGGCGCCAACACCGGCCTCGGCCAAGGGATCGCCCTGGCCCTTGCGCAGGCCGGCGCCGACATCGCCGCCGCCGGCATCCAGGCGCCGACCGAGACCGAGGCCAAGGTCACCGCGCTGGGCCGCCGCTTCATCGCCATCGAAGCCAACCTGATCAGCATCGAGCCGGTGCAGCGCATCCTCGACGAGACCCTGGCCGGCCTCGGCCGCCTCGACATCCTGGTCAACAACGCCGGGCTGATCCGCCGTGCCGACGCGGTGGACTTCAGCGAGCAGGACTGGGACGACGTCATGAACGTCAACATCAAGTCCGCGTTCTTCATGTGCCAGGCCGCCGGCCGCCACTTCATCGCCCAGGGCAGCGGCAAGATCATCAACATCGCCTCGATGCTGTCGTTCCAGGGCGGCATCCGCGTGCCCTCGTACACCGCCAGCAAGTCCGGCATCGCCGGCATCACCCGCCTGCTGGCCAACGAGTGGGGCGCCAAGGGCGTCAACATCAACGCCATCGCCCCCGGCTACATGGCCACCGACAACACCGCGCAACTGCGTGCCGACGCCGCGCGCAACCAGGCGATCCTTGAGCGCATCCCGGCCGGCCGCTGGGGCGTGCCGGAAGACCTGGGCGGCACCGCGGTGTTCCTGGCCAGCAGCGCCTCGGACTACGTCAACGGCACCGTGATCCCGGTCGACGGCGGCTGGCTCGCCCGCTAACCGCCCTTCCTTCTCCCCTCGGGACCTCGGCCCCCTTTTTGGGGGAAGGTGCCCGTCAGGGCGGATGAGGGTACGGCAGCCGCCGACCCAATCAGCCCAACCTGTCCCCATCACCACTCCCCACCAAAGGACCCCCCATGAAAATCGCCCTAATGAACGAGTTCAGCCAGGCCGCCAAGAACCCGGTGATCCTGCAGCAGCTCAACGACGTCGCCGCCGCGCAGGGGCACAGCGTGTTCAACGTCGGCATGGACGGCGACGCCGACCACCGCCTGACCTACATCCACCTGGGCATCTGCGCCGGCCTGCTGCTCAATGCCGGCGCGGTGGACTTCGTGGTCGCCGGCTGCGGTACCGGCCAGGGCGCGATGATGTCGCTCAACGCCCACCCGGGCGTGTTCTGCGGCTACTGCATCGAGCCGACCGACGCCTACCTGTTCGCCCAGGTCAACAACGGCAACGCGCTGGCGCTGGCCTTCGCCAAGGGCTACGGCTGGGGCGCGGAGATCAACGTGCGCTATATCTTCGAGAAGGCCTTCAGCGGCGAGCGCGGCATGGGCTACCCCGCCGAGCGCCGCGAATCGCAGCAGGCCAACGCCGGCATCCTGACCCAGGTCAAGCAGGCCCTGGCCAAGTCCTACCTGGACGGCCTGCGCGCGCTGGACCCGGAACTGGTCAAGCAGGCCGTGGGCGGCCCGCGCTTCCAGCAGTGCTTCTTCGACAATGCCCAGGATGCCGAGCTGCGCGCCTTCGTCGCCGGCGTACTGGGCAAGGCCGAGGCCGCTGCGGCCTGATCGCACCGTGCGATGCTCGAGCCCCTCTCCCGCGGAGAGGGGTTGGGGGTGAGGGCCGAAGGATCGGTCAACGCCTACCGCGCTGCTTCCTGTCAGTCCGGCCTGATGACGCCGGCCGATCGGGTGCCAAGCAGCCCCATCGCAGCGGAGTGCCCATGCGCCTGCTCCTGTCCGCATTGCTGTTGCTCTCCGCGAGTGTCACCCGCGCCGAACCGCAGCGCATGTTCATCGTCGGCGATGCCGTTGCGGCCGAGGTCGGCCCCGAGCGCACGCCGCAGGCCGGCTGGGGTCAGGTCTTGCAGAGCTACCTGGATCCGCACGCGTGGCAGGTACGCAATCACGCCAGGGATGAGCGCAGCGCGCGCCGCTTCACTGCCGAAGGTCCGCTCGACGCGATCACCGAACTGCGTCGTGGCGACGTGGTGCTGATCCAGTTCGGCCACGATGACGTCAAACGCCAAGACTCCAGCCGCGATGACGACCTGCAGCAAACGGTTGCCCGCGCGCTGATGCAGGCACGCGCCAAGGGCGCCACGCCCGTATTGGTCACGCCGTTGGCGCGCCCGGTATTCAAGGAGGGTGCGCCGCTGGACACAGCTGCGCCGGGCATCCAGACACTGCAAAGGCTGGCGAGCACGCAGCAGGTCGCGCTGATCGACCTCGACGCCAGCAGCCGTGCCTGGCTGCGTGAGCTGGGCGAGCGGGGCGCGCGCCCGTACCTGTTCGTGCCCGAACAGGACGCTGCCGCCGACAGCCGTTTCAACATCGCTGGCGCCAACGCCCTGGCCTGCCTGGCGCTGCGCGATGTGGTGCAGGCGATGCCCGCACTGCGCCCGGCGCTGGTACGCGATCTGGATTGCGACGTGTTGCGCCCCACCCACGCCTCGGCGCAATCGCAGGTACTGCACGAAGACGCGCTGGCCCGCGACCAGCCCGGCCCGCACGGCGGCGCAGGGCCGACCACGGCGTACCCATTCTTCGCCGACGTGCAGGATCTGCCCTTCGTGCTGCGCAAGCGCGTGCTGCACAAGGGCGCCGGTATCGGCCTGCATCCGCAGCACAAGGACGAGATCTACTACGTCGTCAGCGGACACGGCAGCTACGTGCTGGACGGAACCCAGTACGACGTGCGCGCCGGCTACGCCTTGCTGACCCGCCCCGGCAGCAGGCACGCGTTGCAGCAGGTGGGCGAAGAGCCGCTGGTGCTGCTATTGGTGTATCCACGTTAAGGTCGCTGGCTTACGCCACTGCGCGGATCGGCGCATCCCTGGGAGGGCAACCCGCCTTAGCCAATTCTGTGCGCGCTGCGCGCCCTTACCCTCACCCCAACCCCTCTCCCGATGGGAGAGGGGCGTGCTGCGTCATGCGCACCGAGAGCGTACGCCTGCAGCAGCGGCCTGTCGCTGATCGCGCCTTGGTGACCCTCACACGTCGCCGCCGTCCGCCCAGCCTTCGCCGCTGCCGACATGGAACACGCGGTCCTGCGCCTGCACCTGGCCGGCGGGCAGGTGTGCCTGGTCGGCCAGTGCCGCATAGAGCGGGGTGAAGTCCGGCGAGGTCGCCTGCATCAGCTGTTCGAAGCTGTCGATGACGAAGTAGGTCTTCTGGTAGGTGTCGATGCGGTAGCGGGTGCGCATGATCCGCTGCAGGTCGAAGCCGATCCGGTTGGGCGCGTTCGACTCCAGCGAGTACAGCGATTCGCCCTTGGACGAGACGATGCCGGCGCCGTAGATGCGCAGGCCGTCCGGGGTGTCGATCAGGCCGAATTCCACCGTGTACCAGTACAGCCGGGTCAGGTTCTGCAGCGCGTCCGGGCCGATCGCATGCGCCTTCACTCCGCCGCGGCCGTAGGCCTGCATGTAGTCGGCGAACAGCGGGTTCATCAGCAGCGGCACGTGGCCGAACAGGTCGTGGAACAGGTCCGGCTCGGCGATGTAGTCGATCTGCTCGGGACGGCGGATCCACCAGGTCACCGGGAAGCGGCGGTTGGCCAGGTGGTCGAAGAAGTCCAGCTCCGGCAGCAGCCCTTCGACGCCGACCAGGGTCCAGCCGGTGGTCGCCTGCAGCACGGCGTTGAGTTCGTCGAAGCGCGGAATCGCCTGCGAACCCATGCCCATCGCGTCCTGCGCCTCCAGAAACTCGTCGCAGGCGCGGCCGACCAGCAACGCGCGCTGGCGCGTGTACAACGTGCCCCAGGTGGCGTGGTCGTCGGCGCTGTAGCTGTCCCAAGGCTGGGTCACGACGGCGGTGGTGTAGACCGGCACGTAGCCCTTGTCGGTCTGCTGGTGTTCGACGCGGCGCGGTGCGGTGTCCATGGTCGACGCTCCGGAACGGGATGCCACGATGGTAGGCGCGCCGCCACGCAATGGGCTTGCGAAGTTGCACGGATCCTGGCGCCGCGCGCAAGATTGTTGCGTAGACCCCATGTTGCAGAGCAATAAATGACCGGATCGCCGACCTTCGACCGCACCGACCTGCGCCTGCTCGCCCTGCTGCAGCGGCAGGGCCGCGCCAGCAATGCCGAGCTGGCCGCGCAGGTGAACCTGTCGCCCTCGGCCTGCCTGCGCCGTGTACAGCGGCTGGAGGCCGAGGGCGTGGTCGCCGGCTACGCCGCGCGGCTGGTGCCGGCGGCGATCGGCCTGGGCCTGCAGGCCTTCGTCCGCGTGCAGCTGGAGAAGCACGGCCAGAGCGGCATCGCCCATTTCGCCGACAGCGTGCAGGGCTGGGACGAGGTGGTCGCCTGCCATGCGCTGACCGGCGACATGGACTACTTGCTGCACGTCTACGTCCGCGATCTGGCGCACTTCTCCGCATTCCTGCTGGACAAGTTGCTCAACGCCGCCGGCGTCGCCGACGTCAATTCCAGCTTCGTGCTGCGCACGGTCAAGGACTTCGCCGGCCTGCCGCTGCCGCGCGGCTAGTGGCCCGACGTTGGCGTGCCGCCGCGTGTCAGCGCATGGCAACCCTTGTTAAGTTGTTGCTAACGATTTACATTTGCGTTCTGCGACGGCCATCCACGGCCACAGCCTCTCCGCCAGCCCGATGGGCGAGCCGCGCCGGATCCCGGCCGTGGAGGCTGGCTGCGCCTGTCGCTTTCCTCCACCGCGTCGCTGCCGCGCACCACCCCCGCGAGATCATTCCATGCGTTCTTCCGTTTCCCACCGTCTGCTCTACCTCGCCCTGCTGTCCGCGCTCTCCGGCGCGCCGGCGCCGTTGCTCGCCGCCGAAGCCGCGGCCGACGTGCAGCCGACCACGCTGGACAAGGTGGAAGTCAGTGGCAGCCCGAGCCGCGCGCAGCCGTCCACCACCACCCGTCTGCCGCTGACGCTGCAGGAGACGCCGCAATCGGTGAGCGTGCTGGGCCAGCAGCGGCTGGAAGAGGAATCGCTGTTCAGCATCAACGACGTCATGCGCAACGTCACCGGCGTCAACGTGTCCTTCTTCGACACCCAGCGTCCGCTGTACTTCGCGCGCGGCTTCCAGATCACCGACTTCCAGGTCGACGGCCTGCCCACCTACAGCGGCTCCACCAATCAGGAATACGACATGGTCTTCTACGACCGCGTCGAGGTGATCCGCGGCGCCAACGGCCTGCTCAGCGGCGCCGGCATTCCCTCGGCCACGGTCAACCTGCTGCGCAAGCGCCCCGGCAAGACCTTCGATGCGTCCTTCGCGGCCTCGCTCGGCACGTGGGATTTCCGCCGCACCCAGGCCGACGTCACCGCGCCGCTGACTGCCGACGGCCGCTTCCGCAGCCGCTTCGTCGCCGCCTGGCAGGATCGCGGCTACTACTACGACCACTACACCGAGCAGAAGATGTCGGGCATGGCGGTGCTGGAAGGCGACCTGACCAACTCCACCACGGTCACCGTCGGCTACCAGCGCCAGGACAACGATCCGGTCGGCTCGACCTGGGGCACGGTGCCGTACTTCTTCGCCGACGGCGGCTTCGCCGACCTGCCCAGCTCCACCAACCTGGCGCCGAAGTGGGCGCGCTGGCAGCGCAACACCCACACCACCTTCGCGAACCTGGAACAGCGCTTCGGCGAGAACTGGCTGCTGAAGGTCAACCTGGCGCGCACCGAGGGCGAGGTCGAGAACCTGCGCGTCTACGGGAGCGGCTATCCCAAGCGCGACGGCAGCGGCATCTACCTGCGCGCCGCCGCCGGGCAGACCACCGACACCCGCGACGGCCTGGACGTGTACCTGTCCGGCAGCTTCCCGCTGTTCGGCCGCGACCACGACCTGGTCCTGGGCGGCAGCTGGCAGGACCTGCAGTCGACCACGCCGACCCTGGCGCTGCGCTATCCGGGTGACTGGACCACCTGCGGCCGCGAGCGTTGCTACTACATCCCCAACGTCTACGACTGGCATGGCGACGTGGGCCAGATCACCGCCGCCCGTACCGGCGCGCGGCGCGAGGCGCGCACCACCCAGCGCGGCGTGTACGCCTCCACCCGGCTGCGCCTGGCCGAACCGCTGTCGCTGATCGCCGGCGCGCGCCTGAGTTCCTGGCAGACCCGCACCCAGGCCTTCGCCGCCGACGGCAGCTACACCGGCACCAGCGGCCGCTACCGGGTCAGCGACGAGGTCACCCCCTATGTCGGCCTGGTCTACGACATCACCCCGGCCGTCTCCACCTACGCCAGCTACACCGAGATCTTCAATCCGCAGAACTACAAGGACAAGGACAACAACCTGCTGGCGCCGGTGCAGGGTTCCAACCTGGAGGCGGGCGTCAAGGCGCAGCTGGCCGACGGCCGCGGGCTGCTCAGCGCGGCGGTGTTCGAGGCCAAGCAGGACAACTACGCGGTGCGCGACATGACCCAGCCGGAAGCCTCGCTGCCCGACGGCAGCTCGGCCTACATCGGCGTCGACGGCACCAAGAGCCGCGGCTGGGAAGTGGAATACAACGGCGAACTGCGTCCGGGCTGGACGCTCAACGCCGGCTACACCCACGCCAAGGTCACCCGCGCGCCCACCGACGCGATCTACGCCAACCTGCCGGAGGACTATCTGCAGCTGTCCACCCAGGTGCGCCTGCCCGGCGCCTGGCAGCGCCTGAGCCTGGGCGGCGGCGTGAGCTGGCAGAGCGCGGTGCGCGGCTACAACATCCAGCGCCCGGTCGGCGACGGCAGCGCCGCCACGCGCCCGGTCACCGTGGTGCAGGACCCGTACGCGCTGGTGCATTTCAACGCCAACTACCAGCTCAGCACGCAGTGGACCGCGACCCTGGCGGTGACCAATGCGCTGAACAAGAAGTACTGGGCCAACCTGGACTACCAGAACTACGGCGAACCGCGCTTCGTGAGTTTCACGCTGCGCTGGCGGTACTGAGGCGCGGTGGGGTACCGGTGGGACTGCGCCGGGTAGGAACTGGCGCTGGCGGTCGGACCCTCACCCCCGGCCCCTCTCCCGGTGGGAGAGGGGAGGCACGCCTCAGTCCTTCGGCTTGCAGGGATCGTCACGGCGCAGCAGGCGGCCCAGCCGCGACGGCGGTTCGCACGGCGGCGGCGCCGGTTGCGCGGCCTTTGCCGCCGCGGCTGCGGCCGCCGCACGCTGCTGCTGCAGTTGCGCCAGCTTGGCCTTGATCTGCGGCATCGCCGCCAGCGCGGCCTTCTCGCCTTCCAGGATCGCGGCGTTGCGCTGGGCGAAGTCGGCTGCGCCGATGTCGTTGACCTTGGGCCGGATCACGATGTCGGCGCGGCCCAGTTCCTGCTGGCCCAGGCGCTGGCCCATGATCGCGATCGACTGGTTGACGGTGCCGAGCATGCTGCCCGGGTTCTTGCCGCTGGCCTTGCTGGAGATGTCCACGGCGATGACGAAATCGGCGCCGAGCTGGCGTGCGGCGTCCACCGGCACCGGGCTGACCACGCCGCCGTCCACGTAATGGAACTTGCCGATGGCGACCGGCTCGAACACGCCGGGGATGCTGCTGGACGCGCGCACCGCCTGGCCGGCGTTGCCGCGCACGAACACGGTGCGCTCGCCGTCTTCCAACCGGGTGGCGACTGCGGCGAACGGCCTGGCCAGCTTCTCGATCGGCTTGCCCTTGAGTTGGGCGTTGACATAGTCCTGCAGCGCCTGGCCCTGCACCAGGCCGCCGGAGAACAGGCGCATGTCGCGGATGCTGCTCTCGTCCAGCGCCACCGCCGCCTGCTGCATCTGGAACGCGTCCATGCCGCTGGCGTACAGCGCGCCGACCACGCTGCCGGCGCTGGTGCCGGACACCACCGTCGGCTCCAGGCCGTTGGCCTGCAGCATCTTGATCACGCCGATGTGGGCGAAGCCCTTGGCTGCGCCGCCGCCCAGGGCGATGCCGATGCGCAGCGGCTTGGCCGCCGGCGTCGGGGCCGGTCCGTTCACTACCGGCGCCGGCGGCGCCGGCTTGGGCTCGCCGCCGCAGGCGGCAAGCAGGCCGAACAGGGACAGGGACAGCAGCAGGCGCGGGGAACGGAACACGGTCATGGAAGCGTCGGGCAAAGGAGGAAGGAGCCGGCGCGAGCATAGCCGCATCCTCCTGCACCGCCCACGACCGGAGGTCATGCTGAGGGTGGTCCGGGCGCTTCAGTGGAAGCGCGAGGCTTGGGTCTGCGAGGCGCTGCGCGCCCGGACCCTCACCCCAAGCCCTCTCCCGGGGGAGAGGGACTGAGTGGGCTGCTTCAGAAGTTGTTGTCGCCGTCCAGGATCCGGCCGAAGCCGCCCAGCACCGAGCCTTCGCCGCGGTTCTGCCCGCCGCCCTGCGGCGCGGCGGCGAGCATGCGCCCGGCCAGGCGCGAGAACGGCAGCGACTGCAGCCAGACTTTGCCGGGGCCGGTGAGGGTGGCCAGGAACATGCCTTCGCCGCCGAAGAACATGCTCTTGATGCCGCTGACCGGGCGCACGTCCATGTCCACCGAGGCGTGGAACGCGACCACGCAGCCGGTGTCCACGTCCAGGCGCTCGCCGGCGGCCAGTTCGCGCTCGACCACGCAGCCGCCGGCGTGCACGAACACCCAACCGTCGCCCTCGAGCTTCTGCATGATGAAGCCTTCGCCGCCGAACAGGCCGGTCATGATCTTGCGCTGGAAGTGGATGCCCAGCGACACCCCGCGCGCGCCGGCCAGGAAGCTGTCCTTCTGGCAGATCAGGCGGCCGCCGTGCTGGTCCAGCTTCATCGCCAGCACCGTGCCGGGGTAGGGCGCGGCGAAGGCGACCTTGGCCTTGCCCTGGCCCTGGTGGGTGAACACCGTGGTGAACAGGCTCTCGCCGGTGACCAGGCGCTTGCCGGCCGACAGCAGCTTGCCCATCAGGCCGCTCTGGTTGCCGCCGGAGCCGTCGCCGAACACGGTGTCCATCCGCACCGCCGCGTCCTTGAACATCAGCGCGCCGGCCTCGGCCACCGCGCTCTCGCCCGGGTCCAGCTCGATCTCCACGAACTGCATTTCATGGCCGACGATGCGGTAGTCGATCTCGTCGGCGCGGCCGCCCGCTGCGGGCGGCGGCGGCAGGCCCGGCGGGAGGAACGACGCGCCGCCCTGCAGGGCGGGAATCTGCGCCACCGGCAGCCAGCCGCTCTGGCCCTGGCTCCAGGCCAGGGCCGTGGGGTTGTTGCGGGCGAAGGCGACCGCATCGGCATCGTCGAACGGGCCGGAGCGGGTCTGTTCGCTGCCGGTCAGGAAGTACCACTGGGTCATGGGTGCAGGTCCTTGGCGGGAAGTCGCGGCGAGTCTAGCCTGCCGTCGGGGACCGTTCGCATCTGCCCAAAGGCAGGGTGACCCGTGCAGCGTTCCGCACGCCGTCCCTACAGCGCGCTGGCCGGGCGGACCTGCAGGACGCCGGCTTCGGCGGCGCAGTCGCCGGCGGGCATGCGCCCGGCCGCGCGCGCGGCGGCGATCTCGCCGCGGGCCGCGGCCAGGTCGGCGCGGAAGGCCGGGTCGTCGTGCAGCCGCGCCACCGTGGCCGCGCCCAGGAAGCGGCCGGCGAGCACGTCGCTCTGCCAGTGCACGTTGCACACCAGCCGGCTCTCGGCGTAGTTGCGGCCGCGCGCGATCAGCGCATCGGCGCGCTCGGGCGCGATCTCGCTCAGGGTCAGCGCCCAGGCCCAGCCGATGGCGCTATGCCCCGACGGATACGAGCCGCTCTGGCGCAGGTCGTCGAGATCGCCCGGGGTACACACCGCCTGCTGGTTGCGCAGGAACGGCCGCGCGCGCTGGTACTGGCGCTTGGCCGCCTTGGTGGCGGCGCTGGCGTCGATGCGGCTGCGCTCCAGCAGGGCGTACAGGTGCGGGGTGTGCTGCGCGTCGATCGCCACGCCCAGCGCGCAGGCGAACTGGCCGGCGCCGTTGGGGAAGCTCAGATCGGCATCGCGCGCGGCCTGCTGCCAGCGCGCGCTGCCGCGCAGGGCCAGCGCCTCGCGGTTGACCGCCAGGTCCAAGGCCTCGCCCGGCGAGCCGGCCGCCGGGGGCGCCGGCAGCAACTGCAGACTGTCCGGCACCGCTGTGGCCGGCAGATAGCCCACGGCCTTGGCCGGCGCCGGTGCGCGCACCGCCGGGCCGCTGCAGGCGGCCAGGGCAAGCGCCAGCACGGCGGCGGCGGTGCGGAAACGGCAGGTGGGCAACACGGACATGCGAACTCGGACAGCGACGGCGGATCGGTCAGTGTACGGCGCGGCGCAGGGACAGGTCGCCCGTGGCGACCTGCCGCGGGCAGCCCGGCTGCTGTAGGAGCGGCTTCGGCGGCGACGGGCGTTCCCGGTAAAAGGCGTCGCGGCTGAAGCCGCTCCTACGGATGCCGACGGGCGGATGGCCGGCATGGCCTTGCCCACCTCAGCCGCCGTCACGCTCCTCGCGCGGCGGGAAGCGCAGCACCACCCCGCGCGGCGCCTGCGGCGGCTGCCACAGCACCGGCACCTGACTCGGCGGTGGCGGTTCCAGTTCGTCGTCGGCGGCGAGCAGATCGTCGGTGTCCTCCTCGTCCTCCCAGCTGTAGCGCTTGCGCGGCGGCAGCGGATCGCGATGGCGCAGCAGCAGCGCCGCGACCACGCCGCCCACGGCGCCGCCCAGGTGCGACTGCCAGGACACCCCGTCCTGGTGCGGCAGCACCGTCACCAGCATGCCGCCGTAGAACAGGAAGGCGATCATGCTGGCGGCGATCGCGGCGCGGTCGCGGCGCAGCAAGGCCAGCACGAATACCAGGAACAGCAGGCCGTGGGCGACGCCGCTGGCGCCCAGGTGATGGCTGCCGGGATCGCCCAGCCACCAAGCGCCCAGGCCCGAGCCCAGCCACAGCAACGGCAGCCCGGCCAGGGTGGCGCGCGGATACACGCTGCCGGCCAGGGTGCCCAGAATCAGCAGGGCGCCGGCGTTGGCCCCCAGGTGCTCCGGCGAGCCGTGCAGCAGCGGCGCGGTGAGCACGCCGAGCAGGCCGGCAGCCGTGTGCGGCGCCACTGCCCAGGGCCGCCAGTCGAACAGGCCCTGGCTGGCGAACACCGCCACCAGCAGCGCCACGAAGGCCAGGCTGGCATTGAAGGCACGCAGGATCCGCGCGCGGTCGAAGCGGCCCTGCGCATCGGGCTCGGGCGTGGGCGAGGGGAGCGAGGAGGTGTCCATGCTCCCTGGATGGCGGCGCCCCGCCACCAAGGCAAGGCGCCGCCGATGGGAGGGACTGGCCGCGGCCGCGGGACAATCCGCGGCCGCGGCGCAGGCGCCGGGTCAGTGCGCCGGCTTGGCCGGGCGCAGCAGGCTCAGCACCACGGTGGCGCCGATCACCACCGCCACCGCCAGCAGCGACACCAGCACCGGGATCTTGTACAGGTCGATGATCAGCATCTTGGTGCCGATGAACACCAGCACGATCGCCAGGCCATAGGGCAGCAGGTGGAAGCGGTCGGCCATGCCCGCCAGCAGGAAGAACATCGCGCGCAGGCCCAGCACCGCGAACACGTTGGAGGTCAGCACGATGAACGGGTCGGTGGTGATCGCGAAGATCGCCGGGATGCTGTCCACCGCGAAGATCACGTCGGTGATCGCGATCAGCATCAGCACCGCGAACAGCGGGGTGAACCAGCGCCTGCCCTCCTGGGTCACGCTCAGCGCGTTGCCGTGGTACTGCGGGGTCAGGCGCAGATGCTTGCGCATGAAGCGCAGCACCGGGTTGGCTTCCAGGTCGGGCTCCTTGCCCGCCGAGAACCACATCTTGATGCCGGTCAGCAGCAGGAACGCGCCGAACACGTACAGCAGCCAGTGGAACTTGGTCAGCAGCACCGAGCCGGCGAAGATCATCACCGCGCGCAGCACGATCGCGCCGAGCACGCCGATCACCAGCACGCGCTGGCGCTGCTCCTCCGGCACCGCGAAGTAGCTCATGATCATCAGGAACACGAAGATGTTGTCGACCGCCAGCGACTTTTCGACCAGGTAGCCGGTCAAGAACTCCAGGCCCAGGCGGTTGCCGGTGGCCACGTCGATGGTCTCGCGCAGGTACCACCACAGGCCGGCGTTGAACGCCAGCGCCAGCGCGATCCAGCCGATGCTCCACCACAGCGCTTCCTTGAAGGTGACCTTGTGCGGACCGCCGTGGCGCATCAGCACCAGGTCCGCCAGCAGCGCCACGACCACCACGATCGCGAAACCGCTCCACAACCACACGTTGCCTATCGTTTCCATTGGGAATTTTCCGTCAGTGAACAGGGAACCTCGGGGCCGCGGCGGCGGAGGCGTTCAGGACGGAGACGACGGATGTCGTCCAGAGGGTGCCTTCGCCACTGCGGCGAAGGTCTCGCTCGCAGCCGATGGACCGGCTGCCGTTGCACCGGAGCCCGCGGGCTCGAATTGACGGCGACAACGTCGGGAGCTACTCCCCTTCTGCGCGCATTCTTGCGGCTGCCGGCGGTGCCGTCAATCGGGGCGGCTACAATGGCGTTCATGAATAGTCCCCTGCCCGTTGTCCGCCTCAAGAACGCCTGGCGCTCCAGCCATCCTTGGATCTTCCAGAAACTGGTCGAAAAACCCGCCGCCAAGCCCAAGCCGGGTGCGCTGGTGGACGTGGTCGGGGTGGACGGCGCGTGGGTCGGCCGCGGCTTCTACAACGGCCACTCGCGCATCGCCGTGCGCATCCTCGAGACCAACCCCGACATCGCCGTCGACGAGCACTGGTTCGCGCGCAAGATCGCCGAGGCAGTGTCGCTGCGCCGTGACGTGCTCAAGCTGGATGCGGTCAGCGACGCCTGGCGCGTGGTGCATGCCGAGGGCGACGGCCTGTCCGGCCTGGTGGTGGACCGCTATGGCGACCTGCTGGTGGTGGAGTTCTTCAGCGCCGGCATGTTCCGCCACCGCGAGTGGATCTACGCCGCGCTGCGCGCGCAATTCCCGGGCGCGCGCTTCTACAGCTTCGCCGAGGAACACGTGCAGAAGCAGGAGAGCTTCGACTACCGGCCGGTGTCCAGCAGCGGCGAGCGCCCGGAGCCGGCGATCATCAGCGAGTACGGCGTGCGCTTCCGCGCCGACCCGGCCGGCGCGCACAAGACCGGCTTCTTCGCCGACCAGCGCGAGAACCGCCAATGGCTGAGCCAGCAGGTGGAAGGCAAGCGCGTGCTCGACCTGTGCTGCAACACCGGCGGCTTCGCGGTCTACGCCAAGGTCCGCGGCGCCACCGAGGTGGTCGGCGTGGACATCGACGAGGACGTGATCGAGATCGCCAAGGGCAACGCCCGCCTCAACGATGTGCGGCCCAGGTTCGTGCAGGCCGACATCTTCCCGTACCTGCGCGATGCCGCTGCCCGCGGCGACCAGTACGACGTGGTGATCCTGGACCCGGCCAAGATGACCCGCGACCGCGACCAGGTGATCCCGGCGCTGAAGAAGTACCTGGACATGAACAAGCTGGCGCTGGGCGTGGTCGCCCCGGGCGGCCTGTTCGCCACCTTCTCCTGCACCGGCCTGGTCGCCGAGCACGAGTTCCTGGACATGCTGCGCCGCGCCGCCTACTTCTCCGGCCGCACCATCCAGATCCTGAAGGTGGCCGGCGCCGGCGCCGACCACCCGTTCATGGCCCACGTGCAGGAATCGCGCTACCTCAAGGCGGTGTTCTGCCGCGTGGTGGACTAGCGCGCCACGCATGCGCAAGGCCGAGCGGCTGTTCCAGCTGGTCAACCTTATCCGGGTGCGCCAGCCGGTGACGGCCGCCGTGCTTGCCACCGAGTTGGGCCTGTCGGTCCGCAGCATCTACCGCTACCTCGACGATCTCTCGCTCGGCGGCATTCCGGTCTACGGCGAGGCCGGCATCGGCTATCGGCTGGACCCGGCGTTCGCCCTGCCGCCGCTGGCGCTGTCGGGCGAGGAAGTCGAGGCCTTGCAACTGGCGGTGGAGATGCTCGCCTGCAGCGGTGGCGGCCACCTGCAGCCGGCGGCGCGGAGCCTGCTGCACAAGCTGCAGGCGGCCTTGCCGATGCCGGCGGCGGTGCCGCGGGTGGCACGCGCACTGCGCGCCGCGCCGGTGGCGTTGCCATGCTGGCAGGCGCTGCACGCCGCCACCGCGCAGCGCCGGAGCGTTCGGCTGCGTTATCGCAGCCTGCAGGGCGAGACCAGCGAGCGCGCGGTGATGCCGCTGGGCCTGTTCCACTGGGGGCAGCACTGGACGCTGGGCAGCTGGTGCGGGCTGCGCGCCGCGTATCGCGATTTCCGCCTGGATCGGATCGAGGCGGTACAGCCCTGCGCGACGCCGTTGCCGGTGCCGGCACACGTGGCGCTGGACGCGTATCTCCAGCACCAACGCGCGGCCTGGGCGCAGCGCGGGCACTGACACCCCGGTGTCAGCAGGGTGTCCGCAGACTGCCGGCTCCTTCACTGCGGAATGCTTGCATGTCCCACTCCAATTGCGTCCTCGAACTCGCCGTGTTCACCGTCAAGCCCGACGCCCGCGAGCGCATGCCGGCGCTGCGCCAACAACTGCGCGCGGCGCTTGCCGATTTTCCCGGCCTGCTCGATTACCGCGCGTATGCGCCGCTGGACGGCGACGACCAGTTCGTCGACATCGCGCACTGGCGCGACCTGGCCAGCGCACAGGCGGCGGCCGATGCCTTCGCCAACGGCGATGCCCGCTTCGCGCCCTATGCCGCGGCCATCGCCGAGCTGCAGGTGATGCGGCACTTGGCGCCAGCCTGAGACGGCGAAGTACGTCGTCACGCCGGCCGCGACTATGATCACCCCATGTTGCTTTCGAACGCGCGCATGAAGCGGCCCGCCTCGCCCCACGCCGAGACGCGGTCGCCCGCCGCGTCCCCCGCATGAAGATCGTCATCGCCCCGGACGCGTTCAAGGAAAGCCTGTCCGCGGCGCAGGCGGCCGCGCAGATCGCGGCGGGCTTCCGCAGCGTGTTCCCGGACGCGCAGTATGTGTTGCTGCCGTTCGCCGACGGCGGCGAGGGCACGGTGGACGCGTTGGTCGCCGGCGGTGGTGGGCGCCGGGTCGCCTGCACCGTGACCGGCCCGCTGGGCGCGCCTGTGACAGCGGAATTCGGCCTCAGCGAGGACGGCGGCACCGCCCTGATCGAGATGGCCGCGGCCAGCGGGCTCATGCTGGTGCCGCCGCCGCGGCGCGATCCACGCCTGACCGGCACCCGCGGCGTCGGCGAACTGATCCTGGCCGCCCTGGACGCCGGCGCGCGCCGGCTGCTGATCGGCATCGGCGGCAGCGCCAGCAACGATGGCGGCGCCGGCATGGCGCAGGCGCTGGGCGTGCGCCTGCTGGACGCGGACGGCCGCGACCTGGCTGCCGGCGGCGCCGCGCTGGGCGCGCTGGCGCGCATCGCACTGGACGGACTGGACCCACGGCTGCGCGACTGCACGATCGAGGTCGCCTGCGATGTCGACAACCCGCTGACCGGGCCGACCGGCGCCTCGGCGGTGTTCGGGCCGCAGAAGGGCGCCACGCTGGCGATGGTCGTCCAGCTCGATGCCGGGTTGCAGCGTTATGCCGAGGCGATCGAACGCACCCTGGGCGTGGCGGTGGCGCAGCTGCCCGGCGCCGGCGCCGGCGGCGGCATCGGCGCGGCCCTGGTGGCCTTCCTCGGCGCGCGCCTGCGGCCGGGCGTGGAGATCGTCGCGCAGGCGTTGGGGCTGGAAGCGCACCTGGCCGGCGCCGATTTGTTGGTCACCGGCGAGGGCCGCCTGGACGGGCAGAGCGCGCAGGGAAAGGTGCCGGTCGGGATCGCCCGCATCGCCCGGCGCCATGGCGTGCCGGTGCTGGCCATCGCCGGTGGCCTGGGCGAGGGCGCGGCAGACCTGCAGGCACAGGGAATCGACGCGCTGTTCGGCGCGGTGCAGCGGGTGTCCACCCGCGAGGCCGCGCTGGCCGACGCCGCGGACGCCCTGCGCCAGGCGGCCCGCAACGTGGCCGCGGCGATCGCGCTGGGCCAGCGCCTGGGCGGCTCCCGGGCGCAATAGCGGCCTCCGCCGTTGGCTCGGCGTGGCGGCACGCTGCCATCCGCGGCGTTGGTAAGCCCCTGTGGGGAGGACTTCAGTCCCGACCCGATCATCGGTGGTGACCGCAGCGCTCCGCGAGGCCGTTGCCCCGCGCGTCGCGGCTGAAGCCGCTCCTACAGCTGGCACCCGTCAGCGGATGCGCCACGCGCAGGCAAGCCTTATGGGAGGGACTTCAGTCCCGACCCGATGACCGGTGGTTACCGCAGGACCCTGCGAGGCCGTCACTCCGCGCGTCGCGGCTGAAGCCGCTCCCACAGGTGGGCACCCGCCAGCGGACGCGCCACGGGCCAGGCAAAGCCTTGTGGGAGGGACTTCAGTCCCGACCCGATGGCCTGTGGTTGCCGCAGAGCCCTGCGAGGGCATCGCCCCTCGCGTCGCGGCTGAAGCCGCTCCTACAGCTGGCATCCGTCAGCGGACGCGCCGCGCGCAGGCCAGCCTTGTGGGAGGGCCTTCAGTCCCGACGCGATGACGCGTGGTTGCCGCAGGCCCGCGAGGCCGCTGCCCCGCGCGTCGCGGCTGAAGCCGCTCCCACAGATGGGCACCCGCCAGCGGACGCGCCACGGGCCAGGCAAAGCCTTGTGGGAGGGACTTCAGTCCCGACCCGATGACCTGTGGTTGCCGCAGAGCCCTGCGAGGGCATCGCCCCTCGCGTCGCGGCTGAAGCCGCTCCTACAGATGGCATCCGTCAGCGGACGCGCCGCGCGCAGGCCAGCCTTGTGGGAGGGACTTCAGTCCCGACGCGATGGCCGACGGCTGCCGCACTGCGGGAGGGAAGTCCGCCCGGGGCCAGGCGTGTTGTCAGCGCCATCCCCACCGTTGCCAATCCCGACTCCCCAATCCCAAATCCCGCTCCCCGCACCATCCTGGTGCTTCAGCCGTCCCTATTTGGCGCGCACCGCCCCATTCAGTTAAACTGAAAACGTTTACAACACGGATGCTCCCGCATGGAAACCCCCAATCTTCCGCAACGCGCCCCGCTCAGCCCCAAGTGGCAGTTCCGCTTCGACTTCTTCGACCGTCACGGCGCGCCCTCCACGCCCGAGTACAAGGCAGCATTCAAGGCGCTGCCGTTCATGGAACGGTTGAAGATCAACATGAACTTCTTCGCCCTGTTCTTCGGCTTCATCTACTTCTTCATCCTCGGCATGTGGCGCAAGGCGCTGGGCCTGATCGGCATCTCGCTGGCGGTGGGCATCGTCGCGGCGTTCCTGCCCGAGGTGGTCGGCCGCTGCCTGGGCATCGCCTACTCGCTGCTGGTCGGCATGGCCGCCAACTACGCCTACTACCTGCACCTGCGCAAGGGCAGCGTCAGCTGGAACCCGTTTGAAGGCGTGCGTTGGTGGTAATGGCGCGGTACGGCGGCGCGCGGATGCGACGCGCCGCCGCCGTGTTCAGCGCTTGCATTTCCAGAACTGCCAGGCCGGTGCCGGCGTTGGCGTGACCGCCGTGGCGGCCGGTGCCGAGGCCAGTTGGCCTTGCGCGCGGACCAGCTGGTCCTGTGCATCGAACTCCAGGACGATGCGGGCGTTGCCCCGCGTCGCCACGGTCTGCGCGGCGTCGCGCTGCAGCGCATAGCCCTGGTCCGCCAGGAAGCCTTCGCTCATGGCACGGTGGTCGAGCGCGAACTGCATCGGCAGTTCCCCGAGCAGGCGCAGCACGCGGGCGTCGTCGCACGGCGCGAACACCGCGGCCGGCACGTCGTCGAGCAGGAAGAACAGCGCGCCGCCGTCGTACGGCGCGCGGTAGTAGCAGCGCCCACGCAGCGCGCCGGCGAGCAGGGCGATGTGGTGGCCGCCGTCCTCGCCCAGCGCCGAGGACGGCGCGGCGAGTTCTTCAATGCCTTCGCGCTCGCCGTGCAGGCGCAGCGCTTGCGCTTCGGTCAGCAAGGCCGACGGCAGGTTGCTGGCGGTGTTGGCCCAGGCCCACAGCCAGCTGGCGCTGGCCTCGGCGGCAGTGCCCAGCAGCTGCATCGGAAACGACAGATCCTCGCCGAAACGCACCCGGCCTTCGCCCAGGTCCACCTGCCAGCCACGCTCGGCCAGCACATCGGCCAGGGCCAGCTGGCGCGCATAGGCGCTGCCGATGTGCCGTGCCAGCGCCGCCTGGAACTCCGGGCTCATCGCGGCGTCTGCGGCGCGCGCTGCAGCAGGCTGTTGCGGCGGCCGTACAGCAGGTAGGCGACCACGCCCAGCACGTTCCACAGCGCGAACCAGAGTTGCGTGGTATGCGGCAGGCTCCAGAACAGGTACAGGCAGCCGCCGATCGCCAGCGGCCCGACCAGCCAGGCCAGCGGCGTGCGGAAGGTGCGGGTGCGGCCGGGTTCGCGGCGGCGCAGGACCAGCATGCACGCGGCCACCGCGATGAAGGCGGCCAGGGTGCCGGCATTGGCCAGCGCAGCGATCTCGTCCAGCCGCGCCACGCCGGCCAGCGCCGCCACCAGCACCGCGGTGAACAGGGTGGTGGCCACCGGCGTGCCGGTGCGTGCGTTGACCTTGGACAGCCCGCGCGGCAGCAGGCCATCGCGCGACATCACGAAGAAGATCCGGCTCTGCCCGTACAGGAACGCCAGCAGCACGGTCGGCAGCGCGATCACCGCGACCACGCCGATCGCCGCCGCCGCCTTGCCGTGGCCGAGTTCGCGCAGGATCAGCGCCAGCGGCTCGGCGCTGGCGCCGAACACGTCGTAGCGCATCGCGCCGACCGCGGCCAGCGCCACCAGGATGTAGATCAGGGTGCAGCCGATCATCGAGCCGACGATGCCGATCGCCAGGTCGCGCTTGGGGTTCTTGGTCTCCTCGGCGGCGGTGGAAATCGCATCGAAGCCGTAGAAGGCGAAGAAGATGATCGCCGCCGCGGCCATCACCCCGTGCGCCACGCCGTCGGCGCCGACCGTCTTGGGGAAGCCGTAGGGCATGAACGGGTGCAGGTTGGCGCTCTGGAACGCCGGCAGCGCCACCGCCACGAAGATGCCCAGGGCGATCAGCTTCAGCACCACCAGCACCGCGTTGAGCGTGGCGCTCTCCTTGGTGCCGGCCATCAGCAGGCCGGCCACGGCGAAGGTGATCAGCACCGCCGGCAGGTTGACGATGCCACCGGCGTGCGGTCCGGCGGTCAGCGCTGCCGGCAGGCTCATGTCGAACCCGGTCTGCGCACTGGCCCAGTGCAGGAAGCCGACGAAGTAGCCGGACCAGCCCACCGCCACCGTGCTGACCACCAGCGAGTACTCCAGGATCAGGCTCCAGCCCACCACCCAGGCGATCGCCTCGCCGAGCGCGACGTAGCTGTAGGTATAGGCGCTGCCGGCGGCCGGCATCATCGTCGCCATCTCCGCGTAGGCCAGCGCGGCGCAGGCGCAGATCGCCCCGGCCACCGCGAACGACACCAGCACCGCCGGCCCGGCCAACTGTGCGCCGACTCCGATCAAGGTGTAGATGCCGGTGCCGACGATCGCGCCGATGCCCAGCGCTACCAGATGCGGCCAACTCAGCGAGGGCACCAGCCGGCGGCCGGCCTCGTGGACGGTGACCAGGTCGAGCGACTTGCGCCGGAACAGGAACGACATTTGGGCCTCGGGTGCGGGAGTGACAAGCCCGGCAGTGTCGCCGAACGCAGTGCAGCAAAGCTATGCCCGCGGCGCCTGCGCGGGTCGATGCGAATGCGCGTTCGGCAGTATCGCGCCGAGACCGCTCTCTCGTAGGAGCGGCTTCAGCCGCGACGGGCGTTCCCGATGACGCTTGTCGTGGCCGAAGCCGCTCCTACCGAATAGCGGTGTGCCAGAACGTGTTCCGCCGCACGCGGCAACTTGCGTTCTCGCGACCGGCTACCGCCCCAGCCGCTCCGCCAGCCGCACCAGCTCGGCCAGCGAGCCGACCTCCAGTTTGCGCATCGCGTTGCCGCGGCGCACCTTCACCGTGATCTCGCTGAGCTGCAGTCGTGCCGCCACCTGCTTGTTCAGCAGGCCCTGCACCACCAACTCCACCACCTCGCGTTCGCCGGCGCTGAGCCGCGCCCAGCGCGCCTGCAATTCGGCCTGGGCCGCATCGGCGGCGCGGCGCGCGCGGTCGCGGGCGATGCCCTGGCCGATCGCGTCGAGCAGGTCCTGGTCGCGGAACGGCTTGGTCAGGAACTCGATGGCGCCGTTCTTCATCGCCTCCACGCTCATCGGGATGTCGCCGTGGCCGGTGATGAAGATGGTCGGCAGCGCCAGCCCGGCCTCGTGCATGTTGCGGTGGAAGTCCATGCCGCTCTGCCCGGGCATGCGGATGTCCAGCACCAGGCAGCTCGGCGCGTCGGTGCGCGGATGCGCCAGGAAGTCGCGGGTGGAGGCGAAGGCATGTACCTGCAGGTCCACCGAGGCGAACAGGTCTTCCAGCGCGGCGCGGATCGAGGCGTCGTCGTCGATCAGGTACACCACCGGGCGTGCGCTCGCGTCGGCGGTCATGGGCGGGCTCCGCTGGCGATGGGCAGGCAGACGCAGAACACCGCGCCGCGCGGCCGCCCGGGTTCGGCCCAGATGCGGCCGCCGCCTGCCTCGACGATGCTGCGGCTGATGCTCAGGCCGATGCCGATGCCGCCCTGTTTGGTGGTCCAGAACGCATCGAACAGGTGCGCCTGCGCCTGCGCGGACAGGCCTTCGCCGCTGTCGGCCACGCTCAGCCGCACCGAGCGCGCGTCCTCGCGCACGGTGGCGATGCGCAGCGCGCGTTGCGCCGGCGGCGTGGCCGCCATCGCCTCGATCGCGTTGAGCAGCAGATTGCCGATCACCTGCTGGATCTGCACCGGGTCGGCCGATACCGGCGGCAGCAGCGCCGACAGTTCGGTGTGCACGCTGACCGCGCTGCGCTCCAGTTCGCCCTGCGACAGCGCCAGCACCTCGGCCACCGCGGCATTGAGATCGAAAGCGCGCTGCTGCGGCGCCTCGCCGCGGGTCAGGCTGCGCACCCGCGCGATCACCTCGCCGGCACGCTCGGCGTCGGCGAGGATGCGCGCCAGCGCCGCGCGCGCCTTGTCCAGGTTCGGCGGTTGCTGGTCGAGCCAGCGCTGGCAGGCGTTGCCGCTGGTGACGATGGCCGCCAGCGGCTGGTTGACCTCGTGCGCGATCGAGGCGGTCAGGCTGCCGAGGCTGCGCACCCGCGCCAGCCGCAGCAACTGCGCCTGCGCGGCGTGCGCGGCGGCCTTGGCGCGCTCCATGCGCACCGCAATGGAGGCGGTCACCGCCACCACCACGATGCTGATCGCCGAGTTGATCACGCCGACCCGGTAGGCACCGGTATGGGTGAGATGGAAGCTGAGCACGATCAGCACCACGCACAGCCCGGCCAGCACGCCCAGCCCGGCCGGCGCCAGCAGCCGCACCGCGCCGAGGATCGCCACGGTGTAGAACAGCGCTGCCGCCACCGCGTAGTCGGTGACCGTGTCGGCGAGGAAGATCGCGCCCAGCGCCAGGCCCAGCGCGGCCAGGCCGAGCAGGCGGCGGTGCGGCGGCAGCGGCTTGAACCAGGCGATCATCGACGTGACATGGGAGGGACGAGGTTGGGCATGGTGGCTCAGGCTTCGGCGCCGGCGTTCCAGAACGCCTGTTGTACACCCGGTTCGCCCTCCAGGCGCTGCACCACCGCATCTAGTTCCTCGGCGCGCACCGCGGTGGCGTACAGGGTGGCGGCGATCTCCACGTCCTGCTGCCCGAACGGATGCTGCTCGACTTCGCGCGCCGGGTAGTGCGCCTCCTCCAGCAGCTCGATCAGCCGCTCGCGCACCTCGCCATGCACCTCGCGCGCGCAGATCGCATAGAACATGTAGGTCGCTTCCAGCGAGGATTCCTTCAGCGGATGCCGGTTGATGCGGTTCACCATCGGCCGCAGCAGGGTATTGCTGAGCAGCACGAACATGGCCGCCAGCACCGCCTCGGCGACCAGTCCGGCACCGGCGCAGGCGCCGACCGCACCCGATCCCCACAGCGTGGCCGCGGTGTTGAGCCCGGTGACGTTGGCGCCTTCCTTCATGATCGCGCCGGCGCCGAGGAAGCCGATCCCGGAGACCACGTAGGCCACCACCTGCACCGCGCCCTGGGTGCCGCCGTGGATCTCGAACAGGCGGTCGCCGAGCGAGACGAAGATCGCCGCGCCGACCGCGACCAGGGTGTTGGTGCGCAGCCCGGCGGTGCGCTGGCGCACCTGGCGCTCGAAGCCGATGATCGCGCCGAGCACGAAGGCGGCGGTAAGGCTCACCAGGGTGTCGAGCAGCGAGCCGAGATTGAACAGGCGCAGGGCTTCCATCAGGGCGCGTTCCGGTGGGCGAGGGGAGCGATCATGGCGGCTCCGGGAAAGGGAATGAGCGGATGCAGGGGCGCATGATGCCGGGGCGAGATGGCAGTCGACACCGTGGCGGCAGGCGCGCGGGTGTCAGCGTACCCCGGGCCACCAGGCCAGGGCGGCATGCAGCCAGTGCGCCGCCGGGGCACTCACCCCGGCGGCGTGCAGGCGCCGCTGCGCCGCATGCGGCAGCCGCGCGCGGACCCGGATGCGGTCGGCGACGGGCAACAGCGACAGCGCATCGGCCATCACCCGCGGCGATTGCGCGGACAGCGCCAAGGCGAAGGCGCGGGCGCCGTGGGCGGCGAGCAGATGGCGCAGCGCTTCGGTGCGGCGCATGGCGACCGCGGCACGCAGCGCGCGCTGCAGGCAGCGCTGCAGACGGAGATGGCGGGAAAACAGCGAGAACACGAACATGACGACCTCCTTGCGGCGCGTGGCCGGCAAGGACGTCGCGGCGTGGGCGGCGGGCGTCTTCCGGCTCAGCGCCGGGCAGCGACCAGGCGGGGAGAATGGGGAGAGAATGCGGCGCTGACGCCGCGTCGATGCGGATCGGGGTCCATGCGCGCCTCCGGGGTCAGGGGAACGGATCGCGCGATGCGCGATGGCCGGGCGCGGCGTGCTGCCGCGGCGCCGCCCGCTGGCCGGGCCAGCAGCGGATGGCGCAAAGCTTGGCACGCGGCCCATGCCCGTACCAGCCTGCATGAGGCCATGGCGGCGATACCAAGGTATATCCGCTCTCCTCCGCCTGCCGGCGCGTGGCGCAGCGATTGAGACGCGGCCGGCTACACTGACCGCATGCAGAACGATGTCCATTTCCTGATCCTCGCCGGCCTGTTGTGCGCCGTCATCGCCCTGTTGCTGGCCGTGTTGCTGCGGCGGGGCAACCACACCGCGCTGGAGGCGGCCCTGCGCGAGGAGCAGCGCAGCGGCCGCGGCGAACTGCGCGAGCAGCTCGACAGTCTGGCCCGCCAGCAGGACGCGCGCAGCGAAGGCTTCGCCCGCCACCTGGCCGACCTGTCCACCCGTACCGACCAGCGCCTGGACCTGCTGCGCGAAGCGCTGACCGAGGACGCGCGGCGTGGCCGGGTCGAGGCCGGCGCCGCGCAGCAGCGCATGGCCGAGTTGCTGAGCCAGCGCCTGGTCGAGATCCGCGGCCAGCTCGATGCCTTCGGCCAGCAGCAGGACGCGCGCATGGCGCAGTTCGGCCAGCAGCAGGCCGAGCTGGTCGCGCGCATCGACGCGCAACTGGGTGCGCTGCGCGAGGCGCTGCTCGAGGACGCGCGCAAGGGCCGCCAGGAAGGCGCGGACGCGCAGCAGCGCTTCGCCGACACGCTCGGCCAGCGCCTGGGTGACCTGGTCCAGCGCAACGAGCAGCGGATGGGCGAGATGCGCAGCACCCTGGAGGAGCGGCTGAAGGAACTGCAGGCCGACAACGCGGCCAAGCTCGAGCAGATGCGCGGCACCGTCGACGAAAAGCTGCAGACCACCCTCAACACGCGCCTGGACGCCTCGTTCAAGCTGGTCTCCGAACGGCTCGAGCAGGTCCAGCGCGGCCTGGGCGAGATGCAGCAGCTGGCCACCGGCGTCGGCGACCTCAAGCGCGTGTTGAGCAACGTCAAGAACCGCGGCGGCTGGGGCGAGGTGCAGCTGGAGAACATCCTCGAGCAAACCCTGACCCAGGAGCAGTACGCGCGCGGTGTGCGGGTGCGCCCGGAGCGCAACGAGATGGTCGATTTCGCCGTGCGTCTGCCCGGCCGCGGCCACGAGGACACGCCGGTGTGGCTGCCGATCGACGCCAAGTTCCCGCGCGAGGACTACGAGCGCCTGCTCGACGCGCAGGAGCAGGGCGACCCGGAGCTGGTGCAGGCAACGGGGGCGCAGCTGGAGCGCGCGATCCGGGTCCAGGCCAAGTCGATCTGCGACAAGTACATCGCCCCGCCGCACACCACCGACTTCGCGGTGATGTTCCTGCCCACCGAGGGCCTGTACGCCGAGACCCTGCGTCGCCCCGGCCTGGCCGACCTGCTGCAGCGCGAGCACCGCATCGTCGTCGCCGGGCCGACCACCATCACCGCCCTGCTCAACAGCCTGCAGATGGGCTTTCGCACCCTCGCCATCGAGAAGCGCTCCAGCGAGGTGTGGGGCGTGCTGGCGGCGGTGAAGAGCGAGTTCGGCAAGTTCGCCGGCATCCTGGAAAAGGCCGAGAAGCAGATCAGCACCGTCGGCAAGAGCCTGGGCGAGGCCAGCCGCAAGACCCGCACCATCGAACGCCGCCTGCGCGGGGTCGAGACCCTGGCCGATGCGCAGGCCGCGCCGCTGCTGGAACTGTCGCTGCCGCTGGACGAGGCGGAGGCCGACGAGCCCGCGGGCGACGACGGGCAGTGAGAGCCGCGCGCTGAGCGGCGGGAGCCGGGATTGGAGACGGTGTGGCGGTTGCGTCGGCGCGGAATGGCGTACGACGGACAGGCGCCATGTCGGATGCAACGTTGCGACCTGGATGGGCCAGCGGGGCCGCTTCGTATGCGCGCGCTGTGCCGATCGCGCAGCACGCAGGTGTCGTTGTCTTGCCTGCAGTGTCGATGCAATTCGACATCGCGGATAGGTTGTCGTCTCCAGGCCGCTCGCCTGCTCGCCAGCTGGCCGCTACGCGCGCTTCTGATCGCGACGAGCGGCACATGTGTAGCGGCGGCTCTTGTTCCTCCTGTGGCAGTCGCGAGCAGGTTTTGTGGGCGCGGCTGTCGCGGCTGAAGCCGCTCCTACGGGAGCGCATGATCCGCAGCAAAAGCGGGTGTCACGTGCCGACACGGGCGAGCTGTCGGTGCGCTGAGTCACGCGGTCACGGTACTGCGCATGCTGTGCCGGCAGCGACTATGCTGGCGCTTCCTTTCGACCGAGGTAATGCCCCATGTCCGAGTCGCTGACCGCCATTCCGCTGACCCGCATCGACGGCGAGCCGACCACCCTCGCCGCGTTCGAGGGCAAGGTCTTGCTGATCGTCAACGTTGCCTCCAAGTGCGGCCTCACCGCGCAGTACGCAGGCCTGGAAGCGCTGTACCGCGAGAAGCAGGCGGCCGGCCTGGAAGTGCTCGGTTTCCCGGCCAACGATTTCAAGGGCCAGGAGCCGGGCAGCGAGGCGGAGATCCAGCAGTTCTGCCAGCTCACCTACGACGTGACCTTCCCGATGTTCTCCAAGATCGCGGTCACCGGAGAGGCCACGCATCCGCTGTACCGCGCGCTGATCGCCGCGCAGCCGCAGACCGAGGGCGAGGGCCCGATGCGCGAGAAGCTGGCCGGCTACGGCATCGAGCCGAATCCGGCGCCGGGGGTGCTGTGGAATTTCGAGAAGTTCCTGGTCGGCCGCGACGGCAAGGTCCACGTGCGTTTCGCCCCGGACGTCACCGCGGAGGATCCGCGCCTGCGCGCGGCGATCGACGCGGCGTTGGGCTAACGGTCTGCGGTAATCGATGCAGTTAGACGGTGCCTGGGTGAGCGGAAGGTGCTGTTGTGGCGTCTAGGTAGTCGGTGACCGAGCCGGGGAGGTTGCGACGTGCTTGGGCGTCGCATGTCGCGGCTGAAGCCGCTCCTACGCAAGGCGTGCAGCATCGACGTGGTTGCCGTGCCGTGCCGTGCCGTGCCGTTGCCGTTGCCGTTGCTTTGGCTGTTGCTTGGCTTTGGCTGTTGCTCGGGCTTTTGATTTACCGGGTTCCCTTCCGAAGCGGCGGCCAGCGCGGGGAAAAACCCGAAGGGCGGCGTACATGGATGTACGCCGTCCGCGGCAGGGGCAGGATGCCCCTTCCGCGGATCCCCGGGCTGGACGCGGACCCGGAGCGCGCAGCGCGGAGGGCGCGTAGGCAGGGCGCGCTTTCTTTTGGTTACTTTTCTTTGCGCGAGCAAAGAAAAGTAACTCGCCCGTTAGGGCGAAAGCCTTTTGCTTTCGCTTGAGATTTCAGTGTCGGACGAAAAGAAGAACGGTAGGAGCGGCTTCAGCCGCGACACACATGATCGGTGATGCCTGTCGCGGCTGAAGCCGCTCCTACGATTCAGCGGCCACCGCCGTAGCAGCAGATGCAAGAGCAAAGCTTTCGCCTGGCGACGAGTTACTTTTCTTTGCTTGTGCAAAGAAAAGTAACCAAAAGAAGCGCTTTACCACAGCCGAAGGCTGGTCAAGCACACCCCGCAGCGCGCCCTCCGCGCTACGCGCTCCGGGTTCGCAGCCACGACGGGCATTTTTCGACGGCACATCCATGTGCCGGCGAAAAACGACGCGCATCCTGCGCGTCGCCCTTCGGGTATTCGCCCGCCGTGGCTGCCGCGCCGAGGGGACCCCGATAAATCAACAGCAACAGCAACAGCAACAGCAACAGCAGGAGCAACAGCAGGAGCAACAGCAGGAGCAACAGCAACAGCAAAGCCGGCTGCACTCTGTAGTCCGCCGCGACACTCGCTCATCCACTGCAAACCGCGCGCTAATTCCAGCACATCGCGCTGCGTCAACAAACGATGGCAGCAAAGCTTCAGACACAAAAAACCCGGCCGAGGCCGGGCTTTTCGTAGGTGGATCGTGCGCCTAACTCAGCGACCGCCGCGCCACTCCGGGACCGGCATCGCGTCCACCGGCACCGTCGGATTGGTTTCTTCCTCGCGCAGATAGGCCGGCAGATCGTCGTCCTGGCGCTTGTGCCCGCGCATGTCGCTCTCGATCTGATAGTTGCGGCGCTGCAGCCAGGCATCGCGGGTCAGCTGGTACTCGTCCGGCGCCTGGTCGCGCAGGCTGTCCAGCGACAGCAACTGCGCCCGCGTGTCCACCAACTGCAGACCCTGCAGGCCGATGCGCACCCGGTCCTCCTCGATCTGCTGCAGCGGCGACAGCGGCGCGTCGCCGACCAGGCCGAACGCATCGCGTACCGTGCGCGGGCCGAATAACGGCAGTTCCAGATAGCGCGAGCGGCGCCAGCCCCACACGCCCAGGGTCTGGCCGAAGTCCTCGCTGCGTCGCGGCAGGTTGGCGTCGGTGGCCGGGTCGAAGATGCCGCCGATGCCGAGCGTGCTGTTGATCAGGAACCGGCTCAGGGTCTGCCCCGCCTGCAGCGGACGGCCCTGCAGCAACTGGTTGACCATGGTCAGCGGCGAACTGAGGTTGTCGAAGAAGTTGGTCACGCCCAGCCGCACCGGCCGCGGCACCACGTTGACGTAGGCGCGGGCCAGCGGCCGCGCCACCGCGCGGTCGACCACGTTGTTGAAGGCATGCACCTTGCGGTTGTACTTCTCCCACGGGTCGTAGCTCTGCGGTGCCTGCACGCCTGCCGGCAGGGTCGGATCGGCGACCGGGTTGTACGGGTCGCTGCCGTAGATCGCGGCGTAGTCCGCATCGGCGGACGCGGTCGGGTCCTGCGCGGTCGTCGGGGCCGGCGCCGTCGCGGCCGCCTGGGCGGCATCGGCCGTCGCGGCCGCCGTGTCCACGGGGGCCGGTGCGGGAGCCGGTGCGGCGGCGCCGCTGCCGGTCTGGTCCTGCATGGACATGGCGGGCGCGGGCGGGGCCGCCGGCGGAGGCGGCGGCGTGCGCTTGGGCGCGCCGGCGCAGGCGCCCAGGGCGGCGGCCAGGGTCAGGGAGGTGAGGATACGCAGCACGTTCATGTGTCAGCTCGCCGCAGGGGGAGAGTGGAAGTCCAGGGTCGAGGCCAGCCGGTAGGCGGCGCTCAAGTCGGTCAGGCCGGCCGGGGCGCCATGGATGGCGACCTCGGCCTGGCCCTGGGCGCGCAGGCGCGCGGCGAGTTCGGCGAGCAGCGCCAGGCCGGCGCTGTCCACACGCGACACCGCCTGCAGGTCCAGCGCGCGTGCGCCCGGCAGCGCGCGCAGCGCCGCCGGCCACAGCGCGGTGGCCGCGGCACGGTCGAGCACGCCGCTCAGCGCGAGCGTGTCGCCGTCGCGGCGCAGTTGCGCATCACTTGCCACTGTTGCTCGCCGGTGCCGCCTGCAGCGTGCCGTTGCGCAGCTCGGACGCGACCTCGGCGATCGACTTGTTGCGCAGCGGGGTGTCGAACTGGTTGCGGAAGGTCTGCACGTAGGACACGCCCTCGACCATCACGTCGAAGATCTTCCAGCCCGCGCCGGTGTTGCGCAGCAGGTAGTCCACCGGCACCGGGTCGCCGCCGCTGCGCAGCAGCTCGGTCGAGACCTTGACGCCGCGGCCGCCTGGCAGCGGGGTTTCCGACTTCACCCGCACCTGCGGCTTGCCTTCGAAGGTCAGCAGCGAGGTGCCGTAGCGCTGCATCAGGTTGTCGGCCATCGCGTCGCCGAACAGCTTGACGTCGGCGTCGGAGGCGCCGCGGCCGTGCACGCCCAGCACCAGGCGGGCGGCGTAGTCGCGGTCGAAGGACTTGTTCATCTCGCTGTCGATGAACTGGCGCAGCGCGGTGGGGTTGCTCTTGAACTCGTTGCGGCGCTGTTCCAGCGTGGTCAGGATGCGCGTGCTGTTCTCCAGCACCACCTTGCTGGCCGAACCGGCCTGGGCGGCGGAGGCAGCCGGCGCGGCGGCCTGGGCCAGGGCGGCGGAGGGCGCGGCCACGGCCAGCGCGGCGGCGAGAGCGGCGGAAAGCAGTTTGATCGTCATGGCTTGGGTTCCGTTGCGGGCGTGGTGGGGTCGGCCGAGGGTGCGGCAGCGGGCGTTGCGTTCTTGTCGCCGCCGGCGCTGCCGCCGCCGAACATGTACTTGCCGACCAGCTGGATCAGGTCCACCGCCGGCTGGGTGAAGGCGATTTCCTGGCCGGGCTTGAGCGTGTCCGGGTCGCCGCCGGGCTGCAGGCCGACATAGCTCTCGCCCAGCAGGCCGCTGGTCAGGATCGCCGCCGAGGTGTCGGCCGGCAGATCCTTGTACTTGTCGTCGATGGACAGGGTGACGACCGAGTCGAACTTGGTCGGGTCCAGGTCGATCTTGGCGACCTGGCCGATGATGACGCCGCCGATCTTCACTGGCGCCTGCGCACGCAGCTGGCCGATCTGCGAGAAGCGCGCGATCAGGTCGTAGCGGTGGCCGCCGAAGCCCCACTGGCGGTTGGTGGAAGCCAGCGCCAGCACCAGCAGCGAGGCCAGGCCCAGCAGCAGGAAGGCGCCGACGGCGAACTCGAGACGGGGACCACGGAGAGCCATAACGTGTCTACCTTGTTGATTCAGCGTGGCCGCGGCGCCAGTGCCGCGACCGGGATGTTGCCGCGGAGCCTGCCGTCGCCGGCTGGCTACGCGTTGGCGCCGCTCAGCGGAACAGCAGCGCCGACATGACGAAATTGAACATCAACACCAGCAGCGAGGCGTTGACCACGGCGCGGGTGGTGGCCACCGAGGTGCCCTCGATGGTCGGCTCGGCGTGGAAGCCGACATAGGCCGCCACCAGCGCCGCGGTGCCGCCGAACACTGCCGACTTCAGCATCGCCACGCCGAAGTCGTCCCAGAAATCCACGCTGCTCGACAGCGCCGACCAGAACGTGCCGCGGTCCAGGCCGAGAGCGCCCACCGCCTCGAAATAGCTGGCGCTGATCGCCAGCGAGCAGAAGATGCCGGTCAGCAGCGGCACGGTCAGCACCGCCGCCCAGAAGCGCGGCGCCACCGCCTTGGCCACCGGGTCGATCGCCATCAGCTCCAGCGCCTTGATCTGGTCGGTGGCGCGCATCAGGCCCAGTTCGGCGGCGATGGAACTGCCGGCGCGGCCGATGAACAGCAGCGCGGTCAGCACCGGCGCCAGTTCGCGGTACAGCGACAGGCCGAGCAGGGTCGACAGCGCATCGGAGGCGCCGTAGGTCTGCAGCGTGCGGTAGCCCTGCAGGGTCAGCACCAGCCCGACGAAGGCGCCGCCCACGGCGATGATCGGCAGCGAGCGCGCGCCGACCTTGTAGATCTCGCGGATCAGCTCGGCCAGCAGGTCGCGGGTCGGCAGCGAGCCGCGCAGCACGGTCAGGAAGAACAGCCCGGCGCGGCCCAGGGAACGGATCGGGGCAACGATGGCCATCAGGCGGCGCTCCGCGCGCGCTGCGGCGCATCGAACGGGATCGGGCCGTCGGGGCGGCCGTGCAGGAACTGCTGCAGCAGCGGATCGCTGCTGGCCTGCAATTCCTGCGGGGTGCCGGCGAAGACCACGCCGCCGTTGGCGATGGCCACGGCCTGGTCGCAGATCGGCAGGGTCTCGTGGACGTGGTGGCTGACGATGATGCTGGTCAGGCCCAGGGTGTGGTTGAGGCGCTGGATCAGGCTCATGATCACGCCGGAGGCGATCGGGTCCAGGCCGGTCAGGGGTTCGTCGTAGATCATCAGCGGCGGATCCAGGGCCAGCGCGCGTGCCAGCGCCACGCGCCGCGCCATGCCGCCGGACAGCTCGCGCGGCCAGGCATCGGCGGCGGCCAGCAGGCCCACCGCGTGCAGCTTCAGCGCCACCAGCCGCTGCAGCACCGGCTCCGGCAGGCGGGTGTGGGCGCGCAACGGCAGCGCCACGTTCTCGGCCACGCTCAGGTCGGTGAGCAGGCCATTGCCCTGCAGCAGCACGCCGATGCTCTTGCGGGTCTCGCGCAGCGCGCGGCTGCCGCGCGGCAGCGGCTGGCCGAACACCTCGAGCGTGCCCGCGGCCGGCACCAGTTCGCCGGTCAGCGCCGCCAGCAGCGTGGACTTGCCGCTGCCGGACGGCCCGAGCACGGCGGTGATGCTGCCGCGCGGCACGCGCAGCGAGACGTCGCGCAGGATCGCGCGGCCGCCGCGGTCGATACGTACGCCCGACAACTGCACCAGATTGGGTTCGGAAGACGCCATCGCGACCTTTAACGAAAATACAACATAGGATCGATCCGTTCGGCTGAACTTAACCGAACTGGCCCGTGCAGTATTGTGGCACCGCAAGGGCCGGTGTGCGCGCCGGCTTCGCCCTGTTCATGCAACAGCGTGTCATGCCGCAGCGTCTCTGCCCGGCCCGCGATCGCGTCGGGCGCGCCGTCGCCGCACGCCGTGTGGACAAATGCCGGGACGTGCTTGTGCCCTTGGCTGCGCCACGCGACGATGCCGGCAGGCGCCCGTGCCGAACCACACCTGGAGTCAAGGATGGAGCTGTTGAGCTTGGAACACTTCGCCGGAAGCGTGAACGAGACGTTCGCGGCGCAGTTGAACGAGGGCGAGGTCGCGTTCGTGCTGGTGGAGGCACGGCCGTTGCCGACGTCTCCCGCGGCGCGGCGCGCCCCGTTCTCGCTGCTGTTCCGCAACGGCTCGGCGTTCCTGTTTCCGCAGCAGACCTACCAGATGCGTCATCCGCGCCTGGGCGAGATCGGCATCTTCCTGGTGCCGGTCGCGCGCGAACGCGACGGCTTCCTGTATCAGGCGGTGTTCAACTGACCCGTGCCCGGCCCCGCGCCGGGGCCGTCCCAGCGCATGGCCAGATGGGTCTGGCCGGCTTCGCCGGCGACGAAGCCGAGCCGCGCGTAAAGCCGCTGCGCCTGGGGGTTGGCATGCAGGACATGCAACGTCAGCGCACGCCCGTCCGCACTCGCGAACGTTTGCGCGTGCGCGATCAGCGCGCTACCGATGCCTTGTCCGCGGCAGTCCGGCAGCAGGCTGATATCGACCAGCACGTGCGGATCCGCGCTGCGGTCCAGGTACAGCCGACCCAGCCGCCCGCGCGGGTCTTCCACGATCAGGAAGTCGGCGGACGGGAAATGCTGCAGATAGTGCGCGTGCTGCAAGGCGAACTGCTGGTCGAGAAAGGCGCGCTTGGCCGGTTCCGGCCATGGCACCGCGGCCAGCTCGTCGTGGCGCGTGCTGGCGTACAGGTCGCGCAGCCAGGGCATGTCGCCCGCGTGCGCGGCGCGCAGCACCACGCCACGCGTCCGCAGCGCGGCTGGCGCCTCGATGGCCTCGTGCCTGGCGGGAAACGCCGGCACAGGCGCAGCACTGGCCATGTGGCCGCTCAACTGAAGACGGGGTAGTCCCCGCTGAGCGCGATACAGAAGTTCACCGCCAGATACGGCTGCCGGTTCTCGTGCGCCAGCCCCTTGCCGGTGGGCATCACCATGGTCGGGGAGAACTGCGTGTTCGGCGCGACGGCCAGGAACGGACGTTCGCTGGTGCTGTTCAGTGACGACAGGGCGGCACCGCTGGCAGGGGTGCCGGTCTTCTTGGCCGGATCCGGTTGCGAGAACGCATTGACGCCGTGCTGGTGCATCGGGATCTGCGTGCTTTGCAGGCTGACGCCCGCCGATCCGAAGTTGCTGCCCAGCGTGTGCGCAGTCAGCCCAGGTCCCGGGCCTTGCTGGCAGCCGGCGCGCGCGGTGAAGTTCGGCAACTGGAACGTGCTGCTGCCATTGCCACCGTAGGCCACGCCGAGCAGCGAATACAGCGCGCTGTTCTGCGTGATCGGCAGGACGGCGCCGTTGCACAGCGCCCAGCCATACGGGTTGTAGTCGAAGCCGAACAGCTGGATTTCGCCGAGATAGGGTTCGGTCATGAGCGGATTCCTCCGATGCAGCGGATGCGTGCCGCAGCCATGCCGGCGCGGCGCAGGGATCAGGCCTGTTGCGGGAAGATGCCGGTGGTGGCGATGCAGTACTGCACCGTCAGTGTCGGCATGGTGTTGTCGTGCGGCTGGTTGCCGCCGGCGAACGAGGTGCTTTGCGTGGACATCGCCAGCGTGGTGGTACCGCTGGTGTCGCTGGCATAGAACAAGGCGCCACTCACGGCGGCTGGGAGCAGACCGGCGGGCGCGGTGGCGGTCGCCGCCTCGGTGGTGGCCTGCGCGGTGTGCGTATGTGCCGGCATCTGCAGGTCGGTCAACGTCACCGTCTCGGTGCCGGCCTTTTGGGCGAGCACGTAGTTGCTGAGCCCCGGCCCCTGGCCCTGATGGATCGGCAGGCGACCGCGCAGATCCGGCACCGCGAAGGTGGTGGTGCCATTGCCGCCGTAGACGGTGCCAAGCAGGACGTACAACGGTTCGTACTCGGAGATCTGCAGCAGCGAGCCGTCGCACGCCTGCCAGCCCTGGGGTGTGCGGCCGAAGCCGAACATGCGGATTTCGCCGATGAAAGGGGTGCCCATGAGATGCTTCCTGGTCGATGAGGCGCCACGCGCACGGATGCGCGCTGCGCGCCCGAATGCGGATGCGCCTAGCTGCGCGAGGGGAAGATGCCGGACAGCGCGATGCAGAAATTGATCGTGGTGTACGGCTGCACGTTCGGATGCGGCTGGCTGCCGCCGCTGTTGGCGATGGTGGACTGCGACAGCGGTATCGTCGCGCCGGGCGCCGCATACAACGCATGCGGGGTCCCGGTGGACATGTTGTTGTTCGCGAACAGGCGGCCGGTCGGCGTGCGGTTGTCGCCGTTGACGCTGCTGCAATCCAGCAGGTGGGTATGCGCGGGCAGGTTGTCGCCCACCAGGGTCACTGTCTCCGCGCCGGCGGCCTGGCCCATCGGTAGGGCAGGCGGTTGCCATGCCGGATCGGCCGATGGCCCATAGCCCATCGGCGTGCGCCCGCGCATGTCGGGCAAGCCGAACGTGGTCTTGCCATCGCCGCCGAAGCGGGTGCTGAGCAGGCTGAACAGCGCCTGGTTCTGATTGATCGGCAGCAATTGCCCGTTGCACTGCGCAAAATACTTCGGCGCAAACGCGAAACCGGTCAGCATGATCTGACCGATGAAGAACTCGCTCATGCGGATCTCCCCCCGGAGTTGATGGCACAGACCTCGTGTCTGGTGCGCATCTACTTAATCACGACTTCGGCGACATGCAAGCGACGATTTCGCTGAACCAGACAGACATGACGCATTTGTTGCTTTACGTCGCCGCCGACTTGCTGTTCCAATGGCCGCGCGACGCGCATGGCCGATGCTTGGGGGGCCAATGTTCTGCGGAGTCCGAGGCACCAGGATGGCTGCCAGCGCCCATTGGGGTGGCGCGTTTTAGGGGAATCGAATATGTCTACGAATTGCACCGCGTGGAGCGGTATGCGGCTGACGTTGCGTTGGCTGATGGCGCTGCTGTTGCTGGCGATGTCGCAGGTCTGCCTGGCGGCCGGACCCTACTGCACGACGCCTCAGACCGCGACCGTGAACTCGGGTGGCTCGGTGACGTTCGACGTCAGCAGTTGCGACGGGCCCTCCAATACCGGCATGAGCGACGGCGCGCAGCCGTCGCACGGTAACTACGTCCTCACCGGCCAGCTCGACGCGGCCGGCACCGAGCGAGTGACCTACACCAACAACGGCGACGGCGCGACCTCGGACTCGTTCTACCTGCTGGACGAGGACAACAACCAGGTTGTCTTCAACATCACCGTCAACCCCTCGCGCACCGCCAGCATCGCGGTCTCGCCGTCCAGCGCCAACGAGGACAGCGGCGCGGCCTTCGTCTACACGGTGACGCTGAGCTCGACCAATAGTTCGGCGACCACGGTGAACCTGACCCGCAGCGGCACGGCCACCAGCGGAACCGACTACACCGGCGCGGTCACCAGCGTGGTGGTGCCGGCCAACGCCAGCTCCGCCAGTTTCAGCATCACCCCGGTCGCCGATAGCACGGTGGAAGCCGACGAGACGGTGATCTTCCAGGTAGCCAGCGGTAGCGGCTACTCGATCGGCAACCCGTCCAGCGCCACCGCCACCATCGTCAACGACGACTATCCCTCGGCGAGCATTGCGGTGTCGCCGGCCAGCGTGGCCGAGGATGGCAGCGCCAATCTCGTCTACACCGTCACCCTGAGCCAGGCGTCGCCGTCGGCGCTGTCGATCGGTTTCAACGTGGGCGGCACAGCCACCTCGGGCACCGACTACGCCGCGGTCAACTCGCCGCTGGTGATTGCGGCCGGCCAGACCAGCGGTACCATCACCATCGATCCCACTCCCGATACCACGGTGGAGCCGGACGAGACCGTGGTGATCAGCCTCAACGCGGGCAGCGGCTACACCGTGGGCTCGCCGTCCAGTGCCACCGGCACCATCCTCAACGACGACCAGCCGGCGCTGTCGATCAACGACGTGTCGCAGAACGAGGGCAATGCCGGCAATACCGCGTTCACCTTCACCGTCTCGCTCAGCCAGCCGGCCGGCAGCGGCGGGGTCAGCTTCGACATCGCCACCGCCAACGGCACCGCGACCGCGGGTACCGACTACATCGCCTCCAGCGTGAACGGGCTGACCATTGCGGCCGGCAGCAGCAGCGCCACCTTCACCGTGCAGGTGGTCGGCGACACGCTCAACGAACCCGACGAGACCTTCTTCGTCAACGTCACAAATGTCAGCGGCGCCACCGTGGCCGATGGTCAGGGCCAGGGGACGATCGTCAACGACGACGCGGCGCCGGCGTTGTCGGTCGGCGACGTCAGCGTCACCGAAGGCAACAGCGGCACCACCACGGCCACGTTCCCCGTCAGCCTCAGCGCCGCCAGCGGCCAGACCGTCACGGTCAATTACGCGACCGCCGACGGCAGCGCCAACGCGGGCAGCGACTATGTCGCCCGCTCCGGCACGCTGACCTTCTCGCCCGGTACCACCGTGCAGAACGTGGCGGTGACCATCAACGGCGACACCACCGTCGAGCCGGACGAAACCTTCACCCTGAACCTGTCCGGCGCCAGCAACGCCTCCATCGCGCGTGCCACCGCGACCGGCACGATCCTCAACGACGATGCGACGGTGACCATCGCGCCGGCCTCGCTGCCGGCGGCGACCGCCGGTAGTGCCTACAGCCAGACCGTGCTCGCCAGCGGCGGCACCGCGCCGTACACCTTCTCGCTCACCGCCGGCGCACTACCGGCCGGCTTGACCCTGAGCAGCGCCGGCGTACTGTCCGGCACGCCCACCGCCAGCGGCAGCTTCAACTTCACCCTGTCCGCGACCGATAGCGGCACGCCCACCAGCGGCAGCCGTGCCTACACGCTGACCGTGGCGGCGCCGACACTGACCCTGCCGGCGACGACCCTGCCCAACGGCACCGCCGGCCAGGCCTACAGCGCGGCGGTCACCCCGGCCAGCGGCGGCATCGCGCCGTATGCCTACACGGTGAGCGCCGGCGCGTTGCCGGCGGGCGTCACCGTCAACGGTGCCAGCGGCGCGCTGAGCGGTACGCCGACCGTGGCCGGCAACTTCAGCTTCACCCTGACCGCGACCGACAGCACCTCCGGCACCGCGGGACAGGCCGCGCGCAGCTACACGCTGGCCATCGTCTCGCCGACCCTGACCGTCGCGCCGTCCACGCTGCCGCCCGGGACCGCCGGCACCGCCTACAGCCAGACGCTGAGCACCAGCGGCGGCACGGCGCCCTACAGTTATGCGCTCAGCTCCGGCGCCCTGCCTGCGGGCCTGAGCCTGAGCGGCGCCGGTGTCCTCTCCGGCACCCCGACCGTGGCCGGCAGCTTCACCTTCGTCATCGGCGTCACCGACGCCGGCGGCTTCGGCGGCTCGCATGCCTATACCCTGGCCATCGCCTCGCCGACCCTGGTCATCACCCCGCCGACCTTGCCGGCGGCGGCGATCGCTGCCAGCTACAGCCAGGCGTTGAGCACCAGCGGCGGCACGGCGCCGTACAGCTATGCGCTCACTGCCGGTGCCCTGCCGAGCGGGATGAGCCTGAGCGCCGGCGGTGTGCTGTCCGGCACGCCGACCACGGCCGGCAATTTCGCGTTCACCGTGCGCGTCACCGACGCCAACGCCTTCACTGCGGCGCAGGCGTTCACGCTGACGGTCGCGTCGCCGACGTTGACCCTGGTGCCCCCGTCGCTGCCGGCCGGCACCGCGGGCACGGCCTACAGCCAGGCGCTCAGCGCCACGGGCGGCACCGCGCCGTACAGCTACAGCATCGCCACCGGCGCCCTGCCGGCCGGCCTGAGCCTGAGCGCCGCCGGCGTGCTCTCCGGCACCCCGACCCAGGCGGGCAGCTTCGTCTTCACCGCGACCGTCACCGACAGCACCGCCGGCGTCCCCGGCCAGGCCAGCCGCAGCTACACGCTGAGCATCGCCGCGCCGACCCTGGCCCCGGGTCAGCCGACCTTGCCTGCCGGCACCGCGGGCACGGCGTACAACCAGACCCTCACAACCAGCGGCGGCACCGCGCCGTACAGCTACAGCGTGGTCACTGGCGCGTTGCCGACCGGCTTGAGCCTGACCGCGGCGGGCGTGCTGTCCGGCACGCCGAGCGCCGCCGGCAGTTTCGCCTTCAGCATCAAGGTGAGCGACGCCAACGGCTTCTCGGCCACGCAGGCCTACACCCTCACCATCGCCTCGGCGATGCCGGCGCCGGTGGCGGCGAACGACACCGGCGCCACCCTGGTGGAGACCGCGCTGACCCTGGAGGTGACCGGCAACGACACCGGCAGCATCGACAGCATCGCCGTGGCCACCGCTCCCAGCCACGGCACCGCCACGGTGGATGGCATGCGCCTGGTGTACACGCCGGCGCCCGGCTACGTGGGCGTGGACAGCGTGCACTACATCGCCGTCGGTGCGGGCGGCAGTTCGGCGCCGGCCATCGTCACCATCACCGTCAACGCCCGCCCCATCGCGGCGTCGGCGATGGTGCCGGCGGTGACCGGGCAGGCGCAGACCCTGGACGTCACCCGCAACGCCACCGGCGGCCCGTTCGTGGCCGCTGCCGTGGTCGCGGTGCTGCCGGCCAATGCCGGTACCGCGACGATCACCCGGGCCGCCGCCAAGGCCGCCGGCGTGCCGACCGCGGCGGCGGACGAGGGCCCGGGCTTCATGCTCACCTTCGTGCCGAACCCGGCCTTCTCCGGCAACGCCACGGTGCGTTTCACCCTGTCCAACGCGTACGCGACCTCGGCCGAGGCGGACATCGTGTTCATGATCGCGCCGCGCCCGGATCCGACCCAGGATGCGCAGGTGCGTGGCCTGATCGACGCGCAGGCCGAGTCGACCCGGCGCTTCGCCAAGGCGCAGATCGACAACTTCCAGCGCCGCCTGGAGGCGACCCACCGTGGTGCGCGTGGCTTCGACAACGGCGTGAGCTTCCAGGCCACCTCGCACTGCCGCCAGCGCGACCGCACGCTGCAGAGCGACCGCAACCTCGACGCGCAAGCGTGCGACCCGGCGAACCGCGACCTGCGCGACAACGCCATGGACGGCGGCGCCGACACCTCGGCAGCGCCGCGCGAGACCGGCACGGCGGCGGGCGACCTCGGCCTGTGGGTGGGCGGCGCGATCCGCTCCGGCAGCCTGGACCAGCAGTCGCAGCGTGCCGGCGTGGATTTCCAGACCGATGGCCTGAGCGTAGGCGCCGACTACCGCGTGTCCCCGTCCTTCGCGCTGGGTGCGGGCGTGGGCTGGGGCCGCGACGACAGCGATGTCGGCCATGACGGCAGCCGCAGCACGTCCACCGCGTACACGCTGGCGCTGTATGCCAGCTATCACCCGGGCCAGACCCTGTTCTTCGACACCCTGGTCGGCTACCAGCTGCTGTCCTACGACCTGCGTCGCTACGTCACCGACAACGGTGCACTGGCCGAAGGCGACCGCAGCGGCCACCAGTGGATCGCGTCGCTGTCGGCCGGTGCCGACCTGCAGCGCGGCGATTGGCAGATCACCCCGTATGCGCGGGTGGATGCCGCGCGCGCCACGCTCGATGCCTACAGCGAAGCGACGATGGCGCCGTACGCGCTGCGCTACGAGGACATGGACGTGGCCACCACCACCGGCAACCTCGGCCTGCGCCTGGAATGGCGCCGGCAGATGACCTGGGGGCGGTTGACCCCGCAGTTCCGGCTCGAGTACCAGCACGACTTCCAGGGCCGTGGCGACGCCACGCTGGGCTATGCCGACATTGTCGGCGGCACCCTGTACCGCACCGGGCAGAGCGTGTACGACCGCAACCGGCTGATGCTGGGCGTGGGCGTGGTGTTCAGCACCGATCAGGGCCTGTCCACGCGCGTGGAATACCGCGGCGTGACCGACGGCGACAGCGGCAGCGACCAGACCTGGATGTTCAACGTCGAGAAGAAGTACTGATGCCGTCGCCTCTCTCCCGCCGGGAGAGGGGTTGGGGTGAGGGTCCGGCGCGAAGCGACCCGCGATGTTTGGGCACGCGAGGCTGCGCCCGCACCCTCATCCGGCCCTGCGGGCCACCTTCTCCCGGCGGGAGAAGGGAGCAACTAGCCCCTCTCCCCCCCCCCCCCCGGGAGAGGGGTTGGGGTGAGGGTGCGGCGCGATAGCGTCTCGCGATGTTTGGGTACACGAGGCTGCGCCCGCGGCCTCATCCGGCCCTGCGGGCCACCTTCTCCCGGCGGGAGAAGGGAGCAGCTAGCCCCTCTCCCGCCGGGAGAGGGGTTGGGGTGAGGGTCCGGCGCGAAGCGTCTCGCGATGTTTGGGCACGCGAGGCTGCGCCCGCACCCTCATCCGGCCCTGCGGGCCACCTTCTCCCGGTGGGAGAAGGGACGGGCTAGCCTCTCTCCCCCCGGGAGAGGGGTTGGGGTGAGGGTCCGGCGCGAAGCGACTCGCGATGTTTGGGTACACGAGGCTGGGCCCGAAAGCGCCGCATGCCCGCATCCGGCACAATGCCCGGCACATGCCTGCCCCATCCGCGCCCGATTTCCGGCTGTATCCGTCCAACGCGCTGGATACCCTGGCCGCCCTGCTCGCCGAAGAACTGCGCCGGCCGCCGCCGGAGCAGCCCTTGCTGGCGCCGGAGGTGGTGCTGATCCCGCAGGTGGCGATGCGGCGCTGGCTGCAGTCGACCCTGGCTGCGGTGCACGGGGTGGCGGCGAACCTGGAATTCCTCACTCCCGGCGAGTTCGTCGCGCGCGCGCTGGAGCGCAATCTCGGCGCGGCGGCCGACGACCTGGACATGGCGACCATGCACTGGCGCCTGTACGCGGCGCTGCAGGGCGACCTGGGCAGCGACGCGGCGCTGGCGTCGCTGGCCGGCTATCTGGCCGATGGCGATGCGCTCAAGCCGTGGAGCCTGGCCGGCGAACTGAGCAACGTGTTCGAGAAGTACCAGGCCTGGCGCCGCGACTGGCTGCTGCGCTGGGAAGGCGGCGCCGACCCGGACGATCCGCAGGCGCGGCTGTGGCGGCGCATCGCCAGCGGCCGCGCCTACCGCGCACGCCGCATCGGCCAGTACCTGGACCGCTACGCGCGCCCGGATGGCCCATTGCCGCAAGGCCTGCCGCGGCGCCTGTTCGCCTTCGCCGTGCTCAACATTTCCCCGGATGTGCTGCGCGTGCTGGCCACGCAGGCGCGCGCCGGCACGCTGCACTTCTACCTGCCGACCCCGGCGCAGGGTTACTGGGGCGATCTGCAGACGCTGTGGCAGCGCCGCCGCGAGGGCGGGGCGGTGGACCTGTTCGCCGAGCACGTGCAGGAGAACCCGCTGCTGCAGGCCTGGGGCGCGGCCGGGCGCGACTTCATGGCACTGATCGGCGACTACGAGGTGGTGCATCCGCTGGCCGAGATCGCGGTCTACGCCGATCCGCTCGAGTCGGGCCGGCGCGCGCTGGCCGATGGCGGCCTCGGCGACACCCTGCTGCGGCGCATGCAGAGCGACCTGTTCCATCGCCGCGCGCCGGCGCAGCCTGCGCCGCTGGCCGCGGTGGATCCGCACGATCCGAGCCTGCAGGTGCACGCCTGCCACACCCGCCTGCGCGAGCTGCAGGTGCTGCACGACCAACTGCGCGCGCTGCTGGACGACCCGCGCTTCGAGCCGCCGCTGCAGCCGCGCGAGATTGCGGTGCTGTCGCCGGACATCGATCCCTACGTGCCGTACCTGGACGCGGTGTTCGGCGGCCATGCCGGCGACGACGCCTTGCCGTACGCGCTGGCCGACGCCAGCCCGCTGGCCAGCGAGCCGCTGGCCGAGGTGTTCCTGGCGCTGCTCGGCCTGCCGATCGCGCGCTTCGGCCTGCACGAGATCCTGGACCTGTTCGCCAGCGCGCCGATCGCCGAGGCCGCCGGCCTGGACGAGGCCGGGCTGGAACGCCTGCGCGCCTGGCTGCATGCCGCCGGCGCGCGCTGGGGCCTGGACGCGGCGCACCGGCAGCGCCACCAGGCGCCGGCCGACGACGCCTACACCTGGCGCTTCGCCCTGGACCGGCTGCTGCTCGGCCACGCCAGCGGCGCCGAGGACGACATCGACGGCGTGGCGCCGTGGCCGCAGCTGGAAGGCAGCGCGCTGGCGGCGCTGGACACGTTGCTGCGCCTGCTGCGCGTGCTCGATCGCCACCAGGCCGCGCTGGCCGAGCCGATGCCGCCGGCGCAGTGGCGCGAAGTGCTGCTGGGCCTGCTCGAGGCGCTGCTGCCGCAGAGTCCGTCGGCACCGCGCCAGCAGCGCGCGCTGGAGCGCCTGCGCGCGCTGATCGACCAGTTCGCGCGCGACGCCGCCCGCGCCGACTATGCCGAGGCGGTACCGGCCGAGGTGGTGCGCGCGCACTTCGCCGCGGTGCTGGGCGAATCGGACACGCGCGCGCCGCTGCTCACCGGCGGCATCAGCTTCGGCCGCATGGTGCCGATGCGGCTGCTGCCGTTCCGGGTGATCTGCCTGCTGGGCATGAACGATGGCGATTTCCCGCGCCGTGATCCGGCCGCCGGGCTCAACCGCCTCACCGCCGAACTGGGCACCACGCGCCGCCGCCACGGCGACCGCTCGACGCGCGAGGACGACCGCTTCCTGTTCCTGCAGCTGTTCGCCTCGGCGCAGGAAGTGTTCTACCTGAGCTACCTGGGCGCCGACGCGCGCGACGGCAGCGTGCGCGAACCCTCGCCGCTGGTCGGCGAACTGCTGGCCTGCGCCGCCCAGTACCACGCCGACCCGGCCGCGGCCGCGGCCATGGTGGTGCGGCATCCGTTGCAGCCGTTCGCCGCCGCCGCGTTCGGCGCCACCGGTGCCGAGGATGCCGACCCGCGCCGTTTCAGCTACCGCCGGCAGTGGCGGCCGGCGGTGGACAGCCTGGTCGGCCAGCGCCAGCCGCTGGTGCCATGGATCGACGCGCTGCCGGCCGCGGCCGACAACGCGCTGCCGGCGCAACTGTCCATCGACGACCTGCGGCGGCTGCTGGTCGATCCGGCCGGGCAGTTCCTGCGCCAGCGCCTGGGCCTGCGCCTGCCCGATCCGGCGCAGGCCGACAGCGACCTGGAACCGCTGCTGGCGCCCAGCCGCGGACTCGATCAGTACGGCCTGCAGCAGCAGGTGTTCGAAGCGGTGCTGCGCGAGGACACCGAGGCGCTGTACGAACGCCTGCGTGCCCGCGCGCTGCTGCCGTCCGGGCCATTGGGCCGGCGCCAGCTCGACGAGCGCGTGCGCCAACTGCGCCCGTACGCCGAGGCGTTCCGGCAGTGGCGTGGCGGCGACGACGACCCGCCGCTGGCGCCGCGGCTGCAGGTGGACCTCGACGGCACCGCACTGCATGGCCGCCTGCCGGGTTGGTACGCGCCCGGCGTGGCGCGGGTGCAGGTGGGCGCCTTGAGCGGGCGCAGCGTGATCCGCCACGGTCTGGAATGGCTGCTGCTGCGCGCGGCCGGCGAACGCGCCCCCTACGTGCGGTTCTTCGACCATGACGACAGCCTCGGCCCGCATCCGATGGACCGCGAACCGCTGCCCGCCGTCCAGGCGCAGCAGGCACTGGGCGAGCTGCTGCAGCTGTACCGGCATGGTCGGCAGGCGCCGCTGGCGTTCGCGCCGTACAGCAGCTGGAAGTACTACCAGGCCGCGCGCGCCGGCGATCTCGACAAGGCGATCAAGGACGCCGCCGCGCAATGGCAGGCCAGCTTCGGCTGGAGCGAGGCCGACAGCCCGGAACTGCGCCTGGTCGGCCGCGGCCGCGACCCGTTCGCCGATGCGCAGCGCTTCGCCGACTTCGCCGCCACCAGCCAGCGCGTGTTCGGCCTGCTCGAGCAGGGCGACGCCGGCCCCGCGCTCGATCCCGACCGACTGAGCGACAGCTGGCAGCGCTGGCGCGGCACCCAGGAGGACGCCGAGTGAGCGCCGCACCCGACCGCGACCCCTACCTGCAGTTGCCGCTGCACGGCGTGCGCCTGATCGAGGCCAGCGCCGGCACCGGCAAGACCTTCACCCTGGCCACCCTGTTCACCCGCCTGGTGGTCGAACGCGGCCTGCGCCTGGGCCAACTCCTCGCCGTTACCTTCACCGAGGCCGCCACCCAGGAACTGCGCCGCCGCATCCGCGAGCGCCTGGCGCTGGCGGCCAGCCTGGTGCCGGACTCTGCCCCGGACCTCGTAGGAGCGGCTTTAGCCGCGACAGAGAACGCGGACACCACGTCGCAGCCACAACTCGATGCCCCCGACGTCGCCCTCACCCGCGCCATCCTGACCGCGCACCTGGCCACCGGCAGCGAAACCCCGACCGCCCTGCGCCGCCGCCTGCAGCAGGCCGCCGAGGACATCGACCTCGCCGCCATCTTCACCATCCACGGCTTCTGCGCGCGCGTGCTGCGCGAGCATGCGCTGGAAAGCGGCCAGGCCTTCGCCGCGCCGCAGCTGCTCACCGACGACCGCGAACTGTTGCGCGACGTCGCCGCCGACCTGTGGCGGCAACGCGCCGCCGATCCGGCGATGGCCGAGGACCTGGTGGCGCTGTGGCCGGGTGGGCCGGACGGCATGGCCATCGATCTGCGCGAACTGGTGCGGCATCCGACCCTGCTGCCGGCCGCGCCGGTCTTCGCCGCCGAAGACGGCGACGTGCTGCAGCAGGCCGCGCAGCGCGCCGGGGTGGCGCTGGCCGAAGCGTTCCGCACCCACGGCACCGCCTGTTTCGAGGCGATCGCCGCGGCGATGGAGGCCGGCGTGCTGAGCAAGGTCAGCTACAAGCCCGACTGGCTGACCGCGCTGTGGCACTGGCTGGATGCCTTCGCCGCGGCGCCGGCGGCGGACGCGCCGCCGCACCCGAAGCTGGTCAAGCTCACCGCCGCCGAACTGGCCGCCGGCACCAACAAGAAGCACACCGAGCGCACCCCGGCCTCGCCGCTGAGCCACGCCATCGACGGCTACCTGGCCGCATTGGCGCAACTGGCGCAGTGGCGCACGCAACGCCGCATCTGCCTGTTGCATGCGCTGCGCGCCGACGCGGCGGAGCGGCTGGCCTATCTCAAGCGCCAGCGCCGCGTGCAGACCTACGACGACCTGGTCGAAGGCGTGGCGCGCGCGCTGGAAGGCCCGCACGGCGCCGCCCTGGCGCAGCGGCTGCGCGCGCAGTACGCGGTGGCCTTGGTCGACGAGTTCCAGGACACCGACGATCGCCAGTGGACGATCTTCCGCAAGGTGTTCGCGCCGGAGACGATTAGCTCCGCCGTGGCGCAGGGCGATGCGGCGATCGCGCCCTCGCTGTCCACAGCGGACGACCCGCCGCCGCTGCTCGCCCTGATCGGCGACCCCAAGCAGGCCATCTACGGCTTCCGCGGCGGCGACGTGCGCACCTACCTGGCGGCCGCCGCGGGCGCCGAACGTGCGCCGCCGCTGGCGCACAACTTCCGCTCGCGCCCCGCGCTGCTGGCGGCGATCGACGCGCTGTACGCGCAGGCCGGCTACGCCGACGCCTTCCTCACCGACGGCATCGCCTTCCACCCGGTGCAGCCGGGCAGCAAGCGCGTCGATGCCGACCTGCAGCGCAATGGCGCACCGGCCCCGGCGCTGACCGTGTGGCGCGCGCCGGAACCGCCGCCGCCGCCGGCCACCGCCAAGGCGCCCGGAAAACCCAAGCCCTGGAGTGCCGGTCGCGCCCGCGAGCTGTGCACCGCCGCCTGCGTCGCGGCGATCCGCGGCTGGCTGGCCGATGCCCGCGACGGCACCGCCAGCTTGCTCGGCCGTCCGCTGCAGGCCGGCGACATCGCCGTGCTGGTGCGCAGCCACGGCGAGGCCACGCGCATCCAGCAGGCGCTGGCCGCGGCCGGCATTCCCGCGGTCGCCGCCGGCCGCCGCAGCCTGTTCGCCACCGACGAGGCGCTGGAACTGCTGGCCCTGCTGCAGGCGCTGCTCGACCCCGGCGACGACGGCCGCCTGCGCGCCGCACTGGCCACCGTGCTGATCGGCGAGGACGCCGCGGCCATCGCCGCACTCGACCACGACGGCGAGCGTCATCGCCGCTGGCAGCAACAGGCGCTGGACTGGCGCGAGCGCTGGCAGCGCGGCGGTCCGCTGGCGCTGATCGGCGACCTCGGCGCCGCGCACGGGCAGCGCCTGCTGGCCCTGGTCGACGGCGAGCGCCGCCTCACCAACTACCTGCAGCTGGCCGAACTGCTGCAGGAAGCCGACACCCGCGCGCTCGGCCCGCACGGCCTGGTCGACTGGCTGGCGCGGCGCATCGCCAATGCCGACGACAGCGACGAGGCGCAGCAGCTGCGCCTGGAGTCGGATGCGCGCCGCGTGCAGATCGTCACCCTGCACAAGAGCAAGGGCCTGGAGTATCCGCTGGTGTTCCTGCCGTACGCCGGCATCGGCCGCAGCGAGCGCAGCCCCGGGCGGCACTGCGTGGTGCCGGCACCGCAGGGCGGGCGCCAGTTGCAGTGGAACACCGGCCGCAGCGGCGGCGCATCCGATCCGGCCTGGGAGACGGCCGAAGCTGCGTGGAAACAGGAACAGCGCGCCGAGGACGCGCGCCTGCTCTACGTCGGCCTGACCCGCGCCGAACACGCGCTGTGGATCGCCACCGGCGCCTTCCCGCAGCACGAGCGCACCGCGCTGGCGCCGATGCTGCGCGACCTCGACGCCCTGCAAGCCGCCGCCGCGCCAGGCGCCATCGCCCTCGACAGCACCCCGCCGCCGGCGCAGTTGCCGCGGCTGCCGCCCGAGCCGGCGCCGCCGGTACCGCCGGCGCGCGTGCCGCAGCGGCGGGTGCTGCCGGAGTGGTGGGTGTACAGCTTCACCCAGCTGGCCAATGCGGACGCCGGCAGCGACCCGATGGCCAGCGCCACCGTGCCCAGCAGCGGCGGCAGCGACGAGCCCGCCGCCAGCGAGCCGGTCAGCGCCGCGGTGGAGGTGGACATGGTCGACCGCCGCTTCGTCGGCAACCGCTTCGGCGTGGCCATGCACGACGTGTTCGAGCGCTGCGACTTCGCCGCCTGGCGCGACTGGCGGCCGGGCCAGCCGGCGCCGGCCGGGCAGGTCACCGCCATCGTCGAAGCGTTGCAGCGCGGCGGCTATGCCGAGGACGAACTGGAAGACGGCACCGCCATGCTCACCGCCCTGGTCGGCAACACCCTCACCGTGGCGCTGCCCGAAGGCACCTGCCTGGCTGCGGTGCCGGAGGAGCAGCGGCGCAACGAAATGGAGTTCCACTTCGCCATGCGCCCGACCCGGGTCGACGCACTGCTGGCGCTGCTGCACCGCTTCGGCGTGGCCGGCGAGCGCCAGGCGTTCGGCGCGCGGCAGCGCCTGGAGGGGCTGATGACCGGCCTGATCGACCTCACCTACCACCACGACGGCCGCTGGTACGTGCTCGACTACAAGTCCAACCGCCTGCCGGCCTACGACCCCGACGCCTTGGCGCGGGCGATGGCGCACAGCGAATACACCCTGCAGGCGCTGATCTACACCGTGGCGCTGCACCGCTGGCTGCGCTTCCGCCTGGGCGAGGGCTACGACTACGTCCGCGACTTCGGTGGCGTGCGCTACCTGTTCTGCCGCGGCCTCGACGCCTCGCGCGCCCCATCGCCGGGCGTGTACGCCTGGCGCTTCGACCCGCACCTGATCGAAGGCGTCGACGCCCTGTTCGCCGGCGCCCCGCCTGAGCCCCTCTCCCCGCGGCGACCGCAGGAAGTCCCCGTGGGAGAGAGGGGTTGGGGTGAGGGTACGTCCGTTCACGGAGCCACCCCGTGAGCCACCCCACCCACCTCCCGGCCTCCCTCCGCCGCGCCGGCACCCCGCGCACGCTCAAGCCCCTCTCCCCCCGGAAGAGGGGTTGGGGTGAGGGTGCGTCCGCCCACGGAGTCCCCACCCCGTGAGCCAACCCACCAACCTCCTGGCCATCCTCTACCGCACCGGCACCCTGCGCACGCTGGACCATGCCTTCGCCCACAGCCTGGCCCGGCTCGACCCGGACACGCCCGACCTGGTCCTGGCCGGCGCCGCCCTGGCCTCGCTGGCGGTGGCCAGCGGCCACGCCGGCCTCGACCCGGCGCGCGCCAGCCTCCTGCTCGACAGCCGCGATGCCGCTCCGCCCGCGCTGCCCACCGCGGACCACTGGACCCGTGCCCTGGCCGCCTCGCGCTGGGTCGCACAACCCGCTGCCGAAGACCCCGCCAGCCCCGACTGCCCACTCGTACTCGAACACGGCCTGCTGTACCTGCGCCGCTACCGCGAGTACGAGCGACGCCTGGCCCTGGGCCTGCGCCGCCTCGCCGCGCAGCCGCTGCCGCACAGCGACCTCGCCGCCCTCGCACCGTTGTTCGCCCAGCTCTTCCCTCTCCCCCCGGGAGAGGGTGCCCGAAGGGCGGGTGAGGGTCCGACCGCCAACGATCCATCAGACCGCCAAGCCCAAGCCGCCGCGCTCGCCCTGCGCCGCGCATTGCTGCTGGTCACCGGCGGCCCCGGCACCGGCAAGACCACCACCATCGCCCGCCTGCTGCTGCTGCGCCTGGCCCAGGCCCGCGCCGCCGGCCTGCCGCCGCCGCGCATCGCCCTGGCCGCGCCCACCGGCCGCGCCGCCGAGCGCATGGCCGAGAGCCTGCGCGCCGCGGTGGCGCGCGCGCTTGCCGACGGCGTCGATCCGGCCCTGGCCGAGGCGCTGCCGGCCGGCGCCAGCACCCTGCATCGCCTGCTCGGCGTCATCCCCGACCTGCCGCGCTTCCGCCACGACGCCGACAACCCGCTGCCGTTCGACCTGATCGTGATCGACGAAGCCTCCATGGTCGATCTGCCGCTGATGTGCAAGCTGGTCGACGCCGTGGCCGACGGCGCGCAGCTGATCCTGCTCGGCGACGCCGACCAGTTGCCCTCGGTGGAAGCCGGCGACGTGCTTGCCGCGATCCTGCAGGCCGCCGGCCCCGGCGACGCACTGCAGGCCGACGACGCCCAGGCGCTGCAGCCGTTGCTCGGCCACAGCGCGGTCGCCCGCGACGATGGCGGCCTGGTCGGGCACCGCGTGCACCTGCTGCGCGGCTACCGCCAGGCCCAGGACTTCACCCTGGCGCCGCTGGCCGACGCGGTCCGCAGCGGCGATGCCGACGGCGCCCTGCGCCTGCTGCGCGACGGCCAACTCGCCGGCGTGCACTTCCACGACGGCGTCGACGACGCGCTCGCCGCCGGCGGCGACGCCCTGCTCGCGCACTGGCGCGCCCTCGGCGACGCCGACGATCCGGCCGAGGCCCTGCGCGCCGCCGCGCGCCTGCGCCTGCTCACCGCCGTGCGTGCCGGCCCGCAGGGCGCGCGCGGGCTCAACGCCCGCATCGAACAATTGCTGGCCGAGACCGCCAGCGGCGCACGCCGCCTCGGCGCCGCCGCGCCCTGGTTCCACGGCCGCCTGCTGCTGATCACCGAAAACAGTTACCGCCACGGCCTGTTCAACGGCGACGTCGGCATTTGCCTGCGCGACGCGCGGGGCACCCTGGTCGCCTGGTTCGACGGCGCCGGCGACGGCCAGGTCCGCGGCTTCCATCCGGCCGCGCTACCCGCGCACGAGAGCGCCTTCGCCATGACCGTGCACAAGGCCCAGGGCAGCGAGTTCGAGGAGGTGTGGCTGCAATTGCCGGCGCGCGACGCCCGCGTGCTCAGCCGCGAACTGGTCTACACCGGCATCACCCGCGCCCGCCGCGCGCTGCACATCGCCGCCAGCGAAGCGGTGCTGCGCGCCGCGCTGGCCCGGCACGCGGCGCGGATCTCGGGGCTGGCGTGGCGATTGGGTGGGGCGGAGCCGAGTGGCGATCCGCCACTACCGCCACGGCCACCACCGCCAACGCCGCCAGCGAAGGATGAGCCGGTCCCCAGCCAGGGCTCGTTGTTCTGATGTCCGCGGGCGCGTTGCATCGCGCGCCCGTTCCCCTGCAGCAGACGTCATGGAAAACGTCCGCTTCTCCGCAAGGAAGGCGCGTGCGGTGGGGCCTGTGCGCCGTGCCAAGCAGGAGCCTTCACCGAAGCGCACAGGCGAGCGATGCGGAGCCGCTCGTTCTGGCTGACCGCCACACCCTTGCACGCAGCCCTAGATGGCCATGACCCCGCCATCGACGAACAGCTCGTGCCCGGCGATAAAGCCGGACGCGTCCGAGGCCAGGAACAGCACCGCCTCCGCGATCTCTTCCGCGTCGCCCAGCCGCCCGAACGGGATCATCTGCTTGAACGCCGCCTCGGCATCCGCATTCGCTTCCAGATAGGTCTGCATGGCCGGCGTGTGGACCATGCCGGGCGACACCACGTTCACCCGGATGCCCAGGTGCTTCAGGTCGGTGGTCCAGGTGCGCGCGAAGGAGCGGATCGCCGCCTTCGTCGCGCTGTACACCGAGAGCGCGCCGATCCCCTTGCTGCCGGCCACCGAGCCGGCCAGGATCACCGCACCGCCGGTGGTCATCAGCGGTAGCGCCTTCTGCACGGTGAAGACCGTGCCCTTGATGTTGGTCGCCAGCAGGCGCTCCAGATGCGCGACGTCGATCTCGCCCAGCGCCGCCGACTCGGAAACGCCCGCGTTGGCGAAGACGACGTCCAGCCGGCCATGGTTCTGCTGGATGCGCGCATAGAGCCGATCCATGTCCTCGGGAACGCCGACATCGCCCTGCACGCCCACCGCGCCGCCACCGATCTCCGCCACCGCGGCGTCCAGCCGGTCCTGCCGCCGCCCCGTGATGTAGACCTGCGCGCCTTCCCGCGCAAACGCCTTCGCCGTCACCAGGCCGATGCCGTCGGTGCCACCGGTGATCGCGACCACCTTGCCCTCGAATCGCTTGTCCATCTCGCTTCCCTTGATAAGTGGAGGATTGCTCCACTTACTATACGGAGGTAGCCTCCGTTTCCACAAGCCATATCGGAAAGCCCCCCTTTGACCGCCGACACCCCCCTGCGCGCCGATGCCCAGCGAAACCGCGAGCGTCTGCTCGCTGCGGCCGAGGAGGTGTTCCTGGAGCGCGGCGCCGAAGCGTCGATGGAAGACGTCGCCAAGCGCGCCGGCGTGGGCATCGGCACGCTCTATCGGCGCTTCCCCACGCGCGAGTCCTTGTTCGCCGCGGCCTACAGCGGGCGCTTCCTGTCGCTGGCCGCGGCCAGCCACGCGCGCGCCAGCACGCTCGACGCGTTGGCCGCACTACGCGCGTATCTCGAGGAACTGGCGCTGCACACCAGCGTTTATCGCGGCCTGGCCGCCTCGCTCGGCGCGGTGCTGCAGAGCGGCACGCCGGGCTGCGAGGCCGTCAGCAAGGAAGGACAGCAGCTGTTGCGGTGCGCGCAGAAGAGCGGCGTCGTCCGCCGCGACGTCTCCTTCGACGATCTGGTCGTCGTCGCCACCGCGACCTCGCTGGCCACCGAGCAGCTCGGCTCGCCGAAAACGCGGATTGCGCACCTGATCGGGTTATTCGTCGACGGGATCGCCGCGCCCGCGCCGCGCGCCTAGCCGGTGGCTCCGCGGCGCGCGGGCAGGGCTTCAGCGATGCTGCCGGTGCGATGCATGAGGTCTATCCGCAAGCCGGCAAGAATCTCAGAGATGCGCACTTGTGCGCGTCAGACACTGCCCGAGTGTAAGCAAGACGATGCTGCGCGCCGCGCTGGCGCGACACGCAGTGTGGATGTCAGGCTGGGCGTAGCGTCATCCGAGACGACGCACGCCAGCGACGCACTTACTTGGCCGGGACGCGCTGGTACTCGTCGCTGCCGGTATTGAGGTGCCCGTCGGCCTCGTCGATGGCGAAGTTCACCGTCTCGCCGTCGTTGCTCACCTGCAGCACGCCGTCCTTGTAGATGGCCGGGTAGCTCTCGGTCTTGGGCTTGCGGCTGAAGAAGCGCGGCGTGGTGTTGCGCACCATGAACGACTCCCCGTTGCGCTCGATGTCCATCGTGTCGTCCTTCGACTCCACGTTGACCCAGTGGCCGACGAACTTCTCGCCCTCCACCCGGGCGCAGCCGCTCACCAGTATCGCCGCGGCCAGCGCCGCCCCCATCCACTTCGTCATGTCCCCGCCTCCGGTGTTGGAATCGGGGCGAGGATGCGATGGGTTGGATGTATGGGAGGTCAAGAATGGGGAGGAGGCCACGCCGGGCGCCGGCTTGCCCGAATCCGCCGCCGTGTCGCGTTATCAGGGTGCTGTCCGACACTTGAGCATAGGGATGCTTTTGCATAGCGCCATAACGGATTGCGTCATATGACGGGTACCGTTATGGTCGCTGCATGAGGTCGCCATCGTCGACTACTACTGATTCAGGCATCCGCCTATGGCCTCATTGCCCAACATCCATCCTGGCGACGTGCTGCGCGACGAGTTCCTAGTCCCGCTGGGCATCAGTCAGAACACGCTCGCCCGCGCCACCGGCGTACCGCCGCGGCGCATCAACGAAATCGTGCTGGGCAAGCGCGGAATCACCGCTGACACAGCAGTGCGACTAGCCGCGGCGCTGGGCACGACCGAACGCTTCTGGCTGAGCCTGCAGTCGGACTACGAATTGGAAGAGGCTCATCGCTTGCTTGGTGATTTGCCGGCGCGGATTAAGCGGTTGGTAACCACGGGCTCTTCCGTCACCAACGTGCAGCCTTCAACCCTGGCACGCGCCAATCTTTCTGAACTGGCCGACCAAGCGAAGACCGGCGCCGACCGGCTGGACTACTGCCACCGGCTCGAGCGCGAGCGGATCCACCTGCTGTTGCTCGACGATGCGAAGCGCGGCTTGGCCGACATCGCCGCCGGCCGCACGGTAGATGCCGATGCCGCCATCGGCCAACTGCAGCGGCGGCGCGCGGCGATCAAGACACCCGACGGAGTAAGCCCAGGCAAGCGCGCGGCCAAGAAGCGGGGTTGACCGTTGCATCGCGTCGAACTGACGGAGAGCTTCCTCGCGAGCCCCGACGCGACCGAAACGTTTCTGCTGGACGCCGATGCCGCTGCGGCCTTCGATGACCTGCTCGCCGAATTGCGGGCGACCGTGATCCCGAACCTGCAGCGTTTCCCGCGCATCGGCCGGTCCTACCTGGACACTCCGCCTCAATCGGCCGAGGCGCTGGCGCAACTGGCCGCATTGCCGGCGGGAGCCCCAGATGCGTTGCGCATCTACCTGCACGGCGACTACCTGACGATGTACACGGCGGTGGAGGCATCCGCCACCGTGTATCTGCTCTCCACGCCACCACCGACAGCTTTCGTTCGATCTCGCCGGGCTGTGGAGTCGCGGGTGAGGATGCGGATACTGATCTTCGACCCCGGTTTCAGTGCGTTTCCCGTCTCTTACCACGGCCGAGATATAGCGAAGGTTGTCGCTATGTGTATGGAATATGCAACATCAGTTTTTGAAACAATGCTTTCAAAGAAAGATGAAACTGACCTTAGCGACGTTGAATTTAGTGCGGTTGCTCCACTTGAGTCTTGATTCCATGTATACGCCGGCATCGGAAACCCATGAGAAAAACTATGGCGTACGTGAAATATCTCATTTATGCGCTCCCTAACATTTAGGGACGAGGTAATAATATCCTTTCCGAATGTGACATTAGTCCAGCTTGGCCAAGGATCGAACTGAGATGATTCCATCATAAAAGTTCTGGTGTTTTCGGAGTTTGGAGTATTTAGCTTCTTTGCCGATGCCTTCATTCTTTCTTCGGCGATGGCTCGCAGAACTGAATATCCCAATGCAGTAGGATCACTGACCACAGAATATTTGTGAGCAACAACTGCCTTAACATAAGCATCCCACGCCGCCACGTGTGCTGCCAAAGCAGCATGTAGAAGTGCAGCTTTGTCTTCACGAAGTGCAGCTGAGCGAATTTTGCTCGCATGGGATACTATTAAATCTGCTTTTCGTCTCTGCGAGTCATACATGATTTTAGAAGGAGATGCCATTACAACTCCTCCACTAGTTTGCTTAAAGCTGAATTATATTTCTGCAGCGGGCTTGGGTTAATTTGGATGCGATGACCATTTATTAGCTTGGGGCCTGCCTTTAGCTTATGCATTGGCGTGCCTGTTAGCGACGATACAATCGCAGCTGCATGATAGTCAGGAAAATCGATGAAGCGCTCGCGGGCTGCAATGCCTGGATACGCGAAGATTGATCGATGTTTGCTTCGGACACCCTCGACCGTTTTTATAATCGAACTTGTGGCGGCCTTGGACGCCTTGCTTGGCTTTCCATCAAAAAGAATACTTTTGTTTGAAATAAATGTGTGTAGTTTTGGTAGCCCAATGCCTTCTTCCTTAGCTTTCTTGAAAAAGCTCAGCCTGGAAAAATTTGCGAGATAATCATCGCCCTGTCCATAAAGAAGTGCGATTATATTTTCCATTCCACGTCTTGAACTCTCATCTGCTGTAAATGGGACTACCAAGTAGTCTGATGCTGCAATTGCGAGTTGTGTATATACAGCGAAACTAGGGTTGCAGTCTATAAAGAAAGCAGTGTCGCCTAGCGAATTTTCTTCAATCTCATTTTTTAGGTCTTCAATCCACAGGATAACCTTTTTCCATGCGTCAAACGGCACAGATAGTTGTGAGGTTTGTCGAACAGCCTCTCCCAGAACTTCAACAAGATTATCTCCGCAGATAAGGCCAAGGTTCTTTGGGACCTTGCTGTTGTGATCATGCGCGTTGACAACATACTTGTAAGCATCTTTGGACGGCTGAAAAGGCGAATTGAGTCGCTGTTCGATATAGCCGCCAACGCTTTTTCTAAAGCCTGGATTTCCTAGTTGCTCTCTAAGTGCAAGACCGCCCCTGTCCTGACCACCTAGGATCATTTCGGAAACATTTGCCTGCGGGCACAGATCTATGACGTAGACATCAGAATCTGGATTTTTATAGGAATATTCACAGGCGGCGATAAAACATAGAAAGCTTTTTCCAACACCACCCTTGTTATTCCAAAAAGCATACGTCGACATTGCTTGCTTCCTTTCTAATAATGCATAAATTAGTGGTGGGCGACTTATTTTTTGCTGAGCACTTCATATGAGATAGTCGAAATATTGATGCGCCGCTCTTTAATTTGTTCTTACCTCTAAGTATTCCGGGAGGCGAATAAAGCACACAGCGATGTCACTATCAAAGTAACGGTCTAGGGTTCACTTACCCGCTTCCTCGACAACGGGGAAATTGACTGCAGCCAAGAAATGCCTCGCCCGTGCGTCTGTTGGTCCGCTGCATGAGTACGCTTCCGCACCGTCGGCAAGTGGGTGATTGAGAGGCGGTATCGATCGCCGAGATGAACGCTGGCTCGACGCGGGACTGGGGAGATACCCCAAGAGTACTGCCACGTTGTGCCGTCTGAATCATCTCCAGCAATCTCTCTCCGCCAATCAGTTCGATCGGTTTACCAAGCGCGAACCGGGCCGCTTCGGCCGTGTATCCACCCACACAAACGATCTCCACCGCATCGGCTTGGTGATGCGCCATCAATCCAAACATCTCGCGCACGACGCTGACGCCGACCTGCTGCCGTTTCCACTGTTTGCATTGGACCAGCGTGCGGCGGCCGTGCTTGCGCAGGATCAGGTCGATGCCGCCGTCGGCGCCGCCGAGGCCGGTTTCTTCCACCGCGTAGCCCTGGCGACGGAAGGCTTCGCCGACCAGGCGTTCGAACTGGCGCCAGCCGCCGGCGGCCAGGCTTTCGAGAGTGGTGCGGGTATCCAGCAGGCGGCGGCGATGCCGCGCCTTGAGGAACGAGGCGAGCGCTGCCAGCCAGCAGAGCAGCAAAAGGATCCATGCCAGGGGAGCGAATGCACCTTCCGACTGCTGGGCGATAGCCTGCGACAGCGCGCCTTCGTGGCGGGAGAACCACCAGGGGATGCCGTCGCGCACGGCGATGAAGCCGGCGATGCCGGCCATGACTCCCACCGGCCACGGCAGCGCAGCCAGTGTGTCGAATCCTGTCTTTCCCCGTCTGCGTCCCATGCGACCCCCGTCCCTGGATCGACCATAATCCTGTGCGCGGGCGATGTCTGTATTGCGAACTGTGTCGTCTACAAATCGAGACGCACTCTGCTAATCGGCAGGAGGGACGGTTTCGTGTCCGGTCCCGGGTCGCCGGCGCTGATCCGCCACGTAGGGCGTGCCGCAGTCCTTGTTTACATGCCCGCCGACCGCTCGTCGCCGCTCTCCATGCAGCCAAGCCTTGCGTGCTAGCGTCTCGCTGCCGAGGGTCCGCCGCAGCGCGGGGCAGTAGATGAGCATCGAGCCGGCGAGCCATCAAATTGCGCCATTGCGTACCGCCCCGGCCATGCGCCTGGCCTGGTGGCTGCTCTGGCTCGCCCTGGCCCTGTTCGCCGCGGAGTTCGTGCATTCCGTCTATCTGAAGTACGCGTCGCTGCAGTCGCCGGCCTATGCGATGTTTCTGGCCCGTCGCGGTTGGCTGTGGTGCCATCTCGGTGGCGGGGCGGTCGGCCTGTTGCTGGGGGCGCTGCAGTTCGCGACGCAGCGGTGGCGGCGCTGGCCGCGGTTGCATCGTTGGGTCGGGCGGGCGTATTTCGCGGGGATGATGGTGGCGATGATCGGGGCGGCTGGCCTGATCGCGACCTCGCCGGCGCCACCGTCGATCCGGGGGGCGTTCGCGGCCACGGCGTTGGCGTGGCTGGTCACCGGGTCGGTCGGGCTGGTGGCGATCTGGCGCGGACAGATGCTGCGGCACCAGCGCTGGATGGTGCGGGCCTATCTGGCGACGCTGGCGCCGGTGGTGATCCGGGTGTCGTTGCCGTCGGCGATCGGCCTGGGCCTGACGCCGTCGCCGGGCCTGATCGCGCTGCTGCTGTGGGCGAGCTGGGTGGTGCCGTTGTCGGTGTATGGCGTAGGCCAGGCGATCGCCGATGCGCGGGACCGGCGCAAGCAGGTGTCGATGTTGCTGCGTGGCGCCGGTCTCGGCACGGGGTGATGACGGGCGTGGGGGACGATGCGCCGGCTTGCGACTCGGGCGCCGGCCTCGCCTCGCCGATCTGCGGTCATGCGGATGTCCGAGTCGGTTGTGGCCCAAGCGTCGGCGTCTCTGTTTGGCGTGGCGAAGCACAAACCCGCCGTCATCGCCGCCGCCAACCTCGCCGCGGGACGCCGGCACGTGCGCCGCTCGCACCACACAGAAAACGCTGCCACGCCTGCGCCCAGGCGTGGCAGCCTGCGGGACGGACGATCGCAGGCGCCGGGGGAGGGAGTGCGCCTGCGCTGTCGTCCACCGCGACCTCAGCGGAGCTTGTCGAACAGTTGCTGGCGCACGGCGATGGCGCAGGCGTCTTCGGTCAGCAGGTGCTCGACTGCGCTGTTGTCGCTGGGCTTGCCGGTGCCCAGGTCGAGCACGGACGCCTGGTTGCTGCCGCGCGCCTTGAACGCGGCGACGGCGGTGGTGGCGTTCTTCAGCGGCACGGTGGCGTCGTTGTCCGAGCCGCACAGCAGGGTCGGGGTGCGCGGCGCCCAGTCGAGCAGGTCGTTGCGCTCCAGGTCACGCAGGAACGGGTCGTTGGCGTTGCTGGCGAAGTCCTTGTAGAAGCCGGGCTGGAAGTATTGGCGGATCTTGTCCACGCCCGGCAGGGTGTCGCCGAGCACCAGGTCGGTCAGGCTCTGGTTGCCGGGGAACAGCTTCTCGACCTGCTTGGCCCACGGATCCTGGAACACCTGCGACGGGTCGAGGTAGATGTTCTTGTAGGTGTGCTGCATGCCGACGATGGCGTAGCTGGCAAGGACGATGCCGAAGGTGTTCTCGCCCACCGCATTGCGGCCGCTCCAGCTATCGCGGAAGGTCTGGCTGAGCGCATACGGGCCGGAGATCGGCGCGCTGGCGACCAGGTTGAACTCGTTGGACAGGTGCGCTTCGATCTCGCGTTGGGTGGCCATGGCGGCATGCCCGCCCTGCGAGAAGCCGGTCAGCATGACCTTGCCCGACAGCGGGGTGTTGAGCCGCTGCAGCACCTGGCGCGCGGCGCGCATCGCATCGATGGTGGAACTGGCCTCGGACCCGGCGTGCAGGTAGGGGTGGAAGGCATAGGTGGACTGGCCGATGCCGAGGTAGTCGCTGCTCACCACCACGTAGCCCTGGGTGGCGAGGTGGGTGACCATGGTGTCGTCGCCCTTGTCGTCGCGGATTTCCTTGGCCTGCTCGGCGCGGCGCTGCGACTCGGTGCCCTGGCTGTAGCTCACCAGCGGGAATGGACCGGGGCACTGGCTGCCGCCCGGCACCAGTAGCGCCGCCGAGGCGGTGGTGGGTTCGCCCTCGACGCCGATGGTGGCATAGGTGAACTCGGCCACGCGCACGTCGCACTTGGCCTGGTCGGTGGACTGCGCGTTGGCCAGCAGCGCGCCGATCGCCTGGCGGGTGTAGCTGGTCAGGACGTTGCTCTTGAGCACGGTGCCGCGCGCCGGTGCCGCCGATGCGGCCAGGGGGAGCAATGCGCCTACGACGCCAATGAGGGACAGTGCGTGCAGCGCCAGCCGATTCCGCTGTGTGGCCATGGAAGCATCCTCGTGTTGATCCCGGTCGCCCGGGGGGTTGGGGAGGGCGCAGACGCTACTATGTCGTCTGCATTATTTTCGCGACACGGGGAGATAATGTTTATCTGCGGTATTGATTCGCGTTGCATGCGACGGCATTGCGCGACACATCGCGCTGGAAAATCCCGCGCTTCATCGCTGCCGTAGCGTGCGCTGCGCCACAGTGGTGTGGAGGAAAGGGTGAAACATCCGCATGATTTCGCGAGAATCCGGCCGAATTCGGCTGTTTCGCCCGGCCATGTACGCGGCGCTGGCATTTGTCTACGTTTCTGAAGAAGACTTTTCAGAAGTTAATAATTTTGATTTTAAGATAATCAGGCACGGCGAGAGATAATCGTGTGTGACTTGTCGATCGCTGTCCGCTGTCGTAGGTGGAGTGAGTGCCAGTCGGACAGGGATAGGACACCGTCGATGGCGTGCACGTCATGGCGTGTCTGGTTCGTCACCACGCGCCGTCGCATAACCCCGCAACGCGGCGCAAAAAAAGCCGGCGGATCCCGGGGGATCGCGCCGGCGACGATCGACGTTGCCGGCCCGTGCGTGGGCCAGCGGAACAGGGTCAGCGCACCTGGTACAGCACGGTGGCACCGGGCTTGGGTTCGAACGCCGGCACCGTGCGCTGCTTCAGCGGCGTGCCCTTGGCGTCCCACACCAGGGTGTCGGACGGGTACTCGTCCTTACGGGTCATCGCGTCGATCTGTTTGACGATCACGCTGGAGCCGGCGGCGACCTCGGGGTTCCAGGCGAACACGCCGAGCCTGCCGTAGAACACGGCCGGCGCGTCGGCGTCCAGGCGCCGGTCCGGGCACAGCACCAGGCCGCGGTCGAGCATCACCCGCAGTGCGCCGACCGGCACGGCCTTCACCGTCGGCGCCGTGCGCTCGGTGCTGTGGCCGGGGCAGACGTTGGCCGAGCGGGTCAGCATGTCCTCGGCCACCTGCCGATCGGACTGGGCCAGCGCGGGCAGGGCGACGGCGGCGAGGGCGAGCGGTGCAAGGGGGAATTTCCAGGGCATGTCGAGACTCCTTCAATGGAGGAAAGACGCCGGGCCTGGCGGTGCCTGCAAAGCGGGGGACAGGCGGCCGCGGCGGCGCGGGCCGACTCTAGCAATGCGGCCTGCGGCGAATGCAAAGCGGGCGTGAGGGTGCGGGGCGGTGGTCGCTTCGGGCGTGGGGTTCGGTGTTGCCTTGGCTCAGCGTCGTCTGGGCCGCGGTTGAAGCCGCTCCTACCGTTGGCGAGTCGCGTGGTGTCTTGTGCAAGTGCCGGTGCTGGCAGCATGACGGCCATTGCTTCGTGGGAGGGCCTCAGTCCCGACTGCAATGCGATCGCAGGGCGCCGATGGCTCCGCTCGTCGCGGCTGAAGCCGCTCCCACAAGGACGCAATCCTTGTCTCCTGTGCAAGTGTTGCCGACAGCGCTGACCGCTGGTGAATGCTGTTGCGGGAGGGACTGCAGTCCCGACTGCACTGAGGTCGGCTGCGGCGGTGGCTTCGCTGGTCGCGGCTGAAGCCGCTCCTACGGAGGTGGAGTGCTTGTACGTAGGTGGAACGCTTGTCTGCTGTGAGAGTGCTGCGGGCAGTGCTGACAGATGGTCGCTCCTTGTGGGAGGGACTTCAGTCCCGACTGCAGTGAGGTCGACTGCGCCGATGGCTTCGCTTGTCGCGGCTGAAGCCGCTCCTACGGAGGCGGAGCGCTTGCTGCTGTGGGAGTGCTGCGGGCAGTGCTGATAGATTGTCGCTCCTTGTGGGAGGAACTTCAGTCCCGACTGCAGTGCGGTGGACGCACCGACAGCCCGCGCACGCCTGCTCAGCGATACGGCCCCGGCCCGCGCCACACCAGTTCGCCCTGGTGGTAGACCTGCAGCATGGTGATGACCTGGCGGGCGTCGCCGATGCTCTTGAGTTCGGGCGAGTCCGGCGGCAGTGCGCGGCACTTGCCGGAGCCGCGGGTCAGGGCGATCTCCAGCGGGCAGACCATGCGGTACTCGGTGCCGGGCAGCAGGATGAACATCTCTTTCATGCCCTGCTGCTGCCAGGTGCGCAGTTGGCTCTCGCTGCCCAGGTCGTAATAGACCAGGTAGCCGCCGACCTCCAGGCTCGGTTGGGCCGCGTCCATGTCGTGGCGGTTGCCGCGGCTGCCGGGCCCGGCGGCCAGGCCGCTGTTGTCGGGCGCGGTGTCGGTGTCGAGCGCGCCGGGTGGGCGCCCGGTCCAAGTCTCCGGGCGTCGCTCGGTCGGCGGCGGCGGACTGCTGTCGGCGGCCTGCGCCGGGCTCGGTGCCGGGGCGTCCGCGGGCGGGGTGGGGGCCGGCGGCGCGGGCCGTGGCTGCCGCACCGGGGCCGGCCGCGGGGTGTCGGCCGCTTTCGGCGTGTCGGCACGATCGGGCGGCGGCACCGGGTCGTCGGACTGCGCGACCAGGGTGGATTGCACGGTGGTGGTGGCGTGGCTGCGCTTGGGCGCGGCGGACGCCGGCGGTGGACTGGGCTTGGGCGGCAGCGGCTTCACCGGCTTGTCGCTTTCGCCGAGGAAGTCCACGCGGATGCGGCTGCCGCCGGCCGCGCCCTGCGGCGTGGACATGGTGGGCTTGGCCGCATACAGCAGGGCGAGCGCCATCAGCACGTGCAGCAGCGCGCTGAGCAGCCAGGCGATCCAGCGCTGCCAGCGTTCGCTGCGGGTCTCGGCCGCGGCGGGCGCGCGGTTGGGCGCGCGGCTCATGCCGTCGCGGCGGCGTCGGGGGAGCCAGCCTTCATGCGGTTCCGGGGAGGGGGCAAACGTGGGAGGCCGCCATCGTACCGCCTGCGCCCGCGCCGGCCATGGCAGCCGCTGCAATGGCCGGCATCGGCCGACACCTGGCGTTCACCCGCCGCGCGGCCGGCGAGCGTTCGGCAGGTGCCGTGCGTCATCCGCTGCCGGCAGGGGCGCGCCCAGTGCCACGCGCGGCGTGGCACCGTCCCCAGGATCAGACGTAAGCGCCCACCTTGAACACTTCCACCGCCTGGGTCAGCTGCGCCGACTGCTCCTCCAGCGAACGCGCCGCGGTGCTGGCCTCTTCCACCAGCGCCACGTTCTGCTGGGTGGTCTCGTCCATGCGCGCGATGGTCTGGTTGACCTGCGCGATGCCGTTGGCCTGCTCGTGCGAGGCGGCGGAGATCTGCCCCATGAGGTCGGTGACGTGCTGCACGCTGGCCACCACCTGGTCCATGGTGGCGCCGGCCTGGTGCACCAGCGTGGCGCCGTGGGCGACGCGCTGCACCGAGTCGTCGATCAGGGTCTTGATTTCCTTGGCGGCGCCGGCCGAGCGGTGCGCGAGCGTGCCGACTTCCGCGGCCACCACCGCGAAGCCCTTGCCCTGCTCGCCGGCGCGCGCGGCTTCCACCGCGGCGTTGAGGGCGAGGATGTTGGTCTGGAAGGCGATGCCGTCGATCACCGCGATGATGTCGGCGATGCGCTTGGAGGCCGCTTGTATGCCGGTCATGGTCTCCACCACTTGGCCGACCACGTCGCGGCCTTCGCTGGCCACGCCGGCCGCGCCCAGCGCCAGCTGGTTGGCGCGCTGCGCGTGCTCGGCGTTCTGTTTCACGGTGGAGGTCAGCTCCTCCATCGAGGCGGCGGTCTCTTCCAGGCTGGCCGCCTGCTGCTCGCTGCGCTTGGCCAGCTCCTGGTTGCCGCTGGCGATGTCCTCGGCGGCGAAGCCGATGCTGTTGGTGGTGCGCTGGATGTGCGCGACGATGTCGGTGAGGCGGTGCACGGTGCTGTTGGCGTCGTCGCGCATGGCCGCGAACACGCCGTGGAAGTTGCCGCGCATGCGCACGGTGAGGTCGCCGTCGGCGATGCAGCGCAGCAGCGCCGAGAACTTGCCCAGGTTGGCGTCGGCGGTGGCCATCATGGTGTCGAGGTTCTCGACCATGGTGCGGAAGGCGTGCTCGAACTGCTCGGGCTGGCCGCGGTGGGCGAAGTTGCCGGCGCAGGCGGCTTCGGCCAGGGTCTGGATCTGCACGTTGATGGCGTGCAGGTTCTGCTTGACCTGCTGCATCGCCGCGGTGATCGCGGCTTTCTCGCCGGGGTAGTGGGCGATGTCCTGGCTGAGGTCGCCGATGGCGTAGCGGCCCATCACCTCGGTGATGCGCAGCTGGGTCTGCACATGCGCATCGACCAGCGCATTGGTGTCGGCGACCATGCGCCCGTACTCGCCGGGGAAGCGCTGCGCGTCCATGCGGTAGCTGATGGCGCCGGCGTCGTGGCGCGCGGCCATCTCGCGCTGCGCGGAAATCACCTCGTGCAGGCGCCGCTGCATCTGCTGCATGGCGCGCAGCAACTGCCCGGCCTCGTCGTGGGTGGTGGCGATGTCCGGGCTGCTCAGGTCGCCGGCACCGATGCGCTCGGCCAGGCCCAGCGCCTGCCGCAGCGGACGCACCACGCGGCGGGTGAGCAACAGCGCGATCAGCGTGCCCAGCAGCAGCGCCAGCACGGTGCAGCCGATCATCAGCAGGGCGAAGCTGCGCGCGGTGCTCATCGCCTCCTTGGCGGCCTGGCGGTTCTTGGCTTCCTGCAGGTCGATGAAGGCGTTGATGCTGGCCAGCCAGTCGACGAAGGCCGGGCGCGCCTGCTGCAGCAGCAGCGCCTGCGCCTGCACGGTGTCGCCGGCGTCGCGCAGCTGCCGCACCTGTGCGATCAGCGGCATGGTGCGCGCTTCGATGCCCTGGATGCGCCGCAGGATGGCGTTCTCCTGGGCATCGCTGGCGGCGGCGAGCAGGGCGTCGAGCGGCTGCGCGGCGCGCGCGTAGTCGCCGGCCAGCTTGTCGATGGTCTGCTCGGTCGCCTGGCGGCTGGCCGCATCGTCCAGCAGCACCACGTCGCGCAGGGCGATGGCGCGGTCGTGCACGCTGCCGCGGAAGTTGATCGCGTAGCGCTGCTTGACGCTGTTGACCTCGTTGATCGCGGTCAGCCACCGGTCGATGCTGTGCACGCGCTGGATGCCGACCACGGTGAGCAGGACCATCAGCACGATGAGGGTAAGGAAGCCGAGCGCGAGGCGCTGGCCGATGCGCAGATGCGAGAAGACGTGCATGGGATCGGGGGAGTGGGGGAGGAAGAGGGATCGACGGTGGGTGACGGCGGACGGGCAGGCAGGTTGCCTGCGCCCGCGTGACGCGCGCATGGCGCAGGTCCCTGGGCCGGCGCATGGATAGCGGCGATGCCGAGGCGATCTGAAGGGATGGGGCCATGGCGCCGGCGGCGCGGTGCCGGGAACGTGACGCGGTACGTGCCTGCCGCGGCGTTGGCCGTGCCCACGTCAGGCAGGGTGCGGTGTGGCGGCGATCGGCAGGGCCCGGATCGCGCCGCGACACCGCCGCGCGCAGTGCAGCATGGCCCGGCCTCTGCCCGGTGCTATGGTCCGCGCATGACCGGTGCCGCCCACCCGATCCGCTTCCAGGCGACCTTGCTGCGTCCGGCGGCGCCGCCGGACGCGCCCTGGTGTTTCCTGCTGTTGCCCGCGGCGGCCAGCGCCGCCCTGCCGACGCGCGGCCTGAGCAGCGTGGAGGGCCTGTTCGCCGGGCATCCGTTCCAGGCCACGCTGCAGCCGGACGGCCACGGCGGCCATTGGTTGCGCGTGGAGCCGGCCTTGCGCGCGGCTGCGGGCGTGGACCCCGGCGCCACGGTGACGCTGGCGATCGCGCCGGTGGCGGTGGAACCGGAACCGGCCGTGCCGGAGGACCTGGCGCGCGCGCTGGCCGCGCATCCGTCGGCGCGCGCGGCCTGGGACACGCTGACCGCGGTGGCGCGGCGCGACTGGATCTTCTGGATCGGCGCGGGCAAGCAGGCGCCGACGCGGGCCAAGCGCATCGCCAGTACCTGCGACATGCTCGCCGCGGGCAAGCGGCGGGTCTGCTGCTTCGATCGGTCGGGCATGTACAGCAAGGCCTTCGCCGCGCCGCAGGCGCAATGAAGGCATGGCGCGCACGCCCGGCGTGGCCGCCGTCGCGACAGGATCCTCGCAAGCGCCTGCCTATACTCCGTGACGTCCATCCATGAGGCCCACCGCATGAGTGCATCCACCGCTCCGTCCTCCGCCGCCGCACCGGGCAGCCTGCGCCGCTCGGTGTCGAATACGCTCAAGGGCTCGGCCGGCAACCTGGTGGAGTGGTACGACGTCTACGTCTACTCGGTGTTCGCCACCTACTTCGAGTCGCAGTTCTTCTCCAAGGAGGACAAGAACGCCACGTTGTACGTGTGGGCGATCTTCGCGGTGACCTTCCTGATGCGCCCGATCGGCGCCTGGTACTTCGGCCGCTTCGCCGACCGTTACGGCCGCCGCCTGGCGCTGACGGTGTCGGTGTCGGTGATGGCGGCCTGTTCGTTCCTGATCGCGGTGACGCCCACCGTGGCCAGCATCGGCGGCGCCGCGGCGGTGGTGCTGCTGCTGGCGCGCTTGCTGCAGGGCTTCGCCACCGGCGGCGAGTACGGCACCAGCGCCACCTACATGTCCGAGGCGGCGATCCCGGGGCGGCGCGGCTTCCTGTCCTCCTTCCACTACGTCACCCTGGTCGGCGGCCACGTGCTGGCGCAGGCGGTGCTGTTCGGGATGCTGCACTTCTTCGACAAGGGGCAGATTTCCGAATGGGGCTGGCGCGTGGCTTTCGGCCTGGGCGGTGTCGGCGCGCTGGTGGTGTTCTGGCTGCGGCGCACGATGGACGAGTCGCTGACCTCCGAGTCCATCGCCGCGGCCAAGCAGGGCAAGGACACGTCCTCCGGCTCGCTGCGCGAGCTGTTCGTGCACCAGTGGCGCCCGCTGCTGCTGTGCTTCCTGATCACCGCTGGCGGCACCGTGGCCTTCTACACCTACTCGGTGACCGGGCCGAAGATGATCCAGACCGCCTTCGCCGGCGACGACGTGATGGCCGGCACCATCATCAACCTGGTCGCGCTGATCGTGCTGATGCTGATGCAGCCGGTGGGCGGCTGGCTGTCGGACATCATCGGGCGCAAGACCCTGCTGGTGTTCTTCGGCATCGGCGGCGTGCTCTACACCTGGTTCCTGGTGCTGGAACTGCCCAGGCAGAGCGACTGGCTGAGCGCCTTCGCCATCCTCACCGCCGGCTTCGTCATCCTCACCGGCTACACCTCGATCAACGCGGTGGTGAAGGCGGAACTGTTCCCCACCCACATCCGCGCGCTGGGCGTGGGCCTGGGCTATGCGCTGGCCAATTCGGCCTTCGGGGGCACCGCGCCGCTGCTGTACCAAGCCTCGCTGAAGACCGGCCATGTCACCACCTTCGTCTGGTACGCCACGGCGGTGATCGCGGTGTCGCTGCTGGTGTACATGTTCTTCCTGACCAACAAGGGGTCCAACTGGCTCGACCACGAGGGCGAGATGCAGGCGCGCCGGCGCTGACCGGCGCGGTGGCGGCCCGGGCGTTGCAGGCGCCGCCCGGGCGCGTCGCCGACGGACGCTGAACGAAGGACCCCATGTCGCCCCGGCCGCCCCGCCGCGCGGGCGCTGTCATGCGGCGGCTGACAGGCGACTCGGGTACCATGCAGCCCCCTCACGGGCGTTCCCCCATGGCCGATCCAGACAACAGCTCCACTCCTCCGGTAACCCAGGCGCAGGCCGAAGACGCGGTGCGCACCCTGCTGCGCTGGGCCGGCGAGGACCCCAGCCGCGAGGGCCTGCTGGATACCCCGCGGCGCGTGGCCGAGGCCTACGGCGACTGGTTCAGCGGCTACCGCGCCGACCCGCGCGAGTACCTGCTGCGCACCTTCGAGGAAGTGGCCGGCTACGACGAGCTGATCGTGCTGCGCGACATCGAGTACGAAAGCCACTGCGAACACCACATGGCGCCGATCATCGGCAAGGTCCACGTCGGCTACCTGCCGCGCGGCAAGGTGGTGGGCATCAGCAAGCTGGCGCGCGTGGTCGAGGCCTATGCGCGGCGCTTCCAGGTGCAGGAGAAGATGACCGCGCAGATCGCCCAGTGCATCCAGGACGTGCTGCAGCCGCTGGGCGTGGGCGTGGTGGTGGAAGGCGCGCACGAGTGCATGACCACCCGCGGCATCCACAAGCGCGGCGTCAGCATGGTCACCTCGAAGATGCTCGGCACGTTCCGCGAGGACGCGCGTACCCGCGCCGAGTTCCTGCGCTTCATCGAGCGGGCGCGCTGAGTCTTGCCGATGCGGTGGCGGTCGGTTCCTGCATGAAGCCGCATGTCCGGATCGCCGGCTATCGCCAGTTGCGCGAACAGCCGTTGTGGAAGCTGCTCGCCGCCGACCACGCCCCGGAGTTGATCGGCCTGCTGCAGACCCTGCTGGGCGACGCCCAGCGGCGGCTGCCGGCCGATGTGCTGCACGAACGCCTGCAGCGCCAGCTCGATGCGCTGAAGGACGACCAGCTCTCGCGCGAACTGCCGCGCACCGCGCAGGCCTACGTGGCGCACTGGCTGGCGCAGGGCTGGCTGGAGCGGCGCCTGCCCGAGGGCGATGCGCAGGAAGAGTACGAACTGTCGCGGCAGGCGGCGCAGGCGATCCGCTTCATCGCCGGCGTGCGCGACAGCGCCAGCGTGGCCACCGAGAGCCGGCTGTCGCTGGTGATCCAGCAGCTGGTGCAACTGGCCGGGCAGACCGAGACCGATCCGGACGCGCGCCTGGCCGCGCTGCGCGCCGAGCGCGAGCGCCTGGATGCGGAGATCGAGCGCGTGGCCGCGGGCAAGCTGGCCGCGCTGGACGGCAAGCGCGCGCTGGAACGCACCCGCGACATCATCCGCCTGTCCGACGACCTGACCGAGGATTTCCGCCGCGTCCGCGACGATTTCGAGCGGCTCAACCGCGAGTTCCGCGAGCGCATCATCGACGACGAGGGCGCGCGCGGCGACGTGCTGGAGAAGCTGTTCGCCGGCATCGACGTGATCGGCGAGAGCGAGGCCGGGCGCAGTTTCCAGGCGTTCTGGAGCCTGCTCAACGACGCCGAGCAGAGCGTGCAGCTGGATGCGGCGCTGGAGGCGCTGCTGGCGCGCGGCTTCGCCCGCCGCCTGGACCGCCACGAGCGCGCCTTCCTGCGCGGGCTCACCGGCACCCTGCTCGAACGCGGCGGCCAGGTGCACGAGGTGATGCAGCATTTCGCGCGCAGCCTGCGCGGGTTCGTGCAGAGCCGCGGCTACCTGGAACAGCGCCGGCTCAACCAGTTGCTGAAGCAGGCGCAGGGCGAGGCGCTGCAGTTGCGCGACCACCTGCACGCCACCGCCGCCACCGGCTACGTGCTGCCGCTGAGCAGTGCGCGGCTGCGCTCGCTGTCGCAGTGGCGCCTGCACGACCCGCGCAGCCAGCAGGTGGACGGGCGGGTGCAGGCGGCCGAGGCGGCGACGATCTCGCTGGACAGCGTCGGCGACCTGGTGGCGCAGTCGGAGATCGACCTGCGCGGCCTGCGCAACGACCTGCACGACCTGCTCGGCCGGCAGCTGCAACTGAGCATCGGCGAGGCGTTGCGGCAGCGCCCGGCGGCGCAGGGGTTGGGCAGCGTGATCGGCTACCTGGCGCTGGGCACCCGCCACGGCGTGGTCGTCGACGGCGAATGGGAAGCGGTGCAATGGGAGGGCGGCGACGGCCAGGTCCGGCGCGCGCGCATCCCGCTGGTGTGGTTCACCAAGGAAAAACGCAATGAGCTGGTCTGACGAATTCCACGGCCACGACGCCGATCCCGGCGATGCCGCCGCGGCCGCCGCCACCGCTGCCGCGGCCGAGGCCGGCACCGCGCTGTTCGCCGGCGACAGCGGCAGCCTGCCGCTGGAGGCGCGGCGTGCGCTGTGCCAACTGTTGTCCGGCCCCAGCGTCGATGCCTACCGGCACGGGCCGCTGTGGCCGGCGCTGCTGCGCCACGAGGCGGCGATCCGCCGCGTGCTGAGCGAGCTGTTCCTGGAACTGGTGCTGGACCGCGACGGCGGCGTGGCGTTCGCGCGCCAGGCCGACACCGGCGAGCTGGAGACCCCGGCGCTGCTGCGTACCGCGCCGCTGACTTTCATCGAGTCGGTGCTGCTGCTGTTCCTGCGCCAGCAACTGGCCGAGGCCGACACCCGTGGCGAGCGCGCGGTGGTCGACGAGGCGCAACTGCTGGAAGTGCTGTCGGTGTACGAGAAGAACGTGTCCACCGACCGCGCCGGCTTCGCCCGGCGGGTGCTGGCGGCGATCGCCAAGATGCGCGACAACCACCTGCTGTCCAAGCTGCGCGGCAGCGAGGACCGCTACGAAGTCTCGCCGGCGCTGAAGCTGCTGTTCTCGGCCGAGGACGTGCAGGCGCTGGCGGCGGCCTACCGCGGCCTGCGCGATGGCGCGGCCGAGCCGGCGCCATGACCGGTCTGCGCCCGCGCGTCGTCCGCGCCTAGCGTCGGGCTCGACCCGTGCGCTGGCCGCCATGGCGGCCATCCCCGTTTTCCGATGAGTTCCCGATGACGTCCCTGTCCGAATCGTCCACCGTCCCCGTCGCCCCGTCCCTGTTCGCCGAGACCCTGGCCGAGCAGCGCGCGCAGCAGTACCGCATGCGCCGCCTGCAGGTGCACAACTGGGGCACCTTCAACGGCCTGACCGACGTACCGATCGCCGAGAAGGGCTTCCTGTTCGTCGGCCGCTCCGGCTCGGGCAAGTCGACCCTGCTCGATGCGATGTCGGCGCTGCTGACGCCGCCGAGCATCGTCGACTTCAACGCCGCCGCGCGCGAGGCCGAGCGCAGCGGCCGCGACCGCAGCCTGGTGTCCTACGTGCGCGGCGCCTGGGCCGACCAGCAGGACAGCGCCTCCGGCGAGATCGCCACCCAGTACCTGCGCAAGGGCGCGACCTGGTCGGCGCTGGCGCTGGAATACCGCAACGCGCAGGGCCAGGCGGTGAGCCTGGTGCGGCTGTTCTGGATCGCCGGCAGCGGCACCGCCGCGGCCGACGTGCGCAAGCACTACATGGTGGTGCCGCGCGGCTTCGACGTGGCCGCCGAACTGGACGGCTTCGACCTGGACCTGCGCCGGCTCAAGCTGCGCCTGGGCGAGGACGTGCACCACTTCGACAGCTTCGCCGGCTACGCCGAGCGCTTCCGCCACCTGCTCGGCATCGGCAACGAGATGGCGCTGCGGCTGCTGCACAAGACCCAGTCGGCGAAGAACCTGGGTGACCTCAACGCCTTCCTGCGCAGCTTCATGCTCGACGAGCCGCGCACCTTCGAGGCGGCCGACCGCCTTGTCGAGGACTTCGCCGAACTCGATGGCGCCCACCACGCGGTGGTGACCGCGCGGCGCCAGGTGGAAACCCTGACCCCGGCGCGCGACTACCACGCCGAGCTGCTGGCATTGCGCCACAGCGTCGGCGAGCTGCGCGAACTGCAGCTGGGCATCGACGGCTACCGCGAGCAGCGCCGCCTGGCCCTGCTCGATGCACGCCTGCAGGAACTGGACACCCAGGACCGTGGTCTGGCCGGCGAGGAGGGCCAGCGCCGCGAAGCGCTGGACAACCACGAACAGACCCTGGCCGAGCTGGAGACCCAGCAACGCGCGCAGGGCGGCGAACAGGTCGAGGCACTGGAGCGCGAACGCGGCCGCGTCGAGCGCGAGCGCGATGAGCGCATGCGCCGCCGCAGCCAGGTCGAACAGGCCTGCCGCCAGCTCGGCATGGGCCTGGCCGGCAGCGCCAGCGGTTTCGCCGAGCAGGTGGCGCAGGCGCGCGCGCTGCGCGACGGCGTCGCCGGCGAGGCCAGCAGCCTGGACGAGGCGATCGCCGAGCGCATGGCCGAGCGCCGCGAGGACGAACGCCGCTTCGCGGTCATCCGCACCGAGATCGAGGCGCTGCTGAAGGCGCCCTCGAGCATTCCCGCGCCGATGCAGGCGCTGCGCGCGCGGCTGTGCGCCGAGACCGGCCTGTCCGAAGCTGCGCTGCCGTTCGTCGGCGAGCTGGTGCAGGTGGAGGCCGACCAGGCGGCCTGGCGCGGCGCGATCGAGCGCGTGCTGCACGGCTTCGCGCAGTCGCTGCTGGTCGACGAACGCCACTACGCCAGCGTCGCCGACTGGGTCAACAAGACCCAGCTCGGCACCCGCCTGGTGTATTTCCGCGTGCGCCACAACGCGCCGCTGCAGCAGCGCGCGCCCGACGCGAAGTCGCTGCTGCGCAAGCTGGAGCTGCGCGATCATGCCTATGCGCCGTGGCTGCGCCAGGAGCTGGCGCGGCGCTTCGACTACGCCTGCGTGGACACCGTGGCGCAGCTGCGCGACGCCGAGCGTGCGATCACCCGCGAGGGTCAGGTCAAGCACCCGGGCGACCGCTACGAGAAGGACGACCGCCACGCCGTCGGCGACCGCAAGCGCTGGCTGCTCGGCTACGACAACCGCGACAAGCTCAAGGTGTTCGAGCGCGAGGGGCAGACGCTGGCGCAGCGCATCGCCGCTTGCGATGCCGACGTCGCCGCCCTGCGCAAGCAGCGCGAGCAGGACCAGGGCCGGCAACTGGCCGCGCATACCCTGGCCGAGCGCGAGTGGGACGAGATCGACGTCGCGCCGAAGCTGCAGCGCCTGAGCGACATCGCCGAGCAACTGCTGCAACTGCGCGAAGGCGACACCGCGCTGCGTGCGCTGGGCGAGCAGATCGCCACCGTCCGCGCGCGCCGCGACCAGGCCCGCCGCACCTACGAGGACGTGCGCCTGGAGCGCGCGCAGCTGAGCCGCGAGCGCGCGCGCCTGGAAGCGCAGCGCGAGACCTGCGCCGCGCGCGTGGCCACCGCGGTGATCGGCCCGGCGCAGGTGGCGGGGCTGGACGCGCGGCTGGCGGCGCTGCCGCCGCTGAGTCTGGACAACCTGGAGGCGCATCTGCGCAGCGTCGAGCGCGGCCTCGGCGAACAGCTGGCGCAGAGCCAGGCGCAGGACGCGCGGCTGAGCCAGCAGGTGCTGGACTGCTTCCGTCGTTACTGCCAGCAGTGGCCGGAGGACAGCGGCGACTTCACCGTCAGCCTGGCCAGCGCCGACGACTTCCTGGCGCGTCTGCAGCGCCTGGAGAGCGACGGCCTGCCGCGCCACGAAGGCCGCTTCTTCGACCTGCTGCAGACCCAGAGCAAGAACAACCTGCTGGCCCTGCAGCGCTACACCGCCGAAGCGCACAAGGCGATCAAGCAGCGCATGGACGAGGTCAACGCCAGCCTGGAACAGGTGCCGTTCAATCGCGGCACCCTGCTGACCATCGAAGTCAGCGACCGGCGCCTGCTCGAGGTGCAGGAATTCCAGCAGCAGTTGCGCGCCGTGCTCGGCCATCAGCAGACCGAGGACCGGGCGCTGGCCGAGGCGCAGTTCGCCACCCTGCGCGGGCTGGTGCAGCGGCTCGGCGCGCAGGAACCGGAACTGCGGCGGTGGCGCGAGCAGGTGCTGGACGTGCGCCAGCACGTGGAATTCGTCGGCGTGGAACTGGACGCGGACAGCCGCGCGCAGGTGGAGATCTACCGCAGCGGCGCCGGCAAGTCCGGCGGCCAGCGCCAGAAGCTGGCCACCACCTGCCTGGCCGCGGCGCTGCGCTACCAACTCGGCGGCGAGGACGGCGAACTGCCGCGCTACGCCGCGGTGGTGCTGGACGAGGCCTTCGACAAGGCCGACAACGAGTTCACCGCGCTGGCGATGAACATCTTCGAGAACTTCGGTTTCCAGATGGTGGTGGCTACGCCGCTCAAATCGGTGATGACGCTGGAGCCGTTCATCGGTGGCGCCTGCTTCGTCGAGATCAGCGGCCGCCACAATTCCGGCGTGCTGCTGATCGAATACGACGAGCAGGCGCATCGGTTGAAGCTGCCCGAGCGCAGCCGCAACGAGGCGGTGACGCCTGCGGTGGAATCGGGCGCGGCGCTGGATCAGGCTGGCGCCGCTCTGCCAACGTCGGCCGCGGACACGGCGGTCACCACCGCGGAGCCCGGCGCAGGCGCTGTTGCAGACACCGGTGTCGCGCCGGCGCGTGCCTCCGGCAAGGCGCGCGGCGGCCGCGGCAACGGCGCGAAGTCGACCACGCGCAAGGCGTCGCCCGCGGCGCCCGGCAAACGCGTCCGCACGGCTGCCGCGACGCCTGCGGCCAAGAAGACCCCGTCGGCGAAGGCGCCACGCCAGTCCGCCGCGGCCGCAGCACGTCCGTCCAAGGCGACCCGGCCGGCCGCGCGGTCGGCGTCGGCGAAGACCGCGCAAGCCGCCGCAGGCGGCAAACCTGCGAAACCGACCAAGGCGGCGGCACCCAAGGCGCCTCCCGCGACCGCCAAACGCCGCGGTCGCTGAGCGACGCTGGCGGCTTGGGGGCATGCCCGCGGGCACCTGTGCGCGCCGGCATCGCCGGGAGGGCAGGGATGCGGCGACCTCCCACGGCGCCGGGAACTGCGCTCAGTGCAGCAAGTCCCAGCCCATCTTGCCGATCAGCACCACCACCAGCACCAGGAACAACTGCCGGATCAGCGGCGTGCCGCCGCGCAGCGCCAGCCGCGTGCCGGTCACCGCGCCGGCCACGTTGGCCACGGCCATCGGCACCGCCGCGGCCAGCAGGATCTTGCCGCTGGGCACGAAGAAGCACAGCGCCGCCAGGTTGGTGGCCAGGTTCACCACCTTCGAGGCGGCCGAGGCGCGCAGGAAATCCAGGCCGAAGAAGCGGATGAACAGGAAGATCAGGAAGCTGCCGGTGCCCGGGCCGAAGAAGCCGTCGTAGAAGCCGATCGCCGCGCCGATCGCCAGCGCGATCGCCAGTTCGCGGCGGCCGATGTGGCGCGGCCGGTGCAGCGCGCCGAAGTCCTTCTTGACCAGCGTGTAGCCCAGCATCGCGATCAGCAGCACCAGGATCAGCGGGCGCACCGCCTGTTTCGGCAGCAGGCTCACCGCGGTGGCGCCGAGGAAGGAAAACACGAACGCGGTCGCGGTCGCGTACAGCACCGGCCGCTACGGCAGGCGCACATGGCGCGCGTAGCGCCAGGCGGCGGTGCCGGTGCCGGCCATGGCGCTGAACTTGTTGGTGCCCAGCACTACTGCCGGTGCCTGTTGCGGCAAGGTCGCGAACAGCCCGGGCAACTGGATCAGGCCGCCGCCGCCCACCGCCGCGTCCACCAGCCCGGCGACGAAGGCGATGCACAGCAGCCATGGCAATTCGGTGGGGATCGACTCCAGCACGCCGGCGCTCCACGCAAGGGGCCGCAAGCATAGCCGCCACCGGCAACGGTGCGCGCGCGGCGTGCGCGATGGCGCGCCAGCCGGCACAATCGGCACATGCCACCGTCCGCCCCGCGCCTTGCCGATCCCTGCCCCTGCGGCCGTCCGCGCGACTACGCGCAGTGCTGCGGGCCGTACCACGCCGGCGCCCCTGCGCCGGATGCCGAATCCTTGATGCGGTCGCGCTACAGCGCCTACGTGCGCTGCGACGCCGATTACCTGCGCGCGAGCTGGCACCCGTCTACCTGCCCGCCGCAGGTGGAGATCGACCCGCGCACGGTCTGGCTCGGCCTCACCGTACAGCGGGTGCTGCAGACCGGCGCCGACAGTGCCGAGGTCGCGTTCCTGGCGCGCTATCGCATCGGCGGCGGCAGCGCCGTGCGCATGACCGAGCACAGCCGCTTCGTGCGCGAGGACGGGCGCTGGTATTACCTCGACGCGCTGGACTGAATCGGCGCCCATCGCGCCGGTGGTGCGCAGGCCCGCATACCACCGTTCGTTGGCGAGGACGGGCGCGCTGCTCCTCGTCGTTCCGAACAGCCTGCCGCAGCATCCGAACGCCGCGCGTCTCCCGGCCGCGGCGGGATGTCGCGCGATCTGCCGGCGAAGCCACGCTCGGAACACCTTGCCGGCCGCGTGCCGCCAGCACCGCGTGAGCGGAGTGCACACGCGGCGGTTGTTTATGATGTCGGCCCTGCCGTCGGCGAGGATGTTGCGATGATGCGTTTGGCCTGGATCCTGCTGCTGGCGGCGCCCTGCGCGCTCGCGCAGACCCCGCCCGCAGCGGCGCCGTCCGCGCCCGATCCGGCGTTCGCCACTTGCGTGGCCGGCCTGCGCACGGCCGCGGCAAAGGCGGGCGTCGCCGAGGCGTCCTTCGATCGCTTCACCGCCGGGCTGCAGCCGGATCCGAGCGTGCTGCCGCTGCTCGATGCCCAGCCCGAATTCACCACGCCGATCTGGGACTACCTGGCCGGCCTGGTCGACAGCCAGCGCATCGACGACGGCCGCGCCATGCTCGCCGCACACCGCGACCTGCTCGCGCAGGTGGCGCAGCAATACGGCGTGGACCCGGAGACGGTGGTCGCGGTGTGGGGCGTGGAGAGCGACTACGGGCGCATCTCCGGCAAGCGCCCGCTGCTGGTGTCGCTGCTGACCCTGTCCTGCGAAGGCCGCCGCCAGCCGTTCTTCCGCAGCGAACTGTTCGCGCTGCTGAAGCTGCTGCAGGCCGGCGACCTGCGCCCCGAGGGCCTGACCGGGTCCTGGGCCGGCGCCTTCGGCCATACCCAGTTCATGCCCAGCACCTACGCCCGCGTCGCCGTGGACGGCGATGGCGACGGCCGCCGCGACCTGGTCGCCAGCATTCCCGATGCCCTGGCCTCCACCGCCAACTACCTCAAGCTGGCCGGCTGGCAGAGCGGCCAGCCGTGGGGGCTGGAAGTGAAGCTGCCGGACGGTTTCGACCCGGCGCTGGCCGGGCGCACCCAGCGCCGGCCGCTGTCGGACTGGCGCGCGCGCGGCCTCACCGCCGCCGATGGCAGCGCGTTGCCGGCGCTGGCGGCGCAGACCCCGGCGGCGGTGCTGATCCCGGCCGGCGTGCACGGCCCGGCGTTCCTGGTGTTCCGCAACTACGACGCGATCTACGCCTACAACGCCGCCGAAAGCTATGCGCTGGCGATCGCGCTGCTGTCCGACCGGCTGCGCGGCAAGCCCGGGTTGGTCGCGGCCTGGCCGACCGACGACCCCGGCCTGGGCCGACCGGAGCGGCGCGAACTGCAAACCTTGTTGCTGGCGCGCGGCCACGCCATCGGCCAGGCCGACGGCGCCATCGGCACCGCCACCCGCCGCGCTATCCAGGCCGAGCAGCAGCGCCTGGGCCTGCAGCCGGCGGACGGCCGTGCCGGGCAACGCATCCTCGACGCGCTGCGCCGCGAGGCCGGCGGCGCGCCCGCGGCCCCCGTGCCGCCACCGGCCGCGCCAACGCCGCCTGCGCCGGCGGCGTCACCGGAACCCGCACCGGCACCTCCACCGACACCGACGCCGTTCGGCGGCACGCCGCCCACCGCATTCCGGCTGCCGGCCGCCTACCCGGCCTTCGCCCAATCCCCCGCGCCACGGAGCATCCACCCCATGTCCGACGTCCCCGGCCTGAGCACAGGCGACTTCCACGGCTACCCCTCGCTGCTGGTGGAGACCCCGCAGTCCACCGCCGCGATCAGCCTGTTCGGCGGCCAGGTGCTGTCGTTCGTGCCCAAGGGCGGCACCGACGCGCTGTGGCTGTCGCCGAGCGCGCAACCCACGCCGACCCCGATCCGCGGCGGCACCCCGGTGTGCTGGCCGTACTTCGGCCGCCAGGGCCAGAGCGATGCCGTGCCCGCGCACGGCTTCGTGCGCACCGTGCCGTGGCAGTTGCAGGACGCGCGGCGCGAGGCTGACGGCAGCCTGGTCCTGACCCTGGCGCCGCCCGACTTCGACGACCTGCCGCTGCGCCTGCACATGCAGCTGCGCATCGGCGCCACCCTGGAGCAGCGCCTGGTCACCGACAACGTCGGCACCGCGCCCGCCCGCTTCACCCAGGCGCTGCACAACTACTTCCGCGTCGCCGACGCCACCCAGGTGCGGGTGCAGGGCCTGGACGGCCTGGACTACCTCGACAAGTTCGAGAACTACGCCACGCCGCATCGCCAGGACGGCGACTGGAGCCTGCAGGACCCACGCGATCCCGGCCGCAGCGACCGCATCTACACCGGCGCCGGCGGCCGCTACACCCTGCTGGACCCGGGCCTGCAGCGCCGCATCGAGATCGCCACCACCGGCAGCCGCACCCTGGTGGCCTGGAACCCGGGCGAGGCCGGCGCGCAGAAGATGGCCGACGTCGGCCCGCACTGGCGCCAGTTCGTGTGCCTGGAAGCGGCCAACGCCGGGCCCGAGGTGATCGATCTGGCGCCGGGCGCCCAGCACGTGCTGCAGCAGACGATTTCCGTCGTGGCGTTGTGACCCCGGCCGGACGGCGGCACCGCCTGCCGCGGCCGGGCGGTCGGCATTGGTGACGGCCCCGCCGTGATCGCGGCGCCGGCGCGCCTCGCTAGCAAGCGTCGCGCCGCTGCTGCGCCGGACCCTCACCCCCGACCCCTCTCCCGGCGGGAGAGGGGAGTCGCTCGGGGTAGAGGGCCTCAGTTCCGGGCCAATCCGCCCAGCCGCGACGCTGTTGTGGGAGGGACTTCAGTCCCGACGCGACGACCTCCGCCGCTCGCGACTGGAAATCGCGCCGACCGCACCCAGCCAAGCCCCCGCGAGGTGGCAGGCAGGCGGCGCTCTCCACTCGGCCTCCCGCACCCGCAGCGGCGCCGATTACACTGCCGCGTCCGCCAGGAGGCCTGCTGTGCACGCTCCGACTCCCGCCATCCGCTCACGCCGTGCCGCGGTCGCCTTCATCTTCGTCACCCTGCTGATCGACGTGCTGTCCTTCGGCGTCATCATCCCGGTGCTGCCCACGCTGGTGCGCGACTTCACCGGCGGCGATTTCGCCGCCGCGGCCCGGTGGGTCGGCTGGTTCGGCTTCCTGTTCGCCGCGCTGCAGTTCGTCAGTTCGCCGCTGCAGGGCGCCCTGTCCGACCGCTACGGCCGTCGCCCGGTGATCCTGGCCTCTTGCCTGGGGCTGGGCGTGGACTTCATGGTGATGGCGCTGGCGCAGAGCCTGCCGGTGCTGCTGCTGGCGCGCATGGTCTCCGGCGTGTTCTCGGCCAGCTTCACCTCGGCCAACGCCTACATCGCCGACATCACCCCCGCCGACAAGCGCGCCCAGGCCTACGGCATCATCGGCGCGGCGTTCGGCGTGGGCTTCGTGGTCGGCCCGCTGCTGGGCGGCTGGCTCGGCAGCCTGCATCTGCGCGCGCCGTTCTGGTTCGCCGCCGGGCTGGCCCTGCTCAACTTCCTCTACGGCCTGTGGGTGCTGCCCGAATCGCTGGCGCCGGAACGGCGCACCGCACGCGTGGACTGGGCGCATGCCAATCCGTTCGGCGCGCTGCGCCTGCTGCGTCGCTATCCGCAGGTATTCGCGCTGGCCGCGGTGATCTTCCTGGCCAACCTGGCGCACTACGTCTACCCGAGCATCTTCGTGCTGTTCGCCGATTATCGCTTCGGCTGGGGGCCGAAACAGGTCAGCTGGGTGCTGGCGCTGGTCGGCGTGTGCAGCATCGTGGTCAATGCCGTACTGGTGGCGCGGGTGGTGCGCCGCTTCGGCGAGCGCGGCGCGCTGCTGTTCGGCCTGGGCTGCGGCGTGATCGGTTTCGCCATCTACAGCGTGGCCGGCAGCGGCGCGCTGTTCCTGCTCGGCGTGCCGATCAGCGCACTGTGGGCGGTGGCCGGGCCGGCGGCGCAGGCGATCGTCACCCGCCACGTCGGCGCCGATGCGCAGGGCCGCATCCAGGGCGCGCTGATGAGCCTGGTCAGCCTGGCCGGGGTGATCGGGCCGCTGCTCTACGCGTGGGTGTTCGCCGCCTTCATCGGCCCGCGCGCGCTGCTGCATTTCCCCGGGGTGCCCTGGCTGCTGGCGGCGCTGCTGCTGGGCAGCGGCTGGATCGTGGCCTGGCGCCGCGCGCGGGTGCCGGCCGCCACGGTGGCCGGCGGCTGAGGCATGAACGGCTCAGTTTGCGTGCGCACGGGCGGCGTGGCCCGCGCGGCCTCGCCTGGCACCACGCGGCCGCGATTGTTACGCTGTGCCCTCTCTTTCGTCGCGGCCGGCCGGCTGCTGTACCAGTCGCCTGCATGATGTCCCCTCCCGACGGAACCGCCCTGCCGTTGACCGCCTCGCGCCTGCTGCGCGACGCCACCGCGCAGCAGCACCAGGCCGTCGAAGACCTGCCGGCGATGCGCGCCTTGCTGGGTGCCACCCTCTCGCTGTCCGCCTATGCGCACGTGCTGCGCCGCCATCACGCGGCCCTGGCCGGCTGGGAGCGCCAGGAGGCGGCCTGGCTGCGCGACTGCGGCGATGCGCAGTGGCAGTACCAGCCGCGCGCGCCGCTGCTGGCGCAGGACCTGCACGCCCTGCAGGCGTCGCCGCCCCCGCTGCAACCGGTGCCGCCGGTGTCGGTCGAGGCCCAGCGCTGGGGCATGCTGTACGTGGTCGAGGGCTCGCGCCTGGGCGGGCGGGTGATCGCCCGGCAACTGCGGCAGACCCTGCCCGCGGCCGCGCCGGCGCTGTCCTATTTCGAACTCGGCCATGCCGATCCGGCCGCCTGGCGGCACTTCCAGCAACGCCTGGAGCGGGCCTTGCCGACCGTGCCCCTGCAGCAGGCCGCGGTCGATGGCGCCCGCGCCATGTTCGCGCACTTCCATACCCATTTCGCCCTGGAGATCGCCGCATGAGCGACATCGTCGTGCCCCTGGACATGGACGCATGCGCACGCGAACCGATCCACATCCCCGGCTCGGTGCAGCCGCACGGCGTGCTGCTGGTGATCGAGCCGCGGGATGGCCGCATCGTCCAGGCCAGCGCCAGCGCCGCCGACCTGTTCGGCCGGCCGCTGGACGACCTGCTCGGACAGCCCTACAGCGCCCTGCTGACGCTGGAGGATCCGCGCACGCGGTTGCTGCCCGACGCCGCCGAGCGCAGCGATCTGGCCTATGTCGACGTCGGCATCAAGGGCGCCGCCGCGGCGCAGCGCTGGGTCGGTGCCTGGCATCTGTATCCGGAGCAGTGGCTGCTGGAACTGGAGCCGCGCGACGCGCCGCTGGCCGACGCCACCCTGCGCGAAGCGCTGCCGGTGCTGCGCCGGCTGGAGACCGACCAGAGCATCGAGGACGCCTGCCAGCGCGCCGCCAAGAGCCTGCGCAGCCTGATCGGCTACGACCGGGTGATGATCTACCGCTTCGACGACGACTGGAACGGCGACGTGGTCGCCGAGGCGCGCGCGGCGGAACTGGAGCCGTATCTCGGCCTGCACTATCCGGCCACCGACATTCCGGCGCAGGCCCGCGCGCTGTACCTGCGCAACCGCGTGCGCCAGATCGCCAACGTCGGCTATGTGCCGTCGCCGATCCATCCCACGCTGCATCCGCGCCTGCGCGCGCCGGTGGACCTGAGCGACGTCAGCCTGCGCAGCGTGTCGCCGGTGCACCTGGAGTACCTGGCCAACATGGGCGTCACCGCCACCCTGGTGGCCTCGATCGTGGTCAACGACGCGCTGTGGGGGCTGATCGCCTGCCACCACTACCGCCCGTACTTCTGCAACCACGAGATGCGCGATGTCGCCGATGCGGTGAGCCGCGCACTGGCCGGGCGCATCGGCGCGATCACCGCGGTGGCGCGTGCGCGCACCGAGTCGGTGCTGCTGACCGTGCGCGAGAAGTTGATCACCAACTTCAACGACGCCGACATGCTGACCGCGTCCATGCTCGACGAAATGGCCTCGGACCTGCTCGACGTGGTCGATGCCGACGGCGTGGCGGTGTTCCACGGCGATCATGTCACCCGCCACGGCATGCTGCCGGCGACCGCGGATCTGGCGCGGATCCGCGAACAGATCGAGTCCACCCATCACGAAGCGCTGCGTCACGACGCGGTCGGCGCGCTGCACTCGGACCAGATCGGCCAGACCTTTCCGGCGCTGGCCGATCTGGCCCCGCTGGCGGCCGGCTTCATCTTCGTGCCGCTGATGCCGCAGGCCCGCAGCGCCTTGCTGTGGACCCGCCGCGAACAGATACGCACGGTCAACTGGGCGGGCAATCCGCAGTTGGCCAAGCTGCAGGACATCGCCGGTTCGCGGCTGTCCCCGCGCAAGAGCTTCGAGCTGTGGCAGGAGACCGTGCGCGGCCGCGCGCAGCCCTGGTCGCCGATCAGCCTGGAGTCGGCGCGCAGCCTGCGGGTGCTGATCGAGTTGATGGAGCGCAAGCGCTTCCAGCAGGACTTCGCGCTGCTGGAGGCTTCGCTGTCGCGGTTGCGCGAGCCGGTGGCGATCGTCGAGCGCGGCGAAGGCGCGCGGCGCAGCCGCCTGGCCTTCGTCAACGAGGCCTTCGCCGCGCTGTACGAGCGCGAGGTCGCCGAGCTGATCGGCTGCGACCTCGAGCGCCTGTACGCCAGCGATGCCGTGCTGGCCGAGACCCAGCGCATCGACACCCTGCTGCGGCAAGGGCGCGCGGCCTACGTCACCCTGCCGCTGCGCGTGGACGGGACCACGGCCGTGCACCGCCAATTCGACTTCGAACCGCTGCCCGATCACTCCGGCGTGTCCAGCCACTGGTTGCTGCAGCTGCGCGATCCGCGCTGAGCCATCGTCCGCGGCGCACGCTCAGCGCGTGCGCCGCCACAGCGCCAGCGTCGCCGCGCCGGCCAGCAGGCCCCACAGCGCCGCGCCGATGCCGAACAGCGACAGGCCCGAGGCGGTGACCAGGAACGCGATCAGCGCCGGCTCGCGCTCGTGTTCCTCGCGCAACGCCGAGGCCAGGCTGTTGCCGATGGTGCCGAACAGCGCGATGCCGGCGATCGCCATCACCAGTTCCTTGGGAAAGGCGGCGAATAGTGCCGCCACGGTGGCGCCGAACACGCCGATCAGCAGATAGAAGACCCCGGCGAACACCGCGGCCATGTAGCGCCGCTGCGGATCTTCCTGCGCCTCGCGGCCCATGCAGATCGCCGCCGTGATCGCGGCCAGGTTCAACCCGTAGGCGCCGAACGGCGCCAGCACCGTGTTGACCACGCCGATCCAGCCGATGGTCGGGGAGATGGGCACCGCATAGCCGGAGGCGCGGATCGCCGCCACGCCTGGCAGGTTCTGCGAGGTCATCGTCACCACGAACAGCGGCAGCGCGATCCCGAACAGCGCCTGCCACGACAGGGTCGGCCACACCAGCACCGGCTGCGCCAGGCGCAGTTGCGCCGCCTCCAGATGCAGCGCGCCGTTGCCTGCGGCCACTGCGATGCCGACCAGCAGCGTGGCGATCACCGCATAGCGTGGGAAGGCACGGCGCCCGAGCAAGTAGGTGGCGAACATCGCCAGCGCCATGCCGAGTTGGTGCTGCATCGCCACGAACACGTCCAGGCCGAAGCGCAGCAGCACCCCGGCCAGCATCGCCGAGGCCAGCGACAACGGGATGCGCCGCAGCAGACGTTCGAACAGCCCGGAGATACCGGCGAGCGTGGACAACACCGCCACCACCACGAAGGCGCCGATCGCATCGGACAGCGGCAGCCCGCCGCCGCTGCCGATCAGCAGGGCGGCACCGGGCGTGGACCAGGCGGTGACCACCGGCATCCGGTAGCGCAGCGACAGCCCGATGCAGGTCAGGCCCATGCCCAGCCCCAGCGCCCACATCCACGAGGCGATCTGCGCCTGCGAGGCGCCGACGCTGCGCGCGGCCTGGAACACGATGGCCGCCGAACTGGTGAAGCCGACCAGCACGGTGACGAAGCCGGCGATCAGCGCGGGCAGCGAAGCGTCGCGCCAGAGTGAGCGTGCAGCAGAAGTCATGCGGAATCCCGTCGTGGAGCGCAGGCTGCATTCTCGGCCAAATGCCGGCGGTCGGCCGCGCCGCGTCCGCACGTATAGAGAGAAGAGCGCGGGGCAGCGACGGTGCTGCAAGGCGACCGCAAAAAAACGGTTGACGTTTTTTTTCGTGCCATTAAACTGCGCGGCCCGCTACGCAACTGCCGAGCTTCGGCGCGACAGAGGCAGGCGGGGCCGGAAACACCTAGCGAACATCGGGTGTTGACAGCGTGAAAAATTCGGCTAATATGGCCGGCTCGCTTCGAGGAAAAGCCTTCGGGTTTGGACGAAGAAGCGGCGTCAACCACCTGATCAAAAAGGTGTTGACGGCAAGAAAAAAGCCGCTATGATGGGCGGCTCGGTTCGACGAAAAGCCCTCGGGTTTGAAGGCGAACCAGCGTCAACCACCTCGAAATGAGGTGTTGACGGAAACAAAAAGTCCGCTATAATGGGCGGCTCACTCGGACGGAAACGTCGGGGCGAAAAGAGGGAAAGGCGCTGAGGCCGGCCCCGAAGTTCTTTGACAGTGTGCGCAGGTAACTTGTGAGGACGCCTGCAGG
>NZ_JACHNP010000004.1 GCF_014206815.1 Xanthomonas sp. F10
AAAGCCTCGAAATGACGGATCGGCGAGGCGCTGCCCGTTCCCTCACCCCGACCCCTCTCCCGCGGGGAGAGGGGCTCGGTTCCTCCCTTCTCCCGTCGGAAGAAGCGGCCCCGCAGGGGCAGATGAGGTTGCGGGCGAAACCTCGCAATGACGGATCGGTGGCGCGCTGCGCACGCCGTACCCTCAACCCAACCCCTCTCCCGGGGGGAGAGGGGCTCGGTTGCTCCCTTCTCCCGTCGGGAGAAGGGGTCCCGCAGGGGCAGATGAGGTTGCGGGCGAAACCTCGCAATGACGGATCGGTGGCGCGCTGCGCACGCCGTACCCTCACCCCAACCCCTCTCCCGGGGGAGAGGGGCTCGGTTACTCCCTTCTCCCGTCGGAAGAAGGGGCACTCGAAGGGCCGGATGAGGCCAAACCGCTCGACCACTTCCTGCGCCGCTGTGCCGCGCGATGAGGTGCGCAACGGCTCGCATCGAGACGTGCCGCGTCGCAGGCCCCTCCGTCATGACTTGGCTGAGCGCCGGCGTTCCGATGCCGGCGGGTGTGACGGGGCTAGCGCGGTGAATCGGGCAATGTGCTGATCGCGAGGCGCCAAGACGGCGTGCCGTGGCCGAGCTGTTGGGCCAAGCGGGCGCAGGCAGGGTCGTAGGCTGCGGCAAGCACCAACAACGATTCCGCGCTCTCCGCTGCGTACGGCGTGCCGATCACGTGTCCGGCTTCGCCGTTGTCCGAGCGTGCCTTGTCGAACGGCACCTGGCTGCCGACGAACTCGGCGTGGCTGCGTTCGCCGCGCAGATACGGCAGCAGCCAGTCGACGCTGCGCGCCAGCGATGCGCCGTTCGGCGCGCGCCAGTGGTAGAGGTCTTCGCCGCGTTCGGAGAACAGCAATGCCAGCGTCACCAGCGGGCGCAGGTCGTAGACGTGATAGGACAGCGCATCGCGTTCGACGAAATCGATGCTGCGGCCGTCGGGCAACAGGTTGTCGGCGATCTGCTGGCGAAAGCCGGTGCGGGCGTAGTCCAGCAACCGGGTGTCGTCGAGCGCGGCGCCGATCATGCCCACGGTCTTCAGGCGGTGGCTATGCCAGTTGTTGGTGGCGGTCTTGCGCTTGAGATCGCGCGAGCCGATTTCGGCGTCGGCGATCTTTCGCATCCAGGCGTCGATGGCGTGGCGTTGCGCGTCCGGCAGCGTCGGGCGCACGATGCGGTAGGCGAAGATCGCCGGTTCCAGCCCGGTCTCGTCGATCGGATTGCCGTTGGGCACGTTGCGTGCGGCCCATTGCGCGAGTTGGTCGCCGGCGGCCAATGCGTCCGCGCGCCCGCCGTCCAGGGCGTAGCCCAGCGCCAGCGCCTGGATGCGCGGCATGTCGCCGAGGCTGGCTTCGGTCGCCGCCTTTACCGGATCGCCGTGCAGGCGGCCGCCGGTGCTCAGGTTGTCGAGCGGATGCGCGCCCTGTGCGCGCGCCGCATCGGCCAGCCGGGCCTGCGCCGCCTCGACTTGGCGCCAGGCCGGATCGGTGGCGGCCGAGGCGTGCAGTTGTTGCCATTGGTCCGCGGTCGGCCACAGCCGCTGCACTGCGGCGGCGGGCGCGCTGTGCGCCAGGGCGGCTGCGGCAAGCATCACGCCAAGCACGGCGTGCGACGGACGAGGCATGGCGATCTCCAGGGCTAGATGGGCGAGCGTTGTCGGGCGACTTTAGGCGTCGTGCGGTGAACGGGGCATGGCCCACGGCGGCGCGCTGTAGCCGGGATCCGCTCGCTCGTCTGGCGTGGCCATGTGGCGCCATCCGTGCGTCGACGTGGTTCCCTTGGGCGGCGTGCCGAGCCGTTCGCAGCCGCACCTTGTCGTGGCGAGCTGAAGGTGTCGTTCGGTTGAGGCTTGAGGTTTTTGTAGGAGCAGCTTCAGCCGCGACGGGCATTCCCGGGGACGCCTCGTCGCGGCTGAGGCCGCTCCTGCACGTGTGCTCGCTTTTGCCGTTATGGAAGCGCTCGTTCCTGCAGCAGGCGCTCTGCATCGGTATCGACCGCTGTATCGGCTACCCGGCCAGCGGCGTCGTGCTTGATCGCGCTACGCTTTTGCAGATGGACCGCCGTGTCCGCTGCAGCTGTCGTCTCAAAGAAAACTGCGGGATGCCACGCCACGCATTCGCGTCCCGCGGCACCGATGCGTCCACCCGTCGCCACGCTCTTCGACCTGCGCCTAGCGTGCTACCGCGCCCGATCCAGCAGCCAAAGCTCGACGCGCTCGTTGCGGGCCTTGGCCGCGGCGTCTTCGCCGCCAAGCAGCGGACGCAGTGCGCCGAGGCCGCGGACGCGCTCCACCGCGACGCCGCGTTGCACCAGATACGCGGCGACCACGTCGGCACGGTCGTTGCTGGCGATGGTCGGGTACAGGCGGTTGGCACTGTCCGGCGTGGCGAAGCCGATCACCGCCAGGACGCGACCGCGCATCGCCGGCTGGTGCATGAAGGCGACGAGCCGGTCCAGGTCCTGGGCGCTGCGCGCCTCGTACATCCCATTGAACGAGTGCAGGCTGAAACGCAGCGTGGTGGTCAGACGCCGGGCGCCCGCGATGGCATGGATGTAGGCCGCGTCGGTGCGGACAGCGGCGCTCGCGCTTGGCGGTGTGGTGGGGTCGACGTCGATCGTCATGGCGATCGGACCGAGCCGGCGCACCAGTTGCTGCGCCTGCGGGCCGACCGCATACAGGGCCAGGCTGCGGCCGAGCGCCGACATCATCTGCCCGCCGTACAGGCTGTAGCGCTGGACCAATGGATAGTCTTCGCCGCGCACTGCCGCCGCGGTCGGGGCGACGGCGAGGCCGCCGTCGGCGATGGCCAGGGCGCGCGTGCCGGCCGGCACCGGTGTGGTCAGCCCGACGATCGCCAAGGCGTCGGGATGGCCGGCGATGGCGCGCGCGGCCTCGGCCTGGTCGGCATGCAGGACCTCCCCCGGCGCGTGCAGCGCCGGCAGCGCCAGGCGCTCGCGCAGGAAATCGTCGAGCCCGCCATGCACGGCGCTGCGATGGAGCGCGATCGGCAGGTCCGCACCACCGAGTTGCGACCAGCGCGTCGTCCGGCCGCTGAGGATATCGCGCAGCTGCGCGACGCTGAGCGTGGCGATGGGGTTGTCGGCGGCGACCAGGACCCGCGCACCGTCCAGGGCGACGACGAACTGCTGGTCCGGCGAGGCCAGGTCGCCGAGCTGCCAGGCGGCCTCGCGTTCGCGCGTGTCGGGCTGGCGCGCCAGCATCGCCAGCTCGGCGTCGCCATGCACCAGGTCGGCGATGCCGGCGGCCGAGCCGGTGCCGGCGATCTCGACCACCAGCGCCGCGTCGTCGCGCACTGCGGCGATCTCCAGCGTCGTCGCATCGACGCGACGCCGTTGCAGTTGCCGGTAGCCCATGCTCTGCAGCCAGGATTCCACGAGCGCCGGCATCAGCCGCGCGCCGAGACTGTTGGAACCGTGCACGCGCAGGCGCTCGGCCGGCTGCGCAGACGCGGACGGCAGCGCGCACAGTGCTGCTGCGCCGAGCAGCAGCAGGCGCAGGGTGAAACGCAACATCGGATCCCCCCTGGGATCTGGACAGGCGCGGCAGTGTTGGCGATCGGCGTGACATCGCAGTGACTGTGCGTAAGGTCACGCACGCCGGCGCAGCGTCGCGGCGGGTCCTGTCTGCTGTCCACGCGCGAGGCGAGCGCGCGCGATGACCGCGTGTGTCAGTCCGCGGCGAGGCGGCGTGCGGCGGACTGCGCCCAGCGCGCGGCGATCACCGGCGAGGTGATGCACACGGCGCTGTCGGTGACCGTGGTCACTGCGCGTTCCAGCAACTGGATGTCGGCCTCGTGCTGGCGCGCGACATGCGGATCCTCGAAGAAGATCGCGCGGTGGCAGCGCCGCGCGAGCACACGATCGGCGATCTGGGCGTCGCCGCCCATCGGGCCGCTCTGGTAGCGGTGCACCCACTCCTGGCCCTGCGGCCAGCCGCGGCTCCAGGCCAGTTCGTTGAGCCGCTGGCCGGTGGTGCCGGTGGCCACGCGTTCGGCGAAGCGCGACAGCAGGTCGAAATGCGCGCTGGCGAACGCCAGCATCTGCGGCTTCATCGCGTCGTGGGCGATCAGCGCCAGGGTCTGCCGCTGCAGCGCGTACAGATCGTCGGCGCCACGGTCCGGCGGCAACGCGGCGTGGATGCGCTCCATCTCCACCCAGTCGCGGGCACTGGCCACGGTCGAAATGAACGGCTTGCCGTGGATCACGCACTGGCGCTTGAGCGCGATCGCCTCGGGGAAAATCGAGGATGGGTCGACCGGATCGATCAGGTAGATGGCACCGTCGAGGGTGCGTTCGGCGCCTTCCAGGCCCACGACTTCGGCCACCAGCTTCATCAGTCCGCCTTCGCGGCCGAACGGGTAGCGCTTGAGGCCGGTATAGCCGGTCAACAACCCGGCACGCACGATCGCCTCGTGGGTGCGGCCGACCGCATGCAGGCCGAGCTGCAGCTCGCGGATGCCGGCTTCGCTGGCGCGCAGCCAGCGGAACAGCGCGGCATCCTTGCCCTGGTGGTGCAATCGGTTGGCGGCCAGGCCCAGGCGCATGCGTCGATCCGTGCGGAGAAGGTGCGACAGTCTGCGCCCGTCCCGGGGCCGACTCAATCGCCGCGCGATCGCCATGCCGCCGCCGTGGACCCCGGCCTTGCCGCGGTCACTGCGTGATCTGCTGCGCGCGCACCGCCAGCACGTCCATCTGCGGCTTGTCGGCCCCGCTCTTGTCCGGTTGCAGGTTGAACGCGTAGTCGCTGCGCCACCACGCGCCGCCGGCCCAGGCGGTCCAGCCCAGCCAGACGTCGCCGTTGGCGTGGACGTAGTCGAGCATGGTGTCGAGCGCGGCCAGGCAGGTGGCGTCGCTGCTGCCGCCGAACTCGCCGAGGAAGCCGCGATAGCCGTTGGCGCGCAGCCATTGGGTGAACCCTTGCAGACGCTCCGCGCCGATGCTGGTGCCGACGCAGGCGGGACTGGTGCCGGAGGAGTCCGGATCCAGGTACTGATGCACTTCGAACGCCAGGTTGCCGGCGGGATCGTGGACCGTCAGCAACCCCTGCGCGTTGGACACGCCGTACCAGGTGCTGTTCCAGCTGTGCGCGCCGCTGAAGGCGGTGCCGGGCACCAGGATCAGATTGTCGGCACCGGTGCCGCGGATCGCGTCGATCGCCGCTTGCGCGATGGCCGCCCAGTCGCCCGCTGCCAGGCCGTTGGGTTCGTTCATCAGCCCGAACACCACGCTGCTGTCGTTGCCGAACACCAGCGCCAGGCGCCGCCACAGATCGGCCAGCGCCGCCGCCGGCACCGCGTCGCCGCCGATGCGCACGCCGTTGTACTTGGCGTAGTTGTGCACGTCCAGGATCAGTTGCAGGTCGTAGCGCTTGGCGCGCGCGACGGCGGTGCGCAGGGCCTCGAGTTGCGCGGTGTCCAGCGGGCCGTTGGCCTGCGGCTGCAGCCGCTCCCACAGGAACGGCAGGCGCACGATGTTCATGCCCTGCGCCGCGGTGTACGCATAGTCGGCGTCGGTGGGATACACATAGTCCTTGAACAGCACGCCGGGCTTCTTCGCCGAGTTGAACTCGGCACCGGCCAGGTTGATGCCGGCATAGCGCAGCGTCTGCTGCGCGTGGGCGAACGGCACGCAGGCGGCCAGGAGCAGGCACAGCGCGGCGCGCTGCCGCCATTGCGGGAAGCGGAAAAAACGGGAATTGCGTGGCATGGCGGATCCTTCGTGGGGAAAGAGCGGCAGGCGCCGCCGCGATGCGGCGTGCGCGGCCGTGCACCACGCTGCAACCGCCATGCCAGAGCGATCGTGGTCATCGGAAATGTGCGACGCATTGCACGTCGCAGGTCACGCGGGCGCCTCTACTCGCCTGCTTGCGCACAATCCGCTGGATGCAGCTTGCCCTGTGGGAGCGGCGCAGCCGCGACGACGCGTTCGCGGTAAAGCCCGCCTCGGCTGATCTCGCAAGAAAAGGGGAGCGCCGCTCACAGCACACGTCCCGGCGTGACTAAAGATCCCTATGTGTCGGCGCGCGCCACGGCGTCGTGACGCATGGCGCCGCACGCGCGCCTCGCCTTCGGCAGCGCCGGGCTCAGCGCGTGATGCGCTGCGCCCAGGGCGCGAGGATCGCCATCTGCGGGCGGTCGTGGCCGTCGGCGTCGGGCTGCACGTTGAACGGATAGTCGGCGCGCCACCAGGCGCCGCCGGCCCAGTAGCTCCAGCCCAGCCACAGCGTCGGGTGCTGCGCGATGTCGGCGAGCATGCCATCGAGTGCGCGCCGGCAGACCGGATTGTCGGCGGCGCCGAATTCGCCGAGAAAGCCGAGGTGGCCGGTCTCCTGCAACCATCCGGTGAACGCGCGCAGGCGTTCGGCGCCGATGTCGTCGCTGACGCAGACCGGGCTGGTGCCGCTGGAGTCGGCATCGAGGTATTGGTGCACTTCGATCGCCACGCGCTGCAGCGGATCGTGCAGCGTGGCCAGCGCGCTGGCGTTCGACGTGCCGTCCACCGGCGTGTACCAGCTATGCGCGCCGGTCCACAGCGCGCCCGGCACCAGGATCAGGTTGCTGGCGCCGGTGGCGCGGATCGCATCGAGCGTGGCTTGCGCGGCGCCGGCCCAGGCGGCGGGGCTGATGCCATGCGGCTCGTTCATCAGCCCGAATACCACCGCGTTGTCGCTGCCGTAGGCGCGCGCCAGACGCTGCCACAGGTCGACGAAGGCGGCGACCGGCAGGCCGGTGCTGCCGATGAGGCGGCCGTCGTAACGCGCGTAGTTGTGGATGTCCACGATCACGTACATGCCCTGCGCCTTGGCTTGCTGCACGGCGTCGTCGATCAGCGCCAGTTGCGCCGCGTCGAGCGGACCGCGCGGCTGCGGTTGCAGGCGTTCCCAACGCACCGGCAGGCGCAGCAGGTTCATGCCCTTGCCGGCGAAATAGGGGTAGTCGCTGCTGCGCGGATAGGTGTAGTCGACGCCGACGACGCCGGGAATCTTCGACGGCGCGATCTCGGCGCCGGACAGGTTGACGCCGGCGAAACGCAGCGCCTCTTGCGCCTGCAGCGACGGCAGCGGAACGGACAGGCACAGCAGCAGCGCGGCACGCCATGCGTGCCGCGACCGCCGACGCAAGGTGCGCGCGATCATGGTGGGTCTCCTTCGGCATCAAGGGGGAACCCGGCCGATGGAACTGCCAGGCCGGGCTGATGACAACGGTGTGCGGACACCGTAGTGCATTGCCGAGGGCGAGGCGATGCGTCGCAGGTGCGGATGCCTGGATCTGTGCCGCGATTGGCAGCGCGAACCGGTACTGGATCGCGCTGCATGCGCTGTGCCCGGCGTGCGCGTCGCGGACGCTGCACGCGTTGTGCGGTGATGCGAGGCGTTGCCGGCACACGGCGCCGGCAACGGCGGCTCACTTCTTGCCGGTGATCTGGCGGGCGTACTTGGACAGGATCGGCATCTGCGGCTTCTCGCTGCCGTCCTTGCCGGGCTGCACGTTGAACGGATAGTCGGGCTTCCACCACGCACCGGCCGCCCACCAGGTCCAGCCCAGGATCACGTCGTCGTTTTTCTGCATGTAGCTGAGCATGTTCTCCAGCGCCTGGTTGCAGGTAGGTGTGTTGGCGGTGGCGAACTCGCCGATGAAGCCGACCTTCTTGTTCTCGCGCAACCAGCTGACGAACCCGGCCAGCTTTTCGGCACCGGCGGTGGCGCTGACGCACTCGCCCTTGGTGCCGCTGTTGTCGCGATCCAGGTACTGGTGCGCTTCGAACGCCATGCGGTTGCGTGGATCCTTGAGTGGCTGCAGCGCCACCGCGTTCGGCGTGCCGTAGGCGGTGCTGCGCCAGCTGTGCGCGCCGGTGTAGGCGGTGCCCGGCACCAGGATCAGGTTGTTGGCGCCGACCTTGCGGATCGCGTCGATCGCCGCCTGCGCCGCGCTGGCCCAGTCGGTCGAGGACACCGCATTGGGTTCGTTCATCAGCCCGAAGATGACGTTGTCGTCGCCCTTGAACTCCTTGGCCAGGCGCCGCCACAGGTCGGCGAACACCTCGTCCGGGGCACCTTCGCTGCCGACCAGCGCGCCGTTGTACTTGGCGTAGTTGTGCGGATCCAGGATCAGGTACAGGTGGTTGGCCTTGGCCTGCTCCACCGCCTTCTTCAACAGCGCCAGTTGCGCCTGGTCGAACTCGCCCTTGGCGGTGGGTTGCAGGCGTTCCCACAGGAACGGCAGGCGGATGGTGTTCATGCCCTTGCTGGCGAAGTAGCTGTAGTCGGTCGCCGTCGGGTAGGTGTAGTCCTTGTACAGCACGCCGGGCTTCTTGCCGGAGTTGAACTCGGCGCCGGACAGGTTGACGCCGGCGTACTTGAGCACGTTGCGGCCTTCGGCGGCGGCGTTGCAGGCGACGGCGAGCAGCAGCGCCAGCGGCAGGGAACGCCAGCGCACAGAACACGACGAGGAAAGCGACATGGGGGAGCTTCCTTGGGTGAGGGGAGGCGCCGTCCGCGTCGGGGGAATGCGGGACGGCAGGCGCAAGCGTGCAAGGATCGCCCCCGGGATCGCCAGCCTGCACGCACCCGTGTTAGCCCGGCATTCACCTGACCCAGGCACGCTGCGCGCGGACGTCGGCGGCGTCACGGCAGGCGCGTGCTGCAGCCGACAGCAGCGGCGTGACCGTGGTCGCGGCACTGCGTCAGCCGTCCGTGCGCCAGGTCAGGTGCGCAGCGAAGGAGTCGCGGTGGAAGGGGCGCGACGCCAGCGACGCCACACGCGTCCTGCATCCCGGGAATGCCAGGCAGCAGTTCGGCGGTGCTGCCGTCGGCCGCACCGCTAACTCTGCGATGTTCCCGCCCGCGCCGAACCGGCCGAATTTCGCCGAGACCGTGCGCCGTCGCTCAGGCGGCGGCCTGGGTCGTCACCGGCAGGCGGTTGCCGATCCAGGCGGCGATGCTGGCCGCGGCATCGCGGCCTTCGGCCACCGCGGTCACCACCAGGTCGGCGCCGCGTACCGCGTCGCCGCCGGCGAACAGCTTGGGATTGGTGGTCTGGTACGGCAGGCGGCCGCTGCCGTCGGCATCGCTGCCGCCGGCGAGGATGCGGCCGTTGGCGGTGCCTTCCACGCCCTGCGCCGCCAGCCACTCGGGCACGCTCGGCGAGAAGCCGAAGGCGATGATCACCACGTCCGCGTCCAGCAGCGATTCGCTACCTTCCACCGGTACCGCGGCCTGGCGCCCGCGCGCATCCGGCTCGCCGAGCCGGGTCTGCACCACGCGCACGCCGGCCAGGTTGCCGTCGGCGTCGGCTTCCACCGCCAGCGGCTGGCGGTTGAACAGGAAGCGCACGCCTTCCTCGCGCGCATTGGCCACCTCGCGCGCCGAGCCGGGCATGTTGGCCTCGTCGCGGCGGTAGGCGCAGGTGACCTTGGCCGCGCCCAGGCGGATCGCGCTGCGCACGCAGTCCATGCCGGTGTCGCCGCCGCCCAGCACCACCACGCGCTTGCCGCTCAGGTCGGGCAGCGCGATCTTGTCTTCCCAGCCGGCGATCGGCCGGCCCCAGGGATCGTTGCCGCCGACGATGCGGCTGTTCTGCACCAGGAACGGCAGCGCCGGCAGCACGCCGGGCAGGTCCTGGCCGGGCAGGCCGCCGTCGGTGTAGCGGTAGGCGCCGGTGCCCAGGAACACCGCGTCGTATTCGCCAAGCAGTTGCTCCAGGCTCACGTCGCGGCCGATCTCCACGCCCAGGCGGAACTGCACGCCCATGCCTTCGAGCACCTCGCGGCGCTTGCCGATCACGCTCTTGTCCAGCTTGAAGCTGGGAATGCCGAACTGCAGCAGCCCGCCGATCTGCTCGTAGCGATCGTACACCACCGCCTGGATGCCGGCGCGCGCCAGGCGATCGGCGCAACTCAGTCCGGCCGGACCGGCGCCGATCACCGCCACGCGCTTGCCGGTGGGTTCGACCTGGCTCAGGTCCGGGCGCCAGCCGTTGTTGAGCGCGGTATCGACGATGTACTTCTCGACCGCGCCGATGGTGACCGCGCCGAACTCCTCCAGCGTGCAGCTGCCTTCGCACAGGCGGTCCTGCGGGCACACCCGCCCGCACACTTCCGGCAGCGGATTGGTGCTGTGGCACAGCGCCGCGGCTTCCTCGATGCGGTTCTCCTGCACCAGTTGCAGCCACTGCGGGATCGCGTTGTGCACCGGGCACTTCCAGCTGCAGTACGGATTGCCGCAATCCAGGCAGCGCCCGGCCTGGTACTGCGCATCGGCCTTGTCGAACTTGCCGTACAGCTCGTTCCAGTCGCCGGAGGTGCGCAGTTCCACCGGAATGCGTTGCGGCATCTGCCGGGGCAGGTCGAGGAACTGGAAGGCGTGCTTGCGGCTCATAAAAAAATCCGTGGCGTAATCCGTTCTCCCACCGGGAGAAGGTGCCCCGAAGGGGCGGATGAGGGTACGGAGCGCGGTGTTGTGTGGGGATTCGGGATTGGGGATTCGGGATTCGAGAAAGCGGAGGACGGGTGTCGGATCCGTGCGGGGTTGCTTTTGCCAATCCCGAATCCCGACTCCCCAATCCCGTCGCTGCGACGGGCCGCCATCAGGCGGCTCGGCGCAGCGACTCGGTCAACGACTCGATGCTCGCCGCCTTCGGTTTGACCAGCCAGAACTTGCCGACGTAGTCGCGGAATTCGTCGAGGATCTGCTGCGCCCAGATGCTGCCGGTCAGCTCGCGGTGGCGGCTGATCAGCTTGTGCAGGTGCTGGCGGTGGCTCTCGAAGCCTTCGGCGGAGATGCGGTGGATGTCGATCAGTTCGTGGTTGTAGCGGTCGACGAAGTCGCGGTCCACGTCGAGCACGTAGGCCAGGCCGCCGGTGAAACCGGCGCCGAAGTTCAGCCCGACCTTGCCCAGCACCAGTACGATGCCGTCGGTCATGTACTCGCAGCAATGGTCGCCGGCGCCCTCGATCACCGCCAGCGCGCCGGAGTTGCGCACCGCGAAGCGCTCGCCGGCGCGGCCGGCCGCATACAGTTCGCCACCGGTGGCGCCGTACAGGCAGGTATTGCCGATGATCGCCGTGCTGCGCGCCTCGAAGCGGGCGCCGCGCGGCGGACGCACCACCAGGCGGCCGCCGGCCATGCCCTTGCCGACGTAGTCGTTGGCCTCGCCTTCCAGTTCCAGGTGCAGGCCGCCGGCGTTGAACGCGCCGAAACTCTGCCCGGCCGAACCGCGGAAGCGCAGGGTCAGCGGCGCATCGTCCATGCCGTGGTTGCCGTGGACGCGGGCGATGGCGCCGGACAGGCGCGCGCCGATCGAACGGTCGGTGTTGTGGATCAGGAAGCGATGGTCGCCGCCGCGCTTGTGCGCGATGGCGTCGGCGAGCAGGCCGTCCATCTGCGTGGCTAGGCTGTCCGGCGATTCGTACAGGCGCTGCGCGGCGCAGTGGCCGCCGTCGTGGCGCACGTCCTTGAGCAGCCGCGACAGGTCCACGCGCACGCCTTCGCGCGGCGAGATGTCCAGCTGCTGCAGCAGTTCGGTGCGGCCGACGATCTCGTCCAGCGAACGCACGCCCAGGTACGACAGCCATTGCCGCACTTCCTCGGCCAGCAGCCGGAAGAAGTTCTCCACGCGCTCGGGCAGGCCGACGAAGTGGTTGGCGCGCAGGCGCTCGTCCTGGGTGGCCACGCCGGTGGCGCAGTTGTTGAGGTGGCAGATGCGCAGGTACTTGCAGCCGAGCACGATCATCGGCCCGGTGCCGAAGCCGAAGCTGTCCGCGCCCAGGATCGCCGCCTTGACCACGTCCAGGCCGGTCTTCAGGCCGCCGTCGGTCTGCAGGATGGTGCGGGCGCGCAGGTCGTTGGCGACCAGCGCCTGGTGCGACTCGGCCACGCCCAGTTCCCACGGCACGCCGGCATAGCGGATCGAGCTGACCGGGCTGGCACCGGTGCCGCCATCGTGGCCGGACACGGTGATCAGGTCGGCGCCGGCCTTGACCACGCCGGCGGCGATGGTGCCCACGCCGGCATGGCTGACCAGCTTCACCGACACCAGCGCGCTGGGATTGACCTGCTTGAGGTCGTAGATCAGTTGCGCGAGGTCTTCGATCGAGTAGATGTCGTGGTGCGGCGGCGGCGAGATCAGGCCGATGCCCGGCTTGGCGTAGCGCAGCCGCGCGATCAGTTCGTTGACCTTGTGGCCGGGCAGCTGGCCGCCTTCGCCGGGCTTGGCGCCCTGCGCGACCTTGATCTGCAGCACCTCGGCATTGACCAGGTACTCGGGGGTGACGCCGAAGCGGCCGGAGGCCACCTGCTTGATCTTGGAGCGCTTCTCGGTGCCGTAGCGCGCCGGGTCTTCGCCGCCTTCGCCGGAATTGCTGCGCCCGCCGAGGCGGTTCATCGCGATCGCCAGCGCCTCGTGCGCCTCCGGCGACAGCGCGCCGAGGCTGATCGCGGCGGTGTCGAAACGGCGCAGCAGGTCTTCGGCCGGGGCCACCTCGTCCAGCGGCGTCGGCGTAGCCGCGCGCTTGAGCTGCAGCAGGTCGCGCAGGGCCGAGGCCGGGCGCCCGTGCACCGCGGCCGCGTAGGCGTCCCAGTCGGCCTGCAGGCCGCTGCGGGTGGCGCGCTGCAGGGTCAGCACCACGTCCGGGTTGTACATGTGGTACTCGCCGCCGTGCACGTACTTGAGCAGGCCGCCCACTTCCGGCTTGAGCAGGTCGTTCCAGGCGCGCGCGGCCAGTTGCCGCGCCTCGGTGTCCAGCCGCGCCAGGCCGACGCCGCCGATGCGCGCGGCGGTGTCCGGGAAGCACAGCGCCACCACGTCCGGATCCAGCCCGACGATCTCGAACAACTGCGCGCCGCGGTAGCTGGCGATGGTGCAGATGCCCATCTTGGAGATGATCTTGGACAGGCCCTTGTAGATGCCCTTGCGGTACTTGCGGCCGATCTGGGTCTGCTCGCCGCCGCTCTTGAGCAACAGGATGCCGCGCCGGCCCAGGTCGAACAGGGTCTGGTAGGCCAGGTACGGATACACCGCGGTGGCGCCGAAGCCGAGCAGGCAGGCCATGTGGTGCGGATCGCGCGCGGTGCCGGTCTCGATGATCAGGTTGACGTCGCAGCGCAGGCCGACCCGCGAGAGGTGGTGATGCACCGCGCCGGTGGCCAGCAGCGCATGCGCCATCGGCCGCTCCGGCACCGGGTAGCGGTCGGTCAGCAGCAGCATGACCTTGCCGTCGCGCGCGGCCTGTTCGGCCTCGGCGCAGATGCGCCTGAGCCCGGCCTCCAGGCCTTCCTCGACGCTGTAGGACAGGTCGATCTGCGCGTTGCGGGTCTGGTACTGCTCCATCTTCAGCAACTGCCGCAGCTTGCGCTGGCTGAGCACCGGCGAGTTGAGGATGACGTGGTTCACCGTCTCCGGGCCGGCATGGAAGATGTTGGTCTCCTTGCCGAGCTGGGTGGTCAGCGACATCACGCAGTCTTCCCGCAGCGGGTCGATCGGCGGGTTGGTGACCTGCGCGAAGGCCTGGCGGAAGTAGTCGTACAGCGGCCGGGTGTGGCGGCTGAGCACCGCCATCGGGGTGTCGTCGCCCATCGAGCCGGTGGCTTCCTGCTCGGTCTCGGCCAGCGGCCGCAGCACCTGCTCCACTTCCTCGGTGCTGAGCTGGAACAACTTGTGGTAGCTGCGCAGGGTGCGCTCGTCGAACGGCTCCTCGACCAGCGAGGGATCGATCAGCTCGGTCTGCAGGTAGGTCACGCCCTGCTGCAGCCATTGTTTGTACGGGGCGCGGCCGCGGTTGATGCGGTCGATGGCGTCGGAATCGAGCAGGTCGCCGCGCTTGAGGTCGATGGCCATCATCTCGCCGGGGCCGAGCTTGCCCTTGCGGGTGACGCGCTCGGCCGGCAGTTCCCACACGCCGGCTTCGGAAGCGACCAGGAAATGCCGGTCGGAGGTCAGCATCCAGCGCGCCGGGCGCAGGCCGTTGCGGTCGAGCATGCACGCGGCGTAGCGGCCGTCGCAGGCGACGATGCCGGCCGGGCCGTCCCACGGCTCGGTGTTGAGCCCGTAGAACTCGTAGAACGCGGCCAGGTCGGCGTCCTTGAACTCCAGCGACTGGGTGGCCGGCGGCACTAGGATGCGCAGCGCCTGCAGCAGGTCCATGCCGCCGGCGACCAGCAGCTCGAGCATGTTGTCCAGGCTCTGCGAGTCGGAGCCATGCATCGAGATCACCGGGTCGAGCTCGGCGATGTCGAAGCGCGGAGTCTTCCACACCTTGCTGCGCGCCTGCGCCCAGTGCCGGTTGCCCTCGATGGTGTTGATCTCGCCGTTGTGCGCGAGCAGGCGGAACGGGTGCGCCAGCGGCCAGCGCGGCAGCGTGTTGGTGGAGAAACGCTGGTGGAACACGATGGCGCTGGAGGCCAGGTCGTTGCGCTGCAGGTCCGGGTAGAAGGTGCTGAGCTTGTCCGGCAGCACCATGCCCTTGTAGCTGATGCCGTTGGGCGAGAGCGTGGTGACGTAGAAATCGGCGACCTCGCGCAGCCGCTGCTCGGCGCGGCGGCGCGCCAGGAACAGGGCCAGGGCGAAGGCGTCCTCGCTTTGCTCGGCGCCGGCGTCGACGAACACCTGTTCGATGCGCGGCAGGGTGTCCTTGGCCAGCTGTCCGCACACCGCATCGTCGGTGGGGGTGAGGCGCCAGCCGCACGGCTGCACGTCGACGCGGCGCAGTTCCTCTTCCAGCACCTGGCGGCAGCGCGCGGCATCGTCTGCGTCGCGCGGCAGGAACACGTTGCCGGCGGCGAAGCGCGCGCCGACGCTCAGGCCGGCCTCGCGCGCCAGCGCGCGCAGGAACGGCTCGGGTTTGCGGATCAACAGGCCGCAGCCGTCGCCGGTGAGGCCGTCGGCGGCGACACCGCCGCGATGGGTCATGCGCGAGAGGGCGGCGATGGCGGTATCCACCAGCGCCCGCGAAGGTTGGTCGTCGAGCTGCGCGACCATGCCGAAACCACAGGCATCGCGCTCGTCTTGGGGGTCATAGAGCCCGTGGCGGTTGCGGGGGGCCATGTCTGCCTCTGAAAGCGATCCGAAGGAACGCGGCGACACTCGCCCCCGCTCTCTCCTGGAGCGCTTCTTGAGGTCACCGGAATCCCGACTAAAACATAGTTGGTGCGGTGCCGCAATACACCGTTACACCTGCAACTTCACCGCTGGCGGCGGCCGTGTCGCCGCCGCCGCGCCGGGGTCTTGGCCGAGCGCTCAGCCGCAGCGCACGCCGGTGATCTGGTTCTTCTCGTCGACCTCGATGTTGAGCCGTTCGCCGTTGAACTCCATGGTCACCGCCTGGTTCGGCTTGAGCACGCGCACGCTCTTGGCGCCGGTGTCGCTGCGCGCCTGGTCCAGCAGCGCCTGCTCGGCGGCCTGGCCGACCAGCCCCTGTGCCTGCGAGGCATCGCAGGTCCCGACGGGCGGCGCGTCCGGGGCATTGGCCGGATCCGGCGCGGCGGCCTGCTGCGCGGCGGCCTGGGCCTTGGCGGTCACCTGTTCCTGCTCGTCCGGCGGCGGCGCGCCGCAGGCGGCCAGGGCCAGCGCCAGGCAGGCCGTGCCGAGCAGGCCGACACGCGTGGACGCACGGGAGGAAAGGGGTGTGCTCATCGGGGCTCCTGATGGATGGAGGGAGGATGGGTGCAGCATAGAGTGTGTGATGCCCGTGAGACGAGTGCGGAGCACCCGCGATGCGGTGCGAAGGCGTGCGCCTGGCGCCGGCCCGGGGCCCGCACTCCGCACACCAACCGCTCTGCATCGCGCACAGCCACCGCGTCCCGCCTCCACGTGCATGACATCCCTGGACCGTGCGCCGCGCTTGAGACCGGCCGCGGCCATCGGCGGCGAACGGCACCGCCGATGCGCCGACGGCCGTTGCGGTGTCTGCCGGCGCGACGCACGTCCAATACCGGCAGCATCGGACATGGCGCGTTCGCCACACGTTAAGCGGTGCAACGACCGGGCATCACGCGCCGTAGCCGCTGCGCTGCCGACAATCCGGGCTCGTGGAACCGGCGGCGCTGGCCGCGGTTCCGGCTTCCGGAGGTCCGATGTCCAACCCGTCCCGTTCCACCGCCGCGGCCGAGGCGGCGCGTGCCCGGCAGTCCCGCCAGGCCGCCAGCAGCGCGGGCCTGGTCTACGTCAGCGACCAGGAGCCAGGCATCGTCCGCCGCCGTGCCGGCAAGGGCTTCGGCTATCGCATGCCCGACGGCAGTGCGGTGCGCGACGCCGCCACCCTGCAGCGCATCCGCCAGCTGGCGATCCCGCCGGCCTATACCGAGGTGTGGATCTGCACGCGCGACAACGGCCACCTGCAGGCCACCGGCCGCGACGCGCGCCGGCGCAAGCAGTACCGCTACCACGCCGACTGGGCGCAGGTGCGCGGCGACGGCAAGTTCGAGCGCATCGTCGCCTTCGGCCAGGCCCTGCCGCGGCTGCGCCGGCGCCTGCGCCGCGACATGGCGCTGCCCGGCTACCCGCGCGACAAGGTGCTGGCGATGGTGGTGGCGCTGATGGCCGAGACCCTGGTGCGCGTGGGCAACGCCGAATACGCACGCAGCAACCGCTCCTACGGCCTGACTACGCTGCGCAACCGCCACCTGGCCTTCGTCAAGGGCGGCCGCGCGCGGCTGCAGTTCCGCGGCAAGGGCGGCCAGGAGCACGACATCGAGGTCGACGACGTACACCTGGTCAAGCTGATCCGCGGCTGCCAGCAACTGCCCGGGCAGGCGTTGTTCCAGTACCGCGACGACGACGGTCAGCTGCAGCCAGTGGATTCGGGCGAGGTCAACGACTACCTGCGCGAGGCGATGGGCGACAGTTTCACCGCCAAGGACTTCCGCACCTGGGGCGGCACCCGCGCCGCGCTGCAGCGGCTGGCCGCGCTGCCGCTGCCGGATACGGGCGGCGAGCGCGCGCTGGCGCAGGCGCAGAACGCGGTGATCCGCGAGGTGGCCGAGGCGCTGGGCAATACCCCGGCGGTGTGCCGCAAGGCCTATATCGATCCGTGCGTGTTCGACGGCTGGCGCTGCGGCCGCCTGCACGGGCTGTGCGAGGGCGTGCGCGGCGAGCGGCAGTGGGACCTGATCACGCTGAAGTATCTGGGGCGGGCCCGCACCGCGGCGCGCAAGGCGGCCAAGGCCGCCGGCCGCACCGCGGCGAAGGCGCCGCCGCTGCGCAAGGTTGCTCGGACCACGCGCAAGGGCGCGGCGGCGAGCGCGCAGGGCAGCGGTCATCGCGGCAAGCGCAAGGCCGCGCCTAGGGCCCGTAAACGCGCCTGAGCGGGTGGCGCTGCGCTCGGCGCGGCGGGCCGGCCGGCGACGCGGATCAGCCGCAGTAGACGGTGGTGATGTTGTTGGTCGGGCCGATCTCGACCGTCAGGCGGTCGCCGCCGGTTTCGCGGGCGCCGCGGTTGGGGCTGTCCACGCCGCTGGAGGTGGCGCCGTTGTCGGTGACGCTGCTCTTGACCACCTGCACCTTGAGGCTGTCGCTGTCGACGCGGGCGCGTTCGACGGTCATGCGCGAGGCGGCCAGGCCGACCGCGCCGCGCACCTTGTCGATATGGCATTGGCCGGAGATGACGCCGTCGATCGGCTGCACCTGCGCCACCTGAGTGGTACTGCAGGCGCCGAGCAGCAGCACGGCGGCGAACGGGGCGAGGTGGGCAAGCGAGTAGCGGATCATGGGCGTCTCCTTCAATCGATGGCGCGAGCCTGTCGCGGCGCATGTTTGCGCGGCATGAAGAGATCGCCCCGGCGGTTTCACCGGTCGTGGCCGCCGGCGGGGCCAGACTCGGGATCCCCCCAGCAACCGGAGCCGACCATGGCCACCTGCGATGTCTGCGGAAACGACTACGACCAGGCCTTCACCCTGACCCAGGGCGCGCGCAGCGGCACCTTCGATTCGTTCGAGTGCGCCATCCACGCTTTCGCCCCGCGCTGCAGCCACTGCGATTGCCGCATCGTCGGCCACGGCGTGCAGGCCGGCGAGCGCATGTTCTGCTGCGCGCATTGTGCCCAGCACGCCGGCGTCAGCGGTCTGGCCGACCGCGCCTGAGTGACGCCTCTTCCTTCCCTTCGAGGAGGGCTGCGCCACCGCGTCCTCCTCCCGCACCCGGAGTACTGCCGATGGCCTCCCGCAAGCGTCCTGCCGCCACCCCGTCCGCCCCATCCAAGCGCAGTAGCGCCGCATCCTCGTCCAGCGCCAAGACCGCGCAGCACCAGCGCGCGCTGCAGCGCGCGGTCGATGCCGGCGACGCCAAGCCCAAGCCCAAGCGCGCCAAGGCGGGCGACGCCGGCCAGGCCGGGCCGCGCAAGCAGCCGCAGCGCATGCCCAAGCAGCACCTGGCCAAGCCGGGCAACGAGCACGAGCTGGCGCTGCAGCCGCGCTTCGAGGCGCCGGAATACGTGGGCAGCGGCAAGCTGCGCGGCATGAGCGCGATCGTGACCGGTGCCGACTCGGGCATCGGCCGCGCGGTGGCGGTGCTGTTCGCGCGCGAGGGCGCGGATGTGGCGGTGCTGTACCTGGACGAACACGAGGATGCGCAGGTCACCCGCCAGCACGTCGAGAACGAAGGCCGCCGCTGCATCACCATCGCCGGCGACGTGAAGGATCCGGCGTTCTGCGAGGACGCGGTGGCGCAGACCGTGCGCGCCTTCGGCGGACTCGACGTGCTGGTCAACAATGCCGCCTTCCAGTTGCATTGCGATGCGCTGGAGGACCTGAGCGAGGAACATCTGCAAGAGACGCTGCAGACCAACATCGCCGGCTATTTCCACATGGCGCGCGCGGCGTTGCCGCATCTCAAGCGTGGCGCGGCGATCGTCAACAGCGGCTCGGAGACCGGGTTGTTCGGCAGCAAGTCGCTGCTGGACTATTCGGCGACCAAGGGCGCGATCCATGCCTTCACCATGGCCCTGGCCAGCCAGTTGCAGCCGCGCGGCATCCGCGTCAACGCGGTCGCGCCGGGACCGGTGTGGACACCGCTCAATCCGGCCGACAAGTCCGCCGAGGACGTGGCCGTGTTCGGCAAGCAGAACCCGATGGGGCGCCCGGCGCAGCCGGAGGAACTGTCGCCGGCCTATGTGTTCCTGGCGTCGCCGATTACTGCCAGCTACATCAATGGCGCGATCCTGCCGGTGATGGGGGGGCCGACGGGATAGTTGCTGGGTGGGTTGGCCAGTGCGTTGGCTAGCGGTCGGACCCTCACCCCAACCCCTCTCCCGGTGGGAGAGGGGCTTTTGACTCCCTTCTCCCGCTGGGAGAAGGTGCCCCGCGGGGGCGGATGAGGGTACGGGTCGCTCGTGTTCGATCTCAGCGCGTCGCTTCGCGCCGAACCCTCACCCCAACCCCTCTCCCGACGGGAGAGGGGCTTTGTTTCACTCTGCTTTGGCCCAGCGCGACAGGTTCTGCTTCAGCGCCTCGATCCCGGCCCAGGGATCCTTGCGACGCCGTTTCAGCTTGGCCGGGACGTCGCGCAGCTTGAAGGCGTCGGCGCGGTGCAGCTTGGGCAGGTCGCTCCAGGCCAGCGGCATCGCCACCGGCGCGCCGGCGCGCGCGCGTAGCGAGTACGAGGCCACCGCGGTGGCGCCGCGGCCGTTGCGCAGGTAGTCGACGAAGATGCGCTGGTTGCGCAGGCGCTTGCTGGCGGTGGCGAGGAAGCGCTCGGGTTGCGACTGCGCCAGTGCGTCCGCGAAGCCATGGGCAAAACGCTTGGTCAGGTCCCAGTCGCAGCCCGGCGCCAGCGGCACCACCACGTGCAGGCCCTTGCCGCCGGACACGCGCAGGAACGACTCCAGCTCCAGTTGCGCGAGCAGCTTGCGGATGTCGGTGGCCGCGCGCTTGACCTCGGCGAACGGCACGTCCGGCCCCGGGTCCAGGTCGAACACCACGCGGTCGGCCACGTCCGGGCGCAGCGCATGCGCGCCCCAGGGGTGGAATTCCAGGGCATTGAACTGCACCAGTTCCAGCAGCCCGGCCGCATCCTCGACCACCAGGTACTCGGCCTGAGTGCCGCTCTCCTCCTTCAAGCGCACCGACGACACCAACTCCAGCCCGGCGGTGTGGTGCTTCTGGAAGAAGCACGCGCGTTCGGCGCCGGCCGGGCAGCGGATGATCGACAGCGGGCGCCCGGCGATCTCCGGCAGCAGGTGGTCCATCACCGCGTTGTAGTAGTCCCAGACTTCGCGCTTGGTCGCGCCGATGTCGGGGAACACGACGCGGCCCGGGCTGGACAGGGTCGGGGGCGTGCGCGCGTTCTCGGCCGTTGCTGCGCCGCGTTTGGCGCTGGCGGCCTTCGCGCCGACCGCCTTTGCTATCTTGGTCGCCTTTGCCGCCTTGGTCGTTTTGTCCGTCTTGGCTTTCCTGGCCGCCGGCGTCGCGCGCGCGGCTGCCGCGCGCGGCGCCGGTGCGTCGCGATCGCCCAGGTCGGCGATGTACTTGTCCGGGCGCACCGCCTTCAGCGAGGCCTGGCGTAGCAACTGTTGCCCGCCGACGCCGCGGTAGAACACTTCCACCACGAAGCGCGGCGCGAACCAGCGCGCGCTGCGCAGGTCGGTCTCGGTGGTCGGCACGTGCACGCTGGGCGTGGCGCTGCCGGCCTTGCCGATCAGTGCGGTCACCTCGCGCAGCAAGGCGTCGGAGAAGCCGGAGCCCACGCGCCCGACGTACAGCCAGCCGTGCTCGGCATCCGGCCGCGCCAGCAGCAGCGAGCCGAAGCCGCTGCGGCTGCCCTTGGGCGCGGTGTAGCCCACCACCGCGAATTCCTCCGAGCGCAACTGCTTGGTCTTGCGCCAGTCGTCGCTGCGTCCGCCGTGGTAGCCGCGATCGGCGCGCTTGGAGACGATGCCTTCGAAGTGCTGTGCGCCGGCGAGCTGGAACGCGGCGTCGCCATCGCCGTCGATGTGCGAACTGAAGGCCAGGTGCGCATCGGCGCCCTGTAGCAGCCGCTGCAGCAACGCCTTGCGCTCGGACAGCGGGGCGGCGGCGATGTCGATCCCGTCCAGGTGCAACAGGTCGAACAGGGCCAGCGCCAGCTTGCCCTGGCGCTCGCCGGACAGCACCGCCTGTAGCAGGTTGAAGTCCTCCTTGGTCCCCTTGCCGGCGATCAGTTCGCCGTCCAGCGCTGCCGAACGCAGGCCCAGTGCGGCGATGGCGTCGCGGATCTCGGGAATCTTGTCGGTCCACTCGATCGCATTGCGCGACCACAACCGCACTACGCCGTCGGCGACGGTGGCCAGGATCCGGTAGCCGTCCCACTTGATCTCGTGGATCCAGTGTTCGCCCTGCGGCGGCGCGTCGCCGAGCCGGGCGAGTTGCGCGGCGAAGGGCCCGTCCGGTGCGGCGGCCGGCACGGCCGCCGGCAGCGCCTGGGCGAGCTTGGCCCAGTTCGTCCGGCGGCCCTTGCGGACCGGTGCGGCGACGACCGTGGCCTTGCGTTTGTTGGGTTTGCCGGCGCCGGCGCGCTTGACGTCCTGCGCTGGCGCCGCGGTGACATCGGCCAGCAGGTCGTCGGCCTCCAGGTCGCCGGCGAAGGCGTCGTCCTCCTTGAACAGCAGCCACTGCGGCTGCCGCGCCGGCTTGCCCGAGCGCACCAGGTGCCAGCCGCCCTTGAGCTTGTCGCCGAACAACTCGAAGCGCAGGTGACCCTTGGCCAGCTGCGCTTCCGGGTCGTGCGCGCTGCTCCACACGCCGTGATCGAACTGGGCGACGTGGCCGCCGCCGTATTCGCCTTGCGGAATCTCGCCCTCGAAGCTGGCGTAGTCCAGCGGATGGTCTTCCACTTCCACCGCCATGCGCTTGACCTTGGGGTCGTAGCTCGGCCCCTTGGGCACCGCCCAGCTCTTCAGCGCATCGCCGACCTGCAGGCGGAAATCGTAATGGCGGCGGCTGGCGTGATGCAGCTGCACGACGAAGATCGGCCGCTGCCCCGCCGGCACCGGCTTGCCCGGCTCCGGTTCGCGGGTCTTGTCGAAGCGGCGCTTGCGGCGGTAGTCGGCGAGGCTCATGGCGCGGGCCCGGCCCGCGTCACTTGCGCAGGTGCGCGCGAACCGCCGCGGCGCTGCTGCCCACGGCCTGCACCGCGGCGCGCAATTCGTCGGCGGACACGCCAAGCGCCTGCGTCCAGTAGCGCACTTCGTAGTCTTCGTGGAGATTGATGCGGTCGCGGTCGGGCGAACCGGTGTTGCGGGGATCGTCGCTCATGCCGATGTCCTGCTGTCCAGAAGCCGCTGCGGTCGTGGGGCGCCACGGGTGGTGGCGAGTGCCGACGGACGCGGCATGCGTCGGCGGACCGGTGCGGAAACTTCTAGTCGTGCCGGCGTGGCACCGCCGTGAACGCCGTGTCAGCCCGATGCATGCGCGCCGCTGGCGTGGGTGCGCGTGCCGCTCCCTCAGAACGCCAGCGACGTACTGAACAGCAGTTGCCGCGGCGCGCTGCGCTGCAGCGTCTGGTAGTCGCCGGCGAATGCCGAGCCGGCGATGTTGGCGGTGCCGATGTTGTGGCGATCGAGCAGGTTGCTCACGTCCAGGCGCAGCTCCAGGCCCGGCAGCCGGCTGTCCACGCCCAGCGTGTAGGCCGTATACGCGTTGACCTGCCAGAACGCCGGCACGCGCAGGTCGTTCTCGTAGGTGAAGGGCTGATGCAGGTACTCGGTGCTGGTGGCACCGAGACGCCAGTGGCGCAGGTGCGCCGACAGGTCGCTGACCAGCGACAGTTGCGGGTAGCCTGGCTGCGCCTTGCCCTGGATCGGGTAGACGCTGCCGTCGACGACGACATCGCGGTCGTACACCGAGCGCGCCAGTGCCACGCCCTGGTAGAACTGCAGGTGCGGGGTGAGGTCGACGGTCACGCCCAGGTCGGCGCCGAACGTGTGCATCCTCGGCATCACCTGCACGGTGTTGACCTGCGCGAACTGGGTGCCGACCGCGGCCGAGAGCAGGCGATGGCGGATGTCGCCGTAGAACACGTCCGCGGTGATGGTGGCGCGGTCCAGGCGATGGGTGCCGCCGACGGTGAGGTTCCAGTCCTGCTCCGGCTGCAGGTGGCGGGCGAGGCGGTCGAACATGGCCTGGTCGGGGACGGTCCAGGCCGAGGCGGTGTAGCCGATGTTGCCACGCTGGGCGACGCGGAAGCCGTTCATGGTGCTGCCCAGGTCGATGAAGCCATCGGTCTGCGCGGTCGGGCTCCAGAACAGCGACAAGTGCGGCAGGAACGCGCGCCTGGCGCGCAGCGTGCCGGCCGCCGGCCGGTCCGGTGCATCGCCGACACCGCCACCGCTGGTGCGGAAATCCACCGCCTTGGCGCCCACGCCCAGTACCAGCGTGTCGCTCAGTGCGATGTCGTCGTGCACGTACGCCTGGCGCGCGCGGGTGGTCCAGTGCGAGGCGTTGTCGGTCTTGAACGCCGGGCCGTACGTGTCCCACGGCCCGATGGTGCGCAGCGGTACGCCTTGCCCCAGCAGCGGCTCGGTGTACCAGAACGTCGCCGCGTCGGCACTGGCGTGCTCTTGCCAGAGGCCGGCGCTGAGGGTGTGCCGGCCGAGCAGGTAGGTCAGGCTGAGCAGGCCGCCGCTGCGCTGCAGGTGCGGCGCCTGCACCTGCTCGGAGAACGGCGCGCCATTGGGCGAAGGTGTGGTCGGATCGCTCAGCGTGGCATGGGTGCGGCTGTGTGCGCTGTAGAGCTGCACGCGCCCGCTGAGCGCGTCGGAGATGCGGAAATCGTGCGCGAGCGAGGCGATGCGGTCGTCGGTGACCTGGCCGGTGTCGTACGGCAGCAGCCCGGCCAGCGCGCCGCAGCTGTAGGCGCCACAGGACGCGCCGGCGTTCTGTGGCAGGGCGACCGCATAGGCCTTGGCGTAGTCGGGATAGACGCTGTCGGCGTGCCAACCGAGCTTGTCGAGCATGTCGAAGGACAGGTTGTTGTAGCCCCACATCGCCGCGTGGCTGGCGGACAGGAACACGGTGAACGTGCCCCAGGCCACGTCCTGCGTCGCCTTCAGGTCGCCGCGCAGGAAGCGTTGGGTGCCGCCGCCCTGGTATTTGTCCGCGCCCAGCCGCTGCAGGTCCACCTGCACCTTCGGGCCGGTATCGCCGAGTTGCCCGCTTTGCACCGAGACCGTGGTGACCCGGGTCGCGTCGCTGCCCACCCCCTGCTTGAGGCGCAGGCCGGGCGTGTCCTTCGGTTCGCCCAGGCGATACTCCAGCGCGCCGCCGTTGGCGCTGCTGGAGAACACGCTCACCGGCGCCGCGCCGGGGCTGACGGTGATGGAGCCGATGGCATCCGGCACGCCGACGTTGACTACGCTGTTCCCGGTCAGCGACAGGAAACCGCTGTCGTTCAACGGCACGCCTTCGAAGGTGACGCCCATTTCGTTCATGCGGAAGCCGCGCACGAACAGGCTGGTGGCGGAGACGTCCAGGCCCAGGCCATCGGTGGCGGTATAGCTGGCGCCGGGCACGGTCTTCAGCCGCGCCAGGCCGTTGCTGCCGGCGACGTCGGCGTCCATGTCGCCGGCATTGATGACGTAGCGGTTCGGGCCGACCACTTGCGTAGGCGCCACTGCTGCCGCATGCGGCGAGGCCACCACGTCCAGCGCGGACAGCGTGGTGGGGGTGGTGCCGGGATCGGCGCTGGTGGCCGCCTCCGTGGCGTGCGCCGCCGACGCGACGAGGCAGGCGCCCAGCGCCGCGGACAGCAACGACGGCGCGCCGGGCCGAATGCGGCGATGCGGTACGGGCAGCGATAGAACGGCGACACGAAGATGGAAGGAAGTCACGTGCATGGCGGGTCCAGCGTGCAGGGGGAAGCGGTGGCGCAGACGCGCACCCAGCCCTGGGCGGCGACCTTGCGGCGGCGTCCGGCTGGCTGTGCGTTTGCGATGGGAGGGCGCCGGCGGTGCGGCGCGGACCAGGGATGTCGCGCGCGGCAGGTGCGGCGGCTCGCTCCGGATCGGTGGAGACGAACGGCGCATCCGCGCGACAGCGCACTTCCCGAGGTGAATGCAGCGGCGTGAAGCGATGCGGAGCATTCTTGCACCGCATGTGCACTTGCACCATTGCGCGTTGGTACAGCACTGCCTGCCGCGCGTATGTGGGGCGATACCTGGGTATAGGGCGTTCTCGTCCCTGCACGAACGGGGCGGATCGCGACGGACTTCTGCGGCGAATGCGTGCATTGGTGGGGTGGATGCCGACCTCGCCGCGCACGCCTGGGTGACGCGTGGACGGCCGTTAGCCAAGACCGACGCGACATCCGCCTGCATGCGATGTGGCACTACCGGGGCCTCCCCGACGGACGCCATCGCCAGCCTGCAGCCGCCCGCCAGCCCATGACCTGCGACCTATTGACGACAGTTGTCGTCATGGGTAGTTTTGCCGACACGTGTAGTCATCGGAGTGGGCGGATGCGCCGCAAATCGATCGGGGACCAGGAACTGGCCCTGCTGCAGTACATCGCCGAGCACGGCGATGCCAGCGTCGGCGAGGTCGCCGCCGGGTTCGGCGAAGCGCGCGGGCTGGCACGCTCGACCGTGCTGACCATGATGGGGCGGCTGCGCGCCAAGGCCTATCTGCGCCGCCGCCAGGTGCAGGGGGTGTACCGCTACGCCGCCACCAGCGGCCAGGACGACGTGGTGCGCAGTGCGGTCGGCAGCTTCGTCGAGAAGACCCTGCAGGGCTCGGTGTCGCCGTTCGTGGCGTGGATGTCGCAGCGCGCCGAGGTCAGCGACACGGAGCTGGCCGAACTGGAGGCCCTGGTGGCCAAACTGCAATCGCAACGGCGAGAGGACTGAGCCATGCATAGCCTGTTGGGGACGGACGTGTTCGAGACTCTGCTGTCGCGGCTGCTGGCGACCAGTGTGCAGACGGTGGTGCTGGTCGCGCTGGTCTGGGCGCTGTGCCGCTGGCTGCCGACCCTGCCGGCGGCGACGCGTTGCCGGCTGTGGTGGCTGGTGGCCGCGCAGAGCGTGCTGGGCCTGCTGTGGGCCGGTGCGGTGCAATTGCCGGTGCTGCCGGCCGCGCCGGCGCAGGTGGCGGCCGCACCGGCGGCTATCGCCACGGCGCCGGCAATGCAGGCACGCGCGGCGACGCCGCCCGTGTCGAAGTCGGCGGCCACGCCCGTGCAGCTCAATGTCAATGCCACCGCCAAGGTTAGCGCCGGGACGGTCGCCGCCCCGCCGGCAACGGCCGCCGCGGCGGCCTGGCCGTGGGCGCAGGCGCTGGCGGCGTTGTGGCTGGCCGGCGTGCTGGTCTGCGCCGCGCACAGCGTCCTGGCCTACCGTCGCAGCCGCCAGCGTGCACGCGAGGCGGCGCCGTGCACAGACGCCGCCCTGCTCGGCGCGCTGCGCCTGGCGGCCGAGGCGCATGGCCTGCGCCAGCCGCCGCAGCTGCGGCTGTGTGCGCACATCGATTCGCCGCAGCTGATCGGCCCGTGGCAGCCGGTGCTGCTGCTGCCGGCGCGGCGCATGGCCAGCCTGCGCGCCGACGACCTGGACATGGCGCTGACCCACGAGCTGGTGCACCTGCAGCGCCGCGACCTGTGGTGGGGCCTGCTGCCGGCGGTGGCGCAGCACCTGTTCTTCTTTCACCCGCTGGTGCACTTGGCCAACCGCGAGTACGCCCTGGCCCGCGAAGCGGCCTGCGATGCGGCCGTGGTCGCCGGCCACCGTCATTGCCGTCACGACTACGCACGGCTGCTGGTGCAGCTGGGGGTGGCGCCGCGGCCCAGCGCCGGCCTGGCCAGCGCTTCGCCGACCTTCCTGAGCCTGAAACGGAGATTGCTGATGCTGCAGACCACGTCCGCTTTTCCGCGCCTGGGCGCGGCCCTGATCCTGACCGCAGTGACCGTGCTCGGCGTGGCGCCGTTGCGTCTGGTGGCCCAGCCCGGCCATTCCGTCGCGCCTGCCAGCAAGTCGGGTTCCGCTCATGCAGCGGCACCGACCGCCGCCGAGGCCGACGCCGCAGCCGAGGCGGCCGATGCGGCTGCCGAGGCCGCCGAGGCCGCTGCCGATGCAGCCGCCGAAGCAGCGGAGAAGGCGGCCGACGCCGCCGATGCTGCCGACACGGACAACGACACGGCCATGGATGACGGCACCGCCGCCCGTGCCGCCAACGTGCCCGGGACGCCGCTGCCGCCGCGTGCGGCGACCTCGGCGATGTCTGCCACCTCCGCCACTTCTGCGACGACCTCGCTTCGCGCGCCGCCGCCAGCCGCACCGCTGCCGCCGCCCGCGCCGCTCGCGCCGCCGGCACCAGCGGTCCCCGCTGCGCCGCCGGCCATCGGCTCGCGGATCAGCACGCGGTCGGTGCAGAAGACCCGCAACGGTCAACTCGAACAGTCGTATGTCCGGGTCAAGGGCAACCATTCGACGATGAGTGGCAGCAGCGACGAGCTCGCCACCATGAAGCGCGAGACCCAGGGCGATGGCCTGTGGTTCCGTCGCGGCGACACGCGCTATGTGGTGCACGATCCTGCGTTGCTGGCCCGCTTCGATGCGCTTTTCGAGCCGATGGGCAAGCTGGGCGCGCAGCAGGGCGAACTCGGCAAGCGCCAGGGCGCACTGGGCCGCGAGCAGGGCGAGCTGGGCCGGGAACAGGGCAAGCTGGCGCAGGAGGCCGCGGCGCGGGCGCTGGCGCGCATCGACATGGACGCCGTCGCTGCCAAGGCGCAGGCGAATGCACAGGCAGCGCTTGCGCAGCGCCAGGACGCGCTGGCGGCGAAGATGCGCGCGCTCGGCGAACAGCAGGCCGCGTTGGGCCGGCAGCAAGGCGAACTGGGCACGCGGCAGGGCGAATTGAGCGCGCAGATCGATCGCGAGGTCGACCGCCTGCTCGATGCGGCCATCGCTGCGGGCAGCGCGCAGCGGCTGGAGTGATCTGCTGCACGCCGCGCGCCTGGCGCGCGCGGCGTGCTCTCGCGTTGACGCGGCGCCGTCTCGAACCACGCGCAGCCCGCTGGGACAGTCGGCAAGGCATGGTGGGAGCGACTTCAGTCTGGACGAGGCGTTCGCGGGGAAGCCTATTGCGATGGAAGGACGCCGCAGCATTCCCTTCTGTCGCTGCTTGGCGAGACCTACCGTTGTCTTGTAGGAGCGGCTTCAGCCGCGAGGCCTTTCCCGCCAACGCCTGTCGCGCTGAAGCCGCTCCTACACGCGCACCGCGTGCGCGCCAACATGACGGGACGCTTCTCGCATCGTTTCCGCACCGGCCGCACCCCTGGATGCATCGCCGTCCAAGGCTCCCATGCCGCGTCCGCAGCATGTCGTGCGCATCAGCGCGCAGCGCGCGAGGCAGCATGCATGAGGTCGGCAAGGCGCCGCCCGCATGCCCAAGGACTACACCGGCCCAGCGACTACGCCGATGCGGCCGCCGCCAGTGCGCGTTCCTCGGCCTCGGCGGCGACCAGGCGCTGCAGCAGCAGCGCCAGCGTGACCACGTCCTGGTGGTTGTGCGCGGCGACGCGGCGCAGGTTGCGCGCGTTGCCGCCGCGCAGGTAGCCCAGCCACGCCGCCGGCGCTTCCGAGCCCGGCAGGTCGTCCTCGCGCACCACCCGCAACAACTGCCGCTCGATGGTGGCGAGCTTGCAGTTCTCCCAGGTGCCGCGGTAACGGCGACGCGTGGGATGCAGCAGGTCCACGTGGTCCAGCGCCGACAGCGGATCGGCGCAGCGCGCCAGCCGGTAGCGGGTCTTCAACAGCGGTGCGTCGTAGCAGCGGCCGTTGTAGCTGGACAGCACGGTGCCCGGCCGCAGCCAGGCGCGAAACGCTTCCAGCATCGCCTTCTCCGCGCCCATCGTGGCCATCAGCAACTGGCGGATGCGCAGGCCCGGGCCATCGGCCGGATGCACGGTCCAGTCGGCCGCGCCGATCATGAAGGCGCGCGTGCCGGTACCGCCTGCCAGACCGGTGGTCTCGGTATCGAAGAACAGCAGGTCGGTGGGCTCCACCGCGTCCTCGCGCCGGGCGAAGGCCAGCGACAGCGCGCCGGTGGGGACCGGCTGCGGCAGGAACGCCTCGATCAGGTGCAGCCCGGGTGCGATCTCCACCCCGGGCAGGTGCCGGTCCGGTGCCGCCGCCGGCCTGCGCGCGGCCGCCGCCGCGGCGGGCGCGACGGCGCGCTCGCGCAGACCGAGCAGGCGCCGCAGCGCGGACACATCGGTGCCACCGCGGTCGAACGGGGCGATGGCGATGGGCGGCGCCACGGCGGTATCGTTGCCGCCACCACGCGTGGGGGCGGGTGACGTGCGTGCGGCCGGCGGTGCAGTTGCCTGCGATGCGACCTCGCGCGGCTGCGCCGCGGCCTGCCTCGGCGCTTGCATGGACGTCGCCGCGGCAGTGTCTGCGCGCGGCGCGGCAGACGCGTCGGCCGCGATGCGATAGCCGGAGGACACCGGCGTGCGCTCGGCGCTGGCATCGCCGGCCTGTCGGCGCAGCGCGCGCAGGCGCTCTAGGCTGATGCTCATGCGCTCCACTCCGGCAGCGCGTCGGCGTCTGCATCGGCGACGATCGTGGTCGCGCCGTGCGCGTCCAGCGCCGCGTCGTCCTCGCCGTCGAGCAGCAAGCGCAGCACGCGCATCGCCAGGGCCCGGGGCGTGGTCGCGCTGGCTTCCTGCGCGGCCAGCACCGGGCCGACGCAGGCCGGGCAGCCTGCCACGCAGTCGCAGCCCTGCACCAGTTCGCGCGCGCGCTGCACCAGCTCGGCCTGGCGCCGCCACAGCGGCTCGCTCAGGCCGACGCCGCCGGGGAAGTTGTCGTACAGGTACACGGTGGGCACGAACTGCTGCAGTTCGATGCTGGCCGGTTCGCCGCTGTCGCCGCCACGCAGCTGGCCGCGGCCCTTGGCGTCGGCCACCGCGAACCAGGCGCCGTCGCCGTCGCCCACCGCCTGCTGCAGGTCGCGCGCATCGGCCATCACCGCCACCGTCGCCACCACGTGCAGCGCATAGGCGGCGCCCAGGAAACCATCCAGCGCATCCTGCTTGCTGCCGAACGCCTTGAGCAGGGTGGCCTGCGGCAACTGCCACCACACCGCGGTGGTGTGCAGTTCCTGGTCGGGCAGGTTGACCGGGCCGTAGCCGATGTTCTCGTGGGTGTAATAGCGGATCTTCTTGTAGCCGGCCACGCGCCGCACCACGTGCACCTCGCCGTGGTGCGCGTCGCCGCGGCCGGCTGCGCCGCCGTCGAAGCGGTCCAGCACCTTGAGCTTGGTGAAGTCGATGCTGTCGGTGTAGTAGTCGACGTGGGTGCGGGTGACGTAGGCCTTGCGTCCTTCCCAGTCCAGCTTCTCCACCTGGTAGGGCGTGCTCTGCACCATGTGGATGGCGCCCTCGTACAGGGTCAGCGCCGCCGCGGAATAATCCACCTCGGCGATGATCTGCTGCTTGCCGTCGGTCTTGTCCACCACCACGAAGTTGCCGTCGGCCACCGAGCGCAGGCTCACCGCATTGGCCGGGTAGCTGTCGGCGATCCATTCCCAGCGGTCGCCTTCCTGGTGCACCACCTCGCTCTCGGCCAGCGCTTCCAGGAACACCGCCGGGTCCACCGGGCCGAACGCCTCGCCGGCGACGAAAGTCAGTTCGAACGCGGCGCAGCGGATGTGGTCGAACAGGATCAGCGGCTGGTCCGGGGCGATGCGGGCGTGCTCGGGCGAGGCGTCGGCGAAGAAGTCCGGGTGCCGCACCACGTACTGGTCCAGCGGCTGCGAACTGGCCACCAGCACGCCCAGCGCCGGCTGCTGGCGGCGCCCGGCACGACCGAAGCGCTGCCAGGTGGCGGCGACGCTGCCGGGGTAGCCGTTGAGCACCACCACGTCCAGCGCACCGATGTCCACGCCCAGCTCCAGCGCCGAGGTGGAGACGATGCCGTCGATGCTGCCGGCGCGCATCGCCCGCTCGGCCTCGCGGCGCTCGCTGGGCAGGTAGCCGCCGCGGTAGGCGCGGATGCGTGGCGGTTTGCGCGGGTCGTGGTCGAAGATGTCCTTCAGGTACTTGGTCAGCACCTCCACCATCAACCGCGTCTGCGCGAACACCAGGGTCTTGAGCCCGGACTTGATCGCGATGCGGGCGATGCGGTTGCTCTGCGAGCGCGCCGAGGCGCGCAGGCCCAGGTCGGCATTGACCACCGGCGGGTTCCACAGCAGCACGTGCTTGTCGCCGCTGGGCGCGCCGGAGTCGGTGATGGCGTGCACGCGCTGCTCGATCAGCGCCTCGGCGTGCGCGCGCGGGTTGCCGATGGTGGCCGAGCACAGGATGAATTGCGGCGTCACCCCGTAGAACGCGCAGATGCGCTTGAGCCGGCGCAGCACGTTGGCGACGTGGCTGCCGAACACGCCGCGGTAGGTGTGGATCTCGTCGATCACCACGTAGCGCAGGTTCTCGAAGAACTGCGCCCACTTGGTGTGATGCGGCAGGATCGCCTGATGCAGCATGTCCGGGTTGCTGACCACGATGTCGCCGTGCAGGCGGATCGCCTGGCGCGCATCGCCCGGAGTGTCGCCGTCGAAGGTGAAGGCCTTCACCCCGAGGTCGCCGGCGCGGTTGAGGTCCAGCAGCTCGGCCACCTGGTCCTGCGCCAGCGCCTTGGTCGGGAACAGGTACAGCGCCTTGGCCTGCGCGGTCATCGCCGCGGCCACCACCGGCAGCGTGTAGCACAGCGACTTGCCCGAAGCGGTGGGGGTGACGATGGCCACGTGCTCGCCGCGCTGCGCCGCGTCCCAGGCCTCGGCCTGGTGGCTGTACAGCTGCGCGATGCCGCGTTCGCGCAGTGCGGCGGCCAGCGCCGGCGGCACGTCGTCGGGGATCGGCGCATAGCGGCCGGCCTGGCCGGGGATGGTGAAGCTGCCGGTGATGCGGTCGTGGTAACGGCGCTCCAGCCGCGCGCTGAGCAGGGCGCCATCGCGCGAGGGCACCCCGTCGGTGGTGGACAGGGCGCGCTCGGCGTCCTCGATGCGCGGGGCTAGGGCGTGGGCGGGCATCGGCACGGCTCTCAAAGTAGAACAGGGAAGCGAAATCGCGTCTCAGGGTATGAGACGGGGACCGCCGAGGCGAGGCGGGCAGGCTGAGCGGATTCAGGCGGGGCGGTTGCGCGAGTGCGGTTGGCCGCCTCGGTGCTGTGCCGCCGGGCGAGGTTGCCGCCGTTGCGTGGCATGCGTTGTCGCCACCGACAGGTATCCTGTCGTCCCCCTCGGCAACGGCGGCTCCTGTCGTCTATCTCCTTGCCCGTGTCCGCTTCCCCGATTCCCCCGCACTACCGCACCGCTGCCGCCCGCCGCGCCGACCTGCTCGTGCACGCCGCCGGGCTGCTGCTGGCCGTGGTCGGCGGCGCGCTGCTGGTCTGGCGCGCCCATGCCAACGACGCGCTGATCGTGGCCACCAGCATCTACGCGCTGGGGCTGCTGACCATGTTCGCCTGCTCGGCGGCGTACAACTTCGCCCCGCCGCAGCGCCAGCCGGTGCTGCGCAAGCTCGACCACGCCGGTATCTTCGTGATGATCGCCGGCTCCTACACGCCGTTCTTCGTGCTCGCGCTGTCCGGCGCCTGGGTCTGGTCGATGACCCTGGCGGTGTGGGGCGTGGCGTTGTTCGGCGTATTCGCCAAGCTGTTCCTGCCCGGCATCGCCAAGGGCTTCTGGGTGGCGATCTACCTGCTGCTGGGCTGGGCCGGGATGGCCGCAGTCAAGCCGATCGTGGCCGGGCTGGACACGCCGGTGCTGTGGCTGATCGCCGCCGGCGGCGCGATCTACACGGTGGGCGTGGCCTTCTACGTGCGCAAGTCGATGCTCTACAACCGCGCGATCTGGCATGCGCACGTACTGGGCGGCGCGCTGGCGCACTGGTGCGCGATCTGGCTGTGCCTGCGCCCGCTGTCGCCGACGTGAACGGCGGTGGCGACGCGCTAGAGATGGCCGCGCCGCGTCCGTAAGCTCGGGCGCCATGGACAGCATGGACACAGCGGATCCGATCGGCCGGCGCCTGAGGGCCTTGCTGGCCGTCGCGTTGCTGGCGGCGTGCACGCAGGCGCAGGCGCAACAGGCCGCGCCTGCGACCGATACCGCTGCGCCGCCCGCGGCATCCGTCGCCATGTCGCCACCGGCCACCGCTGCTGCCAAGGACGACATCCAGACGCTCGGCGAAGTGCGCGCGCTGCCGCCGGACGAGGGCGAGCCGCTGGACCTGTACCGCTTCAAGAACCCGGTGACCCCACCGCCCAATCGCTTCGACAAGGATTGGCGGCCGCCGCCCTCGGTGGAGCAGGTCAGCCAGAGCGGCGGCTACATTGCGCTCGGCGTGTACTACCTGGCCGGCAAGGCGGCCAAGGGCCTGCACGCGCTGACCGGCGGCCCCGACCAGGTCCAGGCCGCCGTCGCGCGGCCGCCACCGCAGCTGAGCGAGGCCGAGCTGCAACGCGCCATGAAGGTGTGCGCGGAACAGGGTGGGGGCTGCGCCGCGGGGGAGTGAGCGCAGCCGCGCAAGCGTCGCCCGGCTCGGCGACCTCAGTCGCAGGCCCAGTCCAATCGCAGGCCCTGGATGTCCAGTTGCGCGATGCCGCCGCCGAAGTTGTAGCCGCCGAACGCCTCGTCGAACTCGATGTAGTACGGGCTGAAGTCGGGGATGCCCTGTATCGGGCGCATGGTGCCGCCGAGGTGGTTGATGGCGTGGCCGGCGGCGCAGTCGTGTTCGCGGTAGTGCTCGCGGCTGACCACGCCGTCCTGCCAGTAGTAGAACGGCTGATAGCCGCCGGGATCGGGCGCGTCGCCGAACGTCTCGCGCGGCGGCACCCCGGCATTGGGATCGTGCTCGCGCAGGCGCAGCCGCAGCGGACGATGCAGGGCGAAACGGTCCGGCGCCTGCGGCAGCGGCGCGCTGCGCGCGTCCCACGCCTCGCATACTGTCGCGCTTCCGACCTGCAGCCATTCCGGCGGCGGCGTCTGCTGCAGCAACGGGCTGTCCACCAGCGGCGGCGGCCGGCATGGCGCGCCATCCACCTCTTCCTGCCGCAGCAGGATCAGCGCATAGGCGCAGTCCAGAACGTCCTGCATGCGCCGCAGCCTCGGGTGAGCCTGCAGCGCGCGTTCGCGGAACGGTTGCAGTGCCGGGTCGGCCAGCGCCTGCGCGGGCGTGGCGATCGCGGCGTGCATCCCGTCCACTGTTCCGGCCGGGCCGCCGTCGTTATGGTCCGGCGCGGTGGCGAAGAACGACACCGCGACGATGTCCGGGCCGTGCACACGGTAGTCCGGTGGCAGCCGCAGGGTGAAGCCGTGCTGCATCGGATAGCCGCTCCAAGGATCCAGCGGCCATTGCGCCGCGGCGATGCCCGGCGGCAGGCCGAAGCACCAGCCGTCGCTGTCGGGGACGGGCGCCCCGCCGTGCCAGTCTCCGGGTTCGATGTCGTAGGCGTGCACGGGTGTCCTCGAAGGATCGCAGGGTGTCGTGGAGGGTCGATGCGAACGTGCCCTCAACGCCCGCCGCGCGTATAGCCTTCCAGTTCGTCGGCGCGGGAGCTGATCCGGCGCAGGGTGGCCTCGGCGCTTTGCAGGGCCGCATCCTGGCCACGGGCGCCGAGCGCCCGGTCCAGGTTTGCAGCCTGTTCGTTGGACTGCTGCCAGGTGTATTGCGCGTCCATCAGCCGGGAACGGTCCATGCCGCTGAGGCGATAGCGCAGTTTGTCGTAGGCGCGGTCCAGGCGTTCCTGCTGCACGCGCTGTTCGCGCTGGATGCAGCGGCGGCTCTCGTCCAGGCCTTGTGCCTGCTTGCGGCAGTCGTGGTAGGTGGCGGACAGGCCATCGCTCGGTGCACCGGGTTCGGCGCCGGCCGGCGGCATCTGTTGCAGTTGCTGCTGCATCTGCTGGATCTGCTCGGCCTGCTGCTGCAGCAGGCGCTGCTGTTGCTGCAGTTGCGCATCGCGCGGGTCGGTCTGCTGCGCGGCGGCGTTGCCGCACACGGCGCCGACCATCGCGGCGATCAGCCATGCGCGCAGCCGGCGCTGGCCCTGGGTTCCCTGGTGCTGGTGCATCGTCCTTCTCCTTCGATCGGCAGCCGATCCTGCCGCGCGCCGCATCGCCGGTGCGCGGTCGAGGTGGCGCCAAGCATACGGGAAGGGCGGTGATGGCTTCATGGCACGGCGATGGGCGCGCTCAGCGGGGAGACACCGCGCTCGTCGAAGGCTTCGACGGCGAACACGTAGTCCTGGCCGACGTTGAGCGCGCGGATCTCCAGGTCGGTGCCGCGGTCGGCGAACACCTGGTAGGCGAGGGTGAGGCGATCGGCGCGCAGGCCCCAGCGCACGTTGTAGCCGACGGCGCCGGGCACGGCCTGCCAGTGCACGCGGGCGTTGCGGCGGTCGGCATCGCGGTGCGCGGCGACACCGGTCGGCGCCGGTGGTGGGGCACCGTCGGCGTTGCCGAACACGCGCAGCTCGCTGATCGCCAGGTGGGCGGCGCCGACGTGGCCGTGCACGTAGCGGATGTAGCGGGTGCGCACCGGCGCGGGCAGTTGCAGGTAGGCGTTGGGCCGGTCGCGCCGGTCGGCGCCGTCGCCGACCTCGGCCAGCGGCAGCCAGTGGCGGCCGTCGCGCGAGTGCTGCAGCCGGAACGCGGTGTAGATGTCCGGTGCATCGCCATAGCGGCCGGCACGGTAGTCGGCGAAGTTGACCTGCACCGCGCGCACGCTGCGCTTCCCGCCCAGGTCGACGGTGAGGGTCTCCCCGGGCGCGTTGCGCGCGGCCACCCAGTTGCTGCGGGGGTCCTCGTCGGTGGCGCGGCCGGCGGCGAAACCGTCCAGGGTGGACGAGGCGCTGGCCGGCTTGCGGTAGGACAGCAGCATCCAGCCGGTGAACAGCGCCTCGGGGTCGTCTACCGGGCCTTCCGGCATCCAGTGCGGGAAATCGCCGAAGCGGGTGGACACGCGCATCTGCCCGTCGGCGGCGAACGCGGCGGGGAACAGCACGATGCGCCGTTCGAAGGTCCAGTTGGCGCCGATCCAGGCGGTGCCGCTGTTCCACCAGTTGCCGTGCGCGTCCTGGAACGTGGAGCCGTGGCCGGCGCCCTGCATGAAGCCGCCGGGCTTGTACGCCACCGGGTTGTACGCCGCATAGACGAACGGGCCGAGCGGGTGCTCGCCGACGTACACGCCGGTGGCATAGGCGTTGTACTCGCTGCCCGGCGCGCCGTATTGCAGGTAGTAGCGGCCGCCGGTCTTGGTCATCCATGCGCCTTCCAGGAAGCTGCCGATCGGGCTGCCGTCGGGGAAGCGGGCGCCGCGATGGTCGGGGCCGAAGCGCTCCCAGCCGTGCTGCGCCGGATCCAGCGCGAGCAGTGGCGTCGGCACGCCGCGGAAGGCGACTCCGTGCGCGCTGCGGTCCATGGCGATGCCGTACAGCGGGTAGCGGTCCGACGAGCCCCAGTACAGGTACCACTGGCCGTCGTCGTCGATGAACAGATCCGGGTCCCAGGGGCCGGGCGGCACGTCGCTGAGCGGCCGGCCCTTCATCTCGGTGCCGATCGGCTGGGCGCGCGGCAGCTTCGGCAGCAGCCGGGTCAGGAAGTCGAGCGTGCCGCTGGCCGGGTCGCGGGTCTGCAGCAGCGGGCGCGGTTCGAAGGCCGACTGCATGATCACCAGACGGTCGCCGTCGGCGACCACCGCCGGCGCGACGATGCTCTCGAACGGCCAGCGGCTGGGCGTGACGAACTGCCAGTCGAGCAGGTTGCTGGAGCGCCAGTAGCCGTCGGCCAGGGTCTGGAACAGGTAGTAGGCATCGCCGAAGCGCACGAACACCGGGTCGGCGCCGGTGCGATAGGAGATGCCGTCGTTGAGTTGTTCGAAATTGTAGCGGTAGTCCAGGTCGATCGGGTTGGCGTAGCTGCGTGCGCCCGGCGCCTGCGCCGCGGCCAGCCCGGCGGTCGCCAGCAGCGCCAGCGGTGCGAATGCTCTGATCATGGCGATGGCCTTCCCCCGTGGCGGCACCGGCTACCGTAGCAAAGGGGGTGGCGTGATGCGATGCGGTCGCCCGTGTCGCCGCGGTTACCATGGCGCCCGCCCATTGCCCGGTGCCACGCACCGACCGCGGCGCCCGTCTCGCCAACCGCCGACTGCCATGATCGCCAACGTCTCGCCGCGCCGCCTGTTGCCCCTGCTGCTGTCGCCCTTGCTGTTTGCCGCTGCCGCCTTCGCCAACGACAGCAGCATCGGCGACGCCAATGGCTCGATCGAGCTGATCCGCCAGCCCGACATTCGCATGAGCAAGGAAGACCTGTTCATCAGCGAGGAGCGGGTGCAGGTCGACTACGTGTTCACCAACACCAGCGCGCGCGAGCTGGTTGTGCCGATCGCCTTCCCGATGCCGCCGATGTACTTCGGCATGGCCGACCACAGCGCGCTCACCGACTTCACGCTGTGGGTGGACGGCAAGCCGGTGCGCACCGAGCGCCGGCTGGTGGCGAAGCTGGACGGCAACGATATCTCCCGCGCGTGGGCGGCCAGCGGCTGGACGCCGGACGACCTGGCCGAGTACGCCGAGGGCGGCACCGTCCCGGCCGGCCGCAAGCCGCTGCCCGCGCGCTGGTTCGACGCGGACGGGCAGCCGCGCTTCACCCTCAGCGAGTACTTCGTCTGGCAGCAGCGCTTCCCCGCCGGCGGCGCGGTGGCGATCCGCCACCGCTACGTGCCCAGCGTCGCCACCGGCGTGCCGATGCCGGCCAGCGACCTGATCGGCGAGTACGCCAAGAGCACCTGCCTGGACGCTGCCATGCAGCAGCGCATGCGCCGCCGTGCCGGCGCCAACGGCCTGCAGTGGAGCAACCTGCGCTATGTGCTGCGCACCGGCGCCAACTGGAAGGGGCCGATCCAGGATTTCCACCTGACCCTGAAGAAGCGCGCGCCGGGCGACCTGCTCAGCCTGTGCTTCGACGGTGAGCTGCAGCGCACCGATGCCCTGACGTTCGAGTTCCGCCAGCGCGACTTCGTGCCCGACCGCGACCTGGACATCCTGTTCCTGCGCTGAGCGGCGGCGGGCGCCCGCCGCGGCCGGACCCACCGAAGCCGACATCCCGCTGAACGCCGAAGCGGCGCGGTCGGCAGTTTTCGCCCGACGCGGTGGCGCGCGTGCCGCTGGATCGGGCAGCATGCGCCGGCGCGTTTCCTCCCCCAGGACCTGCCCGCATGCGCGATGCCGCCGTTGCCGTTTCCGATCCCGTCGCCCTGGTTGCGGCGCGCCTGGAACGCCTGCCGCCGACCCGGAGCCTGTGGCGGCTGGTCGCGCTGCTGGCGCTGGGCGGTTTCTTCGAACTGTACGACCTGTTCCAGACCGCCTACCTCAGCCCCGGCCTGCTGCGCGACGGCGTGTTCGCCGAGGGTGCGGCCGGCGTGTTCGGCATCGCCGACCAGGCCGCGTTCGCCGCGGCGACGTTCCTGGGCCTGTTCCTCGGCGCGAGCCTGCTCAGCCCGCTGGTCGATCGCTTCGGGCGCCGCGCGGTGTTCTCGTTCGCCCTGCTCTGGTACAGCGTCGCCACCGTGGCGATGGGCCTGCAGCACAGCGCGTTGGGGGTGATCCTGTGGCGCGGCGTGGTCGGCATCGGCCTCGGCATCGAATTGGTCACCATCGACACCTACCTGTCGGAGATGGTGCCGCGGCAGATGCGCGGAGCCGCGTTCGCGCTGGCCTTCTGCGTGCAGTTCCTGGCGGTGCCGGCGGTGGCGTTGAGCGCCTGGGCGCTGGTGCCGCATGCGCCGTTGGGTGTGAGCGGTTGGCGCTGGGTGGCGCTGCTCAGCGGCGGCTTCGCGCTGGCGGTGTGGTGGCTGCGCAGCCGCCTGCCGGAATCGCCGCGCTGGCTGGCCACGCAGGGCCGGCATGCCGAGGCCGACGCGGTGCTGCAGCGGCTGGAGGCGCGCTGCGCCGCCGACCTGGGGCAGCCGTTGCCGGCACCGGCGCCGACATCGGCAACGCCAGTGCCGACGCCGCAGCTGTCCGCGCTGTGGCAGCCTCCGTACCGGCGGCGCATGGCGATGCTGGTGAGCTTCCACATCTTCCAGGCGATCGGTTTCTTCGGCTTCGGCAACTGGCTGCCGGCGCTGCTGGCGCGGCAGGGCGCCGACAGCGTGCACGGGCTCGGCTATGCCTTCGCGATCTCGCTGGCCTATCCGCTGGCGCCGCTGTTGCTGGTGGGCGTGGCGCAGCGCTGGGAGAACAAGTGGCAGGTGGTGGTGTCGGCCCTGGGCGCGGTGCTGTTCGGCCTGCTGTTCGCGTGGCAGCAGCAGCCGCTGCTGCTGATCGCCTGCGGCGCGGCGGTGACCTTCTGCAATGCCTGGATGAGCTTCGCCTACCACGGCTACCAGGCCGAGCTGTTCCCCACCGCGCTGCGCGCCCGCGCGGTGGGCTTCTGCTATTCCTTCAGTCGCCTGTCCACCGCCGCCAGCAGCCTGCTGATCGGCGTGCTGCTGGACCGCGCCGGCCACCGCGGCGTGCTCGGCTTCATCGCCGCCAGCCTGGTGCTGGCCGCCGCGGTGGTGGGCCGGTTCGGGCCGCGCACCCACCAGCGCGCGCTGGAGCGGATCTAGGGCCTGTCAGCACCTCCCGCGCAGGCACGGCCGGTTCCTGAACGTCCCGCACCGGTCATCGGGCCTCGACACCATGCCGCCGCGGCCCGGTGCATGCTGTCGCCTCCCTCGCCACGAGCTTCGGCCATGACCTCGCTATTGCCCGTCCCCGTGATGGATGCCGCCGACCACCGCGACCTGGCCCAGGCGCGCGCGCTGCTGGAACACCCGGGTCTGGCGGCGAAGATCGCCAATGCGGTGGGCGCGCCGATCGAGGCGTTGATCAGCAAGCGCATGCCGAAGATGCTGTCCTCGCGCCTCGATGCGGTCAGCCAGCGTGCGCTGCGGGTGGCGCTGCGCTCGGCGCTGCTGACCCTGCGTGGGCAGGCGCCGGAACGCGCGCGGCCGCGCCTGCACGGCGCCGCGGTGGCGGCGACCGGCGCCGCCGGCGGCTTCTTCGGCCTGCCCGGGCTGGTGGTGGAACTGCCGTTGACCACCACCCTGATGCTGCGCTCCATCGCCGACATCGCCCGCGCCGAGGGCGAGCGCCTGGACGACCCGGCCACCGCGCTGGCCTGCCTGGAGGTGCTGGCGCACGGCGGCCGCAGCCAGCGCGACGATGGCAGCGAATCGGGCTACTTCGCGGTGCGTGCGGCGATGGCGCAGCAACTCAGCGCTGCCGCGCAGTACATCGCCGCGCATGGGCTGGGCAGCAAGGGCGCACCGGTGCTGGTGTCGCTGCTGTCGCGCATCGCCGCCAAGTTCTCGGTCACGGTCAGCGAGAAGCTGGCGGCGCAGGCGGTGCCGCTGGTCGGCGCGGCCAGCGGCGCGCTGCTCAACACCGTGTTCATCGCCCACTTCCAGGCGATGGCGCGCGGCCACTTCACCGTGCGCCGGCTGGAACGCCGCTACGGCGAGGCCGCGGTGCGCCAGGCCTACGAGGCGTTGCCCGCGTCGCGCTAGTCGCATCGGCCAAGCGGCGGGATCGTGCAAAGTCGCGCGTGCGCCGCCCCGCTATCCTCGGCGATCGATCGATGCCGTGGAGGGCACCTGGACGTGATGGGAGCGATGTACAGACAAGGGGCGCGCCTGCTGGCGCTGATCGCGGGCGTGACCCCGCTGGCGTCGCGGGCCACGGACGCCGCACCGCCGCACAATGGCGTGCGGCACATGCCGACGTTCAATCTGCCGTTGTCGCCCTTCCTCAGTCCGCAGGCGCAGGCCGCCGCGCGCAAGGACATGGCGCAGGGCGACCCGCTGGCGAAGATGGACAACGCCACGCTGCGCCGCGAACTGCCGCGCATCCGTGCGGAGACCGAGGCCTGGGCCAAGACCGTGGTGGACCCGCTGCGCGAGCGCTACGGGGTGACGTTGCAGCGGACCACCTGGGACGGCGTGCCGGTGACCCTGGTGCAGCCGCGCGATGCCTCGCCGGCGCAGCGCCAGCGGCTGCTGATCGAATTGCATGGCGGTGCCTTCGTCATGGGCAGCGCGGCCTCGTTCGGCATGATGGAGGCGATCCCGGTGGCGGCGATGACCGGCGTCACCGTGGTCAGCGTCGACTACCGGCAAGGCCCGGAACACCGCTTCCCTGCGGCCAGCGAAGACGTGGCCACGGTCTATCGCGCCGCGCTCAAGCGCTACGCGCCGCAGCACATCGGCCTGTTCGGTTGCTCGGCCGGTGGCGTGCTGACCGGCGAGTCGCTGGCCTGGTTCGCCAAGGAGAAACTGCCGATGCCCGCTGCGGCCGGCATGTTCTGCGCCGGCGGCGATGCGCGCTACCGCGGCGATTCGCGCTACGTGGTGGCGGCGGTGAACGACGCACCGCTGCCCGATGCGCAGGGTGCGCTGCCGATCATGGAAGACCTGTACTACGGCGAGGGCGTGGACTTCCACGATCCGCTGGTGTCGCCGGTGTTCTCCGACGCGGTGCTGGCGCAGTTCCCGCCGCTGCTGTTCATCACCGGCACCCGCGCGGCGGAACTGAGCAATGTCGCCTACACCCACACGCGGCTGGTCGATCTGGGCCGCGAGGCGGACCTGCACGTGTGGGACGGCATGGGCCACGCGTTCCATCTGAACACCGCATTGCCGGAAAGCCAGCAGGCGCTGCGGGTGATCGCGCGCTTCTTCCGCCGGCATCTGGATCTGCCGCCGTCGCCGGCAGCGGCGCCGGTGGCCGCGACGCAGGACTGACCAACGCCTCGCGACTGGCCGTCGCCGCGTGGCGGTGGCACAGTGGCGGCCGCTGCCCTGCGGCCGCCTTCAACCCGTTTTCTGCCAGGTGCTCCGCCATGAAAACCCGCCACCGTTCCGACAGCGACGACGACCAGCCGCGGCTGGCGGTGCTGATCGACGCCGACAATGCGCAGCCATCGGTGATCGAAGGCCTGCTCGCCGAGGTCGCCAAGTACGGCCTGGCCAGCGTCAAGCGCATCTACGGCGATTTCACCAGCACGCGCATGACCCAGTGGAAGCAGGCCCTGCTGAAGCACTCGATCAGCCCGGTGCAGCAGTTCGCCTACACCAGCGGCAAGAACGCCACCGACAGCTCGCTGATCATCGACGCGATGGACCTGCTCTACACCGGCCGCTTCGACGGCTTCTGCCTGGTCTCGAGCGACAGCGACTTCACCCGCCTGGCGCAGCGCCTGCGCGAGGAGGGGCCGACGGTGTATGGGTTCGGCGAGCGCAAGACCCCGGATGCGTTCGTGCAGGCCTGCGACAAGTTCATCTACACCGAAGTGCTGCGCAGCGAGGCCAGCGCCGCCGAGTCGGCCAAGCCCGCTGCCGCGGCCGCCAAGCCGGCGGCCAAGGGCCGCAAGAAGCCCGCCGCGACGCCGGCCAAGCCCGAGCCGGCGCCGGTGCCGACCGAGACCAAGGCGGCCGCGCCACTGACCCTGCTGCGGCAGGCGATCGAGGAGGCTTCGGACGACCAGGGCTGGGCCGGACTCGGCAGCGTCGGCAGCTATCTGAACAAGGTGCGGCCGGATTTCGATCCGCGCCTGTACGGGCACAAGAAGCTCAGCGATCTGCTGCGCCGGTTGTCGTCGCACTTCGAACTGGAGGAGCGCGGCAACGAAGGCGGCGGCAAGCGCATCTTCGTGCGCTCGCGCGGATGAGCCGCCTGTCGCCGCGGTGTGGCGTCGCGGCACTGCCCGGCGCACCCAGGTGCACGACACGATGAGCGATCGACCCTACGCCCCGTCCTGCGACCGCAACCGCGATCCGATCCTGCAGGTGCTGCAGCGCCAGTTCGCCGACCGCCGCCGCGTGCTGGAGATCGGCAGCGGCACCGGCCAGCACGCGGTGTATTTCGCCGCGGCGCTGCCGCAGCTGACCTGGCAATGCAGTGAGCGTGCCGAGCACCTGCCCGGCATCGCGCAGTGGCTGGAGGCGGCGGCGCTGCCGAACACGCCGCCGGCGCTGGCGCTGGACGTGCGCGAAGGGCTGTGGCCGTGCGATGGCTACGATGCGGTGTTCACCGCGAACACCTTGCACATCATGGGTTGGGACGCGGTGCAGGCGTTCTTCGCCGGCGTCGGCCCGCTGTTGGCGAACAGCGCCGATGGCGTGCTGGCAGTGTACGGGCCGTTCAACGATGGCGGCGCCTTCACCAGCGACAGCAACCGCGATTTCGATGCGTGGCTGAAGGCGCGCGACCCGGCGAGCGGCATCCGCGATGCCGAGGCGGTGGATGCGCTGGCGCAGGCGCAGGGCCTGGTGCTGCAGGAAGACGTGGCGATGCCCGCCAACAACCGCTGCCTGGTCTGGCGCCGGGGCTAGGCGTGGCCGACCAGCGCGCGATCGACTTGTCGGCCGCGCGTTGCGTCCAGGTGACGAAGACGCGTCGTTCCCCTCATGACGGTTTCACCGTGGTGCCACGGCGGATTCACCGCGCGCTTGCGACTGTGCGACGACACCCGCCGCCGCCGAACGTGCCCGCGGCCGGTGCTTCCTTCCTTCGCCACGGAGCGTTCCCATGGACAACAACGACAAAGCCCGCGATCTCAATCGCGACCCGATTTCCGGCACCCCGGGCTCGCATCCGGTCGGGGTCGGCATCGGCGGCACCGCCGGCGGCGTGGCCGCGGGCGCACTGGCCGGCACCGTATTCGGGCCGCTCGGCACCTTGATCGGCGCAGCGGTGGGCGTGGTTGCCGGCGCGGCCGCGGGCAAGGGCGTGGCCGAGCGCATCGACCCCACCGGCGAGGACGCCTACTGGCGCGAGGAATACCGCAACCGCGACTACGCCAAGGCCGATTACGACTACGACCGCGACTACGCCGCGGCCTACGGCCTGGGCCTGCAGGCGCGCGAGCAGTATCCCTCGCGCACCTGGGACGAACACGAGCGCGAACTGTCGCACGACTGGGGCAAGCGCCGCGGCGACTCGCGCCTGGAGTGGGACGAGGCGCGACTGGCCGCGCGCGACTCCTGGGAGCGCGCCGATGCTACCTACCGCACCTACGAGGACAGCGACCGCTACTACGCCGAGCGCTTCGACACCGTGGACTACCGCGGCACCGACAGCAGCTACGACGACTACCGCCCGGCCTACCGCTATGGCGTGCAGGCGCGCAGCCGCTACCGCGATCGCGTCTGGGACGACCGCCTGGAATCGGATCTGGAAAGCGGCTGGGAGCGCGTCAAGGACCGCTCGCGGCTGAGCTGGGCGCAGGCCAAGGCCGCCGTGCGCGAAGCCTTCGATTCGGATCGCTACGATCGCCCCGGCCGCGGCAATCCGCCCGATCCGCGGGTCTGATGTCGCCGCGCGTTCGATCGGGTTGCCGCCAGCGGCGCCCGATTGAATTGCGCCTTCCGTCGGCGCAGCGTCCGCATATGCGCGGCCGCTGCGCCGTATGTGGGAGTGTTTTCTGTGGGAGGAACTTCAGTCCCGACGCGCAGTGTTTCCGATACCCGAGAATCAGGGCCGCGCTACGACCTTGCCACACGGGCAGTGATCCAAAGATGTTCCCCGGAAGTCATTCGGCAGTCCGGCGCGATGACGACATCCGAGGTCGCGGCTGAAGCCGCTCCTACGCAAAGCGGATAATGGTGTTGTAGGAGCGGCTTCAGCCGCGACGCTATTTACGCCGCACACCAAGCATCCCGCGGCATGCGTCATCGCCACGACCGGCACCGCCACCCACGGCGATGCCGACGTGACTGGGTGCCTCAGGCCGCCTGCACGATATGCAGCGCCTTGGGATTGCGCCAGGTCGCCAGCAGCCGCGCTTCGCGCTGCTTGGCGTCGTGCAGGTGCGCTTCCTTGACGTGGCCGTAGCCGCGGATGTGCTCCGGGATGCTGGCGATCTGCACCGCCAGCCCCAGGTTGTTCGCCTGCAGCCGCTGCAGCAGTTCGTCCACGGTGGCGACGTAGTCGGCGATCAACTGCCGTTCGCCGCGCCGCTCGGCACTGTAGCCGAACACGTCGAAGGCACCGCCGCGCAGGCGGCGCAGCTTGGCCAGCCACTTGAACGCGGTGAACATCCACGGGCCGTATTCGCGCTTGCGCAGCCGGCCCTGCGCGTCCTTCTTCGCCAGCAGCGGCGGCGCCAGGTGGAAGCGCAGCCGGTAGTCGCCCTCGAACTGCGCCTGCACCTGCTGCGCGAACGCGCCGCTGGTGTACAGCCGCGCCACTTCGTACTCGTCCTTGTAGGCCATCAGCTTGAACGCATAACGCGCTACCGCTTCGGTCAGCGCAGTCGAGGCTGGGGCCACGCGCTGCTCGGCGGCGCGCACGCGCTCCACCAGCGCGCTGTAGCGCGCGGCGTAGGTGGCGTCCTGGTAGTCGACCAGAAAGGCGTGGCGGCGTGCGACCAATTCGTGCAGCGAGCGCGACAGGCGGCTGTCGTCCAGCGGCGGGTGCCCGGTATCGCCGCTGTCGGCGGCAGCCGGCAATTCGCGCGCCGGACGCGGATTGGACGGATTGCGCGGGGCGGCGCTGGCGCCGGCCTCGTGGCCTTCCCACTCGCCCGGCGGCAGTTGCTGCAGGCCCAGCGCCTGGCGTTCGCGTTCGTCCGCGGCCGCATCGGTGAGGCCGGCCGCGCGTCGCGCCGCGGGCAGGTCCAGCGCCGCCAGGCGGCCCCAGGCGAACGCCTGCTGGTTCATCGCCACCGCCGCGCCGTTGAGCTCGATCGCGCGCATCAGCGCCGCGTGCGACAGCGGCACCAGGCCCTGCTGCCAGGCGTAGCCGAGCATGAACAGGTTGCTGGCGATGGCGTCGCCGAGCAGCGCAGTGGCCAGTTGCGTGGCGTCGAGCAGCAGCGGGTCGCGCCCGCCCAGCGCCAGGCGCACGCCGGCAATGATCTCGGCGGCGGGGAACTGCATGTCCGGATGCGTGGTGAAGGTGCCGGGCATCGCCTCGTAGCTGTTGAGCACCACCTGCGCGCGATCGCCGCGCACCTTGGACAGCGCCCAATAGTCGTTGACCACCACCATGTCGCAGCCCAGCACCAGGTCGGCCTCGCCGGCGGCGATGCGCACCGCGTGCAGGTCCTCCGGCTGCCGCGCGATGCGGATATGCGTCGTGACCGCGCCGCCCTTCTGCGCCAGGCCGGTCTGGTCGAGCACGCTGGCGCCCTTGCCCTCCAGGTGCCCGGCCATGCCCAGCAGCGCGCCGATGGTGACCACGCCGGTGCCGCCGACGCCGGTGATGAGGATGTTCCAGGGCTGGCGCAGGTCGCTGCGGAAGCTCGGCGCCGGCAGCTGCTCCAGCAGCGCCGCGGCCTCGGCCTTGCGGCCCTTGCGCGGCTGCCCGCCGTGCACGGTGACGAAGCTGGGGCAGAACCCGGACACGCAGGAATAGTCCTTGTTGCAGCTGGACTGGTCGATCTGGCGCTTGCGCCCGTACTCGGTCTCCTTCGGCAGCACCGACACGCAGAAGCTCTTCTCGCCGCAGTCGCCGCAGCCTTCGCACACCAGCGAGTTGACCAGCACGCGCTTGGGCGGATCGGGCAGCTTGCCGCGCTTGCGCCGGCGCCGCTTCTCGGTGGCGCAGGTCTGGTCGTAGATCAGCACGCTGGTGCCCTTGACCTCGCGCAGGCGCCGCTGCACCGCGTCCAACTCGCTGCGGTCGTGGAAGTCCACGTCGCTGGGGAACAGTTCGCGGCGCCGCGTCCACTTGCCGATGTCGTCGCTGACCAGGGCGATGGTGTGCACGCCTTCGGCACGCATCTGCCGGGCGATGTCGGGCACGCTGAGGGTGCCGTCCACCGGCTGCCCGCCGGTCATCGCCACCGCGTCGTTGTAGAGGATCTTGTAGGTGATGTTGACGCCGGCAGCGATCGATTGGCGGATCGCCAACGAGCCGCTGTGGAAATAGGTGCCGTCGCCCAGGTTCTGGAACACGTGCGGGGTGTCGGTGAACGGCGCCTGCCCGGCCCAGGTGACGCCTTCGCCGCCCATGTGGGTGAAGGTGTCGGTGGCGCGGTCCATCCACGTCACCATGTAGTGGCAGCCGATGCCGGCCATCGCCCGCGACCCCTCCGGCACCGCCGTGGAGGTGTTGTGCGGGCAGCCGGAGCAGTAGTGCGGCACACGCGGGAAGTTGGCGCGCGGCAGCGCCATTTCCGCTTCCTTGGCCTCCATCCAGCGCAGCCGCTGCTCGATCGAATCGGTGTCGAGCGCAGTGGCCTGGGTCAGGCGCAGGATGCGCTTGCCGATCACCCCGGCGATGGTGGCCGGGGTCAGTTCGCCGGTGGACGGCAGGATCCATTCGCCGGCCTCGTCGTACTTGCCGACGATGCTCGGGCGCGGGCCGGCGCTGGCCGGCCAGTTGTAGAACTGCTCCTTCATCTGCCGCTCGATGAAGGCCTTCTTCTCCTCTACCACGACGATGTCCTGCAGCCCGCGCGCGAATGCGGCGATGCCCAGCGGCTCCAGCGGCCAGGTCATGCCGACCTTGTACACGCGGATGCCGATGCGCGCGCAGGCGTCCGCATCCAGGCCCAGGTATTCCAGCGCCTGCAGCACGTCCAGGTAGCTCTTGCCGGTGGTGACGATGCCCAGCCGCGCCTGCGGCGCATCCATCACCGTGCGGTCGATGCCGTTGGCGCGGGCGAAGGCCTGCGCGGCGCGCACCGCATAACGGTGCAGGCGCATCTCCTGGTCCAGCGGCGGATCCGGCCAGCGGATGTTGAGGCCCCCCGGCGGCAGTTCGAAATCCTCCGGCAGCACGATCTGCCGCGCGAACGGATCCACCTGCACCGAGGCCGAGGATTCCACCGTCTCGGCGATGGTCTTGAAGCCGATCCAGCGCCCGGTGTAGCGGCTCATCGCCCAGCCGAGCAGGCCCATGTCGAGGATGTCCTGCACGCCGGCCGGATTGAGCACCGGCATCATCGCGCTGACGAACTCGTCCTCCGAGCCGTGCGGCAGGGTCGAGCTGCGGCAGGCATGGTCGTCGGCGGCCAGCGCCAGCACGCCGCCGTGGCGCGAGGTGCCGGCGGCATTGCCGTGCTTGAACACGTCGCCGCAGCGGTCCACGCCCGGGCCCTTGCCGTACCACATGGCGTACACGCCATCCACGCGCGCGCCGGGGAAGAGATTGGTCTGCTGCGTGCCCCAGACCATGGTCGCGCCCAGGTCCTCGTTGAGCCCGGGCTTGAACACCACGTTGGCCGCGTCCAGGTGCTTGCGCGCGCGCCACAGTTCCAGGTCGAACCCGCCCAGCGGGCTGCCGCGGTAGCCGCTGACGAAGCCGCCGGTGTTCAGCCCGGCGGCGCGGTCGCGCAGTTGCTGCATCAATGGCAGCCGTACCAGCGCCTGCACGCCGGACAGATAGATGCGGCCATCGGTGCGGGTGTACTTGTCTTCCAGCTTATAGCCGGTATCCACGCCGTCGGCAGCCGCTGCGGCGAGGGAGGACGACGGACGCGGATCGGCGATGCGGTTCATGGCTTGCCCGGAAATGGAAGGCTGGCGGGCGCGCAGCGCCTGCCGCGCGCGATCGCCCCGATTGTATCAGCGGCGATTTTTGCGCTCGTTCTCGTCCACGGCGGCGCGGGCACGGTAGGATGGGACTTGGGTGAGGGGATCACTCCAGGGGATTGCAGCAGTGAAGGCATACACATACGCAGTGGCCGCGATGCTGGCCTGCATCGGTCTGGCCACCGCGGCCAGCGTGCGGGCGCAGGCATTGCCGGCACCGAAAGAGTTCTATTTCGACGAAGACCGCAGCACCACCCGCCCGGTCACCGCCATCGCCGGCAGCGGCGAGGCCCTGGTCGATCGCCTGGCCAGTACCGTGCAGCGCGACCCCAACGCCAACGAGGCGCGCGCCCAGCTGGCCGGCATCGCCATGGCCGGCGGCCGCCGGGAACTTGGCGAACAGTTGTACCAGGCGGCGCTGCATGGCCTGCCCGCCGGCATGCAGCGGCGGCAGGTGCAGTGGAACTACGGGTGGGACCTGCTGCGTGCCGGCGATCCGGGCCGCGCGTTGAGCGAGTGGAGTGCCCTGGTCAACGGCCGCCCGGCGGCACCGGATTGGGTCCCGCCGACCCTGGCGCTGGCCTTGTGGCGGTTGCAGCGCAAGGACGAGGCGGTGAAGTGGTACGCCGCCGCGGCACGCACCTGGCCGGACAAATGGGGTGCCGGCGCCGATTTCGCCGCGTTGTTGCCGAGCTGGCGCGACGACGAGCGCGCCACCCTGGCCGACGTGCAGGCCGCCTGGAAGGCGGCGCCGCCGGCCTGGCCCTGAGGGCCGCGCGCCAAGGAGCGCGACGCGGCCAGCGCAATCCGTTGTGTTGATCGTGGTCGATCGCACGGGGCAAGGTGTCGTTGCTCCTGCACCGAGAGCCCGTCTGCGGCTGGGCGCAAGACAGGTGCGACGTCGTCGCGCATCGGCGCCGACAGGATGCAGATGGCCGAGGCGCCGGTCGCGGCTGAAGCCGCTCCGACGGATGTCGCGACGCCAGTCGCCGCCTGTCTATGCAGGCCAGCGTGCGCTGACTGCCGACGAGCACCCGCAGGTGCGCATCATGGCCTGCTCGGCCAGTACGCTTCGGCGTTCTACGGCCCGTGCTGCGAGGCCGCAGCCACGGCCTGCCGATGCGCGGCGCACCCTGCGCGGCATACGCGGCAGGAGCGAGCCGGCACGCTTCGTGGCCGCTATCCACGTCATCGGCATCGCCACGGCGACGAAGACGAGAACGCGATCCGCGCCGCCACGACGGCGTCTGCGCAGATGCCATGCGATGATGCCGCGTACCCGCTGGATTCCGTGCTGTACCCATGGCTTTCGATGCGTTCGCCCTGATGTTGGTCATGTTGGCGCTCGGCAAACTGTTCGCGCGCCAGCGCGTCCTGCCGGCCAACACCACCGAGGTGCTCAACGGGGTGGTGCTGTACCTGTGCCTGCCCGCCTCGGTGCTGATCTACGTGCCGCGCCTGCAGTTCAACCTGGACCTGCTCGGATTGATGCTGACGCCCTGGCTGCTGACCGGCGTGAGCGCGCTGGCGATGCTGGCCTTGCGCGGGCCGCTGCGGCTGCGCCGCGACCAGCAGGCGGTGCTGCTGCTGTGCGTGGCGCTGGGCAACTCCAGCTTCATCGGCTACCCGATGGTGCGCGCGCTGCTCGGCGAGGCGGCCTTGCCGTATGCGGTGGTCTACGATCAGTTCGGCACCTTCGTGCTGCTGTCCAGTTTCGGCCTGTACGTGCTGGCGCGCTACAGCGGCGAGGCGCCGCCCTCGCCGCGGCAGACGCTGTTGCGGATGGCGCGTTTCCCGCCGCTGTGGGCGCTGGCGTTCGCGCTGACCCTGATGCCGGCGCAGCCGCCGGCCTGGATCGCCTCCGGCCTGCAGCACCTGGCCGACGCGATGCTGCCGCTGGTGATGCTGGCGGTGGGCTTCTCGATCCAGTTGCGGCTGCCGCGCGAGGAACTGGCGCCGTTGGCGGCTGGTCTGGTGTTGAAGCTGCTGCTGCTGCCCGCCCTGGCCTGGCCGCTGTCGTGGGCGCTGGGCCTGCGCGGCCAGGCGCTGCAGGCCAACGTGCTGGAGTCGGCGATGCCGACCATGATCACCGCGGCGCTGCTGGCGATCTCGCATCGCCTCGCCCCGCGCCTGGCCGCGGCCCTGGTCGGCTACGGCATCCTGCTGTCGCTGGTGACCTTGCCGGCCTGGGCGTGGGTGTTGGGGGCGTTGCGTTGAGCCTGCGCCGGGAGGGTGCTACCTGGATCGATGTGGTGTGGCATGACGTGGGCGACGCACCCTCATCCGCCCCTCCGGGGCACCTTCTCCCGGAGGGAGAAGGGAAGCAAAGCCCCTCTCCCCTCGGGAGAGGGGCTGGGGTGAGGGTCGGGCGCAGCCTCGTACAGCGGCATCCCCCGGTCTCGCCCACCGCCCGCCGCTAATCCGCCGGCACTGTCCGTCCGCTGGCCCAGCTGCGCAGCGCCTGCACCTGTTCGGCCATCAGCACCGACAGCGGCCGCGTGCCGCGGATCTCCTGCATCAGCAGTTCGGTGTCCAGCGGCCGCTGTTCGGCGTGCGCGGCGTACAGCCCGGAGACGATCGCCTGTTCGATCTCCGCACCGGAAAACCCGTCCGCCGCGGCGGCCAGCGCCGACAGCGCGAACGCGTCCGCGTGCAGTTGCCGCCGGGTCAGGTGCAGGCGCAACAGCTCCACTCGGGCCTGCGGATCGGGCAGGTCGACGAAGAAGATCTCGTCGAAGCGGCCCTTGCGCAGCAGTTCCGCCGGCAGCTCGTGCACCTGGTTGGCGGTGGCGACGATGAACACCCCGGCGCTGCCGTCGGCGTTGCCGCGTTCGGACATCCAGGTCAGCAGTGTGCCGAGCACGCGCCGCGACACGCCGCCGTCCTCGCCGCCGCTGGCTAGCCCCTTCTCGATTTCGTCCATCCACAGCACGCACGGCGCCAGCTGCTCGACCGCGGCCAGCGCGTCGCGCAGGTTCTTCTCGGTCTCACCGTGGTACTTGGCGTACAGCGCGCCCATGTCCAGGCGCAGCAGCGGCACGCCGAACCCGGCCGCGGTGGCCTTGGCCAGCATCGACTTGCCGCAGCCCTGCACGCCGAGCAGCAGCACGCCCTTGGGCGGGTCCAGCCCCGGCGGGGCGGTGCCGGCGAACACCGCGCGGCGCTGCGCGATCCACTGCTTGAGCCGGCGCGCGCCGGCCACGTCCTCGAAGCGCGTGGCATCGTTGTCGTACTGCAGATGGCCGCTGCGGTTGAGCAGTTCGAACTTGAGCTTGGCCAGTTGCGGCAGGTCGGATGCGGTGAGCGCGCCGTCGGCGTAGATCAGCTGGCGGGCGATGCGCCGCGCGTCGATCAGGCTGAGCCCGCGCAGGTTGCGCAGGATCTGCTTGACCGCCTCCCCGTCGACCTCGACCCGGCGTCCGCCGAATTCGCGTGCGTAGCCCTGCGCTTCCTCCTGCACCATCTTCAGCAGCGCGTTGGCATCGGGCAGGCGTGGATTGAAGCGGGTGGCCAGCGCCTCGAGTTCGGGCGGCAGTTCGATCCGCGTGCCGATCAGCACCAGCACGTGCGGCTGGCAATGGCGGCGCTCGACGATGTCGCGCAGCAGGCGCTGGTGGCTGGCATAGCCCAGGTACGGGGTGACGTCGAGCAACAGGTAGATGCCGCGTTGATCGGCCTGCTTGATCGCCTGCAGCACCGCGCTGGCGTCCGGCGGCCCGCTCGGCGGATCCTCGCGGTCCAGGTCGATGCGGCGCAGGCCCTCGGTGATCGACCAGCGGTGCAGGGCGCGCCAGACCTGCATCAAGGCCTGCCGGAACAGATCGACGATGCGCGCCTCCTCCTGCGTCTCGATCACGATCAGGGGCGTGTTGGCGCGGATCAGCGCGACCAGGTCCTGCAGTTCGCTCATGGCATTGGAAGCCGAAGGGGGCCGCCACGATAGCAAGCCCGGCGGCGGGCGGCGTGCTGCGCGTTGACTACCGGCTGACGTAGGGCCGGTGTACGCTCCGGCTTCTTCCCCCGGAAGCGAGGCGTGCATGAAGACGATCCTGGTGGCCGGCTCCAAGGGCGGCGTGGGCAAGACCACGGTCGCCACGCACCTGGCGGCGTCCTACGCGCTGGCCGGCAAGCGCACGGTGCTGGCCGATGCCGATCCGCAGGGCTCCTCGACCCGCTGGGCCGAACGCCGCGCCGGGCTGGACAGCGCGGTGCTGCCGATCGACGCCAGCCGCAAGCGCAGCTGGCGCGCGGCCCTGCCCGACGATGCGCAGCGGGTGATCGTCGACGCCGCCGCCGGCGCCATGGCCGAGGATCTGGGCCACTTCCTCGAGGAGGCCGACGCGGTGGTGGTGCCGGTGATGCCGTCGGCGCTGGACATCGACGCCACCGTCGGCTTCCTCAACACCCTGGCCAAGGTGCCGCGGGTGCATCAGCGCAAGCTGCCGGTCGGGCTGGTGCTCAACCGCAGCAAGCCCTGGACCAATGCCACCCAGCAGGCGCTGCAGATGCTCGCCGACTGGCCCTACCCGGTGGTGGCGCAACTGCGCGACAGCCAGGCCTACGTGGTGCTGGTGGGGCTGGGCCGCAGCCTGTTCGATTACCACTCCGTCCAGGTCCGCGACCATCAGCAGGACTGGGAACCGTTGCTCAAGTGGCTCAAGAAGGCCTGACCGATGACCATCGTTTTGCGAGAAGTGATCCTGCTGCGCCATGCCCACGCCGAGCCGGCCGACACCGGCCAGGCCGATTTCGACCGGCCGCTGTCGCCGCACGGCCTGGCCGAGGCCGAAGCGGCCGGGCGCTGGCTGCTGGAGCAGCGGTTGGTGCCGGACCGGGTGCTGTGTTCGCCGGCGCGGCGCGCGCGCGAGACCCTGGAGGCGGTGCTGGGCCTGACCGGCTACGTCGAGCAGCGCCTGGAGCCGCGCATCTACGAGGCCACCTCGGGCACCCTGGCCGATCTGCTGGATGGCCACCGCGACGTCGAGCGGCTGCTGCTGGTCGGCCACAACCCGGGCCTGGAGCGGCTGGCGGCGCTGATGCACAGCGGCCAGTCCGGCGACTACCGCGGCATGCCCACCGCCAGCGTCGCCGTGCTCGGGGTGCCGCACGACGCGGCGATCGAGCCGGGCGTGGCGCGGTTGACCGCGTTCTGGTGGCCCTGAGCGCGCTGCGCAGGTTCCTGCGGCCGGCGCTGTGCGCCGCGCTGCTGCCGTTGTGTCTGTGGTGCGCCATCGGCCACGCGCAGGTGACGCCTGCGCCGCTGGCGCCCGGCGAGTACGGGCTGGACCCCGCGCAGTCGCGCTTCGGGTTCGAGATCCGTACCCGTTTCGGCCAACGCATCGAAGGCTTCTTCCCGCGCTACGAGGGCACCGTGCATGTGCTGCCCGACGGTCGCCACCAGGTGCAGCTGCGCCTGTTCACCGCCTACGTGGAGATTCCCGGCAAGCCACGCTACACCGGCTGGATGCGCGGCGAGGATTTCTTCGACGCGCCACGCTACCCCACCGTGTCCTTCGACTCGCAGCCGTTCTCGCCGCAGGTGCTGGGCAAGGGCGGGCCGGTGCCCGGCACGCTGAGCATCCGCGGGATCAGCCACGCCGAGACGCTGACCGTCATGCCGGCCGCATGCACCCGCCCAGGCTATGATTGCGATGTCATCAGCCGCGGTACGGTATTGCGTGGACGTTACGGAATGGACAAGTGGGATCTGGCCTTGAGCGACCGGGTCACGTTCGTGCTGCGCGCACGCCTGACCGAGGCGGCTCCTCGGTGACATCGCGGCTGATGCGGGTGCTGGTGGTGGTGGCGCTGCTGCTCGGCAGCGGCTGCGCGAGCCTGTCGCAGGCGCAGCACGGCCGTGCCGTGGCGATCGCCGAGGCCGCGCGCGACCGCCAGGTCGACTGCACGCGCGGGGACCACTGCGCGCTGGCCTCGCCGCTGCGCGGGCTGGCCGGCAAGGCCTTCGCCCAGTCCGGCGACGGCGCGCCGCGGCATTACGCCACCATCCTCGACCATGGCGAAGAGGCGCTGGTGGCGCGGGTCAACCTGATCCGCAGCGCCAGCCGCAGCATCGACCTGCAGACCTACATCTTCGACAAGGACGACAGCGCACGGCTGGTGATGGACGAGTTGCTGGCCGCGGCGCGGCGCGGGGTCAAGGTGCGGGTGCTGATCGACCAGCTCTCGGCGATCTCCGACCTGCAGATCCTCGGCGCGTTGGCCGGCGCGCACGAGAACTTCTCGCTGCGCATCTACAACCCCACCTTCGGCCTGGCCAAACCCAACTACTTCCACTACGCGGCCAGCGTGCTGTGCTGCTTTCGCCGCTTCAACCAGCGCATGCACAACAAGCTGCTGGTGATCGACGATGCGATCGGCGTGGTCGGCGGGCGCAACTACCAGGACGATTACTACGACTGGGACGCCGAGTACAACTTCCGCGACCGCGACGTGCTGGTCGCCGGTCCCGTGGCGCGGTCGATGGCCGCCAACTTCGATGCGTACTGGGCGGCGCGGCGTAGCGTGCCGGTGGCACGGCTCAACGACGTCGGCAAGCTGCTGCTGCGCGAGGGCGTGCCGGCGATGCCGCCGGCGCAGTTCCTGCGCCCGGAGCGGGTGCAGCGGGTCAGCGAGGAGGCGGCCGATCCGGCCTTCGTGGAGAACGCCTTCGTGCTGCCGGCCTTGCCGGTCAAGCACGTGGACTACGTCGCCGACCTGCCGCAGAAGCACCGCCGCGAGCACGGCCCCAAGGCCATTTCCACCGCGCCCAAGCTCGACCGGCTGATCGCCGAGGCGCGCGAGGAGATCATCCTGCAGACGCCGTACCTGGTGCTGTCGGACCCGGCGCAGGAGATCTTCCGCGACCTGCGCAAACGCACCCCGCCGCCGCGCGTGGTGGTGGCCACCAACAGCCTGGCGGCCACCGACAACCCGGTGGTGTACGCGCTGTCCTACAAGTACAAGCGCCGCAACCTGCGCGAGCTCGGCTTCGACATCTACGAGTACAAGCCGTTCCCGCTGGACGCGCCGGTGGACTACACGAACCTGCTGCCGGCGCCGTTGCAGGGCGAGCTGCCGTCCACGCCGGCCAGCGGCGAGAACCGCGGCGATGCCGGCAGCGGGCGCAACACGCTGCTGGGCGGCAGCGCCGCCGGGCGCAGTTCGCTGCTCGGCAGCGGCAGTGGCGGGCCATCCGGCGGCCGCGGCGACGGCAGCCAGGTCGAGCGTCGCGTGCTGCGCACCGAGACCCGCCCGTCCTACCTGAGCCGGCGCATCGCCAACCGGCCGTTGCCGGTGACCCGCGAGGGCGCGCGCATGGGCCTGCACGCCAAGTCGCTGGTGGTGGACCGCCGTGTCGGCGTGATCGGCACCCACAACTTCGACCCGCGCAGCGAGACCTACAACACCGAAGGCGCGGTGATCGTCGACGATCCGGCGTTCGCGCAGGCACTAGCGGCCAGCATCGGCCGCGACATCGAGCCGGAGAATTCCTGGGTGGTGGCACCGCGGGTCAAGCCGCCGGTGCTGTCGGGCCTGAACTACAGCATGGGCAAGGTCTCCGAGGCGCTGCCGGTGCTTGACTTCTGGCCCTGGCGCTACGCCACCGACTACGATTTCCAGCCCGGCCCCGACTGCCCGGCGCCGCTGACCCGGCGCGATCCCGGCTTCCACCGCTGCTACAAGGCGGTCGGCGATTTCCCCGAGGTCAACGTCGGCCCCAAGTGGCTGCTGGTGCGCATGTTGACCGCGTTCGGCTCGGGGCTGGTGCCGATTCTTTGAGTGGCCGGGAGTGGGGATTCGGGATTGGGGATTCGTAAAAGCAAGTCCCTGCGACCGGATGCCCAGTGCAGGCGCGATAATGTCCGTGCCTGGGATGCGCTCTTGCGGCTCCTGGTTTTTCAGCAGCCGAATGGCTGCTCATCCCCAATCCCCAATCCCGGCCTCCCAATGTCCTTTCGCGCACCTGCCGATCTCGCCGCCCTCAACGCCGATTGCCGCGACACCCTGATCGCGCACCTGGGCATCGTCTTCACCGAGGCCGGGCCGGACTGGCTGCGGGCGACGATGCCGGTGGACGCGCGCACGCGGCAGCCGTACGGGCTGCTGCACGGGGGTGCGTCGGTGGTGCTGGCCGAAAGCCTGGGCAGCACCGCCGGCAACCTGTGCGTGGAGCCGGGGCGCATCTGCGTGGGCCTGGAGATCAACGCCAACCATCTGCGCAGCGCGCGCGACGGCGTGGTCACCGGCACCGCACGGCCGCTGCACGTGGGCCGCAGCACCCAGGTGTGGGAAATCCACATCGAGGACGCGGCAGGCAAGCCGGTGTGCGTGTCGCGGTTGACCCTGGCGGTGGTCGACCGCGGCTGAGCCCGGTCCATGGCTGAACCCTGCCGTGGCGCGCGCTGCCGCGGCGGCGTCTTCGGGCTGACACAATTCTCCGCTAGGCCCCCGCTTCCGGTACCCTTATCCGAATGAGCGAGTTCTCCCCACCCGCCATGCGCCAATACGGTGGGGCGCTGCGCTGGGTTCGTTACGGCTACCGCGTGCCGCTGCTGGCGTTGCATGTGCTGTTGTCGCTGCCGTTCCTGCTGGTGTGCATGGCGCTGTCGCCCGGCCGCGCCGGCACCGAGTCCTTCGGCGACCGCATGGTCTGCTGGTGGTCGACCTGGTTGCTGCGCATCTTCGGCCTGCGCGTGCGCCGCATCGGCGCGCCGCTGCCCAACCCGGTGCTGTTCGTCGCCAACCACGTCAGCTGGATCGACATCGTGATGCTGCACAGCCAGCGCATGATGGGCTTCGTCGCCAAGCGCGAGATCGCCGGCTGGCCGCTGGTCGGCTGGCTGGCCGCACGCGGGCAGACCATCTTCCACCAGCGCGGCAGCACCGAGTCGCTGGGCGGGGTGCTGCAGGCGATGCTGGAGCGGCTGCGCTCCGGGTGCTCGGTCGGCGTGTTCCCGGAAGGGCGCACCCGCAGCGGCCAGGACGTGGGGCCGTTCCACGCGCGCATCTTCCAGGCCGCGGTCGAGGCCGAGGTGGCGGTGCAGCCGGTGGCCCTGCGCTACGGCGCCGGCGGCTCGGCGCAGCAGATCGTCGCGTTCGGCCCGCACGAGAGTTTCTTCGCCAACTTCCTGCGCTTGCTCGGCGAGCCGGGGCGGGTGGCCGAGGTGCATTTCCTGGAGCCGATCCGGCTGCAGGACGTGGAGGGGCGCCGGCGCATCGCCGAGACCTCGCGCGCGCGCATCGTCACGGCGATGGCACAACCCTGAACACCGGGACACCGATCCTGACGCGCTTGACCGATTACTCCAATCGGCGGGTGCAAGCTGGCGGCCCATGAACGCGACCGATTACTCCCCCCCACGCTGGCTGCGCAACCCGCACGTCCAATCGGTACTGGGTTCCAGCCTGCTGCGGCTGCGCCGCGGCGAGCAATTGCTTGCCGCCAGCGGCGCCACCACCACCTCGCACATCCTCGACGGCGGCGACGGCGTGCGCCTGCAGGGCTGGCTCAGCGTGCCGGCCGGCGCCCCGCCGCGCGGCACCGTGCTGCTGCTGCACGGCTGGGAAGGCAGCGCCGACTCCAGCTACATGCGCCTGACCGCGGCGAAGATGCTGGCGCTGGGCTACCAGGTGTTCCGGCTGAACTTCCGCGACCATGGCGGCACCCACCACCTCAACGTGGACCTGTTCCACTCCGAGCGCCTGGACGAAGTGGTCAACGCCGCCTGCGACCTGTGGCAGCGCTTCCCCGCGCCGACCCTGCTGGCGGCCGGCTATTCGCTGGGCGGCAACTTCGCCCTGCGCCTGGCCCTGCGCGCGCCGGCGGCGGGCCTGCCGCTGCGCCACGTCGCCGCGGTGTGCCCGTTGCTGGACCCGGCCACCACCATGCAGCGGATCGAGAACGGCCCACAGTTCTACGACTGGTACTTCCGCCGCAAGTGGCGCGAGTCGCTGTTGCGCAAGCGCGAACTGTTCCCCGACCGCCACGGCTACGACGACGCCACCCTGGCGCTGGACATGCGCGGGCTGATGGCCTGGCTGGCCGAGCGCCATGCCGGCTTCGCCAGCCTGGACGCCTACTTCGACAGCTACTGCATCGCCGGCGAGCGCCTGCTCGGGCTGAGCGTGCCGGCCGACATCCTGATGGCCGAGGACGACCCGGTGATCCCGCTGGACGACTTCCGCAACTGGCGCCTGCCCGAGGTGGCCCGGCTGGAGATCGCGCACTGGGGCGGCCATTGCGGCTTCATCGAGAATGCGCGCGGCGACGGCTTCGCCGAACGCTGGGTGGCCGAACGGCTGACCGAGGGGCTGGTGGAAGCCTAGCCGGCGGTGGCGCGCCGGCCGGCGGGCGATCTCGCCCACGCCGGCGTGCGGCAGGTGGTCAGCAGGGTGGGCGCACCCGCGATTCCCGGGTGCGGCACCTGTCGACGCGCCTTCCGTCGTTCCCGCATCACCGTCGCCACCCCATCGCGCGCCTCGGCACACCGGCTCATCTGCGCAGCCGGGCCTGCGCGGCGCGCCTCGCCGACCGCATCGCTTGCGCCCCGCGCAGGGGCGGCGACACGGCGGCTTCCAGCGAGGCCCGACGCGCCCGCCGCGTGGCCGCAGACGCCCGCGCAGGGCGGGCCGACGCTCCCGCTACAATGCGGGTTTGCCCCAACGCCGGACCCACATGCACCAGCCCATTCTCGACGCCCTGCGCCGCCAGGACACCGCCGACGCGCTGCGTCTTGCCCAGACCTGGGCCGCCGAGGCCGCCGACGACCCGCAGGCCTTCCGCTGGCTGGCGCTGGCGCAACAGCAGCACGGCGACACCGCCGCCGCCCTGGACAGCATCGGCCGCGCGATCGCGCTGGCACCGGAAGACGCCAGCCTGCACCTGCTGCACGCCGGCATGCTGGTCAGCGCCAACGACCTGGCCCAGGCCGAGGACGCGCTGGCGCAGACCGCGGCGCTGGATCCCAACGAATTCCTCGCCTACGTGATGCGCGCGCACCTGGCACTGGGCCGCGGCGACCTAGACGAAGTGGAGCGGCTGAGTCGCACCGCCGCGCGCCTGCAGCCGGAGCATCCGCAGTTGCTCGGCGTGGACGGCATGCTGGCGCTGCGCCGCGGCGACGCCGACCGCGCGCTGGCATTGCTGGCGCGCGCCAGCAATGCCCTGCCGGACGATCCGCGCCTGCTCTACGCGCTGGGTTTCGCCTACCTGGACAAGCAGCACTTCGCCTTCGCCGAGACCGCGTTCCGCCGCGTCGCCGCGCTCACCCCGGGCACCGGCGCGGCGATGATGGCGCTGGTCGCGCAGCTGGCCTACCGCCAGGGCCGCCTGGACGACGCCATCACCGCGCTGGAAGCGGTGCTGGCCGCTCCGGCCGGCGATACCCCCAACATGCGCCGGCTGGCCGGCGAATACGCCTTGCAGGCCGACCGCCCGGCCGAGGCGCTGGAGCATCTGCGCCGCACCCTGGCGGTGGCGCCGGCCGACCGCCGCACCCTGCACGCCGCGCTGATCGCCTGGCAGCGATTGGGCACCCTCGACGATGCCCGCGCCACCCTGGAAGCGGCGCTGGCCACCACCACCGATGCCCACGACCTGTGGCTGGCGCGGCTGGCGCTGGAGCCGGTGGGCGGCCCCGAGGCGCGCGCGCTGATCGCGCGCTGGCAGGCGGCGATGCCGGCGCATGTGCCGGCGCTGGAAGCGCAGCTGCGCGTGCACGACATGGCCGGCGAGCGCGACCAGGGCGAGGCCGTGGCGCAGCGCATCGTGGCGCTGGAACCGGGCCGGCTCAGCGGCGAGGAACGCTTGGTCGAGGCGCTGCTGGAGCGCGGCGAGCACGATGCTGCCATCGCCCACGTGCGCGGCCTGATGCAGCGCATGCCCGAACACGACCGCACCGTGGTGCGGCCGTGGCTGGCGGCGGTGCAGGATGCGGCCGGGCGCCCGGAAGACGCGTTGGCGACCTGGGTGGCCTTCCAGCAGGAACAGTTGCCGCACCGCCTGCCGCTGCCGCCGCTGGGCCAGGCCCCGGCGCAGTGGCCGCCGCTGGGCACGGTCGACCCGCAGAACCAGGCGCGCCCGCTGTTCGTCTGGGGTCCCCCGGGCAGCGGCGTGGAGCGGGTGATTGCGGTGATCGACGCGGCCAGCCCGGTGCTGCGCGGCGACCGCTTCGGCCCGCAGCCGCCGACCGACGGCCTGCAGCGCTTCCGCAGCGTCGAGGAACTGGACAGCGGCGCCCTGGACGGTGCGGCGCTGGTCGCCGAGTGGCGTGCGCAACTGCCGGCGCGCGGCGTCGGCGACGGCAACATCGTCGACTGGCTGCTGTGGTGGGACAACGCGCTGCTGCGCGCGCTGCGCCCGCACCTGCCGGAAGGCCGGTTGCTGGTGGTGCTGCGCGACCCGCGCGACATGCTGCTGGACTGGCTGGCCAACGGCGCCCCGGCGCCGCTGGGCCTGGCCTCGCCGGAGACCGGCGCGCAGTGGCTGGCCGCGGTACTGGCGCAGGTCGCCGACCTGCACGAGCAGGACCTGTATCCGCACCACCTGGTTCGCCTGGACGGGACCGAGCACGATCCGGCCGGCGTGGCGGCGGCGCTGGAGCAGGCGTTCGGCGTGCCGTTCCCGACCATCGCCACGGTCGGCCCGCCGCGCCTTTCCGCCGGCCACTGGCGCGCCTACGCCGCCCCGCTGTCCGCCGCCTTCGCGCTGCTGACGCCGGTGGCGGTCCGCCTTGGCTACCCTGAAACCTGATCCCCCAAGGAGATTCATGCATGCGTCTTCGCAGTGACAGCATCCAGCCGGGTCAGCCCATCGCCGCGACCTACGCGATGGGCCAGGCCGACGGCTTCGGCGGCAACCGCAACCCGCACCTGGCCTGGGACGCGGTGCCGGCCGGTACTCAATCCTTCGTGCTGTTGTGCGTCGATCCGGACGTGCCGACAGTGGCCGAGATGGTCGGCCGCGACGACGTGCAGATCCCGGTCGAGCAGCCGCGCACCGAATTCGTGCATTGGGTGGCGGTGGACCTGCCGGCCGACCTGCGCGAAATCGCCGAGGGCAGCGCCAGCGACGGTGTGGTGGCCAAGGGCAAGCGGCAACCGCCCGGCCTGGCGGGCGCGCGGCAGGGGTTGAACAGCTACACCGACTGGTTTGCCGGCGACGCGGCGATGGGCGGCGACTACCACGGCTACGACGGCCCGTATCCGCCGGCCAACGACCTGCGCGTGCACCGCTATTTCTTCCGCCTGTTCGCCCTGGACGTGGCGCGGCTGGACGTCCCGGCACGCTTCACCGCCGCCGACGCCCTGCGCGCAATGCAGGGCCACGTGCTGGCCGAAGCCAGCCTGCATGGCACCTACAGCCTCAATCCAGCGGCGAAGTGAGCCATAAAGCCCCTCTCCCACCGGGAGAGGGGTTGGGGTGAGGGTCGGCGCGCGCAGCGCCTAGCGGACTCGACCCCTCACGCCGCCGGCAGCCACAGCAGCAGCGCCGCGCCCAGCACGATGCGGTACACCGCGAAGGCGGTGAAGCGGTGCGACTTGATGTAGCCCAGCAGCCACTTCACCACCACGAAGCCGGTGACCATCGAGGCGACGAAGGCCAGCGCCACGTCGCCCCAGTTCTCGCTGCCCAGGCCGCCGTCCTTGTACAGCTCCAGGAACGAGTAGGCGCTGGCCGCGAACATGGTCGGGATGCCGACCAGGAAGGCGAACTCGGCCGCGGCCGAGCGCTTGCTCAGGCCCAGCAGCATCGCCAGGAAGATCGTCGCCGCCGACCGCGAGGTGCCGGGGAACACGCCCGCCACCACCTGCGCCAGGCCGACCGCGATGGCCACCGTCCAGGTCACCGTCTCGCGTTCGGGCAGGCGCGCGGCGAAGTATTCGGCCACCAGCATCCACACGCCGCCGATCACCAGCGCCCAGGCCACCGGCTGCACGCTGTCGGGCAACTGCCAGCCGGCCTTGCGCACCACCAGGCCGACCACCGCGGTCACCAGGAAGGCGGCGCCCAGCTTGAACGCATAGTCGCGGTTGGCGCGGTCGCCCAGGCCGGTGGCCAGGTCCCACAGGCGCTGCCGGAACACCAGGGTGGTGGCCAGGATCGCGCCGGCCTGGATCACGATGTTGAAGAAGTCCGAACGGTGGCCGAGCCAGCGCTCGGCGATCAACAGGTGCCCGGTGCTGGAGATGGGCAGGAATTCGGTCAGGCCTTCGATGATGCCCAGCAGCAGGGCCGACAACAGATCGCTCATGGAGGAGAGGGTCGCGTTTTGGGGGAGGGGGAAGCTGGGCAAGGATAGAGCATCCGCCTTGCGCACAAATTTGGTGCGTTCATCTGCAAATGCACCACTTAAGTGCAGTGCATTTGCATCGTTCGCGTGCACGCTTCAGCAGAATCAAGGGCTTGTGAGTGCCACACGCTTGGCATGGCGATTGCTGATACTCGCCCACGCCCTTCACAACCCGAGGTTGCATCGAATGTCTGCGGAAACTATTGAGAAGCTGGTCAAGGACAACAAGATCGAGTTCGTCGACCTGCGCTTCGTCGACATGCGCGGCGTGCAGCAGCACGTCACCTTCCCGGTCAGCATCATCGAGCCGGCGCTGTTCGAGGAAGGCAAGATGTTCGACGGCAGCTCGATCGCCGGCTGGAAGGGCATCAACGAGTCGGACATGGTCCTGCTGCCCGACGCCGACACCGCCTTCGTCGATCCGTTCATGGCCGATCCGACCCTGGTGCTGACCTGCGACATCCTCGACCCGGCCACCATGCAGAGCTACGGCCGCGACCCGCGCGGGGTGGCCAAGCGCGCCGAGGCCTACCTCAAGTCCAGCGGCATCGCCGATCAGGCGTTCTTCGGCCCGGAGCCGGAATTCTTCATCTTCGACGGCGTGCGCTTCGGCAACGAGATGGGCCACACCTTCTTCAAGATCGATTCGGAAGAAGCGGCCTGGAGCAGCGGCAGCAAGATCGAAGGCGGCAACAGCGGCTACCGTCCGGCGGTCAAGGGCGGCTACTTCCCGGTGCCGCCGACCGACTCGCTGCAGGACCTGCGCGCCGAGATGTGCAAGACCCTGGAGCAGGTCGGCATCGAAGTCGAAGTGCACCACCACGAAGTGGCCACCGCCGGCCAGTGCGAGATCGGCACCAAGTTCAACTCGCTGGTGAAGAAGGCCGACGAGCTGATGATGATGAAGTACATCATCAAGAACGTCGCCTACCGCAACGGCAAGACCGCAACCTTCATGCCCAAGCCGATCGTCGGCGACAACGGCTCGGGCATGCACGTGCACCAGTCGCTGGCCAAGGGCGGCACCAACCTGTTCTCCGGCGACGGCTACGGCGGCCTGTCGCAGCTGGCGCTGTGGTACATCGGCGGCATCTTCAAGCACGCCAAGGCGATCAACGCCTTCACCAACTCCGGCACCAACAGCTACAAGCGCCTGGTGCCAGGCTTCGAGGCGCCGGTGATGCTGGCCTACTCGGCGCGCAACCGTTCGGCCTCGTGCCGCATTCCGTGGGTGTCCAATCCGAAGGCGCGCCGCATCGAGATCCGCTTCCCCGATCCGCTGCAGTCCGGCTACCTGACCTTCGCCGCGCTGATGATGGCCGGCCTGGACGGCATCAAGAACCAGATCGACCCGGGCGCGCCCAGCGACAAGGATCTGTACGACCTGCCGCCGGAAGAGGAGAAGCAGATCCCGCAGGTGTGCTCCAGCCTCGACCAGGCGCTGGAAGCGCTGGATGCCGACCGCGAGTTCCTCAAGGCCGGCGGCGTGTTCACCGACGACTTCATCGACGGCTACATCGCGCTGAAGATGCAGGAAGTGACCAAGTTCCGCGCAGCCACGCACCCGCTGGAATACCAGCTGTACTACGCCAACTGAGTTCCACGCGCGGCGATGGCGAAGGCTTCCCCTCCCTCCTTCGCCATCGCCGCCACCTGCCCGGCTGGGGAGCCGCGCAGGTGGTCCGCGCCGCAGATCGCGTCATCGATTGTCCAGGGGATGTACCGCGCAACACAGCGCTTGCGTGCCGTGGGCCACGTTCCCTCCCACGTCGCCGTCGCCGCCGCACCTCGGGTGCGGTGGGCCACGGCGTGATCCACGGAACGCATCGCGCAGCAGTACCCGCGCCGTTCGCGGCGCGGGCGATGGGCCCAGTGCCGGTCGGCCTTCGGCGGCCGGTTCCTTCCACCAACGGGGTATGCGCATGAAACTGATCACCGCCATCATCCGGCCATTCAAGCTCGACGAGGTCCGCGAGGCCTTGTCGCAGGCTGGGGTGTCCGGCATCACCGTCACCGAGGTCAAGGGCTTCGGTCGGCAGAAGGGCCACACCGAGTTGTATCGCGGTGCCGAATACGTCGTCGACTTCCTGCCCAAGATCAAGATCGAGACCGTGGTGACCGACGAGCGTCTGGACGCCGTGGTCGAGGCGATCCAGGGCGCGGCCGGCACCGGCAAGATCGGCGACGGCAAGATCTTCGTCACCGCCATCGAGCAGGTCGTCCGCATCCGTACCGGCGAAATCGGCGCCGATGCGCTCTAACCCCACCTTGGAGCCCTTCATGAAGACAGGTCTGTTCGCCGGGTGGAAGGCCCGGTTCTACGCGGTATGCATGCTGATGCTGGTCAGCGCGATGGCGGTCGGCGTGCCCGGCAACGCCTTCGCCCAGGCCGAAACCACTCCCGCGCCGACGCCGGACGTGGTCACCGAACAACTGACGCCGCCGCCCGCACCGGCGGCCGCGCCGGCCGCGGCCACGCCCGCGCCGGTGGTGGACAAGGGCGACGTCGCCTGGATGCTCACCTCCACGCTGCTGGTGCTGCTGATGGTGGTGCCCGGCCTGGCGCTGTTCTACGGCGGCATGGTCCGCGCCAAGAACGTGCTGTCGGTGCTGATCCAGGTCGGCGTGGTGTTCTCGCTGATCGCGGTGCTGTGGGTGGTGTACGGCTACAGCCTGGCGTTCGCCGACGGCGGCCCGTTCATCGGCACGCTGCACAAGGCGCTGTTGGCCGGGGTCGACACCACCACGCTGGCCGACACCTTCTCCAAGGGCTTCAAGCTGCCGGAGTACGTGTTCGTCGCCTTCCAGCTGACCTTCGCCGGCATCACCGGCGCGCTGATCGTCGGCGCCTTCGCCGAGCGGGTGAAGTTCGCCGCGGTGCTGCTGTTCGTGGTCATCTGGTTCACCTTCGGCTACCTGCCGCTGGCGCACATGGTGTGGTCGGCCCCGGGCTTCCTGTTCGGCAAGGGCGCGCTGGACTTCGCCGGCGGCACCGTGGTCCACATCAACGCCGGCGTGGCCGGCCTGGTCGGTTCCTACTTCGTCGGCAAGCGCCTGGGCTTCGGCCACACCGCGCTGAAGCCGCACAACGTGACCCTGACCTTCGTCGGCGCCTCGCTGCTGTGGGTGGGCTGGTTCGGCTTCAACGCCGGCTCGGCGCTGGAAGCCAATGCCACCGCGGCGCTGGCCTTCCTCAACACCCTGCTGGCCACCGCCGCGGCGGTGCTGGCCTGGTCGCTGACCGAGAAGGTGGTCAAGGGCAAGTCCTCGGCGCTGGGCGTGGCCTCGGGCATGGTCGCCGGCCTGGTCGGTATCACCCCGGCTGCCGGTACCGTCGGGCCGTTCGGCGCCATCGCGATCGGCGTGGCCGCCGGCGTGATCTGCGTGTGGGGCGTGACCGGGCTGAAGAAGCTGCTCAATGCCGACGACACCCTCGACGTGTTCGGCGTGCACGGCGTCGGCGGCATCGTCGGTGCGATCCTCACCGGCGTGTTCACCGACAAGGCGCTGGGCGGCATGGGCTACGCCGAGGGCGTGACCATGGGCCACCAGGTGCTGGTGCAGGCCGAAGGCGTGCTGATCACCGTCGGCTGGATCGGCGTGGTCTCGGTGGTCGGCTTCCTGATCGCCAAGCTGGTGGTCGGCCTGCGCGTGCCGGAAGACGCCGAGCGCGAGGGTCTGGACATCACCTCGCATGGCGAATCCGCCTACGAGTCCTGAGGTTCGCCGGCCCGCGGCGGCGGTCGCGGGCCTTGTCGCAGCGCGTGTGACCGGTGCTGGTGGCCGGCCCTCGCGACCGCGGCCTTCGCCGGCGCTTCCTGGGGGGAAGCGCCGGCCATTCTCAAAAGATCGAGGTATTCCGCGTGGCCATTCGCCTCGCCACACCCCCGGCTTTCCGCAAGAGTCCTGGCTGCGTCGTGATGCAAGGCCGGGGAGCAGTGCCCACCGGTCCGCAGGCGGCCGCCCGCCGCGCCGCCGGCAAGGGCAGGGGCCGCGCCATGCGCCGCATGCTCGTGTCGCCTGCCTGGCTTTGCACTACATTGGTGCAATGGCCATGAACACCACGCCGCCCCCACTTTCCGCACTCGGTACCCCGGTGGTCTGGGCCGATGCCGACGGCCGCCTGCGTGGCGCCAACCCCGCCTTCGCGCGCTGGCTCGGGGTCAGCGTGCGGCGCCTGCTCGACCAGCCGCTGGCCTCGCTGGAAGTGCAGGGCGATGCGCTGGCGCGGTTCCTGCGCAACGACGAGCGCGACGTGCTGCGCCTGCACCGCATGGCCCTGGCCGTGCCCGGCGAGCCCCCGCGCTTCGCCGAGGGCTGGCTGTCGCGGCTGGACGACGGCGGCTGGCTGCTGGAAGCGCATCCGGTCGACGAATTCCCCACGCTGGACCCGGCGCAGGCCCTGCCGAACGCGCTCAGCGCGGCGCTGAAGGGCCTGGCCCATGAGTTGCGCAATCCGCTGGCCGGGCTCAAGGGCGCGGCCCAGCTGCTGGCGCGCCGCGCCCAGCACCGCGACGAGGACGAGCGCGAACTGATCGAACTGATCGGCGCCGAGATCGAGCGCCTCAACAGCTTGCTCGACCAGTTGCTGTCGCCGGCGCCGGCGCGCCCGCACGCCATGCTCAACATCCACGCGGTGCTGGAGCGGGTGCTGCGCCTGGCCGAGAACGAAGGCGGCTGGTCGGTGCGCCTGCAGCGCGACTACGACCCCAGCATCCCCGAATTCCTCGGCGATGCCGACCGCCTCACCCAGGCGGTGTGGAACCTGGTGCGCAACGCGATCCAGGCCGGCGCCGCGCAGGTGACCCTGCGCACCCGCGTCGAGCACGGCCAGCGCATCGGCGACCGCGTGCATGCGCGCGGCCTGCGCCTGGAGATCGTCGACGACGGCCGTGGCGTGCCCGAGGAACTGGCCGAGCACCTGTTCCTGCCGCTGGTCAGCGGTCGCGCCGAGGGCAGCGGCCTGGGCCTGGCGCTGGCCCAGCAGGTGGCGCGCGAGCATGCCGGCTCGCTGACCTACCGCTCCCGCCCCGGCCACACCGTGTTCACCCTGCTGCTGCCGCAGCGCGCAGCGGACACCGATTAGGAGCACTGCGATGACCGATTCCCTGCAAGGAACGCAACGTATCTGGGTGGTCGACGACGACCGTTCGGTGCGCTTCGTGCTGTCCACCGCGCTGCGCGACGCCGGCTACAACGTGGACGGCTTCGACAGTGCCGCCGCCGCGCTGCAGGCGCTGGCGCAGCGACCGATGCCCGACCTGCTGTTCACCGACGTGCGCATGCCCGGCGACGACGGCCTGGTGCTGCTGGACAAGCTCAAGGCCGCGCATCCGCAACTGCCGGTGATCGTGATGTCCGCCTACACCGACGTGGCCAGCACCGCCGGCGCGTTCCGCGGCGGCGCCCACGAGTTCCTGTCCAAGCCGTTCGACCTGGACGACGCGGTGGCGCTGGCCGCGCGCGCGCTGCCCGATGCCGGCAGCGCCATCGCCGCGACGCCGACGGTGGCGCCGGCCGGGCAGGGCAGTACCGAACTGATCGGCGACACCCCGGCGATGCGCGCGCTGTTCCGCGCCATCGGCCGGCTGGCGCAGGCGCCGCTGTCGGTGCTGATCAACGGCGAGACCGGCACCGGCAAGGAATTGGTCGCGCACGCCCTGCACACCGAGTCGCCGCGCGCGCGCAAACCGTTCGTCGCGCTCAACACCGCCGCGATCCCGGCCGAGCTGCTGGAGAGCGAACTGTTCGGCCACGAGGCCGGCGCGTTCACCGGCGCCCAGCGCCGCCACATCGGCCGCTTCGAGCAGGCCGACGGCGGCACCCTGTTCCTCGACGAGATCGGCGACATGCCGCTGCCGCTGCAGACCCGGCTGCTGCGCGTGCTGGCCGAGAACGAATTCTTCCGCGTCGGCGGGCGCGAACTGATCCGGGTCGACGTGCGGGTGATCGCCGCCACCCACCAGGACCTGGAAGCGCTGGTCGAGCAGGGCCGCTTCCGCGCCGACCTGCTGCACCGCCTGGACGTGGTGCGGCTGCAGTTGCCGCCGCTGCGCGAGCGCCGCGCCGACGTGCCGCAACTGGCCGAGAACTTCCTGGCGATGGCCGCACGCAAGCTCGACACCCCGCCCAAGCGGCTGGCGCCGGCGGCGCTGGACGCACTGCGCGCCTATCCGTGGCCGGGCAACGTGCGCGAGCTGGAGAACGTGTGCTGGCGCCTGGCGGCGCTGGCGCCGGCGGAGATCATCGACGCCGGCGACGTCGAGGCTGCCCTGCTGCGCGGCGGCCGCCGCGAACGCAGCGGCGACGGCGGCGAGTGGGACGCGCAGCTGTCGGCCTGGGCGCAGCAGCGCCTGTCCGACGGCGCCGAAGGCCTGCACGCCGAGGCCCGCGAGCGCTTCGACAAGGCACTGCTGGAAGTGGCGCTGCGCTTCACCCAGGGCCGCCGCGCCGAGGCCGCCGCCCGCCTGGGCGTGGGCCGCAACACCGTCACCCGCAAGCTGGGGCCCGGGCGCCGGCGGCGCTGAGAAGGGAGCCGGGACCCGGGACCCGGGCCCGGGACAGCGCGGACTCGGGAGCGGACAGATGTGCGACATGCGCTTGCTGGACTTGGGACGGCAATTTCCGGTTCGCGCTCGTTTACAGGCCAGGGAATTCGATCTGGCATTGCCTCATGCGCCGCTGCGCTGACGCGTCGCTACGCTTTCCGGGTCCCGGGTCCCGGGTCCCGGGTCCCGGGTCCCGGATCCCGACCGCCACCGCACACCAAGCCCCGCCTCCGGCCAGCTAGACTGCGCGCCGTGCGCCTTCATGAGGTCTGCACGGCTGCCCCTCTAGTTTCGCCCTGCCACAGGAGTCGATGTCGATGCGTTATGGATTGCCCCTCGCCGCGAGCGCCTTGTTGATGCTGGCCGCGTGCAGCAGCGCGCCGCCCAAGGCCCCGCCGCCGCCGCCCAAGGCCCCGCCGTTGCCGAGCGCCGGCACCGTGCAGCAGGCGCAGGCCGTATTGGCACCGGCCTCCGGCAGCCTGGTCAGCGGCAAGCTGTCGCTGGTCGCCGCGCCCGGCGGCGTGCGCATCACCGGCACGCTCGGCGGCCTGCAGCCCAACCGCAGCTTCGCCTTCCATGTACACGAGCGCGGCGACTGCAGCGCGGCCGACGCCAGCAGCGCCGGCGGCCACTTCAATCCACTCGGCGCCCCGCACGGCCGCGCCGGCAACGGCCCGCACCACGCCGGCGACATGGACAACCTCAACGCCAACGCCGACGGCACCGCGCAGATCGACGTGCTGCTGCACGGCGTGGTGCTGGGCGGCGGCGCGGCCAACGATATCGTCGGCCGCGCGCTGGTGGCGCATGCCGACCCGGACGACTACCGCAGCCAACCGGCCGGCAATGCCGGCGCGCGCGTGGCCTGCGGCGTGATCCGCCCGCTGCGCTGACCTCGCATCGCTACTTCCGCCCGGGTCCGCCTGGGAGGTCCGTCCGCATTCCGCGGCTCTGCAACGAAGGAGAACCCCATGCGTCGTACCCTTCCCAGTCTGCTGTTCCTGGCCACCACCCTGGCGCTGAGCGCCTGCAAGCGCGAGGAACCGGCGGCCACGCCGGCGCCGACCCCGGAACCTGCCGCCGCTCCCGCGGCCAGCGCGCCGCCGGCCGCCGCCAATGCCACCGGCAGCGCCAGCGCCTCGCTCAGCCCGACCCAGGGCAACGAAGTGGCCGGCGAGGTCAAGTTCACCACCGTCAACGGCGCCGTGCACGTCACCGGCACCATCACCGGGCTCAAGCCCAACAGCGAGCACGGCTTCCACATCCATGAGTTCGGCGACTGCAGCGCGCCCGACGGCAGCAGCGCCGGCGGCCACTTCAACCCGGCCAAGACCGAGCACGGCCAGGTCGGCAGCGATCCGCACCACGGCGGCGACATGCCCAACCTCAAGGCCGATGCCGAGGGCAAGGCGACCATCGACGCGGCGGTGTCCAACAACGTCAACATCGGCAAGGGCGATGGCTTCGACATCCTCAACCACGCGGTGATCGTCCACGCCGACCCGGACGACTACAAGAGCCAGCCCACCGGCAACGCCGGCGGCCGCCTGGCCTGCGGCGTGATCAAGGGCGACGCGGCGGCCGCGCCGGCTGCGGCCGGTAGCCACTAAGCCAGCGCTCCCGGCACCGGCGGCGTCAGGCATACCGCCGCCGGTGTCGCGTCCTGTCGTGCTCAGGACGCAGCGGCACGCTGCCAATGCAGTTGTGTTCCCAGGATCGGGATTGTTCCTAGCGATGACGCACGGCGACTGTGCGCCGATGCGTCAGGCGCATTGCGGCTCAGGCCGCCAGCAACGCCTGCTTCGCGTCCTGCCCGCTCTCGCAATGCACGTACAGCACCGGCAGGCCGTGGGCCTCCAGCACCGCGGCCAGTTGCCGTTGCCGTGCCAGGTACTGCTCGTAGACCCGCTGCAGGCGCTCGCAGTCCTGGCGGTCGTAGGCGTAGTGCGCGCACCAGCTGGCCGGGTCGAACAGGGCCATGCGCACTTCGCCGCCGCGGTAGCGCAGCAACGGCTCCGGCGGGGCCTGCAGCCACTCTTCCTGGTCCGGTGCCAGCAGCGCGGTCTCGATCAGCGGCCACAGCGGCGCCAGGCCCTGGTTGTCGTACTGCATCGACATCATCGCCGCCAGGTCGTTGCCGGTCAGATAGCGGGCGTGCTCGATCTGCGCGCCGAAGCCCTGCTGCGCCAGCAACGCGGTATCGGCCTGGGCCATGCCCTGCGCCAGCAGCACCTCCTCCAGGGCCTCGGCCACCGCCTGCACTGTGTCGGCCGGGCCGCTGAGCAGGAACGGCACCACCCGCAACGCGCCGCCGCGCAGGCCGCTATCGGCCTGGAACGGCAGCGGCACGCTGCCGTCGGCATCGGTGCCGAAGGCCAGCAGCCGCGGGCCGTCATCGCGGCCGGGCGCGCGGGCCGCGAGTTCCTCCAGGCGCCGGTGCAGCGGCCAGCCCGGGCGCAGCGCTTCGGCCGGGTCGAAATGTGCGCCGGCCAGGCTCAGCTCCAGCTCGCGCACCGTCGGTACCAGCTGCGCCAGGTCGCGGCCGACCTTCTCGGCCAGCTCGGCGGCCTGCGTGTGCGGCAGCGCCGGATGCGTCGGTTCGCGCCCGGAGGACAGTTCCAGGGCGATCACCCCGCGGGCGTGGCTGTTGGCGAAGGCTTCGGTCATGGGATTGGCGGTTGGCCCGTCGCGGGCGCATAGCTACACTCGCTTCATTATGCCTGCGCTAACGTGCAGGCCATGTCCCCGACTCCCCTCGCGCGAGGTAATCCCATGCCAGCAGCCCGTCCCGTCGCCATTCTCGGCGGCGTCCGCATTCCGTTTTGCCGGCAGAACACGGCGTACGCGGATGTCGGGAACCTCGGCATGTCGGTGCGCACGCTGGGCGCGCTGGTCGAGCGCTACGGACTGCACGGGCAGCAGCTGGGCGAAGTGGCGATGGGCGCGGTGATCAAGCATTCCAGCGACTGGAACCTGGGTCGCGAGGCGGCGCTGTCCTCCGGGCTGTCGCCGTTGACCCCGGGCATCACCCTGCAGCGCGCCTGCGGCACCAGCCTGGACAGCATCATCACCGTGGCCAACAAGATCGCGCTGGGGCAGATCGAGTCCGGCATCGGCGGCGGCTCGGACACCACCTCCGAGGTGCCGATCGTCTACGGCAAGAAGCTGCGCGCGCGGCTGCTGGCGGCCAACCGCGCCAAGAGCGCCGGCGACAAGCTGCGCGCGCTGACCCGCGGCTTCAAGTTCGCCGAGCTCAAGCCCGAGTTCCCCGGCGTGGCCGAGCCGCGCACCGGCAAGAGCATGGGCGATCACTGCGAGGACATGGCCAAGCAGTGGAACATCTCGCGCGATTCGCAGGACGCCTGGGCGGTGTCCTCGCACAAGAAGCTGGCCGCCGCCTACGAGCGCGGCTTCTTCGCCGACCTGATCGCGCCGTTCCGCGGCGTGGAGCGCGACAACATCCTGCGCGCGGACACCTCGCTGGAGAAACTGGCCACGCTGAAGCCGGCGTTCGACAAGGTCAGCGGCCGCGGCACCCTGACCGCGGCCAACTCGACCCCGCTGACCGATGGCGCCGCCGCGGTGCTGCTGGCCTCGGAAGACTGGGCGCAGGCGCACGGCCACGTGCCGATGGCCTATCTGCGCGATGCGCAGGTGTCGGCGGTGGATTTCGTGCACGGCGAAGGCCTGCTGATGGCGCCGACCATCGCGGTGCCGGAGATGCTCAAGCGTCACGGCCTGCGCCTGCAGGACTTCGACATCTACGAAATCCACGAGGCTTTCGCCGCGCAGGTGCTGTGCACCCTGCGGGCCTGGGAGAGCGAGGACTACTGCCGCACCCGGCTGGGCCTGGACGCGCCGCTGGGGCAGATCGACCCGGCCAAGATCAACCCGCTGGGCTCGTCGCTGGCCACCGGCCACCCGTTCGCCGCGACCGGCGCGCGCATCGTCGCCACCGTCGCCAAGCAACTGGTCGAACGCGGCGGTGGCCGCGCGCTGATCTCGATCTGCACCGCCGGCGGCATGGGCGTGGTGGCGATCGTCGAACGCTAAGCCTGGCCGCGCGCGTGCACGCACGCGTGCGACCGGCCCCGCTGGGGATGCGCCCTGCTGGCGCGACCACCGGGCCTTGCGCCGCCGGCGCTGACCGCCCTGCACGCGCCGCGCTACCATGCCGGCCGATTCGCCTGCGCCATGCGGGCGACACCGCGCGCAGGGGGCGCAGGCCATGACCGAGCAGGGCAGTTTCAATCCGTACCAGGCACCCAGCGTCGCCACCGCGTCCAGCCTGCCGCCGCCCCTGCCGGGCGAGACGCTCTGGCGCGACGGCAACGAGGTGCTGTGTCTGCGCGATACGCCGTTCCCGCCGCATTGCGTGAAGTGCGGAGTGGCGCTCCGCAACGACGAGCTGAAGAAGCGCACCTTCTATTGGCATGCGCCGGGCTGGTATGCGCTGATCCTGGTGAGCGTGGTGATCTACCTGATCGCGGCGCTGGTCGCGCGCAAGCGCAGCAGCCATGTGCTCGGGATGTGTGCCGAGCATCGGCGCCGGCGCAACCGCTTCGTGCTGTTGAGCGTGGGCGCCTTCCTCGCCGGTCCGCTGCTGGGATTTGCCGCTGGCGACGACCTCGGATGGGTGGTGGGGCCGCTGGTGTTCCTGGTGATGCTGATCTGGGGCATGCTCGGTGCGCGCATCCTGGTGCCGCGGCGCATGGACGAGCGCTACGCGCGCTACAAGGGCTTGGCGCCTGCCTTCCTGTCGCGCCTGCCGGCGTTGCCGCCGGCCTTGCGGCGCTGAGCGGGCGGGTCAGTGCACCGTTGGATGGGGTGAGCGCCGCGCGGCGGGCGTGGCCACATGGCGAGAATCGCTGAATCCCGCCGGGCTTCCGGGATCTCGCCGGCCGCGCAGCGGTCCCGGGGGCGATGCGCGTGTGCTCTCGCGTCGGTAACGCCTATGACGCGCTTCGCCGCGGATCAGCGCCATGCAGCCTTGTCTCGTAGGCAGGCCTTGAGCGCCTCTCCGACAACGAGGGGAAGCATCCTGTAGGAGCGGCTTCAGCCGCGACCGGGGGTTCCTGGGAATGCCCGGTCGCGGCTGAAGCCGCTCCTACGGGGCAAACGGCATTCGGCGCAACGTGGCAAAAGCCGGCGATCGGCGCTGCCGGTTAGCCACGTTGGGCAGTCGAGATCGCGCGTCGCGGCCGAGCCCAAACAGGGACCACTAAGCCGCGCCTACTCCCGCGTTCGTCCCGGACTCAGCCCTCGAGCCTCGGAAACCCATGCGCGTCGCGGCGCTCGGTACCATCCGGATCCGGTGCGATCGGGGCGACCGGAGCGACCGGTTCGGGCAGCGGCTGCGCCGGTTCGCCACGCCGCACGCGCAGCGCATTGGCGTAGCAACGCTGCGCCGCGAGCATGTCGCCGGCGTCGGCATAGCCGTCGCCGAACACTTCCCAGGCCTCGGCACCGGCGCCGAGCGCCAGCGCACGATGCAGGAATTCCTCGGCCTGCGGCCATTGCTGCTGGTGCCGGGCCAGGCGCGCCAGGGTCAGCAGCAGCGCCGGGCTGTCCGGGTGCGCCTGCAGCCAGCGTTGCGCACTGGCACGGCGCGAATCGTACTTCTCCACCGGCAGGCGTCCGTACAGCGCGGCCAGGCCTTCGTCCCAGCGCGTGTCCAGCGCCTGCTCCAGGCTGCGCAGCGCCGCATCGTCCCAGCGCAGCGCCGCCGCGCGCACCGCATAGGCGGCGACCACCGCCGGCTCGCTGCGCAGCGACTTGGGCAGGCTTTCCCAGCGCTCGGCCAGGGCATTGGCATCGCCGGCCTGGTCCAGCGAGGCCGCGGCCAGGCGCGTTTCCAGCGTGGCGATCGCCTCCAGCGGCAAGGCCTGCTGCTGGCGGATCGCGCCGAGCTGACCGTAGGCCTCGCCGGCGCGGCCGATGCGGGCCAGCGCCTCGGTGCGCAGCAACAGCCCGCGCGGCGGCAGCGGCTGCGCCGCGGCCACGTCCAGCGCGTTGATCGCATCGACCGGGCGCTGCTGCTCCAGGTGCAGTTCGGCCTGCAGCAGCGCGTGCGCGGCGGCATCGCGTTCGGCCAGGCGCCGCAGGTGGCGTTCGGTCGCCTCGCGGTCGCCGCGCGCATCGGCCGCGCGCACCGCGGCGATCAAGGCGATGGCGCTGACCTCGGGATCCTCGGCGGCGGCGTTGAGCTGCTTCTCGGCCCGCGTCCACTGGCCGGCGTGGGCGGCGGCCAGGCCGTCGAGCAGGCGCGCACGCGACTGCTTGCGGCGGCGCCGGCCCCAGGCGCGGAACGGAAAACTGAGCACGTTCCACACCAGCCACAGCGCCAGGAACGCGATCACCAGCAGCAGCGAGGCCTGCGGCAGCGAGGCGATGTAGTCGGTACCGCCGACGCGCACGATCACCTCGCCCAGCTGGCGGACCTGGTCCTGCCCCAGCCATTGCGCACCGATCACGCCCAGCGCGATGACGATCAACAGCACGATCAGGGAACGAAGCGATTTCATGACGGGCTCCTTGCGTCGCGCATCGCGCGCAACTGCTGCAGGGTGGTGCCAAGTTCGGGAATGGTCGGGCGCAGATCGGCGTTGGCCAGGGTGCGCAACGCGGCGCGGCGTTCGCGCAGCTGCGGCGATTCCGGCCACAGCCGCGACAGCCAGCGCCCGGCGCCGGCCAGTGCGCTGCGATAGCCGCGCGTGTCGCCGCGCTCCAGCGCCGCGCGCGCCAGGGTCAGGTCGAGCTGCAGCGCATCGTGGGCGGCGACGCGCTCCGATCCGGCGGCCAGTACGCCGCCCTGCGACGGGCGGATCTTCACCAGCGGCGCCAGCAGGCGCTGCCACAGCGGCGGCTGCGCGCTGTCCGGCACTTGCGTCGGCAACTTGTCCAGGCTGGCGGCGAAGGCATCCAGTTGCGCCGCCAGGCGCGCCTGCGGGCCGTCGCCCAGCGCATCCAGGGCGGTGCGTTCCTGCAGCAGCGCCTGGCGCAGGTTGAGGAACTGCGGATCGTCGATGCCGTCCAGCACGCCGCTGGCCAGGGCGTAGGCGCGGCGCGCACCAGCCGCGTCGCCGGCCAGCAGCAAGCGCTGCTGGCCCTGGTTGAGCAGCAGTTCGACCTCGTCCAGGCGCAGCGCCTGCGCGCCGTGGCGGTTGGAATCGGCGAGCTTGGCGACATTGGCTTCCAGCAGCGCGCTGCGCTGGCTCAGGCCGAGCATTTCATCGCGCAGCACGCGGTTGGTGCTGGCCGCATCCTGCAGCCGCTGCACAGTGGCGCGCTGGTCGCGGCGCAGGCTGTCCTGGGCCTGCTGCAACGCCTGCAGCTGCTGCTGCAGGTCCGATTGCTGGGCCAGCTCGCGCGCGCTGCGCGCCTGCCACCAGTCCCAGCCACGCCAGCCGGCAAACGCCAACGCGGCCAGCGTGGCGAGTACCAGCAGCAACCAGATCCAGCGTGTGGAACGGCGAGGCGTGATCGGGATTTCGTCGGTCATCGGCAGCGTCCTGGGGGGCCGACGCCCCGTCGCGAGCAAGGCGGCGGGTGGCGCGGCACCGCCGGAGCATGGCGTGAGCGGCACTGCGGCCGCAACCCGGGCGCTGGCCCGCGTTCAGCGAGGTGGCGAGCGCGTCACGATTGCGACCGCGGCGGCCACCATCTGTTGCGGCATCGGTCCGGCGGCCTGCACCACCTCGGTAAATCCCAGGTCTCCTGCCAGCGCCGCCAGGCGCGCGCTGGCGACGACGACGGGGCGCATGCGCCAGGCCTGCGCCAATTCCTCGGGCAACTGCGCCAGCAACTGGTGCAGCGCCTCGCCGCTGCTCACGGCCAGCACCCCGGGCGGCGCCGCACGCAGGCGCGCGAGGTCGGCCGGGCGTAACGGCACCGGTTCGCGGACATAGACGTCGGCGCGCAGCAGCGGGGTGCCGCGTGCCTGCAGGTGCGCGGTGATCAGGCCGCGGCCGCCGGGCGCGGTGACCAGGCCTACCGGCACGTCTGGCGCGGCCAGTTTCGGCAGCGCCAGCAGGCCGTCGCTGTCCATCCGCGCCGGCGTCGCCACCTCGGCGATGCCGTGCTGGCGCAACGCGCGCGCCGTGCCCGCGCCCACCGCCAGCCAGCACTGCCCAGGGCGTGCCGCCAGCGGCTGCAGCGCCGCCGCCGCGCGCACCGCCGCCGGGCTGCTGACGATGACCCGCGGTGCAGCCAATGCCGCGGCCAGGGCCGCACGGGTGGCGGGATCGGTGCGCGGCCGCAGCCGCCACGGCGACAGCGCCAGCACGCGCCCGCCGCAGCGCGCCGCGGCCCGCCGCAGCGGCGCGTGCTCGCCCTGCGGGCGCAGCGAGATCAGGGTCCAGGCCGGGGCGGCGGTTGCATGCGCGCTCATGCTAGGCATTATGCGAGCCCCCACCGGCAGCACAATCGCACCATGGCAGCGGATCTTTCCTTCGAGGCGTTCCTGCAGCAGCTGCAACGCCAGTTCCAGGCCATGCCGCCGGTGGCGGCGCTCCAGGTCGCCGTGCACGCCTATGCCGACCGGCGTCTGCATGTGGTCGCGCCGCTGGCGGCCAACATCAACGACAAGGGCAACGCCTTCGGCGGCAGCCTGGGATCGGTGATGACCCTGGCCGGCTGGGGGCTGGTCAACTGCGAGCTGCACCGCGCCGGGCTGCAGGCCGACGTCTATGTCGCCGACAGCCAGGTGCGCTACCTGGCGCCGCTGTACGCCGATCTGCACGCCCAGGCCAATGCCGACGCCGAGGGCGACTGGGACGTGTTCGTGCACACCTTCCGCCAGCGCGGCCGCGCCCGCATCGGCATCCAGGCCCAGGTCGGTGCGCCCGGCGCGGCGGCGGCGGCGACCCTGGGCGGTCGCTTCGTGGCCATCGCCAAAGGGTAGGATGCGCGGATCGCGCGCGCCGCGCGCCGCCACCTGGACGCCGCCATGCCTTCGATGTTCCGCGCGCTCGCGCTGCTGTTGCTGCTGGGCTGGGCCGGCGCGGCCGTGGCCGGCACCCGTGCGCAACAGCGCAAGCTCGACGACCTGCAGACCGCCTACGCCGCCGCGGTGCGCTGGAGCGAGTTCGAAACCGCCTGGCAGGCGGTGGATCCGGCCTACCGCCAGGCGCACCCGCTGACCGATCTGCAACTGGAGCGCTACCGGCAGATCCAGGTCTCCTCCTACAAGGTCGGCGGCGGCGCGGTGGGCGACGGCGAGGCGCTGCGCGAGATCGAGCTGGGCGTGATCAACCGCAATACCCAGGCCGAGCGTGTCGTCCGCTACCGCGAGCGCTGGCGCTGGGATCCCGAGGCCAAGACCTGGTGGCTGCAGGACGGCCTGCCGGACCTGTGGAACGGCCAGTAGCGCGGTCGCCGAGCTGTGCGACAATCGGCGCCCGCTTCCCGCCCCCGAGTCCCGTGAACTTCGAAGAACTGCTGGCCTTCGCCGGCCGCAACCCGATGCTGGCCCTGGCCCTGGTGGGCCTCACCATCGCCCTGATCGTCACCGAAGTGGCGCGCCTGTTCCGTGGCTACAAGAGCCTGCGGCCGGCCGAGTTGACCCGCCTGATCAACGCCGGCAACGCGGTGCTGGTCGACCTGTCGGCCTCGGCCGATTTCGAGAAGGGCCACATCGCCGGCAGCCGCAACGCCACCGCCAGCCAGTTCGGTCCCGAGCACAAGCTGGTGGCCAACGCCAAGGCGCAGCCGGTGGTGCTGGTCTGCCGTACCGGCACCACTGCCGACGGCGCCGCCAAGCAGTTGAAGAAGGCCGGCTTCGAGCAGGTCTATGTGCTGGAGGGCGGCATCGCCGCCTGGCAGCAGGCCGAGCTGCCGCTGGTCAAGGGCCGCTGAGACACGCGCCCGGCCGGCCCTCCGAGGGTCGCGGCCGGCGTGTGATAATCCCGTTTCTTTCTGTTACCGAATCCACCGGAGTCAAGCAATGTCCGACGTCACCAACAACGGCGCCGCGGCGCCGGCCGAAGCCGCGGCCGGCCCCGCTTTCACCATCGAGAAGATCTACGTCAAGGACGTGTCCTTCGAGTCCCCCAACGCGCCGTCGGTGTTCAACGACAACGCGCAGCCGGAACTGCAGCTCAACCTCAACCAGCGCGTGCAGCAGCTCAACGAGCAGGCCTTCGAAGTGGTGCTGGCCGTGACCCTGACCTGCACCGCCGGCGGCAAGACCGCGTACGTGGCCGAAGTGCAGCAGGCCGGCGTGTTCGGCCTGGTCGGCCTGGACCCGCAGGCGGTGGACGTGCTGCTCGGCACCCAGTGCCCGAGCATCCTGTTCCCGTACGTGCGTTCGCTGGTCAGCGACCTGATCCAGGCCGGCGGCTTCCCGCCGTTCTTCCTGCAGCCGATCAACTTCGAGGCCCTGTACGCCGAGACCCTGCGCCAGCGCGCGCAGCAGGGCGAGGGCCAGTCGCTGGCCGATTCGGAGCCGGCCGGCAACGCCTGAGCGCGTCCGCCGTTGCGCATGCGCGATAACGCCAAGAAGAAGATCGCCGTCCTCGGCGCCGGCTCCTGGGGCACGGCGCTGGCGTCGCTGACCGCACGGCACGGGTATCCGACCGTGCTGTGGGGCCGCGATGCCGTGGTCGCCGAGGCCATCGGGCAGCACCACGAAAACCCGCGCTACTTGCCGGGGATCGCGCTGCCGGAGGGCCTGCAGGCCACCACCGACCTGGCCGTGGCCATCGACGGCGCCGACTGGATCCTGGTGGTGGTGCCGTCGCATGCGTTCACCGAGACCCTGCGCCAGCTGGCGCCGCTGCGCCCGGCGCAGGCCGGCGTGGCCTGGGCGACCAAGGGCTTCGAGCCCGGGTCGGGGCGTTTCCTGCACGAAGTGGCGCAGGAGATCCTGGGCGAGGACGTCCCGCTGGCGGTGGTGACCGGCCCGTCCTTCGCCAAGGAAGTGGCCCTGGACCTGCCCACCGCGGTGACCGTGCACGGCGATGCCGCGTTCGCGCAGCAGGTCGCCGACGCCATGCACGGCCCGACCTTCCGCGCCTACACCGGCGACGACATGGTCGGCGCCGAACTGGGCGGAGCGATGAAGAACGTGCTGGCGGTGGCCACCGGTGTGGCCGACGGCATGGAGCTGGGCCTCAATGCCCGCGCCGGCCTGATCACCCGCGGCCTCAACGAGATGCTGCGGCTGGCCGCGGCGATCGGCGCCAAGCCGGAAACCCTGATGGGCCTGGCCGGGCTCGGCGACCTGGTGCTGACCTGCACCGGCGACCTGTCGCGCAACCGCCGGCTAGGCCTGGCGTTGGGCCGCGGGCAGCCATTGCAGGAGGCGGTCCGCGCGATCGGCCAGGTGGTCGAGTCGGTGCAGACCGCCGACGAGGTGATGCGCCAGGCCGAGCGCCACGGCATCGACCTGCCGATCTCCAACGCGGTGCGCGCGGTCCTGCACGGCGAACTGACTCCGGCGGTGGGCCTGCAGCAGTTGCTGGCGCGCGAGCAGAAGCCCGAGTACCCGACCACCCTGTTCAGTTGATCCGGCCAACTGCCGGAAACGCGAACGCCCGGCCTGGCCGGGCGTTTTCGTGTCAGCGCGTCGGCGTGTCATCGACGACGGCCGGATCGACAGGCAAAAAAAAGCCCGGTCGTTGGACCGGGCTTTCCGAACCGCGCGCGGCGGGAGAGAGAGACGACGCGCGCGGCGCTAGCGAACGCTTACCAGCTGAAGCGTGGGCCGACGAACCATTCCTTGTCGCCGTGGCGGTCCATCTTCAGGTCGGCGCTGAGGCCCCAGTTCTGGTTCAGCTTGGCCTGGGCGCCCAGGCGGCCGTAGAACTGGCCTTCCGGATTGATGCCGTCCTTCTTCGCGTAGTCCTCGTAGCCGCCCAGTGCATAGACTTCCAGGTACGGGTTGAACGCGGTGCGGATACCCGCTTCGGCGCTCCAGCCGTTGAACTTGGTGCCGTATTCCGGGTCGAAACGGTTGTAGGCCACGCGGGTCACCAGGTCGGTGCTGGTCGCGATCTCGTGGTTGTAGCCGGCGCCGATGCGCCACTGGTCAACGCGCACGTCGCCGAAGTCGGTCTTCTGGCGGTTGAAGTCGCCGAACACGCTGAAGTTCGGGTGGAACGCGTAGGAACCCTTGACAGCCCAGCCGTCGGCGTCGCCGCCGCTGGCGTCGGTCTTGACGTAGCCGCCCTCGACATAGTTGTAGGAAAGGCCTTCGGCAGCCGAAGCGGCGAACGGCAGGGTGGCCAGGAGGCCGAGAGCAAGCAGAGAGGTCTTCATAATCGGGTACCTTCGTTATTGGTTTGTCGGCGCTGAGGCGTGGGGCCGTTCGCTGCCGATATGTAAATTATCCGTTAGTCACCCGAACTCGCCCTGAATCCCGAACTGACTAGTACATAAATTAAACGCCTTGTTCAGGAACGGCGGCGCGCTGCAGGGATGCAGTTCACACCGCTCTGCGAGCGCTGCCGGCAGGCAGTGATGCTCCTCATCCAGAGCGTGCTTCTGCTCATGGCCGCCGTGCGCCGGATCAGCCGGGCGGGGGGGGCCGTCACCGCGGCAACGCCGGTCGGTGGCTTGCAGGGCTCGGTGTCCTCAAGGCGGTGCTGCGCCTTGCCGGGGATGGCGCGGATATCCACGTCCCCGTCGTCGCCTACAACGCGGCGAGTTTCTCGATCGCATCGCGCACGCGCTGCCTGTCCATGGGCACGACCGAGCGATGGATCGTCGCGCCTTCGATGAAGGCGTCGATGGCGGCGGACGCCGCCACGGAGAAATGCGTTTCCAGCGCCGCCCGGCTCCTGGCCATCCACTGCTGCATGATCGCGGTCATCTCCGGATGCCGGCGGGCGAAGGCGTACAGCTCGTAGCTCAGCAGCAGCACCCGCGGGGAGGCCGTGCCCTCGGCGAAGATGATGTTCACCACCGCGTCCAGAGCCTGCGTGTGGCTTTGCGCGGCGCGGATTTCGGCGGCGAAGTCGGTGGACACTTCCTGGGAAAACCGGGTGAACGCGGCCACCAGCAGCTCGTGCATCGAGCCGAAATAATAGGTGGTGGCGCTGAGCGGAACGCCGGCTTCCTCGGCGACCTTGCGGAAGGTGGTGCCGGCGACGCCGTGGTCCAGGATCACCCGCAGCGCGGCCTGCTCGATCGCGTCCTTCCGGTGCGGATCCTGCCGCCAGGTCCTGCCGCTCATGCCTGTCCAGCGCTGTTTCGACGAAGGCCGATGATCGCAGTTCGCGATTGACACCTCAATTGGTACGGATGTACAAATTGGCCGATGAGGTCGACGAAGGCCATCGCCGCGATGGCGCCTCGAAAACAGCGACGCGAGGAGCAGGGCGATGGCCAATACCGGGGAGCGGGACGTGGATATCGGCCGCCGGGCGACTCTGGGCGGGCTTGCCGCCGGTGGCGTCGTGCTGGCCACCGGGGCGCCTGCCGCCGGGGCGCGCGCTGCGCCGGCGTCCGGTTGGGAGGCCGGCACCTGGCTCAACGCGCCCAAGGTCCATCGGATCCTGCCCGGCGGCGTGCTCGAGGTCGTCACCGACAAGGGCAGCGACTTCTGGCGCGAAACCCACTACGGATTCACCCGCGACAGCGGACATTTCCTCGGCATCGCCGCGCCCGCGCGCTTCACCTGCCAGCTGCGCATCCGTGGGAAGTTCGAACAGCTCTACGATCAGGCCGGCCTCATGGTCCGGATCGACGAGCGCCGTTGGGTCAAGGCCGGCATCGAATTGAGCGATGGGCGGCCGATGCTCAGTAGCGTGTTGACCGATGGCCGCTCGGACTGGGCCACCGGCCCGTACGAAGCCGACGCCTCGGATTTCTGGATGCGCGCGACCGTGGACAAGGGCGTGCTGCGCCTGCAGGTCTCGCGCGACGGCAAGTACTGGCCGCTGGTGCGGCTGTGCCCGTTCCCGGTGGCGTCCTCCTACCTCGTCGGCCCGATGACGTGCACGCCCGAACGCGAGGGATTGAAGGTCCGCTTCTCCGACTGGAGCCTGGGGCCGGTGCTGGGCAAGGATCTGCACGATCTCTCCTGACGCTGCGCGTGTGCCTGCGCGCGCCTAACGATGCAGCGCCAGGCCCTTGGTGGCTTTTTCGATGGCCTTCTTCGGTCCGCGCAGGCCGAGTCCCACCAGGTTCAGATCGCCAGGATCTTCCGCCGCGAACGCCTGGCGATTGGCCGCATCGTGGCCGGTCGAGAACATGGCGAACACGTACGGCAGCACGGTGATCTCGCGTGCCAGCCCCACGCGGTGCGCGGCCTGAAGCCCGCCGAGATCGGCTTCGAAGATCAGCATCGGCTGGCCGAGCAGGCGACCGTAGCGCTGGCCGCTGGCATCGACGTAAGGGTCACCGATCGCGTCGGGAGCGGCCGCGGCGATGCCCGTGGCCAGGAAGGCGGCGACGTTCAGGCGTTGCCAGATCGCCAGGTCGTTGCGGACGATCAGGGCTACTTTGGTGTCGAACACGGGAAACTCCGCGGTGGGGACGTTGCGGCCATGGTCCGCGGCGCCGTCGCTGCGTTCTAGAACGCCTGTGCAGCACCGCCGGCGCACTGCCGCCGGTACGCGGCCGGCGTGAGCCGATAGGCGCGCTTGAACCAGCGGCCCAGATGGCTCTGATCGGCGAATCCGACCTTGAGCGCCACCTCCGCCGGTTCCTGTCCATCCGCCAGCAGGGCACGGGCCGCGCGCAAGCGCAGTCGGACCAGGTAGGCATGCGGCGACAGGCCGAAGGTGCGCTGGAATTGCCGGGTGAGGCGGAACCGATCCAGGTCGGCGCAGTCGGCAAGCTCATCGAGGCCGACGTCGCGCTCCATCTGCGCGTGCAGAAAATCCCTGGCGCGCGCCACCGCCGGCGTCGACGCGCAAGGGCGCTGCGCCTCGGCCGACAGTTGCGGGGACAGCAGGCGCATCATGCGGTCCAGGCTCTGGTCCCGCGCCAGCCGGCCTTCGTGCTGATGGATCGCCAGGAAGGCCTGGCGTATCGCCGCGCTCAGTGCGGCGTCGTCGGCCAGAGTCGTGCGGAACGCCGGATGCAGCGCGGAACCGTCCTGCTGGCCGAGGCGTTGCAGTGCCCCCGCCACCCAGCGCTGCGGCAGGTAGAGCATCGCGTAGGTGAAACCGTCCTCGGCGGGCGCATGCCCGTCGTGGACCGCGCCAGGTTCGATGAGCATGGCACGCCCGGGCGTGCTGGTGTGCAGCGAGCGATGGCAACGGAAGCGCTGCACGCCCTGCAGGGTCACGCCGACCAGCATCTCATCGTGATCGTGCGGATCGTAGGCATGCCCGTGGAAGTGCGCATGCACGCTTTCTATGCCGGTCTCCCGGTCGCGGCGGATCCTGACCCAGTCACTGGCGTTGGGGTGGGTGTGCGGTGCCATTGGCGGAGTCCAGTAGGAGCACGACAGGCGGCGTTCTCGCTGCATGCAGAGGTTGCGCCGCCGGGACCCAGTGTAGAAGCGTCAGCGGGCTTCGAGCGAGGCGCGACGCGATTGCCAGGGGCAGGCTGCGGATCTGTTCGTCCACACGGATCAAAGCGCTTCGCTTGAGGGCGCTGCGTGCCCGGCGCTCACTCGGCGCCGGGAAAGCCCAGTTGTCGCCATGCCTCGAACACCACCACCGCCACCGCGTTGGACAGGTTGAGGCTGCGGTTGTGCGGCTGCATCGGCAGGCGCAGGCGCTGCGCGTCGGGCACCTGCTCCAGCACGGCGTCTGGCAGGCCGCGGGTTTCCGGGCCGAACAGGAAGGCGTCGCCGTCGGCGAAGGCGGGCGTGTCGTAGCGGGTGCTGCTGCGGGTGCTGAGGGCGAACAGGCGGCGCGGGGCGATGGCCTGCAGGGCCGCTTCCAGCGATGCGTGGACCTGCAGTCGGGCGTATTCGTGGTAGTCCAGGCCGGCGCGCTTGAGCTGGCGGTCGCCGAGGTCGAAGCCCAGCGGCTCGATCAGGTGCAATTGCGCGCCGGTATTGGCGCAGAGGCGGATGACGTTGCCCGTGTTGGGCGGAATCTCGGGCTGGTACAGCAGAACGTGCAGCGTTGGGGTGGCGATCATCGGCGCAGTGTACGCGCCGGCGCGGCGGGCTTGGGGCGGGTCAGCGCACCAGGCCGACCGCCAGGTCCTGGCCCAGCTTCTGCAGGCTCGGCTGCAGCTGCAGCATCGCGGTGTCCAGCGTCTCGCCGACCACATCGCCGATCGCCAGCATGCTGCCCATGTCCGCGTCCGGACGCACCTGCACGGTGGCCAGGGTCACCACGTGCTGCCCGGCGGCCTGTTCCAGGTCGCGTTCGGCCAGCTGTTCGGCCGACGGGCGCACCTGCACCGCGGCCAGAGTGGCGATGTGGCTGGACAGTTCGGCCTCGCGCTGGGCGATCTGCTCGGCGGAGGGACGCACCTGCACGGCGGGGAGGGTGGCGATGCCGCTGGTCTGCTCGACGTTGCGCTGGGCGATCTGTTCGGCCGACGGACGCACCTGCAGGGTGTCCAGGGTGGCGATCTGCGTGGCGGCGAAGGACGGGGCGGCGAACAGGGCGGCGATGGCGGCGGTCAGGAGCAGGGTGGTGGTTTTCATGGCGGGCCTCGTTGGTGTTGTTGAGCAGTGGTGTGGTAGTAAGGTAGTACACCTAATCAGGGGCTGCAAGAACTTTTTCGTGTTGTTTTGATTCGTTAAGCTTGCATTCACTGATGCGGTGTCGGCTTTTGCGTTCGAGGGTGTTCAAGCAGGCCGCGTGCCAACTCCAAGTGCCTGTATTTGAAGGATAATCAATCTCCCTGGGGTGTCCGCGGGCGGGCACCCGGGCGCTCGCGTACGCCGGACACGGACACCGCGGTGCCCGTGGTGGCGGCCGTCGACCCGCTGGCGGTGCGGTCGCGATGCCGTCGAAGCAGGACCTCAGCGACAACGGCGGAATACGCGCCGTGCGGGACGCCCGGTACGATCGGCGTTCACCGGCTGTTTCATTGGCCCCCAAGGAAGAAGGATCCGCATGACCGTCTCGACCCGCCCGCGTGGCACCCTGCTGGCCCTCGCCCTGTCCGCCGCGCTCGGCGCACTGAGCTATGCGCCGCCTTCGGCGGCGGCCAGGCCTGCCGCCGCCACGTCGGTGGATATCGCCTACGAGCAATTCACCCTGCCCAACGGACTGCGGGTGGTGGTGCACACCGATCGCAAGGCGCCGATCGTGGCGGTCAACCTCTGGTACCACGTGGGCGCCAAGGACGAGCCGGCCGGGCGCACCGGGTTCGCGCATCTGTTCGAGCACCTGATGTTCCAGGGCAGCGAGAACCACCACGGCGAGTTCTTCGAGCCGTTCAAGCAGGTCGGCGTCACCGACCAGAACGGCACCACCAACAGCGACCGCACCAATTACTTCGAGAACGTGCCGACCACTGCGCTGGACATGGCGCTGTGGATGGAGTCGGACCGCATGGGCCACCTGCTCGGCGCCATCGACCAGGCCGCGCTGGACGAACAGCGCGGGGTGGTCCAGAACGAGAAGCGCCAGGGCGAGAACCAGCCATACGGCCAGGCCTGGAGCCGGCTGAGCCGCGCGCTGTACCCGGCCGGCCACCCGTACCACCACACCGTCATCGGCTCGATGAACGACCTCAATGCGGCCTCGCTGGCCGACGTGAAGCAGTGGTTCCGCACCTGGTACGGGCCCAACAACGCGGTGCTGGTGCTGGCCGGCGACATCGACGTGGCCACGGCCAAGGAGAAGGTGGCGCGCTACTTCGGCGACATTCCCGCCGGCCCGACCATGGCCCAGCCCAAGGTCGACGTGGCCCAGCGCAGCCAGTCCACCCGCGAGACCATGACCGACAAGGTGCCGCAGACGCGGATCTACCGGGTCTGGAACGTGGCCCAGACCGGCACCGAGGATGTCGACCGCCTGCAGTTGCTGGCGCAGGTGCTGGGCGGCGCCAAGTCCTCGCGGCTGGATCGGCGCCTGGTCCACGAGGACAAGCTGGTCGACCAGATCAGCGCCTCGGTGTGGCCGTCGCAACTCGGCTCCGGCTTCGGCATCATCGCCATGGTCAAGCAGGGCGTGGCCCCGGCCAGGGTCGAGGCGGCGATCGACGAGGAAGTGCGCCGGCTGCTGGACAAGGGCCCGGACAAGGCGGAACTGGCGCGCGCCAAGACCGCGTTCCGCGCCGGCTTCATCCGCGGTGTGGAACGCATCGGCGGCTTCGGCGGCAAGGCTGACGTGCTGGCCGAGTGCGCGGTCTACACCGGCGACCCCGGCTGCTTCCGCACCTCGCTGGCGACCATCGCCTCCACCCGCCCGCGCGATCTCACCGCGGTCGGCCGCAAATGGCTGGGCAAGGGCGACTACACCTTGCTGATCCAGCCGGGCGAACGTGTGGCCCTGGCCGAGGAACCGACGGCGCAACCGGCGCCGCTGAACCCGCCGCCGGTCGATCCCCAATACCGCGTCCTGCCCAGCGTGGTCGATCGCAGCGCCGGCCCGCCCAAGACCACCCAGTTCCCGCAGCTGAAGTTCCCGGCGCTGCAGCGCGCCACGCTGAAGAACGGCAGCACGGTGATCCTGGCAGAGCGCCACGACGTGCCGGTGGTGCAGTTCAGCTACGAGTTCCGCGGCGGCTACAGCGCCGACCAGGGGCGCAAGCCGGGCACGGCCAGTTTTGCCATGGGCATGCTCGACGAGGGCGCCGGCGAGCGCGATGCGCTGGCGTTCGCCGATGCGGCCGATGCCCTGGGCGCGTCGCTGTCCGCCGGCGCTTCGCTGGACGGCAGCAATGCCTATCTGTCGGCGCTGAAGGAGAACCTGGCGCCGTCGCTGGCGCTGTATGCGGACATGCTGCGGCGGCCGCGCTTCGCGCCGAACGAGATCGAGCGGATCCGCGCCAGCTGGATCGCCGGCATCCGCCAGGAGAAGGCGCAGCCCAACGGCGTGGCGATGCGGGTGCTGCCGCCGCTGCTGTACGGCGCCGGCCATCCGTACGCGATCCCGTTCAGCGGCACCGGCACCGAAGCGGCGATCGCGGTCCTGCAGCGCGAGGACCTGGTCGACTTCCACCGCGACTGGGTGCGTCCGGAGAACGCCACCCTGATCGTGGTCGGCGACACCACCCTGGGCGAGATCGTGCCGCTGCTGGACGCGCAGTTCGGCGACTGGAAGGGCGAGGGCCAGGCGCCGTCGGTGCCGGCCGCGGCCGGCGTGGCGCGGCCGGCCAAGCCGCGCGTGTACCTGATCGACCAGCCCGGCGCCGTGCAGGCCAACCTGTTCGCCTCGGAACTGGTGCCGCCGACCACCGATGCGGCGTCGGTCCGCTTCGACATGGCCAACGGCGTGATCGGCGGCGATTTCACCTCGCGCCTGAACATGAACCTGCGCGAGAACAAGCATTGGTCCTACGGCGCGCGCAGCGGCGCGGCCAGCGCGCTCGGCCAGCGGCCGTGGACCGCCTCGGCGCCGGTGCAGATCGACAAGACCGCGCCGGCGCTGCAGGAAATGGCCAAGGAGATCAGCGCCTTCGCCAACGGCAAGGCGCCGCCGACGGCGGAGGAGGTGGCGCGCATCCGCAACATCCAGACCCTGAGCCTGCCCGGTGCCTACGAGACCGCCAGTTCGGTGATGGGGGCGATCGGCGGCATCGTCCGCTATGGTCGTCCCGACGACTACGTGTTCAAGCGCAAGGCCGAGATCGAGGCGATGACCCCGGCGCAGGTGCGCGAGGCGGCGTCGATGCTCGACCCGAACAGCCTGACCTGGGTGGTGGTGGGTGACCTGAAGCAGATCGAGGCGCCGGTGCGCGCGCTGAAGCTGGGCGAGGTCACGGTGATCGATGCCGACGGGGTGCCGCAGGGCGGTGCGGCGGCGGCCCCGGCGCCGCGCTGATCGGAGCAGGTGCACATCGACGATGGCCGGCGCGCCGCCTGCGGGTGGCGGCGCGCCGACGGTGTCATGGCCGATTCAGCGTTTTGCGGCACAATCCGGATTCACCTGCCAATGGGCCCCTCCATGCGTCTACCGATCGCCTTCGTCCTGCTTGCCATGCTCGCCGGCTGCACCTGGGTGCCGATGGCGCCGGAAGGCAAAGGGGTGCGGGTCCTGCCGCCCGGGCAGGCCGCCAGCGGTTGCGAGAAGCGCGGCGAGGTGGTGGTGTCGGTGAAGAGCAGCGTCGGCTTCTACCAACGCAACCCGCTGCGGGTGCGCGAGGAGCTGGAGACCCTGGCCCGCAACGAGGCGCCCGGCGTGGGCGCCAATACCGTGCAGGCGATGGGCGACCCGGTCGACGGCGACCAGAGCTTCACCGCCTACCAGTGCGGCGGTCGCTGAACCGCTCAGACCATACGCTTTCCGGGGATTTGTTAAAGATGCGGTAAAACGGTGTAACCGCTAGAATTGGCGCCCCCTCGCCTGACCCTGGCGTACACCTCGATGCTCTTCACCAACGTCTCGATCGCGGGACTGGCGCATATCGACGCGCCGCACACGCTGACCTCCAAGCAGATCAACGCGCGCCTGCAGCCTACCTTGGACCGGCTGCGGATCCGTGCCGACGTGCTCGGCGACATCGCCGGCGTCCACGCGCGGCGCATGTGGGACCAGGACCTGCAGGCTTCCGACGTGGCGACGCTGGCGGCGCGCAAGGCGATGAGCGATGCGGGCATCGAGGCTGGGCAGGTCGGGCTGCTGGTCAACACCTCGGTCAGCCGCGATTACCTGGAGCCGTCCACCGCCAGCATCGTCGCCGGCAACCTGGGCGTGAGCGAGCAGTGCATGACCTTCGACGTCGCCAATGCCTGCCTGGCCTTCATCAACGGCATGGACATCGCGGCGCGGATGATCGAGCGTGGCGAGATCGACTACGCGATGGTGGTCGATGGCGAGACCGCCAACCTGGTGTACGAGAAGACCCTGGAGCGGATGGCCTCGCAGGACCTGACCGCTGACGCCTTCCGCGACGAGATGGCGACCCTGACCCTGGGTTGCGGTGCCGTGGCGATGGTGATGGCGCGTACCGACCTGGCACCGGATGCGCCGCGCTACCGCGGTGGCGTGACCCGCTCGGCCACGCAGTGGAACACCCTGTGCCGGGGCAACATGGACCGCATGGTCACCGACACCCGCATGCTGCTGATCGAAGGCCTCAAGCTGGGCCAGAAGACCTTCGCCGCTGCCCGGCAGGCGCTGGGTTGGGCCGTGGACGAACTGGACCAGTTCGTCATCCACCAGGTCAGCCTTCCGCACACCAAGGCCTTCATGAAGAGCTTCGGGATCGACCAGAAGAAGGTCATGACCATCTTCGGCGAATACGGCAACATCGGCCCGGCCAGCGTGCCGATCGTGCTCAGCAAGCTGCGCGAGCTGGGCCGCCTGAAGAAGGGCGACCGGATCGCGCTGATGGGCATCGGCTCGGGCCTGAACTGCTCGATGGCCGAGGTGGTTTGGTAAGCGACAGGGCGCAGGGCAGGCGCGCGGATTTTCCTTGCGCGCCTCAAGTTGGGTGTTTAGAAAGAAATTTGCTAGATTTCTTTCCTAAGAGCCTTCCCCAGCCACGGCAAGGATTGCCCGATGTCGCTTCGACGCTGTACCGGACACTACGTCCCCGGATCGCTGGCCGGCAGCCGTTATCAGGCGTTCGTTCCTGACCCGCTGCCGCCCGAGCCGCCGCTGCAGTTGGCGGCGCCGCCGTTGATCGCGCGCAAGGAACAGGCCGACCAGGCGTTGGGTCGCCTGGATGGCATCACCCTGATGCTGCCGGACCCGGAGCTGTTCCTCTACCACTACGTGCGCAAGGAAGCGGTGCTGTCCTCGCAGATCGAGGGCACGCAGTCGTCGCTGTCCGACTTGCTGCTGTTCGAGCTGGACGAGGCGCCGGGTGTTCCCCTGGACGACGTGGAGGAGGTCTCCAATTACGTCGCCGCGTTGAACCACGGGTTGCGACGCTTGCGCCAGGACGACTTCCCACTGTCGCTGCGCCTGATCCGCGAGATGCACGCCCTGCTGCTGCAAGGTGGGCGTGGTGCCGGCAAACGTCCGGGCGAGTTCCGTTCGGGCCAGGTCTGGATCGGCGGTGCCTCGCCGGCGTTGGCGCATTTCGTGCCGCCGCCGCCGGAGGCGCTGGATGCGGCGCTGACTGCCTTCGAGCGTTTCCTGCACGCGCCGGACCGCGATGTCTCGCCGCTGGTCAAGGCGGCTCTGGCGCATGTGCAGTTCGAAACCATCCATCCCTTCAGCGACGGCAACGGCAGGTTGGGCCGGCTGCTGATCGCGTTGATCCTGTGCAACGAAGGTGTGCTGCGCGCACCCAGCCTGTATCTGAGCCTGTTCTTCAAGCGTCATCGCGCGCGCTATGACGAGCGCCTCAATGCGGTGCGCACCGAGGGCGACTGGGAAGGTTGGCTGGATTTTTTTCTCGAGGGCGTGGCGGACACGGCGCAACAGGCGGTCACCACCGCGCAGCGCCTGCTGGCGCTGCTGGCGGCCGACCGTGCCCGTATCGCCGGGTTGGGAACGCGCGCCGGCAACGTCGGCCTGGTGTTTGAGCAGTTCGCGCGTCGTGTGCTGCTCGGCGTGCCGCAGGTCCTGCCGCATTTGCCGCTCAGCGCACCGACGATCCGTGCCGCCATCCGCACCCTGCAGGATCTGGATATCGTCAACGAACTCACCGGACAGCAGCGGCACCGCGTGTTCGCCTATCAGGCCTATCTGGACATCCTCAGCGAGGGTGCGCAGCCACTATGAGCCCTCCGGTGCCGCACGCCGACGGCGATGCGCCACGCGCCGCGGCGCCGCCGTTCTCATCCCTCTCCACATCGCATCGGTCCCCCGCATGAACTACCCCGGTTACCCCTTCATCCCGCAGCGCTTCCAGGTTCGCCCGGGGCTGCACATGTCCTATCTCGACGAGGGCCCGCGCGATGGCGAGGTGGTGGTGATGCTGCACGGCAATCCGTCGTGGAGCTATCTGTGGCGCACGCTGGTGAGCGGATTGTCGGATCGCTACCGCTGCATCGTGCCCGACCACATCGGCATGGGCCTGTCGGACAAGCCGGACGATGCGCCGGGCGCGCAGCCGGGTTACGAGTACACCCTGCAATCGCGCGTGGACGACCTCGACGCGCTGCTGCGGCATCTGCGCATCGACGGACCGGTGACGCTGGCGGTGCACGACTGGGGCGGCATGATCGGCTTCGGCTGGGCGCTGTCGCACCATGCGCAGGTGCGGCGCCTGGTCATCACCAATACCGCGGCGTTCCCGCTGCCGGCGGCCAAGCCGATGCCGTGGCAGATCGCGATGGGCCGGCATTGGCGCATGGGCGAGTGGTTCATCCGCACCTTCAATGCGTTCTCCTCGGGCGCGTCGTGGCTGGGCGTGTCGCGGCGCATGCCCGCCGACGTGCGTCGCGCCTACGTGGCACCGTACGACAGCTGGGCCAATCGCATCTCCACCATCCGCTTCATGCAGGACATCCCGCTGTCGCCCGCGGACAAGGCCTGGTCGCTGCTGGCGCGGGCCGAGCAGGCGTTGCCGTCGTTCGCCGATCGACCGGCCTTCATCGGCTGGGGCCTGCGCGACATCTGCTTCGACCATCATTTCCTGGAGGGCTTCCGCCGCGCGCTGCCGCAGGCCGAGGTGATGGCCTTCGAGGACGCCAACCACTACGTGCTGGAAGACAAGCACGAGGTGCTGGTGCCGGCGATCCGCCGCTTTCTGGACGCGCATCCGCTGGCGTGAGCGCGCTACGCGGCGGGTGCCGGCGTGCAGCCGTGCGCCGCATTGGCGTGCAGCGATGCGGAGAGCATTGCCGCGACATGCGTCGCGATGACGGCGCCGCTGCGCCGTGCATCGTCTACACGGGCGCACGCAAACTGCTACCGATTGCCGTGCTGCAACATGTGCGGCTGTGTACAGTCGCCGCCGACGTGCGCGTTGCGTCGAAGCGGACGATGCACGCAATCCGACCGGAGACCGAGAGTGAAAGCGATGGCAATGGCGATGCTGCTGATGGCGATGAGCGTGCCGGGCGTGCATGCGGAGGACCTGACGACGTCCGCGGACGGCAAGACGCTGGCGGTGGGATTCGGCCAGCCCACCTGGAAGCAGGTGCTGCACTACCGCAAGCTGTACGACAAGAAGCCGTTCCCCGATGCGGAGATCTATTACTACAGCAACGGCATGTACAAGATCATCTCGCAGGGCGAGAACCACTACGGCGTGTACGTGCTGCAGGGCAGCTTCGACGAGCAGACCTATACGATCCGCTTCATCTCGTTGCCGTCCGAGGACTGGGGCAACAAGACCGCCTTCCACCAGTTGACCTTCATCCGCGGCGAGGACAAGAACGTCTTCATCCAGAATGCGATCGTCGACACCGGCGAGGCCATCGCCCAGCAGAACGGCACCTACACCCTGGAAAAGAACACGGTGACCAATCCGGTGCCGACTGCCTGGAAACATCGCTGAGCCGAGGCGGCGCGCGGGTGCCGCGTGCGTCGCGCCGCTCGCCGGATGCTGCCAGGGGCTCGTCGTCTCGTAGGAGCGGCTTCCGCCGCGACCTGGCTTTCCGGCAACGCCGCTCGCCGCTGGTCCCACAGACGGGAACAAGAGCCGCTCCTACGGCCTCCCCGCCCTCCTGGCGACCGCCGCCGCTCAGGCGTCCGGCAGATTGCGTTCGACCACGCCGTCCCAGTCGGCCGGGGTCAGCAGCGGCAGGCCGTGCGCCAGCCGCGATTTGTCGCATTGCGCGCTGCGTTCGCCGAATTCCAGCGAGGCCGGCACCGCCGCGCACACCGATGGCCGCCGCTCGTGGATGCTGCAGCGGCTGTAGCGGCCGATGTCCGCGTCCAGGGCGATGCAGCGCGGCTGCGCCTGCGAGGTGCCGCGCATCACCCGCTCATGGGTGCGCAACGGCTCGGTGAGCTCGAACGGGACCCTGCCGCCCAGCGCGGGATCGGCTTCGCTCCAGTGGAAACTGACGCGGAAGTAGGCGCAGCAGGCGCCGCAGGTGAGGCAGGGATGGGACATGGCAGCCGGGCCTTGCGCGGCGAACAGCGGTGGGGGGCGCGGCATTCTGACCGAACCGGCGCGCGCTGCAAGCACTGCGGCATTCAGCCGTGGCCGTCACGGGCGCGCTGTCGGCTGCGGCCCGGCGCATCGGCGATAATCGGCGCATGACCACGACCTGCAACATCGCGGCCACGCTGCCGCGGCTGGCGCGCGAGCGCCCGGACCAGATCGCCATGCGCTGCCCCGGCCGGCCCGGCCCCGGCGGCATGGCGGCCTACGACGTGACCCTGAGCTATGCGCAGCTGGATGCGCGCAGCGATGCCATCGCTGCCGGCCTGGGCGCTTACGGCATCGGCCGCGGCACCCGCACGGTGGTGATGGTGCGGCCGTCGCCCGAGTTCTTCCTGCTGATGTTCGCGCTGTTCAAGGCCGGCGCGGTGCCGGTGCTGGTGGACCCCGGCATCGACCGGCGCGCGCTCAAGCAATGCCTGGACGAGGCGCAGCCGGAGGCCTTCATCGGCATTCCGCTGGCGCAGCTGGCGCGATGCCTGCTCGGCTGGGCGCGCTCGGCGAAACGGATCGTCACCGTCGGCCGGCGCTGGGCCTGGGGCGGCACCACGCTGGCGCGGATCGAGCGCGCCGGCCAGGGCGCCGGCAGCCAACTGGCCGATACGGCCGCCGCCGACGTCGCCGCGATCCTGTTCACCAGCGGCTCCACCGGCGTGCCCAAGGGCGTGGTCTACCGGCACCGGCATTTCGTCGGCCAGATCGAGCTGATGCGCAATGCCTTCGACATGCAGCCGGGCGGCATCGACCTGCCGACCTTCCCGCCCTTCGCGCTGTTCGACCCGGCGCTGGGACTGACCTCGGTGATCCCGGACATGGACCCGACGCGTCCGGCCAAGGTCGATCCGCGCAAGCTGCACGATGCGATGCAGCGCTTCGGCGTGACCCAACTGTTCGGGTCGCCCGCGTTGATGCGGGTGCTGGCCGACTACGGCAAGCCGTTGACCAACGTGCGCTGCGCCACCTCGGCCGGCGCGCCGGTGCCGCCGGACGTGGTGGCGCGGATCCGCAGCCTGCTGCCGGAGGATGGACGGTTCTGGACGCCCTACGGCGCCACCGAGTGCCTGCCGGTGGCGGTGATCGAGGGTCGCGAGCTGCAGGACACGCGCGCGGCCACTGAGAACGGCGCCGGCACCTGCATCGGCACCGTGGTGCCGCCCAACGAGGTGCGCATCATCGCCATCGACGATGCCGCCATTCCCGAGTGGAGCGGCGTGCGCGAAGTTCCGGTGGGCACGGTCGGCGAGATCACCGTGGCCGGCCCGACTGCCACCGACACCTATTTCAACCGCGACGCGGCCACGCGCCTGGCCAAGATCCGTGAGCGCCTGGACGACGGCAGCGAGCGCATCGTGCACCGCATGGGCGACGTCGGCTATTTCGACGCGAAGGGCCGTCTGTGGTTCTGCGGGCGCAAGACCCAGCGCGTGGAAACCGCGCAGGGGCCGCTGTATACCGAACAGGTGGAGCCGATCTTCAACGCGCTGCCGGGCATCGGCCGCACCGCCCTGGTCGGCATCGGCGAGCCGGGCCGGCAGCGTCCGGTGCTGTGCTACGAGCTCGAAGTGAACGCCATGCTGTCGAGCGGCCCGGAACTGCAGGCGCTGCAGCAGCAACTGCGCGACACCGCCGCCGCGCATGCGCACACGGCCGGCATCGTCGACTTCCTGAGCCACCCGGGGTTCCCGGTGGACATCCGCCACAACGCCAAGATCGGCCGCGAAAAGCTGGCGCTGTGGGCGGCGGAACAGCGTAAATGAGTGCACGCGGCAGCTGGTCTGGCGTGCCTGTGCTGCTGGGCGACGTTGGCGTGCAGCAAGGCCGGCCCCAGAATGGCCGCCCTGACAATGGAGTGTGGCGATGAAGATCGTGGTGACCGGTGGCGGTGGATTCCTGGGCCAGGCGCTGTGCCGCGGGCTGGTCGCGCGCGGGCACCAGGTGGTCAGCTTCAACCGCGGCCACTACCCGGAACTGCAGGCATTGGGCGTGGCCCAGGTGCGTGGCGACCTGGCCGACGCGCAGGCGCTGCAGCATGCGCTGGCCGGCGCCGATGCGGTGTTCCACAACGCCGCCAAGGCCGGCGCCTGGGGCAGCTACGACAGCTACTACCAGCCCAACGTGGTCGGCACCGAGAACGTGCTGGCCGCCTGCCGCGCGCGTGGCGTGGGGCGCCTGGTCTACACCTCCACGCCGAGCGTGACCCACCGCGCCACCCATCCGGTCGAAGGCCTGGGCGCGGACCAGGTGCCCTACGGCGAGGAGTTCCAGGCGCCGTACGCGGCGACCAAGGCGATCGCCGAGCGCATGGTGCTGGCCGCCAACGACGCGCAACTGGCCGTGGTGGCGCTGCGTCCGCGGCTGATCTGGGGGCCGGGCGACAACCAGATCCTGCCCAAGCTGGTCGCACGCGCGCGGGCGGGGCGCGTGCGCCTGGTCGGCGGCGGCGACAACAAGGTCGATTCCACCTACATCGACAACGCCGCGCAGGCGCATTTCGACGCCTTCGAGCACCTGGCGGTGGGGGCGCCCTGCGCCGGCAAGGCCTACTTCATTTCCAACGGCGAGCCATTGCCGATGCGCGAACTGCTCAACAAGCTGCTCGCCGCGGTCGGTGCACCGACCGTGACCAAGACGCTGTCGTTCAAGGCCGCCTACCGCATCGGCGCCACGTGCGAGACCCTGTGGCCGCTGCTGCGCCTGCGCGGCGAGCCGCCGCTGACGCGCTTTCTGGCCGAGCAGTTGTGCACCCCGCACTGGTACAGCATGGAACCGGCGCGACGCGACTTCGGCTACGTGCCGCAGGTGACGATCGAGCAGGGCCTGCAGCGGTTGGCGTCCTCATGGCGCCACGACACGTCCGTCACCCGCTGACGACCGCTATTTGCCGAAGATGATGCCGCGCCGATTCGGCACGACAACTTCTGGATATTGCCATGCTGCATTACGCCATCATCTTCTTCGTGATCGCCATCATCGCCGCCGTGCTCGGCTTCAGCGGCATCGCCGGTGCGGCGACCAACATCGCCTGGATCCTGTTCGTGGTGTTCCTGATCCTGGCGGTGATCTCGATGTTCCGCCGCGGCAAGGTGTAGTCCTTCCGCGACGATCGAACGTCGATTTCTTGCCCGCGGTGCCCTGCGCCGCGGGCAAGTCGTTTCTGGAGGGCGTGCTGCGGCGTGCCGGCCCCACCGACGTGGCCGCCGATAGAGCGCATCGGCGCGCCAGCTAAACGCAGTTGCTGGCCTTCCTGAGCAGGCACCTGGGCGGTGCGCAGGCGCAGTAGCGGCGAGCGGTGGCACGGGTGCAGCATCTGTCTCGCCCTGCGCACGGCCTTGCGACGTGTCTGCCGCTAGAATGCGGGCATGTCTGGATCCCCCTTCGATGCTCTCAAGCCCCTGGCCGGCCGCGCGCTGGAAGCGGCGCTCAATCGCGCGCTGGCGCTGGACCCGGAAACCGGCGATGCCCTGCGCGACCTCGATGGCCAGCGCGTGGCGCTGACCCTGGAGGCGCCCGCGCTGGCCCTGCAGATCCGCGTCGACGGCACGCAGCTGCGGGTCGGACCGGTGGATCCGGCGCAGGAGCCGGAACTGGCGGTGCGCAGCACGCTCGGCGGCCTGCTCGCGCAATTGCCGTTCCTGGCGCAGGCGCGGCGCACCGGCGGCCCCGGTGGGCGGGTGCGGGTCTCCGGCGACGCCGAACTGGCGCGGCGCCTGCAGCACCTGGCCACGCGCTTCGATCCGGACTGGCAGCGGCCGTTCGTGCAGGTGTTCGGCGAGGTGCTCGGCGTGCAGGTGGCCAACACCGCGCGTTCGGCCCTGCAGCAGGCCCGGCGCAGTGCGCAGGATCTGGCGCAGAGCGCGGCCGAGTACGTCACCGAGGAGTCGCGCGACGTGGTCGCGCGCGCCGAGCTGGAGGCCTTCTACGACGACGTCGACGTGCTGCGCGACGATATCGAACGCTTGGCTGCGCGGGTGGCGCGGCTGCAGCCGGAGCGCGGCGCATGAAGGCGATGTTCCGTGCCAGCCGGATCGGCCGGGTGATCCTGCGTTATCGCCTGGACGACCTGCTCGACGGCACCCCGGCCGAACGCTGGTTGCGCCTGGCCAAGCCGTTCGTGCCGCGCGCCAGCCCCGACATCGCCGCGCAGTCGCGCGGGGCGCGCCTGCGCCTGGCGCTGCAGGACCTGGGGCCGATCTTCGTCAAGTTCGGGCAGATCCTGTCCACCCGCCGCGACCTGATGCCGCCGGACGTGGCCGAGGAGCTGACCCTGCTGCAGGACCGGGTGCGCCCGTTCGACGGCGAGGCCGCGCGGCGCATCGTCGAGCAGGCGCTGGGGCAGCCGATCGGCGTCGCCTTCGCCAGTTTCGACACCACGCCGCTGGCCTCGGCTTCGATCGCGCAGGTGCATGCGGCCACGCTGCACGACGGCCGCGAAGTGGTGGTCAAGGTGCTGCGCCCGGACATCGAACGGCAGATCGACGCCGACATCGCCTTGCTGAAATCGGCCGCCGCGCTGGTCGAGCGCACCCATCCGCGCGCCGACAAGATCCGCCCGCGCGAGGTGGTGGCCGAGATCGAGACCACCCTGGCCGCGGAGCTGGACCTGCAGCGCGAGGGCGCCAACGCCAGCGTGCTGCGCCGCTTCTGGCTGCATTCGGACGATCTGTACGTGCCGGAGGTGATCTGGACCCACACCGCCGAGCGTGCACTGACCCTGGAGCGGGTGCGCGGCATTCCCTCCGACGACATCGCTTCGCTGGACGCTGCCGGCATCGACCGCCGCGCGCTGGCGGCCAAGGGCGTGCGGGTGTTCTACACCCAGGTGTTCCGCGACAACTTCTTCCATGCCGATGCGCACGCCGGCAACATCTGGGTCGACAGCGACCCGGCGCGCCGCGACAACCCGCGCTTCATCGCGCTGGACTTCGGCATCATGGGCCAACTCTCGCAGGAAGATCAGTACTACCTGGCCGAGAACTTCATGGCCATCTTCAACAAGGACTACCGGCGCATGGCCGAGCTGCACGTGGAGGCCGGCTGGATGCCGGCGAGCGTGCGCATCGACGAACTGGAGGCCGCGGCGCGCTCGGTGTGCGAGCCGTACTTCACCCGGCCGCTGTCGCAGATCTCGCTGGCCGAGGTGCTGATCAAGCTGTTCCGCGTGGCCCAGCGCTACCAGCTGACCCTGCAGCCGCAGCTGATCCTGCTGCAGAAGACCCTGCTCAACATCGAAGGCGTCGGCCGCCAGCTCGACCCGGAGCTGGACATCTGGGCGGTGGCGCGGCCGGTGCTCGAACGCATCCTGATCGAGCGCTACAGCCCGCAGCGGGCGCTGCACGAACTGCGCAAGCGCCTGCCGGAGATCATGACCCACGCGCCGGACATGCCACGGCTGATCCACGGCTGGCTGCGCCAGCAGGTCGAGGGCCGGCATGAGCTGTCGATGCGCTCGCGCGACCTGTTCGAACTCAACCTGCTGGTGCGGCGCATGCAGCGGCGGGTGGTCGCGGCGATCGCCGGCGTCGGCCTGCTCACGGTGGCCACGCTGCTGTACGCGCTCGACGCCGGCGGCCCGCAACTGGGCGGGGTGTCGCTGTGGGCGTGGATCAGCGGCGGTGCCGGCGTGGCGGCCTTGCTGTCGGCATGGTGGCGGCGTTGACCGCGGCCACGCTCGACCGCACGCAACTGCAGGCGGTGCGGACCGAACTCGGCGCCGAGGGGCCGCGCCACGACGCCGGCGAGTCCGAGCGCGCGCAGCGCCTGCTCAACATCACTCCGGAAACCGGCGAACTGCTGGCGGTGCTGGTGCGCGCCACGGGGGCGCGGCGGGTGCTGGAGATCGGCACCTCCAACGGCTATTCCACCCTGTGGCTGGCCGAGGCTGCGGCGGCGCTTGGCGGCGGGGTGGTCACGCTCGAGTACGCCGCGCACAAGATCGCGCTGGCGCAGCGCAGTTTCGCCCGTGCCGGCGTGGAGGGCTGCGTCGAACTGGTCCACGCCGATGCCGGCGCATGGCTGGCCGACGCGGCGTCGGCCGCGTTCGACCTGGTGTTCCTGGACGCCGAGCGCACGCTGTACTGCGACTGGTGGCCGCAACTGCGCCGGGTGCTGCGGCCAGGCGGGTTGCTGGTGGTGGACAACGCGCTGTCGCACGCGGCGGAGATGGCGCCGTTCGCGGCGCTGCTGCAGGCCGATGCGGCCTTCACCTGCACCACGCTGCCGGTCGGCAACGGCGAACTGCTGGCGGTCAAAGACGCGTAGGTATCGGCGCCGTGAGGCGCGGTTTCCGGTGCGCAGGGGCGACCGCCGCCGCGGCGCAGCGGCACGCCGCGCAGGCGCGGGATCGCGATCTAGCATCCGCCGCCATGCGGGCGTGTCCGCGTCGTCGCGCGCCGACGCGTCGCGCGCCTGGACTCCAGGCACGCCACGCGCATTGTGGCGCGCCGGTGCGGCACGGATAATCCGCAGGTGAATACCGCCGAACCTCCTTTGCAGATCCTGTACCAGGACGCGCTGCTGGCCGTGGTCGACAAGCCCGCCGGGCTGATGGTCCACGACAGCAAGCTCGCCCGCGGCGAGGACGATTTCCTCGCCGACCGCCTGCGTGCGCAGCTGGGTCGGCCGATCTTCCTGGTGCACCGGCTGGACCGCGCCACCAGCGGTTGCCTGCTGCTGGCCTTCGACCGCGACACCGCCAGTGCGCTGGGCAAGGCGCTGATGGGCGGCGAAGTGGACAAGGATTATCTGGCGATCTGCCGCGGCTGGCCGGCCGAGGAGCGCTTCGACGTCGACCACGATCTCGACGGCGGCCCCGGCAAGCCGCTGAAGAAACCGGCGCAGACCCGCTTCGCGCGCCTGGCCTGCGGCGAACTGCCGGTGCCGTCGGGCGAGTTCGCGACGTCGCGCTATGCGCTGCTGCGCTGCAGCCCGGTGACCGGGCGCTTCCGGCAGATCCGCCGCCACCTCAAGCATCTTTCGCATCACCTGATCGGCGACACCAGCCATGGCGACGGCCGCCACAACCGCATCTTCCGCATGCAAGGCGTGCACCGCATGTTGCTGCACGCCGAGCGCCTGGCGTTTCCGCACCCGGACGGGCATCGGATCGCGGTGACGGCGCCGCTGGATGCGGCGTTCGTGCGGGCGTTCGGGTTGTTCGGCTGGGATCCTGCGCCGTGGCAGGTGGATGCGGGAGGATAGCGGCTGCCTGATGCTGCGCGTGGGGTGTGCGAGCGACGTCGGTAAGCGCGTTTTTACCGGCCACTGTCACGATCGACGTCGCTCACCCGGAAGTGATCGCGCTTCCACGTCGGAACTGGCACAGCATCGAGAGGGTGATGCATCCGGATGCGATGTCAGCAGGGAACGCCGCAAGCCTGACGGCTGTCGTGGGGGCGGCTTCAGCCGCGACCGGGCTTCCTCGATAACGCCCGGTCGCGGCTGAAGCCGCTCCTACGACGGCAAGATCGGTTTTAGTTATTTCGCCGGCGGCGTGTTGACCGTCTGTTCCAGGTCCTTCTGCAGGTCGGCGAACAGCGGGGTCATCTTCTGCTGGATTGCGCCCATCAGGTTCTGCATCAGCTGCGGGGTCTTGTCGAGCAGGCTCTGGCCGGCCGGGCTCTCGTAGAACTCGGCCATCGCCAGCACGTCCTGCTTGGAGAAGGTCTGCTTGTACAGGTTGACGTAGAGCGGGCGCATCTCCTGCCAGGACAGCGCCTTGCGCACGGTGGCCTGGGTGCGCTCCTGGATCTGCTGCAGCTTCTGTTGCTGGGCGGCGTCGAGCGGGTGCTGCGCGGTGAGCTGGGCAAACTGCTGGCGTTGCATCGCCTCGATCTGCGGCAGCATGGTGTCGAGCATGTTCTGCGCGCGCGAGGCCGACAGCAGGCGGTTGACGTCGGCATCGGTGGGCGGTTCGGCCAGCGCCGGGACGGCGGCCAGGGCCAGCAGCAGGACCAGCAGCAGGCGCTGCGGCCAACGGAAGAAACGCGGAGTCGGGGACATGGAGCATCCTGCAGGACGATGACCGGCGGCCAGAATACGGCAATCGCCGCGGCCCTGCCGTCGCCCGACGGGGCGCCGCGGGCCGGCGACCGCCGGCTGCGCCGTTCAGTCTTCCCCGGCCCGGAAATCAGGCGGTCCGGCGGATGCCCTACAATCCGCGCCATGGGTAATGGGGCCATCCACATCTCGAGCAGCCTGACGATTCCGGAGGACGAAATCGTCGAGCGCTTCGTGCGCGCCAGCGGCGCCGGCGGGCAGAACGTCAATAAGGTCGCCACCGCGGTCGAGTTGCGCTTCGACCTGGCCGGCTCGCCGTCGTTGCCGGAGCCGCTGCGCGCGCGGCTGCTGGCGCGGCGCGATCGGCGCATCACCGCCGAGGGCGTGCTGGTGATCGATGCGCAGCGCTTCCGTACCCAGGACCGCAACCGCGACGATGCGCGCCAGCGCCTGGCCGAGTTCATCGCCGCCGGGCTGTCGGTGCCGAAGCGGCGCATCGCCACCAAACCCTCGCACGGCGCCAAGTTGCGACGCCTGGACGCCAAGCGCGAGCGCAGCCAGATCAAACGCGGCCGGTCGCCCGGCCGCTGGGAGTGACTTTTGACCGAACGCGATTACCGCCTGCCCGCAGCGCCGCCGAACATGCCGATGGTCAAGCCCAGCCGCTTCATGCGCTGGCTCGGCCGCACCGCCCTGCGGGTGACCGGTTGGCGGGTCGTGGGCGAGTTCCCCAACGTGCCGAAGCTGGTGATGATCGTGGCGCCGCATTCGTCCAACTGGGACGGGTTCCTGGGCTTCGCGGTCAAGTTCGCGGTCGGCTTCGAGGTGCGCGTGCTGGGCAAGACCCAGCTGTTCTGGTGGCCGCTGGGGCCGCTGCTGCGCAAGCTCGGCGGCATTCCGCTGGACCGCACCTCGCCGCGCGGGGTGGTGGAACAGGCGGTGGCGTTGATCCGCGGCGCCGAGCGCATGTGGTACGTGATCACCCCCGAGGGCACGCGCAAGCGCGTGGAGAAGTGGAAGACCGGCTTCTGGAAGATCGCCCACGGCGCGCAGGTCCCGATTTTTCCGGTGTACTTCGACTATCCCAGCCGTACCGTCGGCCTCGGCGAGCCGGTGTACACCAGCGAGGACATGCAGGCCGACATCGCCGCAATCCGCACCTGGTACCGGCCATGGCGCGGCAAGCATCGCGACACGTTGTGAGCGGCAGCGGCGGCTGACGGCGACGCCCATCCGCCGCCTTGACCAACGGTACCAACCGATGTCGTAGGAGCGGCTTCAGCCGCGACCGGGACATCGGGAACGGCCCGGTCGCGGCTGAAGCCGCTCCTACGGGGGGAATGGTCGGGCGCCCTTGTGGGAGGGACTTCAGTCCCGAAGCATGAAGGTGGTCAGTTAGCTTTGGGCTTTACCCGTCGCGGCTGAAGCCGCTCCTACAGGTGCGGCGCCAGCAGAGGGCGCGCTTGTGGGAGGGACTTCAGTCCCGACGCGCATCTGTCGTTTTACTCAACAGCACCAACCGATGTCGTAGGAGCGGCTTCAGCCGCGACCGGGACATCGGGAACGCTCCGGTCGCGGCTGAAGCCGCTCCTACGGGGGTATTGATCGGGCGTCCTTGTGGGAGGGACTTCAGTCCCGACGACTGACGGGGTCAGCCCGCTTCGGTTCCATGCGTCGCGACTGAAGTCGCTCCCACATGCGCCCTGCAGTGCATCGGTGCCGCGTCGGTGCCAATGCGCTGGACCTTGCGCCTGCACGCACAGGCCGAGTGTCTGTTGTAGGAGCGGCTGCAGCCGCGACAGGCCTTCGGTAACGCCTGTTGCGGCTGCAGCCGCTCCTACATCATCGCTTGGACGCCCCGCGCTACAACGCGCTGCCGCCGAACTTCTGCGTGTACTGCAGGTACACGCTGCGGCCCACGGTGTCGAACCAGGACACGTCGTAGTACGGATACGCCGTGTAGGTGCGGTCGTGCGGCGGCATCGTGTCGAACAGGTTGGTCACCGTCAGCGACAGCTGCGCGTGGTCGGTGAAGCGGTACTGCAGCGAGGCGTTGTAGCGGTAGGTGGCACCGATCCACGGACTGTCGCCGCTCTCCGGGTCGTAGACCTGATCGTAGGAATCGGAACTCGGCAGCCGGCCCAGGCGTTCGCCGTGCAGCGTCGCGGTCCAGGCGTTGCGCTCCCACGACACGCTGGCGCTGGCCTTGGTGCGCGGGATGTCGTAGCCGCTGTTGACCGCGAACTCGTCCACCATCGCTTCGCCGGCATACACCTGGATGTCGTGGCGGCGCACCCAGGTGTAGTTGCCGCTCAGGCGGAAGGTGCCGATGCCGGTGTCGAGACGGTACTGCGCGCTCAGGTCGACGCCGTTGGTGCGTTCGCGGGCGATGTTGATCGGGTTGACGTAGACCCCGTACAGGCGGCCGTCGGCGCTGCGGGTCACCCGCGCCAGCGCCTGCTGGCAGGTGGTGGAGGCCGCCTGCAGCACGCCAAGGCGGCAATCGGCCTCGTCGCGCAGCACCTGGTCCACGCGCAGGTCCTGCACCTGGTCGCGCATGTCGATGTCGAAGTAGTCCAGCGACAGGTCCAGGTCGGCCATCGGCGACCACACCAGGCCGGCGGTCCACGAGGTGCTGTTCTCCGGGTCCAGCGCGCGGTTGCCGCTGCGGCCGCGGATCACCGCTTCCTCGTTGTAGCTGCAGTCCTGGATCGCCACGCCCGGCTCCTCGCTGGCGCAGCGGTAGTAGTCCACGCCGGTGGTCTCGTCGTTGCCGGGGCCGGCGTACACGTAGTGCAGGTCGGGCGCGCGGAACGCGGTGCCATAGGAGCCGCGCACCAGCAGCGACTGCACCGGCCGCCACTCCAGCCCGCCGCTGTAGGTGAACTTGCCTAGCGAGCGCCCGGCGAAGCGGTACTGGTCGTAGCGCCCGGCCAGGCTCAGCGACACCGTCGACAGCACCGGCAGGCGCAGCTCGCTGGCCAGTGCCCAGCGGTTGCGGCTGCCGTGGCCGTCGGAGTCCTTCCAACTGTAGTAGTAGTACTGCGTGGCCAGCGGATCCGGGCGCAGGGTGTAGGCCTGGTTGCCGAATTCGGCGGTCGCGGCCATGCCGGCATCGCCGCCGGGCAGCGAGAACAGCGCGGTGTTGGTGGCGGTGAAGGCGAGGGTGTCGGTGCGCGAGCGCGGCTGGTACACCGTGCGCCGGGCGATGCTGTCGTACTCGGCACGGCTCAGCGGCGTGTACAGGCGCTGCGGGTCGGCGTCGAAGATCGGCAGCCCCGAATCCTCGTCCACGCCCAGTTGCGGGCCGAGGAACAGCGCGTTGGCGCGCGCGGCGACGATCTGCGGCCAGCTGATCGTGGCCTGGTACTGCGAGTGGCTGAGGCTGGCTTCGTAGTCCCAGTCCGCGCCCAGGCGGCCCTTGAACCCGGTGGTGACGCTGAAGGTCTTTTGCCGTGTGCGGATGGTGCCGGCATCGAGGCCGCCCATTTCCTCCGGGCTGAACTGGCGGCCCCAGGCTTCCACCTGGCCGGTGGCCTGGTTGTAGAAATAGCCCTGCTCGTTGCCGTCCGGGGCCATGTAGCCCCACTGGGTCACGTCGCGGAACAGCGACAGCTCGTGGTAGCCCACCTGCACGTCGGCGAACCACTCGCTGCCGTTGTCGAAGGCGTAGCGCAGCGAGGCGTAGCCGTTGAGGCCGCGGCGCTTGTTGGTGATGGTGCCGTACCCGATCGAGGCGCTGCTGCCGCAGAACGCGCCATAGCCCGGGCGGGTGGCGTAGCCGGTGCTGCCGCCGTTGAGCGCGGACACCGCCGCGCAGGTGTCCGCGCCCGGATCGAGATAGTTGTCGTCGTAATCGGTGCGCAGGAAGGTGCGCCGCGGCACCTGCGCGCGTGCGGTGGGGCCGTCCAGGGTGCTGTCCTGGCGGCCGCGCTGATAGGCCCACAGCGGCGTCTGCGACACCAGTTCGGCGCCGAACACCGCGTCGAAGTTGCCGCGCGACCAGCCGCTGCTGAGGCTGAGGTTGAAGCTCTCGCCGCCGCCGCGGGTGGTGTCGCCGAAACGGTAGTCCAGCGTGGTGCCGTCGGCGTGCTTCTTGAGGATGAAGTTGACCACGCCGGAGATCGCGTCCGAGCCGTAGATCGCCGAGGCGCTGCCGGTCAGGATCTCGATGCGGTCGATCATGCCCAGCGGGATGTTGGAGATGTCGGTGAAGTTGCTGCGGCCCTTGAACGGCATCGGGAAGTCGGCGATGCGGCGGCCGTTGACCAGCACCAGCGTGTGGTTGGGGCCGAGTCCGCGCAGGTCCACCTGCTGCGCGCCGGGTGAGAAGTCGGCGCCGCTGGCCGACTGCGGGCTCTGCGTTTCGCCGCCGTTCTGGGTCATCGCGCGCAGCACGTCCGGCACCGAGGTGAAGCCGTTGGCCTTGATCTGCTCGGCGCTGATCACGCTGATCGGCGCCGGGCCTTCCACCTGCGTGCGCGGAATGCGCGAGCCGGTGACGCGCAGGGTGTCCAGTTGCGCCACCGGGGCGTCAGGTACAGCTGCAGGCGTCGGCGTGGCGACACGGGCCGCTGGCGTGCGCGCCGGAGCCGGCGCCTGACGCCGCACCAGCCACGCGCCGGAGGCGTCGCGCTCGGCGACGAAACCGCTGCCGCGCAGTACCTGCTGCAGCGCCTGCGCGGTATCCAGGCGGCCGTGCGCACCGCCACTGCGTGCTTCGCCCAGTTGGTCGGCCCGATAGAGCAATTGCACGCCGGATTGCCGCGCCAAGGCGTCCAGCGCCGCACGCAGCGGGCCGGCGGGGACGTCCACCGTGCCGGTGGCGGCCACGGCAGCGGGTTGCGCCTGCGCCGCGCAGGCGCTCGCACAGGCCATGCTCAGCAGCAGGGCACGCATCGGATACCGCATCGAGTTTTCTCCCCCAAACGGGCGCGGAGCGCGCCTTCGTAGCTCCAGGACGAACGAGACCGGCAAATCCCCCCGCCATCGCGCACGCCGGCGCGGGCGGCTTACCGGCTGTGCAACAGCACCGTGTCGCCGCGGCGCTCGGCGCGGATCGGGAAGCCCTGTTCGAGCAGGCGCACGAAGGCGTCGACGTTGGACCAGCGCACGTTGCCGCCGACCCGCAGCGCCGCGGCGCCGGCATCGGCGACCTGCAGCTTGATCGTGTTGTAGCGGTTGAACTCGGCCACCGCCGCCTGTAGCGGGGTGTCGTCGAAACTCAGGTAGCCGCTGCGCCAGTCCAGCGCGCGCTCGGCCTCGGCCAGCGCCACCCGGCGCACCAGCACCCCGTGCGGGCCGGCCTGGGCGATGCTGCCGGCAGGCAGCAGCAACGGTGGCGCGTGCGGTGCATCGGCCGACTCCAGCCGCACCGTGCCTTCGGTCACCACCACGCGCAGCGCGTCGGCGTCGCGGCGCACCGCGAAGCGCGTGCCCACCGCCACCACCTGGCGCGCGCCGCTGGCGACCACGAACGGCCGGCCCGGGTCCTTGCTCACCGCGAAGAACGCTTCGCCGCGCTGCAGGTCGATATGCCGCTGCGCGCGCGACAGCGCCACGGCGATGCGGCTGTCGCTGCTCAGCGTGGCCTGCGAGCCGTCGGCCAGGGCCACCGGCCGCAACTGCCCGGTGACGCTGGCGTAGGCGGTCGGCACCGGTTCGACGGCATGGCGCCAGACCAGGGACAACACCGCGGCACCGAGCAGCGTCGCCGCCAGCGCGGCCGGCCAGCGCCGTCGCGGGCGCGCGGGCGAACGCGGGGCGAAGCGCAGGTCGCGCAGATCCGGTGCGGCCGCCGCCGCGGCGGGCGGCGCCGCCGCGCTACGGCCGCCCAGGCCCTGCCAGCGGCCGCGTTCGGGCACCTGCCCGTCGCGTTGGCCTGCGCCCAGCGCCTGCAGGCGCCCGCTTTCCTGCCAGGCCGCCTGCAGGCGCAGGAACGCCACCCGGTGCGCGGTGGCCGCGGCCAGCCACGCGTCCAGGCGCGCCTGCCGTGCGTCGGTCCAGTCGCCGCGGTCGCGCCGCGCCAGCCAGGCCGCCGCACGCGCCTCAATCCACTTGCTGTCCATCGCGTGCGCGCGCCTGCAACGGCGCCGCCGGCGCCGTCGCGCCCTCGTCGCCATGGAAATGATCGGCCAGCAAGCGCATGCCCCGGGCCACCTGCTTCTCCACGCTCTTCTCGCTGATCCCCAGGCGCACGGCCACCTCCTTCTGTGGCAGTTCCTCGACCCGCCGCAACCAGACCACGCTGCGACAGCGGTCCGGCAAGCGGTCGAAGGCCGCGGCCAGCCGGCCCAGCACCTGGCGTCCGCCGCACCAGCGTTCCGGCGACAGCTCATCTACCAGGACGTGCATCGACTCCAGATCCCCCACCGCCTCGATCGACACCACCCGATTGCGGCGCAGGCGGTCGGTCATCAGGTGCCGCGCGGTGGCGAACAGGAACGACTTGGGCAGGCTCGGCCGGGACTTGCCCGCAGCCTCGTAGACGCGCACATAGATCTCCTGGCGCAGGTCGTGCCATTCCTCGCGATGCGGCCAGCAGCGCCGCAGGTAGCCGCTGAGCGCCTGCTCGTGGACCAGGATTTCTTGGACGAACCAATCGTCGAGGGAAGCGGACATGGATCCCACATTAGCCGATCGCCGGCAGCTGCGGGCAAGTGCCGCGCAGGCGAACGTGGGAGGGTGGCGGTGGCGGGGGGAAACCGTGCCGCCGTTCGTCCCCTCTCAGCAGCGAGCCGCACGCTCGCCTGCCCGTCCCGTTCCCGAGGAGATCCGCATGACCCGTTCCGTCGGCCTGTTCCGGCCCTGGCTCTCCCTGCTGCTGGGCCTGTGTCTGGCCACGCCCGCCGTCGCGCGCGAGTACCGCCAGTACCTGGTCGGCGACCCGGCCGCGCCCACGCCCGGTCCGGTGTCGCCCGGCCTGCTGCTGATGGGCGGCGGCGACCGCAACTATGACGCGCTGCGCTGGTTCCTGGCCAAGGCCGGGCACGGCCACGTGGTGGTGCTGCGCGCCTCGCAGGCGGGCGAGGTAGGCGAGGAGTTCTACCGCAAGGTCGGCGGCGTGGCTTCGGTGGAGACCTTCGTGTTCAGCGGCCGCGGCGCCTCCAGCGATCCGGCGCTGCTGCGCGCGCTGGCGCGCGCCGATGGCATCTTCATCGCCGGCGGCGACCAGTCGCGCTACGTGCGTTACTGGAAGAACACCCCGGTGGCCGATGCGCTGGACGCGCACGTGCGCGCCGGCAAGCCTCTGGGCGGCACCAGCGCCGGCCTGGCGATGCTCGGCGAGTACCTGTACGGCGCGATGGACGGCGGCAGCCTCACCAGCCCGGCGGCATTGGCCGATCCGCTGGGGCCGGCGGTCACCCTCGAGACCGACTTCCTGCACCTGGACCTGCTCAAGCGGGTCATCACCGACACCCACTTCCGCGAGCGCGACCGCCTCGGCCGCCTGTTCGCGTTCCGCGCCAAGGCCGCCACATTGGCGCCGAAGGGGGAGCCGCTGATCGGTCTCGGCGTGGACGAGAGCGCCGCAGTGGCGGTGGAGGGCGACGGCACCGCGCGCGTCTATGCCACCGATCCGCAGGCCGTGGCCACCGTGGTCGCCGGGCCGCTGACGCCGCCGACCCCGGCCGGGCAGCCGCTGCAGGCCGCGCGCATCGAGACGGTTGGCGTCGGCCCCGGCTCCACCCTGCACCTGCCCGACGGCCGCGTCGAGGCGCCAGTGTTCCACCGCTACTACGCGGTGCAGGACGGGCGCATGCGCGAGATTCCCGCCACCACGCTGGTGATCCATGGCGGTGCCGGCGTCGAGCGCGCCAGCAGCAGCGCCGCCGACCTGGCCGAGGCGCGTGCGGCGATGGAGCAGGCGTTGCGCACCGGGCAGGCGCTGCTGGCGCAGGGCAAGCCGGCCGTGGATGCGGTGGCCGCGGCGATCGCCGAGCTGGAGGACTCGCCGCAGTTCAACGCGGGCAAGGGCGCGGTGTTCACCCACGACGGCCGCAACGAACTGGACGCGGCGATCATGGACGGCCGCACCGGCAAGGCCGGCGCGGTGGCCGGCGTGCACCGGGTCAGGAACCCGATCGCACTGGCGCGCGCGGTGATGGAGCAGTCCGACCACGTGATGCTGGTCGGCGATGGCGCCGAGGTCTTCGCAAAGCAGCACGGCATCGCCCTGGTCGACCCGTCCTACTTCCGCACCGAGAAGCGCTGGCAGCAACTGCAGCAGGCGCTGAAGGAAGAGGCCAACAAGCAGGCGCACGCCGATCTGGAAACCGCCAAGCACTTCGGCACGGTCGGCGCGCTGGCGCTGGACCTGCAGGGCAACCTGGCCGCCGGCACCTCCACCGGCGGCATGACCAACAAGCGCTACGGCCGCGTCGGCGACTCGCCGATCATCGGCGCCGGCACCTTCGCCGACAGCCGCTGCGCGGTGTCCGGCACCGGCTGGGGCGAGTTCTACATCCGCGCGGTGGCCGCCTACGACATCTGTGCGCGGGTGAAGTACGCCGGGCAGAGCCTGGCCGAGGCCGCCGATGCGGTGATCGACCAGCAGATCCCCAAGGCCGGCGGCGACGGCGGCGCCATCGCGCTGGGCGCCGACGGCAGCGTGGCCTTCCCGTTCAACACCGAGGGCATGTACCGCGGCTGGATCGGCGCCGACGGCGTGCCGCACGTGGCCATCTTCAAGGACGAGGCGCTGCCGCTGCCCGGCGGGCAGTAAGGAGTGCTCACGGGCCGGCGGTGCCGCCGGCCCGGGCGCGTGCGTGATCCATCCGGCCCGGTGCGTCCCACCGCGGCCAGCCCGCCGATGCAGCGGCGCGCGCGTGCCCGCGCCCGGCGATCTGTACGCCGGCTGGCTGCCGCGCCGGGCCGAGCCAATGGCACATGCCGCTGCCATCCAAACCCGGTAACGTGCACGGCTGTCTTGGCCCCAGGTCCTCCCAGGAGTTCCACCTCATGTCGCGTAACGTCGTTCTGGCCGCTGCCATCAGCTTGGCGCTGGCCGCCTGTTCCGGTAAGGAGTCCACCCCCGTGCCCGCCGCCCCCGCTGCTCCGGCCGCCGCGCAGCCCGCCGCCGCCGCCAACCCGCTGCTGACCCCCAGCACGCTGCCGTTCCAGGCGCCGCCGTTCGACAAGATCAAGGACAGCGACTACCTGCCGGCGTTCGAAGAAGGCATGAAGCAGCACCTGGCCGAGATCCGCAAGATCGCCGACAACCCGGAACCGGCCACCTTCGCCAACACCCTCGAAGCGATGGAGCGCAGCGGCGAGACCCTGACCCGCGTGTCGCGCATCTTCTTCGGCCTGGTGCAGGCCGACACCAACGATGCCCGCCAGAAGATCCAGGAAGAGATCGCGCCCAAGCTGGCCGCGCACCAGGACGAGATCAGCCTGGATCCCAAGCTGTTCGCGCGCATCAAGAGCCTGTACGACCAGCGCGACACGCTGAACCTGGACCCGGAGCAGAAGCGCCTGGTCGAGTACGAATACCAGGAGTTCGTGCGCGCCGGCGCGCAGCTGTCCGATGCCGACAAGGCCACCCTGCGCAAGCTCAACGTCGAAGAGACCACCCTGGCCACGCAGTTCCACACCAAGCTGGTCGCGGCCACCGCCGCCGGCGCGGTGGTGGTGGACGACAAGGCCAAGCTCGACGGCCTGTCCGACGGCGACATCGCCTCGGCCGCGCAGGACGCCACCGCGCGCAAGCTCGACGGCAAGTACCTGCTGGCCCTGCAGAACACCACCCAGCAGCCGGTGCTGGCCTCGCTGAAGGACCGCGACCTGCGCCAGCAGGTGATGGCCGCCTCGCAGTCGCGCGCCGAGAAGGGCGATGCCAACGACACCCGCCAGACCGTGCAGCGCCTGGCGCAGCTGCGCGCGCAGAAGGCCAAGCTGCTCGGCTTCGACAGCTACGCCGCCTACAGCCTCAGCGACCAGATGGCCAAGACCCCGGCCGCGGCGCTGAAGCTGCTCACCGACACCGTGCCCGCCGCCACCGCCAAGGCGCGCAGCGAAGCCGCGGAGATGCAGAAGGTGATCGACGCGCAGAAGGGCGGTTTCAAGCTCACCGCCGCCGACTGGGACTTCTACGCCGAGCAGGTGCGCAAGGCCAAGTACGACCTCGACGAAGCGCAGATCAAGCCGTACTTCGAACTGGACAACGTGCTGCAGAACGGCGTCTTCTACGCCGCCAACCAGCTGTACGGCCTCACCTTCAAGGAACGCGCCGACATCCCCACCTACCACGACGGGATGAAGGTCTATGAAGTGTTCGACAAGGACGGCAAGTCGCTGGCGCTGTTCTACACCGACTACTTCAAGCGCGACAGCAAGTCCGGCGGCGCCTGGATGGACGAGTTCGTCGGCCAGAACGGCCTGACCGGCACCAAGCCGGTGGTCTACAACGTCTGCAACTTCACCAAGCCCGCCCCGGGCCAGCCGGCGCTGCTGAGCTTCGACGACGTCACCACCATGTTCCACGAGTTCGGCCATGCGCTGCACGGCATGTTCTCCAACGTGAAGTACCCGACCCTGGCCGGCACCGCCACCTCGCGCGACTTCGTCGAGTTCCCCTCGCAGTTCAACGAGCACTGGGCGTCGGATCCGAAGGTGTTCGCGCACTACGCCAAGCACTACCAGACCGGCGAGGCGATGCCGGCCGACCTGGTGGAGAAGATCAAGAAGTCGCGCACCTTCAACCAGGGCTACGCCACCACCGAATACCTGTCGGCGGCGCTGCTCGACCTGTCCTGGCACACCCTGCCGGCCGACGCGCCGCTGCAGGACGTGGACAAGTACGAGGCCGACTCGCTGAAGAAGTACAAGGTGGACCTGGCGGAAGTGCCGCCGCGCTACCGCACCACCTATTTCGACCACATCTGGGGCGGCGGCTACTCGTCCGGCTACTACGCCTACTTCTGGTCGGAAGTGCTCGACGACGACGCGTTCCAGTGGTTCAAGGAGCACGGCGGCCTGACCCGCGCCAACGGCGACATCTTCCGCGACAAGATCCTCTCGCGCGGCAACACCGTCGACCTGGCCACGCTGTACCGCGACTTCCGCGGCAAGGATCCCAGCGTCGAGCCGCTGCTGGAAAACCGCGGTTTGAAGAACTGATCGGCGCTGCGCCGGTCGGGTGTGTCGAGAACGGGATGGCCTTGCGGCCATCCCGTTTTTTGTTGGGGGTTGATTTGGACATGCCTTGCGTCGCTGGTACGACTCACTTCAAGGTAGCAAGGGATGCGGATGCCATCGCCATGGCGGTGCGCTGGCTAGCCGAAACTCGACAATCCATTCGGCTGAGGGGGCAGTAGCGGATATACGTCGTCCTCTTTCCGTACATGTCCGCGTCCCACCGTGGAGGGCGCGATCCTCAATGCAGGCGGACCGCTCAGCCGTGCCACTAGAGACGACGGAAATGTTTGTCTACGAGCATGGACGGTTCGAAATGAATTTTTATCGATCCAAACTCCGTCAGATCCTAGGCGTCAAATCTCTCATGGTGCAGCAGGATCCGCATTGATGGGTTCAAAGGCCTGCGTAAGAGTTGCAGCGACGGATCGCCTATGTACCATCAGGGCGTGGTTCGAAGATTCAACCAAATCCACCACGAGGAGAGGACGATGAAAGGAAACTGGATTGTGGGCATCGCGATGCTGTGCGCTTGCTTTGCGGCGTCTGCCGCAGGACAGCTAGACATTCGACTGGAGCATGCGCAGGTTGCCAGAGCCAGCTCTGGCGGAGCGGTCATTACGATGACTTTGACTAATGCGGGGAATCAGCCTATCGCGGTGCCTGATGCTTATGTTCCCGCGGTGAGCCGCGATGGAGTAATGCAAGCGAATCTGTTCCGGGTGTTGCAGGAAGACGGAAGCCCGGTGGACTACCGCGGCATTTACGTAAGCAAACTGCCGGGTTCGACGCCTGACGTCATCCTGCGCCCGGGTGAGTCGAGATCCGCGACGGTGGATCTGTCCCTGAGCTACCAGATCATGCCTGGCCGCCACTACTCTGTGACCGTGCAGCCTCTTCTGCGGTACCGCGAACTTCCGACGGCCGCCGCCGCGAACGCTTCCGATCACCCGAACCAACTCAAGGCCGCCACATCCAACCGTATTGAGATCACACCGCAGGCATCGGCCGAGCCTCAATCCGATGCTCGAAGCACTGAGGCCGCAGAGGCTGTTGCCTGTAGCGCCGAACAGCAAAGCGCGATTCAGGAGGCGGTGCTCAACGCCGGCGACCTCGCCCTCGCAACCTCGAAGTACACACAGTCGCTCCTTCAATCCGACGGAAACGGAAACCTTACGTTCAACCAGACTCCGCGTTACACGAAGTGGTACGGCCAGTACGGCGACCCGAACGACATGTCCAGCCCGAATGGCACGGTCAACGGAAAGATCGCGTGGAGGATCCACGTCAATGCAATCCGCCTCGGGAAGGAAGAGAATCAATTGCCTAACCCACCCACATTGTCCACGCAATGCAATTGCGAAAAGCAGGGAAAGGTTGATCCGGCGAATACGGTCGCGTGGGTGAACCCGTCCGAGCCCTACGCCATCAATATCTGTCCGCTGTTTTTCTCCCTTCCAGCCATCGGTAACGCGCAGAACACATACTCCAAGGCGGGGACGATCCTGCACGAGATCTCGCACTTCAACGATGGGTACACGAAAGGTACGGACGATCTGGGTAACCCCAACCAGCCGGTAGAAGACGCAAAGCTCTTAGCCCAATCTGCAAGAGATTTGGCGGCCGACGCTGCGAACAATATTGAGTTCTACAGCGTCAACCTGGAAGGTGATCAGTAGCATTGCAGGCCACGTGGCTTGTGAGGTGGTGTCATCCCGGCATAAGCGTAGATCTTCGAAGGCTCGCGCGAAGCCAAGCATCGCAGCGAATTAGATTTTCACGACGTAAGACTATTCATCTCCGAAGAGGCGCTCGTGCCCGCACGCCAATGTCGAGTTCAATGCAACTGCCTGCCTTCGCGGGCGGCACCACCCACGGCAACGCATAGACCACACGCTCTTCGCGCACGCCATCAGACGTTGGGGCGCAGCCGCTGGCGCGCGATCTGCAGCAATAGTGTGCGTATTGCGTTGGCAGCATCGCAGAGCGTGTCTTCCATCGCTGGCACCTGCTGGTCGTCATGCTCGGCGCATCGCGGGCCGTCAACATCCGAGCGCGGGCCGAGACGGGAACGCCTTGGCTGCGCTGAGGCGCAGATCATCGTCGAACCAGAATCCGACCCATGCCTGCAGGTACTCCGTCGGGCGGTACTCGCTCTGCGGCGAGAACCAGGCGACCTCGACGTCCATTCGTTGGCAGAGAACAAGGGAGTGCCGCCACCGCCGCAGAACCCCACCAATACCCCGGCCTTGGCCAATTCACGCATCGCCGCCTGGGTGACCGATGTGCCGGTTCCCAACAACAGCGTCGTCGTGTTGGCGATGGGGATGTTCCAGTACAGCGAGCGCCTGCCGGCATTGGTGACGTACTCGACGCGGCCGCCATTCACCAGAACACGGCAATGCTGCAGGTAATAGAGATTGGCGCGTTTGGAATGCAGGATCGTTTTCAGATCCGAAGGCGAGAGATCGTCCATGTTGTCCGCTGCAGGTCCTGAAGCGGCTTGGGTATGTCCGACAAGCAGGCCCGTCCTCGCCACACTAGCGGCGAATGCAGGTGTTCCGTGCTGCTGCTTTGGCGGTGTTCTACCGACGCGGCGAGGGATTGGAGTGGACGCGTCTGTAAGGCACCGCTCGCAACGACGCGACGTGATCCGTAGGAGCGGCTTCAGCCGCGACGCGCGATCCCGGTAACGCCTGTCGCGGCTGAAGCCGCTCCTACGGAGGCAATGTGCTGGTGCCGCTGTGCAGTCAGAACGCCACGCCGGCCAGCGTGCACGCCACCTCCCACAACCGCGCGGCCACCTGCGGGTCGCGCGCCTGCCGGGCGATCCTGGCCGGGGCCGGGTCGCCTTTCAGCTCGAACGGGCCGTCGGGCCCGTAGTACCCGCCGGGCTGGGCGTTTGGCGAGGTGGCGACGTAGAGGGTGGGCAGGGCGCCGGCGGCGGCGGAATGGCTGATCCACGGTGCGAGCCACTGGGTCGCTGCGCCGATCGCGGTGCGGCGACCGTCGACCGCCGGGCCATTGGCGATCAGCGCGGTCTGCGCAATGCCGGGATGCGCGGCGAGCGCGCACACGCCCCAGCCCTGCGCGTCGCTGCGCCGCTGCAGTTCCAGCGAAAACATCAGCATCGCCAGCTTGGATTGCCCATAGGCCTTCCACGGCCGGTAGGGACGTTCGCACTGCAGGTCGTCGAAGTCGATGCGGCCTTGGCGATGCGCCAGGCTCGAGAGGTTCACCACGCGTGCTTCCGGCGCGGCGCGCAGCAGCGGCAACAGCTGTGCGGTCAGCGCGAAGTGGCCGAGGTAGTTGCTGCCGAACTGCAATTCCAGGCCGTCGGCGGTGGTCTGCCGCTGCGGCGGCGCCATCACCCCGGCGTTGTTGATCAGCAGGTCCAGCCGCGGGGAGCGCGCCGCGATGCGCTCGGCGAAGGCGGCCACCGACGCGAGCTGCGCCAGGTCCAGGGCTTCCACGCGTACGTCGGCCGCCGGATGTGCGGCCAGGATCGCCTGCCGCGCAGTCTCGGCCTTGTCCGGGTTACGGGCGGCCAGCACCACGGTGGCGCCCGCGCCGGCCAGGGCCAGCGCGGTCTCGTAGCCCAGTCCGCCGGGGCTGGCGCCGGTGACGATCGCGATCTTGTCGCGCTGCGACGGCAGGTCGGCCAGGGTCCAGCGGCTCACGTCGACACCGCCTGCGCCAGTGCGCGCCACCAGCGCTCGCCGCTTTCCGGCTGCGCCAGGTCGACGCGCTCGCCCATGCGCGGCGTGGCCAGCGCCACGCCAGCGGCATCGGCCAGCGCCGCGAGGCGTTCGAAGGGTTCGTGCCAGGCATGCATCGCCAGGTCGAAGGTGCCGTTGTGGATCGGCAGCAGCGTGCGTCCCCCGATGTCCAGGTGCGCCTGCAGGGTCTGCTCCGGCTGCATGTGCACGTGCGGCCAGTCCACGTCGTAGGCGCCGTTTTCGATCAGGCTCACGTCGAAGGGCCCCAGCCGCTCGCCGATCGCCTTGAAGCCGTCGGAGTAGCCGCCGTCGCCGCTGAAGAACAGCTTCAGCTCGGGCGTCTCGATCGCCCACGAGCACCACAGCCGGCGCCCGCGGTCGAACATGCCGCGGCCGGAGAAGTGCTGCGCCGGGGTGGCGGTCAGCGTGACTCCGTCCACCGTGGTCGATTGCCACCAGTCCAGTTGCCGGATCCTGTCCGCGGCCACGCCCCAGCGCTGCAGCAGGTCGCCCACGCCCAGCGGCGTCACGAAGGTCCCGACACGCTCGGCCAGGCGGCGGATGCTGGCGCGGTCCAGGTGGTCGTAGTGATCGTGCGAGAGGATCACCCCGGCGATCGGCGGCAACGCGTCCAGCGCGATCGGCGGGGCGTGGAAGCGGCGTGGGCCGGCGAACGGAAACGGCGAGGCGCGTTCGGAGAACACCGGGTCGGTCAGCCACAAGCGCTCGCGCAGCTTGAGCAGCACCGTGGAATGGCCGAGCCGGTACAGGCTGCGGTCGGGCGCCGCCAGCAACTGCTCGGCGGTCAGCGGCAGCACCGGCAGCGGCTGCGCGGGCACCGCCTCGGGCGACTTGCGGGTCAGCAGATGCCACAGGATCCGCAGGGTTCCGGCCAGGCCGGGCGCGCCGCTGGTGCCCGGGGTAGCGTTGCGAAAGCGGCCGTGGCGGTACTGCGGCGACTCCCGATACGAGGGCGGAACAGGGGACAGCGAGGAAGCGGACGCAGACATGGCGGCAATCCTTGGAAGACAATCTGACACGAGAATTACACTACACAGTGTAGTTTCCTTTTCGTGAAAGTAAACTGCGCGGTGTAACATCCGCATATGGCTTCTCTTTCCACGCCCGCATCGGCACGGCTGACCGAGCGCAAGCGCCAGGCGATCCTGGAGGCGGCGATCGCCGAGTTCCGTGGCCATGGCTTCGAGGCCACCAGCATGGACCGCATCGCGGCCAGCGCCGGCGTGTCCAAGCGCACCGTCTACAACCATTTCCCCAGCAAGGACGCGCTGTTCGACGAGATCCTGGTGCAGCTCTGGCAGCGCAGCCTGGACACCGTCGGCGTGCCGTACGACCCGCAGCAGCCGCTGCGCGCGCAGTTGCTGCAGTTGCTGGAGCAGAAGCTGCGGTTGTTCGACGATCCGGCCTTTCTCGACTTGTCGCGGATGGCGATGGTCGAGGGCATGCGCGCCCCCGAGCGTGCGCGCGATCTGGTCGCGCGCCTAGGCAGCAAGGAGGAGGGCACCCTGGTGTGGCTGCGTGCGGCGCTGGCCGATGGCCGGCTCAGGTCCATGCAGCCGGAGTTCGCCGCGCAGCAACTGCAGGCGCTGATCAAGGGCCTGGCATTCTGGCCGCAGATGAGCATGGGCCAGCCGCCGCTCAGCCCTGAGCAGCAGGCCCAGGTCGCCGCGTCGGCGACGGACATGTTCCTGGGGCATTACGCGCGGGATCCGGACTAGCGCGGCTGCGTCACCGCGCGTGCGCCGCGGGTATCAGCCCTCGCACCATACCGCCAGCTCGTAGCCGTCGCGGTCGGCGAAGTGGAAGCGGCGTCCGCCGGGGAAGGTGAACACAGGGCGCACGATGCGGCCGCCAGCGGCCTCGATGCGCGCCTGGGTGGCGGCCAGGTCGTTGGAGGACAGCACCACCAGGGCGCCGCCGGGCTGTGGCGTGCCGTGGAAGAAACCGCCGCTCAGGCGGCCGTCGCGGAACTCGCAGTAGTCCGGGCCGTAGTCCTGGAAGGTCCAGTCGAAGGCCTGGCCGTAGAAGGCTTTGGCCGCGGCGATCGAGGCGACGGCGAATTCGAGATAGTCGATGCGGTGATGCTGCTCGGCGCGGGACATGGGTGGCTCCTGTGGAAGAGCCGGCAGTGTCCTTCATCCGGGCGGCGCCGGCTTGGCGAAAACGGTCAGCGGGTTGGCCGTCGCGTTCGACGGTTCCGGGGTGGCGGTGCCCACGCGTCGGTTGTATGCCACGCTGATCTTCGGCCGTGCGGTTCTTGCGGCTTCCCGAAGATCATGGCCTGGGAAATCCGGTCGTTTCGGCGGCAGATCTCGACGCACGGGCCGATGGCGGCCTGATCGGTGCGGGGTTGAACAGGGTCGACGCTGCGCCGGCGGCGATCGCGGTCGATTTGCACGAAGACCTGTACCGCCTTCACTTCGCCGGCAGCGTGCGCACGAAGGCGATGGCCTCGCGCAACAGGCGCGCAGCGAGCGCGTCGTCGGCGAAGGTCTCCGGCGCGACCCGGACCCAGCCGGCCATCGCCCGGCCGCGCGACAGCATCGGCGCGATCCCGGGCAGCGCCAGCGCCCACGCGTCGTGACCCTTGCCGAGCCGCACCAGCACGCCGTCGTCGCGCGCGCCGCACAGCAGATGGCCGTGCAGCAGCCAGGCCCAGCCACCGAACATCGGTTTCTCGGTCAGCCCGCGCTGCGCGCCGAGTGTGTCGCGCAGCATGTGTTCCAAGCCTGCATCTCTGGCCATGTGTCACCTGGGTCTTCGCACCTGGCGGCACGTTAGCAAACGGCGCCACACCACAGCCTGCACTCGATGCAGCGCGGCGTCGGCGTGCAGGCGAGCCGGCCCGTATCACGCGTTTTTGCCGCAATCCAAGCGGATGCAGGTGCAGCGCCCTGTAGGAGCGGCTTCAGCCGCGACAGGCGGTCACGATAATGCCTGTCGCGGCTGAAGCCGCCCCTACAGCGGGCAACGCCGCGCCTTCCGTGGCTAGCAGCGGCGTACCGTTGTCGCAGACCCTGTCAGCGTGCGTGCCGCTGCACAAGTTCGCGCGGGCTCAGCCCGGTCAGTTGCCGGCTGTCGCGCACCAGATGCGGCGCGTCGCCATAGCCGGCCTCGAGCGCCGCCGCGGTCAGGCTGGGATGCCGGCCGGCCAGGCCCAGGAAGCGTTGCAGGCGCAGGATGCGCTCCAGGGTCTTGGCGCCGTAGCCGAACGCGTCATGGCTGCGCCGGCGCAGCGTGCGCTCGCTGACGCCCAGCGTGTTGGTCAGTGCAGCCAGTCGCGGTGGCGCGGTGCCGGCGAGCTGCGCGAACAGCCAGACCATTGCAGGATCGGCCTGCAGCGGCCGGCTCGCGCAAAGCGCGTGCAAGGCCGCCAGCGGATCGGCGGCATCCTCCAGACGCGACTGCCAGTCGCGGCCGCGCACGCCCCACAGCGCGTCCAGCGGCACGCGCTGGTCGGCGACGGCATGCAACGGCACGCCGAGCAGGCTGGTGCCGGCCCCGGCTGCCAGGCGTACGCCGGTGAGTACGCTGCCTGGCGCCAACATGGCCTCGGTGGCGCGCCGATCCGGTCCGGCCACGAACAGCGAGCGACCGTCCCAGATCAGGTCGACGCAGCCGTCGGGCAGCACCTGCGTGGCGGCAGCGTCGGCGTCGCCCTGACGGAATCGCCAACTGCAGCGCAGGCGGTCGCGCAGCGCCGCTGGCGCATCGCATTCGGCATAGCGGGAGGGCAGGGACATGCGGCGGCAAGGCGACGGGAGCAGCCGCCACGGTAGCAGGCCGCGTCGTCGCGCAGGCATGGCCGCGCCGGCGCGACGCGCGCTGCACCAGCACCGCCGCCGCGCCGGCGGATCAGACGCCGCTGCGTGGCGCCGGCGCCAGGTGCGCGACGAACCAGTCGCGTGCGGCGCCGCTGGAGACCTCGAACTGTTCGACGTACGGCACGAAGTGGCCGCCGCGCAGCATCAGCAACTGCTTCGGTTCCAGCGCCTGCGCGTAGGCTTGCAGTTGGAAGTCGGTGCCGGAGATGTAGTCGCGGTCGGCGACGATCATCAGCAACGGAGTCGGGCTGATCGCCGCGGCGAAGATCGCCGGCTCGTAGCCGCGGCTCCACTCCGCCGAGCGCAGGGTGGTCCAGTTGCGCCAGTTCGGTGCGATCGCACCGGCGCCCTCGAAGAAGGCGCGCGCGTCGTCGCTGGGAAAGAGCGCGTCCGCGGCACCGACCACGGCCTTGCGTGCGGGCTCGCCACCGCGCAACACCGACAGGCGATCCGCGGCGAACGCGGCCTGCAGGGCCTCGGCGCGCTCGTAGCTGCCGCGGCGCAGCCCGTTGCGATAGCCGGCCAGGCCGGGCACCTGCGCGACCACCGCCTTGACCCGCCGATCGGTGGCCGCGACCTGCATGGCGTGCGCGCCGCTGTAGCTGGTGCCCCACACGCCGAGGCGCATCGGGTCGATGCCGTCCAGGCTGCCGGCATAGGTGATGGCGTGGCGGCAATCCTCGATCTGGCGCCAGGGATCGATCTCCTGCCGTGGGGTGCCGTCGCTGTCGCCGAAGCCGCGGTGGTCGTACACCAGCACAGCCAGGCCGGCGGCGGCGAACACCTCGGCATAGCGATCCAGGTACGCCTCCTTGACCAGCGACCAGCCGTGCGCCATCACCACGATCGGCGCGGGCGTGGCGGTGGTTGGCGTGGGCCGGTACAGCCAGCCACGCAGGGTGACGCCGTCGGCGTCGAAGGCGATGTCGGCGCGGGAATGGGAATGCATCGGACAGGCTCCTGTGCAGGGCCGCGGTGCCGCGGCGGGGCACTCACCATGCACGCGCACCGCTGCAATCCGGCATTGCGTAAACTGCAACGATGCACGATTTCGAACGGATATTCGGCCAGTTGCAGGCGTTCCTAGACGTGGTCGAGGCGGGCAGCCTGTCCGCCGCGGCGCGTCATCGCGGCGTCGCCACGTCCTCGCTCAGTCGCAGCCTGGATGCGCTGGAAAAGGCGCTGGGCACGCAGCTGCTGATCCGTTCCAGCCGCAGCCTGAGCCTCACCGAGGCCGGACGCGTGCTGCAGGCGCGTGCCGCCGCGCTGCTCGGCGGCCTGGCCGAGACGCGCGCGGAACTGGCGCAGCTGCAGGGCGAGGTGGCAGGCACCTTGCGCCTGAGCTGCCTGCCGTCGTTCGGCCGCACGCAACTGATGCCGTTGCTGGCGGCGCTGTCGCGGCGGCACCCGCAGTTGCACGTCGACCTGGACCTGGTGGAGCGGTTCGACATCCCGCTGCGCAGGCGCCTGGATGCGGTGATCCGGCTCGGCCCGGACCCGGCGCCGGCCGGCGCGCTGCGGCTGGCCCCGTTGCGGCGGGTGGTCTGCGCCAGTCCCGCCTATCTGCATGGCGCCGGGCCGGTCGACCGCTTGCCGGCGCTGGCCACGCACGCGTTGCTGGACAAGCGCCACGACGACACGGTCATCAGTTGGCGGCATGTGCTCGGCGCGGACGTGGCGCTGCCGCCGCGACGGCTGCGCTGCGACGATCTGGAAACCCTGCGCCTGGCCGCGCTGGATGGCCTGGGCGTGGCCTGCCTGCCGACCTGGCTGGTCGGCGAGGACCTGCGCCGGCATCGCCTGCGTGCGCTGTTCCACGAGGCGGCGTTGCCGTCCGGGCCGCAGCAATGGCTGTGGCTGGTGCCGAGCCAGACGCCGCTGCCGGCGCGGGTGGCGCGATTGGCGCATGTGCTGCGGCAGGCGATCGGCCAGCCGCCGCACTGGGATCGCCCAGGCTGAGTGGCGCGATGTCGGCGGCGGCGTGCGCCGCCGCGCTCAGCGCTCCGACGGCCCGCTCTCGTCGTAGCCGCGCGGGGTGAACAGGTCCGGCTGGATCAGTTCGATGAAGGCGCGTGCCTGCGGCGACAGGTACTTGCCCTTGCGCACCACCACGCCATAGCTGCGCGCCGGGAAGTAGTCGCCCAGCGCGCGGGTGGCCAGGCGCGCGCGGTCGGCGTCGGTGAGGCAGATCGAACTGACGATGGACACGCCCATGCCCATCGCCACGTACTGCTTGATCACCTCCCAGCCGCCCACTTCCAGGGCGACGGTGTAGGGCACGCGCGCCTGCTGGAACACCAGGTCGACCAGGCGGTAGGTGACCTGGCGCCGCGGCGGCAGGATCAGCGGGTAGGGCGACAGGTCTTCCAGCGCCAGCGTCGGCTTGCGGGCCAGCGGGTGGTCGTGCGGGGCGATCAGCAGCTGTTCGAAGCGGTACACCGGGGCGTAGCTGAGGTCGGCCGGCACGTCGAGCATGGAGCCGACCGCCAGGTCCACCGCGTCCTCGCGCAGCAGATCGGTGCCGTCGGCGCTGATCGCGTTGTGCAGGGTCAGCCGCACCTGTGGGTGGCGGGCACGGAAGGCTTCCACGATCTTCGGCAGCAGATAGAGGATGGTGGAACTGTTGGCGGCCACGTTGAGCTCGCCGGCGTCCAGCCCGCGCGCCTTCTCGCGGAAGTCCGCCTCCAGCCGGTCCAGGCTCTCCACCAGCGGCTGCGCCATCTCGTACAGCAACTGGCCCTCGCGGCTGGGCACCAGGCGGCGGCCGCTGCGCTCGAACAGCACCACTCCCAGCTCCCGTTCCAGCGCCTGCAACTGCAGGGTCACCGCCGGCTGGCTGACGAACAAGGCCTCCGCCGCCCGCGACACCGCCCCCAGGCGCACCGTCTGGCAGAACGCGCGCAGGGGTTTGAGCCGGTCGGATTTGTAAGGAAATCGAGGGGTTGCAGCGCTGCCCGTGGCCATGACGTGACGGATATAAGGCTGACTTATATAAAGCATTGACAAAACTGCTTTGTCAAATACATGCGGTGGCAGCACGGTGGAGCCCCGGAAACATCGAGGAATCCCCACATGTCCGCCCCCGCTTTTGCTGCCGTTCCCGACACGTCCACGCGCTCCACGCCGGGCATCGCGCTCACCGCCTCGCTGGCCGGCCAGGACGCCCTGCTGCCGCCGCCGCTGCTCGGCCTGCTGGTGTCGCTGCACCGGGCGATCGAGCCGGAACGCCAGGCGCGGCTGGCGGCGCGGCGCGAGCGCCAGGCGTTCTTCGACGCGGGCGGCCTGCCGGACTTCCGCGACGACACCCGCGCGATCCGCGAGGGCGACTGGCAGGTGGCGCCGCTGCCCGAGGCGCTGCAGGACCGCCGGGTCGAGATCACCGGCCCGACCGATCCAAAGATGGTCATCAACGCGCTGAACTCCGGCGCCAAGGTGTACATGGCCGACTTCGAGGACTCGACCGCGCCGACCTGGCGCAACCTGGTCGCCGGCCAGCGCGCGCTGGCCGAGGCGGTCGCCGGGACCCTGACCTTCACCGCGCCGGCTGCGCGCGACGGCACCCCGGGCAAGCGCTACGCGCTGCGCCCCTATGAGGAACAGGCGGTGCTGATCGTGCGCCCGCGCGGCTGGCACCTGGACGAGAAGCACGTGCTGGTCGACGGGCAGCCGCTGGCCGGCGGCCTGTTCGACGCGGCGCTGTTCGCCTTCCACAACGGCCGCGCGCTGCAGGCCAAGGACCGCGGCCCGTACCTGTACCTGCCCAAGCTGCAGTCGATGGAGGAAGCGGCGCTGTGGGAAACCGCGCTGGCCCACATCGAGGACATGCTCGGCCTGCCGCAGGGCCAGATCAAGGTCACCGTGCTGATCGAGACGCTGCCGGCGGTGTTCGAGATGGACGAGATCCTGCACGCGCTGCGCGGGCGCATCGTCGGCCTGAACTGCGGCCGCTGGGACTACATCTTTTCCTACCTGAAGACCTTCCGCCGGCATCCGGACCGGGTGCTGCCCGAGCGCGGCCAGGTGACCATGACCCAGCCGTTCCTGAAGGCCTACTCGGAACTGCTGATCCGCACCTGCCACCGCCGCGGCGCGCACGCGATGGGCGGCATGGCCGCGCAGATCCCGATCAGCCACGACGAGGCGGCCAACGAGCAGGCGATGGCGCGGGTGCGCGCGGACAAGCTGCGCGAAGTCACCGCCGGCCACGACGGCACCTGGGTGGCGCACCCGGCGCTGATCCCGATCGCCCGCGCGGTGTTCGACGAGCACATGCGCACGCCCAACCAGCACGCGGTGCGCCGCGAGGACGTGCAGGCCGACCGCGACACGCTGATCGCCCCGTCCGCCGGCACCATCACCCGCGCCGGCTTCGAGGGCAACATCGAAGTGTGCGTGCGCTACCTGGCGGCGTGGCTGGACGGCAACGGCTGCGTGCCGATCCACCACCTGATGGAGGACGCCGCCACCGCCGAGATCAGCCGCAGCCAGCTGTGGCAGTGGCTGCACGTGGGCGGCCTGCACCTGGACGACGGCACCGCCATCGACTTCGCCCTGTTCGACGCCTGCCTGCGGCAACTGCCGGCGCGGCTGGGCGAGCGCGCGCTGCTGCCGGGCGGGGCGCGCGTGGACGAGGCCATCGCGCTGCTCGACCGGCTGACCCGTGACGAAGAACTGGCCGACTTCCTGACCTTGCCGGCCTATCAGTTGATTGATTGAACGCGGGGATTGGGGAGTCGGGATTGGGGATTCGCAAGCGCGGATTCCCGTCCTCCCCGAAGCCGACCGCGACACCCCCACCGTTTCATCGCTGCATCCATTTTCGAGGAGAACGCCAGATGAGCACCACGCTGCAGACCGCCGAACAGATTCAGCGCGACTGGGACACCGATCCGCGCTGGGCCGGAATCACCCGCAACTACACCGCTGCCGACGTGGTGCGCCTGCGCGGCACGGTGCACGTGGAGCATTCGCTGGCCCGGCTCGGTGCCGAGAAACTGTGGAAGTACCTGCACGAGAAGGACTTCGTCAACGCGCTGGGCGCGCTGACCGGCAACCAGGCGATGCAGCAGGTCAAGGCCGGGCTCAACGCCATCTACCTGTCCGGCTGGCAGGTGGCCGCCGACGCCAACCTGGCCGGGCAGATGTACCCGGATCAGTCGCTGTACCCGGCCGACTCGGTGCCGGCGGTGGTCAAGCGCATCAACAACACGCTGCTGCGTGCCGACCAGTTGCACCACGCCGAGGGCAAGGACGAGATCGACTTCCTGCAGCCGATCGTGGCCGACGCCGAGGCCGGCTTCGGCGGCGTGCTCAACGCCTTCGAGCTGATGAAGGCGATGATCGAGGCCGGCGCCGCCGGCGTGCACTTCGAGGACCAACTGGCCTCGGTGAAGAAGTGCGGGCACATGGGCGGCAAGGTGCTGGTGCCGACCCGCGAGGCGATCGAGAAGTTGAACGCTGCGCGCCTGGCCGCCGACGTGATGGGCGTGCCGACCCTGCTGGTGGCGCGTACCGATGCCGAGGCCGCCGACCTGGTGACCAGCGACATCGACGCCAACGACCGCCCGTTCACCACCGGCGAGCGCACCGTCGAAGGCTTCCTCCGCACCCGCAAGGGCCTGGACCAGGCGATCAGCCGCGGCCTGGCGTATGCGCCCTACGCCGACCTGATCTGGTGCGAGACCGGCAAGCCGGACCTGGAGTTCGCGCGCAAGTTCGCCGAGGCCATCCATGCCAAGTTCCCCGGCAAGCTGCTGGCCTACAACTGCTCGCCCAGCTTCAACTGGAAGAAGAACCTGGACGACGCCACCATCGCCAAGTTCCAGCGCGAGATCGCCAGCTACGGCTACAAGTTCCAGTTCATCACCCTGGCCGGCTTCCACGCGCTGAACTACTCGATGTTCAACCTGGCGCACGGCTATGCGCGCCGGCAGATGAGCGCCTTCGTCGAGTTGCAGGAAGCCGAGTTCGCTGCCGCCGACCGTGGCTTCACCGCGGTCAAGCACCAGCGCGAGGTCGGCACCGGCTATTTCGATGCGGTGACCCAGGCGATCCAGCAGGGCCAGTCCTCGACCACCGCGCTGACCGGCTCGACCGAGGAAGAGCAGTTCCATGGCGAGAAAGCGGCCTGACCTGCAGCCAGCCGCCTTCGATCGCCCCTCCCTGGCAGGAGGTGGGAAGCCCGGGTTCGCCCGGGCTTTTTTTTTACGCGCTTTGCTGCCAAGGCGAGGCGGTGTCTACCGCGTGCGACAGCTTGCGTTCTCGTCTCTCCGGGCATGAGATTGGCTGTGAAGCGTATCGTGAGTGCCGCGTGTAGGTGCTATGCTCCGCGGACAGGGGCAGCGACGTCACATGAGGGGGCCGGATGAGCTGCGACAGCGCCGCATCCACCGCACGCGGCACAATTTCCAACGCTGCGGTCTCTCCGAAGCCGAACGAGCTGGCGGTGCTGACCGCGGCGGAATTGCGCCTGTTTTCCGAATTCGGCCGCGCCCGTACGGTGCGCGCCGGCGAGGTGCTGTTCCGCCGCGGCGACGGCGGCAGCGCCATGTTCGTGATCACCAGTGGCGTGATCGATCTGGATTTCGGCGAGGACCTGGTGGTGAAGCATCTCGGCCATGGCGAATTCTTCGGCGAACTGGGCCTGTTGATCGGCAACCACATGCGCAGCGCCGATGCCATCGCCGCCAGCGACGGCGCGCTGGTGGAACTGGACCACGACGATTTCCAGCGCCTGGTCGAGCGCGACCCGGGCGTGGTCGCCTACTTCCTCCGCCGCACCATCGTGCGCATGGTGATGAACGAGCAGACCCTGATCCGCCAACTGCGCCGGCGCAATCGCGACCTGGAAGCGGCGCTGGACAACCTCTACGCCACCACCCACCAGTTGACCCAGACCGAAGAGCTGGTGCGCACCGACGAACTCACCGGCCTGCACAACCGCCGCGGGCTGATCCTGCGCCTGCAGGAGTGTCGCCGCGACGGCCGCTCGCCCGGCCCGGGCCTGCTGCTGATCGACTGCGACCGCTTCAAGCACATCAACGATGCGCACGGCCACCTGGTTGGGGACCGCGTGCTGCAGAACGTCGCCAACATCCTGCGTTCGGTGGCCGGGCCGGACGACATCGCCTGCCGCCTGGGCGGCGACGAGTTCTGCCTGCTGGTGGCCGCCGGCAACGTCGAAGACCTGCGCCGCATCGGCGAGTTCGTACTCGCCACCGTGCAGAACCTGCTGGGCGTGCCGCACCCGGCGCCGCACATCTGCCCGGTCAGCATCGGCATCAGCCGGGTCGACCCGCATTCGGACTGGAACGACTGGTACGCCAACGCCGACGCGGCGTTGTACGAGGCCAAACGCCAGGGCGGCAACCGGCTGTACTGGCACGACCTCGCCTCCGCCAACTGCTGAGCCACGCCCGCGTCCGCCGAGCCGCCGCCATGACCGACGTCCCCGCACCGCCGTCCGAGGTCCCGCAGCTCCGCACCCTGCTGCTGACCGACCTGTGCGACTCGGTGGCGCTGGTGGAAAAGCTCGGCGACGCCAACGCGGCCGAACTCTTCAAGCGCCACGACTCGCTGGTGCTGGAACTGCAGCAACGCTGGCACGGGCGCCTGATCGATCGCTCCGACGGCCTGCTGCTGCTGTTCGAACGGCCCATCGACGGCCTCGGCTTCGCCCTGGACTACAGCCGCGGCCTGCACGCACTGGGCGCGCCGCGCGGGCTGGAGCTGAAGGTGCGCGCCGGCCTGCACGTCGGCGAGGTGCTGACCTGGCGCAACAGCGACGCCGCGGTGCAGGTGGGCGCCAAGCCGCTGGAAGTGGAAGGCCTGGCCAAGCCGACCGCGGCGCGGCTGATGACCCTGGCCCGGCCCGGACAGATCCTGCTCTCGGCAGTGGCCGAATCGCTGACCCACCGCGCCGCGCGCGAACTGGGCGAGCGCGGCGAACGCCTGCTGTGGAAATCGCATGGCCGCTGGCGCTTCAAGGGCGTGCCCACCCCGCTGGAGATCTACGAAGTCGGCGAGATCGGCAACACCCCGCTGCGCGCGCCCAAGCCCACGCCCAAGGCCTGGCGCGACATCCCGCTGTGGCGCCGGCCGGCGGCGCTGGCGGCGGAAGCGGCGCTGATCGCCGCGTTCGCGGTCGGCGCCTGGTTCGTCACCCGCCCGCAGCCGGCCATCGCCTTCGCCGAGCGCGACTGGGTCGTGGTGGGGGATTTGCGGAATCTCACTGGCAATCAGGTACTTGACGAATCGCTGGACCAAGCGTTCCGGATCAGCCTTGAACAGTCCCGTTACGTGAATCTGCTGAGTGACCTCAAGGTACGGGACACCTTGGTGCGGATGCAGCGTAGCCCCGACAGTCGCATTGATCGCGCCACCGCGTCGGAAATTGCTCAGCGCGACGGAGCAAAAGCCGTCCTCTTGCCGACGGTCGCTGAGGTAGGGGGGCGATTGAGGGTAAGCGTCGACGTCGTCGATCCTACAAGCGGTGCAACGGTCCTCGCGCTGTCGAAAGACGGAAAAGGGTTGGATTCAGCCTTGGCGTCGATCGACGACGTCACCGCCCAGTTGCGCGACCAGTTGGGCGAAGCCATGGATTCCATTGCCCAGAGCGCACAGCCCTTGCCACAGGTCACCACCGCCAGCATCGATGCGCTGCGAGCGTACTCACTGGGTGTCGAGGCCTACGCCCGAAAAGAAAACGACTCGGCGCTTGAATATTTTAATCGGGCTTTGGAGCTGGACAAAGATTTTGCCCTGGCTCATGCCGCTATCATGCGGATATATGTGAGCCGTGCTGCACCCGCGTTAGCCGAATCGCACCTTTCTGCGGCATTGAACCACTTGGAACGGCTCCCAAAGCGAGATCAGCTCTATCTCTTGGCGTGGAAATCTCAATACTTTCCACAGAAGGGAGATGATCCCGCACGCAGGTGGAAGCTCCTGGCGCAGCTGTATCCAGATTATTATGCGGGCGCTGCTAATTACGCCTGGATTTCAATGGAGAATGGCGACTATCCAGAGGCCATTAAATATTTGAAATCGGCTGTCGTGGCAAACAATCCACTACGAGGCTATGCTCTCGATCAATTGGCGAGAGCGGAGCTTGCGCAGGGCAGATACCAAGAGTCCTTCGAGTACTTTCGACAATCGGAGGAGGAGTTCGGCGCATCCCCTGGTCTGGGAAGCGCGCTCGCACTGGCTGCATCCGGCGATCTTCTGGCGGCTCAACGTCTCATCGATCATCGTGTGGAAGGCAACGGGTATCAAGCTAGGCCGGCGGACATCATTACACGCATTGCCGTTCTTGCTCAGAGCGGCAATCTGGTGGAAGCCGCGTCCCTGGCGGATCAGGAGGCCAGGCAGGCCAAGCCAGAGTCTGAACTGCTGTACCATGACTTCAAGTTGATCGCCTTGTCTTTGCGCGCAACGGAAATGCAAGATGCCGATTTGCAGAGTGAGCTTCTAAAGTGCGCGAGCGAGCTATCAAAAAGTGTATCTGCAAAGCCAAGTGTTGAAAGGTCTGACTACGCGGCCTTGGCACTTGCTTCAGTGTATCTGCTGCAACGTGCCGGTCTAAAAAAGCTTCCAAATGAATTGCAAGGCCTCGTTCGCATGGCTGAGCGTTCTAGCGATGCGACAGCCAGTAGAATGGCTGGTCTGATCAGGGCAAAGCAACTGTTGCAAGAGGGAAATCCCCGATTGGCCGTCACTTTGCTTCAATCGCAAATGAATGGAAAAGAGCTGTTCCAGTCCAGGATTGTCATGAGAGATGCATTGGATCGTATTGGAGATTCTGAGGCGGTTCTTGCGCAGGATCGTGCGATCGCGGCCGCCCGTGGGCAGGGGTACGCGGAAGTTGCGGGTAGCTCTATTTTTCAGCCCCTTAATGTCGCAGATGCTGCTGCAGCAATGCGAAGAATTAAGGGGCTGAACCTCGATCGGTCAACTGCTCGTCTTTAGGTAGTTTTCAACCTTGTTTGCTTCGAAGCAATGCGGGTTGTGGAACGCCGTGTCGGAAACGAGGTAGGACAGAAGTTGCTCTCTTGCAGCGATCAGCTCCTCCTTGGATGCCATTATTCCGACTTCCAGGCAGCTTGTGTCGGCATCGGCGTCCAAAATGATGCCGATGGACGCGAGTGCAGCGACAGGGTCGCTTTGGAATGCGGCGCGGAAGGCGTCGTCGTTAATAAGAGCGTCAAGTAGCGCTGCTGCACTAACCGGATCCAGGGGAGAGGGGTGCGGGGGCTGATTATTTGCCATGACCAGTTTGCTCTGATTGTGAGATTAGGGCTTGGATTTGACCAGGTTTGCGGTGCAACGGAGTGCATATCGGCAGAAAGCCGGTAAAGTTTAGCCCCGAGGTTGCAATGAGGATGGTATGAAGCTGCGTCGCTGCGGAGTTGTATTTTTTGAGCCAAGGGAATCGGTTGGCTTCGACTTGATGTCACTGCTTGCTGGCGCAGCTGGCCTTAGTCGTCAAACCCGTTGGCTCGCGCTGGCTCCTCATCTGGACGATGAGGTCGAAGTGGATCAGGGCGAGCGGGAGGTCTTGGGCGCTGTCAGCCCAAGCAACTGGATCGACATGGCATCCGTTGTTGGGTACGGCGTAAGCTTAATTGATGGACTTTTGGAAAAAGGTCTACTGATAGGCGATACAAGCGCGCACAGCGCAATGCGCGAGCGCGATGACACTGTGCGCTCGGCGTATTGGTGGCCTGCAGCGGCGATGCTACACAAGTTTTGTCGCTGGAAGGATCTTGATAGCGTTGCTTCCATGGAGGCCAACAAGTTGACCACGGCGCCTGAGCTGCGCGACAAACTCGGTCCGCCGCCTCCCGAGGTCATCTCAAGATCGCGCTTGGGAGACGATATTGAGCTCCCCAGGCTCGCGGTCGACGAGTACGAAAAGCTGATGGCGTCGAGGACGACGTGCAGAAATTTCGATCAAGAGCGACATCTTCCGGTCGATCTCTTTTCGCGAATGATGCAGCGAGTGGTGATGGCGCAATCCGTTGTCCGCCTACAGGACGATACGGCGTTTCTAAAAAAGAATGTTCCTTCGGCCGGTGGACTGCATCCGACAGAGGTATATCTGGTAGTCCAACGGGTGGAGGGCATTGCGCCCGGTCTCTATCATTATCACCCCGTGAACCATGCCTTGGAACTGATTTCTGTCCCGTCGGCCGGTTTGGCTGACTTGGCGAGGAAGATGTTGGCGGGCCAGCATTGGTTTGCGGATGCGCATGTGCAACTCATTCTGGCCCCGCGCTATGCGCGTAGCTTTTGGAAGTACCGGCTTCATTCGAAAGCCTACCGCGCGGTGACGCTCGACGTCGGCCATATCTCCCAGGCGATTTATTCAAGTGCTACCCAACTCGGGCTCGGTGCTTTTGTCACGTCGGCCATAAACGACGTCAATGTTGAGAATGCCTTTGGTCTCGACCCTTTGCTGGAGGGGCCGCTCGCCATCTGCGGCTTTGGTTGGAGGTCGAAATCGATGGTGACGACAGAGTTTGACCCCCTCAATGAGGTGTGGTCGGGCCAACAGTAAGCTTAGCCATGGCGACCAGTTTGCGGATCTGCCTGCTTCTGCCAATACGTCAGCAACGGCCCCTCCGCCCCGAGCAGCGGATCGCTCTGCGGAAACGGCACGTTGGCGATCCGTTGCAGTCTCTCGGCGCTGGGCAGTTCCCGGCAGATATCCCAGTCCTGCCCGTCGGGATAAGCGCCGACCACCAGGAAGTCGGCGCTGGCCGATAGCCGGCAATGGCCGCTACCGGCCGGCAGCAGCAGGGCGTCGCCGGCCGCGAGCGCAACCTCGATGCCGCCCGGGCCGCCGAGCAGCACGCGGGCGCTGCCGCAGGCGACGCCCAGCACCTCGTGCGCGGTGGAATGGTAGTGGTGATAGTCATAGATGCCGTCGCGCCATTGCGGCGGCCAGCCGTGCGCCGCGAAGCGGCGTTCGAACCCGTCGGCGTCCAGGGCGCCGGCAGACTGCCGGTAGTGCAGCACCGGCAGGAACGGGTGGTTGGGTACCCAACCGTGTGGCGGCAGTTGCCAGTGGTCCAGTGACATCGGCGGATCTCCTGCATGGCCGTAGCAGTTCGATGCTAATCGGCCGATGTCGTCGCCGTGTCACCGAGGGGAGGCGAGCGGCGGCGATCGCGCGGCGGCCTACGGATCGCGTGGTGGCCAATGCCATGCGCGGTGTCGCCGCAGCGTCGAGACTATCCCGCCCATGCCTCAGTGCAGAGGCACGTGCTCCACGTCGCCCCGATGATGGGTGCCCAGCCGACCGACCATCGCCGCACTGCCCACGTTCAGTCCCACCACGTGGACCTGGGCGCCGTGGCGGCGGAATTTCAGCACCACCTGGTCCAGCGCGCCGATGGCGCTGATGTCCCAGACATGCGCATGGCTCAGATCCACGGTGACCCGCGCTGGCGCATGGGCGAAGTCGAAGGCGCCGGCGAAGCTGCCGGCCGAGGCGAAGAACAACTGGCCGCGGATGCGGTAGGTGTGGCCGCCGTCCGCGTCCTCGCTCCGCTCGATGTCGAGCATGCGCCCGACCTTGCGCGCGAAGAACAGCGCCGACAGCAGCACGCCGGTGAGGACGCCGCGCGCCAGATCGTGGGTGGCCACGGTCACCGCGACGGTGCCGAGCATCACCACGCTGGAGCTGGCCGGGTGGGTGCGCAACTGCGCCAGCGAGCGCCAGCTGAAGGTGCCGACCGAGACCATGATCATCACCGCCACCAGCGCAGCCATCGGGATCTGCCGCACCCAGGCGCCGGCAAACACCACCAGCAGCAACAGCACGCTGCCGGCGACCAGTGCGGACAGGCGGCCGCGCCCGCCGGACTTCACGTTGATCACCGACTGCCCGATCATCGCGCAGCCGGCCATGCCGCCGAACAGGCCGCTGACGATGTTGGCCACGCCCTGGCCCACGCATTCGCGGTTCTTGTCGCTGGGCGTGTCGGTCATGTCGTCGACGATCTGCGCGGTCATCATCGACTCTAGCAGGCCGACCACCGCCATCGTCGCCGCGACCGGGAACACGATCCGCAGCGTCTCCAGCGTCCACGGCACCGCCGGCAACAGCAGGCTGGGCAGGCGGTCGGGCAGTTGCCCCTTGTCGCCGACAGTGGGCACATGGATGCCGAAGTACAGCGCCAGCCCGGTCAGCAGCACGATCGTCACCAACGGTGGCGGCACGGCCACGCCGCGCGTCCAGCGGTGCCCGAGCACCAACGCCAGCGCGCCACCCACGGCCACCGGCAGCAGCGTCCATGGCGCCATGCTGCCCGCGGTCAATGCCGCGCCCAGCACCAGCAGCCACAGGCCGATACCGGGGAAGCTGCGCCGCGACAGCCAGGGCAGGCCGTAGATCAGCAGCAAGCCCAGCGCCACCAACGGATACACCGGCGCCGGCACGCCGATCAGTTCGGGCAGTTGCGCCATGAAGATCAGGATCGCCAGGGCGTTGACGAAACCGGTGATCACCGAGCGCGAAACGAAGCGCATCAGCGCGCCGAGCTTGAACAGCCCGGCCAGGATCTGCAGCACGCCGGTCAGCAGCGTGGCCGCCAGCAGGTAGTGCAGGCCGTGCTGCTTGACCAGGCCGATCATCAGCAACGCCATCGCGCCGGTGGCGGCGGAGATCATGCCGGGGCGTCCACCGGCGAAGGCGATGGTCACGCAGATGCAGAAGGCGGCATAGAGGCCGATCTTGGGGTCGACCCCGGCGATGATCGAGAACGCGATCGCCTCGGGAATCAGCGCCAGTGCCACGACCAGGCCGGCGAGCACGTCGCCACGGAGATTGCCGCACCATGACTGGCGCAGGGAAGAGGAAAACTTCAAGGTAAACGCTCCTGACACCGCCCTGTCGCAGGGCAGTGCTCGCTAGATGCAAGGGAAAACCAGCAACCTGCGGCCTGCCGTCGAGGGCGGACCGATGCATGTCGCGGGTGTCAGGGTGGCGTCATGGGAGAGCGTGGGGAGCAGGCGCGCGCCGGCGGGGCGCGGTGCGCAAGTATACGCGATGCCTCTCCAGGGACCCAGCCGCGTCGCGCGCCGTGTGATTGGGTGCATGTCGAGGCCGCCGCCCGACTCACGTTGCGCTCACTTTCGCCGCGCAGAATGTGCGGATCGCAACGCCGTATGGAGCCGGCCATGCAGGATCTCCGCATCGATCATGTCGATGGCGCCTTGTCCGCCCTGGACCAGGACGACCCGCAGTACAAGGCGGCGTTGTGGCAATGGGCATGCCTGGAAATGCTGCACGAGACGCTCAGCGCCATGCATCAACTCTCGCACCGCGTCGGCGTGGCCGAATTGGTCGCCGATGCCTGGCTGGCGCCGGTCGACGTCATCGCGCCGGAGCAGCCGTTCCTGGAGCGCGCCATGCTGGCCGATCCGCGTGTGCCGGCCTTCGCGCTGGCGCTGAATGCGGCCGCGTCGCGGCAATCGCGCGCCGACCTGTGGCGCAGTGGCTACGCCAGTGCGGTGCAGGCCACCTTGCAGGGGATGCAGGCGCTGGCCGGCAAGCACCGCATCGACGCGCGGCTGCCCGCACATGCCGTGGCGACTGCCTGAGCACTGTGCACAGCGCCCCCTGAGCGCGTTGCTGCGCGTCCGGTCGGCAGTGATCCCGCCACGGGCGTTCTGCGCACGCAGTGATGCGTCCCACCGCAAGCGTCGGCCGCGGGCAGCGGACCGTAGTGCCCCTTCGGCTTCGTGATGCCGGTCGTCGCGCATGACGCGCGCACGACATTGCGTTCACCCCCGTGCGACGGTCTGCGCGACAGCCTGGGTCCATGCGCCACGACGACCGCCATCCTGCGGCTCCCCCTTCCGGCTCTGCGCCGCCGCGCCGCCGCGCCCGCGATGCCAGCGGCACCTCAGAAGCCGCGGCCTGGTGGCGGCAACTGCGCGGCAGCCGCTGGCTCGGTGCGATTGCGGTGGTGGTGTTGCTGGCGTTGGTGGTCGTGCTGCTGCTGCGCTGGTACGGGACATGAGCGAGGCGGCGCGTCATCCGGCCCCGCACGGAGCCTCGCGCATGGCCGGACCTGCCGCTTATGCCAATGTGCGCGCCTGCCACGTACGCGACGCGGCGTCCGGCGGTCACGAGGTGGCCACGCATGCCTGGGTCGTCGCGGAAGTGGCGCGGCTGATGCGCCTGCCGCTGCACGAGGATCCCTGCGCCGCCGGGACGTGCGCGTTCTGCGTGCCCGATGACACCCTCACGGCCGCCCAGGCCCAGCAGCTCGGCGTGCACGCGGTGGACGATCTGCTTGGCGGCGTGGTGCCGTATGCCTTCGTCGCCACCAAGGCGATCAGCCATCCGCTGGTCGATGCCGATGCGCAGGCACCGGACGGGTGGCAGCCGGACCTGGGGATGGCGCTGGCGGACATGACGCTGCCCGGCTACACCGCCTTCAGCGCAGGCGACGCGCGGCGCGCGTTTGCGCGCCTGCATGCCGGTGGCCCGGTGCGGCTGAAGCTGCCGCATGGCGTCGGTGGGCTGGGGCAGGTGCTGCTTGGCGACGCGCAGACGCTGGACGCGGCATTGGCGACCCTGCCCGCGCACGAGCTGCGCCAGCATGGCGTGGTGCTGGAACGGCATGTGCACCAGCCAACCACCTTCAGCGTCGGCGAAACCCACTGCGCCGGCGTGACCATCGCCTACTGGGGCATGCAATCGGTCACCCGCGACGGCAGCGGCCGCGAGGCGTATGGCGGCTCGGAACTGCACGTGATCCGCGGCACCCTCGATACCCTGCTGGAGCAACCATTGCCGCCACGCCAACGCACCGCGGTGATGAAGGCGCGCGACTACGACCGGCTGGTGGCCGCGGCCTATTCCGGGTTCTATGCGTCGCGGCGCAACTACGACGTGATCGAGGGCCTCTTGGCGGACGGCAGCGTTGCCTGCGGCGTGCTCGAGCAGTCCTGGCGTGTCGGCGGCGCCACGCCGGCCGAATTGGCCGCGGTCGCCGCGTTCCAGCAATCGCCGACGCTGCAGCGCGTGATCGCCGCCACGGTCGAGCGCTACGGCGCACATCCGCCGCCGCCGTCCGGGGCGCAGGTCTACTACGTCGGCGAGCAGCCGCGCACCGGCCTGTTGACCAAGTACCGCTACATGCGCAGTGTGGCCTGACCATGGAAGCGGAACTGTCCAGCATCGACATCGCGGTCGACGGCGCGGCGCTCAGCGGCACCTTGCTGACGCCGACCAGCCGCCTGCCCGGCGTGCTGTTCGTGCACGGTTGGGGCGGCAACCAGCACCACAACCTGGTGCGCGCGCGCGAGGCGGCGGGCCTGGGCTGCGTGTGTCTGACCTTCGACCTGCGTGGGCACGAAGGCCTGGCCTCGATGCGCGAGACGGTCACGCGCGCGCAGAACCTGGACGACATCAAGGCCGCCTACGATCGCCTGGCGGCGTCGCCGCAGGTGGATCCGGAGGCGATCGCGGTGGTCGGGCTGAGCTACGGCGGCTACCTGGCCGCGTTGCTGACCCTGGAGCGGCCGGTGGAATGGCTGGCGCTGCGCTCGCCGGCACTGTACAAGGACGCGCACTGGGACGGGCCGAAGGTCGCGCTGAACCGCGATCCGGACCTGATGCCCTATCGCAACCGCGTGGTGGCGCCGGCGGACAACTGCGCCCTGGCGGCCTGCCAGCGTTACCGTGGCGACGTGCTGCTGGTGGAGGCCGAACGCGACGTGATCGTGCCACGGCAGGTGTTGCGCAACTATGCGGCCGCCTTCTCCAACGCGCGCTCGCTGACCACGCGTACGATCGCCGGTGCCGATCATGCGCTGACCGAAAAGGCGCATCAGGCCGCGTACACGCGCTACCTGATCGACTGGCTGACCGACATGGTGATCGGGCGTCGCGTGGCGCTGGCCAGCAGCGTGGTCGAACAGCGCAAGCAGCGGCTCAAGCGCAGCGAGGGCGAGGCGGCGACGGCGCCGGGCAAGGGCTCGAACGCGTTCCACGGGCGCCTGGAGGCGAAGGAGCACAGCGCGTCGCCGCCCACGTCGTCGCGTTGAGCCGCATGCAGCGTAGGGGAGCGCGCGACAGCAAACCCGCGGCGCAGGCCGCGGTGTGCCATGCACACGATGGGGTGCTGTCCTGTTGTCGCCGCGACGCCGGCATGCGGCGCCTTGTGGGCGCCTTCAGTAACGACTGAAGCCGCTCCTACGCGGGCCACGACGAGATGCCCCGCTGCGCGAGGTGCTCCTCAGTGACAACGCGCCGAATGCGCCAGGTGCTGCCACGCATGCCGCACCAGCCAGCGCGCCTCGTCCCATGGCACCGACAGCATCGGCGCGCACTGGTGATAGGCGTCCTGCAGCACCCGGTAGAGTTGCGCCTCGCTGGCGCGCGGGTAGGCCAGGTACACGTCGTAGCCGATCTTCAGCAACTGCGCGTAGTCGGCGAAGCCTTGGTGACCGAGGCGGCCCTCGGCATGGGCCTGGCGCCAATACGCCATCTCGGCGTCCAGATCGACAGTGCGGTGCGGCTGGACAGGCTGGGCAAGTGCGGAGGCGGTGTGCATGGACATCACTCCGGTGGTGGCGATCCCCTGTGCCGCCGATCCTAGCCGATGAACCCGGGCTGACCGTGAGGGCTCCGTTTGCCGGGCGTGAAGCGCGGCCACGTTGGCTTGCCGCGTGCAGAGTATTGGAATCGCCCGCACGCCAGATCGCAGAATCGTGTGATTGCAGATGCGGCCCGCGGTGGCCGACACGGACCTGTCACGGCGTCCGAGCATGCTGCAGTGCAGCTTGCGCCGAAATAATGATGATCTATAACTATTATCAGTTCTAAGTGATCCGCTCCTTCCCCCCTCCCCATGCAGGCCTATCCATGAGCAGCTACCAAGACCGCTGGCAGACCGTCCAGGTCGAGATCGACGCAGGCATCGCCTGGGTCACCCTGAATCGTCCGGACAAGCGCAACGCGATGAGCCCCACGCTCAACCGCGAGATGATCGACGTGCTGGAAACGCTGGAACTGGACAGCGACGCCGAGGTGCTGGTGCTGACCGGCGCAGGCGAATCCTGGTCGGCCGGCATGGATCTGAAGGAATACTTCCGCGAGACCGACGGCAAGGAAGAGATCGTGCAGGAGCGCATGCGCCGGGACTGCTCGCAGTGGCAGTGGCGCCTGCTGCGCTTCTACAGCAAGCCGACCATCGCCGCGGTCAATGGCTGGTGCTTCGGCGGCGCATTCTCGCCGCTGGTGGCCTGCGACCTGGCCATCGCCGCCGACGAGGCGGTATTCGGGCTGTCGGAGATCAACTGGGGCATCCCGCCGGGCAACCTGGTCAGCAAGGCGGTCGCCGACACCATGGGCCACCGCAACGCCATGCTGTACATCATGACCGGGCGTACCTTCACCGGCACCGAGGCGGCGCAGATGGGCCTGGTCAACGCCAGCGTGCCGCGCGCGCAACTGCGCGCCGAAGTGACCAAGCTGGCGCAGGAACTGCAGCAGAAGAACCCGGTGGTGCTGCGCTTCGCCAAGCACGGCTTCAAGCGCTGCCGCGAGCTGACCTGGGAGCAGAACGAGGACTACCTGTACGCCAAGGTCGACCAGTCCAATCACCGCGATCCCGAGAAGGGCCGGCAACAAGGCCTGAAGCAATTCCTGGACGACAAAACCATCAAGCCCGGTCTGCAGACCTACAAGCGCTGACCCGTCGCGTCGCCTGCGGCCCGCGGGGGCCGCGGCGGCGCTGCCGCACGCCGTGCCGTCTCTCTCCTCCGGATGGTTCCGATGAATGCCGCTGAGTCCGTTGCCACCGCCGTGCGCTACCGTCCTGTCGGACTGAGCCACGCCGATACCGAGGTCCACCGCGATGCCGACGGCGTGCTGCGCCTGCGCGCACGCGAACCGCTGGCGCCGCTGCCACGGCACCTGCTGCAACGCCTGCAGCACTGGGCGCTGCACACCCCCGATGCGACCTTCGTGGCGCAGCGCGACGAAGAGGGGCAGTGGCGGCGCCTGAGCTACGCGCAGATGCTCGAGCGCACCCGCCGCATCGCCGCGCACCTGCTGGACATGGGCCTGTCGGCGCAACGGCCGCTGGCGATCCTGTCCGGCAACGATCTGGAGCACTTGCAGGTGGCGTTCGCGGCGATGTATGCCGGCATCCCGTACTGCCCGGTGTCGCCGGGCTATGCCCTGCTGTCGCGCGATTACGCCAAGCTGCGGCATGTGGCCGAGGTGCTGCGCCCGGGGCTGTTGTTGGCCAGCGACGGCGACGCGTTCGCCCCGGCGATCGCTGCCGTGTTCTCCGCCGATGTACCGGCAGTGTGCGTGCGCGGCACCCTGCGCGATCGCGCCTGCCTGCGCTTCGAGGAGTTGCTGGCGCCGCGCGCGCTGGACGCCGCCGATGCCGCCTTCGCCGCCTGCGGCCCGGACAGCATCGCCAAGTTCCTGTTCACCTCCGGCTCCACCCTGCTGCCCAAGGCGGTGATCACCACCCAGCGCATGTTGTGCGCGAACCAGCAGATGCTGCTGCAGACCTTCCCGGTGCTCGGGCAGACGCCGGTGCTGGTCGACTGGCTGCCGTGGAACCACACCTTCGGCGGCAGCCACAACATCGGCATCGCCCTGTACAACGGCGGCAGCTTCTATCTGGACGACGGCAAGCCGACCCCGGCGCTGTTCCAGCAGACCCTGCGCAACCTGCGCGAGATCGCGCCCACCGTGTACCTGAGCGTGCCGCGCGGCTGGGAACAGCTGGCGCAGGCGCTGGAACAGGATGCGGCGCTGCGCGAGACCTTCCTGTCGCGCATGCGCATGTTCTTCTTCGCCGCCGCGGCATTGTCGCAGGAGGTCTGGGACCGCCTGGAGCGCATCGCCGAGGCGCATTGCGGCGAGCGCATCCGCATGCTCGCCGGCCTGGGCATGACCGAGTGCGCGCCCTCGTGCACCTTCACCCACGGTACCAGCAACACGCCTGGCGACGTCGGCGTGCCGGCACCGGGCTGCGAGGTCAAGCTGGTGCCGGTCGGCGACAAGCTGGAAGCGCGCTTCCGCGGGCCGCACGTGATGCCGGGCTACTGGAACGCGCCGCAGCAGACCGCCGAGGCCTTCGACGAGGAGGGCTTCTACCGCTCCGGCGATGCGCTCAAGCCGATCGATCCGCAGCACCCCGAGCACGGGCTGTTGTTCGACGGGCGCCTGGCCGAGGATTTCAAGCTGTCCTCCGGCGTGTTCGTCAGCGTCGGCCCGCTGCGCACGCGCGTGCTGATGGAAGGCGCCGCCTACGTGCAGGACGTGGTGGTGACCGGCGCCGACCGCGACGCCATCGGCCTGCTGCTGTTCCCGCGGCTGGACGCGCTACAGGCGTTGTCGGGGCTGCCGGCGCAGGCCGAGGCGGCGCAGGTGCTGCAGGCGCCGCCGGTGCGCGCCTGGCTGCAGCGCCTGCTCGATACGCTCAACCGCAGCGCCACCGGCAGCGCCAGCCATGTCGCATGCGCAGCCTGGCTGGAACAGCCGCCGAGCCTGGAGACCGGCGAGATCACCGACAAGGGCTCGATCAACCAGCGCAACGTGCTGCGTGCGCGTGCGGCGCTGGTCGAACAGCTCTACGCCGGGACCGCGCCGGGCGCGGTGGCGGCGTCGCCGTCATGACCGGGCCACCCGACCGCGCCACCGGCTAGCCGGATCGCGCTTCTTCGCACCACTGGCTTCGAGACTTGGGAGGGAATCGATGACTGTGCCTCTTGCGCGCGCGCGGCGTGCGCCCCGTGCCGTGTGCCTGGCAATGTTGTGCAGCGTCGGCTGCGGCCAGGCCGATGCAGAAAACAACGGCCCGCAGGGCAAGTTGCTGGCCGATCAGGAAGACTATTCGGCGTTGGCCGCGCAGCCGCGCCAGGGCTGGGAGCAGTGGAAGTACATCCCGCTCGGCGATGGCTGGCTCAGCCTCGGCGGCGAGAGCCGCACGCTGTACGACTATCGCGAGCACGCCGGCTTCGGCCGCTTCGCCACCGATCCGCACGGCTACGCGCAGCAACGCCTGCGGCTTTGGGCCGACTACCGGCCCTCGGCGTATGTGCGTCTGTTCGGCGAACTGGCCGACAGCCGCGTGGCCGGCCTGCAGACGCGGCCGGTGCAGGCCACCGACCGCAACCCGCTGGACCTGGCGCAGGGTTTCGTCGAACTGTCCGACGGGCAGAAGGAACCCGCCTGGCGCCTGCGCGCCGGCCGCCAGCAGATCGCCTACGGCTGGCAGCGCCTGCTCGACCCGCGCGATCCGGCCAATTCGCGCATGCCGTTCGATGCGGTGCGCCTGCTGACCCGGCAGCCGCGCTGGAGCGGCGGCCTGCTGTGGGGGCGCCCGGTGCTGACCCGTACCGGCAGTTTCGACGACCGCACCAACCGCGACCAGCGCCTGTGGGGCGCACATGCCGAAGTGCCGTTGTCGCCCAGCCAGCCGAAGGCGGCGCTGCTGGAGACGCTGTACCTGGACACCGTGCAGGACGGGCGCCGCTATGGCGAGGTGGTCGGCGAGGAGCATCGGCACACCCTGTCCACGCGCCTGAGCGGCGCGGTGCAGGGCTGGGACTACGACCTGGAACTGATCGGCCAGCGCGGCCATTTCGCCGGCCAGCGCGTGCGCGCCTGGCAGGGCACGCTGTTCGGCGGCTACACCTTCGCCAAGACCGCGTGGACGCCGCGCCTGGGCTGGCGCATGGAGGCGTCCTCCGGCGACCGCGATCCGCGCGATGGCGAACTGAACACCTTCAACGGCCTGTACGCGCGCGCCTCGGTGTTCGACGGCAGCATGATCAGCAGCAACGTGCGCGCCATCGGCCCGGAGCTGGTGCTGCGTCCCAGCGAACGGCTGTGGATCGACATGTACGTGCTCAAGCTGCAACGGCAGAGCCTGCACGACGGCGTGTACGCCGCCGGCTGGCGGGTGCTGCAGCCGGGCGATGCCAACGATGCGCGCGACATCGGCACGCGCTCGGTGCTGTGGGTGAAGTACCGCTTCAACGCCTTCGCCAGCCTGGACGTGTACGCCCACTACACCCAGGCCGGGCCGTTCCTGCGCGAGGGACCGGTCCGTGGCCGCGACTACTTCTACATCGCCCCCTTCCTGACCCTGCGCTTCTGAGCCGGAGCCTTCCCATGCGCGATCCGCTGCCATCGTCTGCGCCGTACCGCCCGCTGTATGCGTGGTACGTCACCATCGTGCTGTTGCTGGCCTACACGCTGTCCTTCGTCGACCGGCAGATCCTCGGTCTGCTGGTGCAGCCGATCAAACGCGACCTGCAGCTGTCCGACTCGGCCTTCAGCCTGGTCCACGGCTTCGCCTTCGCGGTGTTCTACACGCTGATCGGGGTGATGCTGGGCCGCGTCGCCGACCGCCGCAACCGCCGCAACCTGATCGTGCTGGGCGTGGTGGTGTGGATCGCGGCGACCGCGGCCGGCGCCTACGTCACCAGCTTCTTCACCCTGTTCCTGGCGCGGGTGTTCGTCGGCGTCGGCGAGGCCTCGCTGTCGCCGGCGGCGTACTCGATGCTGGCCGACTACTTCCCGCCGGAAAAGCGCGCGCGGGCGATGAGCGTGTACACCTCCGGCGTCTACATCGGCTCGGCGGCGGCGTTCATCGTCGGCGGCCTGGTGATCGCGGCCACCAGCAAGGAGAGCACGGTGGTGTTGCCGCTGCTGGGCAGCTTCCGGCCCTGGCAGGCGGCCTTCATCCTGGTCGCGCTGCCCGGCCTGGCGGTGATCGCGCTGATGGCCACGGTGCGCGAGCCGGCGCGGCGCGAGCAGGCCGCGGCGGTGCCGAGCGTGCGCCCGGACCTGCGCCACCTGCGCGACAACGCGCGGGTGTACGTGGCGCTGTTCCTGGCCAACGGGGTGATCGCGATGATCACCTTCGGCATCACCGCCTGGCTGCCGGCCACCTTCATCCGCCGCTGGCAATGGACGCCGGGCGAGATCGGCCCGGCCTACGGCATCATCATCCTCACCTTCGGCATCGCCGGCATGCTGTTCAGCGGCTTCCTCGCCGACCGCCTGGCGGCGCGCGGCAGCCGCGACGCGGCGCTGAAGATCTCGCTGGTCGGGGCCTTGCTGCTGGTGGTCAGCAGTGCGCTGTTCGCGGTGGCATCGGGGCCGTGGCCGGCGCTGGCGGCGATCGCGCTGACCACGTTCGTGCTGGGCATGCCGGTGGCGCTGGCGCCGGCGATCCTGCAGGCGGTCACCCCCAATCGCCTGCGCGGCCAGGTCACCTCGATCTACCTGCTGCTGGTCAACCTGATCGGGCTGGGCCTGGGGCCGTACCTGGTGGCGCTGGGCACCGACCACGTGCTCGCCGACGAGCGCCAGGTCGGCCTGTCGCTGGGCGTGGTGTGCATGGGCGCGGCGCTGCTCGGCGCGCTGTGCCTGTGGACTGCGGCCGCGCCGTACCGGGCGCTGCTGCGGCGCGTGGACGCGGCGTTGTGACCATGCGCGGCCATGCCCCTACAATGCAACGGCGACGGTGTTGCCGGCCGGCGCCGATGGATGCGTGCGCATCCGCCGTGACCTGGTCGCAGGATGCCCCATGCAGGAAGCGCCGTGAGTTCGAAACCCAGTCCCGAGATGTCCAGCAGCGCGTTGCCCGCCGATCCGCACACGGCGGACAGCGTGGACCAGCGGCGCCTGACCAGCCTGATCGGCTATCGCATCACCCGCACCGAACTGCAGGTGCGGCGCCTGTTCCAGGAGTGCGTGCGCGCCTTCGAGTTGAAGCCGGTGGAGTATTCGCTGCTGGTGCTGGTGGACGCCAACCCGGGCATCAACCAGCGCCAGCTGGGCGAGGTGCTCAGCGTGTCGCCGCCGAACCTGGCGATCGTGGTCGCGCGCCTGGTCAAGCGCAAACTGCTGCGCCAGGTGCGCGGGCGCCAGGATCGGCGCATGCAGCACCTGCATCTGACGGCGCCCGGCACGGCGCTGCTGGCGCAGGCCGAAGCCGAAGTGGTGCGCATGGAGCAACAGCTCAGCACCGCCCTCGGCGTGACCTCGGCACGCGCATTGCTGCAGGCGTTGGACCGGCTGGACCGGGTGGACGCGCTCGAGCGTCTGTAGCGGTCCTTGTTGCCGCGGCCGGTCAGCGCCGTCCGCCCGTCTTCCTTGTTGATTCCCGACCCGCCGCCAGCGTCCCGCTGACGGCGCGCGTCGCCACGTGGCCGTGCCCTGTGCGCGGCGCCGCCTGTCCGCGTTCCTTTCCCCCCGCACCCCGTCGTTCTCCTTTCGCTTGGAGTGCTTGCCTGTGACCCGTGTCTGCCACCGTGCTCCCTCGTCGCCGCGTGCCGACGCGCGCGTGTCCCTGCTTGCCTTGCTGACCATCGCCTGCGTCGCCCCGGCGGCCGCGCAATCGGTGCCGCAGAGCGCCACCCTGCCGACCGGCATCAACACCGGCGGTACCAGTTTCTTCGACGGTTTCAGCAAACCCGATCCGGGCTGGACGGCGATCCAGTATCTGCGCCGCTACGACTTCGACGCGATCAAGGACGCGCACGGCGACGACGTGCCGGTGTTCCGGGATCCGCACATCGGCTCCTCGGTGTGGGTCACCCAGGTCGCCTACCTCAGCGACTACAAGCTGTTCGGCGGCTCGCTCGGCATCACTGCGCTGGCCGCGCTGGTCGATCTGGACACGTCGTTCGCCTACGACAGCCCGGTGGCGCTGCGCGACAACGGCCTCGGCCTGGGCGACCTGACCATCGGCCCATACCTGCAGATGGCGCCGGTGATCCGCGACGGCCGCCCGGTGTTCTCGCAGCGCTTCGAACTGGACGTGTTGGCGCCGATCGGCAAGTTCGACCGCAATCGCGACGTCAACCAGGGCTCGGGCTACTGGTCGGTGCTGCCGAACTGGGCCTTCAGCATCCTGCCCACGCCGCGCTGGGAGATCAGCGGACGCCTGAACTACCTCTACAACTTTCGCGCCGACAAGGCCTCCAACGTGCCGCAGGGCGATGGCTTCGTGTTCCGCAACGGCCAGGCCGGCGACGCCGCCTGGCTCAACTTCGCCAGCTCGCTGGAAGTGGTGAAGGATCTGCACGTGGGCATCAACGGCTACTACCTCAAGCAGTTGCGCGACAACCGCACCAATGGCGAACGCGTCGCCGACAGCAAGCAGACCCAGTTCTATCTCGGCCCCGGCCTGTCGTGGCGGATCGATCGGAAGAACATCTTCAACGCCAATTTCTACATGCCGGTGGAGGTCAAGAACGCGCCTTCCGGCCACAACGTCAACGTCCAGTACGTCCACGTCTTCTGACGCCCAACCCCGCAACGGACACGCGCTGCCATGAACCTGCACAACAAGACCCTCCTCGTCACCGGCGTGGCCTCCGGCATCGGCGCCGAGGTCGCGCGCCTGGCGCGCTTCCACGGCGCCACGGTGATCGGCATCGACCGCCAGCCGGTCAACATGACCCTGCACGGCTTCCACCAGGCCGATCTCGGCGACCCGGCCTCGATCGATGCGCTGGTGGCGCAGTTGCCCGAGCGCATCGACGCGCTGGCCAACATCGCCGGCGTGCCCGGCACCGCGCCGGTGGACGTGGTGGCGAAGGTCAACTACCTGGGCCTGCGCCACCTCAGCCAGGCGCTGCTGCCGCGCATCGTGCCCGGCGGCAGCATCATCAACATCGCCTCCATCCTCGGCGCGGAGTGGCCGCAGCGGCTGGACCTGCACAAGCAGCTGGCCGCCGCCGACAGCTACGCCGCCGGCCACGACTGGCTGGCGGCGCATCCGGTGCCGCAGGACACCTGCTACCAGTACTTCAAGGAAGCGCTGATCGTGTGGACGCTGCTGCGCTCGCGCGACTGGTTCGCCACGCATTCGGTGCGCGTCAACAGCGTCGCGCCGGGCCCGGTGTTCACGCCGATCCTGGGCGATTTCGTCACCATGCTCGGGCCCGAGCGGGTCCAGGCCGACGCCGGCAAGATGAAGCGCCCGGCCTATGCCGACGAAGTCGCCGAGGCGGTGGTGTTCCTGGCCTCCGATGCGGCGCGCTGGATCAACGGCGTCAACCTGCCGGTGGACGGCGGCCTGGCGGCCACCGCCCTCTGAACGACTTCTTCTTCCTCTTTCCACGAGAGCACACAGCATGCACAGCACCGAACCCCTGGCCGCCGCGTCCACCTGGAGCGAGCGCATTTTCAATGGCGAGTGGATCGCCGCCCAGGGCGGCGTCCTCGAGGTGATCGAACCGGGCAGCGGCACGCCGCTGCATCGCGTCGGCCAGGCCAACGCCGCCGACGTGACCGCGGCGGTGGCGCAGGCGCGCGCCGCGCAACGCGCCTGGGCCGCCACGCCGCCGCGTGAGCGTGCGGCCGTGTTCCATCGCGCCGCGCAGGTGCTGCAGCAGCATGCGGCCGCGGCCGCGGCGCTGATCGCGCGCGAGACCGGCGGCATCTTGCCCAAGGGCGAGCACGAGGTCCGTGAGGCGATCGTGCTGCTGCAGCAGGCCGCGGCGATGCCGCTGCAGGCGCAGGGCCAGGTGCTGCCGACCGCGCCGGGCCGGCTGAGCCTGGCACGGCGCCTGCCGCTGGGCGTGGTCGGGGTGATCTCGCCGTTCAACTTCCCGCTGGTGTTGTCGCTGCGCTCGGTGGCGCCGGCGCTGGCGGTCGGCAATGCGGTGGTGCTCAAGCCCGATCCGCGCACGCCGTACGCCGGCGGCTTCGTCATCGCCGAGTTGCTGCAGCAGGCCGGCCTGCCGAAGGGCCTGCTGCACGTGCTGCCGGGCGGCGCGGATGCTGGCCAGGCCCTGGTCGAGGCGCCGGGCGTGCCGATGATCGCGTTCACCGGCTCCACTGCCGCCGGCCGCCGCATCGGCGAGCTGGCCGGCAAGCACCTGAAGAAGACCGCGCTGGAACTGGGCGGCAAGAATTCGCTGATCGTGCTCGACGATGCCGACCTGGACAAGGCGGTGTCGGCGATCGCCTTCGGCGCCTACTTCCACCAGGGACAGATCTGCATGGCCACCGGCCGCGTGCTGGTCCAGCGCAGTATCGCCGCCGAACTGACCCGGCGCCTGGCGGAGAAGGCGCGGCACCTGCCGGTCGGCGACCCGGCCACCGCACACGTGGCGCTCGGCCCGATCATCGACCAGCGCCAGCTGCAGCACGTCAAGGACGTGGTCGATGCCTCGGTGGCGGCGGGCGCCGTGATCGAGGCCGGCGGCACCCACGATGGCCTGTTCTACGCGGCCACGGTGCTGTCGAACGTGCAGCCGGGCATGCCGGCGTTCGAGGAAGAAGTATTCGGCCCGGTCGCCAACGTGATCGCCTTCGACAGCGACGACGACGCGGTGGCGCTGGCCAACCAGACCGAATACGGCCTGTCGGCCGGCATCCTCTCGGCCTCGGTCGGCCGCGCGATGGCGCTGGGCGAACGCCTGCACACCGGCCTGCTGCACATCAACGACCAGACCGTGGCCGACGAAGTCACCAACCCGTTCGGCGGCACCGGCGCCTCCGGCAACGGCACCAGCATGGGCGGCCCGGCCGACTGGGGCCAGTACACGCACTGGCAGTGGGTGACGATCCAGGACAGCGCGCCGCAGTATCCGTTCTGAGTGTGGTTCGCCGGGCGTCGGTGTGGCGCCCGGCGATGCGTCTTGCCGATCAGCACAGCACTCGCGTGCGGGAGTCGTGCTTGATCCGTTAGCGTGGGGGGTTGGAACATCTTGTCGCGGCTGAAGCCGCTCCTACGACGGACGCGCAGCCCAGTCGTAGGAGCGGCTTCAGCCGCGACGAACGAAGCGGGACTGGTCGATCATCGATCCCGCGTCGGGACTGAAGTCCCTCCCACAGGAGAGCGACGGCACCGCGATCGTCGTGCTGGCCGCGGATCCTGTCACTCCTGCGCCCGCTGCCGGAACTGGATCGGCGAACACCCTGCATGCCGGCGGAAGCAGCGGCTGAAGTACGCCGCATCCGCATAGCCCAGCACCGTGGCGAGCTGCTGCACGGTCAACGTGGTGTAGACCAGGCTGCGCCGCGCCTCGAGCATGATCCGGCGCTGCAGCAGTTCCAGCGCCGAGGCGCCGGCCAGGCGCCGGCACAGCGTGTTGAGATGGCTGCGGCTCAGCCCGAGCCGGTCGGCGTAGCGGGCCAGCGGCCAGTGTTCGCGGTAGTGCGCGTCGATCAGTGCGGTGTAGGCGCGCACGTGGCGCGCGCCGCGGTCGGCATCGTGCGGATCGGCATGCGCCTGCGCCAGCGCCCCGCGCGCGGCCCACAGCAAGGCCTGCGTCGCCAGCGCCTGCAGCATCGGTTCGCGGCCGGGGCGGCGCTGCGCGTGTTCGGCGGCGATGGCGGCGAAGCAGGCGTCCAGCATCGGGTGCTGCTCGCCCGCCGGCAGGCAGGCCGGCCGCGTCAGCGCCTCCTCCAGGCTCGGCCACTGCGCCGCCAGGCGCTGCCGCAGTGGTGCCGACACGGTCACGATATGGCCGCGCACGTTGCGCTGGAAGCGGAAGCCATGCACGCACAGCGGCGGCAACAGCAGCAGGCACGGCCCGCGCAGGCGCTGCTGCGTTCCGTCCAAGTGCAGGCCGGCGCTGCCGCGCTGCAGATACAGCAGTTGCAGCAGGTCGTCGTGGCGGTGCGGGCGGATGTGCCAGTCGTGCAGGCGGCTGCGCGCGGCGATGGATTCCCAGTGCAACAGGTCCGGTGTCTCGCGGTCGCCGGTCTCGCCGTACAGGCGGAAGGCCGGGACCGTGACCGGCGACGTGGCGGCAGCTGAAGCGGTGCGGGGCATCGGCGAAAAGTACCGGAATCGATCGCAATGATCCATGTCCTCGGCACGCCGCAGCCGGAACACTGTGCGTCGGTCCCATCCTTCGGAGGACGCATGCGTACCCAGGTCGCCATCGTCGGCGCCGGCCCGGCCGGATTGCTGCTCGGACAGTTGCTGCACGGCCACGGCATCGACACCGTCATCGTCGAGCGGCAGACGCCCGAGCACGTGCTGTCGCGGATCCGCGCCGGCGTGCTGGAACAGGGCACCGCCGACCTGCTGTGCGCCGCCGGTGCCGGCGCGCGCATGCAGCGCGAAGGCATCGTCCACCATGGCTTCGAGCTGGCGCTGGAGCAGCGCCGCGAACGCATCGAACTGAGCGCGGCGACCGGCGGCCGTGCGGTCACCGTCTACGGCCAGACCGAAGTGACCCGCGACCTGATGGACGCACGCCGCGCCGCCGGCGCCACCACCCTCTATTCCGTCGAGGATGTGCAGCTGCACGACATCGACGGGCGGCAGCCCTGGCTGCGCTTCGTGCACGACGGCGCCGCGCAGCGCCTGGACTGCGACTACGTGGTCGGCTGCGACGGCTTCCACGGGGTCAGCCGCCGCGCCATCCCGGCCGAGGTGCTGCGCGTGTACGAGCGGGTCTATCCGTTCGGCTGGCTGGGCGTGCTGGCGGACACCCCGCCGGTGGCCGACGAACTGATCTATGCGCGCAACGCGCGCGGCTTCGCGCTGTGCAGCATGCGCTCGCCCACCCGCACCCGCTACTACGTGCAGGTGCCGGCGGACGAGCGGGTCGAGGACTGGTCGGACGAGCGTTTCTGGGACGAACTGCGCCGCCGCCTGCCCGACGACGTGGCGCAGGCGCTGGTCACCGGCCCCTCGCTGGAGAAGAGCATCGCGCCGCTGCGCAGCTACGTCGCCGAGCCGATGCAGTACGGCCGCCTGTTCCTGGCCGGCGATGCCGCGCACATCGTGCCGCCGACCGGCGCCAAGGGCCTGAACCTGGCCGCCGGCGACGTCGGTCTGCTCGCGCAGCTGTTCGCGCAGGCGCAGCAGGCGCGCAGCGACGCGCCGTTGCAGCGCTATTCGGAACTGGCCTTGCAACGCGTGTGGAAGGCCGAGCGCTTCTCCTGGTGGATGACCACGATGCTGCATCGCTTCCCGGACGAGGACGCGTTCAGCCGCCGCCTGCACGATGCGGAACTGGACTACCTGCTCGGCAGCGCGGCCGGCCGCGCGACCATTGCCGAGAACTACGCGGGACTGCCGTTGGCGGTTTAGAGCGGGGATTGGGGAGTCGGGATTGGGGATTTGCCACGTGGCGCCCCAGTCCCTCTTCGCATGTTGATCGCGCCCGTCTCCGCTTTCTTCCAATCCCCAATCCCGAATCCCCACTCTCGACAGAAGAGTCGTCGAGCATCGCGATCGATGATGGCGATCAAACGAGCCGGTGGATGACGGAGCAGACCGCCAATGCGTCGCTGCGCCATGCGTTGCATACGCACATTTAGGTGCGTGCGACCTTGCCATTTCTGAGGTCGAGGTAATTGTGGCGATTCTCCCAGACTAGGAAAAAAGCCGGTAAATCCGCGTGTTTTCGCGGTCTCCTGCGTTGCGCAGGCCGTGCGCGTTGCTACGCTGCAGTCGCGCCGGTGCCATCGCTGCCGCGCATCGCGGCAGCGCGTCGTCATCGCGCATCCCCCTGTTCCCCCATCGGAGAGTCTTCCATGAAGATCCGTTTTCAGGCCTGCCTGCTGGCGCTGCTGCTTGCGCTCCCCGCCGCGTCCGCGTTCGCGCAGACCGCGGTCACCGCCAATCCCAACCACGCGCAGCTGCTGCACGGCGAGGACTGGCGCACCACCGCCAACAAGCGCCTGGTCTACGATTTCTGGCGCATCGTGTTCGAAGCGGGGCACACCGAATATGCGCCGCTGTACATGGCCAAGGACTACATCCAGCACAACCCCAACGTGGCCAACGGCCGCGATGCGTTCCTGGCGTTCCTGACCTCCTTCGTCAAGCCGACGCCGATCCAGCCGCGCGTGCAGTTGCCGCTGGTGGCGATCCTGGCCGAGGGCGACTACGTGACCCTGGTGTCGGTGCGCACGCTGCCCGATCCCAAGGACGCCAGCAAGACCTACACCACCACCTGGTTCGACATGTTCCGCATCCAGAACGGCAAGATCCAGGAGCATTGGGACGCGGCGACCAAGTGATCCCGCACGGATGATGTTGAAAACCCGCAGGCGCCACCCACTGCGGCGGACGGCGCCTGCGGTGTGTGTGGGTGGCGCCGCGCCTGCGCGTCAGAACGCGTCGGCGCGGTAGCCGGTGTCGATGCTGAGGCTGCCGCCGAGCGCGCGCGAGACGCAGGCGCACAGCTTGCGGTTGCTGTGGCGCTGCTCGTCGCTGAGGAACACGTCGCGATGGTCCAGCGGTGCGGCGGCTTCCAGCACCTCGACCACGCACAGGCCGCATTCGCCGCGGCGGCAGTCGGCCATGACTTCCACGCCGGCCGCGCTCAGCGCATCCAGCAGCGACTCGTTCTCGGCGACCTGCACGGTCTTGCCCAGCGCCGGCACCTGCACCACGAACGGCTGCGCCGGTGCGTTGCCGCTGTTGCCGAAGGTCTCGAAATGCAGGCGCGCGCGGGCGCGGCCGTCGTCGCGCCAGCGTTGCCGCAGTTCGTCCAGCAACGGCAGCGGGCCGCAGGCATAGACGTCGGCGTTGCGCGGCCATTGCGCGATCTGCGCGGCCAGCTCGAGTTGGCCCAGATGCTCCGGGCAGAACAGCTGCAGGCGCTCGCCAAGCAGCTCCTGCAGATGCTCCAGGTAGGCCATGCTGGCGCGGCTGCGGCCGGCGTAGAGCAGTTGGAACGGGATGCGCCCGCGCGCCAGCCGTTGCGCCATGCCCAGGATCGGGGTGATGCCGATGCCGCCGGCGACCAGCACGATGTGCTCGGCGGTCTCGTCCAGGGCGAAATGGTTGTTGGGCGAGGAGATCTCCAATTGCGCACCCGGCGCCAGCGCCCACATCGCGCGCGAACCGCCGCGGCTGTCTGGCACCGCGCGCACGGCGATGCGGTAGTGGCCATCGGCGGCAGGCTCGCCGACCAGCGAATAGGAGCGCTCGTGCCAGGCGTCACCGATGCGCACGCGCACGTCGAGATGGCTGCCCACGGTGAAGGGGCGGCTGGCGCTGCCCGGATCGAGCACGATCTCGCGTACGTCCTGGCAGGGCGTGGCAACGGCGACGACGCGGGCGATGGTCCACTGGGTGTCTTTGCGCATGGCGGGGTCCGGCAGGCGGGAAGGGGGGCGGGTACGGGATGTTCCGCGATCAGGCGGGCGGGCGGCGCCGCAGCAGGCGGCTGCCGGGAATCTGGCCCAGCGCGTTCTGGTCGTGCAGGGCGTGGTGGGCGTTGCGCTGCGCCAGCCGCGCGTGTTCGCGCATCAGCGCTTCGGCGCGCGCGCCTTCGCGGCGCACGATCGCGTCCAGCACCTGGCGGTGCTGGTCCTGCGCGATCGACAGCACGGTGGCAGCCTGGGCGCGTTCGAGCACGAAGCTGCTGGGCGAGGCGAACGGCAGCTGCGTCACCCGCGCGAACTCGCGCGACAACAGCGCGCTGCCGGCCATCTCGAACAGCAGCGCGTGCAACTGCGCGTTGCAGTCGACATAGTGGGCGAAGGCCTGCTCGCTCAGCGGTCGCGGCGCCAGCACCGCGTCGATCCGGGCCAGCAGCGCCTGCGCCTGCGCCAGCAGTGCCGGATCGGCGCCACGTTCGGCGGCGCGCCGCGCCGCCAGGCCTTCCAGGGTGCCGCGCAGTTCGATGGCATCGTCCACGTCGCGCTCGTCGAATGCCTGCACCGCGTAACCGCCGCCCCGCAGCGGCTGCACCAGGCCTTCCTCGGCGAGCCGCTGCAGGGCGGCGCGCACCGGCGTGCGCGAGGCGCCCAGGCGCTCCACCAGGGCGACCTCGGACAGGCGTTCGCCGGCGGCCAGCTCGCCGGCCAGGATCAGTTCGCGCAGTTCCAGCAGCGCGCGGGTGGTCTGTGCGGCGCTGGAGCGGAACGGATGCGCGGCGGGCATGGCGGGTTCCTGTGCGACAGGGCGGGGCGGGCTCAGCCGACCATGCGCAGCTGCAGGTCCTGGTTGCGCTGCTCGGCGGCGACCATGCGCTCGATCAGGCGCCGCGCCCACATGCCGCCGGCATCGACGTTGAGGTTGTAGAACACGTGGTCCGGGTGCGCGTCGATGGCGCGCTGCTGCGCTTCCAGCACCAGTTCGTCCTCGCCGAACACACCGCTGACGCTGTCGCGCAGGCGCGTGGTGATCGACTGCTCGTGCAGCGAATGGTTGCGCGCGAACGCCCAGAAGTAGTGGCAGGTGCGGTCGGTTTCCGGAGTAATGGTGTTGAGCACGTAGCCGTTGACGCCGCGCGAGCGGTCGCCCTGCGGCGCGCCGCTGCCGGCCACTGCCACGCCGACATCGATGGCGATGGTGCACGGCGCCTCGAAACGGATGATCTGCCAGCGGTCGACCTTGCCGCGGTAGCCGTGCGCGTGTTCGATCTGCCAGGCCCAGAACGGCGGCGGGTCGATGTCGAGCATCCAGCGCGAGACCACCGTGCTGCGTTCGCCGTGGACCACGTCGAACGGCGCTTCGGCGACCTCATCCTGGCCGATGCTGGAGCCGTGCACGAAGGTCTCGTGGGTCAGATCCATCAGGTTGTCCAGCACCAGCCGGTAGTCGCATTTGACGTGGATGGTGCGGCCGTCGCCGGCCCAGGCCGGGTCGTCGTTCCAGTGCAGGTCCGGCACCAGCGCCGGATCGGCCAGCGCCGCATCGCCCGGCCACACCCAGACGTAGCGGTGCCGCTCCACGGTGGGGAAGCGGCGCACGCAGGCGGACGGATTGATGGTGTCCTGCGAGGGCATGTGCACGCAGCGCCCGTTCGCGTCGTAGACCAGGCCGTGGTAGCCGCAGACCACGTCGTCGCCGCGCAGCCGGCCCATCGACAGCGGCACCAGGCGATGCCAACACGCGTCCTCGAGCGCGGCGACGCGGCCGCTGCTGGTGCGGTACAGCACGATGTCCAGATTGCACACCTTGCGCGGCAGCAGCGCGTGCTTGACCTCGTGATCCCAGGCGATGGCGTACCAGGCATTGAGCGGAAATGCCGGAGCGGACGACTGCATGGCGGCGACCTCGATTGTGTATACAACAGGCTGGGGAAAGATCCTTGCGTGTTGCGGGCGAATGGCGGACTTGCACTGCCATCGCACCGTCGCCCGATGCGGGGCGACGGTCGAATGTATACAACAGGGACGAGGCGGCGCGCCGTTGCCGCATCGTTAAATTGTTCGTTTATCGAACTATGCATCCGATAATCGGATTGACCGCCCGCCGGAGCGGGCCTAACGTGGCCTCCCGAAGCGACCTGGAGGAGGATGTCGTGGCAGACCCCGTAATGCGCCTGCGCCCCTGTGCGCTGCGCCCCCGGCCGGCGACGGCGGAGCGGCGCCGATGATCGACAAGACCATGGCCTCGTGCGCCGCCGCCGTGGCCGACATCCACGATGGCGCCACGGTGATGATCGGCGGCTTCGGCACCGCGGGCATGCCCGATGCGCTGATCGACGCGCTGATCGCACAGGGCGCGCGCGAACTCACCATCGTCAACAACAATGCCGGCAACGGCGAGACCGGGCTGGCCGCGCTGATCAAGCACAAGCGTGTGCGCAAGATCGTGTGTTCGTTCCCGCGGCAGAGCGATTCGCAGCACTTCGACGCGGCCTACCGCGCCGGCGAGCTGGAACTGGAACTGGTGCCGCAGGGCAATCTGGCCGCGCGCATCCACGCCGCCGGCAACGGCCTGGGCGCGATCTTCACCCCCACCGGCTACGGCACCGAACTGGCCGCCGGCAAGGAGACCCGCGAGATCGACGGCCGCCACTACGTGCTGGAGTATCCGATCCGCGCCGACTTCGCGCTGATCAAGGCCTACCGCGGCGATCGCTGGGGCAACCTGGTGTACCGCAAGACCGCGCGCAACTTCGGCCCGCTGATGGCGATGGCCGCGACCTGCGCGATCGTACAGGTGGACACGGTGGTGGAGCTGGGCGCGCTGGATCCGGAAGCGGTGGTGACCCCGGGCATCTTCGTGCAACGGCTGGTGGCGGTGAGCGCCACGCGGGAGGACGCATGCACGCATTGAGCAGCCGCGGCATCGACCGCAATGCGCTGGCCGCGCGGGTGGCGCGCGACATCCCCGAGGGCGCCTACGTCAACCTGGGCATCGGCCTGCCGACCGCGGTGGCCAACTTCCTGCCGGCGGACAAGGAAATCTTCCTGCACAGCGAGAACGGCCTGCTCGGCATGGGGCCGGCGCCGCCGCCGGGGCAGGAGGACCTGGACCTGATCAACGCCGGCAAGCAACCGGTGACGCTGTTGACCGGCGGCTGCTATTTCCACCACGCCGACTCGTTCGCGATGATGCGCAGCGGGCGCCTGGACGTGTGCGTGCTCGGTGCGTTCCAGGTGTCGGTGCACGGCGACCTGGCCAACTGGAGCACCGGCGCGGCCGATGCCATCCCCGCGGTTGGCGGCGCGATGGACCTGGCGATCGGTGCCAAGCAGGTCTACGTGATGATGGAACTGCTGACCAAGCGCGGCGAACCGAAGCTGGTGAACGCCTGCAGCTATCCGTTGACCGGGCTGCGCTGCGTGTCGCGGGTGTATACCGACCTGGGCGTGTTCGCGCTGGGGCCGGACGGCGCGCGCGTGCTCGAACTGGTCGCCGGCGTGAGCCTGGACGACCTGCGCCAGGCCACCGGGCTGGCGCTGACCCTGGCCGATTCCACGGAGGCGGCATGAACGAGGCCTACATCATCGACGGCGTCCGCACGCCGATCGGCCGCTACGGCGGCGCCCTGGCCGGGGTGCGTGCGGACGATCTCGGCGCGGTGCCGCTGCAGGCGCTGCTGGCGCGGCATCCGCAGCTGGATCCGGCGCGCATCGACGACGTCTACCTGGGCTGCGCCAACCAGGCCGGCGAGGACAACCGCAACGTGGCACGCATGAGCCTGCTGCTGGCGGGCCTGCCGTTCAGCGTGCCGGGCAGCACGGTCAACCGCCTGTGCGGCTCGGGCCTGGATGCCATCGGCAGCGTCGCGCGCGGCATCCGCGCCGGCGAGTTGGACCTGGCCATCGCCGGCGGCGTGGAGTCGATGTCGCGCGCGCCGTGGGTGATGGGCAAGGCCGAGAGCGCCTTCGCCCGCAACCAGCAGCTCGAAGACACCACCATGGGCTGGCGCTTCGTCAATCCGAAGATGCAGCAGCGCTATGGTGTGGAGCTGATGGGCGAGACCGCCGAGAACGTGGCCGCGCGCCACGGCATCTCGCGCGAGGACCAGGACGCCTTCGCGCTGCGCAGCCAGCAGCGTACCGCCGCCGCGCAGGCGGCCGGTTTCTTCGACGGCGAGATCGTGCCGGTGACCGCCCCGGGCAGGAAGCGCGGCGAGACCATCGAGGTCGGTGTCGACGAACATCCGCGCGCCGACACCACGCCCGAGGCGCTGGCCAGGCTCAAGCCGATCTTCCGCCAGCCCGGTACCGTCACCGCCGGCAACGCCTCGGGCATCAACGACGGCGCCGCCGCGCTGCTGCTGGCCAGCGCCGCGCAGGTGCAGGCGCTGGGCCTGACCCCGCGTGCGCGCGTGCTGGGCTTCGCCAGCGCCGGCGTGGAACCGGCCTACATGGGCATCGGCCCGGTGCCGGCCACGCGCAAGCTGCTGGCGCGGCTGGGGCTGTCCATCGGCGACTTCGATGCGATCGAACTCAACGAAGCCTTCGCTGCGCAGGGCCTGGCCTGCCTGCGCGAACTCGGCGTCGCCGACGATGCCGCGCACGTCAATGCCAACGGTGGCGCGATTGCGCTCGGCCACCCGCTCGGCATGAGCGGCGCGCGCCTGGCCCTGACCCTGTTGCGCCAGCTCGAGGCCACGGGCGGCCGCCGCGGGCTGGCGACCATGTGCATCGGCGTCGGCCAGGGCGTGGCGCTGGCGATCGAGCGGCTGTAGCCGCTCGCCCCATCGACGCTGCGCCCCGCACGCCTGCATCATCCTTCCAGCCAACCGGCTCCGCGCGGAGCCAGCGAGACCGCACGATGCGCGACGACACCCCCCTCGATCCCCTGCTCGGCTATCGCCGCCCGTACCCGGGCACGCAACCGGCTTACCTGCATCCGCCCTACGCCTCCACCGGCGCGCGCGGCCCGACCCGCGATCCGATCGCGATCCCGCTGACCCTGTCCGAGGCGACCGGCCCGACCCTGGACCGCACCACCCTGGGCGCGCATGCCGCCGATCTCACCGCCGGCTTCCCCGGCGCGCCGTTGGGCGAGCGCATCATCGTCAGCGGACGCCTGCTCGACGAGAACGGCAAGCCGGTGCGCCACAGCGTGGTCGAGGTCTGGCAATGCAACGCCGCCGGCCGCTACCTGCACGCCGGCGACCAGCACGATGCGCCGCTGGATCCCAACTTCACCGGTACCGGCCAGGTGCTGACTGACGACCACGGTCGTTACCGCTTCACCACCATCAAGCCGGGCGCATATCCGTGGCGCAACCACTACAACGCCTGGCGCCCGGCGCACATCCATTTCTCGCTGCATGGCGACGGCATCGGCCAGCGCCTGGTCACGCAGATGTATTTCCCCGGCGATCCGCTGCTGGCGTTCGACCCGATCTTCAACTGCGTGGAGGATGCAAAGGCGCGCGAGCGCATGGTCTCCACGTTCGACTGGGAGAACACCGCCAACGAGTTCGCGCTGGGCTACCGTTTCGACATCGTCCTGCGCGGACGCAAGCAGACCCCTTGGGAGTGAGGCGATGAGTTTCCAGGCAACCCCTTCGCAGACGGTCGGCCCCTACTACCGCATCGGGCTGGAGCCGCTGTACCGCACCGAGATCGCGCCGGCGCAGGCGCAGGGCACCCATGTGGAGATCGCCGGCAGCGTGTTCGACGGCCATGGCGTGCCGGTCGGCGATGCGCTGCTGGAAATCTGGCAGGCCGATGCCGCCGGCATCTACGATCATGCCGCCGATCCGCGCCGCGGCGAACACGATCCCGCCTTCCACGGCTGGGGCCGGGTGCCGACCGACGCGCAGGGCCGCTTCGCCTTCCGCACGGTCAAGCCCGGGCGCGTCGCCGGGCCCAAGGGCCTGCAGGCGCCGCACCTGGTGGTGCTGGTGTTCATGCGCGGCCTGCTGCGCGCCGCGCCGACGCGGCTGTACTTCGGCGACGACGACCTGAATGGCGATGCGATCCTGGCGCAGGTGCCGGCCGAGCGCCGCGCCACCCTGATCGCGCAACCGCTGGCGCCCAACCGCTACCAGTGGGACGTGCGCATGCAGGGCGAGCACGAGACCGTGTTCTTCCGCTACTGAGCGCGGCGACATCCTGCACAGGCCGCAGCGGTTACGCTGCATGATCTCTCCACCGCATACGAACCGATGAGCGTGTCCGACTCCCTGTTGCGTCCATTGTTCGGTGATCCGGCCGTCGATGCGCTGTTCGACGACCGCGCGCGCCTGCAGGCCATGCTCGACGTGGAAGCGGCGCTGGCGCGCGCGCAGGCGCGCTGCGGAGTGATCCCGGCCAGCGCAGCGGCGCCGATCGCCGCCGCCTGCGATGCCGCGCGCTACGACGTGCCCGCGCTCGCCGCCGCCACCGCGCTGGCCGGCAATCCGGCGATCCCGCTGGTCAAGGCGCTCACCGCGCAGGTCGCCGCCGCCGATGAGGACGCCGCGCGCTGGGTGCACTGGGGCGCGACCAGCCAGGACATCATCGACAGCGGCGCGGTGCTGCAACTGCGTGCCGCGCTCGACCATGTGGAGGTGCAACTGGACGCGCTGTGCGCGGCGCTGGCGGCACTGGCGCAGCGCGAGCGCGACACCGGCCTGCCCGGACGCACCCTGTTGCAACAGGCGGTGCCGGTGACCTTCGGGCTGAAGGCCGCCGGCTGGCTGGACGCATTGCAGCGCAGTCGTCGGCGCCTGCAGGCGCTGCGCGAGGATGCGCTGGTGCTGCAGTTCGGCGGCGCTGCCGGCACCCTGGCCGCGTTGCAGTCGCAGGGCCTGGCCGTGGCCGAGGCGCTGGCGGCGGAACTGCGTCTGCCTTTGCCGGCGCTGCCCTGGCATGCGGCGCGCGACCGCATCGGCGAGATCGGCGCCGCGTTCGCGCTGCTGGCCGGCAGCCTCGGCAAGATCGGCCGCGACGTCGCCCTGCTGATGCAGTCGGAAGTGGCCGAGGCCTTCGAACCTGCCGCGGCGGGCAAGGGGGGGTCCTCGGCGATGCCGCACAAGCGCAATCCGGTGGGCTGCGTGGTCGCGATCGCCGCGGCCACGCGCGCGCCGGGCCTGCTCGCGACCCTGTTCGCGGCGCTGCCGCAGGAACACGAACGCGCGGTCGGCGGCTGGCATGCCGAATGGGAGACCCTGCCGGAACTGGTGCGCCTGAGCGCCGGCAGCCTCGCCCAGGTGCGGGTGCTGGCCGAGGGCCTGGAACTGGACCGTGCGCGCATGGCCGCGCATCTGGACAGCCACGGCGGCCTGCTCTACGCCGAGGCGGTGGCGGTGACTCTCGCCGCCCAGCTGGGCAAGGCTGCCGCGCACGCGCTGGTGGAAACGGCGGTGCGTCGTGCGCTGGCCACGCAGCAGCACCTGCGCGCGGTGCTGGCCGAGGAGCCACAGGTGACCGCGGTGCTGGCGCCGGCGCAACTGGATGCGCTGTTCGCTAGCGATAGCTGGCGCGGCATGGCCGCGGTGTGGATCGAGCGCGTGCTCGCCGCGCAGTCGCGCGGGTGAGGCGCCGCGCCGTGCCTGTCTGCCGCAGTGTCGGCGACACGTTCTAGACTTGCCGGTGCCGCGCGGTTTGCTGCGCGACGGCCCAATCCCCTCTCCAAGCGAGCGCCGACCATGCCGATCCTCGACCTGCCCACGCATCGTCTGCATTACCGCATCGACGGCAGCGAAGGCCGTCCGTGGCTGACCCTGTGCAATTCGCTCGGCACCGACCTGCACATGTGGGACGCGCAGATCGCGGCGCTGGCGCCGCATTTCCGCGTGCTGCGCTACGACCGCCGCGGCCACGGCGCTTCCACCGCCGCGCCCGCACCGTACGCCATGGCCGATCTCGGCGGCGACGTGGTGGCGCTCTGGGATGCACTGTCGATCGAACGCAGCCACTTCTGCGGCCTGTCGATCGGCGGGCTGACCGGGCAGTGGCTGGGCCTGCACGCCGGCGAGCGCCTGCTCAGCCTCACCCTGTGCGCCACCGCGGCCAGGATCGGCAGCGCCGAAAGCTGGCAGGCGCGCATCGATCAGGTCCGCGCCGAGGGCCTGGCGCCGCTGTGCGAAGGCACCCGCACGCGCTGGTTCACCCCGGCCTTTGCCGAGGCGCAGCCGGGTACCGTCGAGGCGATCCTGGAGAGTTTCCGCGCCACCGACGCGCAGGCCTACATCGGCTGCTGCCAGGCGCTGGCCGAGGCCGACTTCCGTGCGCGCCTGGGCGAGATCCGCGTGCCGGTGCTGGCCGTGGCCGGGCACGACGATCCGGTGTGCCCGCCGACCGAGTTGCAGGCCATCGCCGCGCAGGTGGCACAGGGCGAGTATGCCGAGGTGCATGGCCGCCACCTGTGCAACGTGGAGTCGCCGCACGCCTTCAACGACGCGCTGCTGCGCTTCCTGTTGCAGTAGATCGCGCTCGCCTTTTCCCCACGTTCCAGGAGTTGCCCCGATGCACGAGAACGAACGCTACGCCGCCGGCCTGCAGGTGCGCCGCGCGGTGCTCGGCGATGCCCACGTCGACCGCTCGCTGGCCGCGCGCACGCCGTTCACCGAGGAATTCCAGGAGTTCATCACCCGCACCGCCTGGGGCACGGTGTGGACCCGCGAGGGCCTGCCGCGGCACACGCGCTCGCTGCTGACCCTGGCGATGATGGTGGCGCGCGGCCACGACGAGGAATTCAAGCTGCACGTGCGCGCCGCGCGCAACAACGGCGTCAGCGCCGACGAGATCAAGGAAGTGCTGCTGCAGGCCGCGATCTATTGCGGCGTGCCTGCGGCCAACCACGCCTTCGCCCTGGCCGCGCCGATCCTGGCCGAGCAGGCCGCCGAAGCGGCGGACTGAGCGCGGGCGCCGCTGCCGCGGCAGGATGATGGCGCCTGCGGTTTAGCGCCGACTCGTCGCAAGCGGTACGCAGTGTGCCTGCTGTCTGTCCTGCGACGGGTGCCTCGCGCAAGCCAGATCCGCGCGCGCTTCGCGCCCCGTACCCTCACCCCAACCCCTCTCCCGGAGGGAGAGGGGCTTTCCCTTCGCCCCACCGGGGACCACGGCCCTTCGGGGAAGCTGCCCCGCAGGGCGGATGAGGGTCAGTCCAGCACGCGGCTCAACTGCTGCGCCGCGTGGCGCAGTGCCGGCAACACCGTGCTCTGCAGGCTGCCCAGGGTCATCCGCGCCACCGAGCTGCCGACATTGAGCGCGGCCACCACGCGGTCCTGGCGGTTGCGCACCGGCACCGCCACCGAGCGCAGGCCGATCTCCAGTTCCTGGTCGACGACCGCATGGCCGTCGCGCTGCACGCGCTCGAGCAGCGCCTGGAACTGCGCACGGTCGGTGACGGTACGTTCGGTGCGCGCGCGCAGCGGATTGCGGTCCAGGTAGCTGTTCAAGGTGTCGCCCGGCTGCGCGGCCAGCAGCACCCGGCCCATCGAGGTGCAGTAGGCGGGCAGGCGGCTGCCGGCGCGCAGGCCGATCGACATGATCCGCACGGTTTCCGCGCGCGCCACGTACAGCAGGTCGTCGCCATCGAGCACGCCCAGCGAGCAGGACTCGTGCAGGTCGTCGCGCAGCGCATCCAGCACCGGCTGCGCCGCCACCGACAGGGCGGCGGTGGACAGGTAGCCGCTGCCGATGCCCAGTGCGCGCGGCAGCAGCACATAGCCGCGGCCGTGGGTGCCGGCGTAGCCCAGCTTCTCCAGCGTGTACAGCACGCGCCGTACCGCCGCGCGCGGGATGCCGGTGTCGGCGCTGAGCTGGGCCATGCTGACATCGCGGCTGTGCTGGCCGAAGGCGCTGAGCACGGCCAGGCCGCGCGCCAGCGAGGTCATGAAGTTCGGATCGCCTTCGCACTCGCCGATGCGCCGCATCAGCTCCGCGGCCAGGCCGCGCTCGGGCGGGGTGGGAGCGGTGGCGGCACGCGCGGTGCGGCGTGCGCGAGGGGGACGCGGGGAATCGGACATGGAAGCGGCGGCGGCGGCAATGCGTCCGATGGTAGTGGCTGCATCCGCGGGCGTCGATGCCGCGGTGTGCGCGAGGGCCGCAATCCACCCTGTAGCGGATGAACCCCATGCGTCTCGTAGGAGCGGCTTCAGCCGCGACCGGGCTTCCATGGGAACGCCCGGCCGCGGCTGAAGCCGCTCCTACGGGACATCTCGCCTCAGTCGCCCAACCGCACCACCAGCTTGCCGAAGTTGCCGCCGCTGAGCATGTCGATGAAGGCCTGCGGGGCGTTCTCCAGTCCCTCCACCACGTGTTCGCGATAGCGCACGCGGCCCTCGGCCAGCCACGCGCCCATCTCGCGCAGGAACTCCGGGTACAGCTTGACGAAGTCGCCGACGATGAAGCCGCGCAAGGTCAGGCGCTGGCGCAGCACCTGGCCCATCAGCGCCGGCAGCCGGTCCGGCCCCGGCGGCGGGGCGCCGTTGGCGTTGTAGGTGGCGATGGTGCCGCACACCGGCACCCGCGCGAAGTCGTTGAGCAGTGGCAGCACGGCATCGAACACGTGGCCGCCGACGTTCTCGAAGTACACGTCGATGCCGTCGCTCGCGGCGGCGCGCAACTGCTCGGCGAAGTCCTTGGCGCGGTGGTCCAGGGCCACGTCCACGCCCAGTTCCTCGCGCAGGTAGCGGCATTTCTCCGCGCCCCCGGCGATGGCGATCACCTTCGCCCCACGCAGCCTGGCGATCTGCGCCACCGTCGCGCCGACCGGGCCGGTGGCCGCGGCCACCGCGACGGTCTCGCCGGGCTGCGGCTTGCCGATCTCGTGCAGGCCGGCATAGGCGGTGAAGCCCGGCATGCCGTACACGCCGAGCGCGGTGCTCGGCGGCAGCGGCGAGTCGCGATCGAGCTTGCGCCGCAGGCTGGCGCCGTCGACGACCAGATGGGTCTGCCAGCCGCCGTTCTGCACCAGCACCAGATCGCCCGGCGCGTGGTCGGGGGAATTGGATTGCAGCACCTCGGCCACGGTGCTGCCGACCATGGTCTCGCCCAGCTGCACCGGCGGCGCGTAGGACGGCGCATCGCTCATGCGCCCGCGCATGTACGGGTCCAGCGACAGCCAGCGGTTGCGCAGCAGCACCTGGCCCGGGCCAGGTGGCGCCAGCGGCGCCTGTTCGGTGCGGAAGTTGTCGGTGCCCGGCGCGCCCTGCGGGCGCGAGGCGAGCACGATACGGGTGGTCTGGGTGGGGGCGGTCATGCGGTTTCCTCACTTGCGGTATTCAATTGCGCGATGTCTTCGGCCGACAGCTGCAGGCGCGCGGCGGCGAGCAGGTCCTGCAACTGGTCCAGGCTGGTCGCGCTGGCGATCGGCGCGACGATGCCGGGCCGCGCCATCAACCAGGCCAGCGCCACCTGCGTGGGCGTGGCGGCATGCTTGCCGGCGATGTCGTCCAGCGCGGCGAGGATGCGCAGGCCGCGCGCGTTGAGATAGCGCGCGACCACGCTGGCGCCGCGCGCCTGGCTCTTGCCGGCGTCTTCGGCGCGGCGGTATTTGCCGCTGAGGAAGCCGCTGGCCAGCGCGTAGTAGCACAGCACGCCCAGGCCCTGTTCGCGCACCAGCGGCTCCAGTTCGGCCTCGTAGCCGGCGCGGTCGTACAGGTTGTACTCCGGCTGCAGCGTCTCGTAGCGGGGCAGGCCGTACTGCGCGGAGACGTTCAATGCCTCGCGCAGGCGCGCGGCGTTGTAGTTGGAGGCGCCGATCGCGCGCACCTTGCCCTGTTCGATCAGCCGCCCGAACGCCGCCAGCGTCGCTTCCAGCGGTACCGAATCGTCGTCTTCGTGCGCCTGGTACAGATCGATGACGTCGGTCTGCAGGCGCTGCAGCGAGTCCTCTGCGGCAGCGGCGATGTTGTCGGCGGACAGGCCCGGGCGCTCGGCCCACTTGCCGACCTTGGTCGCGATCAGCACCTTGTCGCGCTTGCCGCTGCGCTTGAGCCACTGCCCGATCAGCGTTTCCGATTCGCCGCCGTGGTTGCCGGGCACCCAGGCCGAGTAGATGTCGGCGGTGTCGATGAGGTTGCAGCCGGCCTCGACGAAGGCGTCGAGCAGGGCGAAGGAGGTCTTGGCGTCGGCGCTCCAGCCGAACACGTTGCCGCCGAACGCCAACGGTGCCGCATGCAGGCCGGAGCGGCCGAGTTCGCGCGTGTGCAGCATGGAAAACGCTCCACTGTGGGGAAAGGCGACAGGATAGTCGCCAGGGGTTTGGCAACCGTCAAATGCTCGCGAAAACAGCGTTCCGCCAGCGTGACCCGCGCTAACGGGAGTGCAACATTCGGCCTTGCCGGGTCGCATGCTAGGCTCGCGCCACCTCTCTTGCGGATGCCTGCCATGACGCTTCGAACCTCGCTCGCCTGCGCCTGCACCCTGGCCATCGCCACCGCCGTGCTCGCCCCCGCGGCGCAGGCGATCAAGCCCGCCGACACCGCGACGCTGCCAGCGCCGGATGCATCGCTGCAGACGGCGATCAACGGCAGCTGGCGCGACCGCGCCAACGTCGCCCGCGACGCCTATCGCCACCCCGGGCAGACGCTGGCGTTCTTCGGTATCAAGCCGACCCAGACGGTGATCGAGGTCACCCCGGGCAGCGGCTGGTATTCGGAGATCCTCGCGCCGTACCTGCGCGAGCGCGGCCAGTACATCGCCGCCGTGGTCGATCCGGCGGCCGTGCCGGAAGGGCGCGGCCGCGACTACCAGCAAAAGGCGCGCGCCGGCCTGGAACAGAAGTTCGCCGCGGCGCCGGCCCAGTACGATCGCGCGCGCATCGTCGCGTATGCCCCGAACGCGCCGGTGTTCGGCCCGCCCGGCTCGGCCGATCTGGTGCTGACCTTCCGCAACGTGCACAACTGGCGCATGGCCGGCCAGGCCGAGGGCATGTTCAAGGGCTTCTACCAGGTGCTCAAGCCCGGCGGCGTGCTCGGCGTGGTCGAGCACCGCGCCAAGGCCGACGTGCCGGCGGACGACAAGAGCGGTTATGTCGGCCAGGCGCAGGTGATCGCCATGGCCGAGGCGGCCGGCTTCAAGCTGGCCGGCAAGAGCGAGGTCAATGCCAATCCACGCGACAGCAAGGACTATCCTGGCGGCGTGTGGACGCTGCCGCCGAGCAACCAGCACGAGGCCGCCGACGACGCCAAGTACCAGGCGATCGGCGAGAGCGACCGGATGACTCTGAAGTTCGTCAAGCGCTGAGCTGGCGCGCGGGCGGCGCGCCGCGGGGGCATGGGACAATGCCTGCGCCGCGCCGTGCGGCGCAGGCCCACTGCCGTTCCCGCCGATGCTGATCGCCTTCAACAAGCCCTTCAATGTGCTGTGCCAGTTCACCGACCGCAGTACGCCGCCGCGGCGGACCCTGGCCGAGTTCGGCCTGCCTGCCGACGTGTATGCGGCCGGACGCCTGGACTACGACAGCGAGGGCCTGCTGCTGCTGACCGATGACGGCGCGCTGGCGCATCGCCTCACCGATCCGCGGCACAAGCAGCCCAAGACCTATTGGGTGCAGGTGGAGGGCGCACCGCAACCGGAGCAGTTGCAGCGCCTGCGCGACGGCGTGCTGTTGAACGATGGCCCGACTGCGCGGGCCGAGGTGGCGCTGCTGGACGCACCGCCATCGCTGTGGCCACGCGATCCGCCGGTGCGCTTCCGCAAGCGCGTGCCCGATGCCTGGCTGCAGATCGTGCTGCGCGAAGGCCGCAACCGCCAGGTGCGGCGGATGACCGCGGCGGTCGGCCTGCCGACGCTGCGGCTGGTGCGCGCGGCGATGGGCGCGCACCGGCTGGACGGGTTGGCGCCGGGCGCGTGGCGTGCGCTGTAGTGCGTGTTGTGCCGAGCCATGCGTAGGAGCGGCTTCAGCCGCGACATGGGAATCTCGGTAACGCGTCGGTCGCGGCTGAAGCCGCTCCTACGTTGGAAGAGCGGGCGCAGCGACTCCATAAAAAAAAGCGACCGGGATGCCTCTCGGTCGCTGCGTTTCATGCTACGGCTGCCGTCAGCGGCAGTGCGCGGATCTCACTCTTCGGTGGCGTCCTGCGCTGCTGCGTTGCGGCGCGTGCCACGAGTGCTGGCGCTGCGGCGCGCACCCACGTTGCCGCGCTTGCTGGCGGCTTCGATGCGCTGCGCATTGCCTTCGATCGGCGCGCCCTTGTCGCGCTGGCGCTTGCGGTAGATGGCGTAGCCGAGCAGGCCGACGCCCACCGCGGCGGCGGCGATGGCCACGGCCGGGTTGCGGCGCACCGCGGTGCGCGCGACCTTGGTGCCGGTCTTCACCGCACCCAGCGCGGCGCCGGCCTTGAGCGCGCTCACCGCCTTGCCCGACTGCAGCCACTTGTTCGCCTGCGGGCCGAGATGCTTGAGGCTGTCGCCGGCGTGACTGGCGAAATCCAGGGCGCGGTCGGTGATGATGGTCAGCTTGCTCATGGGCGTCCCCTACTGGCAGGAATGAAGGCCTGCAGTGTCGCCCCCGTGCCGTATACGGGGCGTTAGCGCAGCGCCGCGGATTCGTCTGCCGGCTGAATGCGGGGACGCGGGTGGCAACGCGCGATCCACCCCGGCCTGCGCAGCGTTGGATCTGCGACGCGCTGCCGGTGCTGCGTGCGCGGTCTGGCTTGTCGTCGATTCGAGCGGCGCGGCGTTGGCCTTGCGTCTGCATACTCGGCCCGATCGACCATGTTGCGTGCGTCCGCGGCCGCGTCGTCCACATCCTCTCTCTGCCCGGTACAACCGCGCTGTCACGGCGTGGCATGCCCGGGAATCGGGCATAGGCGCTAGGTACCGCGTGGCTTGGCGCGATGGCTGGCGGTGGCAGTCCAGGGATCGTCCGGCCAGGGGTGGCGCGGGTAGCGCCCCTTCATTTCCTTCTTCACTTCCGGATAGGTGCTGGACCAGAAATTGCGCAGGTCCTGGGTGACCTGCAGTGGCCGGCCGCCGGGCGAGAGCAGGTGCAGCAGCAGCGGCACGCGGCCGTCGGCGATGCGCGGGGTGTCGGCCAGGCCGAACAGTTCCTGCAGCTTGACCGCCAGCACCGGCGGCTGCGGCTGTCCGGCGTGGTCCACGCTGTAGTCGATGCGCCGCTCCATGCCCGAGGGCACGGCGATGCGCACCGGGGCATGGCGGTCGATGGCCTGGCGCCGGTCCCACGGCAGCCGCGCCTTCAGCGCCTCGCCCAGCTCGTCCTCGCCGAGCGCGTCGAGCCGGGTCTTGCCGGCGAAGGCCGGGCGCAGCCAGTCGTCGAGGCTGTCCAGCAGCGCGGCATCGCCCAGGTCCGGCAGGTCCAGTTCCGGCATCCACTGGCGCAGTCCGGCCACCCGCGCGCGCCACTGCGCCAGGCCCTCGCTCCAGGGCAGCGCCTGCAGCCCCAGTTCGCGGACCGCCTCGGTGAGCGCTGCGGCCGCCTGCGCCGGCTCGACGCGGCCGGCGGGGCGGCTGTCGAGCACGATGCGATCGAAGCGGGTCTCGCGCAGCGCGCTCAGCGCGCGCCGTTCGGGATCCCAGCGCACCACGTCTTCTTGCGCGAAGCGCTGCGGGAATTGCACGCGCAGGTAGGTCTCGTCCACCGGCGCGGCGCGCAACAGCAGTGCGTCCTTGGCTTCGTGGCGCAGTTCGGTGGCGACCAGCCAGGGCTCGCCGCGCAGGTCGCTGTTGTCGAAAAGGCGCGCGCTGCGGCCGTTGGCTAGCAGGTAGCGCAGCGGATCGTTCGGGTGGCGGGTACCGATGCGGTCAGGAAAGGCATGGGCCAGCAGATCGCCGAGCGCATGCGCCTCTACGCTGTCCGGCGCAGCGGCATCGCTGCGCAGGCGCCGCCGCCACTGCTTGGCGGCCGCGTCGATCGCCGCCAGCGCGCCGCGGTTGGCGTCGTGCGGGACGCGGCCGCGGCGGAACGCGGCCAGGGCGCGCCAGCGTGCGGCCAGCGCATCGCCGCCCTGGCGCAGCGGGTCGCGCGCTTCGATCAGGGCGGCGAGGTCACAGGCCAGCGCCTGCGCGCGCGCATCGCCGGCGGCCAACAGCATCGCCGCCAGGCGTGGATGCGTGCCCAGCGCGAGCATGCGCCGGCCGCTGGCAGTGATGGTGCCGTTCGCGCCGAGTGCGCCCAGCCGCTGCAGCAGCTCGCGGGCGGCGGCCAGTGCGCCGGGCGGCGGCGGATCGACGAAGCGCAGGCCATCGCTGCCCCAGGCGGCCAGTTCCAGTGCCAGCCCGGCCAGTTCCACCTGCAGGATCTCGGCGCGGCGCTGCGCCTCCAGGCGCTGCGACTGCGGCCACAGCCGGTAGGCCCAGCCGCTGGCGACACGGCCGGCGCGGCCGGCGCGCTGATCGGCCGAGGCCTGGGCGATGGCGGCCACGTCCAGCCGCGAGAAGCCGCTGTTGGGATCGTAGTGCGGCTCGCGGGCCAGCCCGGCGTCGATCACCACGCGCACCCCGGGCAGCGTCACCGAGGACTCGGCGACGTTGGTCGCCAGCACCACGCGCCGCCGCCCCTGCGGATCGGGCTGCAGCACTTTGCTCTGCTGCTCCACCGGCAACTCGCCGTGCAACGGCAACACCTCGACCCCGCTCCCTTCTCCCTCCAGGAGAAGGTGACCCGCAGCGCCGGATGAGGGGGCGCCGGAAGCGGTGTCTGCTGGGGCAACGCTCGACGCGGCGGCGGATGCCCCCTCGACGCCAACCCCCACCGCCGCCAGCGCCGCCTGCACCCGCCCGATCTCGCGCTGCCCGGGCAGGAACACCAGCACGTCGCCCGGATGCTGCTGCAGCGCATGCTCCACCGCGCGCCGGGCCTGCGCTTCCAGCGATTCCTCGCGTCGCGCCGGGAAGTGCGCGATCTCCACCGGGAAACTGCGCCCGGCGCTGGACAGCCGCGGCGCGTCGAGGAACTGCGCCAGGCGCTCGCCGTCCAGCGTGGCCGACATCACCACGATGCGCAGGTCCTCGCGTACCTGCGCCTGCACGTCCAGGGCCAGCGCCAGGCCCAGGTCCGCGGCCAGGTGGCGCTCGTGGAATTCGTCGAACAGCAGCGCGCCGACGCCCTCAAGCATCGGGTCGTCCTGCAGCATGCGGGTCAGGATGCCCTCGGTGACCACCTCGATGCGGGTGCGGGCGGAGACCTTGTTCTCGAAGCGGATGCGGTAGCCCACGGTCTCGCCCGGCGCTTCGTCGCGCTGCCGGGCCATGAAGGTGGCGGCACTGCGCGCGGCAACCCGGCGCGGTTCCAGCATGACGATGCGCCGGCCCTGCAGCCAGGGCGCATCGAGCAGCGCCGGCGGCACCTGGGTGGTCTTGCCGGCGCCGGGCGGGGCTTCCAGCACCAGGCGCGGATGGGCGGCGAGGCTGTCGCGGATCTGCGGCAGCAGCGGATCGATCGGAAACACGGCGGACGTCATCGGCCAAGGATACGGGGCCGCCGCGCCGCTGTAGAGCGGCGTTCTGCGCAGGCCCCGTACAATCGGCCACTTTCCCTGCTGATTCCCGCGCAACCGCATGACCTTGATCGACATCGGCGCCAACCTCACCCACGAGTCCTTCGATCGCGACCGCGACGCCGTACTGCAGCGCGCCCGCGCCGCCGGCGTCGCGCAGTTGGTGGTCACCGGTGCCAGCCGCGAACACTCGCCGCTGGCGTTGCAGTTGGCGCAGCAGCATCCGGGCCTGCTGTACGCCACCGCCGGCGTGCATCCGCACCACGCGGTGGAGTACACCGCCGAGTGCGACGCCGAAATGCGCGCGCTGCACATGCACGCCGAGGTAGTGGCGGTGGGCGAGTGTGGCCTAGACTACTTCCGCGACTTCTCGCCGCGGCCGGCACAGCACCGTGCGTTCGAGCGGCAACTGCAACTGGCGGTGGACACCGGCAAGCCGCTGTTCCTGCACCAGCGCGACGCGCATGCCGACTTCATGGCACTGATGCGCCAGTTCGACGGCAAGCTCGGCCCGGCGGTGGTGCACTGCTTCACCGGCAGCCGCGAGGAACTGTTCGACTACCTGGATCGCGACTGGTACATCGGCATCACCGGCTGGCTGTGCGACGAGCGCCGCGGCGCGCACCTGCGCGAGCTGGTGAAGCACATTCCCGCCAACCGGTTGATGATCGAGACCGACGCGCCGTACCTGCTGCCGCGCACGCTCAAGCCCACGCCCAAGGACCGGCGCAACGAACCGGCGTTCCTGGCGCACATCGTCGAGGAGCTGGCGCGCGATCGCGGCGAGGACGTGGCGACGGTCGCCGCCGCCAGCACTGCCGCCGCGCGGACGTTCTTCCGCCTGCCGACGCCGGCCTGAGGGTAGGCGCCGGCGAGTAAACAGGTGTAGGAGCGGCTTCAGCCGCGACCGGGCGTTACCGGCAAGGCGTCGTCGCGGCTGAAGCCGCTCCTACGAGAAGCGCAATGCGGCCTGCCGGGCGGCAGCCGCCCGCCTCACTCGACCTGCGCATCCTCGCGCTTGGCTTCGGCCATGGCTTCCGGCTCCAGTTCCTCGGCGCTGCGGTTGAGCTTGACGAACACGCCCCAGGCGACCAGCAGCAGCGCCGCGCACAGGCCGACCGCGGCGGCGTAGGGCAGCTTGGCCGGATCGTCGTGCATCAGTTCGAAGATCGACACCAGGGTCTCGATCGCCAGGGCGATGACGATGACCACGAAGAACCGCGACAGGTAGCGTCGCACCCGGGTCGGTCCGCTGACCTTGACGTCGCGCTGCACCTCTTCCTCGTAGATGGTCTGGCCCAGTTCCAGGGTCACCAGCGCCACGGTGAGCAGCCCGATCGCTTCCAGCACCACATTGAAGCGGTCGCGCACCACCAGTTCGCCGCCCGGCGTCAGGCCGTACCAGAGCTCGAGCACGGCCATGCAGATCAGCCCGGCCGCGCACAGCAGGAACAGCAGGATGATGAGGAAATGCCCGCCGCGGAACAGTTTTTCCATGCGCGTGCCCGTCGCTTGCCCCTGTGTGGTGGGCGAGCATAGGCGCCAGGCGCGTCAGCGGCACGCGAAGACGCGTGGCCGCCCCCCGGTCAGGTACACGCTTGCCTGCGGCGGCGCGCGGCGCGCCATGGGGATGCGAAGGGCGATTGCCGCGTCGACCGCGCGCGGCGCGGGTCAGCGCGCGGGAAGGCCGGCCTGGTAGGCCTGCAGATGGCAGTACGCGGCCATCAGCAGCGGTGCCTCGTGCCCGGCGGCGCGGGCGCGGGCGAGCATGTCGCCGACGATCTGTTGCGCTTCCACCTGCTGCCCGGCTTCCAGGTCGCGCAGCATCGACGCCTTCATCGGCGATCCGGGGTGGGTCAGCAACTGCTGCGCACTGGCCTGCGCCGCCTCGGGCACCGGTTCGCCCGCGGCTGCGGCCACCGCCGTGCACTCGGCATACAGGCCACGCACCAGCGCCACGCCGTCGTCGCTGGCGACGATGCGCCCGATCGGCGCTCGCATCAGGCAGGTGGCTGCGGCCAGCGCGGTGAGGAAGGTGTACTTGATCCATTGCTCCTGCGCGATCCGCGGCGTGGCCAGGTGATCCACGTCGGCTTGCGTGCATGCATCCGCCAGGGCGCGCACGCGCGCGCTGTCGGCGCCGCGGCTACCGCGCTCGCCGAAGGTCAGCGAGGCCGGCTTGGCCAGGTGCTGGATCGCGCCATCGGCATCGAGCACCGCACTGATGAAGCACAGCCCGCCGATCACCCGTTCCGCACCGAAGCGCGCATCCAGCGCCCGGTAGTGGCGCAGGCCGTTGAGGATCGGCAACACGCTGGTGCCGTCGTGCACGGCCGGCGCCACCGCGTCCAGTGCACTGTCCAGGTCGTAGGCCTTGCAACTGAGCAGCACCAGGTCGAACGGCCGCGCCTGCGCCGCGCCGGGCAGCATTTCGGCGGTGAGCGTGTTCACCGCGATGGTCGCATCGCCGCGCGGACTGCGGATGCGCAAACCGTCGCGCTGCAGGCGTGCGGCCCGCGGCGGCCGCACCAGGAAGCTGACATCGACGCCGGCCTGGGCCAGGCGTCCGCCGAAGTAACCGCCGGTCGCGCCGGCACCGAGAATCAGGATACGCATGAGACGTGGATCGCCTTGGGGTGGGACACGTCCGACCGTGGGAACGCATGCCGGCAAACGAGCGCGTATGCAGTGCCATCGACGATGCGACGCAACCTGCTATGCCGTTGCGCCGCATCGCGGGCCGCACACGCCGTCAGGTGACCGCACGCAGCGGTGGCCAGTGTGGCTCAGCTCTTCTTCACCAACTCGACGCGGCGGTTCTGCGACTTGCCCTGCTCGGTCGCATTGTCCGCCACCGGATCGGCATCGCCGAAGCCGGCTGCGCTCAGCCGCGACGCATCGATGCCCTGCGCGACTAGTGCGGCGACGACCGCCTTGGCGCGGCCTTCGGACAGCGTCTTGTTGTGCGCGGCATCGCCGGTGCCGTCGGTATAACCGTTGACGGCCAGCTTCAACGCCGCATCCTGCTTGAGCAGCTGCACGACCTGGGCGATCTGCGGTTGCGAATCGGGCAGGATGTCGGTCTTGTCGGTGGCGAAGTTGACGTGCAGCGCCACCTTGCCGGTCTTGTCGATCTGCGTCTTCAGTTCGCTGGCCGGCAGCAGGCTGGCGGTGACCTGCAGCGGCTTGGTCTCGGCGATCAGCAGGCCGCCACCGAACTGGTAGCTGCAAAGATGGATCCAGATATCGCGATCGGCGCGATGCACCACGAACACCTGCGCCGGGTTGTTCCAGACATCGCCCAGGCCGCTGTTGTACTTGGTGGCGACATCGCGTGGCCACTCCTTGATCTTCTGCGTGGCCGCTTCGGGAATCCGGCCGTCGAAGATCTTCTTGCCGCCAAGTGCCGTGACGACCGCCTCGATGTTGCGTTCCAGTTCCAGATCCGAGAAGGTCTTGCCCTGTGCGGCATCGATGTGCGCGGACCAGACCTTGCCCTCGACCGGCTGCAGGCGATCGCCGGTCCAGAACGGCACCTGGTCGAAGTCCGCGACGTCCGGTGTGCTGCTGGTGACATAGCCCGTGGGCAGCGCGATGTAGGGGAAGTCTCCCAGCGGGACGTCGGACACCGGCAGGCTGGCCGGGTCGAATGCCGTATTGGCGGCAGCCTGCTGCTTGGGAGCGTCCTGCGTGTTGCTGGCAGTCGCCGCGGGGGCCGGCGCCTGATCGTCGGGATGCGCGGGCTGCTGCTCATGCTTCTTGCAGGCGCTCAGACTTGCGATGACGGCCAGGGCCAAGGTCGCCACTACTGCTCTTTTCACAGAGATACTCCTTGTCGGGGGACGAACCAAACTAGTGTAACGGCGAGATCGACCGATCTTGCTGCAGAACGATGAATCCGCGTCGACCAACGATGGCAACGCGTGCTTGGGTCGCAGTGGAAGCGGGATCAGTGCGCGAGGTCGGGTGGCTGGAACAACGCGTCCGGCTGCGGGCCGTAGTCGACGCGCTGGATGTCCCATTGCTGCTGCTGTTCCAGCCCGGTCTTGCCGCGATAGGCGAGTACCAGGCCGGTTTCGCGATCCAGCCACATCGTGCCTTGCCGGGTCCTGCCAGGACCGTCCGGGTTGGCCAGGCGATAGCGCCATTGCACCGCGGAGCGGCCCGCGCGCAGGCCGCTGTCGCCTCGCTGGCAGTCGGCGAACATGCCCAGGCCCGCACAGGGCTGCTCCGGGTCGAAACGCAGCGGCCAGCGCATGCCGGGAACCGGCATGGCACCGCCCTGCTGGCCGACGATCCAGCCGGTCGGCGCATCCTTCGCGAGGATCAGGGCATACGACCGACCGCCGGCATCCTGGAACTGGATGCGCAGCGCGCCGTCGCGAAAGAACACCGTCGCCGGCTGCGCCGCGCCGCGCGGCTGGATCCGGCTCAGGCCGCCAAGCTCGTTGGTGGTGACCTGCGCTACGCCAGCGAGCCCGGCGTCCTCGGCGTGTACCACGCCGGCAAACCCCTGGCACAGCGCCATCACGCACGCCAGCCGTGTCTGTCGACGCATCACTTGTCCAGATTGCCCTGCGTATAGATCGGCGACTGCATGCGCACGATGGCGTAGCTCTCGATGGGCAAGCGCCTGGTGAATGGCTGCAGCGGGGACGATTCGAACGTGCCTGGCTTCAGGTACTGGGATTTTCCGCCCAACACCCAATCGACAAAAGGGACCACCAGCGGCGCGTCGTAGACCACCTTGATCTTGAGGATGTTGGCGTCCTGCACATTGACGCCGCTGCTGCCGACCGCATCGCTGCGATACGCGAGCGTGTCGTTGGGCAACGCGTACTGGCCGTTGTACTGGCGTTCGCGGAAGTTGCTCCAGGCGGCCCGCGTCGGATTGATGACCGTGATGCGGCCATGCAGCGTGAGGTCGGCGAACGCCTTCGCGTATGCCACTTCAACCGCGGCTTGACCCGTGTCGTTGGCATACAGCGGCATCATGCCCTTGGCGAAGCCCTTGCGCATCTCCATGCGGTCCACCCCGCTGACCGCGCCCGCGCGCGCCGCCATCAGCGCGGCATAGTCGAGCGTGGACTTCATGCGGTACAGCAGCACGGCCTGGATGACGGCAAGCAACAGGAACAGCAGCACCGGTGTGATGATCACCAGTTCCACCATGGATTGGCCGCGCATCGATGAGCGGCTGCGCACAGTGCGGACGCGTGCTTTCATGACCGGACTCCCGGAGAGGAAGGCGCCGGCGCGGTGGCGCGCCAGTGCCAGTGTTCGCCGCGTTGCGGCTGCAGGCGGTCCAGCGCACCGCCATGGAACTCGATGGTGGCCGCGGCGCGCCGGCACATCGCGGTGCGATACGGCCTGACGTTCTCGCGCCACTCCAGCACCACATCGTCGTGGCCCAGGAACACCAGATCCAGCGGGTAGCCCATGCCGATGGTATGCACACTGGCGCAGGGCCGGATCAGCAAAGCTTCCGATCCATCCTCGGCCAGCGCCGGGCGCGCCAGCAGCCCGCGCGCGCGCGACCACCAGGTATCCGCCGCCCACACCTGCGGGATCGGGTTGCCGGCGCTGCGCTCGATGCATCCGCGCTTCACAGGATCCCCTCCTGCAGCATCTTCAAGTAGATGAAGTAACCCAGGAACAGGAAGATCAGCGGGAAGAAGAACATCACCAGCGGCAGCATCATCTTCACCGGTGCTTCCAGCGCCAGCTTCTCGGCGCGCAGGAAGCGCTCCTCGCGACGCTGATTGGCCTGCGCGCGCAAGGTGTCGCTCAAATTGGCGCCGACCTTGTCGGCCTGGATCAGCGCACTGGTGAAGCTGGTGATCTGCGCGATGTCCATGCGCTCGGCCATGCGCCGTAAGGCCTCGGCGCGCGGCAGGCCGGCGCGCAGATCGCGCAGCATGCGCGAGAACTCTTGCGACAGCGCCCCTGCGGGCCCCTTGGCGACCGCCTGCTCGATGCCGCCGGTGACGTTCAGGCCGGCCTCGACCGACATGGTGATGAAATCCAGGTAGACCGGCAGATCGCGCACGACGGTCTTCTGCCGGGCCTTGCGCCGCTCGCCCAGCCACAACGCGGGGTACAGCCAGCCCAGCACGCCGCCGAACAGCAGGCACATCAGGCCAGAGCCGATGCCCAGGTGGCCGAGCATCCCGGTGCACAGCAGAAAAAAAGCGATCACCACCAGCGCGCTGGCCATGCGCAAGCCGTAGAACTCTTCCGGCGTCAGCGTGTAGTCCTGGCCGGCGGCCTGCAACTGGCGATGGGTCTGTTCCAATTGCGCCACGCTCAGGCGCGGCGCGATGCGCCGAGTCAGCACGGTCACCAACGGCCACATCAGTTGCATCAGCCGCGGTAGCGGGTCGTAGTAGGTGCGGTCTTCCAGTTCGACCTCGCGGATCACGCCGCGCGTGCCGATCACCACCAGCGCAACGGCGCCGGCAGCCAGAAGAGCGATGAGGACGAGCATCCAGGTCATACGTCGATCGTCATGATCTTCTTGCAGAGACGATAGCCCAGGTATTCCATGACCAGGCAGATGGTGATCACCACCCAGCCGTGCCAGCTATGGAACATCGGCTGCATGGTTTCGCTGTACATCAGGCTCAGATAGCCGATCAGGAACACCGGCAGCATTGCCATGACGATGCCCTGCAGGCGGCCCTGTGCGGTCAGCGACTTCACCTTCTTCTCCATGGTCAGGCGTCGACGCAGGGTCTCGGCCAGGGTCGCCAGGGTTTCCGCCAGATTGCCGCCGACTTCGCGCGAGATGTTGACCGCCGAGACGAACAGTTCGGCATCGGTAATGGGCACGCGCTTGCTGAAGTTCTCCATGGCCTCTTCGGCACGAAGCCCCATGTGCTGCTCGCGCAAGACCAACGCCAGTTCCTGCGCCAGCGGCGGTTGCCCATCGTGGACCAGCACTTCCATCGCCGGCGCGAACCCGACGCCGGCACGCAGGCTGCTGGACAGCATCTGCAGCGCGTCGGGTAGCTGCTCCTGGATCTTCTCCAGCCTGCGCTTGCGCAGGAACGCGTAGATCTTGCGGGGCGCGAAGATCAGGAAGATGCCGATCAGCACCGCGATGACCAGGCTGCCGGTCAGCATCCAGATCAGCAATGGAATGATCACCATCACGATGGCGCTGATCATGTACACCTGCGCCGGATCCAGGAACAGGAACATGTCCGCGAGGTTCATGCGGGCTTGGTCCATGAAGCTTTCGCGGTAGCGCTTCAGGAACTGCTCGCTGGAGCGCGCGATCAGCAGGATGGCCATCGCGGTCCCGGCAAACACCAGCAGGGCGATCAGCCACAGGCCCATCAGCGCGCGCCTCCCTGGTTGCGGAAGATGCCCAGGTCCACCGACACGCCGCGCTCGGCGAGTTCCTCGTAGAACTCCGGCACCGCACCGGTCGCCACGAAATTGCCGGCGACCTTGCCGTCGGGGCCGTGGTAGGTGGTCGGCTTGAACAGGAACAGGTCCTGCATCTGGATGGTGCCGCTTTCGATGCCGGTGATTTCGGTGATGTGGCTGACCTTGCGCGAGCCGCAGGGATAACGGCGCTGGTGCACGATCAGGTTGACCGCAGACGCGATCTGTTCGCGTACCACGACCATCGGCAGCTCCATGCCGGCCATCATCACCATCACCTCCAGGCGCGACAGCGTCTCGCGAGGGTTGTTGGCGTGCGCGGTGGTCAACGAGCCTTCGTGGCCGGTATTCATCGCCTGCAGCATGTCCAGACACTCGCCGCCGCGGCACTCGCCGACCACGATCCGATCCGGGCGCATACGCAACGCGTTCTTGACCAGGTCGCGGATAGTGATCTGGCCCTTGCCCTCCATGTTGGGCGGGCGGGCTTCCAGTGCCACCAGGTTGGGCTGCACCAGTTTGAGTTCGGCCGCATCCTCGATGGTGACCACGCGGTCGCCGTCGGGGATGAAGTTCGACAGGATGTTCAGCAGGGTGGTCTTGCCAGAGCCGGTACCGCCGGACACCACGATGTTGCGGCGCTCGCGCACCGCCATGATCAGAAACTCCAGCATCGCCTCGTTCAGTGAACCGAACTTCAGCAGATCCTCACCCATCAGCCGACGTGTGGCGAACTTGCGGATGCTGATACTGGGCCCGCGCAGAGCGACCGGCGGGATCACCGCGTTGACGCGCGAGCCGTCCTTCAGGCGTGCGTCGACCAACGGCGAGCTTTCGTCGATGCGCCGCCCCAGGGGCGTGACGATCCGCTCGATCGCCGCCAGGCAGGCGCGTTCGTTGGAGAACACCACGTCGGACTTCTGGATGCGCCCGGCACGCTCGATGAAGATGTCGTCATGGGAATTGACCATGATTTCGGTGACGGTCGGATCGTCGATCAGGTCCTCCAGCGGCCCCAGTCCGATCGCCTCGTCCAGCACCTGCTTGGCCAATCTGCGTGGGCTGATGTCCGCCGGCAGATCGCTGAACTCGCGCTTGAGGATGTCGTCGATCAGGTTGATGGTGCTGTCGCGCAGCGCGCTGTCGTCCATGCTGCGCACGTCCATGCGCCGCAGATCCATCTGCCGCACCAGCGCCATATGCAGCTTGGTGCGCCAGGTGGCGATGTCCGACGGCGGCGGGCCAGCCACCACCATGTCTGTTGCCGCGGGCGCGGTCGGCTGGCGGTCGGCGGCGGCCTCGCTCGCCGCCGCAGGCGCTTCTGCCGCCCTGGTCGCAGCGCCGTCGTTGGCGGCAGGCGTCTGCCGGACGATGCGCGCATCGTCGCCACTGACCTTCAGCATGTACTGGCCGATGCGGATCTCGTCCTTGCCGTCGATCGGCCCCTGCTTGGCCAGCACCACCTTGCCGTTGAGCGTGATCGGCTCGCGCCCGCCCAGGGGCAGGATGAACACGCCCTCGTCCTCGCGCAGCAGGGTGGCGTGTTTGCCGGCGATGTTCCAGCCCTGCAGCATCACCAGATTGGCATCGGCGCGGCCGATGCCGCACTCGCGGTGCATGCATTTGACCTGACGCGTGTCGCCTCCTGGCGTATTGATCAGCACTGTGAACATGGCGGTGAACCTTGCGCTCCGTGGGTGGGATTACTTGATCAACTTGTCTTGCCGGGGGCTGATTTCGTTCTGCAGCTCCTTCTCGATCCCTTCGGCGCGCTGCAGGTCCTGCAGGTTCTCCGGCGAGGTCGGGCTGACGATGCGCGGGGTCACGAAGATCACCAGTTCGGTCTTGTTGCCACGGAAGCCATCGGAGCGGAACAGCTTGCCCAGGATCGGGATGTCGCCCAGCAGCGGCAGCTTGTCCACGGCCTTGGAGGCCTCCCGATCGAGCAGGCCGGAGATGACGATGGTCTGGCCGGCATTGACGTTCAGTTCGGTCTCGACGCGCCGGGTCAGGAAGCCGGGAACGCCCTGCACCGACACCGACGGATCGATCCGGCTGACCTCGGCCATGATCGAGGTATTCACCTGATTGGACGAGTTGACCGACGGGTTGATGTTCAGGCGGATGCCGTACTCCTTGTACTCGATCTGGGTCTGGCCAAGGATCGACGGCACCACGATCGGCACTTCGCCGCCGACCAGGAAGGTCGCGTTGCTGCCGCTCTTGGCACTCAGCTTGGGCTGCGCCAGCACCCAGGCCTTGCCGCGGCTCATCAGCAGGTTGATCTTCGAGGCGATCGTGGTGGCGATGCCGAAGTAGCCCTGCGGCCCGGGCAGCTTGGTGGGCAACTGGTCCTTGATGTCCTGGAAGGTCTGGTTGTCCTGCGGCAGTACGCGGAAGTAATTGTTCGTGGTCACGTCGCGGATGAGGCCGCCGATCGGACCATCGATGGTGCTGTCCCAGCGAATGCCCAGATCCTCCACGGCGTTCTTGTTGAACTCCATGATGGACACGTCCATCTGTACCATCGGCCGCATGCCCACCGGGTCGGCCCCGGCGAAGTTCAACACCTGCGGATAGATCTTCTGCAACGCCTGGATCTTGGCCGTGGTGGCCGCGTCGACGTCGTTGCCCGAGATCACCACATTGGAGCCGATGGCCCGCACGGTAACGCCCGGCGTATTGCCCAACAGTTCGCGCACGGTCTCGGCCGCACCTTCGGACTTGCTGCCACCCACCGTCACGTTGACGTCGCGCTGGCTGCCATCGGCCATCCACAGGTGGACGTTGGTCTCACCGGGCTTGGTGCCGATCATGACCAGCTCGGACTTGCCGACCGAGAAGACGCTCAGGACTTCGCCGTCGCCGACCGCGATGCGGCGCAGTGCCCCGGGTACCCGCCGCACCACGGCCTCGCCCGCATAGATGCTTTGCGACGGCTGGATCAGCGGGGCGACCGACGGCTTCTTGTCGCCGGCCAGAGCGACGCCGCCACCGCCTGACGAGGAGCCGCCGTTGCCCAGTTCCTGGATCTGCGATTCCACTGTCTGCTTGAGCTGGTCGACCTGGCGCCCTTGCGCCATCAGTCGCGCCTGTTCCGCCGATGTGGCATCCGCTGCCTGTCCGGCCGCCGGCGCCGGTGACGGCGCCGCAGTGTGCGCGGCTGGCCGTGCGGCTGCGGCGTTGGTGGCGGCCTGTTGTGCCGATGCGTTCCATCCCCCGATGCCCGCCAGCAGCAAGCCGGCCAACCATGGCGCCGATGTCCCGGCCTTGCTCCTGCGACGGCGTGTTGCTTGCGTCATGCTTAACCCTTTCCGCCAATGATGAACTCAACGCGGCTGCTTCCGCTGCCTGTGTTTGCCGGATCGCCCGATCCCAGCGATCGCAACAACTGACTTTCGCTCATGCCCGTCGCCGCACCGGGCGAGGTGTCCTGTACTTCGCGCAGCAGCACGCGTACCGCGCCCACCTTGGAGGCAACGGCCAGCTGCTTGGCCTGGTACTGGTCCAGCTCAAGGGTGACGCTGGAGAAGCCGGTGGAGGTGTTGGATTCCTCGCCTTCCTTCGGCGTCGACACCTCGCCGATCCGGCTGCCGGCCGCGAGCACCTTGATCTTCTGCAGCAGCGGGAACACCTGTGCACCCGCTCCCTGGCCGCCAGCGCTGCCGGCACCGCCACTGCTGGTGGCGGCGTCCTTGACGAAGAAGATGTCGATCAGGTCGCCCGGCGCGATCATGCCCGAGATCGAATTGTTCTCGTCCACGCTCATCGTGTAGGCGACCTTGCCCTTGGGAATCAGCCGCGAGAACTGGTCGTACAGCGGGACCAGGGCGCTGGCGCTCAGCGGCGCACCGCCACGTGCCGGCGCCCGCAACATTCGGCCTTCGAACTGGGTGTGGTTGTCGGGCGTGACCGCATCGGCGGGCGCGAACTCGGCCGGGACCGTGCGCAGGGCCAGATCGCTGCCCTGCAGGATCGCCCCCTGCGGCAAATCGTTCACCGGTACGGCAACGTCGACCATCGGCCGGTTGTCCTGGGTGCGCTCGGCGACGGTGGTACGGATGTAGCTGACTGCGATGAAGGCGGCCAGGCCGGCCATGACCACCGCGATCAGGATGAAAAGGACGTTCTTGCTGAGTTTGGGTTTCTGCATTGAAGAGGCGCCGTCGGCAGGTCATCGCGAGGAAAGGGGGATCACCCCACCAGCACGTCCGACGCCGAGATGGCGTAGACGAAGGCGGCATAGAGATCTTTCAGGGCTGTCACCACCTCGGTGATCACGTCGGGCTTGGCGATCAGTACGATCACCAGCGCCATGACCACCACGGTGTATTCGATCGTGGACTGACCACGCTGAAGGCGTCGGTCGGGCAGGGCATGCGCGTTCATTCGACCACCGCGACGATCACGGTACCGGTGTGTCCGCGACTCGAGGTCACGGTGACGCGATCGTCCTGCCGGGTGAAACGGGAAACGCAGTGCGGGCTGTTCGCCGTGCAGGCCGACGAAGACCCGTCGCGCGCATAGCCCTGCCCGGCATAGTACCGCGCGTAGTACTGCTGGTTCTGCAGCGGCGTGTAGCGGTTGAGCATGCTCAGCGTCCTGACATGACGCGGCGTGTCCATGTAGACGATGTCCTCGGCGACCTGCGTATCGGGCAGCCGGCCGAAGCCCTTGCCGATGCCATCGGCGGGGAGATCCTTCTTGGGAACTTCCATGACGCCGATCTGGCCCTGTGTGCGATTGGCATCGCCACTCAGTTCCACCGTGATGTAGTACCCGCTCTTGGTCATGTGTCCGAGCACGGTCTTGTTGCCCATCGGCGTGGTCACGACGGCGTTGCCCCACTCCTTGCGATAGAACTGCTCGACCTGCTTCGGCGATTGGTCGAGACGGAAGCGGCTGGCCCGCATGGCGATACCGTTGTAGAGCATGTGCTCGGACACGATCTCGCCCGAGGCCTGGTCGGGGACCGGAACCTCCGGCCAGTCCAGCGCATGCGCCTGCTGCGCCGCGGCCGTCGACAAGAGCGCGCCAAGCCCGCCTGCGAGCAAGCGGTGGGAGACGCGCGGACTCATGGCTTGCCCGGCTTGACCGGGTAGTTGGCGAGCTTGTCCGCAGGCACGACATCCGGCTCGATCGCCCCCAGCTCGAGATCGCCGAGAGAGCCGACCATGGGCAGGATCGGTGTCAAGGGCTTCAGCAGGTCGAAGACCCCGTCCAGCCCCTCGAAGTAGGAGACCGGCGCCAGAGGACGCACCGTTGCGATCACGCTGCGCGCACCACTGCGCGGTCCGGAGGCATTCCAGGCGTCGGTCAGCAGTGTCTGGTGACGCTTGTCGGACAGATCGAGGTTGTCCAGTGGCTCGAGAAAGCGCGCAGGTCGACCATCTGCGGTCTTCAGGTCGCGATAGTTCAGCGTCACTTCCGCAGTGACGTAGCCGCTCTTGTTGGGCGGGAAGGCATTGTCGAAATAGTTCTTCGGCAGTATTTTCGCTGCGTCGTCGAGGTAGCCGGGAGAGCCGCTGTTGGCGGTACGCGTGACCGACAGGTCGCGCTTTTCCAGCAGCTTCTGGTTCGAGAAAGTGTTGAGCATCTGGTCGGAGAACGTCCCAGTGCTGACGCCGGACGTACGGCTGGTGATGGGCGCGTCTGCATCGGCGAAGTTGCGGTCAAGCGCCTTGCTCTGCAGCACGGCGCGGCTGGCCGGCTGATAGTTTTTGGCCACGCTGGCTTCCCAGGCGGCGTTGCGGGCCGCCTGCATCGCCATCTGCTTGCCATGCCCTAGCTTGGCGACGACCGGGATCAGCAGGAACAGCGGCACCAGCACAGCGGCGCACACCGCCAACTCCACCATCCCCTGTCCGCGCATCCTGCGCGCTGGTGTAAAGAGCGTCGTCTTCATCCTGTGTCCTCCTAGTTTTCTTCCTTCTCACCTGCCACGTTGGAAGGAATCAGACCGCTGCCGAGACTGAACGACTTGACCTGCAGCACGCAGCCGTTGCCGCCCTGCAGGGGCTTGGCATCCAGCGGAATGGATTGCAGATACGCACCGGCACCATCGATCGTGCATCCGGCCGCATCGCCGGGCGATTCGGAAAAGCCCCACTTGCTGCCGCCCGACCACATGCACACTTCCTGTTTGCCGTTCTCCCAACGCGTGCAGGGCTGTCCCTTGACCTGAGCGTCGCCAGCCAGTTTCCAGCCGATGGCCTGCACGGTCTGGCGCTCCTGCGCGCGCGCACTGCTGTCGATGGCCATGTACATGCCGTTCGCGTCTTCGATGGAGTCCTTGTCCGTGTGCTCCTCGAGCTTGACCATGCACGCAGCCTGCGCGCTATCGCCATCGGCGCCGAGGGTCCAACTGACCTGATGCGCAAACTGCCGATGCGCGTCGATCATGATCTCGACCTCGCCGGTTCCCAGTTTGGCTTCGTCCTGCGGCGAAAGCGCACGCGTGGGCATGCCGGAGCCACGGCAGGCTTCCAGCTTCGCTTGGTAGTTCTTGCGCTCCAGATTCTCGCCTCCCATGCGCGACTCCCAGGTCAGCACGACATGCAGGGCGGGCAGCGACTTGACGCCGCTTTCGGAGGAGGAATCCCCGCCGCTGCCGCTCTCGGTCGCATCGTGCGACTGGCAACCGGCGGTGGACGCCAGCGAGGCCATGCAAGCAAGTGCCAGAGCGCGGGATCGGTTGGTCAGTACCATCATGGAGCGGCTACCAGAAGTGTGCGGTCGGAAATGGGGGTTTGCACCAGGCGCGCCTGCCAATACGGACTGAACAGACTGCCTTTTTCGAACTTGCTGTCGACTCTGCCCCAGACCGAGCGCCGGAACGCGCTGAGTTCACGGGGCCGATTGAAGTAGACCTGCGCACTGGCCATCGCGCGCAATTGGTCGCCGCGTGCCTGGTCCTTCAGTTGCATTCGGCCACTGCCGATCTTCAGCGCCGAGCTGGTGCGCGCCTTGTCGACCCGGGTGCCGACTTCGACGGTATAGATCGGCCCCGCATTCGCGCCGTCGGGCTGCTGCGAGTACGCATCCTTGACGTCCCGATAGCGTGGGCTGATGCCGTAACGGTAGCTGTTGATGAACGCGTCGTTGCGCTTGAAGTCCGGAATCACGGCCGGGTCGCCTTCGATGAATGCGCCGGCGATGTCGCTGCGTTTGGTGCCGTTGTAAGCCCGATAGGTGCGATTGTTTTCGTAGGGCGACCGCCATCCCCGCCCGTTGTTCATGCCGGGAAAGAAGTTGGGTTTGCGATTGTTGACCGCCTGCGTTCCAGCCCAACCAATCGGAATCTTGAGGGTAGTGAAGAGCAGCGGAAGCTTGAGTTGGAAGGTATCAACGGCCGACCAGCGGTCGTACTCGACCATGTCGGTGCCGCCGTTGTTGTTGAAGATGCCGAACGCGGTGCCGTCGCGCGCGCGCGTGAACGTATCGCGCGACGCCATCACCACATTGCGGTAGCGCTCGCCACCCTGGTTGGTACTGGTCAGACCGCGGCGTTCGCCCGGGTTATAGCTTTCGAGCTGATTGCCTGCGGAAAGCACGTTCTTGGCCAGAACGCCCTTGCCGACCACGGTCAGATCGGCATCGGGCACATTGTCCTTGACCACTTTGCTGGCCATGGCGAAGACGTTGGCTTCGGACGTGAGATCGCCGACGGCCGCTTCGGCGGCCAGCGCATAGGGATGGTCGAACGTTTGATCCAAGAGGCCGATGGTGGTGGTCGCGGCCTGCAGGAAAGTCCGGCGAAACACCTTGAGGGCGCTGTTGATCGCCGTCATCGCGCGATCCACGCCGATCAGGACTTGACCAAGAGCCGGCACCCAGAACAGCAAGACTTCCGCGACCTCTACGACCTTCTCGAAGTGCACCGAGGAGGAGTGCACCATGGTCAGCCAGGAATTCAGACTGACCACCTGTGCGATCGCCACTTCGTTGGCGACGCGTCCACGATTCAGATACGCCGCGAAATTACGCGCGCGCGCCTGCTCGACGGCGATGCTGTACGCCGCGGCATCGGCGGCATTGGTGAGTTCGACCTTCTTGCCGACCACCTGGCCGGTGTTGAAGGTCACCAGCAAGCCCACACACAGCACCATCAGGAAGACCAGCACCATCGGCATGGCCTGTCCTCGCATCCTGGCGCGAGCGCAGGTAGGCCCTTGGGCGACCGTCCTGGTCGAGGAATCGGCAGCGGCGATGATCACCATACGGCTTCCTTCGGGCAACACCACGCCGAGGGCACGACGCATGCGTCGGACCCGGCTGGTTCCATGGGATTGAAGAGCTAACTATGCGCAGAAGCCTGCGGATGGCTCCTGCCGGTACGACCAATGGCAGGCCACCATCTGCCCGCCGTCGGGCAGATGGTGGCAAGGGCGTTACTTGTTGCCGTTGTAAGCGGCCATGCCCTTGTCTTTGTCGGCCTGCGCCTGCGCCTTGCCGGCGTTGGTGCCAGCGCGGTTGATCATCTGGCTGGCATCCTGCTTGCCCGACAGCTCCTGCGCCATACCGGCGACCTGGCTGCGGACGGTGCCGCCGAAGAACGTGAACACGCCGATCGCCGCAATCGCGATCAGGGCCACGATGATGATGTACTCGGTCATGCCTTGGCCTTGCTGCTTGCGGCCGAAGCGGATGGGCTTGCGTTGGATCTTCATCTGATTCCTCTCCTTGGCTCGATCGCCCAATTACCGGCAACACACAAGCGTGCCCCGCGGCAACGTGTGGCGAGTGGGTTCATTAAGTGAAGTCGTTCACGGAGACGAAGCTGGTCTCCGGCCCGCGCTTTACGTCCAGTAAAGAGATGGTGTGTAGCGGACGTGTGCACTGTAGCGTCGGCTTATTGCCGTTACAAGAAAACTAGCGTTAATAAATTGGCGCTTAACTAGGTTCGCATCACATTATTGAGTCAAACTTTGGACGCGTGCGATCCCGTATGGAATATACAATTGTGAATTCGGTGCAGTTGCGGCGTGCGCACCGTCAGATTTGGGTGTGATGCGTGGCGGATATGGCGGCGTGTGGCGCGTCATGCCATCCGCGAATGCCTCTGCGCTCACTGGTTTGCGCAGGCGCGGACCAATGAGCGCAGGCGGTCGGCGACGCAAAGCGGGACAGCCGGCGATTTGTATCGACACGGTGCAAGCTGGCGACGCCTGCTTCGGCTAAGCCCGTGAAATCACGACATAGCTGGCAGACGGCGCGACGCCGCCCCAGGTTTGCCGTCAGAGATTCTGAGCCGGGCCGACGCAGGGACGGGTCCCGGTGGTGCCGCCGCCTGCGGGGCCTGGGGCGCGTGAGCCGTCTGCAACTCGGGCGCGGAGGACGCGGAACGTCAGCTCCGCAACCCCACCCCGCGCCGCAGCAACCACAGCGCCAGCGCCGCCAGTACCGCGACGAAGCCCAGCATCAGGCTGTAGGCCACCCACACCGGCACGTCGCTGCTGCCGAGCAGACCGTAACGGAAGGCATTGACCATGTAGAAGATCGGGTTGGCGTGGGTGGCGGCCTCGGCCCAGCCGGGCAGCAGCTTGACCGAGTAGAACACGCCGCCCAGGTAGGTCAGCGGGGTCAGGATGAAGGTCGGCACGATCGCCACGTCGTCGAACTTCTTCGCGTAGACCGCGTTGATGAAGCCGGCCAGGGAGAAGATGGTGGCGCCCAGCAGCACCGTGGTCAGGGTCACCAGCGGGTGCGGGATGCGCACCGGGGTGAAGAACATGGCGATGATCAGCACGATCACGCCGACCATCAGTCCGCGCAGCACGGCGCCGGCGACGTAGCCCCAGAGGATCACCCAGTTGGGCATGGGGCTGACCAGCAGTTCCTCGACGTGGCGGCCGAACTTGGCGCCGAAGAAGCTGGAGCTGATGTTGCCGTAGCTGTTCTGGATCACGCTCATCATCACCAGGCCGGGGACGATGAACTGCATGTAGCTGTAGCCGCCCATGTCGCCCACGCGCGAGCCGATCAGCCCGCCGAAGATCAGGAAGTACAGGGTCATGGTGATCGCCGGCGGCACCAGGGTCTGGCCCCAGATGCGCAGGATGCGCTTGACCTCGCGGCGCACGATGGTGCCCAGCGCGATCCAGTTGCGCTGGGCCGGGGTGGCGTCGGAAACGGGGAGGGTGGAATCGGTCTGGGTCGTCATGGTCGTCGCCGTGGGGGCATCAGGGAGTGGCGGACGGCGGCGTGGCGCCGGCGCTGGCCGTGGCGGCGTCGCGGTGCTCGCCGGTGAGGCGCACGAACAGTTCTTCCAGGCGATTGCTCTTGGTGCGCATGGAGCGCACGCGGATGCCGGCGTCGCCCAGCGCGGCGAACACGCGGTTGAGGTCCATGGCCCGCGGCATGTCCAGGTCCAGGGTGTGCGCGTCCTGGGCGAGCAGGGTGGTGCCCTCGATCGCCGGCAGCTGTGCCGGCAGTTCGCCATCGATGTCCAGCAGGAAGCCTTCCACGTCCAGCTTGGCCAGCAACGCGCGCATCGGGCCCTGTTCGACGATGCGGCCGCGGTCGATGATCGCCAGGTTGCGGCACAGGCTCTCCGCTTCCTCCAGGTAGTGCGTGGTGAGGATGATGGTGGTGCCGGCGCCGTTGATCTCGCGCAGCACGCGCCACATGTCGCGGCGGATCTCGATGTCCACGCCGGCGGTGGGTTCGTCCAGGATCAGCAGGCGCGGCCGGGTCATCATCGCGCGGGCGATCATCAGCCGCCGCTTCATGCCGCCGGACAGGGTGCGGCTCATCACCTGGGCCTTCTCCCACAGGTGCGCGCGCTTGAGTTCCACTTCGGCCAGACGCTCGGCCTCGGCGCGCGGCATGCCGTAGAAGCCGGCGTAGTTGACCAGGATGTCGAAGGGTTTCTCGAACAGGTTGAAGTTGATCTCCTGCGGCACCAGGCCGATCAGGCGCATCGCCGCGCTGCGCTGGCTGCTCAGGTCGGTGCCGAACACCTCGACCTGGCCGGCGCTGAGGTTGACCAGCGAGCTGATGATGCCGATCAGGGTGGACTTGCCGGCGCCGTTGGGGCCCAGCAGGGCGAAGAAGTCGCCGGGTAGCACGTCCAGCGACACGCCATGCAGGGCCTGCACGCCGTTGTCGTAGGTCTTGCGCAGGTCGCGCACGCGCAGGGCAGGCGCCAGCGTCTGGGGAGAAGGAGCGGATGCGGGAGTCAAGACGGGCCTTCGCGCCGCATCGACGGCGCAGGAGAAGTGCAGCCGCTATTATAGAAGACCTCGTGGGGTCGCCCCCGGCCACAGACTGTTGCATCTCCGTGCCTGCCCAATTCCCGCTGAAACTGGTCGATCGCCACATGCTGGCCCCGGCCGTCGGCCACTACCGCTTCGTTCGCGACGACGGCCAACCCCTGCCGTTCGTGCCCGGCCAGTTCGTGCAGGTGCACTTCCATTATGCCGACGGCACCGCGACCAAGCGCAGCTACTCGCTGGCCACCCGCCACGATCCGGCGCAGCCGGCCGATGCCACCGTCGAGATCGCGGTCAGCTTCGTCGCCGGCGGCGCGGCCACGGCGTTGTTTGAGGGGCTGGAGATCGGCGGCCAGGTCTGCGCCAGCGGTCCTTACGGGCGCTTCTGCCTGCAGCCCGGCGACGTCAACCGTCGCTATCTGCTGATCGCCACCGGCACCGGCGTCACCCCGTACCGCTCGATGCTGCCGCTGCTGGAAGCGGCGATGGCCGAGCGCGGTGTGGAGGTGGTGCTGCTGCTGGGCGCGCGGACGCCGGCCGAGCTGCTGTACGGCGACGAGTTCCGTGCCTTCGCCGATGCGCATCCCGGTTTCCGTTTCGTGCCGTGCTTCTCGCGCGAACTGCCGGAGGCGCCGCATGCCGATGTACGGCATGGCTACGTGCAGCAGTTCCTCGGCGAATTCGCGCCGCAGGCCGAGGGCGACATCGCCTACCTGTGCGGCAATCCGAACATGGTCGACGCCTGCTTCGATGCGCTGAAGGAGGCGGGGCTGCCGGTGCAGCACATCCGCCGCGAGAAGTACGTCAGCAGCAAGTAGCGGCTGCCGCCGGCGCGACGTCCGCTCGTAGAGCGGCTTCAGCCGCGGCCGCCTCACCGTGAATGTCTGCCGGGGGCGAAGCCGCGCGTTCTCGCAGCACCGGGTGCGCTTCGCGCGCTTACCCTCACCCCAACCCCTCTCCCGGTGGGAGAGGGGCTACTCGCGCCGTCTGGGTTTGTCTTCGTCTCGTCCGGACAGGTCAACAGCCAATGGTGGTTGCCGTCGGCGCGGACATCCTGCGTAGGAGCGGCTTCAGCCGCGACCGCCTCACCGTGAATGTCTGCCGGGGGCGAAGCCGCGCGTTCTCGCAGCGGCGGGTGCGCTTCGCGCGCTTACTCTCACGCCAACCCTCTCCCAGTGGGAGAGGGCCAGTTGTGCCAGCCCATGATGCTTTCGCTCGATCTGTAAAGGACGCTTGACAGTCGTTCCCGCTGCGCGCATTCTCCTGTCAAGCGTGCTTGACAGGGGACAAGGTCGACACGGCAGGAGCGGCAGCCGCAACGGTGCCGGATCGGGGATCGGCTGAGAATCGGGGACAGTGATGGGCAACTGCAGGCGCAACGCGATCGTGGTGCTGTGCGTGAGTCTTGCGCTATTGGCGGCGGCCGCCTGGCTGCCGCTCGGCGGCAGCGAGTATCTGCGTGGGGTATGCATGGGCGTCGGCATCGGCGGCCTGTTCATGGCGCTGTTGATGTGGTGGTCGCGGGGCAGCCTGGCCGACAGTGCGCCGCGGGCGCTGGCGCGGCGCTATTACCGCGAGTTCTTCCCGCCAATGGGCGCCTATGTGGTGGTGATGCTGTTCTGGAAGCGCCTGCTCGACAGCGTCGACGCGCACTGGCTGCGCGTGGTGGTCGCGCTGCTGCCGGCCTTGATGCTGGCGCTGGTGATCCGTGCGGTGGCGCGCTTCGTGCGCGACTCCGACGAACTGCAGCGGCGCATCGAACTGGAGTCCATCGCCATCGCCGCCGGGCTGATCTGCGGCGTCTACATGGCGGCCGGCTTCCTGCAGGCGGCGCAGGTGATCGCAGTGGCAGCGTCCACGGCGATGCTGTGGGTGTTCCCCGCGCTGTGCATGACGTATGGCGTGGTCAAGGTCGCGAACGCGCGCCGCTACCAATGAACAGCCGCATCCGCGAACTGCGCGAGGCGCACGGCTGGTCGCAGGGCGAACTGGGCGAGCGGCTGGGCGTGTCGCGGCAGACCATCAATGCGCTGGAGACCGGCAAGTACGATCCGAGCCTGCCGCTGGCGTTCCGTATCGCGCGGCTGTTCGCGCACAGCATCGAGCAGGTGTTCCTGTTCGATGAGGGCGAGTAACGCGCACTCCGTTCCATGCCCCACCGGGCCCCGACGACGCCATGTTCCGGCATGGCATTCTGCAAGCCATGAACTCAAGGATGCGAACCATGCGACACCCCTCCCGGCCGTTCGCCATCGCGGCGGCGACCCTGTTGCTCGCCGCCTGCCAGGCGGCCCAGGCACCGACGCCGCAGTCGTCCGAACGCAGCTATGGCGCGCTGCGCTTCCACCCGTGCACGCTGACCAATCCGGTGGCCTCCAACAACGTCGCGGCGCAGTGCGCGCGCATGCCAGTGCCGGAGAATCCGGCGGCGCCGAACGGCCGCAAGATCGAACTCAACATCGCCTGGCTGCCGATCACCGGCGAGGGCGGCAGCGACCCGGATCCGGTGTTCTTCCTCGCCGGCGGCCCCGGCCAGGCCGCGACCCAGGTCGCCAGCATCGTCGACATGGCGCTGCGCGAAACCCGCAAGCGTCGCGACGTGTTCCTGATCGACCAGCGCGGTACCGGCCAGTCCAATCCGCTGAGCTGCCTGGGTCCGGACGGCAAGGAGATGCCGCTGGCCGATCCGGCGCGCGCGCCCACCGCGAACGAACTGGTCGACTACGCCCGCCGCTGCGCGCAGTCGCTGCAGGGCCGCGCCGATCCGCGCTACTACACGACCACCCAGGCGATCGGCGATCTGGATGCGGTGCGCGCCGCATTGGGCGTGGACAAGATCAACCTGATCGGCGGTTCCTACGGCACCCGCGTCGCCCAGCAGTACGCGCGCCGCTACGCGCCGCACGTGCGCAGCGTGGTCATCGATGGCGTGGCGCCGAACGACCTGGTGGTCGGCGGCGAGTTCGCCACGACCTTCGAGGATGCCATCGCCCTGCAGGCCGAGCAGTGCAAGGCCGACCCGGCCTGCGCCAAGCGCTTCCCCACCGATACCCGCACGCAGTTGCGTGCGGTGGTGGAGCGGCTGCGGCAGGCGCCGGTGGAGGTGGACTACCGCGATCCGGCCAGCGGCGAGAGCCGCCACGACCGCGTCACCGCCGACACCGTCACCAGCCTGGCGTTCTCGTTCTCCTACGCACCGCAGACCGCGTCGCTGCTGCCGCTGGTGCTGGACGAGGCCGCCAACGGCCGCTACGGGCCGCTGATGTCGCTGGCGCGGATGATGGGCGGGCAACTGGACGGCCAGATGAACCGCGGCATGCAGTGGTCGGTGATCTGCGCCGAGGACGCCGACCGCTATCGCGCGCCGCAGAGGCACGACACGCTGCTCGGCCCGGACGTGGCGCAGATGTTCTTCGCGCCCTGCCCGGTGTGGCCGACCGGCACCCGGCCGGCCGACTTCACCGCGCCATTCACCTCCACTTTGCCGGTGCTGCTGACCTCCGGCCAGCTGGATCCGGTGACGCCGCCGCGTTACGCCGAGCGCGTGCTGAAGGGATTGCCCAACGGCCGCCACCTGGTGGTGCACGGCCAGGGTCACGGCACCATGACCCTGGGCTGCATGCCCAAGCTGCTCGGCCAGTTCTTCGAGACCGCCGACGCCAAACACCTCGATGCCACCTGCCTGGACGCGATGAGCGGCGTGCCGGCCTTCACTTCATTCAACGGATGGGAACCATGAGCTGCGCAGCGTTCGACAGGGAGGGGCAGGCATGATCGTCGCCGACAATCTGCACAAGGCATTCAAGACCCGCGCCGGCACCGTGCAGGCGGTGCAAGGGGTCAGCTTCCAGGCCGCCGACGGCCAGATCACCGGTCTGCTCGGCCCCAACGGCGCCGGCAAGACCACCACCTTGCGCATGCTGTACACGCTGATGGCGCCGGACCAGGGCCAGGTGCGCGTGGACGGCGTCGACGTGGGCCAGGATCCGATGGCGGTGCGGCGCGCGCTGGGCGTGCTGCCGGACGCGCGTGGCGTGTACAAGCGGCTGACCGCGCGCGAGAACATCGCCTACTTCGGCGAGCTGCACGGACTGTCGGCGGCCCGCATCGCCGAGCGCACGCGGCTGCTGTCGAAGGCGCTGGACATGGACGACATCCTCGACCGCCAGACCGAAGGCTTCAGCCAGGGCCAGCGCACCAAGACCGCGATCGCCCGCGCGCTGGTCCACGACCCGCGCAACGTGATCCTGGACGAACCCACCAACGGCCTGGACGTGATGACCACGCGGGCGCTGCGCGGGTTCCTGCGCGAGCTGCGCGAGGAAGGGCGTTGCGTGATCTTTTCCAGCCACATCATGCAGGAGGTGGCGGCGCTGTGCGATCGCATCGTGATCATCGCCAAGGGCACGGTGGTGGCCGCCGGCACCGCTGACGAACTGCGCGCCCTCACCGGCGAACCCAATCTGGAAGACGCCTTCGTCAAGGCGATCGGCAGCGACGAGGGACTGCACGCATGAGCCTGCTCCGTACCGTATTCACCGTGATGCGCAAGGAATTGCGCGACCTCTCGCGCGACCGCCGCACCCTGGCCTTGGCCTTGCTGCTGGGGCCGCTGCTGTACCCGGCGCTGATCCTGGGCATGGGCGCGCTGGCCGAGAGCCGCGTGCGCACGCAGATCGACAAGCCGCTGGACATTCCGGTGATCGGCCGCGAACGCGCGCCGAACCTGGTCGCCTTCCTCGCCGCGCAGGGCCTGAACGCGGTCGCGCCGCCGAAGGATCTGACCGGTGCGATCCGCAGCCAGGACGTGGACCTGGCGTTGAAGATCGACGAGGACTACGCCAACGCCTGGCACGAAGGGCGCCCGGCGCTGGTGGAGATCATCAAGGACAGCACCCGCCGCGACGCCGACATCCCGACCCAGCGCGTGCAGGCTGCGTTGAGCATGTACGGCCAGCAGGTCGGTGCCCTGCGCCTGCTGGCGCGCGGCATCGATTCGCAGGTGTCGCGGCCGCTGGACGTGGCGCTGCAGGACCTGGCCACGCCGGAGGCCAAGCGCGGTGCGTTGCTGGCGATGCTGCTGCCGGTGCTGCTGACCATCACCTCGTTCATCGGCGGCGCCTACCTGATCCTCGACGCCACCGCCGGCGAACGCGAGCGGCAATCGCTGGAGCCGCTGCTGGCCACGCCGGCCTCGCGCAGCGCCATCGTCAGCGGCAAGATCGCCGCGGCCTGCGTGGTCGGCCTGGTGTCGCTGCTGCTGACCCTGCTCGCGTTCAAGCTCAGCGCGCAGGTGGCCAGCGGCATCGGCCGGCAACTCAACGTCAGCTTCGTGGCGATGCTGCAGATGCTGTTCGTGCTGTTGCCGATGCTGTTCATCGGCACCTCGCTGCTGACCTACCTGGCGGCCTCGGCCAAGAGCATGAAGGAAGCGCAGAGCCACATGACCTGGCTGATGCTGCTGCCGATGCTGCCCGGCTACGCCTTGATGGTGTATCCGCTGAAAACCACGCTGTGGCAGTTCGCGGTGCCGTTCCTGGCGCAGAACCAGATGCTGATGAAGATCATCCGCCGCGAGACGATCGATCCGCAGATCTGGGCGGTCTACCTGCTCACCGGCTTCGGCCTGGCCGCGGTGCTGTGGCTGGCGGCGGTGCGCCGCTACCGGCAGGAGCAGTTGGCGATCTCCGCATAAGCGCCAGCAGCGCGCGGGCAAGGTCCGCGCGCTGCGCCGCCCTGGTCGCGGTCGCCGCGCGAACGTGCGGCGGCGATGCGCATGGCGTTCCCGCACGGCGGCTGCATCCGCCTTCCTGTACCCCGATCCGCAGCGAGCCTTGCATGTCTTCCGATCCACACGATGCGCCTGCAACGCATGCCGCCGACCGCACGCGCCTGCTGGTGTTGGGCGAGGCGCGCATCCTGCAGCCGGGCATGCTGCGCTGGCTGAGGGCGGTGGCCTGGGCGGTCGCCTTGCTGGCGCTGATGGTGGTCGTGGCAGTGGCGGTGCCGCTGCTGTGCGGCAGGCTCCTGCCGCCGGGCGCGGGTCAACTCGCACCGTATGCCACGGCATCGATGGCCGCCATCCTCTACGCCGTGGCGGTGCGCCTGGGCGAGCGGCGCTGGCCGGCGGAGCTCGCCTGGCGCGCGATGCCATCGCAGTTGACCCTGGGGTTGCTGCTGGGCGCGGCGATGTTCGCGGCGGTGATGGCGCTCATGGTGGCGTTGGGCGTGTACGCGATCCGCTGGACCGGGCCGGCGCCGGCGTGGGGGGCGCTCGGCAAGGCACTGCAGGCCGGCGTGGTGGAAGAACTGATGCTGCGCGCGATCCTGCTGCGGCTGCTGTGGCGCGCGTTCGGTCCCTGGCTGGCGTTCGCGTTGTCGGCGGCGCTGTTCGGCCTGGCCCACCTCGGCAATCCGAACGCGAGCGTGTTCGCCGCGCTCTGCATCGCGGTGGAGGCCGGCATCATGCTGGGCGCCTTCTACGTGCTCACCGGCCGGCTGTGGGTGTCCATCGGCGTGCACGCGGCCTGGAACTTCACCCAGGGCTATCTGTTCGGCGCGGCGGTGTCGGGCACCGACATGGGCCCGGCGGTGGCGCGCAGCACGGTGCAGGCCGGGATGCCGGACTGGCTGAGCGGCGGCGCCTTCGGCCCGGAAGCATCGCTGCCGGGCCTGCTGGTGTGCACGGTGGTGGGTGCGATCGCGACCTGGGTGGCCTGGCGCAAGGGGCGCTTCGGCGCGCCCGGGCGCCGTGCGGATAGTGCGCCGGTGTCCTGAGCGTTTTCGCGCGGTGCCGCGCCTGGCGATGCGGCGTGCCCGGCCACGGTGGCCGGGCACGCGTCAACGGCGGCTCAACCGCCGGGATTGAACGCCAGCGTCCGGCGGGTGGTCACCGGGGCGCTGACCGGCTCGAAGCGCCAGCGCTTGGTCGCGTTCAATGCCTCGCGGTCGAACACCCGCGGCGGCGTGGAGCGCAGGACGCGGGCATTGGTGACCGCGCCGTCGGTGCCGACGGTGATCTCCACCAGCACTTCGCCGGCCGTCCCCGAGCGCAGGGCTTCGGGCGGATAGCGCGGGGCCGGGGTGCTGATCGGGCGCAGGGTCTGCGCCGTGGCCGCCGGCGCGGCCGCGGGTGCCGCGGCAGGTGCAGGCGTCGGTTGCGTCGCGGCGGGCGTGGCGGGGCGCGCGGCGGCCTGGCGTTCGGCCTCCTGGCGTGCGCTCTCGCGGCGCGCGGCCTCCTGCTGCGCAGCGATCTGTTGCGCCGCCTGCGCTTCGCTGGCCTGCTGCTGCGCCTGCTTCTGCTGCTCGGCCGCGAGCTTGGCCTTCTGCTCGGCGTCCTTCTTGGCCTTGTCGGTCTCGTCCTGGCTGCGCTGAGTCACGGCCTCCATGCCCTTGCTGATGCCCTGCTTGAGCCGCGGCAGGGCCGGCGCCTGCGGATCCATCTTCTCGATCAGGCCGATCAGGCGCTGGGCCTCCGGGAAATCCTCGCGGTTGATGCTCTGTTCGGCGGCGATCAGCGTGTACGGCATCAGGTCGGTCAGCGCGCTCTTGACCCCCGCGTCGTCCGGCTGCTTGTCGCGCAGCGCCAGGTAGTACTCGACCGCGTTGTTGCCGGCCGGCGCGTACATGCGGTTCTCGCGCAGCGCCTGGCTGGCCGAGTCGTGCAACTGTTCAGTGCCCATCGACTGCACCTTGGCCGACACCGCCGGCGTCGCCGCAGCGTTGGCTGCGGCGGTGGCCGGCGTGGCGCTGGGTGGTGCGGTCTCGTCCTGCTTGGAGCAGGCCGCCAGCGCGGCCAGCAACAGGACCGGCGCGACACGGCGCGCCTTGGCGAGTGTGGTGAGTTGCGACATGCGTCCCCCTGAATCCCCGGTGTTGGCAATCAACGATGCGACGGCGGTGCGTTCGCGGTGCTGCGGCCCCCATGCCGCCAGCGCACCCCATCGGTCAATCTAGCATCCGCGGCCGCCGCGTGCGTGGCAGACGCTGCCATGCGGCAAAAAGCGTGACGCTGCGCGCGTCCGTCAATGCGCCGGGCGCGCCGGCGCGGACGCGGACATGATCCGGTCGGTCCAGGCGATGCCGATCGCCGACAGGATGAAGATGCCGTGGATGATGGTCTGCCACAGCACGCCGGTGGCGGTCAGCGTCGCGCAGCTCTTCAGATCCACCGTGCCCACGGCGCTGGCCAGCTGCTCCGGCGAACACATCGGCATGCCGCCGAGCGCGCCGACCGCGATGAAGGTCTTGAGCAGGTGGATCGAGGAGATGCCGATGATCGACAGCGCCAGCTTGACCTTGAGCACGCTCGCGTTGACGTGGCTCAGCCACTCCGGCTGATCCGGGTGGCCTTCCAGGCCCAGCCGCGACACGAAGGTCTCGTAGCCGCCGACGATCACCATCACCAGCAGGTTGGAAATCATCACCACGTCGATCAGGCCGAGCACGATCAGCATGATCTGCTGCTCGCCCAGGCTCGGCGCTTCGTGGATCAGGTGCCACAGCTCCTTGCCGAACAGGAACACGTACACGCCCTGGGCCACGATCAGCCCCAGGTACAGCGGCAACTGCAGCCAGCGCGAGGCGAAGATCAGGTTGGACAGGGGATGCAGGCGAGGCCGCTCGGGAGTCATGGCGTGGTCTGGAATGCTGCGTTGCGGGAGCGGCCAGGGTACCCGGCCGGCGGTGACGCTGCCAAGCCGGGGGGGCGCCGCTACACTCGGGGTTCCCTGTCCAGGAGCGCCGCCATGATCGATCTGTACTACTGGCCCACCCCCAACGGCCACAAGGTCACCCTGTTCCTCGAGGAAGCCGGGCTGGACTACACGCTCAAGCCGGTCAACATCGGCGCCGGCGAGCAGTTCGCGCCGGAGTTCCTGGCGATCTCGCCCAACAACAAGATGCCGGCCATCGTCGACCACGCCCCGGCCGACGGCGGCGCGCCGCAGAGCGTGTTCGAGTCCGGCGCGATCCTGCTGTACCTGGCCGAGAAGACCGGCCGCTTCCTGCCGGCCGATCCGCGCGGGCGCGTGGTCGCGCTGGAATGGCTGTTCTGGCAGATGGCCGGGCTCGGCCCGATGACCGGGCAGATGGGCCACTTCAACGTCTATGCGCCTGAGAAGATCGGCTATGCGATCGAGCGTTACGGCAACGAGGTGCGGCGCCTGCACGGCGTGCTGGACAAGCGCCTGGCGCACAGCGCCTATCTGGCCGGCGACGCCTACGGCATCGCCGACATGGCCAGCTACCCATGGATCGAGGTGTACAACGGCCTGACCCCCGACTACGCCGCCTTCCCGCACCTCAAGCGCTGGCACGATGCCATCGCCGCGCGCCCGGCCACCCAGCGCGCCTACGCCTTGAAGGAGCAGGTGAACCCGAACGCGGGCAAGCCGCTCAGCGACGCCGAGCGCAAGCACCTGTTCGGGCAGCGCTGAGCCGGCGCGCTTCTCAAATCCCGGGCGCACGCGCATCATCCGTGCGCTCGGTGCTCCATCAGGAACCTTCATGCGCTCTCTGTTCGCCGCTCTCGCCCTCATGCTCGCCACCCCCATCGTTCCCGCCCACGCCGAGAAACTGACCCTGGAGGCCATCACCGGCAGCAAGCCGCTGTCCGGGCCGACCCTGATGAAGCCCAAGGTGGCGCCGGACGGCTCGCGGGTGACCTTCCTGCGCGGCAAGGACAGCGACCGCAACCAGCTGGATCTGTGGGAGTACGACATCGCCAGCGGGCAGACCCGCATGCTGGTGGATTCCAAACTGGTGCTGCCCGGCACCGAGACCCTGAGCGACGAGGAAAAGGCGCGCCGCGAGCGCCAGCGTATCGCCGCCTACACCGGCATCGTCGAGTACCAGTGGGCGCCGGACGCGCATGCGCTGCTGTTCCCGCTCGGCGGCGAGCTGTACCTGTACGACCTGAGCAAGACCGGCAGTGCCGCGGTGCGCAAGCTCACCCACGGCGAAGGCTTCGTCACCGACCCGAAGATCTCGCCCAAGGGCGGCTACGTCAGCTTCGTGCGCGGGCGCAACCTGTGGGTCATCGACCTGGCCAGCGGCCAGCAGCACCAGCTCACCCGCGACGGCAGCGAGACCATCGGCAACGGCGTGGCCGAGTTCGTCGCCGACGAAGAGATGGACCGCCACACCGGCTACTGGTGGGCGCCGGACGACTCGGCGATCGCCTTCGCGCGCATCGACGAAACCGAGGTGCCGGTGCAGAAGCGTCCGGAGGTCTATGCCGACCACACCGAGGTGGTGGAGCAGCGCTATCCGCAGGCGGGGCAGCCGAACGTCAAGATCCAGCTCGGGGTGATCGCGCCGCGTGCCGGCGCGCAGCCGCAGTGGATCGACCTGGGCAAGAACCCGGACATCTACCTGGCGCGCGTGGACTGGCGCGATCCGCAACGGCTGACCTTCCAGCGCCAGTCGCGCGACCAGAAACGCCTGGAGCTGATCGAGGCGAGCCTGGCCAGCGGCAAGCAGCGCGTGCTGATCACCGAGACCAGCCCGACCTGGGTGCCGCTCACCTACGACCTGCATTTCCTCAAGGACGGGCGCTTCGTCTGGGGGTCGGAGCGCAGCGGCTACGAGCATCTGTACCTGGCGTCGGAAGACGGCCGCACGCTGCGTCCGCTGACCCAGGGCGAGTGGGTGGTGGACGAACTGCTGGCGGTGGACGAGGCCGCCGGCAAGGTCTACTTCTCCGCGACCAAGGCGTCGCCGACCCAGACCCAGCTCTACGCGGTGCCGCTGGCCGGCGGTGCGATCGAGCAGCTGTCCAAGCCCAACGGCACGCATGCCGCCAGCTTCGCCAAGAACGCCAGCGTCTATGTCGACAGCTGGTCCAACACCACCACGCCGCCGCAGATCGAGCTGTTCCGCGCCAATGGCGAAAAGATCGCCACCCTGCTGGTCAACGACCTGGCCGATCCACAGCATCCCTATGCCGCCTACCGCGCCGCGCAGCGCCCGGTCGAGTTCGGCACCATGACCGCCGCCGACGGCAAGACCCCGCTGCACTACCGGCTGATCAAGCCGGAAGGGTTCGATCCGGGCAAGCGCTATCCGGTGGTGGTCTACGTGTATGGCGGCCCGGCCGCGCAGACCGTGGTCGATGGCTGGCCCGGCCGCGGCGATGCGCTGTTCGACCAGTACCTGGCCCAGCACGGCTATGTGGTGTTCTCGCTGGACAATCGCGGCACGCCGCGCCGCGGCCGCGATTTCGGCGGTGCGCTGTACCAGCACCAGGGCACTGTGGAAGTGGACGACCAGTTGCGCGGCGTGGCCTGGCTGAAGGCGCAGCCGTGGGTGGATGCGGCGCGCATCGGCGTGTACGGCTGGTCCAACGGCGGCTACATGACCCTGATGCTGCTGGCCAAGCACAGCGAGGCCTATGCCTGCGGCGCCGCCGGCGCGCCGGTCACCGACTGGGGCCTGTACGACAGCCACTACACCGAGCGCTACATGAATCTGCCCAAGGCCAATCCGGATGGCTACCGCGACAGCCGCGTGGCCGCGCACCTGGACGGGCTGAGCTCGCAGTTGCTGCTGCTGCACGGCATGGCCGACGACAATGTGCTGTTCACCAACTCCACCTCGCTGATGAGCGAACTGCAGAAGCGCGGCAAGCTGTTCGAGTTGATGACCTATCCCGGCGCCAAGCACGGGCTGTCCGGCAGCAACGCGCTGCATCGCTATCGCACCACCGAGGCCTTCCTAGCGCGCTGCCTCAAGCCCTGAGCGCGCCGCTGCATTTCACCTTTCCGCTTTCGCACGACAAGGGGTGACGTCATGTCGAGTCCGCCGCCACTGCCCGGGACGCCCGGTCCTGCCTCCGCCACGGCGCTGCCACCGGCCAAGCGCGGCTGGTGGGCGCGGCACTGGAAGTGGGCGGTGCCGCTGATCGTGCTGGTGCTCGGCGCCCTGCTGCTGGCGTCGATCGCGGTGTTCGTGCTCGGCATCGCGCGCGTCACCAAGTCGTCCGAGCCGTACCGGGTCGGCGTGATGGCCGCACAACACGATCCGCGCGTGGCGGCCGCGCTGGGCGCGCCGATCAAGGACGGCATCATGCCCAGCGGCAGCTTCAACAGCAGCGGCGGTGGTAGTGGCAATGCCGAGCTGAGCGTGTCGCTGCACGGCAGCCGCGCCAACGGCACCCTGTACATCGAAGCCGAGCGGCATGCGGGCGAGTGGCACTACACCACCTTGCAGGTATTGCCGGATGCGGGTGAAGCGATCCCGCTGCTCGATGCGCTCGGGCAGGACGCCGACAGCGACGACGACGAGGACGCGGACGGAATGGCGGTCGAGGCGCGGCCGGTGCCCGCGGCGGACGTGCACAGCGCCACGCCTGCCGAGGCCGACACCACACAATAGCGGCGCAAGCGGTCTGCCGCGCACGTCGTGTGCGGTCGACGGTGGCCATCGGCACGCGATGGCGTACCGCCACGAGTCTGCACTGATGCAGCCACGCCGCGGCGTCGCCACCGCCGCATGCCGCATCGCCGCGCGGTGGCGGCCATGACCTCCGGCAGATGGCCGATCCGGCAATGCCGCGTACGGTCCCTGCATCATTCTGTCGGAGCTGCGCCATGAAGCCACGTGTCCTCGCCATCGCTCTGACCCTGGCGCTGGCGGCGCCTGCGCCGTTCCCGGCGCTGGCAGCAGCGGCCGCACCGGCGGCCGCGTCGGCCAAGCACGCACCCGCTTGGGTGGAGCGCAGCAATGCCTTCGCGCAGATCCTGCTGCAGGCGCAGGCGCCGTTCCAGGCCGAGGAGGTGAGCTTCTTCGGCGTACCGGGTTTCGACGACCAGGTTTCCGATTTCGGTCCCGACAACGCGCGGCGCTTCCGCGAGGCCACCAGCGCAGCGCGCCGCACGCTGCAGGAAAAACTGCAGGTGGAGCGCGATCCCAATGTGCGCCAGGACCTGGCGATCCTGATCCACGCCGCCGACCAGTCCATCGAGGGCAGCACCCTCAATGAGCGCTTTTTGCTGCCATGGACCGACGCGCCGCAGCACGTGTTCGGCGGCATCAACAACCTGTTGTCCGAGCAGGTACCGGCGGCGCGCCGCGCCAAGGCGCTGCTGCGGTTGCAGCGTTACGTCGGCCTTGCGCCGGGCAGCACCTCGACTCTGCAGCTGGCGCGGCAACGCTACGAAGAGAAGCGCGCCGACGGCAACCTCCTGCAGCCGACCAAGCGCGAGGTCGAGCAGGCCTTGAGCAATGTCGATACCTACGCCAAGGGCATTCGTTCGCTGTTCGCCGAGTACAAGATCACGGGCGCGGAGGCGGCGCTGGCGGCGATGGACAAGCAGTTCCAGGACTACGCCACCTGGACCCGCACGGTGGTGTTGCCGCAGGCGCGCGAGGATGCGCGCCTGCCGCCCGAGTTGTATGCGTTCCAGCTCAAGCAGGTCGGCATCGACATCGCCCCGCAGGTGCTGATGCAGCGCGCGCAGTTGGAATTCATGGAAACCCGCTCGGCGATGCAGCAACTGGCGCCGCTGGTGGCCGCCGCCAAGGGCCTGCGCGGCGACGACGCCCGCGACTACCGCACGGTGCTGCGCGCGCTCAAGCGCGACACCATCCCCGACGCCAAGCTCGAGGCGCACTACCGCAGCGTCATCGACCGCATCGATCCGATCATCCGCCAGCAGCGCATCGTCGATGTGCCGCAGCGGCCGATGCAGATGCGCCTGGGCTCCCCGGCGGAAAGCGCCGCGCAACCGGCGCCGCATTTCCGCCCGGCGCCGCTGGTCGGCAACACCGGCGAGCAGGGCACCTTCGTGCTGCCGCTGGGCAATCCGGACAGCGCCGGCAAGGGCGAGCACTACGACGATTTCAACTTCGGCGCGGCGGCGTGGACGCTGAGCGCGCACGAGGGCCGGCCCGGCCACGAACTGCAGTTCACCGCCATGGTCGAGCGCGGCGTGTCGCTGGCGCGCAGCCTGTATGCGTTCAATTCGGTCAACGTCGAAGGCTGGGCGCTGTACGCCGAGGCCGAAATGGTGCCGTACGAGCCGCTGGACGGGCAGTTGATCGCCTTGCAGTTCCGCCTGCTGCGCGCCGCCCGGGCCATGCTCGACCCGATGCTCAACCTCGGCTTGATCGACCGCGAGCGTGCGCGCCTGGTGCTGGAGAACGACGTCGGCTTGTCGCCGGCGATGGCGCGGCAGGAGCTGGACCGCTACATGGTGCGCGCCCCCGGGCAGGCCGGCAGCTACTTCTACGGCTACAGCCGCATCCTGGAACTGCGCATGCGCACCGAGCTGGCGCTGGGCGCCAGGTTCGACCGGCTGAAGTTCAATAACTTCCTGCTGGACCAGGGGTTGTTGCCCCCGGATCAGCTGGCCGCGGCGGTGGACGAGGCGTTCGTGCCGTCACAGCGCAAGTGAGCGCGCTTGCGATCACCGTCGACATCGGACAGGCTGCGGCTCTCAGTGATTCCCCGGATCAGTTTCGGGGCGCTGCCGTCCCGTCCAGTCGCTAGCCTTACCGCCGCCTACCTGGCAGATGCGCTGGCGTTCGAACCATGCGTTGTACGCAATGACGGACCACCCTTTGCAGTACTTGGTGCTGACGACCGTGGGGTAGGGGCAGTAGGGCGGAATCGGCGCCCATCCGCTGCCGGCACCTACAGGTTTCCAATGTCGGTTGGGCGATTTGCAGCCTTGCGTACAGAACACGAACGGATCGTTGGAACGACAAGACAGGTCTTCGTAGACCTGTTGCGCGCTAGCGGCACCCTGCATCCCCAGGAACGCAACCAGAATCCAGATCAGCTTTTTCATCACCCTTCCCTCTGTCGAAAGCGGTCCATCCCAAACGTTCGGACCAAACGTGTCGTTGCGTGGCGAGCGGCATCCCGACCCCGGACCCGCGACGGGTCCAGCCGATTTTGCCCGCAAATAGCTTAGCAAGGGTTTCAGTGGCGGAGGGCACGGTCCATGGGCCCACCCTGCTGGCCAGGGCAGACCGGATGACCCGCTTCGGGTGATCAGTGGGTTCGCCTGCGCCGGCGCATCGGCCGGGTAGGCCACCGGCCGCTGGCCTGCCTGACCAAATTCAGCGACCGGGCGGCGCCGCAGGCTGCGGTGCCGCCGGCGCCGCCGCCCCCGGCGGCACCCAGATCGCCATGCCGGCGGCGCGTTTCTGCGTGGTGGGGATGCCGATGCCCAGCCCGCCGCCGACGTGGCCGCCGTAGCTGCCCGCGCCGACCGACAGGCCGCCGCCGGAGCGCTGCGAGCCCACGCCCATCAGCACCACGCCGTTGGCGCCGAGCTTGGCCGCGTCGCGCTTGAGCCGGTCCACCGCTGCGTCGGTCTGGCCCTGGGTGCCGAAGCCGGCCGCACTGGAGGCCTCCAACTGGGCGATGTCGATCGCCCCGGGCGGCGGCGCGGAGTAGATCTGCACCAGCGCCGGATCGATCGGCGGGCGTGCCGCCCCGACCATCACCTTGGAGGAACTGGCGCAGCCGCTCAGGGCCAGCAGCAGCGCCAGCGGCAGCAACGGTCGGATCTTCATGGCCTTACCCCCGTATTCGGATCTCACGCGATCATAGGCGGGCCGGGTGAATCGCGCCGAACCCGCCGCCGTCACCCTGGCAGGGCGGGCGTGATCCCCATGCCAAGGGTCGGGGCGTCTGGCGGGGCAACACACCGCTGCGTCGTGCAGCGGCATGATCGTCAGTGCTCGTAGGGCACGTTCTCCGGACGCCGGCTCGGATCCGTCCAGTCGCCTTGTGTGACGGCGGCAGGACAGATGTCTTCGTACTGTTTCACGGCCACGATCGCGGTGGGCGTCCACGCGCCGCAGTGCGAACCGTGCTTGCAGCAGCGCACGGGACTTGGCCGCAAACAATACCCGGGGTCCGCTTGCCAGGAGCCGCTGATCGGGTCGACCGGGCTCCAGTTCTTGTCCACGCCCTTGCAGCCTTGGGTACAGAACACGAACGGGTCGTTGTCGCGGCATACGAGCTTCTTGTAGACGGGCTCGGCGACGGTGGGGAACGACAGTAGGCAGATGGCGAAACTCCATATCCAGCGCTTCATGGGCTGCTCCTAGATGGGGGACGGTCCAGGGTTCCCGTCCCGCATTAAGACGATCCAGTGCGTGCATCCCCTACCTGCGTTGCCTGGGCGCTCCGTTGGCGCCGTCAGCGTGGATCGCCCGCTATGTGGATCGTTCGCTATCGGTCGGGCGGACGCGCCGCGCCAGCCTCCGCAGTGCGCTATCGTGGAGGCTGACATTCGCACGGAGGCCGGCATGGGTCTGATCAGTCTGCTGTGGGGCATCGTGGCGTTGCTGTGGATGATCCTGGCCTTCATCCCGCTGCTCGGCTGGGGCAACTGGTTCCTGATCCCGTTCGCCGCGGTCGGTGCGCTGATCGCCGCGATCGGGCTGCTGTTCACCGCCGCGCCCAACCGCGGCCGCGCCAAGACCGGCCTGATGCTCAATGCGCTGGTGATCGTGGTCGGGGTGATCCGGCTGAGCCTGGGCGGCGGCGTGATCTGAGCCGCGGGCCGGCAACCAGCATGCTGTGTTGCACCATCCCATGCGGCGGGCCACTCCGGCGGGAGTAACATGCGCAGCCGACGGCGCCGCTCACGGGCCGCCTTGCGTTCACGCCGGTGCCGGCGGCGCGGCCTGCGGTGCCTTGGCGGCATCGGCCCGTACGACCGGCGCGGCCTCCCAGAATCCGCCCACCCAGGAGCCTGCACGTGGCCCATCCCCACTATCGCCCCCGGCGCATGCGCCGCGATGCCTTTTCGCGCCGCCTGATGCGCGAGCACACCCTCACCGTCGACGACCTGATCTGGCCGGTGTTCGTGCACGACGTGCCCGGGCGCACGCCAATCGCCTCCATGCCCGGCGTGGAGCGCCTGTCGATCGAGGAACTGCTGAAGGAGGCCGAGGTGGCCCTGGAACTGGGCATCCCGGTGATCGACCTGTTCCCGGTGATCGACCCGGCCGGCAAGTCGCTGGACGCGGCCGAGGCCTGGAACCCGGACGGCCTGGCGCAACGCGCGGTGCGCGCGCTGAAGACGCGCTTCCCCGAGCTTGGGGTGATGACCGACGTGGCGCTGGATCCTTACACCAGCCACGGCCAGGACGGCATCATCGACGACCGCGGCTACGTGCTCAACGACATCACCGTCCAGGCGCTGGTGCAGCAGTCGCTGTCGCACGCGCAGGCCGGCGTGGACATCGTCTCGCCGTCGGACATGATGGACGGGCGCATCGGCGCGATCCGCCGCGCGCTGGATGCCGACGAGCACCTGCACGTGCGCATCATGGCCTACTCGGCCAAGTATGCTTCGGCGTTCTACGGCCCGTTCCGCGAGGCCGTGGGCAGCGCCGGCAACCTCGGCAAGGCCGACAAGACCACCTACCAGATGGACCCGGCCAACGGCGACGAGGCCCTGCGCGAGATCGCCCTGGACCTGGAAGAGGGCGCGGACATGGTGATGGTCAAGCCCGGCATGCCCTACCTGGACGTGGTGCGGCGGGTGAAGGACGAGTTTCGCGTGCCCACCTTCGCCTACCAGGTCAGCGGCGAGTACGCGATGCTCAAGGCGGCGATCGGCAACGGCTGGCTGGACGAGCGCGCCTGCGTGCTGGAGTCGCTGATGGCGTTCAAGCGCGCCGGTGCCGACGGCGTGCTGACCTACTTCGCGCCGCAGGTGGCGCGCTGGTTGCGCGAGGCGCGCTGAGCCAGCGTCTGTCTGTCAGAGACACCTCCGTCGCGACGCTTTTCTCGGCAAACCCCTGTCGCGACTGAAGTCGCTCCTACACAGGCAGGAGCTTGCGATCCATCGACCCATCTATTTCGGCTCCTCGTAGGAGCGGCTTCAGCCGCGACCGGGCATTCCCATTACAGCCCGGTCGTGCCTGAAACCGCTTCTACGCGCACGTCGGCGTTGCCGATGGCAATGCCACCGGCAAACAGCTCAGTCCGCGCAGCGTCGCCTCCACCGCTGCGTCCAGCGGCGTATGCGGTTCTTCGCCAAGCAACTCCAGCAGCCGCGTATTGCGCATGCGCAGCGGCTGCCGCCACAGCGGCCGCATCTCGTGCAGTTCGCGCGCCAGCGGCCAGAACGGCACGGCCAGGGTCAGCAGCAGCCACGGGAAGCGGCGCGTGCGCGGCGGCGCCAGACCATGGCGTTGCGCGACCCGCGCGATCGCCGCGGCCATCTGCGTACCGTCGGCGTCCCAATGCCCGTCCATGTGCAGACGGGCGAAGTCCGGCAGACGCTCGCGCCGCTGCAGCAGCGCCAGCATGGTCCGCGCCACGTCCGGCACGTAGGCCCATTGGTGGCCCACGCCCGGATCGCCCGGCAGGGTCACCGTCGTGACCGGTCGTCCCGGCCGCACCAGCCCTTGCGCGAACCAGCTGTTGCCCACGCGCGGGCCGAAGAAATCGCCCGCGCGCACCACGATCGCCCGTGCGCCTCGCGTGGTCGCGGCCTGCAGGCGTCGCTCCAGTTCCACCCGGATCGCGCCCTTGCGGGTGATCGGCGCTTGCGGTGCGTCTTCGTGCGGCGCCGGATAGGCGTCCGGGCCATAGTTGTAGACCGTGCCCGGCAGGACCACGGTGGCGCGCTCGGCGATGGCGGCGGCGACGGTGTTGTCGATCATCGGCAGCACCAGTTCCGACCAGCGCCGGTAACCCGGTGGATTGACCGCATGCACGATCACTGCGCACCCCTGCGCCGCCTGCAGCACGTCCGCCCGTTGCAGTGCATCGCCGCGGCACCAATGGATGCCGTCGCGCTCCTCGCTGGCGTGGGCGAGGCCGCGCTGCAGGGCGCGCACCTGCCAGCCGGCGTCGCGCAACTGCCGCGCCAGTTCGCCGCCGATGCCGCCGCTGGCGCCCAGCACCAGGGCCGTGGAAGAAGAAGAGGACATGACAGCGCTCCGTTGGGGTCGGCGGTCAGTGTCGGTGCCGGTGCCGCTGAAGAAAATTGGCGAATAATGCGGACCGGCTATACATTTCTGTATGGACAACACGATCGGTTGGGAACTCTACCGGTCCTTCCTGGCGGTGCTGGAGGAAGGCTCGCTGTCGGCGGCGGCACGCGCGTTGGGCCTGACCCAGCCCACCGTCGGCCGTCACGTGGCGGCGCTGGAACAGGCGCTGGCGGTGCCGCTGTTCGTGCGTTCGCAGACCGGCCTGCTGCCGACCGATGCCGCACTGGCCTTGCGCGGGCATGCGCAGGCGATGGGCAGCCTGGCCGCGTCGCTGCAGCGCGCGGCGGGCCGCCACGGCGATGCGGTACGCGGCACGGTGCGCATCGCCGCCAGCGAAGTGATCGGTGCGGAGGTGTTGCCGCCGGCGCTGGCGGCCTTGCGCCGCGCGCATCCGCACCTGCGGCTGGAACTGGTGCTGAGCAACCGGGTGCAGGACCTGCTGCACCGCGAAGCGGACGTCGCGGTGCGTATGACCCGCCCCACCCAGGACGTGTTGGTCGCGCGCCACGTCGGCGCGGTGGCGGTGGCGCTGTTCGCGCACCAGGACTACGTGGACCGCCACGGGCTGCCGCAGACGCTGGAGGACCTGCCGCAGCATGCGCTGATCGGCTTCGATACGGAAACGCCGTTCCTGCGCGCGGCGCGCAGTGCGTTGCCGCCATGGCGGCGCGAGGCGTTCGCGTTGCGCGCCGACAGCGACCTGGCGCAACTGGCGCTATTGCGTGCCGGCTGCGGCATCGGCTTCTGCCAGGTCGCGCTGGCGCGACGGACGCCGGCGCTGGTGCCGGTGCTGCCGCAGCAGGTGCGCGTGGGCCTGGAAAGCTGGATCGTGATGCACCAGGACGTGCGTGGCAGCGCCGCCTGCAGCGCGGTGTTCGCGGCGCTGGTCGACGCGATGACCGCGCACACCGCCTGAGGTGTGCGCGCGTTGATCACGGCGGCCGGCACATCACGCTCGCCTCCGGCCGCCCCGACCCGGGCAGGGATGTCAGGACACTTTTACGAATCCCAAAATCCCGAATCCCCAATCCCCAATCCCCGCCTTACGGCAACGTCAGCGCGATCGGATTGGCCTTCATGCTGGCGCTGATCGCCGGGAACGGATCCACGCCGGACATGGTGATGACGTCGTTGATCGACACCACGTCGCAGTTGATGGTGCTGTCGTTGACGCACATGTAGGCGGCCGCGCCGTTGCCCGGCTCGTACACCGCCTTCCACACGTAGTTCGGGATCTGCACGTTGTCGGCGCCGATGCTGCTGCGCGTGCCGCTGTCGAAGGCCGGGCCGGTGACCACGTAGACCTCGCCGCGCTGCTTGGCCAGCTGGCGCACCTGCTCCTCGATCCGCGCCCACTCGCCGGTGTTGAGCTTGTGGTCCTGCGGGACCACGTTGGCCATCGAGAAGGTTTCCTTCTCCGAGTTGGTGGTCGAGGCATCGCCGGCCGGGGTCATGTGCCCGCGGTCGAAGCCGGAGTTGGTGTAGTCCGAGGTGTGCGAGCGGTCGGCGGCCGGGATGCCGGTCTCGTCGTGGAAGGAGCCGACGCGGCCGATCGATTCGGCGCCGGCGACCTGCTGGTCGGTGATGTGCTCGGCCGAGTACAGCGGGCCCTTGGTCACGCCCGAGGCCATCAGCACGTATTCGGTATGGCAGACCTCGGTGGTGCGGCTGGTGATCGACGCGTCGAGCGTCGGCGCCTTGCCGCCGGCGTAGAGCGTGGGGCAGCTGGTGGCGGCGCTGGCCGCCTGGGCGGCGAACAGCGCAAGCAGGGCAAGACAACCGCGCAGGGAGACGGACATTGCAGGAACCTCGGGGGTGGTCGATGGAGGTGAAGAAACTGGCCAGGTTCGATGTCCGCCGGGTGACCGCTGGATGTGCGGCAAATGGCAACCGCGCCGGCGGTCACGCTTGGCGGTAGACGCCGCGCCGCGCCGGATCAATCGCATGCGATAAGCGTTCTCATTTACAATGCGCGCCCGCCCTGTCCCCCGCGCGCGCCGTGATCAAGACGCTGTTGTTCCAGTTGCACTGGCTGCTCGGCATCAGCGCCGGGCTGGTGCTGTCGGTGATGGGGTTGAGCGGGGCCACGCTGGCCTTCGAGGACGAGATCGTGCGCCTGGCCAATCCGCCGCTGGCGGCCATCGCCGCGCGCCATGCCGCCGGCGAGCAGCCGCTGCCCTTGGCTGAACTGGCGCGGCGCCTGGACCTGGACGGCGCACACCGCAGCAACAGGCTGCTGATCGACCCGACTGGCACGCGGCCGTCCGCGGTACGCCTGCCCGGCCGCGACGGCGGCCGCCTGTACTTCGATCCCTACACCGGCGCGGTGCTGCCGGCGCCGCGCCTGGACGGGTTTTTCTCCTTCGTCGAAGACCTGCACCGGCGCCTGGCCGCCGGCGAGCGCGGCAAGGCGGTCACCGGCGTTTGCGCCTTCGTGCTGATCTTCTTCTGCCTGTCCGGGTTGTACCTGCGCTGGCCGCGGCGATGGTGGAGCTGGCGCGCCTGGTGGGCGGTGGAGTGGAACCGGCAGGGACGCAGCTTCCTGTGGAGCCTGCACTCGGTGATCGGCACCTGGTGCCTGCTGCTTTACCTGCTGATCGCCGCGACCGGGCTGTACTGGTCCTACGACTGGTACCGGCAGGGGCTGGTGGCGATGCTCGGCGGCGATGCCGCACCCAAGGACAAGGAGGGCGGCCGCGGCGGCAAGCCGCCGACGGTGGACTACGCACGGCTGCAGGCGGCCCTGGCGACCGTGCCCGCCGCACAGCGCGCCTACCTGGATCTGCGCCTGCCCGGCCGCAGCGGCCAGCCGATCGTGGCCCGCTACCTGCCGCCCGACCCGGCGCACGACCGCGCCTACGACAGCGTGGAGGTCGATCCGGCCAGCGGCCGCGTCCTGCGCCACCTGGAGTATCGCCAGCAACCGCTGGGCCGGCGCCTGCTGACCAGCATGTTCGCGCTGCACACCGGCAGCTTCTTCGGCCTGCCCGGGCGCGTGGTGATGCTGCTGGCGAGCCTGTGCATGTCGCTGTTCTTCGTCACCGGCTGGATGCTGTACCTGGACCGCCGTCGCAAGAAGCGCGCCTTGCGCGACGCGCGGCGTGCGCTGCCGGGGCTGGTCGGCGATGCCGCTGGCTCTTGGCTGGTGGGCTTCGCCAGCCAGAGCGGCCTGGGCGAGCGCCTGGCCTGGCAGACCGCCGCGCAACTGCAGGCCGCCGGCCTGGCGGTGGACGTGCGCTCGCTGGCGCAGCTGGACCTGGCGCACTTGCGCGGCACCCAGCGCGCGCTGTTCGTGATCAGCACCTTCGGCGATGGCGAACCGCCGGACGCGGCACGTGGTTTCGTCCGCCGCGTGCTGCGCCAGGCGCAGGCGCTGCCGGACTTGCGCTATGCGGTGCTCGGCCTGGGCGATCGCCAGTATCCGCAATTCTGTGGCTTCTCGCGGGAGGTGCAGCACTGGCTGGACGCGCAGGGCGCGCAGGCGCTGTTCCCGCCGTTGGAAGTGGACAACGCCGACCCGCAGGCGCTGGCGCAGTGGCAATGGCAACTGTCCGCGCTCACCGGGGTGGCGGCGTCGGCGCCGGTGTTGCAGGCACCGGAACCGCTGGACTGGCGCCTGGCTGGTCGCGTCCTGCTCAACCCCGGCAGCGCCGGCGCCCCGGTGTGGCGCATCGATCTGGCGCCGCCGCCGCAGGCGCACTGGCACGCCGGCGACATCCTGGAAGTGCAGCCCTGCCACGCCGCCGACACGGTCCGCGCCTGGCTCGCCGCGCAGGCGCTGGACGCCGAACAGGCGGTGCACGCCGATGGTGTGCGTCAGCCGCTGTGGCAGGCGCTGGCATCACGCGCGTTGACGCCGCCGGCGCCGGACGACGATCTCCAGGCCTGGGTGGATGCGCTGCCGAGCCTGCCGTTGCGCGAGTACTCGATCGCCTCGGTGCCGGCCGACGGCCTGCTGCAGCTGGTCGTGCGCCTGACCGTACGCGACGACGGCAGCCCCGGCGTGGGCGCCGGCTGGTTGTGCCAGCACGCGCCGGTGGGTGCCGTGCTGCGCGCGCAGGTGCGGGCCAACCCCGGGTTCCGCCGGCATGGCGATGCGCCCATGCTGCTGATCGGCAACGGCACCGGTATCGCCGGCCTGCGCAGCCTACTGCGCGAGGCCGAGCAGGCCGGCGTGCAGGGGCACTGGCTGCTGTTCGGCGAACGCAACGCCGCGCACGACGCGCTGTTCGGCGACGAATTGCGGGCCTGGCAGGCCGCGGGCCATCTGCAGCGCCTGGATCTGCTGTTCTCGCGCGACCAGGCGCACAAGCGCTACGTGCAGGACGGGCTGCGCGAGGCCGCCGACACGCTGCGCGACTGGGTGGCGCGTGGTGCCACCGTGTATGTGTGCGGCAGCCTGCAGGGCATGGCGCGAGGCGTGGATACTGCGTTGCGCGAGATCCTTGGCGAGGACGCGCTGGATGCGCTCAGCGCCGAGGGGCGCTACCGACGCGATGTGTATTGAGATGATGCGCCGATAGCGGCGTAATCGGTGTCCGCTGCGTGCTTGCGTCGACTGCTGCTGCACATCATGTGCCGGCTGGAGATGCGAGTGGCGCGACTTCAGGGCGTCTCTTATCGTCTGCGCCGGTCATGGATCACCCGGATACGCCGTGCCTCGTAGGAGCGGCTTCAGCCGCGACCGGCACCCGGGAATGCACGTCGCGGCTGTTTCTGCAAAAAAGGGCGAAATGTGCTCCTGCAAGACCACGGCGTGTCTCGCTGACTGCGGTAGAGCGCGTTGTTGGAGGAGGGCTTCGGTTGCGGCAAGCGCAGAGGGGATGCGCCCAAGTGCCACGCGTCGGGACTGAAGTCCCTCCCACACCGGCCTTTTCTTACGCCGCTTGCCCGACGGCATGGCAGCAGCCCGGGCATCCCGGAAACGCCCGGGTGTGGTTGCCGGAAGGGGGCGGCCGCCGCCGCCGTACTCCTTCGGCGAACCTGCGCGACTGCGCTCGACCAATTGCAACCGTGCGTCGCGTCGCCGCGCAACCCGCTTAGATGCAGTCGCCGCTGCCGGTCGCCGCTGGCGCCTTGATCCGGTACAGGTCGCGCTTGCCGGCCTTCGGCGCGCGGGCGCTGCCGGACAACAGCAGTTCGCCCGGCTTGGACGCATCCACTACGGCGCCGGCGGTGTGGCCATCGCTGCCGTTGAACGACAGCGCCAGCGGCTGCGGGTCCGCGTAGCGGCCGCCGGCGCATTGCGCCAGCAGCACCTGGCTGCTCGCGCTGCCGTGGGCACGGGCGAACAGCAGCGCGCGGCCGTCGCCCAGCCAGGCCGCATCGGTTTCGTCGTCGGCGCTGTTGACCCCGGCCAGCGCCTGCGGGCGTACGAACCCCTGACCTTCCAGACGCGCCACGAACAGGTCCAGGCCGCCGGCGCCGCCGTGGCCGTCGCTGGCGAACAGCAGTCGCGTGCCGTCCAGCGACAGGGCCGGCGCACGTTCGTTGCCCGCCGAATTCACCGCCGCGCCCAGGTTCTGCGGTGCGCCGTAGCCGCCGCCGGCCAGCACCGGCGCACGGTACAGGTCGCTGCCGCCGTGGCCGCCGGGACGATCGGAGGCGAAGTACAGCCAGCGGCCGTCGGCGCTGAAGAACGGGTCGCTGTCCAGGTTCGGCGAGTTCACTGGCGCCGGCAGCGGTTGCGGGTCGCGCCAGCGGCCGTCGCGCAGCACCGCCTGCCACAGGTCGCCGCCGCCGGGCCCGCCGGCGCGGTCGGGACTGGCCCAGACGATGCGCTGGCCGTCGGGCGACACGCTCGCGCGGGTCTCGTCGGCGGCGGTCGACACCACGCCCATGCCCTCGATGCCGAATTCGGAAAGCGCGAACGCACACGGCGCGCAGAGTAAACTCGCGGCCAGCGCGAGCGGCAGGGCAGGGGTCCGCATGAGGGATTCCATGGAATGTCGCCGCCAGTCTAAAACAACCAACGAGCGCTCCATGCCCAACTCCCGTTTTGCCGTGTTCGGCCACCCCGTCGCCCATTCGCTGTCGCCGCGCATCCACGCCGCCTTCGCCAAACAGACCGGCATCGCCCTGCAGTACGAGGCGATCGACGTCCAGGCCGACGGGTTCGCCGCGGCGCTGGCCGCCTTCGCCGCGGCCGGTGGCGTCGGCGCCAACGTGACCCTGCCGCTGAAGGAAGCCGCGTTCGCGCTCAGCCTGGTGCACAGCGCACGCGCGCAGTCGGCCGGTGCGGTCAACACGCTCAGCTACCGCGATGGCCAGTGGCACGGCGACAACACCGATGGCGCCGGCCTGGTGCGTGACCTGACCGGCCGCAACGGCCTGGACCTGCGCGGTCGCCGCGCGTTGCTGCTGGGCGCCGGCGGCGCCGCGCGCGGCGTGGCGCCGGCGCTGCTGGAGGCCGGCGTGCAGCAACTGGTGGTGGTCAACCGCGCGCCGGAACGCGCCGACGCGCTGGTCGATGCGCTGGGCGAGCCGGCGCGCGCGATCTCGCGCTATTGGGAAGACCTGCGCGAGCTGGGCGATTTCGAACTGATCGTCAACGCCACCACCATCGGCCGCGATCCGGCCGCCAGCTTCACCCTGCCGCTGTCGCTGATCAACAGCATGACCCTGGCGGTGGACCTGAACTACGGCGAGGTCGCGATCGCGTTCCTGGCTTGGGCGCGCGCGGCGCGGTGCCGCGACACGGTGGACGGCCTGGGCATGCTGGTGGAACAGGCCGCAGAGAGCTTCGAGACCTGGCATGGCGTGCGTCCGGACACCGATCCGGTGTATGCCGCGCTGCGCGAGCGCGATGCAGTGCTGGTCAGCGCAGACTGAAAGACGTCGCCTCCGCCATCTATCCGGGAGTAAACGCATGGACGAATCGTTGATGCTGCAAGTGCTGACGCGACTGCTTACGCAGTTGCCGCTCTTGCTGGTCTATGTGGTCGGTCTGGCGCTGCTGTTCACGCGCCGTCCTGGCCGTGCGCGCACCTTGGGCATCTGCGGGCTGGCGATCCTGCTGCTGGCCTTGGTCCTGGGGACGGCGATGTCGTTCGTGCCGATGTGGCTGGTTTCCCAAGGCCATAGCTACTCGTCGGTCTCAAGCATGCTTGGCATCGTCAGCTTCGTCGCCGCGCTGATATTCGCGGCGGGCATGCTGCTGGTGGTGCTGGCGCTGCGCTTCGCCCTGCCGCCGCGCGTGGCGGCGCCGCACTGACCGACGCCGACGGGCCTGGTCCATGGAGGGCGCCATGCTGGCGATGGGGCTGTACCCGGTGCTGGACGTGAGCGCGCTGACCGGCGCGCTCGGCCTGCTGGCGCGTCTGCTGCTGCCGCTGATCGCCCTGCTGCTGCTCCCGCGGCTGGCGCCGGGCCGCGCGCGCACCCGGGCGCGGCTCGGGCTGACGGTGTTGCTGGTGGGCGCGATCCTGCCGCGGCTGTTGGACGCGGTGCTGGCATGGGCGGCCTTGATCGACGATCAGTTCCGCGCCATGCATCCGGGCGTCTATGCGCTGGTGCATCTGCTGGACGATGCGCTGTACGTGGTCGGCCTGGGGTTGCTGCTGCGCGCGCTGTGGCTGGCGCTGCCGCGCAAGGGCGCGCCGCCGCCGTAGGGCGGCATGGCGCGCCGTTCAGTTCCCGCGTTTCAGTCCTTGCGACGGGACGTGAGAAAATGTCGGGATGACCGAGTCCCCTTCGCCGTCGACGCCGCCCGCGTCCGGCCCGTCCCCGCGTCAGCTCACCGAACCGGTCAAGCTGGCCATCCGCGATGCCTACGCCAAGCTGCAGGCCAATACGCCGGGCTTCCGCGTGCGCCGCGCGCAGAGCCAGATGATCGGCGTGGTCTCGCGCGCGCTGGGCACGTCCGGCGGCGTGGGCGTGGCCGAAGCGCCCACCGGCGTCGGCAAGAGCCTGGGCTATCTGACCGCCGGCGTGCCGATCGCGCTGGCCAGCAAGAAGAAGCTGGTGATCAGCACCGGCACGGTGGCGTTGCAGTCGCAGCTGGTCGAGCGCGACATCCCGGCCTTCCTCAAGGCGACCGGGCTGGAGGCCACGGTGGCCCTGGCCAAGGGCCGCACCCGTTACCTGTGCACGCGCAACGTGGCCGAGCTGCATGGCGAAGCCGCGCAGGACAGCATGTTCGAGGACGAGGCGCCGTTGTACGACCGCCCGCTGAGCCCGGCCGAGGCCGAACAGGCGCGGGCGCTGGCCAAGGCCTACGCCGACAGGACCTGGAACGGCGACCTGGACGCCGCGCCGGAGCCGGTGCCGCCGTCGCTGCGCGCGCGCATCACCACCAATGCCGCCGGCTGCGCCGGGCGGCGCTGTTCGTTCGCGGTGCAGTGCCCGGTGCTGAAGGCGCGCAGCGAGGTGCGCGATGCGCAGATCGTGGTCACCAACCACGCCCTGCTGCTGTCGGCGCTGTCGCTGGGCGACAGCGACAACGGCCAGCCGCTGATCGCGCCCCCGTCGGACATGCTGCTGGTGCTCGACGAGGGCCACCACATCGCCGGCGTCGCCATCGACCAGGGCGCAGCCAATCTGCCGCTGGACGAGATGGCGCGGCGCACCGGCCGCCTGCAGGCGCTGGTCGGCGCCGCCTACCGGCTTGCCGACAAGGACCGCATCGGCAACCAGTTGCCCAACGAGGCGGTCGAACTGGCCGCGCAGGTGGCCAAGGGGCTGAAGGCGTTCCGCGCCGAGATCGAACGGGTGTGGGTGCCGGAGCCGGGCCAGGACGAACCGATGTGGCGCGCGCCCAACGGTCGTCTACCCGAGGACTGGAAGCCGCTGATCGATGCGCAGGCGCAGGACACCGGCGCGCTGCTGAACTGGGTGCAGGCCGCGCACCAGATGGCGGCCAAGTCCAAGCAGGAGGATGCGGCCAAGGAACGCCTGCAGCGCAACCTGGGCATGGCCCTGGAGATGGTCGAGCAGCAGTACGCGCTGTGGCTGGGCTGGCGCCGCGAGGACCAGGACGGGCAGCCGCCGATGGCGCGCTGGATCACCGCCTCGCGCGATGCCGATCTGATCTGCCATTGCTCGCCGGTGTCGGCCGCGCAGGTGCTGCGCTCGCTGCTGTGGAGCGAGGTGGACGCGGCGGTGCTGACCTCGGCCACGCTCACCGGCGGCGGCGATTTCCAGGCGCTGGCGATCGACAACGGCCTGCCCGCGCACGCCGAGATGGTGTCGCTGTCCTCGCCGTTCGACCTGCCCAACCAGGCCGAACTGATCGTGCCGGCGTTCCCGGTGGCGCCGGACGACCGCGAGGGCCACCCGCGCGAAGTGGCGCGCTACCTGGTGCGCGAGCTGGACTGGGGCAAGGGCTCGATCGTGCTGTTCACCTCGCGCTGGAAGATGCTCAAGGTGGCCGACCTGTTGCCGATCGCGCAGCGCAACCGCGTGCTGGTGCAGGGCGACGGCTCCAAGTCGCAGATGATCGGCGAGCACATGCGCCGCATCGCCGCCGGCGAAGGCTCGGTGCTGTTCGGCCTCAATTCCTTCGGCGAAGGCCTGGACCTGCCGGGCGAGGCCTGCACCACGGTAGTCATCACCCAGGTGCCGTTCGCGGTGCCGACCGATCCGCAGACCGCCACGCTCGGCGAATGGTTCGAGAGCCGCGGCCTCAACGCCTTCAACCTGATCGCGGTGCCGCACGCGCTGCGCACCCTGACCCAGTTCGCCGGCCGCCTGATCCGCACCGCCGACGACCACGGCCGCGTGATCATTCTCGATTCGCGGCTGCTGACCAAGCGCTATGGCAAGCGCATCATCGATGCGTTGCCGCCGTTCAAGCGGGTGATCGGCTAGCGAATGCGCGTGCGACGCCGCTGATGCCGACGTGGTCGGTCGCTGCTCTGCGCGACGGGCCGCGGGCAGCGTCGTAGCAGCGTGAAATTGTCTACCGTGCCGTCCATGGATGCGTCGATGCGCGCTTGACGGCCCTGATCCCAAAAAGCGATAAACATTCACGCGCTAGGAAAGCACACAGCGCCGCTCAGGGGATGGCGATGGCGGACGGATTCTTCAGGGAAGAAGTGTTTCGAGCGCGCCGCGAGGGCTGGCTCGGCGCCGTGCGCCTGGACGCGCCACGCTTCGGTTGGGCTTACTTCTGGGTCAGCATCGCACTACTCGTCTTTGTTCTGACGCTGCTGTGCATTGGCAGCTATACGCGGCGAGAAGCGGTCAGTGGCACGTTGGTGCCCGATCGCGGGCTGCTGACCATGACGCCTTCGGCCTCTGGGCGGGTCGTGCGTACGTTCGCCAAGGAAGGCGCGAAAGTCCGTGCGGGACAACCGCTGATCGAGATTTCCGGCGAACAGGACAGCGCCTCGCTCGGCGATACGCAGGCATCGGTGATCGCGCAATTGCGCCTCAAGCGCGAGCGTTTGCGTTCGGACATCGAGGAACAGCGCAGCCTGTCGCAGGCGCAGGATCGCGACTTGCGTACGCGAATCGAACTGCTGAAACGTCAGATTGCCAGTACCGAAGAACAGATCGGTCTGCAGCGGCAACGTGCCGATAGCGCCATGCGCCTGTACGAGCAATGGTCCAGTCCCGGCAACCGTGGGGTATTGACCAAGGTGCAGTTGCTGCAGCAGCAGGATGTGGCGATACAGAATCAGGCGCAGCTCAAGGATCTGCAGAAGCATTCGCTGGAACTGCGGCAGCAGCAATCGCAATTGCGGACACAGCTGGAGCAGCTTCCGGCAACGCTGATCGGAAAGAACAACGAGATCGACCGGCAACTGGCGGACGTGGCACAGTCGATTTCCGAGAGCGAGGCCCGCCGCGCGGTGATCCTGCGCGCGCCATCGGATGGGATCGTTGGCAATCTGCTGGTGTATCCGGGGCAGCCGGTCGCTGCACAGCAGCCGTTGATGACGCTGTTGCCGCAGGAGACGCGTCTGCGCGCCGAGCTCTGGGTGTCTTCGCGTGCAGTCGGGTTCGTCAGCCCAGGCGATCGGGTGGTGTTGCGCTATCAGGCATTTCCGTATCAAAAGTTCGGACGGCACGCCGGCCGCGTCGCGGAAATTTCGCGCAGTGCGATGAGTTCGGGCGATCTGACCCGGTTGCTGGGCCAGGACATCAAGGAGCAGCGCTACCGGGTGGTCGTCGAACTGGGTAGCCAGAATGTCGTGGCGTACGGACGCAAGGAGCCACTGCGCCCCGGGATGGCGCTGGATGCGGACATTCTGCTGGAACGCAGACACCTGATCGAATGGATGTTCGAGCCGGTCTACGAACTGGCCGCCGGGATGCGCGATGCCCCGTCTGACGAGCGTGGGTCATGAGCGGGTCCTGGTCGCCCTGGAGGTCGCCGTTTGCGACGCGGATCGTGCCGGTCATGCAGACCGAGGCGGCGGAGTGCGGCCTGGCCTGCCTGGCGATGGTCGCGGGATTCCACGGGCAGAACGTCGACCTGCCCAGCCTGCGTCGGCGCTTCAGCATCTCGTTGCAGGGCGCACGTCTTGAGCGTCTGATGCAAATCGCGCGCACCATCGGTTTCGAGGTCAGGCCGATGCGCGCTGAGCTCGACTACCTGGCCGCTGTTGGCGGCCCCTGCATCCTGCACTGGGATCTAAGCCACTTCGTGGTCCTTGAGCGCGTCACGCGAGGGGTCGCGCTGATCCACGACCCTGCGCGCGGCGTGCTGCGGCTGCCGCTGGCAGAGGTCGGCAAGCATTTCACCGGCGTGTTGCTGGAACTGGTGCCGAGTCCGAGCTTCGAGAAGGTGGCGGCGCCGCAGCCGGTGTCCTTGCGGATGCTGACCGGGAGGGTCGTCGGGCTGCGTCGCGCGCTGGTGCAGGTCTTTGCGCTGGCGCTGGCGATCGAGATGTTGGTGCTGCTGATGCCATTCCAGATGCAGTGGCTGATCGACCACGTCCTGGTCTCCGCAGACATGCCACTGCTGAAGATCCTGGCGATCGGATTCCTCCTCGCGGTACTCGCACAGACGGCGCTGAGTCTGGCGCGCAGCTGGGTGGTCAGCTGGCTGGGCGCCTCGCTCAACAGCCAGTGGATCAACAACCTGTTTGGCCACCTGATGCGATTGCCGCTGGACTATTTCGAAAAGCGGCATATGGGCGATGTGCTGTCCCGGTTCGGATCGCTGAAGTCGATCCAGACGACGCTGACCGGCAGTTTCGTCGAAGCAGTCCTCAACGGCATGACCGGCGTACTGGCGCTGGTGGTGCTGTTTTTCTACAGCGCCAAGCTCGCCGGTTTGGTGTTGACGGCATTCGTCTGCTACTTGCTGCTGCGCGTGGCGATGTACCGCGTGCAGTTCCGGATCACCCGCGATCAATTGTTTCATTCGGCGCGGCAGCAGAGCGAGTTGATGGAGTCGGTCCGCGGCATCCAGGCGATCAAGCTGGCCAACAAGCAGGGCCTGCGTCAGAGCCGGCTGTTCGCGGCGACCGTCCAGGCCGCCAGTCTGGATATGCAGGCGCAGCGCATTGGCCTGGCGTTCACCGCATTGAATGGCGGCGTCTTCGGGCTCCAGCGCGTGCTGCTGATCAGCATCGGTGGCTACATGGCACTGCATGATGCGTTGTCGGCGGGCATGCTGGTGGCGTTTCTCAGCTATGCGGATCTGTTCACCAGCCGGGCAGGAAGCCTGGTCGACAAGTGCGTCGAGTTTCGTATGCTGCGATTGCATGCCGAGCGTATCGCCGACATCGCCATGAGTGATCCCGAACCGCATGCGCTGGGACACTACAGTGGGCCCGAACTGGCGCCGGAGATTGAGCTCAAGGGCGTGAGCTTCCGCTACTCCGACGATGATCCTTGGGTCCTGCGCCACTTTGATCTGAAGATTCGCGCAGGCGAATCGGTGGCCATCGTCGGACCGAGCGGTTGCGGCAAATCCACCCTGGCCAAACTCCTGTTGGGCTTGCTCGCGCCAACCGAAGGGCATATCGAGGTGGGCGGTGTGGAAATCCGACGGCTGGGGTTGGAGACCTATCGCGGCATGGTCGGTGCGGTGATGCAGGACGACCAGCTTTTCGCCGGCTCGTTGGCCGACAACATCGCGTTCTTCGATCCTGACGCCAGCCTGCAGCGCGTTGTGGCCGCCGCCAAGCTGGCGGCCATCCACGACGACATCGTGCGGATGCCGATGGGCTACGAATCGTTGGTTGGCGACATGGGGTCGATCCTGTCGGGCGGGCAGCGGCAGAGAGTGATTCTGGCGCGTGCCCTGTACCGGCAGCCCAAGATCCTGGTGCTGGATGAGGCAACCAGCCATCTGGATCGGCAGCGCGACGAGATGGTCAATGCGCACATCAAGGCGCTGAGCATGACGCGCGTCCTGATCGCGCATCGAGAAGACACCATCGCCTCGGCCGACCGCAAGGTCGTGCTGGGGGCGGAGCGGAATCAAGGCGTGCGTCATGGCGCCGAAAGACTTGACGCGTCGCGAAGCGTCGAGAAGCTCGCCGGCATCGTCGCCGGCGAATAACCATGCTGTCTTTCAAGGAGAGTGGAATGGAAACTGTCGTGAACACGGAAAATTCGCGTCCCGTCGCCCAGCGCTTCGCGCGTGAAATGACCCAGGAAGAAGTCAATGCGATCTCCTGTGGTGGCGGTCAGCAGCAGGGCGACACGCTGATCGTCATCATCGTCGAAGCTGTCGATACCGAGACCATCGTCATCATCGGCTGATCGGAAGGCGCATGGCGGCGCTGCAGCGCCGCCATGCATCCGGCGAGACTGCACAACGGATGCCCAGATGACGCAGGAAGAGGCAAGGAAGGTCTTGATCGTGGCGCCGCAACGCGACACGCACGCAACGGCCATCGCCGCCATGATCGTGGCGGCGGGACATACGGTGGAGTTGTTCGACAGTGGCGCATGGCCGACCGGCATGACCGGATCGATGCTGTGCGACACGCACGGAGCCCGCTTCGTGCGCGACGGGTCACCATTGCACTATGACGCCGCCTGGTGCAGGCGGTTGCTGTTCAAGAAGCAGCCGCCCGCGGCGGTGCACGAGCAGGATGTGGGATTCATCCGCTCCGAGGGATTGCTGTTCGACCTTGGAACGCTTGCCGTGATGGGGAGCGGGGTCGGCGTGCAGCGCTGGATCAATGCGCCGATGCAGGCGCTGATGGCGGACCAAAAGGCATTGCAGTTGGCGATGGCGGCAGCCAGCGGCCTGCGCCTCCCGCGGACCCTGATCAGCCGCCGTGCGGACGACATTCGTCGGTTTCGTAGCGCCGAACCGGATGGCGTTGTCGTCAAGCCATTCAACGTCGGGGCCTGGTCGGAAAACGCGGGCTATAGCGTGTCCTATGCGACGCGCGTCTGTATCGAGGAAACCCTGGCCGATGGCGACGTGAGCGCCTGCCCCACCAACTACCAGGAAGTTGTGCCCCACCGTGGCGATTTGCGCGTCGTCTGCCTCCAGGGGCAGTACGTAGCGGTCAAGATGACGCATGCGCTGGAAGGCGAGATCGATTACCGCGCGGTGCGCCACAAGACCACGATCACCTATGCCGAGATTGCGCTGCCGCACGCGCTGCTGGTCAAGCTTGAGCACCTGCGACAGACGCTGGCCATCGACTTTTTCTGTGCCGATTTTCTCGTCCCGGCGGATGGAGGCGAGCCGATCTTCATCGAGCTCAACCCGGGCGGCCAGTTCCTGTATCTGGACCAGAAGCTTCCACATCTGGATGTCGCACGCAAGTTCTGCGCTTTGCTGGTGCATGGTGACATCGCGCGCTATCGCGAGTTCGCCATGCCTGTCGTCGTCGCACCGCTTGCGCACGCATCCGAGCGCACACCGATCCCAACTGAAACGAGTCCCTTATGCGAATGATGATGCGTTTGGCCGCGGCGGCGGCCCTGTTCGCGATCGCTGGCTACGGTTTCGCACGTCCTCGACAGGAGCCCTCGATGGCCCATTCTGACCAAGCCGCGAGCGTAAATGCCGAGTACCGGCAACAGCTTCTGCAGCTTGCCCGGGCCGACCAGCAGATCCGCGACGATGCCCTGAAGCACTACACGCCGCAGCAGTTGCAGAGCGATCCTGGTGCCGCGCGTGCTCTCGCGTTGCAGATCCATGCTTCGCAGCAACAGAACCAGCAGAAGCTCTCCGCGCTGATGGGCCAATACGGCTTTCCGGATACCACGGTCGCCGGTGATGACGGCGCGCACGCGGGCTTTCTGATCGCGCAGCATGCCGCGGACCGGACGTTCCGTGACGCGTTCCTGCAAGGCATCGAAGCCGCGGCCGACAAGGGGCGCTACAGCAAAGAGGATCTCGCGCTATTCGTGGATCGCAACCGCGTGCTGAGTGGTCGGCCGCAACTCTATGGGACCCAGCACAAATCAGATGGCAGCCTGTTCGATGTAGAACAGCCGGAGCAGCTGCAGCAGCGCCGAGCCAAGATGGGATTGCCGCCGGACGTCGCCGGACAGTGACGCGGCGGCAAGCAGGCCGCGGCTGGAGACGGAGACATGCTCCTCCCCGCCTGAGGCAGTCAGAGCTCAAGCGCCGAACTGTTCGCGGACGAGATCGCGGGGAGGCTAGGCTTGGGCGCCCTCGCGGGTGTGTCAGGTAGTGGGCAACCTCGCCTGGATCAGTCGCGAATGCGTGACGTAGTTCGTCAAAAAAGGTGATTCCAGCCGCTAGATCTGTGTGAGCTGGGCGCTGATATGTGTTGTCCAGCCCAAAAGCAGGGACATGCCGCGCGCGCTGATCTAGTATCCCCCGGCGACAGGGGGATCATCATGCGAGTCGCCAGACAGTGGGCGTTCGGAGCGGCGTTGTGGGTGCTGGCGGGCATCGCCCCGGCGCAGCCGACCGGCGCACCGACAGAAGACACCGCGGCGGTGGCCAATCCGGCCTACCGCACGCAACTGCTGCAGTTGATCAGCGACGACGCGCAGGCGCGCGCCGACCTCAAACGGGACTACACGCCGCAGCGGCTGCAGCACGATACCGTCTCGTTGCGCGCGTTCGCGCGTGAGGTGCGGATGGCGCAGAAGGAAAGCCAGGAGCGCCTGGCCGAGCTGATCCGGCGCCAGGGCTTTCCCGATGCGCAGGCGGTCGGCGCCGAGACGGCGCACGCGGTGTTCCTGATCGCCCAGCGCATCACCGAGCCGGGCTTCCGCGCCGACTTCCAGCGCGGCATCGACGCGGCCGTGCAGCGCGACGCCTACAGCCGTGCCGATCAAACGCTGTTCGCCAATCGTAGTCGCGCGCTGAGCGCGAAGCGCTAGCGTCGCCATCGCGGCAATGCCGACGCGGCATCGCGCCGCGGTGCGCGTGCGAACGCATCGCCAGGTGTCGACGCTGCCGATGCCCCGCGTGCATGTCTACATTTTGCGGCCGATCTGCACTGGCATCGCCGTCGATTGACGTTGCAGTTGCGCTGTCGCTGCAACGGATTGCGCGCTCCGGCAATGGTCGCGATCACAGTGCGCGTGCGTGATTGGTTGCGTCGATGGCATCGATTGCAACGAACGAATGTTCTGCGCGCCGCGCTGCCGCCATGCTGCAGCTCCCTTCACGCGAGCCGACGCCATGCGCCCTGGATCCCTGTTGTTGCTTGTCCTGTTGTCGCCTTCCCTGAGCCTGTCGGCCAGTGCCGCACAGTCCACGCTCACCCGCGACAATGGCGCGCCGGTGGGCGACAACCAGAACTCGCAAACCGCAGGGCCCAATGGCCCGACGCTGCTGCAGGACGTGCAACTGATCCAGAAGCTGCAGCGCTTCGACCGCGAGCGCATCCCCGAGCGCGTGGTGCACGCGCGCGGCACCGGCGTGCATGGCGAGTTCACCGCCACCGCCGACATCTCCGACCTGAGCAAGGCCAAGGTGTTCGCGCCGGGTACCACCACGCCGGTGTTCGTGCGCTTCTCCTCGGTGGTGCACGGCAACCATTCGCCGGAAACGCTGCGCGATCCGCACGGCTTCGCCACCAAGTTCTATACCAGCGAAGGCAACTGGGACCTGGTCGGCAACAACTTCCCGACCTTCTTCATCCGCGATGCGATCAAGTTCCCGGACATGGTGCATGCGTTCAAGCCGGACCCGCGCACCAACCTCGACGACGATGCGCGCCGCTTCGACTTCTTCTCGCACGTGCCCGAGGCGACCCGCACCCTGACCCTGCTGTACTCCAACGAAGGCACGCCCGCCGGCTATCGCTTCATGGACGGCAACGGCGTGCACGCCTACAAGCTGGTCAACGCGCAGGGCCAGGTGCATTACGTCAAGTTCCACTGGAAGAGCCTGCAGGGCCTCAAGAACCTGGATCCGCAGCAGGTGGTGGCGGTGCAGGGCAAGGACTACAGCCACCTGACCAACGACCTGGTCGGCGCGATCAAGCGTGGCGACTATCCGAAGTGGGACCTGTACATCCAGGTGCTCGCGCCCGAGGATCTGGCCAAGTTCGACTTCGATCCGCTGGACGCCACCAAGATCTGGCCGGGCGTGCCCGAGCGCAAGATCGGGCAGATGGTGCTGAACAAGAACGTGGACAACTTCTTCCAGGAGACCGAGCAGGTGGCGATGGCGCCGGCCAACCTGGTGCCGGGCATCGAGCCGTCGGAAGATCGCCTGCTGCAGGGGCGCATCTTTTCCTACGCCGATACCCAGCTGTACCGCGTCGGCACCAATGGCCTGAGCCTGCCGGTGAACCGGCCGCGGGTGGCGGTCAACAACGGCAACCAGGATGGCGCGATGAACGCCGGCAGCACCAACAGCGGCGTGAACTACGAGCCGAGCCGGCTCAGCCCGCGGCCGCAGGATCCGAGCGCGCGCTACAGCCAGTTGCCGCTGTCAGGCACCACCCAGCAGGCCAAGATCACGCGTGAGCAGAACTTCAAGCAGGCCGGCGAGCTGTTCCGCAGCTACAGCAAGAAGGAGCAGCAGGACCTGATCCAGAGCTTCGGCGAATCGCTGGCCGGCACCGACGACGTGAGCAAGCACATCATGCTGTCGTTCCTGTACAAGGCCGATCCGGCCTACGGCAGCGGCGTGGCACGGGTGGCCAAGGGCGACCTGGCGCGGGTCAAGCAACTGGCCGCGCAGTTGCAGGATTGATGCGTCCCACGCGCGGCGTGGCGGCGCTATCGCCGCGCTGCGCATCTTCTTGCGGAGATCACCATGCGTCGTGTTGTTCTTTTCCTGCTCGGCCTGGCGGTGAGCGCCACGGCCGCCGCGGCACCGGCCGCGCCTGCGGCGCCCGATCCGGCCGCGGTGCAGGCACAATTGCGCACCTATTTCTTCGATGCCGCGCGGCAGGGCCGCCAGGACATGCTGGCCGAGTTCATCCGTGCCCATTACGACCTCGATACCCGCGACGACAAGGGCTACACCGCGTTGATTCTGGCCGCCTACCACGGCCAGCAGGCGGCGGTGGAGCAGTTGCTGCGCGCAGGTGCCGACCCTTGCGCGCAGGACAAGCGCGGCAACACCGCGCTGATGGGCGCGATCTTCAAGGGCGAACTGAGCATCGCCAAGCGGCTGATGCAGGCCGATTGTGCGCCGGACCAGCGCAACAACGCCGGGCAGACCGCGGCGATGTACGCGGCCCTGTTCCAGCGCACCGAGGTGCTGAAGGAACTCGCGGCCAAGGGCGCCGATCTGCAGGCCAAGGATGCGCAGGGCAACGACGTGGCCCGGCTGCAGCGCGGCGAGTTCGCGACCGCACCGGCGCGCTGAGCGATCGCGCCCCGCCTCCGGGGCGGGTGCCGGGCATGGCCATCGCACCGCGCGTGGATCGCGGACCCCGGATCGGCGAAAATGCCCGGGTGGCCGGTTCCTCCGGCCCGCCGCGGCCCGAGCCGCCGCTGTCCGCCGCCTTGGCGGGCGGCGGCGCATCCGGGCTGCGTGCTGCCCTGTCGGCATCGTGCCGGCGCCCTGCCGCGGCTCGCCGTTGCCCTTCCCGGATCTGTCTTGAACGCCACTGCCCCTGTTTCGCCCGACGAGCTGCCCCTGGCCGAGCGCCTGCGCATCGCCCTGGACCTGCTCGAGGCCATCGCCGCCGACCGGCGCGTGCTCGATACCGTGCCGGAGGCCGAGCGGGTGCGCCTGCTGCAGGTGGTCGCGCAGGTCTTCAACCCCGAACCCAAGGCGCGGCGCAAGCTGCTCAAGGAACAGGCGCGCGAGCGCCACCAGGAGAAGGTGCGCAAGGCCGAGGAGCTGCTGGCGCAGACCGGCATCCGCGCGCTGCGGCGCAAGCCGGTGTTCAGCACGCCGAACTATTTCCCGCCGCACACGCCGGAAGCGCTGATCCACGCGCAGGCCGCGGCGGCCGAGCCGGCAGCGCACTCGCCCGAACTGCGCCACTGCTACGTGTGCAAGCAGAAGTACACCGAGCTGCACCACTTCTACGACCAGATGTGCCCGCCCTGCGCGGAGTTGAACTACGTCAAGCGCACCGAGACCGCGGACCTGCGCGGGCGCGTGGCGCTGCTCACCGGCGGCCGGGTCAAGATCGGCTACCAGGCCGGGCTCAAGCTGCTGCGTGCCGGCGCCGAGCTGATCGTGACCACGCGCTTCCCGCGCGACTCGGCGGCGCGCTACGCGCAGGAGCCGGATTTCGCCGAATGGGGCCACCGCCTGCAGGTGTACGGGCTGGACCTGCGCCACACGCCCAGCGTCGAGGCGTTCTGCAGCGAACTGCTGGCCACCCGCACGCGCCTGGATTTCATCGTCAACAACGCCTGCCAGACCGTGCGCCGGCCGCCGCAGTTCTACGCGCACATGCTGGCCGGCGAGACCGCCGCGCTGCACGAGCTGCCCGAACACGTGCGCCGGCTGGTGGGCCAGTACGAAGGCCTGCGCGGTCCCGACCTGCTGCCGTCCGGGGGGAACACGCTGCCGGCCGGGGCCGGCAATGGACGCGCCGGTGCCGACGGTCTGCTGCGCGCCGCGGAACTGTCGCAGGTGCCGCTGCTGGCCGACGATCTGCTCGCCCAGCAGCACCTGTTCCCGGAAGGGCGCCTGGACCAGGACCTGCAGCAGGTGGACCTGCGCGGGCGCAACTCCTGGCGCCTGCTGCTGGACGAAGTGTCCTCGGTGGAACTGCTGGAGACGCAACTGGTCAACGCGGTCGCGCCGTTCGTCCTCAACGCGCGGCTCAAGCCGCTGATGCTGCGCACGCCCGAGCGCGACAAGCACATCGTCAACGTATCGGCGATGGAGGGGCAGTTCTACCGCAACTTCAAGACCACCCGGCATCCGCACACCAACATGGCCAAGGCCGCGTTGAACATGATGACCCGCACCTCGGCGGCCGATTACCAGAACGACGGCATCCACATGAACAGCGTGGACACCGGCTGGGTCACCGACGAGGATCCGGCCGAGATCGCCGCGCGCAAGGTGCAGGAAGAGCGCTTCCATCCGCCGCTGGACATCGTCGATGGCGCCGCGCGCATCGTCGATCCGATCATCCACGGCTTCAACACCGGCGAGCACGTGTGGGGCCAGTTCCTCAAGGACTACGCGCCGACCGATTGGTGAGGCGGCGCGCCGCCATCGCCACGGTGCGCGACGTGCATCCGCGTCCGCGCGCGGCCTAGCCGCGCGTGCGGTCCGCGGCCGTGGCGGCAACGGGTTCGGCGTCCTTCTCGCGGCCCCAGAACTCCACCATGATGGTCATCATGGTCCACACGATCAGTGTCGGCTGCACCTTGTCCGGCAGCAGGTCGTGACCCTTGAGCATCACGTCGATCACCTTCGGCAGCAGCAGCGCCATCACCAGGGTGTAGATCGCGTAGGCCACCCGGTGCCGGCTGCTGGAAATGAACAGGATCGAGATGACCAGGCTGGCCAGCACGGCCAGCGCCACGCCGAACTGCCAGGCACTGAGGCGTTCGGTGCCGGTGAGCACCAGGCCCAGGATGGCGCCGAAAAACATGTTCAGGCCGTTGAGGTTGGCCTGGTACTCGTCCTTGGTCATGCGGCCGAGGCCGACCTTGCCGAACACGTTCCATCCCTTGCGCATGCTCGTTCCCCTTCGCGCTGTCGCATCCTGGCGCCGCCACGCCCATCGGCTGGCCGCACGCCTCCCCGCGCCCACTGTAGCGAAGATCGCGCGCGTTCGCCGCCTGTCCGCCGCACGCGGGGCATCCGTGCCCGACAGCGTGGGACGCGCGCCTGCGCTAGTCCAGGGTCTGCAACTCGCCGCGCGGGCCGGTCGCGGTCAGATACAGGTGGCCGAGGCTGATCGGCAGGCGGAAGCGGCGCGGGCCGGCGCTGCCGGGGTTGAGGTAGAGCACGCCATCGCGGGTCTGCAGCGACGGCATGTGCGAGTGGCCGCTGATCACCACGTCCACGCCGTCGGCGACGTGGTCCAGCGTCTTCAGGTCGTGGCGCACGTGCAGGCGCACGTCATCGATGTCCAGGTCCAGGGTCTCGGGCAGCGCCTGCGCCCACGGCGCGGTATCGATGTTGCCGCGGATCGCGTGCAGCGGCGCCAGTGCCCGCAGCGCCTCCAGTACGTCGGCTTTGCCGATGTCGCCGGCATGCACGATGGCCGCACAACCGCGCAGCGCCTCCAGCGCCTCGGGCCGCAGCAGGCCATGGGTGTCGGCGATCACGCCGAGATGCAGCGGTCGAAGGGCAGGCATTGGCGGCGCTTCCTGGGGCGTGACCAGCCTGCAGCCTACCGATTCGGGAGTGGTGGCGTCGTCGACCGCATGTGCGCGCCAGGTTCGGTGGAGGTGGTTGCGCCAAGGCATCGTGCCGATGCCGGGGGTGGATCAACGCCGGCATCGGCGCTTGCGCGCACCGCCGGCGCGCCGTGGTGCATCCCGGCGTTGCAACCGCGCGTGTCCACGAGCCGCACCCTCGGACCGCCATGCATTAACCCGCACGTAGCGGCGCGCCGCGCCGTGGCGGCATGCGCACGCGACGTGTTGTACCGTTGCCACGCGCGCCGCCCCCGATGTCGCACACCATCGCACGGCAGCGCCTTTTCTTCTCCAGCAGACTTCGATCGATGGCCTCTTCCGCTACGCCCCCAGCCGCCGCCGAGGCCGCGCCGCACGGCGCCGCCGCCGTGTTCCGCGTGGTCACCGGCAACTTCCTCGAGATGTACGACTTCATGGTCTATGGCTTCTATGCCACGGCCATCGGCCATGCGTTCTTCCCGGCGAAAAGCGCGTTCGCCTCGCTGATGCTGTCGCTGGCCACGTTCGGCGCCGGCTTCCTGATGCGGCCGATCGGCGCGCTGGTGCTGGGCGGTTACATCGACCGGCACGGGCGTCGCAAGGGCCTGATCCTGACCCTGGGGTTGATGTCGGCCGGCGTGCTGCTGATCGCCTTCGTCCCCGGCTACGGCACCATCGGCGTGCTGGCGCCGCTGCTGGTGCTGCTCGGCCGCCTGCTGCAGGGCTTCTCCGCTGGCGCCGAATTGGGCGGCGTGTCGGTGTACCTGGCCGAGATCGCCACGCCGGGCCGGCGCGGCTTCTACGTGGCCTGGCAGTCGGCCAGCCAGCAGGTGGCGGTGGTGTTCGCCGCCGCGCTCGGCGTGGCCCTGCATGCGCTGCTGTCCGACAGCGTGATGGACAGCTGGGGGTGGCGCGTACCGTTCGCCATCGGCAGCCTGATCGTGCCGCTGATCTTCCTGATCCGCCGCTCGCTGCAGGAAACCCCCGAGTTCGCCGCGCGCCAGGCGCCGGACCTGGCCGGCATCGCGCGCTCGCTGCGCGCCAATGTCGGGCTGATTCTGGCCGGCGTGGGCATGGTGATGATGACCACCGTGTCGTTCTACCTGATCACCGCCTACATGCCGACCTACGGCCGCACCGAACTGCACCTGAGCGAGCTCGACAGTCTGGTGGTGACCGGCTGCATCGGCCTGTCCAACTTCGTGTGGCTGCCGGTGATGGGCGCGCTGAGCGACCGCATCGGCCGCAAGCCGCTGCTGGTGTTCGCCAGCGTGGCCATGTTGCTGACGGTGTGGCCGGCGCTGCAGTGGCTGGTCGACGCGCCCTCGTTCGTGCGGCTACTGCTGGTCGGCGAGTGGCTGTCGCTGCTGTACGGCGCCTACAACGGCGCGATGGTGGTGGCGCTGACCGAGGTGATGCCGGCGGAGGTCCGTACCACCGGCTTCTCGCTGGCCTACAGCCTGGCCACCGCAACGATGGGCGGCTTCACCCCGGCGGTGTCCACCTGGCTGATCCACACCACCCATAGCCGCGCCGCGCCGGCGTTGTGGCTGTCGCTGGCGGCGCTGATCGGCCTGGCCTGCACGCTGCTGCTGTTCCGTCGGCAACGCGGCGCTGGCACGTTCCACGCCGCCTGATCGCGGCACGGCGTGGAGGCGGGGCCGGGCAGCGGCAGAATGGCGCGTCGTCGCCAAGTGCGATCGCCCGCCGCGGGCAGCGGCGGGCGACGCGCGTACCCGTGCTGGCGCGGGATCAGCCCAGGTCCAGCGCGGCGGTGAGATCGCCCGGCACCACGCCGCTGGCGGCGTGCATCGCGCGTTCGCGCTCGACCAGGCCCGGCAGCGGCTCCAGGCCGAAGCGGCGGGTGATGAAGCGCAGGATCGAGCCGGTGTCGTAGACGCTGTGGTCGACGTGGCCGCGCTTGGCATACGGCGACACCACCAGCGCCGGGATGCGCGAGCCGGGGCCCCAGCGGTCGGCCTTGGGCGGCGCCACGTGGTCCCACCAGCCGCCGTTCTCGTCGAAGGTGATGAACACGACGGTCTTGTCCCACAGCGGGCTGTTGCGCAACGCGTCCACCACCATCGCGATGTGGCGATCGCCGGCGGCCACGTCGGAATAGCCGGCGTGCATGTTGAGGTTGCCCTGCGGCTTGTAGAAGGTCACCGGCGGCAGCGTGCCGGCCTGCACGTCGGCAAGGAAGCGGTTCTGCGGGGCGCTGTCGCCCAGGCCGCCGTCGCGCAGGTGGCGCGCCCGCGCCGGCGTGCCGGGGGCGAGGTTGGCGAAGTAGTTGAACGGCTGGTGGTGGATCTGGAAGTTGGGACTGCCCGGGAACTCGCTGGTGTCGCCGGTGTCGCCCTTGCCCTGCACCGCCAGCCCCCAGCCGCCGGCGTACCAGGCCCAGTCCACGCCCTTGGCGTCGAGCGCGTCGCCGATGTGGCGGTGGGTCTGCGGCGGCAGCGTGTTGGGGCTGTTGGGATCGGCGTAGTCCGGGCGCGTCGGGTCCTGGCTGGTGCTGGGCTGGAACGGCGGGCTCAGGGTATTGATCGCCCAGAAATCCGGGGTCAGCGCGCCGTTGCGCACGAAGCGCGGCCGGCCGTTGAGCGCGGTGCCCGGCGAATCGTCCTGCACCGCCAGGCGGATCTCGTCGGGGCGGTCGCTGGCCAGCACGCTGATCTGGGTGCGCGCCGGGCTGCTGTCGGCCTTGGGGTAGTACGGCGCCTGCGCGGCGATCAGGTACTGATGGTTGAGGAACGAGCCGCCGAAGGCGCCCATGAAGAAGTTGTCGCACAGCGTGTAGTCGCGGGCCAGGCTCCACAGCCGCAGCGTGGCCGGCGCATCGGCGTAGTGGCCCATCACCAGGCCGCCGGCGTCGCTCCACGCGGCGAAGCCGTCGTTGCGGCCGCCGTTGATCTGCATCTGGTTCTCGTAGAAGCGATGCACCAGGTCGCGGGTCACGATGCCGTGCGGCAGCAGTTGGCCGTCGGGCGTGCGCAGCGCGAACGGCGCATTGGGCAGCGGCCCGATCGCGTCCTCGCCGATCTTGTAGCGGCGATGCGCCACCACCTGTTCGTCCGGCGCCAGCCCGCCCCAGATCGGCGGCAGGATGTCGAGCACGCTGCCGTCGCGGTCCATCTGCCGCGCCTGCGCCGGCGTCACCTTGGACAGCGGCTGCTGCAGCCCGGGGAACTCGGGGAACAGGTTGTTGAAGCTGCGGTTCTCGGCGTAGATCACCACCACGTGCTCGATCTTCTGCCGCAGTTGCAGATCCAGCTCCGTCGCCGACAGCGCACGCGCGGGCGCGCGCTTGGCGGTCGCGGCCTGGGCCTCGGCGGGGCCGCCGAGCGCCAGGGCGCTGCCGGCGAGTGCCAGGCCACCGAGCAGGCGCCGGCGTTGCGGGTTTTCGGGAGTGGTGTCGGTGTCGGCGGTGGTGGACGCGGCATCCTGAGGCGGCTTCTTCACGGTGTCGTTGGGCGAGGGAAAGGCACCCGCCAGTGTGGGCCGCGTGAATGACAAGTCAAAGCGAGCCGGTCCCAGTGCAGAACCCGCGTTCAGCGGGCGTATCGCAGGAGTGACCCGGCGCGGATGTCGAAATGGATCGAGAGCGGTGCTCGCTTCGGTTCAGCGAGAGGGGTGGACCCCAAAGACCTGTTCGCACAGCGCGACGTACCGTCCCGAATCGTCGCGCGCCGCCGCCCCACTGGCGATGGCCGCGCTCAGCGCCGGGCCGAGCCGCGTCTCGCCCAGGCGCGCGGCCAGCGCCGTCAGTTGCGCCTGGAACCGATGCTGCATATCGGCGATCTGCCCGGCATCGTGCCCGAGCCAGGCGTGGCCCCTGTCGTTGTACGCGGCGGCACCGTGCAAGGTGTCGGCCAGGTCGCGCTGCGGGTCCTGCGGATCGGTCGGCATCGTAGCGTGCGGGATCGTGGTGGATCGCACCGCAGATCAGGCGGCGGGCGTTCCGGCCCCGTCTGCCCCTTCGGCATCGCCCAGCGCATGTTGCACGTACAGGCGCTTGACCAGCACGTAGAGCACCACGGTGAGCGGCGCCGCCAGCACCACGCCCATCGGCCCGAACAGCACGCCGATGCCGAACAGCGAGAACAGCAGCAACGCCGGCGGCAGGTCCACCGCACGCGCCTGGATCAGGGGCTGCAGCACGTGGCCCTCGAGTTGCTGCAGCACCACGAACAGCAGCAGCGCGCCCAGCGCCACCTGCGGGCTGACGGTGAAGCCCAGCAGGATCGCCGGGACCGCGGCCACGATCGGGCCGACGATGGGGATGAAGTCCAGCAGCGCGGTCAACAGGCCGATGCCCAGCGCCACCGGCACGCCCAGCAGCCACAGGCCGATGCCGGTCAGGGTGCCGATCACCGCCATCGCCAGCAACTGCCCGGTCAGCCACGCACGCAGCGCCTGGCCGCTGGCGGTCAACGCCTCGTCGGCGACGCCGCGACGGTCGCGCGGCAGCAGGTGCAGCAGGCCCTTCCGATACAGCGCCGGCTGCGCGGCCAGGTACAGCCCGCCGACCATCATCAGCACCGCGTCGGTGACGCCGCCGCCGGCCGACAGCACGATCGCGCCGGCGTGCGTGGCCAGGGTCGAGGCGCCGTCGCGCAACTGGTCGGGGATGCGCTCGATCTGCGGCCCCAGCGGGCCGGACTGCAGCCACGCATGGAACTTGTTCCAGGCCGCCGGCAAGGTCGCGCGGAAGGTGTCGATCTGCGCGGCGACCTCGGCGCCGAACAGCAGCACGATGGCCGACAGCGCCAGCACCAGCACCAGGATCACCAGCGCCAGCGCCGCCCACTCCGGCAGCGGCAACCACTTGCGCAACAGCGTGGCCAGCCCGTGCAGCAGCACGCCAACCACCACCGCGCCGAACACGATCAGCAATAGCTCCGACAACTGCCAGGCCAGCAGCGCCAGCGCGCCCAGCGCCATGACGACCAGGACCCGCGCCGTGAACGCGCGCAGGGGCGAGGGGGAATTCGGGAGCGAGGCATTCATCGGTGGCGCGGATCCCGATCAGGACAATGAGCGCGGACAGTAGTGGCAGGGCGGTGCAGGGAGGGCGAAGATCGCGCGCCGCCCGTCGGCGGCGCCTGCCCACCGGTCGGCGCGTGGGCGATGCCGGCGTGTGGGGTGGTTTCGACGCTCGTTGGTCGGGCGTGCGGCGCTATCGGTCGACCAACCGACCGGCCGAGGCCAACGCTACTGGCCGGCGGGTGGCTGCCAGAGTTCCACCTTGTTGCCTTCCGGGTCGATGACCCAGGCGAAGGCGCCATACTCGGATTCGTCGATGCGGTCCAGCACGTGGCAGCCTTCCTCGCGCAGCGCCGCGACCAGGGCGTGCAGATCGTGCACCCGGTAATTGATCATGAAAGGGGCCGTGCCGGGCGAGAAGTGCGGTTCCTGCGCCGCCGCGCCGATCGACCAGACGGTGGAGCCGGTCACTGGTGCGCCGCTGCCGTCGTTCCAGGCGAAGGCAGTGCCGCCCCAGGCCTGCACGTCGATGCCGAGATGGCGCTGGTACCAGGCCTGCAACGCGGCCGGATCCTGCGCCTTGAAGAAGATGCCGCCGATCCCGGTGACGCGTTTCATGGAACCTCCGCTGGTCCGATGGTGGGCTGTCCCGGCAGTGGCTCGTAACCGTCGCCGCGGCCGCTCAGCCAGCGCAGTCTACGCTTGCCGGCCTCGCCCAGATACGCCGCGGCAGCCAGCAGCAGGGGATGCCGCAGATCCGCATCGGTCATCGTCCGTGCGCGTCCGCCCACCTCGATGCTCAGGAAATGCGCCTGGTCCGCCTCGTCGTCGTAGCTGCGCGCCACCAACTGGTTGTGGCCGTCGCTGAAGCGATAGAGGGTGTAGGCGTAGTAGTAGCCGTCCGCGTCGTCGGGCTCGCTGGCATCCACGTGGTGGGTGATGTCGACGTGCATGTGGGGCTCCGGGTGGACCGCGGTGTTTGTCAGGCCGTACTCGAGACCACGTGGCCTGTCCCCGCGTTGCCGTTCGCCCAGAGCGTGAAATCGGCGCCCGCCGGGAAATGTGCAATTGCGTCAGGCATCAACAACTGTACCGCGGCCCGGAACGTATCGCCGGGCGACGGGCGACCGGAAAAGGTGAGACGGGCCGACCACGGTTGCTGATCGATGCAGAGAATGGCGCACCATTGGCCGGAGGCGAGCGCAGTTGCCTTGCTTCCTGATTGCGCAGGAAGCAGATGCAGATCGGCGAGGAAGTGATGCGGCATGTCATGCATCAGGCAGCTGTCCGGTCACGGCTTGCCCCAGCGCTCCTCGACATTGAAAAGCACCTCGCAATCGCAGAAGCCGCCGTGTGCGCCAAGCCAAGGGATGACCGACTCCGGAGCGACGCCGTGGGACGCGAGGAACTGGGTGGTGAGCCGCAAGGAATGATCGCAGCCATCGGCGAGCGCGTCATTCAAGTGATCGAACAAGGCCCAGAGCATTTCCTTCGGGAGCGGAAGGGCTGCCTCGTCAGATGATGCGCGCTGCTCGGACTCCTTCGTGCTGCGGAGCGCTTTGCGACCTTGAGCGTTGGTGTCTTGTGTCATTGTCGATGTCGCTGGAGGAAAACGATGGTGCCGCGTAAGTAGTCGGGGAGCACGACGCGCGCCGGATGATCAGCCGGCCCGGATCCAGGCCTTGATGGTCAGGGTGACACGTTGGCGCGTCTCGACATCTGCTTTGCGAACCAGATATGGCGAACGATTGCCCAAGACCCCCGGCGCGGTCGACTGCACGCGCTCGGCGAGCTGCGCGATGAAATCACGCCCGAGCGCGCGGTACTGCGCAACTTCCTGGGCAGTTAGCGCCATGGTCCACGCGTAACCGACCGGGCCATGGCTGCAGTTGACGTCAAGCAGAAGCGTCTCGCCGTCGCGCAGCAGAAACCAGGCCAGCGGTTCGTGCTCCACTACCTGCATGGCGCCCTCCTGCGATGCGCGAGGACGACGCCCTGCGCGGGGTTGTACCACCTTGCATGCATGACGTAACAGCTCCTGTCGCCTACGTCGACGGCTTGTTCTTGCTGTACACGATCTTCTTGCTTCCCGCCGCACAACTGCCGATGACCTTGCGATCCTTGACGTCGGCGCTGTCGACGATCTCCAGCGTGTAGTCCTTGACACCGTGGGCATCGAGTTTCGCAGTGAGCTCGGCCTTCAATTCATCGCAATTCTTGCGGGCAAGCGCCGGCGACGAAGCGAGGGCAAGTAACAGGAAGGCGATCGCGTATTTCATGATGGGGCCGATGGTGGAGGAAAGGGATCTTTCGGAGCCAGCAAAATGAGGTACTGAACTTCACGGTGGAGCCGAACATTTGCCTATGGCGAGCGATTGGTGAGACCTGGATGCTCGTATCGAGTGTAGCAACTTGCCGATTGCGCCCATCGCCAAGACCGTCGCACGCCCTGGCCGTCCACAGCGCCAGCCGCGGCAGGCGACGCGCTGGTGAGGGTGTGCGAGTCGTGCTGCATCGCATTCAGGGATCGGCCCAGATGCCCGAGTCATACATCAGCCGCATCGTGTAGTTGAGCTGCAGCGTCTGGTTGGGGCCGCAGGCGATCTGCGTGGTCTTGTCCGACGCTCCAGGTCCGGAGACGGAGATGGACGAGGCGGATCGGAGCGGGTCGAACAGGCTGTACCGGTAGCCGCCGTTGCTGAACTCGATCGATGCGTTGCCGTTCAAGAACGAGCGATAGCTAAAAAATCCTGTCGGCGGCTTCTTCTCGGCGGGGTAATGCAGCACCAGCTTCCCACCCTCCGACGCCCGATACTGCAGGTAGCCCGAGGTCCGGTTGACTAGCTTCGACGAGCACAGCGAGAACACGCGTTTGCGCGTTTGGCAGGTCCACAGCGTGAGCTCTTCCTTCTCGCAGAGCGGGCTGTGTTGGTACTCGCTATCGGATTCCTGCAGTGTCGCCTTGGTGATGGATGACACTGGCTCCGAAGCCGGTGCTGCGAGCGGCAGGCCCAGCAAGGCCGCTGTCATGGCGATGCCTGCCATTGTCTTCTTCATTTTTTGCCTTTCGCGGCGGACCATGTCAAGGGAAGGTGGAGTGCGTAAACGACGCCGTCGACCTTCGGTAAATTTTGCATCGACTATTAGGCGTTCTTCTCTGGCGCTGAACCAGGCCCGGCGTCCAGACCCGATGGGTCCGACCCAAGCAGGTCCTCAAACAGCATGGGCGCGTCATCTGGTTTGACCCCTGGATCCGCCATTTTATAGAGCGTGTCGAACACGGCCTCATAGGATGCCATGCGATAGATGAGGGACAGGTCGCGTCTCGATGCTCCCAAAGAAAGCAGTCGTTCCAGGACAGGGCCGACGTCCCCGAATGGACCATCGGGGTGCTGCTGCGATGTATTGATTACATTGTCTATCCAGACCTCCTGCATCGGCGAATTGATGATTTCGCTCCACAGTGAACTTAGGAATTCTTCGCGGTTTGGGTACTCTTCTAAATCATCCATGTTGTAGTAATCTTGTATGCCTAGGAGCGAGTTTTGTTTCTAACACCTGAGTTAAGCCGCACCGCGAAGCGGCGTCGGCTTGGACGAATTTTTAGCTGCCAGCCTTAGAAAGGAAGGCGGCCAGTTCCCGGTCGCCGCGGACCAGACCAGCGGCAGCCGCATATGGGTCGAACTCGCGCGCGACGACATCGGCCACGGGCAGCCTGATCGCCGGAAAGCCTTCCGCAACCAGCGCTTCAGCACCTGCGACCCTAAGGAGGTACTGGACGATGAATCCACCGACGATCATGACTAGGAAACCAACGTCTTCTTCCGGGACCTGCTGATCCTTCAGCCAGCGATCAAGGTGCGGTGCAACCGAAGCGGGATCGAGAGGCGCGCCCGTTTGGTGAAGCCCGATGCGCCCGAGGACATCATCCAGCATGGGCGCGGTTTGTTCGAGTAACTGGTACGCATCCATTGGCGTATAACGCCTAAGCTAAACAGCGCCAAAGGCGTTGGCTTGAATGAATTGTTAGGTGTCTGTCGAGATGTCATCCCACTCTTGATCCATATATCCAATGAGCCAGTTGAGGGCATGGTGCCTCTCCATGGTTACTCCCGGATCTAGAGATGCTGGGGCTTGCTTGCCGTTTATCCTGGCATCAACTACCGCCCAGTGATAGCGATAGATTAGATCCGCCTCATCCAGGATCTCTTCTATGGGCCGTAGCTTGGAATCAGAAATAAACTGTGAGGAAGTGCGTTCGTGTAGGAACTTCACAGCGCGTGGGACGTCGCAGATTTCGGTGGGCTTTCCCAACGCCTCGACGTAGCCAAGCGACCACAGCAGAGTCCATGCAGCCTCATAACGCCAAGCAAACTGGATTCGGTCATGGGTAGTAGGAGATTGCTGCTGAACGAAGGCCGCCTCGTTGGGCGTGAAGTGTCCATCGAGACCATAGTCTTTGACGATCTTGTCGACAATAGGCTGCTCTAGGCCTTCACCTTTAACGGCCACGACTAGTAGGGCCATTGCCCGCCACGCAATTTCCTCTTTGGTCCTGCGTTTGACATCTCGGACATCCTCAATTGCCGGAAGATGTTCGATGACTGGCACCCCTTCCGATTTGAGTCGGGCGACTGAACGTGTTCTCCGCTCGAGCGACGCCCCTGTTGCGTTGGATTCCATGACCTTGATCTTTTCCTTCCGATCTTCGATAGGGGATGTCTCTTGCGCACAGGAAGACAGCGCGAGAAGCATCAGAACTGAGGCAAGAGAGCGAGAATGCATGGGGGCACGTAACGCTTGAGTTAAGCGGCGGCGAAGCCATCCGCCTTGAACGAATGGTTAGCCTGCCTAGTCATACACGACGCCGGGGTTCATTGCTTTTGGTGAAAACCAGACAAGATTGTACCGCTCGTAAAGAATACGAGCCTGCTCCTGCCAAATAAAATGGCAGCTTCCTCGCCCGGTGCGTCCCGACGCCCTTGCACGCTCCGTAGCCTCGGCGCAAGCGGATTCGATAAGTGCGGAAGTTTCTGGTGCGAACTCTAGCGGTCACGAAGGCCGCGAGAACTTTGGAACTGCTGACTGGCCAATAGAACGCGCTCGCGCAGCAAGGGCTCCATGGCAGCAAGCACGACGGATGCGCGCGCGAGTGGACAGCCAGTAGCCTTGTGATACGAGAGAGCATCTTCTTGTGTGACGAGTGATGTCATTTGTGAGGGCTAACGTCTGAGTTAAGCCTCGCCGCGAAGCGGCATCGGCTTGGACGAATTGTTGGGCCTCAGCATAGCGGGCCGGCCACCTGTTCGAGGAAGTCCAGCGGTGCGCAGTCCGCTGGATGGTCTAGGGGCGGCGGCGAGCGTCAAAGGCGTCAGGAAAAATAATGCAGCAGCGGCGTTTGTGATCCCGCGTCGGGACTGAAGTCCCTCCCACAGTGCGATGCCAAAGCGCCATGAAGACCGTGGAACTCCACGGCCTCCATGACAACACCTCACCCATCCAGCATCGCCTTGTCCCGCACCGCCCCCTTGTCCGCACTGGTCGCCAGCAACGCATAGGCTTTCAATGCAGTGCTCACCTTCCGCGGCCGCGGCTCAGCCGGCTTCCAGCCGCGGGCGTCCTGGTCGGCGCGGCGCGTGGCCAGTTCCGCGTCGGAGACCAGTAGGTCGATGCGGCGCTGTGGGATGTCGATGCGGATGCGGTCGCCGTCGCGGACCAGGCCGATGGCGCCGCCGGCCGCGGCCTCGGGCGAGGCATGGCCGATTGACAGGCCGGAAGTGCCGCCGGAGAAGCGGCCGTCGGTGAGCAGGGCGCATTGCTTGCCCAGGCCCTTGGACTTCAGGTACGACGTCGGATACAGCATTTCCTGCATGCCGGGGCCGCCCTTGGGGCCTTCGTAGCGGATCACCACCACGTCGCCGGTTTTGACGTCGTCGGCGAGGATGCCCTTGACCGCGGCGTCCTGGCTTTCGAACACCTTGGCGTTGCCCTCGAACACGTGGATGGATTCGTCCACGCCGGCTGTCTTCACCACGCAGCCGTCCTCGGCGATATTGCCGTACAGCACCGCCAGGCCGCCCTCCTGCGAGTAGGCGTGGGCGACGTCGCGGATGCAGCCGGTGGCGCGGTCGGCGTCCAGGCTCGGCCAGCGCGTGGCCTGGCTGAAGGCGACCTGGGTGGGGATGCCGGCTGGCCCGGCCTGGTAGAAGGTCTGCACGGCGGGGTCGTCGCTCTGGGTGATGTCCCACTGCGCGATGGCGTCGGCCAGGCTGCGGCTGTGCACGGTGGCCTGGTCGGTGTGCAGCAGGCCGCCGCGCGCCAGTTCGCCGAGGATGGCGACGATGCCGCCGGCGCGGTGCACGTCCTCGATGTGGTACTTCTGCGTGTTCGGCGCCACCTTGCACAGCTGCGGCACGCGCTTGGACAGGCGGTCGATGTCGCGCAGGGTGAACGGTACTTCGGCTTCCTGCGCGGCGGCGAGCAGGTGCAGGATGGTGTTGGTGGAGCCGCCCATCGCGATGTCCAGGGTCATCGCGTTCTCGAACGCCTCGAAGGTGGCGATGCCGCGTGGCAGCGCGCGCGGGTCTTCGGCACCGTACCAGCGGTGGCACAGTTCCACTGCGGTGCGGCCGGCCTTGAGGAACAGTTGCTCGCGGTCGGCATGAGTGGCGACCACGGTGCCGTTGCCGGGCAGGGCCAGGCCCAGCGCTTCGGTCAGGCAGTTCATCGAGTTGGCAGTGAACATGCCCGAACAGGAGCCGCAGGTGGGGCAGGCACTGCGCTCGAACGCGGCGACCTTCTCGTCGGAGGCGGTGGGGTCGGCGGCGATCACCATCGCGTCGATCAGGTCCAGGTTGTGGTCGGCGAGCTTGGTCTTGCCGGCTTCCATCGGCCCGCCGGAGACGAACACGGTGGGGATGTTGAGGCGCAGGGCGGCCATCAGCATGCCGGGGGTGATCTTGTCGCAGTTGGAAATGCACACCAGTGCGTCGGCGCAGTGCGCGTTGACCATGTACTCGACCGAGTCGGCGATGATCTCGCGGCTGGGCAGCGAGTACAGCATGCCGTCGTGGCCCATGGCGATGCCGTCGTCCACGGCGATGGTGTCGAATTCCTTGGCCACGCCGCCGACGCGCTCGATCTCGCGCGCGACCAGCTGCCCGAGATCCTTCAGGTGCACGTGGCCGGGCACGAACTGGGTGAAGGAATTGGCGATGGCGATGATCGGCTTGTGGAAGTCGGCGTCCTGCATGCCGGTGGCGCGCCACAGTGCGCGGGCGCCAGCCATGTTGCGGCCGTGGGTCGAGGTCTTGGAGCGATAGTCGGGCATGGGAGCAGCGAACGTGCGGGCGGGGAGGCTGGCGATGGTGGCGCGATCGGATCGTTGCTGCTGCAACCGTCCCGGCGGCCACCGGGTGGGCCGTTCACGTTAGCACGCGCGCTGGCGCCGCCGCGCCCCGGCCAGGAGTGCGAAGCGGGTCGCAGACCTGTCCGCACCCGCTTGGCAGACTGCGGAGGCCGGTGCGTCAGGGGGCGTAGGCCCGGCTCGCCCATCACGACCACAGGAGGTGTCCATGCTTCGGCATGTGCGTTCGTCGTCTTCCGCTGTTTCCTCCCCCACCCCGTCCCTTGCCTCCACCCCGGTCGATCCGGGCCGCCGCAGCGTGCTGCGCGCCGGTGTCGGCATTGCCGCCGGCGCTGCACTCTGGGGCCTTGGCGGCCAGGCCCGTGCCGCCGGCACGCTGCCGTTCGCAGGCCTCAACCTGTCCGGGTTGGCGTCCAACAACTTCGTGGACAACGCCATCATCGACCGGCACTACCGCGACATCCGCGACCAGCACATCGCCGCCGCCGGCGCCTGCCCGCTGTTCCGCCTGCCCACCACCGCCGCACGCTTCAGCACCGGCCAGGGCATGCCGCTCAACGCCACGTATTGCGACCAGGTCGAGCAGGTGCTGAATCGGCTCGCGCAGCGCGGCAAGGTGGCGATCCTGGAGTTGCACGACTACATGCGCCTGCCGATCAAGGTCGCGAGCAAGTCCGGTTACCGGCGCGATGGATCCGGGCAGTTGATCGGGCCGGATGGGCGCGCGGTCACCGACCCCGCCGACCAATCGGTGTGGAACGGGACCTACCGCAAGGGCAATTTCCTGTACCTGGCCTATTTCGACCCGGCCGACACCCTGCTCAAGCTCTACGAGTACCGCGTGATCGGCACGCCGGGCTGCACGCTGTACAACGCCGCCGGCCTGCCGGATCTGTGGAGCCGCATCGTGCAGCGCTTCCGTTCGCATCCGGCGATCTTCGGCTGGGGCCTGATGAACGAGCCCTACGAGGGGCCGGAGTACAACGCCGACGGCAGCAAGCTGGTAATGGCCGACCACTGGCTGCGCACCGCCACCGCCACCGCGGCGCGCATCTTCGATTTCGACCGGTCCCACTATGTGTTCGTCTGCGGCAACGAATACGCCAGCGCCCGCCGTTGGAAAGAGGCGTCGAACAACCTGGACACGATCCCCGACCCGTACGACCGCATCGTCTACGAGGCGCACAACTACCTCGACAACGAGGGCCAAGGCGGAGGCGCATGGGCCAATCCCAATGAATCCGTTGCGCCGGACACCGGCATCGAGATGGTCGCGCCGTTCATCGACTGGCTGGCACACAGAGGCAAGCGCGGTTTTCTCGGCGAGCACGGCTATCCGGCGGGCAATGCCAGCGCGGAATTGGCGACCAAGCGCATGCTCGCGCACCTGCAGGCCAACAACATCCCCAGCACGCAGTGGTGCTTCGGGCCCGGCTGGCCGGACAACGACGTGCTGGGCATGAGCCGCGACGTCGGCATGGACATCCAGGTCAAGTCCAACATCGCCGCGGTGCAGCCGTATTTCGACGCGCGCCTGTCCAGCTACGTGCCGCCGCCGCCGACGAGCTGACGCGTCGCGACTGCGTCCGCAGCGACGTCCAACCGCCGGCCGCGGGTTTCCGCGGCCGGCGGAACCGGGCATCATCGTGGCTGGACTCAGGAAGACGTTGCCATGAAAAGGTCGAAGACGACCGCCTTGCTGTTGATGAGCGCCGCGCCGCTGCTGTTCACCGCCTGCGGGCGCGAGCCGGAAGCCAAGGCGCAGGAAGGCCTGTACACCTCGGTGGATGCCTGCGTGGCGCAGACCCACGACATCGCCACCTGCCGCGAGGCGTTCGCGCAGGCGCAGAAGCAGGCCGCCGAGCAGGGGCCCAAGTACGCCAGCCGCGAGCAGTGCGCGCAGGACTATGCGCCGGAGCGCTGCGTGGAGCAGCGCGACAGCCACGGCCACTCCTTCATCGGGCCGATGATGACCGGCTTCTTCCTGTCGCAGATGCTCAACAACAACCGCGCCGCCGGGTTCAATGCCGCGCCCGCCTACCAGGACCGGCAGGACCAGTGGCAGCGGCCGGCGTCCTATTCCGGCGGTGCCGGCGCGGCCGCGGCCGGCAGCAGCCTGCGCGGCAACCAGACCATGACCCACATCGGCGCCACGCCGAATCGGGCGGTCACCGTCAGCCGCGGCGGTTTCGGCGAATCCGGCGGTGGGCGCGGCTTCGGCAGCTGAGCCCGGCTCTCTTTCCATCGCACGAGACCCCGCATGAAACGCATCGCGATCGTCGAGCGCGGCGACTGGCGCGCCCAGGCCGCGGAGTACGGCTTCCGTTTCCACACCATCGACGGGCAGCGCTACTGGGACGAACGCGCCTACTACGCGTTCAGCCTGCGCCAGATCGAACGCGATCTGGAGGATCCCAGCGCCGAACTGCATGCGATGGCGATGGGCCTGCTCGACGAGATCGTCGCCAGCGAGGCGTTGATGCAGCAGCTGGCGATTCCGCCGGCGTTCCGCGACTGGATCGCCGACAGCTGGCGGCGCCGCGAGCCGCATCTGTACGGGCGCCTGGACCTGGCCTACGACGGCCGTGGCCCGGCCAAGCTGTACGAACTGAACTACGACACGCCGACCTCGCTGTTCGAGTCGGCGTTCTTCCAGTGGCAGTGGCTGGAGGACCAGCGCGCGCAGGGCCGCCTGCCGGACGACGCCGACCAGTTCAACTCCATCCACGAGGCCTTGCTGGAGCGCTTCGCCGCGCTCGCCGGCTGGCTGCCGCCGCCGCTGTACTTCGCCGCGGTGCGCGATTCGGAAGAGGACCAGGGCACGGTCGCCTACCTGCGCGACTGCGCCGCGCAGGCCGGCGTCGGCGGCGAGCTGATCGCGATCGAGGACATCGGCCTGTCCAGCGATGGCCGCTACACCGATCTGGACGACACGGTGATCGGCGCGCTGTTCAAGCTGTATCCGCTGGAGGACATGTTCGCCGAGCGCTTCGGCCAGGCCCTGCTGGGCTCGGGCCTGCGCCTGCTGGAGCCGCCGTGGAAGGCGCTGCTCAGCAACAAGGGCATCCTGCCGCTGCTGTGGGAGCGCCATCGCGGCCATCCCAACCTGCTGCCGGCCGCGTTCGATGACGGCAGTGCCTTGCCGCCGGGCTGGGTGCGCAAGCCGCTGCATTCGCGCGAGGGCGCCAACATCGTGCTGCACCTGGACGATGGCCGTGTGCTGGAGAGCGACGGGCCCTATGCCGGGCCGTATGTCCGCCAGCAGGCGCATCCGCTGCCGGCGTTCGAGGGCCGCTACCCGATGGTCGGCAGCTGGATCGTCGGCGACCGCGCCTGCGGCATCGGCATCCGCGAGGACGATGGCCCGATCACCCGCGACAGCGCGCGGTTCCTGCCGCACGCCATCGTCGAGGACGCGCGGCCTGGCGTGCTGTATGCCTGAGTCGCAGTCGCGCGCCGAAGCGGCGTCGCCTGGCGCGCCGCGTCGGCATCGCAACGACGGCACGCCCTTGGCCGCCTATGCGGACCAGGTGGCGGTGCGCTGCCATCGCTGCGGCGCGCCGGGCTGGGTGCTGGCGCAGTGGGAGCCGTATCGCTGGCAGGCACGCTTCCGTTGCGGAGAGTGCGCCGCGGGGCTGGACAGCGACGCCGACGACTGGGTGGGGGCGGTGCAGCTGGAAGGCCATCGCGCCTGCGGGCATTGCGGACACAAATGGGTCCGGGTGCGTGCGACATCGACCGGCGCAGCATCTCCACCGGCAACCTTGTCCGGACGTTGCGCGCAGTGCGGAAAGAGCAGCCCGGTGGCCGTCACCGCGTACCGTGTGCGCGACGGATCGCCCTGCGATCCGCATTTCGGCCTGCCGTTGGCGCTGGTCGCGCCGACCCGCGCCGGCGTGCTGTGGGCCTACAACCCGCGCCATCTGCAGGAACTGCAGGACTATGTGGCGGCGACGCTGCGCGAACGCCGCGGTCTGTTCGGCCGCTCGATGGTGGCGCGCTTGCCGGCGTGGATGAAGCTGGCGCGGCACCGGCCGCTGATGCTGCGGACGCTGCAGCGCCTGCAGCAGGCCGGTGCGCAGTTGCCGCCGGTGCCTGCGGCGACGTGAGCGGCGGTGGAGTGCGAGGCGCTGCCGCCGTGGTCGTGCGCGTGCTGGCTGTGGATGCAATCGGCCCGGCGCGGTTGGCGCGCCTCGCGGCAACGACGATGTGGTGCTGGTTGGGGCGTTGGACTTCCATGGGTGATGCGGCGAGCGTCGGAACGCCGAGGCGGAGCGCGCGCTTGGAGTTTCCGGGTTTGCGCGCCGGCGCAAGCGATACGCCAGTAGTGCACCGGTCATGACCGACAAGACCAAGGACAGCATCCTTCTGCAGATTACCGAGGTGCTCGGTCCGTTGCTCAAACGCCAGGGTTCGTGCGCCGGCGGCATCGGTTCGAACGGCCGATGGCGACGGCAACGTCCGTGGCTATGCGTGCGACGTCGGGCGTGTACGCAGCGTCCGTGCGCATTTTGCCTTTCAGGTGATTCGCGCGATCTGCGCAATGGATGGGGGCATGCCGCTCAGTCTCTTTCGGTGGCCTGCACCGAGGGCACTGCAGGAGCGGCTTCAGCCGCGACAGCGTGCCCGTCGCGGCTGAAGCCGCTCCTACATGGGGGCGGCGATTGCAGCGGAACAACAACCGCTCGCACCTGCGTTGCCACGCTACGGCGCTGTGCTGGCTGCTGGCATCCAAACCAAGAACGGGAAGGCGCAACGCCGCCCTAGCCAAGGCGCGCTACAGCAAGCCGTCGCGCTTCACCGCCAGGTAGCGCTCGATCAGCGCGGCGGGCAGCTCCTCGCCGGTGACGTCGAGCACCATCACGCCGTGGCTGCGCAGGGCGTCGTGCGCGGCGCTGCGTTGCTGCAGGTAGCGTGCCACCGCGCCGGCCTGCACCGCCTGCGGCAGGTCGTGGACGTCCTCGCTCAGCGCCTGGTCCAGCTCGCGCTCGCGCAGGCTGGCCACGCAGACCAGGTGGCGGCGCTGCAGCAGGCGCACCGCGGCCAGCAGGTCCTCGATGTCCTCGTCGCGTACGTTGCTGACCAGCATCACCAGCGCGCGGCGTCGCTGGCGCAGCGACAGTTCGGTGGCCGCAGCCAGGTAGTCGGTGGCCACCGGCTGCGGCTGCAGGTCGTAGCTGGCGCGCAGCAGCACGTCGACCGTGGCCATGCCGCGTTGCGGCGCCACCCAGCGCGCCTCGCCGCCGCTGGCCATCATGCCCACCGCGTCGCCCTGGCGCAGCGCCAGGTACGACACCACCAGCGCCGCATTGAGCACATGGTCGAAGTGCGACAGGCCGCGTTCGCTGGCCAGCATCCGCCGCCCGGTGTCGATCAGCATCAGCAACTGCTGGTTCTTCTCGTCCTGGTACTCGCGCGAGATCAGCTTGCGCGCGCGCGAGGTGGCCTTCCAGTCGATCTGGCGCAGGCTGTCGCCGATGCGGTACTCGCGCATCTGGTGGAAGTCGGTGCCTTCGCCGCGGCGCCGCTTCAGGTGCGCGCCGACCAGACGCGAGGCCTGTTCCGCACTGAACGGGGCGAAGCGGGTCAGGGGCGCGAAGTTCGGATACACGCGCACGGTCTGCGCCGACCCGGCCAGGCGTTGCTGCCACCACAGGCGCCAGGGCGCATGCAAGCGCAGGTGGGTGCCGTCGAAGGCGAAGCGGCCGCGCGCGGTCGGGCGCAGTTGATAGCGCACCTGGGTCTGGTGCGCGGCGGGCAGGGTCATGCGCTGCGGCAGGCCCTGCAGTTCCCAGCCGCTGGGCACCAGGTCGAACAGATCCACGCGCTGGCGCTGCGCGCTGTCCAGGTGCAGCACGACCTCGCGCTGCACGCCCAGCGGCAGCGCTTCGGGCAACTCGCGGCGCACCTGCGGCGTCGGCCGCCGCCACAGCCGCCACGCATCCAGCGCCGCGACCAGCGCGATGCCTGCCGCGGCCGCCTGCCAGCTCCACAGCGGCAGCCAGCCCAGCGCCACGGCCAGGCCGCACAGCGCCCACAGTGCGAGCAGGGCCAGCAGGGGCGGGGCGGGTCTCATGGGGGGCTCGGGACCCGGGACCCGGGACCGGGGACCCGGAACAGCAGGATGCCGGACCGGTGGTCGCGACGTAACGCACATAGCCTCCGCGGCTGTACGCCTTCGCTTTTACGGGTCCCGGGTCCCGGGTCCCGGGTCGCGACCGTTCTCCCAGCCTCCCACCACCTCATTTCCGCGGCGCCTCCACCTTGGCCAGCAGGGCGCTCAGGGCGTCGTCGGCGCTCTGGCCTTCGATCTGCAGTTCCGGGGCCAGGGCGATGCGGTGGCGCAGGGCCGGCTTGGCCACGTCGCGGATGTCGTCGGGGATGACGAAGTCGCGGCCGGACAGCACCGCCTGCGCGCGCGCCGCGCGGACCAGGGCGATGCTGCCGCGGGGGCCGGCGCCCAGGGCGATGCCGGGCCAGCGACGGGTGGCGGCGACGATGCGCACGGCGTAGTCGATCACCTGCGGGTCGACGGCGATGGCGGCAGTGCCGGCCTGCATCGCCACCACGTCCTCGGCGCCCAGCACGCGCGGCACCTGCGACAGGTCGAAGTCGCCGGCGCTGCGGCCGCTGGTGACCGCGGCGACCATCCGCGCCTCGTCCTCCAGCTGCGGGTAGTCGATCAGGATCTTCAGCAGGAAGCGGTCCAACTGCGCTTCCGGCAGCGGGTAGGTGCCTTCCTGCTCCACCGGGTTCTGCGTGGCCAGGGCCAGGAACGGCGGCGCCAGCGGGAAGGCCGTGCCTTCGATGGTGACCTGGCCTTCCTGCATCACTTCTAGCAGCGCCGACTGGGTCTTGGCCGGGGCGCGGTTGATCTCGTCGGCCAGCAGCAGGTGGGTGAACACCGGGCCGCGACGGATCTTGAAGCTCTCGGTCTTGGGGTCGTACACGGCGTGGCCGCTGACATCGCTGGGCATCAGGTCCGGGGTGAACTGCACGCGTGCGTAGTTCAGTTCCAGCGCCTGCGCCAGCGCGCGCACCAGCAGGGTCTTGCCGAGGCCGGGCACGCCCTCGATCAGCACATGGCCGCCGGCCAGCAGCGCGATCAGGATCTGCTCCAGCACCTGCGGCTGGCCGATGAAGGCGTGGCCGACCGCGGCGCGGATCGCCTCGGCGCGTTCGATCAGGGCAGGGCCGGCGAGCGGCGCGACGGCGTCGGAGGAGGCGGTGGTCATAACTGGTTTCTCATCTGGACGAGGAGGCGGATGCGCTCGCGCAAGGCGGCGGGCTGGTGGGGCGGTGGCGGCTGCAGCGCCTGTTCGACCTGCGCCACCGGCAGCTGCAGGCGGTCGGCGATGGCGGCGGCCTGGGCCGGGCCCTCCAGCGCGGCGGCGATCGGCGCGCGCCGGCGCAGCCGCGCCAGGAACGCCTCGCGCACCGCCGCGTGCAGCAGGTCGGCGCGGCCGTAGCGCAGCAGGTGTTCGCCGCTGGCGCGCACGTGTTCCAGCAGCGAGCGGCGGTCGGCCGGCGGTGCGGCGCGCAGCGGCCCGAAGCGCTGCATGCGCGACCACAGCCAGGCCAGCAGGATCAGCAGCGCCGGCAGCCAGGCCGGCCAGCCGCGGGTGAACAGGGTGCGCCACAGCGACGGCAGTTCGGCCGAATAGACCAGGTGGATGGTGCCCTGGCCGTAGTTCGGCCCCAGCACCTGGCGGGCGAGCAGGCGGTTGCCGGCCTCGCGCAGCCCGCCGCCGCGCAGGACCGGGTCGTTCTGCATCGGCGAACCATCGAACATCTTGCCGATCCGGCTGTCCTGGTTCTCGAGGAAATCCAGTTGCGACAGCACGTCCACGCTGCCGTCGCCGTAGGGCACGCGCGCAAACACGAAGTCGTCGTCTTCGCCGCTCCACCAGTTGCTGGGCGTGTCCGGATCGATGTGGAAGCGGCGGCCGTCGCAGAAGACTTTCTGCGGCGCCGCGCCCGGCACCGCCATCATCAGGCAGTTGTCGGGGCTGCGCGCAGCGACGGTGATGTCCAGCGCTTCCAGGATCGGCACATCGCCGGGCTTGACCTCTGCGGTGGGCGTGCGCAGCACCAGATGCCCGCCATGCTCCACCCAGTCCAGCAAGGCGTCGCTGTCGGCCTGGCCGAGCATGCGCGGATCGCCGTACAGCACCACGCTGTCGTGTGGGTGCAGGCGCATCGCCGCCAGGTCCAGGCGTTGCCGCGACTCGGCGCGCACGCCGTCGGCGCGCAGGGTCTGGCGCAGCGCGTACAGCGGGTTGTAGGCGGCCTCGCCGCGCGGCGGCAACACGATCACCCGCTCGGCGCGTTCGTAGCGGCCGAAGAACCAGGCCGCGGCGACGCTGGCCAACAGCAGGCCGACCAGGAAGATCAGCGCATTGCGCGTGCCGCTGTTCATGCCTGCCACCGGAACTGCCGCTGCAGGTCGTCGACCAGCGCATCGAAGGCGCTGTCCTCGGGCAGGCGGCCGGCGTAGGCGGCGTGCTGCCAGACTCGCACCATGCGCGCGAACAGGCCGCGGTCGGTCTCATCGGGCAGGCGCTGCGCGGCGCGCAGGCACTGCGCCTCGGTGGCGCTGGGCGGCAGCACCAGGTCGGCGCGCTCGCACAGCGTCGCCACGCTGGCCCGGTACAGCAGCGCCAGCGCGTCGCGGTGGCGGCCCTCGCGCCAGGCGCGCCGCGCCACCGTCGCCACGTCGTCGGGCAGCGGCTGCGGCGCCAGCACCGGCACGTGCTCCGGCGCCGCCGGCACCGCCGCGCGTCGGCGTCCGCCGCCGCGCATCCACGGCAGCCAGTGCTTGGCGGTCAGCAGCAGCACCAGCAGCACGATCCCCGCCAACAGCCACATGCCCCATCTGCCGATGAACGCGATGGCCTGGCCCGCGGCCTGCAGCCATTCGCCGAACGGGGTGAGGTTGCGCTCCTTGTCGTCCGGCTTGGGCGGTTCGTCGGGATTGCGCTTCTTCCAGTAGCCGATGGTGCGTTTGGCGGTCAGCAGCGGGTCGGCGTAGGCGCGGTCGGCGGCGCGGGCGAAGCGCGCATCGGCGGCGGGCACGGTGTCGAACACCTCGTCCAACGGGACCGGGCGCGCCCCATGGTGGTGGCGCTCGGTGGCGTGTGCGGCAGGCGTCTTGCCGTCGGCATCGGTGTCGGTGTCGGCATCTGCGTCCGAGTCCGAGTCGGTGGCGGTTTCGCCATCGGCATCGCGCGTGTCGTCGGCTGTGGCCGGCGCTGCCGCAGTCTGCACTGCCGTGTCGTCGGCCACTGGCTGCGCACGCAGCGCTGCGGCTGGGGCGGCGAGCAGGGCCACGCACAGCAGCGCCAGCGGCGCGGCATCGCGCAGGCGCTCGGCCATCCGGCGCAGCGCCATCTCCACGTCCCAGGCTTCGAGCTGGGTGCGCCGGTTGAGGTACAGGCCGAAGCCGGCGCCGACGAAGAACGGTTCGATCAGGGTCATCGCCAGCCAGCCGATGGCGTTGAAGCCGAGGTCGGCCCACACCGGGGTCTGCTGGCCGATCAGCGACCAGGCCGCGCGCGCGGTTTCCGGCAGCAGGTCGATGGGCACGAACAGGAAGATCGTGGCGATGCAGGCCAGGCACAGCATTGCTTCGAAATGCCAGTACACGCTGGCCATCAGCAGCGCATGGCCGTAGATGGCCCCGCCCAGGGTGCGGCGGCGCTCGCGCTGCTGGTCGGTGCTCGCGCCTTCCAGCAGCTCCAGCGGCATGAACACGCTGCGCGCCGGGCTCAGCCGGCGCCAGGTCAGGTAGCCGAGCAGGGTGCGCCAGCCCCAGGTGCCCTGCGCGCGCACGGTGTCGCGCACGCGCGGCACGTCGCCGAACACCGCGCGCGAGATCACGAACAGCGGAATCCGGTCCAGCACCGGCTTCAGCCACCACAGCAGCAGCGGCGCCAGCCACAGTTGGTCGATCGCCCAGGCGCCGAGGTTGAGCACGGCGAACAGTGGCAGGGTGACCAGCAGCCAGGGCTTCCAGATCGCCCCGGCGTGGCGGCGGACCAGGGCGCTGCCCAGTTCCATCGCTTCCCAGGCCGAGCGTGCGCGCAGCACCACGTCCAGGCGCTCAATCCGCATCGATGGCCTCCGCCCGGCCGCGCCCGCCGCGCCACAGCCACGTCAGCACCAGCGTCCACAGCACCGCCGACACGCTGTACTTGATCCACGCCGGCACGGTCGCGATGGACGACCAGAACGCCTCGATGAAGGCGGCCACCAGCAACATTGCCGCCACGCCCAGGCATAGCCGGGCGCCGATCTTGCCGCCCTCCACCAGCGCATCGATGCGCCGCCGTCGTCCCGGCGCCAACACCTTCAGTCCCAGCTGCAGGCCGGCGCCGCCGGCGATCACGATCGCGGTCAGTTCGAACGGCGCATGCCCGGCGACGAAGCGCCAGAAGGTGACGCCGTAGCCGATCTGGTGCAGGTGCCCGGCCACCGAGCCGATGGTGATGCCGTTGAACAGCAGCACCAGCACCGTGCCCAGCCCCGCCAGCAGGCCGCTGGCGAAGGTGCGCAGGCCGATGCTGATGTTGTTCATGATGTAGTGGCCGAACATCTGCCAGTCGGTGCCGCTGTCGCGACCGAGCTTCTGCGCGCTTGCGGCCGGGTCGTACATGCGTTCGATCTGGCTGACCTGCATCGGGTCCATCAGCCCGTGGATCAGTTCCGGCCGGAACTGCAGCAGCACGAAAAGGGTCACCAGCGGCACCACGAACAGCGCGGTGGCCGCGGCCATGTAGCCGGCCTGGCTGCGCACCAGCTGCGGGAACTCGGCGAACAGGAACTCCGCCGCGCGCCGCCAGCGCGGACGCGGCGCCCGGTACAGGACGGTATGGCCCTGCTGCATCAGGTGCTGCAGGCGCACGGTGACCTGCGGGCTGTAGCCACGCCTGCGCGCCAGCGCCAGTTGATGGCACACGCGCCGGTAGCGTGCCGGCATGTCTTCGTCGGCGAGCGGTGGCGGCTGGTCTGGGCCCGGGCTCGGCGGCACGGCCGCGTGCTTGGGGTCGACGGTGGTGTCGGCGGCCTTCGCCGGCTTGCGTCCGCTGCCGCTGCGCTGCAGCCAGGCCTCGAACGCCTGCCACTCGTGCTGATGGCGCAGGACGAACTGTTCCTGCTTCATCGGCGGCCCAGCAGCCAGTTGGCCATCGCATACAGGCGCAGCACCCCGGCCTGGCCGGCCGCATCGGTCAGCGGCTGCGCCAGCGCGGCCAGCTCCAGCTGCCGCTCGGGGGTGAGCCGCGGCGCGCGCTCGGCGAAGGCGATCAGCGCGGTCTGTTCGGCCGGCAGCAGCGGCCGCGGCGGCGCGAGCGCGCTGGCGATCGGCGGCAGCGCCGCGTCCTCGCGCGGCGGCTGGTGCACCACCAGCGTGCCTGCGACCAGATCGCCCAGGCGCCGCGAATGCGCATCGAACAGGCAGGCGATCAGCCCGACCGCATAGCCGAACGGCAGCATGTCCACGGTGCGCAGCAGGTTGCGGGTGATCGCCGCCATCCACCCCACCGGCGCGCCGTCGCGCGCCACCACGCGCAGGCCCAGCGCCTGCTTGCCCAGGGTCTGGCCACGCCAGCCCTCCAGCACGATCGGGTAGCCCCAGAACACCAGGAACATCGCTACCAGGTACAGGCCCTGGCCGAGGCCGCCGAGCAGGCCGAGGAACATGCCCATGGCGGTGAGCAGGGCGAAGCGCAGCGCCAGATCGATCAACCAGGCCAGCGCGCGCGGCACCGCGCCGGCGGCCGGCAGCTGCAGCGGCACGCCCTCGGGCGTGATGACCTCGCGGTAGGTATCGAGCATGCGGTTCACCGCCGCCGCGTGGCGCGGCGGACAGGGGCGCCTGCGATGTGGGGAGGCCGTCCTTCCGTTCGGCCGGCTGCCTGTAGCGGCATGCTGCTCTCGACTGCGTCCTGCTTCCGAAGCGGCACTTTAGCCGGCAAGGCGTGAATTGCCCAGCGCGCCGGCGGCGCCGATCAGCGCACCGTGCCGCCGTCGCGCTGGCGCCCGGAGAACAGCTTGCGCACGCCGGCGACCAGGGCCATCAGGCCGACCAGCACCAGCTTCCAGGCCTTGGCCAGCAGCAGGCCGAGCTTGGCGAACAGGCCGGCCTTGGCCGCCAGGCCGCCGCCGATCAGGGTCGCCAGGCCGTAGCTGGCGATCTTGTCGGTGGACGGGTTGTGGTCGGCATAGCGCGCGCCGCTGTCGAACTCGGCCATCGGCAGCAGCTGCTGCATGCCCTCGCGCACCTGCGCCAGTTCGCCCATGCCCGAGACCGCATTGAGGCTGAGGTAGCCATGCCGGCCGAGCACGCGGATGTCGTAGTTGAGGGTGTGCTCGCGCTCGCCCGCGAACGCCAGCTCGCGCGCCCAGTACAGCTTCTTGCTGCCGGTGTCGTAGCGCGGCGGCACGGCCCAGCCGATCAGGTCGACCTGCTCGTAGCCGGCCTTCTTGCGCTGCGCGTTGGACTCGCGGGTCTCGTCCTGCATGTCCTTGAGCATGGCCTGGTAGTCGATCTTGCTGGCGTCCTCGTCGGACACGTAGCCGTCGTCGGAATAGGTGACCACCACCGCCCAGCTGCCCTTCTCGTCGAGCGCGGGGTGGCGCGGCACGATCAGGCCCAGCACGTCGTCGTCGGGCGGGTTGCCCCAGTAGCTCTCCAGCACCCGGCGCGCGTCGGTCTTGTCCAGGAAGCGGAACGCCGGGCCGAGGTCGAAATGCACCTTGGCCTGCGGCAGTTCGATATGGCCGTCGCGGAAATGCAGCGAACCGACGAACTGCTCGGCGGTCATGTCCGGGCCGCTGTCCTGGGCCAGCGCCGGGACGGCGGTGGTGCACAGCGCACAGAAAAAAGCGGCCAGCAGGCCGCGCAGCGAAGTCTTGATCATCGGCGATTCCATTCGGTGGCGTCCCCACGCCAGAGACGCGTAGTGTCGCGCAAGCGCGCGCGGTGCGCCAGTCGCGAGCGCGTATTTTCCCCGTGCGCGGCGCCGCGCGGCATCCCGCCGGCGCTGCGTCGGTGGCGCTCAGGCGGGGGAGGCCGGCGCAGGTCCGAGGCCGGCGTCGAAGGCGGCCAGCAACTGCGCGCCGTGCGGCCATGCGCCCAGGCCGCTGGCCGCATTGAGATGTCCCAGGCGGTCGAGTGCGGCCAGTCCGCTGCCCCAGTCGGCCGCGCAGCGGCGGCTGTAGGACGGCGCCGCGTACGGATCGTCGCTGCTGGCCACGATCAGGCTGGGAAACGGCAGCGGCGCGGTCGGCACCGGCACGAAACTGGCGGCGTGCGCATGCGGAAACGCGGCGCTGTCCGGGTCGGGCACCGCGACCAGGAAGGCGCCGCGTGGCAGGCGTTCGGCACGCGCGGCCCAATGCGCGACCAGCAGGCAGCCCAGACTGTGCGCGACCAGCAACGGCGGCGTGGCGCAGCGCTGCACGCAGTGGTCGAGTGCGCGCAGCCAGTCGTGCAGCTGCGGTTGCGCGAACGAGGCCGGCTGCAGCCGGCGCATGCGCGGGTCGTGCTGCTGCCAGAGGGTTTGCCAGTGCTGCGGTCCCGAGTCGCCGATGCCCGGTACGATCACCACGTCCTGCATGCGCTACGCTCCGTCGGAAGAAAGCATGAGTGTCGCGATGCCTGCCCGGCATCGCCATGGCAATGCATCGGCCCATGCGGCGTTTTTCCGATGAATCCACGGTGCGTGACGAGGGGGCGAGGCGAGTGGCGGCGAAGACCTGGCGGGGCGATGCCCTGGATTACGCGATCCTGGAGGCGCTGCAGTGCGATGGGCGCATCGCCCTGGCGGCGCTGGGGCGGCGCATCGGGCTGTCGCAGCCGGCGATGTCCGAGCGTGTGCGTCGGCTCGAGGAACAGGGGGTGATCACCGGCTACACCGCCCGGGTCGACCCGCGCGCGCTGGGCCTGGCGACCTCGGCCATCGTCCGCCTGCGCACCACGCATGCGCAGATCGGCGCCTGCCTGGAACAGTTCGCGCAGATGCCGCAGGTGCTGGACGTGCATCGGGTCACCGGCGAGGACTGCTTCGTGCTGCGCGTGCTGGTGCCTGCGCCGGCGCAACTGGAGCCGGTCATCGATGCGCTGGCGCGCTTCGGTGCGGTGACCACCAGCGTGGTGCTGCGCAGCGAGCCGCCGCGCCCGATCGGCCGCGCCTTGCTGGCGCTGGCGGCCGAGTAGCGGTGCGGCCTACTGCGGCGCGGCCGCGGCCGCGGCCAGGTAGCGGTCCTTCAGCCGCACGTAGTGCTGCGCCGAGTAGTGCAGGCTCTCGATCTCCTTGTCGCTGAGCATGCGCGCCTTGCGTGCGGGATTGCCCAGCCACAGTTCGCCCTCGCCGACGGTCTTGCCCGGGCCGACCACCGCACCGGCGCCGACGAAGCCGTACTTCTTCACCGTGGCGCCGTCCAGGATGCACGCGCCCATGCCGATCAGGCACAGGTCCTCGATGGTGCAGGCGTGGATGATGGTGCCGTGGCCGACGGTCACGTCCGCGCCGATCAGGGTCGGGTAGCCGGCGGCGTTGAACGGGCTGTGGTGGCTGACGTGGATGATGGTGCCGTCCTGGATGTTGCTGCGCGCGCCGATGCGCACGTAGTTGACGTCGCCGCGGATCACCGTGCCCGGCCACACCGACACGTCGTCCGCCAGCACCACGTCGCCGATGAGGGTGCAGGCGGGGTCCACATAGACGCGCGCGCCCAGCTGCGGGGTCTTGTCGAGGTAGGGGCGGATCGGGGACATGGCGCTCTCCGGCGGTGGGCGGCCGGCGGCCACGCGGGCGCCGATGATACCGCGCTCGCTCGGGCCGGCCGCCGCGGCGGGGCGCGTCCCCCGACGCCTGTCGCACACAAGGGCTAAGCTACGCCGGGCGTCGTGCGACGCCGTCGCGGAGCAATCGCCATGGTGGATCGCCCGACCGTCGCGGCCTACGACGCCGATGCCGCGCGCTATGCGCAGGACTGGCGCGACCAGGCCGCGCCCGAGGACATGTACGCACTGCTCCGCCGGCATTTCGCGCCGGGGCCGACCGCCGACGTCGGCTGCGGCGCGGGGCGCGATACGGCCTGGCTCGCAGCGCGCGGTTTCGAGGTGTGCGGCTACGACGCCAGCGCCGGGCTGCTCGAAGAGGCGCGGCGGCGCTACCGCGACCTGCGGTTCGAGCTGGCCGCGTTGCCGGCGCTGGACGGCGTCCCGTCCGGCGCGTTTCGCAACGTGCTGTGCGAAACGGTGGTGATGCATCTCGACCAGGCGGACGCGGCCGCCGCCGCCGCGCGGCTGGCCGAGCTGCTGATGCCGGAGGGCACCTTGTACCTGAGCTGGCGGGTGGCCGGAAACGACGCGCCGCGCGATGCGCACGGCCGCCTGTATACCGTGCTGGATGCGGCGCGGATGCGTGCGGCGCTGGGCGGCGGCATGCAGGTGCTCGACGACCACGAAGTCATCAGCGCCTCCTCCGGCAAGCGCGTGCATCGGCTGATCGCGCGCAAGGCCGCCGCCGCGTAGCGCCACGCACCTGGCATGTGCCGTGGTTGCACCGCCGCCTCCAAAGCGCCGGGGTTCGACGCGGCCAAGATCCGATTGTGCGATAAACGCACCGACAATCGATATTCGCACTTGAATGGTGCACTGCGATAAAACTAGCGTTGCCCCTGTTCCGGCGCCTGGCAGCGCACGACGCGTGCGCCACCGGCGGCCGCGGCGCCGCCTGCCGCCGGCGCGGTCCCGATTCTGTTGGAGATGGTGCATGTCCTGTGCGTTTTCCCGCGGCCTGGCCTTATTGGCGGCGGCCCTGCTTCCCGGTGCCGTGCGCGCCTACCAGGCCGAGCCGGCGCCGCCGGAGCGCAGCGTGCTCACCGTGGATCGCTACGCCGACGACGACGCCCCGGGCTCCCTGCGCTGGGCGATCACCACCGCCAACCAGGCGCCCGGCCGCTACCGCATCGAGATCGCCGCGGTCGGCGCGCCGCCGTACGTGATCCGCCCGCGCGCGCCGCTGCCGGCGCTGCAGGGGCCGCTGCAGGTGGTGGGCCTGGCGCGGGCGCATGATGGCCAGTACATCGCCATCGACGGCGCCGGCTACATCCACGGCAAGGGCACCGCCGCCTGCCCGGGTGCGGAGAAGGGTCAGTTCGGCACCAACGTGCGCAGCACCACGCTGCCGGGCCTGGTGCTGCGCGATACCCATGGCGTGGAACTGAGCGGCCTGGAGATCCGCAACTTCTGCATCGGCGTGCTGCTCAACCGCGCCAGCGACAATGTGCTGCGCGACAACCGCATCGTCGCCAACCACGGCGGCGCCGGGGTGATGCTGACCGGCGACGACGGCAACGGCCAGTCCACCGCCACCACCACGGTGCGCAACCGCATCGAGCGCAACACCTTCCTCGACAACGGCGACGGCCTGGAACTGACCCGCGGCGCCGCCTGGAACCTGGTGGCGGACAACGTGTTCCGCTCCACCGACGCCAACCCCGAGCCCTCGCAGGGCATCGAGATCCTGTGGGGCAACGACAACACCGTGTTGCGCAATCGGTTCGAGCGCTACTCCGACGGGCTGCAGATCAACTGGGGCAACCGCAACACCATCGCCGACAACGACTTCGCCGGCAATTCGATCGGGGTCAGCGTCACCGGCCGCGACAACCTCATCGAGGGCAACCGCTTGACCGGCAACGGCATCGGCATCGCGGTGCGCCCGCAGCCGCGCAGCGAACCCAACCGGTTCAGCGCCAACCTGCTGTCCGGCAACGGCCTGAAGATCGAACGTTGTTTCGCCGGCGGCGCCTGCGTGCCGGGCCAGCCACGCGGCGCCATCGTGTTCGGCGTGCCGGGCCTGGAACACGCGCCCTTCGTCGGCTCGCGCGGCATCGGCGTCGATCCGGATCCGCGCAAGCGCGCGGCGATCTGCGGTGCCGTCGCGGCGGACGGCTGCCAACCGCCGCCGAACTACGGCCAGGCCGCCCCGCAGTTGCGCGCGATCGCGCGCGGCGCCGGCGTGCCGCAGGTGCAGGGCAGCTTCGTCGGCCGCCCCGGCCATCTGTACACCGTGGAGTTGTTCGGCAATCGCCGGCCCGGCGACGACGAAGCCGAACGCTTTCTCGGCCGCGTCGAGGCGCCGGTGGATGCACAGGGGCAGGGCCGCTTCGCGCTGCCGCTGGACGGCGACAGCACGGGTCTGGCCACGCTCACCGCCACCGTCACCAGCGACGACGGCGCGACCTCGCCGCTGAGCGCGCCGCTGGCGGTGGCACCGTGAGCCGCGCCGCATCCGCCGGCGTTCGCACGGTGCGACGCGTGCCGTCGTTGCCGGCCTGGTCGCTGCTGGCCACGGCCGTCGCCTTGCTCCCGGCGGTCGCCGCTGCGCAGGACGCCACCGACCTGGCGCACAGCACCTTCAGCGGCGACTGGAACGGCACGCGCAGCGACTGGCTGCAGCGCGGCGTCAACGTGCGCGGCGACTACGTCGGCGAAGCCATGGGCGTGGTCGACGGCGGCCGCGGCGAGCGCGGCGCGCGCTATGCGCAGCAGGTGCGGCTGGGCGTGGATCTGGACCTGGCGAAACTCGCCGGCTGGGACGGCGGCGCACTGCATGTCACGGTCAACGACCGCCGCGGCCGCAGCACCTCGGCCGACCTGCTCGGCAACCGCTTCCCGATCCAGGAAGCCTACGGCGGCCAGTTCACCCGACTCACCGAACTGAGCTACGACCGCCGCTTCAACGACGGGCGTACGTACGTGAAGGCCGGCTTCTACGCGATGGGCAACCAGTTCGGCGCGCACACGCTGCTGACCAACTTCGTCAACGCCGCGTTCTGCGCGCATCCGCTGGCGATGTCCGGCAACAGCGGCTGGTACAACTATCCGAACGCGCGCTGGGGCGCCGAGGCGGCGCAGCAACTGACGCCGGCGGCGAACCTGCGGGTCGGCTGGTTCCAGGTCAACCCCAGCACCAACAACAACGTGCACACCGCCTTCGACCTGGACGCGCGCGGCACCACCGGCTCGCTGTTCCCGGTCGAACTCACCTGGACGCCGGGCGCCGGCGGCGCCTATCCGGGCACCTACAAGGTCGGCGGTTACTACGACTCCTCGCGGGTGCCGCGCAAGGGCCTGGATTCGCGCGCCACCACCGGCCGCGACGGCGCCTACCTGCTGGTGGAGCAGAAGCTGTATTCCCCTGGTGGCGAACGCGGCCGCGGCCTCACCGGCTTCGCCCAGTACATGATCTCCGACCGCGCCACCGCGCAGATCACCCGCTGGTACGCACTGGGCGGCGTGTACCAGGGCATCGGCCGGCGCAGCCAGGACCGCATCGCCCTGGGCTACGTCGGCGCCGACATCAACCATCGCCTGCTCGACGCGCGGCGCGCGGCGTTGCTCGATGCCGGCGTGCCGCCGGACGCGCCGGTGTTCGCGCTCGATACCGCCGAGGAACTCTACGAACTGTCCTACAGCGCGCAACTCACGCCGTGGCTGATGCTGCGGCCGGATGTGCAGTACATCGTCAACCCCGGCACCTTCGCCTATGCGCGCATCGACAACGCGCTGGCGGTGGGGCTGCAGGTCAAGCTCACCTTCTGAGCGCGCGCTGCGCGCCTTCCTGTCCAGGCCGACCCCGATGCCCTTGTTCCCACGACGACTGACCTTCCTGTGCTGCGCCGGCCTGTTGCTGGCGTCGCCGCTGCAGGCCGCACCCGCGGCGACGTCCGCGGCCACCCCGCTGCCGGCGCCGCGCGTCCTGCAGATCCGCGGGCTCGCCATCGGTGCCGGCCTGCCCAAGATCATCGTGCCGATCACCGCGCACGACGCCGAGCAGGCGCTGGCGCAGGCGCAGCGCATCGCCGCCTCGCCCGATGCGGACCTGGCCGAGTGGCGCATCGACCTGATGGACGGCGCCACCGACGCGGCGGCGCTGGCGGCATTGGGGCCGCGCCTGGCGCAGGCGCTGCACGGCAAGCCGCTGCTGCTGACCTTCCGCACCAAGGCCGAGGGCGGCGCGGTGGCGATCGACGATGCCGCCTACGGCGCGCTGTACGCCCGCCTGCTGGACGCGCGCTTCGCCGACCTGCTCGACGTGGAGATGGCCCGCGACCCGGCGGTGCTGCGGCAGCTGGTGGAGCATGCGCACCGGCAGGGCGTGTACGTGGTGATGTCCAGCCATGACTTCCACGCCACCCCGCCGGTGGCGGAGATGGTGGCGCGGCTGCAGCGGCAGCAGGCGCTGGGCGCCGACGTGCTGAAGATCGCGGTGATGCCGCGCGATCCGGGCGACGTGCTGCACTTGCTCGATGCCACCTGGCAACTGCGCCAGCGCAGCGGCCAGCCGTTGCTGACCATGGCGATGGGGCCGCTGGGTGCGGTGTCGCGGCTGTCCGGCGGTACCTTCGGGCAGAGCCTGACCTTCGGCATGCTCGGCAGCGCCTCGGCCCCCGGCCAGATCGATGCGGCACGCCTGCGGCAGGCGCTCGATGCCCTGCACGCGGCCGCGCCCGCCCAGTGACGCCGCCTCGCCGCGGTTCTCGTTCGCCGTTCCTGCAGGAGTGACCCCATGAGCCATGCCGCCGCCCCGCCCACCGCGCTCGTCCTGGACCGCATGAGCGGTTTCCAGTGGACGGCGATCGCGGTCTGCGTGCTGTTGAACATGCTGGACGGGTTCGACGTGATGGTGATGGCCTTCATCGCCCCGCACGTGTCCGAGGCCTGGCACCTGTCCGGCAAGCTGCTGGGGATCGCGCTCAGCGCCGGGCTGGTGGGCATGGCGCTGGGCTCGCTGCTGCTGGCGCCGCTGGCCGACCGCTGGGGCCGGCGCAGCATGATCCTGTGCTGCCTGGTGATCCTGACCGTCGGCATGGCCGCCTCGGCGCTGGCGCAGGACATCTGGCAACTGGCCGCGCTGCGCGTGTTCACCGGCATCGGCATCGGCGGCATGCTCGCCGGCGTGGGCGTGATCACCGCCGAATACGCGAGCCCGAGGTGGCGCAGCACGGCGGTGGCACTGCAGGCCACCGGCTATCCCATCGGCGCCACGCTGGGCGGGTTGATCGCCGCGGTGCTGCTGGAGCGCTGGGGCTGGCACGCGGCCTTCCTGTTCGGTGCACTCGCCTCGCTGCTGTGCATCCCGGTGGTGCTGGCGCTGCTGCCCGAGTCGCTGGATTTCCTGCTCAGCCGGCGCCCGCCGGATGCGCTGGCGCGGCTCAACGCGCTGCTGGCGCGCATGCGCGCACCGACGCTCGACGCGCTGCCGCCGCGCCCGCCGGTGCAGGAGAAGGCCGGCTACGCGGCGCTGTTCACCCCGCGCCTGCGCCGCAACAGCGTGCTGATCGCCTTGGGCTTCTTCATGCACATGTTCGCCTTCTATTTCGTGCTGAGCTGGACGCCGAAACTGCTGGTGCAAGCCGGGCTGTCGGCCGAACAGGGCGTCACCGGCGGGGTGCTGCTGAACCTGGGCGGCATCGTCGGCGGCGCGGTGTTCGGCGGGCTGGCCGCACGCTTTTTGCTGCCGCGGTTGACCGCGGCCAGCTTCCTGATCGCCGCACTGGGCATGGCCGCATTCGCCACGCTGGGTGCGCAGCTGCAATTGGCCTTCCCGGTGGCCTTCGTGATCGGCGCGGCGCTGTTCGGCTCGATGGCCGGCCTGTATGCGCTGGCGCCGATCGTGTTCGCGCCGAGCGTGCGCACCACCGGCCTGGGCTGGGCGATCGGTATCGGCCGCGTCGGTGCGATCCTCTCGCCGATGACCGTCGGCGTGCTGGTCGACGCCGGCTGGCAGCCGGCCAACCTGTACTACGTGCTGGCGTTGCCGCTGCTGGTGGCCATTGCCGCGGTGTTGACGATGCGGCTGCAGCCGGCGCGTTGAGGGCAGGGCGCCGCGGGCGCACGTCTGGCCGACGCTGAGAACACCGCGCTTGACGGTGCGGGCAACGCCGGCCTGGCCTACGCCACTCATACGACGCCGCTGCGCGGCGCCGTAACTCATGCGTTGGCCAATCGAGGCGCCGCGAGGTCCGACGAACGCCGGGCCATCCATTGCCACCGCACAGGTGGCAATGGGGCGCCGTTTTCCTACTTGGCGTTCGGCAGCGCGTAGGCGATCACGTAGTCGCCGCGGTCCGGCGACTGCCGCGCGCCGCCGGCGGTGATCACGATGTACTGCTTGCCGTTCTTCGCCGACACGTAGGTCATCGGCCCGCCCTGGCTGCCCACCGGCAGCCGCGCCTTCCACAGTTCCTTGCCGGTGCCGCTGTCGAACGCGCGCAGGTAGTAGTCCTGGGTGCCGGCGATGAACACCAGGCCGCTCTGCGTGGCCAGGGTGCCGCCCAGCGTTGGCATGCCGACCGGAATCGGCAGGTGCATCTTGAAGCCGAGCGGGCCGGTGTCCTGCACGGTGCCCACCGGCACCTGCCAAGCGATGCTTCGGGTCTTCAGGTCGATCGCGCTCAGCGTGCCGAACGGCGGCGCCTGGCAGGGGATGCCCAGCGCCGACAGGAAGCGGTTCTTGTTGACCGCGTACGGCGTGCCCTTCAGCGGTACCGCGCCCATGCCGGTGTTGACCGCCTCGCCACCGCTGGAGGCGGCCGCCTTCTCGGCCTTCTGCGGAATCATCTGCACCCACAGGCCCAGGCGCATGTCGTTGGCGAACACCACGTCGTGCACCGGGTCGACCGACAGACCGCCCCAGTTCATGCCGCCCAGCGAGCCGGGGAAGCTCAGCGACACGTCGGTGCCGGGCGCGGTGTACAGGCCTTCGTAGCGCATCTTCTTGAAGGCGATGCGGCACAGCATCTGGTCCAGCAGGGTGGCGCCCCACATGTCCGCTTCGGTCAGGTGCTTGGTGCCGATCTGCGGCATGCCCACCGACAGCGGCTGGGTCAGCGCATACGGTTCGTGGGGGATGTCGGCCGCCTTCACCGGCACCTCGCGGACCTCGGTCAGCGGCGTGCCGGTGGCGCGGTCGAGCACGTACAGCTGGCCGGCCTTGGTGCCGATGATCAGCGCCGGCACCTTGCGGCCGTCGGCCATCGGGAAGTCGATCAGGCTCGGCTGCATCGGCAGGTCGAAGTCCCACAGATCGTTGTGCACGGTCTGGTAGACCCACTTGACCTTGCCGGTGCTCGCATCCAGCGCGGTGATCGAGGCGCCGAAGCGGTGGTCCAGCGCGCTGCGCTCGGCGCCGTACAGGTCGGTGGACGGGCTGCCCATCGGCAGGAACACGGTGTTGGACGCGGCGTCGTAGGACATCGGCGCCCACACGTTCGGCGTGCTGCGCACATAGGTCTTGCCCGCGGCCGGCGGCTGCGTGTCCTGCGGGTTGCCCGGGTCGAAGGCCCAGCGCTGCGCGCCGGTGATCACGTCGAAGCCGCGGATTACGCCGCCGGGCATGTCGGCCTGGACGTTGTCGGCGACGCGGCCGCCCACCACCACCGTGGTCCCGGCCACGGTCGGCGCCGAGGTCAACTGGTAGAACGGATCGGGTGCGGCGCCGAGGCCGGCCTTCAGGTCGACCTGGCCGTTCTGGCCGAAGCCGCTGCAGAACGCGCCGGTGTCCGCATCCAGCGCGATCAGCCGCGCGTCGATGGTGTTAGTCAGCACGCGGCGCCGGCAGTTGGCGCCGGCCGGCAGCACCGCCGCCGCCACCGGCGACGCGTTGGCCGCCGTTGGCTGGGCCAGCGCCGCGTCGGCATCGAAGTAGGCCAGGCCGCGGCAGCGCTGCCAGACCGAGGACTTCGCATTGATCTCGTGCTTCCACAGTTGCCGGCCGCTGCTGGCGTCCAGCGCGATGACGTTGTTGTGCGGGGTGCACACGTACAGCGTCTCGCCGATCTGCAGCGGGGTGGTCTGGTCCTCGGCGCCGTTGCCGTCGCTGAGGGCGACATCGCCGGTGCGGTAGGTCCAGGCCACCTGCAACTGGCCGACGTTGCCGCGGCCGATCTGGTCCAGCGCGGCGAAGCGGTTGCCGCCGGCGGTGTTGCCGTAGTGGCTCCAGTCGCGCTGCGCCTGCGCCGGGGTCACCGGCACCGGTGCCGGTCCGGGGCCGCTGGCCGCCACCGGCGGATGCGGCACGAACATGCCGGCCAGGCCGCCGGCGCAGGCCAGCGCCAGCACCGCCGCCAGCGCGTACGCGCCGCGGCCGCCGGGCAGGCCGCGGGCGCGGCGCAGGGTCGGGTAGACCAGGGCGACCAGCAGCGCCAGCACCGCCGGCATCATCAGCCGCGACACCAGCGGCCAGAATGCCAGGCCGGCGTCCCAGTAGGCCCAGGCCACGCTCAACACGAAGGCCAGCGCGTACAGCCAGGCGCCGGCCGGGCGCCGCCGCAGCACCAGCACGGCCGAGGCCACGCAGGCCGCGCCCATCGCCAGGAAGTAGGGGCTGCCGCCGAGCGTGGCCAGGCGGATGCCGCCGACCAGCAGCGCCAGCCCGATCAGCGCCAGCAGCAGGCCGACGCTCCACAGCACGATCCGGCCACCGGCCGACACATCCAATTGGGTTTGCACGTTTTCGATCCTCTGCAGGGGAGACGCACGGCGTCCGCGGCCGGCCACGAGGGCGGAAAGCGGGCGTGCGCACGATGACATGCCGCGTCTGGCAAGGACGTCGCCACGTTGGGCGATTATCGCATTTGTGTTCGGTAATAGAACGAATGGCGACGCCCGCCAACGCGATGCTGCGCGCCGGTTTCCGACGTTTCTCCGACCTTGGTGAAGCCCGTACAACGCACTGTTACAGGGATGGTGCGATGCGACACATCCCTGGAGTAGCGTTGCGCGTTTCTTCCCAGCCGCACTCCCCATGTCCGACCTCCTCCAGGCGCCTCGTCGTCCCCTTCGCTGTGCCGTCGTGCTGGCCATTGCCGTGGCCGGAGGCTGCTCCGGCGACAAGCCAGCGGCTGCGCCGCCGCCGCGGGTGGGGGTGCTGACCCTGGGCGCACGCACGCTGCCGGTCGAGCGCACGCTGGCCGGTCGTACCGTGGCCTACGAGACCGCCGACGTGCGCCCGCAGGTCGGCGGGCTGCTGCGCCAGCGTCTGTTCCAGGAGGGCCAGGAGGTCAAGGCCGGGCAGGCGCTGTACGTGATCGACCCAGCGCCGTACCAGGCCGCCTACGACATCGCCCGCGGCAACCTGGTGCAGGCCGAGGCGGCGCTGGCCAGCGCGCGGCCCAAGGCCGAGCGCACCCGCACCCTCACCGACATGGATGCGGCCAGCAAGCAGGACGCCGACGACGCGCTGTCTACCTTGCACCAAGACGAGGCGGCGGTGGTCGCAGCCAAGGCGGCGCTGCAGGCGGCGCGGATCAATCTCGACTACACCCGCATCACCGCACCGATCTCCGGCACCATCGGCACCTCCGCCTACACCGTCGGCGCGTTGCTCACCGCCGCGCAGGATGCGGCGCTGACCACCATCCAGCGGCTGGACCCGATCTACCTGGACGTCACCCAGTCCAGCACGCAGATGCTGGCACTGCGCCGCCAGCTCGATGCCGGGCAGATCCACGCCATCGACGGCAAGGCGCAGGTGCAGGTGCGGCTGGAGGACGGCAGCACCTACCCGCATGCCGGCACCCTCGAATTCGTCGGCACCCAGGTCAACGCCGGCACCGGCAACGTCACCCTGCGCGCGGTGGTGCCCAATCCCGAGCACCTGCTGCTGCCGGGCATGTACCTGCGCGCAGTATTGCCGATGGCCACCGACCAGGGCGCGGTGCTGGTGCCGCAGCAGGCGGTGACCCGCGATAGCAAGGGCGAGCCGCTGGTGAAGCTGCTCGACGCGCACGACAAGGTGGTGGAGCGGCACATCCGCACCGGCGAGGCCCTGGGCCACGACTGGGTGGTGGAGTCCGGGCTCAAGCCGGGCGAGCGCCTGATCGTGGTCAACGGCAGCCGCGCCGAACTCGGCAAGCCGGCGCAGCCGTATCCGGTCACCGCCGCCCAGCTCGACGCCGCGCCGGCGCTGCCGGGCGACGACGCCCAGGCCGACTGAGGACTCCCGCATGTCGCGCTTCTTCGTCAACCACCCGGTGGTGGCCTGGGTCATGGCCATCGTCATCGTCCTGATCGGCATGCTGGCCATCCATGGGCTGCCGGTCGAACGCTATCCGCACATGGCGCCGCCCACCATCACCGTGCGCGCCACCTACACCGGCGCCTCGGCGCAGACGGTGGAGAACACCGTCACCCAGCTGATCGAGCAGTCGCAGCAGAGCCTGGACCACCTGCTGTACATGACCTCCACCAGCGCCTCGGACGGCACCGCGCAGGTCAACCTGGTGTTCGAGACCGGCACCAACGCCGACACCGCGCAGGTGCAGGTGCAGAACCAGTTGCAGTCGGTGATGTCGGTGTTGCCGCAGGCGGTGCAGCAGAACGGCCTGGTCATCACCAAGTCCAGCGGCTCGCTGTTCGAGGTGGTGGCGTTCACGTCCGACGACGGCAGCATGGACAACTTCGATGTCGCCAACTACATGGAATCGAACATCGACGACCAGATCAGCCGCGTCAGCGGCGTCGGCAACATCCAGCCGCTGGGCTCGGAATACGCCATGCGCATCTGGCTGGACCCGGAGAAGCTGCGCAAGTACGCGCTGATGCCCTCGGACGTGGAGAATGCGCTGCAGTCGCAGAACACCGACGTGTCGGCCGGCGAGATCGGCGGCCAGCCGGCGTTGCGCGGGCAGCGCCTGGACGCCACCGTGACCACCCGCAGCCGCCTGCAGACCCCGGCCCAGTTCGGCGCGATCGTGCTCAAGAGCGATGCCAGCGGCGCCGCCGTGCACCTGTCGGACGTGGCCAGGATCGGCCTGGGCCCGGAGACCTACGACAGCATCACCCGCTTCAACGGCAAGCCCTCGGCCTCGCTGGGCATCGAGCTCAACTCCGACGCCAACGCGGTGGAGACCTCCAGGGCAATCGACCAGCGCCTGCAGGAACTCAAGCAGTACTGGCCGCACGGCTTCAACTATCACATCGCCTTCAGCACCACGCCGTTCGTCACCACCTCGATCAAGGAAGTGGTCATCACCCTGATCGAGGCGGTGCTGCTGGTGGTGGCGGTGATGTACCTGTTCCTGCAGAACTGGCGCGCCACGCTGATCCCGACCATCGCCGTGCCGGTGGTGCTGATGGGCACCTTCGGCGTGCTCGCCGCGTTCGGCTACTCGATCAACACCCTGACCATGTTCGCGATGGTGCTGGCGATCGGCCTGCTGGTCGACGACGCCATCGTGGTGGTGGAGAACGTGGAGCGGGTCATGGGCCAGGAAGGCCTGCCGCCGAAGGAAGCGACGCTGCGTTCGATGCAGCAGATCGGCGGCGCCTTGGTCGGCATCGTGCTGGTGCTGACCGCGGTGTTCGTGCCAATGGCGTTCTTCAACGGCGTCACCGGCGTGATCTACCGCCAGTTCTCGATCACCATCGCCGCCTCGATGATCCTGTCGGTGCTGGTGGCGATGACCCTGACTCCGGCGCTGTGCGTGACCATCCTCAAGCCGCTGCACCAGGGCGAAGCGCCGATCGGCTCGCACGGACGCCTGGGCTGGTTCTTCATCTGGTTCAACACCCGCTTCCGGCACCTGTCCGAGCGCTACCGCACGCTGGTCGAGCGGGTGCTGGGCCGGCGCGCGCTGGGCCTGGTCGCCTATGCGCTGCTGATCGCGGTCACCGGCCTGCTGCTGTGGCGCCTGCCCGGCGCGTTCCTGCCCGACGAGGACGAGGGCATGCTCAACGTGCTGGTCAAGCTGCCGGCCGGCTCCACCCTGGAGCAGACCCTGGCGGTGACCGACCGGCTGACCAAGGCCGCGCTGAAGGACCCGGGCGTGCGCTCGGTGCTGTCTTCGGCCGGTTTCAGCGTCACCGGTGCCGGCCAGAACGTCGGCATGGCCTTCGTGCGGCTGAAGGACTGGGACGATCGCAACGACGATGCGGCGACCATCGCCGACCATCTGAACAAGGCGCTGGCCGACGTGCCCGACGCGGAACTGTTCGTGACCTCGCCGCCGGCGATCACCGGCCTGGGCGACGCCTCCGGCTTCACTTTCGAACTGATGGACTACGAAGGCGCCGGCCACGCCGCCCTGGTCGCCGCGCGCGACAAGCTGCTGCGCCTGGCCCAGCACGATCCCAAGCTGATGAACGTGCGCTACGCCAGCCTGGAGGACGCGCCGGTGTACGCGGTCAAGATCGACGACGCCAAGGCGCAGGCGCTGGGCGTGGACCCGGGCGACATCAACGCCACGCTCAACAGCGCGCTCGGCGGCGACTTCGTCAACAACTTCATCTACAAGGGCCGCATCAAGAAGGTGTTCGTGCAGGGCGACGCCGACGCGCGCATGGCGCCGCAGGACCTGGACCGCTGGACGGTGCGCAACGGCGGCGGCGACATGGTGCCGATGTCGGCCTTCACCCGCTCGCACTGGACCAGCGCGCCGGCCGCGCTGGAACGCTACAACGGCGTGTCGGCGATGGAACTGACCGGCCAGGCGGTGCCCGGGGTCAGTTCCGGCGCGGCGATGGACGCGATGGCCGAACTGAGCAAGCAGTTGCCGCATGGCTTCGGCTACGCGTGGTCGGACATGGCCTACCAGGAGAAGCTGTCGGCCAACCAGGCGCCGGCGCTGTACGCGATCTCGCTGCTGTTCGTGTTCCTGTGCCTGGTGGCGCTGTACGAGAGCTGGTCGATCCCGTTCGCGGTGATGCTGGCGGTGCCGGTGGGCGTGTTCGGCGCCGTGCTGCTGATGACCCTGCGCGGGCTGGAGAACGACGTGTACTTCCAGGTGGGCCTGCTGACCACGGTGGGCCTGGCGGCGAAGAACGGCATCCTCATCGTCGAGTTCGCGCGCGACCTCGAACACCGCGGCGAAAGCCTGCTCGCCGCCACCCTGCACGCGGTGCAGATGCGCCTGCGGCCGATCCTGATGACCTCGCTGGCGTTCCTGCTCGGCGTGCTGCCGCTGGTGTTCAGCAAGGGCGCCGGCTCGGCCGCGCGCCACTCGCTGGGCACCGGCGTCACCGGCGGCACTCTGGCCTCGATCACCCTGGGCCTGTTCTTCGTGCCGCTGTTCTACGTGATCGTGCGGCGGATGTTCCCCGGGCGCCCGGCCGCCACCGAGGAGGCGCAGGCATGAGCGCGATCTCCCGCATGAGCGTGGCGGCAGCCACGCTGCTGGCCCTGTCCGGCTGCACCCTGGCGCCGACCTACGTGCGCCCCGCGGCGCCGGTACCGGCCGACCTGGCCGCGGCCGATGCGGCGCCCGCGACCGGCGCCGCCACCGACACGCTGGCGATGCCGGACTGGCAGCAGGTGTTCCTGGATCCGCGGCTGCGCCAGACCATCGCGCTGGCGCTGCAGAACAACCGCGACCTGCGCGTGGCGATGCTGTCCATCGACAAGGCGCGCGCGCAGTACCGCATCCAGCGCGCCGCGCAGCTGCCGTCGTTCGATGCCAACGCCAGCATGAGCCGCGGCCGCAGCAGCGCTGCCAGCAACGACGACGGCGTCTCCCAGGTCAGCACCAGCGACACCCTGCAGGTCGGGCTCAGCAGCTGGCAGTTGGACCTGTTCGGGCAACTGCGCAGCCTCAGGCAGGAGGCCCTGCAGAACTGGCTGTCCAGCGCCGAGAACCAGCGCAGCGTGCGCCTGAGCCTGGTCGCCCAGGTCGCCGCGGCATGGCTGACCGTGGGCGCTGACCAGGAACAACTGACCCTGGCGCAGCAGACCCTGGACAGCCAGACCCAGACCCTGCAACTGACCGAGCGCCAGCACGGCGTCGGCAGCGTGTCCGGGCTGGACCTGGCGCAGCAGCAGACCAGCGTGGAATCGTCACGCGTCGCCGTCGCCAGCGCTGCCAGCCAGTTGGCGCAGGCGCGCGATGCGCTGCAGCTGCTGGTGGGCGCGCCGGTGGAGGCGGCGCTGCTGCCGACCGCGCAGGCGATGCAGGACAGTGTCGCGCTGGCGCCGCTGCCGGCGCACCTGTCCTCGACGGTGCTGTTGCAGCGCCCGGACGTGCTCGCCGCCGAGCACACCCTGCAGGCGGCCAACGCCGACATCGGCGCCGCGCGCGCGGCGTTCTTCCCGTCGCTGAGCCTGACCGCGTCGACCGGGCGCAGCAGCGATGCGCTGTCCACGTTGTTCTCCGCCGGCAGCCGCACCTGGTCGTTCGTGCCCAGCATCACCGCGCCGATCTTCCACGCCGGCGCGCTGAAGGCCTCGCTGGACGCGTCCAGGCTGGGCAAGGACATCGCCGTGGCGCAGTACGAGAAGGCGATCCAGTCGGCCTTCGCCGAAGTGGCCGACGCCCTGGCCGCGCGCGACCACCTGCAGGCGCAGCTGAGCGCGCAGCAGGCCCTGGTCGACGCCAGCCAGCGCAGCTACACCCTGGCCGACGCGCGCTACCGCGCCGGCCTGGACGGGCACCTGGCGGTGCTGGATGCGCAGCGCTCGCTGTACGCCGCGCAGCAGGCGCTGATCGCGCTGCGCCTGCAGGACGCCAGCAACCGCGTCACCCTGTACCAGGTGCTCGGCGGCGGCGCCGACGCCCAGGCCCCTGCCGCGCCCTGAGCCGGAGTGGGGCAGGCCTGGGCGCCTGAGGCAAGACCGTGGACAGAGAGTAAAGCGGAGCTCGAGGCAGGCCTGAGCATGCAGAAGCGTCGCCACGCGCCACGCCCCCCTTGTGGGAGGGACTTCAGTCCCGGCGCATGGCAGTCGGACGCCATCCAACTGTCGACCCAAGCGACGTCCTGTGCGACATCCCCATCACGCCTCACGCGGCCAGCCGCGCGCTGTTTCCCTGACCGACCTCGGTCGCACGCAACGGCACGTGCCGCCCAGTTAGCGCGGGAGTCGCTTTTTGTGGGAGGGACTTCAGTCCCGACGCGATAGCCGTCGAACGCCTCTCCAACCATCGACCCAGGCAACGCGCGCGCCCTCGCGGCACACAGCACGACAGCCCGCGCCACCGGCTCGATCGCTGAACGCAGCGGCACGCCTCGGCAGACGTCGTAGACAAATGCCGGACGCTTGCGCGCCGCATCTCGTGCGTCGCACAGGCCGCAGGCCGCACCGGACGCAGCTTCGGCGCATTCGCGACACCCGCGACGCCGCACCGATGCGCCGGGCACGACGCCAGGCTTGGGCCATAATCGTGGCGACCCACTCCAGGTATGCCGCACCCGATGAAGATTCCTCCGAGCCTGCAGCCGTTGATCGACGATGGCGTCATCGACGGCGTGCTGCGCCCGCTCAAGAGCGGCAAGGAGGCCGCGGTCTACGTGGTCCAGGCCGGCGACGACGTGCTCTGCGCCAAGGTCTACAAGGACATGGCGCAGCGCAGCTTCCAGGCGCGCGTGCAGTACCAGGAAGGGCGCAAGGTGCGCGGCAGCCGCCAGGCGCGGGCGATCGGCAAGGCCAGCAAGTTCGGCCGCCGCGAGCAGGAGGCCGCGTGGAAGGACACCGAGGCCAACACCCTGTACCAGCTGGTGGATGCCGGCGTGCATGTGCCGCAGCCGCGCGGCTATTTCCACGGCGTGCTGCTGATGGACCTGGTCACCGATGCCCACGGGCAGAGCGCGCCGCGGCTGAGCGAAGTGGAACTGGAACCGGCGCAGGCGCAGGCTTTCCACGCGCAGCTGGTCGGGGACGTGGTCAAGATGCTGTGCCTGGGCCTGGTCCACGGCGACCTGTCCGAATACAACGTGCTGGTCGGCGCCGACGGCCCGGTGGTGATCGATTTCCCGCAGGTGGTCAGCGCCGCCGGCAACAACGCCGCCCGCACCATGCTGCTGCGCGACGTGCACAACCTGCGCGATTGCCTGGGGCGCTTCGCCCCCGAGCTCAACGCCACCCATTACGGCGAGGAGATGTGGGCGCTGTACGAGAAGGGCACGCTGCGCCCGGACAGCGCGCTCACCGGCCGCTTTGCCTTCGATACCCGCCGTGCCGACGTGCGCGCGGTGCGCGCCTCGATCGAGGACGCGCGGCAGGAGGCCATCATCCGCCAGCAGGGCCGCGAGGCCGCCGCGCAGGACGACTAGCGCGGTTCTCCCGCTCCGAGCACGCCGCGCGGCGCGAACCCTGTGGTCGCGCACGCGCATGTTGCGCTGCAATGCGGCGCAGCCACGTGCGCGACACCGGCCGCCGTGCGCCGCACGCCACGCGAAGCCTTGCCACACCTGCATTGCGCACGCCTCCGCGCCGCTGCAGGCGGCCCTCTGCCACTGGCCCGCCAGGCGCCGTGATGCGCGTACCAGTTCGATTATTTGCGGAAATGGTTATAAGAAATAACAATCTGGTCGACGCCGCTTGCGCAGCCGCCCGGGAGGGCCACCCATGTATTTCGATCCAGACGTCATCCGTTTCTTCGCCCTGGCGCAGCAGTCCGGGCAGCCGCCGATGGAGGAACTGCCCTTACCCGAGGCGCGGGCGATGATGCGCGGCGTCGCCGCGCAGTTCGGGTTCCCGCGCGCGGAGATGGCCGAGGTCCGCGACCTGCAGGTGCCGGGTCCGGCCGCGCCGATTCCGCTGCGCCTGTACCGCCCGCACGGCCTCGACGCCGGCCCGGCGCCGACCTGCCTCTATGCGCATGGCGGCGGCGGTGTGGTCGGCGATCTCGACTCGCACGACGACGTGTGCCGGCAACTTGCCGCGCGTGCCGGCTGCCAGGTGCTGGCGGTGGGCTACCGGCTGGCGCCCGAGCATCCGGCGCCGGCCGGCATCGAGGACGTGATCGCGGTGGTGCACTGGGTGGCCGCGCATCCGGGCGAGGTCGGCGCCGATCCGCAGCGCCTGGCCATCGCCGGCGACAGCATGGGCGGCGCCCTGGCGGCCAGCGCCGCGCTGGCCGCGCGCGATGCCGGCATCGCCCTGCGCTGCCAGATCCTGATCTATCCGCTGACCAACCTGCATGCGGGCAATCCCTTCCCCTCGCGCGTGCACAACGCCGGCATCCCGCCGCTGACCGAAGCGGCGATGCGCTATTTCGACCGTCAGTACCTGCCCGACCCGTCGCTTGGGTCGGACTGGCGCATCTCGCCGGTGGTGGCGCCGGACGTGGCCGGCGTCGCCCCGGCGCTGGTGGTGCTCGCCGACCGCGACGCGCTGCACGACGAAGGCCTGCACTACGCGCAGCGACTGCGCGAGGCCGGCGTGGAAACCCTGGTGCGCGTCCACCCCGGCATGATCCACGGCTTCATCAACATGGGCAGCGTGCTGCGCGTGGCGGGCGAAACCCTGGACCTGGCCGCGCTGCTGCTGCGCCAGCGGCTGCTGCCGGTGGCCGCATAGGACTGAGTCCCACCGCAGCGCGTACCACCTCCCGGCAATCGCCGCCGGTGCTGGCATGCGCTGCCTCATCTGGAACCATGCGTCCGTCGCGTCCGTAGGAGCGGCTTCAGCCGCGACGGGGCATTGCCGACACGCCCAGGTCGCGGCTGAAGCCGCTCCTACGTGGGCTGGCAACTGGGTGACATCTGCAGCCCGCAGTGCGGATGCCGCTGATTTGCACGGTGACGCGCGGCCGGTCTGCCGCGCCGCACTCAGCGCGGAGTGATGCCCAGCAGTTGCCGGAGCGCCTCGTCCAGCTCGCGCTGATCGCCGCTGCCCGCCGGCAGCGGCGGTGCGCTGGCCTCCATCCGCTGCAGCTCCGCGTCCAGGAAATCGCTGATCGCCAGAATCCGCGGGCCGTCTTCGACCTCGGCCGATGCGCGTTTCTTGGCCAGCAAGGCATCGATGGCCTCGCGCAGGGCGCCGGAACGTACCAGCGCATCCAGCAGCGACGCGAACGCCATCGGCGGCATGCCGTGCCCGCGTTCGATCCATTGGCAGGCCAGCACCGGCCGCAATACGTACAGATACTTCTTGGTGCGGATGCGCTCGCCGCGCAGATAACCGCGGTAGTTGCCCTTGGCCATGCTGAAGTAATGCCACCACGTGGCCAGCGGCGAATAGAAGCGCTCGGCCATCTCCCGCAGCGTCGCCACGGCCGCGGCGTCCTGCCGATACACCACCGGCGACTGCAGCCACTCCAGCAGGGTCGGGTTGGACTTGGACACCAAGCGCAAGGCCTTGCGCAGATCCCAACCGCTGACGTCCAGATCGCTGTCGATCGGCAGCTCGATCACGTCGCGCTGCGGTTCGCCCGGACCGGTCCGTTCGTTGACGGTGAGGTACCAGTCCGGTCGATGCATATAGACGAAGCGGGCGTCGTAGTCGCTGTCGGGCGAGGAAAATCCCCAGCCGCGGCTGCCGGATTCGCAGGCCAGCAGGATGCGAACGTCGTGGCGCTGCTCGATATCCTGCAGTGCGGCCAGCACGGCGGCGCGCTTGTCGGGGGCGATCGGGTGGATCGCCATGTCGGGCGAGGCGGACTGGGCGGGCGCCGCGACGTCGATCGAAGGCTCCATCACGCCACCCGGCTGCGGCGCGCCCGTTCCAGATGCACCAGCAGCAGCGAGATCGCCGCCGGGGTCATGCCGGGGATGCGCTGCGCCTGGCCCACGGTCTGCGGGCGCACGCGCTCGAGCTTCTGCTGCACTTCGGCCGACAGCCCGCGCACCTGCGCGTAGTCGAACGCGGCCGGGATCGGGGTGTCCTCGTGACGCTGCTGGCGCGCGATCTCCTCGCGCTGGCGGTCCAGGTAGCCGGCGTACTTGATGCCGATCTCCACCTGCTCGGCCACCTGCGCGTCGGCCACGCCGGGACCCAGCGACGGCACCCGCATCAGTGCGGCGTAGTCCAGCTCCGGGCGCTTGATCAGGTCCAGCACGGTGGTCTCGCGGCTCACCGCCACGCCCAGCGTGGCCGCGACCTCGCGGCCCAGCGCGTTGCCCGGGGTGGCCCACAGCGCGCGCAGGCGCTCGTTCTCGCGTGCCACCGCCTCCTGCTTGGCCTGGAACCGCGCCCAGCGCGTTTCCTCGACGATGCCCAGGTCGTGGCCGATGCCGGTCAGGCGCGCATCGGCGTTGTCCTCGCGCAGCTGCAGCCGGTACTCGGCGCGGCTGGTGAACATGCGGTACGGCTCGCTGGTGCCGTGGGTGATCAGGTCGTCGATCAGCACGCCGATGTAGGCCTGGTCGCGGCGCGGCGACCAGGGTTCCAGCCCGCGCACCTGGCGTGCGGCGTTGAGCCCGGCGATTAGGCCCTGCGCGGCCGCTTCCTCGTAGCCGGTGGTGCCGTTGATCTGCCCGGCGAAGAACAGCCCGGGCATGGCCTTGGTCTCCAGCGAGGCCTTGAGCCCGCGCGGGTCGAAGAAGTCGTACTCGATGGCGTAGCCGGGGCGGGTGATGTGGGCGCGCTCGAAGCCGCGGATCGAGCGCACCAGCTCCAGCTGCACGTCGAACGGCAGCGAGGTGGAGATGCCGTTGGGGTAGATCTCGACCACGTCCAGGCCTTCCGGCTCGACGAAGATCTGGTGGCTGGCCTTCTCGGCGAAGCGCACCACCTTGTCCTCGATCGAGGGGCAGTAGCGCGGGCCGATGCCTTCGATCTGCCCGGTGTACAGCGGCGAGCGGTCCAGCGCGCCGCGGATGATGGCGTGGGTGCGCTCGGTGGTGTGGGTGATCCAGCACGAGACCTGGCGCGGATGCTGGGCGACCTCGCCCAGGAACGACATCACCGGCAGCGGATCGTCGCCGGGCTGTTCCTCCATCGCCGCGTAGTCCAGGCTGCGCCCGTCGATGCGTGGCGGGGTGCCGGTCTTGAGCCGATCCACGCCGAAGCGGCCGTCGCGCAGCGCCTGCGCCAGCGCGGTGGCCGGTGGATCGCCGGCGCGGCCACCGGCGTACTGCGTCTGGCCGAGATGGATCTTGCCGGCCAGGAAGGTGCCGGCGGTCAGTACTACCGCCGCGGCCTCGAAGCGCAGCCCGGTCTGGGTCAGCACGCCGCGCACGCGCTCGCCGTCCATGACCAGGTCGTCCACCGCGGCCTGGAACAGGGCCAGGTTCGGCTGTGCCTCGACCAGGCGCCGGATCGCGCTGCGGTACAGGCTGCGGTCGGCCTGGCAACGGGTCGCGCGCACCGCCGGCCCCTTGGACGCGTTGAGGGTGCGCCACTGGATGCCGGCCAGGTCCGCGGCCTGTGCCATCGCCCCGCCCAGCGCGTCGATCTCCTTGACCAGGTGGCCCTTGCCGATGCCGCCGATGGCCGGGTTGCAGCTCATCGCCCCCACCGTCTCCACGTTGTGGGTCAGTAGCAGGGTGCGCGCGCCGGCACGCGCGGACGCCAGCGCCGCCTCGGTGCCGGCATGGCCGCCGCCGATCACGATCACGTCATAGCGGTAGAAGGAGTCGCTCATCGGGGTCTCGCGGCCGGCCCGTGAGCCGGCGGAAGGGGGCCGCAGGCGGGAGCGCCCTCGGCGGGAACAAGAATTTTAGCGGTTGCATCACAAATTGCAGATCTGGGCCTCAAGTTGGCACGCAATCTGCAGATATTCCCACTGCACCCAACGTGGCAATGCGTCAGGGGCGTATGACTGGAATTGGAACAGGGGCCAGTCACGCGCACGTTGGGGGAGCTGGGGGCCGGTAGTCGGGGGACTACCGGCCCTTTTTTATGCCCGTTTTTCGCCCGGCGCCGGCGCCGGGCCAGCAACGGCAAGGCCCCAACGCGAAAAGCCCCGGCGGACCGGGGCTTTTCGTTGTGAGGCGCCGACGCCCGACAGGGCCGGAACAGGGGGGATCCAGATTTCCCTGTCGGACATCGACATAGACGGTGGGGTCACCCCTTCGGGTCATAAAGCGACGCAGTCGGTCACCCCGTAGGACGTAGAGTGCGTGTTGGGGCTGGCGAACGCAAGCCCTTTCTCAGGGCTCGAGTGTGCGACGTGTCCCATTGCTGCGCCCCATATTGCCGGGGCGTGGGGCAGGCGGGCGTTGCATCCCCTCGGGACGCTGCATCGCCGGCCGGGCCGGCTGCATCGACTGCGGCCGCGGCGACGAATTGAGCGCGTCCGGACGCCGCAGGCGGTTCAGGTCGCGCCAGGGCGTCGGCGTCCGGCCGCCCACGCTGGGCGGCGGCGGGCGCGAACCGCCGTCGTCCGGCCGCGGACGCGGCGGCGGGCGGTGGCGCGGGCCGTCGTAACCGCGATAGTAGTAATACGGCACGCCGTAGCCGTAGTAGCCGTAGTACGCGGGGCCGTAACCGTAGTAGGGCACCGCGCCGTAAGGCGAGTAGTACTCGGAATAGCCGGCGGGGTAGCGGTACTCGACCGAGGGCGCGCCACGGTAGTAGCCACCGTCGCCGCCTCCGGCGTAATCGTAGGTGGCGCAGCCGCCCAGTGCGGCCAGCAGTCCAGCGGCGCAGATCAGGCGCAGTTTCATGGCGTTTGCCCTCCAGCAGGCTGGCTGACAGGTTCGGTCCGTTGCATTGAATCCCCCCTTAACTTCCCGCGCCGCACTTGAACGCTTAAGTCGCGCGCAACGGCGGCGAGCCGGCGCGGCTGGCGGGCGCTGCACGTTGGCGACGATACGCTACCCTTTCGCGCATGGTCTCACGTTTTCTGCCCGAGTTCGGCGACGTCCTGGCGGCCGCCGCACGCATTGCCGCGCACGCGCGGCCGACCCCGGTGCTGCGTTCGCAGGCGCTGGATGCCGCCAGCGGCGCGCAGCTGTACTTCAAGGCCGAACACCTGCAGCGCGGCGGCGCGTTCAAGTTCCGCGGCGCCTGCAACGCAGTGTGGGCGCTGGATCCGGCACAAGCGGCCTGCGGGGTGGTCACCCACTCCTCGGGCAACCACGGCGCGGCGCTGGCCCTGGCCGCGCGTACCCGTGGCATCGGCTGCCATGTGGTGGTGCCGGAAGGCGCGGTCGCCGCCAAGCTCGCCAACATCGCCCGCCACGGCGCCACCCTTTGGCGCTGCGCGCCGAGCATCGCCGCCCGCGAGGCGCTGTGCGCCCAGGTGCAGCGCGACACCGGCGCGACCCTGGTGCATCCCTACGCCGATCCGGCGGTGATCGCCGGGCAGGGCACCGCCGCGCTGGAGCTGCTGGACGCCAGCGGCGGGCTGGACCTGCTGGTGGTGCCGGTCGGCGGCGGTGGCCTGGCCGCGGGCAGCCGCCTGGCCCTGTCGGCGCTGGCGCCGCAGGCGCAGCTGCTGCTGGCCGAGCCGGCCGGTGCCGCCGATACCGCGCGCTCGCTGGCCGCCGGCGAGCGCCGCGTGGACATGGTCCCGGACACGATCTGCGACGGCCTGCGCGGCAGCCTCGGCGAACCCAACTTCGCCCTGCTGCACGGCCATGCCGAGGTGCTGGTGGTGGACGACGCGGCGACCGTGGCGGCGATGCGGCTGCTGTGGCAGGTGCTCAAGCAGGTGGTGGAGCCGTCCTCGGCGATCGCCCTGGCGGCGGTGCTGGCGCAGCCGGCGCGCTTCGCCGGGCGCCGGGTGGGAGTGATCCTGTCCGGCGGCAACGTCGACCTGGACGCCTTGCCGTGGGGCGCGGCATGAGCGCGCGGGGCGGGTTCCGCTGGCTGCGCTGGCTGCTGCGCCTGGCGGCGCTGGTGGGGCTGTGGCTGCTCGGCGTGGCGATCTACATCGTCTGGGTCGGCGACCGCGACCAGGCGGCGCCGGCCGACGCGATCATCGTGCTCGGCGCGGCGGCCTACGACGCCAAGCCCTCGCCGGTGTTCGAGGAGCGCATCCGCCACGGCCTGGACCTGTACCAGCGCGGCTACGCGCCGACTCTGATCTTCACCGGCGGCTTCGGCAACGGCGCGCGCTTCGCCGAGTCGCAGGTGGCAAGGCGCTACGCGCTGCGCCACGACGTGCCGGCCGATGCGATCCTGATCGAGACGGTGTCGCGCACCACGCGGCAGAACCTGATCGAGGCGCGCCGGCTGATGCGCGAACACGGCCTGCACCGGGCCATCGTGGTCAGCGATCCGCTGCACATGGCGCGGGCGCTGCGGCTGTGCCAGGAACTGCAGATCGACGCGCTGGCCTCGTCGACGCCGAGCAGCCGCTTCCGCAGCTTCCAGACCCGCTGGCGCTTCCTGCTGCAGGAGCTGTACTTCTTCCATCGCGACCTGCTGGAGCGGGGCGTCGAGCACGGCGGCGAGACCGTATGATGGGCCTTTCCACGGCCGGAGGGCGGCAGCCATGAGCAACCACGGAGTTCCTGTGCAGGACCAGTCCATCGCCCTGGTCCAGGCCTATTACGCCGCGTTCAACCGCGGCGACTGGGACGGCATGCTGGGCATGCTCAGCGACGACGTCGCCCACGATCTCAACCAGGGCCCGCGCGAGACCGGCAAGGACGTGTTCGCCGCGTTTTTGCAGCGCATGAACGCCAGCTACCGCGAGCAGTTGCACGACATCGTGGTGCTGGCCGCGCAGGACGGCCGCCGCGCCGCCGCCGAGTACGTGGTGCATGGCGAATACCACCACACCGACACCGGCCTGCCGGAGGCGCGCGGCCAGCGCTACGTGCTGCCGGGCGGAGCGTTCTTCGATATCCGCGACGGCAAGATCGCCCGCGTCAGCAACTACTACAACCTCGAAGACTGGATCGCGCAGGTCTCCGCCTGAGCCGCGCGCCGGCCTGAGGCCGGCGCGTTCGCGCTGTCGCAAAACTGTCCGCCGGCCGTCATCCGCGGCCGCAGGCGCCACGGCTATGGTCGCCGCGCCGACCAGAGGACCGCCGATGCGCGCGCTGCTTCGTTCCCCGGCCGTCGCGGTGGCGCTGCTGGCCTGCACGCTCGCGCTGGCCCTGCTGGGCGCCCGCGGGATCTGGGACGCCGACGAAGGCCGTTACACCAATGTCGCGCTGAACATGCTGCACAGCGGCGACTGGCTCACGCCCCGGCGCAGCGAGGACGTGGCGCACTGGACCAAGCCGCCGCTGACCTACTGGGCGATCGCCGCCAGCGTCGCCGCCTTCGGGCCGTCGCCGTGGGCGGCGCGCTTGCCGTCGGCGCTGGCTTACCTGCTGTGCGTGCTGCTGGTCTGGCGCCTGGCCGCGCGACTGTTTCCCGAGCGGCCCACGCTGCCGGCGCAGGCGGCACTGCTCTACGCCACCATGCTGGCGCCGTTCGGCGCGGCGCAATGGATTTCCACCGACTTCCTGCTCGCCGCCTGCGAGACCCTGGCGGTGTGGGCCTTCGTCGAAGCGCGTGCGCACCCGCCCGGGCAGGGCAAGCGCTGGATCGCGGCGATGTGGGCCGGCTTCGCCCTGGCGTTCATGACCAAGGGGCCGCCGGGCCTGCTGCCGTTGCCGGCCCTGCTGCTGTTCAACGCGGTGACGCCGGGGCCGCCGCGGCGCGCGCTGCAACTTTCCGGCATCGCGCTGTTCACGGTGCTGGCGCTGCCCTGGTACCTGGCGGTGATCCATGGCCATCCCGGCTTGCTGCAGTACTTCGTCGGCGACGAGGTGGTCAAGCGCGTGGCCAGCGATGCGTTCGGGCGCAACGCGCAGTGGTATGGCTGGGCGGTGGCGTATGCGCCGATCCTGGTCCTGGGCACGCTGCCGTGGACGTCGGCGCTGGCGCGCTGGGCCTGGCAGCTGCCGCGGCAGTTGCGACAATGGTGGCGCACACCGGCGCTGCGCCTGCAGCAGGCCGCGCCGCTACTGCTGACCCTGTGGCTGCTGCTGCCGCTGCTGGTGCTATGCCTGTCGCGCTCGCGGCTGCCGCTGTACGTGCTGCCGCTGTTCGTGCCGCTGGCGTTGCTGGCGGCGTGGCAGCGTGCGCAGGAGGGGCGCGCGCCGTGGCGCTGGCCGTGGCTGCTGGGCTGGTGCGGGCTGTTGCTGGCGCTCGAACTGGCGCTGGCGCTGCTGCCCACACACAAGGATGCCGGCGCCTGGGCGCAGGCGATCGCCCAGCGTGCCGGCACGCCGGTGCGCGAGGTGGTGTTCGTCGAGGACATGGCACGCTACGGCCTGCGCCTGGAACTGGGCGCGCAGGTGCGCAAGATCCGCCTGGATCCGCTGCCCGACGCGCCGCGCTTCGGTCCCGAGTACGACGCCGACCTGTCCACGGTCTTGCGGCAGCCGCGCACCGGCCGCGTGTGGGTGTGCAAGGACGTGGCCTGGCCGCAGGTGGCCGCGCGCATCGCCGCGCAGGGCGCACAGGCGCAGGCGCTGGGTCCGCCCTACCGGGGCCGGGTGCTGTTCCGGGTGCTGCCCGGCTCAGTCGCCGCGGCGGCGGATCGGGATCGCTGACAGCGGCACCGCAGCGATCTCGCCGCCGCCTTCGCGGATCGGCGCGCCCGGCGGTGGCGCCCAGGCGTGCGCGTAGATCACTTCCCAGGTGCTGGGCAGGGTGCCGTCGGCACCGCGCAGCGGCTCGTAGGCGGCGGTGGCGGCGGCGAACCGGCCGCGGCCGGTGAGGGTGTGGCGGCGCGCCTGCAGCGCGTTGGTGGCCCCGATCGCGCGCAGTTCGCGCATCAGCGCGGCGAGGTCCGGATAGGTCAGGTTGAACACGTCGCGGTCCAGCACCGGATCGCGGAAGCCGGACAGCATCAACGCATCGCCGAACTGCGCGATCGGCGCGAAGCGGCTCACGTGCGGCGTGGTCTGGTCGGCCTGGGCGAAGGCCTCGCGCAGCTCGATCAGCGTGTCCGGGCCGAAGCTGGAGCACAGCAACAGGCCGCCGGGGCGCAGCACGCGGCGGAACCCGGCGAACACCGCCGGCAGGTCCTCGACCCACTGCAGGCACAGATTGCTGAAGATCACATCGACGCTGTGCTCGGCCAGCGGCAGCGCGCGCGCGTCGGCGCAGACCCGCCCGAACGGCTTCCACCAGCCGGCCTGGCGCTTGGCCTGCTGCAGCATCGGCAGGGCCTGGTCGAGCGCGATCACCTGCGCGCGCGGCCAGCGCTTCTTCATCGCCGCGGCGGCATGCGCCGGACCGCTGCCCACGTCCAGCACCACCTGCGGCACGCGGTCGCCGAGGTAGTCCAGCGATTCCAGCAAGCGCCCCTGCACCTCGCGCTGCAGCGCCGCGGCGGCGTCGTAACTGGCGGCGGCACGCGCGAACGCGCGGCGGATGTGCTGGGAGTCGAACGCGGAAGGATCCATCCGCGCATTATCGCCGCCTGCGTCGCGCTGCGGCCAGCGGTGGCGCGGATCACCGCGTTGCGCACTTCGCGCTGATCAAGCGGCGCGATCGCCGCTATGTACTCCCAATCCCGAATCCAGCCGGTTCCTTATTGCCGCCTTTCCCTCGCGGCCAGCGTGGCCTGCAGATCATCATGTTCAGCGCCTCGCCCGACCAAGCGGAGCGCCCGCGGCTGTGCATCCCGACTCCCCAATCCCCAATCCCGGCTCCTCAGAACGTCCCCGGATAGCTCCCGCCATCCAGCAACAGGTTCTGCCCGCTCAGGTAGCCGGCCTGCGCGCTGCACAGGAAGGCGCAGGCCGCGCCGAACTCCTCCGCAGTGCCGAAGCGCCCGGCCGGAATCTGCCGGCGCTTGCGTTCGGCCAGGTCGGCGGGATCGACACCCTCGCGCTGCGCGGCGTGGGCGATGTTGCCGCGCAGGCGGTCGGTGTCGAACTGCCCGGGCAGCAGGTTGTTGATGGTGACGTTGTGCGCCACCGTGCGCCGCGCCAGCCCCGCGACGAAGCCGGTGAGGCCGGCGCGCGCGCCGTTGGACAGGCCCAGGCTGTCGATCGGCGCCTTCACCGCGGCCGAGGTGATGTTGACGATGCGGCCGAAGCCGCGCGCCTGCATCGCATCGACGGTGGCGCGGATCAGCGCGATCGGCGCCAGCATGTTGGCGTCGAGCGCGCGCAGCCAGTCCTCGCGTTCCCAGTCGCGGAAATCGCCCGGCGGCGGCCCACCGGCATTGTTGATCAGGATGTCGACCTGCGGGCAGGCGGCCAGTGCGGCGGCGCGTCCTGCCTCGGTGGCGATGTCCGCGGCCACGGCAACCACCTCGCCACCGCCGTGCAGCGCACGCAGTTGCGCCGCGGCCGCGTCCAGCCCGGCCTGGCCGCGCGCCACGATCACCACATGCACGCCCTCGCGCGCCAGCGCCTGCGCGCAGCCCAGGCCCAGCCCCTTGCTCGCGGCGCACACCAGCGCCCACTTGCCGGCGATTCCCAGGTCCACGCTTGCACTCCGGTTCGAAAGAGACGCGATGATCGGACATCGCCGCGGCGGCGGCCAGCGGAGCGGCGTGAAATAGAGCGTGCCGTACAGGTACAGGCGGGAGCAGCGTTGCGGCGACGCGTTTGGTGCCATGCGTCGCGACTGAAGTCGCTCCCACAGGGGGGGTGAGTTTCCGTCTTCCGAGAGCGTGTGTGTGCCGATGAAAAAGATGATCGGCTGTCATCACTGCAGCGCTGTTGCGCGCCGCACACGTGATCACGCGTAGGAGCGGCTTCAGCCGCGACCCGATGCAGCAGGCGTGTCGCGGCTGAAGCCGCTCCTACGAGACGTGATCGTTGGCGATCTGATGACCACGCCGGCGGGCGCAGGATGTCGGTTGTCCATTGATGCGCGGGCGTGGCGGAAGCCTGTGCCTGCATGGTGCTGCGTGCTGCGATGTGGGAGCGACTTCAGTCGCGACGCGATTGGCCGACCGGCGCGATTGAAGTCGCTCCTACAGCGGAGCTACCTCTCGCTTCCCGCGAGTGGGTGATCCAGGCGGACCACGCGAACGATCGCCGCTGCAACGTGGCCCATGGCGCCGCGCAAGGGACGCGCGTAGGAGCGGCTTCAGCCGCGACCCGATGCAGCAGGCGTGCCGCGGCTGAAGCCGCTCCTACGACAGCATGCCAAAGCGCGGCGGCAGATCGCAGGCTTCCACGGCCGCGGCGCGGCCGGAAGGAAACAGGGCGGCGACACACGGCAGCACGAACCAGGGGCTCGCGGAACGCGCGGCGCGACGCCGCTAGTCCAGCGTCCCCAGGAATGCACGCAGCGCCTCGGCGACGGTGTCGGCATGGCCGAGGAACGGGGCGTGGCCGCCGCCGGCGACGATCAGCGCGCGCGCGTTCGGCGCCAGTGTCGCGGCGGCCTCCATGCCCGTGGGCGGGACCAGGCGGTCGCGCTGGCCGCCGATCCACAGGCTGGGCACGCGCAGGCCGGGCAGGGCGCGGCGCAGGTCGGTGCGTTCCAGCAGGGTCAGGCCGTCCTGCAGCACGTGCGGGTCGGGTGCGCCGCGGGCGTCGAGCGCTTCGCGCAGGGTGCGCAGTTCGGCGCGCGCGTGCGCCGAGCCGAGCGTGTCCAGCGCCAGGAAGCGTTCGAGGGTGCCGCGGTAATCCTCGGCGAGGTCGCGGCCGAACTGTTCGAATACCTGTGGCTCCACGGCGTGCGGCCAGTCACTGCCGCGCACGAAGCGCGGCGTCGCCGCGAGCATCGCCAGCCCGCGCACCTGCGGTTGCGTGGCGGCGGCATGCAGCGCGAACAGCCCGCCCAGCGACCAGCCCAGCCACACCGCCGGTGGCGTGGCCGCGGCGATCGCGCTGACCACATGCGGCAGCGCCAGCGGCGTGTCGTCGCCGCGGCTGTGGCCGTGCCCGGGCAGGTCCACCAGGTGCAGGCGGTACTGCGCCGACAGGCGCTCCACCAGCGGCGCGAAGATGCCGCCGTTCAATGCCCAGCCGTGCAGCAGGACCAGATCGGGGCCCTGCCCCAGGGTGTCGATATGCATCGGTATCCGTCGTTGCGAAGGAACAGGAGAGCGGCGTCGGCCGCCGCGTCAGTGCGCCGCGCGCTGCGCCAGCACCTGCGGCAGCAGCAGGCGCCACTGTCGGCGTGGATAGCCGCGGGTGCACCAGGCCGACCAGCGATGCGCGCCGCGGCGCTGCTGGATCGCCGCGCTCAGCCAGTCGGCGTCGATGCCCTGCCAGGCGCCAGCCGGCGTCAGCAGGTTGGGCGCCAGCCGCGGATGCACGTCGTCGCGCAGCATCCGCCACAGCGTGTCGGTGGCGAGCGGCGAGGCGGCGAGCACGCCGGCGATGTGCGCGTGGTGCGCGTCGACCGCAGTGTCCAGGTACAGCGCCGACAGCGCCTCCCAGACCTTGCGCCGCGCGGCCAGCGCGCCGTCGCTCACGCCGGCAGACCGGGTGGGTGTGCGGTTACGCGATCGCGGGCCAGCGCCAGCGCATCCAGCAGCGCCTGCACCTGCGCCGGCGTGTGCAGCGCCGACAGGGTCACGCGCAGCCGCGACTTGCCTTCCGGCACGGTCGGCGGGCGGATCGCCGAGACCAGATAGCCCGCCTGTTCCAGTGCCGCAGACCATGCCAGCGCGGTGCGCTCCTCGCCGCACAGCAGCGGCTGGATCGGCGTGTCCGAGGCCATCAGGTCGAGGCCATGGCGACGTGCGCCGCCACGGAACAGGACGATCAGTTCGACCAGGCGTTCGCGCCGCCATTGGTCGCGCCGCGCCAGCTTGACCGCGGCCAGCGACGCGGCGGCCTGCGCCGGCGGCAGCGCGGTGGTGTACAGATACGGCCGCGCGGTTTCGGCCAGGTGCCGGATCAGCGTGGCATCGCCGACCACCGCCGCGCCGTAGCCGCCCAGCGCCTTACCCAGGGTCACCAGTTGCAGCGGCACGTCGTCGACACCCAGCCCGGCCTCGGCGACGCTGCCGCGCCCCTGCGGGCCGACCACGCCGACGCCGTGCGCGTCGTCCACGTAGAGCAGCGCCTGTTGCGTGCGCGCCACCAGCGCCAGCGAGCGCAGCGGGGCGACGTCGCCGTCCATGCTGAACACGCCATCGGTGGCCAGCATCGCCGCGCCGTCGGCAGCGTGCTTGAGCTGGCGCATCGCGCCTTCGGCATCCAGGTGCGGATAGCGGCGCAGGCGGCAGCCGGCCAGGCGGCTGGCGTCGAGCAGGCTGGCGTGGTTGAGCCGGTCCTGCACGCACACGTCCTCTTCCTCGCTCAGTAGCGCCTGCTGCACCGCCAGGTTGGCGATGAAGCCGCTGCCGAACAGCAGCGCCTGCGGATAGCCGAGCCAGTCGGCGATCTCGCGTTCCAGCGCCTCGTGCAGCGCGTGGTGGCCGCACACCAGGTGCGAGGCGGTGGCGCCGGCGCCTTCGCGCGCGGCCGCGTCCTGCAGGGCCGCGAGCACTTCGAACTGCTGCGCCAGGCCCAGGTAGTCGTTGCTGCAGAAGCCGGTCAGCCAGCGGCCGTCGACTTCCAGGCGCACGCCGTCGCGGCGGCCGACGCTGCGGCGCATGCGCAGGCGCCCCTGCGCTTCGCGCAGGGCACGCGCGGACTGGATGCGGTCGTGCAGGTCGGGACGGGCCATGGGCGTGGGATGGGCGTCTGGCGGGCTAGCGTAGCGCGTCCCCAGCCGGGCCGGGCGCCGCCGGCGATGGACGGCCGGATCGGCGGACGGACGCGCGACGTCAGACCAGGGCGGCGGCGATCGTCGGCGTGGCGGTGATGTCCGCATGCACGGTGCCGGGATGGTCGTGCGCGTCGGCGTCGACCATCACCTGCATCGGCCGCAGCCCCAGCCGTGCGAACAGCGCCTGGTCGCGTTCGGTGTCCGGGTTGCCGGTGGTCAGCAGTTTCTCGCCGTAGAAGATCGAGTTGGCGCCGGCGCAGAAGCACAGCGCCTGCAGTTCGTCGCTCATGCTCTCGCGCCCGGCCGACAGCCGCACCATCGCCCGCGGCATCGCGATGCGCGCGACCGCGATCGTGCGGACGAATTCGAACGGATCCAGTTCGACCGTGCCGTGCAGCGGCGTGCCGGCGACCTGCACCAGGCGGTTGATCGGCACCGAATCCGGATGCACCGGCAGGTTGGCCAGCGCCTGCAGCAGGCCGGCGCGCTGGTCGCGCGACTCGCCCATGCCGACGATGCCGCCGCAGCAGGTCTTCAGGCCGGCGTCGCGCACGTGGGTCAGCGTGTCCAGGCGGTCCTGGTACTGGCGGGTGTGGATGATCGAGTCGTAGAAATCCGGCGCGGTGTCCAGATTGTGGTTGTAGTAGTCCAGCCCGGCCGCCTTCAGCGCCTGCGCCTGGGTACCGTCGAGCATGCCCAGGGTGGCGCAGGTCTCCAGGCCCAGCGCCTTCACCTCGCGGATCATCTCCGCCACCTTCGGGATGTCGCGGTCCTTGGGCGAGCGCCAGGCCGCGCCCATGCAGAACCGCGAGGCGCCGGCGGCCTTGGCCTGGCGCGCCTTGTCCAGCACCGCCTCGGTGCTCATCAGCTTCTGCGCCTCCACGCCGGTGGCGTAACGCTGCGCCTGCGGGCAGTAGGCGCAGTCTTCCGGGCAACCGCCGGTCTTCACCGACAGCAGCGTGGACACCTGCACCTGCGCCGGATCGAAGTGCTCGCGGTGCACGGCGCCGGCGCGGTGCAGCAACTCCGGGAACGGCAGATCGAACAGGGCGAGCAATTCCTGGCGTTGCCAGTCGTGTCGGACGACAGCGGACATGGGGGTTTCCTGACGGTCAGCGGCTGGGAAAGCGGGCAGTCTGGTGAGCATGCAAAGTCCTGTCAACTTGATGAAAGGTGGTTTGGTTGACGGCGGCTGGCGCTGGCTGCAGCGCCGCCTGCTGCCGGAACGCTGCCTGGTCTGCGCGGAGCCTGGTGTGCCGGGCCTGGACCTGTGTGCGGCCTGTCGCGATGGCGTGCCCTGGAACGCGGCGGCCTGCTGCCGCTGTGCGCTGCCGTTGCCGGCCCTGGATGCCGAGCAGGTCTGCGGCGCGTGCCAGCGTCGGCCGCCGCCGCTGGAGCGGGTCGCCAGCGCCTGCGTGTACGCCGCGCCGGTCGATGGCCTGTTGCGTCGCTTCAAGTTCCACCAGGACCTGGCCGCCGGCCGACTGCTCGCCGCGCTGCTGCAGGCACGCTGCGCGGCCTTGCCGCGGCCGCAGGCGCTGCTGCCAGTGCCGCTGCATCCGGCGCGCTTGCGCCGGCGCGGCTACGACCAGGCGCTGGAACTGGCGAAGCCACTGGCGCGCGCGCTGGACGTGCCGCTGTGCCTGGACCTGCAGCGGGTGCGGGCGACCGCGGCACAATCCGAACTGGACGCCCGCGCGCGCCGGCGCAATCTGCGCGGCGCGTTCGCGGTGCCGACCTCGGCCGCGTTGCCGGCGCATGTGGCCCTGATCGACGACGTGATGACCACCGGCGCGACCCTCCACGCCGCGGCAAAGGCGCTGCGCCGCGCCGGCGTCGAACGGGTCGATGCGTGGGTGGTGGCGCGGGTGCCGTGACGCTGGACCCGCTGCACCTGCGCCGCCTGGTGGACCCGTGCCTGTCGCGTGGCCTGGCGGCCAGGATGCTGCTTCGTGTCGCCGAAGCGGACTGCCGAACCGCGTCGGTGTCAGTCGGCGCGCAGCGCCAGCGCGGCGGCGATGCCGACGAAGATCGCCAGGCCGACCCAGTTGTTGTGCAGGAAGGCGCGGAAGCACGCGGCGCGTTCGCGGTGGCGGGCCATGCGGAACTCCGCGGCGACCAGCAGCGCCGCCACGCCCAGGCCGGCCCAGTACCACATGCCCAGGCCCGCGCGGTGGCCGACGAAGCCGAGGGCGACGAACATCAGCGCGTACAGCACGCCCTGGATGACCAGATCCAGTTCGCCGAACAGGATCGCGGTGGACTTGGAGCCGGCGCGCAGGTCGTCCTCGCGATCGACCATCGCATACCAGGTGTCGTAGGCAGTGGACCAGAGGATGTTGACCGCGTACAGCAGCCAGCCCAGTGCCGGCACCTCGCCGCGCACGGCGGCGAAGGCCATCGGGATGCCCCAGCCGAAGGCCATGCCCAGGTAGACCTGCGGCAGGTAGGTGTAGCGCTTCAGGTAGGGATAGCTGGCGGCCAGCAACAGCCCGACCACGCTCAGGCCGATGGTCAGCGCGTTCATCGTCAGCACCAGCGCGAACGCGACCAGCATCAGCACCGCGAACACCGCCAGCGCCTCGCGGCCGCTGACCGCGCCGGTGGCCAGCGGCCGGCTGCGGGTGCGCTCGACCTGCGGATCCAGCCAGCGGTCGGCGTAGTCGTTGATCACGCAGCCGGCCGAGCGGGTCAGCCACACCCCGGCGGTGAACACGAACAGGGTCCACAGCGGCGGCACCCCATCGGCGGCCAGCCACAGCGCCCACCAGGTCGGCCACAGCAGCAGCAGCGCGCCGATCGGCCGGTCGCCGCGCAGCAGTTTCCAGTACTGGCCCAGGCGCGCGCGCGGCGGCAGCGCGGCAGGCGTTTCGTAGCGTTCGTAAGCCATCGCGCAAGGGTAGCAGCCGCGTGGTGTGGGCGGCGCGTCGCGATGTCGTGGCGGTGGCCTGCGACGCACGGTGACTGCCTGGGGCGCGAGGCGGCGTCGTCGCGTGTGGGTCTGCAGATGCGCTCTAGCGGTCAGTCCGGCCCCAGCCTGCGGGCGTGTCTGAGCGGCGCGTCTTCTACGCCCGGGGGGATCGGCCTCGGCGTCGCCTGTGCGCCGCGCGCGGTTGCCTGGTCAAGCGGGGCGGCCTCGTCAGAACGTCCGCGGGGGGTGCTGTCGCAAGGAGTTGCGGCCGGGGGAGACGCGGCCGACGAATGCCGTTAGAATGCGCGTCCGTTGCGCCCGTAGCTCAGCCGGATAGAGTAGTGGCTTCCGAAGCCATTGGTCGGGGGTTCGAATCCCTCCGGGCGCGCCATCCAGTCCTTCCCCCTGCTTCCTCCGCATCGTCATTCCGACGATCGCGTGCCCGGGACAGACCCGCTGGCGCCGCAGTTATCGTATGCGCATGCCTGTGCCCATCTTCCCTGTTTTTGCTCTCGTGCTTGCCTGTGCTGCCGCCGGCTGCGGCGCAGATGCCGGCACAACCGGCGCGCGCCGGCGCATCGGGCAGGCTGCGCAGATCCACGCTCGGACATGACCATTCCACGTACTGCCAGTCCACGCACCGCGTTGCCCAAACCCGCGGTGCGCCTGCTCGGCGCGGACGATGCGCTGGCCTATCTGCGGGTAGGCGAGGGCGCGCCGGTGCTGCTGGTGCACGGGGCATTGTGCGACTACCGCTATTGGGCGCCGCAGGTGCGCGGGCTGGCCGACCGCTTCCAGCTCAGTGCGCTGAGCCTGGGCCAGTACTACCCGCGGCTGCCGTCGGCGTCGCGGCATGTATTCGGCTGGCGCTGGCATGCGCAGCAGCTCGCCGCCTTCATCGCCGAGGAAGCGCGGCCGGTGCATCTGGTCGGGCACTCCCGTGGCGCCGCCGTCGCCTGGCAGGCGGCGCTGCTGCGGCCCGACGCCATCGCCAGCCTGACCCTGTTCGATCCGGGCGGCCCGCAACCGCAGGGCCTGCCGGCCGAGGTGCAGGCGGTCCGCGCGCAGGCGATCGCGTTGCTCCAAGGCGGCCAGATCGAGGCCGGCCTGGAATGCTTCGTCGACTCGGTCAGCCAGCCCGGCGCCTGGGCGCGCAGCAGCGCGAGCTTTCGGCAGATGGTGCGCGACAACGCGCAGACCCTGGTGCCGCAGATCGCCGACGCGCTGCCGGCGTACCGGCCAGAGCAGGCCGCCACGCTGGCGATGCCGGTGTTGCTGGTCGCCGGCGAACGCAGCCCGGCGCAGTACCGCGACAACGCTGCCGCCCTGGCGGCGTGGTTGCCGCAGGCGCGTCACGAGGTGCTGGCCGGGGCGTCGCACGGCATGACCTTCACCCATGCCAGGCGGTGCAATGCCCTGCTCGCCGATTGGGTGGACGCTGCGGCGAGGAGTTGAGCGCGGACGGCGGAGTGCCGCGCTCATCGGGCGCGACCGCGCACAGAAACAAAGCGGTGCATGCGCCGGCTGCGGCTTGACGTCACCCTGCCAGGCGACGTGCTCCGGGCGCTGTGGAACCCACGGCGCTCGCCGCCGCCTCCCCACGATCCAGTTGCCGGTAGCCGATGGCCTCGGTCAGGTGTGCGGTGGCGATGGCATCGCTGGCGTCCAGGTCGGCGATGGTGCGTGCCACGCGCAAGATGCGGTGCAGCGAGCGCGCCGACAGCCGCAGGCGCTCGATCGCATGTTCCAGCAGCGCCTCGTCGCGCGGCTGCAGGCGGCAGTCGCGCAGGGTCTCGCTGTGGCCGAGCTGGCCGTTGGGGCGGCCGGCGCGGGCCTGCTGGCGTTGCCGCGCCTGCTCCACGCGCTCGCGCACAGCGGCGCTGGTTTCGCCGGGCGGCGCATCGGCACGCAGTGCCTGTGGCGGCAGCCGCGGCACGTCCACATGCAGGTCGATGCGGTCCAGCAGTGGGCCGGAGATGCGCGCGCGATAGCGCCGCACCGCGTCCTCGCTGCAGCGGCAGCGGCCGCTGGGGTCGCCGGCCCAGCCGCAGGGGCAAGGGTTCATCGCCGCCACCAACTGGAAGCGCGCAGGAAACTCGGCACTGCGCGCCGCGCGCGACACGGTCACCTGGCCCGACTCCAGCGGCTCGCGCAACACTTCCAGCGCGTGCCGGTTCCACTCTGGCAGCTCGTCCAGGAACAGCACGCCGTGGTGCGCCAGCGAGATTTCGCCGGGGCGCGGATGGGTGCCGCCACCGACCAGCGACACCGCGCTGGCGGTGTGATGCGGCGCCCGGTAGGGGCGTTGCCGCCAGCGCGCCGGATCCACGCCGCGGCCGCTGACCGAGGCGATGGCTGCGCTCTCCAGCGCCTCGGCTTCGCTGGCCTCGGGCAGGATGCCGGGCAGGCGCGAGGCCAGCAGGGTCTTGCCGCAGCCGGGGCTGCCGATCAGCAGCAGGTGGTGATGTCCGGCCGCGGCGATCTCCAGGGCGCGCCGCGCCTGCGCCTGGCCGCGCACGTCGCTCAGGTCGGGAAAGGGCGCGGCGACGGCCGGCGGCGCCGTCGCCGCGGGCAGGGTCTTGCTGCCGTTGAGCAATCCGCAGACCTCGAGCAGGGTGCGCGCGGTGAACGCCTGCACGTGTTGCGCCAGCGCGGCCTCGGCGCCGTTGTCGGCCGGCACGATCAGGGTGCGCCCGGCCTGGGCGGCGGCCAGCGCGGCCGGCAGGACGCCGTCGACTGGGCGCAGTTCGCCGGTCAGGGCCAGTTCGCCGAGGAATTCGTACTGGCCGAGTACCTGCGGGTCGAGCTGGCCGGCGGCGGCGAGGATGCCCAGCGCGATCGGCAGGTCGAAGCGGCCACCCTCCTTGGGCAGGTCCGCCGGGGCCAGGTTGACGGTGATCCGCCGCGCCGGGAATTCGTACTGCGCGCAGAGCAGGGCGGCGCGTACGCGATCGCGCGATTCGCGCACCGCTGCCTCAGGCAGGCCGACGATCTGCGTGGCCGGCAGGCCGCCGGAGAGATGGACTTCGACCCGAACCGGAGGCGCAAGCACCCCCGCGCGGGCACGGCTGTGCACCAGCGCCAGGCTCATGGTGGCGGGTGGATCAGGTGGTGGGGTTGGGCGTCTGCCCGCTGCGCGCCGCTTCCAGCGCGGCGACGCTGCGCTCCAGCGCCTCGAGCTTCTCGCGCGTGCGCAGTAGCACCGCGCGCTGCACTTCGAACTCCTCGCGGGTGACCAGGTCGAGCTTGCCCAGCCCGGCCTGCAGCGCGCTCTTGAAGGTGCTCTGCAGTTCGTCGCGGGACTGGCGCAGGCCCGGCGGCACCAGGTCGCTGAGGCGGCGGGCGAGGTCGTCGAGATGGTTGAGATCGATCATGGCTGTGCTCCGGCAGGTGGCGTCAGGCTGCGGTATCCGGCGGGTCGGCACCATCGGGATCGGACGCGGCGCGCTGTCGGAAAATTCCGGCGTTGGGGGCGCGCGGCCATTGAACCCGACGGCCGCCGATCGCGCAACCGCGCTATCCTGAGGCCATTGTGATTGGAGAACGCCGCATGAAGATGATCATGGCCGTGATCAAGCCGTTCAAGCTCGACGACGTGCGCGAAGCGCTCGCCGCGCAGGGCGTGGCCGGCATCACCGTCACCGAGGTCAAGGGCTTCGGCCGGCAGAAGGGCCACACCGAGCTGTACCGCGGCGCCGAGTACGTGGTCGATTTCCTGCCGAAGGTGAAGCTGGAAGTGGCGGTCAGCGAGGAGCAGGTGGAGCGCGTGGTCGAGGCCATCGTCAAGGCCGCCGCCACCGGCAAGATCGGCGACGGCAAGGTGTTCGTCTACGACCTGGGCACGGTGGTGCGGATCCGCACCGGCGAGCTGGACGCGGACGCGCTGTAACGCGGTCACCGCGGCTGCATCGGCGTGGCATGGATGCGTTGCAGGAGCGGCTTCAGCCGCGACGGCGTGTTCCTGTGACGCCTGTTGCGGCTGAAGCCGCGCCTATCGGTGTGGGGTTCGTGTCTGCCGGAGTCTGCCGCCAGCGTGGTGGGCCAGCTGGATAGGCCGAGCACGCTTGCGCCAGGTGCCGGTTCAGATGCCGGCGTAGCCGCGGCAAATGAGTTGATACGGGACCTGGCCGAGACTCGAGGACCGGGGTAGCGCCTGCGATCCGCGGCATCGGCGCACGTCGAGCGCGCCGATGCCGAAGAGGACCGGGGCTTAGCCGCCCAGTGCCTCGGCCACGAACGGCGGCAGCACCTGGGTGCCGGTGTGCAGGTGCGCGCTGTAGTAGCGGGTGGCGAACGGCTTGGCCGCGGCGTCGGCCTGGCGGAAGTCGAAGCCGCCCTGCTTGCGCGCCATGGTCACGCTCCACCAGCCGGTCGGGTAGCACGGCTGCGGGAACGGCACGGTGTGGAAGCTCGCAAAGCCGGCCTTGCCCATTTCCACACGCATTTCCTTGATCAGGTCCAGCAGCGCCAGCGGCGATTCGGACTGCTGCACCAGGATGCCGTCGTCCTTCAGCGCCTTGAAGCAGCTTTCGTAGAACGCCTTGTTGAACAGGCCTTCGGCCGGGCCGACCGGGTCGGTGGAGTCGACGATGACGATGTCCACGCTGCCGGCCGGGCAGTTGGCCATGTAGGCCACGCCGTCGTCGAACAGCAGTTCGGCGCGCGGGTCGTTGTTGGAGTCGCACAGTTCCGGGAAATACTTCTCGGCCATGCGCGTGACCTGCTCGTCGATGTCGCACTGGGTGGCGCTTTCCACGCCCGGGTGCTTGAGCACTTCGCGCAGGGTGCCGCAGTCGCCGCCGCCGATGATCACCACGCGCTTGGGCGCGGCGTGGGTGAACAGCGCCGGGTGGCTGATCATCTCGTGGTAGAAGAAGTTGTCGCGCGTGGTCAGCATCACCGCGCCGTCGATCACCATCAGCTTGCCCCAGTCGGTGGTGTCGTAGATCTCGATCTTCTGGAACGGCGACTGCACCTCGTCCAGCTTGCCGGTGATGCGGTAGCCGATGGCCGAGCCGGTGGGCTGGAAGTGTTCGATGTACCAGTTGTCGTTGGCGCTCATGGAATGTCCTAGGAAAACAAAAGGAATGCAGCGTTTCCTTCTCCCCCCGGGAGAAGGTGGCGCGAAGCGCCGGATGAGGGTCGGGCGCAGCCTAGTGCAGCCAAGCCACGCGACGCTGTTACCGTACCTCGCCGGATGAGGGTCGGGCGCAGCCTAGTGGAGCCAAGCCACGCGACGCTGTTACCGTACCTCTCCGGATGAGGGCTAGGCGCAGAGCACGCCAGGCGCCCGCGAACCCGGCCCGGCTCCGGCAGGAGCCGAGGGCGTCGGAACGGCGCGGATTGTAACGGACCCCACGCGTAGCAGGGGTTACAATCCACGCCCTTTTTCCGTCAGCCGAGCCGCCACGATGAGCGATTGGTCCCTCGACCAAGCCCGCAAGACCTACTCGATCCCGCATTGGGCCGACGGGTATTTCGACGTGGACGCGGCCGGCCGGCTGGTGGTGCGGCCGCAGGGCGCCGACGGCGTGGCGATCGCGCTGCCGGAGGTGGTGGACGCCGCGCGCGCGGCCGGCGCCAAGCTGCCGATGCTGGTGCGCTTCCCCGACATCCTCGGCGAGCGCCTGGGCAAGCTGCAGGCCGCGTTCGCGCAGGCCCAGGCCGATTGGGACTACGCCGGCGGCTACACCGCGGTGTACCCGATCAAGGTCAACCAGCACCGCGGCGTGGCCGGTACCCTGGCCAGCCACCAGGGCGAGGGCTTCGGCCTGGAGGCGGGCAGCAAGCCGGAACTGATGGCGGTGCTGGCGCTGTCGCGTCCGGGCGGGCTGATCGTGTGCAACGGCTACAAGGACCGCGAATACATCCGCCTGGCGCTGATCGGGCGCAAGCTCGGTTTGCAGACCTTCATCGTCATCGAGAAGCCGTCGGAGCTGAAGCTGGTGCTGGAGGAGGCGCGCGCGCTGGACGTGAAGCCTGGCCTGGGCGTGCGCATGCGCCTGGCCTCGCTGGGCGCGGGCAAGTGGCAGAACAGCGGTGGCGACAAGGCCAAGTTCGGGCTGTCGCCGCGGCAGGTGCTGGACCTGTGGAAGACCCTGCGCGACACCGAGTACGCCGACGCGCTGAACCTGCTGCACTTCCACATGGGCTCGCAGATCTCCAACGTGCGCGACATCGCCAACGGCATGCGCGAGGCCACCCGCTATTTCGTCGAGCTGTCCAAGCTGGGTGCGAAGATCAGCCACGTCGACGTCGGCGGCGGCCTGGGCATCGACTACGAAGGCACCCGCTCGCGCAGCTACTGCTCGATCAACTACGGCCTGCATTCCTACGCCAGCAACATCGTGCAGCCGCTGGCCAGCGCCTGCGAGGAACACGGCCTGGCGCCGCCGCGCATCGTCACCGAGTGCGGGCGCGCGATGACCGCGCACCACGCGGTGCTGATCGCCAACGTGTCCGAGGTGGAGCAGGCGCCGGAAGGCCGCGTGCCCGACGCGCACGACGACGAGCCGGCGGCGATCCGCCACCTGCGCGAGATCCATGCCGAACTGGACCAGCGCCCGGCGGTGGAGCTGTTCCAGGAAGCGCAGCATTTCCACGCCGAAGGCCTCAGCGGCTACGCGCTGGGCCAGATCGACCTGACCCATCGTGCACGCATCGACGACCTGTTCTATGCCATCGCCCACGGCGTGCGCGCGCGGTTGAGCCACGAGGAAAAGAGCCACCGCCCGGTGCTGGACGAACTCAACGAGCGCCTGGTCGACAAGTACTTCGTCAACTTCAGCGTGTTCGAATCGATTCCCGACGTGTGGGCGATCGACCAGGTGTTCCCGATCGTGCCGATCGAGCGCCTGAACGAGGCGCCGGCGCGGCGCGGCGTGGTCTGCGACATGACCTGCGATTCCGACGGCATGGTCAAGACCTACGTCGAGAACGAAAGCCTGGACAGCTCGCTGCCGCTGCATGCGCTGCGCCCGGGCGAAAGCTACCGCATCGGCTTCTTCCTGGTCGGCGCCTACCAGGAAATCCTCGGCGACATCCACAACCTGTTCGGTGACACCGACGCGGTGGAAGTGGCGGTGGACGGCGACGGCTACCGCATCGCCCAGCAGCGGCGAGGCGACACCACCGACGTGATGCTGGACTACGTCGGCTACCGCCTGGACGACCTGCGCGCCGCCTACGCCGAGCGTGTGGCCGCGGCGCAGTTGCCGGCCGCGCAGGCGACGGAACTGGCCGACGCGCTCGAGGCCGGCCTGACCGGCTACACCTACCTGTCGGACGAGCCGCTGGGCTGACGGCGCGCGACTGACGCCAGCGCCGGCGTCCGCCAGTAAGCCCCTCTCCCCCGGGAGAGGGGTTGGGGTGAGGGTGCGCGCGTGCACGCAGCCTGGAGGTCAGAGGTCGCCGCTTGGCGCCGCGGCGACGTCTCACAGGCGCGATCGCACCGGCGCCGGTGGACGGCCACCGCCGCAAACGCCAGCACAGCCAGTAAGCTGCGCGCTTCCCACCGTCACCTCAATGCGATGCGCTCTCCCGGCCTCGACCTGCTGCGCGCCGTCGCCATCGTCTGGGTGATGCTGTTCCACTCCTTCGTGGTCGGCGGGCTGGGGCCGGATTGGGAGTGGCTCTCGCGCGATGGCTGGATGGGCGTGGACCTGTTCTTCGTGCTCAGCGGCTTTTTGATCGGCGGCGAGGTGCTGGCGCCGCTGGCCCGCGGCGAGCGGCTGCGCTACGGCGAGTTCTATCGCCGCCGCGCCTACCGCATCCTGCCGGCGTACGCGGTGGTGCTGGCGCTGTACCTGGCCTGGCCCGGCTTCCGCGAAGCGCCGGGGATCGCGCCGTGGTGGCTGTTCGCCAGCTTCACCCTCAACCTGGGCATCGAGTACGCCAACCAGCAGGCGTTCTCGCATGCCTGGTCGCTGTGCGTGGAGGAGCACTTCTACCTGGTGTTTCCGCTGTTGGCGGCGTGGATGCTGCGGCGGCCGTCGGCGCCGCGTTTCATGGCGCTGTGCGTGGCCGTGGTGCTGGCCGGCATCGCCCTGCGCAGCGCCATCTGGCTGCACGACAGCACGCTGGATCGCATTGGCGCCGGGCTGCAGCGCAACTGGTTCATCGAGGATCTCTACTACCCGACCTGGAACCGTCTGGACGGCCTGCTGGCCGGCGTGGCGCTGGCGGTGCTGAAGACCTTCCGGCCGCGGCACTGGCAGCGGCTGCAGCGCCACGCCAGCGCCATGGCGCTTGCCGGAATCGCGGTCTGCGCGCTGGCGATGTGGCTGTTCCGCGACCGCACCGGCCTGCTCGGCAATGCGATCGGCTGGCCGGTGCTGTCGCTGGGGCTGGCGCTGCTGGTCGGCGCCGGTGCCGCCACGCAAGGGTGGCTGGGGCGTTGCCGGGTGCCGGGCGTGGCCTGGCTGGCCGCGGTGTCCTACAGCCTGTACCTGAGCCACAAGGCCGTATTCCATCTGACCCAGGTGTGGTTCGGCGCGCAACTGGACGGGCACGGGCCGCTCGCCTTCGCCGTCTATGCCGGCATGGCGCTGCTGTTCGCGGCCGTCCTGCACTACGCGGTGGAGCGGCCGTTCCTGCGCCTGCGCGAGCGGCGCAGCGCTCCTGTTGCGGCGGCGGCGCGGGGCTGAAAGCGCGGGGTGCGACCCGCGCGCTACAGCTCTATGGCGCTGCCACGGATCGTGCTAGCGTGCGCGCCTTCATGGACGATAAGGGGAATACGATGCCGACGATCACACGCCGTGGCTGGGTCCTGCTGCTGAGCTGTGGACTGGCCGCCGCCGGCCAGAGTGCTGCGCAGATGCGCACCTCGCCGACCGTGGACAGCACGCCGAAGATCCGCGAGACCTCGCCCAGCCTGCCGTTCGACAAGGCGGCGGCCGAAGCCGCGCTGGCCAAGGGCCATGCGACCATCACCGGCGTGGCCTGCGCCTACCACGACAACCGCCTGTTCCTGGCCGACAACCGCCAGGTGATGCTGTTCCCGGCGACGCCGTACTTCGAGGAATGGGTCGCGCTGCGCAAGAAGTCCGATCGCAGCAAGGAGTCGGTGCTGATGTCCGACCAGGCCTTCAACACGCGGGTCGAAACCAAGACCGACGCCACCGGCGCGTTCCAGTTCACCGACATGCTGCCGGGCCGCTACATCGTGGTGGTGCCGTTCCAGTTCGACCAGGCCAAGTCGCGCAACGTGTACGCGGGCACCAGCTACGCCGGTTCCATCGAGGTGGAGCATTACGACCGCCAGGACTATGCGGTGGCGCGCAACGACGAGCTGTTCAAGGACGTGGAAGTGAAGAGCGACGGCAGCACCGTCAAGACCGCGGTCACCGGCGGCGCCAACATGTTCTCCGGTGGTGGCGGCCTGATCGCCAAGATGATGCCCTGCAAGGGCGGCAAGTAAGCGCGCGCCGCCTCACCCCTCCGCGGCCAGCGCCGCATGCGCCGCCTGCAGGCGCTGTTGCAGGATCTCCGCCAGCCGTGCCACTGCCGGCGGCGGCGTGGCGACCGCGCGATGCAGGTTCAGTCCCAGCGCCGGCAGCGTCGGCAGGCCGCCGGCGCCGGGCGCCAGCAGGGCCAGCCCGGGCGGCACGCCGGCCGGGGTGCGCAGGGTGATGCCCAATCCGGCGCGCACGGCCGCCCATACGCCGCCGAGGCTGGCGCTGGTGAAGGCGATGCGCCACGGGATGCCGGCGCGGTCCAGGGCCGTGGTCGCGGCCGTGCGCAGCAGGCAGGGCGCTTCCAGCATCACCAGCGGCAGCGGCGCTGCGCCGCTCCAGGTGGCCATGGCGGGTAGGCCGCTACGCTCGCCAGCGGCGATCCAGCGCAGCGGCCACGCCGATTGCGCCTGCCGGTGCGCCGAGGCCGCACCGGACTCCCAGGCCAGGGCCAGGTCCAGTTGTCCGGCCTCCACCCGCGCCAGCAGCTCCTGGTGGCGGGCGATGCGCGCTTCGATCCGCACCTGCGGGTGGGCGCGGGCAAAACGCCCGAGCACGTCCGGCAGCATGTGCTCGCCGAAGTCCTCCTGCAGCCCCAGCCGCACCCAGCCCTGCAGCGCCGGGTCCTGCAGCGCCACCACCGCCTCGTCGTTGAGTTCGAGCAGGCGCCGCGCGTAGCCCAGCAAGGCTTCGCCGGCCTCGGTCAGGGCCAGGCCGCGGCCCTGGCGGCGCAGCACCGGCTGCCCGGCCTGCTCCTCCAGCTTCTTCAGCTGCGCGCTGATCGCCGAGGTGGAACGCCCGCGGCGGTCGGCCGCCTTGGCGAAGCTGCCCAGTTCCACGCCAGCGACGAAGCTGCGCAGCGCGTCGAGGTCGAAGGTGGTGGGGCGCATCGGTCGATCCTGGTTTTCCGGATGGTCGTTTCAATATTTTCCGATTTTTCGGAAGATCCTGCGCGACTAGGCTGTGCCCGTTCCCATGCGAGGCCTGCCCGATGTCCGACCCATCCACGCCGTTTCCCTCCCCGCATGCCGCGTTCGGTGACATTGCGCCGGCCTTTGCCCGGCTGACCGACGAGGTGCTGTTCGACGAGGTGTGGCAGCGCCCGGGCCTGCCGCCGCGCGAACGCAGCCTGGTCACGGTGGCCGCGCTGGTTGCGCTGTATCGGCTGGAGCAACTGCCGTTTCACCTGGGGCGCGCGCTGGACAACGGCCTGGACCGCGAGGCGTTGGCCGAAGCCATCACCCACCTGGCCTTCTACGCCGGTTGGCCGTGTGCGGCGTCGGCGCTGCCGTTGCTGCGTGCCGCTGCCGCGGCGCGCCCGGACACGACGGAGGCACGCTGATGCCGTACGCCCGCATCTCGCTGCTGCGCGGCAACCCGCCCGAATACCTGCGCGCGCTGTCGGCCAGCCTCTACCAGGCCATGCACGAGGCGTTCGAGGTGCCGGCCGGCGACTGCTTCCAGGTCATCCACCAGCACGACCCGGACGAACTGGTGTTCGACCGTCACTACCTGGGCGGGCCGCGCTCGGAGGGCTTCGTGCTGATCGCCATCACCGCCGGCCGCCAACGCAGCGCCGCCTGCAAGCAGGCGTTCTACCGGCGCCTGGTCGAACTGCTGGCGATCGCGCCGGGGATCGCGCCGGAGGACGTGATGGTCACCATCCTCACCACCGACGCGCAGGACTGGTCCTTCGGCGGCGGCCGCGCCGGCATCGCGGCCAGCGGAGCGCCGGCATGATCGCCATGCAGTACAGCATCGCGTTGCCGGCGGACTACGACATGGCGATCATCCGCCGCCGCATCGTCGACAAGGGGCCGTTGCTCGATACGCTGCCGGGGTTGCAGTTCAAGGCCTACCTGGTCGCCGATCGCGCCGATCCGGTCCTGCCAGGCGGGCAGAACCTGTACGCGCCGTTCTATCTGTGGCGCGATGCGGCGGCGATGCACGCGTTCCTCGTCGGTCCCGCCTTCGCCGCGCTATGCGAGGCGTTCGGTCGACCGGCGGTGCAGTCGTGGATGGTCGGGACGGCATGGACGTCGGCGGCGCTGCGCACGGCGCGCTATGCCACCCGCGCGCTTCAGGCACCGTCGCGAGCCGCGGGCAGCGACTCCGACGACGTGCATGCGCCTGACGCGCGCGTGCTGGCCATGGTGCGCGGCCATGAACCGCAGGGATGGACGCGGTTGCGTCTCCAGCTGTGGCGCGATCTGCCGCCGGCGGACGACGCGGCGCAGCGCTATGCGGTACATCACCTCAGCGCCCCTGGCGTGATCGACGCAGCCGGGTGAGCCGGCGGCGTCGCGCGCTCAGTACATGTTCTTCTTGTAGTCGGCCTGCAGCCCTTTGCGGAGCACGCCGGGCACCGAGACCGCCGCGCGCATCAGCGTGGCCTGGGTGCCGCGCGCGCCGCTGAGCCGGACGTGGTCGCGGAAGATCGCCGGCGGGTCCAGGTCGTGCGCGATGGCGGCGGGCGGCCAGGCGTCGAAGCGGCCCAGCGCGGGGCTGCGCGTCTCTTCGAGGAGCGCCGGCAGCACCCGCACCGCCAGATGCGGAACGCGTCCATCGACGGCGAGGGCACTGCGGATCGCCGCATCGGGGCTGGGGCGGGCCAGCCCTTCGATGCGCACGCAGCGCGCGCTGCCCGGGCGCAGCGCGAGCAGGGCGATCTGCGGCCGCGCCAGCAGATTGCCCAGGCTGTCGACGCGCCGATTGCCCGGTCGGTCGGCGAACCACCAGGCGTCGCGATGCGCCTGCAGCAAGGCTCCGGCGCGATCGCCGCGCGGGCTGACATCGACGCGGCCCTCGGCATCGGCGGTGGCCAGCACCAGCAGCCGGCAGCTGGCGAGAAATCCCGCCACCGTTTCCGCTGGCGTGGCGTCGGTCGGTGTCTCGGCACGCCACCAGTCGGCACGGAGCAGGGCCTTGGCACAGTGCAGATAGCACTCCTCGACGGCGACGAACAGGCGCGTGCCGTCGTCGCCGGCGATGCGCCCATTGATCCGCAGGGTCTCGCCCAAACCGGGCACCAGGAACAGCGACCCGAAGCCGACGCCGACCTGCGGATGCGCCGTGTCCAGCGCCTGCAGCGGGATCGACAGCAGGTGCGGAGTGTCGGCGCGCGCGAAGCCGGGCGCGCCACTGCCTGCGCTCAACGCCAGGCGCTGGCCGGCGACGCCGGCGAACAGCAGCGGGCTGGCGGCCAGCCAGCGCAGCGCGTGCGCGTCCAGATGGTCGATCACCTTCATGTCGCGCGGGCCGGGCAGGCGGCCCACGCAGTCCTGCAGCTGCGCTGCGTCGGTGACGAAGTCGGTCATCGCGGCGTCTCCGGGAAGCGGAACACCACGCGGTCGAGCGGAGCGGGAGAGAGCATCGCAAAGCACTCCTGTGAACGAGCGGGAGGCTTGCGCGAAGGCTGGCGACGTCTGGAAACGTACCACAGCGTGGCTGACGCCGCGTCCAGCGACCTTACGGTCGTCCTTGTCCAGGCAAGACCGCGACAGGACACCTCACATCTCCCCGGGGACGTGTCCTGTAGGAGCGGCTTCAGCCGCGATGGGCGTTCCGGGTGAAGCCGTCGCGGCTGAAGCTGCGCCTACGCAGCACGCCGTGGCGGATGCAGGTGATGCGAGCCGCGCTACAGCCGCAGTTCGAACCCGAGATAGGCCGAGCGCCCGGGCGCTGGCGAGAACATCGGCTGGTTGTTGCCACCCCAGAAGAAACTGTCGTACCAGACGTAGGCGTAGCGGGTGTCGGTGAGATTCTTGACCTGCAGGTCGAGGCTGACGCGCGGGCTGAGCTGGTAGCGCACGCTGGCGTCGACCACGCGGAAGCCGCCGTACTTGCCCTGCGTGTTGCGCTCGTCGATGTAGTAGTCGCCTTGTGCGCGCGCCTGCACGCCGACCGTCCAGCGCGCATCGGGTCGGTAATCGACGCCGGCGTTGCTGATGTAGCGCGGCACCGAGAACACTTCGCGCCCGCGCAGGGATTCGCCCGAAGCGTTGTAGGCGCTGACCACCTTGGCCTCCTGCAGCGCCTGCGACAGCCACAGCGTCCAGTGTTCGCCCAGTTGCGTACGCAGTTGCAGGTCCACGCCCTGGCGCCGGGTCTGGCCCAGGCCCACCGTGGTGCCGGAGCTGACGTTGTTGGCGACCTCGTCGGTGGCGTCCTGCCGCCACACCGCCACGCGGGCTTCGGTGCCTGCCGCCGGCTGCAGCTTCAGGCCCAGCTCCTTGCCGGTGTTGATCGATGGCCGCACGCCGGGCTGGCCCGGCGTCAGGTACGCCGGCGCGGTGGAGCCGGTAAGGATCTGGAAGGTGCGGCCCCAGTTGGCGTACACGCTCAGCTGCGGGGTCAACGCATAGATCACGCTGAGCTTGGGCTGGTCGATCCAGCCATAGCGTTGCAGTGGTGCGTGCACGCCGCCCGGCAGCATGGTGTCGCCGGAGAAGCGGTCGACGCGGAACGCCGGCACGATCTTCAACGCGTCGGTGGGCTGCAGCACCGCCTGCAGGTACAGGCCGAGGTTGTCGAGCGTGTAGCGGTCGTCGTTCTGCACGCGCACCGGCACGCTCCAGAAATCGGTCGGCACCGCGTAGGCGTAGCGATAGCGGCGATAGCGGTTGTCCTGATGCTCGGCGTTGAGGCCGGCTTCCACGCTCAGCAGGTCGCTGGCCTGCCAGGTGACGGTGCTGAGCAGACCGGTCTGGGTTTCGCCCCATTGCCGGCGCTGCCGCGGCGCGTTGCCGACCGGGTAACTGGTAAAGGTGACCCGGCGTTCTTCGTCGTAGCGATTGACGTACAGCGTGTTGCGCAGCTGCAGGCCCTCGCCGAGCTTCAGGTCGGCGTGCACGCTGGCCTGGCGCAGGATGCGCTCGCCGCCGTCGTTGGCATTCTGCGGCGGCGACTGCTCGCGGTCCTCGGCCAGTTGCGCGGCGGTGAGGAAGCCGGGCGCATCGGCGGCGAGATGGTAGGCGCGGGCGATCAGGCCGATGCGCGCGGTGTCGTCGTCCTCGCCGTAGAACCACTTGCCGCCGAGGGTGTACTTGCGCGCGCTGTCGTGCGCGCGTTCGCCCTGCGTGGCCTGCGCGCCGACGAAATAGTTCTGTGCCAGGCCGCCGGCCTCGTGGCCGACGGCATACTGCAACTCGCGCGTGGCGAAGCTGCCGTAGCTCAGCCGCAGGTCCTGGTAGTCGCCGCCCTGGCGCGTGGCGATGTTGAGGTTGCCGCCGATGTTGTGCAGGCCGTAGCGCGGGTCGTTGGTGCCGCGCACGACTTCGATGTAAGCGATCTCCAGCGGGAAGATCATGTCGGTGAAGCGCTGGTTGCCGCTGTTGGCATCGCTCGGCACGCCATCGATCAGGAGCTTGATGCCGTTGAGGTAGCCCTCGCCGTTGAAGGCGCGGAAGGTGGCCTTGCCGGTTTCGGCGCCCTGGCGGATCTCGGTGAGCTGCACGCCGGGCATCATGCCCAGCAATTCCCAGCCGTTCATGACCTGCTTGTCGCCGATCTGCTCGCTGCCGAGCACGTCGACCGAGCTGAGGATGTTGCGGGCGGACAGCGAAGCCGCGGTCTCGCGCCGCGCCTCCACGGTGCCCAGGGTGGTGGTGGTCTCGGAGGTCAGGGTCTGCGCGCCGGCATGGCCGGCGGCAAGTCCGGCCAGGACGGCCAGGGCGAGGGAATCGATCTTCATGGGGCCTGCAAGCAAGTGGGGACAGCGGAGGGCTGGCGGCAACGGCGAGGTTGCGGGGCTTGCTTGTTCGGGACGCTGGGCGTCCGTCGCTCCGTGAAGGCAATGTTAAACGATGTGGCGGGGGAAGTGCGGCCGTCCGCCAGCCGCGACGACGATAGGTCTCCCAGTCACGAGGGGAAACGCCTTGTAGGAGCGGCTTCAGCCGCGACGTGGTGATCCTGGTAAACCCGGCGCGGCAGACGCCGCTCCCACAAGGCAACCCGCCTCCGGCGTGGAGTAGCGGAAGCAGGTCGTTGGCGTTGCCCTACAGCCGCACTTCGACGCTCAGGTAGGCCGAGCGTCCGGGCGCCGGCGAGAACATCGGCTGGTCGTTGCCGCCCCAGAAGAAGTTGTCGTACCACACGTAGGCATAGCGGGCGTCGGTGAGGTTCTTGACCTGCAGGCCGAGGCTGCTGCGCGAGGTGAGCTGGTAGCGCACGCTGGCATCGACCACGCGGAAGCCGCCGTACTTGCCCCGCGCATTGCGCTCGTCGATGTAGTAGTCGCCCTGCGCGCGCGCCTGCACGCCGAATGTCCAGCGCGCGTCGGGCCGGTAGTCGAGGCCGGCGTTGCTGATGTAGCGCGGCGTGGAGAACACCTCGCGTCCACGCAGCGATTCGCCGGCGGCGGTGTAGGCGCTGACCACCTTGGCTTCCTGCACCGCGTGCGAGAGCCACGCGGTCCAGCGCTCGCCCAGTTGCGTGCTCAGTTGCAGGTCCACGCCTTGCCGGCGGGTCTGGCCGAGTCCGACCGTGGTGCCGGTGCTGGGCATGTTGGCCACTTCGTCGGTGGCGTCCTGGCGCCATACCGCCACGCGCGCCTCGGTGCCGGCCACCGGCTGCAGTTTCAAGCCCAGTTCCTTGCCGGTATTGATCGAGGGCCGGAACGCCGGCTGGCCCGGGGTGAGATAGGCCGGCGCGGTGGAGCCGGTGAGGATCTGGAAGGTGCGTCCCCAGTTCGCATACACGCTCAGCTGCGGCGTCAGTGCGTAGATCACGCTGAGCTTGGGTTGGTCGATCCAGCCGTAGCGTTGCAGCGGCGCATGGATGCCGCCGGGCAGCGCGGTCTCGCCGGAGAAACGGTCGGCGCGGAACGCCGGCACGATCTTCAGCGCGTCGGTCGGCTGCAGCACCGCCTGCAGGTACAGACCGAGGTTGTCCAGGCTGTAGCGATCGTCGTTCTGCACGCGTGCCGGCGCGCGGTCGAAATCGGTCGGCACGCCGTAGGCATAGCGCGCGCGCCGGTAGCGATTGTCCTGGTGCTCGGCGTTGAAGCCGGCTTCCACGCTCAGCAGATCGCTGGCCTGCCAGGCGACGGTGCTGAGCAGCCCGGTCTGGGTTTCGTCCCATTGCCGGCGCTGCCGCGGCGCGTTGCCGATCGGGTAGTCGGTGAAGGTGACGCGGCGGTCGTCCTCATAGCGATTGAAGTACAACGTGTTGCGCAGCTGCAGGCCGTCGCCGAGCCTGAAGTCGGCGTGCACGCTGGCCTGGCGCATGTCGCGGTCGTCGCCGTCGTTGGCGTTCTTCGGTGGCGATTGCGCGCGGTCCTCGGCCAGTTGCGCGGCGGTGAGGAAACCCGGTTCGTCCGCCTCGTGGTGGTAAATGCGGGCGATCAGGCCGATGCGTGCGGCATCGTCGTCTTCGCCGTAGAACCATTTGCCGCCGAGCGTGTACTTGCGCGAGGTGTCGTGCTGCCGATAGCCGTGCGCGGCCTGCGCGCCGACGAAGTAGTTCTGCGCCAGGCCATCGGCCTCATGGCCGGCGGCGTACTGCAGCTCGCGCGTGGCGAAGCTGCCGCCGCTCAGTCGCAGGTCCTGGTAGTTGCCGCCCTGGCGCGTGGCGATGTTGAAATTGCCGCCGATGTTGTGCAGGCCGTAGCGCGGATCGTTGGTGCCGCGGACCACCTCGATGTAGGCGATCTCCAGCGGAAAGATCATGTCGATGAAGCGCTGGTTGCCGCTGTTGACGTTGCTCGGCACGCCGTCGATCAGCACCTTGATGCCGTTGAGATAGCCCTCGCCATTGAAGGCGCGGAAGGTGACCTTGCCGGACTCGGCGCCCTGCCGGGTTTCGGTGAGCTGCATGCCGGGCATCTGCCCGAGCAGCTCCCAGCTGTTCATGACGTTCTTGTCGCCGATCTGCTCGCTGCCGAGCACGTCGACCGAGCTGAGGATGTTGCGGGTGGACAGCGAAGCGGCGCTGTGGCGCCGCGCTTCCACGGTGCCGAGCGTGGTGGTGGTGTCGGTCGACGTCTGCGCGGCGCCGTCGCCGGCCGCGAGCCCGGCCAGCACGGCGAGGGCGTGGGTATAGGTCTTCATGGTGTCTGCGGGCGAAGGGGAATGGAGGCTGGCGGCAGCGGGGGGCTGCAGGCGAGCGGATGGTGCGCGGTCCGATCCACGAGCGCGGCGCCATGTAAGTTATGTTATATCATTTCGTTAAGCGGGTGTCGGAATGGGCGCTCTGCCGGCGCACCGGCGCCGGCCTCTGCCATGCGACGGCAGGGGATATTTGCGCCGCGAGGGCGTGGGAAAGGGGAGGTGGCGGGGCCGCGCGCGACCCCGCGGCCGCTCAGGCCGGTTGCCGCGCGACCTGGAAGCCGGCGAAGGACTGCGTCACCGGCATGATTTCCAGCCGATTGATGTTCAGATGCGGCGGCAGCGTCGCCACCCAGAAGATCTGTTCGGCGATGTCGTCGGCGGTCATCGGCTGCGCGCCCTGGTAGAGCGTGTCCGAGGCCTTCTGGTCGCCATGGGTGCGGACCAGGGTGAACTCGGTCTCGGCCATGCCCGGTTCGATCGCGGTCACGCGCACGCCGGTGCCGTGCAGGTCCGAGCGCAGGCCCAGCGAGAACTGGCTGACGAAGGCCTTGGTGCCGCCGTAGGTATTGCCGCCGGGGTAGGGATACAGCGCGGCGACCGAACTGATGTTGATGATCGCGCCACGGCGCTGGATCAGCGTCGGCAGCAGGCGATGGGTCAGCGTCACCAGCGCGGTGATGTTGGTGTCGATCATCGTGCGCCAGTCGTCCAGTTGCGCGGCCTGCGCGGGCGCGGTGCCCTGGGCCAGGCCGGCGTTGTTGACCAGCAGGTCGATGCCGCGGAACGCCTCGGGCAGCGCCGCCAGCATCGCGTCCAGGGCGTCGGTGTCGCGGATGTCGAAGGCGGCGATGTGCACGCGCTCGGCGCCGAAGGCGTCCAGCAGCGGCTGCAGGCGTTCGGCGCGGCGGCCGGTGGCGATCACGCGCCAGCCGGCGTCGACGAAGCGGCGCACGGCGGCGGCGCCGAAACCGGAAGTGGCACCGGTGATCAGGGCAGTCTGGGTCATGGTGGGGCCGGGAATCGGGAGGGGGAATCGGGAATGGTAAAAGCAAATGCGGTGGCAGGGCGTCGACGTCGCCGTGTGCCCGTGCGGGAGTCAGCGCAAGCGTTTGATTGCGTGTCGGTGCCGGCGAGACAGCTCGCAGACAAAGTGTCTTGCCAAGCCTACGCGTCGCCCGGAACGGGGCGCTCGCCTCCCCATTCCCCATTCCCGATTCCCCACCCGTCGCCGATGTGCCGCTGCAGCGTCATGCCGCATTGGCGGGTATCAACGCCGGCGGCGGCACTTGCGCACACATGCAAGTGAGAACGGCAGGGATGCCGCTTCTCCCATTCTCGATTCCCGACTCGCGATTCCCGACTCGCGATTCCCGGCTCTATTGCGCACTGATCGCAGCCGCCGGCAGGCGGCCGCCGATGAACTGCATCGCCATAGCAGCGTCGGTGCGCCGCAACGTCAGTGGCGACAACGCATGCATGCACGCGAAGGCGAAAACGGTACGAAGACCGCTTCTCCGAATCCCCAATCCCGATTCCCGAATTCCAGCCTCACTGCGCCTTGATCGCGATCGCCGACAGCCCGCTGCCGTTCAACTTCTGCTTGGCCTCGGCCAGTTCGCTGGCGGTGCCGTAGGGCCCCATGCGCACGCGGTAGACGGTCTTGCCGCTGATCTGCGCCGATTCCACGCGCGCCGACAGGCCCAGCATCGCCAGCTTGGCCTTGGTCGACTCGGCGTCGCCGGAGGCGCCGAACGAGCCGGCCTGCAGGATGTAGCGCGCGTTGTCGGGCGCGGCGGTCGCCGCTGCCGCGGCCGGTGCGGTGGTTGCGGCCGGCGTGGCCGTGGTCGCCGTCGGCCTTGACGCCGCCGGGGTGGCCGCGGTGCTGGTTGCCACGCTCGGCGTTTCCGGCAGCGGCGTCGGATTGGCTGCGGTTGCCGTCGGCGCGGCCGTGGCCGTTGCCGGCGTGGTGCCGGTCGCGGCGGCAGTCGCACTCGCGGCGGCTTGCGCCTTGGCCTGGCGAGCCGCTTCGGCGCGCGCGCTGGCGGCCAGTTCGGCGTCGGACATCTGCACTTCCTTGCCGGGCAGCAGGGTGTAGAAGTCGTACTGGGTCTGCGCGTCCTTCTTCGCCTCCGGCTTGGTGCTGCCGGCTGCGTGGGCGGCGGGCTTGGGCAGGTCCGGCGCCGCATCGACGTCGGCATCGGCCACCGGTGCCGGTTGCGCATCCGGATTGGCGCGCGGGCCGCCCACGCGCAGGAAGTCGCCATCCTTCTTGAACAGGCCCGGCGCGCCGAGGAACACCACCGCGGCGATCGCCGCGCCGGCGATCAGCCACACCCACCCGGGCGTGCCGTTGCCGGTGTTGCGTCGAGCCTGGGTCTTACCGCGTCGTGCTGCCATTTACCGCTTCTCCACTCACATTTTTTCCGGGGCCGAGACGCCCAGGAGATTCAGACCGTTCGCCAGGACCTGCTGCGCCGCCACCGCCAGGGTCAGCTTGGCGTTGCGTTCGCCGGCGTCGTCCACCAGCACCGGGGTGCCGTGGTACCAGGTGTGGAAGGCCGTGGCCAGTTCGCGCAGGTACTGCGCGATCAGATGCGGCTCCAGCGCATGCCCCGCATTCTCCACCACTTCCGGGTAGCGCGAGAGTTCCTGCATCAGTTCCAGCGAGGTCGCGTCGTTCAGCCGGTTCAGTTGCGCCTGGCCGTCGGCCTGGTCGTAGTCCAGCTTCTTCTCCTGCGCCTGGCGCAGCAGGCTGCACACGCGGGCGTGCGCGTACTGCACGTAGAACACCGGGTTGTCGTTGCTCTGCTGGCGCGCCAGGTCGATGTCGAAGGTGAGCTGGGAATCGGGCTTGCGCGCGATCAGGAACCAGCGGGTGGCGTCGCGGCCGGCTTCCTCGATCAGGTCGCGCAGGGTCAGGTAGCTGCCGGCGCGCTTGGACAGTTTCACTTCCTCGCCGCCGCGCATCACCGTGACCATCTGGTGCAGCACGTATTCCGGCCATCCCTTGGGGATGCCCAGGTCCATCGCCTGCAGGCCAGCGCGCACCCGCGCCAGCGAGCCGTGGTGGTCGGCACCCAGCTCGGTGATGGCGCGCACATAGCCGCGCTGCCACTTGCTCAGGTGGTAGGCCACGTCCGGCACGAAGTAGGTGTAGGTGCCGTCGGACTTGCGCATCACCCGGTCCTTGTCGTCGCCGAAATCGGTGGATTTCAGCCACAGCGCGCCGCCGTCCTCGTAGGTGTGGCCGGAGGCGATCAGCTTCTGCACCGCCTCTTCGACCTTGCCGTCGCGGTACAGCGAGCTTTCCAGGAAGTAGATGTCGAAATCCACGCCGAACGCGGCCAGGTCGTGGTTCTGCTCGTTGCGCAGATAGGCCACGGCGAAGCGGCGGATCGCGTCCAGATCCTGCGGATCCCTGGCGCCGGTGACCACGTGGCCTTCCAGGTCCACCGCGGCGCCGGCCAGGTAGGCGTCGGCCACGTCCTGGATGTAGTCGCCGCGATAGCCTTCCTCCGGCCAGTCCGGGCTGTCCGGGGTCTTGCCCTGGGCGCGCGCCTGCACCGAGCGCGCCAGGTTCTCGATCTGGTTGCCGCCGTCGTTGTAGTAGAACTCGCGCTTGGCGTTCCAGCCGTTTGCCTCGAGCAGGCGCGCCAGGCAGTCGCCGATGGCCGCGGCGCGGCCGTGGCCGACGTGCAGCGGGCCGGTCGGATTGGCCGAGACGTACTCCACGCCCACGGTGCGGCCGTTGCCGACCAGGCTGTGGCCATAGTCCTCGCCCTGCTTGAGCACCGTCAGCACCTCGCGTTGGTAGGCGCCGGGGCCGAGGTGGAAATTGATGAAGCCCGGGCCGGCGATCTCGACCTTGCTGACATCGTCGTTGGCCGGCAGCGCGTCCACCAGTTGCTGGGCGAGGGCGCGCGGATTGGTGCGCGCGGCCTTGGCCAGCAGCATCGCGGCATTGGTGGCGAAGTCGCCGTGCTCGCGGGTCTTGGGCCGCTCGACCACGAAGTCCGGCGGCAGGGTGTCGGCCGGCAGGGTGCCATTGGCGCGCAAGGCTTCGATGCCTTGACCGATCAGGGCGCGGAGTTGGGATTTCACGAGATCTCTGCTTGAAGCGCGGAACCGGCGATTTTACCCGACCCGCCGCCTCCCGGCCCGTCCCGGGTTCAGCCCGACCTCAGCCGTAACGCGGCCGCAGGCCCACGCCGGCCAGACCGCTGCGCGGCGGCATGGCCGTGGCCGCCGCTGGCCCGCCGGGCGCGCGTGCCAGGCCGGCAAGGCCTGCCCCGCGCCGCGGCTCAGGCCCAGCCGCGCGACGCCATCGAGACCGGCACGCCGTCGCCGACGATGAAATGGTCGAGCAGGCGCACGTCGATCAGGTCCAGCGCCTGTTTCAGTCGGTGGGTGACCGCGCGGTCGGCGGGCGAGGGTTCCGGGTTTCCGGACGGGTGGTTGTGGCCGATGATCACCGCGGCGGCGTTGAGCGTGAGCGCACGCCGCACCACCTCGCGCGGGTGCACCTCGGCGCCGTCCAGGGTGCCCTGGAACAGTTCCTCGAAGGCCAGCCAGCGGTGCCGGGTGTCCAGGAACAGCGCGGCGAACACCTCGTAGGGCCGCGACCGCAGGCGTTGCGCGAAGTAGCGGCCGGCGCTGACCGGGTTGCTGAGGGTGTCGCCACGCTGCAGTTCCGCGGCCAGGTGGCGCTGGCCCAGTTCCAGCGCCGCCGACAGCTGGCACGCGCGCGCCGGCCCCAGCCCGGGCAGGCGCACCAGGTCGCCGGGCGTTCGGTCCAGCAGCGTGCGCAACGGCCCGTGCCGCTGCAGCAGGTCGCGCGAGGTGCGCACCGCGTCGCTGCCGGGCAGGCCGGAGCCGAGAAAGATCGCCAGCAGTTCGGCGTCGGAAAGGGCCCGGGGGCCGCGTGCCAGCAGCTTTTCCCGGGGACGTTCTTCGCAGGGCCAGTCGGAGATGTGCATATCGCCAGGGTGCCGGCCGACATGGCGCAACGGTATCAGGCCGCCAAAAACCATCGGGTAAGCTAATCGTCCTTGTATGGGTAGGACATTCCCGACGTGACCCCGATTTTCGAGAGGCCCCTGCAGGGGCGACGTGTGCTGTTGTGCGTCGGCGGGGGAATCGCCGCCTACAAGGCGCTGGAACTGGTGCGGCGCCTGCGCGACGCCGGCGCCGAGGTGCAGGTGGCGATGACCGCCGGCGCGCAGCAGTTCGTCACCCCGCTGAGCTTCCAGGCGCTGTCGGGTCATCTCACCCGCACCACGCTGTGGGACAGCGGGGCCGAGCAGGCGATGGGCCACCTGGAACTGGCCCGCTGGGCCGAACAGATCGTGGTGGCGCCGGCCACCGCCGACCTGCTGGCGCGCCTGGCGCACGGGCTGGCCGACGACCTGGTGGGCACGCTGTGCCTGGCCAGCACCGCGCCGCTGACCGTATGCCCGGCGATGAACCACCGCATGTGGCTGCATCCGGCCACCCAGGCCAACATCGCCACCTTGCGCCGGCGCGGCGCGCAGGTGGTCGGCCCGAACGACGGCCCGCTGGCCGAAGGCGAGTCCGGCCCCGGCCGCCTGGCCGAACCCGAGCAGATCGTCGCCGCGCTCGCTGGGCGCACGGACCAGGGCGCCGCGTCGGTTGCCCCGCCCGCCGCCGCCGCCAACGCCGCCGTTCCGTCGCGGTCTGGCACCGGCACTGGCACTGGCGTCCTGCGCGGTCTGCGCGGTCTGCGCATGGTGATCAGCGCCGGCCCGACCTACGAAGACCTGGATCCGGTGCGCTACCTGGGCAACCGCAGCAGCGGCAAGATGGGGTATGCGCTGGCCGCGGCCGCCGCCCGGCTGGGCGCCGAGGTGGTGCTGGTCAGCGGTCCGGTGCATTTGTCTACGCCCGACGGCGTGCAGCGCATCGACGTGCGCTCGGCCGCGCAGATGCGCGAGGCGGTGCTCGGCGCGCTGCCGGCGGACATCTACATCGGCACCGCCGCGGTCGCCGATTACACGCCAAAACAGGTGGCGGCGCAGAAGATCAAGAAGAGCGGCGAGACCCTGACCCTGGAGTTGACCCGCACCCCGGACATCCTGGCCGAGGTCGCCGCGCAGACCCAGGCGCTGAAGCTGGTGGTCGGCTTCGCCGCCGAGACCCACGACATCGAGCGCTATGCCCGTGGCAAACTCGCCGACAAGCACCTGGACCTGATCGTGGCCAACCGGGTGGGGGTGGCCGGCAACGGCTTCGAGAGCGACCAGAACGCGGCCACCGCCTATTGGCAGGATGGCGAACGCGACTTCCCGGCGGTCTCCAAGACGCAGCTGGCCGAACAACTGCTGGACCTGATCGCGCAGAGGCTGCACGCATGAGCACTCCCACGCCCTATCCGCTGCAGGTGAAACTGCTGGATCCCCGCTTCGGCGACAGCTGGCCGCTGCCCGACTACGCCACCGAAGCCAGCGCCGGGCTCGACCTGCGCGCGGCCACCGAGGCGCCGCTGACCCTGGCGCCGGGCGACACCGCGCTGATCCCCAGCGGCCTGTCCATCTACATCGCCGATCCGCAGCTGTGCGCGGTGGTGCTGCCGCGCTCGGGCCTGGGCCACCGCCACGGCATCGTGCTCGGCAACGGCACCGGCCTGATCGATGCCGACTACCAGGGGCCGCTACTCATCAGCGTCTGGAACCGCGGCCGCGAGGACTTCACCATCGCCCCCGGCGACCGCATCGCGCAGCTGGTGGTGATGCCGGTCGTGCGCGTCGCCCTGCAGGTGGTGGATACTTTCGCCGACAGCGCCAGGGGAACGGGTGGATTCGGCCATACCGGAGTGCGCTGACAGGGGATCGTCTGCATGAGCGAGGCAACACAAGCGCGGCCGGTGCCGCAGGGTTTGCGCAAGGTGGCGCCTCTGCTGACGGTGCTGCTGGTGCTGTTGGTGGTCTGGTTCGGCTGGAGCGGGGTCGAGCAATGGCGCGCCGAGCAGGCCGCCGCCACGCTGGAGCAGGCGCGCGATGCCGCGGTGACGCAGACCCAGCAGGCGCTGGCGGGCGTGGGCAAACGCCTGTCCGAGCGCCTGCAACAGCCGGCCGTGCAGGCGGCCCTGAGCCGCGGCGATGCCGCGGCTGCCGCCCAGGCCCTGCGTGCGGACTGGGCGCAGGCCGAGGACGCGCAGGTGCTGCCGGCCGATCTGGAGCCGGGCTATACCGATGCGGCGCACTTCGGCTACGGCCGCCTGGCGCTACTGGAGAAGGCCCTGCTGACCGGCAAGCTGGCTAGCGCGGTGATCCGCGACGGCGGCGGCCCGCGGCTGGGCCTGGCCGCGCCGGTGTCGCTGGGCGGCAGTGCCGGGGTGGTCTACCTGCGCCTGCCGCTGGCGCTGCTGACCGATCCGGTCGCGCAGGCGTCGGTGCCGGGCACCGGTTATCTGGCCCTGCGCCAGGGCGGCTACGACGTGATCGCCGCCGGCGACGCTGCGCTGCACGATCGCGCCGACGCGCTGTCGCGGCCGGTCGGCGACAGCGGCCTGCGCATGGTCGCCTCGCTGCCGGATACCGAAGCCGGTCCGCTTGGGCTGGGCGCGCTGCCCTGCCTGCTGGTCGCCGGCCTGTGCGCGGTGCTCGGCGCATTGCTGTCGCTGGCCGCGCGTGGGCGCCTGCCGCAGCCACGGGCGCGCCGCGCCGGCGCGGCGGCCACCGAAGAACACACCCTGCAGCAGAGCCTGCAACGCCAGGAGCTGCCGCCGCCGCCGCCGCCGCCGTCCGCCGCCGAGGAGGCCGCGCCGGCCAAGCCGGTGCCGGCGTTCACGGTGGCGCCGGAGATCTTCCGCGCCTACGACATCCGCGGCGTGGTCGGCCGCGACCTCAGCCCGCAGGTCGCGGCACTGATCGGCCAGGCGATCGGCGCGGTGATGCAGGAACAGGGGCTCAACGAGGTGGTGGTCGGCCGCGATGGCCGCCTGTCCGGGCCGGAGCTGTCGGCGGCGCTGATCGAAGGCCTGCGCCGCGCCGGCTGCCATGTCACCGACATCGGCCTGGCGCCGACCCCGGTGGTGTACTTCGCCGCCTACCACCTGCGCGCCGGCAGCTGCGTGGCGGTCACCGGCAGCCACAACCCGGCCGACTACAACGGCTTCAAGATCGTGATCGGCGGCGAGACCCTGTCCGGCGCCGCCATCGCCGACCTGCACGCGCGGATCAGTGCCGGCCGCCTGCCGGTGGCCGACGAACCCGGCCGGCTGCAGCAGCGCGACGTCGGCGACGACTACATCCAGCGCATCGCCGACGACGTGCAGCTGGACCGCCCGCTCAAGGTCGTGGCCGATGCCGGCAACGGCGTCGGCGGCGAGCTGGCGCCGCGGCTGCTGGAGGCGATCGGCGCCGAGGTGGTGCCGCTGTACTGCGACGTCGACGGCACCTTCCCCAACCACCATCCCGACCCCAGCGAGCCGCGCAACCTGGAGGACCTGGTGCAGACCGTGCGGCGCTTCGACGCCGACCTGGGCGTGGCCTTCGACGGCGACGCCGACCGCCTCGGCGTGGTCACCAAGGACGGCACGGTGATCTATCCGGACCGCCTGCTGATGCTGTTCGCCGCCGACGTGCTGCAACGCAACCCCGGCGCGCTGGTGATCTACGACGTCAAGTGCACCGGCAAGCTGTCCGACTACGTGCTGCGCAACGGCGGCAGCCCGCTGGTCTGGAAGACCGGGCACTCGCTGATCAAGGCGAAGATGCGCGAGACCGACGCCGAGCTGGCCGGCGAGATGAGCGGCCACTTCTTCTTCAAGGAGCGCTGGTACGGGTTCGACGACGGCCTGTACGCGGCGGCGCGATTGCTGGAGATCCTGGCCCAGCGCGAGGAAGCGCCGTCGGAGGTGCTGGCCGAGTTGCCCGACAGCGTGGCCACGCCGGAGATCAAGCTGCCGGTGGACGGGCAGGATGCGCACGCGCTGGTCGCCGACCTGGCCGCCCGGGCGCAGCAGGACGGCTCGCCGTTCGCCGGTGCGCGGCTGCTGACCATCGACGGCCTGCGCGCCGATTTCCCCGACGGCTGGGGCCTGGTGCGCGCCTCCAACACCACGCCGGTGCTGGTGCTGCGTTTCGAGGCCGACAACGCGGCGGCGCTGGAGCGGATCAAGGCGCTGTTCCGCGCACAGCTGCAGGCGGTGCTGCCGGGGCTGACGCCGACATTCTGAGGCGGCTTCGCGCGCCTGGCCTGGTCCGGGCGCCGGACCGTACGGCGGCTCAGCCGCCGGCGGTGGTCGCGGCCGCTGCCGGGCCGACGCCGCGGGCCGCGCGGTAGCGCTGCAGCACGTCCTCGATTTCCTGATCCAGGCCCAGCCGCTGCTGCTCGAAGTTCTTCTGCATGCGCAGCTGCCACAGCAGGGCGCGATGCCGCTGCTGCACCTCGTCGGCGGTCTTGGCCGGCACGCTCTGCCCGGTCAGCTCGCGCGCGCCGGCGCCGGACAGCAGGCCGATCAGGCCCTGGCGCAGGCTCTCCACGTTGTAGCGCGCGGTCTGGATGTTGTTGTCGACGATGCCGATGCGCTCGGCGAACACCCGGCGCAGCTCGTCCTCGGTCTGGTACGACAGCAGCATCGCCTGGTCGGTGCGCTTGCGCGTCTCCAGCGCCGCCTGGTCGGCGCGCTGCTGCGCGGCATCGGCCGCGGCCGCGGCGCGCTCCTCGGCGTTCAACGCGCGTCCGACCTCGGCGCTGCGCATGCCGCTGGTGACGTTGAACTCGTCGCGGGCCTGGTTCACCGCTTCCGGCGGCAGCGCATCGCTGCAGGTGCGTTGTCCGCCCTGGTTCCAGCAATACAGCTTCTTGGACGGTGCCGGTGCCTGCTGCGCGGCGGCCGGCAAGGCCAGCAGCGCCAGCACGGCCGGCAGGACGCGATTGCGTGGTCGGATCGGCATCGTGGCAGCCCCCTGCTGTCAGCCAGACGAAGCGCAACCGTAGCGGGCCCGGTAGGCCAGCAGCGGTTCGCGGAAGCCGACAAGGTCTGCGTTTCCGTCGATGAATGCAAGCAGGTCGCCCAGATGCGCGACCGAGACCACAGGAACGCCGGCTTCGGCGGCCACCGCCTGCGCCGCCGAGCGGCGGTCGTCCTCGGTGGCGATCTCCTGGCGGTCCAGCGCGACCAGGATCGCGGCCGGCTCGCCGCCGGCGGCGCGGATGATGCCCAGCGCCTCGCGGATCGCGGTGCCGGCGGTGATCACGTCGTCGACGATCAGCACCCGGCGGCCGGCCAGCGGCGCGCCGATCAGGCTGCCGCCTTCGCCGTGCGCCTTGGCTTCCTTGCGATTGAACGCCAGCGGCAGGTCGCGCCCGCGCCGCGCGTACTCGCAGGCCACCGCCGTGGCCAGCGGAATGCCCTTGTAGGCCGGGCCGAACAACAGGTCGAAGTCGAGCCCGGCGGCGTCGGCGGCATCGGCATAGCACGCCGCCAGCCGCGCCATGCTGGCACCGGAGTCGAAGCGCCCGGCGTTGAAGAAATACGGACTCAGGCGCCCGGACTTCAGCGTGAACTCGCCGAAGCGCAGCGCCTCCACGTCCAGGGCCAGTTGCAGGAAACGTTGCCGGTAGTCGGTCATTGGAAGGCCGGGATTGGGGATTGGGGCTTAGGGATTCGTGAAAGCGTACCCCAAGCGCGGACGCTGCATGGGCGTGACCGGCTATGCTTTCACAAATCCCGTCATCCCCAATCCCGAATCCCGGCTCCTCACCCATGCGCATCATCAGCTTCAACGCCAACGGCCTGCGGTCGGCCGCCACCAAGGGCTTTTTCGAGTGGTTCGCCACGCAGCAGGCGGACGTGCTGTGCGTGCAGGAGACCAAGGCGCAGGAGCATCAGCTGGCCGGGCCGGCGTTCCTGCCGGACGGTTACCGGGTCTGGTTCCGCGACGCCAGCACCAAGAAGGGCTACAGCGGCGTGGCCATCTACAGCAAGCGCGAGCCGGACGAGGTGCGGACCGCGCTGGGCTGGCCGGAGTTCGACGAGGAAGGCCGCTACATCGAGGCGCGCTTCGGCAACCTGAGCGTGGTGTCCTTCTACATTCCTTCCGGGTCTTCCGGCGAGTTGCGCCAGGGCTACAAGTTCCAGGTCATGGACTGGCTGCGGCCGATCCTGGTGGAGTGGCTGCACAGCGGCCGCGACTACGTGCTGTGCGGCGACTGGAACATCGTGCGCTCGGCGCTGGACATCAAGAACTGGAAGTCGAACCAGAAGAATTCCGGCTGCCTGCCGGCCGAGCGCGACTGGCTCAACGGCCTGTGCGCCGACCGTGCCGAGGAGGCCGACCCGGCCAGCGGCCGCGGCTGGGTGGATGCCTACCGCGCGCTGCATCCGCAAGGCCAGGACTACACCTGGTGGAGCAACCGCGGTGCGGCGCGCGCCAACGACGTCGGTTGGCGCATCGACTATCAGTTCGTCACCCCGACCCTGCGCGAGCGCCTGCAAGGCTGTTCCATCTACACCGCGCAGCGCTTCTCCGACCATGCGCCGTTCACGGTGGACTACCGCGAATGAGCGGCGGCACCTCCGCGGCGCCGGTGTCGTACAAGGGCTGGGCCGGGATCAAGCGCGCCTTCGCCACGCCGTCGGCGGCGACCATGGCGCTGCTGGGCTTCGGCAGCGGGCTGCCGTTCCTGCTGATCGCCTCGCAGACCCTGTCCACGCGCCTGCGCGACGTCGGCCTGGACCTGGGCAGCATCGGCCTGATCAGCCTGGCCAGCTTCTTCTACCTGCTCAAGTTCCTGTGGGCGCCGCTGCTGGACCGCTACCGCTTCCCGCTGCTCGGCTTCCTCGGCCGGCGCCGCTCGTGGCTGCTGGTCGCGCAACTGGGCGTGGCCATCGGCCTGGTGGCGCTGGCGTTCACCCGCCCGGAGTTGAGCGTGGGCACGCTGGTGCTTTGGGTGCTGATCGCCTCGTTCGCCGGCGCCACCCAGGACTCGGTGGTGGACGCCTACCGCATCGAGATCGCGCCGCTGTCGGCGCAGGCCGCGCTCGCCGCCACCTACACTTTCGGCTACCGCATCGGCCTGATCCTGTCCGGCGCCGGCGCGCTGTATCTGGCGCAGTACGGCGACTGGACGTTGGCCTACCTGGTCATGGCCGGGCTGATGCTGCTGCCGATCGTCACCACCCTGCTGTGCCGCGAGCCGGAGGTGCCGGCGGCGACGGTGGTGCGCAGGATCGACATGGTCGGCGCGTTCTGGCAGCCGATCTCCAGCTTCTTTTCCAGCAACGGCCTGGCGCTGGGGTTGGCGCTGTTGCTGTTCGTGGGTCTGTTCAAGTTCCCCGACCAGGTGATCGGGGTGATGTCCGGCCCGTTCTACCTGGACTCGGGTTTCGACAAGGCCGACATCGCCACCGTCTCCAAGCTGTTCGGGGTCTGGATGGGGATCGCCGGGGCGTTCGCCGGTGGCCTGGCGGTGGCCGCCTTCGGCTTCCGGCGCATGTTGCTCGTCGCCGCGCTGGGCGTGGCGCTGTCCAACCTGGCGTTCCTGCTGATGGCGCACAACCCCGGCCAGCTCTGGTCGTTCTACGCCGCGCTCAGCGCCGACAACCTCTTCCAGGGCTTCGCCGGGACCGTGCTGGTCGCCTTCATGTCCTCGCTGACCGACCGCAACTTCACCGCCACCCAGTACGCGCTGCTGGTGTCGCTGGCCAACCTGCCGGGCAAGTTCGTCGGCGGTGTCTCCGGCTACATCGTCGAAGCCACGTCCTACAGCACCTTCTTCGTGCTCAGCGCCTTCACCGTGATCCCGACCCTGCTGTTGCTGGCCTGGCTGTGGCCGCGGATCCGCGAACAGACGCCACAGGCGGTGTCGTCCCGCGATTGAAAGGGCGTCCCCAGGCAGGGATGATGGGCAGCGGCGCACGGGTGCGCCGCCGCCCGGGAGTCCGCATGAGCGACCTTGTGTTGCGCGATATCGACCCGTTCCTGCTCGAACGCATCCGCCGCATCGCCGTTGCGCGCGGCTGGACCCAGCGCCAAGCGGTGCTGGCGCTGATCGAGCAGGGCCTGTTCTCCAGCGAGCACGACGTGCGCAGCGGCTTCGAGCACCGCGAAGTGGATGCGCTGTCGGAGGCGATCGCAGCCTTGCGCGCGCTGCCGGCCGGCAGCGGCTTCTGACCTTCTCGCTGGCGTCGTTGCTCAGGCGGGATGGATCGCGCCGAGGATGCGCGGCCCGCGCGCGCCGCTGACCGCCGGCAGGTTGCCCGGCAGCCCGGCCAGGGTCTGCCGCGCCAGCCAGGCAAATCCCATCGCTTCGATGAAGTCCGGGTCCAGGCCCTGCGTCTGGGTCGATAGCACCTGCACGCCCGGCAAGCGCGCCTGCAGCCGCGCCAGCAACAGCGGGTTGTGCACGCCGCCGCCGCACACCAGCAATTGCCGGGTCGCCGGCTGCTGCGCCAGCAGCGCATCGGCGATCGTCGCTGTGGTCAGTTCCAGCAGCGTCGCCTGCACCGCGGCCGGCGCCGGCGCCGGTGTTTCCAGGCAGGCCTCCAGCCAGCGCAGGTGGAACTGCTCGCGCCCGGTGCTCTTGGGCGGCGGCAGCGCGAACCAGGCATCGGCCAGCAGGCGCTGCAGCAGATCGGCGTCGACCGCGCCACTGGCGGCGAACGCGCCGCCGGCATCGTAGGGCTGGCCCTGATGGCGCTGACACCAGGCATCGAGCAGTGCGTTGGCCGGGCCGGTGTCGAAGCCGCGCACGGCGCCGTGCGCCGGCAACAGGGTCAGGTTGCCGATGCCGCCGAGGTTGAGCACGGCCCGGTCCTCGTGCGCCGCCCCCAGCATCGCCGCATGGAAGGCCGGCATCAGTGGCGCGCCATGGCCGCCGGCGGCGACGTCGCGGCGGCGGAAATCGCAGACAGTGGCGATGCCGGTCAGTTCGGCGATGCGGTTGCCGTCGCCGAGCTGCCAGGTGAAGGCGGGGTCGGCCAGCGGGCGATGGCGCACGGTCTGCCCGTGCGAACCGATCGCGCGGACCGCGGCCGGCGCGACGCCGGCGTCGTCGAGCAGGCGCAGCGCCGCCTCGGCGAAGGCGATCGCGACCTCGGCATCGAGTCGTCCCAGTGCGTCCAGTGAGGTGATGTCGCCGCCTTCGCCCAGGGCGATCAGCGCCGCGCGCTGCTGCGGTGCCCAGGCATAGGTGCGGCCCAGCTGCAGGTGCGGGTGTCCATCGTGGCCGAAGCGCACCAGCGCGGCATCGATGCCGTCGGCGCTGGTGCCGGACATCAGGCCCAGGAACAGGGCGTCGTCGGGAACGGCGGAGGGCGAGGACATGCAAGGCACCAGGCGGCGGTCGGCGCCGCAGCGTGGGCCAGGTGCCGCCGCCCGTCAATGCGCGGCGCGGCGGAACCGGGCGCCGGTGCTCAGCCGGCGTCGTGCGAGGCGGCGGCCTTGGACGAGGCGACGACCTTCTTCTTCTTCGCCGCCGGCTCGTCGGCATCGGCGTAGATCAGCTTCTCCACGCGTTGGATGCGTGCCAGCGCCGGCGAGGTCTGCGCGCGGAATGCGGCCAGCTCGGCGCCCGCCAGCGGGGTCGGCGGCGGCATCGTCACCGAGGCCGGATTGCGCTGCACCCCGTCCACGCGGAATTCGTAGTGCAGGTGCGGACCGGTGGCCATGCCGGTCATGCCGACATAGCCGATCACCGTGCCCTGGTTGATGCGCTGGCCGGCCTTGATCCCGCCGAAGCGCGACATGTGCCCGTACAGCGTGCTGTAGCCCTTGCCGTGGTCCAGGATCACCACGTTGCCGTAGCCGCGCTGGGTGCCGACGAACTGCACCCGCGCATCGCCGGCGGCCATGATCGGGGTGCCGGTCGGCGCGGCGTAGTCGATGCCCTTGTGCATGCGCATGGTGCCCAGCACCGGGTGCTTGCGCGCGCCGAAGGTGGAGCTGATGCGGCTATAGGACACCGGCATGCGGATGAAGCTCTTCTTCAGCGGCCGCCCGGTCACGTCGAAATACTCGGCCGGCTTGCCGCCGCGCTCGAAGCGGAAGCCGCTGTAGGTCTTGCCGCGGGTGGTGAAGGTCGCCGCCAGGATCTTGCTGGTATCGATGCGCTCGCCTTCGCGCCAGGTCTCGTCCATGACCACGCTGAAGCGGTCGCCCGGCTGCAGGTCCTTGTCGAAGTCGATGTCGTACTTGAAGATCTCGTCGGTCATCGTCGCGATCGCCGACGGCGACAGCCCGGCCTTGCGCGCGGCCACGTACAGCGAGCTGGTGATCTCGCCGCTGGTGACCACGGTGCGCGTGCTGGTCTCGCGCTCGATCACCTTCTCCTTGATGTCGTCGTCGAGCAGCGACAGTTCCACCCGATGGGTGGCATCGCGGTCGAAGCGCAGGGCGCGCAGGTCGCCCGTCGTCGCCAGGTCGAAGCCGATTTCCGCGCCCGGGCGCAGCTTGGTCAGCGCGTCGTGGGTGCCCGGATGGTCCAGCACCCGCTGCATCACCGTGGCGGGGATGCCGAGCTTCTCGAACACCGAGCCCAGGGTCTGTCCGGACTCGATCCGAACTACCTGCCAGTTGTCGGTGATCGCGGCCTGCTGTTGCTGCGCCAGCGAGATCGGCGGCAACGGCAGCGCCAGCGTCGCCTGCGTGGTCTGCAGCGGCACGTCGATGGCGTTGGAGAAGCCCGGGACGATGGTGGCGACCATCGCGCCGATGGTGGCGAACAGGCTGGCGTGGATCCAGTGGCGGCGCGTCCAGCGTCCGGCGGGAAGGTGTTCCTTCAACTTGCGATGCAGCGCAGTGTCGTGGAGAACATGAAGGCGTTGCTGGAAGCGCTGCCGGCGCGCGCGTTCCTGATCACTGTTGGGCATCAAGGCTTCCTCACGAGCCCGAAGCGCGAGCTCAAAACTCGGCTACCATAAACATGGTTCCACAGCGCGTCAAACCATTGAGCTGGCTCGGATTTTCACCTGGCTGCATGGTTAACTCGCTCTTAACGCCATTCACGTTGCTTGACGCCACACGCCGGAGTTCCTGCTTTGTCCACGATCGAAGAGTCCCTTGCCCTGATCGGCCGCGGTGCCGATGAAATCCTCAAGCGTGAAGAACTGGAGGCCCGCCTGCGCAGCGGCCGCCCGCTGCGGGTCAAGGCCGGCTTCGATCCCACGGCGCCGGATCTGCACATCGGCCACACCGTGCTGTTGAACAAGATGCGCCAGTTCCAGGACCTGGGACACCAGGTGATCTTCCTGATCGGCGACTTCACCGGGATGATCGGCGACCCGACCGGCAAGAACGTCACCCGCAAGCCGCTGACCCGCGAGGACGTGCTGGCCAATGCGCGCACCTACGAGGAGCAGGTGTTCAAGGTGCTGGACCGGGAGCGCACCGAGGTGCGCTTCAACTCCGAGTGGTTCGGGCAGATGAGCGCGGCCGACATGATCCGCCTGGCCGGCCAGCACACCGTCGCGCGCATGCTCGAGCGCGACGATTTCGCCAAGCGCTATGCCGCGCAGCAGTCCATCGCCATCCATGAGTTCCTGTACCCGTTGGTGCAGGGCTACGACTCGGTGGCGCTGAAGGCCGACGTCGAACTGGGCGGCACCGACCAGAAGTTCAACCTGCTGATGGGCCGCGGCCTGCAGGAGCACTACGGGCAGCCGGCGCAGATCGTGCTGACGATGCCGCTGCTCGAAGGCCTGGACGGGGTCAACAAGATGTCCAAGTCGCTGGGCAACTACATCGGCATCAGCGAGCCGGCGATCGACATCGTCACCAAAACCATGAAGATCGGCGACGAGCTGATGTGGCGTTGGATCGAACTGCTGTCCTTCGAGATCGGCATGAGCGAGGCGCAGGCGCTGCGGCAGCAAGTGCAGGCCGGCGGGCTGCACCCGCGCGAAGTGAAGCTGCGCCTGGCGCGCGAACTCACCACCCGCTTCCATGATGCGGCTGCCGCCGAGCAGGCCATCGTCGGCTGGCATGCGGTGGTGACCGGGCAGGGCGACACCAGCGCCTTGCCGCTGCAGCAGGTCGCCGTGCCGGCGGAGGGGCTGCGGATCGCCGCGCTGCTGACCGCAGCAGGCCTGACCGCCAGCAATTCCGAGGCCACCCGCAAGCTGAAGGAGCGGGCGGTGCGCGTGGCTGGCGAGGTGGTCGAGGATCCGCAACAGAGCTTCGCCCCTGGTTTCGAGGGTGTCCTGCAGGTCGGCAAGCGCACCTTTGCCCGGGTGCAACTCGTCGAAGCGTGAGATCGGTTGCCCAGGCCCGGCGAGGGACCGGGTGTGGGTGCGGCCGGCAGGGGGCTGCAACTCTATATAGAGAGGCGCGCCACGCGAGCGGTGCCAAGCAGTGCCGAGCGGCGTAAAGGCAGGGTCGGCGGGGCTGGCAGGGCCCCCGCGACGGGAGAGTGAAAAAAGTTTTCACGCCCTCTTCCCAAGCGGGCGATTTGGGGCCATACTTTCCCTCCCCTGACGCAACGCCTTCACGGCAACGCGGCAGGGGCGTCAAAACCTCTTCAAAAAGGTGTTGACGAAGTGAAAAAGTCGGCTAATATGGCCGGCTCGCTTCGAGGAAAAGCCTTCGGGTTTGGACGAAGAAGCGGCGTCAACCACCTGATCAAAAAGGTGTTGACGGCAAG
>NZ_JACHNP010000005.1 GCF_014206815.1 Xanthomonas sp. F10
GCGGTGCAGCTGCCGGAAGGCGTGGAAATGGTGATGCCGGGCGACAACGTCAAGATGGTGGTGACGCTGATCAACCCGGTGGCGATGGACGAAGGTCTGCGCTTCGCGATCCGCGAAGGCGGCCGTACCGTCGGCGCCGGCGTGGTGGCCAAGATCATCAAGTAATGCCCTCCGGCGGCGCAGACCGCCGGGCTCGACGGCAGGACGGCGGCTTCGGCCGCCGGAATCCGACGAGGTGCAGGCGACTCCGGTCGCCGGGTTCAGCGAAGGGCGGGCCGGAACCTTCGGTCCGCCTTCGCCGTCTCAGGGAAGTGCAGTCGTTCTTACTACACGCCAGTAGCTCAATTGGCAGAGCAGCGGTCTCCAAAACCGCAGGTTGGGGGTTCGAGTCCCTCCTGGCGTGCCAATCTGCCGCTCCCTATCCAGTGACCTCGGTCGCATAGCAGCAAGAGTCGGATGAACAGCAAGATCGAGCATTCCAAAGGCCCCGCCGCATCCTCCGGCGGCGATATCGTCAAGTACGTCATCGCTGCGCTGCTGGTGGTCGCTGGCCTGTTTGTCTGGTTCTGGTTCGGCGAGTCGAGCCGTGCTGCACAGCTGGGGAGCTGGTCCGGTCCGCTGCGCGCACTGGCGGTGATCGCGGGTCTGGTGGCCGGTGCCGCGGTGTTCCTGCTGACCGCCAAGGGCCGCGAAGGCCGCGAGTTCCTGTCCGAGTCCCGTTTCGAACTGCGCAAGGTGGTGTGGCCGACCCGTCAGGAAGCCATTCGCACCACCTGGGTGGTGATCGTGGTGGTGATCATTCTGAGTCTGTTGCTGGGCGGGTTCGATTTCCTGATCCAGAAGCTGATGCAGTGGTTCGTGAGCCGTTGAGGAGAGTGCAGCAGTGAAGCGTTGGTATGTCGTTCACGCCTATTCAGGCTTCGAGAAGTCCGTGGCGCAAGCGCTGCGCGACCGTATTGCGCGTGACGAGATGCAGGAGCGCTTCGGCGACGTGCTGGTGCCCACCGAGGAAGTGATCGAGATGCGCTCCGGCCAGAAGCGCCGTTCCGAGCGCAAGTTCTTCCCGGGTTACGTGCTGGTGCAGATCGAAACCCACGATGAAGGCGGCATTCCGCGCATCGACAACGAAAGCTGGCATCTGGTCAAGGAAACGCCGAAGGTGATGGGCTTCATCGGCGGCACCGCCGACCGTCCGCTGCCGATCCGCGACGAAGAGGCCGATGCGATCCTGCAGCGCGTTCAGGATGGCGTGGAGAAGCCGCGTCCCAAGGTGCTGTTCGAGCCGGGCCAGATGGTCCGCGTCACCGACGGCCCGTTCAACGACTTCAACGGCGTGGTCGAGGAAGTCAACTACGAGAAGAGTCGCCTACGCGTGGCGGTGCTGATCTTCGGCCGCTCCACCCCGGTGGAACTGGAATTCGGCCAGGTCGAGAAGGCCTGAGCCCGCCCCGGCGCGGCTGCGCCGGGCGCCAAAATCTCTGCTATACTGCGCGGCTCCCTGTCCAGGCAAGCCGCCGGGCAGAACGGAAGCCGCCGCGAGGCGGCTTTCTGCGCACTTCAAAAACGTGATGGCGGGACACGTGATTTTCCCGTCGCGATGGGGAGCCTGCGGTTTAGGCGCTAGCACCCGGAGACACTAAAATGGCAAAGAAAGTCGTCGGTTACATCAAGCTGCAGGTGAAGGCCGGTCAGGCCAACCCCTCGCCGCCGGTCGGTCCTGCGCTGGGTCAGCGCGGTCTGAACATCATGGAATTCTGCAAGGCGTTCAACGCCGCCACGCAGAAGCTGGAGCCGGGCCTGCCGACTCCGGTCATCATCACGGCCTATTCGGACCGTACCTTCACCTTCGTCACCAAGAGCACCCCGGCCAGCGTGCTGCTGAAGAAGGCCGCGGGCGTGAGCTCCGGCTCCAAGCGTCCGAACACCGAGAAGGTGGGCAAGGTGACCCGCAAGCAGCTCGAAGAGATCGCCAAGGCGAAGGAAGCCGACCTGACGGCGGCGGAGCTGGAAGCGGCGGTACGCACGATTGCGGGTTCCGCCCGCAGCATGGGCCTGACGGTGGAGGGTTAAGCAATGGCACAGACCAAGCGACAGAAAGCGATCCGTGCTGCCGTGCAGCCGGGCAAGGCGTATTCGATCGACGAAGCGCTGAAGATCGTCAAGACCACCAGCAAGGCCAAGTTCGTCGAAGCCGTCGACGTGGCCGTGCGCCTGGGCGTGGACGCCAAGAAGTCCGACCAGCAGGTGCGCGGTTCCACCGTGCTGCCGGCCGGTACCGGCAAGAGCGTGCGCGTGGCGGTGTTCGCCCCCGCCGGCGCCAAGGCTGACGAAGCGCTGGCCGCCGGTGCCGACGCCGTCGGCATGGACGACCTGGCCGAGAAGATGCAGGGCGGCGACCTGAACTACGACGTGGTCATCGCCACCCCGGACGCGATGCGCGTCGTCGGTAAGCTGGGCACCCTGCTGGGCCCGCGCGGCCTGATGCCGAACCCCAAGGTCGGCACCGTGTCCGCCAACCCGGCCGAAGCGGTCAAGAACGCCAAGTCGGGTCAGGTGCGCTACCGCACCGACAAGGCCGGCATCATCCACTGCACCATCGGCAAGGCCAGCTTCGAAGACGATGCGCTGAAGAGCAACCTGCAGGCGCTGCTGCTGGACCTGGTCAAGGCCAAGCCGGCGACCTCGAAGGGCACCTACCTGCAGAAGATCTCGGTGAGCTCGACCATGGGTCCGGGCGTCACCATCGATCAGGCTTCGCTGTCCCTGAAGTAATCGCAAGACGGCGCCGCCCGCGAGGTGCGGCGCCGGTTTCACCCTTTTGAAGGCGTCGCCCGGGGCAACCCGACGCGAAGCCGTCAAAGACCGCAGGCGCGGTCTGCGCATACCGACGACGGGCACGGAAGCTCGAAATGGCAAGGAGTCGCCGTCGGTACAGCGGGATCGCTTAATCAGCCCCTCGGGGCCAGCCGGCGTAGATGGTGCCGCCTTTCTGGAGTTTTTCTGGTGCAGGCCAGCCCGGTGTCCCGGGCGCGCTCACTCCAGGTCTGGAACGGCCACCAACTGGGATGCCATGCGGCATCCCCGGCATCCAGGAAGGAGGCCGCCTAGGACCGCAAGCGGCAGGAGCCGCGAGCGGAGTAAGTTTGAAGCAGGGATTCGAGATTAGAGATTGGGGATCGGCAAGAGCGGCGTTGCGGCTCCTGACGAATCCCGAATCACCAATCCCAACTCCCGGCTTTAACGGAGGAGTGCAATGGCTCTCAATCTGTCCCAGAAGCAAGAAGTCGTCGCCGAACTGGCCGACGTCGCCGCGAAGGCCCACTCCTTGGTTGCTGCCGAGTACGCCGGCATCACGGTCTCGCAAATGACCGCGATGCGCAAGAAGGCGCGCGAAACCGGTGTGTACTTGCGTGTTGTCAAGAACACCCTGGCCGCGCGTGCCGTTGCCGGTACCGAATACGAGTGCGTCCAGGACGCGCTGGTCGGTCCGCTGCTGTATGCGTTCTCGACGGAAGAACCCGGCGCTGCCGGTCGTCTGATCAAGGAATTCGCCAAGGGTAACGACAAGCTGCAGGCCAAGGTCGTGTCGCTGGGTGGTCAGCTGTATCCGGCCGCTCATCTCGAGGTGTTGGCGTCGCTGCCGACCCGCGAGCAGGCGCTGGCCATGCTGGCACGCGTCCTGGCCGAGCCGGCGAGCATGTTCGCCCGTGCGGTCAAGGCCGTGGGCGACAAGCAGGGTGGCGGCGACGCCGCTCCCGCCGACGCCGAAGCGGAAGCCCCGGCCGAAACGGCTTAAGTTCGCGACACCTGAAACGGTTCACTAGAACCTCATCCAGAAAAAATTCCAAAGGTAATCACAATGTCCCTGTCTAACGAGCAGATCGTCGACGCAATCGCCGAAAAGACCCTCATGGAAGTGATGGAGCTGGTCAAGGCCATCGAAGACAAGTTCGGCGTTTCCGCCGCCGCCCCGGTCGCCGCTGCCGGCCCGGCCGTGGCCGCCGCCCCGGTCGAAGAGCAGACCGAGTTCAACGTCATCCTGGTCGACGCCGGCGCCAAGAAGGTCGACGTCATCAAGGCTGTCCGCGCCATCACCGGCCTGGGCCTGAAGGAAGCCAAGGACCTCACCGAGGCCGGCGGCGTGCTGAAGGAAGCCGTGTCGAAGGAAGACGCCGACAAGTTCAAGAAGGACCTGGAAGCCGCTGGCGCGAAGGTCGAAGTCAAGTAAGCAGTCCCTTGCATCGCCAGCCGTTCAAGGCGATGCACTGAAGGCTGGGGGCGAAAGCCCCCGGCCTTTGGCCGTTTCAGGCGGGAACCGGGAATCGGGAATGGAGAATCGGAACAGCCACGCTACGTGCGCTCCACGATTCCCCTTTCTCCATTCCCCATTCCCTGCTTCACCACCGAGTTGGTAGTTGGAAGTAGCGGGAGAAGGCGTGCTGGTGCCGGCAATACCAGCGACTTCCAACTGACAATTTATGTTCACTCAGGGCCGCGGACGCGCGGCCCGCATCAGCCAAGGTGATACCTCATGACGTCTTATTCGTTCACCGAAAAGAAGCGTATCCGCAAGGACTTCGGCAAGCAGCGCTCGATCCTCGAAGTGCCGTTCCTGCTCGCCATCCAGGTGGATTCCTACCGCGAGTTCCTGCAGGAGAACACCGACCCGAACAAGCGTTCGGACCACGGCCTGCACGCGGCCCTGAAATCGGTGTTCCCGATCTCCAGCTACAGCGGCAACGCGGCGCTGGAGTACGTCGGCTACAAGCTCGGCGAACCGGTGTTCGACGAGCGTGAATGCCGCCAGCGCGGCATGAGCTACGGCGCGCCGCTGCGCGTGACCGTGCGCCTGGTGATCTACGACCGCGAGTCCTCGACCAAGGCGATCAAGTACGTCAAGGAGCAGGAGGTCTACCTCGGCGAAATCCCGCTGATGACCGACAACGGCACCTTCATCGTCAACGGCACCGAGCGCGTCATCGTCTCGCAGCTGCACCGCTCGCCGGGCGTGTTCTTCGACCACGACCGTGGCAAGACCCACAGCTCGGGCAAGCTGCTGTACAGCGCCCGCATCATTCCGTACCGCGGCTCCTGGCTGGACTTCGAGTTCGACCCGAAGGACGCGCTGTTCACCCGTATCGACCGCCGGCGCAAGCTGCCGGTGTCGATCCTGCTGCGCGCGCTCGGCTACTCGAACGAGGAGATGCTCTCGGAGTTCTTCGAGATCAACACCTTCCACATCGACCCGAAGGAAGGCGTGCAGCTGGAGCTGGTGCCCGAGCGCCTGCGCGGCGAGACCCTGAACTTCGACCTGGCCGACGGCGACAAGGTCATCGTCGAAGCCGGCAAGCGCATCACCGCGCGCCACGTCAAGCAGCTCGAGGCCTCCGGCATCGCCGCGCTGGCCGTGCCCGACGAGTACCTGGTCGGCCGCATCCTGTCGCACGACGTGGTCGATGCTTCGACCGGCGAACTGCTGGCCAGCGCCAACGACGAGATCAGCGAAGATCAGCTGACCGCGTTCCGCAAGGCCGGCGTCGACGCCGTGGGCACGCTGTGGGTCAACGACCTGGATCGTGGTCCGTACCTGTCCAACACCCTGCGCATCGATCCGACCAAGACCCAGCTCGAGGCGCTGGTCGAGATCTACCGCATGATGCGTCCGGGCGAGCCGCCGACCAAGGACGCCGCGCAGAACCTGTTCCACAACCTGTTCTTCACCTTCGAGCGCTACGACCTGTCCACGGTCGGCCGCATGAAGTTCAACCGTCGCGTCGGCCGCAAGGAAGTCACCGGCGAGTCGGTGCTGTACGACAAGAAGTACTTCGGCGAGCGCAACGACGAGGAGTCCAAGCGCCTGGTCGCCGAGCACGGCGACAGCTCCGACATCCTGGACGTGATCAAGGTCCTGACCGAGATCCGCAACGGCCGCGGCGTGGTCGACGACATCGACCACCTGGGCAACCGTCGCGTGCGCTCGGTCGGCGAAATGGCCGAGAACGTGTTCCGCGTGGGCCTGGTCCGCGTCGAGCGCGCGGTCAAGGAGCGCCTGTCGATGGCCGAGTCCGAAGGCCTGACCCCGCAGGAACTGATCAACGCCAAGCCGGTGGCCGCCGCGATCAAGGAGTTCTTCGGCTCCTCGCAGCTGTCGCAGTTCATGGACCAGAACAACCCGCTGTCGGAAGTGACGCACAAGCGTCGCGTCTCCGCGCTGGGCCCGGGCGGCCTGACCCGCGAGCGCGCCGGCTTCGAAGTGCGCGACGTGCATCCGACCCACTACGGCCGCGTCTGCACCATCGAAACCCCGGAAGGCCCGAACATCGGCCTGATCAACTCGCTGGCGGTGTATGCCCGCACCAACCAGTACGGCTTCCTGGAGACGCCGTACCGTAAGGTCGTGGACGGCCAGATCACCGACGAAGTCGAGTACCTGTCGGCGATCGAAGAGAACGAGTACGTCATCGCCCAGGCCAACGCGCTGCACGATGCCAAGAGCCGCCTGACCGAGCAGTTCGTGCCGTGCCGCTACCAGGGCGAGTCGCTGCTGAAGCCGCCGGCGGAAGTGCACTTCATGGACGTGTCGCCGATGCAGACCGTGTCGATCGCGGCCGCGCTGGTGCCGTTCCTGGAGCACGACGACGCCAACCGCGCGCTGATGGGCGCGAACATGCAGCGCCAGGCCGTGCCGACGCTGCGTGCGCAGAAGCCGCTGGTCGGCACCGGCATCGAGCGCGCCGTGGCGCGCGACTCGGGCGTGACCGTGAACGCGCGCCGTGGCGGCGTGATCGAGCAGATCGACGCCGGCCGTATCGTGGTCAAGGTCAACGAGGCCGAGATCGGCGGCGGCACCGACGCCGGCGTCGACATCTACAACCTGATCAAGTACACGCGTTCCAACCAGAACACCTGCATCAACCAGCGTCCGCTGGTGAACGTGGGCGACGTGATCGCGCGCGGCGACGTGCTGGCCGACGGTCCCTCGACCGACATCGGCGAGCTGGCCCTGGGCCAGAACATGCTGATCGCGTTCATGCCGTGGAACGGCTACAACTTCGAAGACTCCATCCTGCTCTCCGAGCGCGTGGTGGAAGAGGATCGCTACACCACGATCCACATCGAAGAGCTGACCTGCGTGGCGCGCGACACCAAGCTGGGGCCGGAGGAAATCTCCGCCGACATCCCCAACGTGTCCGAGCAGGCGCTGAACCGTCTGGACGAGAGCGGCGTGGTGTACATCGGTGCGGAAGTGCGCGCCGGCGACATCATGGTCGGCAAGGTCACGCCGAAGGGCGAGAGCCAGCTGACCCCGGAAGAGAAGCTGCTTCGCGCGATCTTCGGCGAGAAGGCTTCGGACGTGAAGGACAGCTCGCTGCGCGTGCCGCCGGGCATGGACGGCACCGTCATCGACGTGCAGGTGTTCACCCGCGACGGTATCGAGAAGGACAAGCGCGCCCGCCAGATCGAGGAAAACGAGATCAAGCGCGTCAAGAAGGACTTCGACGACCAGTTCCGCATCCTGGAGAGCGCGATCTATGCGCGTCTGCGTGGCCAGCTGATCGGCAAGGTCGCCAACGGCGGTCCGAACCTGAAGAAGGGCGACACCATCAGCGACGCCTACCTGGACGGCCTGAAGAAGTCCGACTGGTTCGCGCTGCGCATGAAGGACGAGGACGCCTCCGAGGCGATCGAGCGCGCGCAGAAGCAGATCCAGGCGCACGAGAAGGAGTTCGAGCGTCGCTTCGCCGACAAGCGCGGCAAGATCACCGCCGGCGACGACCTCGCTCCGGGCGTGCTGAAGATGGTCAAGGTGTTCCTGGCGGTGAAGCGCCGCATCCAGCCCGGCGACAAGATGGCCGGTCGCCACGGCAACAAGGGTGTCGTGTCGATGATCCAGCCGATCGAGGACATGCCGTACATGGCCAACGGCGAGACCGTGGACATCGTGCTGAACCCGCTGGGCGTGCCGTCGCGTATGAACATCGGTCAGGTGCTGGAAGTGCACCTGGGCTGGGCCGCCAAGGGCCTGGGTCGCAAGATCCAGAACATGCTCGAGGCCCAGGCCAAGGTCGCCGACCTGCGCAAGTTCCTGGCGCAGATCTACAACCACGACCAGAAGCTGGGCGAGGACCGCGTGGATCTGGACCAGTTCAGCGACGCGGAGCTGCTGGCGCTGTCGAAGAACCTGACCGACGGCGTGCCGATGGCCACCCCGGTGTTCGACGGTGCGACCGAGGCCGAGATCAAGCACATGCTCGAACTCGCCGACCTGCCGATCAGCGGCCAGACCCAGCTGTACGACGGCCGCACCGGCGAGGCATTCGATCGCCACACCACGGTCGGCTACATGCACATGCTGAAGCTGAACCACCTGGTCGACGACAAGATGCACGCGCGCTCCACCGGCCCGTACTCGTTGGTCACCCAGCAGCCGCTGGGCGGCAAGGCGCAGTTCGGCGGCCAGCGCTTCGGCGAAATGGAAGTCTGGGCGCTGGAAGCCTACGGCGCGGCCTACACCCTGCAGGAAATGCTGACGGTGAAGTCCGACGACGTGCAGGGCCGCAACCAGATGTACAAGAACATCGTCGACGGCGAGCACGAGATGGTCGCCGGCATGCCGGAGTCCTTCAACGTGCTGGTGAAGGAAATCCGCTCGCTGGCGATCAACATGGAACTGGAAGACTGAGGGGCCGGGACCCGGATCCCGGGGCCCGGGACTCGGAAAAGCCAGGAGCGCAGCCGCTCTGCTTTTCCGGGTCCCCGGTCCCGAGTCCCGGGTCCCGATAGAACCCTTTCCGCCCCCGTCCTCGATACGAAATTCCTCCGACCCGGAGATACCCAATGAAAGACCTGCTCAACCTCTTCAACCAGCAGCGCCAGACGCTGGACTTCGACGCGATCAAGATCGCGCTGGCCTCGCCGGACCTGATCCGTTCGTGGTCCTTCGGCGAAGTGAAGAAGCCGGAAACCATCAACTACCGTACCTTCAAGCCGGAGCGCGACGGCCTGTTCTGCGCCGCCATCTTCGGCCCGATCAAGGACTACGAGTGCCTGTGCGGCAAGTACAAGCGCATGAAGCACCGCGGCGTGGTCTGCGAGAAGTGCGGCACTGAAGTGACCCTGGCCAAGGTGCGCCGCGAGCGCATGGGCCACATCGACCTGGCCTCGCCGGTCGCGCACATCTGGTTCCTGAAGTCGCTGCCGTCGCGCATCGGCCTGATGCTGGACATGACCCTGCGCGACATCGAGCGCGTGCTGTACTTCGAAGCCTACGTGGTGACCGAGCCGGGCCTGACCGCGCTCGAGCGCCGCCAGCTGCTGACCGAAGAGCAGTACCTGACCGCGCGCCAGGAGCACGGCGACGACTTCGACGCCGCCATGGGCGCCGAGGCGGTGTACGAGTTGCTGCGCACCATCGACCTGCAGTCGGAAATGACCCGCCTGCGTGAAGAGATCGCCGGCACCGGGTCGGAGACCAAGCTCAAGCGCCTGACCAAGCGCATCAAGCTGATCGAGGCCTTCATCGAGTCCGGCAACCGTCCGGAGTGGATGGTGATGACCGTGCTGCCGGTGCTGCCGCCGGATCTGCGTCCGCTGGTGCCGCTGGACGGCGGCCGCTTCGCGACCTCCGATCTGAACGACCTGTACCGCCGCGTCATCAACCGCAACAACCGTCTGCGCCGCCTGCTCGAGCTGAACGCGCCGGACATCATCGTGCGCAACGAAAAGCGCATGCTGCAGGAATCGGTCGATGCGCTGCTGGACAACGGCCGTCGCGGCCGTGCCATCACCGGCACCAACAAGCGCCCGCTGAAGTCGCTGGCCGACATGATCAAGGGCAAGCAGGGCCGGTTCCGCCAGAACCTGCTCGGCAAGCGCGTGGACTACTCCGGCCGTTCGGTGATCGTGGTCGGCCCGACCCTGCGCCTGCACGAGTGCGGCCTGCCGAAGAAGATGGCGCTGGAGCTGTTCAAGCCGTTCGTGTTCGCCAAGCTGCAGCGTCGCGGCCTGGCCACCACCATCAAGGCCGCCAAGAAGCTGGTCGAGCGCGAAGAAGCCGAGGTCTGGGACATCCTGGAAGAGGTGATCCGCGAGCACCCGGTACTGCTGAACCGTGCGCCGACCCTGCACCGTCTGGGCATCCAGGCGTTCGAGCCGGTGCTGATCGAAGGCAAGGCGATCCAGCTGCACCCGCTGGTCTGCACCGCGTTCAACGCCGACTTCGACGGTGACCAGATGGCCGTGCACGTGCCGCTGTCGCTGGAAGCGCAGCTGGAAGCGCGCGCGCTGATGATGTCCACCAACAACATCCTGTCGCCGGCCAACGGCGAGCCGATCATCGTGCCGTCGCAGGACGTGGTGCTGGGTCTGTACTACATGACCCGCGCGCTGGAGAACAAGAAGGGCGAGGGCATGGTCTTCGCCAACATCGCCGAAGTGAAGCGCGCCTACGACAACCGTGCGGTCGAACTGCACGCCAAGGTCAAGGTCCGCATCACCGAGACGGTGATCGACGAGGACGGCAACCGCACCAAGAAGGCCTCGATCGTGGACACCACGATCGGGCGTGCGCTGCTGGCCGAAATCCTGCCGGAAGGCCTGCCGTTCGCGCTGGCCAACACCGAGCTGACCAAGAAGAACATCAGCCGCCTGATCAACTCCAGCTACCGTCAGCTGGGTCTGAAGGACAGCGTGGTGTTCGCCGACAAGCTGATGTACACCGGCTTCGCCTACGCCACCCGCGCGGGCGTGTCGATCGGCATCGACGACATGCTGATCCCGTCGGAGAAGAAGGGCATCCTCGGCGAAGCCGAGCAGGAAGTGCTGGAAATCCAGGAGCAGTACCAGTCCGGTCTGGTCACCGCCGGCGAGCGCTACAACAAGGTCGTGGACATCTGGTCGCGCACCAACGAGCGCATCGCCAAGGCGATGATGGACACCATCGGCACCGAGAAGGTGGTCAACGCCAAGGGCGAGACCATCGACCAGAAGTCGATGAACTCGCTGTACATCATGGCCGACTCCGGCGCGCGTGGTTCGCAGGCGCAGATCCGTCAGCTGGCCGGCATGCGCGGCCTGATGGCCCGCCCGGACGGCTCGATCATCGAGACGCCGATCAAGGCGAACTTCCGCGAAGGCCTGAACGTGCAGGAGTACTTCAACTCCACCCACGGTGCCCGTAAGGGTCTGGCCGATACCGCGCTGAAGACCGCCAACTCCGGTTACCTGACCCGTCGCCTGGTCGACGTGGCGCAGGACGTGGTGATCACCGAGCCCGATTGCGGCACCACCGACGGCCTGACCATGACCCCGATCGTGGAAGGCGGCGACGTGGTCGAGCCGTTGCGCGACCGCGTGCTCGGCCGCGTGGTGGCCGAGGACGTGTTCCTGCCGGGCAACGACGAGGATCCGATCGTCACCCGCAACACCCTGCTCGACGAGCAGTGGGTGGCCAAGCTGGAAGAGGCCGGCGTGCAGTCGGTCAAGGTCCGCTCGACCATCACCTGCGAATCGGCGTTCGGCGTGTGCGCGCGCTGCTACGGCCGCGACCTGGCCCGTGGCCACCTGGTCAACATCGGCGAAGCGGTCGGCGTCATCGCCGCGCAGTCGATCGGTGAGCCGGGTACCCAGCTGACCATGCGTACCTTCCACATCGGCGGCGCGGCATCGCGTGCGGCCGCGGTGGACAACATCACGGTCAAGACCACCGGTTCGATCAAGTTCAACAACCTCAAGTCGGTCGAGCATGCCAACGGCTCGCTGGTGGCGGTGTCGCGTTCGGGCGAACTGTCGGTGCTCGACGGCCACGGCCGCGAGCGCGAGCGCTACAAGCTGCCGTACGGCGCCACCATCACCGCCAAGGACGGTGATGCGGTCAAGGCCGGCCAGTCGGTGGCGAACTGGGATCCGCACAACCACCCGATCGTGTCGGAAGTGGCCGGTTTCATCCGCTTCATCGACTTCATCGACGGCGTCACCGTCATCGAGAAGACCGACGAACTGACCGGCCTGGCTTCGCGCGAGATCACCGATCCGAAGCGTCGCGGCACCCAGGCCAAGGACCTGCGCCCGATTGTGCGCATCGTCGACGCCAAGGGCAACGATCTGACCATCCCGGGTACCGATCTGCCGGCGCAGTACCTGCTGCCGCCGCGCTCGATCGTCAACCTGCAGGACGGCGCGCCGGTCGGCGTGGGCGACGTGGTCGCCAAGATCCCGCAGGAAGCGTCCAAGACCCGCGACATCACCGGTGGTCTGCCGCGCGTGGCCGACCTGTTCGAAGCGCGCAAGCCGAAGGATCCGGCGATCCTGGCCGAGCGCTCGGGCATCATCAGCTTCGGCAAGGACACCAAGGGCAAGCAGCGCCTGATCATCAAGGACACCGACGGGTCGGAGCACGAAGAGCTGATCCCGAAGTACCGCCAGATCATCGTGTTCGAAGGCGAGCACGTGGCCAAGGGCGAAACCGTGGTGGACGGCGAGCCGAGCCCGCAGGACATCCTGCGCCTGCTGGGCGTCGAGCCGCTGGCCGCGTACCTGGTCAAGGAAATCCAGGACGTGTACCGCCTGCAGGGCGTGAAGATCAACGACAAGCACATCGAGGTCATCACCCGGCAGATGCTGCGCAAGGTCGAGATCACCGACCAGGGCAACAGCAAGTTCCTCAACGGCGAGCAGGCCGAGCGCCAGCGCGTCATCGAGGAGAATGCCCGCCTGGTCACGCGCAACGAGCTGCCGGCCAAGTACGAGCCGGTGCTGCTGGGCATCACCAAGGCCTCGCTGGCGACCGAGTCGTTCATTTCGGCCGCGTCGTTCCAGGAGACCACCCGCGTCCTCACCGAGGCGGCGGTCCGCGGCACCAGCGACACGCTGCGCGGCCTGAAGGAAAACGTGATCGTGGGTCGCCTGATCCCGGCCGGTACCGGCCTGGCGTACCACAACACGCGCCGCCGCAATGCCAGCGGCCTGACCGAGTCGGAGATGCAGACCCTGTCCGGCGGCAGCGCCGAGCCGGCGGTCGAGACCTCCGCCCCGGCGGCTGCCGGCAGCGAAGAGTAAGCAGTAAGCGGACCGGTCCCGCCCGCGGGGCCGCTCTACCAAGCGAAAGGGGGCGCAGCGGAAGCGCCCCGTATTCCGGCCCCGGATGGGCCAGCAAGTAAAAATTCCGTTGAGTTGACGGCGCTTTGACTTGCCCGCTATACTTTCCTGTCTCGGCAGGCCGTCCTTCGGCCTGCCTTCGTTTTCACGCATCCAGGCCCGACGGCCTCAATCAGAAGAATCCACTGATGGCGACGATCAACCAGCTGGTCCGCAAGCCGCGGCAGGCGACCACCTACAAGAGCGCCTCTCCGGCGCTGGACAAGTGCCCGCAGCGCCGTGGCGTCTGCACGCGCGTGTACACCACCACCCCGAAGAAGCCGAACTCGGCCCTGCGCAAGGTCGCCAAGGTGCGCCTGACCAACCAGGAAGAGGTCATCAGCTACATCGGCGGCGAAGGCCACAACCTGCAGGAGCACTCCGTGGTCCTGATCCGCGGCGGCCGCGTCAAGGATCTGCCGGGCGTGCGCTACCACACCGTGCGCGGTTCGCTCGACGCCGCCGGCGTCGCCAAGCGTCGCCAGGGCCGTTCCAAGTACGGCGCCAAGCGCCCGAAGAGCTAAGGGAAAGTACACATGTCTCGTAAAGGTAATACGCCGCAGCGCGCCGTTCTCCCGGATCCCAAGCACGGGAGCGAAACCATCGCCCGCTTCATCAACATGGTGATGCTGAGCGGCAAGAAGTCGGTCGCCGAAAAGATCGTGTACGGCGCGATGGACGTGATCGGCGAGAAGAACCCCAACGCCATCGAGCTGGTGCAGAAGGCGCTGGACAACGTCGCTCCGGCGGTCGAGGTCAAGTCGCGCCGCGTCGGCGGTGCCACCTACCAGGTGCCGGTCGAGGTGCGTTCCTCCCGTCGCATGGCGCTGGCGATGCGCTGGCTGATCGACTCGGCGCGCAAGCGCGGCGAGAACTCGATGCCGCGCAAGCTCGCGGCCGAGCTGGTCGATGCCTCGGAAAACCGTGGCGGCGCCATCAAGAAGCGCGAAGAAACTCACCGCATGGCGGAAGCGAACAAGGCGTTCGCGCACTACCGCTGGTGACCTTCCGGGCCTTGGAAACGGGGCCCGCTGGCACCATCTGAGTGCCGCTAGCCGCGCCGTTGCGCGCGGCACAAATCCGAAGGCCGCCGCAAGGCGGCGTTCGGCCATCCGAAATCCAAGAAATTTGAGAGGCTCCCTGTGGCCCGTACCACTCCCATCGAGCGTTACCGCAACTTCGGCATCATGGCCCACATCGATGCCGGCAAGACCACCACCTCCGAACGCATCCTGTTCTACACCGGCGTCAGCCACAAGATCGGCGAGGTGCATGACGGTGCCGCGACGATGGACTGGATGGAGCAGGAGCAGGAGCGTGGCATCACGATCACCTCCGCGGCCACCACCGCGTTCTGGACCGGCATGGACAAGTCCATGCCGCAGCACCGCTTCAACATCATCGACACCCCCGGGCACGTGGACTTCACCATCGAAGTCGAGCGCTCGCTGCGCGTGCTCGACGGCGCGGTGTTCGTGCTGTGCGCGGTCGGCGGCGTGCAGCCGCAGTCCGAGACCGTGTGGCGTCAGGCCAACAAGTACGCGGTGCCGCGTCTGGCGTTCGTCAACAAGATGGACCGCACCGGCGCCAACTTCGACAAGGTCGTCGAGCAGCTGAAGGCCCGCCTGGGCGCCTACCCGGTGCCGATGCAGGTGCCGATCGGCGCCGAAGACGGCTTCGAGGGCGTGGTCGACCTGGTCAAGATGAAGGCGATCCATTGGGATACCGCCTCGCAGGGCACCGTGTTCGAATACCGCGACATCCCCGCGCATCTGGTCGACAAGGCCACCGACGCGCGCGCGTTCATGGTCGAGGCCGCGGCCGAAGCCAATGAAGACCTGATGGACAAGTACCTCAACGAGGGCGACCTGTCCGAGGCCGAGATCCTGGGCGGTCTGCGCGAGCGCACCCTGAAGGTGGAGGTGGTGCCGGTGTACTGCGGCACCGCGTTCAAGAACAAGGGCGTGCAGGCCATGCTCGACGGCGTGATCCAGCTGCTGCCGTCGCCCAGCGACCGTCCGCCGGTCAAGGGCATCGACGAAGACGAGAAGGAAGACAGCCGTCCGGCCACCGACAACGCCCCGTTCTCGGCGCTGGCGTTCAAGATCATGACCGACCCGTTCGTCGGTTCGCTGACCTTCTTCCGCGTCTACTCCGGCACGCTGAACTCCGGCGACCAGGTGTACAACCCGGTCAAGTCGAAGAAGGAGCGCGTGGGCCGCATCCTGCAGATGCACTCCAACAACCGCGAAGAGATCAAGGAAGTGCGCGCGGGCGACATCGCCGCGGCGGTGGGCCTGAAGGACGTCACCACCGGCGACACGCTGTGCGCGCAGGACCACATCATCACCCTGGAACGCATGGTGTTCCCGGAGCCGGTGATCTCGATGGCGGTCGAGCCGAAGACCAAGTCGGACCAGGAAAAGATGGGCATCGCGCTGAGCCGTCTGGCGCAGGAAGATCCCTCGTTCCGCGTCAACACCGACGAAGAGTCCGGCCAGACCATCATCCGTGGCATGGGCGAGCTGCACCTGGAAATCATCGTCGACCGCATGAAGCGCGAGTTCAACGTCGAAGCCAACGTCGGCAAGCCGCAGGTTGCCTACCGCGAGACCATCCGCAAGGCGGTCAAGCAGGAAGGCAAGTTCGTGCGTCAGTCCGGCGGTAAGGGCCAGTACGGTCACGTCGTGCTCGAGATCGAGCCGCAGGAGCGTGGCCAGGGCTACACCTTCGAGAACGCGATCGTCGGCGGCGTCGTGCCGAAGGAATACATCCCGGCGGTGGACAAGGGCATCCAGGAAGCGGTGGCCAATGGCGTGATGGCCGGCTACCCGATCGTGGACGTCAAGGTGCGCCTGATCGACGGTTCGTACCACGACGTCGACTCGTCGGAAATGGCGTTCAAGATCGCCGGCTCGATGGGCTTCAAGGAAGGCTTCAACAAGGCCAACCCGGTGCTGCTGGAGCCGATCATGAAGGTCGAGATCGTTACCCCGGAGGATTACCTGGGCGACGTGATGGGCGACGTGAGCCGTCGTCGCGGCATCCTGCAGGGCCAGGACGACAGCCCGTCGGGCAAGGTGATCAACGCGATGGTGCCGCTGGGCGAAATGTTCGGCTACGCCACCACGCTGCGCTCGATGTCGCAGGGTCGCGCCACGTTCTCGATGGAGTTCGACCACTACGCCGAAGCGCCGGCCAACATCGCCGACTCGGTCATCAAGAAGAACTGAGATTAGAGCGACGGGATGCGTGCCGCGGACCCGGTCCGCGCCGCATCCCGCTCTCTCGTCCCCCAATACGAATCACGAGGTAGAGAAGACATGGCAAAGGGTAAGTTCGAGCGCACCAAGCCGCACGTCAACGTCGGCACCATCGGTCACGTCGACCACGGCAAGACCACGCTGACCGCGGCGCTGACCAAGATCGGCGCAGAGCGCTTCGGCGGCGAGTTCAAGGC
>NZ_JACHNP010000006.1:2500-5577 GCF_014206815.1 Xanthomonas sp. F10
GCCCTTAAGCTGGTATGGTTTTAGAAAAACAACCTGGAAAGGTTGGCCATAGAAGGTGATAGCCCTGTATTTGAAAGGGCCATACCAGTGAAGACGAGTAGGGCGGGGCACGTGAAACCCTGTCTGAACATGGGGGGACCATCCTCCAAGGCTAAATACTCCTGACCGACCGATAGTGAACCAGTACCGTGAGGGAAAGGCGAAAAGAACCCCGGAGAGGGGAGTGAAATAGATCCTGAAACCGTGTGCGTACAAGCAGTAGGAGCTCGCAAGAGTGACTGCGTACCTTTTGTATAATGGGTCAGCGACTTACTGTTCGTGGCAAGCTTAACCGTATAGGGGAGGCGAAGGGAAACCGAGTCTGATAAGGGCGCATAGTCGCGGGCAGTAGACCCGAAACCGGGTGATCTAGTCATGCCCAGGGTGAAGGTCAGGTAACACTGACTGGAGGCCCGAACCCACTCCCGTTGCAAAGGTAGGGGATGAGGTGTGATTAGGAGTGAAAAGCTAATCGAACCCGGAGATAGCTGGTTCTCCTCGAAAGCTATTTAGGTAGCGCCTCATATGTATCCTCTCGGGGGTAGAGCACTGTTATGGCTAGGGGGTCATCGCGACTTACCAAACCATTGCAAACTCCGAATACCGAGACGGACTGTATGGGAGACACACGGCGGGTGCTAACGTCCGTCGTGAAAAGGGAAACAACCCAGACCCACAGCTAAGGTCCCAAATTCACTGCTAAGTGGAAAACGATGTGGAAAGGCATAGACAGCCAGGAGGTTGGCTTAGAAGCAGCCACCCTTTAAAGAAAGCGTAATAGCTCACTGGTCGAGTCGGTCTGCGCGGAAGATTTAACGGGGCTAAGCAGTGAACCGAAGCTTGGGGTGCATCGCGATAAGCGATGCGCGGTAGAGGAGCGTTCCGTAAGCCTGCGAAGGTGGATTGAGAAGTCTGCTGGAGGTATCGGAAGTGCGAATGCTGACATGAGTAACGACAATGCGGGTGAAAAACCCGCACGCCGAAAGCCCAAGGTTTCCTTGCGCAACGTTAATCGGCGCAGGGTGAGTCGGCCCCTAAGGCGAGGGCGAAAGCCGTAGTCGATGGGAAGCAGGTTAATATTCCTGCACCTCGCGTAAGTGCGATGGAGGGACGGAGAAGGTTAGGTGTACCGGGCGTTGGTTGTCCCGGGGAAAGGCGGTAGGTTTGGATCTTTGGCAAATCCGGGATCCTTTAAGACCGAGCACCGAGACGAGTCTTTTAGACGAAGTCACTGATACCACGCTTCCAGGAAAAGCTCCTAAGCTTCAGCTTACGCAGACCGTACCGTAAACCGACACAGGTGGGTAGGATGAGAATTCTCAGGCGCTTGAGAGAACTCGGGTGAAGGAACTAGGCAACATGGCACCGTAACTTCGGGAGAAGGTGCACCCTTTTTGGTGGCTCGTGCGAGCTATAGCTGAAGAGGGTCGCAGAAACCAGGCCGCTGCGACTGTTTATCAAAAACACAGCACTCTGCAAACACGAAAGTGGACGTATAGGGTGTGACGCCTGCCCGGTGCTGGAAGGTTAATTGATGGGGTCAGCCGCAAGGCGAAGCTCTTGATCGAAGCCCCAGTAAACGGCGGCCGTAACTATAACGGTCCTAAGGTAGCGAAATTCCTTGTCGGGTAAGTTCCGACCTGCACGAATGGCGTAACGACAGCGGCGCTGTCTCCACCCGAGACTCAGTGAAATTGAAATCGCTGTGAAGATGCAGCGTTCCCGTGGCAAGACGGAAAGACCCCGTGAACCTTTACTATAGCTTTACACTGAACGTTGAGTTCGTCTGTGTAGGATAGGTGGGAGGCTATGAAACCATGGCGCTAGCTGTGGTGGAGCCATCCTTGAAATACCACCCTGTCGTGCTTGACGTTCTAACCTAGGTCCGTAATCCGGATCGGGGACCGTGTATGGTGGGTAGTTTGACTGGGGCGGTCTCCTCCTAAAGAGTAACGGAGGAGCACGAAGGTACGCTCAGCGCGGTCGGACATCGCGCACTGTGTGCAAAGGCATAAGCGTGCTTGACTGCAAGATCGACGGATCAAGCAGGTACGAAAGTAGGTCTTAGTGATCCGGTGGTTCTGTATGGAAGGGCCATCGCTCAACGGATAAAAGGTACTCCGGGGATAACAGGCTGATACCGCCCAAGAGTTCATATCGACGGCGGTGTTTGGCACCTCGATGTCGGCTCATCACATCCTGGGGCTGTAGTCGGTCCCAAGGGTATGGCTGTTCGCCATTTAAAGTGGTACGCGAGCTGGGTTCAGAACGTCGTGAGACAGTTCGGTCCCTATCTGCCATGGGCGTTGGAGATTTGAGAGGGGCTGCTCCTAGTACGAGAGGACCGGAGTGGACGAACCTCTGGTGTTCCGGTTGTCACGCCAGTGGCATTGCCGGGTAGCTATGTTCGGAAGCGATAACCGCTGAAAGCATCTAAGCGGGAAGCGCGCCTCAAGATGAGATCTCCCGGGACACAAGTCCCCTAAAGGAACCATGTAGACTACGTGGTTGATAGGTCAGGTGTGTAAGTGCAGCAATGCATTGAGCTAACTGATACTAATGATCCGTGCGGCTTGACCATATAACCTCAAGATGCTTCCTCATAAGCATCCCTTAGCGCGACACACGTCGATCGCTCTCACTCGCTCGCTACATCACACCCTATGAGAGGCTGGCGCCCTTGCCGTCCTCGGTCCAACAACCGAGAAACCGCATGTGGCGACACTCCAACCGTCTCCCTGGTGAAATTAGCGCTGTGGAACCACCCGATCCCATCCCGAACTCGGAAGTGAAACGCAGCTGCGCCGATGGTAGTGTGGCTCAAGCCATGCGAGAGTAGGTCATCGCCAGGGGCTTTACCCCAAATCCCCGTCCGAAAGGACGGGGATTTTTTATTGCGCGTAAAAAACAACGCGACGCGAGCAGGCGATGGAAGTGCGGGCAAAAGCCTCGAAATGACGGATCGGCGAGGCGCTGCCCGTTCCCTCACCCCGACCCCTCTCCCGCGGGGAGAGGGGCTCGGTTCCTCCCTTCTCCCG